>JADJEF010000019.1 GCA_016702335.1 Rhodocyclaceae bacterium
GAACGGCAGGCGTCCTTAAATCGGGCCGCAAGCTGTATGGCTGGCCAAGACTAGACAGGAAACTCTGCTCAAGGGCGGTGATTCCGAAAAAAGCCTACCTCTTGCTCGCCTGAGAAGCTGTGATGGCGGTTTTGGCCACCACGGCGCAGTACACCTCCATCCGCGTCGTCTGCAATAACACCTTGCAGTTGGCCGTCGCCAGTTCACACGCCGGATCAGTGCGAAGGTGCCGCACAGCGCTAAATTTGGTGATCCCGCCCGGAGTAAAACGGGAACTGGGTCTGGGCCTGACGGCGTGGGATACCTTCATCATAAACGTTCGCCCAACTGGCCGAGCGTAAGGTAAATAGGTTCGAAGCCATGAACTATCTGGTCAAGTGTGCTGGGTGGACAAAGCGCGTTGCCACTGGCTGAGCAACCCAACCAGAAAGCGATACAAACGGTGCAGTCTTTGTTTGTGGGTGGTGCCAAAGGCAGCGGTTGGCATCCGCTGATGGCACCGCCTGAGGACTCAATCAATCGGGTGACGGAATTCTGTGACCAGCATCGTCGTCGCCGTAAGCAGGATTACCGCTTGGACAGCGCCTGGTTTGGTCAGGAGTGCGGTGATCAAAGAAGCGTGCCTACCGGGAAGCCATGAAGCTGGCGGCTTGATCCACAAAATCTGTGGATTAACTCTGTAGGCGAGCAGGCCAAAGGCCGTTCATTACATCATCGGTATTAGCTAGCTCCATTTCGGCTCGCTTGGTTCCCGCGTTCTCTATAACCACAAGAGTCTTTACCGCGCTTATGGAAAAAACAAAACTGCCCGCGCGATCCCCTCTGTTGCACCGCTGGCTGACGTTTCAGCTATTGCCCCATCGCCCCGATCAGTATTCCTGATCAGGGCGTTCTCTCGACCCACAGGAGACCGTTATGAGCGTCGTCGTACGCCACCCAGAATCATCTTGAATCCCAAACCAAGCCCAAACCGGCTCTGCGCCTGATCAAGACCCACGAACTGTCCCGTGAGGACTGGCTCGACGTGCGTAAGCGCCAAGGCATCGGCAGCAGATGCCGCCGCGGCGGTTGGCATCAGTCCGTATCAATCGCCGCTGGAACTATGGCTCGTCAAAACGGGTCGCGATCAACACCTGCAAGACTGATCCCAATGACCAGGATAGCCCACTCTATTTTGGAAACCTGTTGGAGCCCTATTGTCGCAAGCCATTACACCAAACGTACCGGCAACCGAGTGCGGCGGATCAATGCGGTGCTTCAGCATCCTGATGCCGACAAAAAGTTTCATGCTCGCCAATATCGATCGTGAAGTTCTGAATGCCGACGTTCAGATTCTCAGATCCAAAACAACCGGAGAATTTGGAAGTCGGCTCTGGCGAGACGGCGTCCCGGGTATGCAGTACCAGGTACAGCATCAACTGGCCGTCACGGGTAAAGCCGGTGCCGATGTCTATGTCCTGCTCTGTGGTCAGGAGATTCGCATTCATCGCATTAAACGCGATGACGCCCTGATTGCTCGGCTGATTCAACTGGAACGGGAATTTTGGACCTACGTGGAAGCGGATACCCCACCGCCGGCGGATGGTTCCGGAATCAGCGGAAATCGCCTTGCGGGCCTTATATTCCCAGGACAGCGGCCAAACACTCGACCTATCGGCGGACCGGGAGATGTCCGCCACCTTCGCTGATCTGGTGGCGATCCGGCAAACCATCGCCGAGCAGGAAAGGTCGAGGCGCGGCTGAAGCAGAAGATCCAGCAGCGTATGGGCGATGCCAGTAAAGCCCTGTTCGAAACCGGCAGCGTGAGTTGGAAGCGATCAAGGACAGCCAGGGTATCGATCTGGAAAAGCTGCTTCAGGCATCCGGATCTCAAAACGCGCTACGCCTTGAGCAAGCCAGGCAGTCGTCGTTTCTTGATGACTGATCCCACCACGTTTTATCGCCGCAAGAACTACCCATCCCGCATCACCCCAACCCACCACAGCCCCGTCATCCCACCGCAGCGGACGACGGCGTGTGGAACGTGGCCGGTCTCCCTGCGGAAAGGAGGCCGGCAACACCCATCATCACAGGAAAGCAATGATCAAAGGTTTGGCTATCACCCGCCCATTACCGGGCGGATTTCTATCAGTCGTGTCGTTGAAAGAAACGGCAAGCGGCTCCCCGAGAAGGACGATCAATTCACCATCACGACCCAGATACAAGGCAAGGACGGCTGGTTGCAGCACAGTCTGGATGAGCGGCTACGCAATGGTCAGGAAAGGCGCAGAAGCTGCGCTTCGATTCCGATTCGGCTGATGTTCAATGATCCGGATCTCAATCTCAGAGCTGACTACAGCCTGTTTGACCGCAACACCGGGCGACCCATGTGCTCTGGCAATGGCGAAACCTGTCGGCGCTTTACCGGCAAGGGGCATTGAAACGCCCGCCTTGTCCGGCGCACAAGGCTGTGAGCTGGCCGAGGCAGGATGCAAGCCGTATGCGCGGCTGAACGTCAGATTGAGGTGACGGGTCACTACCGACAACATCGCCATCAACGGCACCCGAGGCAAAGCCTACCCCGCAGTCGAGAAGCCGGGACGTTCATCTTCCGCACCACCGGCTTTAACGGTATCCGCACTGGCGGCACGCCTGAGTTACTTCGAAGCCTTGTCGGAAACCGGCTGTCTTGTTTGCCGTTGAGCATGAGATTGCGAGCCAAGACCACGACGATGAGTCATCGGACGCCGATTTACTACGCGGACATCACCTTGCGTGATGGGCAAAGTGTCGAGGAGGCCTTGCAGGTAATACTCCGGGCGATTGAAGCGCGGCGCCAATCTGCCGGGTATGACCAAAGTGGCGCTCGATGCGGCGGCACGGGCCGGATTTGCCAATGGGGCGTTCGAAGATTCGGATGACGACGCCGCCGAAGTGGTGGAGGAATTCTTTCCGGAGCAATCGGAGGAGGGTGACAGACAGCGAAAAGCCGACTCGGACGCTGGTGCTACTGCAGCAAAGAGCCAAACAAGCTTGCGTGAAAAGTTAGAACGAAAGGCAATGGCGACGACAAATTGATGCAATCAAGGAGAACAAAAATGAGTATTTTTGACAGCATAAATCCCGCCAAAATGGCGCTGATGGCCGGCATCGGCCTGATCAGGATAGGTATCGCCGTAGCGAAGCAAGTCATGGGCGACGACGAAGAGGATCTGGATAAATTCCGGGCCGGACTATGACTCCCGTTTTTCGAAGCCTATGCCCGCGGATTTCGCGAGACGAAAGATCTGGATTGGTAGGACAGAGAAGGGCTTCAAAGTGAGGCCTTTCTTTTTTACTACATCACTCCATAAACTGAAGTGAAGTGGAACGTGTCCTGCCTATTCATCGATACGCCCTCCGGATAACCACCTCCGGCCTAATGGCTGCGGCTTAACCGTGGCTGCCGATTATTCATGGCACAGAATTTCGCCCAATCCGCTGTCCGAATGCCTGCTGCCGCCGAATCTAGGGAAAGGTAGTAGATTATTGGACAAGATGACAGGCGAAAAACTCGGAATCAGATTTACATTCATGCAGTTGCGAATCAACTCATTCTGTCCAATAACCTGTTCACTCCCCGATTTGGGGGGAGACTTTACGTTATGCGTCAGAGACACGCCATGCGTAATCCTCCCGAACACCACAAGGCAATTGTTCGCCATCTTCGCGATCGCTTTAGTTCGCGTGGCAAGGTTTTCGCCTATCGCGACAACAATGGAAAGCTTCTATGCTTATCGCCGAATTTGACTGTGAAGCTGGGCGCTTCTATTCGACGATTGGTATTTGTGATCGTAAGCTCCCTATTCCTTCCGGCGTCTGAACTTGCCGCCATTGGAAAACCACCTTTGGCTTCCAAACGCTGTAGCTAGTTCCATTTACTACTTGCGCGGGCGTTCCTTCGATGAGTGGCCTCTTGTCTGCGAAGATGTTGTGAAGTCCAACGCAAAAGTACCTACCGGCACATGGCCTACATGCCTGCTCGGCACGAGTTTCATGTTCCTTCATTGAAGACGCATGTGCGCTGGTTATTGGGTCTTCCAATCAAGGACGCCGAGATATCGCTCAGTAGTGATGCGCTCGCCGCAAAAATCAAGCGTGTTATCCCACTTGGCTATTCGGCGATGACGCATAACCCTACAGTCGAGCGGACCTGCGCAAAAAGCCGCGCAGCCCCGCTCACTTCCACGTTAGGACCGCATGGCACGATCTTCCTATCGCCGTCTTGAAGTCGGTAGCACCTTGCTCATTCCAGTGGATGACGAGCGAATCGCTGTTGGTCACGTCATCGACCCTGGGCGTGAATTCTATTTGTGCGTTCACAAGCCTCTTTTTCGGCAAGCGACGTGATTCCGCCTTTGACCGGAGTCCCAATTGCGCTGATCGGTATGTCTGGCGACGAGCAGCTTTGGCATAGCCGATGGAGCATTGGTGACACTCGTGATCCTCCAGTCAATATCCCGCGCCCGAACTACGTTTTAAATACCCAAAATGGGTTGATGTTGAAAAGCTTCTTCGACGAAGATATTCGCCAAGCAAATGGAAGCGATCTTGCGTTTTATGGTTATAGGCATTCCAAATCAGGTATTGGATTTACCCATGCAATGCAACACATCCACAACATATGTGCGTGCACGTATGATTACAGTCGCATAACGTACAACCATGTTGTCGCTCGGTGCGCACAGCTTCCTCCTGGCGATGCGGTCTAACCCTTCAGTCGAGCGGAGCTGCGCAAAAAGCCGCGCAACCCGCTCACTTCCACGTTGGGCGTCATAGGAGCCGCCTCATGATGATTAAGCTGAGTACTCAATGAAACACCATTTCGCTGACTTCTTGGATCGTGAGGGAGACTATTGGACAGTGGTACCCAATCGCGAACGTTTCATCGATGAGTTCGAATGCACTGACGAAGGTGATCCGACCATTCAAGTTGCGCTCATCGGCAAAGATTCCAAAGACTGGGAAAAGTGCCTCACGCTTCCCAACTTAGAAGAAATTACTCTTCATGAAGCAAACTCTGACCAGTTCGAAGCTGTCAGCAATTTCACCCAAATCACGAGGCTTCGCGTAACGCACTTTCGTCCAAAACACATAGAAGGTCTAGCGAAGCTAGCTAATCTGGAAGAGTTGGTGTTGGAATACGTGTCTGGGTTTTCAGACTTATCCCCGCTCTCCGGACTTTCAAAGTTACGATCTTTGCATCTTGAAAACTTGAGGCGAGTAAGCGACTTTTCTGGGCTTATGGGTTCTGCCTCCTTGCGTTATCTGAGCATCTTCGGCACTTTGGATTGGAACCAACCAATCGACAATTTCGAATTCTTGCGTGGCTTGCAGAATCTAGAGCACTTAGGCCTATCCTTTGTCACGAGCGCATGCAAATACCCCGCTTTTCTACCTGCGATTGCGCTCAAACGCCTTAAGAGAATTAAGCTCGCGCCGCACTATTTTTCAGCTCAAGAATATGCTTTGCTTTCAGCAATTCTAGAGGAGTGTCTGGAGCGGGGTGGGGAGCGTATCGGCGAATCGCTCACAAGTCCATGGGGCTTCCTATCAATGACACACGTCGCCTCTTGACCGATCTGGAGATAAAGGAGAAACATCCGGAAGTATTCATCAATATGGACGGGCGAAGGATCGCTGACCCAGATAGTGAATGGTTTGAGTTCACAGGCAAACGAGCGGGGCGTGTTAAATGCACCCATCCAAAGCTTCAGAGAAATGCGCACAGTAGCCCAGCAGTTTGAAGCTATGAAAACTGAGGCGCGCGCACTAATCACGCGTTTCACATAAATAGGGACGATTTGCTTTGTTTCTTGTCCAAGCAATGCCGCCCAACCCTACAGTCGAGCGGAGCTGCGCAAAAAGCCGCGCAGCCCGCTCACTTCCACGTTAGCCATCACGAGCATGCGCCCGTTCGGAAAGACCGCCATCCTCTTCGCTGGAACCGTGCTACTCCTTATGCTTCTCTGGTCGACCGCAAGCGTTTACCTGCTTGACCAATACGAGCGCGCTTGGGGCAAAGGTGGCTCAGTTCAAGTGTTGTGGATGCTCTCATTCGGTTTGGCCTTTCTCGCTCTGTTAAGTTCAGGGCTAGGTGCAAAGCTTGCTGGCCCGCAACGCGCAGTGCCTGTGGTTTGGTCAACCCTCACCGGTCTTGCTTACGTAACTATTACCGCATTAGTAATGTGGCTTCTCTCCGCAGTTCAACATCACCTTGCCAAGTATCTCTTGCTCGCGTGGCTTGGTTTAGGTCCTGCAGTTATTGGGTTTGTTCTGACGAAGCACCGTGGCAGTGTGGTCACAGATGGCTAACCCTACAGTCGAGGGGAGCTGCGCAAAAAGCCGCGCAGCCCCCTCACTTCCACGTTAGACCTCAAATGACTCCCATCGCATATCTGTACCTACCGACACCCTCGCCAGAGAACGTAGCGGAAATATTTGAGAGCATTCTTGCGTCAGGTGTTTCCATTTCGCATTTCGGGCGCAACGATCCGCCAAAAAAATGGAACGGCGACACTCAAGCCATGGCTCGGCTAGTACTAGAACAACCCGAGTTGAATAAATGCGTATTCGTACGTGACAAAACAAACGCAATTGAACTCACAGTAGAACTTTTCTATGATCCACGTTGGTCGCACTCAACTATTTCATTGGGCGCTTCATTGCAGCAAGCTGTTACGTCCGTTGCCGCGAAGCTGATCGCGCGACTAAATCCGTATCTCTGCATTCAAGGAACAAGCGCAGCGGGCAAAGATCAATCGTGGCATTTACTGCACAAACGTAAAGACTGCCCGCAAGGCGTTGTCAATGGCATCAATTTTTCTACGCCAGCGGTCTAACCCGGCGTTCGAGCGGAGCTGCGCAAAAAGCCGCGCAGCCCGCTCAACTCTACGTTGGGCGTCATGAACACTGCGACCTACGTAGCCTTTGTAGGAATTCTGGCCATCGCCTTATTTCTGAATCATGGGCTTTCGGCTGAAACGGCAACAGCAATCGCTGTTGTAGCGGCACTGGCCGGAATACCTTGGTACTTTGGCACACGAGACAAAACGGCTCCTGCGGGGTTAGTTGAACGACTGCTTGCAACTCTTTGGGAATGGTTTCGCCGTTTCGTTGGCTTTTCGATTGGAGGGCTTTGCATTTGGGTTGCTACGAGAATTGTGTTTTCTCACGGTGGTGCCAGTGGGCTCGACCATCCTTGGCTATTCGCGGCGGGTCTCGGTATATTTGGAGTATTTCTTATCTACTTTGGCGCGGTGGGCCAAGGCCCACGCCGCTACGACTGGCAGGAGGATATAGCGCTTCACAGAAGGAACAAACGTCGCTACAAGTGGTGGTTCTGACCATGACGCCCAACCCTACAGTCGAGCGGACCTGCGCAAAAAGCCGCGCAGGCCGCTCACTTCCACGTTAGAGCGCTCGCGTATGGCACGCCCAGCACCAACCCAACAGTCACGCATCAGCGGTTCCGAATCGCTGTACGGATTGAGCCTCTTGTACTTGTTGGCCAATTCCTCGCACACCTTTGCACACGCCTCGCGCTCTTCTTCAGTCGCCAAACGCACAAGCAACTCAAAATCGCCGCCTGAAAACTTCAGGCCGTAGCTACCGTTTGCCACCGTAAATCCAGCCTTCTTTGCCAGTGCTTCAATGTCCATTTTCTTTCTCCGTAAAAATGCGCTCTAACCCGGCAGTCGAGCGGACTCTTGCGAGCCGCTCACTTCTGCGTTAGACCGCAGTTGAGAGAGGATGCAATGTCGATAAACTGGAATGCAGGTTCCTCGCTTTTCTGGCTACGTCTCGTGCTGATTTCACAATTATTTATGGCCGCTGTTTGCATTCATTTTTACAGCAATGTTCAAACGGTAATTGCCAATCGAACAGCCGCAAATGAAAGGCTAGAGGGAAAGCTTCGGGGCGTTCAAAGTGATGAAATCAACAAAGAGGTCGTTTTGGCAATAGCAAAGGGTTCAGTCCAAGATTCCGAAAATCTCGCACAGCTTCTATTAGCAGTTGGCATTTTCGGTGCATGGAATGCTGCCCTAATTGTTCTGTCGATGGCCATTGAAAAACAAAAACGTGAGGGTAATCGCAGTGCGGTCTAACCCGGCGTTCGAGCGGAGCTGCGCAAAAAGCCGCGCAGCCCGCTCAACTCTACGTTAGGGGTGATGAATGCGTGACCTAAAGATTGCAGCTGTTTGGTCGGCAATCGCATTCTTTCCTTTGATGTTGGTTGGCATTTTCATCCTGTCACCACACGGCGGAATGGGAGGCGGAGGGTTTCTAGAACCGTTAGCTGAGTTCCTTCTTGCCCCTTGGTTGCTAACTGAACACTACCTAATAGGTAGTTGGGCCTTGCTCATCTATCCGCTTCAGTTTCTTTGGTGCTTTACCATTTTCGCGTTGGCTCGATTGCTCTATCAAAAGATTCGCAATGTCCACCGTCACCCCTAACCCTACGGTCAAGCGGAGCTGCGCAAAAAGCCGCGCAGCCCGCTTACCTCCACGTTAGATTTCTTCTGAATATGTCCCGCATACTCAAGCTCACTTTCGTTCTTTTTGGCCTTCTCATCGTGGCTGCGTGTGGCTATTGGTATGGCATCCAGCGCGCCCAAAATGCCTACCGCGAGCAATTCTGGAACGAAACGTTCCGGCGCGAATATAAGGAGGCAAAGCATGATTTCGCTATCGTTCAGTTACTGGCCGAGAACAAAACCAACAATGCATTCGAAATAGCACAGCTTCGCTACTACACCCGACTTATGCTTGCCTCCGACATCGCAGCCAATAGCTCAAATCCAAATTTGATGAAATTGCTTCAATTGCATTTAGTCGAAGCACAAGCATTCCAAAAGTCTCACCCATATAAATTCCCCACCGAGAAAGACCAAAATGAATGGGAAACGCTTGTCAAATCGCCACGATGAAATCTAACCCTACAGTCGAGCGGACCTGCGCAAAAAGCCGCGCAGTCCGCTCACTTCCACGTTATGCGTCAATTTTCATTGCCTGTTGATCGATGAAGAAACTTCTTGCCTCTTTGCTTGCGTTTGCTGGTTTAGCCGGTGCTGCACCTCAGGAGTCAAAGGTGCAAACACTTGATCCTAAGTCCATCCTTTTCAGCACCCCGACCATATCGAATGACACCGCTTCGCTAGAACCTGGCAAAGATAAGCCAGGCGCTTCTGATTTCATCTTCCATGAAGATGAATGGAGCCAGCTTGAATTCCTTGGAAAGAACAGGCTTGCCGAAGTACAGCGGATGCTCAAAGAGTTCAAAAACTTCGAGCAAGCAAATCGCGTTCAGCACGGCTGGCGCAACGTCTATGTTCGAAAGATTCAGCGGTTGCCACTAATCGCAGGGCCTGGGCCGGTACAAAAGCTTGAACACCTGCTTAACTCAAAGGCAGGGCCTGCACCGATGCTTTTTTCGTCCAGCACCGTATCTGGACAAGTGAAGGGCGGATTCTCTCTGCCGTTAGGCGGCAGCATCACGCTCTATGGTTACGTGGCGGACCAGAACATACCCGTGCTCGGCGCTAGCGTGGGAAAAGACCCAGATGATTCCAAACTCACACAAGCCTTCATAAAACTAAACGCTAGCAATGGGCTCATTCTTGTGGATTGGCGAGCCCAACTTGTGCTGGTATCCGTAGGTAAGTCAGGGCAAATCGAGGTTTGGAGGCCGTGACGCATAACCCTGCGTTCGAGGGGATCTGCGCAAACTGCCGCGCAGCCCCCTCAACTCCACGTTAGGGCATATGCGTCGACTGTTCCGCTCTGAGAAACTTAACCCAAGCACATTCAGGTGGAGTGAGCTTTTGGGTCTGCTCAACCCAAAAGAATGGGACACCATCTATTGGCTATTGCTCCCCGTAGTGGGTGCGTTAGTAGCCGCCTACATCACTGCATGTTGGGTAATACATTTTGCATCCACTGGCGCTTGGGGAATGTTGTCCTTAACGGTAGCTACATCTTTCATGGTTGTTGTCGCAGCATGGTTGCGCTTCGTTTGGGCAGCATTTCTTCTGGCAGCATTGGTTGGTCTTGGCGCAGCATTAATTTCCTCTGGGCATATTGATGTTCTCCTACCCTAACACTTTGCCTCATGCCAAAGGCTTCCTTTGCTGCGGGCCGCAACAAGAGGTTGGCCCCAAAAGTCGGCGCTGGCAGCACGGCGCTTCGTGGAAAACCTGCCCTAACCCGGCGTTCGAGCGGAGCTGCGCAAAAAGCCGCGCAGCCCGCTCAACTCTACGTTGAACTAAACCGCTGCGCGGTGGTGGGCAAGGTCACCATCGCGGCGTAGCCAACGCCAACGCTCGGCGTAGCCAGCGGCTCATGCCGCACCAGTGTCATCCTCGAATCGGGAATGTTCCCGACACCACGAGGAGAACGACATGACACCCCTTCGACAGAAGATGCACGACGCCATGGTGCTGCGCGGCTTGGCTGTGCGTACTCGCGAGACCTACCTGGCCTGCGTGTGCAAGCTGGCCCAGCACTACCGCTGCTCGCCCGACACCCTCAGCGTCGAGCAACTGCAAGCCTACCTGCTCTACCTGATCCAGGAACGCAAGCTCGCCTACGGAATTCCTGCGCCGCTTTCTGCTCCATGTGTTGCCGCCGGGATTCAAGCGCATTCGGCACTACGGTTTGCTGGCCCCCTCGCGCAAAGGTGTGCATTTGCCAGCAGCACGTGCGGCGCTGGGGTTGCCGCCGCCGGACCCGGCGGTGATCGAGTCGGTGGCGCTGTTCATGACGCGCGTGATGCGGTTGGATTGGACGCGCTGCCCGCTGTGCGGGGTGGGCCATCGGGTGGTGTGCGGGGCGTTGCCGCGTGTACGGGCGGGGCCGGCCTCGTACCCGCTGCGGGGCATTTCATCACGGGGGCCGCCGGTCGCATGAGGCGGGGTTGCTCTGTCCTGCGCCAGCGTGATGCCTGTCAGGGTGGGCAGGTGCAACCACGGCCGCGGGCAGTGCCTACGCCGATTTCTGTGACGCTCTGGACGTCGCGATCCGCAAGTCGGCGCTGGTGGGACGGCGATTGGGTGGTGTCGGCCACGCTCCGCCGACTTCAGCGGTATGCTTCTGCCTCGATAGCCCCTCTGCCAATCTTACAATCCCCATAACGACCGCCCACTCGGCGGTTCAGTCCAACAAGGTTTATCCGCCGCTATGACCTACCGTGATTCATGCTCGCGCCCTCAGCGGCGGATAAACGCTATTCGTTAGAGCGCTCATGCCAAATGCTGTCCGCCTACTCTTGCTTTGCCTGACAGTTCCCGCATTCACCCATATCGTTGCAGGCGTTACCTTTGCGCCTCTATTATTCATTACCGCTGTCGTAAGCTATCCAATCATGGTCGTCGTTGTTGCGATTCTTGTCGTGCCACTGCATGTACTCTGCGTTCAAAAGCGACTTAGTGCACGACAACAACTTCGATTCGTTTTGCCCGTCGGCGCAATCGGTGGCTTACTCGTGTATCTCACCTTCGCGAATCTAGTTGCGCTTGGCGCGTTCGAATTTAAACTGGCGCTTGGCTTACTCAATTCTTGGCGTCCTAGCCTCGCTATTGTGTTGGGGGCCATACAACTGGGGTCCGGTGCGAGTGCTTCCAAATGAACCCGCGCTCTAACACTACAGTCGAGCGGACCTGCGCAAAGTGGCGCGCAGTCCGCTCACTTCCACGTTATGCGTCAGAGACACGCCATGCGTAATCCTCCCGAACACCACAAGGCAATTGTTCACCATCTTCGCGATCGCTTTAGTTCGCGTGGCAAGGTTTTCGCCTATCGCGACAACAATGGAAAGCTTCCTATGCTTATCGCCGAATTTGACTGTGAAGCTGGGCGCTTCTATTCGACGATTGGTATTTGTGATCGTAAGCTCCCTATTCCTTCCGGCGTCTACGAACTTGCCGCCATTGGAAAACCACCTTGGCTTCCAAACGCTGTAGCTAGTTCCATTTACTACTTGCGCGGGCGTTCCTTCGATGAGTGGCCTCTTGTCTGCGAAGATGTTGTGAAGTCCAACGCAAAAAGTACCTACCGGCACATGGCCTACATGCCTGCTCGGCACGAGTTTCATGTTCCTTCATTGAAGACGCATGTGCGCTGGTTATTGGGTCTTCCAATCAAGGACGCCGAGATATCGCTCAGTAGTGATGCGCTCGCCGCAAAAATCCAAGCGTGTTATCCCACTTGGCTATTCGGCGATGACGCATAACCCTACAGTCGAGCGGACCTGCGCAAGAAGCCGCGCAGCCCGCTCACTTCCACGTTAGCCTTCAGGTCTCGACACATGCAATCATTCATCTCCGTCGGTTCACAAGTAGGCGGTCCCGAAGCCGATGTTTTTCGCCCAACACTGGTTGCTTTGCGTCGAGCCTTAGATAAACACGTTTCTTCTACGCACTGCAGTGCAATCGACGAATATGCCCTCGTGCTGCGCATCGATGGATCTTTGGATAAATTCGGTGAGGAAGGGTTGGCCCGGCTGAGGTTCGCGCGGGCGAGGCGATACATCACCGTGGATATACAAATTCCCGAAACCGCCTGGCAACCACGTTCGCCCCATCAACGCAAGGAATACATTGCACAACAAGTAAAGTCTGCGATATTGTCCTGCGTGCAGCGTCTGCAGAAAGATGGGCTCTCTGTTCAGAAAGATGTGTTAAGTTTTGAAGTCAATGCCGCTACATCTGAGTTTCTTGCGCATGCAATTGACGGCTAACCCTACAGTCGAGCGGACCTGCGCAAAAAGCCGCGCAGGCCGCTCACTTCCACGTTAGACGGCTCAGAGGGAGTAGCAGTGCCCAAACCAACGGCCTATGAAGCACTGATGAAAGACGAAGAGCGTGCTCGTCGGATCATTGCCCGCGACTTCTCGGCGCGTCTCCTGAACAATACGAAATGGGATCGGCTCCTCGATTCACTCCGCGAGGTTACGATTTCCCATTCGTACCGCATCAAATTCGTGGACGTTACTGAGGTCTTGGAAGGCTCTCTACGCCCAGCGACGGAAAAGTATTTTGATAGTCTGTGGGGCCCGGTCCCGAAGCTTGCTGTGGAATGGTTTGAGATAGACCCTGTGCAGATCAAACCGCGCGGGGCACTGCTAAAACCTGAAACCATCGATCATTCGGTCGAAATTGAAGGTCGCCTTAAGGAGCTCAATGTTGAATATCAACGCCAAGGAGCGGCAATACGTGTGGTCGCCCTCGTTCGCAGCTCACGCTAGAACGCCGTCTAACCCTACAGTCGAGCGGACCTGCGCAAAAAGCCGCGCAGGGCGCTCACTTCCACGTTAGAGCGCATGCGCAACTTTCCTGCCGAATTTGTCGCTGTCAAAACCGTCCTTGCGCTTATCGGCGGCGTCCTGAATCTGCTGCTCATAAAATTTCACATGCGAGCGCAATCGTTCGACCCTTGCGATAACCCGCTCCAGCTCAGCTTCCTCGCGTTGTAGTGAGTCTTTCAAATTCGTCAGGCACTCCCTGTGCCACTTCATTGACATTTTCATTCCGTGCCTTTCTGCGGGCTAACCCGGCGCTCAACCCGGACGCGATGAAGCCGCGCCGGTTAGCTCTGCGTTCGGCGTCTTAAGCATGTCACCGACAATCATTTCGCTGTCAGGTATCCCGCTGAACATCGCGGAGCGCCAAGATCTGTATTCGGTCTGCCACAACGCGGGCACCCAATCATCGTACTCGTCGCCCCATCCTTTCTTGCGCACCCAATACCAGCCGTCGGCGTGTGGCGAGTTGTACGGTTTCGGTGCGGGCCATTCGCATCCAAACCTCCCGCAAAATGGCGTCTTAATTTCCGGTGTGCATTTACACATTTCAACCTCCAGCCGCCGAACCCGGCGTTCGAGCGGGAGCCGCTAAAGCGGCCCCCTCAACTTTGGCGTTAGGCCCCGAATTGCCATGATCGCCAGGCGCAGGCCAAAGAGAGATACCTACTACTTTGCGACAGTAAGCGACTTTATTGCGTTGCTCGAAGCAGTGATGTTGGAGCAGAACATTCAGCTAATTGAGTCAGCGCTGTGTGATACGCCCGAAATCAAGGTATTGGAGAAGCTGTCGAACGTCAATCCAGCTACCAACTACATCGTCTGCGAACCCAACCAACCTATAGAGGTTCGTACCGTGCCCCAACGGAATGGTCGAGTAAAGTTCATCGCCGACGCAATGCAAAATCCTCATTCCATCACCGTTCACTTTGGAGGGCCAGTAGGCGATCGCTTGCTACCCGGTAGCCTTGGGTGTGGTGGCGCTGACGAAAGGTCCATTAAGTTGGCAACTTGCTTTGCGTACGTTGTGCGTCGAGACTTCGAATTCATCAAGTCGTTTTATGTTGGCGCGCAAGCGGTTCGGTTGCTTGATAGCGGTTATAGACTGAGCCAAACAGCAAAGTCTTCTCAAGAATATGATCTTTGTCGTTAGAAACGATCTGGCTACAAATCTCTGTGAGCCGTGGCCTAACCCGGCGTTCGAGCGGTGCTGCGCAAAAAACCGCGCAGCCCGCTCAACTCTACGTTAGCGATCATCATTGAGTAACCGAAAGGTGTGTATGAAATTCCTGAACCCGCTCCTGCTTGTTGTTGTGCTACTTACTTCCTTTCATTCGAACGCAGAATCGCCTCAGAAAGAAAACCCGATGAAAGGGGTCAAACGATGGGGTTCAATTCCTGTGGTTAAAGACACGATCTACTTTCCGATACCCGATGGATTTCCCATGACTGCGGCTTGGGACCAAAACAAGCCAGGGCTTTATCAAGCGTGGTTCTATCCTGATGGCCAGACCAAAGAGAATTGGAAAGACACGCTTCATCTAATGGCATTCCCGGGTATCCCAAAGGGCAGCGATACCCCTGCAAAACAATTGCTGGAGATCATAAGCCAACCAATAAAGGCGGCCTGTCCGCATGACTTCTTGTCCGAACCAAAGCTTCAGCAAGACGCTAAGCGCGCCTCGGCAATCATGGGCTGTCGAAAGCTCCCTAATGGCTCGGCAATTTATGGCTATTACTTGGCGATACAAAGTGAAGAGAGCATGTACGTCCTGGCGAGAGAGCTAAGGCAGGGTTCTTTTGTAGGCGAAATTCCTATTCCCAAATCACTCCAAAGTCAGTGGCAATCGCAAGTTGACCGTGCAATTGTCTGTCGTCGAAACGAAATGTGCTTCAACGCAAATGATCGCTAACCCTGCAGTCGAGCGGACCTGCGCGAAAAGCCGCGCAGGCCGCTCACTTCCACGTTGGGCCACAACAATGACGCTTCGACTATTTCTTACAGCCCTATCCTTAGCATTGCTACCGCTACAAACATCTGCCTCAACCGTAATTGTTGAGGCAGGCAATGGCTTACCGGTTTCTGTAGAGTTTTTGATCGCAAATACCGGATGGACCGGTGAATCATGGCTAAGGAGCCGTCTTTCTGGGAAAGACACTATTACTGAAAGAACTGTCTATTTTGAAAAAGCTTCTGACACCTTTTCTATCGAAGATACACGAGTGTTTACCGCAATACCTGGCCTAGGTGGAAAAGCACGCCCAGACTACGTAATTCGCAATAGAACATCCTATTGTCAAGTTATCACCATGACTGACGGAGAACTTGACATTACAAATCTTGTCGAATTCGACTGCAAACTCGACACACCGTTTGTTGTCAAGGCACGTGCAACGTGCTCAGCAGAAGGCGGCACTTGGGACAACAGATCCCATGCTCCAGAGGAAGCTTGCATCCCGGATAGTCGCGATCAATGCCGCGCAAGAGGCGGCATTTGGAGACGTGGTGGGCTTAGAGGAAATCTAAGGTGCGATACACCCTATCAAGATGGGGAAGGGAATGCACTGACAAATCGGAATGTTTAGGTGGTTGTCTGGACGTCGGAAACAAGCCCGATGTCAATGGTCTTGTGCGCGGCGTTTGTAGAGTCAGTAATCATCCATTTGGCTGCTTTAAGTATCTCTACCAAGGGCGTCGCGACAAGGGACCTGGCCGAGTATGCATAGACTGAGGCCCAACCCGGCGTTCAAGCGGAGCTTCGCCAAAATGCCGGCGAAGCCCGCTTAACTCTACGTTAGCCAACATGAGGAGACGTTCATGACTATTTGCGATGCAATCAAAGGTAAGTCGCTGCTCAGTTTTATCTATCATGGTCATCCTCGCATTGTTCAACCTCACACCTATGGAATAGACGAAAAGGGCCACAAGGCGTTGCGGGCATACCAAATCGGCGGCACCAGCGATTCCGGTCGCATTCCGGCCTGGCGCATATTCCACGAGGCAGACATAAAATCTCTAACCATCTCAACAGAGAGATTTTCAGCGCCTCACCACGAATACAAGCGCGACGATAAATTCTTCGCCACCATCTTGTGTCAGCTTTAGTGCCACCGCAGTCACATTCACCAGCAGGCGCTGCTGGTTCGTTGTTTATCGCGCAGTCATTCCAGTGCAGCATGTTGGCTAACCCTACGGTCAACTGGACTCGCCAAAAAGCCGCGCAGTCCTATTACCTCCACGTTAGGCATCTTTCCACTTTACTGACCACTTACAGGAGAGCAATTGCAATGACCCAATTCTCACTTCCCGTCGTTGGCACACTTGACTTTCCCGCAGACACTGACGGCTACTGGGAGTTCTCTCTTGAACTGGCCGGTCGCACTGTGCGATTCGACGTCAACGTCGAAGGCGGAGAAATGACAAAGTCCTTGTTGGATACGGTCAAATCTTTCGTCATCGATGCAGTCCGATTTGATTCAAGCGCTAGAAGCGCAATTAGGACCGACTTCGCTGATGATTCTGAGGGCTCAAGCAGCCTCTATTTGATTCACCATGTCGATGAGCTTAGTGACGAAGAGCGAGAGAAATACTTCGGTTCAAAAGATGCCGAAAGTCTCGGGGTCGATCAATTGCTTAAAGCCCTGTATCTGAAGAGAATCGGCTTGTATCCTGACTCTGATGACTATGCTGCGGTCTTTGACTACACGGTCGATGAAGATGCTACCGACTACATTCTCGCCGTTGAGTTTGACGAATCTGGCGAAGTGTTTGGTATATCAATGGACAGCTAAAAGTCATCGCGCGATGCTAGATCAGATGCCTAGCCCTACAGTCGAGCGGACCTGCGAAAAAGCCGCGCAGGCCGCTCACTTCTAGGCTTCTCTTTGACGAGGCACAGCAAAGCATGACGAAATACTGGCTTATCTCTCATTCTGGCGCCGCGTCACATGGCGTTGCATATCTTCGTACAGAACTGACTGGCGAAGCGATTCCGGAATTTGGCGACGGTCCTCTACGGAAGTGGGTGCCACTTGAATTTGATCTGCGGGACGGGAATGCCACTGACTATCTGAACTGCAATATTTCAATTCACCTAGTTTCCCCGAGATTACGCGAAATATTCGAGCGACATCGTGGCCCCCTTGATGAGCTAGAGTTCTTCGATTGCGGGGTCTACTGCAACAGTTCGGAACCATTAGCCTATTACGCTCTATACATTCCAGTAGTTGGTGACGTATTGAATCCAACTGAAAGCCTAATGCATGAAGAAGGTTGGCCCATTAAGCCGGTATTTAACCCGCTCGAAGTGGCCAACCGGCATGTCTTTTCCTACCGAGGGGCCATATTCAGTTTGATTGTGTCTAATCGAATGAAAATACACCTGAATGGCGCCAACATAGTTGGCATCGATTTTGAAACAGTACCAGTCCGCTAATAGCCACTCCGGTGTGAATTATTGAAATGCGCGAACACCGCTCAACCCTACGCTCAACCGGACACCGCGCAAAAAAGCCGCGCAGCGCCGGTTAGCTCCACGTTAGGCCACCGTGTCACTCACTCGCCAAATACTTTTCCTATTGGCGTGTGCCACGTACTCGCGATCTGCACTAGCTCACGGCGATATGTCTGTTCTCCTGGTTCCGATAGTGCAGGTTGCATTCTTGCTCGCACCGTTCATAGTGTTCCATCGCTCAAGAAACGGTCATCGAGTCAATGTTGTTGGCACAATGTTTCTCTCCATGCTGATTGTTCACGCGGTCACAGCGAGGGTTCCTTACGTCAATAACAAGTCATGGCTACTTCCACTCTTATTGCTGACTCCACCAATCGCTTGGCTTGCTGTCGAACTAGTGCGATTGTTCAAGCAACGAAGAGATCACACATCAACCGAAACCTGATGGCTTTCTCTTGTGCGCATAATATGAACCGTTGGCCTAACCCTACAGCCGAGCGGAGCTGCGCAAAAAGCCGCGCAGCCCGCTCAACTCTACGTTCGGCCCCAAAAGGAACCCATGAAGAAAACTGATCTCGTCAAGTTCGGCAGTGCCCCAAACATCACACCAGAAGATCTCGATGGAAGTAGCTACTTCGAGGCTGCTTGGAAAGCTCTGTGGCGCCACTTTGATCAGTTTGAAACGTTCCAGCTGAATGACGTCGCTACGATCCTGCTACTACCGAGACCTTGGCAGGTCATTTACTTTGTGGGCGTCTACGACGCCCAAGTTTCCAATGGTGGCCTTGATCAGTTCTTTTTTAATGAGCAAGCGGGACATGATGAAACTCTTGAGGCATTGAGAGAAATCCCCGCCGAAGCACACGCTCGAGTATTTCAACGTGGGTTAGCTATTCAGGAAGGAAAGAACTATCGAGACCGAAGAAAAACGGCGATCGCCACAGACGACTTAGCGCTTGCGCTACAGGGTGGGCGCGAAGAGTGGTATGAGCGCTTGGATCGACACTTCTTCAAGCTTGCGGGGCTTGATAGTCGCCTAAACCACTACATTAAGCGTAATGCAGCCATGCTGTTGCCGAACCACTCCTTCCACCGGACCCGCGCAAACAGCCGCGCAGGCCGCTCCCTTCCACGCTAGAGGTCTATTCCCGTGACCTATCCACTTTCCCAGAAAGAATTGGAGTCTGTTTCACGCTTGTCCATCGAAGCGCGCCTGGCACACTTCGTGAAACGTGTTGCCGATTGGGAAGAGGTTTGGAGTCTTCGCAATTCTGAAGGGTGGGTGCTGACATTAGCTACCGAAGGGCAAGAGGCGGCTCCCTTCTGGCCACACCCTGCTTACGCTACGGCTTGTGCTCAAGACATTTGGGTTGATTGCGAGCCTCAAGCAATTGATCTTGCGGCTTTCATGGAAAAGTGGCTTCCTGGGCTAGCAAAAGAAAAAAAGGTTGTCGCAGTGTTTCCTGCACCTAGCTCAAGTGGGGCGCTCATCCATCCTGAATCGTTGCTTCAAGCATTAGTTACTGAGTGTCGTGAGTCTTATGGCGACGACCTCTAACCCTACGATCAAGCGGAGCTGCGCAAAAAGCCGCGCAGCCCGTTTACCTCCACGTTAGCGATCAAACTCATGGCCAATGACTACGATGATTTTGCGCAGGGTGTGCCTTGGGCATTTCCTCGCGACAAAACTATCAGTTCAAGAATGATGCTAGGTGTATATGGCGATCACTTTCCCCTATCTGATCAATTTCAGCAAACCTATCCAACTCTGACGACGTTGTTGCAAAAGGCCAGAATCACGGAGCTAAGTATTGGAGACGTCAAGACCCTCTTGCTTGGTTGGACTGATGACGAAGGCAATTCTCTGGGGTGGCAATCTGTGCTGCCCCTGAAAGCTGATACAAGCATTTCGATTCATCCAACCCACCAAATATTGCTACAGGGTTTTGGAGGTATTCTCGAGCGATGGAATGAGCCCGAGGACACATTTCTCCTCAACCTAAACTGTGCGCTCGGTGAAGATGCACTTTCTGTTGGTTTCAATGATTGGGACGACTACATAACCGAGACGCTCGCATACGATGGAAGAACCCCAACCGTTGATTCAAGCCAATACAGAACTTTTGCTCTAGAGGCAAACGGCGACTGTACTGCCTATGACATCGCGACGGGAAGAGTTCTACTTTTTGCGCACGACCATTCGTTTGACAATGTGCAGCCTCTTGAAGGATATTCCGAATATACCCTCTACACCATAAATGGAATTACTCAGTTTACAGACTGGGTAGAAGCTGTCTCGGAGCAATGGCTTCAGCGTATTGCATGATTGCTAACCCTGCAGTCGAGGGGATGCGCCGCGATAAAGCCGCGTCGCTCCCCTCACTTCCACGTTCGGCGTCAACAGAGCAATGAGGCACTCCGCCACCACAACAGCTATTGCGACAATATCTAAGGCTGCGCATTTAAAGGCATTGAAGGTAATGGGGTTCAATCGGCGCGGGAACCACTTGTTCAGGCCGTCCAATGATTTGTTCCATGTCGTTAACTTTCAGGCCAGTCAGTGGGGCTCTAAGGACGCAGGTCAATTTACGATCAACGTGGCTATTACTTCCAGGGTGCTTTTCGAGTTCTGGGCGGGAAAGGCGTTTCCATCAAATCCGGGTTCTGCCCTTTTTCCAATAACACGAAGGATTGGTGGGTTGATGCCACAACGCCTAGACCACTGGTGGCCTGTCGATGGCACTTCAGATATAGGGGCTCTTGAGCATGACGTCACGCAAACAATAGTTTCGCATGCGCTCCCTTTCTTCTCCGCCTATCCCGAGAGTAGTGTGCTACTTACGCGGCTTCGGGAAGGTTTAGGGCTTCCGGGCTGTACGAGCGCACAGTGCACGCTGCTCCATGCGATGCTTGCCCAAATAGCTGGTCTCTCTGACGAAGCTGCCGTTCAGATTAGCAAGGCACTTGTAGATGCAGGCTCTTCGCCATTCAAGGCCACAGTCATGCTGATTGGTCAGCGCATTGGTGCCCTATGACAAGACGCCGAACCCATCAGTTGGCCGTACCTGCGCGAAAATCCGCACATGTCCGCTCACTTCCACGTTGGTCCTCATGAACACCAAGCCTGGGCAGAAGTTTTTTAATCACTGTAGTACCGGCAGAGCCATTGAGGTCGCAGCACTGCTACAGGCAGGCGTTGATCCAGAGGCCCGTGATTCAAACCATCTTACTGGCCTTATCTGGGCTGGGCGCAAGGGACACATCGACGTAGCGAGGGTCTTCCTCCAATTTGGAGCTAACATCAACAACAAAGACAAACGAGGACGGACCTCGCTATCACACGCCGTTGCATATAAGCGGCATGACTTCGTTCAGTTCATGCTGGAATCCGGGGCCGAGCCCAACCCGATCGATATTCACAGTTGGACGCCACTGGACATCGCGAACAGCAACCGTGATGAACGAATGATGGAAGTCCTCAAGTCACACGGCGGACGGAGCGGAATGACATGAGGCCCAACAATTCGCTCCAGGGGACGCTGCGCGATAGAGCGCCGCGCAGCGACCCTGAGCTCGGACGTTAGCCATCATGAGCGATCACATGCGGCATGAGATGGCTCAGTTGTTTAAGTCATTCTTTCCAGAACATGCGGAGCGCTGGGAATATCTTCTTCAACGTGACCAGCGAAAATGGCAAAAGATGGCTCCATTCAAATATTGGTTCTCTCGCGACCAAACAGCTTGCTCTCCAAAGAGCTTTGACCTTGCACATCCACTCCTTGCAGGCAAGCTGGAAGCCTCTGTTGTTGCATTGAGTTGCATGTGGACAGATTGTTGGCTTAAAGAAATGTCGCTTGATGAAGCCTATCACTCCGTCCATGAAGGGTACATATCAATCACGCCAGGGCAACTGGGCATGGCGTTCAATCATGAAGGTGGTTGCTGGTTACTACACAAGTGAGTTCGGAACGGACCTGATGCGTAGTCTCAACAGCGAAGTGCAACAAATCTCAAGACGCATGGTAGACCTCGAAAGGGGTTTTGTAGCCATGTCGTTTGCGTGGTCGGGTGTTCAATTCGTGGGCGATCCAATCGCATTGTTTTTGGGTCAGACTTTTCATACAGGTGCCCTTGGGTAGATACTGCCTGAGCAAGCCGTTGAGGTTTTCGTTGCTACCGCGCTCCCAGGAATGATAGGGCGTAGCGAAGTAGCACTTCACTGGGAAGACCCCCTCCAGCACCTTGTAGCTGTGAAACTCGGTGCCATTGTCAAAGGTGATGGTGCTGATCTTATCTCGGTGCTGTGCAATGGCATTGGCTGCCGCCCAGGTGGCTTGATCTGCGGTACGCGCCGTAAGTTTCTTGATCACGGCAAAGCCCGAACAGCGTTCGACGAGTGTCAGCACACAGGCGTGCTTGTCGCTTCCGATGACAGTGTCGCCCTCCCAATGCCCCACCTGAAGACGCTTTTCTACGTCCGCTGGGCGCTCGCTGATGTGCCGCTTGCCCGTTAGTACACCCCGCGAATCCTTGCTGTTGTAGCGCTTCCTGACCTTCTTCGACATGATTCGCATATGCGTGTACAGCCGCCCGCCGGCCTTCTTGTCCTTCAGTACATGCCGATAGATCGTCTCGTGACTAATACTGACCACGCCTTGTTGCTTCAACACGGCGGACACCTGTTCCGGACTCCATTTCTTCTTCAGTAGGGTATTCACCTCGCCCATCTGTTCGGCGGAGAACTGCGGCCTACGGCGTACCCGTCGCCGTCTGGCGACTGAGTACTGTTGCGCCTTCGCGGCTCGGTAGTGCCCATCGTGGCAAGTCGCATTGCGATTCAATTCCCGATAGATGGTGCTGCGGTCACGCCCAAGTTCGCTGGCGATCTCAGAGTGGCTGCGGCCCATACGCAACAATGCCGTTATGTTGTATCGTTCCTCTTGGGTGAGTTGGTGGTACTTAGTCTTCATGGCATCCTCTTTCTTGGTCGGATCGGGATGCTTCGAGTATCTCAGCTCCCCTTTCTTTCGGAGGATTTGTTGCACTTACTTTGTGAATCCGCGCGGTCTAACCCTACAGTCGAGCGGACGCTGCGCGATGAACCCGCGCAGTCCTGTTACCTCCACGTTAGGCGCTTTTGAAGGCATGGTTGCGGCATGACTAGACAAACAGCAGAATTCGAGTTCTACGAAAAGGTGCGTGTACAGACAGCCGAACCTTCCTTGGCCAAGATAAGCGGGCAACTTGCTGCGATCCTTGGAAAGTCTGTTGATGACGACGGCTCAGTGGTCGGCTATGCAGTTCATGTCTACGCTACTGGCGCATGCTGGAGTGTGAAAGGCAATGACCTCTGTGCAACAGGGGAGTTCGATAAACGGGAAACGTTTTATTCGGGTGAAAGCATTCGAGTAAATGTGCGAGGTGAAATCGTTGAATGAAATCCACCAATCCGGTGGGCAGAGATGGGGCACTCATGCATAACGGGAGGTGCAGCAGCCCCATGGCAATATTGCCGATTATCGCTTAGCAACGCGGTACAAAAAATGCGACAAGAACAGACCGTTTCGTAAGCACGGCGTATTCAACACGAAGATCCGAGGAAACGCTTTACAAGGAAGCAAATCGATGAGGATATGTCGTGTTTGAAGAGAGGGGACCAAGGCGAGAAATGCTGAAGAAGGAGCGGGAGTTGGTTGAGATAGAGTCCGGTCCAGAACCGCGAATATTGGGCAGGGAAAAGGAAAAAACCTTGACCGCAACCAGACATGAATACATAACGCTTGGCGGCCAGATGGGCGACCGTGAAGCGTTCGCAGCGGTATCACCTTACAGCCTGACACTGCGCAAACTTTTTGCGGAGAAGTGCTGCCGTGGGTACGGTCCGAATTTTCGTGAAATGGCTTATGTCTTGCGCGTTGATGGCGCTGGCTGGCACTGGGAAAAGTCTGGATGCGCAGGTGTCCGAGTAACCAAATCGGGCGCAGCTACAGTTGACATTTACATGCCGGTCGGTGTTTGGAAGGCTGGCGGCGCTAGCATTCGCAGCTTTTTGGCGGAACACGTAAAGCATGGTTTTGATCTGATGCTTAGTAGGTTCATTTCGAAGAAAATTACCCTAGATTCTGATGTCCTTTCAGCCGACTTTATGGCAGCTGTAAATGAGTTTCTCAATGCGCCTTAGTTATCCCTCAACTACCCAAAGCAAATAAACAATGTGTTGGGCGAAGACTGCCCAATCAGGATAAGAAGGCTCACGCCCATTTCTTCGGTAACCATATCAGATGCAAGACTGACACGATAGGCTATGGGACGCTCGAAAAAGGGAATCAATAAAGCGCTTGGTGTTGGTCAATGATCATTATTCTCGACCATTGGGCCAGACGTTGGCAGGCGTTGGACTTTGATACAGATTCCGGTACAGGACGAATTCGCTGGCTTTCGCGAAAGCCACAGCAGTGCAATGGGTTTGCACAGAAATTGAAAGGGGTGTGGTATGCAAGGTGGCGCACTCGCGACTATGAAGTTTTTCAAGCTGGGGGACAGAAGTGGCCCATGACAAGGGAATACAACTGTCGCAATGTACCTACCGGTTCAAATCGAACATTTTCCATACATTTGAAGGATCGCACACTATTTGAGCTGACATATAGAGCTAACTTTGGCGGAGATGGTCCAACATTCGATGAATTTGATCTGATGAATGAAGACTTCTTTTATTGGGTCGCAGCGGCTTGGAATGCTCCTGACTTAGAAACGGTGCGTAAAGCTTCGTGCTGGGGAGTTTCGCCTCCCATCGAGAATGAGCAAGACTAGTCTGAGTGTGTCGCGGAAATTAATCAGCCTGGGAAGATAGGGCGCGCTCAAAAACCAAGTGCAACATTATCGGGAGAAAATGTTGCATGGGAAAACACTACAAGCAGTTGAGCATTGAAGAGCGGACGCTGATCCAAACCCAACTGGCGATAGGGGTTAAACCGGCGGCGATTGCCAAGGGGTTGGGACGGTGCGCATCGACGATTTCGCGTGAGTTGAAGCGAAACGGATGGGTTCGACCGAAGTCGCAGCGAGCGCGTGGGCGACCGCTGCTGGCGGGAGGGTATCGCTGTGAGGAAGCGCACCGGCGCGCGCAGGCCTGCACGACGAAGCCACGCGTTGAACGTCGGCTGAGACCTGGCACGCCGTTGTGGGAGCGGGTTTGCCACTACCTCAAGGCGAGATACTCGCCGGAGCAGATTGCTGGCACACTGGCGCTTGTGCATCCCGATACACCCTCCCTGCAGGTTTCGCACGAGACCATCTACACCGCCATTTACGCAATGCCTCGTGGTGAGTTGCGCACCGAGGTCATTGGTTGGTTGCGCTTTGGTCATGCCAAGCGCCGCCCCCGGGCGCGTGGCGAAGACCGGCGTGGTCGTATTCCCGCTATGGTCAGCATCCATGACCGGCCGCCTGAAGTGGACGAACGCTTGGTGCCGGGCCACTGGGAAGGTGACCTGATCAAAGGCGCGTTCAACCGTTCGGCGATTGGCACGCTGGTGGAGCGCACCACGCTGTTCACCGTGCTCTCTCGGATGGAGGATGCCAGTGCCGAATCCGCGCTCAGTGGCTTCAGCCATGTGCTCAATCGCATCGAGGCGCAGAAGCGGCTTTCGCTGACCTACGATCAGGGCAAAGAGATGACTGAACACCAGCGTTTGAGCCAGGCCACCGGGGTGGACGTCTACTTTGCTGATCCCCACAGCCCATGGCAGCGTGGCATCAACGAAAACACCAACGGCCTGCTCAGACAGTACTTCCCCAAGGGAACTGATTTGAGTGCGTTCACTCAAGATGAGCTCGATGCCGTTGCTTGGCAATTGAACACGCGTCCGCGCAAATCCCTCGGCTTCAAATGTCCCGCCGAATTGTTCTCTGCAGACGCTTTTGACTTCAGGCATCATCACGCTTCACTTTTTGCACTTGGTCATTGAAACCGCCGTCTAAATATCTGTGCTCCTCTCAAAGATTTGGAATTTCTAGCCCAGTTTCCAAGCCTCCTAGATTTCAGATTTGTGAGCACCAATGTTTTGAGTGGAGATCTAACCCCATTAGTCAGGCACCCAACGCTCTGCTCCGCCGGATTCCTTTATAAAAGGCACTACAACATGCGCGCGTCGGAAGTGACAGAACGATTTAGCGAAAGACTTAGCGCGGCGATTGAAAAGGTATTTAAGGGCGAATATGAGACGTATAGATACGTTGCGCTTGACGCATAACCCTGCAATGCACCGGATCTGCGCAAAAAGCCGCGCAGTCCGGTTAATTCCACGTTAGACCGCATGACACCGAAGCCCACTATTCTTATCGATGGCTTGCAGTTCAGCACCCTTGAGGGGTTCTTTCAGCACTTCGCAGAAAGAGCACTCGACGGCACCGCTTGGGGCCACAACCTCGACGCATTCAATGATGTTTTGCGTGGCGGTTTCGGCACGCCGGAAGATGGCTTCGTGATTGCGTGGTTAAACCACACAGTATCGAGCCAGCGCCTTGGGTATGCGGAAACCATTCGCCAACTCCAGTTGCGTCTTGAGCGTTGCCACCCAACTAATGTCGCTCACGTTGAGGAACAATAAGCTGCGGCCCGAAGAAATGAGGGTTCTACGGTCTACGACTGGCTGTTGGAAATCATTCAAACCCATTGCCCCGGCGGCCGCGAGGAAAAAGACCATGTTGAGCTATTTCTGCATTGAACTGCGGTCTAACCCTGCGGTCGGCCCCGTTCGCTTCGCTCTCTGGACGCTGCGCGATAAAACCGCGCAGCGCCGGTCACCTCTACGTTAGGCTTTTTCGTAAATTGAGTAACCCACAATGATCGACATGAATCGCGCAGATCAACTCGCCGAGTGCTTTATCTCGGCGTGGGACGATTTCGACAAAGCTCTTTCTGCAAATAAACGCCGATATCCGTCGAAAGAATTTGACAAGATGTTTGTGTCTTTTGATGCCTATATTATTGAACGTAGGGGCGCAGCCCACATCCATCGCAAAGTTGGTGCCATTGTTCAAACCGCGCACGAATACATCGTTTGCGAACGCAAAAAAGTTCCGCAGAAGGTTCACAAGTATTCCTGGCGAATGTCATATATGTTATTTGATGACCATGATCCTCTCGAAGAACTTGAGGATGCACTTCATGACTGAATGCATACGTATGCTGTTCGGTCCAAAAGCCGTTGATTTGGCATGGCCTAACTCTGCGCTCAACCGGACCTGCGCAAAAAGCCTTGCAAGCCGCTCACTTCCACGTGAGCCATCAAGGGTTTCGTATGGGCAATGACCTACAGGAGAACTGGAAACTGATCGAAACGTTTCTGCGCAATGCTCGTTCCGACCTGCCTATGCAAGCAAGTCCTTCGCTTGAATTCTCGGCCTTGCTGACCGAATTCGACAAGTACCTTTCTCATAACGAGCTTGGCTTAGCGCTGGAATCCATTGCGGCTGCAGGTCAGTTGGTTGAAACAGGAGGTCGCTTTTGGCATAGTCTTCACCAGGCCGCCAAGAAAATGGAACTTCACGAGCAGGCACAAGAGTTCGAGTTTCGATTTGTTCAGGCTGCAACTCTAGGCCTTGAAAGAGCACAGAAACAATGAAGATCATTTGCTTGTGTTTGACGGCTAACCCTACAGTCGAGCGGACCTGCGCAAAAAGCCGCGCAGTCCGGTTAGCTTCACGTTAGGCCGCTTGCGCCATGATTTATCTGAAGTGCACAGGCGAAGTTCAAACGGTCGTAGGCCTGCGCAAAGAGCACTTGGCTGAACCTGGGCTCACAGAAGCACCGCTCGGCAACTGGTACGTCAACTGTTTTCGCCTCAGCAGAAAGCAGACCTTCATTTTCATGAGCGAAGAAACGCTACTGTAATTTATCCTTTACAAGGGCCAAAAGCCAATCACCCTGCAAAGCCTGCCGAGTATGTTTATCGGCGGGCTTGACCAACTGCTTCAGATGCGAAACGTAAGCCAAGAGTCGCTTGACAATGCGCTCAAGCACTACGAGTCAGGCGCCTATGCCCGCACTGACAGCCAAAGCAATCTTGGGTCACTCAATGATCTGGTTCAGTGCTACAAACACTCGATCGAGTCTGAGGGAGGGCTTGCGCATTGCGACCTTACACACATCATCTTGAGCATCAACGAAATGCCGCAGCGCAAGCTTCAATGGAGCAATGCATGGGACGTCACCCTCCTCAAGCTCACCAGTCGCTGAAATACCAGCGGCCTAACCCTACAGACAAGCGGACGCTGCGCGATGAAGCCGCGCAGCGCCCCTCACATCCACGTTGAAGCTGTAGAAAAACCCTGTTCGGAAATTTGCCGATGACGCCCAAAGAAAATCGACCTCGTCAAACGCCCTCTGCGGGCCGATCGGCAAGCGGGGAGTGGTCAAGAGACCCCCGCAATTCGGGTAGCGCAAACAATTATCGAGTTTTTCTACAGCCTCGTTAGCCACCCCGTCATGTGCGGAGCGTTAGTCGGGCTACTTCTACTCGCAGTATTTGCGGGTATTCCATTGTTGCTGCCCCGTTTCATTCGTTTGATGACGGAAAGTCAATCTGAAAAAGAAAGACGAAAAACATCAGAGATGGCAAGACGCATCGCTTGGATAAATTCGACCCAAAGTTCAATTTCTGCGCTACTGATTCGCGTCGCACAAACGACGCGTTCTGTGGCGTGTAAGATCGTGACGCCACGCGGAACTTCGCAAAAAGCCGCAAAGCCCGCTCACTTCCACGTTGTGCGTCAGGAGATACGCCGTGAAACTCGATACAGACAGCATCGACAACGCCGTCCTGGCACTTCTCCACTTGGGCCTTCACGATGGCGCACGAGCATGGATGTCCTTTGATTGGGACGCTTTGGCGCGGCTGCACGAAAAGGGTTACATCACGGACCCAGTGGGTAAAGCAAAGGCCGTTACGTTCACTGCTGAGGGTCTGCGTGAATCCGAGCGCTTGCTTGGTACTCTATTCGGGAAAGCCGACCAGTGACCGCGCCTGTCTCAAGAGAGCACTGCTGCGAAACCATGTGTTATTGGGCTGGTTATCGCTGTGAGCAACAGCTGACCCCGCTGACTGCCCGGACAACATCATTTTCTATTCCCCATTCAAGGGCACGTATGGCATCCCCATTCAAGGGCACGTATGGCATCCCCATTCACGATGGAGGCTCGTGGCATATCGAGATCAAACATTGCCCGTGGCGTGGCGCGCACCTGACGCCCAACCCCTCGGTCAACACGGACGCTGCGCGATGAAGCCGCGCAGCGCTGGCTACCTAGGACGTGAATGTCTGCTGTCCTGTTCGCGCTGCTTCCGCTACGGTCGCGTGCGCCACTTCATGGCTCAAACCTTGTAGGGCCGCAATGAGGCGGCTATGGTCATCGACTTACGAAGGGGCAATGGCTGCAGAGGTTCGATAGTGACGATGCCACTACTTGGAACCAGTCGCTGAATTTCAGATCACGATAGCGATTTTCGACCGTCCATAAAGACCGAATCGCATGCGCTGGTAATTTGACGGGCCATTTTCATCAACGGGCATAGTGGGCTTACCGAATGCACGCGGTAGCCCCGGGGTAGCCCCAAAGCACAACGGCTTAGCCACCGAAGTAGCTAAGCCGTTGATTTAATACGCCAAATTCTGGCGTCCCCACGGGGATTCGAACCCCGGTTCACACCGTGAAAGGGTGTTGTCCTAGGCCTCTAGACGATAGGGACGTATCGTTTTGGTGGAGGTAAACGGGATCGAACCGATGACCTCTTGCATGCCATGCAAGCGCTCTCCCAGCTGAGCTATACCCCCACAAGAGAGCGCGCATTATACGGGGGAACATTGGTCTGTAAAGAGCTGCGCGAAGTTTTTTTATTTGCGTGCGAAAAGCTTGCCCGGGTTCATCAATCGCTGCGGGTCGAGCGCCGATTTGACGGCGCGCATCATCTCCATTTCCACTGGCGACTTGTAGCGCAGAATTTCCTCGCGCTTGAGTTGCCCGATGCCATGTTCGGCGGAAATAGAGCCGCCGAGGGCAGTCACCAAATCGTGCACGACACGATTGACCTGATGAGTGGCTGCGATGAACGCCTCATTGCCCTGCCCACGAGGTTTGGATAGGTTGTAGTGCAGGTTTCCATCACCTATGTGACCAAAGCAGACAATACGGATTTCGGGGAAAGTAGTAGTCAACGCTTCATTGGCGCGCGCAATAAACTCAGCGATGCGAGGAATCGGCATCGATACGTCGTGCTTGATGGAGACTCCTCACGCTTTTGCGCCTCCGAAATATTCTCGCGCATCGCCCACAACGCCTGTGCCTGAGTCAGCGTGCCGGCAATCACGACATCCCCGATCAGCGCATCTCGCATTGCCTCTTGAAAGGCGTCTGTCACCTCGGCGAGCATTTCGCCCGCACTTGAAAACTCGACAAGAAATTGCCAGGGGGCTGGGCCGGCGAGGGGCAAGCGACTGCCCGGAATATGTCGCATCACCAGTTCAAGAGATACCGACGAGATCAGTTCGAAGGCGGTCACCGAATCGCCCACCCGATCTCTCAGGTAGCCGAGCAGTTGAACCGCCTGCATTGGCGAGCTGACTGATCCCCAGGCGGTAACGACATGTTTTGGGCGTGGAAACAACTTTAACGTGGCTGCCGTGATGAGGCCAAGTGTGCCTTCCGCACCGATAAAAAGGTGCTTCATGTCGTAGCCCGTGTTGTCTTTGCGCAGAGCACGCAGACCATCCCAGATTTCACCACTGGGCAAAACGACCTCAAGTCCCAGCGTCAGATCGCGGGTGTTGCCATAGCGAAGAACCTGAACACCGCCGGCATTGGTTGATAGGTTGCCGCCTATCGTCGCCGTGCCTTCGGCTGCCAGCGACAACGGGAAAAGGCGACCGGCATCCGCTGCCGCCTCTTGTACTCGTTGGAGCGGGCAGCCTGCTTCTACCGTGATCGCATTGTTGAGCGGATCGGTGTGACGTACCCGATTGAGTCGCGTCAGGCTGATCAGTACCTCGTTGCCGATGGGCGTTGCGCCACCGCACAAGCCAGTATTGCCGCCCTGGGGGACCATCGGAACACCCGCTTGAGCGCAACAGCGCACCACTTGCGCAACCTCTTGCGTCGAAGCGGGGCGAACCACGCCGCGCGGAACTCCAAAGTATCGGCCTCGCCAATCCGTGGCATACGATTTGACATCTTCAGCGCCAGTCAGTACCTGCGTGTCACCGACAATCTCGCTTAGCCGCGCCAGTAGCGGATCGCCAGACACGACATCTACTCCAATGTGGCAAACAGATCGTGAATATCGCAGTCGGTCACGGTGACTTCGGCAAATTCGCCGACCTCGAGGTCATGGCCGTCGGTGATGTAAACCAGGCCGTCGATGTCGGGAGCGTCGCCTTCCGACCTGGCCATTGCGCCGTCTTCATCAATCTCGTCGACCAGTACGCGCAACCTGCGTCCGATTTTCGCTTCGAGGCGTTGCGTGGAAATATCTTCCTGAAGAGGTAGGAGTCGCATCTGGGGCTCTTCGCGGACTTCTTCAGGCAAGGCACCGGGCAACTCGTTGGCGGTCGCGCCTTCAACGGGCGAGTATGAAAAAGCACCAACACGATCCAGTTGCGCCTCGTCGAGAAAATCAAGCAGTTGGTTGAACTCGGCCTCGGTTTCACCAGGGAAGCCGGTAATGAAAGTGCTGCGGATGGTCAGGTCGGGCACCACCTCGCGCCAGGCGCGTACGCGTTCCAGCACTTTTTCGGCGGAGGCGGGCCGCTTCATCAGCTTGAGAATGCGTGGGGTGGCGTGCTGAAACGGCACATCCAGATAGGGCAGAATTTTGCCATCGGCCATCAGAGGCAGCAGGTCGTCGACATTGGGGTACGGATAGACGTAATGCAGGCGCACCCACACACCCAATTTGCCCAATTCATTGCACAAATCATAGAGCCTGGTTTTGACCGGGCGCCCTCCCGAAAAACCGGTGCGGTACTTAACATCGACGCCGTAGGCGCTGGTGTCTTGCGAGATGACGAGTAGTTCCTTGACGCCAGCGTTGACCAGTATCTCGGCTTCTTTCAGTACATCGCCAATCGGGCGCGAGACCAAATCGCCGCGCAAGCTGGGGATGATGCAGAAGGTGCAGCGATGGTTGCACCCCTCAGAGATTTTCAGGTAGGCGTAATGCTCGGGCGTGAGTCGAATGCCTTGCGGTGGCACCAGATCAATAAAGGGATCATGCACGGGTGGCAAGTGCGCATGCACCGCTTCCATGACCTCTTGCGTGGCATGGGGGCCAGTGACAGCCAATACCTTGGGGTGCACCGCTGACGATCCCCGCACCGGAAGCGTCTTTTTCGCCCCCAGGCAACCTGTTACGATGACCCGCCCATTTTCGGTCAGGGCTTCGCCAATCGCATCGAGTGACTCTTCAACGGCGGCATCGATGAAGCCGCAGGTATTCACCACCACCAGATCGGCATCCTGATAGCCGCCCGTAATCTCATAGCCTTCGGCGCGCAGGCGAGTAAGAATTTGCTCGGCATCGGAAGCTGCTTTCGGACAGCCGAGCGAGACGAAGCCGACCGTAGGCGTAGTTGAGATTTTTCGGGCCTTGGTGTTTGCTTTTGTCATTTATTTCTTTCCGCTGGTGTCGGTGCCAAAGAGCGAGCGCCATTGCGCTGTCATCATTTCCTGCATCTGCTGCGTCAATTGCTGGCCGCCATCAACGTAGGCTTTCATCATTTTTGCAGGGTGCTGGCTGCAAGCCGGCAAGCTGTTGCCACATGGCGTTCGGATTCAGCGCGCTCTCACCCATGAGAGTCTTGGCTTGGTCACGCATCTGCTCCTGCATGTCCAGAAAAGAACGCATGCTGCCTTCCATGTATTGACCGACGACGCCTTGCGTCGCCGTGCCGTAGAAACGGATCATCTGTGCCAGCATGTCGCTGGAGAACATCGGCGCGCCGGCGGCCCTCGGCCTCGAGAATGATCTGCAACAGGATGCTGCGAGTCAGATCGTCACCGGTTTTGGCATCAATCACCGTGAACGATTCCTGCTCCAGTACCAGTTTTTTCACATCACTCAGGGTGATGTAAGTGCTGGTACGAGTGTCGTAGAGTCGACGGTTGGGGTATTTCTTGATGAGTCGGACGGCCATGGTCTGCGGCTCCTGTGCGCTGTGCGGCGGCTGTTTGCCGGCAAAATGTCGGCAAGTCGGCGCTGGTGAGACGGCGTTTGGCTTGAGCCAGCGCCGCTCGGAGCGCGCAGATTAGCAAAAGTGCAGGCCGCCGTTGATATTCAGCGTTGCACCGGTCATGTATCCCGCCAGATCTGACGCCAGATAGGCACACAGGGCACCGATTTCCTCGGGTTTGCCCAGGCGGCCAACCGGTATCGTGGCAATGATGGAATCGCGCACTTCCTGCTTGATCGCCATGACCATGTCGGTGCCGATATAGCCGGGAGCAATGGCATTGACCGTTACGCCTTTTTTGGCTACCTCGGCGGCGATCGACTTTGTGAAGCCGAGGATGCCGGCTTTGGCGGCGGCATAGTTGGCTTGGCCGAACTGGCCTTTGACGCCGTTGACCGACGAAATATTGATCACACGGCCCCAGCCACGCTCTGCCATACCGGGAAGAATCTGGTGAGTTACATTGAACACCGAATCGAGATTGGTGGACAGCACCGCATCCCACTGCGACTTTTCCATTTTGCGAAACATGCCGTCGCGGGTAATACCCGCGTTATTTACCAGCACGTCGACCGGGCCCAGCGCTGCCTCCAGCTTGGCCACCATCGCCTTGCAGGCGTCGTAGTCGGATACATCGGCTTCAGCCACATGAAATTCATAACCTTCGGCCTTGTTTTTGGCCACCCACTCGGCTGCCGGGGCAAAGTTGGGCAGGCAGTTTGCCGCCACCACAAACCCCGCGTCATGGAGGGCGCGACAGATCGCCGTGCCCAAGCCGCCCATACCACCCGTCACCAATGCCACTCGCTTTGCCATGATTGCTCCCCAAAGTAACAATAAAAAATCAGGCTCAAGTAGCGCCCCCAATCAACGCCCATTGGGGGCAGACACCCGTGCCTCTACTGCATGTGCTGACCGCCGTTGATGGCTATGTTTGCTCCGTTCACGAATGCCGCTTCGTCCGACGCCAGGTAGGCCACCAAGCCGGCGATCTCTTCCGGTTTTCCCAGCCGACCATTGGGAATCTGCGGCAGGATCTTGCTATCGAGAACGTCTTGCGGGATCGCCGTCACCATCTTGGTGCCAATATATCCCGGCGAAATCGTATTGACGGTGACCCCCTTCTTGGCCACTTCCAGCGCCAGCGACTTGGTGAAGCCGTGCATACCAGCCTTGGCTGCCGCGTAGTTGGTCTGACCAAAGGCACCCTTGGAGCCATTGACAGAGGAAATATTGATTACCCGGCCCCAGCCGCGTGCGAGCATCCCATCCATGACCTGCTTGGTCATGTTGAACACGGAATCAAGATTGGTGTGAATGACCGTATCCCAATCCGCCTTGGTCATCTTCTTGAACGTCATATCGCGGGTGATGCCAGCGTTGTTAACCAGAATCTCGATCGGGCCCAGTTCCTTCTCCACGGCAGCGACGCAGCGGGCACAGGAATCGAAGTCGGCCACATCGCACGGGTAGGCCTTGAAGCCGTAGCCCATGTCATTCATAACGCGCAGCCACTCGGAGGCCGTCTTGTTACCGGGGCTGTGTGTGGTGACTACCTTGTAGCCAAGGGCTGCCAGCTTGATACAGATTGCCTCACCCAAGCCACCCATGCCGCCCGTTACCAGCGCTACTTTTTGCATTTTCATCTCCTCGGATTGTAGTGACAAAATTGGTGCAGTGCGGCAATTGTCCTTGCCAATGCTTACCTGAGGATTACGAACCGGCCGTGACTACAATAGGACCATGTATATCATTGCTATCGCCTGGCTGTACGTGACCATCCTGATGGCCGCCACCGAAGCCTCGCTGGTGGCGGGGCTGCTTACCTTCTCTTTTTTATGGTCTGGGGCCCTTGGCTTTGTTTCTTTGGTTGTTTGGCACACCTCAGCGTCGTCGCCGTCAGCGTTCGGCCGAGTCCGCCAGTCACCTATCCGACACTGTGCTTCCACCCTCCACGCCGAGCCCCGACCAATGACTCTGACACTGCCACGACCATTTATCGATATTGAGGCGTCCGGCTTTGCGGCCAACAGTTACCCCATCGAGATTGGCCTGGTGCTACCTGATGGTGCCTTGTTTTGCACGCTGATTCGACCTGAGTCAGACTGGACACACTGGGATGCCTCGGCCGAAGCGGTGCATGGTATTACCCGTGAGGTGCTGCACGAGCACGGACGCACGGCACTCGAGGTGGCGGCAGACTTGAATCGGCTGTTGCACGGGAATGACCGTCTATACCGACTCCTGGTCTCACGATTCCAACTGGTTGGCCCGCCTCTATGACGCGGCCGGTTGCTCACCGAAATTTCGTTTGGAGGATGTCCTTAGGGTGTTGCCCGTTGAATATCTCGGGAGCTGGGGCAGTATGAAACAGTCTGTGATTGCCGAGATGGATCTCAAGCGTCATCGTGCCAGCAACGATGCACGCATCCTGCAATCAACCCTGCACCGCCTGATAGGGTAATGATTGTCCGAACAATTTGCGCTCGCACAAGAACGCCTAAAGCACGTCTTGGCAGGGTCAGATCACTACGATAATGTCGGGAGCAGGCAGCCGACGATCTGCACGAGGAGAGAGTACTCATGGAAGATGAACTGATCGATTTCGCCGAGGAAGTTGAACAGCCTGCTGTGCAAGTGACGCGCACCTGGCGCGTGTTGATTGTCGATGACGAGCCCGATGTTCACGCTGTCGACCAAGCTTGCTGTCGGCGATATGCTTGTTCTGGGTCGGCCGATAGAGTTCTTGCATGCCTATTCGGGTCGTGAAGGACGCGAACTGCTGACTCGTGAAAAAGGTATCGCCGTTATTTTTCTCGATGTCGTGATGGAGGAAACCGACTCTGGCCTCAAGCTGGTTGAAACCATTCGGCGGGAACTCGATCTCAAGGAGGTGCGCATCATCTTGCGCACCGGGCAGCCTGGCTACGCACCTGAAACCGATGCGGTTCGCGATTTCGATATCAATGACTATAAAACCAAAAGCGATCTGACACGCAACAAGCTGTTTGCCTCGCTGACCTCGGCGGTTCGTTCCTATCAGCAAATCCACGCCATCAACGCCAGTCGGCGGGGTCTGGAATTGATCCTTGCCGCCAGCAGCCGCCTGATGGCGGCTCAGGGCTTGCATGACTTTGCCATCGGGGTGATCACACAGTTGGCGGCACTGCTGCAAGTGAGCCCGGAAGGTTTGGTCTGTGCCCAGACCCACCAAAGCACAGAGGATGAAAGCTGGCGTCCACGCATCGTCGCGGCCGCCGGGCACTATCAGGACATGATTGACCGGCCGCTTGACCAGTTGAGCAACGAGCATGTTCGGCATTTGCTGGCACATTGTCTCGCTGAGCGACGCTCGCAGTTTCAGGGTGATGCGACGGTGCTGTTCTTTGGCAGTGCTACCGGGCAAGATATGGCGGTTCACCTTGATCTCACCGAGCCTCTGGACGATATCAATGAAAAGCTGATCGAAGTTTTCTGCAACAACATCGCCTCTTGTTTCGACAACATCCGGATGTTCAACCAATTGAGCGCGTCGGCCTATCAAGACGCGCTGTGCCAGTTGCCCAACCGGGTAGCGCTGGCCGGATTAGTAGAGCAAGCACGCCAGGCCCCCGGTTTTGATGCGCGGGTACTGGTACTCGTTGATATAGATCGCTTCTCGGAGCTGAATCAGGCCTTCGGACATGCCTACGGCGACCGACTGCTGCAGGCCTTCTCCCTACGGCTGACCCAGCAATTCGGCGGCAAGGCAGCGGTGGCCCGGGTCGGTGGTGATACCTTCGGGTTGCTTGGACTGGAGGTTGATCTTGCCCCCGAAACTGTACTCGCGGTCGTCAACGAACCGCTTACGGTTGAGCATCGGCAGGCCGGCGTTCAGATCACGCTGGGAATCCTGCGCCTTGGGGATGCCGATGGTTCCGGCAGTGATGCGTTGAAAGATGCGAATATCGCTCTGCAAGTCGCCAAGCGTCAGCGCCAATCGCCCTACTGCTATTTCTCCGGAAACATGTTGCACGACATCCGTGAGCGGGTGCGCCTGCTTGACGAACTGCGTACGGCATTTGAGTGTGAGCACCTGCATGTGGTGTATCAGCCGCAGATCAACCTGGTCTCGCGCAAGACGGTCGGCGTCGAAGCCTTGCTGCGCTGGCGGACGGAAGAGGGGGAGTATGTCTCGCCCGAGTGCTTTATTCCGCTGGCAGAGCACTCGGGGCTTATCGTCGGGATAGGTGAGTGGGTACTACGCATGGCCTGCCGTGAGGCAGTCCGCTTGCGGGAAGCCGGACATCCGCTGCGCATGGCAGTGAATCTATCGGTGGCACAACTGCGCAGCCCCGCATTTTTGCCATGCTCGACGCCGCGCTGGCCGACAGCAAGGTCGATCCGGGGCTACTGGAACTCGAGATTACCGAGTCGATGGCGATGAGGCCGGACGATGATATTGCCGGACAAATCGCGCAGATCAAGCGGCGGGGAATCGCCGTGGCGATTGATGACTTCGGCACCGGGTTTTCGTCTCTCTCGTATCTTGAAGAACTCGATGTTGACCGTTTGAAGATCGACAAGGCGTTCGTCGGCAAGCTGACGACTCAGACTATCGACAGTTCAATTGCTGCGACGGTCACCCAGTTGGCCCGCAACATGAAGCTGGACGTCATTGCCGAAGGCGTTGAGACCGAAGCTCAGATGGAATTGCTCAAAGGTCTGGGCGTCGATGAAGGGCAAGGCTGGCTATTCGCCCGGGCCATGGCGGCGGCTGACCTCAAAGACTGGTTGCGAGCACGCGACGAGTGAAGCGCCGCGCTTCTGCTGAGGCCTGCCCCTGCGGGCTAGGGGTGCCCTATGGCGACTGCTGCGCACGTTGGCACTCCGGTTTGCCGGAACCCGATGCAGAACGGTTGATGCGCTCGCGCTACTGTGCCTATGTGATGGGGCTGGATGATTATGTACTCGCCACCTGGCACCCTGATACCCGTCCGCTGACCATCGCTCAAGAGGGTGCTGCCGTGATCCGCTGGGTGGGTCTTGAGGTGCTGCGGCACGAGTTGATCGCAGTAGAAGCAGCGCCTAACTGCGCACTGGTCGAGTTTATCGCTCGCTACAAGGTCAATGGCCGTGCGGGCCGGATGCGCGAAGTGAGCAGTTTCAGACGCGATGACGGGCGCTGGTACTATCTGAGCGGAGCGGTCAGCGAGTAAATTTGGCCTACGCGGCGGCTCGGTCCATGCGCTGCAGGATCGAGCCAATTTTGACCGCCTCGGCCATCGACGAACACCAAGCCATCGCTATGCCGGCGATCCGGTAGCGGCGCTGACCAGTCGTGGAGGTAGTGACCTCCAACTGTTTGTCGGCGAGTAAAGAAACGTCCTCAAGCAGAGGACCGCTGATTGCGGAAGTGGCGTGGGATTCAACAGACATGCCGCGAAGAGTACCGGCACTATCTTTCACCAGTGTGACAGTCGCGCGGTGCTTGTTACCAGATGTTTCGGTCAGCGTTTGGCGATCGCCCTCGAAGGGGGACGCTTACACGAGCGTTTGCGGTCGTATCTGTACCATTCCGCTCTGGGTACCGATGCAGTACTCGCCATCTTGCACCATGCACTGGTAATTCATAGTGCGCGCGGCGAGGGCTGCCAGCGCTCCGCTAGCCGTGGCGTCAAGGCGGTAGATGCGCACCCGCTCGAGCCCGCGCATGGCCGCGCCCTCCTTTTCCCACCAGACATCGGTGGCCCTGTTGCCGTAGCTTAGCACGGTGACTTGTCGTGCCTGCGAAAGCGAGCGTTTCACGCGCTTGAGATCGGGCTGACCGACGTCTATCCAGTGCAGCATCTCACCGGTAAGCGAGCGCTCGAACCAGTCAGGGTCTTCAACGCAGGAAAGGCCGCGACCCGATTCCAGCGCATCCGAGGCGTGCATCAGAAAGGCGAACACGCGCACCATCAGTCGCTCTTCGGTTTCGGACGGGTGGCGGGCCAGCGTCAGGGTATGCTCGGCATAATAGGCGCGATCCATGTCCGAAATGCCCAAACAGAGCTTGTGTACCGTGGAGGGTAGTGCCATCAGTGCACCCGTACCAACCCGGTATTGATGATGATCACCTGTCGTCCGAGCATCACAACACTGCCGCGACGGCGGTCGTCGCTGGTTTCGCTGTATTCAAACTCATAGGTTCGTCCGATACAGAGGTGGCCTTCGTCGTTACGCAGGGCGCGTAAGTTTTTCACTGAAATACTCTCGTCAAGAAATTGCTTTCCGTCGGCCTGGCAGGCTTGGCGGGCGGCTGCGATTGCAATGTCGCGCGCGGCCAGCGAATCGATCCAGAACCACGCCAAAACCACAAGCGTGAGGATGGCAAGCAATTCAAACAAGGGCATAACGGCAAGTCGGCGCTGGTAGGACGGCGATTGAATGGTCAATTGGGCAGGATAGCGCGGGCAGAGGAATAAAATGACGCCATGACATGCTATCTGTCTTTGCTTGAGATGCTCTTCGCGGTAGAGGCCATTGCCGTTGTGCCGCATGCTCACTTGGTGGGCGTGTCCAGTCGCGCGCTCACTACGCAGAGTGCGAAAGGGAACGAGGTGCGACGTCTTTCGCGCCGTGGCGTATAGCCGGCATACCCATGAGCCTGATTGCCTGGGACAAACTGCTGCACTCGCAAGGCTTTGGCACGCGCAAGCAGTGTCAGGGTTTGCTTGCGTCAGGGGTTGTGAGCGTAGGCGGTGAAGTGGTCGACAACTACTGCCAGACGGTCGAACCCCAGGGGCTCGTCTTTGAGGTTGCGGGCACCGTATGGGAATATCGCCGTCATGTGTATCTTGCCCTGAATAAGCCGGCCAATATTGAATGCTCGCGCAAGCCGTCGCATCACCCTGGCGTCCTGAGCTTGCTCCCCGACCAGTTTCGCGCGCGGGATGTTCAGCCCGTTGGTCGCCTTGATCATGACACGACGGGTTTGTTGCTGCTTTCAGATGATGGGGCCTTCATTCACGCCCAAAGCTCACCCAAACGGCAGGTGCCCAAAAGTATACGTCGCCGTCACGCACGAGCCAGTCACAGAGGCTTTGGTGGCCATGCTGAGCATGGGAGTCAAACTGCACGACGAACCGTTTCCGTTGCGCGCCACCCATTGCCGAGCAATCGCCGAGTTTGAACTGGAGATTGTGGTCGAGCAGGGCAAATACCATCAGGTCAAACGCATGCTCGCCGCCGCCGGAAATCATTGCGTCGCGTTGCGCCGAGTGGCGATTGGCGATCTGAGTTTGCAGGCGCTGGGTTTGGATAACGGGCAGTGGCGCCATCTTGGCGAACAAGAACTGGTACTGCTGAACTACCCGCCAGCGTCAGCCACAAGTGCCACGGCATCGGGCAGCGCGTAACGGAACAGCAGGACTCGCGCCGGGCGAACTCAAGTGCGCCACCGCGTTGGGTCGGGTGCGCCTTGTTTTGCGAAATAGCAGTTCAAATCACCTTCGCCGATCAAAACCCGTCTTTCCAGCGCCGTATGGCGGCGAAGGTCTGAACCTTATCCTCTGGAGGATGCCCGAGTTGTACCGTCGCGGCTGCAATGACCTCCGGAGAGGACCAGCGCAAGAACGGGTTGGTTGCCAACTCTTCGCTTAGCGTAAGGGGCACGGTGGCAAGTCCTCGTGCTCGTTGCTCGGCCACTGTGTGGGCACGTTGCCGGGTTATCGGGTTGTCAGGCTCTACCGCCAGCGCAAAGCCCAGATTCGATTGCGTGTATTCGTGGGCGCAGTACACGCAAGTCGGCGCTGGCAACACGGCGATTTTCGCCAGCGAGGCCTGCATTTGCGCGGCTGTGCCCTCAAAAAGGCGACCGCAGCCGGCACCGAACAGGGTATCGCCGCAGAACAGCGCGCCGTCGGTGCCAAGGTTTGCACCATAATAGGCAAGGTGTCCGGCGGTGTGGCCGGGAACGGCAAGTACCTCCAGTTCCAGGGCGAGTGCCGGCAGGCTCAGGTGCTCGCCACCCTGGAGCGGATCGGTGAGGCCAGGGATGCTTTCGCGGGCAGGTCCGAACACTTGTACCGGCGCATTGGCAGCCTTGATCAGCGCGTCGATCCCGCCTATGTGATCGCCGTGGTGATGAGTGATCAGCAGGGCGCTGAGCGTTGCGCCGCTTTCGCGAAGGTAGGCAAGCACCGGGGTCGCATCACCCGGGTCGACGACAGCGACATTCATGCCGCTGCGCAGCACCCAGATGTAATTGTCGTTGAAGGCGGGCAGTGAAAGGATGGTCACGGCAGTCATGGGGGCATCACGCTTGGTAGTATTCATGTCACGATTTTTCGGTTAATCCCGCACGATGTCAATTCAAGGTCTGGAGCAGTGGCTGCACACCCCCGCCGGGCAATATGTGCTTGAGTGGGAGCAACGCACGCATGATGCGCTGGTGGCCGACATTTTCGGCTTCAATGCCGTGCAACTGTCGCTGCCGGCGCACGACCTGTTGCGCAGCAACCGCATGCCGTTGCGCCTCTACAGTGATGACGTGCGTGCCGAAGGACGGGTCGATGTCTTCAGCGATGTGCATCATCTGCCCTTTGCCAGCAACAGCATCGACCTGGTAGTGGTGCCGCACACCCTCGAATTTGACAGCAACCCACACCAGGTGCTGCGCGAGGTCGAGCGCGTTCTGGTACCCGAAGGGCAGGTGCTGGTGAGCGGCTTTAATCCGATGAGCCTCTGGGGCACCCGCCGGCGCCTCGGGCGCACCGCGCTACCCCCCTGGCGCGGCAAGTACATTGCGCTCTGGCGACTCAAAGAATGGCTGTCGCTGCTGGGGCTGGAGTACCAGACCAGTGTGCTCGGATGCTACGCTCCGCCTTTTGCCAATGAGCAATGGTTGCGCCGCAGCGCCTTTATGGACCGCTGGGGAGCGAATGCCTGGCCATTCATGGGGGCGGCCTATGTCGTGCAGGCGGTCAAACGCCAGCATGGACTGCGCCTGATTACGCCAAAATGGCACGACCGCAAGGCGCAAGCCAAGGCCGCCGTGTCCCTGAGCCCCACCACCCGTACGCAACGGAACACAGAAAAATGACCATCGACATTTACACCGACGGCGCCTGTAGCGGCAACCCCGGCCCCGGGGGTTGGGGTGCCATCTTGCGCATGGGCGAGACTGAAAAGGAAATCTGCGGCGGCGAGCCGGCCACGACCAACAACCGTATGGAACTGCTGGCCGTAATAGAGGCGCTGCAGGCGCTCAAGCGCCCGGTCGAAGCGCGGGTGTACACCGACTCGCAGTACGTGCAAAAAGGCATCAGCGAGTGGATACACGGCTGGAAGCGCCGGGGCTGGAAAACAGCCAACAAGGAGCCGGTCAAGAACGAAGATCTCTGGCGTCGGCTCGATGCGCTCGCGGCGGGGCATACGGTCGAGTGGTGCTGGGTCAAGGGGCACGCGGGCCACGTCGAGAACGAACGTGCGGATGCCCTGGCGCGTGCCGGGCTGGAGCAGGCGCGTCTTGCCGGGCGGGCCGTGGGTGGCCGCGCGGCCGGTGGCAGCGCCGCATGAGCACGCGTCGGCAGGTGGTACTCGACACCGAAACCACGGGGCTGGATTGGCGCACTGGCGATCGCGTGATCGAGATCGGCTGCGTTGTGATGCAAGGCCGGCAGGTGACCAGCGAGCGCTACCATGTGTACCTCAACCCCGAGCGGGTGATCGATCCCGGGGCGGTAGCGATCCACGGCCTGACCGATGAGTTTCTGTCGGACAAGCCCAAGTTTCGCGATGTGGCCGGCGAGTTTGTAGAGTTTGTGCGTGACGCGCAACTGATCATTCACAACGCCTCGTTTGATGTGGGCTTTTTGAACAACGAGCTCACGAAAGTGGGTTTGCCGAGTTTGCTCGAACTGTGCGGCTGCGAGGCCATCGACACCCTCAAAGAGGCGCGGAACATGCGGCCCGGGCGCAAGAACAGCCTTGATGCCCTGTGCAACGAGTTTGGCGTCGACAACTCCAATCGCCAGTGGCACGGCGCATTGCTCGACGCCGAACTGCTGGCCGAAGTGTATCTGGCCATGACGCGTGGGCAGAACTCGCTGGCGATGGATTTCACCGGTACCCGGCATCGCGATCAGGCCAGCCGCGCTGCGCGGCCGTCGGTGCGGTTGCTCAAGGCAACGCCTGAAGAACTGGCGGACCACCAGCGTGTGCTGGCTGAAGTGGCCAAGGAAAGCAAAGGCAAATGCCTGTGGCAGACGCTGGAACCGGCCACCGAAGGCCACTGATCGCCGTAGCACCAGCGCCGACTTGGGGGAGGGCGGGCGGCAAAGATGATCCGGGTGCCGTGCGCGTTTGCCGTTCGCGGCGGCAAGCTTTGCCTGTGAAAGGCGTCAGGCCGCTGATTAATAAATAGTTTTGCGGATGGCACGGTCTGTGCAAACGATGTGGTCATGTGTGTATTTGACCGCTAGTCGCCATGGCCGTTCCAATTGCTGCTGCGCCCGCCAGTGCATCGCCCGCCCAACGGCTGATGACCGATGTGCTGGGCTTGCCGGGCCGGAAAAATCCGGCCGACGATCTGCGTGCCGCCGATACGCGTAAAGATGCGCCCGTTCCGATTGCGCCCATCGTGAGCGATGACTCACCTTCGAGTGAAAGCAATTCGGTCACCCTCAGCACGCGCGCCAGCGAGACAATCAGCGAGCCGCAATTGCCGATTGTCTATGCCGAGGTCTGGCGGGCGGGTATCAAAGTGGCCATGATCGACGCCAATGGCGGCGTCAGGTCGCTCAATGGCACGGTGGTGTCAACCCAGGGTACCGGTGGTGCGGGTGGCATTCTTCTGGCGGCGCGGCGCGCTGCAGAGATTGCGGCGGCAGTGGGTGGCGAAATTCGCGTGGGTGGCCAACCGATTGATCAAAACACACTGACGACCAAGGCCAAGTTGTCGGCGGCCTACGGCGTTTGAGTTTTTAAGTTTCTTTCGCCGAGATACTCGGCGTAGGCATTACTGGCCAACGCGGCAATTACTACGGTGGCACCCAGCAGGGTCGCGGTGCTGGGCACTTCATTGGCACCCAGCCAGGCCCACAGCACGCCAAACAAAACTTCCAGCAGGCCGAGCAGTGATATTTCCGGTCCGGACAAAATCTGTGTCAGGCGAACCACCAGCAGGCAGGGCAGGGCAAGCTGAAATGCGCCGAGAAAGGCCAGTAGCCCGAGATCATGCGCAGTAGCCTGGAATGGCCAGGCCAATGGCAAGGTGACGAGGGCCGAGATGATCGCGCCGACCAACACGGCGGGGAGCATGTCTTGTGTGGGCAAGTCATGGGCGGGAAGGTTGTGTGAAGGCTCATCCGCGGCGACTGCGTTGCTGCTCTGCCCACGCGCACGCCGAGGCTCAGTTTTCGCTCGATGTCCCACGGACTGCAGCACAGTCCAGTTGATGGCGGCGGCGATCGGCACTGCCAGCGCAACCAGGCTGCCGGTGAGCGACGTGCCGGCCTGCACCTGATCGAGAAACATCCAGCCAATGCCCCCGCCAGCCCCTGCGATCGCCAGCCAGGTACGCAGCGGCAAGTGGTGAGCTAGCAGCGCGCGCGCGGCTAATGCCGTGAGCAGCGGCCCGATGGCCATCACCACCAGCACATTGGCCACGGTCGTTAGAGTAATGGCCAGCATGAAGGCCGTGAACATCACCGACCAGCACAGGCCGCTGAGCCAAATCTCGCGACCCGCAACGAGTAAATCGCGCCACAGACGAGAGCCGCGCAGCCAGGTCAATGCCACCGCCAGCGCGATGACATTGAAGCCGCTGCGCCAGAAGGTGATTTCGAAGCTCTGTGCGCTTTCCAGATGCCGGCTGATGACGCCGGCGAGGCTCCAGAGAAACGTGACAAGAACCATCAAGGCAGCGGCGCGCGTGTGCGACATGGTGAGACAAAGCCTGTATCTGGCGAACAAGGGCCGAATTTTAGCGACTGAACTTCACCCGCCGAGTTGCGGCTAACATCCAAGCTCCACACGACCGCAAAGGAAACCCGCCATGGCCGGAGCCAGTCTGCTCGCTTTACTTGACGATATCGCCACCGTCCTTGATGACGTGGCGGTGATGACCAAGGTAGCGGCCAAAAAAACCGCCGGGGTATTGGGCGATGATCTCGCGCTCAATGCGCAGCAAGTTGCCGGGGTGCGGGCCGAGCGTGAACTGCCGGTGGTGTGGGCGGTGGCCAAGGGCTCGTTCAGGAACAAGGCGATTCTGGTGCCTGCAGCGCTCGCTATCAGCGCCTTTATTCCCTGGGCGGTCATGCCTTTGCTGATGATCGGTGGCTTGTATCTGTGCTTCGAGGGGGCTGAAAAATTGGCCCATCGCTTTCTGCATACAGCGGCAGAAGACGAAGCGCAGCACGGTGAGAAGCTGGCCGCGTTGGCCGATCCTACGACTGATCTGGCGACCTTCGAGGCCGACAAAATCAAGGGGGCCATCCGCACAGACTTTGTTCTCTCGGCCGAGATCATTGTCATTTCGCTGGGCACTGTGGCCGAGCAGGCGTTCGCGAGCCAATTGGTCGTGCTGACCGGCATCAGCCTGGTGATGACCGTCGGGGTTTATGGCTTTGTGGCGGCCATCGTCAAGCTCGATGATGCCGGCATGCTGCTGCTGGAGCGGGAGCCGGCCGTTCTTAAAGCCCTCGGTCGCCTGCTTCTGGCCACTGCGCCACGCTTGATGAAGCTACTTACCGTGGTGGGCACGGCGGCCATGTTTTTGGTGGGTGGATCAATCCTCGCGCACGGTATCCCGGCGCTGCATCACGGCATCGAGCATCTCGGTAGCGTGGCGGCATCCGTCGCCGGTATTGGCTGGCTGCTTCACGCGCTGACACCCATGCTGCTCGATGGACTGGTAGGACTCGTCGGTGGTGGCCTTGCCGTGGTGGCCTTCACCGTCGTGCAGCGGATGCGTTCGGTGCCCGCCCACTAGCTGCCGACCAGGCGCAGCATGAAAAAAGCCCCGGACCGGCAGGCTGCCGGCGCGGGGCCGCACGATTGCTAAGACCGCTTCAGCTGGCAGCCGGTTTTGCTGCGGGCTTGGCCGCAGGCTTCTTGGCGGCGGGCTTGGCAGCAGGCTTCGCGGCGGGCTTGGCTGCCGGTTTGGCTGCCGGTTTTGCTGCGGGCTTGGCGGCCGCTTTAGCAGCAGGCTTCTTGGCGGGAGCCGCTTTTTTCGCTGGAGCCGCTTTTTTGGCTGGCGCGGCTTTCTTGGCCGGCGCTTTGCCAAATCCGAGATCGGCCGGGGTCAGCTTGTACTGTTTCATCAACTGCTTGATGACCTTGATTGCTTCGTCGACTTTCTTCCTCAGCGCATCGGTCGTCTTTTTGACCTGAGCCTGCGCTTTGCTTGCAACCGATTTTGCTACGGGTTTCTTTTTCGCTGTGGTGGCCATCTGTGACTCCCTTGAGTGTGAAGGAGATTCCATCATAGACCCAAACGTTCAGTGCAGTGCAAGTTCACTCGAAGTTTCTCGGTGCACTTGTTGCGTGCTCAATACACTTTTTGCGCAACGCATCGATGATGTCATTCGGTGTGGTCAGCGCACTGAGCGCGATGCCATTGTCGAGTGCGATCTGCTTGAGTGCGCTGGTCATGAATGCCGGCACTCCACCGCGATCAATCGCTGCCAGCAAGTCATGGGCTGCCCGCGTGATGGCATCTGTGATGCCCTGCGAGACAGGGTTCGATGCAAGCGACTCGACGGCGTCTTCCGGCTCATCAGCTTGCGTGAGTACAAGAGGTTCTTCTTCGCACATGGCGAGAAAGCTTGCAGCCCATTGCGCCAGCTCCTCATCGTTCGCAGCCATCACTCGACGCGGTAGTCAAAGCGTGTATCGGGAGCCCCGTCGATGACCACCAGCAAGTGCCGCTCGCCAAAGGGTTCGTTCGGACCGATGGCCCATTCGCCAACAATCTTGCCGCCCTCGGGCACCAGTCGTCGTTCGCTGACCTGATGGCGGCGAGGGTTTGGGAACACCAGCGTGTCATCTTTCTGGAGATTGACCACGGGAATTTTTTCGGGGTACAAATACTCCTCGCGCACCAGCACACTGCGCTGGTCGCTGACGAGTTCTATGACCCAGCCGTAGCGTTGTCCGTCTTTGTTCGGGATGGTCAGCGTCGGGGAAAACATCACCTCGCCGGGTTCGCCGGCTTCGAACAGACCGAACTCGGCCTTGATGATCCTGACGTCGGCTGCGAAGACGATATTCGTGAGCAGCAAGGAAACGACGAGGGCGGTAGCACCGAGGAAATGGCGGGCAGTCAGCATGACAACGTGTGCGGAAAAATGACCGGGCTATTGTGACAGCCCGCCAGGGTTTGAGGGTTTCCTTTCGACAGATCGAGGCGGGGTAGTACTAACGGCCGAGGTACTCGCCACCCAGTGCACCGCCAATCACTGCGCCAATAGCGGTGCTGGCGGTACGCCCGTTGCCTTTGCCGAACTGACTTCCCAGCGCGCCACCAGCAATGGCACCGATCGCGGTGCCGACAATCGGGCTGCCATTTTGGTACTGACGCGGCGCGGAATTTTGCGGGTAGCCGTAGACCTGCCCCTGCTGCACGGGCACGTCACGATAGATCACGCGATCGCGATAGACGACCTGGGGTGTTTCATAAACGACTCGTGGATTTTCGTAGACGACACGCGGCGTCTCATAGATGACTATCGGCGAGCCAGTGCTTTGATAAATGTAGGTGGTCGAGCCCGAGTGGCGTGACGTACTATCGTGGCGCCCGTGCCGGCTATTGCCGTAGTAATCGTTTCGATGTTGCTTTTGCTGCGTTTGATTATTCCAGCCATTGTTCCAACTGTTGCCACCGCTCCAGCCGTTATTCTGGTGCGCCCAATCGTCATGCGCCCACGCCCCGCTGCTGGCCAGCAGCAGTATTGCCAAGGCGGGAATGAACTTCGTTTTCATTGCTGCTCCTTCTCGAAATGTGGCCATTTGGCAACGCCTGCAGTGTGGCTAAACGTCTCTGGCTTCGGTGTAAAAAGTTGTGAGCGTTTGTATAGTGCACCGCATGGAGCACACTGCACGCGTACTGATCATTGGCACCGGTTTTTCCGGTATTGCACTGGCGTGCGCGCTACAGAAGGCTGGCATCACCGACGTTCTGCTGCTCGAGAAGGCCGACGATGTGGGGGGTACCTGGCGTGAGAACACCTACCCGGGAGCCGAGTGCGACGTGCCTTCTGCGCTCTACAGCTTTTCCTTTGAGCACAACCCGACCTGGCACTACAAATGGTCCGAGCAGCGCCAGATTCTCGAGTATCTGCGTCGCGTTGCGCACAAGCATGAACTGCTGGCGAAGATTCGTTTCGGGCAAGAGGTGTGCTCGGCGCAATGGAACGAAAGCCAGCAGTGCTGGGTAGTTGTCACAGTGGCCGGTGACACCTTTACCGCACAGTTTCTGGTCAGTGGTGTCGGGCAATTGCATCGGCCGGCGATTCCTGCCATGGCGGGTGCCGAGAGCTTTTCCGGCCCCAGCTTTCACTCCGCACGCTGGCGGCACGATGTCGATCTTACCGGCAAGCGCGTGGCGGTAATCGGCAATGCAGCCAGCGCCCTTCAGTTCATTCCGCAGATCGCCAAAAAGGCGGCGCAGATCAGCGTCTTTCAGCGCAGCGCCAACTGGGTGCTACCCAAGCAGGACCGTGCCTACCTGCCCTTCGAGCAGTGGCTCTCGGACAAAATTCCTTGGCTCACACGCTTGTACCGCTTTCGCCTGTGGTTGTTCGGTGAGCTGTTTCTCTTTGCCATCATGCGCGGCAACCGCGTGCTCCGCTGGTGGGGTGAGCGCGAAACGAAGCGCTACCTTGAGCGCACCATCACCGACCCCGAATTGCGCCGCAAGCTGACGCCGGACTACCCCATCGGCGCGAAACGGGTGCTGTTTTCCGATGACTACTATGACGCGATGGCACGTCCGAATGTCGAGTTGGTGACGGATGGCGTGGCGGAACTGACCACCCTGGCGGTGCGCTGCACGAGCGGACGCGAGATCGCTGCTGATGTGTTGATCTATGGCACGGGTTTTCACAGCAATCCGTTTCTGGCACCGATGGCGATTGCGGGTCGTGGCGGGCGGCTGCTGGCCGAGGCCTGGAGCGGCGGGGCGCAGGCCTATCTGGGCGTGATGACCAGCGGCTTTCCCAACCTCTTCATGATGTATGGCCCGAATACCAATCTTGGGCACAATTCGATTGTCGTGATGATCGAGGCACAGGCTGGCTACGTGGTTCAGGCTATTCAGGGCGCTGAGGCCCGTGGCGCCAAGGTCATCGAAGTTCGCTCCGAAGTTGAGGCCGCTTACAACGTGGAAATGCAGCAGCGCCTGGCCACCATGGCATGGAGTCAAGTGGCCGAGAGTTGGTACAAGGACAGGGGTCGTATCACCAACAATTGGCCGGGGTCGACCTGGGAATATATCAATCGTACGCGTGGGGTGGATTGGCGGGCCTACCGCTTAGAGGGTGCCAGTTCCTCCGCCAGATCCATCACCGCCGACGCATAGAAGGTGCTCTTGTTGTACCGCGTAATGACGTAAAAATTCTGGTAGCCGAGCCGGTATTCAGTGGGCTGCGCGGGGGTGATCAGATCAATCAGGGCAGCGGGCAGGCTGCGTAGCGCGCTGGGTAGCTCAAGCGCCGTCTCACCAGCGCCGACTTGCCGTACATCCACCCCCTGCTCACGCCATTCATCGGCATTGCGGCGCGGGCTGATGCCTTCGGCAACCGCCGCGTCGATGCCCGTGCCCGTGGCGATGACAGTAGTGGCTACCGGTTGGTCGCGCTGCCAGCCATGCACAGCGAGGTAATTGGCGACACTGCCGATGGCATCGGCGACGCTTTCTTGCAGATCGATGTGACCGTCGCCGTCGAAGTCAATGGCATAGGCACGGATTGAACTGGGCAGAAACTGCGGCAGCCCCAGTGCGCCGGCGAAGGAGCCCTGGTAAGTGCCAGGCGAGCGCTGCTCGCTACGCGCCATAAGCAAGAGCTCGCGCAGTTCTTTGCGGAACAACTCGGCGCGTGGCGGGTAATCAAAGGCCAGTGTCGTCAGGGTGGCCAGCGCATTGAAGGTGCCGGTGTGCTTGCCATAGATGGTCTCGACACCGATGATGCCGCCGATGATCGCGCGCGGGACCCCGTAGCGCGCCTCTGCGCGCTCCAGTTCAGTGGCATAGCGGGCCATGAATCGCTTTCCGGCGGCAATGCGCTTGGGCTCGATGAAGCGGCTGCGATACCGCTGCCAGGAGCGCACGCCGGGGTCGGCCGGGGGCTTGATCAGAGCGATCGCTTTGGGCACCGGCGCGATGGCGGCCAGGAGCGAGTACAGTTCATCGCGATCAAAGCCATGGTCCGCAACCATCTCGGCAATGAATGCCTGTACCTCGGTACGCTCGGTGAACGGATCAGTCGGGACTTTTTCTGCCTGCACCGTGGTGGTGGCGAGGCAGGCAATCAGGAAAGCGGAGGCAACAACAGAGCGGTAACGCGGCAACATGACGGTAAGACGGAGGCGGGAGAGTAAAGGTGCACATTACGCGGGAAACAGCCCGTGTAATTGAGGGAAAGCAGGCGTTCCCAGGTCTTTTCTGGCAGGCCAGAGGCGCCTGTTAGCGATGGAATTATTGCTGGTTGTGCAACAATCAGTTCGCCACTCGCCTCTTACCCAGAGCGAGGGGAGTAGCTAGAGTCACAACATGAGCATTGGAGAGAACATGAATGCAGGGACTGAGGCAGAGAGCGGGGTTCGCTACACAACGGTGGCCATCGGGCTGCACTGGTTGATGGTAGTGCTGTTGATGGGCATGGTGAGTGTGGGCGTTTATATGAGTGACCTCCAGCTTTCACCACAGAAGCTGCAGCTTTATTCGTGGCACAAGTGGGGGGGCGTGACGGCCTTCCTTCTGGTCGTCGTGCGTCTCGCCTGGCGCGCAACGCATTCGCCCCCCCCGTTGCCCACCTCCATGCCACCGCTGCTGCAGCGCGCCGCGCATGCCGGACACATCGCGCTTTACCTGCTGATGATTGCGATACCACTGTCCGGTTGGCTGATGAGTTCGGCAAAAGGGTTCCAGACCGTGTATTTCGGGGTGCTGCCGATTCCTGATCTGCTGGTCAAGAACGAGGAACTCGGCAAGGCGCTGAAGCAGGTTCATGAACTATTGAACTGGGCCCTCATCCTGCTTGTGCTAGGCCACGTGGGTGCGGCCATCAAGCACCATTTCATCGACAAAGACGGGCTGCTTTGGCGCATGTCGCTGCGCCGCCCGCGCACCGGAGAGCACTGATGCAATCACTGCGCAAGACCTTACTTTTAGTCACCCTGTTAGCCAGTGCGCCGGTCAGTGCGCTGGAGTACGCGGCTGTCGATGCCGCCAAGAGCAACTTGAGCTTCGTCTACAAACAAATGGGCGTACCCGTCGATGGCAGCTTCAAAAAGTTTGCTGTTCAGCTTCGCTTTGATCCGGCCAAGCCGCAGACAGGCAATGCGTCCATAGAGCTCGATCTGGCAAGCATTGATGCCGGCTCTCCTGATGCCAATGACGAAGTAGCCAGCAAGCTGTGGTTCAACACCAAGACTTTTCCCAAGGCCACCTTCACCTCGTCTGAAATCAAGGCGCTCGGTGGCAACCGCTATGAGATTCGCGGCAAGATGAACATCAAGGGCAAGACGCTTGATGCCAGCGCACCCTTTACCTTCAGTAACGGTGTGGCCGACGGTGCCTTCGTGCTCAAGCGCGGTGACTACGCCATTGGCGAAGGCATGTGGGCCGACTACGGCACCGTGGCCAACGAGATACAGATCAAGTTTCGCTTCACCGCCGTTCCCGGCAAATAACCTTAGTCATCTTCAGGAGATTTTCATGAAAAAAATTGTTGTTTTTGGTATTGCCGCGCTGCTGTCTTCATCGGTATTTGCAGCTCCCGAAACCTATATGCTTGAGGCGAACCACAGCTACTCACGCTTTGCCTACAAGCACCTGGGTTTTTCGACCCAACATCACCGCTTCGACAAAACCACCGGCAAGATCACGCTGGACAAGGCTGCCAAGACCGGCGCGGTCGATGTGAGCATCGACATGAAGTCTGTGAGCACTGGCTCTACGGTGTTCAACGAGCACATTCAGGGGGCTGATTTCTTCGACACCGCCAATCATCCGACGGCCACCTTCAAGTCGACCGCCGTCAAGTTCGAGGGCGACAAACCCGTTGCCGTGGAAGGCAATCTCACGCTCAAGGGCGTGACCAAGCCGGTAACGCTTTCCGTTACCCACTTTCACAACGCGGCGCACCCCATGATGAAGAAGGACACGATTGGTGCCGACGCCACAGTGGTGGTCAAGCGCAGTGATTTCAATATGGCCAAGAACGTGCCATTCGTGGGTGACGAAGTCACCATCAGCCTCGCGGTCGAGGCCATCAAGGAGTAAGGCAAGGCGCACTTCGGTGCTCTGCGGCTTGTGGTAAAGTGGAAAGGGCGCGCTAAACCGGTGCGCCCTTTTTCCTGTGCGCTATTGACATCTATGACCGCTACCTTGTCACGTCGCCGTCCTCGCCGCTTCTGGGGCTGGGGCTATGCCGATGCCGCCATCACTGCTGAAGAGAAGGCGCGTCTGGGCCTGATGATGGCCCATCTCGGCGGCCGTCTCCTTGATCACCCGGTACCGCAGGAAAGCGACTTTGCCTTGCCGGCACCGCGCGTGACACCGCCCGCCAGTCTCGCGGCGATGTTCTCGACCACGCCGCTCGATCGACTCAACCACAGCGTGGGCAAGAGTTACGCCGATCTGGCACGCTTATGGGCGCGCGATTTGCCGCATGTCGTCGATACCGTTGCCTTTCCCGACGATGAGCAGGCGATTGTCGACATCCTCGACTGGGCCGGGCGCAACAACATCGCGGTGATGCCCTATGGTGGCGGTTCCAGCGTCTGCGGCGGCGTCGAGCCGGCGGTGGGCGAGAGCTACGCCGGTGTGATCTCGCTCGATATGGAGCGCTTGAGCAAGGTGCTTGAAGTTGATCGTGTCAGTCGTGCCGCACGCATTCAGGGCGGCGCATTGGGGCCGGAGCTGGAGGCGCAGCTCAAGCCGCATGGCCTCACCCTGCGCCACTTTCCGCAGAGCTTCGAGTTCTCAACCCTGGGCGGCTGGATCGCCACGCGCGCCGGCGGTCACTACGCCAGTCTGCTCACGCACATCGACGATCTGGTCGAAAGCACGCGCCTGCTCACGCCCAGTGGTGTGAGCGAGTCGCGGCGCTTGCCCGGCTCCGGCGCGGGGCCGGCACCCGATCGCCTCGTGCTCGGTTCGGAAGGCACGCTGGGCATCATTACCGAGGCGTGGATGCGGGTGCAGGACACGCCACGCTTTCGCGCCTCGGCCTCGGTGTGCTTTGTCGATTACCTCAAGGCCGCCGAGTGCGTGCGCGCCCTGGCGCAGTCGGCGCTGTACCCGACCAACTGCCGTCTGCTCGACCCGCTGGAAACCGTATTCTCGCAAGTCGGCGATGGCAGCACGGCGATTCTGGTGCTTGGCTTCGAGTCGGCCGATCATCCGCTGGGCGAATGGATGCGTCGTGCGCTGGAACTGGTGCGCGACCATGGCGGCGAATTCGATGCCGACGCCGTGGCGCGGTCCATGGCCGCCGAGGGCAGTGCAGAACACCGCAGCGGTGCCGCTGGCGCCTGGCGCGCTGCCTTCCTGCGCATGCCCTACTGGCGCGACCCGGCGGTGGGCTGCGGCATGATCATGGACACCTTTGAGACAGCCGTGACCTGGGACAAATTCCCCGCGTTCTATGCGGGAGTGCGCTGCGCTGTTGCCGCCGCCATTGAGCGCGTCACCGGGCAGGATGCCTTCATCTCGTGCCGCTTCACGCACATCTACCCGGACGGCCCTGCGCCCTATTTCACTATTGCTGCGGTCGGCGGTGCCGACCCGTCACCGCGTTCGGCGCTGGCGGCCTGGCGCGAGATCAAGGCGGCGGCCAATGCGGCGGTGATCGACCATGGCGGCACGATTACGCACCACCACGCCGTCGGGCGCGATCATCGCGGCGGCTACGAGCGTGAAGTGTCCGGCTTGCACCGGCAGATGCTGGCGGCAGCGAAGCGCGTGGTTGATCCGGCAGGCATTCTCAATCCGGGGGTATTGTTCGATCCGCTCGATCGCACTGTCGGCATCACGGGGGCTTTGTCGGCGGCGGTATAGGAAGGTGGCGGCTTGCTAGAATCGACCGCTGACGAGTTACCGAAAATAGCTGACGCCCCATGGACTGCAAGAGCATCAATTACAAGAATATACCGGTACAGTCCGACGTTATTGCCGGCATTCTGAATCTGGACGTGGAGTCGAACACCTGCTTTCGCGATCTCGATTCCTATGTGCATTCCGATCAGGGCGTCGCCACGCTGGTGCTGCGCGTGGTGAATTCGGCGCTATACAGCCGCGGTAACAAGATTGCCACCATCCCGCGGGCCATCGGCGTACTCGGCTTTCAGGTCGTGCGTTCACTGGCCATGCTGGCCTTCAGCCGTTCGCTGTTTTCGCAAACCAACAACCCGCTGTTCAAGACCCACATCTGGCAACACTCGCTGCTCACCGCCATGGCCGGGCAGGTGGTGTGCGCGGCGCTGGGCGAGACCAATCAGAAAGACGAAGCCTTCATCGCCGGGTTGATGCACGATATGGGCAAGGTGCTGATGTTCACCCACGATGCGGAAAAATACATCGAGGTCATCAATCTCTGTCTGGCGGAAGACATGCCCAGCGTCGAGATCGAGACGCGGCTCTATGGCTTCGACCACTATCAGGTGGGCATCGAGGCTGTCAGTCAGTGGCGACTGCCCGAGCGGTTTATCGATTACATGGGCAAGCCGCTCGCGCCGGAGCCGGAAAGCTATGTGGGCGAGCCGGTGCTGCTCGGTCTGGCCGTGGCCAACTGCCTGATCGGCAGCTACGGCATCGGTGCTATCGCCATGCCCGATAGCGAGGCCCGTCGTGCGGCCTTGTTGGCCTTTGGAATCAGCGCCGAGATTTGCGCACCCTGGCTGGAAGATGACTTTCTGCAGGGCTTGATGGACAACGACACCTACAAGCTGTGCGCGAATCTATGAGCGAGTCTGACGAACCTAACGGCGACCAAACTCGCCCTGAGCAGGCCGTAGTGCGCTTGTGCAGTGTCGATCATGCGCCGTGGCAGACGGTGCAGCTGTGGCTGCTGCGGAGTCTGGCGGTGCATGGCCTGGAGGCACTACTGTCTCCGAGCACCCTGATTGTTCACGATGTGCTGGAGAGCGCCGTGCAAACCCTGCAACTGGCGGTCTTCCGGCGCATTCTGACCGAAGAAGGTGGGCTGGAACTTCCGGCCGAGGATGCGCCGGTCCGTTCACTTTTTGCTTCCGAGTTGCACGAGCATGGCTCGCATAACATCGTGCGTGCCTGCCATGACGGCGGCTTTCTGGTCGCGATCAGTTTTCCTGCCCTGAACGCGCCCGAGTGCAACGTGGTGATCCAACTGGACGTACCGGTACGGTGGTCGGCCGACCAGTGCAAAACTACCGCGTTGATCGATGCGCTGGGTTATGTGATCGAAGCAGCACCACACGGCGAGGGCAGCCGCGTCGTGCTGCGTTGGCAACAGCAGCGCAGCGCGAGCGATCGGGCGCACGCGTGCGCGCCCAAGGCGCTGGCCCCTGCCGAGCAACTCGACAGCCTGGGCCGGATCGCCCAAAAGCTGGGCTACGGGCAGATCCTGTTTTCATCCGTGGGTGAGGTCGTAGCGGTTTCGCCGCCCATGCTCACGCTGCTGCGCCTGTCGCGTGAAGAGGCCACTCAGGCGCGTCTGACGCAGGCGATTCCGGTAGGTTTTTTTAACGATATTGTCTGGGGCCTGGCCATGGCCGAGGACAATCGCGCGTTCGAAAATTACCGCATCCGGATTAACCTTCCGTGGGCTCCGACGACCTCCATACTCTTTAACGTGAGTGGCTTCAGCGACCCGCAGGGCATTGTCCATTCGTTGTGGCAGAAGGTCTCATTGGACGATTCGGGTACGCAGTTGGGCGAGGGCTCGATTCTGAGCGAGGCGCGCGTGCACAACATCACACGCAACTACGTACCTCGACTGGTGGAGCAAAAGGCACGCCAGGCCGTACGGCTTGGCCTTACCACCCTGCAAAATGAGCAGCGGCCGTTGGCCGTACTCTTCTGCGATATTGTCGGCTTCACCTCGTATGTCGAAAGCCATGCCGCCAACGAATCCACCATTGATACGCTCAACTCCATCTTGCGCCGAGTCGCTGGCTCGGTCAGCCAGCATCGAGGTTTTATCGACAAGTTCATGGGCGACGCGGCGATGGCCCTGTTTGACGATCCGGCCGATGCGGTCAATGCCGCGATCGATATGCAGGGGTACTCGGAAGATATCAACAGCCTGCGCGAACGCGCCGGACAGCAGACACTGCAACTGCGCATAGGCATTCACTGGGGCGATGTGGTGATCGGCAACGTCGGCACGGCAGAACGGCTCGACTGGACGGCGATCGGCGACGTGGTGAACACCGCCTCGCGTATGGAAAAGGCCTGTACGCCGGGCCATATCCTTGTCAGTCGCGGCGTGCGCGATGCCATTGACGCGGCGCGGCCCGGTGAATTCGCGTTTGGCCCGCTATACGGACTCAAGGTCAAGGGCAAGACGGATGAATTGGCGGTTTGCTGGGCGCTGGGCGAGTTCTCGCGCACGGGGCCTTTGCCCCGTATCTAGCCGCGCTGGCGGCATCGCCGTCTCACCAGCGCCGACTTGCGGAGAACTCGGTCGATAGTCCGCTCACTGACCGCCGCTGCGGCGCAGCACATCACGTAAGGCTCTGCGCCGGTCTTTCTTGCTCAGGCTTTCGTCGGACAGTGCTTCGAGCAGGTCGGTCACGCGCTTTGACTTGACGACCGCAAGCAGCGTCATGCCGGTGAAGATGACAACACCGAGGGCGAAAACGCCGATGCGCAAGGGCATCGGTTCGTCGCTCATGGCCAGCAGATTCATACCGAAGAAGCCGGTGACCAGCGTGCCGATCAGCCCGAGTGTCGTGACCACGGTGAGACGCATCATGGTGTTGGATTCGCGGCGCTGGGCATCGCTGTCGAGGTAATACGACATCTCGCGCATTTCTGCTTGAACTTCGGCGTGCAAGCTTTCGGTGCCGAGCAGACCGCGCGTCATGCCGAAGAGGGCCTGGATGTGCGCGCGTTCCGAGACTTCATGAAACCAGTAGCGGTGCGAGAAACGCAGAAAGCTTTCATGGGCCGTGCGTACCGAGCGCTTGAACCGACGCACCGAGGCATTGTCGCCAACCACCAGTGCGTCAATGTTGTTGGCCATACGGTCAGAAAACGACAGCAGCGCACTGCGGTGCAGATGCGCAATCAGGAACAGCAGCGATATCTGGTGGCGAAACTGCCCGAGCAGGCCGGTTTCGGGATTCAGGAAAAAGCGCGAGTCACTGTCGCCAACTTGGGCGACGTAGGATTCCCGGGTCGGCAGGGGTTCATCCGGATGCAGGGTGCTGACCAGACCGAGGCGAATCCAGTCGTCGCGTTCCAGCGAGCGCGGATTGTCGATCGCGAGATAGCCAAGCAGCGGCATGCGGTGGTACTCCACCTGATGAAAGCGCAGGCTGCCCGGCTCGTCGCTGGCGTCCAGCACCAGAGGTTGCAGCAGCCAGGCCCAGTGGGCGCTGATGCCCGTTGTGTGATTCGCGGCAGTGAAGTCAAGAAAGTGCTCGCGCTGCAGTGCCGATGAGGAGGCGAGTACCTGTCCGGCATGATCCAGCCACTCGGTCGAGAAGGAGTTGTGCAGGCTTTCGCCATGTTCGTCCCAACCGGTCGGGTAGGCGCGGCCGAAGCGGTACATCAGCTCACGCGCGGTATGCAAAGGCAGATTGGTTGCCTCGACCTCGATGTTGAGCAGCACGATGTCGAGGTCATTGAAAAAGTACAGGTCGGCGTGCTTGAGCGAGAGCGTTACCGGCGCCTGATCGCGGCTGAGCTGGATGCGTACGGCGGAAATGTCGCGCCGCCGGTAGATGCGCAGCGAGAGCCGGCGCGTGCGCTGGCCCTGGCCATTGTGGTGCTTGCTGCGGTAGCCATAGAGAAAACGCTGCACATAAGGCAGAAAGGCAACAAATTCGCGGTAGTGGCGTTCCTTGAACTTGCCGTCGGTGGTACCCATTTCGTTGTCGTGCAGCTGCCACGGATGGTCGGGCAGTGACTCGAGCACTTCCCAGTGCCGGTGATAGCGGTCGCGCCCCGTCGAATCAAGTTGCAATGGCCAGACCAGAATCTGGCGGAACTGTTTGACGGTCTTTTCGGTGGCGGCTTGGTGGGTCATGGCGGTGAAGGTGGGGCGCAGAGAATCAGGTCAATTTAGTACGTGGACCAGTTTGGCGAGCAGGGCTTGTGGCTGGTATCCGAGCCGGGATGGCGTCAGACCCAGGCGTACCACGACCAGTTGCCTGGAGGGGATGATGGCCACGGTCTGCCCGTCGTGGCCGCTCATCCAATAGGTGTCTTTGGGTAGATCGAATTTTGCTTCGGAGCCATCGGAACCGTTGCGGGCATTCGGCCCCGTGCGCCAGGTTTGTCCGGCCCCGTAGTGTCCTTGCGAAGCGGGCACCAGGACCTGCATGCTGGCGACAAAGCCTTCAGGCAGCAGACGCTGGCCATTCCAGACACCGTCCTGCAGCAGAAACTGGCCAAAGCGTGCCCAGTCCTGCGCGCTGGCGTACATATAGCTTGAGCCCACGTAGGTGCCTCGTGCATCGGCTTCGATGACCGCAGTGCTCATGCCCAGCGGCATGAACAGTGCCTCGTGCGGGTAGGCGAGCGAACTGGCCCCCACCGCATCCTGCCAGAGGCGCGAGAGGATGAGCGTGGTACCGCTTGCGTAGTTCCAGGTGGTGCCTGGTGGGTGATCGAGCGGCATGGAGCGGGCATAGGCTGCCATGTCGGGCTCAAGGTAGAGCATGCGCGTGACGTCAGACACCGAGCCGTAACCTTCGTTGAAGCGCAGGCCGGGGGTCATGGACAGCAAATCGGTGAGCGCAATACCGTCGCGGCCGTCGCCCTCTTTGGTGGGCCACAGCCCCTTGCGCTCAAGCGCCGTCTTGCCAGCGCCGACTTGCAGACCGATCAGGGCGGCGGTGACGGTCTTGGTCATCGACCAGCCCAGCAGCGGTGTGTCGGCAGTGAAGCCGGGCACGTAGCGCTCGCCGACCAATTTTCCTTTATGGATCACCGCCACGGCGCGAAAGCCGGGGCCGGGCAGGGTGTCGTCAGCGAGCAGTTTGGCCACCTCGGGATGCGTCACCGCGCTTGCACCCAGAGGCCATTCAACATTCCTGGCCGGGGTGGGGATTGGTGAGGGCTTGAACTGATGCGCGCTGGCGAGAGCGATTTGGCCGTCAGGCACCACTGTGCACCCTGTGCCCGGCCGATGTACCGCCAGACCTTGACCAAAAAGGCCGAAAAAGCCGGCGCGGACGATGCCCTGGTCATGATCGACGCGTGCGCGCATGGCCGTGAGCAGCGCATCGCCGGGGGCTTGAATGTCGTCATGGAGGATCGCTTCGACCTCGCGGCTGGCGAGAAACACATTGGAGCAAATAATTTTGGCGCTGTAGTTGGCCCCCACGCGCAGCAGGTTGGGCGGATTCAGATACGCACCGGCAATCACCGTGGCCACGGTAAGGGCAGCGACACCGGCAACAATGCGTAGGCGAGGGTTCAAGTGACGCTCCGTTGGTGATTGAGCCGGTAGTATCGCAGCAGGTCTTGCTACAATCGAACGCGAAAATGAAAATAACAAACAACCCGACAAGCGATTTCGCGATTTGCTTGGACCCAGATGACTGACATACCCGCACGGGCTCCCAAACCGACAATTCTGGTGGTGGATGACACCCCGGCCAACCTGTCGCTGATGTCAGACATTCTCGAAGACGACTACATCGTCAAACTGGCGCCGAGCGGCGCACGGGCGCTGAAGATTGTTGCCAATGCGCTGCCCGACCTGATTCTCCTGGACATCATGATGCCGGAGATGGATGGCTATGAAGTGTGCGTTGCGCTCAAGACCAACCCCGCCACACGCGATATTCCGGTCATTTTTGTTACCGCGCTGGACAGCACCGAAGACGAAGCGCGCGGACTGGCGCTGGGCGCGATCGATTACCTGACCAAGCCGGTCAATCCGGCCATTCTCTGCGCCCGTGTGCGCACCCATTTGACCCTTCACAATCAGACGCTGGCCCTGCAGGAGTGGAACCACACCCTGGAGCAGCGGGTCGAAGAAGAGTCCGCCCGTGTCGAGCGTCTGGACCGTCTGCGCCGTTTTTTTTCTCCGGCGGTGGCCGAGAAAGTTATTGCCAGCGAGAACGACGATGTACTGGCACCGCGCCAACGCGAGATTGTCGTCGTCTTCCTCGATCTGCGCGGCTACACCGCATTTACTGAAAAGTACGGTGCCGAAGTGGTGATGCGGGTATTGGCAGAGTTTCATGCCGCCATGGGTAAGCTGGTCATGCGCTTTGGCGGTACGCTGGAACGCTTTACCGGCGACGGCATGATGATTTTCTTCAACGATCCGGTCGAGATTGCTGATCCGGCCGGCACGGCGCTGAACATGGTACTAGCCATGCAGGAAGCGTTCGTCGTATTGGAACAGACCTGGAGCGCGCGCGGATATACCTTGACCATGGGCATTGGGGTGGCGAAGGGCTTGGCGACGATAGGCGCGATTGGCTTTGACGGGCGGCGCGACTACGGCGCCATCGGTGGCGTGACCAACCTGGCCGCGCGCCTGTGTGGCGAGGCCGAGGGCGGTCAGATTCTCATGGCGAAAAGCGTGGTCGACAGCATCGCCGATATTTTCGGCGCGCGTCAGATTGGCGAACTGACCCTCAAGGGCTTCGCCCAGCCTCAGCCGGTGTTTGAACTGGGCGAGCGGCGGGCGGTGGTGCGAGCAGGCACCTGATTCCCCAACGGGGCTCAGTGCGGGGCTGAGTGCGGCGCTTAGTGTGGCGCTTAGTGCGGCGCTACCACCGGTATCAGCGGGATGACACGATTTTTCTTCATCTTGCCCATCACATGCATTTCGCAGGCCTTGCAGTCGAACTTGAGCGTGAGCCGTTCACTGCCATTGACCAGGGTCATCGGCTCGGCCTTGACGCCCTTGAGCTGCCAGTCCTTTGCTTCTTTGGGGCAAAGATTGAAGCTATAGCGCAGGCAATGCTTGGTGATCATGAGCGACACCTCGCCCGCCGTGGTGTTGGCTTCGTAGGCATCGGCGATCAATTCGACGCCGTGCTTCTTGTAGAAGGCGCGCGCGTGGGCGTTGAAGACATTGCCCAGATAGGTCAGCACTTTGTCGGGGTAGGGCACCGGCGGGTCGATGGGCCTCGCCCGGGCCAGGCGCGGTCGCTGGCGCTCGCGGGCCATCACCAAGTCGGCACTGGCGAGACGGCGAAGTGTGTTGATGCTCGATGCCGGTACGAACCACGGCGCGTCGATCACGATTTCGTCGGCAACGAAATCGGTACTGCCGAGTTTACCCAGGTTGGCACGCAAGCTGGTTAGTGCCTTTTCAGCATCGCGTGCGGGCTCCAGCGTGCCGGCAAGCCGGGCGGTGGCGCTGATACCGTCGCTGTCGGTCATGCTCAGGCACAGGGCCTCGTTGTCAGCGGCGAGATGCAGGCGAACGCCAATGCGCCGCTCGGCGGAGTCCTTCTCCAGCGCGCGCTCAAAAGCCTGATCGCGATTGCGGTATAGCGTCATGCCCGGCTTGATGTCCTGCGGCATCTCGTTGGGGAAAAGCCGGCGCCCCTGCACCACGTTGATGCGCATGCCGGAGAGTTTGTTGGCACCCTTGTTGGTGGGAGGCTGGTAGCTGACCCCGTCGCCATTGGCCAGTGGCATCTCGCCGTCGACCTCGATCCAGTCGGGGCTCACGCGGGTCACCGTACCGATGGGTTCGCCCGAGAACTTGGGCGTCTCGAACGCGCCGATATCGCCGTGGTTATGCTCACGGCCATTGACGAAATAGTCGGTGCTGCTGCGGTTGAAGGTCTTGTCTGGCTGCGGTGTGAACAGGTGTTGCGTGCGCCCCGACGAGGCCGGGCGGTACTGCGGCTGCTCGTTCATGATGGCGTCGAGCAGTAGCCGGTAATGGGCGGTCGAGTTCTTGACGTAGGCCATGTCTTTGTAGCGGCCCTCGATCTTGAACGAGCGGATGCCCGCCGTAATCAGCGCGCGCAAATTGGCGCTCTGGTCGTTGTCTTTCATCGAGAGCAGGTGCTTGTCGTAGGCGATGATGCGCCCCTGCGGGTCTTCCAGCGTGTAGGGCAGGCGACAGGCCTGCGAGCATTCGCCCCGGTTGGCGCTGCGCCCGGTGTGCGCATGGCTGATATAGCACTGGCCGGAAAAGGCCACGCACAGCGCACCGTGAATGAAGAATTCCAGCGTGCATTGTTCCGGGTCGGTGCCGGCGCGAATGGCCAGGATGTCATCGAGCGTCAGCTCACGTGCCAGCACGATCTGCGAAAAGCCGACGTCCTGCATGAAGCGTGCTTTTTCCGCACTGCGAATGTCGGTCTGGGTGCTGGCGTGCAACTGGATAGGCGGTAAATCCATTTCCAGCAGACCCATGTCCTGCACGATCAGCGCATCGACGCCGGCCTCATAGAGTTGCCAGGTCAGTTGCCGTGCCTGCTCGATTTCACTGTCATCAAAAATGGTATTGAAGGCGACAAAAATTTTGGCGTGAAAGCGGTGCGCGAAGCCCACTAGCCGGGCGATGTCGGCCACCGAGTTGCCGGCGCCCGCCCGCGCGCCGAAGGCCGGGCCGCCGATGTAAACCGCATCGGCACCGTGTTTGACAGCTTCGATACCGATCGCGGCATCGCGGGCGGGCGCAAGGAGTTCGAGATGATCGGGGAGCACGGGCAGGTCACGCAGGCTGAGGCAGTGACGCATTTTATCGCCGTACCCGCTACGGGGCGTTGGCTACGCCCTGCGCCGATTACCGAACGCAATCCATGTGGAACGTGTGGAAATCGTGCTTCAGCATCGTGGCGGAGCGTGCTGGGTATCCAATTCAGCCGGCTCAGGTAGCGCCAGCCGATACCCTGCGTGGCAGGCAACGCGCCTTTTCCGTTTCCGTTTTGCCCTGCCGCGGGCCTGACGCATTCTGGGGGCTCTTTCCTTCAGGAGTACGTCATGAACCCTTTGTATCGCCACCTTCCTTTGCTCGTGACCGTCTTGCTGGCTGCTGCGGCCCTGATCCACGGCCCTATCCTTCAGCCAGTCGGCTATCACGACTTTGCTGATCAGCAGATGCGCTTTGGTGTTCCCCACTTTGCCGATGTCGTTTCCAACCTCGGCTTTGCGTTGGTGGCTCTGTGGGGCTGGAAGAAACTAGCTCCGGCGCGCGAGCATGCCGCGGTCCGCTCGGGGTGGGCCGGGTATCGCCTGTTTCTGATCGGGCTGTTTCTGACCGCGTTGGGCTCGTCGTGGTTTCATCTTGCGCCTGACAATGCACGTCTGGTCTGGGACCGGCTGCCGATTTCCCTGGCCTGTGGCGGTTTGCTGGCGGGCGTCTGGGGCGATATTCGCAACAAGGACTGCCGTGAATTTGCCGCATGGCTTGCGCTGACGGGTGTCGTCAGCGTCAGCTGGTGGGCTTTTACCGATCGATCGGGCACCGGTGATTTACGCCCTTACTTGCTGCTGCAAGCGCTGCCGATCCTGCTGATTCCGCTATGGCACTGGCAGCACCAGGTGCCTGCGGCCGACCGGCTAGCGTTTGGTGGCGCACTGGCGCTCTATGTTGTCGCCAAATTGACCGAACTTGGCGATCATGAAATCGCCGCGCTCGCGGGCATTGTCACCGGTCATACACTCAAGCATTTGCTCGCCAGCGTGGCCGCGGCATTGATTGTTGGGCGCTTGGTACGGCGCGTGCAAGAGCCCCGCCGCGAGCGGCCAGGTACGGCGCTGAGCAACCCGCCTGCGCGTGCAAGCATAACTGCCGCGTCGCGGCCGTTGAGCGCTCAATAGTAGCTGTCGTCCTCGGCAAATGGCACCTCGCGGCCCACCAGGCTTTCCAGAAGGATGAGTTCGGCATCGGTATGGTCAATCACCCCGGCGGGCAGCATCATCTGCGGCTTCACCATTTTGGGCATCGAGAGCTCGTTGTAGATGAAGATCGGGTGTTCATGATGTTCGGTCTGGTAGCTCAACGTTTCGTGCGGCGCGGCGGTGGGGGTGACCTTGACATCACCGTAGCACAGGCAAAAGTAGGTGCGTGCGCTGGCGCCCGACCCTTCGTCATCAATGTAGCAGCCAGTGCCGCGAATGCCGATAGTGGCGGTAGATGTCACGATGGAGCGCGGGCCTTTTCCAAACACCGAGAGAATCTTGCCGGTAATGACGCGCATGACATTGGCGGTCGTGTCGCTGCCGAAATTTACGGTCGTACTGCCGCGCTGTAAAAACGCATCTTGACCCATCACGTAAACGACCTTGGCATCGGGTGCGGTTTCTATCGTGTCGCCGGGCGTGATCACGGCACCCGGCTTGATCTTCTTGCCGTTGATCAGAACGTTGCCGTACATTTTCCGCACTCCCTGGCGCACGGGCTTTTTCTCATCGGCGAGCGCCTCGCGGACAAGGCCAGAAATGCCGGCAGCACCCAGCAAACCGGCGGCGGCAAGTTTGCCCAGCCACTCGCGACGGGGCAGAGACGATTCGGACATGATGGGTTCCTTTCAGGAGGTCATTACAGAGGAGAGAGACGGCTTGCGCAGGGAGCGGTCAGGCAACTTGAGGCGGCAACATCTCGCTGGTTGGTCAATGCAGCAAACAGGTCAGTAACCATCCCGGTTGCTACGCCGATATGGCGCTGCGCGTCAGGTGAAGTTTTTTGTAGCTGTCGAGCAGGCGCTGGTGCCTGTCGAGCCCGTCGAGATTCATGTTCGTGGGCGTTAAGCCGTAGAAGCGCACGCTGCCGTTCACCGAGCCCAACACTGCGTCCATGCGTGGGTCGCCAAACAGGCGGCGGAAATTAAGCTCGTAGTCGCCAAGCGCGAGTTCGTCGTCCAACACCACCTCGAGCACCGCATTCATGGCTTGATAGAACAATCGGCGCTCGACCGTATTTTCGTTGTATTGCAGAAATGCCTGAACCAATTCTTGCGCCACTTCCAATTGCCGCAAGGCAAGGTTGATCAGCAATTTCAATTCCAGAATCGTCAGCTGACCCCATACCGTATTCTCGTCAAACTCGACGCCAATCAAGGTGATGATGTCGGTGTAATCATCCAGTTGGCTCTCTTCGAGTCGTTCTAGCAGGGCTTCCAGTCGGTCGTCATCCAGACGGTGCAAATTCAAAATATCGGCACGAAACTCCAGAGCCTTGTTGGTGTTGTCCCAGATCAGATCTTCAATCGGATACACCTCCGAATAGCCCGGCACCAAAATACGGCAGGCCGTTGCGCCCAGATTTTCATAGACCGCCACGTACACTTCTTTGCCCATGTCTTTTAGCAGGCCGAACAACATCGCGGCTTCCTCGGCATTGGCGCTCACGTTAGGGTTCTGCCTCTGGGCAGAAAAATCCCACTCAACAAATTCAAAGTCCGCCTTGGCGCTAAAAAAGCGCCAGGACACCACGCCGCTGGAGTCAATGAAATGCTCAACAAAATTGTTGGGCTCAGTCACCGCATTGCTTTCAAAGGTGGGCTGAGGCAGATCGTTCAGGCCTTCAAAGCTCCGCCCCTGCAACAGCTCGGTCAGGCTGCGTTCCAGCGCTACCTCGAAGCTGGGGTGGGCGCCGAAGGATGCAAACACGCCGCCGGTGCGCGGGTTCATCAAGGTGACGCACATCACAGGAAACTTTCCGCCTAGCGAGGCATCTTTTACCAGCACCGGAAAGCCCTGTTCCTCCAGCGCCTGAATGCCGGCCTGAATGCCGGGGTACTTCGCCAGCACGGATTGCGGCACATCAGGCAGCGCGAACTCACCTTCCAGAATTTCGCGCTTGACCGCCCGCTCGAAAATTTCTGACAGGCATTGCACCTGCGCTTCGGCCAGCGTATTGCCGGCGCTCATGCCATTGCTCAGGTACAGGTTATCGATCAGGTTGGTGGGAAAGTACACGGTGGCACCATCCGAGTGCCGCACATACGGCAGCGAGCAAATGCCGCGCTTTGCATTACCGGAGTTGGTGTCGATCAGATGTGAGCCCCGTAGCTCGCCATCGGGGTTGTAAATTTGCCGGCAGTAGTCATCGAGCAGTTCTGCTGGCAACGCATCCTTGCGGCCCGGCTTGAACCAGCGTTCATTCGGATAATGCACAAACGCGGCGTTGGCATGGGCTTCGCCCCAGAACTGGTCGTTGTAGAAATGGTTGCAATTCAGACGCTCGATAAACTCGCCCAGCGCCGACGCCAAGGCTGCTTCCTTGGTCGCCCCTTTGCCATTGGTAAAGCACATCGGTGAGTGCGCATCGCGAACATGCAAAGACCACACATTGGGCACCAGATTGCGCCACGAAGCGATTTCAATCGTCATGCCCAGGTTCGCTAAAACCTGCGACATGTTGGCAATGGTTTGCTCGAGCGGCAGATCTTTGCCGACAATGCAGGTGCTCAGTTCGACATTCGGATTCGGCAGCAGCAAGGCTTGCGCATCGGCGTCCAGATTTTCGACTTCCTCAATGACAAACTGCGGCCCGGCTTGCACCACTTTTTTCACGGTGCAACGCTCGATCGAGCGCAGGATGCCCTGCCGGTCTTTGGCCGAGAGGTCCGCCGGTAACTCCACCTGAATCTTGAAAATCTGTTGGTAGCGGTTTTCCGGATCAACAATATTGTTCTGCGCCAAGCGAATACCGTCGGTCGAGATGCCGCGCGTTTCGCAATAGAGCTTTACGAAATAGGCCGCACACAAGGCCGACGAGGCCAGAAAGTAATCGAACGGGCCCGGTGCCGAGCCGTCGCCCTTGTAGCGGATCGGCTGATCGGCGATGACCGTGAAGTCATCGAACTTGGCTTCCAGACGAAGCTTGTCGAGAAAATTGACCTTGATTTCCATGCGCGAATCCCGGTATAGCGTTCAAAGTAGAACAGTCGCTATTATCGGATTTTCCCAGCCGAACCGCCGGGTTATCAACGGCTTGAGACTGGAAGGGGGGGAGGGGAGGCGGGGCGCTGGGCCTGCCGTTTGGTAACGGCCAGCAGTTCACCGAGCGCTATGTCTCTGCGCCCCGTTCGCCGCCAGCCACGGAAGGAGATGGTTGATGAGTGGCGCTTGCTTTGAACGGAGCTAAATTGAACCTGGCCTCTTTCACCCCGCAGGAAGGTGCAGAGGAGTGCCTATCCCCAAGTCGGCGCTGGCGACACGGCGATGGACGGCTCGATACGGCCAACGCTGCACGGTGTAAGGGCGTCGCATGCGCTACCCGGCAAGCCGCCGCGGCAGCGCTCAGGTGCGAAAGCGGCTCACCAGTTCCTGCAGGCTTTGCGACAGTGCCTTGAGCGCACTGACCGACTGTGTCATGTCGGTGACTGACTGGCTGTTGTTGTGCGCCATCAGGCTGATGCGCTCGACGTTCTGGGCAATCTGGGTGCTTGCCGCCGCTTGCTCGCGCGTTGAATCGGCAATCACCGAGACATCGCTGACCAAGCGCGCCGTGGTGCCATGCACCGCGCCGATCGCGCTGCTGGCCTTGTGCGAGATATCGACACCGCTGGAAATCTGGGCGCGCGTGGCATGCATGTTGGTGCCGGCGGCGGTGATCTCGCGCTGAATTTCTACGACGATGCCGCCGATCTCGACGGTGGCGTCGGCAGTCCGCGCGGCCAGTTTGCGCACCTCGTCAGCGACGACGGCAAACCCTCGGCCTTGCTCACCGGCCCGGGCGGCCTCGATGGCGGCGTTCAGTGCCAGCAAGTTGGTCTGGTCGGCGATGTCTTTGATCACATTGACGATGGTGTCTACCTTGGCTGACTGCAAGCCGAGGTTGTCCATGGTCTGGGCCAGGGCATCGACCGTCTGGTTCACCTTGTTGATCTCGCGCGCAACATCGCTGACCAAGGCCTCACCGCGTGCCGTGGCTGCGCCGGTTTCCTGCGCGTTATGCTCGAAGTCGCGGGCGGTGTCGGCAATCTGCTGAATGCTGGTGGTCACTTCTTCGACACTCGCGGCGGTGTTTGAGGCGGCGTCGGCCTGGTTTTCCGAGGCGCTGGCGACGAGACTGGCGCTTTCTTGCAGGCGCTCGGCGGCCTGGCCGACCGACTGGCTTTGCTGACGCACCTGATCAAACATCTCGCGCAAACGACCCATGAAATGATTGAAGGCGTGCGAGGTGCGGCCGATCTCGTCGTTCGAGGCAACGTCAAGACGCCGGGTGAGATCGCCTTCGCCGGTGGCGAGGGTTTCCATGGCGCTCGCCAGGCGCTCAAGGGGGCGCGTCAAGGCATTGAGCAGCAGCCCGATAGCCACGACAATGAGCAGGGCTGCAACCAGCCCGGCGATGACGGCGCTGTTGCGCGCCTTGACGGCATCGGCGACGATGGTGGCCACAGGAATCGAGACGCCGACACCCCAGTACTGGCCGCTGTCTCCCATGACAATGGGGCGCCAGACATGCAGCAGGCCATCTTTCTCGAACTGCACGTTTTCGCCCGCCTGTAGCTGGGTCAGAAATTTGTCGGGGAACTCGGCCGGCGCAATGGCTTTGCCCAGCTGGCTTTCATCACGGCTGACCACATACAAGCCGCCGTTGGAAACCAGAGTGAGGTGGCCGGTGCCAAACGGCCGGTATTGCCCAACGGTCTTTTGCAGTGCGTCCAGAGGCAGGTCAATCGCCGATACGCCAAGAAACTTGCCTTCGGTATCGCGGATCATGACGGCCAGCGATGACATCAAAACCTTCTTGCCCTGTACCTCGTAGGGGAAGGGCTCGGTCACTGTGTCGCGCTGGCGTTTTTTCGGCAGGTAGTAGAAGTCGCCCCAGCCCGGCTCCTCGTAGGCGGGCTTGTAACCGGCGGGGTTGTCTTTGAACGCCATGGCCTTTTTGAGGCTCTCGTCGTCGAGCATCTTGTCCAGCGCCACCTTGCCCCCGGACTGGGTGATGTAGGGCATGTAACGTCCGGTCGGGTCATAGACCGGAAACTGGCTGGCATAGGCGGCATCGTTGCCATCCAGGGCATTGGCTTCCCAGATCATCCACAGTCCCGAGGCATCAGGAAAGCCGCCGAGCAGGCGCATGATGATCTGGTCGATGGCCGCGCGTTCGGGCAGCTTCGGGCCGCGCATGGCCAGGACCACCTCGGCCAGATGGCGGGGCAGGGCGTAGCCAATGGCGAAGCGGTCACTGACCTGGCGCGCATAGCTGTCGGCCTGCTCGCCAGCGCGTGCCAGACCGACCGCTTCGGCGTCTCGATAAACCCCGTTTGCGATCACCGCAATCATCAGACTGAAGCCGAGTGCGATTGCGGTGGCGGCGGCGACCAGGACCTTGGTGCGCAACTGCCAGTTGGAAAAAAAGCGGTTCATGGGCGTGATTTCCTTGCAGTGATCAACGAGCGGCATCCATGCTTTGAGACGCCGGATGTTTCATGATGCTAGCACTACTCTTGCGGGTGCGGAGGTAGCGCGGCGTGGTGGTGGGTGCGAAGTACTGTAATTCGATTAGACTCAGGCTACGGGGTTTGGCCCTGATCGAAAATAGCGAAGGAGACACCCATGTTCGTGATGCCTGATTCCTGCCCGTCGCCCGTGCTGGCCGACATTGATGCTGGCCTGTTGTCGCGCTGCCAGGCCGAGCAACTGCCTCGCGCCCGCGAACTTGCGGGCATCTTTTTTGGTGCTATCGATAGCGGCGATCTGGCTTCGCGTTCGGTTTCCAGTTGGGTCGAAATTGTGCTCGGCTATCTGGCGTTTGCCGATACCTACAGTGCTGGCGCGCCCAAGCTGCGTATCGTTGATCCGGTGACCGATGCCCAGGGCTGGGGGGCTGGAACCAGCCTGGTGCAAGTCATCAATGCCGACAAGCCTTTTCTGGTGGATTCAGTGACCATGGAGCTTCATCGTCAGGGCTATCACCCGCAGTTGGTGGTGCATCCGCTGATTGCGGCGACGCGCTCGGCCGACGGGTGCCTGGCAGGGCTGACTGTGCCACAGGCGGGCAGTAGCGGTGCTGAGTCGTGGATTCATGTCGAGATCGAGCGGGTGCCTGATGCCGCCGCCGTCGTGGCTCTGGAGCAAGGCCTGCAGCAGATGCTAGGTGATCTTTATGCGGCCGTTGCCGACTGGCTGGCCATCAAAGGCAAAGTGAGTGAAGTGCTTGGCGGCCTGGGGGGCGCAGCCAAGGTGGTGGCGCTCGAAGAACTGGACGAAGCGCGCGCCTATCTGGCCTGGGTGGCCGACAATCACTTCACCTTTCTGGGTTATCAGGACTACGACCGGATCAACGAGTCGGGCCGTGTCACGCTGCGCCCGGTGGCCGGTTCCGGGCTGGGCATCCTGCGCGAAGGCGCCGGCGCCGCGCGCTTTGAGGATTTGCACGCTGCTGCCGCTGACGGTAACCCCGAACAGGGGACGCACTTGTTGTTGCTGACCAAGGCCACGGCGCGGGCCACCGTGCATCGCCCCGGGCAGATGGACCAGATCGGGGTCAATCGCTTCGATGCGGCGGGCAACTGGGTGGGTGAGCGCCGCTTTGTGGGGATGTACACCTCGAATACCTATCACGCCAATCTGCAGGATGTGCCGCTGTTGCGCCAAAAGGTGGCGCAGGTGATGCAGCGCTCGGGTTTTCCGCCCAACGGGCATTCCGGCAAAAGCCTCGCCGCCGTGCTGGAAACCTTGCCGCGCGATGAGTTGTTGCAGATCGATACCGATACGCTGTTCGCCACGGCCATGGGCATCATGCGTCTGGGTACGCGCAGCCGTACGCGCATGTTCGTGCGCCGCGACATTTATGGTCGCTTCTACTCGTGCCTGATTTACCTGCCGCGCGAGGCGTACAACACCGAGCTGCGCCTGCGTTTCCAGAGCATTCTGCGGCATGCGTTTGGCGGAGCCGATGAGGCCAGTGTCGATTTCAACGTACAGCTTTCAGAGTCGGTATTGGCGCGGGTGCACCTGCTGGTGCGCACCGACCCCGCGCTGCCGGTGGCGCAGGACATGGCCGCTGTTGAGGCCGAAATCATAGAGGCAGCCCGGCGCTGGGAAGAACGGGTGTTCGAGCAGGTGGTGCGGGGGCACGGTGAAACGATGGCGCTGGCCATGCGCCGTGATCTGGTGCTGCCGCTCCCGGCGGCCTACCGTGAGCAAGTGTCAGTGGCTCAGGCAGTCGCGGATTACGTTGCTACCGTGCCACTGTCGGAGACCTCGCCGCTGGTGCTCGCGCTGTATGTGCCCGAGGACGAGGCGTGCAGCGGCCTGCGCTTGCGCATGATTCGCCTGGGCGAGCCCATCCCGCTTTCCAAGAGCTTGCCCATGCTCGAAAACATGGGCGTCAAGGTGCAGGACGAGCGTTCGTATGTGATCGAGCGCCATGGCTTGGCGGCGGCACACATTCATGACTTCGGCTTGAGTCACGACCTGGGTGCGCTCGATATGGCGATGATCAAGCCGCGGTTTGAGGACGCCTTTCTGCGCATCTGGAACCGCGAGGTAGAGAACGACGGTTTCAACCGCCTGACCCTCGCCGCCGGGCTGGTCAGTCGCGAGATTGTCATGCTGCGTCTGTTCGCCAAGTACCTCAAGCAGATTGGCGCCAATTTCAGCCAGAGTTACATCGAGCAGATTCTCGCCACGCACGCAGGCATTACCCGCGATCTGGTGGCGTACTTCCATGCCCGCTTCGATCCGCGCCGTGACGATTCCCAAGTCGGCGCTGGTGACACGGCGATGGCGGCGTGCATCGACCGCATCGAAGCCGCGCTCAATGCCGTGAGCAATGCCGACGAAGATCGCGTCTTGCGCCGTATCGTTGCCGTGATGCAGGCGTCGATTCGTACCAACTATTACCAGAACAAGCCCTACCTCTCGGTCAAGCTCGAGTCGGCCAAGGTGCCTGATCTGCCGCAACCGCGACCGCTGTACGAAATCTTCGTGTATTCGCCGCGCATCGAAGGCATTCATCTGCGCGGGGGCAAGGTGGCGCGTGGCGGCCTGCGCTGGTCCGACCGCCCGGAAGATTTCCGCACCGAGGTGCTGGGGCTCGTGAAGGCGCAGATGGTCAAGAATGCCGTGATCGTGCCGGTTGGTTCAAAGGGTGGCTTCGTACTCAAGGCGGCCCCGCCAGCCTCCGACCGCGAAGCCTTCATGGCCGAGGGCATCGAGTGCTACAAGACGTTTTTGCGCGGGCTGCTCGACATTACCGACAATCTGGTCAAGGGGCAGGTCGTGGTGCGCGAGAACGTGGTGCGTCACGATGGTGACGACCCCTATCTGGTCGTGGCGGCTGACAAGGGCACGGCCACGTTCTCTGATTTTGCCAATGGCGTCAGTCTGGAATATGGACACTGGCTGGGCGATGCCTTTGCCTCGGGGGGCTCGGTCGGCTACGACCACAAGAAGATGGGCATTACCGCGCGCGGCGCGTGGGAAAGCGTCAAACGCCACTTCCGCGAAATGGGTGTCAATACCCAGACCACCGATTTCACCGTGGCCGGCGTGGGTGATATGTCGGGTGATGTCTTTGGTAACGGCATGCTGCTCTCGCGCCATATCCGACTGCTGGCCGCGTTCGATCACCGGCACATTTTCCTTGACCCCAATCCGGAAGCTGGCGCGAGCTTTACCGAGCGGCAGCGCCTGTTTTTGCTGCCTCGATCAAGCTGGGAGGACTACGACAAAGCACTGATTTCGGCTGGCGGCGGCGTCTATTCGCGCGGTGCCAAGAGCATTCCGCTCTCGCCCGAGGTGCGCAAGGTACTTGATGTCACTGCCGAGAGCATGACGCCGGCTGACTTGATGACCGCCATCCTGAAAGCCCCGGTCGACCTCTTCTATAACGGGGGTATCGGCACCTATATCAAGGCCAGCCATCAGACGCACGCCCAGGTGGGCGATCGCGCCAATGATGCGATTCGCGTCGACGGGCGCGATCTGCGCTGCAAAGTGGTCGCGGAAGGCGGCAATCTGGGCTGCACGCAGCTCGGGCGAATCGAATTCGCACTTAAGGGCGGGCGCATCAACACCGATGCCATTGATAATTCTGCGGGTGTTGATTGCTCCGACCATGAAGTCAATATCAAGATCTTGCTCAATGTCGTGGCCGACACCGAACCCTTGCCGGAGGCTGAGCGCAATGCGCTGTTGGCGCAGATGACTGAAGAAGTGGGCCTGCAAGTGCTGGAAGATAACTACTACCAGACGCAGTCACTCTCCGTGTCGGGCATCCGTGGTGAAAAAATGCTCGATGCCCAGGCGCGTTACATCCGGCATCTCGAAAAAGCCGGCAGGCTGAACCGCGCCGTCGAGTTTTTGCCCGGTGAAGACGAAATTGCCGAGCGCAAGGCCAAGCACATCGGGCTGACCTCGCCCGAGCGCGCCGTGCTGCTTTCGTACAGCAAAATGGAGCTTTACGATCATCTGCTGGCGTCGGAACTGATCGATGATGAGTACTTCCTGCCCACACTGATCGGCTATTTTCCCGCGCCGTTGGGCGAGCGTTACGCTGAAGCCATGAAGCGCCACCCGCTGCGCCGAGAAATCATTGCCACCGATCTGGCCAACGCCACGATCAATCGTACCGGCAGCGTCTTCATTCACCGCATGCAGGAAGAGACCGGTGCCACCGGCCCCGAGGTGGTGCGGGCCTATGCACTGGCGCGCGAGGTATTGGGGGTGGGCAAGCTGTTTAATGACATTGATGCGCTCGACGACGTGATTGCGGCACGCACGCAGTCCGACATGCTGATCGACGCCGGGCGTCTGGTCTTGCGCGCCGTGCTCTGGTTCTTGCGTCGCACCGGTGCGCGCCAGTCGGTGAGCGATGTGGTCGCCTTTTTTGCCCCGGGCGTCGCCACTGTACGCCATAGTATGGACGCCCTGCTTGCCCCGGCCGATCTTGCTGCCGTGCAGGCGGCAGAAAAGCGCTTGAAGGACGCACACGTGCCCGAGCCGATTGCCCGTCAGGTGGCACGTCTCGACGCCTTGTATTCGGTGCTCGATATTGTCGAGTTGGCCAGTGAGTCAGAGCGCAGTGTTGATCTTGCCGCCGGGACGTTCTATGCGCTCTCGGGCCGGCTTGATGTGAGCTGGGTAGGCCGGCAGATCACCGGCTTGCAGGCTGATACGCATTGGCAGGCAATGGCGCGTGCGGCAATGCGCGACGACTTGTCGGCTTTGCAACGCCAGGTAGCGCTCTCGGCGCTGCGGCTGGCACCCGAAGCGGAGTATCTGGCGACGGTAATCAGCGCGTGGGAGGGGCATTACGTAAAAACCCTGGCCCGTGTTGGCGAGGTGGTGAGCGACCTGAAGTCGGCCAGGGATACCGACATTGCCATGCTCTCGGTGTTGCTGCGCGAGCTGCGCATGCTCGCCTGAGCAGGGTGGTCGATGGCGGTGGCACTGCCAGACGATCCGCAGGCATGGTCAGCATTGGCGGTTGACCGTGTTGAGCAGGGCGATGCGCAGGGTGCCGAAGAGGCATTTCGCGCTGCCCTTGCCGCCTTTCCTGACAGCGTGTTGCTGCTGTTCAATTTGGCCAGCCTGTTGTTGGATCAGGGTAGAGCAGGCGAGGCCGAGGCACTTCTGGTGGCTATTTGCCGTTTGACGCCGACTGACCACGAGGCTTGGCTGCAACTTGGTAAGGTGCGTTATCAGCGCGCTGATCACCGCTCCGCCGCCGATGCTTTTCAGCGTGCCGCTTGTGCCCCCGGCGAATTGCGCGCCGAGGCATTGCGCCTGGCCGGATTTGCCTTTGCTGATGGCGGGATGCCGGCTGAGGGTGCGAAATCTCTTGAGCAGGCGGTCGCGGCGGGGGCAGCCGCAGATCTCCCGCTCCTGTCGCAGTGGCTGTTTTGTCGCCTTGAGCTGTGCGACTGGCATGACTACGACGAACGTGTGGCGGCCTGCCTGGAACTGCTCGAATTGGGAGCTGTGCCTGCAGAACCCTTCACCTTTCTGCTTCTTGCCGCGGTCAGCCCGACCCTGCAGCTTGAGTTGTCGCACCGTTTTTGCGCGCTGTTACCAGGTAACCCTCGGTCATCCTCAACAGCAAAAAGCGCAGAGACCCGGCGTTTGCGCATCGGCTACCTTGGCGATATGTTTCATGAGCACCCCACCGCGCGCCTCGCGGTGGGGGTGATCGAGCAACATGATCGGGATCGGTTTGAAATCCACGCGTTTTCCTATGGCCCGGACGACGCTAGCCCGATCCGTCGACGCCTTGAGGATGCCTGCGCTGTGTTCCATGACATTGTTGCCCTCGATGTAACGCAGACCGCAGAATACATCCGGTCTCAGGAGGTCGATCTGCTCATTGACCTCAATGGTTGGACAGGCAACACGCGCTCTGCGGCACTAGCTCTGCGCCCGGCACCCGTGCAAATCAACTGGCTGGGCTACCCGGCGACGATGGGCGATCGTCACCTTGCAGACTATCTGATCGGTGATCGTATTGTCACGCCTTTGGCGCGCAAGGCCGAGTTCGCTGAAGAACTCGCGCTCATGCCCAACAGCTATCAACCCAATGATCGCAGCCGCCAGGTTGGTCCGGTGCCCGGGCGCTCGGCGGCAGGCTTGCCGGAGCGCGGCTTTGTTTTCTGCTGCTTTAATCGCGCATTGAAGATCGGGCCTGAGGTTTTTGCCCTTTGGTGTGAAATTCTCGCTCGCGTAGATGGTGCTGTGCTCTGGCTGCTGGCGGGGCCACCGCTGGTCGAGGCCAGCCTCAAGCGAGCAGCCCAGCAGCACGGCGTTGATGCGGAGCGCCTGATTTTCGCTCCGCCTTTGCCCCAGGAGGAGCACCTGGCCCGCCTGACGCTTGCGGATCTCGTGCTCGACACGTCGCCTTATGGCGCACACACGACAGCCAGTGACGCGCTTTGGGTCGGTGTGCCAGTACTGACCTGGTGTGGTGAGACTTTTTCCGGCCGCGTGGCCTCAAGCTTGCTTGCCGCATGTGGCCTGCCAGAGCTTATTGCGCCGGATTCCTCCGGCTATGTGGAGCACGCCGTGACCCTTGCGCGGGAACCGGCCCAATTGCACGCCCTGCGTAGGCGCCTCGCGAATAATCGCTTGACCACGCCATTATTCGACACCGCTGGTTTTGCCCGTGACTTCGACACCCTGCTGGCGGCGATCTGGGGGCATCACCAAAGCGCGACGTCGGGGCCGGTAGTTCTTTAGCCCCGGTTTTTTGGTGTGTATGGCTGTCCCCGGCCCGGAGCATCGCGCTGCATGAACCATTTTGGGCATTGGCTTTGACCCGTATCAATCACCTTGCGGTGGCGTTTGGCTAGGCTGCAGCGTCTTTCAGCCACCTTGATGCCATGCCCACCGCTCCCCATCTGGTTTGCCCTGCCGGCAGCCTTCCCGCGCTCAAGGCGGCCGTCGATAACGGCGCTGACGCTGTCTACCTCGGCTTTCGCAACGACACCAATGCGCGCAATTTCGCCGGGTTGAATTTCGACGAAAAGGCGCTGGACGAAGGCATTGCCTACGCGCACCGCAAAGGCAAGCAGGTGCTCGCTGCGATCAATACCTATGCGCAGGCCGGGCGCTTTGCCGACTGGGCGCGCAGCGTCGATCTGGCAGCGACGCACGGGGTCGATGCAGTCATCATCGCCGACCCCGGGGTGCTCGCCTACGCCACCGACAAGCATCCCGATTTACGTCGCCACCTCTCGGTGCAGGCCTCGGCCACCAGCTACGAGGCGATCAACTTCTGTCGCGAGCAGTTCGGCATTGCCCGCGCCGTGCTGCCGCGCGTGCTGACGCTGGCGCAGGTGGAGCAGGTCATTAAAAACACCGAGGTCGAGATTGAGGTCTTCGGCTTTGGCAGCCTGTGCGTGATGAACGAAGGCCGCTGCTGGCTTTCTTCCTATGCCTGCGGCGAATCGCCCAACACCGTGGGGGCCTGTTCGCCGGCCAAGTACGTGAAATGGGAAAAGAAGGACGGCAGCATGGATACCCGTTTGGCTGGTTTTCTGATCGACCGCTACGGCCCTGACGAAAAGGCCGGCTACCCGACGCTGTGCAAGGGGCGCTTCGAAGTGGCGGGCGAAACCTATTACGCCATGGAAGAGCCGACTTCACTCAACATCATCGAGATGCTGCCCGAGATTCTGCGCATTGGCGTACGCGCCATCAAGGTCGAGGGACGGCAGCGCAGCCCGACCTATGTCGCGCAGGTGACACGCAATTTGCGCGCCGCCATAGATGCCGCTGTGAGTGCGCCAGAAACGTATCGTGTCACCCCTGAATGGAAGGCCGAGCTGGCCAAGGTGGCCGAGGGTGCGCAGATTACCCTTGGCGCTTACAACCGCCCCTGGAGATGAACATGACCATGCAAATTACCATGCAGATCACCCTGGGCCCCTTGCTCTGGTTCTGGCCCAAGGCGCAGGTCATGGAGTTTTATGCCGAGGTCGCCGGGAACCCGCAGATCGGGCGCGTGTATCTGGGCGAGGTGGTTTGCTCGCGCCGCCAGCAATTGCGTACCGCCGACTGGATCGGTCTGGCGCACGATCTTGCCGACGCCGGCAAAGAAGTGGTGCTCAGTGCGCAGGCGCTGCTCGAATCCGAAAGCGACCTGAAGGCGCTGCGCCGGCTGATGAGTGAGGCGGGTGCGATCATCGAAGCCAACGATCTCGGTGCCGTCAAGCTGGCGCGCGAGCGTGGGCTGCGCTTTGTCGCCGGCCCGCACCTGAATATCTACAACGAACAGACGCTGGCCTGGTACGCCGGGCTGGGCGCGCAGCGCTGGGTGCCGCCGCTGGAACTCTCGGGTGCGACCATTGCCAGCCTGCACAGCAGCCGGCCGACCGGCATGACCACCGAGGTATTCGCCTTTGGCGAGATGCCGCTGGCGTTTTCGGCGCGCTGCTTTACCGCCCGCCATTACGGCCTGAACAAGGACGACTGCCAGTTCAAGTGCCTCGATCATCCGCAGGGCCTGCGCCTGTCGACGCGTGAGGGCGAACCGTTTCTTAACCTCAATGGCATTCAGACCATGTCGGCACGCACCAGCAGTTTGCTGGGGCACCTGGATCAGTTGCGTGAGATGGGCGTCGAGGCCGTGCGCATCAGTCCGCAACCGGTGCATACGGCAGCGATTGTCGATGCCTTCCATACCGCCATTCAAGGCGGGCAGGTCAGTGCAGATTCCGCGTGGGCACCGATTGGGTTCGCCGATGGCTACTGGCGTGGGCTGGCGGGTGCCGTCTCACCAGCGCCGACTTGCGAGTTGGAAGGAGCGCCGGCATGATCACCTTGCCCAAGCTGCCCCGCTTACCCACGATTCCGGCATTTCGGCTGCCTGCGCCGCTGGCCCGTTTCGCCACGCGCCTGCCGCAGTGGCCGCATGCGGCGATGCTCTCGTTGCTGCTCAATGGCGCAACACGGATGGGGCTGCTACCAGCCGACACGCTGAATGAATTGGAGGGCAAGCACTTTCGCATTCGCGTGCTTGATGCTGGCAGCGTGGCTGATTTTCGCTACGTGGCCGGGCGCTTTGAGCCGTGCTGGCTGCCGGTCGCCGAGCCGGACCTGTCGTTCAGCGCCGATGCCGCCGCGTACCTGCAAATGCTCACCCGCCAGGAAGACCCCGATACCCTGTTCTTCAATCGCCGGCTCGACATCGAGGGTGATACCGAACTCGGCCTGCGCGTGAAAAACATGCTCGATGCGCTTGATATCGGCCAGGCCGGTGGGTACCGCTAACCGGAGCGCATCAAATGACACCCACGCCCACACCCGAACGCTTGCGCGAGGCGCTGCGCAAGGTCATCGACCCCGAAAACGGCATCAATATCGTCGATCTCGGTCTCATCTACGACCTGTCTATCGAGGGCGAGCGCGTCTGCGTCAGTCTGACCATGACCTCGCCGGCCTGTCCGATGGGCGACATGATCATGGAAGATGTCGAGCGTGTGCTCTGCGCTGTGCTGCCGCCTGCTTACCAGCCCGAGCTGCAACTGGTCTGGGAGCCGCCGTGGGGGCCCGAACGCATGAGCGATGCCGCGCGCGAGCGCTTCGGCTGGTAAGACGCCGGCTTTTCCCGTCGCGCCATGCTGGCCAACCTGCCTCCGCGTTATCGGCTGCCTTTGCTTCTGTTGGGGCTCATTGCGCTGGTCAGCGGTGTGAGCGGCGGCTTGCTGCGCCAGGGGGCGATGGTCAGCGACTCGGGATATCTTGCGCCCGCCATAAACAGTCACGGGGTACTCATGGTCACGGCATTTTTTGGCACCGTCATCAGTCTGGAGCGCGCGGTGGCGCTGGCGCAGGGGCCGTGGTATCTCGGCCCGCTGTGCGCGGGTTTGGGTGGCGTGGCGCTGCTCGGCGGTGAGGGCTTGCTGCCAGAGTCGGCACTGAACCTCGCGCCGGCCTTGTTCATCGCGGCCGCGCTGATTTTTTGCGCTGGCAGCTGGCGTGTCTGGCAACGTCAGCGGGCAATGTTTACGCTCACGCTGGGGCTGGGCGCGCTCAATTGGCTACTGGGCAATGTGGCCTGGCTGACGGGGCAGGGCGCGGCGGCGGTGGCGTTCTGGATCAGCTTTTTGCTCCTGACCATTGCCGGCGAGCGGCTTGAGCTGACCCGGCTACGGCCGCCGCAAACGCGTGCGGTCAAACTGTTTGCGGCCATCCTGGTGCTTATTCACATCGGCAGTGCGCTGGTTCTGGTGCAGGCTGAAACCCCGCTGTTTGCCCTGGGTTTGCTGGCCATGGCCTGCTGGCTGGCACGCTTTGATATCGCCTGGACGACCGTGCGCAGCCAAGGTCTGCCTCGCTTCGTGGCGGTCTGTCTGCTCGCCGGCTATGCCCAGCTGGCCATCGGTGCGTTGATGGGGCTTGATGGGGCCTTTGCGAGTGGCCATCCGTGGCGCGATGCGGCGCTGCATGCGATCTTTCTCGGTTTTGTTTTTTCCATGGTCATGGGTCATGCGCCCATCATCTTCCCGGCCGTGATGCGGGTGCGCATTCCTTATCACCCAGTCTTCTATCTGCCCTTGCTGGTGCTGCAGGTCAGCGTCATGGCTCGCGTTGCTGCGAGCGTGCTCGGCGACACTGTGTTGCGCCAATGGGCCTCGCTGGGCAATGCGGCGGCCCTGGGCCTGTTGATCGTTACCTTGCTTGGGCGTGTGATCGCCGGGCGTGTGGCGGATCATGAAAGGAAGTCTGTCCCATGAACTTCTCGCAGCCACTCTGGCTGGTCGGTTTTCGCTCACTGTTTGCGCTGGCGTGCATTGCTGGTGCCGTATTGCCGCTACTTTGGTTGTGGCGTTACACAAGCGCCGTATTACCAGCGCCGACTTGGGGAATTGCCTGGGCAAGCTCGCCACTGATCTGGCATGCCCACGAAATGTTGTTCGGTTTTGGTGGCGCCGTGCTCGCGGGCTTTCTGCTTACTGCCAGCAAAAATTGGGTGGCCATCCGCGGCTACCACGGTGGCGCTCTGGCGGCGCTGAGCGCGGCGTGGCTGCTCGATCGTCTGGCCCAGGTGGCCGGCGGCTACTTGCCATGGCCGCTCTACGGCTTGCTGAGCAGTCTGTTCGTCGGGGCCTTTGTTGCCATGGTGTTGGCGACGCTGATTCGCCATCGTGCCAATGACAACTTTCGGGTCGACAACCGCTATTTCATTCTCGCGCTGCCACTGCTGTTGCCCGCGAAATGGCTGCTGCTCCAGCCCGAGCATTTTTCTGCAGGCGTCACGATGACGCTGGCGCTTTTTCGTCTGGCGTTTCTGCTCATGCTCGAACGCACCCTGACGCAGTTCATCGGTGCCGCCTTCAAGACGCCGCCGCGCCACCGACCGGTGCGCGAGCACGTCACCAAGTCTGTAGCACTGGTGCTGGTCGCCGCGCCCTGGCTGCCGGCGTGGCTTGGCGCGGGCTTGAGTTTCTTGTGCGCCAGCCTGCTGCTCTGGCGCTGGTTGGAAAGCCACCTCCGGCAGGCCCTGAGCCGTATCGATATCGGCATCATGCTGCTGGGGCAGGGGGCGATCATCGCGCACCTGTTTTTGCAGGGCGCGCTGGCGATTGGTGTGGGCGTGGCGCAGACGTTGGCGGCGGTGCAGGTGCATCTGTTCACCGTCGGGGCGCTGGGGCTGATTGTGCCGGCGATGTTGGTACGCATCAGCAAGGGCCACACCGGGCGCAAAGTGCAGTTTGATCGGCTCGACAAAGCCGTGCTCTGGCTGATGTTGGCGGCCCTGGTGCTGCGTGTCGGCTTGCCGGTCGTGGCACCCGCCAGCACGCTAGTTTGGCTGTGGGCGAGCGCCATTGCCTGGCTGCTGGCGTTTGGCACGCTGGCACTGCGCTACATTCCATGGTTATTGGCCGCGCGAGCCGATGGACGAGCGCACTGAGACAGGTGAGTGCACGGGCAATTAGTCTGTCCGTTAAACTTGATTGATATCAGTAAAAATATCGACAACGACCGTTGTCACTACCTGTATGAACCCGCTCTCAACCCCTGTCAAGTATTGATGGCAGTCGAATCAAGCGGCCAAGGAAAGCGGCGCTCTGCAAAAATGAATGGTATTGATGATGATCAATAGTTGTACCCGCCCCGTTTAACATGGATCAATGTCCGTCTGTCTGGCGTGCTTAGCCTTCCGAACTCGTACGAATCGGATGGTTTTCCGGTTCGCGGAAACCACCAGTGGAGGACACACCATGAGCAAATCAAACCGGTTCGCACGACTTCTTCTTGCCACCACGCTGCCGCTGGCCTTTGCAGCGCAGGCATCGCAGAAAGATGTTACTTCGGCGGAAACCGCCTATCAGGCTGGCAGCTCGCCGCTGGCCAATATCGAGATGTATCAAGACATCAACCCCAAGGCCCCGGCGATGACCAAGGCCGAGTTCGACAAGGCCCGGCAGATTTACTTCCAGCGCTGCGCTGGTTGCCACGGTGTGCTGCGCAAGGGTGCCACTGGCAAGCCGCTGACGCCCGATCTGACCATCGAGAAGGGCACCGAATACCTTAAGGTTTTCATCGCCTACGGCTCGCCCGCCGGCATGCCCAACTGGCAGACCTCGGGTGAGTTGTCGGCTGAAGAAGTCGACCTGATGGCGCGCTATGTGCAGCAAACGCCGCCGCAGCCGCCCGAGTTCGGCCTGAAGGAAATGAAAGCCAGCTGGAAGGTGATCGTACCGCCGGCTGACCGTCCGAAAAAGAAGATGAACAACTACAAGCTGGATAATATCTTCTCGACCACGCTGCGCGATGCCGGTGAAATTGCCCTGATCGACGGCGACAGCAAGCAGATCATCAGCGTGCTCAAGACCGGCTATGCGGTGCATATCTCGCGCATGTCGGCCACCGGGCGCTATCTGTTCGTGATCGGGCGCGATGCCAAGATCAACATGATCGACCTGTGGATGGAAAAGCCGGACACCGTGGCCGAGATTCGTGTGGGCCTGGAAGCCCGCTCGGTCGAAACCTCGAAGTTCAAGGGCTACGAAGACAAGCTGGCCATTGCCGGCGCTTACTGGCCGCCCCAGTACACCATCATGAAGGGCGATACCCTGGAGCCGCTGAAGATCATGGCCACCCGTGGCATGACCGTCGGCGATCAGGAATATCACCCCGAGCCGCGTGTCGCGTCGATTGTCTCGTCGCACTTCAAGCCCGAGTTCGTGGTTAACGTCAAAGAAACCGGCAAGTCCATCGTGGTTGATTACACCGATGTCAATCAGCTCAAGACTACCGAGATCCCGGTCGCCAAGTTTCTCCATGACGGCGGCTTTGACAGCACCAAGCGCTACTTCATGATCGCCGCCAACCAGTCGAACAAGATTGGCGCCATCGACATGAAGGAAGGCAAGCTGGCCGGCTTGGTCGAAGTGGGCAAGATTCCTCACCCCGGTCGCGGTGCCAACTTCATTCACCCGAAGTACGGCCCGGTCTGGGCGACCGGTCACCTGGGTGACGACACCATCGCCATGATCGGCACCGACCCGGTCAAGCACAAGCAATACGCCTGGAAGATGGTCGAGTCGATCAAGGGGCAGGGCGGCGGCTCGTTGTTCGTCAAGAGCCATCCCAAGTCGAAGAATCTTTGGGTGGATACCCCGCTTCACCCCGATGCGGCAGTGTCACAGAGCATCGCTGTGTTCAATATCAACAATCTCGGTGCCGGCTACAAGGTCTTGCCGATTGCCCAGTGGGCAGGACTCAAGGACGACGGTGCCAAGCGCGTAGTGCAGCCCGAGTACAACAAGGCAGGTGACGAAGTCTGGTTCTCGGTCTGGAGCGCCAAGGACAAGGAGTCTGCCATTGTTGTGGTGGATGACAAGACCCTTCAGCTCAAGACCGTGATCAAGGACAAGCGGCTGGTCACCCCGACCGGGCACTTCAATACGCACAATACGCAGCACGACGTTTATTGATCGAGTGAGTCGCTTTGACGCTCTTCGCCTGTAGGCGGAGAGCGTCAAATTCCCGAATTTCGGGCTGTTCTGGCAGTGCTTGGTGCCCTGCGGTCACACTCGGGCATGCCGTCTTCTTGGTCCATTTTTCTCGACCAATTTTTTTTGCGCCTCGAACTTCCTTGCGATACAGCGCGCGCGGTATTATCGGCACGGGGCTAGAACGCCCTATGTTCAGTAATCCGATGGGAGTCACATGAGCCGGTTCGTACGAATGCTGCGGCTGTAAATGGCCTTGAGCAGCCCGAGAGCTTAAGCGCGGCCCACGACTTCTTTCTCACACGGCGCTATCAACAATGCCCGGAACCCCTCGTATCGCCATTGAGGTTCGTTCGCTGATGGCCTGCCTGCCCCTGTTTGCCGGCTTGCGGCGCGAGAGCCTGACGCGGCTTGGTCAGGCGGCACGCCTCGTAGACCTGCCCGGGCACCGCGCCATATTCAGTGCCGGGCAGCCGATTCGCGATGCCCATTTCCTGGCCTCGGGCTCGGTCAAGCGCTTTGCCATGCGCTCAGACAATGTGGAAAAAGTACTTGAGCTGGTTGAGCCGGGAAGTCTGTTCGCGCTCAGCGAGGTGTTTGCTGGCACCACCTACGACTCCTTTGCCGAAACGCTCAAGCCCAGTGTGCTGCTGACGATCAATCGTACGGCCTTGCAAGAAGCGGCCGCAATCGACTCGGCCCTCGCCATTCGCCTGCTACAGGCCATGGCGCAGGCGCTTCGTGAGAACGAATTCGACCATCAGTGTCACCGCTCGCTCTCGGTAGCGCAGCGGGTCTTGGACTACCTGCTTGGACTCGCCGGTGATCGACGGCAACTGGCGGGCGAGACGACGGTGCAACTGGGCGTCAGCAAGCGGTTGATTGCGGCGCGGCTGGACATGGCACCGGAAACATTTTCGCGCACACTGCGCCAGCTTTCCGACGATGGCCGCATCGTGGTGCAAGGACGCACCGTGCATATCCGCAACGCGACGCTGGCGGTGGAGGAGCGTTCGGCCAGCGGATCGGGGGGCGTATCAGGTAGCGCCTCCGGGCTGGCATTGGTGCGCTATTCGCGCCACGAGCGCGGCAAGCCGCATGCGAGCTATTCAACCGTCGAACTGGTCAATCTCAGTGGCCGGCATCGCATGCTTGCGCATCTGATTGCCAATGTCTGGCTGATGGCGGCGCGGGAGGCTGATGCGCCTTCCGCACGGGTGGCGCTGCGAAAATATCGCAACGAATTCGTGCGTAATCTGGCTCGTTTGGGCAAAGTGGATTGGCCGGCCGGTCTGCGAGAGCAGCGCGCGGTACTAGAGAGCAAGTGGCAGGATTTTCTGGCGCAGCTTTGCGCACCGGAATCAGATACGAACGCGGCGCGTCAGATATTCCTGCTTAGTGAAGCGGTGTTTGAGTCTGCGGATACGCTGACACGCGCACTTGTTTCGAGAGCTGATGGCGATCATGCGCAGCGTGTGAATATTGCCGGGCGCAACCGCATGCTGTGCACTCGTATCGTCAAGTTGTCTTTGTTTTCTGGCTGGGGTGTCTTGCCGGAAGTAATCGAGCGCCTGTTTTCTGAGTCGGTCAGCGAGTTTCAAAGGAATCTTGATTTCATGAGAGCGGCTAGCCGGGGTTCTCCCGAAATTCGTGCTCAGCTTGGTGTCGATGCCGAGCAATGGCACCTGTTTCTGGAAGTGTTTGGGGCGGGTAAGCCGAGCCTCCATACACCCGCTCAAGCGCTGGAGATTTTCCGTGCCGGCGAGGCGCTGCATCGGCACGCCGACGCGACGGTAAAGTTGTTTGAGCTCGTTGCTGGCTGACTGATCTCGGCCTGTTGTGGCGCGGCTGGCGCGCGGGTCCCGAGATTTGACCAAGACGCCGTGCCGATGGCTTGTTATCCTTGTGCCATGACAAGCCGTTGTCGATTCGCGTGCCAGTTGATTTCATCGTGAGTGCGTCGCCTGACGAGGCCAATGTGCGCCGTGGGCTGTTGCTGGGCTTGCTCGCCATCACTATCTTTGCCTTCTCGATCCCGATGACACGACTAGCCAGCGGTTCGGTCGAAGATCCTCAACTGCATCCACTGTTCGTCGCCTTCGGTAGAGCGGCGCTGGCAGGTTTGTGCGCCATCGCTTACCTGTGGTGGGTGCGCGCTCGCCGTATCACCAGCGCCGACTTGGGGGCATTCGGGCTCACAGCCGCGGGGGTGGTACTGGGTTGGCCGATATTCTTGGGATTGGCTGTGCGCGAGGTCGAAGCCGTGCATGCCTCGGTCGTCTCGGGCATATTGCCACTGGTCACCGCGATGATTGCAGCGCGGGTACTGCGTCAGCGGCCGTCTAACGTGTTCTGGCTGACTGCGGTGGCGGGCTGCGCACTGGTGATTGCCTATGCCTTGTTGCGCAGTTGGCAGATAAGCGGAGCAGTGCATGTGGTGTGGGCCGATTTGTTATTGTTGGCAGCGGTCGTCAGCGCTTCCATGGGCTACGTCAGCGGGGCGGGTTTGTCGGCACGTATGCCCCCCGAGCAGGTGATCTGCTGGGTGCTGGTGCTCTCGTTGCCACTGACCCTGCCGGTGAGTGTTTATTACTCGCCGAGCACCGAAATTCGCGTGTCTTCATGGGTCGGCTTTCTCTATGTGGCGCTGTTCTCGATGTGGCTGGGGTTTTTCGCCTGGTACCGGGCGCTGGCTATCGGTGGCACGGTACGCGTCAGCCAGGTGCAGTTGCTGCAGCCGTTTCTTTCGTTGCTGTTTTGCGTGCCGGTCCTGGGCGAGTCGATTGATTTGCTCACGATCACCTTTTCACTGCTCATTGTCGCTACGGTTTTCTTGAGCAAGCGGCAGGCGGTGAGTCGATGAAGCATGCGGTCTTTGCGCTGCTGGACGATGCGAACCGCGGTGGCAGGCTCTATACCGGTTTCGTGCGCAGCGTCGACTGTGTCGATCCGAGCCTGCTCGATGCCGACTGGCAACAGGTCGAAGCCGCCATGGCGGACGGGTTGCATGCGCTGGTGATGGCGGATTATGAGTGGGGCGTGCGGCTGCAAGGGGTGACTACCGGTAGGTCAGAAGCCGGACAGGGCGGCGCGCTGCGCGTGTTGCTGTTTCGGCGCTTGCTGCGGTGCTCACGGGCATCGGTGGGGCGCTGGCTGGCCAGCGCTGAAGGTTTGCAAGTGCCGGGGGCGAGTGCCTTGCGTGCGCTCGCTCCAAGCATCAGCGAGGCGGAGTTTGCCCAGGCGCTGGCGCGCATTCAGAGCGCGATCACCGAAGGAGAGACCTATCAGGTGAATTTCTCCTATCGCCTTCACGCTCAGGTGGGCGGTGAGCCGTTGGCGCTCTACCGGCGTCTGCGCGCGCGACAGCCGGTGGCCTATGGTGCGCTGATTGCCTTGCCGCCGGGCATGGCGCACACCCATGTACTGTCGTTTTCGCCCGAGCTCTTTTTGCGCCACGAGGCGGGGTTGCTGACGGCGCGACCCATGAAGGGCACAGCACCTCGACATGACGACATTGCCCGTGACCTGCTGGCCCGAGAGCAGCTGGCCAATGCCAAGAACCGCGCCGAGAACCTGATGATCGTTGACCTGTTGCGCAATGATCTTGGGCGCGTGGCATGTATTGGCAGCGTCAGGGTGCCGGCGCTGTTCGATATCGAAGCGCATGCCACGGTCTGGCAAATGACGTCGACCATTACGGCACAGCGTTCGCCCGACCAGACCTTCCCTGATTTGCTGCGCGCCTTGTTCCCCTGCGGATCGATTACCGGAGCACCCAAGCATCGCACCATGCAGCTCATTGATGCACTGGAAAGTGACGCACGCGGGATTTACTGCGGGGCGATTGGCTGGATCAGCCCGGCGGCCAACGGCCATGCGTGTGGCGACTTTTGCCTGTCAGTGCCGATACGCACGCTGACGTTACAAGCGCCTATCGACGGCTGGCGGCCCGCTACGCTGGGTCTGGGGGCGGGTATCGTGGCCGACAGTGAGGCGGCGCGCGAGCACGCCGAGTGCCAGCTCAAGGCAAACTTTGTTACCGGTATGGCGACCGGCTTTGCTCTGATTGAAACGATGTTTGCGGATGCTTCCGGCATTCGTCATGGTGAAAAGCACCTGCAGCGTTTGCACGCGAGCGCGGCAGCACTGGGCTTTGTCTTTGATCGTGAACGTGTGGCGGGCGAGCTTGCCGGCGCAGTGGTGAAGCAACCTTCGCTGCATCGGCTGCGCTGTCTGCTCTACCCGGATGGGCACTGCGAAATCGCTACAGCACCTTTGGAGCCCAATCCCCATGAGCCGGTGGCCGTAATGCTGACGGATGAAGTCATTGACCCGCACGCCTGGCCTCTCCAGCACAAGACAACCCTGCGCGCACCCTATGAGCGTTCGCTGGTGCGTGCGCAGGCGCTTGAGGTCTTTGATTTGCTGCATGTCAATCGGCGCGGCGAAGTGACTGAGGGGGCCCGAACCAATGTCTTTGTGCGCATCGACGGTGTTTGGCTGACCCCGGCGCTGACCTGCGGCGTTTTGCCCGGCATCATGCGCAGTGTGTTGCTGGCTGATCCGGCGTGGGCCGCCCGTGAAGCGGTGCTGACGCCTGCCGATCTGTCACGCGCGCAGGACATCGTGGTGTGCAATGCGCTGCGCGGAATTCTGCGCGCCCGATTGGTCCATGAGGGGGCTACGTCAGGATGACGATGACGATTCTCAACCAGCTGAGCAAGCTTTCCGCCTACGTGCAAGCGGGGCAAACCCTGATGGTCGGCTATTCTGGCGGGCTGGATTCGGCCGTGCTGTTGCATGCGCTCACGCAACTCCCACAATTGGCGCATCGATCAGTGCGCGCTTGCCATGTGCATCATGGCCTCAGCCCACAGGCTGACGAGTGGGCGGCGCATTGCCAGCGCATGGCCGCGCAGTGGGGTGTGGCGTGTGAGGTAATACACGTTGACGTCGATCAGGCGAGCGGCGCTGGCTTTGAGGCTGCCGCCCGCAGCGCACGGCATCAGGCATTGGCCGAGGCGGGTGGCGACTGGCTGATCCTCGCGCATCATCAGGGCGATCAGGCGGAAACCGTACTCAACAATTTGCTCCGTGGTAGCGGCGTATTGGGCCTGGCCGGTATGCCCGAGCGCAGCGGGCGCATTCTGCGTCCGCTTTTGGCGGCAGGTCGCGAACAGCTGGCCGAGTACGCTCAAGCACATGGGTTGTCCTGGATCGAAGATGAGAGCAACACGGATCAGCATTACACGCGCAACTGGTTGCGCCATACCGTGTTGCCACTGCTGCGAGAGCGCTTTCCCGAGGCGCAGGCCCGCATCGCCGCCGCCGCCGGTCATGCAGGTGCTGCGCAAAACCTGATCGAGCAACTGGCCGAGCTTGATGCCGGCGGCACGCCGTTATTTCCTTTGCCCGTGGCACGCTTGCGCGAGCTCGAGTTCGCGCGCGCCGTCAATCTGCTGCGTACTGCCCTGAAAGCGGAAGGCTTGCAGGCGCCGCCGGCGAGCCGTTTGGATGAGTTCGTGCGCCAATGTCGCGAAGCCGCCCCTGACCGGCATCCTGCCCTGAGCCCTGGCAATTGGTCGCTGCAGGTTCGGGCGCGACAGGTGTGGCTCGAGCGTGCTCAATAGCGCTTTGCGAAACGTGAAGTCCCCGCCCACTGGCCGACATCGCATGCGCTGAAACAAAAGCAATGAGCGACGCAAAAGCGGAATCGTTGGCTCATACACTTGGTAGCATCGACAATCGTACACACCTCACACAATCGCACGGGAGAACAGCATGACCCAATTACTCGAACTTATTGTCTACATGACGCTGCTGACGTTTGTCGCCGTCATGCTCGGTGCGGTGCTGCGCAACCGTGAGTGGACGCTGGATGGCATGAAGATCGGCTTCAGCAATCGCGAAAACCTGCCTGAGGCCACTCCGCTCGGAGGTAGGGCCGAGCGTGCGGCGCAGAACACCAAGGAAAACTTTCTCTTGTTTTTGCCACTGGCGCTGGTCGCGCATGTCAGCGGGCAGGGCGACGCTGCGACTGCCGGGGCGCTGATTTTCTTCTGGGCGCGGGTGGCCTATCTGCCAATTTACCTGCTCGGTATCACCTACCTGCGCAGTGTGGTCTGGGGGGTGGGTGTTGTCGGTTTGGGCATGATGCTGAACGTCTTGCTTTGAGTGACGCCGGTCTTCGGTGAGAAATAGAGAGGTTGGATATGGCGCAGCAGACGCTGGAGCTGAGGGGGGATTTCATCGAGTTGCACAGTCTGCTCAAGCTGCTTGGGCTGGCACCCTCTGGCGGTGCCGCCAAAGAGATGATAGCGGCTGGGCAAGTCACCGTGGACGGCGTGGTGGAAACACGGAAGGCGTGCAAACTTCGGGCAAATCAGTGTGTCAGGGTGGCGGGCGAAGAGGTACTGTTGGTACCACCGCCGGACGCTATCGTGCGGGGTGCTTGACCGCTTGATCGCCGTGTCGCCAGCGCCGACTTGCGGAAATCGGAGCATTGGAAGGCTTGGCGGGTGGCGCGTTCCGCTGGGCCAACGCGCCAGCGCCGACGCTGCGCTATCGTTGCCCTGCCGGGTGGCTAGACCACTTTGCTCTGGCTGGCTACCACTTGGCCGTCTTCAAGCAGCCGTATTTCAATTTCGCCGGTAGGCAGATTATTCGGGGTCACAAAGCGACCGAAGATTGTGCGATAGTTTTTCAGCTCCACCAGATCGTTTTGCACGGGTGCAAGGGCAAGTGCCTGTGCGTTGCCGGAACGTGAGCGCACGGCCACCTGCAAGGTGAAGCGATGCGGTGTGCCGCGATGACGACCGTCGAGCGACACCTTGAAGCTGTAGCGGTATTCGCCGCGCCCACCCGCAGGACGTATCACCAAATCGTCGAGCGTGACCTTGCCTGATGGGGAGGAAGGAGCGCTCGCGCCAAGCTGTGGCGGAGGAAACTTGCTCGGGAGTTCCTCGTTCGTATCGACCGTTTTTCGCCCCGGCAACAGGCGCAGGAAGGCCGCCTGCTCTTCAGCGAGCTTTTGGTTTTGCTCCACCAGTGCGGCATTGGCCTTGGTGAGTTCCTCACGGGATGTCTGCTCGATGCGCAGTTGAGTTTCGATGCCGGCCAATTGGCCCGTGGCCCGTGCAAGTGCTGACTCCAGACGAGCGATGGTGTCGTAGCTGAGTTTGTCGACCTTCTGGGGTGTTTGCGTGGAGTGCTTTCCCAGATCAAAAAAATGAGTTGCGAGCAAAAAGGAGTAGAGCACCACCGCCATCAGGGAGAGCAAGTGCACATAGCCAGGCAGGGCCGCCTTGATCGACACGGGGCGCTCCGTATCGATGGTCAACGGGTGCTGGGAGTTACGCAAGTGCGGTAATGACCATCCCGGAACCATCGGCATCGCTGCTCCTTGGAGTGAAGGACTACATGACTAAACAAACGGCATTTAAGCCAGTTAACTTTAAGCAATATCTAGATAATAACTATAGCTTATTGATTTTTAATGAATTCGTGTGGCGGCTCTACAAAATAGATCGCCGTTCCGCCAGCGCCGACTTGCGGTAATTGCCTGTCAAGGGGTGAGGCAGGCCAACGAAAAAGGCCGACCCCTAGCGGAGTCGGCCTGGAGGAACTACCCCGATTTGGGGTAAGACCTGACGTTGGTTGAAGGAACGGGACTTAGCTGGTCTTCCCCAGCGCCTCTTTGATCTTCTGATCAGTTTTGTACTGACTGAGCGCATAGACCGACCAGATCGCAGCAGGAACCCAACCGATAACGGTGATTTGGAGAAGCAAGCAAATGATCCCGGCGAATGGACGGCCGATTGTGAAGAATTGAAGCCAGGGGAGAAGCAGGGCAAGAAGAAGTCGCATTGCTCGGGGGCCTTTTTGTTGGAGGATGCGAGAAACGTGCTGCCCGGGCCAGGGCGCGGAGGTGTGTTGCTAAGACTTTTGCGTGGGGACGCGATTAGTCAGCCCGGTCTGGCAATTTTGCGCGTCAACGAAAACTAGACGAGGTTCATGGGTGGGCACTTGGTCTTCCTGCACCTGAGCGAAGGCGGCGATGATGATGAGATCGCCGACCGAGGCGCGACGGGCGGCAGAGCCGTTGATCGAAATCATGCCGCTGCCTCGTTGCCCCCGGATGGCATAGGTGACGAATCGCTCGCCGTTAGCGATGTTCCAGATATGTACCTGCTCGTTTTCAACAATATTTGCGGCATCGAGCAGATCTTCGTCGATGGCACACGAGCCCTCATAGTGCAACTCGCACTGAGTCACGGTGGCACGGTGAATTTTTGATTTGAGGAGAGTTCTGAGCATGACAAGTCTTTCCAATCCATATCTTACTTGGAAAAACGCCCCACCCTGGTAAGGGTGAGGCGCGGTGCTCCGCCCGGGTAAGGGCAAAGACTTGAACTGAGGAACCGGGTTGTTTAGTGGAACTGATCTTCTTCGGTCGAGCCGGTGAGGGCCTTGACTGAGGACGAGCCACCCTGAATTACGGTGGTGACGTCGTCGAAGTAGCCAACGCCCACTTCCTGCTGGTGCGACACGAAGGTGTAGCCCTTGTCGCGAGCAGCGAATTCCGGCTCCTGCACCATCTCGGTGTAGTGCTTCATGCCTTCGCCGCGGGCGTAAGCGTGGGCGAACTGGAACGTGTTGTACCAGTTGATATGGATGCCGGCCAGCGTGATGAACTGGTATTTATAGCCCAGTGCCGACAGGTCTTCCTGGAACGAGGCGATCTGCGAGTCGTTGAGGTTCTTTTTCCAGTTGAACGAGGGCGAGCAGTTGTATGACAGCAGTTTGCCCGGACACTCTTTGAGCACAGCCTGGGCGAACTCGCGGGCGAAGCCGATGTCCGGCACGCCGGTCTCACACCACACCAGGTCGGCGTAGGGAGCGTAGGCGACGCCACGGCTGATCGACTGCTCCAGACCGTTCTTGACGCGGTAGAAACCTTCTTGCGTGCGCTCGCCGGTGATGAAGGGCTTGTCGTTGGCGTCGTAATCGCTGGTGATCAGGTTGGCCGCTTCGGCATCGGTACGGGCGAGGATGATCGTGGGCACACCCATGGTGTCGGCAGCGAAGCGGGCAGCGATCAGCTTTTCGATGGCTTCGCGGGTCGGTACGAGCACTTTGCCGCCCATGTGGCCGCACTTCTTCACGGCAGCCAGCTGATCTTCGAAGTGCACCCCGGCGGCACCGGCGGTGATCATGTTCTTCATCAGTTCGAAGGCGTTGAGCACGCCGCCGAAACCGGCTTCCGCGTCGGCGACGATGGGCAGGAAGAAGTCGATGAAGTCTTTGTCGCCAGGGCCGATGCCACGGCCCCACTGGATTTCGTCAGCGCGCTTGAAAGTGTTGTTGATGCGGCGGACCATGGTGGGCACAGAGTCGTAGGCGTATAGCGACTGGTCCGGGTACATGGTTTCCGAGGTGTTGCCATCGGCCGCAACCTGCCAGCCTGACAGATAAACGGCCTCAAGGCCGGCTTTGGCTTGCTGCATGGCCTGACCGGCAGAGATCGCACCGAAGGCATTGACGTAGCCTTTCTTGGCGCCACCGTTGACCTTGGCCCACAGCGTCTCAGCACCGCGCTTGGCCAGGGTGTATTCGATTGGCTGCGAGCCGCGCAGACGCACGACATCTTCAGCGGAGTAACCACGCTTGACATTCTTCCAGCGCGGGTTGGTCGCCCAGTCTTTTTCCAGGGCAGCAATTTGAGCTTTGCGATCAGTCATGACAGATCCTTGATGAGTGGCAGAGGAGGGAGGCAACGGTGAAGTGCAGCAAAAGTATAGCGACAGTCAAATCACATATCAAGTGTCTTATATAAGATATAGGAATTGACCCGAACCGGGCTTAATTCTTGGTGAACAATAGGTTATGCGACAGCTGCGGGACCATGCAGCGGGGCTGAGCTGACGATTACGCCGTCCTCATCGGCATAAATCCACTCGCCCGGGGTAAATGTCACGCCTCCGAACGCTACCGATATATCTGCTTCGCCAACATTTCTTTTCAGGGTCTTCATGGGATGGGTATCCAGAGCGAAGACGCCGATATCCATCTCGCTGATCGCACGTGAATCTCGAATGCAGCCGTATACAACGATACCGGCCCAGCCATTCTTGACCGCCAGGGCCGCCAGTTGATCGCCCACCAGAGCACGCCGAAGGCTACCTCCACCGTCAATCACCAGTACGCGCCCGTCACCTGCTGACTCGACCGCTTTTCGCACCAGCGAGTTGTCTTCAAACAGTTTTAGTGTGGCGATGCGGCCAAAGAACGAAAGCCGCCCGCCGTAGCTGCAAAACATGGGCTCAACGACGCGAACTTTGTCTTCGTGGGCGTCACACAGGTCGGTAGTCAGGTACTCAGTAACGGTGCTCATGGCATTGTCTCCGCAGAAAAGAACACGCCCCGGCGCGGCGCGCCGGGGCGTGTAAATAAAAAAGCGCCAAGAGAGTATAAGGTGTCAGTGATGGGCTGCCGTCGGGTCGGAGGAGGTGGCGTTGGTCTCTTCGAAGCTCAGTGTGACCTTCTCATTTTCATCGAGGTCGATGATGATGCGTCCCCCATGGAGAAGTCGGCCAAACAGCAGCTCGTCGGCCAAAGCGGAACGGATCGTGTCCTGAATCAGCCGCGCCATCGGACGCGCCCCCATTAGCGCGTCAAAGCCTTTCTCGGCCAACCAGGCGCGCAGGGCGTCGGTGAAGATCGCATCGACCTTTTTCTCGTGCAACTGACCTTCAAGCTGCATCAGGAATTTGTCCACCACGCGCAAGATGATTTGCGCATTCAGTGCCTTGAACGAAATAATGGCATCGAGCCGGTTGCGGAATTCAGGCGTGAACATTTTTTTGATGTCGCCCATTTCGTCGCCAGCCGTCTTGCTGTTGGTGAAGCCCATGGTCGTTTTCTGCAAGGCCTCGGCGCCCGCGTTGGTGGTCATGATGATCACCACATTGCGGAAATCGGCCTTGCGCCCGTTGTTGTCAGTCAGCGTGCCGTGATCCATTACCTGCAGCAAGATGTTGAATACATCGGGATGCGCCTTCTCGATTTCATCGAGCAGCAAGACCGAGTGTGGCTTTTTGGTTACCGCTTCCGTGAGTAACCCGCCCTGATCGAAACCGACATACCCCGGAGGCGCACCAATCAGGCGGCTGACCGCGTGCCGCTCCATATACTCAGACATATCAAAGCGAATCAACTCGACGCCCATGCAGTAGGCCAGCTGACGCGCGACTTCGGTTTTGCCGACGCCGGTGGGTCCGGAGAAGAGGAAATTGCCAATCGGCTTTTGCGGTGCGCCCAGCCCTGAGCGCGACATCTTGATCGCCTTGGCCAGTGCTTCGATAGCCGGGTCCTGGCCGAACACGAGATTCTTGAGGTCGCGGTCGAGATTCTTCAGTGCCGAGCGATCATCGGCCGAGACGTGCTGCGGTGGAATGCGTGCAATCTTGGCCACCACCTCCTCGATCTCTTGCTTGCCGATCACCTTTTTTTGCTTGGATTTGGGCAGGATGCGCTGCGCAGCGCCGGCCTCGTCGATGACGTCAATGGCTTTGTCGGGCAGGTGTCTGTCGGTAATGAATTTCGCAGAGAGCTCGGCGGCATTCGAGATCGCTGCGGCGGAATACTTGATTCCATGGTGCTCTTCGAAGCGCGACTTCAGGCCGCGCAAGATGGCAATTGTCTCGTCGACCGTTGGCTCATTCACGTCGATTTTCTGGAAGCGCCGCGCGAGCGCATGGTCTTTCTCGAACACGCCGCGGTACTCGGTGTAGGTGGTTGCGCCAATACATTTGAGAGCGCCGGACGAAAGCGCGGGTTTGAGCAGGTTCGATGCATCCAGCGTTCCACCCGAAGCCGCCCCGGCACCAATCAGGGTATGAATCTCGTCAATAAACAGGATGGCATGAGGGTTGTCGACCAACTGCTTGAGTACGCCCTTGAGGCGTTGTTCGAAATCGCCACGGTACTTTGTGCCGGCAAGCAACGCACCCATATCCAGTGAGTACACAACGCCTTTGGCGAGCACTTCGGGCACACGCCCCTCGACGATACGTCTGGCCAAGCCTTCGGCAATGGCGGTCTTGCCCACGCCCGCCTCGCCAACGAGCAGTGGATTATTCTTGCGCCGACGGCAGAGGGTCTGTATTACGCGTTCAACTTCCTTTTCGCGTCCGATAAGCGGGTCGATCTTGCCGGTAAGTGCAAGCTGGTTGAGGTTTTGCGTGTAGGCTTCAAGCGCGCCACCTTTTTCCTCAGCGTCATGCTCGGCCTCCGGAGTTTCTTCCTTGCCGGCGGGGGCCGGGTTTTTGGTGATCCCGTGGGAGATGAAGTTAACGACATCAAGGCGTGAAATATTCTGACGCTGCAGGAAGAATACCGCGTGAGAGTCTTTCTCGCCGTAAATCGCAACCAGCACGTTTGCGCCGGTCACTTCCTTTTTGCCCGATGACTGCACATGCAGAATGGCACGCTGGATCACGCGCTGGAAACCGAGCGTCGGCTGCGTGTCAATCTCGTCTTGTCCACCGATGGTGGGCGTGTGTTCGTTGATGAAGGTGGTCAGCTCGGTACGCAGGGTATCGACATCCGCTGCGCAGGCGCGCAACACTTCGGCCGCACTGGGGTTGTCCAGCAGCGCGAGCAACAGGTGCTCGACGGTAATAAACTCGTGCCGCTTTTGACGGGCATCGACGAACGCCATGTGCAGGCTGACTTCAAGTTCCTGGGCAATCATGTGTTTTCCTCCATCATGCAGGCCAGCGGATGCTGGTGCTGCCGGGCAAAATCGCCCACTTGTTCAACCTTCGTCGCTGCAACATCCTTGGGGTAAACCCCGCAGAGGCCCTTGCCTTCTCGATGCACCTTCAACATTACCCGAGTCGCTTGCTCTCGACCCAGACCAAAAAACTTTTCGAGCACCACAATGACGAAGTCCATGGGGGTGTAATCGTCATTTAGCAGAAAAACCTTAAACATCGGTGGCGGGGCGGTTTTGCTCTTGTCCGGGAGCAGCAGCGCGTCGCCTTCACGATGGATTGTCTTGCGTATCACCATAGCTTGATTCTAGAACGTATCGTGCCGGAAACAGCGTCTCTGGCAAGAGGGGAATAGGGTGCGCAAGCAGGCGCATTTCCACTATGGCGACCGGTTGCCAAACTCAAGTGGGGACACTGCTGAGGAATAAATGAGCCGGGACAGAAATTGCACCGCAAAGGGGTCGATGCTCCGGGTATCAGGTTGTCATTGATCCTGATTCTCGCCACTCGCCCGTGGCGGAGACATTTCTCATCGCGCGCTTTCCGTCATTTCCAGAACGCTTTGTGCCAGGCGACTGACCGAGGTGCGAGCTGACGCCAGATAGGCACCGTACAACTGGCTGACATGCCATAGGCCTGCGCAAATTTCGAGTTGAACCGGCACGCCGCAGCGCTGTGCCTGTTGTGCCAGTTCGCATGAATCGTCGAGCAGCGCCTCAATGCGGCCGACTTGAATGAGCATCGGCGGCAAGCCGGTCAGGTCTGCGCGAAAAGGGGTACGTTCGTCGGGGTGCTGCGCTTTGTTCATGATGGTGCTTACAGCGGCCAGGCAGCGCGGGCGCAGCATCGGGTCGCTGTAGCGGTATCGCCAGTGACTGGGTGAGTCGAGCGAAACCCCGGTGACCGGCGAAATCAGCAGCAGACCCGCTGGCTGTGGTCGGCCCAGTCGCTTCAGACGCAGCGCCAGCATTACGCTGAGAGCCCCGCCGGCAGAGTCGCCGGCGATCACAATTCCAGTGGCGGGTACGCCTTGCGCGAGCAACGCCTCATATGCCGCAAGGCAGTCGTCCAATGCCGCTGGGTAGGGGTGTTCCGGTTCCAGCCGATAGTCAGCGACCAGCACCCGCGCACTGGTTTCAAGCGCCAGGGGAGCGGTGAGTGGTCGGTGCGAGACGGGGCTGCCGACGAGAAAAGCTCCGCCGTGCAGATACAGAATAACGCGCGAGATATCGACGCGGATTCCAGTTACTTCTTCGCAGGGAACACCCCCAAGCGAGAGCGAGCGGTAGGCGACGGCCTTTGACGCTGGCAGGCACATGCCAGCCAGTGCGAGCAGTCGGCGCTGCCAGAGAATGGGCAGCGGTGGGCCAAGCACCGGTCGCAGGGTCAGATAGGTAAATACATACAAGACCATGAGGCGCAGACGTTCTAGCAGACCGGGCGCAAGTGGAATTGTTCGTGGGGTGACTAGGGGCATGGTCGAGGGGGGCATTGTGACTGAGGGCACTATAGAGTCGAGATTACCGGCAACGCGGAGCGGTAGCGCGGGTTTCAAGTCCCTGTTACAGAGATTTCGATGAACGCTCTTGATGTTGCAGTACCTTCGCCGTTGGCGTCGTCCTTCGGATTGTTCATTCATCGTCAGCCGCGCCTTGAAGACCCGGCCCAGATACCGCGCATTGGGCGAGCGCTCGATGGGGTCGGGCTCAATCCTGCCTGGCGGCAGGGGTATTGCGAATGGAGGGCGTGACTTCGTGGCAGAATCGATCCGTGATAAAGCAAACTCAGAGAAGTCGATGGTAAGGACAGCGTTTTTGTATCGGATTTTTGGGGTGTTCCTTTTAGCGGCCCTTGCCTTGCCTTTCCCGGCGGCCGCCGAGAGCAGCGATACCGCGCAGTGGTGCAAGCAGTTGCAGTCGCGCTTGCGCAGCGTCTCGGCCGAGCGCTGCATGCGAGAGCCTTTTGTGGCGGTGCCCGAGCGCACGGCGGGTGGGCGCAGTCTGGTCATGCTTGATATCGATTCCCCGAGAGTTCAGCGAAAAGGCGAGGCAGCCGAGAGCAAAAAGCGCGTACTAGTCATTGGGGGCATTCATGGCGATGAGCTGACCTCGGTGTCTACCGTGTTTCTGTGGATCGATGCGATGCGCGCTCAGGAGGCCAGTCACTACCAGTGGCGGGTGATTCCGCTCGCTAATCCGGATGGCTTGTTTGCCAAGTCCTCGACCCGGACCAATGGTCGGGGTGTGGATCTCAATCGCAATTTTGAAACAGCAGATTGGGCAAAAGACGCGCTCGCCTACTGGACAACACGTACCGGCAAGGACCCACGCCGCAATCCAGGACTAAAAGCGGCCTCGGAAGTTGAAACCAAGTGGCTGCAAGATCAGATCGAAGCCTTTGGTCCGGACCTGATCATCAGCGTCCATGCCCCCTACAACCTGCTCGACTACGATGGCCCGGTGCCCTCGCCAATGCGCTTCGGGCGACTGGCACTCAATCGGCTGGGGGTTTATCCCGGGTCAATGGGCAACTATGGTGGCCTTTTGCTCAAGATTCCCGTGGTCACCATCGAGTTGCCGCATGCCACCGTGATGCCCTCGCCGCGCGATCAACACCTGCTCTGGGCGGATATGCTGAAATGGATCCGCGCGACGCTGTGAGCGGACTCTAGTTCCTCCATTTTGGCAATCGGCGGGAGTGCGTGGCTACACTGACGGCGTGCATTCGGTCTTTTTCCCGGGTTTGCCAAGACCGGTGATCGGCAAGTCGGCGCTGGTAATACGGCGTTTCGCGCTGGCTGGCCGCGTCGCCGTCCCCTTGCTGATCGAGGCATCAGCGCCGACAGGCTTTGGCTCGGCTACTTGCCTCTGGATTGCAGATAGCGGCGCACAGCGCCACTGCGGGCAGCTGTGAAAATATCATTGATGGTGATCTCGTGGACATGATCGCCAGAGATTGGTTTCATGAGTTTTCCTCCTGGAGGTTGTTGAGCGGAGACGAACCGGTTTGGAGCGGTTTGACGGGGCTCAGAGATGCGACTCAGGCGTCGATTTCCTGGCTTTTAAATTCGCCGGGGCGACTGCAGGAAACCTAAGGTGAAAGGTGGTGCCCACGCCTGGTTGCGAGGTGGCATGCAGAGAGCCACCCAGTATGCCTGTGGCAATATTGCGGCAGATCGATAATCCAAGGCCAGAGCCGCCTTTGCCTAGCGTGGTAGTAAAGAACGGGTCAAAAATATGCGTGAGAACGTCAGGTGGCATGCCCTTGCCGTTGTCTGTGACGAGCAACTCCACCACCTCATTGGTCACCGAAGCGCTGATGGTGACGCTGCCAGTTTTTCCTTCGTCAAAGGCATGGTAGCCGGCGTTCTGGATCAGATTGACCAGAATTTGTCCCAGAGGTCCAGGAAAGCTGTCGCATTGAATACCTTTGGGCACGGCGGTCTCGATGGTCCAGGTGGCCTTTTTGATCGTTGGACGCAATGAGGTCACGTTGTCTTCGACAATTTCCAGCAGATCGAATGGTCGTTGCTTCTCTGAAGTTTGATCGACAGCCACTTGCTTGAAGCTGCTCACCAGATCGGCAGCGCGCGAGCAGGCTCGCTGAACCAGGGCAACAATCTGATCACTTTGCTCGATAAAGCCGATCAGCACCGAGCGGCGCAGGTTGCCGGCAGCGACCGTTTCCTTCAGCTCGTTCATATGGTGGTGCAGCGTCGATGCGGCGGTGACCGCATTACCAATTGGCGTATTGAGTTCATGGGCAACCCCGGCCACCAGTGCCCCGAGCGAAGCCAGCTTCTCTGCCTCGACGAGTTCGTTCTGCATTCGTTGCATTTGCTCCAGGCTGAGCGAGAGTTCGTTGCTGCGCGCCGATAGCTCTGCGGTGCGTGCAGTGACGCGTGCTTCCAGTTCGTCGTTCAGGGCGCGCACGGTATCCTCAGAGCGTTGCGAATCCTGTAGTTGCCGCTCGGTGCGCTCACGCAGGGCGACTTGATAGGCGATGGCAATGGTGAGCAGCAGTGTTGCTAACGCACCCACCGCAATGGTCAGCTGCGAGCGACCGCGATCCGACACTTGGGCGTGGCCTGCAAGCTCCTTGAACTGAATTTTCCAGACGCGGCCGCCGGCACTAACCTCGACGTTGTGGGCGTGATTCCCCTCGGCCACGGTGTCGGACTGATAAAGCTGCATCTCTGGATCTTCCATGATCGGTGCGTCGATCACGGAGAAGCTGCCCTTGGTTTCTATCCACTGCGACATGCTCTGAAACAGGGTGTCAAGATTGATGACGGCGAAGACAACGCCGACCGCCAGGCGTCGCCGCTCCTCTGAATCAATGGGCACCTGCCCGCCCTTGTAGGTCGGCATGAGCAGCATCACCACGCCTGATTCCTCGCCTGCCAGCACCATGCGCGGCGAAAGTATGGCTTCATTGGCCCGCACGGCCGTCATGACGGCGTCGGCCATGCGCGTGTCGCGGATCAGGTTCTGATTGACGAGTGCGCGTACTGGCGTGTTGGCGGGTTCGAGTCTTTGTACCGGGGCACGCCATTGCTCGTCAGTGTCGCGCTGCAGGGGGGCGTAGCCCAGCGCAGACACGCCATCAAGCCAGTACGGTAGCTGAAACGACTGCACGAATCGTTGCCAAGCCTGGGTCGATACCGTGTCGCGTGCATCGGGCACCCCGGCTCCAGCCACCACTGCGACCGCATAGCGCTGCAGTCGGCGATTCACTTCCTCGGCGACCGCGATGACCTGTCGATCCACCTCAGCCTCCGCCTGAGCGAGCTCGTATTCACGCACCTTGGTGCCGCTGACCCAGGTTAGCGCGGTGCCCAGTAGCAACACCAGCGCGACAATCCAGCGTCGTTGCGCGCGGTGATGGAGCAGTGGTGTGCCACTTTTCAACATGGGTACGATGCGGTCATTCGCGAGCAATAAACACTATGGGCTTACAAGGGGGCATTGTGCCGTGAAATGCATTGGGTGTGCTGAGCCGCTTACGCGGCACAGGTCGCGTGCATCGGCAGGGCTTAGTTCGTCCTGGCGTCGTTGAGAACGCTACCGCCGAGCAGAATGATTTTTAACTGCTGGACAAAGTTTTCCGACATTTCGGTTTCGAGCAGTGGTTGATCGGGGGGCAGGTCGAGAAAGTCGGTTGCTGCGGAAAGCATGGTCATCACAATCATGCTGCAAACCATCTGCAGATCGGTTGTCGGCAGGTGGGGGTAAAGGCCGCGTGCGCGGAAATCCTGCGCCATCTCGTTGATGAAGTGGCTGACATCATTGCGTATCGCCAGACGCAGGATGCGCGAGCCGCCGGAACGCTCGCTGGAAATGAATACGAACTGGAGTCGATTGCGCTTGATGTAATCAAGATAGACCGCCACCGAGCGGCGCAGCATTTCTTGCGGTGATACATCGACCTTGCGCGCCTCGCGCAGCAGGCGGCGAAGGGTTATGCCCACGTCTTCCACCAGCGCCAAGCCAAGCTCGTCGGTATTGCGAAAGTGTCGGTAAAAGGCGTTGGGCACGACTCCGGCTTCGCGGGCAATTTCACGCAGTGCCAGGCTGGTGAAGCTACGCCCCTCGGCCATCAGGGTAAGCGCCGCCTGCAACAGACTGGCGCGCGTCAGGTCTTTGCGCTCGCTGCGCGAGAGGGGCTCCGGAGCGGCCCTCTCTTCGGTAGCTTTTGTGGATGAATGTGAGCGTTTTAAAATCATATTTAAAACAAATGGATAGTAAACAAAATAGCAAAAACTGAGGCCATCTACTAACAATTCAGTGTACGAGCATACACAATTCGTCATCGCAAGCTAAATCGTAGTTCGAACCACACTACCGGGAGACGAAAAATGACCGTAACGCACAATACTCTGAAACCTTGGCCGCGACTTGCCAGCCAACTGGTCCATACGCTTGAGCGCCCCTGGCTCAGTGCCATCGTGCGCAAAAGCGCCGTCGAAGATACGCTCAACGCCTTGCATCCGCTGCTCTCGCTAGATACTGTCAAGGCGCGTGTCGTGCACATCACCCACGAATCACCGACGGTACGCAGCTTTATCCTTGAGCCCAATGCACACTGGCAAGGCGCACGCTCAGGGCAGTTTGTGCGTGTGCAAGCCGAAATCAACGGCCGCCGTACCGAGCGCGCTTACAGTCTGTCGTCGCGCGGTGGAGCCCAGCGCTTGGCGCTGACGATCAAACGCAAAGAAGGTGGGCTCATGTCCAACTTCATGCATCAGCAGCTACGTGTTGGGAGCGTGCTGACCGTCAGTCAGGCTGAAGGCGAATTCGTGCTGCCGGCGAATGAGCCACTGCCAGGCAAGATACTGCTGCTGAGTGCCGGTAGTGGTGTGTCGCCGGTGATGGCGCTGATGCGCGAACTTCATGAGCAGGAATACGCGGGCGACGTTTGCTTTCTGCATGTGTGTCGCGATGCAAGCGAGCAAATCTGGGTAGATGAGATGTTGCTTATCGGTGCCCAGATGCCCGGTCTCACGGTGGTGACGCACTTAACCGCTACGCAGGGTCGTCTGGACGCGCAGGCGCTGCTGGCGACTGTGCCTGATCTGGCAGAGCGCGCCACCTGGCTCTGTGGCCCCGCCGCCTGGATGGATCAGGTACATGCCCTGTGGGCCGAAAAGGGATACGCCAGCACGCTCACCAGCGAGCGCTTCGGCGGCGGGCCGACGGTTCCGGCGGATGCCGGTACGCCGGTGAGCGTGGTGTGCGAGCGCAGTGCCACACAGTTCATGACCGAGGGCGCGCAGCCGCTGCTGGTGCAAGCGGAACGCGCCGGCCTGGCGCCCAAGCACGGCTGCCGAATAGGTATCTGTCGCTCCTGCCAATGCACCAAGAAAAGCGGCACGGTAGAGAACCTGCTGACCGGCGAAATTTCGTCGGCACCCAATGAAGAAATCCGTCTGTGTATCTCGACCGCACGTTCCGACGTGACCTTGGCCCTGTAACGAATTGCCCTTTAACGCATCTGTGAACGTGAGGAGAACCAGAATGAGCTTTGCCACCCCCCCCAAGCTGAGCCGTGCCCAAGTCGCCGAGTTTCAGAAAGAAGTCGATGCAATTCGCAACGAAGCGATGAGCCGCGTCGGTCAGGCAGATGTGGATCACATGCGGCGCATGATCCACATCTGTCGCGGCAGCGAAGTCGCCGGCCGCGCCCTGCTGCATTTCGGCGTCGGCCCCCTGAGCTGGGCGGCAGGCGTCATGGCGCTGGCTAACGCCAAGATTCTCGACAATATGGAGATTGGTCATAACGTCATGCACGGTCAATACGACTGGACCGGCGACCCGGCGCTCAACTCGCAGTCCTTCGAGTGGGACATCGCCTGCGACGGCGAAGCGTGGCGCCATTCGCACAACGTCGTGCATCACACCTACACCAACATATTGGGCAAGGATCGCGATCTGGGCTACTCGCTGCTGCGCCTGACCGACGAGCAGCGCTGGAAGCCGCGCCACTGGCTGCAGCCCTTCGCCAATCTCGGGCTGGCATTGGGCTTTCAGTACGGCATTGGTTCGCATGATCTGGAGCTGGGCCGCTACAAGCACGGAGCGATTTCGAGAGAGGTATTCAAGCCGCGCCTGGACGCCTTTCTGGGCAAGATCAAGCGCCAGTGGTTAAAGGACTATCTGCTTTTTCCAGCACTGGCCATGTGGAGCGCCCCGCGCGTGCTGGCCGGCAATTTCGCCGCCAATCTGACGCGCAATCTTTGGACCTACACGGTGATTTTCTGCGGCCACTTCACCGAGGGCGTGGCTATTTACCGCGAGGAAGACACGCGCAATGAAACCCGTGGCGATTGGTATATCCGTCAGATCACCGGTTCAAGCAATCTGGAAGGCGGCCGCCTGTTTCACATCATGACCGGGCATTTGAGCCACCAGATCGAGCACCATCTTTTCCCCGACATGCCATCTCACCGTTATGTCGAGGTCGCGCCGAAGATTCAGGCCCTGTGTCAAAGGTATGGCTTGCACTACAACACCGGCAGCCTGTTCAGTCAGTTTGCCACGGTGATGAAGCGCATCTTTGTGCATACCTTGCCTCCGCGCGCGTTGTCACCTGTCTAAGTTTTGCTCACGCTGTCTGAGAAGGAAAATGATCATGTCAAATAGTTCAGCCAATCACTTCACCCTGGGCGACGATCTGCGCGGCGTCAGCCGTCTCGCGATTGATGCCACTGTTGGCGTTACACGTCTGGTCGAACACCTCACTGCCAATATCCTGAATGCCCCGGCCGTGCTCGGCACACCGACGCATCGTCCTCCGGCTGGCTTGTTCGGGATGGTGTGCCAGAGTGTTTGTGGAATCACTCATGGGGTGGGCGGCGGGCTGGATCTTGCCCTGAGTCGTCTGACCCCCTTGCTGCCGGCCATCGAGACCGGGGAGCAGCGCGAGATGTTCGTGGCCATTCTCAATGGGGTGTTGGGTCACCATCTGGTCGCGACGCACAACCCGCTGGCTACACCAATGCAACTGCGCCACGACGGCCATGCCTTGCCTGTGACCAAGCAGGCACTGGCACGCACCGTGCCCAAGGCCAGTGGCAAGCTGCTGGTCTGCATTCACGGACTGTGCATGAATGATCTGCAGTGGCAACAAGGCGGTAGCAAGGGCGGACACGATCACGGCCAGGTATTGGCGCGCGCCGGCTATACGCCGCTCTATCTGCGCTACAACACAGGCGAACACGTTTCGCTCAACGGTCGTGCGTTTGCGGCGCAGCTTGAGGCGCTGGTGGCGGCGTGGCCGGTGCCGGTCGAATCGATCGTGTTGCTCGGTCACAGCATGGGCGGGCTGGTTTCACGCAGCGCTTGCCACTATGGACAGGCGGCCGGACATGACTGGCTGCGCGTACTGAAGAAGCTAATTTTTCTGGGTACTCCGCATCATGGCTCACCGCTGGAGCGTGGCGGCAACATCATCGACCGCGTGCTGGGCAGCAGCCCTTATACCTTTGCCTTCAGCCGGCTCGGCAAGATACGCAGCGCCGGAATAACCGATCTGCGCCATGGCAGCGTGCTTGATGACGACTGGGTCGAACTCGACCGCTTTGCTTACCACAAAGGGCCTGGGCATTGCTTGCCTTTGCCTGCAGGTGTCGCCTGTTATGCCGTGGGCGCCACTCTGGCGAAGCATGGTCCGGTCAGTGCGGCGGTGGGCGATGGCTTGGTACCGCTTTACAGCGCGCTGGGGAAGCATCGCAACTCTGCCCGCGCGCTAGGGATTCCGGCGGAGCGACGCTATGTGGCATATGGAACCGGACACATTGCGCTGCTGTACAGTCAGCCGGTGTGCCGACAACTGGAGCAATGGCTGGCAGAGGAAAGCGGCGCTTAAACGCCGTATCACCAGCGCCGACTTGCGGGCACACGGTTCTCTGTGCGGCCGGCTACAACCTGCGCTGGTTATTGCGGGCGATGGTGCGCTTGGGCCTGACGGCTCTTTTATTGCGCCCGTTATTCTTGGCACTGTTGGCCGCGATCCTGCGCGCGAATCCTTTCCAGCGAATTCAGGCGTCGGGGTTCTCGTTTGATTTTGCGTCTGGCGGCGTCAGATGAATTTTGCAGGGCCGACTATATAGTCGAACGGCTAATCCCGATCACAGCTTTCCAATGGATGCCGTTGGGATCCACAGCGTCAAAGGCGAATCGGGAAGTCGCTCGAACTCGTAGCGCTCATACCACCCTCGTGCATGTTCATCCTTTGCATCAACGACCACGCCCACCATCCCGATCTCGTCCGACAGGCGCAAACAACGCTGCAAAGCATCTGCCAGAAGCAGTTCGCCGAGTCCTTTTCGCTGATGGAGTTCCGCCACCGCCAATCGTGCCAAGCGGGCCACTGGTAGCGGGAAGTTGGGGAAGCGATCGGAGTGTTTGACTGGTAGGTTGTCCCGGCGAATTCCGGCCATGGCAAGACTGTAGTACCCGCGAATCGTGGCACTGTCCACCGCGACATAGGTTCTGCTGATGTTGGTTGCGGCATGCTGACGCGCAAAGCGCCGCAAATACTCATCGAGAGCGCCAACTCCGCACGTGAATGAACGTCTGTCGTGATCTGACGAGAGTTGTTCGATGGTGCCCGTGAATTCCACGTTCAGCGCTTTGCCTGCCATTCGCGATGGCGCTTCATCGCTGCAGAAAGTTTCGGTCTGGGTTTGTCCGTGTTGTCCAGGGCATTGGCAAATGCACTCCAGTCGCGGGAGGACAAGGTCATCATCTCGGTATCGGCAAGGATCTGCTTAGCACGTTCCTGGGCAGTACCAAGGAGAAATGCACTGACCGACATTCCGGCAGTGGTAGCTGCTCGAATGATTAATTCCTTTATTTCCGGCGATGTGCGTAAGTCAATGCGTTCGTGAGCTTGTGCAGTAGTAGACATGGTCGTTTCCTCTGTACGGAAGAATTACGGATCATTTTACTGCAAGTCATGTCCGCGCGCAATATTCCGTACTATTTCCGTACAGAACTTGACTATATCTTGAAGTCACGCGAGTAATGCGCCCCCGTACAGCAACATGGAATCCGAAATGTCTACGACTGCCTACCCTGTGACTCCGCTTCGAGCAATCGCGATCATCCTGGTCTATGGTGTCTTGCGCATGCGCGCCAAAAAATTCAGAGTCGACACCATCAACATCCAAAATTGAGATCCGGCGTTGCCAGCGCTGTCTTCCCAGACACCTTGCCCAATCGGGAAGGTCAGAGCCGGGGCTGAGAAGTTTCCGCTATCCGCTATCTCCATGGCTCGATCAAGAATATCGATGTCAAGCGGCTCACCAAACAAGACGATGTCGGGGCGCAGGAGAGACCCACACCCTGGGCAGCGTGGAACTGGGTCGCCCTTAAGTTCCATCGCCGTTAGATCTTCCTTGATGGCATAGGGATCACAGTGTTCATGGACAGCATAACCGCCGCAAACATGGCAGATAACCCTCATCAACAGGGCGATTGAAAATCTGCACTAAAACCCCGCAGTCAGGAGGTTTCGAGAATGTTGGCCGGTAAGAACCGAAAATCGGTGAAACGAGGTTTAGCGCAGTCAGGAGGTAGAAACGAAAAACCCCGCACAGACAGGCGTCTTGCGGGGTCTTGCGTCCAGTCAGAGACTGGTTTTGCCAATGTTATTGGCGGGCCAGAAGGTATGCCAACACAAACAGTCTAGCCCTCGGAGATTGGATTCTATCCGCACCAGCCATCAGCAGCAACGTGACCCAGTAGCAATATCTACCGATAGCGTAACTCCATCGAGGATATTCCCAGAAGCAGGAAACAACGATTCGTGTGTCACACCCCGCGCACCAAATTCATTACCTGCCCCATGTCCAGTAATTGCGCCTTTTGTTCGATCTGCGGTAGATACTGCTGCTGCAACTGCTTGGCAGGAGCCAGCAGGCTCTGGAAAGTTTCCTGTAACAACGCGCTGTTCATGGTCCTACCACTGGCGTAATACCGCTTCGCCACCTGACCGAGCGCATAGGTGGTGGCGAACGAGAAGGCCATGCCGGTAGCAGCGCGACCGATCTTCCCGAAGGTCTTTCCTGCCGCCTTGCCGAGCAAGCCGCCCAGCAGCTTTCGGCCGAACTGCTCTAGATACTGCGAGGTCAACCCGACTCCAGCGGCGGCGATGAGCTCCTTGATGTGCCCTTGATCCAGTTCGACCCCATGAGCTTTACCGATGCCATACACCATGCGGATTTGGAGCGGAATAATCGCCATCGATGCCCAGGACTGGGGTAGCAACTCGAGTGCTCCGTTCAGCAGGGCGCTGTTGAGGATTGTCTTGTCCAGTTCAGCATCCAGGATTCCGACTTGTTCCAACGGCTTCACAGACAAATCGGCGGCTGAAACAATCGGATCGATGGCCTGTTCGATTGCACTAGATTGGCCAGCGTCGAGATTCAGAAAGCGCTTGAGTTCGTCGAGGAAGGCGCGCTCGGCTGGACTCATGCGCCCGTCAGCTTCGCAGACGCAAACTGCCATTTCGTAGGCGAACTGGCGCTGCCCGATATCGGAAAGTGTGCCTGCCGCCGTGTCCAGCGGCAGGCGTTTGAGCAAGACGTCTTGATACAGGCGGGCCATATCGAGGCCAGGGGTGCCTTCGGATAGTGATTCCGCAATGCGTTTTACCTCTTCGCGTTCACGGTCGTCCTTGACTCCATCGGCAAAGGCGGCGTGCAGGCATAGGGCGAGAATGGCACGTTGTTCGTTGAGTGTCATGTGATTATCCTGGGGAAGTTCAGAAGCGGAGGCGGTCGCCAGCGAGGGCTGGCTTACCTGACCCGATCAAGTGCCTGATCATCCATTGAACAGGGATCATCTATCGGCTCCAGATGGGAAGTGATATGGCAGTTGGGGATCGCTGTCCTCAGGTCACGCTCAATTCGCTCAATCCAGTCATGGGCCTCCTGAACTGACCATTTTCCTGGCACTAGTGCATGAAAACTGATGAACGACCGTCGTCCAGCCTGTCGTGTCCGCAAGGCGTGGTAGGCGATGCCCTGTTCGATGTAGCGATCGAAGACTTCAGTAATGAGGCGCTTTTGCTCTGGCGGCAAAGCAGTGTCCATAAGCCCGGAAGCTGAGCGATGCATCAACTGCCATCCCGTCCAGACAATGTTCGCGGCAACGAGCACTGCAATCGTCGGATCCAGCCAGTTCCAGCCTGACATCGCAACAAGTCCAACCCAAGGATGACACCAACGGAGGTCCAGACATCCGTCATCAGATGGTGGGCATCAGCTTCGAGCGTAATGGACTGATGCTCGCGGCCTGCCTTCAATAGCAAGCGTGCCACAAGCAGGTTTATGACTGAGGCCGCAACTGAAACAACCAATCCAATGCCGACAGCCTCGATCGGCTGGGGATTTATGAATCGTTCGATTGCCGTATAACCAATGCTGACGGCCGCCAGAACAATCAGGAAACCCTCGAAGGCGCTGGAGAAATACTCGGCCTTACCGTGTCCGTGTGGGTGATCCTCATCGGCAGGTTGTTCCGCCAGCCAGAGCATCCACAGAGCCATGAGTGCGCCTGCAAGATTGACAAAGGACTCGATGGCATCCGAGAGTAAGCCAACCGATCCGGTTAAATGCCATGCCACCCCCTTGAGCAGGATGGTCGCAATTGCGGCGCCAATGGAAATCCACGCATAGCGTTGCAGGCTGGGCACGCCCGAGTCAGTCATCATCATGTTTTCTGCCGCGATTCCCTTTTCCTTCACGCTCTCTTCCTGGCATTCGAATATCGTGTTCGTCGGCATTCTTGTGACACTCGACGCAGTTATCGAAGTCGCGGATGCCTTCCTCGATATGCTCGCGACGGATTTTCTGCTGTGAATGTTCATGGCAGCCGTAGCAGGTATAGCGGCTGTAATCATTGCGGACGTGGCAGGTCGCGCACTTGACGTTGTGGTCGCGATCCAGTTCGAAATACTTCGCGTGATCAAAGGTGGCAGGCGTCCATTTGTCCTGGCTGTGACATTGACTGCAATTGCCCGTGATCTGCTGGTGCAGGCTGTCCTTGGGTGACTTGTGGCAGCCCTGGCATTCCTCGCGGGTCGCCTTTTCCAGCAGGCGGTGGTTGAACTGCCCGGTCGGCCGGAAACGTTTCACTCCGGCATGATCGCTATGGCAGGCGATACAGTCCGAGCGGATGAGTTTCTGGTGGAACGGTGTCGACGTCAGGGGTTTCTGGACGGGCAACCCGGCAGTGGTGAGTTTTCCTATCTCCTCCGGCTTGTGACAACTGACGCAGCGTTCTGATTCGGCACCGGTGAAAGCGGCGTGACAGGCAAAGCAGTCCGATTCCAGTTTTGCATGGCCGGGAATCAACTTGCCGGGGCCAACCATCAGGTGGGGATAGACGAAAGCCAGAATGGCCAACACAATCAGGTTAGCGGCAAGGATCCACTTCAGTGTGCGGCTCATACCCAGCCCCAGAACAAAAAGATGCTGATGATGTGGCCCAGCGCCAGGACGGCGAAGACGATGAAGATCGGGATATGGACTTTGCGCCACTTGGTCATGGCATCCAGGGTGACTGCATCCCAGAACACTGCGCGCTCGATGTCCTCTTTGGACATCCCCCGTAGTTGGTAGTGATCACGCTGTCCCAGGACATGCTCACGCGAACGGCCGAGAAGTAGTTTTCCCACCATGCCGCTGATGACATTCACGCCCATTGCAACCGTGGCCAGCCAGGGCAGGATGGCATTGAAATGAATGCCGGCATGCAACAAGACCATCAGGGAACCCAGCCAGGTACCAACTTCGTGCATGCTGAGCCAGGATTTCATGTTGCCCGATGTGATCATCTTGCGCTTGCGCAACGAATAGATCAGGGAGCCGATGATGAGCAAGGTGCCCGGAATGCCCAGGTAGCGCCCGATCCAGACCAGATTGAAGCGGTGCAGCAGATAGTCGCCCACTAAGGTCGCCACACCGAGCAGACCGACCAACAGCGTAAAGGGAAGAATATGATTGCGCCAGAGGTTATTGGTCATCTAGGCCTCCAGAGTCACGCTGGTCTTCGGGGTACAACTACAGAGCAGGCAGCTACCCGGTTCTGGATCAAAGTCTGGTGCATGGCCGTAAGCCACTTCGCCTGTTTTGATCGTGGTTTGGCAACATCCGCAACTTCCAGCCCGGCAACTGGACTCAACTTTCACCCCATTGGCCTCGGCAAAATCCAGCAAACTCCCCATGCCCGGTTGCCAGGGAATCTGTTTGCTCGACTTGGCAAAGGTGACGACGATGTCGCTTTGTATTGCCGCCACAGGTTCAACGGCTGTCGGGTTTGCCGAACGCTTGATCGATGCCGGGCCAAAGGCTTCGTAGTGGATGCGACTCTCCGGCACGCCCCAGTCTTCCAGGCCAAGGACGAGGCTTTCCATCATCGGTGTCGGACCGCAGATGTAGAAATGGTAGGGCTTGAGGGGGAGTTCCGTCCTGAATAGCGCAACATCCACGCGCCCTTGATGGTGATAGTCATGCCCAAGTTGATCACCCGGCAAGGGATCACTGAAACACAGCCGCAGATGGAAGTTCGGGTAAGTCGCGGCCAGCGCTTCGAGATGGGACCGCTTGATGGGTTCGCTGCTGTTACGCACGCCGTAGTAAAGCGAGACTTCCCGGCCAGGTTGCTCGGCCACGCACCAGTTGAGCATGGACAGCACCGGGTAATCCCGATGCCGCCGCCGACCAGGACGACGGGTGCGTCACTGGAGTCGATATGAAAGTGGCCGCCAGGCGCGCGGACTTGCAGAACTTCCCCCACCTGAACGTGGTCATGGAAGTAATTCGACGAGCGGCCCGGGAGATAAGCGCTGCCTGTGGGGGCGGGGACGCGCTTGATGGAGACGCGGTAGAAGTCCTGGCGAGGTGCATCCGACAAGGAGTAGCAGCGCGTAATCTGCTCTGTCTTGCCGTCGGGCGCGGGTACGTCGAGACGGAATGTCAGGAATTGACCTGGCTTGAATGCCGGAAGTGGCTGCTTGTCTTCTGGTACCAGGTAAAACGAGCAGATGGATTGGGCACCGTCCTCAATTTCCTTGCGATCAACCCGAAAATTCCTGAAACCACCCCACGCCGCTACAGATGCCGGCTCGGATGCTGAAGGCAAAGTCACTTTTACGGGAACCGCCATTCCCCCATCAGCCCCCGCGCCTGTGCGCAGCGCCTGATACTCGCCCCAATGCCGCCAGAAGCTGATACCCAGCCACAAAACGATTTGCAGCGTAATACCCAATACGAGCCAGAGCAGCAGGGAGGCAGAGGTCATTTCCGGTGGCACCATGATTTTGGCAGTCTGTCACATTCAGCTTAAGGAACCCTTAATCAACATCCGTTTGACATCCGCTTCAATCATCATCGTGCTCGCGCTCTTTCGAGCGACGATCACGTCGATCGTCCTTGGGCAAGGGCTTATCACCCCACGCCGCACGATACGCCTCGGCAGAAGTGAAACGGCATTTTTTGTTTGCTCCAACTTTGCTCAGCAACAAGGTATTCGGTTTGGCTGGAATGCCGGCATGCGCCTGAATCTGTTCCCTGATTTGATCGCAGGATTCCGCCTGGACCTCAGGGGTGGCGGCATGTACGGTCGTCATGGACAAGGCAAGCAGGATGATTGAGATGGCTTTCATGATTTGATTCCTTGGGTCTGATGGATAAAGGGTGTCACCGCATTTCGAATGCTTCTTGATGAAAACTGAACCGGCCTTGTCCGATACGACCGAGTTCCTGCTTGAGCTTTTCAGCCAAGCCTTGCGGACCGCAGAACCAGATTTCGGACCGGCGTGAGCCAGTCTGCGCAGCGGCCACATCGGCAGCGCTCAATGTTTCGCCTTGTTGGGCGCCATGAATGTGCAGACGGATGCCAGGCAAAGCGGCGCAACTTGCCTCGAGGCGGGCGACAAATGGATCATTGGTTCGATCACGGGTGCAGTAGTGGAGATCAGCAGAAACCTGACTCGGCGTCTGCTGCAATGAATCCAACCAGGCCAGAAAAGGCGTTACTCCGATCCCGCCGGCAATCCAGATTTGTTGGGCGCTCGAATCCTGCCGGGTCATGTCGAAGCGACCATAAGGCCCCTCAACCTTGACGGCACGACCGACCTCCAGTCGCGTGCCCAGGGTACGGGTGTAATCACCGAGCGCCTTGATCTGAAAACTGATGCTTCGATCACCCCGATCCGCACTGGCGATCGTGAAGGGATGAGCCCCCTCTTTTTCGTCGAAGGTAATGAATGCGAACTGACCAGGGCGATGACCCCGCCAGTTATTGTCGAGCTGGCAGCTCACGCCAAGCACATCCGGGGCGGGTTGCTCGATCGCGGACACGGTTCCGCTGGCGCGGCGTCCTCTCCCGATGCGACCCACGAGCGAGTACAGGGCGCCGTAAATTCCCGCAGCGCCGAGTAAGGCGATAAGGATACCCACTGGCTGAGCCCAGTAATCCGTGGGGGCGAGCATGGCTGCGTGTAGCGCCAGCATCAGATAAAGCACCGGCATGGCCTGATGCACTACCCGCCAGGTTTTGTAGGGAAACCGCTTCCATAAGGTGATGACCAACATCGCCAGCACAAGATAGAACGCCCACTCCCCCATGTCCTTCGCGAGGTCCCGCATCACTTCCAGGAAGCCGGTGAATTGCTCCTTGGGTATGCGGCCTTCACGCCCGACCGTCGCTTTGAGAATGTCTCCGACGACTTCCTCGACCAGCCAGTGCACGATGGCAAAGCCCACCGCGAGAATGCCGGCCCATTTATGGGTCCGATAGACTCGATCCATACCGCCCAGTGGGGTTTCGAGCCAGGCGGGACGGGTGGACAAAAACATCGCCAACGACATCAGGGCAATCGATAGAAGGCCACTCAAATACAGTGCCTCTTGCCGGATAACCCACGGCAGGCTGCCGCCAGTGCTGCCTCCTGTGGCAAGCACATCCATTCCCCAGGCCAGGTGACGATGGCTAGAAGCGAACCGAGCAAGATTTTCATGTCAGGACTCCTGATTAATCATTTTCCAGCGGCGGGCTAAGGGTTCCCTTTTGGGGGCAAGTCATCACGGCAGCGCCGCTCGTTGCAGTCAGCCGAATTACGCTGATTGCTTTTGCATGGCCACCTTCGTATTTGTCGCGTTTGGCGTCACGCTGCCGCTGATCGATGATTTCGCCTGTCTGGGGATGCACATAAATCTTGATCCGACGACCTGCCTGATCAGTGGCCTTGACCTCATAGCTGCCGCTTTCACGTTCGATTTTCTCGATGTTTCGATAGCCGGCAGATTCCAATCTGGCGTGCACTTCAGGAATCGATAGCCATTTCACATTGTCGGTATTGGCAGAGCGGGCATGGCTTGAAATTGAGAAGAAAACAGTGGCAAGCAGTGCAGTGATGGTTAATGGTCGCACGGTGAAATCCTCCAGCTCAGGAAAGTGTCTGAAATAGTCATTCTTCGTAATAGCCTTGTTCTGCTGCGGTATGGCAGGCGACACAGTTCGCTTTGGTGCGCACCTCCTTGTGGCGCCACTCCCAGTCGGGAACTTTGCGATGTTCGCTCACCCATTTGGGCAATTCCGTGATGCGTTGTGGAGCAGCCCCGGTGGCCACGCCCTTGAGCAATTTGCTGCTGTAGCGCTGCCCCCCTGCATCGCCGGCATTGGCAACGAGATAGCTCGTAATCTTTTGGGCGGTGGCGGGATCAAGGCTGGCGTTATCCCCGAAATGATTGTCCAGTTTGCCCATCATGCGTTGCCAAGATCGCGCCGGGAGCATCGAGGGGCAAAGGCCAGATGGCAACTGCCACACTCCTCCTTGACGACCGGGTCAGTAACCGGCGCGAAGAAATGACGGTCACCGGCCTGGGCACGGGCTAATACAAGGGCAGAAAAAGCCAAGGTCACGAGGCCGATGGCAAGCGGGCGATAGGAATGCGCACGGGAGTCTCCTATGAATGGTATTACTGGCCGATCACGAAGGTGAGCCAGTCACCTTTCTCTTGCGGCGTACATTCGCGCCCCAACACTTCGGGTGCAATTGCGCTTGAACCACTTTTCGACCTTGGCAGGATCGGTATAACGAGTCGGCGTCACTGACACGGCAACCGGTTCAATAGCTTTTCCGGTCAGCGCCCGACCGGCACCCCGGGTGTCCTTGCCATGACAAGTTGTGCAGGAGGGCGTATCGGGCTTCCCGCCCGAAAGTTCTGCGTATGCAGGGTTTGGCCGCGTGCCGCTGAAAAGCTTGTTACCTTGGCGGCTGCGGCATACTGAGTCAGCAGGTCTTCGCGCGGACCGGCAAGGGTGGTCGTGCTGAGTATCATGGCGACAATTCCTGAGGTGACGACCAATATGTTCTTCATGAGTTTCTCCTGGCGGTTATCGGACTGTGGAACGCACTTTGCGCCACCCCTGTCTGAATGAATGCTGAATCGCTTGTTCATCCTGCGTTCAGATTCATAGGGCTAAAAGATCAGACTGGAAAACTGCGGAGTTGAAGATGTTGTCGAGAATCACCACCCAATGGCGTCGTACCCTGGCTAGCCTTGTCATGCTGATGGCGCTGGCGTCGCCGGGACCGGGAGTTAGCTTCGCAGCGGACAACCCAGACCATGACCGTGCCCGTCAAGCTGTTGAGGCTGGAGATGTTCTGCCTTTGCGCACGATTCTTGATCGGGTCGAACGCGAGTATCCCGGCCAGGTCATGGAGGTTGAACTCGACCGCGAAAAGGGTGAGTGGGTTTATGAAATCAAGTTATTGCGCAAGGGAGGCGTCTTGATGAAGCTAAAGATTCAGGCTCGAGACGGCACCATCCTCGGTTTCAAGGAAAAGCTGGGCAAGCCGCATAAACCATACGGCCAGGGAGAGCCACGCTAATGCGCATTCTGGTTGTCGAAGACGAACCAACGCTGGCCACACAACTTGCTGAAGGCCTTCAATCGGTCGGTTATGTCGTGCATGTAGCCCACAACGGGGTCGATGGCAGCTTCATGGGCGACACCGATCCTTACGATGCCGTCGAGCTCGACATCGGCCTGCCGCAGATGGATGGCATCACGGTTCTCAAGAAATGGCGTGCGTCAGGGCGCACCATGCCAGTGCTCATCCTGACGGCACGCGACACCTGGCGGGAGAAAGTGGCCGGCATCGATGCCGGCGCAGACGACTACCTGACCAAGCCCTTTCACATGGAAGAACTGCTGGCCAGGCTCCGGGCTCTGATCCGCCGTGCCGGCGGTCATGCCAGTACCGAGTTGGTTTGCGGTCCGCTGACACTGGATACCCGTAGTAGCCGTGCCAGTGTGGATGGAACTGCCTTGACGCTGACGAGCCATGAATACCGGGTGCTCGCCTACCTGATGCATCATCCGGGTGAAATCGTCTCACGAGCAGAACTGACCGAACATATTTATGCGCAGGATTTCGATCGCGACTCGAATACGGTCGAGGTATTCATCGCCCGCTTGCGTAAGAAATTGCCTCCGGGCCTGATTGAAACCTTGCGCGGACTGGGCTACCGGCTCAACAAAGCGCAATGAACATCGCCCTCTTGCGTACCTCCCTGCGCATGCGTCTCTTGGTGGGGACGCTCATCTGGATCGCCATTTCGATCCTGGGTTGCAGGCTGGGGCTTGGGCAACTTTTCATCAGCATGTCGAGGCCCAGTTCGATGCGGAAACTGAAAAACAATCTGGATCAGCTAACGGCCCAATTAATTCTGGATGAGCAGAATCAGGCTCTAGTTCGAACGCATCCGAGCGACCCACGACTCAATAAGCCCCTTTCTGGTCTGTATTGGCAGATCGATCGCATCGCCGGCGCGGGGGAGCATCCCATCAAGGCTGTGCTGCGCTCCCGCTCGCTGTGGGATGAGACGCTGGCCGTGCCGGCCGATGCCCCGGCGGACGGAGAAATTCATCAGCATCGGATTGAAGGCCCCCAGGGGTTGCGCTAAGAGTGGTGGAACGTAGCAGTCACCATTGACACACACATTCATTGAGGTTGATGGTTGCGGCCAATGAAAGCCTGATGACAAAACCAATCGCGGATTCAAAGGCCATCTCTGGATGGCGCTGGTGATACTGGGAGTGGGGTTGTCGTTCGCGGCTTTGATGCAAGTAGTTGTCGGTCTTGCCCCACTTCGCACCATGCAGGATGCCCTCGGGCGTGTCCGGCACGGAGATGCCCGAAATATGGAAGGCACCTTCCCGAGCGAGATCATGCCGCTGGTGAATGAGTTCAACACGGTGCTGGCGCAAAACGCCGAAGTGGTCGAGCGTGCTCGAACGCAAGCCGGCAACCTTGCCCATGCGCTTAAAACACCGCTTAGCGTCCTCGCCAATGCCGCCAATGCTCCCGAGATCGAGATGACGACTTGGCACGTTTGGTCGCATCGCAAGTCGATACCGTACCAAGCAGGTTGATTACCACTGAGCCGGGCACAAGCTGCCGCATCTGGTACAAGTTCGGGCATGCGCACCGCCGTTGAGCCTGTCATCCAGGGACTGGTG
>JADJEF010000020.1 GCA_016702335.1 Rhodocyclaceae bacterium
GGATAACGATCTCGCCAAATTCTTCGACACGGTCAATCACGAAGCGTGTTGATGAACATCATCGGGCGAACGATTCAACACAAGGCGTTACCGAGCCTGATCGGCCGTGTTATTATCTGCGCGCCGGGGTGCTGGTCGGTTACCATTTGAGCCCAGCGACAGGGCACGCCGCCGTGGCCGTGCCAGCCGTCGCCGCTCTTGGACAACATCCCCGCTTAACGAACTGGATCAGAACTCGAACCCCGCGGGCATCGCTTTGCGCTAGCTGACGACATGGTGATTCTGGTCAAAAGCCAAAGAGCAGGGGAACGGGTCATGCATGCGTGACGGACTGTCTGAAGGAAAGCCGTCTGCAGTCAAAATCAACCCTTTTGCCAAAAAGGCGGCGAAGATGAGGATCAGGGTTTTTGGGTTTCACCATCCCGTTCGGGGCAAAATCCGCTGGCTGGAAAAAGAAGCTGGCAGCGTTCAAGCACCGGGTGAAGGAACCCACCGGCAGAAGCTGGGGAGTCCAATGGGTTCCGGCTGTAGAAGCTGGGATATACGTTGCGGGGCTGGATGAGAAACTTTGGCATCAGGAAGGAGCCAATACCGATCCCGGAACTGGATGAGTGGATCAGACGGCGTATGCGTATGTGCGCGCTGAGACAATGGCGCTAGCGCGCACGAAGATCAAGCGACACGCTGATGATGGGCGTGAGCCTGAAGGTAGCAATCCATTACGCCACCAGCAGCAAGAGCCACTGGCACATGGCACAATCTCGGCGATGCAACACGCGTTGAACAATGACCGGCTCAAGGCACAAGGCTGCCAAGAGCTCAAGTGCTTTGTTGCAAGGCGCAGGGCTACACCAAGTCGTCGAGCGCGTCAGCTCGCCGAACCGCCGCCCACTGTGACCCGCATGGTGGGTGGGTGGGAGGGCTGATAGAACCCGGTCCTTGCCTGATTAGGGCGATGTGTAGCGACAAAGACACAGAAACCCCAAAGCCTAGACGACACACACTGAAAAGGCGCATGAATTGAGCCAGAAGTGCCAGAAGGTGTGGCCGACGAAACCAGAAACCCAAGGTGCTAGGAACGAGAAGTCAAGTCCAGAAACTAGCAGAGGAACCCGAGAAACATCTCCCGCCCCTCGGGAATCAAGTCGGAACCGCGAGCCAACCGACCAGAGGTGGAGACTCCGCCCCGCCAGGCCACGATCGGCCCCGGGCAAAACAACCGCAGATGGGCGACGAATTACGACTGACCAGCAGCCTGCTGGAAAGCTAACAATCCGCCAAGCGACATCTTGCCCTGTGGCGATCAGCCAGTGCCCGAATCGGGTTAAGTTTTTTTTGAAAACGCTCAGACATTTTTGTTTTTCATCAGCCTTCTATCGAGAGCAAACCGACTGTGCGGCTTTTTGCGCAGGTCCGGTTGAGGGAGTGTGTGGTGTGGCGGCCTCACCACGGGCGCGATGTAATGGGGTGGAAGTCCCCCCTGGGAGTGTTGACATGGATTGCTGATGAGTCAAATGATAACCACTAGCCGAAGGCAAGGGCGAGTCCGCGAGGGCTGGACTGGAGGAAGCCGGAGCGCGCAAACGCGCGGGCGACGGAAGGCCGGTGATTGACCGTATTAAAGGCCTGATCTGCGGGCGAGTCAGCACCACATGGCGAAGCCCATCGGGACAGCGGATGGTAAAATGCAGCGCTTGTGCGGAAACATCGCGTTCTTTACCCTAAGAGATCTGCCGCGCGAGCGGTGACGGACGTTGAACTGAACCGTGGCCCGGCGGAGCCAGACCCAATCAACCAGCGTCGATGCGGGCTGCCCCGCATCAAGGGCGAACAATTCCGGCAGCAACAACCAGCAACCGAAACAGCGCCCTGGCCAGTAATGACCGAAGTGACGCGGCAGAAGTCAGGGGCAGCGATCGTAGCAGTCGGGCCGGCTGTGGCGCGGCGAAGGATCAAACAACGGAAACACAAGGAGCAGACGGAATGCCCTGGCATAGCCGCAGCAACCCCAGACGGGGAAGGCGAGCCGGCGAACAACCCGGAGGAACCGAGCCTGGAACCAAGACAAAGACGACGGAACGAAGTGGAAACAAACGAGCTAGCCTCGCGGCGGCTCTCCAGCGACAACCTGCGAACCGCGTGGAAGCGAGCGAAAGCCAACAAGGGGGCGCCGGGCATGACGGTATCCCCATTGAAGACTTTCCCGCGACCTGCGGGCGCACTGGGGAGATATCAACGCCAACTCGACCATGGGCGCTACCGCCCCAGTGCCGTCCGCCGGGTTGAAATAACGCAGAGGATATGAGCAAGCGGCTGCTGGGCATCCCGACCCTCATGGATCGGGTCATCCAGCAGGCCATCGCCCGCGCGCCACGCCGATCTTCGATCCCGGATTCTCGGCATCGAGCTTCGGCTTTCGACCGGGCCGCAATGCACATCAGGCGATCACGCAGGTACAACGGTACCTGAAGGACGGTAGCACCATTGCCGTGGATATCGATCTCGCCAAATTCTTCGATACGGTCAATCACGACGTGTTGATGAACATCATCGGGCGAACGATTCACGACAAGGCGTTACTGAGTCTGATCGGCCGTTTATCCGCGCGCCGGAGTGCTGGTCGGTGAGCACATTGAGCCCAGCGATAGGGGCACGCCCCATGGCGGGCCGCCGTCGCCGCCCTGGCCAACATCCTGCTTAACGAACTGGATCATGAACTCGAACGGCGTAGGCACGCTTGCGCGCTACGCCGACGATATGGTGATTCTGGTCAAGACGCAACGAGCAGGGAACGGGTCATGCAAAGTTTGACGCACTATCTGGAGGGCCGTCTGAAGCCTCAAAATCAACCCCACCAAAAGCAAGGTGGCGAAGATGAGCGAGTGCGGCTTTCTCGGCTTCACCATCATTCGGGGCAAAATCCGCTGGCTGGAAAGAAGCTGGCGGCATTCAAGCACCGGGTGAAGGAACTCACCGGCAGTAGCTGGGAGTCCCAATGGAGTTCCGGCTGAACAAGCTGGGACAGTACGTGGGGTTGGTGGGGTACTTGGCATCAGTGAGTACTACACGCCGATCCCGGAACTGGATGAGTGGATCAGACGGCGTATGCGTATGTGCTATTGGAAACAATGGCGCTGGCCGCGCACGAAGATCAAGCATCTGCTGGCGATGGGCGTGAGCCTGAAGGCAGCGATCCAGCGCACCAGCAGCAAAAGCTACTGGTACATGGCACGAACCCGGCGATGCAGCACGCGTTGAACAATGACTGGCTCAAACAAGGGCTGCCGAGCATCAAGAACTTATGGTGCAAGGCGCAGGGCTATTCGTAGTTGTCGAGCGTCAATTGTTGAACTGCCCACTGCGGACCCGCATGGTGGGTGGTGTGGGGAGGCCGGTTAGAACCCGTCCTACCTGATTAGGGGTGGTTGCGCGATTGTTTGCAGGCGGATGCAGCTAAAACCACGACGAGGCGAGACCCCAATTCACGCGCCCTAGCGAGAGGCCCAAAGCTGGCCGCAAATAACTGCCGGCGGAGGGAGAGAAGCGGGGCGTCTCGCGACGGATCTCAGCCCACACGGCAAGTTGCATCGTTGTCAGAAGCGCCATGGACGTGAAAAGAAGCAGCAAGGAAACCGTCATTACCGAGAGTGTGCCCCGGACATAACCGGCACTACCGCACAACGACGACGTCTGGGCCGCCAACCAAGTCATGTTCAGCGGTCGAATCGGTGAAGAGACGTACCACAAACCACGGGCTTCCGGACCTCTGGTTGAGTCTTTCTTTGCAAAACCCGGATGGAAGTGCCGCCAGCCTTGCGCGCCAAGCAGGGAGTTGGCGAAGAGCGAAAGGACGCCGGCAGATGGCCTAAGGGAATAGCATCGCGCCGGCAAGGCGAGAACGAGAGCCAGCGGCGTCGCGAGTGCATGTTTCGACCCCAACGTGGAGGTCACCGCGCTGCGCGGCTCTCCCACGCAGGTACAGCGCCGGAGGACGGTCGACGGGGGGGCCGGCAGCATGGGCGCGATGTAATCGGGGTGGAAGTCCCCGTGGGAGTACCGACATGGATTCATGATGAGTCAAATGATAACCACTAGCCGAAGGCAAGGGCGAGCCCGCGAGGACTGGTCTCGAGGAAGCCGGAGAGCAAACGTGCGAAGCGAGGGACAGAAATTGCATAAAAGGCCTGATCTGCGGGCGAGTCAGTACCACATGGCGAAGCCCATCGGGACAGCGGATAAGGTAAATGCAACGCGCGCCTGTGCGGGAACATCGCGTTCTTACCTGGGAGATCTGCCGCGCGAGCGGTGACGGACGTTGAACGAACCGTGGCGGGGTTGCGCCAGACCCAATCAACCCGCGCCGATGCGGGCTGCCCATCAGGGCGAACAAACTGGCAGCAACGTTCAGCAACCGAAACAGCGCCTGGGCAGTAATGACCGAGGTGACGCGGCAAAGTCAGAAGCGATCGTGACAAGCGGGCCGGTTGTGGCGCGGCGAGATCAAACAACGAAACACAAGGGCAGACGGAGGGATCTCGGCCATAGCCGTAGCAACCCCAGACGGGAAGGCTGCCGGCGAACAACCCGAACCGAGCCTTGAACCAAGACGACACGGAACGAAGTGGAAACAAACGAGTTAATGGCGGCGGTACCGTCCAGCGACAACCCGCGAACCGCGTGGAAGCGAGTGAAAGCCAACAGGGGGCGCCGGGCATCGAGGCATCCCTATTGAAGACTTTCCCGGCCACCTGCGGCCGCATTGGGGGAAAGATCCGACGCCAACTCGACCATGGGCGCTACCACCAGTGCCGTCCGCCGGGTTGAAATACCGGCAGGAGGATGGCAGCAAGCGGTTGCTGGCATCCCGACCTCATGGATCGGGACATCCAGCAGGCCATCGCCCGCGCTCACGCCGATCTTCGATCCCGGATTCTCGGCATCGAGCTTCGGCTTCAGACGGCGCCGCAACGCACATCAGGAGATCAAAGCAGGTACAACGGTACGTGAAGGACGGCGACACCGTGGTTGTGGATATCGATCTCGCCAAATCCTTCGATACGGTCAATCACGACGTGTTGATGAACATCATCAAGCGAACGATTCACGACAAGGCGTTATCGAGCCTGATCGGCCGCTATCTGCGCGCCGGGGTGCTGGTCGGTGCACATTGAGCCCAGCGATAGGCACGCCGCAAGGCGGGCCGCCGTCGCCGTTCTTGGCCAACATCCTGCTTAACGAACCGGATCAGGAACTCGAACCGCGGGGCATCGCTTTGCGCGCTACGCTGACGACATGGTGATTCTGGTCAAAAGCCAGCGAGTAGGGAACGGGTCATGCAAAGTGTGACGCACTACCTGGAGGGCCGCCCGAAGCTCAAAATCAACCCCGCCCAAAGCAAGGTGGCGAATTTGATGAGTGACTGTGGTTTTCTGGGCTTCACCATCGTTCGGGCAAAATCCGCTGGCTGAAAAAGAAGCTGGCGGCGTTCAAGCACTGGGTGAAGGAACTCACCGGCAGAAGCTGGGGAGTCAATGGATTCCGGCTGCAGAAGCTGGGACACCGTGCGGGGTTGGATGGGGTACTTTGGCATCAGCGAGTACTGCACGCCGATCCCGGAACTGCGATGAGTGGATCAGACGGCGTATGCGTATGTGCTATTGGAAACAATGGCGCTGGCCGCGCGCGAAGATCAAGCATCTGCTGGCGATGGGCGTGAGCCTGAAGGCAGCGAACCAGCATGCCACCAGCAGCAAGAGCTACTGGCACATGGCACGTACCCCGGCGATGCAACACGCGTTGAACAATGACTGGCCCAAGGCACAAGGGCCGCCGAGCATCAAGCCTTTATGGTGCAAGGCGCAGGGCTATTCGTAGTCGTCGAGCGCGTCAGTTCGTTGAACCGCCCACTGCGGACCCGCATGGCGGGTGGTGTGGGGAGGCCGGTTAGAACCCGGTCCTAACCGCCGATTAGCCGGTTTGGTGAACAAGATGGGCGCACCCATGGGGAAACCGGAACGCCTGACGCAACAGAGGTACCCGCACCAAAGAACTGGCTGTCTGGAACGTCACAACGCAGGGAGTCCTATGATTTCGAAGCGATGAGTACTGCTGTGGTCAATTTGTGACACAGGGAAAGCAATCAGCGTCATAAGAGGCAAAGGCTGGACGCTATTTTGACGAAAACTGGAAAGCCAAGAAAACGGGAAACATAGAGCCAGCTTGGCGAGCGCGAAAGGCTGCTAATCTCCCGCCACTCTGGCAGCCGCAACGAAGCATGTCCCGACCGAGACCAGCACGGCCTGGAATGCGTATCTACCAGAAAGAAGGCTTAAATGCCCCGTGGTGCGCATCAATCCACTGTACGGGAGATAGTACAGTTAGCCCGTCTTTAAAGGTCTGTGCAGCCTCTTACTACTAGCGACCACGGCGAAGCCACTTGGGAGAGGAGTGTATTTCATAAAGAGCACTGTATCGTCTTATTATCCCGAATCGCCAAACCGACGTTCTCGTAAAACGCCTGCGGACACCGTCATCAGCCCTAACGCTTGGAGAATAACTGGACCGCGCGGCTTGCGTAGGTCCGGGTTGAGAGGGTGTGGCGCCCAGCATGGGCGCGATGTAATGGGGTCGGGAAGTCCCCTGTGGAGTACCGACATGGATTCATGATGAGTCAAATGATAACCACTAGCCGAAGGCAAGGGCGAGTCCGCGAGGACTGGTCTGGAGGAAGCCGGAGAGCAAACAAGCGAGGCGACGGACAGAAATTGCATAAAAGGCCTGATCTGCGGGGGCGAGTCAGCACCACATGGCGAAGCCCATCGGGACAGCGGATAAGGTAAATGCAGCGCTTGGTGCGGAAACATCGCGTTCTTACCTGGGAGATCTGCCGCGCGAGCGGTGACGGACGTTGAACGAACCGTGGCCGGCTGAGCCAGACCCAATCCACCAGCGCCGATGCGGGCATGCCCGCATCAAGGGCGAACAAATCTGCAGCAACGTTCAGCAACCGAAACAGCGCCTTGGCCAGTAATGACCGAGGTGACGCGGCAGAAGTCAGCAGCGATCGTAGTAGTCGGGCCGGTTGTGGCGCGGCGAAGGATCAAACAACGAAACACAAGGGAGCAGACGGAGCGATCTCGGCATAGCCGTAGCAACCCCAGACGGGGAAGGCGAGCCGGCGAACAACCCGAACCGAGCCTTGAACCAAGACGACACGGAACGAAGTGGAAACAACCGAGTTAATGGCGGCAGTACTTCCAGCGACAACCTGCGAACCGCATGGAAGCGAGTGAAAGCCAACAAGGGGGCGCCGGGTATCGACGGTATCACCATTGAAGACTTTCCCGCCGACCTGCGGCGCACTGGGAGATATCCGAAGCCAACTCGACCATGGGCGCTACCGCCCCAGTGCCGTCCGCCGGGTGGAAATACCGGAGGATGGCAGCAAGCGGTGCTGGGCATCCTGACCCCTCATGGATCGGGTCATCCAGCAGGCCATCGCCCAGTGCTCACGCCGATCTTCGATCCCGGATTCTCGGCATCGAGCTTCGGCTTCAGACTGGGCCGCAATGCACATCAGGCCATCCAGCAGGTACAACGGTATGTGAAGGACGGCAACACCGTGGCTGTGGATATCGATCTCGCCAAATTCTTCGATACCGTCAATCACGACGTGTTGATGAACATCATCGGGCGAACGATTCACGACAAGGCGTTGTTGGCCCTGATCGGCCGTTACCTGCGCGCCGGAGTGCTGGTCGGTGAGCACATTGAGCCCAGCGATATGGGCACGCCGCAGGCGGGGCCCATGTCGCCGCCTTCGGCCAACATCCTGCTCAACGAACTGGATCATGAACTCGAACGGCGTGGGCATCGCTTTGCGCGCTACGCTGACGATATGGTGATTCTGGTCAAGACACAACGAGCAGGGGAACGGGTCATGCAAAGTTTGACGCGCGTCTCTGAAGGCCGTCTGAAAGCTCAAAATCAACCCCGCCAAAAGCAAGGTGGCGAAGATGAGCGAATGCGGCTTTCTGGGCTTCACCATCGTTCGGGGCAAAATCCGCTGGCTGGAAAAGAAGCTGGCAGCGTTCAAGCACCGGGTGAAGGAACTCACCGGCAGAAGCTGAGAGGCCAATGGGGTTCCGGCTGAACAAGCTGGGACAGTACGTGCGGGGTTGATGGGGTACTTTGGCATCAGCGAGTACTACACGCCGATCCCGGAACTGGACGAGTGGATCAGACGGCGTATGCGTATGTGCTATTGAACAATGGCGCTGGCCGCGCACGAAGATCAAGCATCTGCTGGCGATGGGCGTGAGCCTGAAGTCAGCGATCCAGCATGCCACCAGCAGCAAAGCTACTGGCACATGGCACGCAACCCGGCGATGCAGCACGCGTTGAACAATGACTGGCCAAGGCACAAGGGGCTGCCGAGCATCAAGAACTTATGGTGCAAGGCGCAGGGCTATTCGTAGTCGTCGAGCGCGTCAATTCGTTGAACCGCCCACTGCGGACCCGCATGGTGGGTGGTGTGGGGAGGGCCGGTTAGAACCCGGTCCTTACCCGATTGGGTCCTCAGTCTATGCATACTCGGCCAGGTCCCTTGTCGCGACGCCCTTGGTAGAGATACTTAAAGCAGCCAAATGGATGATTACTGACTCTACAAACGCCGCGCACAAGACCATTGACATCGGGCTTGTTTCCGACGTCCAGACAACCACCTAAACATTCCGATTTGTCAGTGCATTCCCTTCCCCCATCTTGATAGGGTGTATCGCACCTTAGATTTCCTCTAAGCCCACCACGTCTCCAAATGCCGCCTCTTGCGCGGCATTGATCGCGACTATCCGGGATGCAAGCTTCCTCTGGAGCATGGGATCTGTTGTCCCAAGTGCCGCCTTCTGCTGAGCACGTTGCACGTGCCTTGACAACAAACGGTGTGTCGAGTTTGCAGTCGAATTCGACAAGATTTGTAATGTCAAGTTCTCCGTCAGTCATGGGGCGGTTTCAATGACCAAGTGCAAAAAGTGAAGCGTGATGATGCCTGAAGTCAAAAGCGTCTGCAGAGAACAATTCGGCGGGACATTTGAAGCCGAGGGATTTGCGCGGACGCGTGTTCAATTGCCAAGCAACGGCATCGAGCTCATCTTGAGTGAACGCATCAAGTCAGTTCCCTTGGGGAAGTACTGCCTGAGCAGGCCGTTGGTGTTTTCATTGATGCCACGCTGCCAGGGGCTGTGCGGATCGGCAAAGTAAACTTTCACACCGGTGGCCTGAGTCAAGCGCTGGTGCTCCGTCATCTCCTTGCCCTGATCGTAGGTCAGCGAAAGCCGCTTCTGCGCCTCGATGCGATTGAGCACATGGCTGAAGCCACTGAGCGCGGATTCGGCACTGGCATCCTCCATCCGAGAGAGCACGGTGAACAGCGTGGTGCGCTCCACCAGCGTGCCAATCGCCGAACGGTTGAACGCGCCTTTGATCAGGTCACCTTCCCAGTGGCCCGGCACCAAGCGTTCGTCCACTTCAGGCGGCCGGTCATGGATGCTGACCATAGCGGGAATACGACCACGCCGGTCTTCGCCACGCGCCTGGGGCGGCGCTTGGTATGACCAAAGCGCAACCAACCAATGACCTCGGTGCGCAACTCACCACGAGGCATTGCGTAAATGGCGGTGTAGATGGTCTCGTGCGAAACCTGCAGGGAGGGTGTATCGGGATGCACAAGCGCCAGTGTGCCAGCAATCTGCTCCGGCGAGTATCTCGCCTTGAGGTAGTGGCAAACCTGCTCCCACAACGGCGTGCCAGGTCTCAGCCGACGTTCAACGCGTGGCTTCGTCGTGCAGGCCTGCGCGCGCCGGTGCGCTTCCTCACAGCGATACCCTCCCGCCAGCAGCGGTCGCCCACGCGCTCGCTGCGACTTCGGTCGAACCCATCCGTTTCGCTTCAACTCACGCGAAATCGTCGATGCGCACCGTCCCAACCCCTTGGCAATCGCCGCCGGTTTAACCCCTATCGCCAGTTGGGTTTGATCAGCGTCCGCTCTTCAATGCTCAACTGCTTGTAGTGTTTTCCCATGCAACATTTCTCCCGATAATGTTGCACTTGGTTTTGAGCGCGCCTGGTGATAACTTGACAATAGGATGTTTCTATTGCGAATTACGTAGTCTGGGCGGCTTTTCCACCTAGGCCAGGTATTGCGGTAAACACTCGTGTATCTTCGATAGAAAAGGTGTCAGAAGCTTTTCAAAATAGACAGTTCTTTCAGTAATAGTGTCTTCCCAGAAAGACGGCTCCTTAGCCATGATTCACCGGTCCATCCGGTATTTGCGATCAAAAACTCTACAGAAACCGGTAAGTCATTGCCCGCCCCAACAATTACGGTTGAGGCAGATGTTTGTAGCGGTAGCAATGCTAAGGATAGGGCTGTAAGAAATAGTCGAAGCGTCATTGTTGTGGCCCAACGTGGAAGTGAGCGGCCTGCGCGGCTTTCGCGTAGGTCCGCTCCGACTGCAGGGGGTTAGCGATCATTTGCGTTGAAGCACATTTCGTTTCGACGACAGACAATTGCACGGTCAACTTGCGATTGCCACTGACTTTGGAGTGATTTGGGAATAGGAATTTCGCCTACAAAAGAACCCTGCCTTAGCTCTCTCGCCAGGACGTACATGCTCTCTTCACTTTGTATCGCCAAGTAATAGCCATAAATTGCCGAGCCATTAGGGGAGCTTTCGACAGCCCATGATTGCCGAGGCGCGCTTAGCGTCTTGCTGAAGCTTTGGTTCGGACAAGAAGTCATGCGGACAGGCCGCCTTTATTGGTTGGCTTATGATCTCCAGCAATTGTTTGCAGGGGGGTATCGCTGCCCCTTGGGATACCGGGAATGCCATTAGATGAAGCGTGTCTTTCCAATTCTCTTTGGTCTGGCCATCAGGATAGAACCACGCTTGATAAAGCCCTGGCTTGTTTTGGTCCCAAGCCGCAGTCATGGGAAATCCATCGGGTATCGGAAAGTAGATCGTGTCTTTAACCACAGGAATTGAACCCCATCGTTTGACCCCTTTCATCGGGTTTTCTTTCTGAGGCGATTCTGCGTTCGAATGAAAGGAAGTAAGTAGCACAACAACAAGCAGGAGCGGGTTCAGGAATTTCATACACACCTTTCGGTTATTCAATGATGATCGCTAACGGAGTTGAGCGGGCTGCGCGGTTTTTGCGCAGCACCGCTCGAACGCCGAGTTAGGCCACGGCTCACAGAGATTTGTAGCCAGATCGTTTCTAACGACAAAGATCATATTCTTGAGAAGACTTTGCTGTTTGGCTCGGTCTATAACCGCTATCAAGCAACCGAACCGCTTGCGCGCCAACATAAAACGACTTGATGAATTCGAAGTCTCGACGCACAACGTACGCAAAGCAAGTTGCCAACTTAATGGACCTTTCGTCAGCGCCACCACACCCAAGGCTACCGGGTAGCAAGCGATCGCCTACTGGCCCTCCAAAGTGAACGGTGATGGAATGAGGATTTTGCATTGCGTCGGCGATGAACTTTACTCGACCATTCCGTTGGGGCACGGTACGAACCTCTATAGGTTGGTTGGGTTCGCAGACGATGTAGTTGGTAGCTGGATTGACGTTCGACAGCTTCTCCAATACCTTGATTTCGGGCGTATCACACAGCGCTGACTCAATTAGCTGAATGTTCTGCTCCAACATCACTGCTTCGAGCAACGCAATAAAGTCGCTTACTGTCGCAAAGTAGTAGGTATCTCTTTGGCCTGCGCCTGGCGATCATGGCAGTTCGGGCCTAACGCCAAAGTTGAGGGGGCCGCTTTAGCGGCTCCCGCCTGAACGCCGGGGTTCGGCGGCTGGAGGTTGAAATGTGTAAATGCACACCGGAAATTAAGACGCCATTTTGCGGGAGGTTTGATGCGAATGGCCCGCACCGAAACCGTACAACTCGCCACACGCCGACGGCTGGTATTGGGTGCGCAAGAAAGGATGGGGGCGACGAGCATGATGATTGGGTGCCCGCGTTGTGGCAGACCGAATACAGATCTTGGAGCCCGCGATGTTCAGCGGGATACCTGACAGCGAAATGATTGTCGGTGACATGCTTAAGACGCCGAACGCAGAGCCAACCGGCGCGGCTTCATCGCGTCCGGGTTGAGCGCCGGGTTAGCCCGCAGAAAGGCACGGAATGAAAATGTCAATGAAGTGGCACAGGGAGTGCCTGACGAATTTGAAAGACTCACTACAACGCGAGGAAGCTGAGCTGGAGCGGGTTATCGCAAGGGTCGAACGATTGCGCTCGCATGTGAAATTTGACGAGCAGCAGATTCAGGACGCCGCCGATAAGCGCAAGGACGGTTTGACAGCGACAAATTCGGCAGGAAAGTTGCGCATGCGCTCTAACGTGGAAGTGAGCGCCCTGCGCGGCTTTTTGCGCAGGTCCGCTCGACTGTAGGGTTAGACGGCGTTCTAGCGTGAGCTGCGAACGAGGGCGACCACACGTATTGCCGCCCTTGGCGTTGATATTCAACATTGAGCTCCTTAAGGCGACCTTCAATTTCGACCGAATGATCGATGGTTTCAGGTTTTAGCAGTGCCCCGCGCGGTTTGATCTGCACAGGGTCTATCTCAAACCATTCCACAGCAAGCTTCGGGACCGGGCCCCACAGACTATCAAATACTTCTCCGTCGCTGGGCGTAGAGAGCCTTCCAAGACCTCAGTAACGTCCACGAATTTGATGCGGTACGAATGGGAAATCGTAACCTCGCGGAGTGAATCGAGGAGCCGATCCCATTTCGTATTGTTCAGGAGACGCGCCGAGAAGTCGCGGGCAATGATCCGACGAGCACGCTCTTCGTCTTTCATCAGTGCTTCATAGGCCGTTGGTTTGGGCACTGCTACTCCCTCTGAGCCGTCTAACGTGAAGTGAGCGGCCTGCGCGGCTTTGCGCAGGTCCGCTCGACTGTAGGGTTAGCCGTCAATTGCATGCGCAAGAAACTCAGATGTAGCGGCATTGACTTCAAAACTTAACACATCTTTCTGAACAGAGAGCCCATCTTTCTGCAGACGCTGCACGCAGGACAATATCGCAGACTTTACTTGTTGTGCAATGTATTCCTTGCGTTGATGGGGCGAACGTGGTTGCCAGGCGGTTTCGGGAATTTGTATATCCACGGTGATATATCGCCTCGCCCGCGCGAACCTCAGCCGGGCCAACCCTTCCTCACCGAATTTATCCAAAGATCCATCGATGCGCAGCACGAGGGCATATTCGTCGATTGCACTGCAGTGCGTAGAAGAAACGTGTTTATCTAAGGCTCGACGCAAAGCAACCAGTGTCGGGCGAAAACATCGGCTTCGGGACCGCCTACTTCAGGAACCGACGGAGATGAATGATTGCATGTGTCGAGACCTGAAGGCTAACTGGAAGTGAGCGGGCTGCGCGGCTTTTTGCGCAGGTCCGCTCGACTGTAGGGTTATGCGTCATCGCCGAATAGCCAAGTGGGATAACACGCTTGGATTTTTGCGGCGAGCGCATCACTACTGAGCGATATCTCGGCGTCCGGATTGGAAGACCCAATAACCAGCGCACATGCGTCTTCAATGAAGGAACATGAAACTCGTGCCGAGCAGGCATGTAGGCCATGCCGGTAGGTACTTTGCGTTGGACTTCACAACATCTTCGCAGACAAGAGGCCACTCATCGAAGGAACGCCCGCGCAAGTAGTAAAATGGAACTAGCTACAGCGTTTGGAAGCCAAGGTGGTTTTCCAATGGCGGCAAGTTCGGACGCCGGAAGGAATAGGGAGCTTACGATCACAAATACCAATCGTCGAATAGAAGCGCCCAGCTTCACAGTCAAATTCGGCGATAAGCATAGGAAGCTTTCCATTGTTGTCGCGATAGGCGAAAACCTTGCCACGCGAACTAAAGCGATCGCGAAGATGAGAACAATTGCCTTGTGGTGTTCGGGAGGATTACGCATGGCGTGTCTCTGACGCATAACGTGGAAGTGAGCGGACTGCGCGGCTTTTTGCGCAGGTCCGCTCGACTGTAGGGTTAGAGCGCGGGTTCATTTGGAAGCACTCGCACCGGACCCCAGTTGTATGGCCCCCAACACAATAGCGAGGCTAGGACGCCAAGAATTGAGTAGCCAAGCGCCAGTTTAAATTCGAACGCGCCAAGCGCAACTAGATTCGCGAAGGTGAGATACACGAGTAAGCCACCGATTGCGCCGACGGGCAAAACGAATCGAAGTTGTTGTCGTGCACTAAGTCGCTTTTGAACGCAGAGTACATGCAGTGGCACGACAAGAATCGCAACAACGACGACCATGATTGGATAGCTTACGACAGCGGTAATGAATAATAGAGGCGCAAAGGTAACGCCTGCAACGATATGGGTGAATGCGGGAACTGTCAGGCAAAGCAAGAGTAGGCGGACAGCATTTGGCATGAGCGCTCTAACGAATAGCGTTTATCCGCCGCTGAGGGCGCGAGCATGAATCACGGTAGGTCATAGCGGCGGATAAACCTTGTTGGACTGAACCGCCGCGATGGCGGTCGCTAGGGGGATTGTAAGATTGGCAGAGGGGCTATCGAGGCAGAAGCATACCGCTGAAGTCGGCGGAGCGTGGCCGACACCACCCAATCGCCGTCCCACCAGCGCCGACTTGCGGATCGCGACGTCCAGAGCGTCACAGAAATCGGCGTAGGCACTGCCCGCGGCCGTGGTTGCACCTGCCCACCCTGACAGGCATCACGCTGGCGCAGGACAGAGCAACCCCGCCTCATGCGACCGGCGGCCCCCGTGATGAAATGCCCCGCAGCGGGTACGAGGCCGGCCCCGCCCGTATACGCCGGCAACGCCCCGCACACCACCCGATGGCCCACCGCGCACAGCCAGGCGCGTCCAATCCAACCGCATCACGCGCGCCGCGAACAGCGCCACCGACTCGATCACCGCCGGGTCCGGCGGCGGCAACCCCAGCGCCGCACGTGCTGCTGGCAAATGCACACCTTTGCGCGAGGGGGCCAGCAAACCGTAGTGCCGAATGCGCTTGAATCCCGGCGGCAACACATGGAGCAGAAAGCGGCGCAGGAATTCCGTAGGCGAGCTTGCGTTCCTGGATCAGGTAGAGCAGGTAGGCTTGCAGTTGCTCGACGCTGAGGGTGTCGGGCGAGCAGCGGTAGTGCTGGGCCAGCTTGCACACGCAGGCCAGGTAGGTCTCGCGAGTACGCACAGCCAAGCCGCGCAGCACCATGGCGTCGTGCATCTTCTGTCGAAGGGGTGTCATGTCGTTCTCTCGTGGTGTCGGGAACATTCCCGATTCGAGGATGACACCTGGTGCGGCATGAGCCGCTGGCTACGCCGAGCGTTGGCGTTGGCTACGCCGCGATGGTGACCTTGCCCACCACCGCGCAGCGGTTTAGTTCAACGTAGAGGTGAGCGGGCTGCGCGGCTTTTTGCGCAGCTCCGCTCGACCGCCGAGTTAGGCAGGTTTTCCACGAAGCGCCGTGCGCCAGCGCCGACTTTTGGGGCCAACCTCTTGTTGCGGCCCGCAGCAAGGAAGCCTTTGGCATGAGGCAAAGTGTTAGGGTAGGAGAACATCAATATGCCCAGAGGAAATTAATGCTGCGCCAAGACCAACCAATGCTGCCAGAAGAAATGCTGCCCAAACGAAGCGCAACCATGCTGCGACAACAACCATGAAAGATGTAGCTACCGTTAAGGACAACATTCCCCAAGCGCCAGTGGATGCAAAATGTATTACCCAACATGCAGTGATGTAGGCGGCTACTAACGCACCCACTACGGGGAGCAATAGCCAATAGATGGTGTCCCATTCTTTTGGGTTGAGCAGACCCAAAAGCTCACTCCACCTGAATGTGCTTGGGTTAAGTTTCTCAGAGCGGAACAGTCGACGCATATGCCTAACGTGGAGTTGAGGGGGCTGCGCGGCAGTTTGCAGATCCCCTCGAACGCAGGGTTATGCGTCACGGCCTCCAAAACCTCGATTTGCCCTGACTTACCTACGGATACCAGCACAAGTTGGGCTCGCCAATCCACAAGAATGAGCCCATTGCTAGCGTTTAGTTTTATGAAGGCTTGTGTGAGTTTGGAATCATCTGGGTCTTTTCCCACGCTAGCGCCGAGCACGGGTATGTTCTGGTCCGCCACGTAACCATAGAGCGTGATGCTGCCGCCTAACGGCAGAGAGAATCCGCCCTTCACTTGTCCAGATACGGTGCTGGACGAAAAAAGCATCGGTGCAGGCCCTGCCTTTGAGTTAAGCAGGTGTTCAAGCTTTTGTACCGGCCCAGGCCCTGCGATTAGTGGCAACCGCTGAATCTTTCGAACATAGACGTTGCGCCAGCCGTGCTGAACGCGATTTGCTTGCTCGAAGTTTTTTGAACTCTTTGAGCATCCGCTGTACTTCGGCAAGCCTGTTCTTTCCAGGAATTCGCTGGCTCCATTCATCTTCATGGAAGATGAAATCAGAAGCGCCTGGCTTATCTTTGCCAGGTTCTAGCGAAGCGGTGTCATTCGATATGGTCGGGGTGCTGAAAAGGATGGACTTAGGATCAAGTGTTTGCACCTTTGACTCCTGAGGTGCAGCACCGGCTAAACCAGCAAACGCAAGCAAAGAGGCAAGAAGTTTCTTCATCGATCAACAGGCAATGAAAATTGACGCATAACGTGGAAGTGAGCGGACTGCGCGGCTTTTTGCGCAGGTCCGCTCGACTGTAGGGTTAGATTTCATCGTGGCGATTTGACAAGCGTTTCCCATTCATTTTGGTCTTTCTCGGTGGGAATTTATATGGGTGAGACTTTGGAATGCTTGTGCTTCGACTAAATGCAATTGAAGCAATTTCATCAAATTTGGATTTGAGCTATTGGCTGCGATGTCGGAGGCAAGCATAAGTCGGGTGTAGTAGCGAAGCTGTGCTATTTCGAATGCATTGTTGGTTTTGTTCTCGGCCAGTAACTGAACGATAGCGAAATCATGCTTTGCCTCCTTATATTCGCGCCGGAACGTTTCGTTCCAGAATTGCTCGCGGTAGGCATTTTGGGCGCGCTGGATGCCATACCAATAGCCACACGCAGCCACGATGAGAAGGCCAAAAAGAACGAAAGTGAGCTTGAGTATGCGGGACATATTCAGAAGAAATCTAACGTGGAGGTAAGCGGGCTGCGCGGCTTTTTGCGCAGCTCCGCTTGACCGTAGGGTGTGCGCCCAGCATGGGCGCGATGTAATGGGGTGGAAGTCCCCTGTGGGAGTACCGACATGGATTCATGATGAGTCAAATGATAACCACTAGCCGAAGGCAAGGGCGAGCCCGCGAGGACTGGTCTGGAGGAAGCCGGAGAGCAAACGTGCGAGGCGACGGACAGAAATTGCATAAAAGGCCTGATCTGCGGGCGAGTCAGCACCACATGGCGAAGCCCATCGGGACAGCGGATAAGGTAAATGCAGCGCTTGTGTGCGGAAACATCGCGTTCTTACCTGGGGAGATCTGCCGCGCGAGCGGTGACGGACGTTGAACGAACCGTGGCCCGGTTGAGCCAGACCCAATCAACCAGCGCCGATGCGGGCTGCCCCGCATCAAGGGCGAACAAATCTGGCAGCAACGTTCAGCAACCGAAACAGCGCCTTGGCCAGTAATGACCGAGGTGACGCGGCAGAAGTCAGCAGCGATCGTAGTAGTCGGGCCGGTTGTGGCGCGGCGAAGGATCAAACAACGAAACACAAGGAGCAGACGGAGCGATCTCGAGCGTAGCCGCAATATCTCCAGCAGGAGATGGCTAGCCGGCGAACAACCCGAACCGGGCCTTGAACCAAGACGACACGAAACGAAGTGGAAACAACCGGAGTTAATGGCAGCAGTACTTTCCAGCGACAACCTGCGCGCCGCATGGAAGCGAGTGAAAGCCAACAAGGGGGGCGCCGGGTATCGACGGCATCACCATTGAAGACTTTCCCGCCCACCTGCGTGCGCACTGGGGAGATATCCGAAGCCAACTCGACCATGGGCGCTACCGCCCCAGTGCCGTCCGCCGGGTGGAAATACCCAAGGAAGACGGCAGCAAGCGGCTGCTGGGCATCCCGACCCTCATGGATCGGGTCATCCAGCAGGCCATCGCCCAAGTGCTCACGCCGATCTTCGATCCCGGATTCTCGGCATCGAGCTTCGGCTTCAGACCGGGCCGCAATGCACATCAGGCCATCCAGCAGGTACAACGGTATGTGAAGGACGGCGACACCGTGGCTGTGGATATCGATCTCGCCAAATTCTTCGATACCGTCAATCACGACGTGTTGATGAACATCATCGGGCGAACGATTCACGACAAGGCGTTGTTGGCCCTGATCGGCCGTTACCTGCGCGCCGGAGTGCTGGTCGGTGAGCACATTGAGCCCAGCGACATGGGCACGCCGCAAGGCGACCCATGTCGCCGCTCTTGGCCAACATCCTGCTCAACGAACTGGATCATGAACTCGAACGGCGTGGGCATCGCTTTGCGCGCTACGCTGACGATATGGTGATTCTGGTCAAGACACAACGAGCAGGGGAACGGGTCATGCAAAGTTTGACGCGCGTTCTTGAAGGCCGTCTGAAGCTCAAAATCAACCCTGCCAAAAGCAAGGTGGCGAAGATGAGCGAATGCGGCTTTCTGGCTTCACCATCGTTCGGGGCAAAATCCGCTGGCTGAAAAGAAGCTGGCAGCGTTCAAGCACCGGGTGAAGGAACCACCGGCAGAAGCTGGGGAGGTCAATGGGGTTCCGGCTGAACAAGCTGGGACAGTACGTGCGGGGTTGATGGGGTACTTTGGCATCAGCGAGTACTACACGCCGATCCCGGAACTGGACGAGTGGATCAGACGGCGTATGCGTATGTGCTATTGAAACAATGGCGCTGGCCACGCACGAAGATCAAGCATCTGCTGGCGATGGGCGTGAGCCTGAAGTCAGCGATCCAGCATGCCACCAGCAGCAAAAGCTACTGGCACATGGCACGTACCCCGGCGATGCAGCACGCGTTGAACAATGACTGGCTCAAGGCACAAGGGCTGCCGAGCATCAAGAACTTATGGTGCAAGGCGCAGGGCTATTCGTAGTCGTCGAGCGCGTCAATTCGTTGAACCGCCCACTGCGGACCCGCATGGTGGGTGGTGTGGGGAGGGCCGGTTAGAACCCGGTCCTTACCCGATTAGGGGTGACGGTGGACATTGCGAATCTTTTGATAGAGCAATCGAGCCAACGCGAAAATGGTAAAGCACCAAAGAAACTGAAGCGGATAGATGAGCAAGGCCCAACTACCTATTAGGTAGTGTTCAGTTAGCAACCAAGGGGCAAGAAGGAACTCAGCTAACGGTTCTAGAAACCCTCCGCCTCCCATTCCGGGCCGTGGTGACAGGATGAAAATGCCAACCAACATCAAAGGAAAGAATGCGATTGCCGACCAAACAGCTGCAATCTTTAGGTCACGCATTCATCACCCCTAACGTAGAGTTGAGCGGGCTGCGCGGCTTTTTGCGCAGCTCCGCTCGAACGCCGGGTTAGACCGCACTGCGATTACCCTCACGTTTTTGTTTTTCAATGGCCATCGACAGAACAATTAGGCAGCATTCCATGCACCGAAAATGCCAACTCGCTAATAGAAGCTGTGCGAGATTTTCGGAATCTTGACTGAACCCTTTGCTATTGCCAAAACGACCTCTTTGTTGATTTCATCACTTTGAACGCCCCGAAGCTTTACCTCTAGCCTTTCATTTGCGGCTGTTCGATTGGCAATTACCGTTTGAACATTGCTGTAAAAATGAATGCAACCAGCGGCCATAAATAATTGTGAAATCAGCACGAGACGTAGCCAGAAAAGCGAGGAACCTGCATTCCAGTTTATCGACATTGCATCCTCTCTCAACTGCGGTCTAACGCAGAAGTGAGCGGCTCGCAAGAGTCCGCTCGACTGCCGGGTTAGAGCGCATTTTTACGGAGAAAGAAATTGGACATTGAAGCACTGGCAAAGAAGGCTGGATTTACGGTGGCAAACGGTAGCTACGGCCTGAAGTTTTCAGGCGGCGATTTTGAGTTGCTTGTGCGTTTGGCGACTGAAGAAGAGCGCGAGGCGTGTGCAAAGTGTGCGAGGAATTGGCCAACAAGTACAAGAGGCCAATCCGTACAGCGATTCGGAACCGCTGATGCGTGACTGTTGGGTTGGTGCTGGGCGTGCCATACGCGAGCGCTCTAACGTGGAAGTGAGCGGCCTGCGCGGCTTTTTGCGCAGGTCCGCTCGACTGTAGGGTTGGGCGTCATGGTCAGAACCACCACTTGTAGCGACGTTTGTTCCTTCTGTGAAGCGCTATATCCTCCTGCCAGTCGTAGCGGCGTGGGCCTGGGCCCACCGCGCCAAAGTAGATAAGAAATACTCCAAACATACCGAGACCCGCCGCGAATAGCCAAGGATGGTCGAGCCCACTGGCACCACCGTGAGAAAAACACAATTCTCGTAGCAACCCAAATGCAAAGCCCTCCAATCGAAAAGCCAACGAAACGGCGAAACCATTCCCAAAGAGTTGCAAGCAGTCGTTCAACTAACTTCCGCAGGAGCCGTTTTGTCTCGTGTGCCAAAGTACCAAGGTATTCCGGCAGTGCCGCTACAACAGCGATTGCTGTTGCCGTTTCAGCCGAAAGCCCATGATTCAGAAATAAGGCGATGGCCAGAATTCCTACAAAGGCTACGTAGGTCGCAGTGTTCATGACGCCCAACGTAGAGTTGAGCGGGCTGCGCGGCTTTTTGCGCAGCTCCGCTCGAACGCCGGGTTAGACCGCTGGCGTAGAAAAATTGATGCCATTGACAACGCCTTGCGGGCAGTCTTTACGTTTGTGCAGTAAATGCCACGATTGATCTTTGCCCGCTGCGCTTGCCCCCGAATGCAGAGATACGGGATTTAGTCGCGCGATCAGCTTCGCGGCAACGGACGTAACAGCTTGCTGCAATGAAGCGCCCAATGAAAATAGTTGAGTGCGACCAACGTGGATCATAGAAAAGTTCTACTGTGAGTTCAATTGCGTTTGTTTTGTCACGCATGAATACGCATTTATTCAACTCGGGTTGTTCTAGTACTAGCCGAGCCATGGCTTGAGTGTCGCCGTTCCATTTTTTTGGCGGATCGTTGCGCCCGAAATGCGAAATGGAAACACCTGACGCAAGAATGCTCTCAAATATTTCCGCTACGTTCTCTGGCGAGGGTGTCGGTAGGTACAGATATGCGATGGGAGTCATTTGAGGTCTAACGTGGAAGTGAGGGGGCTGCGCGGCTTTTTGCGCAGCTCCCCTGGAATGTAGGGTTAGCCATCTGTGACCACACTGCCACGGTGCTTCGTCAGAACAAACCCAATAACTGCAGGACTCAAACCAAGCCACGCGAGCAAGAGATACTTGGCAAGGTGATGTTGAACTGCGGAGAGAAGCCACATTACTAATGCGGTAATAGTTACGCAAGCAAGACCGGTGAGGTTGACCAAACCACAGGCACTGCGCGTTGCGGGCCAGCAAGCTTTGCACTCAGCCCTGAACTTAACAGAGCGAGAAAGGCCAAACTGAATGAGAGCATCCACAACACTTGAACTGAGCCACCTTTGCCCCAAGCGCGCTCGTATTGGTCAAGCAGGTAAACGCTTGCGGTCGACCAGAGAAGCATAAGGAGTAGCACGGTTCCAGCGAAGAGGATGGCGGTCTTTCCGAACGGGCGCATGCTCGTGATGGCTAACGGAAGTGAGCGGGCTGCGCGGCTGTTTGCGCAGCTCCGCTCGACTGTAGGGTTGGGCGGCATTGCTTGGACAAGAAACAAAGCAAATCGTCCCTATTTATGTGAAACGCGTGATTAGTGCGCGCGCCTCAGTTTTCATAGCTTCAAACTGCTGGGCTACTTGTGCGCATTTCTCTGAAGCTTTTGGATGGGTGCATTTAACACGCCCCGCTCGTTTGCCTGTGAACTCAAACCATTCACTATCTGGGTCAGCGATCCTTCGCCCGTCCATATTGATGAATACTTCCGGATGTTTCTCCTTTATCTCCAGATCGGTCAAGAGGCGACGTGGGTCATTGATAGGAAGCCCCATGGACTTGTGAGCGATTCGCCGATACGCTCCCCACCCCGCTCCAGACACTCCCTCTAGAATTGCTGAAAGCAAAGCATATTCTTGAGCTGAAAAATAGTGCGGCGCGAGCTTGATTCTCTTAAGGCGTTTGAGCGCAATCGCAGGTAGAAAAGCGGGGTATTTGCATGCGCTCGTGACAAAGGATAGGCCTAAGTGCTCTAGATTCTGCAAGCCACGCAAGAATTCGAAATTGTCGATTGGTTGGTTCCAATCCAAAGTGCCGAAGATGCTCAGATAACGCAAGGAGGCAGAACCCATAAGCCCAGAAAAGTCGCTTACTCGCCTCAAGTTTTCAAGATGCAAAGATCGTAACTTTGAAAGTCCGGAGAGCAGGGATAAGTCTGAAAACCCAGACACGTATTCCAACACCAACTCTTCCAGATTAGTTAGCTTCGCTAGACCTTCTATGTGTTTTGGACGAAAGTGCGTTACGCGAAGCCTCGTGATTTGGGTGAAATTGCTGACAGCTTCGAACTGGTCAGAGTTTGCTTCATGAAGAGTAATTTCTTCTAAGTTGGGAAGCGTGAGGCACTTTTCCCAGTCTTTGGAATCTTTGCCGATGAGCGCAACTTGAATGGTCGGATCACCTTCGTCAGTGCATTCGAACTCATCGATGAAACGTTCGCGATTGGGTACCACTGTCCAATAGTCTCCCTCACGATCCAAGAAGTCAGCGAAATGGTGTTTCATTGAGTACTCAGCTTAATCATCATGAGGCGGCTCTATGACGCCCAACGTGGAAGTGAGCGGGTTGCGCGGCTTTTTGCGCAGCTCCGCTCGACTGAAGGGTTAGACCGCATCGCCAGGAGGAAGCTGTGCGCACCGAGCGACAACATGGTTGTACGTTATGCGACTGTAATCATACGTGCACGCACATATGTTGTGGATGTGTTGCATTGCATGGGTAAATCCAATACCTGATTTGGAATGCCTATAACCATAAAACGCAAGATCGCTTCCATTTGCTTGGCGAATATCTTCGTCGAAGAAGCTTTTCAACATCAACCCATTTTGGGTATTTAAAACGTAGTTCGGGCGCGGGATATTGACTGGAGGATCACGAGTGTCACCAATGCTCCATCGGCTATGCCAAAGCTGCTCGTCGCCAGACATACCGATCAGCGCAATTGGGACTCCGGTCAAAGGCGGAATCACGTCGCTTGCCGAAAAAAGAGGCTTAGGACGCACAAATAGAATTCACGCCCAGGGTCGATGACGTGACCAACAGCGATTCGCTCGTCATCCACTGGAATGAGCAAGGTGCTACCGACTTCAAGACGGCGATAGGAAGATCGTGCCATGCGGTCTAACGTGGAGGTGAGCGGCGCTGCGCGGCTTTTTGCGCAGGTCCGCTCGACTGTAGGGTTATGCGTCATCGCCGAATAGCCAAGTGGGATAACACGCTTGGATTTTTGCGGCGAGCGCATCACTACTGAGCGATATCTCGGCGTCCTTGATTGGAAGACCCAATAACCAGCGCACATGCGTCTTCAATGAAGGAACATGAAACTCGTGCCGAGCAGGCATGTAGGCCATGTGCCGGTAGGTACTTTTGCGTTGGACTTCACAACATCTTCGCAGACAAGAGGCCACTCATCGAAGGAACGCCCGCGCAAGTAGTAAATGGAACTAGCTACAGCGTTTGGAAGCCAAGGTGGTTTTCCAATGGCGGCAAGTTCATGGACGCCGGAAGGAATAGGGAGCTTACGATCACAAATACCAATCGTCGAATAGAAGCGCCCAGCTTCACAGTCAAATTCGGCGATAAGCATAGGAAGCTTTCCATTGTTGTCGCGATAGGCGAAAACCTTGCCACGCGAACTAAAGCGATCGCGAAGATGGTGAACAATTGCCTTGTGGTGTTCGGGAGGATTACGCATGGCGTGTCTCTGACGCATAACGTAAAGTCTCCCCCAAATCGGGGAGTGAACAGGTTATTGGACAGAATGAGTTGATTCGCAACTGCATGAATGTAAATCTGATTCCGAGTTTTTCGCCTGTCATCTTGTCCAATAATCTACTACCTTTTCCCTAGATTCGGCGGCAGCAGGCATTCGGACAGCGGATTGGGCGAAATTCTGTGCCATGAATAATCGGCAGCCACAGTTAAGCCGCAGCCATTAGGCCGGAGTGTGGTTATCCGGAGGGCGTATCGATGAATAGGCAGGACACGTTCACTTCACTTCAGTTTATGGAGTGATGTAGTAAAAAAAAGAAAGGCCTCACTTTGAAGCCCTTCTCTCTGTCCTACCAATCCAGATCTTTCGTCTCGCGAAATCCGCGGGCATAGGCTTCGAAAAAACGGGAGTCATAGTCCGGCCCGAATTTATCCAGATCCTCTTCGTCGTCGCCCATGACTTGCTTCGCTACGGCGATACCTATCCCGATCAGGCCGATGCCGGCCATCAGCGCCATTTTGGCGGGATTTATGCTGTCAAAAATACTCATTTTTGTTCTCCTTTGATTGCATCAATTTGTCGTCGCCATTGCCTTACGTTCTAACTTTTCACGCAAGCTTGTTTGGCTCTTTGCTGCAGTAGCACCAGCGTCCGAGTCGGCTTTTCGCTGTCTGTCACCCTCCTCCGATTGCTCCGGAAAGAATTCCTCCACCACTTCGGCGGCGTCGTCATCCGAATCTTCGAACGCCCCATTGGCAAATCCGGCCCGTGCCGCTGCATCGAGCGCCACTTGGTCATACCCGGCAGATTGGCGCCGCGCTTCAATCGCCCGAGCATTACTCAAGGCCTCCTCGACACTTTGCCCATCACGCAAGGTGATGTCCGCGTAGTAAATCGGCGTCCGATGACTCATCGTCGTGGTCTTGGCTCGCAACTTCATGCTCAACGGCAAACAAGACAGCCGGTTTCCCGACAAGGCTTCGAAGTAACTCAGGCGTGCCGCCAGTGTGCGGATACTGTTAAAGCCGGTGGTGCGGAAGATGAACGTCCCGGCTTCTCGACTGCGGGTAGGCTTTGCCTCGGGTGTCGTTGATGGCGATGTTGTCGGTAGTGACTCCGTCACCTCAATCTGGACGTTCAGCCGCGCATACGGCTTGCATCCCGCCTTGGCCAGCTCACAGCCTTCGGGTGCCGGACAAGGCAAGGTCTCAATGCCCTTGCCGGTAAAGCGCCGACAGGTTTCGCCATTGCCGGTGCACATGGGTCGCCCGGTGTTGCGGTCAAACAGGCTGTAGTCAGCTCTGAGATTGAGATCCGGATCATTGAACATCAGCCGAATCGGAATCGAGCGCAGCTTCGCGCCTTCCTGACCATTGCGTAGCCGCTCATCCAGACTGTGCTGCAACCAGCCGTCCTTGCCTTGTATCTGGGTCGTGATGGTGAATTGATCGTCCTTCTCGGGGAGCCGCTTGCCGTTTCTTTCAACGACACGACCGATAGAAATCCGCCCGGTAATGGGCGGGGTGATAGCCAAACCTTTGATCATTGCTTTCTCCTGTGATGATGGGTGTTGCCGGCCTCCTTTCCGCAGGGAGACCGGCCACGTTCCACACGCCGTCGTCCGCTGCGGTGGGATGACGGGGTTGCGTGGTGTTGGGGTGATGCGGGATGGGTAGTTCTTGCGGCGATAAAACGTGGTGGATCAGCTCATCAAGAAACGACGACTGCCCGGCTTGCTCAAGGCGTAGCGCGTTTTGAGATCCGGATGTGCCTGAAGCAGCTTTTCCAGATCGATACCCTGGCTGTCCTTGGATCGCTTCCAACTCACGCTGCCGGTTTCGAACAGGGCTTTACTGGCATCGCCCATACGCTGCTGGATCTTCTGCTTCAGCTGCGCCTCGACCTTTTCCTGCTCGGCGATGGTTTGCCGGATCGCCACCCAGATCAGCGAAGGTGGCGGACATCTCCCGGTCCGCCGATAGGTCGAGTGTTTGGCCGCTGTCCTGGGAATATAAGGCCCGCAAGGCGATTTCCGCTGATTCCGAACCATCCGCCGGCGGTGGGGTATCCGCTTCCACGTAGCTCCAAAATTCCCGTTCCAGTTGAATCAGCCGAGCAATCAGGGCGTCATCGCGTTCAATGCGATGAATGCGAATCTCCTGACCACAGAGCAGGACACAGACATCGGCACTGGCTTTACCCGTGACGGCCAGTTGATGCTGTACCTGGCACTGCACATACTCCGGGACGCCGTCTCGCCAGAGCCGACTTCCGAATTCTCCGGCTGTTTTGCATTCGAGAATCTGAACGTCGGCATTCAGAACTTCACGATCGATATTGGCGAGCATGAAACTTTTGTCGGCATCAGGATGCTGAAGCACCGCATTGATCCGCCGCACTCGGTTGCCGGTACGTTTGGTGTAATGGCTTGCGACAATAGGCTCCAACAGGTTTCCAAAATAGAGTGGGCTATCCTGGTCATTGGGATCAGTCTTGGGTAGGCGTTGATCGCGACCCGTTTTGACGAGCCATAGTTCCAGCGGCGATTGATACGGACTGATGCCAACCGCCGCGGCGGCATCGCTGCTGCCGATGCCTTGCTTACGCACGTCGAGCCAGTCCTCACGGGACAGTTCGTGGGTCTTGATCAGGCGCAGAGCCGGTTTGGGTTTGGTTTGGGATTCGGGGGAAGATGATTCGGGGTGGCGTACGACGACGCTCATAACGGTCTCCTAAAAAATGAGAACGCCCCGATCAGGAATACTGATCGGGGCGATGGGGCAATAGCTGAAACGTCAGCCAGCGGTGCAACAGAGGGGATCGCGCTTTTCAGTTTCTTGAGCCCATAAGCGCGGTAAAGACTCTTGTGGTTATAGAGAACGCGGGAACCAAGCGAGCCGAAATGGATCAAGCACACCGACGATGTAATGAACGGCCTTTGGCCTGCCTGCCCACAGAGTTATCCACAGATTTTGTGGATCAAGCCGCCAGCTTCATGGCTTCCCGGTAGGCACGCTCTTTGATCACCGCACCCTGACCAAACCAGGCGCTGTCCAAGCGGTAATCCTGGTTACGGGCACGACGATGCTGGTCACAGAATTCCGTCACCGCATTGACGAGTCCCCAGGCGGTGCCATCAGCGGATGCCAACTCGCTGCCTTTGGCACCACCCACAAACAAAGACTGCACCGTTTGTAACGCTTTCTGGTTGGGTTGCTCAGCCAGTGGCAACGCCGGTTCACCCAGCACATTGACCAGATAGTTCATGGCTTCGAACTTATTTACCTTACGCTCGGCCAGTTGGCGAATGTCGGTGATGAAGGTATCCCACGCCGTCAGGCCCAGACCCAGTTCCTGTTTTACCTGGGCGGGATCAAATTTAGCGCTGTGCGGCACCTTCACTGATCCGGCGGAACTGGCGACGGCCAACTGCAAGGTGTTATTGCAGACGACGCGGATGGAGGTGTACTGCGCCGTGGTGGCCAAACTGCCATCACAGCTTGTGGCGAGCAAGAGGTAGGCTTTTACGGAATCACCGCCCTTGAGCAGAGTTTCCTGCCCAGTCTTGGCCAGTGCCCACAGCTTGCGGCCTGATTTAAGGACGCCTGCCGTCTCCAATTCAAAGCCACCCACGGATACGAGATCGCGGTAGAACTCCAGCACGTCATGGGGTTGCACCACGTTGTATCGCTTGGAAACGACCGATAGCGGCGCATGGGTGTCAGAGCGATACAGGACTTTGGCATCGGGATTGGTTTTGACATGCAGACCACCTTCGTCACTGACGTTGAACAGGACGTCGGTTTCACGGATTTGCCAGTCCATTCCGGCTTCGCGTTGCCAGACTTCGATGGGTTGCTGCGGAGTGAGTTGCTGACCGAGGCCATGCCAGGGGGTGGCGTTGATGTAGGCCATTGTTTCTACTTCGTGAGCCATGTAATTCTCCTTTGATAGGCTTAAAAAAGCCCCGGCACCAAACAGGTGGACGGGGCGATGGGAACGGCGGGTTTGGATAAAGCGGGTTACGGCGCGGTCGGTGGCCAGGGTGGCCGGCCGTTGCGCTTTTGCTGCGAGAGGGTGTGAGCCAGCAGGCGTGCCGCTGCGACCGCGGCGGCGATGAGGAGTTCCTTGAGTAGCGGTGGCATCGTTCTCTCCGTCAAGCCGGCACCGGCGATATTTCCTGTGCCGGCTTGAGTTTGAGTTGATCCAGACGGCAGGCCTCGATGCCGACATCGGTACGCGGACCGCGATAGATGGGCTGATACAAACTGCCGCCTGGGTTTGCGTAGAGATATTGAATCTCGACCACCGTCGCGGCTTCCGGTACGGGGTAGTTGGGCGGAATCGTGACATTGCCCACGGGAACCAACCGACTTTTGCCGAGGAAATGGGCATCCATGACCCCGAGCTTGACGCTGCGCCGGCCTAGGTTGATCTCCATGACACAGCAGGTTGCGGATTCGACAAATTTGGCTTTGAGCCAATCACCTCCGGAATTCGGCCGGCCAGGCGCTACGACACTATTCATCGCTTTGAAGACGATACCTTCGCCTTTGGCATCCTTGACCTGATGCCACAGAGCGCGCTTGTCATCGCGTGAGTAGGCGACAGGAATCACGCGAATTGAGGTGAATCCAGTCAGCAGATGTGTAGCCAGGGTAATGCGCTGGTGCCAAGGCGCGGCATGTAAAGGCAGATCGCCATGACGAAGCAGATCAAAGACGTGCAGGACATCCCCGACCAGTTCGCCATCCAGAAAAATGCCACCGTGGCGTTGCACCAGGACATAGAGCTCCTTGACGATGGGCTGGGGCAAAGGCACACGCAGGCCTTTGCGGTTGATGCCAATGATGTGTTGCAGCGTGGCATCGACGGCACGGCGTTCGCCGTCCATCTTCTCCTGCGCGGCCCAGTGCGGTGAGTAGATCAGACCGAGGGCGTTGGTGTCAGACACCGGGTTGCACAGTTGCGGGATGAAGTTTGTGGCTCTGTCCGAATCGACACTGTCCTGATAGGGAGTGTCGGTGCCGTTGGGTGTGTAGTCTTTGGAAACCTTGGACGCCACAAGCTTGGTGTAAATAGATTGCGCTTCTTCGAAGGAAACGGGCTGTTCGGTCTTGGTGCCAGCGGTCAGGGTGTGGCCGCGTCGGCCGTAGCGGAAATTGACGAAATAGCCGCGGTCGGACTGAACGATGTCGGCGGCGTATTCCTTATCAGACGAGCCGCTTTTGAAATAGAGACGGGTGCTAGTGATGGTGGTCATTCGGGCTCCAAAAGCAAAACGCCCGGTGAGCGAACTCGACCGGGCGAAGGTGGGCAGGAAACCTGAGGGGGTTACGGTATCAGGTCGGCTTGGTACGGATGTGGTCCGCGTAGCTGCGCAGGCCACAGGCGGCGGCAGCGCCGAAGAGAGCGCAGATGATGTAGGCCGCCAGCAGCTCTAAGGCAGAAAACTGGATCATGAAATACTCCGTGCAGATGGGTTGATTGGCGGCCCTTGATAAGAGCCTTGGCGCAGCGTTGCTGAACTAGATAGGTTCCGTCACGATCACGCAGGTGATGGAAATTCCGGGAGACCTTGTGGGTTCCCAATGCAGTGATATAGATCTGAAAAAATCTGGGATAGTGGCTGTAGGATGCCGTCATGACCAAACCATCCCCAAGGCCCCCGCGTCGAATTGCAATAACCGGAGTCACCCGGGGGCTGGGACGAGTCTTGGTCGATGGCCTGATCGCCGAGGGCCACGTGGTGGCCGGATGCGGACGATCCGAAGCGGCGATTCAGGCTTTGCAACGCCAGTACGCCGGGAACAGGTTCTCTGTGATGGATGTGACTCAGGATAGGCAAGTGGCCCAATGGGCAGCCCATGTGCTCAAGACCGTCGGTGTCCCAGATCTGCTGATCTGCAATGCAGCCCTGATGAATGATCCGGCGCCCTTGTGGGAAATTGATGCGCTGGCCTTTGATCGCTTAATTGATACGAATGTTAAGGGGGTGGCGAATACCTTGCGGCACTTCCTCCCGGCCATGATTGCCGCGGGCAAGGGCATTGTCGTGACCGTGAGTTCGAGCTGGGGCAAAACCACGTCACCGAATGTCGCACCCTACTGTGCCAGTAAGTTTGCCATTGAAGGGCTAACTCAGGCCTTGGCTCAGGAACTGCCGAAAGGCATGGCGGCTGTGGCGGTGAGCCCAGGAGTGATTGCTACGGATATGCTCAGGCAGGCGTTTGGCGCCGATGCGGACAATCACGATGGTCCGGAGGTATGGGCGAAGCGGGCGGTACCGTTTCTGCTGCGGCTAACGGCGAAGCACAATGGACAGTCGTTGCGGATTGAGGGAGGATGAGGTTTTTTTGCTCGGCCATTGCCGACAATCGATATGCACGCGAATCGTTCTGCAGCGGCAGCAATCTGGAACGCTATCGAACTGGTGGATTCGGCCAGGAGCGGTCCGCCAGTTTCTCGTGCCGTCGGTCGGCTCTGAACCTACTGCAGACGTTGGCGTCGGTGTCGATCTACTCACATAGTCTGCCACACGCGTCACTTCTCAACTCCGCCCGAAAGCGGCCCGTCATATGCGATATTGCGGTCTCGACAGTTATCCTCAGCTGTCCGGAATGTGAAATGAGAGTCTTAGGGCGCGGTGAGATGATGAGGTTGTTTGAGACGATTAATGAGGGCGGTGTGACCTTAAAGCAACAGGGTATTCCGGCAATTCGGCGCTGGTGGGGCGGCGCTTTTTGCGATTTCGCAGGCAACGACATAGGTTGGAGGGCTGTCGCATGAAAAGCCCCCTAGTAAAGTTCCTTGCCGTCGCAGGCTTGATCCTCGCCGCGCTCGTCGCCTACGGCTTTTTCCTCGAATGGCAAGTGAGGAATTGGGACAGAAAGATCGACGAACTCTGCGCCGCCGATGGAGGCAAGAACGTGGGTGTCCGGGTGTATGAGCGGGTGATGGCGCCGGAGCATTATCTGCCGCCGCCACAAGCTGACGGGACGTACGAAAAGAATACGAGAGTCCGTGTTCCCGGGGTGAAGCCGCAACCGTACGCTAAACCGGTATCCGAAGAACCAATCGTTGAAGGCAAGATCGAGATCGAAGTTCTTCGCGAATCCTGGCCGAGGGTGAGCAAGTATTCGGCGCGCTACGTCCGCGCGGGCGACGGCAGGGTGTTGGGTGAGGTCATCACTTATTTGCGGGCGTATGGAGGAATCCCAGTCCCCGGTTTTCATGAGGGCCATCAGTGCCCACCCATGCGAGATGGCTATGACCTCGGCAAGGCGATATTCATCAATCATCCATTGAACCAGAAATAACCAAAGGGGTCAGAGTGATTACCGTTTCTCGTATATCGAACATCGATTCATCCTTCATTTCAAAGTCCGAAATCACCTAGCTTGGGGGAGTTTGTCTCAATACTGCTTGATCCAGCAGCGCTTTGCGCCGGTCGCCCAAGAGGCTACGACAGCAGGGAACCTTTAGCCGTCAATGGCGTTTGCTGAGTTCTGATCCAGCGCCCGACCATCAGCGGGAGATAGGTCGTTGCTCGAAAGCAGACATTTCTGTTTCATCGGGCAAACTTCGTCGCCAACGTTACTGAAAACACGCTGTCCGTACTATTGATGCAGATGCTGACACCTTACTCACATATACTCACAAGAAAACATGCAGTTAAAAAATTTCAGCATGCTTAAGAACTTATCAATATGCGGCCCGATGGGTCCGTTGAATAACTGTTAGCCATAATGCGTATCGCCCTTACCTATTTGATTGTGGTCCTTGCAGTGGGTGCAATACCTGATGCATTTGCGTTCGGATACATTGCCCCAGAGTCGATAGAAACTGGCGTGCCTGAATGTTCAGAAAAGAATTTCAATACGTTCCGCTGCGCAAGAGGAATTGAGCGAAAGGAGCTATCCGCTAAGGGAAATGCCGTTCGCCGCTCAGGCAATACATTGCGGCTCCGCCTCGAAAAGATAACTGTCTCGCTTGTAGACAACCCAACGGAAAGTGGAGATAGCTCAGTCTCATACAGCTATCTTGGCTTTAGTCGAAAGCTCAATAGCCACGTCCTCCACGTCCAATACTACGAGGGTGGTGCCTATATGGTCATCCATCAACACTCCGGTCAACGCGCCTTCCCTTCTGGCTATCCCTTCGCATCTCCTGACGGGCAACACTTCTTGTCGATCTCTGAAGACATGTTCGCTGGCTACAGCCCGAATAATGTTGAAATCTGGCAAGTGCGGTCGGGGAAGTTTCGCAGAGTCGCAAACTATGAACCTGAGTGGGGGCCGCGCAGCGGCAATTGGGCAAGTGTTCGCCACGCGCTAATTGAAAAGCAGTGCTACGCCCCAGAGGAAAGTAATCCGACTGGCCTCAAATCGTGTGGCCTTGCGAAAGTCGAGCGTTCGGGTTCCGGATGGAAATTAGTCGAATAATTATGGCTACCCCCTCCATCAACACGGACGCTGCGCGATAAAGCCGCGCAGCGCTGGTGACTTCTAAGTTGGGAATCACATGACCCCTCAAGTTCTACTTGATGCGCTTCGGCGCCTTCTACGAGAGCAACCTCCCTGGAGGGGGCGCGGACCTTATGGCGCCGAACAACATCAATGGCTAGGGAAAGCCTCGTCCCTCATCACAGAGTGGAACCCGACTCAAGCAATACTCTTCCGAGTTGAAGCCCGCGCGATGGCTGGCAACCTCAACCGCGAAATGAACTACGGCTCTGTGCTAACAACATTGCATGAGGCTGTTGCGTCAAGAGAAAACACACTGCCTTCGCAGCCAGGTCAGATCTTCGGGCCTGGCGCGGTATACGACTTCTTCAAGGCGCTTAACGAGTTGGTCGAGAGCGCTTCGAAGTCACTTTTTATCATTGATCCTTACATGGACAACGGGATATTTGATGGCTACCTTACAAATCTACGGCAAGGTATTGGCACAAGACTACTCGTATCTCGCTATGCAGAAAGCGTCAGGGTCGCCGCGGAAACTTTTCGAACGCAGCGCGCCACTTCAGTCGAAGTCCGTCGCAGTTCCGAGATCCACGACAGAGTCATTTTCATTGACGATGCCCAGTGTTGGGTACTCGGCGCCTCCATAAAGGACGCTGCAGCTCAGAAACCTACTTATCTCGCGCCTCTATCAAGCGATGTCATCCCTGAGAAGTTGCGTATCTATGAAGCTCTGTGGCGCGCCGCCGCAATCTAACAAAATTATTCCACCGGACCTGCGCAAAAAGCCGCGCAGCCCGCAACTCTACGTGAATGTCTGCTGTCTGGTTCGCGCTGCTTCCGCTACGGTCGCGTGAGCCACTTCATGGCCCAAACCTCGTAGGGCCGCTTCGAGGCGTTTGCTGTCGTAGCAAAATTGGCCGGCATTGACTTCTCATCGGCCAAAGCGGGCCTTCAGTCATCTTTGCTTCCTGGTCTGCTTTCGGCACAAACCTGAAGTAAGCATTACATCGAAAGCGGACTTCATTGGGGATCTCTCCGCCGCCCCAACACGATAGCTTCTTAAGGAGGTTGGCGATGCCGGCTGGCGGTATCCATGGTGCGTTCAAGCAGTAGATACTTGCCAGCAGTCTGCGCGTAGTTCTTTCGAAGTGGCAGCCTGGGACGCCATCGCGAAGTCACACGTCATGTCCGTGACAGTGGCAATTCTTTGAATTCATCACCAAGGAACCGAAACTTGTGGCGGAAAAGTCCGGCGAGCTTCGTATCAGCCGTCGCAAAGAAGATTTGTCGAGAACCATTGATCGCCAAATGCCGCAGATGGTCTAGGAACGACAGGACGTTGATGTCGTCGACGTGTGCAACTGGATCGTCGAAGAGCAATACAGGTGGGCCGGAGCGAAGGCGGCCGTTCATCGCCAGGAAAAGTGAAAGTGCAAAAGCGGCACGCTGTCCGGTACTCATTTGATCGAGTTCCACCTTACCGCCCGTCTTGCGGCGGACGATAACTAGCACGCCGCCGTCGGCCTTCAGTTCGAACTCATTCGGCATGTGAATGCTGGCGAAAGTGCGCGCAATCTCCTGCGCATTCTCGGCAAGAATCTGGTTGGTCAATTCTCCGCCAGAGCTTTGTTGCGTCAAGGTACTCAGAACGCCCTCGGCATCCACCAGCCGCGTGATCTTCTTATTGCACTTCTCAATCTTGTCAGCAAAGTCTACGACCGCCCTGGTTTCCTTGTCGAGTTCAGCATCATTCGAACTCTCTTGTGCGATAGCAGTAGCGACCCTTGCCACAAGCTGCTGGGTCGTGGAAATATCGAGCGCAATTTCGTTGCTGGTCATATTTACGCCGATGGCCATCATCGAGGCGAGCGCTTGCCGAGCGCCGAGCGCGGCTTCCAAGTTGGAAACCTTCTTTTGAGCCGCCTTCGCGAGCGCGTCGGCACCGTCGGGAAGCTCGATCGATAGCCGTTCGGCCAAAGATTCACACTCGCGCTCGATACCAGCCAATTCCAGCAAGGCGTTCCTAGACGATTCTTGAGAAATCGAAAGCGCCTTCTTGTGCTCTGCTTGCGCAAGTTGCAAATTATCGAGCGACGGCAGTTCAGCCAGTCCAGCCGCTAACAACCCGTTTGACAGGTCTTCTGCAGAGAGGCCATCGGCCTGCAACTGCTGGACCTGGCGCTGTACCGTTGCAAGACTTGAGCGCTCGCGTTCGAGCAGGGCTCTTTCCTGGTCGATCTGCGCGAGCGCTTCATGAACTGCCGTCGATCGAGCGCCGTCACCCAGAAATGCCCGAATGGGCTCGAGTACCGACTGGGCCGAATGGACAACGACCAGTTCCTCATCTGCCCGCGCAATTTTCGTTTGGAGCAGCGCTGCTTCTTCTGAGGTGTTGCTGGCGACCTCGGACGTCATCCGGATGAGCAACTGACCGCTCTCAAATTCCGTCTGGCAAACCGGGCAGTGGTCGGGATTTGGGACGCGCTGCAAGATGTCTTGGGCTGTCGCACGCAGGCGCTGCATGAGTACTGTCAGGCTGCTTTGGCTTTTTTCCAATGCCTGTAGAGACGTTCGGGCTGCGGTTACCTGACGTTGAAGTTCCTGCGCGCGCGCCTGGAGTGAAGAAAGAGCTGCCTCGACGCCCTGGTTCAGCAGATACTCCGCGACGTTCGCGCGCTCGTCGTTGACAACGGGCGCTAGCCTTGCCGCCCGCGTTCGGAAGCTATCTTGCCTATCCCGCACTTGCTTGGCCAATTGCGGAAAGTTCGTGCGCGCGTACGGCAACAGCGCCTCAACTGCAGCCATCCGTTCTGCCGCTGTCTGCGTGGTGCGCAGGGCCTTGGATTGCTCCAGTCTGGCAACCTTGGCGCGCTCATCCAATGCCGATGCCTTGCCCGCCTCTTCGTTCAGGTTCGCCAAGAGTTGCAGCGCGCTTTGCGGATCGCTATGCAGGACATCGACCGAAGAATGACGAAGTAGTTCTGTTGCAGAGACCGCTTCCTGAAGCATCTCGCGCAAGGCAACAATACCGCCTTTGTCTTCCGGCTGCTGTAGCCATCCCAGCCGCTTCACCGCTGAAAGCAATTCCAAAAAGAGACTGTCGGAGAGCTTCGGCGCATTCTTGATGGTAACGACACGGGCTGAAGCTGCCGCCTTCATTTGCTGGTAGGTCTCGTTGTCGCGGCGTAGCCCCTTCAGCTCGTCGCGCACTTGTTCGACCACCCTTCTCAGGCGATCGGCCAGATTTTCAGCAGCCGCTCCGAGCACAAGGCGTGTGACGTCGGCGCCGATCTGATCCGAACTCGCCGATACGCTGAGATTGACAGCAGCATCGGTATCGAGAAAATTGAACTTACCGAAGCTTTCCTGAATGCTGACCTTCTTAAGTTCGGTCTTCGCATACCAGTTCGAGTGGCGCGCTCTCAGTCGCGCCGCGTCAGTCGTGGAGGAGAGCTTCTCTACTTTGTCATCTAGCTCCAAGGTCACAGAAGTCGGGTCCAGCAAGACTGAGGAACGTCGGTTTCGTCCACAGTACGCGAACTCGATCGCTTCGAGTAGCGAGGTCTTTCCGACGCCGTTGCTGCCGACAATGAGATTGACGCGCCCCAAATGGTGGTCCTTCTGTTCAGGTTGGGGCCGAAATCCCTTGATGGTTAGCCGTTTCAGAAAGTGGCCGGCCGCCGCCTTTTCTGCCGGCAGCAGCGCCATCGGAGAAACCGGCCTTGCGGACTTGTCCTTTGAGCCGGAAACAATACGACGAACGGCGTCAGGTACCGAGATATCGTCGTCCAAAATGAAACCTAGCCCGTGCTGCTCTAGCGCTTTCGTCCAAGTGGTTGCCAGATCCACAGGTAGCGGACCAGCCGGCGCGGCCGGGCTTCCTTTGGAAAGAAGTTCAGGTATATCTCCTTCGCGGACAACCTGCTTGCGGGCGTATTCCCGGTCTGTCTCAACCGTGGCTTTCAGTCGGCCGAACTCCCCGCGCGCAGCCTCTTCGTCGCTCGTGACGAAATAGAGGTAGTGGCTCCATCGCAGATCCGTGGCGACCTGCGTGGAGAAGTACATCGGCGAAAGCACTTCTTCTTGATAGCGCTTGAGCGATGCGGCCGTTGTCGCCAGCTGATCGTTTAGATCGAAGTAGCGGATCGCATACTCGCGTGAGCCGAAACGATCGATCCCGCGAAACACCCCGGGGCTCACGTCTTCGAGGTCGGGGTATCGCCCCCTGAGCATCGCTTCCACCTGCTGGGCATTGATCATGACCTGTCTTCCGCGAAATCCACCGGCGAAGCGCCGGCGGGAATGTCGATAAGATTCGTAAATTGTGGTCCGCGAGCGCCATAGTTGTTGTCCCTGCGAAAGACAACGCACAGCCGATCCTGCGCACGAACGATCGCATCCATGAGTTCATCGCCGCTCTTGCCATCTCTAATGGCGATACTGAGAGCATGGCCTACGATGGCCTGTGTGAGTTTCTGGTGAACGACATCGATCTCCGCATCGTCAGCCTGATCAGCGAGATAGACGAGCGCAGCAGAACCACGCCCTCCAGCGGACGGCTCTATGTTGTGGTGCGGCGCCTCCTGTCGCCATGCGAAACAGAAGCCGTCAGCCAGATCCCGCACAGGCGCGGGCCATGGAACAGGACTCTGGGTCAGTCTGATCGCATCATGTGCGCGCTGTAGTCGTTTTCTGCGAAAGGTGACGCCCGGTCTTGTAGGTTCCACCTCTTGATGGACCGTCACCCTTCGAATCGATTCCTCGTCCCCCTCCAACTGGAACGCGTCTAGTTCGTTGACTGCGTACCACGTCGTTGGACTCCCACGAGGACCGACAAGTATTTCTATTGCTCGCTCTACCGCAAGCGGGCTCACTTGCGATGTCTGCTGCAGCTGTCCTGCAATGGCCTGATAGCTGCTTAGCGCGACGGCGAATCCGTCGTTGGCAATAGCGCCGGCTTCCCAGGCACCCACGGCAGAGTTCCATGTCCAGCGCTCTTCGACCGCGACAAAGTTCTTTGGCACAATGGCTTGTTCGCCTGCAAATAGAAGCTTCTGCTTTTGTAGTTGAAGAATCTGGCCTTCGTAGTTCAGGAAGAAGGAATGCCATCGTTGCGCCAACAGGCTGTAGTAAAGCCCTCGTCGGTGCAGTTCGTCGATCAAGCCATCGTCCGCGCCGAATTTCGATGGCGGCGCATACCAAGCGGACCCGGCAACGTTCTTCCACTCGGCAAACTTACCGCCGCCTTTCACCTCCTTGACATTTTTGGCCCAGTTCAAACATAGCAGTTCGACATGGCTATTTGTGCCGACGGCACACAGCCGCGCACGATATGCAGCATAGTCGACGTGAGCAGGCTTGGGATTGAGCTGGATGTGGATGAGCAAGCAGTTGAGGTGAGCCTGATCTACGTGACCGGAAAACTCGAAGGCATCGGAGCAGATGATCGACAACAGACTCATCTTTCCGGCGCCACGATTGAATGCGTATACCGCCTTCCCGAGGCACAGCGAGGTTTGCTCAATGTCGCGGTAGTCCCTACACGCGACGGTCTTGAACTGCGCGAGTAGGAATAGCACTTCGTGCCCATCAGCGTCCTTGGCCCAGAAAATGTAGAGCAATGTGTCCACGTAGCGCCGTTGCGCCACCTGCCGCGGGTCGAGCGGCTCGTGGTGAAAAACGCACTGATTTCCTGCATTGCAGTCCTCGGCCAGCGATTGGATTTCCGTCGGGTGAATGCTTTCGCAACCGAGAACCCAGACGGCGCCTATCGGCGGGCGATGCCGTCCCTCAATAATTTCGTCTACGACGGTCCAGGGGACACAGTATTCAGGCGCAACCACCAAATCTGCGTGAGCTTGAACTGCAGCAGCGACGAAGCCGCTGCAAAGAGCATGGCCGAGTGCTGCATCCGCGTGACCAACCCGCATGTCATTTGCTTCGATAATGCCTGTGGGTTGCAGAAGAAGTACCCGATAGGGTTCTCGCACGGGATTGAGCGCCTGCAACGTAGCGAGCGTGAGCGGGTGTGGCCGCTGAGCCAACACATCCTCGACGTCAACAATAGTGATTGCCACCGCCTCCATCTCCTCTAACTGTCTACCGTTCTGGGCGCTTTTCCGAGACCATTTTCACGTCAATGACAATCGCCCGATTTTTATTTGTCAGACCTGAGACATCATATCAATGCCTTAGTCATGCAGTGCTGCTACGCGACAGTATGTGGCGCGCAGTCGAGTTTCGGCTTTTGGATGCCGAAGCTGCCGTTCACAAGCCGCGCACTGACCGACCGCTTTGGCCGACTAACCGCCGTCCCACCAGCGCCGACTTGCGGCGCTCTGGCCGAGCAAGCGTCATTCAGCACGTTTCAATCCGCAACGACTCCCCACTATTTTTCACCGACAACTTGAGCAAGAACGGCACTGCGCGTTTTGCCCATATCTCGGGTCTATCATGCTTGAGCGCTTCCGCCCCGAATGCCTGCTTGGGGCATATCCGAGGCCATCACGCCCGGACTGACAGCAACGGCCGCCATACGTTTGGTGCCTACTGCGCTAATTCTTGTGTTTCTTTTGCTGCGATGGTTCCCAATACTTAGGTATCGGAGGGAAGGACGTAATTATTTTCTGTTCGTGAAGATCTGAGAAGATGATGCAGTCCTGCATTTTTCCTTCGACGTCAGTTGAACCTTTGAAGAAGTACCCAGCTCTTCCGCCATATACAGTTACCCGTGACGCCAGAGGCTGTTGAGCCTGTCCGTTATCACCAGCCAGAAAATCATTTACATTCTTGACCTGTGCAGCAAAGTCCAACTTCTCATGGTCTGCAAGCACTGGCCAACTCTCTGCTTGTGCTGCACCGAGCAGTGCAGTTAACTTGCCACTCATCACAGCGTCCTCGATCTTAAGGAATGACGAAACGATAATGTCGTTGTCACAGTCAGAAAAGAAGATGCACTCTTGCTTAACGCCTGAAAGCGTAATGGAGCCAATAAAGAAATAGCCGACTGTGCCATTAAATACGGTTGCTGTGGAATTCAGCGACCCTCGCCCATTTCCCTCGGCGAGAAATTGATTCATGGAATCGAGGCGATCTGTAAGTGTTGCGCATGGCGTTGACTTCGACTTTGTCAATGCCCGAAAAAATCGCCATCTCAATAGCTCCAATTCGATCCGTTTGTCCTCCGGCACCAACGTCTGGCAATCCGTGAAAAAAGAATCGAAAGTATTGGCTAGTTCAGATCGGAGCACAGTCTTTGTCAGCTTTTGTTCAGATGTCCCAAGAACGTAATCAATACGCTTCAGATAAGCGTTCCTGAGTATCTGTCTCGGCCCCAACTGGCCCGTGCCATACGTAGGGCCAGTTTTTATAAATTCATCGCCGCTGTACTCGAAGCAGGTTCCGAAAGGTAGTTCTTCGATATTCATGATCTGAAGGCCTTGGCAGTTATAGAGATGGCAGGAAGCTTCTATGATCGAAGTTTGACGACGTTGGCCAGTCAGTCCGGTTAAAGCGTGAAGCTAGCGGAAAGATGCAGAGAATTCGCCGTGATCATTGATGGCCACGCCCTCTGCGAAATGCTTGCTCTAACAGACCCAAATGTCCAGCCAGCGATTGCGCCATCATATCGAATGCAAGCGTTTGGCTCCACGTGAGATCAACTTTAGTTCACCAGCAAATACGCATGTACAGACGGCACGACGATCAGGCAATGGATTGCCTCAGGTGAGCGCGTAGATGCCGATAGTCCTTTCTATCCTTGGCACAAGCAGATAGCAGGCATTTTCCAAACTTACCTTGAAAAGTACGCTGCGCTGACCCAAGCAGCGATTATCGCGTCGTCATTTCCTGAACACGCTGGATCAGACGTAGATAGTTCAGAGACGCCTTTCCCTGCATGAGCAAGGTATCAGCGTCGCCATCATCAGCATCCTCCCATTTCACGATCTCACACTGAGCAGTACCCAGCACAATCGTTTCAGCAAAGTACCTCGGCAGATCTGTTCCTTCAGCAATGCAAAGCCGCAGCGGACCCTTTATCAGCACGAGGAAATGCTGATGCAGCTGGCCAGCAACTTCATTTACTGACCAGACATACCCGACCAATCCCTTGAGCAAGGATGATTGCTTTTCCTGATCATCTAGGAAGCGATCTTTCGTAATCTCCAGCATCGTCGAGTTCATGATCCCCTGGTATTCAGGGGAATAGGTCACGTCGAGATGAACTGCACGGAGCAGAGAATGCTGCTCAATTACCTGACCAAGGTAGGTAATTAACGGCGATTCCCCATCATGACCAGTCATCGGCCTACGTAATGCCTCATCTAAGGCATTTAATGCGGCTTCCAAGGCTTTATTTTCCATGACTGACCCCTCGCTTTACCTCAGTGCTGCGAGGACGTCCTGCGTGGCTCTGCCAGTCCGGTTTAGGACGAGGTAACGCACTACGCCCAAAGGTACGAAACGCTGTGCCATCCGGAAGAAACTCGCGAGCACTATCGTGAATAGATCCCTTGGTCATGTACCCAGCGACGATCTTCAAGAGATTATTGCGTAAGGTAATCTCGTTATGGGCAATTGCTCCAATGCCCAAAGTACCTTCTCGCTCATATTGATGCTTATTGACATTTGAAACGTGGGAGTGCGACATTCCTCCGGTAATAACCGTATCGATATATTTAGCAATGCTCAAGCCCAAGTTGATATCTGAACGACGCTGCTGACCATCAAAAAGAAAAAGCAGGTGATGGTGAAATCCGCTCAGTACCCCATACTCAAGGCACCATCCATATCCCAATAAATCCCCAAAAAGCGTGGTATTGCGTCTGCGGTTGTCGAAAAGATGACGGCGATGCTCCTGCACCATCTCCAAGGTAATGCGATCTCTATATTCAACCTTGTAGTTGACATTAATGCGAATCGCCAGAACCTCAGACGTGCAGTGTTGGAACAGGCTGTTGATCAGCTCACCCAAGGAAGCATGGTTGCTGTTTTTGTAGTCATTAAAAAGTAATTGATCAATCATGCTATTTATCCTTTATGGAATTAAGTGTGGATGTTGCATAACATATATGTAAATTATGTAAAAATTTACTTTCTAGGAATAGTATATGAGGTGTGGTATTAAATATAAATACATAAAAGATAGCTTGATATGAGTTGTATCGACTGATACAGGTAACTGCGATGTCTCATTAAGTAGTAATTGTATATATATTGGATTTATAGTTATAATTTATACAATACAATGCTTTTAACCCTAAATTGACTTTAACTATAAATATACAAATAATTAAAGCAAAAGGCTTATCGCTGCAGCTAGAAGAGCGCCTTTTTTAGGAAAGTCATAGCGTATCCAAAGTTACTAATTTATGCCATTGGGGAATTTTGGTTATTTATTGATATTTATTGGCTAATGTTATGCAGAGTATATGCAAACATTAAATTTCAATAAATAGATGAGGTAACTGATAATGCGCAAAAAAGACAACACCATCACGATCAAGGCGGTTCCAAAGGGTCGTGTCGAAGAGGCAGCTCGGGAAATGAAATCTGTGCATCAGGAGGAAATGGCTGTCATTGCTACGGGCACTTCGAACATGCCTGATTGGGCGCGGCCTGATAGCACCGCAATATGGCAGGGCGCAGATCAGTCAGAGCGTAAGACTGGGCCTGCGGCCCATGCCATCACGTTGGCCTTGCCTGATGGGCTTACGGTTGAGCAAGGTGAAAAACTTGTTAACCGCTTCGTACGGGAGGAGGTTGGGCCAAAGAGCTGTGAGTTTTCCATGCTGGCAAAATCGGGTAGCACCGAGCCGTCGATCGCGAAAGTTCTTGTATCACCGCGGCTGCACGATGGGATTGCGCGTGACCGCGAGCACTTTTATCGTCGTTATCGCAAGGCTCTACCAGCGTTCAGCGGTGCTCAAAAGGATGGCGCTGGTAGGGTCCGTGGCAAGATTTCCGACCCGGAGCTAACACGGCTTCAAAACTGGCACCACATGCGTGATGAGGCGGCAGTGCCTCCCGTCAAACCTGCGAAAAAGAGTCGCGTAGGTGGCAAGGGTTGAGATTGCAAGTTGGTTGCTGATTTCGACCGCACATCACATAGCGTGCAGCTTAAGGTGACAGTGGAGCTGTATCAGGTGGGCGAGCTTTGAATATTCGCCCAGCACCTTCTCCATCGCTGGGCGAATCTTTCCTCGGTCTTCAGCACTTAGCTTTGCCGCTTGCGACTTGAGTCGGGTAGTGTCAATGGCGAAGACTTCGCTTGCTGACACTACAAATTAGCCGTGTCTCGTGACATGAACCAAAGGGGCAAGCCGGCAGGATCACGGTGCCGTAATGCGTGGCGAACTCGACGGTACCTCGGTTGAGTTCCGGTTTGTAGCGGTTGGCCACGGTGACCAATGAGCGGGGATTGTCGGGGACGATGAGTTCGGGCACGCCACCGATGAAGGTCAGGGCGCGGCCGATGCCGCTGAGCCAGTCCGCTTGGGTTTGTCCCGGTGTGGCGCAGGCGCAGGCGAAGGTGTAGCTGGAGGTGCCAAGTACGGCGACGAAGATGCTGGCCTGGCGAATCTCACCGGTATCGGCGTCGATGATTGGCAGGGTTGGGCCGGCATAGTCAGCAAACAACTTCTCTCCAACGCGATGCGTCTGACGCATGGATCGCTTGAGTTGCCCGACCCAGGCTTTGTAGTGGGTGCAGAACGCGGTGTATTGAAAGGTGGCCGTGCCCGCCGTGGTCCGATACTCTTCCAGAGCAGGGTGAGCGTGACGCCTTTGCGTTTGAGTTCCTGATGCACCCGGGCGTAGTCCGGTTCGGTGAAAGCTGATGCCCGTGCTGAAGGCTGCCGATAAAGTCGGCGTTCCAAGGCACCATCGTCCAGACCCTCGGGCAGAGGCCACCCGAGTCCTGCGTCGGCCGCCAGTTTCAGGTATTTGGCGACCACGCCCTTTGGAATGTTGAGCGCCCGAGCGATGGCGTCAAGGCTCAGGTCGGTGCTGTGGCGAAGTCGTAGTACGTCTCGTATCTTACGCATGGATAGTCTGTCCTGGGGCATGCCCGCTCGCTTTCAAAAAAGCGGCGAAGGCTACCTTTAACTATCCATGCAACTCCCTGCCATCGGTCACGATAACCGCGAAATCGCGGTCACGCTTTCGTGAAACGTCGGTCACGCTTTGGCGAATTCACCGGCCACGATCACGTGAAATACGCACACCAGTCAAGGCACGTCGTTCCGTGTCGTTGCCTTCCCGCAATTAGCTCAATCAACTCAATCAAATTTTGTGGCGTTTAAGCGTCTAGGTTGGGCAATTACACCACCTTTTGAGCCATTTTTTTGCTTGAGTTGGTAGCGCGTAGCCGGCGCAGCATCAACGTAACTAATTGAAATGTAACGATCATTTGTTATCGCCGCTATGCGCTTTGCCGTTGGCGCTGATCGAGTTGACTGTTCAGTGCTTATCGCACTAACGCCGCGAAAGCGCACACATAAAAGCGGCCCTAGCGCCGCAAGTGTTTATGGTCCCGATAAGCGCGATGGGCGTGCCTATCCCGCGACAAGGCGGACCTTAGGCGGGTATGTGGCGTCAAGGAATTTCTGATTCGAAATGGAGCTAGCGTACGGTCCTGGAGATCGACGCATAGTGCGGCGATACCAGTACAACCGTCGAAGGACTAACCATGCAAAATCGAATTAAAAAACCTGACGAGCCCGCTTGGCTGCGCGCAGTCAACGAAAGCGAACGGCGCAACCGTAATCGCGTGACCTATCCAGCCCAGACACGTGTCGTTCGAAAAGTCGCTGCGATTCCCTACGACCCGCCGCGTACGGTGCACATCGAATGCGCAGAGACCATGCGCCCAAAGGCACCTGAGCCAGTTATACCGAATTTTCTGTATCGCAGGAAAGTGTCATCGCTTATCGGTGCTCGCGAGCGTGCTAAGGGGCACACCCAGCGTGCGGCAGCGGCTAGAGTGACCCGAGGTGGAACTCATCCGTCATGGCCCGACCTCACCCCTACCATTTCGGGCAAGGTACTGTTCGTCGTTGGGGTTGAAGACGATCCTCATGAGATCATCATTCCCGGGTTGAAGGCAAGCGGTGCCGATATGAGCAAGATCCGGTTCTTTCGGGGGATGTCTATTTTCGGGCAGGGCATCCAGCCTACGTACTGCGCGGCTGACGTCGCCGCCATCGGGGAGTTCATGGCGCGAGACGGTGGTGGCTACGCGCTTGTGATTTTTGACGATGCCAACCAAGCCGTTGGTGGAGATGCATCGAATGGGTACAGGGCCTACCGGGGGCTTGCCAATCTTGCGCAGATGGCGGTGAGCCTGGATGTCGCAATTCTGGTGACCAAGCATCTCAAAAAGTCATCGAGCGGAAAGGATCCCATTGACAGCGTTTCCGGCCCTCAGGTGTTTGGCACATTCCCTCGTTTCACGTGGCTGTCAGTGCTTAATCCGAATTATCCAAACGACCCAGACAAATTCGTTCTGGTCAACGTGAAGCACAACCCTACAACGCCTGGTGGAGCGTGGGGGTTCAGCATCGTCACAGGCCATTCAGCCGATGAGTTCGGGTTCCATGGAGGATCGGTAATCCGCTGGGGAACGCGTTACGAGGGCGAAGATACCATTATCCTCAAGCAGCTTGAGTGTAATGCGCCAAAGCAAACGAAGGCTCCTGAGCGCGCAGCAGAGTTCTTGGTCAAAACCCTAAAGGGGCGAGGCGAGGTGCCAGTACCCCAGATCCTGAGCGAGGGTGCAAAGGAGGGTCACTCTGAGGCCGCTCTGATACGCGCGAAGAAGATTCTGAGCGTCGAACATACCAAGCAGCCAGGAGTCAAGCATGGTCCCTGGCTGTGGTACTTGCCCTTGTGAAAATGCTAAATGCCGGGGAGGGAACCTTACCTCCCCGGAGCATCGGACTCACTGACCGCCCTTGTTAGTCTTCAAGCGGCGCAGGCGATCACAAATGTTCGAGTAGTCGGCCAAGACATGTTCACCGGCAGAATTCTTCCATTTGAACCCATTCGGGGTCTTTTCGATGACGCACGAGTCTTCGTTGCCCGCCCTGGCTTGGAGTTTGCGCAGCAGCTGGGCAGGAGTTAACAGTTGGATCTCCTCAAGTAACTCAAGGATCTCGACCTTCAAGGGGTCCGCACGCTGGCGCTTTTTTCGTGCGACGTCGCGAACCTGCATCTCGGTTTCACGATGCTGCGCCGGCCGCTGTGAGGCATCAGGATTTGTTTCAGTGTTAGCAACTAGCAATGCTACGGATGCTGCATCTATTGCATTAGCGACCTCACCTGTCGCTGCGCAGTCAGGTGATTCCATCAGATCTGGCTGACTGGTGCAATTTGATCGTAGAGGTGCTTTGCTAACATCTGGAGGCTCTAGCGCCTCAAACCTAATGTTCTCGATGCCCAAATATTTCATAAGCTCTGCGGGAATGAAATAGCTTGAGCGCAGCCAGAACCTACGATCTCGGTAGCTGAGCGGAGGTGAAAAGGGCATTCTGTGGCCCTCGTAGAAGCGAGATTGCTTGTCGCCTGCTTTATTCCACAGGATCACGTGACCGCCCTTTGTGGCCACGTGGAGGTTTTCGGACAGATCTGCGAGATAAGCTTCGCGTGCCAAAAGTCCAACGCAATCGTAACTGAGGTCGTGAGGAGGCTTTCGGTAGTGGGCTTCAGCAATCTCGCAATTAGAGCAAACCTTTCCGCAACTAAACTGACGACTTCCGGCAGCGATTTGTTGAAGAACGATGTTTGCGTTATAACGATCCAACATGGGCATTGAGATCGTGAGCCGAGGTTTTTGCTGAAATGCGATCGGGAGCGCTTGCGAGGTGGTATTCATAGCTCCCCCCAGTTTTTCAGTTGCACGATGTGCGTTTCATCGGGACATGACACGTGTGGCAGTCCCCTACACTTTGATTTTTCAGGCATGGATACTTCCTTTGCGAAAAGAATGGCCACAGCGGGATTGCCACGACCACCAGCTACGATTGTCGTGGAATCCTGAAGGCCGCTAGACCCACCAAATGTCCCTGTCGAAGCCAGTTTGGTGGGTCTACCTGACTCCCCAATCAGCAAATAATTGCATACCGGCAAGGCGATGGTCTTGCCTTGCTGATGGAGTCAAAATGATTTGCAACGCATTACACGTCCAACAAGACGAACTGCTTGACGAAAAAGTAGCGGCCCAAATTCTCGGCGTCACTCCCGGAACGTTGCAGGTATGGCGGTCCACGGGGCGTTATGGGATACCGTTCATCAAAGTCGGGCGATTAGTCCGGTATCGACGTAGTGCCCTGAACCACTGGATCGATTCTCGAACACGAGAATCTGGTGCCACAGAATGACCATGGGTCCATGCTTTTGCACGCACGGCAGTCTCAGTGTCAAGCGCATTCTCACAGCGCGCATTACGACTGATTGGGCATTCCACAAAAAATCCGGATCGTCAGCGTCCGATCAATAGTCGGCCCTGCAAAATTCATCTGAAGCCCCAATTTCGACCATAGGGTGCGGCGTAATGATCGCGCAGCAATACCGACTGCGAAATCATGACGACAAGCGCCGCCACGACGAGGCGCAAAAAGAGCGCAAAAAGACCCAGTCGGGTCATTGCGCGCAACAACCAGCGCAGGTTGTAGCCCGCCGCGCAGAGCACCGCATGGATCGCATCCCCGCCCCTGGCAACCAACACCGAACCATCTGGTGATCCGACTTCAGGTGACCAATGGTCGGCTCCACGGCTTGTCGCCGCTTGAGCCATCGACGCTGCTATTGGGGCAGTGATTTGTACCTGCCCCAGTGGATGATCTGCACGCAGGGATTATCCATATCCACGCCGCGATAGCCCAAATCCACCACAACCTGCTTGGGTACTTGCCAACATCCTCCAGCAGGATCGTGGTTTGCTCCAGTTGCAGATTCAGCACATGCCCATCGTAGGGGTTGCCTGGGAAGGTGCGTGCACCAACCATCAATCCACTGTTGTGCGTGGCCGCAATGCTGGTCTTGACCCCGAACTCGTAGGGCTTACGGGCTTTGCCCTTGCCAATGCACTCGACTTCCGGCGCGTGTAGCGCATAGAGCTTCTTCTTGTCTTTCGGTTGCTCGGTGCTTATAAGAAGGGGGCGTCAGTGGCATCGATTACCTCTGGAAAATTCCACTGCTCTCTCTCAACAACCCTTCTTGCTAATGTTAATAGGCGAATGAACGATTCGTTCTCGCCGACCTCCATACCAAGATTCTCAATCAAGGCACCGAATAAAATATCCTCAATGCCATGTCTAGTCAGCGAGGGAAGTTTTTTGAAAGACATGCTATAAGCAGTGGTGAATTGAAGTGCATATATCCACTTACGTAGGTATTCTTCATCTCGAAGCGCGCTGTTGCCGATCCCCAATTTTGTTTTATTTGCCGCAAAAGATGCCGCAGCAACTAGTTGCCTCAATGGCATGATCATATCAGCGGGATAACCTATTTCGACGCAAAGATCATCCGAATGGTCTTCCAATAATGTATTTATTTGCTCGACCTCAAGGTCGTTATCAAGTGTTTTTTTGAATTTTCTTATCTTTAATTCGCTCAACGCACTGCTTAAACGTAGGGAAATTTGCAAAGATATCGGATCAGTAAGTTCTAAATCCTCGTCATTTCCCATCACGATGGGTTCGCGCTCTTTACCTTGAATGCCATCATTTATAGAGAACATATTGAGAGCATCCAGAAGTCGCTGTCCGTTTAGCGCTATTTCTTTGAGGGCCTCATGCAAATCCTTATTCGAGAGATCTATTTTTGTCCTGGTGCGATCTCTTCTCACCATTAACTCAAGAGCATTAAGAAAGTCCTGTCCAGACTTCGCATCACCCTTACGTTTGAGTTTGGTTTTAATATATTTTTCATTAAAATTTGATACCCGGAACATCACTTTCTCGCCGAAGACTATTGTTCGTTAAAAAACGTGCCCACTTTGGTATTATTCCTCGTGATGAGCACCGTGTATTGATTTACTGTTTTATGGCAAGCCTGCTGATGGATAAACTCCTGGTACAGTAAGGTCAGTTTACGAATCGAATCCGATTTGATCCGGTTATTTTGAGGGGCATCCTTTACGAGGTGTCCTCCTGCCTTGAGGATTGCGGTCGTTGCCGTATTAACTGATGACCGCACAGCAGGATCAGTTAAATATCGTTAAAATCATTGGACCTTTACGCAGCTTTTGCAGTTCGGGTACTAGGCATATTTAGTGAGAATTCAGGCGACTTGGAGCGGCTGAATCTTCGCCACGGCTTTCTTATTGACCTTCTCGGCCTGCCACAGATCGTAGTTCGCCTGCATGTGCAGCCACGACTCGGCGCTGGTGCTCAAGGCGGCGGCGAGACGTAGCGCCATGTCCGCACTCACTCCTGCCTTACCGTTCAGAACACGTGACAACATGACACGGGTTACCCCTAGACGTTCAGCAAAGCCGGTAACGGTGATTCCTGAGTCAGCAAAGACGCCGTCTTTCAAGACTTCGCCAGGGTGCGGTGGGTTGTGCATTCTCGTCATGATCGTTAGTCCTCAGTGGTAGTCCTGGTAATCCACCAGAATTGCGTCGCCGTTTTCAAACATGAAGGTCATGCGCCAATTGCCATTTACGGTGACTGACCAATGTCCTCTCAAGCCTCCAGTGAGCGGGTGCAGTTTCCATCCGGGCAAGCCCATGTCCCCCACACTCTTCGCTATATCAAGCATACCCAACTGAACTCGCAGCTTCTTCGCATGGGCGGGCTGGATGCCAGCCTTGGTGCCTGTCTTGAAGAACTCTTCGAGACCCTTGTGAAGGAATGTCTTGATCATGTTTAATAGTGTATATCGTAAATTAACAGTATGCAAATAATACTTGCTACTAAGCGATGCTCTTTCGCTTACCTTTCGTGCTCTTGATCGACGTCACTTCGGCAGGCTTTGACAATCCGGCAGCAGTCATCATGTTCTGGGTTGCGGTTTCCATTGACTGACGAACCGGATCCAGATTAAGCCTGGAATAGATTGCGGTAGCGGCTTGGCTTTTGTGCCCAAGTGATCGGCCAATCATCTGTAGGCTAGCCCCCGAAGAAGCTTGCCAGCTACCTAGTGCCCGTCGCAGATCATGCGGGCGCAGATCCGTCAGCCTGGCTCCGTGGGTGTCTATTTGCAGTGTTTCGGCCAGCGCACGGGCTTTCTTGAGGATTACGCTCGGGTAGTTGTAGCCGGAATTCTCTGGGTCGCTGAAGTTGTACTTGAGTTCGACGCCAGCGTGATTAATGCGCTTCCCCAGTTGAATGATTTCATCCCGATCAAGGACACGTTCCCAGCCGGTTCGGGCATTCACCAAATGACCGCTCTTGCCAACCCCGGGGAAGACAAATACTTCAGCTTTGGCCGGCTTTCTGTTGCTCAATAACGCAACGGCATCAGGCATCAAGGGGAGCGTGAGCGGGTCGCCATTCTTGGTGAGTTCATCTGGAAGCGTCCAGACCGCTCGATCTAGGTTCAGGTCTGCCCATCGCATCGCTAGGATGTTGCTTTTCCGGGCACCCGTCAGCAGGCTCAGCACGACGTAATCACGAATATCCTTGTTCGATTCCAGCGCCAACGATTCAAAGAAACGGGGCATCTCGTCTGGCTGTATGAATCGTTCCCGGGACTTGGTCTTGAACTTGGAGACACCGTCTGTTGGGTTGTCCCCTTTGTAGATCTTCCAGTCCTTGGCTCTGGCGTACATGGACTTAAGTAGCGTCAGAACCTTATTGGCGTTATTGATACTTTTTCCTTTGGTAGCCAACCCTGCGACAAGCTTCTGAATGTCGTCCGTTTTGATGCTGGAGATAAGACGGTTCTGCCAATTGACGCAGCCGGGAAGCTTGACCCGCGTCTTTCGCTTTGAGCCCGGCGGGTTCTTTGGAATTTCACCGACATAGAGCTCAAAGTAAGCCCGTGCTGGCGCTACCTGCTTTTTCTGCGGGGTCAGGTGGCGGTCTACGTACTCCTCAAACAATTCGCCAAGTGTGAGTTCGGCACGTTTTGCCCTCTTCACTTCGTTGGGATTTGTGCCTGACCGGATATCCAGCTTACAAATGGCGGCAAGGCTTCGCGCCATCTTCACGTTCAGGTCGGGATTGTTCGCCAGTAGTTCCTTGTGATTGCAATCCCGGGGAAGTTCGACGCTATCTGTCATCGAGCTTGAAAATCGCCCAAGGGTGACTCTGACCGGCCTGCCCTCATGTTTCATATACAACTGAAACGAGGTAGCCCCCGCACCAGTAATCATGAACACCAGCCCGGGTTCCTTGGTGTCCTTGTAATAGGCCCGCGTCCCGACTGGTGGAATCGGTAGCGCCATCAATGCCGCTCTACTGAAGCTGATTCTTTGGTACGCCATCACTACCCCCCCTATTTCCTTGCCATTGATCCGGGGCTACCTCGGGGCTACTCCGGGGCTACCCGCCAGATTAAAATACATAAAGCTCAGTATAGATAAGCTCACATCTAAGTAAATGATTTATATGAGTTCAGGATGTTTCGTTAACCTTGATCAAGTACCGTTAAAGTAAGGATATTCACCCTTTCACGGTGTGAACCGGGGTTCGAATCCCCGTGGGGACGCCAGAACAGCGGCGCAGTAAGTAGCGCAACATAGCAAAAGCCCTGAGAAATCAACCTCTCAGGGCTTTTTCTTTGGTACTTAGCCGTGCATACCATTGCATTGAATTGCACCCTTTCTGGGGGGTAGTTTTATGGGTATTCGTGCTGGGGGTACATTTCTCTGGGGGTATACCGGCAATGGACAAGCTCAATGAGCAACCAACCGCTTCAAACTCCCTCACGCCCGGCCCTATGGCCTTCTGGCACCTTTAGCAAAATGACAATTCAGAAATTCCAAGACGGCTTTCGCGTAGCGGGACGGAAACAGTCGAAAGTCCAGCAAGGTCAAATTCGACGCGAATTCTGCCCCCGGAATTTTGGCAGCCAAATGAACAGCATCGTCACGATGGTGAAGTGGATCAAAGCGATGTCCAATCACCAACGTCGGCACGTCGATTGCCGCCAGAACCTTGGCGTCGTGCAATGGAATAGGCGATTGATCGATACCGTCAATGAGCGCCGCCGTTGCCAGCAAATCCATTGAAACGGTGTTGCGCAGCACCACCAACTCCGGATAGCGAGACGTCGCAACCAGCTTTCGTACAAGCCCCGCGGGCACCCCAAAAATCGCCCGAAGCGGCGCAAGGCTTTTCCTGCGCTAACAAAGGTGTATCTTGCCGGCCCTTCGCTGGCGCTCAAAACCGGCATTTCGATAACGAGGGCACGCACCCGTGCCGGGAACAGGTGGGCAAATTCCAGTGCTACGTTGGCACCAAGCGACACGCCACCGATCACGGCCTTCTCTATGCCCAGCTCATCCATCAGGGCGCGCACATCGCTTGCGAACAAGCGCCAACTGTAACAACGGCTCTGCCTTGGCCGCGAAGACCCGCCGTGACCGCGCACATCAACGCCAATCACCCGCCACCCCTTGAGTCGGGTAGCCAGGGGCTCGAACATGGGACTGGACAGTAAAACGCCATGCACCAGAATAATCACCGGGTCACCGGGATTACCCCATTCCAGATAATGGATCGATAGTTTTCCGTGGCTAATCGTCGGCATTGCCGCCTCTGGCGCTATCGATCATTCCGGCTGGCCCTGTTGGAAATCGCGCTCAGTGCGCAGGCAGATCAAGATTCCTTCCCTCAAAAACCTGGTCGGAGGGGAGCTTTTTCGCGTGTTTCGGGGCAACAAGCGGGAACTTCAGAATGAACCTGGTGCCCTGCCCCTCTTCTGATTGTGCGATGAGTGTTCCGCCCAGAACGCCGGTTACGATATTCATTGAAACAGATAGCCCCAACCCGGAACCGCCTTGCCCCAAGCGGGTGGTGTAAAAGGGTTCAAAAATATGACCAAGTACCGACGGTGGCATGCCATTGCCATCGTCGGCGCAGGTGATCTCTGCATTTTGGCCGCTCACTCGCGCCGTGATCGTCACCGTTCCACTTTCACGTTCCGCAAACGCGTGCAACGCGGCGTTCTGCACCAGATTGGAAATCACGTGCAGCAGTGGCCCTGGGTAGCTATCGCACGAAATACCCGTCGGAATATCCACATTGATCAGCCACGGCTGATGCCTGAACGAGGGCCGTAGTGCTTCGATATTGTCACTGATCGTCGTGCCCAGGTCAAAAACACGACGATTTTCAGAGGTCTGATCCACTGCCACCTCTTTAAAGCTCGCAATCAGTTTTGCCGCCCGATTTGCCGAGCGCACAAGTAGCTGTGCCGCCTGCGTAGTGTCCTCGAGAAACTGGGTCAATGTCGACTTTCGCATTTCGCCCGACTTCACAGATTCGCGCAGCGAATTCATCGAATGATCCAGCGTAGAAGCGACAGTGACTACAACCCCGATGGGCGTATTGAGTTCGTGAGAAATGCCGGCTACCAGAGAGCCCAGCGATGCGAGTTTTGCAGACTGCACCAACTCGGTCTGCGTTTGCTTCAATTGATCGATGGCCGCCGAAAGCTCCAAGGTTCTTTCCGTGACACGCTGCTCCAAGAGTCGCTCGGAGGTTTGCAAACTATCGACCATGCGCTGCTGGGCCTGTAACGCATCACGCTGGGCGTCAGCCTTTTCTTTCCTGATCTGATTGAACCGATCCGCCAGCGCCAGGGCCAGCAGAACCATCTCCAACGCCGAGCCAACCTGCAGTCCATTCGCGGTGATGAAATTGTCAGGGAGCACCCCGAGACCACGCAGCACAGTCACGATTCCGCCGATGAGCATGATGAAAAACGCAATCAAGAAGATATAGGCCGTGCGTTGCCGCTTGAGCGCGCCCACCACTCCGACACAAATACAAAAAATCAGGCCAAGTACATTGGCAATGACCGAGGGTGCTGCAAACGCCTCGAACGAAATAGACAGGCCGACAGCCATGACCATATAGAGCCCTACAAGGGGTTTCATCATCCGGTCGAACCGTGGCATGACCATTTGGGTGTCCAGCATCTTGCGCAAAAACAAGAGCACGGCTGACCCGGTAAATGACCAGCCGATAAAGTGGGCCACATCTGACCAGCGCGTCGCCCTCGGCCACAGAAACTCGTGCGCCAGGCCATTGAACGCGAAAATCGAGAGCGCCATGAAGCCGACGCTTGCGACATAAAGCAGATACCGGATCTCACGCAAGACCACAAACAGCAAAAGATTAAACAGAACCATCGCGGTCGCCATACCGAAGTACCAGGCCTGCAACATGTAGTCGGTCCGCGCGTGCGCATCGAAAACCTCGGGCAGCCACATTTGCGCAGGAACTACCAAGCCATCATGCGCCTGTATCCGGAAGTAATACACCTTGCTACTCTGCGTTGGCAGGGGGATCGGAAAAACAGGGAAACGGTGGGCATAGAGCCGGGTGGCAAAGGGCCATAGGCTCCCGGTTTTTGATTCAAGGTAGCTGCCATCTGCCTGCGGTTGGAAAAAGGCGATCTCCGAGAGGGCATAGTTGCTGATCTCGATCAGGCGCTCAAGTGGCAGCTCCCCCGGATTGTCGATGGCCAGCCGGAACCAATAGGCAGACCGCGTAAAGCCATAACTCAGCGCCGAGCCAGGAACCGTGACAGGTTCGAAGCGACTGCCCCACTCCGGCGTTTGGACGTCAGCAAGCGTAAGCACACCCTCTGGGTCTTCAAGAACCGCAAAGTGGGTAGTCAATGAAAGCGGCTTTTGAGCAACCGTGCGCGCATCGAGCGTGGCGAGCGCATCCGAGTGGGCCAGAAGAAGCATGGAGCTACCCAGCAGCGCCAAAATAAATCGCCAAACACGCTTGCCGAGGCTACTCACATCATCTCCTTGTTGGACAATTTTGCCGCAGTTTCTCGCGGCTATCGTCTTTCACTCTTGGCATGCAGATTACTCAAATCGCGCAGAGATAGTTGCCGCACACAGGGCAAGTGCCTACGCCAACCAGATGCACGTCGCCATACGGCCGGTCACGCCATCGCGCCGGAAGGAAAAAAAGCGGGCGGGATCACTGACAGTGCACAAGTCGGCGCTGGTGACACGGCGCACGCCCAATGCGAACAGGCGTTCGCGTGCCAATCTGGGTAGATCGCACCAAAACTTTCCGCCAGCCTTGGCCACAAAGGCGGCATCCGATTTGGGGCGGCGCTCAGAACGTCTCGCGCACATCCTCGCCGACCTCAAAGGCGGTGGGACCGATCGCGGGGCCGATCCACGCCAGCAGACGCTCAGGTGCCGCCGCCATCGCACTCACGGCTGATTCGATCACACCCCCGGCCAGCCCGCGCCAGCCGGCATGCACTGCAGCCACCACCGCACCGGCATCGTCACAAAGCAAAATAGGCAGACAGTCGGCCGTCATCACGGCGCAGACCACACCGCGCTGACGGGTCCAGACCGCATCGGCTTCAGCGCCGGTGACCGCGGCAGCGGCGTCAAGGCATGCAGTGCCATGCACCTGATTTAGCCATACCGGCTCGGCCGGCAGCAAGCGGCGCAGACGCCGGCGATTCTCAGCAACCGCTGCCGGTGAGTCGCCTACGTGATCCCCCAAATTGAAACTACCCCAAGGCGCAGCGCTGATGCCCCCGCTGCGCGTGGTCACCACGGCCTTTACGCCAGCCGGAGCGTCCCAGCCGGGCACAATAAGTTCAGGCGTCCCGGTCACCACGCACGCTATCCAGAAGTTGCGCGAAATCGTCAGGCAAACGCGCTTCCCATGACACGAGATCACCTGTCGCCGGGTGCACCAAGCCCAGTCGCCAGGCATGCAGTGCCTGGCGGGAAAAAGCGTCGAGTCGCGGATCACCGCTGCAGGTTTTGCCGTAGACCGGATCGCCCGCCAAGGGGTGGCCAAGCGAGGCCAGATGCACCCGAATCTGGTGGGTTCGCCCGGTTTCCAGCTGACACTCGATCAATGTGCAGCGGGCAAAGCGCTCGCGAATCTCAAAGTGGGTACGCGCCTCGCGCCCATGGGCCCCGCGCACAACGGCCATGCGCGTCCGATGCACGGGATGCCGGCCGATCGGCGCATCAACGCTACCCGCGTGCGCCACCAAACCCAGCGCCAGCGCCAGATAATGACGCTTGACGGTACGTGCCTGCAACTGGCGCACCAGATCCGTTTGCGCAGTCAGCGTTTTGGCTACCACCAGCAAGCCGGAGGTTTCCTTGTCCAGGCGATGCACAATGCCGGCACGCGGTACCTCGGCCAGCGCAGGGTGGTGATGCAGCAGCCCGTTCATCAAGGTGCCATCCGGATTTCCGTTGCCCGGATGCACCACCAGCCCGGCGGGCTTGTTGATCACGATAATGTGCTCGTCCTCGAACACGATATTCAAGGCTATTGCCTGTCCCTGTGCGCAAGTCGGCGCTGGTGAGACGGCGAATTCATCCAAATCATCCGGCCCGACATCGCAAGTGGCACTGGCACCCGGCACCCAGCTCAGCATCTCGCCCCCCAGGACCTTGCGCTTGGACTCCATGGCGGCACCGTCGAGCAGAAATCGTCCGGACTTGATCCACTCCTGCAACCGGCTGCGCGAATGGGCCGGGAACATCCGGGCCAACGCCGCATCGAAACGCAGACCCGCATGCTCATCAGGAATCGCCAGCGCACCACCGGAAAGCTCAAGCCCGTCGCCTGGCCTATAATCGGCAGTCTCTTCCATGCAGTCTTTTTGCGGATTCGTCACATGCGCAGTGTAGCGACAATCATGAAAGCGCTTGCCCTTGCCGGCGCCCTTGCCTTCGCCTCCCTCAGTCTTACCGGCTGCGGCAGCGACCCTGTGGAGAAAGACGAAACCATCAATTGGTCGCCACAGCGTATCTACACCGAGGCGAAAGAGTCGATGGGCGAAGGCGCCTATGACCGCGCCATCAAGCTCTTCGAGAAACTCGAAGCCCGTTACCCCTACGGCCGCTATGCACAGCAGGCACAGTTAGAGGTGGCCTACGCCTATTACCGTTCGCTGGAACCCGCTCAGGCAATTGCCGCCTGCGAGCGTTTTATCCGCTTGCACCCGAACCACCCCAACGTCGATTACGCCTACTACCTCAAAGGCCTGGTTGACTTCAATGAAGACCTTGGGCTAATGGCCAGCATCAGCCGCCAGGACCTCACCGAGCGCGACCCGAAGGCCGCGCAGAATTCCTTCGAGTCATTTCGCCAGCTGGTGACCCGCTTCCCGGACAGCAAATACGCCGCCGACGCCACCCAGCGCATGAAATACCTGGTGAACGCACTGGCCTCGCACGAGGTGCATGTCGCCAACTACTACCTGAAGCGTGGCGCAACGATCGCTGCCGCCAACCGCGCCAAGACGTCCCTGACCACCTACCCCGATGCGCCTGCCAATGAAGAAGCCTTGTTCATCATGGTCAAAGCATACGACCAGTTGGGGCTGGTCGATCTGCGCAAGGATGCCGAGCGGGTAATGCGCAAGAACTTCCCCAACAGTATCTACTTCGGCAGCGGCAAGATAAGCGACGAGCCGTGGTGGAAACTCTGGTAATTCGCTAAAGACAATCGGCCCCTTCCCGGGGCCATTTCATTTGGCGCGGCGCTGACGCACAGTCTCGTACAAACACACGCCGGCCGAGACCGAGACATTGAGACTCTCGACGCTGCCCAGCATCGGAATCGATACCAGTTCGTCACAGGTCTCGCGCGTCAGGCGACGCATGCCATCGCCCTCGGCACCCAACACCCAGGCCATGGCCCGGCGCTGATCGAGTGCATACAGATCGCCCTTGGCTTCGCCGGCCGTGCCCACCACCCAGATGTCGCGCTCTTTGAGTTCGCGCATACTGCGCGCGAGATTGGTGACGGTGATGTAGGGCACGGTATCGGCCGCGCCGCTGGCCACCTTGATCACCGTGGCATTCAGCCCGCAGGCACGATCTTTCGGTGCGATCACCGCATGCACACCCGCCGCATCGGCCACCCGCAGGCAGGCACCCAGGTTGTGCGGGTCGGTTACGCCGTCGAGTACCAGCAGCAAGGGCGGCTCGGTCAGCGCATCGAGCACATCATCCACACTCAGATGACGCATCTGCGCGGCAACACGGGCCACGACGCCCTGATGGCTCGCTCCGCCCGCCATGCCATCCAGGCGGGCGGTATCGGTGCTGATCACACGCACACCGGCGATCTCCGCCAAACGCAGTAGATCGCGGGCACGCGCATCCTGCCGCGCGGCCGCCAGATGAATCTCACGGATATCGTCCGGCGCATTGCGCAAGCGTGAAACCACCGCGTGAAAACCGTGGATGATTCGTGTATCGGCTGTTTTTTCGTTCATTGCATGGCCTCGCTGCCCAGCACGCGAACCTCGCGCTGCGGGTAGGGAATCGAAATGCCCTGCGCGCGGAAGCCGCTCAGGATGGCTCTGTTGATGTCCGAGCGCAAAACGCCGGTGCCCTCCTCCGGGTCTTGAATCCAGATACCCAATTCAAGATCGATACCCGACTCACCAAAATTCTTGAGCAACACCAGCGGTGGCGGGCTCTTGAGCACGCGGTCCTGCGCCTGCGCAGCGGCAATCATGACCGAATCCGCCTGCGCAATATCGGTGTCATAGCTCACCTGTACCGGCAGTGCAATGCGCACCTTGTGGTCGCTGTAAGACTCATTCTGCACCACTGTGCCGACCAGCAGTTCATTCGGCACCAGCGATTCGATGCCTTGAACACTGCGCAACACCGTATAGCGCGTGGTGATGCGGGTTACTTCGCCCCGATTCTCGCCCACCGCAATCACGTTGCCGATTCGAATCGAACGCTCGAGAAGAATGATGAAACCAGAGACATAGTTACTGGCAATCTTCTGCAATCCCAGACCAAGGCCAACGCCCAAGGCGCCGCCAAACACCGAGAGCGTGGTCAGATCAATGCCGACCAACGGCAGACTGATCAGGACGCCGATGACAATCAGCAACGCTTTGGAAATACGCGCAAATACCTCGCGCAGATTGGAATCAAGACCATCGGCCGCATTCAGACGCGCCTCGATCATGCCGCTGACCCAAAGCGCTCCAAGCACCGTCGCCATGACCGTCGCCGCGCCCTGAAGCACCTGCCAGAGCGTCAGACGCTGCTTGCCTACGGCAACGCCGAGCGAATCCAGTGCATCGATCACCTCTGGCAGTACCCCGGTAATGTGCAAGGCCACCAGACCCCAGGCCGCAAAGGCAAAACCGCGCTCAAAATTTGCCAGCCATGGCGACCCTGAAAAACTATGGCGCAGTACGTAAAACACCATACGTATGCCCGCCAGCGAAAACAGCAGCGGCAGCGCCAGAGAAAGCACATTGAGATTGATAACGCCCTTGAGCAGAGGGCGCAGGGCGAGAATGAGACTGGCCGCTATGAGCGGAAATGCAATGCGGCGCAAACTGCCGCGGCCGAGTTGCCAAACTCGCCCCTGCTGCGTGCCGTTGTCACTTTTGCGCACAAACACCCGCTCAACCAGCTTGGCAATGACGAGACACAGCGTGAGCGCGCACAACTGCCAAATAATGTCTGGTTGGCGAATATCTTCCAATACGCGCTGCAGCAGATTGTTCAATTCACCTTGCATGCTTTTTATCCTGATCTGTCTGAGCCCATTTTCCGTAATCGGTCGCCTCTTCACGGTGCCGTCGCCAGTTCTCGGCATAACGTCTGGCCAAGTCAGCATTCCCCGTGATCACGAGCACATTTTCCGCATTCCGGGCCTGTGCCGACCACGTAAAATTGTAGCTGCCAGTCACCAGTACGGGGCGATCCCGCCCCGAATCAATCAGCATGACCTTGTTGTGGGCTGCCGCGTAGCGCGTCTCGATCCACACCGGCACACCGGCCTGTGCCAGTTGCTGCAAGGACTCACCCCCGGCGCGACGCGCCATCTCTGCATCGGCCAGCACCTGCACATCCACGCCGCGCCGATGGGCCTCGAGCAGGGCGCGAGTCAGCGGCCGACTGGTCAGCAGGTAGGCTTGCACACGCACTTCGGTGCGCGCCTTGGCCAGCGCTTCAACGAGCACGCCCTCGATGTCGTCCCAAGGCGAGAACAGCGCACGCAGTTCCTGAGCCAGCGCGGCACCCGACACCGAAAGCACTGCAACGACAACCAGCCCAGGCCCTATCAATCGGGACAAGCCGATTCTCCTCAGAGGCATGGTCGTGTTCCAGAATACGTCATGGAGCAGGTGATTCCTCTCACTCGAAAAAATGCGCTGTGCGCCATTGCCCTGATGCCAAAAATCGGCAAGTCGGCGCTGGCAGAACGGCGATTGGGTGCCTCGGGATGGATACTTCGCTACGTGCACCCTGGCCGCCTGCGGGAAATGGGACTACGTGCACTCCGCGATGTTACGCTGGCCGCAGAGCGCCGAAAGCTCCTAAAACTCCTGTTTTGATGGCAAAGATCCAATCGCGGTCCGAAATGAATCACGCCAGGCAGAACGATTGCGGGAGGCGCGTGCACTCTCGTTGTCTCCGACAGGAGCCAACCCCTATGCGCACATCTCAACTATTCGCAGGTTGAAAGCGTAGCGGCTGGTTGACTCAGTTTACGTGGGGCCTTGGACCAGGACGGTCTGCGTGATTCTGGACATAGTTTTTGTTTTTCTGTGCAGTGGTGCTCCTACTTCAGGAGACCACCATGGTAAACACACGTTCATCTACGCACTCCAGCATTGATTGGCTTGCCAAAGAGCCTTTCGCCACGCACATCGATGCATACATGCTGTTTTTGGCAAACCGCAGCTATGCAGCGAACACGTTCTCCAACTATCTCGGCGTTGTTAGCCACTTTGCACAATGGATGCACAGTCGCCGGCTACGCTTGCAAAGCATCGACGAAGCACTGGTAGCCCAATTTATTGATAAGCATCTACCGCGATGCCACTGCTCTGGGCCGGTTCAGCGAGATCGTCGTACGCTGAGCGCCGCTCTGGGGCATCTCTTGGCGGTGTTGCGAGCTGAGGGTGCCATTGCTCCAGCGACGGTGAAGTTGACGCCGGTAAGCGATGAACTCAGTCGTTACGATGCGTACATGGCCCACGTACGGGGCTTAGCACCCAAGACCCGGGAAATGGCCGTGCGGATTGTCGGACGGCTGCTGACCTCCCGATTTGGGGATGCTGCCATCGACATTGCCGCGATTGCGCCAGACCAGGTTCGCGACTTCTTCACGCAACAGGCCAAGCTTTACAGCAAACCGGCAAGCGCCGGCACGGTGATAGCCTCGCTACGCGGGTACTTCCGCTACCGCGTTTCCTTGGGCGACGCGGTGCAGGGGTTGATCGGCGTGCTGTCCTACCCTGCCAACTGGCAGCTGTCCTCGCTTCCCAAGACGCTCACGACCGAGGAAGTTGGGAAACTGGTCGGCTCACTTGGCAAATCAGGTCGCTCACTGCGACGTGCCGACGCCATCGTGCGCTGCGCCCTCGATCTCGGACTGCGTAGCGCCGAGATCGCCCACATCCGTCTCGACGACATCGACTGGCGTGCTGGCACCATTACGCTGCACCATACCAAGGGACGCCGTGACGACGCCCTGCCGCTGCCAGCGACTACCGGCGCGGCCATCGCGGCTTACTTGGAGCAGGAGCGTCCCAGGACCCGCAATCGAGCCGTCTTCGTGCGCCACCACACACCGCGCGGCGAACCCGTCGGACCAGATCTCGTACGCAAGGCGATTCGCCAGGCCTTCGCGCGCGCCGGACTGCCCTACACCCGCTCACACCTGCTGCGCCACACCATGGCCAACCGATTGCTGGCAGGTGGCGCGTCGCTCAAGGAGGTGGCCGACGTGTTACGCCACCGCTCGCTCAACACCACGATGATTTACGCCAAACTCGACAGCCGCAAACTCACCGCGGTTGCCCTGCCGTGGCCGGGGAGCGCAGCATGAGCCCGGACACCACCCTGCAAGCGCTAGTCGAGCGCTATCTGGATGAGCGCCACCGTCTGGGCTTCTCCGCACGGACCCAGGCTTATGCTCTGCGTAGCTTCGCCCGCCATGTCCAGGCCGTCGGCCACATTGGCCCGATTACGGTGGACGTTATGGCTGACTGGGCACGCCGTGACAGTCATACCAGCAGCGATCCGCACACCTGGGCGCGCCGGCTAAAGACATTGCGTTCCTTCATGCGTTGGCTAGCCCAGTTCGAGCCGGTAACCGAGGTTCCCGACGATGCCGTCTTTGGTCGCTTACCCGAGCGGTTAGCGCCCCATATTTACAGCGAACAGGAGATCATCGACCTGCTGGCCGCCGCGAGGAAGCTGGGTCCGGCGTCTGACATACGCGGAATAGTCTACGAGACGTTGTTTGGTTTGATTGCCAGCACAGGAATGCGGATCTCCGAGGCGCTTGCATTGACCAATGCCGACGTTGATCTCAAGCAGGGAATGCTCACCATTCACCTGATCAAGTTCGGTAAATCGCGCCAGGTACCTCTACATCCCAGCACGGTGGAAGCCCTTCGCCACTATCGGGGGAAACGCGACATGGCTGGCATATCTGTGCAGGACGAGGCTCCCTTCTTCGTCGGCACGCGCGGCCGACGACGGGGCACACCCTTGAGTGATCGCCAAGTGCATCGCGTCTTTATCGAGTTGCGCGAACGGCTGGGCTGGCGAAACCGCGGGGCCCACCATGCGCCCCGCATCCATGACCTGAGGCACACCTTTGTCGTGCGCCGCATCGTGCTGTGGCAAGCACAGGGGGTGGACATCGATCAGGCGATGTTGTCGCTGTCGACTTACGTCGGACACGCGATGGTAACCAACACCTACTGGTATCTCTCGGCGGTACCGGAGTTGATGGCGCTGGCCGCAGGGCGATTCGAGACGTTCATGTCGCTAGCGGAGGTGCGCCATGCGTAACGCCACCGCACCCAATCCGCCATCGTTCGCCGCGCTGGTGCAACAATTCTTCACCGAGCATCTGGTCGCGCAGCGGGCGGTCAGCCCGCGCACGGTGGCCTGCTACCGCGACGCCTTAAGGTTGTTCCTGGAGTTCGCCAGCCACAAGCTGGGCAAGACGCCGATCAGTCTGCAATTGATCGACATCGAGCCTGAACTGATCCTGGCGTTCCTGGATCATCTGGAGAAGGAGCGACACAACGGGGTTCGCAGCCGCAACCTGAGATTGACCGCGTTGCGTGCGTTCCTGAAGTTCGCCAGTCGGCGCGACGTGACCTCGCTACATGTGATCGAGCGGGCACTGGGTGTTCCAATGAAACGCTTCGAGCGACCCATGTTGGGCTACCTTACGCGGGAGGAGATGGTTGCGGTGCTGGGGCAACCCGGAGAAAGCTGGTCTTCGCAGCGAGACCATCTGCTGTTGGCCATGCTCTACAACACCGGCGCGCGGGTCTCCGAGATTATTGGTGTGCGCGTGGCCGACGTCGTCATCGACGGCGCTGCCTGCGTGCACCTACACGGAAAGGGGCGCAAGCTACGGTCAGTGCCATTGTGGGATCAAACCGTCGTGGAGGTGCGCGCCTGGCTGCGGCTGAATCCGACGCTTTGCGGCGAGGCCGCTCTACTACCCAATCGTGATGGGCGAGCGATGTCCCGATCCAACGTCGCTCAGCGTCTGCATCTCGCCGTTGCTCGCGCGGCTGTTCAAGTACCCGGCATCCTCAAGAAGCGCATCTCGCCGCACATACTGCGCCACACCACGGCGATGCACATGTTGCAGTCCGGTGTTCCCTTTAACGTGATCGCCCTATGGCTCGGGCACGAGAGCACGACGACCACCCATCGCTACGTGGAAGCCGATCTCGCCATGAAGGAGAAGGCGCTGGCCCGGCTGGAGGCACCCGACACACAGATCCCTCGGTACCAGGCGCCGGATTCACTGATGCGCTTCCTACAGACGCTGTAACGTAACCGGTAACCAGGCGGCGATCTGGTCTATGCCGAGAAAGTATGCAAAGCCGAGCGCAGCGGGGTGCTAGCGAAGTGTTGCTTCCATAGCCGAGGCGTCAGTTCCTCGACACGCGCCGCCGGGTGGTCGCTGACACGCTGCAGGACATCCACCAAGTAATCGTAGGGATCAATCTGGTGCAGCCGGCAAGTCACGATCAAGCTCTGCATGATCCCGACATGCTTGGCCCCAAGTTCCGTCCAACAAAATAACCAGGCCTTCCTACCCATGGGAATCGCTCGCAGCGCCCGCTCCAGATGATTGGTGTCAATTGGCACATCCGGATCCGTCAGAAACACCTCCAGCCCAAAGCGCCGCTCGCGCGCATAGGCGAGTGCCTTGGTCAGTGGATTCGAGGGCAATAACCCCTGCGCCTCAAATTGCGCATTGACCCAAGCGAAGAATTTCTCAACGATTGGTTTGGCATGGATCAACCGATACTCGAGTTTCTTGACGGCACAGAGTTTTAGCTCACGACTACGTGCCTCCACCGCATACAGTTGGCCGATCAGGTCCAGCGCATGGGCCGCTTTCTGTGGCTCCGCGTCCTGCGCCTCAAAGAAGGGGCGTCGCGTATGCGTCCAGCACTGCGCGTGCGTCACCCCCGTCTTGTTCGCGTAATGGGTATAGGCCGCATAGCCGTCCGTCAGCAGTACCGCACGCTCTTGAGGCGTCAGCCCCAGCGCCTGCTCCACGTGTTCGGCGCGCCGACTTTCAAAGAACGGGAAGCACACCTCATCGCGCTCGCCATACACCGGCCAGAAATAGGCCGCTTTCAGTTTCCCCGGCGCACCCCGCCCGGCCTTGATCGGCGTTTCGTCCATGGCGATGACACGAGAGGCGCGAATCGACTGGAACTGTGCGTCATAGATCGGTTCGAGCAGCGCAATGCCTTGCTGGGCGATCTGGGTGAGCCATGGCCGGCTCGTCGTCACGCCTGAATCGGTCAGGCGCTGGTGCTGGCGATACAAGGGCAAGTGGTAGGCAAACTTATCGACCAGCAGACCGGCCACGAAACTCACTTCGGCTCGACTGCCATCAATCACGCCTGCTGGAGCCGGCGGGCACGAAATAACGGCAGTGTCCTTGCGTTTGATCACCGGGCGGACATACTTGAGCACGACATAGCTGCCCGGACGTTGCGCCAGGCGGTAGCTGACTTTCTCGCTGATGACCTCGAACTGGTCGGGGCTCAGCCCCTCAGTTTCTGGATTGGTTAGCGTAATGATCTGGACAGGAACACGCGTTTCGTCAAAGAACAGCGCCGACTCGTCTTCGCCGGTGGCAGGTTTAGCCTTTTGGCGACGGGTGTGCGCGGCAATGTCTTTGGTCGCTTCCGGTGGTGGCGTGACTCCTGCGCCAAAGAGCTCACCAAGGTTCATCTGCACGCCATTGGGCTGCATCGGATGGCGTTCGCTCTTTTGCCCAAAGAGCTGGCGCTTGAACCAGTCGAGTTGATGCTTGAGTGCAACGATCTCGCCTCGCAGTTGCCCATTGGCCATGGTCAGCGCCGCAACCGTTTCCGGCGTTGGCGAGCTCTGCGTGAGGGTCGATTCGGTGCGGCTATCCATAAGCGAATTTTACCGAGCAACCACGCTATCGATAAGCGTGGCAACCCCTGCCTTCACGCGCTGTTCAGTGGCTGCTCGCCGATGGAATGTGCGTGCTTTCCGGGCGGTGATAACGGCGACCCACGCGCTTGGGTTCGATACCTTCGAGCAGCAGTTTCAACCCAGTCCAGTCCATTTCCCGGGTGCGCACTTTTTGCCAATCGGCGATGAAGCGCCCCTGTTCCAGTCGCTTGGCCCAGACGCAGAAACCGCTACGATCCCAGTAGAGAACTTTGATGTGGGTGGCGCGCCGGTTGATGAAGACAAACAGATGCCCGGACAGCGGATCGAGGTTCAGCGCGTGCCGGGTCAGGGCGTACAGTCCGTCGAACGATTTACGCGCATCCACGGGCTCGCCATAAAGATGCACCCGCACTTGACCTTCGGGGAAGAACATCAATGGCGTACCAGGCGCAGCGTAAAAATTCGCGCGATCGCGACGCTGAGTTCAAATCGATGCGCAACGGGCGCGGCAAGATTGACCGCACCGAGTTCAACAAATACGGCCCCTGTCGGTGTGTTGGGCTCACTCGTGTCGATTTCCAGTAACGTGCGCCAGCGGTAAAAGTTCGATTCGCTCATGGTGTGCTTTCGGCAAAAACCGCTGACGCTCAAGCCGCTCGCTCGTTGCCGGGACAGCACCTGCCGCCATTCACGCGCACTTCGCCGAACATACCGTCTGGTCGTTCCATTCGCCATCGCTCGCCTCACATTTTCGTTGTGAAAGCTGAGAATTTTCTACAGCGGCGAACGCAAAATATATAACGCCGATTGGTTACCGGTTACGCTGTAACTATGCGCAGCACCGCCGGCCTGAACAGCCGCCGGTGCTGCGATTCTGAAGGTGTGTGCGCATAGTTGAGATGTGCGCATAGGGGTCGTCAACCGCCGTCCCACCAGCGCCGACTTGCCGCATCCTTCCTGGCCATCACGTGTAAGCGCGCCGTGGGTCGTTTCTGCCACCGGCCATGGTCGTTGATTTGCTGAAAAACAACTCGTAGTTCGACACCCGATCAAAGCCGAAAATCTGGCAAATCAATCACAAGTTCCGGATACCCAGTTTTACGAACCCGCGCGCTCCGTGGCAGCAGATCGGGAATCAGAAAACAGATATCCGTTCAGCTTGTCCAAGCCGCTGAGGTCGTGGATATCGGCTTCGAAATACGGTACCTGTTTTACCCAGACACGGGTACGCGCTTCGAGTTGGGCGATCTGGGTCGCATCCTGTTGCGCCATGGCGGCATAGCGTTGCCATGCCGAATACAGCGACTGCATCAGCGGTTCAAGCTGTTGGTTGGCTTGCAGCGCAGGCACGCTCGCGCGCAAGCTGCGCACCATGCGATCCGGCACCGGTGCGGCATCGCCGGCAGGAATGGTGCCATCGGCAAGACTATGCACGCGATTGACAATAAAACCGCCCAGACTGACACCATAGCTGTCGATACGGGAGAGAAAGTAGTTGGCTTCCTGCATGTGCGAGGGCTGCGGGCTGGTGACCAGGATGAACGCGGCATCCTTGCCCTTGAGCAGCGCCTTGACTCGCTTTGAACTATTGCGCATGGCTTCGTAAAGCTCATCGAAGGCCGAAAAAAACTCAACCATGTCGGTAAAGAATTCACCACCGGTCACTCGCTCGAACAGGCTGGCGACCACTTTCGTGCTGCGCCGCAGCCAGCCGAAGTACGACTTGCCGGCTTTCGCCGCACCACCGAATACCTTTTTCAGTACGCCCGAATCCAGTACGCCGATCATGCGATCGGGTGAATCGAGGAAATCAAGCGCGTGCTGCGTGGGTGGCGTATCAACCACCAGCAGGTCGTAGGTATTGTCGCGCGTCAGTTCCGAGAGCTGCTCCATCGCCATATATTCCTGCGTACCCGAGAGGGCATCGGAAATCTGCTGATAGATCGTGTTGTCGAGCACGCGCTGCGCGACTTCAGGCCGTGGCGCATGGCGTCGCACGGCATCGTCGAACGAGCGCTTGGTGTCCAGCATCATGGCCCAGAGTTCGCCCTTCATTGGCAGGTCACGCGCTTGAAACAACGCCGGATCGACCCGGCGCGGATCGTTATCGAGTTCGCTCAAACCGAGTGAGGCGGCCAGACGCCGCGCAGGATCAATGGTCAGAACCAAGACCTTGCGTCCTGCCTGAGCCGCCGCAATCGCCATGGCGGCGCTGGTCGTGGTCTTGCCCACACCGCCACTGCCACAAACGACAATCAGGCGCTTGGTCGCCAGTAACGTGGCCAGATCAGTCGCTTTGCTCCCCCTCCCCGTTCGCCCGGTCAGGCCAACGGGTGACTTGATGCCTAGCTTGCTCAGCGTGTTCATGGCGCGCTCATGCCAGGTGTCCGCCCACTTTGCGCACACTGGCCAGAGTCCAGGGAACATCAAAGATGAACGGCAGCGTCACTGTGTCGATATTGGCCTTAGCCTTGAGCCGCGCAATATGCTCGGCGTTCAGGCGGCTACGCCCTTCCAACTGATCGGCCGCCGCGAGCATGTCGAGCAAGCGGACATCACCCCAGCCTTGATCAATCGCTACAGTCTGCGCGGCACGACGCAGTCCGGCAAGCACCTCGGCCTGCTCGGGCGCAAAGGTAGCCGGCACAACTGCATTCACCACAATGTCGCCCAGCGGAATGTGCACGTCGAAACGAATCGCGCTCACCATGTCAAGGGTTTCACTCACCGGCATTTCTTCAGCCAGCGTCACAATATGCATTCGGGTTCGCTGCTCGTCTTGCAACAACTCGGCAATCAGTCGGGCTTTCTGAAAAATCGGCCCGGCTTTCGCGCCGCGCATGACCAGCATCGGCGAGCGAAACAACGTCAGTCCGTGGCCGGTGGCCGGGGCATCGAGCAAAATCAGATCGTACTTGGGGGTGCCATTGGGCTTGACCGCGCGCTCAAGCTCAACGAGCTTGTTCAGTGTCATAAGTTCTTTGAACCCTGGCCCGGCCTGAATAAACGCCTTGATCAGGCTCGATTCAACCACGGGGCGCCAAAGCGTCTCGAATTTGAGCGTCGAGCGCACGTAGTCATTGAACGATTCCTGCGGGTCAAGATAGATCGACGACAAATGCGGCACGCCAAGCGGCGTTTCGCAGTAGCTTGAGGCGCGACGACCGAACTGCGGGGCAATTTTTTCGTTCTCGCCCATCTCGCAGATCAGGGTCTCGATCCCCCGTTCGGCAGCGAGCAGGCCCAGCGCCGTGACCAGCGTGGACTTGCCCACACCGCCCTTGCCGCTGACGATCAAAAGGCGGCGATCAAATCGTATCAATTGGCGCGCTCGAGCTCATGTGTGGTTTTTTTGCCTGCTTTTACTCGCCAAGAGTATATCGATCAGCCCTCGGAACGCGGTTTTTCACGTGATACTTTGCTGTCAGTCGTATGGCTTTACCGTTTTTCGAGGAAAATTGCGCCCCCTAGGGTCAAAGCAAGTCTCGGCAAGCCGCGATCAACGCTCAACACTGTTCATGACACTCTGATGCATTACAAAAACGTTTCAATACTGAGTCTTGCCCACATTGACGCCCCCCACCGTGTGACCTCGGCCGAAATTGCCGGCCAACTGGCGCAGACCCATGAGCGCCTGGGCATGCGTCTCGATGTATTGGAGTCCGCCTCGGGTATTGTCGCCAGACGGTATTGGGACGATGGGGTGCAGCCCAGTGAAGTCGCCGCCATCGCCGCTGAAAAGGCGCTCGCCGAATCAGGCATTGATCGCGCGCGCATCGGTATGATCGTCAATACCTCGGTATGCCGCGACTACATTGAACCGTCCACCGCCTGCCTGGTGCACAACCGGCTGGGGCTCTCGCCGGACTGCCTTAACTTCGATCTGGGCAACGCCTGTCTGGCCTTCCTGAGCGGCATGCAGGTGGTCAGCAACATGATCGAGCGCGGTCAGATCGACTATGGCCTGATTGTGGATGGCGAAACCGCGCGCTTTGTTCAGCAAGCGACCATCGAGCGCCTGAAGCGCCCAGAAACCACTACCACCGATTTCCGTGATCAGTTCGCCACGCTGACACTGGGCTCGGGCGCCGTCGCCATGGTGCTGGCACGCGCTGATCTGGCCCCCGAGGGGCATCGCTTTACCGGGGTGGTCAGTCTTGCCGCAACCGAACACAGCGCCCTGTGCCGCGGCCAGGTCGACCAGATGATCACCGACTCCAAAGGCTTGCTTGATGCGGGCCTGGCGCTCGCCGCAAAGACCTTCGAGCAGGCGAAAAACGAATTCGGCTGGGTCAAGGACGGCATCAATCAAGTTGACGAATACGTCTTGCACCAGGTCAGCGGCACGCACACCAGCCTGCTGTCGCAGAGCTTGAAGCTCGATACCAGCAAAATGCTGGCCATATTCCCCGAATACGGCAACATCGGGCCGGCAGCCGTGCCCATCGTGCTATCCAAAGCCGCCGAAGCCGGTCGCCTCAGCAAAGGCAGTCGCGTGGCCCTCATGGGCATTGGCTCGGGCCTGAACTGCAGCATGGCTGAGGTGGTCTGGTGAGTACAGTGGTCCCGACAAACGTGGTATCGCCCACGTTCTATCCGTTCAAGTCGCACTACTTTGACCGCGGTGCCGGCCTGCGCATGCACTTTCTTGACGAGGGTGACGCTGATGCACCGCCCGTGCTCATGGTGCATGGCAACCCTTCGTGGTCGTTCTATTACCGCAATCTGGTCAAGGCGCTGTCATCCACACATCGCTGCATCGTGCCCGACCACATCGGCATGGGGCTTTCCGACAAACCGGATGATGCGGCCTACACCTATTCGCTGGCACAACGCATTGACGATCTGAGCGCGCTGATCGAGTCGCTCAAACTCACACAACCGATCACGCTGGTCGTGCATGACTGGGGCGGCATGATCGGTTTTGGCTGGGCGGTCAAGCATCCCGAGCGCATCAAGCGGCTGGTGATTTTGAATACCGCGGCGTTTTCGCTGCCCAGCGACACCTCCTTCCCTGCCGCACTGCGCTTCACCCGCACTTGGCTGGGCAGTTTTCTGGTGCGTGGCTTCAATGCCTTCTCGTGGGGGGCAACAGTTTTTTGCTGCCGGCGCAACCCGATGCCGCGCGAGGTGGCGCTGGCTTACCGCGCGCCCTACAACACCTGGCAAAACCGCATTGCCACGTTGCGCTTCGTGCAGGACATTCCGCTCGACCCGAGTGATCGGGGCTATGCGCTGGTTGAATCGGTGGCCGCACAGTTGCATAAGTTCGACAATACACCGGCGCTGATTCCGTGGGGCGCCAAGGACTTTGTCTTCAATGACGCCTTCCTGCGCCAATGGCAGCGTTATTTGCCCAAAGCCAAGGTGCATCGCATCGCCGATGCCGGCCATTACGTGCTGGAAGATGCGGCCGATGAAATCATTCCGATGATTGTCGACTTTATTCGCGGCTGAACCGCCATGAGTGATGCCCGCCTGCCCGGCATCTCGAATATCGCCGAGGCGTTGCCGCGCATGGCGCGCCAGCAACCCGATGCACTGGCGGTGGTTTTTCCGCAGGGCAAAAACCCGGATGGCAGCCGCGCCTACTCGCGCCTGACCTATCGGCAACTGGATGCACAAAGTGATGCCATCGCGCGCGGCCTGCGCGCCAGCGGCCTCACCCGCGGCATGCGCACGGTGCTGATGGTCAAACCCAGTCTCGAATTCTTTGCCCTCACCTTCGCCCTGTTCAAAGCGGGCATCGTGCCGGTGATGATAGATCCGGGGCTGGGTCTAAAGCAGCTAAAGTCCTGCCTGGCTGAAGCCAAACCGGAAGCCTTCATTGGCATTCCTGCAGCGCATATGGCGCGTATTTTTCTAGGCTGGGGGCGCGAGACGATCCGGCATCTGGTCACTGTCGGACACCGCTGGGGCTGGGGTGGTACTACGCTGACCAAGCTAACGGCCTCGGGCCAGGGCAGCGTCTCGTTTCTTGAAGACACCCGCGCCGATGAAACCGCCGCCATTCTGTTCACCAGCGGCAGCACCGGCATTGCCAAAGGCGTGATCTACAACCACGGTAATTTTGTTGCGCAAGTGGACATGATCCGCGCCACCTATGACATTCAGCCCGGTGAAATTGACCTGCCTACCTTTCCGCTCTTTGCCCTGTTTGACCCGGCGCTGGGCATGACCACCGTGGTGCCCGAAATGGATTTCACGCGCCCGGCCAAGGTCGATCCGGAAAAACTTCGTGCCGCTATCGCGCAGTGGGGTGTGACCAATGTCTTCGGCTCCCCGGCGCTGCTGAACACGGTCGGACGCCACGGCGTACAGCAAGGCGTGCGCTGGCCTACGGTCAAGCGCGTGCTCTCGTCCGGCGCCCCCATGCCGGCGGTAACGCTGGAGCGCATGCACCAGTTGCTGAACGCCGACACCGAGATATTCACGCCCTACGGTGCCACGGAGGTGCTGCCGGTGGCCAACATGGGCAGCCGCGACATTCTGGCCCGCACCCGCGCCATGACTGATCGCGGGGCCGGCGTCTGTGTCGGTCGCATTGTCGCGCCCAATGAGGTACGCATCATCGCCATCAGCGACGCGCCCATTGACGACTGGTCGCAGGTGCGCGAGTTACCGGTCGGAGAAGTCGGCGAAATTACGGTCGCCGGCCCCAGCGCCACCACCGCTTATTTCGGACGCCCCGAGGCTACTCGTCTGGCCAAAATCAAGCGCGACGGCGTGATCGTGCATCGCATGGGTGATGTCGGCTATCTCGATGCCGACGGCTTTCTCTGGTTTTGCGGGCGCAAGTCGCATCGGGTCGACTTGCCCGAGCGCACGCTTTTTTCCACACCCGTCGAAGAAATATTCAACACCCACCCCGCCGTGTTCCGCACCGCGCTGGTTGGTGTGAGCGTAGGCGGCACGCGCAAGCCGGTGCTGTGCATTGAACGTGATCCGGAAAGCGCTATGGCGAAAACCATGACCGACGCGCAACTGATCGAGGCGCTCAAAGCCCTGGCGGCGGGTTTCGAACACACCCGCTGTATCGAGCACTTCGTGTTTCATCCTGGCTTCCCGGTAGATATCCGGCACAACGCCAAAATTGGCCGCGAAAAACTCACGGTGTGGGCACAAGGAAAATTCGCATGATTTTGGTGACCGGCGGCAGCGGCTTTCTCGGCGGGGCGATCGTGCGCCGTTTGCGCGCCAGGGGGGATGCGGTACGCTGCATCCAGCGCCACGACTCGCCGGCGCTACGTGCGCTGGGCGTTGATGTCGTCTGCGCTGACCTGGCCGAGCGCGATGCGGTGATCCGCGCCGCTGAAGGATGCACCGCAGTGTTTCACGTCGCTGCCAAAACCGGTGTGTGGGGCCGCTATGAAGATTTCTACCAGCCCAATGTACTCGGTACCCGCAATGTGCTCGCCGCCTGCGCCGTACATGGCATTCGACAACTGGTCTTTACCAGCACGCCGTCGGTGATTCATGCCGGCGGTGACATCGAGGGTATTGATGAGTCGGTGCCCATCGCCTCGCACTTTGAAACCGCTTATCCGGCCACCAAGGCGGAGGCCGAGCAGTTGGTGCTCGCCGCCAACGGGCCGGCGCTGGCCACGGTGGCTTTGCGCCCACACCTGATCTGGGGACCGGATGACCCGCAACTCACCGCCAGAGTATTGGCGCGTGGCAAGGCCGGTCGCCTGCGGCTGGTCGGCAAGGGTGAAAAACTGATCGACTCGGTGTATATCGACAACGCCGTCGATGCCCATCTGCTCGCACTCGAGCGACTGACACCCGCACCGGGCTCAACCTCGGCCTGTGCCGGCAAAGCCTATTTCATTACCCAGGGCGAACCGATGCCGCAGCGCGAACTGATCAATGGCATTCTCAAGGCGGGCGGCCTGCCCCCCTGCACGCGCTCGATTTCGCCGGGGGCTGCCTATCTCGTGGGCGGCGTCATGGAACTGGCCTGGCGCTTGCTCGGGCGTCAGGACGAGCCGCTGATGACGCGCTTCCTGTCCAGGCAACTGGCCACGGCACACTGGTACGACATCTCGGCGGCGAAACGTGATCTGAGCTACACGCCCAAGGTCAGCGTGGCCGACGGCTTGCAGCGGCTGGCCCAGTCGCTGCGTCAGGCCGTGCCGCGAACCTAAGCAGAAAGACTATAGGGAACAGCCAAGGTTTTACGTTGAGGTTTCACCACAGTCTCAGCGGCACCGACATCCGCAAGTCGGCGCTGGTAGGACGGCGGTCAAGGGAGCATGCGGGGTGGCGGCGTGAGTAGTAGAGACGAAAACCGTCGTCCACTATTGTCCAAGATCATTTAGTGAAGCAATTGCAACTATCGCGCCGGGAACGTCTCAGCGATAATAATCTGCACTTACCCAAAGGGTTGCGCGATGCCGATCATCAGCCGTTTTTTCGGAATCATCATTCGCATGTTTTTCAATGAGCATGCGCCCCCGCATTCTCATGCTGAGTACGCCGAGCATCGGGTTGTCATTGACATTAACTCACTGGATGTCATCGAGGGTAAGCTGCCGCGCCGAGCATTGGGGTTGGTGCTGGATTGAGCGGAGTTGCATCGGGATGACCTGATGGCTGACTGGAACTTGTGTCAGCAGCACCAGCAGCCTGTTGAAATTGCCCCGTTGCAGTAAGGAGGAAAGACATGAAATGGGATGTCGTCGACGCCAAAGTCATCGAACCGGGATGCTTCCGCGTTAGGTTTGCCGATGGACTTGAGGGCACAGTGCGCTTTGCCGCCAGTGCCTACAAGGGCGTTTTTGCCAAACTGCGCGACCCGGAGGAATTCAAGCAACTCTATGTGAACGACTATTTTGTCACCTGGCCGGGCGAGCTTGATCTTGCCCCTGATGCAATGCACGAACACATCAAGCAATCCGGGGAGTGGTTGCTGACGTAGGATATTGTGATCCCCTATTATTTCCAAAGAATTTTCCGCGCCGACGCTGGCGCGACGGGTGATTGCCGCCGGTGTACGATGGCTTCCTCATCTGCGGCCTAATGAGGCCATTTTAATTCTCCAGCACCAAGCCCGCGAGGCATTCCATGCTTAAGTTTGCGGGGATACGAGGCTACTCATAGGTTCACTTGCGTTACGGCCTGCTCTCTTGCTGTTTGGAAACTCACGACCCCGCGTTACCACGACGCCGCTTCCTCATGCTACCGAGGCGTACGGACAACTCCTCGGACGGGACTTTAACCCGTTAGACTTACTGCTTGCTGTTACTGCGAACGGACGGACCGCTGGTTTCCTTACTCTCGTTGCCGCTGTATTCGATATTGCTTATATTGAATACAGATAAGATTTTCAGGAGTCGGTCATGACACAAGCAACCACGATGACCGTTCGCCTCAACGCAACGCTGAGCGACTTTGTTGCGTCCAATGCCAGCGAGGATGGTGCCTATGAAAACGTTAGCGAATACATGCGCGACCTGATCCGGCGTGACATGCAGCGTAAGGAGGAACAGGCGTTCGAGCGCCTCAAGGCCGAACTGGGTAACGCGTTTGCCGCCCCGGAGGCAGCCTACCGGCCGTTGACGGCAGCGGACGTGGTAGCACGCAATCGAAAGGGTGCGGTTAAATCAACGGGCGCGCAGAGCGCCTGACCATGCCGGTCGTTCGCATTCAGGAAGCGGCTTCCTGGCGCCTGGACGAAATCTACCGCTACACCAGCGAACGCTGGGGCGAGGCACAAGCCGAGCGCTATGTCAGCAGGCTATTCGAGGCGTTTGGTCGCATTGACGCGCACGGCCTGGCCTCAAAGCCAGTGCCGGCCGAGTTCGGCGTCGATGGCTATTTTTTCCGCCACGAGCGTCACTTCATCTATTGGCGGCGGCTGTCGAACGGCGACATCGGCATTGTGACCATCCCGCATGAACGCATGCACCAGATCAGCCGATTCAGGGACGACTTCTTCGACGCTGGTGCCATGCCTGCTGCGCGGCGGCGGGGTGGTGTCCCGGAATGATATGAAAACCGTGGTCTACCCGATTATTCTTTGCACCCCACGCGCGGGGGACGGCTCACGTAATCGCTCCGCTTTGCAATATTGCCTCTATTTCGCTGGCGATTTTGGGTTCCGAGAAATAAAACCCTTGCATGACGTCGCAGCCGTAAGAGCTCAACGCATCCATCTCAGCAGCGGTTTCAATGCCCTCGGCAACGACTTCGAGATTTAGGTTGCGCCCCAGATCAACAATAGCGCGCGCAATCACCACATCGTCGTCGCTGTCGTGGAGCGCCCGCACGAACGACTGATCCACTTTGAGCTTGTTCACCGGGAAACGTTTGAGGTAGGCCAGCGACGAATAGCCCGTCCCGAAGTCGTCGATGGCCAGACGGATGCCCATCGAACGCAAGTCGCCGAGCGTACGCAGCGTATCGTCAGTGTGCGCCATCAGCGCCCCCTCGGTCAGTTCGATGACCAGACGCTCGGGAGCCAAGCCTGACTCGCTGAGCACCTTAGCCAATACCCCTGCGAGATTGGGAAGGTAAAACTGTCGTGGAGACAGGTTAACGCACATTTCGATGTCTGGCAGCCCGGCATCCTGCCAGGCACGCGCCTGGCGGCATGCCTGCGCGATGACCCATTCACCGATAGGAATAATCAGACCACACTGCTCGGCCAGCGGAATAAACCGGTCCGGCGGAACGACACCCAATTCGGGATTCTGCCAGCGCACCAAGGCTTCCACACCGACAATCCGGCGACTGCTGGCCGCTACAAGCGGCTGGTAATGCAGGACGAATTCGCCTTGATCCAGGGCGCGACGCAGGCGGCTCTCCAGCACCAGTCGTTCCAGCGCCAAGGTATTCATTTCGCCGCTGTGAAACTGAAAGCCCCCCATGCCCAGCGACTTGGCTCGATACATCGCTGTATCGGCGTTCTGCATCAGTGTCCATAAATCGCGGCCGTCACGGCCCAGCATCGCCAGCCCGACGGATGTACCGACGCTGATTTCGTGAGTGCCGACCGCGATGGGCGGTGCGATAGCGGCAATGAGACGATTGGCAACACTCGCGGCGAACTTGTCTGCACAGCCGTCGAGCAACACTCCGAAAACATGGCCACTGAGACGCGCCAGAATATCGGCTTCATTAACCACACGGCGCAGGCGATTAGCCACCTCGGACAACACCTGATTGCCGGCTTCGTGACCGAGTGTATTGTTGATGTCACTCAAATTGTTGATGGCAATGCTCGCCAGCGCCACAGGGCGTGCCAGCGTGTTCGCACGCTCGATCGCGATTGAGGCCTCCTCGTTGAAGCGTTGCCGGTTGGCGAGCCCCGTGACCACATCGAAGTTGGTCAGTTGATGCAAACTGGCTTCCATGGTGTCGTTGAGATTGCGCATCCGCCGCTCAGTTTCCCAGCGCTCGGAAATATCGCGCATGACCGCATGGACAATTTTTCCGCCACCAATTGAGATGCGATGCAGTTGGATATCGGCAATAAGCAAGGAGCCATCGCTGCAGCGTAATTGACACTCGAAGCGACTTTCGCCCTTGGCCAGAGCCGCATTGAAATTAGCCGAGATATGCGCGCGACTGGAAACGCAGTGCGGTTGTTCGGCGGGCGCAAAATGCTCCAGAGGGTGCCCAAGCACATGACTGTGGTCGGCAAGCCCGAGCAGGCGGATCGCGGCATCGTTGCAATCGATCAAGCCGTCTTCATCGAGAAACGCCATAGGATCAGCGGCGCTAATCCAAACTGCCGCGTAGCGTTTGTCCATCTGTGACCCTGAGCTATCAGCCGACACTCGCTACTCCTCACCATTCTTAACCCGCATGATTGCGGAAGCCTGCGTACTACGATTGTAGAGCGACAGCACGCGAGGGGATGAATGCCTTGCGCTTACACGCGAATTTGTGAATTGGTGTGAACCCGCCCGGCACCGACTGATCAAATCGCCGTTCAGCCAGCGCCGACTTGCGGAAACTGCCAGGCAAACAGTTGCCAGGGATTCTCCGAAGTCCGCCGATGCGCCTCAAAGCACGGCACTGGGGCTTCATTTTCCTGCCGGCAGGCCGTACACTTGCTCTGTTACCCTCTCAGGAGAGCAGTCCATGACCACCCGCCACACCCACAAAGGACGCCCGCATATTCTGCACTCGCTCACCGAGTGGCGCTGGCTGATCGAGGCCAGCATCCTGCCCTGGACGATTCCCTGGCTGCTGAAAGCGCCCAAGGGCGATGGTCATCCGGTGATCCTGCTGCCGGGCTTCATGGCCGGGGAAATCACCATGGGAATCCTGGAAGCCTACCTGCGCAACCGGGGATACGATGTCTCGCACTGGGGGTTTGGCCGCAATGTCGGTTTTCAGCCCAAACACGCCAAGGCACTCGAACAAAAAATCCGCTACATACACTACAAGACCGGGCGTAAGGTCAGTCTCGTCGGCTGGAGTCTGGGCGGCGTGTTCTCACTCTACGGCGCTTTGCAAGCACCCGAATGCGTGCGTAGCATCATCACCCTGGGCAGCCCGCTCAGCCGCGACTCGACCGGCCTGCAAAACATACCCCGCATGTTGCGCGCCATGTACCGTCTGGTCGCGCATCCGATGGGTACGATGGTTCATGAGAGCCGCCCCGAGGGCAAGTTACTCAAGGAACGTGCGCAACTCACCATGCCGATCAGTTGTCTGTATGGCGTTGGCGATGGCGTTGTGCCGCCGCAGGAAGCCACCATTGATGGCAACCCCGAGCTACACGAAAATATTCGCGTACCAGCCAGCCACCTGGGAATGGGCGTCAACCCGATGGTGCTCTGGATCGTCGCGGATCGCCTGGCGCAGCCGGAAGGCGCTTGGCAGCCTTTTTCGCCGTCGGGCGGGACGGGCTACGCGTACCGGAAGCTGACCCACGAGATCCTGCCCGTTTGACGGCCGTGGCTTTGCGTTTTGGCACCACCACCGGCAGCTGCTGGGCGAGTGCGAGGTATTCCTGAAAGCTGTCGCGAATGCACTGGCTGAACACGTCAGGATCGGGCATCAAATAGCGACAGGAAGTGGGCGAAATAATGATGCGCCCGTCATAGCTGGTGACCGCAAACACCAGCCCCATGCCATCGCTGATCGGCATGATCGCCGAGAAGTAGGTCATTCGTGCGCCGTTCAGATAGAGCGGCACTCCGGAACCGGGAACATTCGTGATCGTGCAGTTGGCCAAAGGCACCCGATTGCCCACGCGTGCAGCGGCCTTGGCCAGCAGCTTGCTCGCCAGCGCCAGCGTGACGACGGGTGAATGCTGCGTAAGATCAGTCAACTGCCGCGCAGAGACACCGCGCTCGGCCAGATCAGACCCCGCGGTTTGCTCGTGAATCTGTCGCAAGCGCTCAACCGGGTCGTCAATGTGAGTCGCCAGGCCAACCTGCATCCAGGAAACCGCCATGGCACCATCGTTCCCGTTCGCATTCCGGCCGCTTTCGCGCACGTAGATCGGCGCGGCGGCCGTCAGTGGCCGTGTCGGCAACTCGTCGTGAATCTGCAGGTAGCGACGCAGACTGCCGGCGCACACGGCAATAATGGCGTCGTTCATGGTGCTCTTGGGTACCAGCCGGCGAATCGCACGAAACTCATCGACCGTGAACCGGCGCGTATCAAATACGCGGTAGGGCGAGACCACCGAATTGAAGCGGGTGCTCGTCATCTCCACGACATCAAACAACAAATCCTGAAAGAAATGCACCGCCGCCGGTGCTACACGCCGGAGCGCACTCGCCGTTGGCCGCAAAAAACGTCTCGGGGCGAACACGGCTGACTTCACACTTTTGTAGATCAAGGCCAAGCGCCCCGGTTCAGGCTCAGGAAACCACGGTTTCGGGGGCTCAGGTTTGCTGATCTCCGGCGTGAGGTCATGGAGCATCAGGCCCATCGACTGCCCATGCTCGACATCGACGGCCGCGTGGTGAAGTTTGATCAACAGGGCAAAGCTGCCCGCCGGCAGATCGACAAAGCTGTCGAGCCCCTCGACCACATAAATCTCCCACAAGGGCCGGTTCATGTCCAGGGGCCGCGCATGAATGCGTGAGGCCTGAATACAGAACTGTCGCCAGTCACCGGGCTTGGGCAGGGCAATGTGCCGTACGTGATACTCGAGATCAAAGTTCTCGTCCTCCACCCAGTAAGGATGATCGATGTCGAAGGGCACGCGCAGCAGCTTGTTGCGGAACATCGGCGAACGCTCAAGCCGGCTCTCGATGTGCGCCATCACACTCTTGAAGCGTACCTTGCCCCCGGGCGCGGATGACTGGTCGTAAATCTGGATCAGCGTGACATTGGAATTGGCGTGCGAATTTTCCGAATACAGAAAACTGGCGTCGTGCCCGTTAAGCTGTCGCATCAATGGTCCTTTGCTGCGCTCGCGGCGCTCTTGGATTGAAGCAGTGTGTGTCGTTCGAGTGTATCACCACGATCAGGCATCGCTGCCTCGCGTTTTAGCAATTGCTGCCCCGACATGCGAGAATCAATTTAGCTTCTTCCACCTACCCTACCTCGGGAATCATGATCATGAACCATCTCAGCGGCCTGGATGCCACCTTCCTCCATCTTGAAACCCCCGAGACGCCCATGCACGTGGGCGGCCTGAGCATTTTCGAACTGGCGCCCGACTACACCGGCAACTTCATTGAGGATGTGCGCGCGCATATTCAGAACCGCATGCATCTGGCGCCCATTTTCCAGCGCAAGCTGGTGAATATGCCCTTCGATCTGGCCAACCCGGTCTGGGTCACTGACGAGTATCTCGACATCGATCATCACCTGCGCCATGTGATCGTGCCGCCCCCCGCTGATCGCACCACGGTAGATCGCGTCGTCTCCCGCCTGCACTCCAGCCTGCTCGACCGCAGCCGGCCGCTGTGGGAAATGTACGTGCTTGAAGGCCTGCCGGTGCCGGCCGACGCCCCCAAGGGCACCCGCTATGTCGGTCTCTACTCAAAATTTCATCACGCAGCGCTCGACGGCATGGGCGGCCAGGTACTGATGGCCGCGATCATGGATACGGCGCCCGCCGGTCGCGTCATCAAGGCGGCCAAGGCTCGCCGCCACAACCACAACGACCAGTTCGGCATCGCCGAGCTGGCGGCTTCCAGCCTCGTCCACAATGTCGGGCAGACCGTGAAGCTGGCCAAAAATCTGCCGAGTCTGGTGCGCAAGGCGGTGCAAGTGCTGCGTCCGCCCAAAGACGCGGCTGCCTCGGGCAAGGAGCGCATGCGCTGGTTTGCGCCCAAGACCCCGATCAATCGCAACATCACCAACCAGCGCAGCTTTGCCCGCTTTTCGCTGCCGCTGGCCGAGGCCAAAAATATTGCCCGCATCAATGACGTCAGCCTCAACGACGTGGTGATGGCCATATCGTCAGAGGGCCTGCGCCGCTATCTGGCCGAAGCCGGCTGCCGGCCGAGCGAATCGCTGATCGCCGCCGTGCCGGTCAGTCTGCGCCCGGAAGGCAATACCGACCTGACCAATCAGGTTTCGATGGCGCGCATGAGCCTGGCCAGCACCATCAAAGATCCCATTGCCCGGCTGCATGCCATTCACGCCTCGGCCGAAACTACCAAGGCCATCCTTTCCGACGTCAAGGCGATTTTGCCCATGGACTTCCCTGCCATCGCCGCACCGTGGGTCATGAGTGGCATTACGGCGGTACTGGTGCGCTCGGGGCTGACCAATACCATGCCGCCACTCGCCAACGTCGTGATCTCGAATGTGCCCGGGCCGAACATCACGCTTTACTTCGCGGGCGCCAAGCAGATCAGTACCTACCCGGTTTCCATTCCGTATCACGGCATGGGCCTGAACATCACCCTGCAAAGCTACAACGGCTGGCTGGATTTCGGCCTGATCGCCTGCCGGCGCATGATGCCCGACATCCTTGACCTGGCGCGCTCCATGCAAGCAGCGCACGCCGATCTGCTCAAGCGCAGCCTTGAACTGGTAGCGGCAAATGAAGGCACCGCCCAAGTGCCGGCAGCAGCGAATGCAAGCTCGGTGAAACCGGCGGCTAAAGTGGCGGCCAAGCCAAGAAAGAAGCCCGGCGTGCCCGCCTGAGTGTTGGATTGACGCGGATGACGCCGATCCGCAACTCGGCGCTGGTAGTACGGCGATTAAGGTTCGTGGAGCATAAGGCCGCCAGGCAATCCCTTGCATCGGGTTTGACTTGCGCGCACGGCCCGGATTACCCTGCGCGCTGCATTGCCCTTAACCCGTTCAAGGAGAAACCATGGCCGCACCCGATATCGGCACCTGTCTCACAGCAGGCGTCAATGGACTGAAAAATAACTTTGTCACCCACCTGATCTGCACCATTTTGGTCGGCGTCATCACCAACATCAGCTTCGGTTTGCTGGCCGGCCCGATGATGGTGGGCTATATGCGCCTGATCAAGCTCGAAGACGAAGGTTGCAAGCCGGAGATCGGCGATCTTTTTAAAGGTTTCGATGACTTTGTACCGGCGTTGCTGGCTGTGCTGCTCTCGAGCATTGCGGTCGGTATCGGCTTCGCGTTGTGCGTCATCCCCGGACTCCTGATCATGGCCCTGACGCCCGTCGCCGCCTATTTCGTTGCCACTGGGGAAAAGGATGGCGTCAACGCCATCAAACGTGCTTGGACAGTGGTCAAGGACAACCTCATTCCTGCCTGCTTGTGCACCCTGATTGTCGGGATCGTTGGCTGCCTGGGGGCAATACTGTTCGGTGTCGGCATCTTCCTTACCCTGCCCATCGCGTTCATTGGCATGTACCACATGGCCAAGCAGCTCACCAATGGCGGCACTGCCGCCGCTTAAGGCAAGGTCGGCAAGACTGGCAAGTCTGAGCCCGGCACAGCGACAGTGGCGGGGGCTGGCTGCCCTCGCCGCACCACTGTCGCTGGTCGCAGCGCCCGTGGTGCTGCGTCTGGATGTTCCCTTGTGCCTGTTTCGCGCCGCAACCAGCCTGCCCTGCCCGCTGTGCGGTGGCATTCATGCCGGCGCGGCGCTGACACAGGGCGAGTGGCTCGTCGCCTGGCAGGCAAATCCGGGCGTAACCCTGGGCTTGTCGCTCGCGGCCATCCACGGCTCCGTGCTGCTGATTGAAGCGGCAACGGGAAAGCGCCGGTGGGGTGCCTCCGGCCTGTGGCGCCAGGCCTGGCTGGGCGTGGCCTTGGTGCTGCTGTTTGACTGGTCGCTGCGGCTGCTGAGCCGCCTGTAGCGACTTCGGACTCAGCGACTACGCCGGCAGATCAATCCGTCGTGTCGCGACCGAGGCAGGTGCGAAAGCGCGTATGCACCCGCTCGGCAAACCACTCGGTTGAGAGCTTGCGGCTGATTTTTGGGCTCTTCAGGGCAATTTTTGGCATGGTCTGCCGCGGCAATGTCTTCCCAGCCGCCGCTTCGGCCAGCGGGAAAAGCCGCTCGAACAAGGCCGTCTCACTGAAGCCCGCAGTTTTTTCTTGCAACAGATCACGCCGGATCTGTTCGTCGCTCAGCTTGAGCTGCCGGCCCAGCGCCCGCAGCGCCCGCTCAACGCCACTGGGCTCGGGCAGCGCCTCGCCGTCGGCATCGTAGCGCAGCAGATCGCCATCAAGCGCAATGGCGGCGTCAGACAATTTGGCCAGGGCAGTCTGAAAAGCGGCATTGCGGCTGCTGTAACGACCGGCATTGAAATCGGCAAAGCGGTAACGCACGTCCGTGTACGGTGCCGGGTAATCCAGCAAGATAGCGCTCCCGTAATACAGCCCGCCACGGCGCGAAAAGACGTCATCGCGCACGCGCTTGCCTTTGGTATAGGGATACGGCGTTTCCGCCGCGCGCTGCTCGGCAAAGCGAATGCTGACCTGCATCGGCCCGGCGGTGCGCACCGGGTTGTAGTCGGCCAACCAGTCCCGCCCGAAAGGGAGTTCGGTAATCATGTCATCAAACAAGTCGCTGAGTTGACGTTCGGTTTTCAGCGCGTCGATGCGCGCCTGATACGAGGCTCCCGAGGGGGAATCCTTGAGCAAGGCGGCATTGACCAACAACATGGGAATGCCAAACTTGCCGGCACGCCGTTCGAGTTCGGCACGCACAATACCGGGCAGGCCCGGCACCGCCGGGTCAACCTGAAAGTTGGTCTCCTGATCCGTCACGGCGATGACGGCGCAATAGGTCGAGGTGGCGGGCGGAATCCCCAGCGCGGAGAACACGAGCTGCATGTCGCTGGCCCAGCCGGCCTTGTCCTTCACCGCTGGGGGCAAGAGCTTGACCAGCCGCTCACGGTGCTTTGCTGGCTCCGGCACGCTCCAGGGTGCTTCGACCCCACCCTGGCGCAAATCAGGCGGCAGGGAATCAGAAACCGACGGCCCGACCGACGAGCAGGCCACCAGCATGGGCAGAAGCAAAGCGGCCAGCACACAAGACTTGCCGTGCCTGACGATGCGCTTCTGCCAAGCTTCAAGCACCGTCAACGCCCCATGGTCTTTTTCGACAGCATCGTAATCAGCGGTTGGTACCACGAGCCCAGCACGCGCACCACCAGATCCATGACTTTGGCATCGGGGCCGACCAGCACACGGCGCTCATTGCGCTCCACCGCGCGCAAGATCTGCAAGGCAGCGCTCTCGGCCGTGGTCGTGTTGAGCGCCTTGTCAAAGCGCCTGCGAGTCACTTCGGTGTCCTGACCGGTCTTTTCATGAATGCTCTTGTCCAAACGTGCGTCACGGGCAATGTTGGTGCGAATGCCGCCCGGGTGCACACAGGTCGCACTGACGCCGAAGTCCATCATGTCGAGTTCCTGGCGCAAGGCCTCGGTATAGCCACGTACCGCAAACTTGCTGACGTTGTAGGTGCCTTGCGTGGGCAAGGCCATGAGGCCGAACAGGCTGGAAATATTGACGATATGGCCCTCACCCGAGTTTTTCAGATGCGGCAGAAACGCCTGGGTGCCCGACACCACACCCCAGAAATTGATGCCCATAATCCACTCGAAATCAGCAGGCTTGACCGTCTCGAGAAAGGCGCCGTGGGCCACACCGGCGTTATTGAAAAGCAGATTCACCGTACCGTGATCGGCCACCACCTTATCGGCCCAGGCGAAAACCGCCTCGCGGTTCGCCACATCCAGCTTGGTCGTGGTGACTTTGACACCCAGCTTTTTTGCCATTTTGGCTGTTTCGGTCAAGCCCGTCTGATTGACATCACTGAGCGCCAGGTGGCAACCACGACGCGCCAACTCAAGCGCCAGCGTGCGCCCCATGCCGGATGCGGCTCCAGTAATGGCGGCGACTTTGTCTTTGAAATCTTTCATGTACGGATCGGCGTGAATTTAGTGAATGATGTGGTGCGACGGCTTGAAGGCCTTCGCCATGCGCCGGAAGCTAAAGCTGAAGCCGGGAAACATGGCGATCACGTGCCCGCTTTTGCTTTGGTACCAACTGTGACAACCGCCAGTCTGCCAGACGGTCTTCTGCATCTCGCGATGAATCATGGTGGTGTAGTCATTTTCTGCTTCGGCCGTGACCTCAATACTGCGTGCCTTGGCCGACTGCACCGCCGCAATGGCCCGACGAATATATTCCATCTGCGACTCGATAATGAACAGCGCCGAGGTGTGCCCGATACCGGTATTGGGGCCGGTGACCACGAAAAAGTTGGGGAAGCCGGGCAAGCACGTGCCGAGGTAAGCGCGCGGGTACTCACGCCACTGGTCCCGGATCGATACCCCACCCACCCCCTTGACCGGGTAGGAAATCGCGCCATCGGTTGCGTCATAACCGGTCGAATACACGATCAGGTCCAGATCAAGCTGCTCGCCTTTCAAGGTGCGAATGCCGCGCTCGTTAATCTCGGCGATGCCATCGTCTTTGGTATGCAGACGCACATTGGGTCGTGCCAGCGTCGGATACAAGGTATTCGACAGAATCACCCGCTTGCAGCCAATGATGTAGTTTGGCGTCACCGCGGCACGCAGCGCCGGGTCTGCGATCTGATTTTCAATGTGCTTGACGGCGGCGCGTCCGCCGATGATATTCAACAAGGTCGTTGAGTACTTGAAGCCGATCACCCGCCATTCGAGGCTCCAGTAAATCGCTATGCGCAGGATTTTGTAGAACCACTTGATGCCCAGCAGAGTGCGCTCGAACGTCGAGAACACGCGGTCAGCGCGCGGCATCACCCAATGCGGCGTGCGCTGAAAGACCGCCAGCGTTTTCACCTCGGGAGCGATCGCCGGGATCACCTGCGCGGCGCTGGCGCCACTGCCGATCACGGCCACACGCTTGTCCTTCAGGTCATAGCCATTGTCCCAGGCATTGGTATGAAAGCTGCGGCCTTTGAAGCTGTCGCGGCCCTTGAACGCGGGAATGACCGGGGTACTCAAGGGGCCCGAGGCGTTGATCAGAAACTGCGCCTGAAATGCGCCCTGCCCATCCGTCTGAATCCGCCAGCACGACTCGCCGGCATCCCAGACCACCTCGGTCACGTTGGTGTTGAGCCGTATTTTCTCGTGCAACTGGTGTTTGGTCAGCACGTGATTGGTGTACTCGACCAACTCTTGCTGGCCGGCGAACATCTGGGTCCATGGATACGGCTCAAACGACAGCGAGTAGAGCGGCGAATGCACATCAACCGCCGCGCCAGGGTAGCTGTTCTGGCTCCAGGTACCGCCGGGCCAGGCACGCCGTTCAAGCATTAGAAAATCTTCAATCCCCAGACGACGCAAATTGACGGCCGCAGCCTGCCCGCCAAAGCCGCTGCCAATGATGATGGCCGTATGGCGCTGCACCGACGCGGACTGATCAGTCATTGATCACTCGCCCGCACTAGTCGAATGCCACGCGAAACGGCGACGATATCGGCGAGGATGGCGACCGCAATCTCGGGCGGCGTGCGGCTGCCCAGCGGCAAGCCCACGGGGCCATGCAGGCGTGCCAACTGCTCGCTGCTGATCTGAAAATGCTCCGCCATTCGCTCACGCCGGCGCTGGTTGTTGCGCAGCGAGCCCAGAGCCCCGACATAGAACGCCGGGGTCGTGAGCGCTTCGAGCAAGGCCATGTCGTCGAGCTTCGGGTCGTGCGTCAGCGCAATGACGGCACTGCGCACATCAGGGCGCATGTCGGTCACCGCATCATCGGGCATGCCCGACACCAGCGGGCAGTCGGCCACATTCCACTCGCTGGCATAGTCGTCACGCGGATCGCACACACTCACCGCAAAATCCAGCGCCGGTGCCATCTGCGCCAACACCCGCGAGATCGGCCCGGCGCCGATCAGCAGCATGCGCCGGTGCGGCCCGTGCACGCTGATCAGCGTTTGCCCGTCCCAGTGCACGCTGTCATCGCTCGCTCCAGCGTGTAGTGACACCTTGCCACTCGCCATGTCCAGCGACCGCCGGATCAATTCGCCCGCCGCCACGCGGCGCGCAAGTTCCTCTAGTCGATCAGCCTCGGGGGCTGGCTCGACCACCAGTTCGAGCACGCCCCCGCAGGGCAGGCCAAAGCGCCGCGCCGATTCGTCGTTTTCGCCATAGCGCAGCACAAACGGACGCTCGCCCGACCGATCACCAAACAGCGCGCCGGAACGCATGCGCGCCACCAGATCGTCTTCAATACAGCCCCCGGAAACCGAGCCGCGCAACAGGCCATCGGCACGCACGGCCAGCCACGCCCCCGGCGAACGCGGGGTAGAGCCGCAGGCTTGCGCCAGTGTTACCAGTACCGCGTGGTGCCCTTCCTCATGCCAGCGCTGCAGCGTAGCCAAAACATCACGATCCTGACTATCCACGTAAATCCTGCCCTGCCAACGGCAAACGGTAAATGCGCTTGCCCGTCGCAGCGGCGATGGCATTGGCGACCGCCGGTGCGACCGGTGGCACACCCGGCTCGCCGATACCGGTAGGCGGCTCAGCCGACGGCACAATGTGCACTTCGACCTTGGGCATCTCGTCGAGGCGCAACAAGCTGTAGTCGTGGAAATTGCTCTGCTGCACCACGCCGGCCTTCAGGGTGATCTCGCCACGAAGCAGTGCTGACAGCGCGAAGCCGACGCTGCCCTCGACCTGAGCCACAATATTGTGCGGGTTGATCGCGATACCGCAATCCACCGCGCACACGATGCGGTCCACCTTGAGGCTGCCATCGGCACGCACGGTGACTTCGGCCACCTGCGCGATGTAGGAATGAAACGACTCGTGCACCGCCACGCCGCGCCCGCGCTTCTCGCCCTTCTTGCCCGCCGCCAGCGGCTTGCCCCAGCCAGCCTTTTCCGCCGCCAGACGCAACACTCCAGCGTGGCGCGGATGCTTGGCCAGCAAATCCAGACGCAAGGCCACCGAATCTTTACCGGCGGCGCGTGCCACTTCGTCGAGAAAGGTTTCGGTCGAGTAGGCGGTATGCGACGAACCCACCGAGCGCCACCAAAGCACCGGCACCTTGATGTCTTTCGGTGTGTGCAAATCGACGGTCAGGTTGGGAATGGCATAGGGCAGGCTCGACGCGCCCTCGACCGAGGTGTGATCCACACCGTTTTTCACCATCATGGCCTCGAAGGCCGAGCCCGCCATGATCGACTGACCGACCAGACGGTGCCGCCAGCCGGTCAGCGTGCCTTTGGCGTCGAGCGCGGCTTCCAGCACATGATGGAACGCGGGGCGGAAATAGCCGGCGCGCATGTCATCTTCGCGCATCCAGACCAGCTTCACCGGTGCTCGGCCGCCTATCGCCTTGACGATGTGCGCGGTCTCGATGAGGTAGTCGGAATGAATGTTGGCGCGCCGGCCGAAGCTGCCACCGGCGAAGAGCATGTTGAGCTTTACCTGATCGGGCTTGAGCCCGAACACCGACGCCAGTGCGTATTGATCCCCGGTCTGAAACTGCTCACCATTCCAGACTTCGCAACCGTCGCTGCTCAACTGCATGACGCAGTTCATCGGCTCCATGGCGGCATGCGCCAGGTAGGGGAAGTCATAACTGGCGCGCACGACCTTGGCGGCCGAGGCAAAAGCCGTCTCGGCATCACCATCGCGCCGAGCCACCGCGCCCGGCTGCTTGGCCAGTTCGCGATAGCTCGCCAGAATTTCGTCGCTACCCAGCTTGAAGGCGGCACTGTCGTCCCATTGCACCGTCAGGGCATCGCGCCCCTTCTTGGCGCTCCAGGTATCACGCGCCAGCACCGCTACGCCTTGCGGAATCTGCACCACATCGACCACACCGGCGATCTGTCGCGCCACGCTGTCGTCAAAGCTGGCCACCTTGCCGCCGAAGCGCGGGGAATGGGCCACCAGGGCGACCAGCATGCCGGGCAGCTGGACGTCCTGCGTGAACTGCGCCGAGCCATCGGTTTTGGCGGCGCTGTCCTTGCGCGGCACATGCTTGCCGATCAGGCGAAAATTTTTCAGGTCCTTGAGGCTGACGCTCTCAGGCACGGGCTCGTTAGCCGCCGCCAGCGCCAGCTCGCCGAAGCGCGCCTTGCGCTTGGACGCGGCATGGCGCACCACGCCCTCAGCCACCGTAATCTCTGCAACCGGAACCTGCCACTGCCTGGCGGCCGCGGCCACCAGCATGGCGCGGGCGCTTGCTCCTGCCTTGCGCAACTGCATCCACGAATTGGCCATGGCGGTACTGCCACCCGTGCCTTGTGCCGGGCCCCAGAGCAGGTTGTTGTAGCGGCTGGCATCGGCCGGGGCGCCCTCGATGCGCACGCTGGCCCAGTCGGCATCGAGCTCCTCGGCGACAATGGTCGCGAGGCCCGTGTAAGTACCCTGCCCCATCTCCAGATGCTTGGAAATGACGGTGATGCTGTTGTCGGTGCCGATACGCAAAAACGCATTGGGCTCGAAGCGCTTATTTGGCTCAATGCGCGCTGCATCGGGCAGTACGAAGGTCGCCTGCGCACTCAAGGGAAGGCATACACCCAGAGTCAAGCCCGCGGCACCCTGCAGAAAATTGCGCCGGCTCAGATTTTGTATGGTGATCTCACTCATGTCAGACTCCCAGCTGTTTCGCCGCTTCATGCACCGCGGCACGCACGCGCACATAGGTAGCGCAGCGGCAGAGGTTGCCCTGCAGGGCCTCGTCAATCTGGGCATCGGTCGGTTTGCGGGTTTTTTGCAGCAGGGAAATGGCGCCCATGATCTGACCTGACTGGCAGTAGCCGCACTGCACCACATCGAGCTTGCGCCAAGCGGCTTGCACGGCTTGCCCAACCTTGTCGGCATCGGCCGCCTCGATGGTGCGAATGCGCTTGCCCACCACCGTCGACACCGGCGTCGAGCAGGAGCGCACGGCCGCGCCATCGACGTGCACGGTACAAGCGCCGCACAGACTCATGCCGCAACTGTATTTGGTGCCGGTGAGCTGAGCGCCGTCGCGCAGCGCCCAGAGCAAGGGCGTGTCGGGAGCGACATCCAGCGCACGCTGTTTTCCGTTGATGTTTAGAGTAATCATGTGGCCTCCTTGACGCAATTGCCACTCACTCTAACGCATTCGCCCCGCTGCGCGCAGCGCATGTCCCACTCGTACAATGCCCCCACTACAAACGAGGGAGGAAGACACCATGGCGATGTACATGACACTGGTCAGGTTCATGCCCACTGGCGCGTGAGTACACCAACCGCCCTCCCCCCCGAGGTTCACTGGCTGAGTGAGTCCCCGAGGCCCAAGCGCGTGCTGGTGGTGGACGACACGCTGAGCGCTGATGACGCGTTTCGTCTTGCCAGCGCGGGCACGGCCATGCTCTGGCAGGGCGACTTTCAAAATGCCCGGCAGCTATTGCAGGCGCTGGCACGGCGTCTGGACAAGCGATGCGGCAAGCCGCCCAACCGTACCCCGCCAAATCCGCAAGTCGGCGCTGGCAACACGGCGATTGCGCCATCCGAACCGCCCGATCAAGTTTCGTCCGACGCTTTTCACCGCTATCGCATGGGCCAGGCGCAAAAGGCGCGCACGCTGGGGCTACTGCTGCTTCCGATCGAGGCGGGTTACGTCATTCCCCTGCGTCGCGCGCCCGATGTGACCGAGGCCTGCACGCAGGCCCTGGGGCCATTTGCCAAAGCTCACGGCGCACTGCCGCTGCGCGAGTTGCAAGGGGTGATCGGGGCCTACGAGTGGCGGCGCAAAGGTGTCATGATCGAAGCCCTGGGCACCCACGTTCACCCGCACTACGGCGTATTCGCCCCGGTGCGCAGCGAGTACCTCGACCTGGTCGCCAACGCGCGCCTGCCCGAGCCATGCCACACCGCGTTCGATCTTGGCACCGGCACTGGCGTTCTCGCCGCCCTCCTGGCCAAGCGCGGCGTCGAGTGCATCATCGCGACCGATTCCTCAGCGCGTGCGCTGACCTGCGCCCAAGAAAACATTGTGCGCTTGCATCTGGCCAAGCGCGTCACTTTGGCCGGTTCCGAACTATTCCCCAGCGCCCCCGTTTCGGCAGACCTGATTGTCTGCAACCCCCGTGGCTTCCCGGTAAAGCCGGATCGCTGCTCGAGCAAGCCGTCTATGACCCGGAGAGCCGCATGCTGCGCGGCTTCCTCAGTGGCGCGGCCGAACGCTTGAGCGCCCATGGCGAGGCGTGGCTGATTCTCTCCGATCTTGCCGAACTGCTGGGCCTTCGTAGTCGCGACCAATTGCTCACATGGATCGAAGCGGGCCACCTGACAGTGCGCGAGCGGCTGGATACGCGCCCCAGCCACAAGCGCAGCCACGATGTCGATGATCCGCTGCACGCAGCACGGCACCAGGAGACCACATCACTCTGGCGACTGGTACGCAGATGAGTGGTGCCGAGGCCCGCGCCGGCGACCGCATTTTCCCCCGCACGCTGGGCAAGCTGATCGCTGGATTTGCCTGGCGCAACCGCCGCCCCTATCTGGCCTCGGCGGTGATGCTGTCGGCGATCGCCGGTCTGACGGTTTGGATTCCGCGTCATGTCGGCTCAATGGTCGATAGTCTCGCCAAGGGCAGCCTGGCAGGCGCAGCACTCTGGCCACCGCTGCTGATGCTGCTCGGTGCCGGCTTGGCCATTTATGGTCTGCGTGTCGCCTGGCGGCTGCAACTGTATGCCACCAGCTACCAACTCGGGCGCGAGCTGCGCATCCACCTGTTTCGCCGCCTCGCCGCACAGGGCCCCGCTTTCTTCCAGCAGCAGCGGACCGGCGACCTGATGGCACTGGCGACCAACGATGTCGATGCCATCGAACTCGCCGCCGGCGAAGCCCTTCTCGCCGGGTTTGACGGCACATTGACGTTGATTCTGGTGGTCGCCATGATGTCACTGGCCATCAATCTGGAACTGGCGCTGGTCGCACTCGCACCCTTTCCGCTCATGGCCTTCGCCTTCTGGCGAATCTCGCGTCAGATTCATCAGGCCTCGCGCGACGCGTTGCAGCGTTTTTCGGCACTCAACGACTTCACTCAAGAGTCACTGGCGGGTGTGCGCACGCTGCGTGCGCTCGGTCTGGAAGCGCGCGCCGATATCGAGTTTGTCCGCCTCGCAGAGGGCGCAGCCGATGCCAGTCTGTGCGCACAGCGCTGGGAAGCCGCCTACGAACCTGCCGTCGGCCTGAGTCTGGCCACCGCCGCGACGCTGGTGCTGGCCATGGGCGGATATCAAGCCTGGACCGGAGTGATCACGGTAGGCACGCTCACCGCCTTCAGTATGTATCTCGGGCAGCTCATCTGGCCCATGTTCGCCGCCGGTTGGGTACTCTCTCTGATGGAGCGCGGCCGGGCCGCGTGGGAGCGCCTCGAACCCGTGCTTAACAAACCCCTCTCGATCGCCGATCACGGCACCCTCACGCGCATCAGTGACGGTCCGCTGGTTTTCAGCAAGGTCGGCTTTCGCTACCCTGGGCAAGAGCATTTGGCGCTGAGCGAGATTTCCTTTTCGCTGCCGGCCGGTGGCAGCCTTGGCATTGTCGGTGCAACCGGGGCAGGAAAATCGAGCATCGTGCGCCTGCTGCTGCGTCAGTACGAAGCAACACAGGGGCAGATTAGCTGGGGCGACTCACCGATCAACGACTACGCGCTCGCCACGCTGCACGCCTCTCTTGGCTGGGTGCCGCAGGAACCAGTGCTGTTTTCTGCCAGCGTCGCCGAAAACATTGCCCTCGGCCGCCCCGATGCCAGCCGCGAAGCGATCGAAGAAGCCGCACGACTGGCGGCGATCCATGACGACATTCTGCGCTTTCCGCAAGGCTACGAGACCCCGGTGGGCGAGCGCGGCATTACGCTTTCGGGCGGCCAGCGTCAGCGCGTGGCAATTGCCCGCGCGCTGCTTGCCGATGCGCCACTGCTGCTCCTGGATGACGCCCTCTCAGCAGTCGATACGCACACCGAAAGTACCATCCTCAGTCACCTGCGCGAGCGTCATCGGCACGCGACCACTACCGCGGGCCGTAACTCGATTGGGCGCATGCTTGTTATCAGCCATCGCCTTTCGGCAGTGGTCGGGGCCGCGCAGATTATTGTGCTGGCACATGGGCGTATTGCCGAGCGTGGCAGCCACGACGAATTGCTTGCCATGAACGGGTGGTACGCCACCCAATGGCGCTATCAGCAACTGGCGGCCAGCCTCGACGCAGAGGAGTAAGGCAGTGCGACCTTGGTGCTGGAACCGGACGCAGAGCGGCGAAAGCGGCTCGCGGCTATCGCGTCGGACATCCAATTTACCCGGACCACTGGCGATCGCCCGATCAGGAATTTTTTGCCCCCACTTAGTGCGAAGGTGGGGCAGAATAGCCACGCTGTCACCGAGGTTCAACTCCTCCACTTTGAAGAGGTCGATCATGCACTTCCCCTGTGCTGCAGAAAAATTGGCGGAACGATTTTTCGTCGCCAAAGCCGCTTTACGCGTCATGTTGTCTATTGCCTTCGGGTTCCTGATTGGCATGGGGTCGTCCAGCGCCCAGACCCTGACAATAGCCACGGGCGAATACGAGCCCTTTGTCTCCGAAAAGCTACCGCAAGGCGGCGTCACCGCGCAGATCGTCACCGCTGCATTCAAGAGCCAGGGGGCGGAAATTGCTTTTGACTATGTGCCGTGGAAGCGCGGTTTTGAGGACTCACGCAGCGGCCGTTATGCCGGCACCTTTCCTTACTTGAAAACGGCCGAACGCGAGGCGGAATTTCTCTACTCCGAGGCAATCATTGCCGATCGCTTGCGTCTCTTCGCCCGCAGCGATAAAGCGGATGCCCGCGGAGGCTCAGGCAAATCAATCTGTATCCCGATCGGCTATGACCAGACAATGCTTCAGGGCTTTATCAGCAAGAACAACCTGACCGTGGAAAGCCCGGTTGAAATGATCAATTGCTTCAAGATGCTCGAATCAGGGCGCGTGAATCTGATCTGGTCCAGCGAAGCCGTGGCAAGCAACCTGATTGACTCCCTGTTTGGGAAAAAATCGCAGATCATTGCCCTGGATGAAGCACTGGCTCCGGCCACTGAGTACTTCTTCATCGTTGCCAAGAAGCATCCGGATGCGGCGGCTCTGATTGCACGCTTCAATGCAGGGCTGAAGCAGATCAAGAGCAATGGCAGCTACGCCAAGATCACCGGTGCGCTGGTGGTTCCCGAGCGCGGCAAGAAGCGTCCGTAAGGGCACTCCTGCCCGGGCACCCCCATGCCGACCAGCACGTCGCCATCGCTGTTTGACTCCATTGCGGCACGACTGCTGCGAGTCATCTTTGGCTGTTATTTCGTTGTGACAGTCATCATTACCTGCGTTCAGATCACCCTCGAGTATGGGGAAACCGAGAACCGCGTACTTGCCGAGATTCAGGCCATGGACAAGACATTTGGCCGGGGCGTGGCGGAAGCGGTGTGGACCTACAACGGTGCCGGCTTGAATGGCATCCTCGCCGGGATGATGCAGCAACCGCTCGTGATCGGCGTGAAGGTTGTTAACAAAGCCGGCACGCTTGTTGCGGCCACCGGCCTCGTCGAAAGTGACCGCGGCGAACTAATGACGGCCGATGAAAATGGGCAGTTGCGTCAGAGCCCGACGCACCAAGAAGAAGGTGCGTTCGAGAAAGTGATCGCACAATCGTTTCCCGTCATGTACGCAAAGTCGATGGGCTCCAGCCCTCAGGAAATCGGAACCTGGACAATCTATTCGAGCGAGCGCTTCGTCCTCGATCAAGTCAAGTTTGGCTTCATCTTGCTGCTGATCAACTCAGTCATCAAGACCTTGGCGCTCTGGTTTATTTTTCTATTCGTTGTTCAGCGTCTGCTTGGCCGCCCGTTGCAGCAGCTGACGACATTTGTCAGCCGGATCAATGTCCAGAACCCCGGCGACGAAACCATTGTCCTGCAGGGCAACGGACGCCACGAACTGCATCTCATGGCAGACAAGTTGAACGAGTTGCACGGGAGCCTGAAGCAGTCGGTGCTGGATAACAACACCTTGAACGCCCGCCTCACGCAGGAAAAAGAGACCACCCAGCAACTCAATCTCACCCTGGAGGCCCGCGTCGAACAGCGCACTGAAGCACTGGCTGAAAGCAATCGTGAATTGTTCAGCGTTGTCAATAAATTGCAGCAAACCCAATCCGAACTTGTGGAAGTCGGCAAGCTCGCCTCGCTCGGGTCGCTCGTCGCCGGTGTATCCCATGAGCTCAACACTCCGATCGGCACGGCGCTCACTACGGCGTCGACGCTTGAGGACGAAGCACTCAAGTTCAAACATGCCTTGGCAGAGGGTCCTCTGAGACGGTCGATTCTCGACCTGTTCGTGCAACGGAGCATTGACGCCAGCGCACTGCTTGTGCGCTCATGCCACCGCGCAGCCAGTCTCATCTCGAGCTTCAAACAGGTCGCCGTAGACCAATCCTCGGAGCATCGGCGAAAATTTGATTTGCAGGTATTGATTCACGACAATTTGATCGCCTTGAGTCCCACCTTGAAAGTGGCGACCTGGAAATCCCAAGCGGAGGTTCCGGAGGGCATCGTGCTGGACAGCTATCCCGGACCGCTCGGACAGGTCATTGTCAATCTCGTTTTGAATGCAGGCCTGCATGCATTTGACGGCGTGCCTGACGGACTGTTGCGTATCAGTGCGAGCGTCACGAATGGCGATGTGGAAATCCGTTTTGCCGACAACGGTAAAGGCATGTCAGCAGAAACTCAGGCGCGCATCTTTGATCCATTTTTCACCACCAAGCTCGGGCAAGGTGGCAGCGGATTGGGTCTGGCGATTTGTCACAATATTGTGACTGGCTTGCTTGGCGGTACGCACTCCGTGACCTCAACACTCGGTGTTGGAACCACGTTCGTGATAACCCTACCCCTTGTTGCGCCAACCATCGCTACCGAGGACTCGGGCCAAGGCAATAACGCTCAGCGCTGATGCGTCAGCTTCGCTAAGGCATCTTCACCGCATCGGCAGAAACCGAGACAGGTGACGCGCGCCACCTGCCCGGAAACTCCGCTGGTTTTCCTGTCGATCAGAAAGCGCGATTACTTCAGGCCGTACTTGTCCAGAATCTTCTTGTACTCGCCGGAATCTTTGAGCTTTTGCACGCCATCCGAGATCACCTTGGCCAACTCTTTGGCGCGCGGGTTTTTCAAGTTAAAACCAACAGCCAGCTTTTCCGGCGCGTTGAGCGTCCCGGCAGCCTTGAATTTATCGGTCATACCCATTTTCTTTGCGGTGTACCAGAACACCGAGGAATCTTCGACCATGGCAGATATCCGCCCATCGGCCAACTTCTTCATATTCCGCTCAAGCGCATCCGTACCGAAATTCGGCTGAACCAGTTTGCTGTTCGCTTTGTTGGCTTTGACATAATCGTCGAGCTTGAAGCCCCCTGTCTCGCCGCCAGAAAATTCATAGCCATCGATCACCCCGAGAGTGACGGCGCTCAGTGATTCCTTGCCTTTGTATTCCCAAGCACTGCTTTTCATGACGAAGAAAGCCGTTTGCAGCGTGCCGAAGCCATTTTCCGGGTAAGTGTAGCCTTCACGCCCGGGCGAAACGGCTAAAAGTCCATCATATGCCCCCTCGTCGAGGCCAGCCAAAGCGCGCTTGTAGGGCACGTTGACGTACTCAGCCTGATAGCCCGCATCTTTAAGAATCTTGATCGCCATTTCCGTAACAAAACCCTTGCTGTTGGGTTCGTCCATCACGTACGGCGGGTAGGGGTCGGAGACCAGTTTTACCGATTTCGACTGAGCCAAGGCTCCTGAACTAGCCAGCATTACCGTAGCGGACAGTGCCGCCAACAGTCCTGCTCCCCAACGTGATGACGCTTTACGGGATGTGTTCATTTGCGCTTCTCCTTCGCGAATGTGTGATTGATGAAAGGCTGATGCTGGTTGTTATTTGATACCGTACTTCACAAGAATTGTCTTGTACTCTCCGGTGTCCTTGAGCTTTTGCACGCCATCGGAGATCACCTTGACCAACTCTTTCGCGCGCGGGTTCGATGCAGGGAAGCCCACCGTGATTTTTGTTGGCTGAGTCAGGTCACCGGCTGTCTTGAATTTGTCACTCAAGCCGAGTTTATTGGCTGTATACCAAAAAACGGCCGGGTCTTCGGCGACGGCGTCAATTCGGTCCAGCGCGAGTTTTTTGATGTTTTTCTCCAGACCATCTTCGCCACCCACGGACTGAATCAAGTCCAGATTGTCCTTGTTCTGGGCGATATAAAAATCTATCTTGTCTTCAGGGGCGCCCGGTTGACCGCCAGCAAATTGATAGCCAAGAATAGTGCCCAGGGTGATCTGCTTCAGCGATGGTATCCCTTGGTAGGTCCACGTGCGGTTTTTAAGCACAAAGAAGGACGTGACCGATGTGGCGAACGCGTTTTCGGGGTAAATATATCCGGCGCGACCAGGGGAAACCGCCAGAAGCCCATCATAAAGGCCACGCTCCAGCCCCACCAAGGCACGGGTAAAGGGCACATTGATGTATTCAGCCTCATACCCGGCACCACGCAAAATCTTGAGGGTCATCTCCGTGACAAAACCCTTTCGGTCGGGTTCGTCCATCACATAAGGCGGATAGGGGTCGGAAACCAGCTTGACCGACTTTGGCTGTGCCATCGCCACCTGAGCGAACAACAGCGCAACAAGCGCAAACGCAGCGCTCAGGCGTGTCAGTACGCGTTTTTTACAGCGATTCCAGGCGCTCCAGCTGAGGCTCCCCAATCTGTCTGTAGTCAATGCCCATCACCAATCAACCAGTCCGGCTTTTCGGTTTCCACAAAACCGATCAGGGCATCGACCACATCGGGGTCAAAATGCGTGCCACGACGCTCTTGCAGGAAGGCAATCACCGAGTCCAGCGGCCAAGGTTCCTTGTAGGGGCGGCGATGCAGGAGGGCATCAAACACGTCAACCACGGCGACGATGCGCGCTCCGAGAGGAATCGCTTTTCCCTTGAGCGCACGAGGATAGCCATTGCCATCAAATTGCTCATGATGGCAACCGGCAATCTGGGCACCAAGGGTCAGGTAGCTGGTGCCGCCCACCAACTGTGACGCTCGACTCAGCACGGTCTCGCCGATCAAGGCGTGCTGCTGCATGATGGCTCGCTCTTCCGGCGTATGGCCGGCAGGCTTGAGCAATACGGCATCGGGCGTCGCCACCTTGCCCACATCGTGCAGCATGCTGGCCAGCCCGATCTGGGTCAGGAACTTCGGTGTAATTTCATCAAGCAATTTTCCGCCGGCAAACAGCCGGGTCGCAATCGCATCCGACAGCAGACAGACGCGTTTGACATGCCCGCCAGTGTCCGCATCGCGCGATTCAGCCAAATCAGCCAGCGCCACAACGGTGGCCTCTTGCGCTTTCTCCAGCAATTCATACATGTGCAGGTTGTCGAAGGCAGCCGCGATACGATCGCAAAACACGCCAAGCAGGTCGCGCTCCAACTCACCGAGCGGAAAGGGCGGGGTGAGCACGATCACAAACTCTTTGCCTTCAGAGGAATGCACATAGAGCACATCGACCGGGTGATGAAAAAGACTGCGCTTTTCGCTCAGGGCCTGGCTGATTGCCGTTGACCACTCGTGTTGCGGTGACAAGGTGGCTTCTTTGGTCAGCGCCGAGTACTCACCCGTCGCGGCAATAACCACGAGACCGGCACCCTGAGCCTGCACCACATCATTGGCGACACATAGAACACCATTGGCACCCACATCAAGAATTGCGCCAATTTGATTGAGCACGCCAGAGGCGAATTCACGTAAGGATTTAAGCTCATACAGATTGCTCGCCCCATGCAGAATTTTTTGCAAGCCGTTTCTGCTGCGCTGAATCATGACCAGTCCCTCGTAGGCGCGCAGGGACGAAATCACCGTGGTAAATAATTTCTGCTTGGTCAGTTCGGTTTTGGCTTTGTAATCGTTGATATCGTAATCAACGATTACCCGCTCTTCCGGAGCCTGGCCGGGTTGCCCGGTACGCAACACGATGCGTACCGCCTGATTGTCAAGCTCGCTGCGAATGCGGTGCGCCAGTATCAGCCCGGCATCCTCGGTTTCCATGACCACATCGAGCAACACCAGTGCAATGTCTTTTTCGCGCGCCAGTATTTCGTAGCCTTCTGCCCCGGTGTAGGCAGACAAGAGCTCAAGCGAACGCTCCTTGAATTTCACCTTGCCCAAGGCCATGCGTGTGACCGCATGAATATCAGGTTCGTCATCAACAATCAGTACACGCCACGGCTTGACGGCAATCGCGCAGGCAGACAGCGCGACGGCATCATCGTCATCAATGATCCACTCCTCATCTTCAGAAGCGACAAGCTCACTCATAAAAATCCTCCAGATTTAGTGTCGTTATGTGCACTATCAATATCACTGCGCTTGGTAGCCATCAGGTCAAGGACTCACGCGAGGAAAACGCATCACGAAGCAAACGCCTTCCCCCAGCTTACTACTGACCTTGATGCTACCGCCAAATTGCTTGCCAAGAATATTGTGTACGATGTTCAGCCCAAGACCCGTGCCTCCCTGACCGCGGCGCGTAGTGAAAAATGGATCAAATATCCGGCCAATATTGTCCTCAGAAATGCCGCCACCATTGTCCTTGAAGGTAAGAATGATGGATTCTTTGGTGTCGTCAGCATGCGCGGCAGTAATGTAGATCTCGCCGGGCTGCCCCTCAGCAAAGGCATGGGCCAATGCATTCATGGTCAAGTTGGTCAGCACCTGTGCCATGGCCCCGGGAAACCCGTCCAGAACAATCGAGTCCGGACACTCGACGCTCACCCGTGTCGGGCCTTTCTTCAGTTTCGGATGCAGGCTGGACATCACCTCATCGATGTATTCCCCGAGCTTGTACTCACGGCGTATTTCGCTGGTCTGATCGGCGGCTACCTGCTTGAAGCTCTGGATCAGGTGCGCCGCACGTTCGGCGTTACTCATGATGAGGTTCGCGCTTTCTGTGGCGGTCGTCATGTAGGCCAAAATATCAGACTTGCGCACAGCGCCATCGGCCATCGCCGCTTGCAAGGTTTGGGTTGCTTCCTGCAGCACCGAAGCACTGGTCAGGGTGATGCCCACCGGGGTATTGATTTCATGTGCCACGCCGGCAACGAGACCGCCCAAACCGGCCAGCTTTTCGGATTCCACCAGCGATTGCTGCGCGCTTTGCAACTCGGCATACGACTCTTCAGCTTTTAGAACCGCCGCGCGGGCCTCGGCCTCGGCCTGTGTGCGACGCGCCATGACTTGCTTGAGCTTGCGCTGGGTCTGATTGAAACCCTGGATGACGGCACCAAACTCGTTGCGCTCGGTTTCAGGCAGTTCTTCTACATCCTCACTGGCGTGATTGGCCAAATCGAACAGAGCATCGCGCAAGCGGCCTATTGGCCGGAAGACCATTTGCAGACTGAATGACAAGGCCACGACCAGGACCAGGTCGACAAGCAAGATTTCAATAAGGCGTCGTACTTTGTCGGAGCGCAATGTGGCGTTGATCCGATCACGGGAGAAAAAAACCACCACCTTCCCAAGAGCACGTTGCTCGCCGCTCAACTTGTCCGCCACCACGCCCGGCGACTGCCTGTGCAAGTTTTGCTCTACCCGAATACCTTCGATCGGGCGCGTCGAAAGGTCCGTGACAATCTTGCCATCGGTATCTCGCGCCACCTGCGCAAACAGGCTGTTGGAGGCGTCGAAGATCTGAATCGCGCGCACCTCGCGCGGTAGCGTCTCGGCGATCAGAATACTTTGTGCCGCTGGCAGATCAAGGTCCCACAGCGGCCCTGGCGCGCTTATTGCCAGGCGACCGACTGTATGCTTTTGCAGTTCCTCGAAACCAAGTTCCAGCTCTCTGGAAAGCTGGAGCTGAGCGTAGATACCGAAGGTCGCGAGCGTGACCGTTGTCACCAGGATAAACAGTGCGACCAACCTCAGCCGGATCGACCCCATTCCAATTCCCCGCTAAAAAGTGCAGCTCAGACGGATGCTCGATTGCATCCCCTGTCGCAAAGAAATCCTGCAACGGCTACAGAACAGGGCTTTATCCATCACAGCGTCCTATCAGTGGAGCGGTTTCAACGAGTACTACTCAGGCTGAGACCAGGCGCACGACATTACCGACCCAGGCCAGCTTTCTTCAGCAAGCTGCGTCGCTCTTTCTCAACAGCTTTCAACGCCGCCTGAAATCGTGCCACCAGCAATGGGCTGGTGGCCTTGTTGAATGCGTAATAAAGGGGCGTTTCCGAAGCGATAAGCACGGTCTTGACCTCGGGAAGCGGCTCATCAAGTTCGTGCCCGGTTGCCAATAGCGACTCCGAAACACAAATCAGGTCGATCCGATCGGCCTCGAGCATCTTGAACAACTGGCGAAAATTCGAGACTTTTTCGATGCGCGCATCCTCGAGGCCGCTTTCAATCAACTCGCGGTGGCAGACATCGTCACGTATCACCCCAACACGGTGCGTGGCCGCATCACGCACCGAGGCGAGAGAAATCGCGCTTTTTTTGCCGGCGACCAGCACGTTGCGATCGAAAACGATGGGGCCGACCCACTGAAACAAGGCCTCGCGTTCCGGTGTGCGCGTCGTCGAGAAAAGAACGGTGTAAGGCGTTTGCGAGGCGATGCGGTAGGCGCGCGACCAATTGGTGATTTCAATGGGTTGCTCCGGGACGCCCATCTGCTTCCACATCAGCTTGAGCAAGTCGACCGCCAATCCCTTGACCTGACCAAACTCGATGTAGTTGATCGGCGGGTAGTCCTCCGTGAGATACGTCAGTTGGCCTGATCGCGGCGCTCCTTGTGCCTTTGGCACTTCCTGTGACTTTGGCGCTTCCTGTGCATTGGCAACGTGGGCGGCCAGCCACAGTGGCACGAAAAGCGCAGCCAGCCCGAACTTGCAAACAAAGCGCACGAACCTGTCGATGCTCGAGTGAATGCCGGACGCCAGAAAATTCTCAAGACGCGCGCGCATAGCCTCGCGCAAATAATTGGAACGCGCCGAATGCTCTTGCACCGACTTCACACGCGACTGCACCCGGCGACCGGGTATCCCCTCACTGGCCGACAGCACACTACCGGACATGGTCTTGCTCTCCTCTGTATTCTTATACGCTGATATTACCTCACCCCCGCCTGCTAACACTCACAACGCACACACAACGCAAAAGAATCGCCGTCTCGCCAGCGCCGACTTGCGGAATATCACAAGGCCATTCATCGGCCAGTCATTCTTCCTGCCCGACGTTTCGCCATTTCAGGCGGGATTACCCGGTGCTACCATTCGCGCTGACAGGCGCGCCATGGGGCGCTGCCCTCCCTGCCCCCTTGATGACCAACCCACCTTCGCCCTGGCGCGCCATTTCTCTGCTGCGCCGCGCCGCTCGACCCGAACGCCGCCTGCTCACCCAGGCCGGGTTCTGGTTGGTCATTGCCGCTTTGCTGGAGAGCCTCTCGCCGTTGTTGGGCAAGTACTTCATCGATACCTACCTGTTGCCACGCCATGCCGACTTGACCGGTATTGCTTTTTTACTGACGGGTATGCTCGCCGCGGGTTGCTGCGCCAGCCTGCTGCGCTACCGCCAGTTGGCTAGCCTGTCGGGGGTAGCCATGCGCTCGGTGCGCCGCCTGCGTCAAGAGGTGTTCGCGCATGTGCTGCGCCTGCCCATGCGCTACTTCGATACCGCCATTACCGGTCAGCTGGTCAGCCGCGTGACCAATGACACGGAGCAGGTCAAGCAGTTATACGTGCAGGTACTGTTCGTCATGCTCGACAGCAGCATCGTGGTCCTTGGTGCTTTTGCCGCCATGCTCTGGCTCGATTGGCGTCTGGCACTGACGGTCGCCGTGCTGGTGCCGGCGGTTGTTCTGATCGTGTGGTGCTACCAGCGCTGGAGCGGGCCGGCCGTGGCGCTGGCCCGCCAGTTGCGCAGCGAGATCAATGCCCAGATGGCCGAATCCATCGCCGGCATGGCGGTGCTGCAGGCGAGCAACGCGCAGTGGCGTTACGCCGAACGCTTTGCCCTGACCAACCAGCGCCACTTCGCCGCCCGCCGCGATGAGCTGCGCATCAACGCCTGGCTGCTGCGCCCCATGCTTGACCTGCTCAATGTGGCCTTGCTGGCATTTGTATTGTTTCGCTTTGGCCAGAGGCCGCTGGAGGCTGTCGAAATAGGCATTCTCTATGCCTTTGTCAGCTATATCGGGCGGGTGGTCGAGCCGCTGATCCAGATCACGCTGCAGTTTGGCCAACTGCAGCAGGCCATGGTCGCGGCGTCGCGCGTTGATGCACTGTTGGGCGAACCCCGGGCCGAAGACAACGGTGCCGCGGGCGAAATCAGCCAGGGCGAAATTCGCCTGCGTCAGGTCGGCTTTGGCTATGCCGCCGAGCACCCGGTACTCAATCACATCGACCTGCACATCCCGGCCGGCGGCTTCTACGGCATCGTCGGACATACCGGCAGCGGCAAATCCACCCTGCTGGCGCTGCTGTTGCGCTTCTATGCGCCTCAATCCGGGCAGATCGAGATCGATGGCCAGCCCCTGGACCACTTCGGCCTCGCGCAGTTCCGTACTCAGGTCGGGCTGGTGCCGCAAGACCCCTTTCTGCTGGCGGCGAGCGTGCGCGAGAACATCGCCATGGGTCGTTCGCTGAGCGATGCGCAGATCGCCGAGGCCGCGCGACTGGCCCGCTGCGCCGACTTTATCAGCCGTCTCCCGGACGGCTACGACACCCGGCTCGGCGAAGGCGGCGCACGGCTCTCAACCGGACAAAAGCAACTGATCGCGATCGCCCGCGCCCTCGCCGGCAAGCCGCGCATCCTGTTTCTTGACGAAGCCACTTCGAACATTGATAGCGAAACCGAGCAGGCGGTGCAGCAGGCGCTGATTGCGCTGCGCGGCAAGGTGACCATTGTGGCCATTGCCCACCGACTTTCGACGATTCGTGATGCCGACAGTATCGTTGTGCTCAGCCACGGCCACGTGGCTGAGGAAGGCACCCACGCGCAGTTGCTGGCACAGGAAGGCGGCATCTATCAGCGCCTGTACTGGCTGCAGCAAATCGAAACCAGCGATGAAGATCATTCATCTCAGTGACCTGCATCTGGTCGCACCGGGCCACCAGGTCGCCGGGCGCGACCCGGCGCAAAGTCTGGCGCGCGCGCTGACGCTGGTTCGCCGTGACCATGCCGATGCCGCATTCTGCCTGCTGACCGGCGATCTGGCCGATGCCGGCGAAGAGGCCGCCTACGCAGAGCTGACACGCCAACTGGCCGACTTGCCCATGCCCTGCTACGTGATGCCAGGCAATCACGACGAGCGCGCCCATCTGCGCAAGGCGTTTCCCGATTTGCCGCTGAGCACGGAGGGGTTTATCCAGCAGGCCCTGCCCACCCCGGCAGGATTGTTCCTGCTCCTCGATACCCTCAATGCCGGTCGGCCCGGTGGCTGGTACGACGATGCGCGTGCGCTCTGGCTGCGCCAACAGCTAACTGGCGCAGGCGAACAAGCGATATTCTTGGCGATGCATCACCCGCCATTTGCCGTCGGCATACCGTCCATGGATCGCTATGCCCTGCGCGACACTGCGCACTTCGATGCGGCGCTCAAGGGCTACGAAGCGCGGGTACGACACATATTCATTGGCCATCTGCACCGACCCATCGGCGGCAGTTGGCGCGGCATGTCGTTTTCCGGGGTATCGTCGCCGAATCATCAGGTAGCCCTGGATATGAACAGTTGCCCGGAATCGGGCGACGTACCCGGCAGCCTTGGCCACCCTGCCTTTGGCGTCATCCTGATTGACGAGACGCGCGTCGTTGTTCACCACCACTTTCTTGATCATGATGATGCCCAGTTCGTTCTATAAGGTTCGTTACAGTTGGGCACTCCTGCTGCTCACACTGGCCACCCTGTTGAGCCTGCAGGGCTGCGGACGGGAGGTCGGTTACAACGCCATTCCACGAGGTTCGGTAGTACTCGCCTTTGGCGACAGCGTGACCCATGGAACCGGTGCCGGCCCGGATGAAGGCTACCCGGCGCATCTTGCAGCGCTAAGTGGCTGGGATATCCGCAATCACGGCGTTCCCGGCGACACTGCCGGCAATGCCCGCAACCGGATCGAGCAAGCGCTGGAAGAAACCAATCCGGCGCTGGTAATCATCGAACTGGGCGGCAACGATTTTTTGCGTCGGCGCCCGGAGGCAGTGGTGAAGGAAGATCTGCGCGCCATCATTACCGCCGCCAAAAAAACCGGCCGCCCCGTGGTGCTGGTCGGCGTACCGCGCCTCGCCTTGCTTGCAGCCGCCGTGGGTGCCTTGTCCGATTCACCCATCTATGCCGAGTTGGCCGGCGAGGAGAACGTCGTGCTGATCGAGGAGGTGTTTTCCGAGATCCTCTCGACCCCTGCGCTCAAGGCCGACCAGATCCACCCGAATCGCGAAGGCTACATCAAGCTGGCGGAAGGTATTGCGACAACGCTGCGCAGCTCGGGACTACTGCGCTAGCGATCAGCGTTTTTGCCCGACACGCCTCAGTGGGACGTGCCTTCCGAACGAGAAATCTTGTTGTGCAGGTTGTACTTGCCCACCGGCTTGTCCATGGGCAGGCGCTTGAGTTCCTTGAACGTGGCGGCGTCATAAACGATCAGGGCACCCCCATCCCGCTTGCGCTCCCACAGGCTGGCCAGCACATAGTTGCCGTAACGGTCAAACTCGACGTGGGCCAGCGTCTTGCCCTCCTCCACAGTAACCTCGCCGGCTTTTTCCAATGTGCGCTTGTCGAAGATTTCGATGCGATTCTTGTTCTTGCTCATCATTGCATCGGCCCAGAAATAGGGCGAGTTTTCGTGACTGCGCACGAAAAATCCCGGCCCGTTGGTGGCGATGCGTTTGAGCGTTGACCAGTCCTTCATGTCGATGATGGTGAGCGAGCCTTCCTTCAGATTGGGGCTGGCCATCACACGCCGCGTCGCCGCACCATCGCTCCAGTCAAAGCTGATGCCGGAACCCAGATGCGGCATGCCGGAAATATCCAGATCGGCAATCACCTTGCGCACATCGAGATTCACGACGCGGCCCTTGCCGGCGGTGCGCCCCGCGCCCATGAGCTCGGAGTAATTCGGTGTGAAGTAGAAGTCGTCAAGCGCCTCGGGCAGCTTGCTCCGGCGCGGATTGAGGAAGCCGGGAACGAACGCACCTTCCTTGTACTGAAAGTCATGAATAAAGCCGGTAGCAATATCTTCGGCACGCGGGTTATAGCTGATCTCCCAGACCTCGGGCAGGTCTTTCAGCGCGGCAATGAAGCTCTTGCGCGGTGAGGCCTCATAAACAGCCGAGACGCGCGAAGTCGCGGTCTTGTCGGCATTGCTCACCGCATGCACCTTGAGCAGATTCAGCTCGCCGTCGAGCAGTACCAGGGTATTGGGCAGATAGTTGGCGACCGCGAGAAACTGGCCATCGGGCGATACCGCGACATTGCGCGTATTGATGCCGGCACGCACCTCGGCCACAACCGTCAGGTTCCAGATATCGTATTTGGTGATCCAGCCATCGCGCGAGGCGAAGAAAACGTAGCGACCATCTTCGGTAAATTTCGGCCCGCCATGCAGGGCGTAGCGCGAGGCAAAGCGATGCACGACCTCCAGTTTGTCGCCATCGAGCACGCTGACGTGGTGATCACCCGTTTCCACGACGAGAAACAGGTTCATCAGGTCGCGACCCTGCAGTGGCTTGGCAGGCTGGGCGGGTAGCTTGTCGGCATGAACGATGCGCGAAGCACGGATGTCAACATCGGTGAAGCTGAGGGTCTTGGCCGACGGGCTGTAAATGTAGTCGGTCAGCGCGGCAATCTCCTCGGCGCTGAGGCGATCGGCAAAGCCCTGCATCTGCGTTGCCGCACGGCCTTGGGTGATGACCTTGAGCGCCTCAGGCTTGCGCAGCCGTTCAAGACTTTCGGGCAACAGCGCCGGGCCCATGAGTCCGATGCGGTCGCTGCCGTGACAACTGGCGCAATGCTGCTGGTACAAAGCGCTCGGTTCCGCATGAACGACGAACGCAAAAAAGCTGAGCGCCAACATAACCCAACCTCTCATGCCGCGATTTCCTCGTCGCTCAGATAGCAGCCCGGATCTTCCGCCCAGGCATCACCGGTCGTTTGCTGGGCGCGCACACGGGTATTGCCGCCACAAATGGCAAAGTGGGTGCAGGTACCGCAACGCCCGCCCACCTTGCGCGGCGTGGCTTTCAGCCCGGCCATGAGCGGGTCGGAGGTATCGCGCCAGATCTCGGAAAACGGCCGTTGGCGCACATTACCCAGATCGTAGTGCCACCACATGGTGTCAGGGTGCACCTTGCCCAGGTTGTCGATATTGGCGACATTGACGCCACTGGAGTTGCCGCCCCACTGGCGCAGCTTGGCCTCGATGTGGGCAGCCTGCGCAGGAAAGCGCCGGCGCGCCCAGTGCAGCATGTACACGCCGTCGGCATCGTTGTTGCCGGTGGTGTAGTCACGCACCAACCCACGTTCCTGATGCGACCAACAGGTGTCGAACAGCAGATCCATCGCCTGCCGGGTCATGAGGTGATGGGCGTCGTCCTTGCGGTTCTTGTTGCCGCGTCCGGCGTAGTTCAGGTGCGAGAAATAGAAGCGTGGGATCTCTTCTTGTTCGCACAGTTCCAGCAGTTTGGGCAGGTCATGAAAATTGTCTTGGGTGAGCGTAAAGCGCACGCCCACCTTGAGCCCGGCATCGCGGCAGCGGCGCAGGGCCGCCAGCGAGCGATCAAAGGCACCCTCAAGCCGGCGGAATTTGTCGTGCGTGGCAGCAATGCCATCGAGGCTGATACCGACGTAATCGAAGTCGGCGCTGGCGACACGGCGGCACATGTCCTCATCGATCAGCGTGCCGTTGGACGAGAGCGCCGTGTAGAAGCCCATGGCCTTGGAGCGCGCAGCGATCTCGAAAATATCCGGGCGCAGCAACGGCTCGCCCCCAGAAAGAATAAGCGCGGGCACTCGAAACGCCTTGAGATCATCCATTACCGCGAACACTTCCTGCGTGCTCAGTTCGCCCTTGAAATCGGTATCCGCCGAAATCGAGTAGCAGTGCTTGCATGTGAGGTTGCAGCGGCGGATCAGATTCCAGATCACCATCGGACCCGGTGGCTTGCGCGCAGGACCGATCGGCGAGGGCTGCGCGATCTCCTGCATGTATTGGGATATGCGAAACATGAGCTTATTGGACCCTATCGCTAAGGGCGATGACGTTAACCTGCGTCAAGTTTAGCAACTTCTACCTACCCAGGCGCTGCAATCACCGTGTCGCCAGAACCGATGCCCGAAGGGAGCCCCTGCGAGGCGTGCGGACTAGATACAACTGGTGACGATGGCGCAAGTAATTATTGACCATGATCAAGGCGTCGGTAATCGGCTCTGTTAGCGTCGCCACATTCCTCCGTCGACGATACCGGAAACCGAAATGATGGCTCACTAATCACGACCATGCGCTCAACAACGCGCCAGGCGAAAGAGCCGGGCACCCGGAAGGCTCTGATTGGCCATCTGCCTCTGCTCGCAGGACTGGAGCCTGCGATGCTTAACAAACTGGCACAGCTCAGTCAGGTGGTCGAGTTTCCCGGCCATCGTAACGTCTTCCATGAGGGCGCACCGATCGAAGCCGCGCATTTTTTGCTCAGCGGGTCGGTCAAGCGCTACGCCAGGCAAACGGGTGAAAGCGAAAAAGTCCTTGAACTCGTCGGCCCGGGGCAGGCCTTTGCGCTGAGCGAGATCTTCACTGCCGATACCTACTCCTCGTTCGCCGACACATTGCAGCCTAGTTCGGTGCTCATGATCCCGATCCCGGTGCTCAAGGCGCTGATGAGCACTCACCTTGCCCTCAGCATGCGCCTGCTCGATGCCGTTGCCCGTAGTTACTACGCCAGTGAATTCGACGTCGTTCGCCACCGCTCGCGCTCGGTCACGCAGCGTGTGCTCGATTACCTGCTCAGCCTCTCGTCGGGGCAACGACAGGGGGCCGGCGAAACAACCGTTCGTCTGGTGGCCAGCAAGCGCGTGATCGCCGCACGCCTTGATATGGCACCAGAAACACTGTCGCGTACCCTTCGCCAGTTGTCAGACGACGGCCTGATCGTGGTCGATAAGCGCACGGTGCACATCCAGAATGCGGCGATCCAGCTCACCGCGCCGTCAAGCAGCGAGCACGAGCCGGCCAGCCCACCAAAGACCGTGCACTATCCTCGACTGGATCGCTGCTCAGAACCTCGGCGGCTGTCTCAGGGCGAGTGGGTAAACTTGTGCGGGCGACAACGCATGCTCTCTCAACGCCTCGCCAGCCATTGGCTGATGATCCAACGCTCCGTGTTGGTCCAGGAGTCGCGCGTTGGGCTGCGCAAGCATAAAGACCAGTTTGAGCGCAATCTGCGCAAGCTGGCGCTGATGGACTGGCCCGCCCCCCTTCAGGCCCACCTTGACCAGTTGCATGAGGCCTGGCAGACCTATGCAGAGCGGCTGGCACAGCCCTGTGCAGATGCCGTTTGCGCATGCGCGCTGTTTGATCAGAGTGAAGCGATCCTGACCGCCGCCGACACGCTGACAGGGGCTGTGGCCCGACACCCCACCAGCCCGGAGGCCGCCATCATCAACACGGCCGGGCGCAACCGGATGCTCTGCGCACGGCTCATCAAGCTGTTTCTTTTCGCAGAGTGGGGTATTCGTCCGGAAACGACGTCGAGCTTGATCGTGGCGTCGCGTGCCGAGTTCCAGAACAACCTCGCCCTGCTGCGACACTCCGCGGCCCACTCACCGCAGGCGCTGGCGCAATTGACCATCGACGAGAGCCTCTGGACAGTTTTTCTGCAGTGTCTGGACAAGCCCGCCACCCAAGAATCGCAACACAGGTTGGCGGTCATTCATGCCGGTGACGCGCTGCTGCGACAGGCGGACACGACCGTGAAGGTCTATGAGCATCTGTTTGATTTGGCAACTGGTGTGCAGGCACGCGCTGCGCTGTAGGACACACTTAAACAGCGCGCCCACCTGATTACAAATCGGGCTCAGGAGCCCAAGCGCAGCCCTGTCTTCTTGAGAATCCGACTGCTGTAAAGAATATCCCGCCCATGGCAGGCGCTGCCGAGCAACTCGGCGATGCGCTGCACATCGGCCTCAACCGTCGGCCGGTCGGGACCATGCACCATCGCAAACAAGTTATAGGGCCATTCGGGCAGGCGGCGCGGGCGGCGATAGCAATGCGTGACAAACGTCAGCGCACCCACCTGCGCCCCCAGTGCGTCGACCACGGCATCATCGACATCCCAGACGCTCATGCCATTGGCCGTGTAGCCGATGGCATAGTGGTTGGGCACGGCACCGATACGCCGGATGCGTCCGTCACTCAGCATCGCTGCCAGCCGCTGGCGCACCAGATCGCCGCTCACACCCAGATCACCGGCCAATGCCTCGTAGGGCTGCGGCACCAGCGGCAGTCCGGCTTGCGTGGCTAGCACCAGGCGACGATCCAGCTCGTCATAGTCGGCTTCATGCCGCAAGTTTCATCTCCACGAAATACTCGCGTTCCTTGGGAAAGGCAAAGACCGGTAGGCCGGTGGCCGCTTCAATGCGCGCGATCGCGTCGGCAATCCCCTCACGCGCTTCGGTGGCCAGCACAAACCACATGTTCAGGGCATGTTCGCGCCGGTAATTGTGTGCGACTTCGGGAAAGGCGTTGATCTGCTCGGCAACAAGATCGTAACGCTCTTCAGGAGCTGCCACCGCCGCGAGCACAAAGGCCCCACCCATGCGCTCGACCTGAAACATGGGGCCGAAGCGGGTGAGGACCTTCTCGGCGAGCATGCGCTCCAGCCGTTTAAGCAGATCATCCTCGGTGAGGCCCAGCCTCGTGGCGACCTCAAGGTAAGGCCGCTCGCTCAGCGGGAAATCACCCTGAACGGCATTGATGATGGCCCGATCGGTGTCCTCCAGGTGTGCGACGCGGCCCCGGCTCATGAGAAGTAGCGCGCCCCGCACTGCTTGAAGCGGCGCACCGAGAAAAGAATGTTCGGCTCCTGGCCGACCAGCGCTGCCAGACGCGTCACCACCGGCGCGACGTCCTCGCGTGCGCGGCCGTGCACCATGCAGTAAAGGTTGTACGGCCATTCGGGCAGACAACGCTCACGGCGATAACACAGAGTCACCCCCGCCTCACCGGCAAGCTGCCGGCCAATTTCGCCGGCACGATCATCAGCCACGTCAAAGACGACCATGGCGTTGGCGCGGTAGCCCAGCTCATGATGGCGAACGACCACCCCGAAGCGCTTGATTAAACCTTCGCCCACCCACGCCTGAATGATCTCCAGTGCCTGTGCTTCCGGCAAACCGGCACGCGCAGCGAGATCGGCGAAGGGCTGCTCGCACAGGCTCAGGCCATCCTGCAATACCGCCGCAAGCCGCTTTTCGCTAGCGTCAAGATCTCGCACCGGCACCGCGTTCGTTTCGTGACGACTCGGGCTATGCCCTGAGCGCAGATCAAAACCCAGATCAATATGAAATTCCTCCGCCAGCGGCATGGCGATGACGGCGCAACCTGTCTGCTGCTCAAGCTGGGCAAAGACCGCCTGCCGTTGTGCCACATCAGCGGCGGTGACCACAAACCACAGGTTGTAGCGGTGCTCACGCTGGTAGTTGTGATTCACCGAGGGGCAGGCATTGATGATCGCTGCCACTTCTTCGAGTCGCTCGGGCGGTGCCGCCACCGCCGCCAGTGCCCCGGCTCCCAGACGGCGCGGCGCAAACACGGCACCCACTCTACTGATGGCACCGCGCTGACTCAGGTGCTGCAATGCGGCCAGAATCGCCGTCCCGCCAGCGCCGACTTGCCGACCTATTTCGTCAAAGGGGCGCGACACCAACGGAAAGTCACGCTGCCAGTTGTTCAGCAGGCTGAATTCAAGCGGTGAGTAGGGGGAATCCATGATCGTTCCTCGGGTCGGTAGCGCTCAGAATCCGATACGTGCGGCGCGGCTGGTAAAGAAGATGCCCGAAGGGGCATCGGCGTCAATCTCGGCGAGCTTGGCAAAACTGCGCGTGTCGTAGATCAGCACTTTGTTGTCATCGCGCGCCGAAATCCAGACGTTGCCGCTGCGCGCGGTGAACTCCATGTGCAGTACCGCCCTGCCCGGCTGCAACGTCTGCACAACCTGGCCCGACAGCGTGTCAATCACCTGCACCCAGCCGTTATCGGGGTGGGCAAAATTCACCCAGATTTGCCGCTGATCGGGGCTGGCGATCGCGAAGACCGGTTGCCCTTTGAGTGCAACGCGACGGGTCTCCAGCCACGTTGTGGCATCGGCGGCAATGACCTCGTGCCGACCGATTGCCGGCAGCCAAGCCTGCCCGGCGGCGATGGACCAGCCGCGCAGATGGGGCATCTTGAACACGGGCAACTTCTCCTGACCGCGCCCGTAGTTCTGCAGAATCTTGCGTGCACCGTTCTCGGGGCGCCAGAGATCAAGCTGCGCGATGCCATCTTCGCCGAAGAGCCCGGCGAGGTAATAGCGCCCTTCCGGGGTAATCAGGCCATCGTAGGGCTGCTGGCCGGCAGGAAAACGCCGGGTGGTGGGCGCGCGCGGATTCGTGAAGTCGCTGACCCAAATTTCGCCGCCGTCAAACAGTGCGTAGGCAAAGCGCTGCCCGGGCACATCAGCCAGCCCGACGACCTTGGAGAACTTGCCCGGTGCGTACTCGGCGGGTACTTCGCTGAGCAGTTCCAACGTCTGGGCATCGAACGCCTTGATGCCGCCGGGGGTATAGTTTTGCGCCACGACGATGCGGCCATCCTGCGAGATCGAGCCACCAATGGCATTGCCCGATTGCATGATGCGTTTGGCCAGGCGACCTTCCATCAGATCAATCTTTGACAGACCGCCGTCGCGCCCAAAAACAAACGCGTAGCGCGCGTCACGCGAGAACACAACCGAGGCGTGCGACAGATCACCCAGCCCTTCAACGCGCCCATAGGCACTACGGGAACTGGTGTTAACCAGTGTCACCGCACCCTTGGCACGTTCAATGACTACGCCCAGATCGCCGGTTCCCCGCACGACCGGCGCGACCGGGGCGCTGGAGCACGCTGCCAGCACCAGTGAAAAAGCAAAACAGGCGATCAAATAGCCGAAAGTACGCATCAGGGTGTTTCCTCGGGAAAGCCGGCGATCAGTTGCTCGGCAATCCATTGCGCCTGAGCCTCTGTGAGTAGTGTTTTCCAGGGTGGCATAGCGGTGCCGGGGCGACCGTGAATGATGGTCGCCGCCATCGACTCGACCGGCTTGCCGGCCAGTGCCTCACGCGTCAGCGGCGTGCCGAGGCCACCCGTCAGCTTCATGCCGTGGCAAGAGCCACAGTCCTGCCGAACCAGACGCACGAGCTCCGCACGCTCGGTTTTGCCTAGGGAGCCACTCGTGGCGTCACCCATCGCACCAGAGAGGCCGGGCGTGAGCATGGTGACGCTAGTAACGAGGAGCAATGCTGTCGTTTTCATCGCCTTAACGCAGGGACTACAGGGGGCCATTTTATTGACGGGCATCAGTCCTGACTTCCGCTAGCGCTCAGTCGCAACTAGCCTCGCAAGCGACCGCAGCACTGGTGCACGCGGTGGCCGCAACGGTACAGCGCGCCTTGGTGCGATGGGTCAGTTTGTCATTGTTGGCGTAAATGCAGGACATCTGATTCACCGACCCCTGCACGGCGACTTTCACCTCTATGGGCCGGGCAGCGTCGCGCGCGCCCTTGGGCGTGTCGCACGAAAGATAGCCGGAAAAACGGCCGTCACTGCTTTCCCAAAGGGCGACGTTCTTGGCCGCACGGTAGATGCCGTAGTCAAGGCACAACTGCTCGCCCTGATCGTACATGCGCTTGTTGTCGCTGCAGTAGCCGCGGAAGGTATAGCGCAACTCTTCCTCGCCCGGACAGGTGCCTACCTGAACGGCTGACTGTAGCGACGGGCAGGCAATGGTTTCGGCCAGCACAGGCATGGGCAAGGCGAGCATGAATGCCGCCACCAGCGACACAATGAGCTTAATGGCATCTGCACCGCAAGTCGGCGCTGGTAACACGGCGATCGTGCGCGTCACGGCTTCACCTCGATACTTCCAAGCATGTGCGGGTGCGGCCCGCAGGTGTAGGGGTAGGAGCCGGGTTGGTCAAAGCGGCGCGTCCAGGCGTCTTCCGGCATCATGCGTTCTGACTCCAGCGATGGGTTGCCGGGAAAAAGCACCGAGTGACTGGTGCGCTTTTCGTTGTTGACCCAGCGCACCGTGTCGCCCACCTTGATCGTCAGCGAGGCCGGAACAAAGAGGCTGTCGCGAATCGACACGACATGCTCGTCCGCCAAGGCAGCAAAAGCGAGCAAGGCCACCCCACTCGCTATGACGCGCTGCATTACACCGCTCATGATCAAAACTTCATGGCCTTGACGTCACCTTCGGCACCTATGCCCAGCATGTAGCCCAACGACACATGGTGGAAGCGATACAACACCTGATCGGCATGAATGGCAATACCGAACGGTACCGACTTGCCTTCAGCCAGCGGCACATCGCCTGCGCCACCGGTGAGCTTGCGCGTGAAGGTCACCACCCATTCGCCATTCTTTTCTTCACCCTCGGCCTTGACCAAGGCCTTGCCATCCTTGTTGACGCGCTCGGTGGCGACGTGACCATCAAGACTCACCGCGCCGGCACCACCCACGCCGCTCTTCCACTGGAAGTAATCGGTATAGGCACCGCTGTCCAGATCGGCACCGGCCACGTATTTCTTCTTGGCCATGTCAGCGCCCGGCATCGACCGCACATCGGTATGGCAGGTCGCCCAGCAACCCGCTTGCGTCGCTTGCGGCACTTTTTCACCGGCAAGCATCATCGCGACCTTCATTGTGTGCTTTGGGTCCTTCGCCTCGCGCGGTGCATCAGCGGCACCAGCACCGGGGGCTTTAAAGCTCAGGCGAAAGTAGATATTCTCAGCATCGTACGCCGCCTGCACGGCGACCGGGAAAATCTTGGTGGTTGGCGCACCCACCGGCTCGAGCGGCTTGGTCGATAGCTTTTCGGTGTCAAAATTCAATTCACCGGCATCTTCGTGACAGCCAATGCACGGCTCGCCTTTGTTGCGAAAGCCGTTAGCACCGCCATGGCCACTCCCTTTGGTCACGATCCACTCAATGGGCGTCACGCCCGGATGAAATACTTGAATGGTGCGCTTGGAAACTTTGCTCCAATCAGGCGCGGCATACGCGCCAAGGCTCAGGCTCAGCAAGGCGGCAGCGAGCAAGGACTTGGTCAGGTGGCTATTTGCTTTCATCGACGACTCCTCGAAAATTCAAATTCATCAAGCAAAAAGGGGGGAAGAAGACTGTGCTTCCTACCCCCGATAAAATCTGTCACACCCCCGATAAGCCGAGGGTGCTACAGCATTAAAACACGTCGTGCATTGTGTTGTAGACGTTGAACTTGCCGGTCGGGGTGATCATCTTCGGATCGGTAATCACCTTCTTGAGCTTCAAAGTCTTGTCGTCATACACCACGATAGCGGACTGGTCGGTCTTGCCACCCCAAAGCGAAATCCAGACTTCGGTACCGTCCTTGTTGAACTCCTGATGGACGGCGCGGCGAAGGGCCTTGGTCACCGGCAGGCCGGAATCCTTGGCCACGTCGATCTTGACCGGCGGCTTGGACAGATCCTTGATGTCATAAACGTAGTTCACCTCGGCATTGTCACGCTCCGGGTTCATCGGCATGTCGGCCCACAGGTGGGTCGACTTGGGATGCGTCTTGACGAAAAGATTGCCGGCACCATTGGTCTTCAGCTCTTCGACGACCTTCCAGTTGTACTCCTTGTACTTGGCGTACTTCTTGTCGTCGGTCGGTGTCGAGATCAGGGTGATCACCGCATCACCCAGGTGACCCGTCGCCCAGACAGGGCCGAACTTGGGATGGATGAAGTTGGCACCACGACCCGGGTGAGGGATCTTCTTGGTATCGACCAGTGCGGCGAGCTTGCCGGTCTTGGTATCTACCGCGGCGACCTTGTTCGAGGCATTGGCGGCGACCATGAAGTAGCGCTTGGTGTAATCCCAACCGCCGTCATGCAGGAACTTGGCGGAATTGATCGTGATTTCCTTGAGGTTGGCGATGTCCGAGTAATCCACCAGCTTGATCATGCCGGTTTCCTTGACGTTAACCACCCACTCGGGCTTGATGTGCGACGCCACGATGGAGGCCACGCGCGGCTCGGGGTGATACTCACCATCAACCGTTGCGCCACGGGTCGACACAATCTTCAACGGCTCAAGCGTGCCGCCGTCCATGATCGAGTACTGGGGCGGCCAATAGCCACCACCCACCAGATACTTGTCTTCGTACCCCTTGAATTTCGATACTTCCACCGAACGCGCATCCGAACCCAAACGGATCGAAGCAACGGTCGTGGGCTTCTCGTACCAAAGGTCGATCATGGTCACCAGACCATCGCGGCCCACGGTATAGACATAGCGGCCCGATGCGGACATACGGGAGATATGCACGGCATAACCGGTCTTCAGAATCGACCAGATCTCCTTGGTATCACCATCGATCAACGCCAGTTCGCCCGTGTCACGCAGGGTGGTGGCGAAAACGTTGGCAAGGTTGATCTTGTTCATCTGCTTGGTGGGACGATCCTTGACCGGAACGACCAACTTCCACGAATCCTTCATGTCCTTGAGGCTGAACTCTGGCGGCACATCCGGCGTGTTCTGGATGTAGCGGGCCATCACGTTGATTTCTTCCTTGGTCAGGATGTCGTCGTAGTTCACCATGCCGCCATCGGTACCGTAGGCGATGATTTTCTCAAGGCGGGCCGTGCCCAGCTTGAGCGTGCCGCCCTCGGTGACCTTGCCTTCCTTGTCGGTCTTCTTCCAGGCGGGTTCGAGGTTCTTTCCGGTGGCACCCTTGCGCAGCACGCCATGACAACCTGCGCAACGCTCGAAGTAAATCTTGCTGCCCTGCTCTTTTTCGGCAGCCGTCATGGCCGGAGCACCTTCTTGAGCAAACGCACTGCTCATGGCTACTGTCAACGCCGACACGGCAAACACACCCAATAACGCTTTCTTCATGTCACCTTCTCCTTGAAATGAAAACTTCGACTATCCCAACATACACATCAACTCGCCAACGCTTCGAGTGCAAGCATACCCACCCGTAACAGACCGCTAATCGGAAGATGCTCCCGTCCCCACGCCTTTGGTTTGATCACGATCAAGTTTTACCACAACCCCTTAGCCGGTGAATGAAAGCACATTGGCACAACGTCACTTTGATGTAGGTCAATGTCCAACGCAATCGTTACCCATGACAATCAGGCCCTGAGAATTTTTGTAATGGACCAGCACATGGAAATCCCGGTTGATGCCCGCGACATGCAACCACCCGAACCTTTCGAGGCGACGATGACAGCCCTGGACCAACTCAAAGACATCGACGATGAAGTCGTGCTCTGGATCGGTCGCTACCCGGAGCCGCTCTTCAACGTGCTCCGGCGCAACGGGTATCAGTGGGCAGAAGCGTCGGGGCCCGAGGGTTGCTTCGAGATCCGAATCCGACGCAAAGAAACGCCGTCCGGCTCCTGATTTCCCCTTACCGGCAGCGCGCTACAGATCGAAGCGGCTTAACTCGGCACCATCGACGATGGTGATCTGCTTGCCGCTCACGCGAATCAAGCCGCGCTCGGTCAGATCATGAAACACGCGCGAAAGGGTTTCCGGCGTCAGGTTAAGGCGCGAGGCAATGATCTGCTTTGACGTCGGCAAACCAATCTCTACCTCTTTTCCGGCCGCCTCGCCACTGGCATCGCCAGCCAATTGCAGCAGATAGCCGATGACGCGCTGCGTCGACGAGCGCAAGGAGTAGGACTCGACATCCTGGATCAAGCTATGCAGTCGTATGGACATCCCGGCAAGCAGCTTGCGCGCGAAGGTCAAATCACGGGAGAGCAGATCAACCACGGTGGCATTGCTGATATGCAGCAGCAAGGATTCGACGAGTGCTTCGGCAAATATCGGATAGGGGCGATCCATGAACATCACCGCTTCACCAAACGTCTGGCGCGGGCCAAGAATCTCGACCACTTTTTCGTTCCCCTGAACCGATGGAAAAGCCAGCTTCACCTGCCCTGCCAGAATGAGAAAAAATCCGCGCGGCAGGTCGCCCTTCTGAAACAGCATCTCGCCGCGAGCGAGACGCTTCTCACGGGTGCCACTCGCGACCGCTGCCAATTCCTCGTCGCTCAGCTCTTGAAACAGAGGCAGACGGGCGATGATTCCAGGAATATCGATGTGCGCTGTCATGAGAACAATAAAACTAGCCAATGGAAAAAAACGTGGGCAAGATAGCACGCCATGTCCTACCTTGACGTCCGGTTACTCCACATCACTTGCGCCCTGCTCAGCCTGGTCGGTTTTGTGGTGCGTGGTGCCTGGATGCTGCGAGCCTCGCCCCTGCTCAGTCACCGACTGACCCGCACGCTCCCCCACCTCAACGATACGCTGCTGCTGGCCGCTGCCGTTTGGCTCGCCTGGCAATCCGGAGTGTCGCCCTGGAGTACCCCCTGGCTGGGAGCGAAGGTCATTGGCTTGCTCGCCTACATCGTCCTCGGTGCCATTGCCTTGCGACGCGGACGGACACCGCAGATACGTTTGGCTGCCTGGTGTGCGGCACTGCTAGTCTTTGTCTGGATGCTGTCGGTCGCGCGCCTGCGCACCCCGGCAGGCTTTTTCAGCGCACTCGGAATCGGGGCGTGAGCGAAATCAACCATTCACGTCGGGGCTTCTTGCGTGGCAAGATAAGCACCACTCCAGCACCGCTGCGTCCACCGTGGTCAGGTCCGGAGCGAGATTTTCTGAGCCGATGCACACGGTGCGGTGAATGCGCCAAAACCTGCCCGACAAAAATCATCGTCGTGGCGAATGGCTATCCGCAGATTGATTTTTCGGCCGGGCAATGTACCTTCTGCCATCAGTGCAGCGACGTCTGCCGCGACGGCGCACTGGTTCATCAAGCGACGCTCTCCCCCTGGCAGGCACGCGCGCGCATCGCTGACACGTGCATGGCACACGCTGGCGTCGAGTGCCGCATTTGCGGCGAGCACTGCGCAGAATCAGCAATTCGGTTTTCGCCTCGCCTCGGCGGTCCCCCGCTCCCCGAAGTTAACAACGAGACATGCACCGGTTGCGGCGCATGCCTCGCAGTCTGCCCCGCAAGCGCCATCAATGTGCGCTAAGAGGTAGCGCTACGTCTTTTTCGGGCGGGCCACTAAAGCGTGCCTTTTTGATCTAGCTCAGATGTTTTTGCCGCCAAGCGCCTAGGATGACGCTCAGCACTTGAACATTGACAACTATCAATAAAGCCACCGTCGTTCGATTCTTATGAACATCTCCAGCGCCATTGTCATTCCTAATCCAGACCGTATCGACATGGTCGTGGCCGCGTTGAAGTTGATGTCCGGGATAGAGGTAGCCGTCGTGTCGCCAGAAGGCAAGATCATCGTCACGATCGAGTCGGACGATGATCGCGGAACACTACAGACCTACGAAGCACTCAGTCTGCAAGAGGGCGTGCTTTCAGTTTCCATGGTGTATCACCAGAAGGAAACCAACCCCGATTCACCGATTGATCTACAGGCGTAGCCCACCGGGCGATGCCGCAACCTCAAGGAGGCCTGCAAATGACTGTATTCAAACTCACCCGTCGAGAGTTCATCAAGAGCAATGCTGTCGCCGCAGCGGCGGCAACGGCGGGCGTGGCGGCGCCGGGCATGGTGATGGCCCAGGCCAAGGATGGCGATGGCATCCGCTGGGATAAAGGCGTATGCCGCTACTGCGGCACCGGCTGCGGCGTACTGGTCGGCGTGAAGGAAGGCCGCGTCGTTGCTACCCAGGGCGACCCCGACGCGCCGGTCAACAAGGGCCTTAACTGCGTCAAGGGCTACTTTCTGTCCAAGATCATGTACGGCAGCGACCGACTGACCCAGCCGCTGCTGCGCAAGAAGGATGGCAAATACGACAAGAACGGCGAATTCGTTCCGGTGTCATGGAACGAAGCCTTCGACATCATGGAGCTCAAAGCCAAGGAAACCCTGAAGGCCATGGGACCGGACGGCCTGTGCATGTTTGGTTCGGGCCAATGGACGGTGTGGGAAGGCTACGCCGCCGCCAAGCTGATGAAGGCCGGCTTTCGCACCAACAACCTCGACCCGAATGCGCGCCATTGCATGGCCTCGGCCGTCGCCGGCTTCATGCGCACCTTCGGCATTGACGAGCCGATGGGCTGCTACGACGACATGGAGCACGCCGATGCCTTCGTGCTCTGGGGCTCGAACATGGCCGAGATGCACCCGATTCTCTGGTCGCGCCTGACCAACCGCCGCCTGACTGCCAAGCACGTCAAGATTCATGTGCTGTCGACCTTCAGTCATCGCTCCTGCGAGTTGGCCGACAACGAACTGATCTTCAAGCCGCAGTCAGACTTGGCGATTCTCAACTACATCTGCAACCACATTATCCAGACCAAGGCAGTGAATATGGAGTTCGTGAAGAAAAACACGAACTTTTTCAAGGGCGTCACCGATATCGGCTACGGCCTGCGTCCCAATCACCCGCTCGAAGTCGTAGCCAACAACAACGGCTATCCCGGTGCCGATGGCAAGCCCAAGGGCGACCCGAACAAGCACGACCCGATCACGTTTGACGACTTCGCCAAGTTTGTTTCCGAGTACACGCTGGACAAGGCGCACGAAATTTCCGGCGTGCCCAAAGACAAACTGGAAGCACTGGCCAAGGCCTATGCCGACCCCAAAACCAAGGTCACCTCGTTCTGGACCATGGGTTTCAACCAGCACACGCGTGGCACCTGGGTCAATAACATGGTGTACAACGTGCACCTGCTGATGGGCAAGATTTCCGAGCCGGGCAATAGCCCGTTCTCGCTCACCGGCCAGCCCTCGGCCTGTGGTACGGCGCGCGAAGTCGGCACCTTTGCCCATCGTCTGCCGGCCGACATGGTGGTAATGAACCCCAAGCACCGCGAGTTCAGCGAAAAGAAATGGCAGTTGCCCGAGGGTACCCTTCCCGCCAAGGTGGGCTATCACGCTGTCGCGCAAAGCCGTGCGCTCAAGGACGGCAAGATCGGCTTCTTTTGGTCGACTACCACCAACAACATGCAGGCCGGCCCGAACATCAACGGCGAGATCTACCCGGGCTGGCGCAATCCGAAAGCCTTCGTTGTGCACTCGGATGTGTACCCGACCGTATCGGCCATGTCGGCCGACTTGATCCTGCCCGCTGCGATGTGGATGGAGAAAGAAGGCATGTACGGCAATGCCGAGCGTCGCGGGCAAATGTGGCGTCAGCAGGTGAAGGCACCCGGCGAAGCGCGCTCCGATCTGTGGCAGTACATCGAGTTCTCCAAGCGCTTCAAGATGGAGGAAGTCTGGCCCGCCGACCTGCTGGACAAGGCGCCCCAGTACAAGGGCAAAACCCTGTACGACGTGCTCTACGCCAATGGCACGGTGAACAAGTTCAGCAAGGACGAAACCGCCACGGTCAATGCCCACGCCTGGGCTGGCTATACCAATGACGAGAGCGAGGCCTTCGGCTTCTACGTACAGAAGGGCCTGTTCGAAGAATATGCCGCTTTCGGGCGCGGCAAGGCACACGATCTTGCCCCGTTCGATGTCTATCACAAGGCACGCGGACTGCGCTGGCCGGTGGTCGATGGCAAGGAGACGCTGTGGCGCTTCCGTGAAGGCTACGACTCGTACGTCAAGAAGGGCGAGGGCGTGCGCTTCTACGGCTACCCGGATGGAAAGGCCAAAATCTTCGCCCTGCCCTACCAGCCGGCCGCCGAAATGCCCGACAAGGAATTCGATCTGTGGCTATGTACCGGACGTGTGCTGGAGCACTGGCACACCGGCTCGATGACCCGCCGCGTGCCCGAACTGTACAAATCAGTGCCCGATGCGGTGGTCTGGATGCACCCCAAGGATGCCGAGAAGCGTGGCCTGCAACGTGGCGATGTAGTCAAGGTAGCGACGCGCCGTGGCGAGATTTCCCTGCGTGTCGATACCAAGGGGCGCAACAAGATGCCCGAGGGGCTGATCTTCGTGCCATTCTTTGACGAGCATCGTCTGGTCAACAAGCTGACGCTGGACGCGACGTGCCCGATCTCGAAAGAGACTGATTTCAAGAAGTGCGCCGCGAAAGTGATCAAGGCCTGACGAGTCGGCACAACGGGCCACGTGCCATGAGCACTCTCATGCCCTGCGACTATGATCGACACCAAATCACCTTCCGGCAAAGGCTCGGCACGACGCCAGTTCATTGTCGACTCTGCACGCATGGCGTGTGGCGTCGGCATGTTCGGGCTCGGGCTGGGCTTGTACGCCCGTCATGCCACCGCCCTGCCGCCGGCAGCGCTGAGGCCGCCGGGCGCGTTGCCGGAGGAGGACTTTTCCGGTGCCTGCATTCGCTGCGGCATGTGCGTGCGCGATTGCCCCTACGACATTCTGCAACTGGCCAAGCCCGAAGAGCCGATGTCCACCGGCACGCCCTATTACGTGGCACGGCAAGTGCCGTGCGAAATGTGCGAGGACATTCCCTGTGTCAAGGCCTGCCCGACCGGCGCGCTCGATCACTCACTGACCGATATCACCAAGTCGAAAATGGGGCTGGCGGTGCTGGTCGATCACGAGACCTGCCTGAATTATCTGGGTCTGCGCTGCGACATTTGCTACCGCGTCTGCCCGGTAGTCGACAAGGCGATCACGCTGGAACCCCAAACCAACGAACGAACCGGCCGGCATACGCTATTTATCCCGACCGTGCATTCGGATCATTGCACTGGTTGCGGCAAGTGCGAGAAAGCCTGCCCGACGGAAATCGCCTCGATCAAGGTGTTCCCGCTGTACATGGCCAAGGGTCAGCTTTCGTCGCACTATCGGCTGGGCTGGGAAGAAAAGGAAAAAGCCGGCGGCAGCCTGGTCGCGCCGGAGGTGGAGCATCGCTACAACCTGCCCGAGGGCCTGCGCTATGAGCATGGCAAAGGCCTTTCTGCCGAGCCAAGCGCCGTGTTACCAGCGCCGACTTCCGGAAACCCGGCCAGCGGCCTGCCCAAAGCCTTGCACGGAGACACGCTATGAGCGCCGGTACCACGCACAGTCTGCGTCCGGGTGCCGAGGCCATCGCCAGCAAGGGCTGGCTGGGTGCACACAAATGGCTGCTGCTCCGGCGCACGAGCCAGATCGGCATTCTGCTGGCCTTTTTGGCGGGGCCGTGGTTCGGGCTCTGGCTGGTCAAGGGCAACCTGAGTTTCAGCTACACGTTGAACACCCTGCCCCTCGCCGACCCCTATTTGCTGCTGCAGGGGCTGCTCGCCGGCCAAATGCCGGAACGCTTGGCCTTGATCGGCGTGGCCATAGTGCTGACGTTTTACCTACTGGTCGGCGGTCGCAGCTTCTGTTCGTGGGTCTGCCCCGTCAATCTGGTTACCGATGCCGCCAATTGGCTGCGCAGCCGGCTCGGGCTCAAGGGTGGCGCGCATCTTTCGCGCAACGTGCGCTACTGGCTGCTGGCTACCACACTGATAACGGCGGCTGCCACGGGCACGATTGCCTGGGAGATGGTCAACCCCGTCTCTATGTTGCACCGGGGGCTGTTTTTCGGCATGGGCGCTGCCTGGCTGGTGATCATCACCATTTTCCTTTTCGATCTGTTTGTCATGCGCCACGGCTGGTGCGGCCATCTGTGCCCGGTCGGGGCCTTTTACAGCCTGGTCGGCCGCGCCTCGCTCACGCGCGTGCGTCTGCCGGCACGGGACGCCTGCAACGACTGCATGGACTGCTTTGCCGTCTGCCCGGAGCAGCAAGTCATACGTCCGGCATTGAAAGCCATCAACGGCCACCCACCCGTCATTCTCGATTCCAACTGTACCCACTGCGGCCGCTGCATCGATGTCTGCTCGAAAGATGTGTTCCGCTTCGGAACGCGTTCCATCACACCGTCGCACTGATTAACATTTTTTTCGCCTGGAGGTGTTCACCATGAAGAGATCCACCCGCCTTGCCCTTGCTGCCCTGATTATTGGCATTGTCGGCTGCGCCAGCTTTGTGCCGCCCGTATCGATGCGCGGGGCCGATGTGGCTGCCAATGACGCCGCGCCCGAGGCAAAAAGCTACAGCACCAAGACCCCGGGCATCGGCGAGCAGAAGCTGATCGCGCGCACCTTCATCAATCAGCCGCCCGTGATTCCCCACACGATAGAAAAATACGAGCCAATCACGGCGGACGAGAACGCGTGTCTGGAGTGTCACGTCAGCGACGAACTGCGCGGAAAGCCGATGCCCAAGATGGGAAAGAGTCACTTTTCGACCCAGATCAAGGACACTGATGGCAATCCCGTGTTAGAAATGAGCCGGTTTCAGTGCAACAGCTGTCATGTACCCCAAGTCGACGCCAAGCCGCTGGTCGAAAACAACTTTGTAGGCGTTACCAAGTAGTCACTTTTCAAGGAGATCGTCAATGAAACTCATCACCAAAATCGCCTCACTTTCCATCGCTGCCGCCCTGTCAGCCAGCGCCTATGCCGGTGCCGATGTCGATGCTGGCAAGGCTACCTTGAAGCAGAATAACTGCCTCAAGTGCCATGGCATGGAGAAGGACAAGGATGCCCCCTCCTTCAAGAAGCTCTCGGCCAAATGGAAAGGCAAATCCGACGCATCGGCCAAGCTCAAGACTCACCTGACCACCGGCCCCAAGGTCAAGCTCGAAGATGGTTCGGAAGAAGAGCACAAGAAAATCAAAGTCAAGGACGACGCCGAACTGGCCAACGTGATCGCCTTCATTCTCGAGCAGTAAGCAAAGCGGATACCTACCATCAACTAGCGGAGTCGCACAATGACGAACGAAAGCCCCGGAACACAGGGTAGATTGCGTGGGCTATGGGCCATGCTCAGAAAGCCCAGCGTGAAATACTCGCTGATTACCTTGCTCACGGTCGGATTTTTTTCCGGCATCATTTTCTGGGGCGCGTTCAACACCGGTATGGAGGCCACCAATACGATGGACTTCTGTATCGGCTGTCACGAGATGCATGACAACGTTTACCAAGAGTACAAACAGACTATCCACTACAGCAACCGCTCTGGCGTGCGCGCGGTGTGCTCGGACTGCCACGTACCCCGTGACTGGACACACAAGATCGTGCGCAAGATCCAGGCGAGCAAAGAGGTCTATGGCAAGATCATGGGCACCATCGACACCAAAGAAAAGTTCGAAGCCAACCGCATGCGTCTGGCCACCAACGAGTGGAACCGCATGAAATCTGTCGGATCGATCGAATGTCGCAACTGCCACAACTTCGACGCCATGAGTGCCGAACTGCAGAAGAAAACGCCGTACAAGAAGCACATGAAGGCCAAGGAAGAAGGCAAGACCTGTATCGACTGTCACAAGGGAATTGCTCACCAGTTGCCCAAGGAATACGAAGAGCCAGAGGACGAATCCCCGGGCACCTCTTTGAGTTCGTTCCCTTACGTTTGCCACACCAAGAGCAGGGTTCGCCCTGCTCTTTTTTTGTCTGCTCATCGGCATCGACCTTGATGATTGACTCGACAACGACCTGATCAGGAGTGGAGGTTGGCCGTGAATGCGCCGGCGTGGAGACGACGAAGTCTTGGTGGTCATGAACAAGCCCGGCAGAGATAAGTCGCTGTTCAGCAGGGTGCGCGAACAGAGCCTGACTGGTGCGAGAAGGTGCCAAGGCCTGAGTGCTTCAAGACGGCTTTCAATTGCGCAAACGCCTCGACGCCATTGGCGGCGAAATCAGGCGTCCTCATCGCAAGGCCCGGAGAAACACAACGGCGATACGCGGTTGCGGCTAAGCGGCATGGCAGTGCGGCTCGTACGCTTTGAACCATTTCTTGGCAGTCCTGCCCAGAATTGCACTAAACCGGCTGACCTCTTCGAGCAGGGTTGCCGACAGACGCTCAAGTTCGGCCGTTGCGGCGGCGGTCTGGTTAACCGCTTGACTGTTGGCTTCGACCATCGTTGCAATGCGCTCGACATTGCGCGCGATGTCGCTGCTGGCAACGGCCTCTTCGCGCAGGCCATTGGCGATTTCCGCAACATCTTGCTGCACCTTCTGTGACCCCTCGCGAATCTTGCCAATCGCCTCACCGGCACGCTGCGAGTGCTACCCCCCCTTGACCCGTAACACCCCTTCTTGCATGCTGCGCACCGCCCCGGTGGTGCCGTGCTGAATGGCGCCTATCATGGTCGAAATTTCCTGCGTTGACTGCGTCGTACGCTCGGCCAGTTTTCGTACCTCATCCGCCACGACGGCGAAGCCACGCCCCTGCTCACCGGCCCGAGCCGCCTCGATGGCGGCATTGAGCGCCAACAGATTGGTCTGATCAGCGATGTCCTTGATTGTGCCGACAATGGCCGAGATGGCATCGGAATGGCGGCCCAGCTCGGTAATCACTACCGCAGACTGATTGACGCTCTCCGCGATCAGGCGCATCTCGGCAACCGTCTGCTCAACGATCCGCCCGCCCTCGGCCGAGAGAACCTGCGCTTCATCCGAGATGCGCTGTGCGCCGGCGGTATGATCGGATATTTCGTTGATACCGACAGTCAGTTCCTCAACCGCTGCCGCCATCGCCGAGGCGGCTTCGGATTGCTGGCCTGAACTGTGGGCCACCGTCATGGCTGAGGTCGATACGACCGTTGTGGCTTCATCTAGCTTTTGCGCCGTCTCGCGAAGGGTTCGCAAAAGGCTTTGCATATTGTCAGCCATATGGTTGAAATGCTCGGCCACGTCATGCACTTCATCATTGCCGGGAACACAGACCCGCGCCGTCAGATCGCCCTTGGCCACCCGCTCCGCTTCATCACCCAAGGCTCCGAGCCCTTGACTCATGGCCATGTAGGTCCCTACCGCCAGCCAGGCAAAAATGGCAGACATGGCCAGCGTCGTACCCAAGGTGAGGTAGAGCGCACTCTCATCGGCTTTCAGCCGTTTGTCGACGACCTTGGTCAGGGTGGGCAACAGGCTGTCATACATCAGCGCGTAACCAAGATCAATCACCTGAGTCGACTGTTTGAAATACGCTGAAGACTCGGTCTGAAAGCCACCCGCCAGAATGTCGGTCTGCACCAAGGCCATCAGGGCATTGAGACCTTCTTCAAAGCGCCGGCTATTTTCAGACATGGCCTCGCGGGTCTCGGGTGCGTGGCTCACGACCTTTTCGAGTGACACCTTCTGACCCTTGTAGGTCGCCTGAATGCGGTCGAGCAATATGCCCAAGGCCAGGCGCTGGTCATCTGTCAATTCCTTTTTCGCGAGCACGCCGGTGCCGCGCGCGCGTAGCTGCCCTAGCGCTTCGAGCATCATGGGCATGCGCTTGACGACAGGCGTCGGTCAAGTAGTAGCCGGCCATCTCGGAATCAATGGTAAGCGCGGTGTGGTCAGCGATATCCACCATGGCGCCAGGCCTGGTGCTGATCATCCGGGTATGGAGTGACAAGTTCTCCTGCGCGGGCAAGCCCATGCCCTCACTCTTTAGCCGGCTCCATTCCGCACGCAAGGCCTGCCACGCTCCGCTCTTGATCAAGGCCGGATTCATCAGTGCTTCTGCCGCCGTCAATTCTTTGTCCACGGTCTGCTCTTTTTCGGCCCGCTGGGGCTTAAGGGCTTCGTTGCCATTGAGCACCCCGGACGACAAACCACGATGCTGCTGCATGGCCTGAACCATACGATTCACCGGCTTCAGAGTTGAAATTCCCTGATAACTCTAGGCGGGAAGGCTCAATGGCGCTTTTCGAGTTCACGGTAAAACAAGCACCTGCAAGGCAACCACCGCCACCAGCGCAACAAAGCCGAGCAAGGGCAAATTTCTGCGGGTAGCGCAGACGATTCATCAGGCCGATGGCCGGGGCAAATACAACGCTCATCATAGACTCCAACAAAGGGGAAAAGCAGGGGGGCGAGCTTAGCGTCCAGGATCGCGATCTCCATGCCCTGGGTCAAGATTCTGAATTTATTGCAACATCGATCTACTTCGTTGCCGCAACCCGCTTGGCGATATGCGCCAACGCCTCCTCCACCTGATCGACGAGGATCAGGCACAGGTCACCCGCGTGCAAACGATCCAGGGCCAAGTCGATCGCGACAAATTCGCCGGTGATCTCGTCGACACGCGCTACCTTGCTCGCCCCTTTCAGCCCCTCGCGCAGCAGCGAGATCACTTCACCATCGGCACGGCCGCGCTGACAGGCATCCTGAAACAGGATGACCTCGTCGAACACATCGCCCAGAATCTGGGTCTGCTGGCGAATGTCTTCGTCACGACGATCACCCGCCGCGCTGATCACTACATAACGCTTGCTCGCTGTCATGGCCTTGACCGCGTTGGTCAGTGCCAGCATGGCATCGGGGTTGTGACCATAATCGGCAACCACAGTCGCGCCCTTGAAGTCAAACAGATTGAAGCGCCCAGGCACCGAGCTACTGTCACTGATGAAGCCTGCCAGCCCCCGCTCGATGACGCTCCAATCGATCCCCAGCGCCCAGGCCGCCGCCACTGAGGCCATGACGTTCTCGACCTGAAAACCGATGGCACCGCCCCTTGTCACCGGCACTCCGGCAAGCGCCAGACGATGCTTGTGTTCGCCGTGCTCGGCGACGATGTCACCCTTATCGACATAGACCACCCGCTTGCCCAAAGCGCGATGCGCTGTCATGGCCGGGAGGGTTACATCACTGGCGAAGAAAGTCACGCTGCCAGGGCAGACTTCGGCCATCTTGACGCAGATCGGGTCGCTCGCATTGAGCACTGCGGTGCCATCTTTGGCCACATTCTGCACAATGACGCGCTTGAGCACAGCCAGATCATCCACCGTGGTGATGTAGTTCAGGCCGAGGTGATCGCCCATGCCGATGTTGGTCACGACGGCGACTTTGCACACATCAAAGGCCAGCCCCTCGCGCAGGAGCCCGCCACGGGCCGTTTCGAATACCGCCGCATCGACATCCGGATGCATGAGCACGTTGCGCGCGCTCTTGGGGCCGGAGCAGTCGCCGGTGTCAATACGCCGGTCGCCCACATGTACGCCATCGGTGCCCGTGAAACCCACCCGCTTCCCGCTCGCGCCGAGCAGATGGGCAATCAGGCGCACGGTGGTGGTCTTGCCGTTGGTGCCGGTGACGGCAACCACTGGAATGCGGCCGTCATCATTCGGGTACAGCAGATCGACAATGGCTTCACCCACCGGGCGGCCTTTGCCATAAGACGGCGAAGCATGCATGCGCAAGCCCGGCGCAGCATTGACTTCCACAATGCCGCCAGCCTGCTCTTCCAGCGGGCGGGTGACGGTATTGCACACCACATCAACCCCACAGATATCCAGACCCACCATCTTGGCCGCCGCGATGGCACGCTGGGCCACTTCGGGATGCACATCGTCGGTGACATCAGTCGCGGAACCGCCGGTGGAGAGATTGGCGTTGTTGCGCATCATCACGCGGGAACCCTTGGGCGGAACATCATCCGGCTGAAAGCCCTGAATTTTCAGGCGCGCGACGGCAATGTCGTCAATACGAATGCGCGTCATGGGCGTCGCGTGGCCATCACCACGACGGGGATTCTTATTCTCTTCAGCGACCAGTTCGCGAATCGTATGAACGCCATCACCAATGACGTGCGGCGGGTCGCGGCGAGCGGCGGCAATCAGCTTGTCACCGACGACCAGTAACCGGAAGTCATGGCCGGGCAGGTAACGCTCGACCATGATGTCATCGCGAAACTCTTTGGCGACACGAAAGGCAATTTCCAGGTGATCACGCGTGAGCACGTTGGCGGTAACGCCCTTGCCCTGATTGCCATCCTGCGGCTTGACCACGACCGGCACGCCAATCTCTTCGGCGGCCGCCCAGGCGTCGTCCACATCACTTACCGGCCGGCCCTCAGGCACCGGCACACCGGCCGCCTTGAGCAGCAGCTTGGTGAGGTCTTTATCTTGCGCAATCGATTCGGCAATGGCGCTGGTACTATCAATCTCGGCCGCCTGAATGCGCCGCTGCTTGGAGCCCCAGCCAAACTGCACCAGGCTGCCCGAGGTCAGGCGACGGAACGGCACCCCCCGCGCCACAGCGGCATCGACGATGGCACCGGTAGATGGGCCAAGACGTACATCCTCATCGAGATCGTGCAACTCTTTGATGGCCGCATCGACATTGAAGGGGGTATCGGCGAGTGCGGCGCGAATCAGATCTTCGCCAAACGACATGGCCATCCGGCCAACGTCTTCCTCGCTGTATTCAACCGCCACCTGATAGACGCCCGGCTCGATGGTCTGCTGGGTGCGGCCGAAAGTGACCGGACAACCCGCCTGAATCTGCAGATTCAGCACCGCAGCCTCGAGCACACTGGCCAACGACACAGGGCCGGAGCGACCCTTGGGTTGTAACGCACCCAAGGCGGGAAAGCGCTCACGCACCCGCGCCTCGAAGCCGGGAATGTCGGCAATGACCGCCTCGTTCTCCTTGCAGGTAACAATAGCTTCGATGGACGTGTGACGAGACCACAGGTTGGGGCCACGCAGGGCACGAATTCGGGATAGTTCCATGACATTCCTCAGCAATCACAAATCAGATCAGACAATTTCCGCAAGTCGGCGCTGGCGACACGGCGATGCGGCGATTTTCACGCCACCAATGCCGCGCGGCGATCCGCGGCATAGGTCTTGATGCCAGCCGCAATGAGCTCGGGCAGCAAGCCCATGCCCCAGGTGGTCGCCACCGCCGCCAGTACATGCTCGGGGAGCACGCCCGGGCACTGGCCAATCAGTTCATCGAGTGACTCAAGCACCTCAACGCGCTCACCCGCCGCGAGCACTATGCGTCCATCGTCAATCAACACACAGCGTCGCCCTTTGGCACGATGGTCCGCAATGGCGGGCGACGAGGCAGACAGCGAATAAAGCACAACATCACCGTCGCACAACTCCACTAAGTCCAGTGTCGCCGGCTCATCCGCATTGAGTACCGCCAAACCTTCGGCAAGCACGGTATCTACTGGCCCGCGCATGACAGAGAAGAGTTGCTTGGTGTCTTCAATGTGGTAAGCGCCGAGGACTTCCTTCTGTGTGCCAAACGAGATATCGGTGACCACCGCTACCCGACAGCGATCAAACGGCAGGCCATCACGCAAAATGGCTTCCGCATTGCTTTCGATGACTGCCGCCTCGATGGTGGGATTCATCAGCACGCTCTGTGCGACGTCGAACCGCACCCCCGAGCGGGTGTCGGTTTGCCGGCGGTCAATGAATACGCCGTCGGCACAAGCCAGCCCCACGCGCTTGCCGGAAACCCGCAGCAGCCAGGCAATCAGCCGGGCAATGCTGGTCGTGCCGTGACTATCACGGCTACCGGCCACGCCAACGATAGGAATACGCCCGTCTTCCCCCTCCGGGAACAGATGGGCGGCGATGACCTTCCCCACCGGCTGCGCGGTGCCGCCGGCTGGGCGCAGATGCATGAGCAAACCCGGCCCGGCATTGACTTCGACGATGGCTCCCCCCTGATCTTGCAAGGGCCGGGAGATATCTTCGGCGACCAGATCAATGCCGGCAATGTCCAGACCCACGATGCGCGCCGCCAGCCCCACGGCCGCCGCCACCTCGGGGTGTACCAGTTCCGTGCAGTCGAACGCGACATTGCCGTTGCGGGCAATCAATACCCGCTGCCCGGCCGGCGGCACGGCATCATTAGTGAAACCCTGACGCGCAATTTCTGTGGCCACTGCCGTGTCGCTATCGACGCGCACGAAACTCAGGGGATGATCTTCCGTCGTGCCACGCCGCGGATCAGAGTTCAGGTCACGATCCACCAGTTGCCGAATACTCGCCGTGCCGTCGCCGGTGACCCAAGCCGACTCGCCGCGCGCCGCCGCAACGAGCTTGCCGCCAACCACCAATAACCGATGCTCATTGCCAGGAACATAACGCTCCACAATCACTTCGCTGCCATGACGTGCGGCAAACGGAAAGGCGGCCTCGACATCGGCCTGTGCGGTCAGATCCAGCGATATTCCACGCCCGTGATTGCCATTCGAGGGCTTGACAACCACAGGCAAGCCGATTTCCTCAGCCGCTTCCCAGGCGGCCTGGGGCGAGGCGACGATTTGTCCTTGGGGCACCGGTACCCCACAAGAGGCGAGCAGCATCTTAGTCATGTCTTTGTCGCTGGCAATACCCTCGGCAATGGCCGACGTGCGGTCGGTCTCCGCCGTCCAGATGCGACGCTGCTTGAGGCCATGGCCCAACTGCACCAGATTGCCGCCGTTGAGGCTGATCCAGGGAATTTTTCGCTCGACGGCTGCATCGACGATGCACGCCGTGCTGGGGCCAAAACAATGCCGGTCGACCAAACGGGAAATTGTGGCAACACTGGCAGCGAGATCAAAGGGCTGATCGTTCACCGCTGCAAGCAGCAACTCCCGTCCGGCCTCGATCGCCGCACGACCAACGACTTCGCTGCGCGTACGCATAGCCATCTTATAGACAGTGGTGTCGCCAATCTGTCGTGTCTTGCCGAAGCCCACCTTGCTACCCGCCAGATTTTGCAGCTCGATGCCGACGTGTTCAAGAATGTGTCCCATCCAGGTGCCGTCGCGCAAGCGTTCGATAAATCCGCCCACCTCACCGACACCGCAACGGTGCTTTGCGATTCCCGGCAACAGCCCGACCAGTCGATCGGTAAAGCCGGGCAGCTTATTGGACGGCAATTCTTCAAAGGCACCGATATCCACCCACGCTTCGATAACGGGGCGATAGGTCCAGATATTGGGACCTCTGAGGTAGTTGATCCGCAAAAAAACAATGTCTCGTTGCTTCATGCTTGGCAGCCCGTTCCTACAAATGGTCAGTGGCCCATATGCCTTGGCCTGACGGCTATACTCCACCGGACATACTCGCCCGGCACTGCGATCAGGTTACATCAATCCGGGCAAAACTTTGCCGGCTGACGCTGCGAGACACTCCTTGCCAAATCTTCCCTCACCTACACCCGACCAGCCCCCCAATCAGGCCATGCTCCAACCTGGTGAGTGTATCGTGGCGACGCTCGAACTGGATCTTGACCCGAGCCTGAATTTCGCGATCGGCACACTGGTGGTGACGGATCGCCGCTTGCTGGCAAAAGCAACTCCCGAAACCGCGTGGCAGGAATGGCCCTTGGGCAATCAGGACCAATCCTTCCGACTGGAGCATACCGACCATGCCGGTGTGGGTGCCATCGAACTGCTCGGCGCATCTGGGCGCATCGCGCTCTGGCGGTATACCCTCGCCCAAAACGTCGCCGCCCTGCGCCTGCTCAAGATCTTTGACCGGCAGATGGTGGCGCTGCGCACCGGCCAACTGCCCGAAGAAGATGACGAAAGCGTCTGCCCGAAATGCAAAGGCCCGCTCAGCCCCGACAGCGACGAATGCCCGATCTGCACCCGCGAAGAGCAAACACCACCGACCACCGGCACCCTCTTCCGCCTGTGGCGCTTTGCCAAGCCCTATCAGGGCCAATTGCTCTTGGGCTTCCTGCTCATGCTGGGTGCCACCGCCGCGACGCTGGTGCCGCCCTACCTGACCATGCCGTTGATGGACGAGGTGCTCATTCCCTTCCAGAACGGCGCTCAAATCGAGTCGTCGACCGTTGCGCTGTATCTTTCCGGTCTGCTTGGCGCTGCCCTGCTTTCGTGGGTGCTCTCGTGGGCTAAAACCTACGTGCTGGCGCTGGTTTCCGAACGCATTGCGGCGGATCTGCGCACCCATACCTATGACCACCTGCTAAAACTTTCACTGGAATATTTCGGCGGCAAACGCACCGGCGATCTGATGAGCCGCATTGGCTCCGAGTCCGACACCATTGCGGTCTTCCTTTCGCTGCATGCGCTCGATTTCATCAGCGATGTGCTGATGATTTTGCTGACCAGCGCGGTACTCTTTTCGATCAACCCGATGCTGGCACTGATGACGCTGCTGCCGCTGCCCCTGATCGCCTGGCTGATCAGCGCCGTGCGCAGCCGTCTGCGCAACGGCTTTGACAAGATCGGCCGCGTCTGGGGCGAGGTCACCAGCGTCTTGGCCGATACTATCCCCGGTATCCGTGTGGTCAAGGCGTTTGCTCAGGAAGAGCGGGAATCCAAACGCTTTCGCGAGGCCAATCATCACAATCTGGTGGTCAATGATCAGATTAACCGCACCTGGTCGCTGTTCTCGCCTACCGTCAGCCTGCTCACTGAAATGGGTCTGCTGGTGGTCTGGGGATTTGGCATCTGGCAGATCGCGCAAGGCGACATTACCGTCGGCGTGCTCACGGCCTTTCTGGCCTACATCGGGCGCTTTTACGGGCGCATCGACTCGATGAGCCGCATCGTGTCAGTGACCCAGAAGGCCGCCGCGGCGACCAAACGCATTTTCGATATCCTCGACCACGTCTCGAGCGTTCCGGAACCGCGCGAGCCCGTGCATATCAAGACGGTAAGCGGCGCGCTGACACTTGATAACGTGGGTTTCCGTTACGGCACGCGCTCGGTGATCCGCAACCTCAGTTTTGACATCAAACCAGGCGAAATGATCGGCTTGGTCGGCCACAGTGGCTCAGGAAAGAGCACGCTGGTCAATCTGATCTGCCGTTTCTACGATGTGACCGAAGGCGCGGTGCGCGTCGATGGTATCGACGTGCGTTCCATCCCCGTGGCCGAGTTTCGTCGCCATATCGGCCTTGTGCTGCAAGAGCCATTCCTCTTCGTGGGCACCATTGCCGACAATATCGCCTACGGCAAGCCCGAAGCCACACGCGAAGAGATCGTGACTGCCGCACGTGCGGCGCACGCTCACGAGTTCATTTTGCGCCTTCCGCACGGCTATGACTCCCTGGTGGGCGAGCGCGGCCAGGGGCTCTCTGGCGGCGAACGTCAACGCATTTCGATCGCCCGAGCGTTGCTCATCGACCCGAAGATCCTCATTCTCGACGAGGCAACATCATCGGTTGATACCGAGACCGAAAAGGAAATTCAGAAGGCGCTGGACAACCTCGTTGCCGGGCGCACAACCATTGCCATTGCGCACCGGCTCTCGACCCTGCGCAAGGCGGACCGGCTGGTAGTCATGGACCGGGGGGTGATCGTGGAAGTCGGCAACCACGACGAACTGATGGCGCGCGAAGATCACTATTTCAGGCTCTATCAGGCACAACAGCGCAACGCCGACGGCGAGATTGCAGGAGACGGCAATGAGTAGGTCCATCGGCTTGCAGCGCAACACCTTCGGACGACTGGAACTGATCGACGCCCAGGGCAACAGCCACGAAGGAGTCATTCCGGTACGGGCCTTCCCGATATCCGCTCCCGGCGACGGTATCTCGCTGGTCAATCGCGAAGGGCATGAAGTAGTGTGGATCGACCGCATCGGCGACCTGCCGGCGGACGACCGCGAACTCATTGAAGAGGAGCTTGCCACGCGTGAATTCATGCCGGTGATCGAAGCGCTGGAACACGTCTCCACTTTCGCCACCCCAAGCACTTGGACCGTACGCACGAACCGCGGGCACAGCGAATTCGTACTGCGCGGCGAAGAAGACATTCGCCAACTCGGCGGTGGCTCGCTGCTCATCGCCGACAGCCACGGCATTCAGTTTATGGTCAAGGATCTGAACACCCTCGACCGGCATAGCCGAAAGCTGCTTGATCGCTTTCTCTGAGGCCGCGTGGCGGCGATTTTGCGTCTTATGTCCGCAAGTCGGTGCTGGTGAGACGGCGATTCGGCTGCGATTCAGTCCTTCGCCAAGCCCGGAATCTCCGCCACCAGGATCGCGCCGATGATGATCACCAACCACGAGACGTAAACCCAGGTCAGGAACACCGGAATCGCCGAGAAGCTGCCGTAGAGCACCGCATAGGTGCCGTACTTGACGATAAAGGTCGAAAAAAGGTACTGCATGCCTGAAAAGCCGGCCGCCGCGATTACACCGCCAATCAGGGCGTGATGGGTCGCGACATAGCGATTGGGCACTTTCCAGTACAGCATGCCAAAGAGCAGCGAGGCAAATACGAACGGCACACCCTTGTTCACGAACAGCGTCACCCACATTGGCTCATCGAGCCAGCCCAGCGATTTGGTCATGATGAAGGTCATGGCCGCCAGACTCATGCCAAAGACGATCGGGCCCAGGGTCATCGCCAGCAAATGCACGATCGTGCGCCGCGCAATGTGGCGGTTGGTGCGCACCCGCCAAATCTCGTTGAACGCCCGCTCGATGGTGAACATCTGAATCAACGCGGTCAGCACCAGTAACACGATGCCAAGAAAGGTGACCCGACTGGCCCGGTCGGCAAACGAGCCGACATATTTAACGATGATCGGACCGGACTTCTGCGGCAAGAAATTACCGAGAACGAACTTGCGTATGGCCGCCTCAAACTCTTGCCCGAAGGGTACAAAGTGGAGCAATACGGCCGCCAGTGCGATCATCGGCACCAAGCCAAGCAGCGTGGTGAACGAGAGTGCCGCCACGGTCTGCGCGTAGCGTTCGCGGTCAAAGCGCTGAAAAATGCGCACACAGAGTCGAAACGGTGCCAGCAACCACATGATGTGTAAGACGAGCCCCTATAATTTTCAATTATCTTAACGGAGTTGCCGATGCCCTCATCGTGTGAAGTGCTGGTGCTTTACTACAGCCGGCATGGCTCGGTAGCCGCACTGGCACGCCAGATTGCCTTGGGCATCGACCAGGTGGCGGGTGCATCAGCACGCTTGCGCACTGTGCCACCGGTGGGCCCCTTGTTTGACAGTACGGCGCAGGCGATCCCCGAATCCGGCCCGCCCTACGCGGAACTCGCCGACCTTGAGGAATGCCAAGCACTGGCCCTGGGCAGCCCGGTGCGGTTTGGCAATATGGCCGCGCCCATGAAGCACTTCATTGATTCGACCAGCCCGCTCTGGCTCAGTGGCGCGCTCAGTGGCAAGCCGGGCGCGGTGTTTTCGTCGTCAAGCAGCTTGCATGGCGGCCAAGAGTCAACACTGCTCTCGATGATGCTGCCCCTGCTCCACCACGGCATGCTGTTGCTTGGCATTCCCTACACCGAGCCGCATCTGTCGAGCACCCAATCCGGCGGCACGCCCTACGGCGCCACCCATGTGGCCGGCACACAGGGCAGCACCACGCTCACCGATGCCGAGGCCGCCCTGGCTATTGCCTTGGGCAAGCGCCTGGCGCTATCTGCACTAAAGCTTGCCGCATGAGCGCCCTCTACAACCGCATCGCCATCGTCAGCCTGCTCGGCCTGCTGGTGTTTTGTCTGCTCTGGGAAATCTGGCTGGCCCCGCTGCACCCTGGCGGCTCGACGCTGGCGTTGAAAGCGCTGCCCCTGCTGGTGGCGGTATTTGGCGTGCTGCATGGCAAGCGCTACACGCATCAATGGCTATCGATGTTGAGTCTGCTTTACCTCGCAGAGGGCTTAACCCGTGTGGGCTCCGACCCGATCGGCCAGCGCTGGGCGCCGGCCGTCGAGATCGTCTTATCGCTAATGCTTTTTGTCGGTTGTCTTGGCTATGCCAAGCTCACCGCACCAAGCAAGGTCAAAGCTGCGGATTGATCCGCTCATGCACGGATTGCAGTTTGTTCAAGGCGTTGAGATAGGCCTTGGCTGACGCCACAACGATGTCGGTATCAGCACCCATGCCATTAACGACGCGCCCACTTTTTGCCAGGCGCACCGTCACCTCACCCTGCGCATCGGTGCCGGTGGTAATGGCATTGACCGAGTAAAGCAGCAGTTCGGTGCCGCTGTTGGCCACCGTCTCGATGGCCTTGAAGGCCGCGTCAACGGGGCCACTGCCACTCGACTCCGCCCGACACTCGGTGCCGCCGGCCGACAAGGTGAGCTTCGCCTGAGGCAACTCGCCCGTCTCGGAATGGAACATGGTGGAAACGAGCTTGTAATGTTCCACTTCCGGACCAACCGCCTCGTCGCTCATCAGGGCCTGAATGTCTTCATCAAAAATCTCGCGCTTCTTGTCAGCGAGTTCCTTGAAGCGGGCAAACGCGGCGTTGAGCTGCTCTTCACTCGCTACGTCGATGCCCAACTCGGCCAGCTTGGTCTTGAACGCATTGCGACCAGAAAGCTTGCCCAAAGAGAGCTTGTTGGCATTCCAACCCACGTCTTCCGCACGCATGATCTCGTAGGTTTCGCGGTGTTTGAGCACGCCGTCCTGGTGAATTCCGGATTCGTGGGCGAAGGCATTCGCGCCAACCACTGCCTTGTTAGGCTGCACCACATAACCCGTGATCTGCGAAACCAGACGCGACGACGGGACGATCTGGGTGGCGTCAATGCGCGTTTCGACCGGGAACAAATCCTTGCGCGTACGCACAGCCATCACAATTTCTTCGAGTGACGCGTTACCGGCTCGCTCACCCAGGCCATTGATGGTGCATTCGACCTGACGAGCGCCGTTGAGCACCGCCGAGAGCGAGTTAGCCACAGCAAGACCGAGATCGTTATGGCAGTGTGTCGACCAGACCGCTTTGTCGGCATTCGGCACTCGTTCACGCAAGGTCTTGAACAAGGCACCCCACACGTGTGGAATGTTGTAGCCGACGGTGTCCGCAATGTTCACAGTGCGCGCGCCCGCATTGATCACGGCCTCAAGTACGCGACAGAGAAAATCGGGCTCCGAGCGGCCCGCATCCTCGGGCGAAAACTCGACATCGTCGGTGTATTGACGTGCCCACTGGACGGCCTTGACCGCCTGCTCGATGACCTGCTCCGGCTCCATACGCAGTTTCATCTGCATGTGGATGGGTGAGGTGGCTATAAAGGTATGTACCCGCCCGCGATTGGCGGGCTTGATCGCTTCTCCTGCGCGCCGAATATCGTTTTCATTGGCGCGCGACAGTGAGCAGATCGTGGAATCCTTGATCACTTCGGCGATGGCCTTGATCGACTCGAAATCTCCCGGACTGGCCGCCGCAAAGCCGGCCTCAATGACGTCCACGCGCATACGCTCCAACTGTCGTGCGATGCGAAGCTTGTCGTCCTTGCTCATTGATGCGCCGGGGCTTTGCTCGCCATCACGCATCGTGGTATCAAAAATAATCAAATGGTCAGACATGTTTGTCTCCTGGACAAAGTGAAGCTCAATGCGAACACGGTGCCGCCATCCGCGATGGGGCGGCAGTGACTAAATGGGGTGAAACCGGGTAGTGGGGTGGGATTATTAGCGCGCGCGGCGCAGCAGCGGCCGGGCCTTGGCACGGGCCGGGCGGCCAAGCAGGCGATGCAGGTGCAGGGCACCCGCTCCGAGGAAAACTACGCCTGCGAAAATCTGAATTATCGAATCCATGGCAAAAATATATCTGCTTTATTGCCCGCCTGCAACCGGTTTTTTTGCTGCTGCCCGCGCTTGACGCCAATCCATGAACGAAATCACATAGCCCGATGCGGCATAAACCAGGAACAAGCCGAACAGCACGCCTGGCGGGTAGGACGAAACCAACGCAAACCCGAGCGCAATCGCCGCCACCGCCACGAAGGGCACGCTCTTGCGCAGATTGATGTCCTTACCTGACCAGAACTTGATATTGCTGACCATGGTCAGGCCCGCAAAAATGGTCAGGAAACACGCGAACCAACGCACCTCTTCGCCCTCGAACTCAAGGTCAAGAAACACCCAGACGAAACCGGCCACCAAGGCTGCCGCTGCGGGACTGGGCATGCCCTGAAAATAGCGCTTATCCACCACATCGTGGTTGGTATTGAAGCGTGCCAGCCGCAAAGCTGCGCCGACACAATAGACAAAGGCCGCGATCCAGCCCAGCTTGCCCATGCCGCGCAGCGCCCATTCATAGACGATCAGCGCCGGTGCCACACCAAACGAAACCATATCCGACAGGGAGTCGTACTCAGCACCGAACGCGCTTTGAGTGCGCGTCATGCGCGCTACCCTTCCATCGAGCCCATCGAAGACCATGGCAATGAAAATTGCCACAGCCGCCTGCTCGAAGCGCATGTTCATGGCCTGAACAATCGCGTAAAAGCCGGAGAACAACGCGGCAGTGGTCAGCAGATTGGGCAGCAAATAAATACCTCGCCGACGCAGTTCCGAATTCATCAATGTCTTGCGATAAGGCTGTCCGGCCATGCCTGCTCTCTCCCGTTGTTGCCGCCGATTCTATGCCCAAGCGTCGTCCTTGAGGTGCACAAAAAAAGGGCGCTGAATCAGCGCCCTTTTTTCGTGCCGGCTGATGATCAGTTCTTGGTTTGATCAACCAACTTGTTCTTGCTGATCCAGGGCATCATCGCGCGCAACTGCGCACCGACCTTTTCGATCTCGTGATCCGCGGTGAGGCGACGGCGCGCTGTCATCGATGGATAGTTTGTACGCCCTTCAAGGATGAACTTTTTGGCATATTCACCGGTCTGAATATCCAGCAGCGCTTGCTTCATGGCGGCACGCGCCTCATCCCCAATTACCTTCGGACCGGTCACGTACTCACCGTACTCGGCGTTGTTGGAGATCGAGTAATTCATATTGGCAATACCGCCCTCGAAAATCAGATCAACGATCAGTTTGACCTCGTGCAGGCACTCGAAGTAAGCCATCTCTGGCGCATAGCCCGCATCCGTCAGGGTCTCGTAGCCCGCCTTGATGAGTTCGACCAGACCGCCACAAAGAACCGCTTGCTCACCGAACAGATCGGTTTCTGTTTCTTCACGGAAGTTTGTCTCGATCACCCCACCCTTGGTACCTCCATTGGCCGCCGCGTATGACAGGGCGATATCTTTGGCTTTGCCTGATTTGTCTTGGTAGATGGCGATCAAGGAAGGCACGCCGCCCCCACGCAAATACTCGGAGCGCACGGTGTGGCCGGGGCCCTTGGGGGCAACCATGATCACGTCGATGTCATCGCGCGGGATAACCTGGTTGTAATGAACGTTGAAGCCGTGTGCGAAGGCAAGCACCGCACCTTTCTTGATGTTCGGCTCGATGTCGCCGTAATAGACGGCTGGAATATTCTCGTCCGGAAGCAGAATCATTACCACATCGGCGCTCTTGACTGCCTCAGCGACTTCCTTGACCTTGAGACCCGCCTTCTTGGCCTTGTCCCACGAGGCACCGCCCTTACGCAGTCCGACCGTCACATTCACGCCAGAATCGTTCAAATTTTGCGCGTGAGCATGGCCCTGCGAGCCATAGCCAACGATGGTGACTTTCTTGCCCATGATGAGGGAGAGATCGGCATCCTTGTCGTAATACACTTTCATTGCTGCATCCTTTCAGATATCTAAGGGTTGTCTGTCAGACTTTAAGAATTCGTTCGCCTCGACCAATGCCGGAAACACCGGTACGCACTGTTTCGAGAATCAATGCGCGATCGATGGACTCAAGGAAAGAGTCAAGCTTGGCCCCGTCACCGGTCAGTTCGATTACATACGTCTTATCGGTTACATCGATGACGCGGCCGCGAAAGATGTCGGCAAGCCGCTTCATCTCGTCGCGGTCAGGGCCCATTGCGCGCACCTTTACCAACATCAGTTCACGTTCGATGTGCGCCGCCTCGGACAGATCAACCACCTTGACTACATCGATCAGCTTGTTCAACTGCTTGGTGATCTGCTCAACCACATCATCAGAGCCCATGGTGACGATGGTTATACGCGATAGTGAAGCGTCTTCAGTAGGTGCGACCGTCAATGACTCGATGTTATATCCCCGTGCAGAAAAAAGCCCTGCGACACGCGATAACGCACCCGCTTCGTTTTCAATGAGTATGGAAATAATATGACGCATGATTACAGGTCCTCCGCCAGAATCATTTCAGACAAGCCCTTACCCGCAGCTACCATTGGGTAAACATTGGCCGTCTGGTCTGTCAGAAAATCGAGAAACACAAGCTCGTTCTTGTGCGTAGTGAAGGCTTCTTTCAGCGCACCTTCGACGTCTGCGGGCTTGGTGATTTGCATACCGACGTGCCCATAGGCCTCGGCGAGCTTGACGAAATCCGGTAACGCGTCAACGTAGGACTCCGCGTGGCGATTCCCGTGGAACATCTCCTGCCACTGACGCACCATGCCCAAGTACCGATTGTTCAGGTTAATGATCTTGATCGGCAGACGGAACTGCTTGGCAGTCGACAACTCCTGAATACACATCTGGATAGAGGCCTCGCCGGTAACGCAAGCCACTGTCGCCTTCGGGTTGGCAAAGCGCACCCCCATGGCATAAGGCAAGCCCACGCCCATCGTACCCAAGCCCCCTGAATTGATCCACCTTCGGGGTTTGTCGAACTTGTAGTACTGAGCGGCCCACATTTGGTGCTGACCGACATCCGAAGTAACGAAAGCATCTCCCTTGGTCACCTCGTAAAGTTTCTCGACCACATACTGGGGCATGATCACGTCCTTGCCCTGCTTGTACTTGAGCGACTTCTTTCCGCGCCAGGCTTCAATCTGCTTCCACCAATCCGCAAGAGCCTTGACGTCTGGCGTCTCGTTGATGGCATCAAGTTGCTTCATCAATTCCGTAAGCACTTCCGGAACACCGCCGACGATGGGAACGTCCACTTTGACACGCTTCGAGATTGAAGATGGGTCAATGTCAATGTGGATAATCTTGCGCGGGACCGACCCAAAATGGGCCGGGTTACCGATAACCCGATCGTCAAAGCGCGACCCGACTGCAATCAGCACATCGCAATGCTGCATGGCCATGTTCGCTTCGTAGGTGCCATGCATTCCGAGCATCCCCAGATTCTGCGCGTCGGTAGCCGGATAGCCGCCTAGACCCATCAGGGTATTGGTGACCGGAAAATTGAGCGCACGCGCCAGTTTGGTCAGTGCCTCCGAGGCGTCGGAGAGAATCACCCCGCCTCCCGCATAAATCACCGGTCGCTGCGCGGACAGCAGCAACTGTGCGGCCTTCTTTATCTGACCGCTATGTCCCTTTACTACCGGATTGTACGAGCGCAAGCTCACCGTCTTGGGGTAGTGATATTCGCACTTATGCGTTGTGATGTCTTTGGGGACATCAATCAAGACGGGCCCTGGGCGCCCGGTCTTGGCCAAGTAAAAAGCCTTCTTGATCGTAAGCGCCAGATCCTTGACATCCTTGACAAGAAAATTGTGCTTAACGCATGGGCGGGTGATACCCACCGTATCGCATTCCTGAAAGGCATCCTGCCCAATATAAGCGGTTGGCACCTGGCCACTGATGATCACCATTGGCACCGAGTCCATGTAGGCCGTGGCGATCCCGGTTACCGCGTTGGTCACGCCGGGTCCGGAGGTCACCATGCAAACGCCTATTTTGCTCGACGATCGACTGTAGGCATCAGCCGCATGTACGGCCGCCTGCTCATGACGAACCAAAACGGGCTTAAACTTGTCTTGCTTGAACAGTTCATCGTATATGTAAAGGACCGAGCCGCCGGGGTAGCCGAACACATGTTCAACTTTCTCCTCCTGCAAGCATCTGACTAAAATTTCTGCGCCGGTTAACTGCATAGTTGTCTCTATTGAAAACGTCTGGACGAAAGGCGAGAAATTAATATCTTGCGCTGCAGTGGTCAAGGCTTTTACGAGCAAGAGACGAAAACACCTGCTTTGATTACTTGCCTGGCACCGTTCGCCGCCGGCCTGCTCTACCCGAAATATTGATCTTTCCCATGCACATTCAAGACGATACCAACAAAACCACACCCCTACAGAAAATGCCAAAGCCCTACCACGATAGCGGGAACCCAAGGGCACTCCCGAGTATTCGACGCAGACTCGCGGCCATGTTGTATGAATCCCTGCTGCTATTGGGCGTGCTTTCGTTAAGCTTCATGGTTCCTCATCTGATCCTGGGCGTGATCTTCCAAATCTCCGCGCCGGGAGTCGTCCTATTGCTTCACGTCGCACTGGTGCTCGGGATCTATTTCGTTTGGTATTGGACACATGGCGGCCAGACTCTGGCGATGCAAACCTGGAAGCTGAAACTCACTACGCCAGACGGAAGGGTACCCACACTAAGGTTTCTGGTGCTGCGCTATCTGCTTGCTTGGCCCAGCCTGCTGTTCTACGGTGCCGGTATTGTCTGGGCGGTATTTGACCGAGACCGTCAGTTTCTGCACGACCGGCTATCCGGGACTCGCATCGTCTTTACCCATACCGGGCAACCCATCTGAGGTCTACCTTCGCTCCGTCCACCCGAGCAAAGCTACTGCAGCCACGAGAAAAATGAGACTGGGAGTCACCGCACCAATGACCGGAGACCACCCCTGGATGAAGGCCAGACTACCGAACAGGCCATTCAGCATGTGAAAGCCAATTCCCAGCATCACTCCGGCGAATATTTTGACCCCTGCATTACCTCGACGGTCATGCATAAAGGCAAACGGCAACGCAAAAATCAGCATTACCAGATTCGCAAATGGAAAGACCAGTTTTTTCCAGAGCGCGATTTCATAACTGTCTGTCTTGCGCTGGTTTTCGCCCAGATAGTTGATATAGCGATAAAGGGTTGCGACCGACATCCGCTCGGGCGACACAAGCAGGACTGAAAGCAATTCGGGCGACAAACCATAGGTCCACTGGTCACGCTCCATCGTGCTTTTTTGCGCACCGCTTTCGCTGAAGGCAACAATCTTGACATCCTCCATAGCCCAGGTGGATTGCCTCACATAGCGTCCAATGGCCGCCTCACGAACGTAGGCGAGACGAAACTGATCATCAAACTCAAAGACACGAACGCCGAGGAGTTCGCCATTGACATTCACATCGCGCACATTAATGAATGACTTTCCGTCCTTGACCCAAACGCCAGAGCGAAACTCGCGTGCAGCCATATTGCTGCGTGCCTGAAGTTTGAACTGCTGCGCTGCCTGGTCAGCTGGAGGAGCAATTACCTCACCGAACAAAGCCGTCAGAACCATGAACACCAGCCCTACCCTCAAGAGCGTAGCCTGCAACTGCCAGGTCGAAAGCCCCGAGGCCCTGAAGACGGTCATCTCGCTGCTTTTGGCGAATTGGGTCAAGGCACTCAGACTGCCTATCAATACCCCGATAGGTAAAAGCTCGTAGGCCCGTCCGGGCAATGTCAGCAAGACGAAAAAAGCGGCATGGCGGTACTCATAGCCCTGCTTGCCTACGTCGCGCAATTCAGCAATCAAATCAAAGAACCCGAATAGCGCCACGAACGCCACCGTCACCAGGGCTGAAGAAGCAAATATTTCGCGAGAAATATAGCGGTGATAAATCATCAGCGCCTCAGCAGTCGGCGCAGCGGAGAAACGCCATTGCGGAACCAGAGCATGCCAATCAGAACAAGCGCCATCAAGGCGTGAACAACCCATATGCCGATTTCAACGCCGACACGCCCTTGGGCAACCCACGCTTCACTGACACCCATCAAATTGCTATAAACGGCGTACAGCAGCAGCGCGACGATAAAGTTGCTGGCCCGGCCTGCACGCGGATTCACGAAAGACAGAGGTACGGCAAGCAACGCCAAAATAAGCGCTGAAGCTGGAACACTAACGCGCCACAGTAGTTCAGCGTAGGCTGCGTCTGAGCCCAGACCGAGCAACATGGCGGTTGGCATTGCGTGTGCAGAGACTTGCGGAGTCTCCAACTCGCGAGTGGCAATACGTACCCCGTAGCGATCGAACTGCATGACACGGAAGGCGCTATCTTGCTCAGGCAGCTCATAGCGCCTACCGTGGCTGAGCACCAGAAACTGCTCCCCAGCTTCACTGACTTCAGTACGCCCGGATGCCGTCGCGATCACACTCATGCGGCCGTTCTTTACATCACTGATAAATACATTGCGTACTTCCCCTGCCTTTTCACCGGCGGCTTCAACGAAAAACACACGATCGGACTTTGACGACTCGTTGAAGGCCCCCGGCTTGATCATCGAGACATCGTCACGCTGATCGAGTTTGCTACGAATTTCCTTACCCTGCCCGGAGGCCCACGGCGTAAGAAAAAACGACAGCGCTGCAATGACAAGCACGATAGGCGCTGCAAAGCCAGCCACCGCACCCAACCAGCGTGTCAGCGGAAAACCGGCCGCCAGCCAGATCACCATCTCTGAGTCCCGGTACCAGCGTGAAAACGTCAGCAGCACAGCCAAATAGAGCGTAAGGGAGAGCACAACGGGAAGATACCCGAGCGCAGAAAACCCAAGTAACGCCACAACCACATCAGGGGTAATCTTGCCGCCCGCCGCCTGCCCGAGCAAGCGTATGGCCTGTGTCGTCATCAACACGGCAAACAAAACCATGAACACACCGCTCGCCGACCGAAAAAGTTCGCGCCCCGCGGCGCTTCTGTAAATCATTGTGGCGTGACTGGTTGCATTAAGTTGGCCAAGACAGTGGCTTGGCTTTTAAATTTGGATTCGGACATAATCGCGCTGTCAACGGCGTGCGGGGAACGAAGGTCAGAGGATAGCCGTACGAACTCTCTCTGCCAAGAAGTTAGCTCGCAACACCCACTTTTTGCGGCGGCAAGCGCAACTGGTTAAAAAACCACTTAATTGAGAGAGCAACATGAAATTCGATGTAAAAGCAGGCGATTTGCGCACGCGCAAGACGGACTGTCTCGCCATTGGCGTATTTGCTGAAGGCACGCTCTCTGATGAGGCTAAAGCTATCGACGATGCAAGTCGTGGTGCGATCAAAGCCCTGATTCGCGAGGGTGACTTTGGCGGCGATATCGATAGCTGTCATATGCTCCATAGCCTTGATGGCATCGCCGCGAATCGCTTGCTTCTTATCGGACTCGGCAGTCAAGAAAAATATTCTGCCCAGTCGTTTCGCCGGGGGGTATCCAGCGCGGTAAAGCGCATGGGCCATTCGGGAAGCAGCGATTTGACGCTGAGCTTGCCGACGCCAGACAAGGAAGATGCGCGCAGCCTGGCGCGTAGTCTCGCCACGGCCGCACACGAAGCGTTGTATCGCTTTGACGGCTTGAAAAGTGGCGACAAAGTGACGCCTAAGCTCAAGCAGATTGTCATGCTGCTGGCTGATCCCGAGCGAGTTACTCTGGCGACTCATGGCCTGAGCGAGGGTACGGCCATCGGTGAAGGCGCTGACCTGGCCCGCGATCTGGGCAATCTTCCCGCCAATATTTGCACACCAACCTACCTTGCTGATCAGGCCAAGAAGCTTGCCCTCGAGAGCAAACTCGATGTTCAAGTGCTTGATCGCAAACAGATGCAGGCACTGGGCATGAATACCCTGCTTTCGGTCGCTGCCGGTTCGGATGAGCCACCAAAATTCATCGTGCTCAAGCACCTCAAAGGGAACGCGAAAGATGCCCCGATCGTTTTGGTCGGCAAGGGCATCACCTTCGACACGGGTGGCATTTCCCTTAAGCCCGGCGCTGAGATGGATGAAATGAAGTACGACATGTGCGGTGCTGCCAGCGTCATCGGCACCATGCAGACCGTCGCGCGACTACGTCTGCCGATTAATGTAATCGGAGTCGTGCCCACCACCGAAAACATGCCCAGTGGCAAAGCGACCCGCCCGGGTGACATCGTCAAATCAATGTCGGGTCAAACGGTCGAAATCTTGAACACCGATGCCGAAGGACGCCTGATTCTGTGCGATGCGCTGACTTACGTTGAGCGCTTCAAGCCGGCCTGCGTTATTGATGTGGCGACGCTGACCGGAGCCTGCGTTATCGCCTTGGGTAGTGTCGGTTCTGGTCTATTGGCCAATGACGACGAACTGGCACAAGAAGTTCTTGCCGCAGGCCTGAGCTCTGGCGATCGTGCTTGGCAATTGCCGCTTTGGGACGAGTATCAGGATCAGCTGAAAAGCAACTTTGCCGACATGGCCAACATAGGCGGACGGGCAGCGGGAACCATCACCGCGGCAAGCTTTCTCGCCCGATTCACGAAACAATACCGCTGGGCACATCTCGACATCGCGGGAACAGCCTGGCGTTCGGGCAAAGACAAGGGCTCCACAGGACGACCGGTACCGTTATTGAGCCATTTCCTGATTGCACGGGCTGGCGAGCCAGCAGCCCCGCCGAAGAGCGTGCGCAAGGCAAAACCGCGCAGGAGCCGATGAGCACCATCCGCTTTTACTTCGGAGTAGCACAGCGTCTGGCCGCCGCCGCAGAATGGCTGTCACAGCCACGTCCGCAGACTTCGCGCGTGGTAGTGCTCTGTGAGCAAGAAGATATTGTCGATCGTCTGGATCAACTCTTGTGGACGAAAAGCGCTCTCAGCTTCGTTCCTCATTGCCGTACCAGTTCGCCACTCGTTGCCGAGACCCCGATATGGCTTACACAGACTCTCGATAGCGCCGCCCAAGCCGATACGCTTTTCAACCTTACCGAAGCCGTTCCGGAAAATTTTTCTGACTATCCTGAGGTCATTGAAGTCGTGAGTCTGGATGACAGCGACCGCGCCAGAGCGCGTGAGCGCTTCCGCAGTTATCGCGCGTCAGGGCATACGATCGAATCGATCAATCTTGCTGGAGGCAAGCCCGCGTGAACGATGCCGACCGCAAAGTCGATCACCTCATGAACAAAGCCGATGCGCTGATCCGGCGGCACCGGACATTCGTTGCCAGCCCAACGCCAGCGACCCAGCCGGCGCACGACCCCGCACTCAGCCTACCGGTTCTCAGCATGGAACCCCCGGAAGAGGATGTCCCTGTTCTGACGGAAGTGGTAGATGAAGATATGGCGCGGCAGGGCAGCGCTGCCGTCATGGTGGACTCGGCATTAACCGACCAGCAAAGGGTCATTCGTGCTGCCATCGAGCGTTGGGTCGACGAGGCCTTGCCCGAGGCCATACTGCACGTTCTTGATGGATTTACGGACCGACTGATCGCGGCGGTCAGCGACCGGGCTCGCCAGGATTTACTGGCATCGCTGGAACACGATGCCCTTGGCAATCGAAGCGAGCACGGTACACACGACCCAACGTGACTAGCCTTGAGGAACGGTTTCCGAAAACGACATACGCTCAAGCAGTTTGCGGTTGAGCTTGTCAAGATTGGGATACATTTTTGGCCAGTCAAACTCAGCGAACCGAAACGCCAAATAGCCAAGCGCACAACCAACGGTCACATCGGCCAGATTGAGGCGCGTCCCACAACACCAATCCGACTCCCCCAGGTCTGATGACATGGCCGCCACGCCGGCATCGATTTTCTGGCGCTGACGCGCTATCCAGTCGGAACTTCTCTCAACCTCCGGACGTTTATTCTCGAGGAATATCGTCGCGGCGGCATCGCAAATGCCATCGGCCAAGGCCTCCCAGCGCTTGACCAGCAGTCGTTCGCGTCCTGATGCAGGAATGAGGCGATTATTCGGGGTGGTCGAATCAAGATAGTCGACAATCACACGCGAATCAAAAACAGAGGTTCCGTCATCGAGAATCAACACCGGCACCTTGCCCAGCGGGTTGACGCGGCTCACAGGGTTCCCCGGTGCGTAGGGCGACTCGACCTCAAACGCGCAATCGATCTTCTTTTCTGCCAGGACGATTCGAACCTTGCGCACGTATGGGCTGGTGAGTGATCCGATAAGTTTCATGGGTAATCCGCTTGAGCGAAGACGTCGAATCGAATCTTACGCTCAATCCTTTCGATCACTCACTCCACTTACTCCACAATTGATCCGGGTCCCCTGCTCAGAGTAAACTGCGCGGCTTCTCTCCGCCCACGGCCACGCCCATGCCGCTCACTCCACTGAATGCCCTCTCACCCCTGGATGGGCGTTATGCCGACAAACTGGACGGCCTTCGTGCCCACTTTTCCGAATTCGGCCTGATCCGCAATCGTGTTCGCGTCGAACTCGAATGGCTGAAAAATCTGGCCAGCCACCCGGCAATCGAAGAATGTCCGCCATTCTCCAGCGCGACCATCGCGGCGCTTGATGGCGCCTACGCAAGCTTCAACGAAGACGACGCCGCCGCCATCAAGACCATCGAGACGCGCACCAATCATGACGTCAAGGCCATGGAGTATTGGCTCAAGGAGCGCTTCGCAGGCAACGCCGAGATAATGAATGTCTCCGAATTCATCCACTTCGGCTGCACCTCGGAAGACATTAACAATGTCTCGCATGCCCTCATGCTGCGCGACGCGCGAGAGAAAGTGCTGCTCCCCGCGCTCGATGGCGTGATCAACCGCCTGCGCCAACAAGCGCACACACTTGCTGACCTGCCAATGCTGGCGCGCACTCACGGCCAGACGGCCACCCCCACGACACTGGGCAAAGAGATGGCCAACATCGTCGCCCGCCTGAACCGTGCGCGCGAGCAAATTGCACGGGTTTCGCTGCTGGCCAAGTTCAACGGTGCCGTGGGTAACTACAACGCTCATCTTTCCGCCTATCCGGAGTTCGACTGGGAGGCCAACAACCGCGCCTTTATCGAATCGCTCGGTTTGGAATTCAATCCCTACACCATCCAGATCGAGCCTCACGATGCCATGGCTGAACTTTTTGACGCCATAGCCCGCGCCAACACCATCCTGATCGATGCCAACCGCGATATCTGGCAGTACATTTCGCTGGGCTACTTCAAACAAAAGCTTAAGGCGGGCGAAATCGGCTCATCGACCATGCCGCACAAGGTCAACCCCATTGACTTCGAGAATTCCGAGGGCAATCTCGGTCTGGCCAACTCGGTGCTGCGTCATCTGGCTGAGAAGCTGCCAATTTCCCGCCTGCAGCGCGACCTGACCGACTCAACGGTACTGCGCAATATGGGGGTGGCGTTCGGCTATGCCCAACTCGCCTACGTGTCGATGACCCGTGGCATCGACAAACTGGAAGCCAATCCACAACGACTGGCTGATGATCTGGATGCCGCATGGGAAGTGTTGGCCGAACCCGTCCAAACCGTAATGCGCCGCTACGGCGTGCCCAACCCGTATGAGCAGCTCAAAGAACTGACACGAGGCAAGGGCATTGAGCGCGACGCGCTGCACAAATTCATTGCCACGCTTCCCATTCCCGAATCAGAGCGTGCGCGACTGATGGCAATGACCCCGGCCAGCTACATTGGCAAAGCCGCTGAATTGGCAAAGAACATCTGATGACCACGCCCTCGACCTTTGCGGCCACTCTGAAGCAACTGCCACGCGTCTCGCACCTGGCTGCCATTGAACTGATTGACGGCCAGGAAACCGTTATTGCCGTCATTGAGAACAAGTCCGGCCAGACCGGTTCTCTCGCCGTCTACAACCATCTGGGCCAGACGTTTGGTGCCATTACCGTCGATGCTGCTCGCAAAGGTCTTGATCTGTACTGCGAACATACCGACGATGCGCGCGCCAACCCAGGCAAGCATCCGAACATCGACCGGCTGCTCGCACTGGCAGCCGCCGGCAGTGGCATGCTCCGTCTGCGGCACAAGTTCGCCATCGACGATCCCCTCGCCGACGCGCCGCCGCCCACTACCTGAGCCGTCCCGCTTCCATTTCGCTGCCCGGCGCCTGCATTGGCGAGAACGGGCGCGTGAACTCACTCACGGAGTTGTCATGCTGCCGCCTATCGAATCCCGCATTGCCGACGAAATCGGCGTCCGCCCTTCCCAAGTACTCGCCGCTGTCCTGTTGCTCGACGAAGGGGCCACCGTGCCCTTCATCGCCCGTTACCGCAAGGAAGTCACCGACAATCTCGACGACACGCAACTGCGTACCCTGGCCGAGCGCCTGGTCTATCTGCGCGAGTTGGAAGAGCGCCGCCGCGCCATCCTGACCAGTATCGAGGAACAGGGAAAGCTCACGCCACCCTTGCGCCACGACGTTGAAAACGCCGAGACCAAGCAAGCGCTGGAAGACCTCTACCTGCCTTACAAGCAGAAGCGTCGGACCAAAGCGCAGATGGCTCGTGAAGCCGGGCTTGAGCCCTTGGCGGATGCTCTGTTTGACGACCCGACACTGACCCCGGAAACCGAAGCGGCAAAATTCGTCAATACCGAGAAGGAACCGCCCGAAAAGCACGTTCCCGACACAAAAGCGGCGCTTGATGGGGCACGCCAGATTCTCATGGAGCGCTTCGCAGAAGACGCGAAGCTGCTCCAGAAGCTCCGCAACTATCTGAATGACTATGCCATTGTTGTCTCTGCTGTCGCCGAGGGCAAGGAAGCCAGCGCCGATCCTAACGTCAGTAAATTCCGCGACTGGTTCGACTTTCGCGAACCGCTCAAATCTATGCCCTCGCATCGGGCTCTGGCCATGTTTCGGGGCAGAAACGAAGACGTATTGCGGCTGTCACTGAAAACCGAGTCGGAACTCGCTGACCCGTCGGCCGGGGGAACGAATCTGTCGCCTTGTATCACCATGGTCGCCAGCCATTTCGGCATAAAGGATCAAGGCCGGCCTGCCGACAAATGGCTCAGTGAAACAGTGCGCTGGACCTGGCTGGTCAAGCTTTCCTTGCATCTGGAATCGGAGCTCATGGGCAGCTTGCGCGAGCGCGCAGAGGACGAGGCCATTCGCGTCTTTGCGCGCAACCTGCATGACCTGCTGCTGGCCGCCCCTGCCGGCCCGAAAACCGTGATCGGCCTCGATCCGGGCATTCGTACCGGGGTCAAGGTGGCCGTGGTCGATGCCACCGGCAAGCTACTCGCCACCGACACCATCTACCCGCACGAACCTCGCCGCGACTGGGAAGCTTCAGTGGCGGCGATTCGTCAGCTGGCACAAAAGCACCATGCCCAGTTGATCGCCATCGGCAATGGCACGGCCAGTCGCGAAACCGACAAGCTCGCCGGCGATGTGATGAAGCGCTATCCCGAACTGGGCCTGACCAAGATCGTGGTTTCCGAGGCCGGCGCTTCGGTGTATTCCGCCTCGGAGCTCGCCGCGCGTGAGTTTCCTGAGCTGGATGTGTCGCTCCGTGGGGCCGTATCCATCGCTCGCCGGCTGCAAGATCCTCTGGCGGAATTGGTCAAGATTGATCCGAAATCGATCGGTGTCGGCCAGTACCAGCACGACGTCAACCAAAGCAAGCTCGCACGTCAGCTGGATGCCGTCGTCGAGGACTGCGTGAACTCGGTGGGCGTAGACGTCAATACCGCGTCGGCCGCCCTGCTCGCCTGCATTTCCGGCTTGAACAGCACGCTGGCGAGCAATATCGTCAGCTACCGCGACAGCCATGGTGCCTTTGCCTCCCGCGATACGCTCAAACAGGTGCCGCGCCTGGGCGACAAAACCTTTGAGCAGGCCGCCGGATTCCTGCGCATCAACGACGGTGCGAACCCGCTGGATCGCTCGGCGGTTCACCCCGAAGCCTATCCCGTGGTCGAACGCATCCTGGCCGACATCAAGAAACACGCCAAAGACGTGCTGGGCGATTCACGCACCGTCAAGACCATCAAGGCCGAAAAGTACGTCGATGAACGCTTCGGGCTGCCCACCATACAAGACATCTTGAAGGAACTGGAAAAGCCCGGGCGCGATCCTCGCCCTGAGTTCAAGACCGCGTCATTCAAGGAAGGCATCGAAGAACTGCGCGACTTGCAGCCAGGGATGCTGCTCGAAGGCGTGATCACCAACGTCACCAACTTCGGAGCCTTTGTGGACATTGGCGTACATCAGGACGGCCTGGTACATATTTCCGCCTTGTCCGCGACCTTTGTCAAAGATCCCCACAGCGTGGTGAAGGCTGGCGATGTGGTCAAGGTGAAGGTGGTAGAAGTCGACATTCCGCGCAAGCGCATTGCCCTGACCATGCGCCTCACCGATGATATTGCGCGAAAGCCAAACGACATGCGCAATCCGCAAGTCGGCGCTGGCAACACGGCGATTCGTCGCCCAGGAACCACAACCACGCACTCGCGGGGCCCCGAACCCGCAGGTGCCATGGCCTCGGCATTTGCCAAGCTCAAACGCTAGCACCGTGCTGCCCCACGGCTGACGTAGCCGTTCACTCGCTGCGCAAGGCCTCCACCGGATCAAGGTGCGCCGCCCGGCGGGCGGGCATTACGCCGGCTGCGAGCCCGATAATCATCGCCAGCACTTCCGCCGCTACCGCATAGCTCAGGGGCGTATGCACTGGCAAGGCGGGCACAAACAGGCGAATTACTTGTGCCAGGCCGATACCCAACACCAGCCCCAAAATTCCGCCGAGACTGGCCAGGGCGACCGCCTCACCCAGGAACAGGCTCAGTATGGTTCGCCGCTTCGCCCCTATGGCCACCATCAGGCCGATCTCGCTGGTGCGCTCGGTCACCGCGATGGTCATGATGGTGACAATACCCACGCCGCCGACCAGCAATGAAATACCCCCCAATGCACCGACGGCCATGGTCAGCACGTCAAGAATCGAGGAAAGCGTCGACAGCATTTCTTCCTGGCTGATCAGCGTTACGTCCTCACGCCCGTGACGACTGATCATCAAGGCCTTCGCCTGCCGGGCAACACTGGCTGACGATGCACCCTCGGCCACCGCAATATCGATCTCGTTGAGTCCTTCCCGATTGAACAGCTCCATCGCGCGACCGGCAGGAATGAATGCGGTGTCATCCAGATCAATGCCCAGAAACTGCCCCTTGCTCTCCATGATGCCAACCACCCGGAACTGAAGTCCGCCAATGCGTACCCGCTCGCCCAGTGCATTGTCGGCACCGAACAACTCATACTTCAGCTTGGGTCCGAGCACCACCAGTGCACGCGCCGCGTTGGCCTCTTCGCGGGGCAAAAACTGTCCGACGCGCACTTTTCCCTTGAACACTACCGGCATGTCAGGGCCCACCCCGTAGACCGAGGTTCGGCGCGAGCGACCTTTGGCATTGACCTCGGCATTGCCGAAAAGACTCGGGGTGACCGCCAGCACATTGGGCAAGCGGGCCAAGGCCTCGGCATCCTCAAGTGTGAGCGGGCGCGCACTGCTGGGCAAGCCAGTCACCGGCGTGCCCCCTGTTTTGGTCTTGCCCGGATGCACTCCAATCACATTGGTGCCGAACTGCGTAAACTCGGCCAGCACGTAGCGGTGAATGCCCTCACCAATCGAGGTGAGCAAGATGACCGCAGCAATACCCACCGCAATGCCAAGCAGCGTCAGAAAGCTGCGCAGGCGCTGGCCGGTGATGGCGCGCAGGGCTAACTGAATCAGATCGCTCAGGGGCATGCTTGGTCCGCAATTCAGTGTTTCATCAGGGCTTGCACCGGGTCCATGGCCGCCGCACGCTGCGCTGGCATCCAGCCAAAGAGCAGGCCGGTGCCCAACGAGGTAGCCAGCGCCGCGATCACCGCCCACGCGGGCGCATAGGCGGGAAAGGCCGGGTAAAGCGCGCGAATCAACCAGGCGCCCGTCTGGCCGAGCAGATAGCCGAGCGCCGCCCCCGCCAGAGAGAGCAGCGCTGCCTCGACCAAAAACGCCTGACGTATCGTCGCCGCCCGTGCGCCCAGCGCCTTGAGCAGGCCAATCTCGCCAGTACGTTGCGCTACGGCGACCAGCATCACGTTCATCACCAGTATGCCGGCCACGGCCAGACTGATCGCGGCAATGCCAGCCACGCCTGCCGTCAGCGCGCCGAGCAGGCGGTCGAAGGTCGCCAACACCGCATCCTGCGTGATCACGGTGACATCTTCTTCGCCCCCATGCCGGGCCTTGATGGTCTCGGCGGCGTGGCGCTTGGCACTTTCGATCGCATTGCGACTTTGCGCCTGTACCAGAACGCGAAACAGCGTATTGCTATCGAACATCTGCTGCGCCAGCGCCACCGGCACCAGGACCAGCTCGTCAGTATTCATGCCCATCCCCGTGCCCGTAGCGGCCAACACACCAATCACGCGAACCCGACGGCCGCCCAGCCGCACATACTCCCCTACGGCCGTGCCACTCCCGAATAGCTCGCGATAAACCGAGCCCCCGATCACCGCTACCGGCGTGCTGCGGGTCCACTCGCCCTCCGGCAAAAAACTGCCCTGCGCCATGTGAAAGTTGCGCACTTGCAGATAGCTCGCGGTGGTTCCGGCAACGATCACTTCGCGCAACTTTCCGCCGACGTTGATTTCTGAAGAACCGGCGGTCAACGGGGCCACGCGCGCGACATGAGGGCTGCGCAAGAGTGCCGCCGCATCATCGATCGTCAGATCACGCGGGGTGCGTGTCACCGCATTGGCCGGGCTGAAGCCGCCCGTCGCCGAGCGGCCCGGCAGAACAATCACCAGATTGCTGCCCAGAGTGGAAAACTGCGCCACCACATAGCGACGCGCGCCATCGCCCAGCGCCGTGAGCACCACCACGGCGGCAACGCCAATGGCCATGGCCAGCAGCGAGAGCGCCGTGCGCAACGGGTTGCCCGAGGCCGCATCGCGGGCAAAGCGGATGACATCTGGCCCACGCACGGCTTATTTCCGCAAGTCGGCGCTGGTGACACGGCGATGATCAGCACGATCACGACGTTCATCGCCGATGAGTCGTCCGTCTTCCATGCGCAGTTGCCGGTGCGCCCGCGCGCCTACCGTGACATCGTGCGTCACCACGATCAGAGTCACGCCGTTGGCATTGAGCGTTTCGAGGAGCGCAATCACGTCGTCACCGGTGCTGCGGTCGAGATTGCCTGTCGGTTCATCGGCCAATAGCAGCGCTGGCTGCATGACCGTGGCGCGGGCAATCGCCACACGCTGGCGCTGCCCGCCGGAAAGCTGATCCGGCCGATGGTCGGAGCGATTTTCCAAACCGAACTCACGCAGCGCCTTGCCAACGCGGCGCGCCCGCTCTGCGGCGGGAATGCCGGCCAGCATCATGGGCAAAGCAATGTTTTCAGCGGCGGTAAGACGCGGCACCAGATGGAAGCTCTGGAACACAAAGCCAATGCGCTGACTGCGCACCTGCGCCTGCTCGTCCGGACTGAGGGTAGTGACATCGCGCCCTTCCAGCCGATACACCCCGGCATTGGGTCGATCAAGCAAGCCGAGCAGATTAAGCATGGTCGATTTGCCCGAGCCGGACGGCCCGAGTATCGCGACATATTCCCCCTGCGCGATACTCAGATCGATACGCGCGAGGGCATGGACGGTGCTGTCACCGAGCAAAAACGTGCGCTCGATGGCGGACAACTCGATCAGCGGCATTACTTCTTTTCCGCGTCGCCAAGCACCGCGGCAACACCGGCCTTGACGCCTGCCCGATCCAGCGAGGTCACGACCTGGTCGCCAGCGACCACGCCCTCAAGTACCTCCGTGTATTCCCAGTTGGCGATGCCGGTCTTGACCGCGCGCTCGACCAATTTTCCGTCGCTGGCCAGCACCAGTACCTTGTTGCCTTCAATCAGCGTCGCCGTAGGCACACGCAGCACGCCCTCGCGGCGTTGCAAGACGATTTCGACATCGGCGCTATACCCCACCAGAAGCGCCGCGCGTTTGCCTTGATCCGCGCCGCTGCCTGAAGGAGATCCCTGTGGGGCTTGCGGATCGACGAAATCAACCTCGACATCAACGGTACGCGCCTGCTTTTCCAGGGCCGATACATAGGGGGCGATGCGCCGCACCTTGCCGGCCAAAGGCTGGCCAGGCAAAGCGTCGAGGTTGATGCGTACCAACTGACCCACCGAAATCTTCGGGGCATCGACCTCATCCATCGGCGCGGTCACGTAAAGGCAGCTGTCATCGATCAGGTCGATGGCCGGAGGGGTCTGCACGCCGGGGGGCGAGGGCGTCGAGTACTCACCCAGCTCACCGACGATTTTGGCCACCGTGCCGTCGAACGGCGCGTACAGACTGGTACGCCCCTGCTCTGCCCGGCTGACCCCGATGCGCGCCTCGGCCTGCGCCACATCGGCCTTGGCCGTCTCGCACGCCGCCTGGCGGGCTTCAGCGTCGGTACGTGACGAATCCTCGCGCGAGCTCGAAATAAAGCCTTTTGCGCGTAAATCCGATTGCCGCCTGGCTTCACGGACCGCCCCCGCCGCCACGGTACAGACCTCGGTCACGCGCCGGCGGGCCATTTCACGCTGCGTCTCGGCCAGGGACTGCTGGGCCTTCTGGTCGTCGTTCCAGAGCTTCATAAGCAACTGACCCTTCTTTACCCGGTCCCCCTCCTTGACACCCAGATACTCGATGCGCCCGCCCATGATGGTCGAGAGTTTGGTGCGCTGACAGGCCTCAAGGGTACCGGCACGGGTATTGACCACGCTGGCCTCGACCACGCCTTTTTCCACACTGTGCACGGCTACCGACACCGGCTTGGGGCGCGAGAGCCAGAAAAGAATGCTCCCCAGAACGGCAATAGCCAGAACAAAAATGACCGCACGGCGGCCCCAAGGCAGAGATATTCGAGCAGGAATCATGGGAAAGATTATGCCTTTGGTTCAGTACCTTGGCTAAGTTCTGTGGGAAAAATGCAACGCCAGCTCTGAAAGCTGCCTCTAAACACCGGGGGCCGTTCCGGCTCTAATTCGTCCCGTTGCGGCGTGCGCTGCCCCCTTCCAGGAGGCAGAGGTTGCGCCACCGATCATCCAGCTTCGCTTGTCTGCACCTGAAAGCGAGTGACGCGCCCTACCGGAAACGGCAGGGTACGAGAAGGAGGAATCATGTTGCAACCGAAACATCCGCTGACCGCACTGGTCAGCAATCTGGTTCAAGGCGTTTTTCGTGCGGGGCATCTCTCCCTGATCGCCTTAGGTCTGTTTGCACTGAGTCAGTTGGTCCATGTTCCAATGGCAAGCACCCGATCCGGGCAAACTATTGATGCCCTGGGGGGCAGTGCAGAAGCCTTGGTGGTCAACGAACCCGCAGCCGAACCCGCTTACAAAGCGTGGTTCGTCGGCGCGCAAGACCGCTTCGCCGAAAACATCATTGCCTTCAGCAGCCCAATCGCCGAGGCAGCCGCTGAAGCGCCTGAAGCAGCGAAACAGGAGGTCAGCGCGAGGCCGGTCCCGGCCAACGTGAGCCGTCTTAGTGATTATCTGGCCAATCGCTATCGCGTCTCGAATGATGTGGTCGAGAGCCTCATCGTGACCGCGCACTCTGTCGGCAAGGAACTCGGCGTTGATCCCCTGCTGATCGTGGCGGTGATGGCCACCGAGTCCAGCTTCAACCCGCTGGCGGAAAGCCGCTTCGGCGCCCAGGGCTTGATGCAAGTGATTCCGAAATACCACATGGACAAGCTCGGCGAAGATGCCCACAAGCTGGCCCTGTTTGATCCGGCGACCAACATCCGCGTCGGTGCCATGGTGCTCAAGGAATACACGCGTCGCAATGGTTCGGTCGAAGCCGGCCTGCAGTACTACGCCGGAGCCAGCAACGACGAAGAGTTTGGCTACTCACGAAAAGTTCTGGGCACGCGCGAGAAGTTCGCACAAGTCACGCGGGGCTAACCCGCCCTGCGCGGGGACACCGCGCAGGCACTCACAGGCGGGTTACGGGGGGCATTGAAAATCATTGCCCCCCCCATGGATCGCAGGGCGTCTGGAGTACCATGCGCGACAGCTAGGCCAGCATCCTCGCTGGCAACCATTTGCGATACGCCTCTTCCCGTTCCCCGGCGATGTGCTATCGGCTGGCTCGGCATGGGCCGTCAGGCTGACCAGGAGGATGGGGGTCAATAGCAGTGTGCGCATGTATCTTCCTGCAATTTGCGATTGCATGTGGGGTCCAGCGCGACCCAACCGTATTGATTCCAAAGCCGTTCCACCGTGATGGTGGCCGTGATCCCATTGATGTTGTCAGGTGCCCCCTCGGTACGGGTGATGCGCCGGCGACAATTGGCCGGTGGCGCCACAGAATGTGTTCCGCATCAGGTTGACGGTGTGCTGCGACGACAGCGCTATGGTCAGGAGGGTGCCGTGATCTGGCTGACCGGACTGCCCGGAGCAAGAAAGTCGACGCTGGTCATGGATCTGGAGGCATGCCTGCTGACGCTGGGTTACGCGTGCTATACGCTCGACGGCGAAAGTGTGCATCACGGCCTTCATTTCGCCGTGCCGAAATGACCGGGCGCAAGCACGCGCAGCAGCAGGACGTAGTGGATTACATGAAATCCATGTTGCTGCCGGTCTGGCGACTTGCGAAGCGCGCGATCCTAAAGGGCTTTACCAGAAAGCGCGCCGGCCCGATTCTAATTTTCACTGACATTGATGCGCCCTACAAAATTCCGGAGTCACCCGAATTGCGCTTGCGTACCGATAGAGAATCGCCAGAGCAAAGTCTGAAGCGCCTGATGACGCGCCAAAAGTGCAACCGACGCCAAATAGCAGGGCGCTAACTCGATGGCACTGCTCGGGCATAAATCTGAATCAGTGCACCAGCGATACATCCGAATCAAAGAGTCGCCCGTGGTGCAGGGCATGAAGAAGGTGGCAAAATCTTAGGCAGTTGCCACTTTTCTTAGGCAGTTTCAGAAAAAACCTATATGAATCAAATCTCCACTCCCTATCGCATTTACGGCATCAAGAACTGCGTATGGCGGTAGTTGAGCGCGAAAGTAAGAAAATTGCCGTTTGCCCAGATATAGATAGATACAGTGATGGCTTTGCAAGAAATTACTTGCATTTTTTTGAACTCAAACTATTATGGTTTCATGTATTGGTGTTTTTGACATTTAATGAAGTCTACAACCGCCCGAAATAACTACCTTCTGGTCCGCGATAACGGGACGGTGCACTATTGGTTCAGCAAGTTCCTGACGGACAAATTCACCAATCCCCACACCCGCGAGCTGACGGCGCAGTCATGCCGGGTTTTGCACCGATTCTTGTCATCCGCAAACATCGAGCTAGCACTTCGGGCTACGGAGGGCTTTTGCCTGACCTACGATGAAACCAAGGCGTTGATCGCACTCTGCTGGCGTCCGCTGCCTGAGATCGAAGCCATGAGCGACCGCAAGGTAACGCTTCTAACCTCCCCCCATAGCGGGAAGAACGCCCCGCGAACTGCCTAACGCGGTAGAACCCAACACCGCGCACAAGCGCCTTCACCACATCGCCCAGTCGCTTGAGTTTTACCGCGAGGTCTTCATCGATCCCAGAATTCCTTTCGATGCGCCGCGCGAACGACTACAAAGCGCATACGAGACCACATGCCATCAACTCCGCACGGCAATTCGTGGCACAAAACAGAACCACCATCTCGCAATCAAAAGCCTACCGAGGGATAAGTATCTCGCCATCATCGAGGCCGTATTCACTCGACCCGACGACCTGTTTCAGTCCGCAACCGGCAAGCCCTCGAGAACCACCCTACGCGACAGAGCTATGACTTTGCTAGCCTGTGAGGGCCTGCGTCCTGGCACGTTAGGCAATGTGATGCTGAGGGACTTCCAGCCCCATAGCGGGCGTCTATCCATTGCCGACAATCGCGCCAAGCGAACCACAAGGACGACCTCCAACACGCCCGTCTTGAAGCTTGGTGACAGCATACAAGTCGCTAGCGGTAGCGAAACCATGATTACGCTTTGGCAGTTCACCACGAGCGCCATACAGGACTACATCGATACCGAGCGCGACGCAGTATTAATGAAGCGGTTGACGAATCGCAGCTGTGGGTTCTTGTTCCTTAGTGCTCAAGGGGAGCCCATCAAGCATCGCTCCAGCATCACGTCGATGTTCAATAACTTGGGGCAGCGGCTCTCTGAGTTTGAGTTACTTGACGTTGCCACTGACCCATATTTCACGAAACAAAAGCAGTATGACTTCTACGGATACGTCCTGCGACATAGCGCCGCGAGCTTCTTCCTTGCCGAGAAATGCAGGGAGATCGCCAACCAGCATGGCCTCACCATGCCAACTGCCTTTAGAGACGTGCCGGAACACGTGAAGGACGTGATGAAGATGCGTTTCGGCTGGACGACAAACAGCAGCATGCCTGAACTCTATGCGAAGCGTGCGCTGACAGATCAAGCCAACGTGACACTTATGGAGTTCAACCAGCGCCTGCTGGATGCAGTGCAGGAACGAAAACAAATCAGGGAGGCGGACAATGGCCTATAAAGCCGTAGGCAACACAATCGTTGAGTGGGACGACAACGCGCCATTCATCTTCACCCTAGTGGAGAAATCCGGCCCCGAAAACGCTCGGGTGATGTGTTCGGAAACAATCAACCTAACCCCACTCCGAGCAAGCTGTGAAGATGCCTTCCTGTTACATCTAAAAGAGAGCCTGATTGAGTCGCGAAACCGGCTTTCACTTACGACTGTTAAATCACAAGCGAAGGAATTCGTCGGTCTCTTTGGAAAGATGACTGCGCTTGATGTGTTCGACACCAAGGTTTCTTTCGTCGATGAATCCTTTTTGCTTAGCCTTGGTGCGGTGCTTGACCAAATACCGAATCGATACAGTTCAGCACTTGCTAATCTCTTTGATGCAGCGCCATCGTCCCCATTATTTGCAAAGGGCCTGCAAAAAGCGACTTTCCCGTGCGAACGCGAAAGAAGGGGTGGCACGGCGGAAAGATCGATTCAATCTTGGGCAAGGCTCTCAGCCAGGCCACCGTCGCCCACATCCTCGACCAATGTGACTCTGCGTACGCTACCGGCGAAATGAACATCGAACTCTACAGCTTCGCTCACTTGGCATTTGCGGTCTACTGCCGTCCGAACAGCTACCGACAGATTCGTATCAAAGATTTCAACTTTGACCCAAAAACAAAGCAGTACACCATTCAAATCGTCACCTCAAAACCGGCGAACACTTTCCCAGCAAAACGATCTTCAGCATCAACGAACCCCTGGGAATCCTGCTTACCAAGCAGCGGCAGCATGTGATCTCAACCTACGGTCATCTTGTCGAACCTGAAGAACTCGACAAACTGGCGCTGTTTCCGGCGAGAGGGTTGAGTATGGATAAATCCCGATGGATGAGTGACCATGCCAACCAAACCTGGGGTATGTATGAAGATGGGGAAAGATTCGCAACCGGATACTCCAAGAAGATCACAAAAGTCATAGGGGCCAAATCATCCACCCTAAGTGCAAATGCCCTGCGGCACACCGTTGGCACCCTTTTAGCCCAAACTGGCGCATCGTCCAAGACTATTCAGGCAGTGCTTCGGCACGCAGATGACCAAACGTGTAAGGCCTATATCGATATAGCCTTCCACGGCCTGATCGGAGAACTCTCGAAGACGATGCGTCCTGCGTTCGAGTCCCACCTTCCCGGGCTCCTCAGTTTCCGCTCAAAGGCTGATCCCATAGCCGAGGAGCAGCGCATTCGCTCGGAGGACCTCGATACCGGTCAGATCGAAGACACTGGTGAATGCGGCAAGAGCATGGCTTGTGAGCGCGCGCCCATCGTCTGCTATTCCTGCTTCCGCTTCCGCCCATGTTGGGATGCCGACCACAGCATTAACCTAAAGGGCGCTCAACGCGAAATCGACGACATGGCGAAGCGCGGAAAGCCCTTCGAGCACATGGTCAACCGTGCCCGAAACGCAGCAAACAGGATCATCCTGATCATGAATGCGGCAGACCGCTACCGTGACTCCATGAAGCCGGAGATTCAGAGATGAACGCGCCCCTCGACCTCCAGGTTGCTCTGCGCCGCAAGGCCTTGGATGATTGGCTCGCAGATCAGAAACGCCGAATGAATCTGCGCTTTCCCTTGATCGATTTCGATTCCAACCATTGGCCGATCAGGACGCTTTACAACGCGAAACAGCCAGATTGGTACTTCACCAAATCGTTTGAAGACTTCGCGGGCAAGGACACCAGTTATCGCGACGCACTGAGGTGTCTTGTAGCGGAAATGGTCATCGCCGGAAAGCCCTTTCGCTACATCTCGCGACCCAAGGTTACCGACTACTAGCTCGGGCGGCAACTCATTCAATTCTAGAATTAACCTTAAAAGATATACGCGAGGTTGAGGCGGATTGCCTGCGCGATATCAGAATGGGCCATGCACTTTCATCGGCCCTCGGCTCTTATCTTGCGTCCATGTCAGGACGCATTCTTGTGCAACTGGTTAAAAGGGCGTGATCCCCGGCTGGGTTACAGCGTCCGTGCCGAGGTAAGGGCTGAACTGCGAAAGATGCACCTTGCTCATGCGGGGCAGCGGAACACCAGACAAGCAGACCTGCTCGACCGAAAGATGGAAGCCTTTAACGATGCATTCAACGCCTTGGTCGCAAATCCGCTGAACCGCGATGGCACACCCGTACTCTCAAACACAGATCGCGAGGCGATCTGCGCAGTGGTCATTCTGATGTGCGCACCTTCGCGGATCAATGAACCCCTGTGCATGAGTATCGACGATCACCTTGCTATCGATGACTACGCGGTGACCACAGCTGGCAAATACGATGTCCTGCATGACGTCCACAAGCTGCTGCTGATGAAAGGGTCAAAAGGGGCTCAATGGAGCGCGAAGCCTGTATTACAGTTCATGATCGATGCGCTTGACTATTGCCTAGACATCGTGCGGGAGCAAGGGAAGCGTTCGCGCATGCTGGTGGAGTGGTATCAGCAGAACCCAACGACCCTCTACCTTCCCCCTGACCTGGAACACCTGAGAGGTCAAGTGATTAGCAGGCGGCGGATGGCTCAGATTGTTTACCTGAACTCCAATACCCGAATAACAGGCGGAGCACCGCAGAACTATTTCGACGAACTCAAGGATCGCTCGTTCAAGGGCTCGAACCCCGACCTGCTGAAACCCTGTGGCACGAAAACCAATATGCCAATTACTGACCTCCTTACATGGGCTGATGTGGAGGGGTTTCTGCTCAAGAAGGTTCATAAAGCCATGGCCACCTGCCGCAAGGTCACTACGCTCAGTCAATATGAGGGTGACCTGTCGAAGATGCTGTTTCTCTTTGATCGTGATGACGTACCCTTTCAGCCTCAGTCCTTCAGCTACAAGTTGATCAGACTCCGCATCAAGCAATCCAAAGCTGATAAAACAAGAGCGAATTGTTCCCCGACTCTATTTCAAAAGCTCAACATCACGATGCCGGTCGATGGCAAGATTCAGGCCGCAGAACTGGAAAGCCACGACGCGCGCCGCTGGCTCACCACGCAGGCCCTGATTCATGGGGAGAACCTTTCCAATGTGCTCATCAATAAGTGGGCAAACCGGCTCAGTCTCACCCAGCTCAAGCATTACGACAAGCGATTCCCCGAATTCAAGGCGGCGCAGGCCGCCATGCCCGAAGCGCCTGAACTGACCGAACTCACCGACTTCTCGAATGGACTTGCTGCCGTTGAGAAGCTGGAAGATCAGTACGGGTTGACCACGGCCATCGTCACCGCGCACGACGCAGGAATTGCCATGACCTCGATGGATGCCGTGACTCAGGCCATCGAGAATCGCCCCGTAGCCAAATCCAGTCGCGGCATCATCATCATCTACCCGCAGCGCTTCGGCGTCTGCTTTCATCAACACCACGAAACGCCTTGCCGGAACTACAGCAACTCACTGTCGGAGTCCTGTATTACATGTAACGAAGGCGTGTTCACCAAGGGGCATATCCCGACCAATGATGAAACCCGCAAAATCGCCGACCAACTGTTCGGCAGCATCCTTCGGCATTTGGAGAACCTCGCCCTCACCCACAACCGGTGCATCGCAGATGACCCTGCGACATTGGGCGAACACATGCTTACCCTTGTTGAAAGAGGACTCGACCGGGTAACGATGGTGCAACTCGCCACGCACCTAATCGACAATTTTCATGAACTCAATCGGCTGATCAAGGATCGGCAGCTTGCCAATCGCCTGCATCAGGCATTCGTGGCTCGTGAAGTCGTCAGCAGACTAGACGATCAAGGCGTAGCCAGCGGTGCTCTGATCAAGTACCACAACCCGACGCAGCATGCCGCTCCGTTGCTTGAAGTGGCCTTGGATGCTCACGGTGGCCGCGAAAAGGTTGCCCTCGATGAACGGGAGTTGTTAGCCAAGCACCAGCAGTTCGCGCCCAAAGCCCTCGGTCTGACTGATCAGCGGCACCTTATCGCGCCGAACAATGACGAAGGGGAGGATTGACTGTGGCTGGAAGAAAGGAACTCCTGACGGAACAGTTGGCGCGGAAGATCGCTCGCATGATCGAGCTCTTTCCGGACAACCAGATTCCCGTCACTTGGGAAAACGTCATCGCCCACAGCAAGAAGCGGTTTGGCTATGGCGGCAACCGGCAGATGCTCGGATCGAAGGAGTAGAACGGGCGCAAGATCATCGCCGAGGCCTTCAGTGAAGCCAAGAGTGTGCAGCGTCGAATGCAGGGCGATGCGAGGCCGAAGTACCGGAACGCGGCGCGAGCGACCTTGCAGCAGCGCATCACCGAACTCGAAGCAGAAAAACTGGCGTTGAGGGATGAACTGGAGAAGGTGCGCGGGCAGCAGATCAGCCAGCTCGACGCGTTCTTGAATGGCACCCGCGACATCCGCAGTTTGGTCGGGCAGACACTACTTTCGGGCGATGTACCAGTGGATGAGTTGAAGCTCCGGCGAATAGCCAAGCCTCCACATGACAAGAATTGATCGTGATGGGCTGGACGAAGTGATGAGCAGCGGCGGGGTCAATGGACCGTGGAATAAATGGGAGGGGCCCGCGCGCTTCTTGCGCGGGAGGGCACCCGTTTATGCCGCGAAAGCCCTTGATGCCGACGATGCGACCCAACGCTCCCGGCTGCTGGGGGTGGGTTGGTTTTTAACCCGCCCCCGGCTGCCCCACGGCGAGTGCGGGTTTGGGCAGCGCCCAAGGTCTTGCCTTGAGTTTTTACAGAAGGCCCATTTTGTAAAAGGACGATGAATGGACACCACGCAACCACCGGAGTTTGAGCTTGCCATGCAAGAGGCTCCCAAGCGGCAAAAAGTAAAAAGAGATGTTTCGGTCGATGCCCATGAGCGGGATCGGGATTACTTGAGCGCGTCCGAGATGGAATCTTTGCTCGCCTCGGCCAAGAAGGGCAGGTTCGGTTTGCGAGATCACACGATGCTGCTGGTTTCCTACAGGCATGGCCTGCGTGTGTCTGAAGCGTGTGCGCTTACGAAGGACGACCTCGATCTGGATGGTGCCCGCATATGGGTCAAGCGCCTCAAAGACGGCCTATCGACCACACAACCCCTGCAGGGCGATGAAATGCGGGCGTTGAGGGCTTACCTCAGAACACGCACCGATGACCTGCCCTGGGTCTTTCTGAGCAGCCAGGGAGGGCAAATGACGCGCCAGAACGTGAATTACCTGATCCAGCAGTCAGCGACACGGGCTGGCTTGGGTGACGTGAATCCCCACATGCTGCGTCACTCCTGCGGCCACGCGCTTGCCGAGAAGGGCACCGACACGCGACTCATGCAGGACTGGCTCGGCCACCGGGACATTCGGCACACCTCTTGGTACAGCCGGACGAGCGCGAAGCGCTTCGATAAGGTCTGGGAGTAGCTATGGGGAAGATGAAGGGAAGCAACGGAATACAGCGGTAGAAGTCAAGTAAGTTGTCGCTAAAAGTTGAATTACAGCGGGGTCAATTACTGAGTCATAAGTTCTCCTGAGCAGTCGGTTTGTCAGGGTTAAGAAACACCGTAGAGACTGGTGACCATCTACGTATGCCACGCGACCAGCGGTGAGGATGCTGGGCACGGGCTTGGGCATAGAGTAGCGAGCGCTGAGTCAGCAACTGAGCATCCTGACCGGCATGACGCTGAGCCGGCGTGACGAAACCAATCGCACTATGGCGATGCTCCTCGTTATACCAAGCCACCAAGCCGACGACCCACTGGCGGGCCGCCGTGATCGACTCAAACGGGCGTACGGGCATGAGCGGGCGGTACTTCAAGGTACGAAACAACGATTCTGAATACGGGTTGTCATTACTCACCGAGGGGCGGCTACGGGAAGGTTCCACACCCAAGGCCTGCATCATGGCCAGCATGGATTGTCCCTTCATTGGCGAACCGTTATCCGAGTGCAAAACCACTTGACCTGGCAATACCCCTTGCTGCGAGCAGACCTCCTGCAGCGCTTGTGCCGCCAGATCGGCGCTTTCACTCGCAAAGACATGCGCACCGACAATGTAGCGACTAAAAATATCCACAAACAGGTAGAGGTAGTAGTACTGGCCTTTGATCTGCGTAGGCAAGTAGGTGATGTCCCACGAATACAGCTGATTGATGTGAGTAGCGATGTGGGCTTTGGGCTTGTGCCGTCGCTGAGGTGCCCGTTCCAAGCGGCGGTGCGTGTGCTGATGGTGGTGTCGCAACAGTCGTTGAAAGGTGGACTCACTGCCCAGATAGCGGCCCTGATCGGCCAGGCGAGGCACCATTTGGCTCGGTGGCAAGTCCTTGAACTCCTGACTGTTCATGACGGCCATGATGGCGGCGCGCTCGGTGTCGGTGAGCTTGTTGTGGGGTGTGACGGCCCGACGCAGTCCGGCTTGACGGCGATCCTGGCTCAGGGGTATCCAGGGGATGATCGGGGAAGACGTTGGCGCTTCAGGATCTGCGTGACTGGAAGCCGGCGCGCTCAATGCCGGATCCGTCAGCGCGCGCGTTGGCACCGCTGGGGCTACCGTCGCCTGCGGCTCCTCTCGCCCCGGCGGTGCCAACGCAGGAGTCGGCTCTTGGCTGAGTCGGGGACGTAACCACCGTTGCACGGTGCGACTACTCAGGCCGAGCAGCTGGCAGGCTTGATGGAGCCGTGCGCCGCTGTGACAGGCGTGTTTGATGAGCAAGATCAGGTCTTGGCGCTGTGTCAGGCCGGTCATTTTTCCTCGTCCTCCCACAGCGCCTGGAACTTTTTTTGCAGAACTAACAGCGCCGCTGCCTCCGCCAGCGCTTTGTCTTTGCGCCGCAATTCACGTTCCAGTTGGTCGTTCCTTTGTTTGGCTTGCCGCAAGGCAGACTCCGCCGGCAAGTGCCCTTTGCTGGGCTGGCAAAACTCGTGATGCCACTGCCGTAGTTGCTGTTCGAACACGCCTTTCTCACGACACCAGGCATGCAGGGCCTGATCTTTGTAGCCATGGCTTTCGAGCAGCGCACTCAGACGTTCTTCAGCACTCCATTGACTCGATGCTAAATTCGTTGGCAGATGGGTAGGTTGCCCCGTGAGCGCTTGCGCTTTGTTTTGTTGCTGAATCCAGCCTTTCAAGGTCCCCAGCGAGACATTGAGTTCCTTGGCTATGTCTGCCAGTGTTCGTTCGCCTCGTGCTCTGGCTTTGCTCAAGGCCTGTTCCCTGAATTCCTCAGGGTATGCTTTCCGGTTCATTTGCTATCGCTTTCCAGCGGATCATCCGCTTCTGGGTGGGGCGACAACTATTCTGACTCAGGGGGTACAGGACGGCCAGAGGAACGTCGAGGTATTTCTGAACTGGGCTGCCTGTGTTGAGGACTTTAAGCCGTTCATCCATCAGGGCTTGCTCAGTGTGGCGCGGGTCGCCCGCGAGTGCGGCTTGAACCGCGACGTGTTCTACAGCAATCCCGACATCCGTGACGTTCATTGGCCCGCGCTCGTGACGAGACTTGAGGCAGAAGGCGTGCTGCTGGGTCGTGTCGCTTCGCCCGCCCCAGTTGTGGCTAGGCCGCCAAAAGCTGACCTCGTGGGTGCTCAGAGAATCAAGCAAATCCAAGACGAGAACGAGGCAGTCAAGACGGAGAACCGCACGCTGCGCGCCAAGCTCAATGAGGCGCTAGCCCAGCTTGAACGTCAAGGGGAGCAGGCTGCAGTGGTAAAGGACGTGCTGAACACCACGGGGAGGTTGCCTTGGTAGGTATGCAAGTAGCGCCTGCTCAAACCGCTCTCGTGCGGGTTCTGGAAGTGCGGCGGCAAAACCACCGCGATGGCGCGATCTTCCGGGGCGAGAGGATTAGCGCCAAGGGGGAAATACTAGATACCCATAGCCGCTTGACGGTTCGCCTGCAGCGCATGTCAGTATGCGTCCCGGTCAAAGAGGGGCAGTGGTGGCAAGTGACAGGCAGAGTCACCACCGATAGCTACATCAACGACCGTGGTTTCCAGATGGTTGAGGAACAGATGGATGTGACGGGCACCGATGCATCAGTGATCAAGCCATCGGGGTTCAGTATCGTCAACTACATCGCAAAGAACTCGCGCATGAAGGGCATCGGCCCACAGGCCGCCAGGAAGCTATGGGAGCGATTTGAGAACGGTTTGTTTGACGTCCTAGACCAGAGCGATACTGAGGCGCTGGCGCTCGTTCTAGGGATTGAGCGAGCCACCTTGCTCGTTGAGGTATGGCATCAAGATGGCCTGAGTGAAACACTCCAATGGCTGAGCAAGCATGGCATGGAGTCCAGGATAGGTCATCGCGTGCTGGGGTACTTTGGCAAGGATGCGGCGGCGAAGCTGACAGAGAATCCCTATCGATTGCTGAGCTTCGCTGCAGGCTGGAAACAGGTTGATGAGTTTGCTAAAGCGGAAATGGGCGTTGCGCTGGATGACGAGCGGCGGTTGGTCGCTGCCAACGAGGAGGTGGTCTTCAAGGCGCTTAGCCTTGGCGACACCTACGTGCCCCATGCCAATCTGGTGAGTGGTCTGCGTGCTGTCCTCAAGGGTGAAAAGCACACCGCCACGCTGATCGACAAAGTGATAGCGCAGTCCGCACAGACCGGCCGCCTGCTGTTTGACAGTCAGGACAACGTCTATAGCCTGGGCGCGTGCCTCTTAGAAAAGGCTGTCGCGCAGGGCATCCGCAAGCGGGTTGGCCTCAAAAAACCATCTTGTAATGTGGATGCGGTGATCGCTGCATATGAGGATCGAGAGAGCACGACACGCAGTCGGTTTGAACTGAATCAGGAGCAACGAGCAGCGGTGCATCTGGTTGCACAGCATGACTTTGCCGTGGTCACCGGAGGCGCTGGTTGCGGCAAGACGACTGTCATCAAATGCGTGATCGAGGTACTTGAAGAAGAGGGCTATGACATCAGTCTGCTGGCTTTGGCGGGCAAGGCAGCCAAGCGCATCAGAGACGCAACCGACCACGAGGCTCGGACATTAGCCAGTTTCATCAAGGCGATGCAGAAAGAAAAAGAGGAGAAGGAAAAGGGGCAAGTCGCTTCCAGCCAAAAGCGCAAGGCTCTAGTGATTGATGAGGCCAGCATGGTGGACTTGCTTACCTTTGCTGCGATCCTCGACCTCATTGATGACGACACCAAGATCATCAAGGTTGGTGACCAGCACCAACTCAACCCCGTTGGTCCTGGGTTGGTATTTCATTGCCTGCCTGAGTTGGACTGGATACCGCACGTTGAGCTGAAAGTCCCAAAGCGGTTTGGCAATGAGATTGCTGAGATTGCCAACATGATCAAGGATGGCATCTTTCCGGCCACTGATCGGTTCAATGGGAGCGTGATTTTCACTGAAGCGAGTGAAGCAAGCCTGAGCGATCTGGGTTCAAGCCTGTACCTGCAACAACCTAACGATACCATCATCCTTTGCACCACAAGGAAGCTGGCGGCATCGATCAACGCTCAGGTTCAGCAGGCGCTGACGGCTCGTGGCAGGGCGCTGCGCTTGTACGATCCCTTCAGTGAGCAATGGCAATGGTGCGGCTTCCACCTTGGAGACCAAATCATCTGCACAAGGAACCACTGGGAACTGGGGATTCAGAACGGCAGCCTTGGCACCTTGGTTGAAATCTTCGACCATCCCACCTTACTGGACAGTGATGAGGACAATGACGCACCGGCCTTGGGTTGGATTGAGTGGGACGATGGAGAGAAACGCCCGCTTCGTGAAGACCTGCTTGACAGCTTGGAGTTGGGGTACGCGCTGACCGTCCACAAGAGCCAGGGATCACAGTGGCGACGAGTGATTGTCTGCCTACCGACCGCCAGTGGAAAAGGCTCCACGCTGGTCGATAGAAGCATGGTCTATACCGCCGTCACCAGAGCCAAATCGCAGGTGGTGCTCTGTGGCAATCACGACGACCTGGTAGCGGCAATAGAGCGGAAAAAAGCAGCCGATCGTCGCAAAGTTGGGTTGCCGAATTGGCTCGCCCAATCTGCACTGAACTGACCGCCTGAGCGCGAATCGCAGCTCCTGGTGCGAAAACGCGCTCAGCTGACCACTGAATCGCATGCACCTGACCGGCAGCCTCGACCCTCTTCGGCCATTGCCGCTTCGTAAGTCGATGACCGCAGCCGCCTCATTGCTGCCAGTCACTGACCAGCCCCGACTACGACAACCCATTCCGGTCATTCGAGCTACCCCATAGCAATCCTACAAGCTATTGCTGAACTACCGCGATTCAACCGGAGTACGTTTCACACATCTATAGATTTTCCATCGCCGTCAATTGAGTAACGGGTTTCGTTGCAGATATTCTTTTTTCATAAGCAACACCTAAGCGTGCTATTTCGTCACATGTTTTCTCATTACTGACGCAAGAAATCCTCCCAGCTCCAAACGTTCGAAGGATCTAGTTGTGTCTTGTCCATTGCTCGAATTATTTTTTGCATTATTAGAAATTCGGCCAGTAAGTTTGAGCTGCGATAGTTCCGAATATTTTCGGCTCTGTACTCTGGGATAGTTTGTCTCTCTTGCCTACTACGTGACCACGATGCTCATTTTCAAATTTCACAAATGGTCTGTTGGGATTTGCGCCATTTTTGAGATAGAGGTCTATTAAATCTGGGTCCGAACATAAGTCAAGAGCGGTTCGGCCTTTGGTATTGGTGGCATTTAGGCTTGCGCCGCTTTCGATCAGGCTGTGAGAAACCGCTGGCTTTCGCTGGCGCACAGCTTGCTCTTGATTTCCTGATGATGGAGCGCCCGATGCACTGCGGTTGTCACCGCTATTTGCGCCACCACTGGAAGGCACTTCATAAATATCCCTTCATCCGTCCCTGCATTAGGGCTGATGCCAACACTCAACAAATAGTCAACGTTTTCTTTGTTACCTGTTACCACGGCGGCACTAAGCAAAGCATTTCCATTGCAACCTTTTAACCATTTTGCATACATTCCGATTCGTTCTTCATTCGTGGAGTTCTTAACGCTTTGGATATCCCAGAACTCAAAGTCCGTACCCTTGACCCAAACTCGATTTTTTTGCATCCATGTCATCGTGTTTTCTAGTGCTTTACTAAGCGCAGCCTTCAATGAATCGGGAGTTCCATTAGCGGCTTCTTTTTCAATCGTAGGACTTCCGCATTCCGCGCCACCGCCAGCGCCGTTGGACGCAATTGCAGGTGAGGAAAAGAGCTGCATGAGCAGTCCGACGATTACAGCAAGCGACAAACGATTTGGCATGTTCTTTACGTGACACCTATTTCCAGGTTGCCAAAAAAATTATTGGCAAGAGCGGTTGTTTGCAAGGTACAACATTTGCTTACGCTTCTGGCCGCCTGTCGAAGTAATTTCCATGAAGCTCAGCGACCGCAATAGGTTCGTTGCCGTCGTAGCAGTTTGGTGGGCCAGGGCCGGTCATCGCCGATCTCGGCCGGTCACCTCGATGATATTGGGTGTTCATATCCGGCGAGATCCGCAGGTCAGTTCAGTGGAAATTTTGCAACTGGCTACGGATGCAAAAAACTCTCGAATATGGTCGGATCGAAGCCAACGAGAATCTGCCCGTTGGGTGTCTCGACAATGGGTCGTCGAATTACGCTGGAGAACTCCATCATCGTTGCAACCGCCTTGCTTTGGGTGGTGATGTCCTGCTGCTCTGCGCTGAGCTTGCGCCAAGTCGTCCCTTTGGAATTGAGCAGCGTCTTCCAGCCCAGCGTCTTGCAACCACGCCACCAGCCGTTCGCGTGGCCCGCCCGCCTTCTTCTAGTCGTGGAACACGTAGGCGATGTTTCGCTCATCGAGCCAAGTCAACGCCTTCTTCACGGTTGTGCAGTTGATTATTCCGTAAACGTGGATATCGTTAGTCATGATGACGTTCCCTTCCGGGCAGATCAAATGGAAAACCTTAACATTGTAGAGAGAGGTATTCTTGGGCATACCTGTACTGACCATAAAAAACGCCTATGCCAAAATGTCAGAAAATGCCCCATAACATGCGGTTTAACCCACATTAAATGACAAACAGTTCAATCTTTGACGCTTTATTGAAGCTATCTTCCGGGCTGATATCCCCGTTTTGGGGCCCTTTCAGTCAGTCATACAGTCCTAATGGTAAATCTTTATCGCCATACGATGCTGACACCATGAAAAGGCCTTCGCCTGGTTTGACCAGCATGGGGTGGCTTTTGAGTTCCACGACTACAAAAAGGCCGGTGTGCCGCGTGAGTAAAATTGGTCGAATGGTCACGGTCGCTGGGCTGGAAATCGCTCTTGAATACCAAAGGGGCTGACCTGGCGCAAGCTCACTGCTGAGCAGCAGGACATCGCCACGCAAAGCAAAGCCGTTGCCACGATGATGGAATTCCCCAGTGTGATTCGGCGGCCCATTATCGAGACGCCGGAGGGCCAGATTCTCGTCGGCTTCGAACTGACCCTTTTTGAAAGCTTCGTGCGCTGATGGCTGATGCGATTTCACGATTTTTGTTTGAGCGGCTCGACATTCGCGGCGTAGTGGTACAGCTTGGCAGCTCGTGGCGCGACATGCTTGCCGGCAGAGGCTACCCTGATGCCGTGCGTGACCTGCTCGGCCAACAGCGGCTGTGACCGCAGTGATCGGCGGCAATCTCAAGTCAGAAAACCGTATGAGTTTTCAGTTGCAGGAGGGCCCGGTATCGATACTGGTGATGGACTGCCAGCCCATAACCAACGGCCCGCTCCGTCTGCGTGGCATGGCGAGAATGCGCGGGAAGAGTCAATCGCCGTCTTGCCAGAGCCGACTTGCGGTGTCACTGATCTGCTCGGCGATGGCAAGCTGGTGCTGACCCTGCATCAAGGTGATGCGCAGGCCTACCAGAGTGTCGTTCCGCTTGACGGCAACACCGTGGCCCAAGTATTCGAGCACTACCTGGCGCAGTCGGAGCAGCAACCTGCACGCCTGTGGCTGCATGCTGACGAAGATTCGGCCTGCGCGCTATTCCTGCAAAACCCTGCCGGGCGCACATGAGAAGGAGGAAGACGGCTGGAATCGGGTTACCCAGTTGGCCTCCAACCGTCAAGCCCGATGAGAACTGCAGCTGCCCCCGGAGGTACTGATCAGCCGACTGTTTGCGGAAGAAGAAGTGCGTCTGTTCGAATCGCGGGCCGTCTGTTGGCACTGTCCACGCGACGAGCAAAAAGTGAAGGACATGCTGCTGACTCTCGGGCGCTCAGAAGTCGAGCAAATGCTCGCTGACGCCGATCAGATCGAGGTCGATGACGAGATCTGCGGGCACGCGTACCAGTTCGGCCGCGAGATTCTCGACGAACTGTTTCCGCCTGCCGGCCGCGTTCTTCATTGAGGTCCGGCATGGCGAAGGAAACCGCATGACATCGACGTCAGCGAAGAAGCGGGCGTGCGCTATCTGCACTTCGGCTCGGACTGGGTGCAGGGTGCCATGCGCATCGCACGCCCCTTTGCCCCCGAACTCGACTACACCCGCGAGATGATGTTGCCACTCCTGATGCGCGATGACACGTGGCCACGCCGGGTTTTGCTCATCGGCCTGGGTGCCGCCTCGCTCACCAAATTTCTCTGGCGCTATCGCCCGGAGGCCAAGCTCACCGTGGTCGAGATTGATGCGCGCATGGAAGGCGTGGCGCGCATGCACTTCAAACTACCCAACGATCCGGAACGGATTCAATTCGCATCGCCGATGGTGCTGACTTCGTGTCCAGCACGCGGCAAACGTTCGATCTGATTCTGGTCGACGGCTTCGATGCCGACGCCCGCGCCAACGCGCTCGACACGGTGCCTTTCTGCGTGAACTGCCGATCACGTCTTGCCGATGACGGGTTGCTGTGCATCAATCTTTTGTCGCGACGCAGAGACTTTGCAAAGAGTGTGGCTCGGGTGAACGAGGGCCTTCGACAACCATGCAATCATGGTCCCTTCATGCACTAGCGGCAATGCGATTGCACTCGCTGCGGAACCACCGCCCTTACTGGCAACAAGCGCCGTACTACCAGCGCCGACTTGCGAACAACTTATCGATCAGGCCAAGCTATTCAAAAAAAGCCACCGGGCTAATCTTGCCCCCCACGATCTATCGCCTCACGCTATCGGGAGCGCTGCGCGGCGGACGCCTGCATTTTAGGTTTCGAGATTAAACGTCAGGCCGGCATTGGCCACCAGTCGGGGAATCAAACCCAGGCCCATGGCCGACGCTGGCGTCCAGATGCCGCTCTGTGTGGCCTTGGCTTCGTTCAACAAATGCACCGCCGCCTCGACAATCATCTTCGAGGTCGAGCCGTAGCCCGGGTCGCGGTCGCCAGTTACGCCAACGCTCAAGCGATTGCCCGCCCCATCGTCGCCCAAAAAGAGAAAGTCGTAACAGCCAGCGTCTCGCTCTGCCTTCGAGGGCCCCTCCTGGCTTGAGTCCCGGCTCACCGTCGGCCCCGGTCATCGGCTTCTTCTCCGACAATGCCTTGGCAATCGCCTCGCCTTTTTCGCCGGCACCGGTGACGATCATCTCGTAAACCAGATCCGTGCCGTAGGGGTGGCCGAGCAGAAAGTTGGTGCGGTGCACATTGCGGGTATTGATCACCGCCATCACGAACGGTGCGGTCCAGAGCCCGATCGCCTCATCAAGCATGGGCTTGGCCCCGGAAGGCTGGGCCGGGCCGTCAAAGCCCGGCGTCAGGGCAAACGGGTTGCGCAACAGCGCTTTGATCGTCAGGTCGGCCTCGGCCGCGCCCATGGTGGCGTGCATGCTCGCGGCCGTGCCGCCGGAAAACGTGCCTTTCATCTTGCGCACGCGAGCGCGTACCCGACTCGCCGGGTGGCCGTAACGCGCCTTCATCTCGGTTTGCAGCATGAGCATGCCAAGATCAGAAGGAATCGAGTCAAGCCACAGGAAAACACAATGCGTGCGCCGCTGGCCTTGGCCGCCGCTTCGTGCGCGTCGATCATCTGGCGCATCCACAGGGGCTCGCCGCACAGGTCAACGTAGTCGGTACCCGAGGCAGCACAGGCGGCGACCAGTTCGCTGCCATAGAGTGAATAGGGGCCGACCGTGGTCAGCACCAGGCGGGTACTGTCGGTCAACACCTTGAGGCTGGCCGGGTCGGCACTGTCAGTCACCAGCAAGGGGGTATCGGCCGGGGCACCCAGTTCATCGCGCACGGCAGCGAGTTTTTCAGCGTTGCGCCCGCCCATCGCCCAACGCACACCATTCCCGTTCGGATAGCGCTGCAGCAGCACCTCGACCACCAAACGCCCGGTAAAACCGGTGGCGCCGAAGACAACAATGTCGTACGGCTTGCTCATGCCGCTCTCCTCAGTTAGAACGTTGGTTTATCGGGGCAGACAGGTTTCGACCAGCTTGACCCAGTAGCGAATGCCGGTGGCGATGATGTCGTCGTTGAAATCATAGTGCGGACTGTGCAACATGCAACCGGACTTTGTACCGTGGTGGACGTCGCCGTATCGCCATTGCCCAGCCAGACATAGCAACCTGGCACTACCCGTGCCAGGTAGGCAAAATCTTCCGCGCCCATGCTGGGTTTCAAGTGGGTAACCAGATTGCTCTCACCCACCACGGCCCGCGCCACCTCGCGAGCAATGTGCGAAGGCTCGGCGGCATTGATCGTCGGGGGATAGCCGCGCGTGTAGCGCAGCGCAATGCGCACCCCGTACGTGGCCTCAATGCCGGTTACTACGCGATCGATGCCGGCCTCCATCTGATCTTGTACGTCCGGCGTCAGCGCCCGCACCGTTCCGCCGAGTACGGCAGTCTCGGGCAGTACATTGTCGGCCGAGCCGGCATGAAAACGGGTAACGCTGATGACCGCAGGATCAAGCGGGTCGCGCACGCGCGAAACCAGGGTCTGCAGTGCATGCACCAGAGACGATCCGGCGACCACCACGTCGGTCGCCTGATGCGGCATGGCAGCGTGGCCGCCACGGCCGGTAATGGTGATCTCGAAGCGATCGGTGCCCGCCATGACAGGCCCCTCGGTCACGCTGATTTGCCCAGCGGGCAGTCCCGGCCAGTTATGCAAACCGAACACCATCTCGACCGGATGTCGCTCGAAGAGACCCTCTTCAACCATGACACGACCACCACCCTCGCCCTCTTCCGCCGGCTGAAAGATGAACACCACGGTGCCATCAAAACTGCGCAGCGTGGCAAGCGCCTCAACGGCACCGAGCAGCATCGCGGTATGACCATCATGGCCGCAGGCATGCATCCGCCCGGCATGACGCGAATGGTGGGGGAAGGTATTCAGTTCGGCTAAGGGCAGCGCGTCCATATCGGCACGCAAAGCGATCATGCGCGGGCTGCTACCGAGCGTAAGCGATGCCACCACGCCGGTCTTGGCTACTCCGCGCGCAACCTTCACTCCCATAGATTCCAGAGCGTCGAGAAACGTCGCGACCTTTTCGGCAGTGCGATGCTCTTCAAAGGCCAGCTCCGGGTACGCGTGCATATCGCGCCGTACGGTGGCGATGCGTGCTGCAAGGGCGGGAAGAATTTCGTCAATCATGCGATTCGATGAACACAATGTTGCGCCGGGTCGAGGTGGGCACCGTAGTCACATCCTAACGCGAAACGCCCGCCTAAATCCACCGGGCCGGACGATTACAATCGGGCCATGACGATTCAGGAGCTTATCCCCCGACGGCTTACGCCGCTGCTGCTCAGCCCGCAGATGCGCGACGTTGAACGCCGGCACGCCGAGCTGCCGCTCATGGAGCGAGCAGGCACAGCGGCCGCTCAGTTGGCTGGTACGCTGGCCGCCGGCCCTGCCCCAATTTTGGTACTCGCTGGCCCCGGCAACAATGGCGGTGATGCCTTTGTACTGGCACGCCGGCTGCATGAGGCTGGCCGCGCGGTCACTACGGTCTTTCATGGCGAGCCCAGCCGGCTGCCCGCCGATGCGCTGATCGCCTACCAGCGCTGGCAAGCAACGGGAAAGCCGACGCATCCGGCTGTGCCGTCTGACGATTATTCGCTGGTGGTGGATGGCCTGTTCGGCATCGGCCTTTCGCGCCCTGTCAGTGGCACCTGCGCGCAGCTGATTACTCAGATCAATGCCTATCGCGATACCGGCGGCCCGGTGCTCGCACTCGATGTACCCAGTGGGCTCAATGCCGATACGGGAGCCGTTCTGGCATCGCGGTTCGGGCCAGCCATACCGCCACCTTCATTGCCGACAAACCCGGTCTCTACACCCTCGCCGGGCCCGACCATGCCGGTTGCATCAGCGTGCATGAACTGGGCGTGGGCGACCCCGCATTTGATGGTGCACTACTTTCACTCACAGACTTTGCCAGCGCACTGCAGCCGCGCCAGCGCGACACCCACAAAGGCAGCCACGGCTCCCTGGCCGTGATCGGCGGAGCGCCCGGAATGTGCGGTGCCGCCCTGCTGGCAGCCCGGGCCAGCCTGCATCTGGGTGCCGGTCGCGTATTCGTAGGCCTGCTCGACCAAAATCATCCGGCGGTTGACAGCGGCCAGCCCGAGCTGATGCTGCGCACGCCCGTTGACGCCATCGACCACGCCACTGCCGTGGTCGCCGGCCCCGGAATGGGACTGAATGACGAGGCCCTCACCCTCATGCGCCGTCTCACCAGCGCCGACTTGCCGTTGCTGCTCGATGCCGATGCACTGACGCTGCTAGGCGCCCACCCCGTGCTCAGCGCACGTGCGCCGCCGTACTACGCCTACCCTGCTCACGCCGCACCCCGGCGAAGCGGCGCGCCTGCTTGGCATCAGCACAACCGAAGTGCAGAGCGACCGCATCAGCACCGCCATCCGACTGGCGACGCACTTCAACGCCTGCGTGGCGCTGAAGGGAGCCGGCACCGTGCTGGCCCGACCCGATGGCACATGGCGCATCAACACCACTGGCAACCCCGGGCTGGCCACCGGCGGTACCGGTGACGTCCTGTCCGGAATGGCGGGTGCGTTACTGGCCCAAGGCTGGGAGGCCTGGTCGGCCCTATGCGCCGCAGTTAGCCTGCATGGTGCCGCCGCTGACGTGCTGGTTTGCGAGGGCGTCGGGCCCGTCGGCCTCACCGCCAGCGAACTGCTCGTGCCCGCCCGCCGCCTGCTCAATAACCTGATTGCCGAGTCGGCCGAACGCCGCCAAGGCCACTGACTCGAATTTTTGTCATAAGCGAACACCATGAACCTCCCGCTTTCCCTGGCTGCCGAAGTGCAGCGAAACGCCTTGGTCGCCCTGCATGAAGACATCGGCAGCGGCGACCTCACGGCCCAGCTGACACCGGCAAATCGTAACTCGCGCGGCACAGTCATCAGCCGTGAAGATGCGGTCCTTGCCGGTAGCGCCTGGTTCGACGCCTGTTTCCATCTCCTCGACGCTTCCGCGCAGATCGAATGGGCGGCGCGCGATGGGGAGCGCATCAGCGCCGGCCAAACACTGTGCGTCATTCATGCCGATACGCGTGCGTTACTCACCGCAGAGCGCGCAGCACTCAATTTTGTGCAGTTGCTCTCGGCGACCGCAACCGTCACCCGCCGCTACGTCGATGCCGTTGCCGGCACCCGTGCGCGCATTGTCGATACGCGCAAGACACTGCCCGGACTACGCCTCGCACAAAAATACGCGGTAACTTGCGGCGGCGGCGTCAACCACCGTCTCGGGCTATACGACGGCATTCTGATCAAGGAAAACCACATCATCGCGGCCGGTGGTGTGACGGTGGCGCTGGAGCGCGCCCGCGAACTTGGTCGCAGCGATGTCTTCATTCAGATCGAGGTCGAGACGCTTGCGCAATTGACCGAGGCCCTGGATGCCGGGGCAAAGATGGTGCTGCTCGACAACATGTCACTGACGCAAATGCGTCAGGCCGCAGATCTGACGGCAGGTCGCGCCCTTCTGGAAGCATCTGGGGGTGTGAATCTGGATCGGGTGCGCTCTATCGCCGACACCGGTGTTGATCGCATCTCCGTTGGCGCACTAACCAAGGATATCCGCGCCCTGGACTTGTCACTGCGGCACAGCGAGGGGTGATCTGCTAAACTCCGCGCCCTGCTCTGACTGACCTCGCTAAGGTTTGTCGCGCCGCGGAGAGGTGGATGAGTGGTTTAAGTCGCACGCCTGGAAAGCGTGTGTAGGTTCATAGCCTACCGCGGGTTCGAATCCCGCCCTCTCCGCCAATCACCTTGATTATTAAGGTGATTTTACAAAATCACGCACAATATAGCAAGTGCGGTCAGAAGCAAGCGAGACTGCCCGCCTGCATCCACTACTGATCATTGCCCTGTGCGTCGTCGTTTTCCTGGAGATCCATCCCTTCCAGGACGGCAACGGGCGCCTCTTTCGGGTGCTGACCACGCTGCTGCTTCTGCAGGCCGGGTACGCCTATGTGCCGTACAGCTCGCTGGAAAGCGTGATCGAACTCAGCAAGGAAGCCTACTACCTGGCGTTGCACCAGACGCAGGGCACGATCCGCACGGAGTCTCCCAACTGGCAGCCGTGGCTGGTGTTCTTTCTGCGTTGCCTGGCCGAGCAGATGCGGCGTCTGGAGAAGAAGGTCGAGCGCGAGAAGATCGTGCTGGCAGCCATGCCTGAGCTGCAACTACAATTTGTCGAGTTCGTCCGCGAACATGGTCGTGTCACGATTGGTGCAGCGATCAAGTTGACCGGTGCCAGCCGCAATACATTGAAGCAGCATTTCCGTACCTTGGTCGAACGCGGCGCGCTGAACCTGCACGGCAGTGGCCGAGGGGTTTGGTATGACCTGCGCTAAGCCCACTGCACCCAACGTGTCCTTGATCTGTGTAGATCGAAAACAAAGAGGTTCGTTATGAAATTCCCGCCAGTCGTGATTCAGGCCAAACAGAAAACTAGCCCTGCTCAGATAGGGCCGTGATTGGGTTCGCCACGATTAGCCTTGTTGTTACATTAACTCGTCACTTATTTGCATTCGACGAATATATGGAACATACTTTGCCGACCATGCGCCACGATACCCACACCCAACGCATCCTTGATCTGGCCAGCCAGAAGGGAATGCTGCGTCCCGGCGACCTCGATATTATCGGAGCTCCCCGGGTAGTGCTAACGCGCATGACAGCCAGTGGCCTACTGGAAAAGGCTGGGCGCGGCATTTACCTGCTACCTGGCAATCAAGGCTCAGAGCATGAAAGCCTGGCCACGGTTGCTACGAAAGTACCGCAGGCGGTCTTTTGCCTGCTCACGGCCCTGCAGTTCCATGAAATCACCACCCAGCTGCCGAGAGAGGTGTGGGTTGCCATGCCCAGGGGCAGTCATACGCCCAAGATCGATTACCCGCCAGTCAAGATGGTTCAGTTTGCGGGTGACGCCTATTCCCAGGGAATCGAGGTCGTTGAACGGGATCAGGTCAAGCTCCATGTCTACAGTGTTGCCAAGACCGTCGCTGACTGCTTCAAGCACCGCAATAAGATCGGACTCGACGTCACGCTGGAAGCGCTGAAGGATGCACGCGCTAAGAAAATGGCCTCAGCCGATGACCTCTGGCGTTTCGCCAAGATTTGCCGGGTTGCCAATGTGATGCGCCCGTATCTTGAGGCGGTGGAATGAACAAGGATCTCGCCGCATCGGTACGGGCACGGTTGCTGAACGTCGCCAAAGCCCAAGGCGCGGACTTCAACCAGGTGCTGGTGCGCTTCGCCCTGGAACGAATCCTCTACCGACTGAGCCGGTCGGCGCACGCCGACCACTTTCTGCTCAAGGGCGCGTTGCTGTTCACGCTCTGGTACGACATGCCACACCGCACCACGCGCGACGCCGACCTGCTCGGTTTCAAGGCTAGCGATCTTGAATCGATCGCCCAGACATTTCGTGACATCGCCAGCGTCGAGGTAGAGGACGGTATCGTCTTCGATCCGGCGACAGTGATCGTTGAGGAGATTCGCAAGGATGCTGGGTACGCCGGCGCACGGGTGTTGATTACAGGTGAAATTGCCAAGGCACGCTGCAAGACGCAAATCGATATCGGGTTCGGTGATGCAGTTACGCCTGGCCCGGTTCATGCAGTTTATCCGGTGCTGATCGAGGATTTGCCAGCACCTCGGCTGCGGACATATCCCGTCTACACCGTCATCTCCGAGAAACTTCACGCCATCGCCTTGCTTGGCATGACTAACAGCCGGTTGAAGGATTACCTGGATCTGTGGGTGTTGCTCGACCGTGAAGCACTGAATGCCAATACGCTCGCGAGGGCAATCGCCGCGACCTTCATCCGGCGTGGAGTGCCCGTCCCGGCTGTTCTACCCATCGGCCTGACGGACGAGTTTGCGACCGACGGATCGCGCCAGGCCATGTGGCATGCGTTCCTGAAAAAGAACGAGATCGCCATTACTCCACTATCCGACGTGGTGGCGAAACTTCGGGAAATATTAGAGCCGGCACTCGCTCAGGCCGCAATATTTTCCGACGCGAGCCGCTTGGTCGAAATTGACAAGCATGACGCTTCGTAGGCCTCGATATCGACCAGTCGATACAGAACGCGGCCCTGCAGTTTCAGAAACATGGGGCCAATCCCTTCGCTGCGCCAGCGCTCAAGGGTCGCCTCACTGACATTCCAGCGCTGGGCGAGGTTTCGTTGGTTGAAATGAATGATTTCCATGCAGGGCTCCGAACGGGTTGGCGGGAGTCCATGAAGGCGCTGTTTCGTCCACAAGCCAAGTCAGCCATTGGCAACGATATGAATTTGGGTTCGACTGCGGGATTGGGATTCGAACTGCGCCATGATTGTTGATGCAACAACACGGCCTTAGCGGCGTGAAGGTGCCCCCCAACTATTCACGCCCCGCTGAAGCTCGGTCCTGAGCTCATCTTGCGTGACGGTCGGGGCGTCGTCTAGCGAGGATTGGTTCCTGTCCGACTGGCCGCAGACCCGCCTGGATTAAGAATGCGCTGGAGGACTTTCTAGGATCACATGCACGGGCACGTGAGTAACAAAGGTTCCCAGGGCGTCTCAAGGTGAAGTCTGCAGTTCATTCAGCGGCAGCATCAAAAACTGCGCCGGGCGCCTCTGATCGCGATCACCATCGTCGCTGACGATCACGATCATTGGCTTGCCTTCGATCATAGCCGGCGCAACACCTTCCGCATGCTCCAATCCGTGCGGGCCAGGAACGCGCACTTGGCGAGGCGATTCGTCCGGATTGCCAGTCCAGAACCACAATTGGAAGGGCGACTGCTCTTTGCTCACCGGGCCGCTGATGACGAGGTACCCGGAAAGCGCGGGAACATACGACATGCCACGGATACCATGCCCCCGCAGGTCCAGGGTGAGCAAAGGCGAAGAGACTTGGGGATTCGCATCGAACTCGAAAAGCGCTCCAGGATTGTCGACGACCGCTATCAGCGCCTGGTTATCTTGCAGCGGGCTGCGAAAGCCAACCAGCAGTCGCTGACCATCGGGCGTAATCTCGAGCGCTTCGATGTTTAGGCCGCCAGCACCTTTGACATCGCGTATCGCCGCCGCATTTGCCAGAACGGGGTGGGCGGACATCAATGCTGCCTTCAGTCCGGTGACCACGCGAGGCGAGCCCAGTGAATCTCCTTCGATACGAAACCGCACCAATTTTTCCCGGGCCTTCTTCTCTTCACCGTTGCTATTGCGCGAGTGGGAAGTAACCGCATAGACGAAGCCGGCTGAATCGGCGGCAATGCCCTCGAGATCATCGAGTTTCAGTGCATCGACCTCGGAATCTGTCAATAGCGGAATGCTGTGGGTGCTCCCATCAAGACGAATCGTAAGCAGGCTGAGTGGTTGCGCCTTTTCATCCTCGACGACCAAGAATCGCCCATCCGGCAATTGCTGAATGGCGGAAGGTTCAAACAAACCGGTGAGCGCGAGAAACATGAAGAAGGCGGTCTTTGTCATTACAAAGGGTCCGATTTTGCCGGATTCCCAGTTCGAAACCGGAAGAAATGGCACGGTCGGCTTGACATCGGTACCATATCAACCCTTTGCAGCAGAGCGCCACCCGCGCACCACGGCTACCCAATAACCGCTCACACCGCCAAGAAAATCCAATGCCACTCTACGATTACGCCCCCTCATCCGGCCATTGCGATCAATGCCCCGGCCGTTTTGAAGTCATGCAACGAATCGCCGACGACAAGCTTACTCATTGCCCACGCTGTCAGCAGGCGTGTGAACGACAGGTGAGTCGCGTGGCGCTCGGGGGGAAATACTCGACATCCGAGGCGGCAGTGAAGAGTTCCGGCTTTACCCGCTATCAAAAGGCCGAGAACGGAGTGTACGAGCGTACGGCAGGCACCGGTGGCCCTGAAATTCTCTACCGCGACTAGCCAAGTAGCCAAATGCGTCGTTACGACGAAGCGCCCTCCGAGCAGTCAACGACATCCATCGATTCGAACAGTGCATTGCTCTTTGCCTTGACAGCAGAGCGATTGGCGCTTTATTTCGAGCATGGATCGTGGCTGACGCTGGCTCAAACCACCACGATTGCGGCCCAGTGGCTTGCTCGGTCGGGGCGCCAACTACCGATGGGGCAACGAAGGCACCTTTCGGCGCTCAGCGACCAACTGGCGCGCCAAATTGCCGAGTCGGTCTCGCGCGAAGCAGGTTTGCACATCTCGCACGAAATGACCGAATCACTCGACAGTCGATATCAGTCAGACATCAGCCCTTCGCTGCGCGATGAATGCGATCGCCTGCTCGATGAGTCGCCCATGCCGGAGCAATAAACCCAACCTACATGAAACACATTCTAGCGATTGACTTTGGCACCTCAAACTCGACGGTCGGATACCCTTTCGAATCCGGGCCGGCCTTGTTACCGGTTGAAGGCGAGGAACTCACCATACCCAGCGCAATTTTCTTCAACACCGAAGAGGAGCGTGTGCAGTTTGGGCGAGAAGCCATCACTGCCTATACCGAGCACTACGAAGGGCGCCTGCTGCGGGCGTTAAAGAGCGTGCTTGGCCATGGGCTGATCAATGAAAAAACCCAAGTGGGTGATCAGCAAATTGCTTTCAAGGACATCATCACACTCTTTCTCCGGCACTTGAAACTGGTGGCGGAAGCGAGGCTCGGACACAATGTCGATCACGTCATGCTCGGCCGGCCGGTATGGTTCGTCGATAACGACACACAACGCGACAGAGAAGCACAGGACCAGCTTGCGGCAATCGCCCGGGCGTGCGGCTTTTCCGAAGTCGCGTTTCAATACGAACCGATTGCCGCCGCATTGGACTATGAGTCGCGCGTGAGCGGTGAAGAATTGGCCTTGATTGCCGATCTGGGCGGTGGCACCTCCGACATATCGATTGTGCGTGTATCGCCGGCAAACCATGGCAAGATAGACCGCCGCAGTGACGTGTTGGCTAATTCGGGTGTTCACATCGGCGGCACGGACTACGACAAGCGACTGAGTCTGGATCAGGTCATGCCGCATCTGGGATTCAAGACCGCCTTGCGCGACGATGCGACACGCGAACTCCCAGCCTCGGTTTATTTCGATCTCGCCACTTGGCACCGAATCGCGCTGCTAAACGGCAACAGCGCGGCCACATTCCTCAAAGAGATGCATTACTCTGCGGCGCAACCTGCTCTGGTGCATCGACTGATGCGTGTCGTTCGCGAGCAAACAGGACATCAATTGGCCGGTGACGTCGAAGCGGCAAAGATAGCTCTGTCCGACTCGGAGCGAACGCTTATCGATTTGCCCTACGTCGATGCGACGCTCCGTATTGCGCTAGACCGACCATCGTTCGAACAGGCGACGGCGGGAGAAACCCGGAAAATCGCCGACAGTATCGGCGAGTGCCTGCTTCAAGCCGGGGTTAAGGCGAATGCCATCACCACGATATTCATCACCGGCGGCACGTCGGCGATACCTTCAGTACGCAAAGCCTGCATTCAAAAAGTGCCGAACGCCGTTCTGGTCGAAGGCAGTCGGTTCGGCAGCGTTGGCTTGGGCCTGAGCATTCATGCAGGAATTCTGGCCCGGGCAGCGTAATCCATTACCCTTGCGGAGTCCCGACGACTTAAAATTTCAGCCGCCATGGCACTGGAAATTATCTGGGAACCCTACGGAGTCTATCGACGCTTCTACGGCGCGGTAACGCGTCATGACCTTGTTCGCTCGGTGGCAGAAGTTCATACGTCACCTCAATTTGACACCCTCTACTACAGCATCAACGACCTGAGCAGCGTTACCGAGATAGCGATCAATGCCTCGGCTGTCGAAGGCGTCGCCACTCAAGCGCTGGGCGCCGCGCTCTCGAACAATCGCTTGATCATGGTTTTTGTGGCCCACAGTGAAAAACTGCTGTCACTTGCCAAAATCTTTTCCAATCCGATGTATCAGTCCTTTCCGGCACAATACTTTTCCACGCTGGAAGAAGCGCGCGCATTCGTCAGCACACGCCTGCCCAAGACATGACCACAACAGCGGGCGGCCAGGCGCTCGGTTGATGCGACCCCGCCCTGCCCGCCCATCCCCATGAACCATCCAGCCACGCGACCAGAGGCTCCCGCGAGCAATGCCGCCTTTGACGCAGCGCTCAAAGCGGCGGACCCGCGCCGTGGAATTCGCGACGCCGAGACTGTTATTGGGCTCGCCGCGTTGGCTGACTTTACTTTGCTTGAGGACACCGCCATGCCGTCCAACAACCGCTGCCTGATCTGGCAACGAACTCGAGGAATACTTGCATGACTACAGAAGATCTTTTGGAAAGTTTTGAGGTCGAAACCCATCCGCAGCCAGAATTCAGCGTTATCTGGCTGCACGGATTGGGTGCCGATGGCTCGGATTTTTTACCGATTGTTCCTGAGCTTGGCTTGCCGGTTACCCCAGGCTTCCGCTTCATCTTCCCCAATGCACCTGAGATACCCGTCACCTGCAATGCCGGCTATGTCATGCCCGCGTGGTACGACATCATCTCGCTAGAACGTCACGCACGGCGCGTCGATGAGGCGGGAATTCATCTCTCGCGATCACACATTAGCGCCCTGATCGCCCGCGAGAACGCGCGTGGCATTGCCAGCGAGCACATCTTTCTGGCGGGCTTCTCACAAGGCGGCGCCATCGCCTACACCACCGCGCTCACGCACCCGGAGCCGTTGGCTGGCGTCATCGCACTGTCGACCTACATTCCATCCGTGCCGCTCATCGAGAGCGAGGTCAGCAGCGCCAACCAGACCACGCCCATCTTTGCTGCTCACGGCCTTGATGACGATGTCGTATCGCCAGAACTGGGATCGGTCGCACGTGACTGGCTCAAGGCCCGGAGCTACCGCGTCGAGTGGCATGAATACCCGATGGCGCACTCGGTTTGCATGGAAGAAGTGCGCGACATTGGCCGCTGGCTGAAGTCACGCGCACATGCCCTCAGCACGGACGGAGCGGCGCAATGATCGACGGATTGTCAGAAGACGAACTCAACGAGTTGGACAATTTTCTTTCGCGTGACGAAATGCCCGACGCCAGCATGGACCCTGCGATGCTGGACGGATTTCTTACCGCCATTGTCATCGGCCCCACGACCGTGTTGCCGAGCCAATGGATGCCTATTATCTTTGGTGAAAACGACGAGCAGCGGGTTCCCTGGGCCGGGATGGCGCAAATGGAGCGCATCAATTCGCTGATTTTTCGCCACATGAACGCCATCATCGAGGTTCTGGATCAGTACCCGGACGACTACGAGCCCCTGGTGTATGAAAGCGACGACGAGGAACCGTTGCCTGTAATTGACGAATGGTGCTGTGGATTCGTCATCGGTATGGAACTCAACAAGGACGCCTGGCAGCCTCTGCTCGACGCCAGCGAGGACAACACCCTGCTGATGCCGATACTGCTCTACGGCAGCGAGGCTGGCCGCGAACAGTTGAGTGCCAGCAGCGAACTTGCCAGCAGATCGTTGGAGTTCGCCGATGCGCTCGGCGACTGTGTACTGGGCATCCGTGAATTCTGGCTCCCGTATCGCAAGCGCGCCTCGACGTTCCGCCACGAGAGCGAACCGATCGCCCGTAACGACCCCTGCCCCTGCGGCAGTGGAAAAAAGTTCAAGAAGTGCTGTGGCGCACCGGAGCGCCTGCACTGAGCCAGGTCAGGCTTTGACGAACACCGTCACCAGCGGCTGATCGCCGCATTGACGGCTCCAGTGGCCATGCACTGCAGGATCGAATACGGCACCTTCCGGCAGTACGTCGGCAGAATAGAAGTGGTCGCCGGCACGGAACACCCGACTGCTTCCGTCCTGCAGGCCAATCTCCATTTCGCCGGCCAACACGATCAGCCATTGCGGGTCGGTGGTGCAATGAAACTGGCTACGAAAGCCGACGGGGCTCTGCCGGAACTGGCAGCCGCTGGCCGGCAGCAGGGGGGAAAGCCTGGCCTGCGGGCTACCATCGCTCAGTTCGATGAACTCTTCGCGAAACTTGGCACGGCCGTCGACGTCGGTAAAAAGGGTGACTTTGGTAAAAGTGGTCATCTGGTTTCCTTGTTGAAAGTCTTGTCCAAAAGCTGGCACCGAGGGGTACATACTAGCGACGAACACATCGCGCTTGACTTGGGGCGATCCGCCAGTAGAATGCGCACCTCTTTGCAGGCGCGTAGCTCAGCTGGTTAGAGCACCACCTTGACATGGTGGGGGTCGTTGGTTCGAGTCCATTCGCGCCTACCAAATCCCTCCGGATTTGATTCCTGCAAGCAAACGGGCCGCCCAACAATGACTTGTGGGTGGCTTTTTTGCTTCTGGCTCCGGATAACGCAGCCCAGGCTGCCGCCCAACCCACGACTGGAACCTCCCAATGAAAAATCTCTCTGTAACTATCCGTGCCGAGCTCGAAGTACCGGACCACTGGGAACTCGTCGAACACCCCTCGGGCATGCAAGTCATCCGCATCGGCGACCACTTCGTCGATTTTGATCTGGCCCCCCTCACCACCACCTCCGACTCACCCGATGCCGAATGGTCCGATGTCGATCAGGATCTGGTTGAGGAAGTTCTCGATGCCATCGCCGGCATGGACTCATCGCTGGAGCTCGCTCCCCAGCAGTAGTCGCAGTTGATGGTCGTGCGACCATGCTCAGTGACATGCGCCGCATTGACGCCAAAGAACAACGCTAATCTCCAGGCCAATCGCCGTCTCGCCAGCGCCGACTTGCGGATTCGCGCGCTTACTGCGCCACGCTCACCTCTGACACACCGCCTTCGAAGGGAGAGTTCCGAGCCACTCAGAGATTCCGCCCGAAAGTTGGCTCAGCAACGGAATCATCGCGGCCGCACCCGCCGCCGCATCAGGCGCTGTGGCGGCCTCTCTGAGCGAGAACAGCTTGCGTGCCAGCACCGTCTCGCCGCGCTGGGGCATTACGGCAGCGTGCACATCCAACTGCATAAACCCCGCGCCCGCTGACTCGTAGCGCTGCTCAAGTTCATCGAGCACCAGATGCACGCGGCAACCACCGCCTGCCACCGCAACGCTTTGCCGACGCAAGGCGCGCGCCAGCAAGTCGGCTGGCGGTGCCGCCCATCGTGATCCGGTAAAGGTGCGGCGACGTTGTGGCTCGGCGTAGAGCAAACGGTAGTGCATGTCGGTCGCGGAAAGCCACGATACGGCACTGACCTCAATGGGCGCGCCACTTGCCGCTTCCGCCGCCACGACAGCCCGGGTGTCACCAAAATCGTAGCGCGCGAATTCTTTGCGCGGTGCCGAACTGCATCCCGCCAGAACCAGCATCAACCCGACCACCATTAGCTTGTACGCAACACGATACGATGACATGGCTCTCCCTTAGCGAGAAGGCATGGGCGCAACGAAGCCAGCCTCACCCGGACCAGGCTCGGGAGCATCGCGCCCGAACAGAAGCATCTGCGGGGTATGCTCGACCCCTTCGAGCACCCGTGACAACTGCCGTAAAGTGCCACGCAGGTCGCGCACCATCTGTTCCATCTGCGGCAGCGTTGAGGCATTGACCCGGTTGCCGGTCACCTCCAGATCCTTCACCAAGCCCTCGGATCGCTGCGCAACGCCGGTAAGTGCGGCCACCAGTTGACGCACTTCGGCTGTCAGCGGTGCGGCTTCGCCGGCCGTCGCTTCAACATGGGCCAGCGTGCGTTGCCAGCGTTGCGTGTTTTCCGGGGAAAACACTTGACGCAGGCTGGCTACCAACTCCGGAATGGCGGCGATGCCCTCGGAGCCCTTGGCGACGTTATCGAGCGTGCGGGCAATGTTGTCCAGATTGCGCTCATCGAAAATTTTATTCAGCCGCTTCGTCGCGGTATTGAGCTGCTCCATCACCTTGGCAGCGCGATCAAACAAGCCTTCAATGTCGCCGTCGCGCATGGCAATGCGCGGCAGCTCATCCCCTGCCGGAAACAATACCTCCGGACTACTGCCATCGTCTTCAATCTGCACAAATGCAAGGCCGGTCAACCCCTGATAGCCGAGCGAAGCGCGGCTCGCGCTGGTCACACGAAAGCGCTTGTCGAGCGCAATCTGCACCAATATCAGTTGCGGATCTTTTTGGTCAGTTTCGATCGTCTCAACCTTGCCGGCGCGAATGCCACGGTAACGCACCTGCCCCTGCAAGTTGAGCCCGGTGACATTACCCCGGGTTTCGATAATGTACCGGTTGACCTCGATACCGCCCTGCCCCAGCCACCAGAGCGCAGCGGCCACGGCACTGCCAAGCAGCACCACGAAGATGCCGGCCACCAGTGCGTGTGCGCGATTCTCCATGCTCAGAGGGCTATCGCCGCCGTGGTCGTACCACGCTCGGAAAAAAAGAAACTATGGATAAAAGGATGCGACGAATTCATCAACTGGTCCAGCGGTGAGTAAGCGACGATTTTTTGGTCGGCGAGCACCGCGACCCGCGTTGCCAGCGCAGAGAGTGTATCCAGATCATGGGTCACCAGCACGACCGTGAGTCCAAGTTCCTCTCCTAGGGTGCGCGTGAGCTTGACGAAGCCGGCGGAGCGGTCGGGGTCCAACCCGGCCGTCGGTTCATCGAGCAGCAGCAACTCGGGCTCCAGCGCCAGGGCTCGCGCCAGTGCGACGCGCTTGACCATGCCGCCCGACAATTCAGCGGGCATCAACTGACCATGCCGTGGCAACAGCTCAACCAAGGAGAGCTTCAGATGCACCAGATCGGCAATATCGCGTTCGCTGAAGCAGCGCAGCTCGCGCAGCGGAAAGGCAATATTGTCGAAGACATTAAAGGCAGAAAACAGCGCACCGTGTTGAAACAGCACACCGAAGCGCTGGCGCAGAGCGCGTTCGCGCAAGGCACCGCCACCGAACAGCGGCTCACCAAACAGGCGAACGTCACCCTGCGTTGGGTACATCAGGCCGATCATCTGGCGCAGCAGCGTGGTCTTGCCACTGCCCGAACCACCGACGAGTGCCACCAGTTCACCACGCGCAATCTCGAGGTTGAGCCCCTTGTGCACCCATTGGCTGCCAAATCGGGTGTGCAGATCACGCACGGCAACAACGGGCTCAGTCACCGCCTCACTGACGGGCACCGCCAATGCCTGATTCATATCGGCAGCCCTATCCGGCGCGTGGCAATGGCAAAAATCGCATCGATGACGATGACCAGAGTAATTGCGGTTACCACCGAAGCCGTGGTATTGGCGGAGAGACTTTCGGTATTCGGACGCACTCGCAAGCCAAAGTGACAGGCAACCAGCCCGATGCACAGACCAAACACCATCCCCTTGCCCAGGCCAATCCAGAGATTGGCTACCGGCACCGCGCGAGGAAGAGTTTGAATGAAATAGTCGAAGCTGATGTCGAGCTGGGCATACGCCGAGATCATGCCGCCCACCAACGCAATCGTGGTCGCCCAAAGCACCAGCAAAGGCATGGCGATGCCCAGTGCCACCACCTTGGGCAGCACCAGACGCAGGCTGCGCGAGACGCCCATGGTGGCCAGCGCATCGATCTCTTCAGTGACCCGCATAACGCCCAGTTGCGCGGTCATTGCCGAGCCGGATCGCCCTGCCACCAGCGTGGCCACCAAGATCGGCCCCAACTCACGCACAATGCCCAGACCAAGAATATTGATGATGAAAATATCGGCACCGAACTGACGCAGCTGCAAGGCGGAGAGGTAGGACAGCACAATGCCGATCAGAAAGCCGACCAGTGCAGTCACCGGCATGGCGCGGGCACCGCATTTGTACAAGGTGGCGGAAATTTCGCGCAAGGGCGTATCGCGAGGATGACACAGGACGTGCAGCACATCTAGCGCAACCTGCCCGATCAGGGCAACCATATCGCAGCCATGTCGATAAACGTCGTAAGCCAGATCGCCCAAGCGCTCCAGTCTATGCCAGCGGTGCCGCTCAAGCACCGCTGGCTGCGGCCGCGCATCCGCCTCGGCCAGGCGATCAAAGACACGCAGATGCTCCGGTCGGGCCATCAAATTCATTGGGCGCTGGCGCCCCCACAACCGCCAAAGCACGAGGGCACCGGCACTGTCGAGCGACTCCACTCGATCAAAGTTCCAGCAGAAGACTTCCGGGCCAGCCGAGCTTAGCAACTCTTGCAGGCCAAACTCCACTTTCGCGGCCTCTAGGCGAGCATTGCTCAGACGCCAATGCCCGCTTAGAGAAATCTGGCGCTGGCCGCTTTGTGCATTGCGCGACTCAAGCCAATGCATCAGGCGGGCCTGCGACGCGTCAGCGTGGGTTGATGAGCAACTCGCCGCCCACCTGCCGCCACTGGTCAGCCTCTTCCTGCAACGCCGCAGCCGTCAGCGGCGAATCGGCCAAGACGTCTTCGTCCATAGCCAAGGCAAAACCACGGTCACTGAATTTGACCGATACCTCCGGCGGACTCTTTGCTTCGCGGCTTCGATGCAACAGCACGGCCAAGCGCAGGCAGAAGATTAACGTCCAGTCCCGATCCTGCTTGCTCAGTGGTTGCACCCGCTCCAGCTTGCCGCGATGCGCCAAGACCAGTCGGGCGAGTCGCGTCTGATCGCGCCGGGAAAATCCGGGCATATCGGCATTCGCCAAAATATAGGCGCTGTGCTTGTGGTAGCTGGCGTGGGCGATCGAAACACCAATCTCGTGCAAGCGTGCGGCCCACAGCATTAACAGCATATCGACGTCGTTGTGCTCGTGCGTGTCAGGCACAAGCTGGTGCAGCAGGCGCTGGGCGGACTGCGTCACTCGCCCGGCGTGGCGCTTATCGACTTCATACCGCTGCATAAAGCGATTGACCGTCGCGGCGCGCAGATCTTCATGATGGTAGCGCCCGAGCAGGTCGTAGAGCACTCCAAGACGCAGAGCGCCTTCGGAGAAGGTCATCTGCTCGACACCCAGCTCTTTGAATGCCGCCGACATGATGGCCAGACCGCCCGTCAGCACCGGCAGCCGATCAGCCCGCACGCCATTGATCGCCAGCTTGTCGACATTGCCTGCCCGGTAGAGGGCGTTGCGCAGAAACATCAGTCCCTCGCGCGTAATTCCTTGACCGGAAAATCCATTGACCTCAAGCAGATCAACGATAGCCTTCGCCGTACCCGACGAACCAACGGCCTCACTCCAGCCCTCTTTCTTATAGGGAATGACAATGGTTTGCAACTCGCGCCGTGCCGCCAATTCGGCGGCCTTGAATGATTTCTTGTCGACCTTGCCGTCAGGAAAGTAATTCAGACTGTAGCTGACACAGCCCATGTACAAAGACTCCAGCAGGATGGGCTGAATCTTGCGGCCGATGATGAATTCTGTCGAACCGCCGCCAATATCAATCACCAACTGTTGCCGTGATGGATCGGGCAGCGTGTGTGCCACCCCTAAATAAATCAGACGCGCCTCTTCACGGCCAGCAATCACCTCAATGGGGAAGCCCAATGCCGCCTCGGCACGCTCGAGAAATTCAGAGGCATTTTTCGCCACCCGCAGGGTATTGGTGGCCACGGCACGCACGGACCCGGGAGAAAAGCCGCGCAAACGCTCGCCGAACAGCTTAAGGGCGACAATGCCGCGTTCCTGTGCCGCGCTGTCGAGAATCTTGCCGGCGGTGAGGCCAGCGGCAAGGCGGACCGACTCTTTCAAGCCGTCCAGCGGATAAATCTGGTTGCCATCTACCCGTCCGACCTGCAGACGAAAGCTGTTTGACCCCAGATCAACGGCAGCAAGGGTTTCGGGCTGGGCTTGAATTGACTTGGGCATAACGCGGGATTCTACCCACAGGCTGCGACTTGGGCCAAGCGGCAGCTGTCATCAATCTGCCACATAATCGAGGCATGCTCCACGCAGGAAAAAATATGAAAACACTACGCCGCTACCCCCCCGACCACTTTATCAATCGCGAGCTTTCGCTACTCGCCTTCAATCGACGCGTGATAGCTCAGGCCGCCGACCCGGCGACACCGCTGCTGGAGCGCCTGCGCTTTTTGTGCATTGTCTCCTCTAACCTCGACGAATACTTCGAGGTTCGGGTCGCTGGCGTCAAGGAGCAGGTCAAACTGGGAGGCGACATCACGGCACCCGACGGTATCTCTCCGATCGAGGTGTATCGCCGCGTTTGCAGCGAAGCGCACGATCTGGTGGCCGAACAGTACGCGCGACTGAATAATGAAATTCTCCCTGCACTTGCCGCTGAAGGCATTGTTTTCATTCGTCGCAGCCAATGGACAGCAGCGCAATCGACCTGGATTCGCGAGTACTTTCTCAGTGACGTCATGCCGGTGCTCACCCCCATCGGTCTGGACCCGTCGCACCCTTTCCCTCGTGTACTCAACAAGAGTCTGAATTTCGCGGTGGAACTGGAAGGCATCGATGCCTTTGGGCGCAACTCGGGAGCGGCGATCGTGCAGGCCCCACGCGCCCTGCCTCGGGTCATAAAGCTTCCGTCCGAACTTTGCGAGGCGCCCAACAGCTTTGTTTTTCTGTCATCGATCCTGCACCAGCACGTGAAGGAACTCTTCGCCGGAATGGAGATCCTCGGCTGTTACCAGTTCCGCGTAACGCGAAACTCGGACCTGTTTGTGGATGAAGAAGAGGTCAAGAATCTGCGCACCGCCTTGCAGGGCGAATTGCCCCAACGTCATTTCGGCGACGCGGTACGTCTGGAAGTGGCCGACAACTGCTCGGACATCATGGCCGACTTTCTGTTGCACCAGTTCGATCTGCAGAAAACTGATCTCTACCGCGTTCCCGGCATCGTCAATCTGGTTCGCCTGATGTCGGTGCCCGACCAGGTTGACCGGCCGGACCTGAAATTTGCACCGTTTCGCCCCGGCCTGCCGAAGGTATTGACCAAACGCGCCGACATTTTCGAGACGATACGCAAGCAGGACATCTTGCTACATCATCCCTTTCAGTCCTTTGAGCCGGTGATCCGCTTGTTGCAACAGGCCGCCGATGACCCACATGTCGTCGCGATCCGCATGACGGTGTATCGCACCGGTACCGAATCGGTGCTGATGGAACATCTGCTGCGGGCGGCACAAAAGGGCAAGGAAGTAACCGTAGTCGTGGAATTGATGGCGCGCTTCGATGAAGAGGCCAACATGTCGATCGCGGCTCGTCTGGAAGAAGTAGGGGCCCATGTCGTCTATGGCGTGGTTGGCTACAAGACGCACGCCAAGATGCTTCTGGTGCTGCGCCGCGAAGACGGCGGTTATCGCCGCTACGTTCACCTGGGTACAGGCAACTATCACCCGCGCACCACAGGCTTTTACACCGACTTTGGCCTGATGACCTGCAATCCGGCGATCGGCGATGATGTGCAAGAGGTCTTCAAGCAACTCACTGGTCTTGGGCGCGCCGGCACGCTGACCCATCTGTGGCAGGCACCCTTCACCTTGCATGGCAGCATGATGGAAGCTATCGCGGCGGAAACCACCGCAGCCCAGGCGGGGCGCAAAGCGCACATCATTGCCAAGATGAACTCGCTCCTCGAACCCGAAATCATTGAGGCGCTCTACACGGCCAGCCAGGCCGGCGTAAAAGTGGATCTGATCGTGCGTGGCGTCTGCGCATTGCGCCCTGGCGTTCCTGGCCTTTCCGAAAATATCCGGGTGCGCTCGGTGATCGGGCGTTTCCTTGAGCACCATCGCATTTTCTATTTCCATGCCGACGGCGGCGAAACACTCTACCTCTCCAGCGCCGACTGGATGGAGCGCAACTTCTTCCGTCGCATCGAGGTGGGCTTCCCGGTGCTCAATCCAACGCTCAAGCGCCGCGTGCTGAAGGAGGGCTTGCGCTCCTATCTGGCCGATACGGCGCAGTCATGGCTGATGGACAGCGATGGCCGCTACAAGCTGACGACCACCCGCAAGCAGCGTGTCAGCGCCCAGGATCTCCTGCTTTCAGAACTGCGGCAGGCCGACTGAAGCCCTGCGCGCCGCCGAATCGCCGTGTTGCCAGCGCCGACTTGCGGATAGTGCTGGCAAAAGTCGGTGTTTTTACGACTAAGGGCGCCGCACCGCAGCGACCCCGCGCACGTCATGCAATAGCGTGACGATTTTGTGCAACACGACGCTGCTCGGCAACTCGATGGTGAAGGTCATATACGCCACGCCCGCACGCGAGCGCGAGCTCATCGCGGTCACGGCAATGCGCTCGCGCGTCAGCACGTCGGAAATATCACGCAGCAGATCGTGCCGGTCGATGGCCTCGATCAATAAATCAACGGCATACACCGATGGAGTGGACGTCCCCGCCACTATCGTTCCCGCCCCTGACTGAGCACCCCACTCCGCGCTGATCACGCGCTCCGGGTTGCGTGCGGCCATATTCTCGAAACTCCGGCACCCGAGCCGATGCACCGAAACGCCCCGGCCCCTTGTGACATAGCCCACGATCGCATCAGGCGGAATCGGCTTGCAGCAGCGACCCATTTGCGTGAGCAGATTATCTACCCCGACCACCAGTACCTGCCCGCTGCGCGCTCGTGCCCGGCTTTGCACGGTCGCCACGCCCACTGGTGGTGCCTCGCTGACCTCACCGCGCAAGGCGAGCGCGAGCGCACGCGCGGTAATATCGCCACGCGCCATGGCAATGAACATCGCGTCCACCGAAGCAAGGCCCAGGCGCTCCGCCAATTGGTCGAGTGCCGTTTGTGTCTCACCAAGACGCTGCAACTCGCGCTGCACCAGTGTCCGCCCCAGGGCCAACTGCTCGCCGGCATCCTGCGCGGCAAACCACTGCCTCACCTTCTGCCGCGCGCGCTGGCTGACCAGGTAGCCGGGCATCAGCCAATCACGTGACGGGCCGCCGATCTTGGTGGTGATGATGTCCACCGTCTGGCCACTGGTGAGTGGCGTCATCAGTGGCACCATCTGGCCATTGATGCGCGCCCCCCGGCAGCGATTGCCCAGATCGGTGTGTACGCGATAAGCGAAATCAAGCGGTGTGGCCCCCTTGGGCAGATCGATCACCCGCCCGTGCGGGGTCATCACATAAATGGTGTCATCCAGCGCCGCCCGGCGAAACTCGCTCACCCAATCGACGGCCTCCGATGACACCGCGGCGGCCGACTGGCTGACGGCCTCGGTAATATCTTCACGCCACGAGAGCAACTGACGCAGCCAGGCGATCTTGTCTTCATAGGCCCCCTCAGCCTTCGCCGAGTGTCCCGCTTCCTTGTAGCGCCAATGCGCCGCCACGCCCAGCTCCGCATGCCGGTGCATTTCTTCGGTGCGTATCTGCACTTCCAGTGAACGCGCTTCGTCCGCCAGCACGGCGGTATGCAGCGAGCGATAGTCGTTGCCCTTGGGATGCGAAATGTAGTCGTCGAACTCGCCGCGGATCGGCTGCCATAGCTGATGCACGATGCCGAGCACGGTGTAGCAATCACGCACCTGGGGAACAATCACACGCAGGGCGCGCACGTCGTACAGTTGCTCGAAGGCCAGCCCCTTGCTGCGCATCTTGTTCCAGATGCTGTAAATGTGCTTGGGACGGCCGACCACTTCGACGCCAGCAAGCTCGGGAACGGTGGCCAGCTCGCCGCGCAAGCGCCCGATCACCTGCTCCATGAAGCGTTCGCGCTCGCCGCGCTTTTCATCGAGCAGGCCGGCGATGCGCTTGTACAACTCGGGTTCAAGAAAGCGAAACGACAAATCTTCCATCTCCCACTTCAACTGCCAGACGCCCAGCCGGTTGGCCAACGGCGCATAGACTGCCAGCGTTTCCCGTGCCATGGCTTCGCGTTCGACGCGGGCCGCGGGGTGGTCGCCCGCGGTGGTGTAGAAGCGCAACGATTGCGTGCGGCTGACCAGACGCAGCAAGACCACGCGTATGTCACTTGACATCGCCAAAAGCATTTTGCGCAGAACCTCCGCCTGCGAGTTGGCCGAGGGCTTGCCGCGCGCACTCCCCGCTTCCGCCTGGATCAGCGGACGTAGCAATTTGAGTCTTGCCAGCCCCTGCACCAGTGCGCTCACCTGCTCCAGCGAACTCGTGCACGCCGCGCTGTCATCGGCTGCAATCTCGCCGGCCAGGCTTGTCAGCACCTGGGTATCAACCTCGATAAAGTCGGCCAGCGCAAACAGCACCGCGGCGACGCACGCCTCGATGTCCAGACCGAGCGCCTGCGCCGAACGCGCCATGCTCAGCCCGTGGCTCAGGGTTGGCTCGCCGGTACTCAGCCTTGAATCGGCATAGTGCAGGCGCGCCGCATCGAGCAAACGCGGCAAAGCGCCGTCCCACCAGCGCCGACTTGCGGTACTTTGATCGCGCAACAGGCTCTGGGCTATCGCCAATGAGGGTTCGTTGCCATCGGCAAGGACAATGCGCGTGACCATGGGGAAAATATTACCTGCTCGCCGACGCTTCACGTGTCGGGGGTATGCCCAACTGCACTACCCAGAAACCCAGCATGGCACATAGCGCGGCCAGCCAATACGTCACGCTCGCACCCCAGGCCTGCCAGCTCAGCCCACCCAGATAGGCCCCCAGCATGCCCCCGGCACCAAACGAAATGCTGCCGTACAAGGCCTGAATCCGCCCCTGCATGTGCGCAGGAAACCACTGACTCAGCGCACTGGCCGTAGCCACATGATGGGCACCAAAGCTCGCGCCGTGCAGTATCTGGGCGAGCAGCAGTAGCCACAGTACCTGAACGCCGGACGCAATCAGCCCGAAACGCACCGTGGCCAGCACAAAGCACAGCATCAACACAGCGCGTACCGACCAGCGCCTGGCCCACTGGCCTTGCCAGATAAAGACGGCAATTTCGGCGAAGACTCCTAACGCCCAAAGCCAGCCGATGGCCGTGCGGCTGTAGCCCGCCTGCTCCAGATGCAGGGACAAAAAGGCATACAGAGGCCCATGTGCGATGGCCATCAAACCCGCCGCCAGCAATGTCGCCGTCACCGCGCGATCAATGCGCAAGCGTTGATTAGGGGCCTCGGCGGATGCGCGGGCGGGCTGAACACTCTCTGCTCGGGACTCTTCGCGCATCAACAGGGCGGCGACCAGCACCAGCACCAAACAGGCCAGAGTGAGCCACAGCAGCAGGCTGATAGGCCGCCCATCCAGAAGCCACCCGCCGCCCAGTACCGCCACCACAAAACCAATCGAACCCCACAGACGGATGCGCCCATAACGAGCGGGGGCATCTCGTACATGAGCAAAGGTCAGCGCTTCAACCAGCGGATGCGCGCCGCTCCAGGCCGCGTAGAGCATGCCGGTGACAATCAGTACCTCAACGTAGGACGATGAAGAAAAATAGGCTGTGAAAACCAGAATTGACAGCAGCGCCGAACCACAGATCAGTGGTATGCGCCGGCGCACCCGGTCCGAGGCCCAACCCCACAGCGCGGGCACCACGACGCGCATTGCCTGACCGGCGGCGACCACCGAACCGATCTGCACCACCGTCATACCCAGAGAGTCCAAATACACCGGGAAAAACGGGATGAAGAGCCCGACGAACGCAAAGTGCGCGAAGTACCAGGCAGAAATTGGAAAACTCGTCACGACAGCGATGGGAGCGGCAAGAACAAAAAAAGCGGGCTAGCCCGCTTTTTTCGGTGGCACATCTGCCTAAGCTCGCTAGTTATTTCAGGCCTTTTCGGCGACGAGCATCGCGTAAAGCTCGTCCTTGAGTTTGAGGCGCTTCTTCTTCAATTCCTCGAACGTCTCGTCGGCTACCGGGATGTCCTGCCCAGCCAGTTTCTCGACATTGCCAGTGATGTCATGGTACTCATTGAAAAGCTTGGCAAAGTGCTTATTGTCTGTCTTCAGGCTGTGGATCGCTTCTGAAAACTCGGGAAATTCGTGGTGAAGATCGTGATGTTCGACGTGCATTCTGGCTTCCTTTTGATGGAGACGATGGTTCTTTGCTGTTGTCCTGCGTTACATGCGAGCATTGGATTCTACTTTTGTACGCCAGATGTTGACCCAGATCAGCCCAACTTCGGCCTATTGCTCAATTCTGGCCAGCATCTCCTGGCATTGCTGGCACGATACGAGTGGGCGGCACCACATCGGCACACTGGGCACGATGGCGCAACGCGGCATCGATCAGTACCAGCGCGAGCATCGCTTCGGCGATCGGAGTCGCCCGAATGCCCACGCAAGGGTCATGACGCCCGTGAGTTTCCACCAGGGTCGGGTTGCCGTCGGTATCGATAGACCGACGCGGCAAACGAATGCTTGATGTCGGCTTGACCGCGATGCTTACCTTGATGTCCTGTCCGGTCGATAACCCTCCCAATACACCGCCGGCGTGGTTACTCAGGAAACCTTCTGGCGTAATTTCATCGCCATGCTCGCTGCCACGCTGACTGACTGCGGCAAACCCGGCACCAATCTCGACACCCTTGACGGCGTTGATACTCATCATGGCATGCGCGATGTCGGCATCGAGACGGTCATAGACCGGATCGCCCCAACCCACCGGTACGCCGCGTGCCTGTACCGAGAGCCGAGCGCCGACGGAATCACCATCCTTGCGCAGCCTGTCCATATAGGTTTCCAGTTCCGCGACGATGCTCGCATTCGGCGCAAAAAATGGGTTCTCAGAAATGGCACCGGCATCAACAAAGGGGATTTCAATCGGACCCAGCTGAGTCATCCAACCCATAATTTCGACGCCATAGCGCTGGTGCAGCCACTTTCGCGCAATAGCACCTGCCGCCACCCTGACCGCCGTCTCGCGCGCAGATGAGCGCCCGCCCCCACGATGGTCGCGAATGCCATATTTCTGCCAGTAAGGGTAATCAGCATGCCCAGGCCGGAAGCTCTGGGCGATGTTTCCGTAGTCTTTACTGCGCTGATCCTGATTGCGAATCAGCAGACCAATGGGCGTACCGGTCGTCTTTCCCTCAAACACGCCGGAAAGAATTTCAACCGTATCCGGCTCACGCCGCTGAGTGACGTGTCGCGACGTGCCAGGCTTGCGTCGATCGAGCTCCGTCTGAATATCGCTTTCCGCGAGATCCAGTCCCGGTGGGCATCCATCGACGACACAGCCAATGGCCGGACCGTGCGATTCGCCGAACGAGGTAACACGAAACAGAGTACCGATGGAATTACCAGACATGGTGCACTTGTGGCTCAATAGAGAGCCTGAAGGTCAGAAGTTTGCGCAGCGAGAAAAATCCCGAGAGCGAGACAAAACTGAGCTATTCGCTCTTTTCAGTAGGCCAATCACGGATGTAGGCCTTCAGCATCCTGTTCTCGAAGCTCTGCTCCTCCAACACGGCCTTGGCCACATCATGGAAGGAAACCACGCCCATCAGCAAGCTGCCGTCCATGACCGGAATATACCGCTGGTGGTTGTCGATCATTTGGCGGCGCAGTTCGTCCATCTCCATTTCCGGACGAGCGGTGAACGGATCAGCCACCATCGCCGATGCTACCTTCACCTGCTGCCAATCTTTGCCCCCGGCATGAACGGCCTTTAGCACCTCGCGAAAGGTCAGCATTCCGACCATTTTCCCGGCAGAAAAACAGACCAGAGAGCCCGCATCCAGATCCGCCATGACATCAACAGCCTCGGCAAGCGTCTTCTCGGGCGCAATGGTGTAGAGCACGGTGCCCTTGATCTCGAGAATTTCCCTGACTTGCATGTGCTGCCTCTCACGAATCGGTAAGTGATTAAAACGTATGCCCTATGTTAGCCCAGGAGTGGATCGCCTGCCTGAAGGAAATGCCTTGCCACGGCGTTCAACGCTCAAGAAACTGGAGCTTGCCAGGTGTCTTTACCAGATCGTCCGCCCCAGGCAAGGGGGCTTTGCGTTCAAGAATCACTGGCCATATCTTGGCCAAGTCGGCATTGAGGGCAGTAAATTGTCGCTGATCTGCCGGGACATCGTCCTCCGCGAAGATTGCCTCGGCAGGGCACTCGGCAACACATAGCGTGCAATCGATGCACTCATCGGGATCAATCACAAGAAAATTGGGGCCCTCATGGAAACAATCTACGGGGCAGACATCAACACAATCCGTGTACTTGCATTTGATGCAGGATTCAGTCACTACATAGGTCATTCTTGCTACCTCTCTATTTCTTTTTTGCCGCACCAGCGGCGACATCAGCGTCGGCAAAATGATTCACTTGGGCCAAAGCGGGGTTCTTACCAGCTCATTACTGTTTCCCCCACCGCTTTTTTTTGTTACGATTCTGCCATGGTATCGTGTTGCGAAGGCACTATGACTTTTGCACCAACCCAGCCGCCCCGATACCCTCGTTTCCAACCGCGGTCTGCGACTCCGCTTCTTATCCCCTACCAACGGTCTATTTTCAAATGAGCGAGCACATCCTTCACGTATCCGACGCCAATTTTGACGCCGAAGTCAAGCAGTCGCCACTTCCCACGATAGTTGATTTTTGGGCAGAGTGGTGCGGCCCCTGCAAAATGATCGCGCCCATCCTTGATGATGTGGCCCGTGCTTACAGCGGCAAAATCAAGGTGGTCAAACTCAATATCGACGACAACCCTGCGACGCCTGGTGAATTCGGGATTCGCGGCATCCCCACATTGCTGCTGTTCAAGAATGGGCAAGTTGAAGCCCAGAAAGTTGGCGCCCTGACCAAGGGGCAGCTGACTGCTTTTATTGACAGCAATATTTGAGTGATTAGAATCGAGGCTCGAAGCTTGGCGTTATAGCCAGCTTCAGGCAGACACGGAACGGGTAGCCCCAACTATTGTTCCGTGCAGTTGTGGCCTTGTCCAGCACAGGCTGTCAAGGCGTAAAAATCCCCCTCCCCCCCCCTCTGATACCGGATTTCTCCGGGTCACTTCGCGCAGATCGACATGCATCTTTCCGAACTCAAAGCACTTCACGTCAGCCACCTTCTTGAGATGGCCGCCGCCGCCCAGATAGAAGGTGCCAACCGCCTGCGCAAACAGGAGTTGATCTTCGCTCTGCTCAAGAATCAAGCCAAGCGGGGCGAGATCATTCATGGCGATGGGGTGCTCGAAGTGCTGCCGGATGGCTTCGGCTTTCTTCGCTCATCGGATACTTCGTACCTCGCGAACACCGACGATGTTTATGTCAGCCCAAGTCAGGTACGCCGCTTCAACCTTCATACCGGCGACACCATCGAAGGTGAAATTCGCACGCCAAAAGACGGGGAGCGCTACTTTGCTCTGGTAAAGGTCGATCTCGTCAATGGCGAGGCCCCCGAAAAAAGCAAGCACAAGATTCTTTTCGAGAACCTGACGCCGCTTCATCCTACAGACCACTTGTTGCTTGAGCGCGAAATTCGTAGCGAAGAAAACATCACCAGCCGTGTGATTGACATGATCGCGCCAATCGGCAAAGGGCAGCGCGGTCTGCTCGTCGCCAGCCCGAAGAGCGGCAAGACGGTCATGATGCAGCATATCGCCCATGCCATCACAACCAATCACCCGGATGTCACGCTCATCGTTCTGCTGATCGACGAGCGCCCCGAAGAAGTGACTGAAATGCTGCGTACAGTAAAGGGCGAGGTTGTTGCCTCGACATTTGACGAACCGGCGACCCGCCACGTGCAAGTGGCCGAGATGGTGATAGAGAAAGCCAAGCGCCTGGTTGAGCACAAGAAGGATGTCGTCATCCTGCTCGATTCAATTACCCGTCTGGCTCGCGCCTACAATACCGTTCAGCCCGCCTCGGGCAAGGTGCTGACGGGCGGTGTTGATGCCAATGCCCTGCAAAAACCCAAGCGTTTTTTTGGTGCCGCGCGCAATATCGAAGAGGGTGGCTCGCTGACCATCATTGCCACGGCTCTGATCGAGACCGGATCGCGGATGGACGATGTGATTTACGAGGAGTTCAAGGGCACGGGCAACATGGAAATACACCTCGACCGCAAGATGGCGGAGAAGCGCGTCTACCCGGCGATCAATGTGAATCGTTCGGGTACGCGCCGAGAGGAACTGTTGCTCAAGCCCGATGTCTTGCAAAAAATGTGGATCTTGCGCAAATTGCTCTACAACATGGACGACATGGAAGCCATGGAGTTCCTGCTCGACAAAGTACGCGCCACCAAAAATAACGGCGAGTTCTTTGACGCCATGCGTCGCGGTTAGATGTATTGATTTCCTGCACAGACTCGTGAATAATGCTGGGCTTTTCTAGGCCCGCCAAATTCACGGGTCGCTCACTTGAGGACAGATTCATGAAAGACGGCATTCACCCAAAGTACGACGAAATTAACGTGACCTGCAGTTGCGGCAACGCCTTCAAAACCCGCTCGACCAGCGTCAAGCCGCTGCACGTTGAAGTGTGTTCTGAGTGCCACCCCTTTTATACGGGCAAACAGAAGATCGTCGACACTGCCGGCCGCGTTGAGCGCTTCCGTCAGAGATATCTGCGTCCGGGTGCCTGACGAACCTGATACACAAGAACGCAACCCGTCAGGGTTTCGCGAAAAAAGGCAGCCATTGGCTGCCTTTTTTACTGACATTTCGACTGATCGACTAGCGCTAACCCGCGTAGGATGCCCACATGCCCGCGTCGCGATCGCAAACACCCACCGCCAGTGCCGTCCTTTTCGGCCCTGCATTGATCGCCCTCCTGTGCGTGATCTACGCCTTGGCGGGCATCGTCGGGCACGACCCATGGAAAAACACCGACGCCGTAAATCTGGCGATAGCGCACTCCTTTGCGACTGCACCTGCCTCACTAGGCCACCCTACGTGGCTTGTACCGATGCTGGCGGGCGAGCCGTGGTTGCACAACCCGCCGCTTTATCACTGGATAAGTGCTGGCCTTGGCAACCTTCTTGACACGTTTCTTCCCTGGCACGACGCCGCACGCTTGGCATCCAGTCTTTTTCTGCTGCTTGGGCTGCTGCTGATTTCTCTCTCGGCGCGCGGTTTTCATGGCCGTGAAGCCGGCTACATCGCCCCCTTGCTGGCCATTGGCTCGCTTGGACTTCTGATACCTGCTCACGATTCGCAACCGGCGATTGCAGCTTTTGCTGCGACCAGCGGGGTGTTCGCCGCGCTCGCCTGGTGGCCGCTTTATCCCCGGCGCTGCGCGCTGGGCCTGGGGCTGGCGGTTGGCCTGGGCTTTTTAGCGGCAGGCTTAGAAAGCCTCATGCTCAATGTATCGATAACTTTCGTTGCTCTGCTCTTTCCCACTTGGCGACGTGTGGCGAGGGAGTCATGGCTGATCTCCCTCGGAATCGGCAGCGCGCTCGCCTTGCTGTGGCCGTTGGCACTCAATGAATTCGCGCCAAAGCTTCTTGACCCATGGCTTGCGCAGGAGCTCGAACGCTTGTTCTCGCGCCCATCCGTCGACATCCGCCGGATCGAGTTGCTAATTTGGGGAACGTGGCCGGTGTTGCCGCTTTCCGCGTGGACATTGTGGCTCAATCGGCGGCAACTTCTTCTCGGTCGCCACCTTATCCCCTTATTCGCGGTGCTGGCATCACTGCTGCTCTATTTTGTTGCTGATGAGGCCAATGAGGTCATTCCGGTGATGATCGTCGCATTGGCCATCCTGGGAAGCGCCGAGGCTGGGCGTCTGCGTCGTGGTGCCGCCAATGCATTTGACTGGTTTGGCTGCATCACGCTCACCCTGTTTATGGGGGTCGTCTGGCTTGCCGGTATTTCGATCCTGACCGGGCAACCTGCGCGCATTGCCAAAAACTTCACCAAATTTGCCCCGGACTTCCATCCCGAACTGTCCTGGTTTGCGCTTACTGCGGCGGTGATAGCGACTGGTTTCTGGATATATATGTTGTTAAGTGCTAAGCGTTCGCCGTGGCGGGCAACGAGTCGGTGGGCTGTCGGCATTGTCTGCCTATCGACCCTGATTTCTTGCCTGATGATGCCCTGGGTCGACCATGAAAAGTCGTACAGAAGCGTCGCCGCAGGACTGCGCCAACAACTGGGCCCGAACCCTGGGTGCATTGAACGAAGTGGTGTCGGATCGGGGCAACGCGCATCGCTCTATTATTTCGCTGACTTGCAAACCCAACTGCCAGGCAGCGCCGGAAATTGCCGCTTCCGCTTGGTGCAAGCGGGCTCCGGTGCGGTAGCGCAGATTCCCGGATGGCGGTTCACCAAAGAGTTTTTCCGCCCCGGCGATCGCAAAGAGCGCCTACGCCTCTATCAGCGCAACAGCGACTAATTGCTCTTATTGGCTCAAAAACCTACTCAAGCCGCAGAAATTTTTCGCGGTAGAAGCGCAGTTCGTCAATCGACTCATAGATATCAGCCAGAGCCTCGTGACGACCATGCTTCTTGAGCTCTTTAGCCAAGGCAGGGCGCCAACGTTTGCATAACTCTTTGAGCGTCGATACGTCGAGATTGCGATAGTGAAACCAGTCTTCGAGCCTGGGCATGTAACGCGCCATAAAGCGACGATCCTGACAGATCGAGTTGCCGCACATCGGCGTGGCATGCTTGGGCACATGCGCCTGCAGGAACGTCAAGGCCGCCTCCTCAACGTCCAATTCTGACAGCTGTGCCGCAAGCACGCGCTGAGTGAGCCCCGAGCGGCCATGAGTGTTTCGATTCCACTCATCCATGCCGTTCATGACTTCCACCGGCTGCCGCACCACCCACACAGGGGCTTCGGCGACAATCACCAGATCAGAGTTCGTGACCACCATCGCCAACTCGATGATGCGGTCCGAATCAGGATTCAGTCCGGTCATCTCCATGTCTAGCCAGACCAGAGCGTTTTGATCCTGCGCCATACGAAGTTACCTTATGAAATTGTCGCGAAAGTTTGTCGAAGTGAGCGCAGACCGATCATTTTGTCGTGAAAGGGGCGGCCACCGATTATTCTACCCGTGCCGATGAGGGGCGAGATTCGCCGCTGGACAAGCAATGCCAATGGTTACCGAGTTACCGATGCCTATCGAGATTTTGCTGTGCCTGATCATGCCCCAAGCGTGCCGCCGACTTGAGCCATTTGAGAGCCCGACGGTTGTCCGTCAGGTCTGGAAATCCGCCACCGTAGGCGCGCGCGAGTTCGTACTGCGCATCGCGATCGCCCCGCGTGGCAGATTCCTCAAGCCAGAGCAGCCCCCGCTCTACATTCGGCAGCGTACCGACCCCATGTAACAAGCAGTAGCCAGCGCTGTACATCGCATAGGCATCGTCGCCCTGCTCCGCTGCCAGCAGGTACCAGCGAAACGCTTCAGCGGGACGTGCCGGACCGGCCTCGCCAAAAAAATACATGTCACCTAACGCCAGTTTGGCATCGAGCAGCGCCGATGCCTTGCCAAACCAGTGCATGGCAAGCACCTGATCACGCGCAAGGCCATGACCAAACCGAAGACATTGTGCATAGCGAAGAGCGGCACGCGAGTGCCCCATATCCGCAGCACGACGATACAGGCCAGCCGCGGCAACCACACGCGTCGTGCTACCACGGGCGTTTGCCACGAGACGCTCAGCGCGGTCAAACCAGTGCCGTTCCAACTCACCGAGCGCCGTACTCCAGCCGGCCTCGGCCCCCTTGCGCAGCCAGTATTCGCCGAGCGCCCGTTGCACCCGGGTGCCAATGCCATGAAGCAGGCAACGACCGAACTCGGCCATGCCATGCGGGTCGCCTGCCTGAGCCGCCTGAGCGTAAAACGCGAGCGCCGCAGCGGGCTCGGCGGCGATTCCCTCACCGTATTCGTAACACTCGCCCAGCCAAACCGCAGCGCCCATGTCGCCACCGGCAAACGCTTTCCGGTAGCAGTCCACCGCAAAGGCCTTGTCCTCGCTTACGCCGTCACCCCAGCGGTAGCAATGTGCCACCTTGATTTGCGCTCGCCCATGCCCACTTTGTGCCGCCTCGCGCCACCAGTACAGCGCCTCCTCGAGATCGGGCGTGGCATCCAAGCCATGAGCAGCGCATTCACCAAGCTCAAAGGCCGCCTCGCTACTGCCCTTGGCGGCAGCGCGTCGGTACCAGCCCAGCGCTGCCTTCACATCCGGCGTCACCCCATGACCAAAGGTATAGCACTGACCCAGCAAAAACATTGCACTGGCTTGCCCCTTGCGGGCTGCGGCTCGGAAATAGGGCACGGCGGCCTTCTTATCGATTGGACGCCCTGCCCCCATATAAAGACACAATCCGGTACAAAAGCAGGCGCTGAGCACGCCCTCGTCGGCAGCGGCCCGCCAGAGTTCGGCTGCCCGCGCTTGCGCGGGCTCAATGCCACGACCAAAGAAGCAGCAGCGCGCCAGTAGATCTTTGGCCCGCGGCAGGCCCTGCGCCGCCGCTCGCTCCAGCCAGGTCACCGCATCGGCATAAGCACCGGAAAAATAGTCAATACGCCCCAGCCAATATTGAGCCAGACGCAAGCCAGCCTCCGCAGGGGGACGAAGGTACGCTCGGGCGCTTTCGGTGTTCTGGACAACACCATGGCCACGCAAGAGACAAAGCCCGTACCAGATCGCACCACGCTGGTCGCCACTGTCGGCTGAAAATCGAAACAGGCGAGCCGCCTCGACATGGTCTTGGGGGACCCCGGCTCCCTGATAGATCAACCAACCAAGCACCGCCGAGCCCGCCGGCACCCCCATCTCTGCACTGCGCGAAGCCCAGCGCATTGCGTGGGCATACGATTGCCCGACACCCTCGCCCACGGCGTAACGCCAAGCGAGTTCGGCCTGCGCGGCCGCATTGCCTCCCGCCGCCATCGATTCAAGTTCACTCACAGCGCAGGCGCGCCAGAACTGGTCGCTGGACCCGATCAATTCCAGCGCCTGCCGGGTACCGCGCTCAACCAGCGAACTGTCAAGCGCCACCTTGAACAGATTTAGCAGAGCAGGCGCTGCCAAAGAAACAAGCTCAGTTGCCACAGAAAATATCGCACGAAAACAATTCGGTAAGCCTACGCCAGGCCCCAGGGTTGCAAAAGGCAGAACACCACCGCCGAAGCGGCCCTGCGCATAACTCGACCGCCCTCCCACGCAAGGCGATGGTTATCCACAAAATCTGTGGATAACTTTGTGGAGAATTGCCGGCTGACTACGCTAAGTGCCACAGCCAAAAGGCTTTTTCGCAAAAGACGAAACTTGAGCAATATTTTTTTATGTTATTAATCAGATGTTTACAAAATTCCTCTTGTGCTGATGGAGGTTTCACGCCCATCGCGACAGCCATCGCTAACATTAGCAAGAGATGTGGATGGAGTAGACTCACCCGCGTTGACAAGCGCTGGAATTTGCGCTCTTCTCAGGCTGGTTACGCTGCTCGCCCCCAATCCGCTGATCCGCTCGGCGAACAGTGAACAATGCCCCCCCCCTTCCCGGATGCCCCTCCCCACCGAGTGCTTCGATGACCTTGCCCGTACTATCCGTCAGCGAGTTAAGCGGCAAGCTACGTCGCTCCATCGAAAGTAGCTTTCCCTTGCTCTGGGTGAGCGGTGAGGTCTCGAATCTGGTGCGGGCCGCCTCCGGTCACATCTACTTCAGCCTGAAGGACGAAAGCGCCCAAATGCGCTGCGTGATGTTTCGCAACCGAGTCCAGCTTGTCGGCTGGCAACTGGCCAACGGGCAACAGGTCGAAGTCAATGCTCGAATCACCCTATTTGAGGCACGGGGTGACGTTCAACTCAGTGTCGATGGCATGCGGCGCGCCGGGCTGGGCAAGCTGTATGAAGCCTTTGCCCGCCTGCGCCAGCAACTCGACACCGAAGGAATGTTTGCCTGCGAACGCAAGCGCCCCTTGCCGCTCTATCCGCGCCGAATCGGCGTGATCACCTCGCCGCAGGCCGCCGCTTTTCATGACGTGATCGCGGCGTTACGCCGTCGCGCTCCGCACGTGTCCATAGTGCTTTATCCCACCCGGGTTCAGGGTGCCGAAGCGGCACCCGGCATCGTCGAGGCCCTCCATTCAGCGAACAGGGCAGGCAACTGCGACGTACTTCTATTGGTACGCGGCGGTGGCAGCATTGAGGATCTGTGGCCATTCAACGAGGAAAGCACCGCCCGCGCCATTGGCACCAGCGCGATTCCGGTCGTCAGTGGTGTAGGGCACGAGACCGACCTGACCATCAGCGATCTCGTAGCGGATCAACGGGCAGCCACCCCGACCGCCGCCGCCGAGTTGGTTTCTGCGCACTGGTTCGCCGCGGCACACACGCTCGAACGCGTGCGCCATCGGCTGCGCGAAAGCATGAACCGACGGCTGCGTGAGGCCAGCTTGCGCGTGGACGGTCTTGCGGCCCAGTTGATACACCCCGCCACACGTATCGCGCGCAGCCTCGAACAAGCCGGCTGGCTGGCCAGCCGACTGCATGCCGCCATGCACCGACAGCTCACCCTGGCTGACTTTCGGATACGCAGCGGGCAAACCCGCTGGCAGGCAAGACGACCGGATCTGAGGCTTTACCGCGACGAGCAAACCCGACTGACGCACCGCCTGCACCATGCGATGCAGGCACAGTTGAGCGAGCATCAGCATGCGCTGAGCCATGCCGAACAAGCGATTGCGCATCTCGCGCCGGAGCGCACTTTGGCGCGCGGCTACGCGATCGTGCGCAATCACCAAGGTGCTGTCGTGCTTGATCCGACGCAACTGACCAGCCATGCCGCGTTCAGCATACAACTCGCGCATGGCTCGATCAGCGCACACCCGATCTTGCCCGATGCGCTCATTGCCGGCTCACATAAACCCGACTAGAATAGTCAACTAAGCGAGTTTTTTCACCGTACTTCAACCCACCTGAGGAACCCCACCATGGAACATACCCTGCCCGCTCTTCCCTACGCCACCGATGCGCTTGCTCCGCATATGTCGAAGGAAACCTTTGAGTACCACTACGCCAAGCACCATCAGGCCTATGTCACCAACCTCAACAACCTGATCAAGGGCACCGAGTATGAGAGCCTCGACCTCGAGGCCATCATCAAGAAGGCACCCGCAGGTGGTATTTACAACAACTCGGCTCAGGTCTGGAACCACAGCTTTTTCTGGAATTGCCTTACGCCCAATGGCGGCGGCAGCCCCGGCGGTTTACTACTTGGCGCTATCGAAAAGGAGTGGGGCAGCTTTGACGAGTTCAAGAAAGCCTTTCAGACCTCGGCTGTCGGCAACTTTGGTTCGGGCTGGACCTGGCTGGTGAAAAAGGCTGACGGCTCTGTGGACATCGTCAATACCGGCGCTGCCGGCACCCCGCTGACTACCGCAGACAAAGCCTTGCTCTGCATCGATGTCTGGGAACACGCCTACTACATCGACTACCGCAATGCCCGTCCGAAGTTCGTTGAGACCTTCCTGAACAGCCTTGCCAATTGGTCCTTCGCCGAAAAGAACTTCGCCTGAGCCGTTAAGCAGCAACGCACTCCTCACAAAGCCCCGCCGAGCTACGGGCCCGGCGGGGCTTCTGCCGGGAACCCGCAGGGGTCGGCGTGAGGTGACTCATAGAAGCCATGATCGTGCCCTGGTTTCACCCGCAACGCTGCACCCGTATCGCTACCGCAAGTCGGCGCTGGCAGGACGGCGATCTGACCGCAATCGTCGTCCTTCCCCATGGTCATGAACGGCCTAGCCCCTGCTGTGCTCAGGGTTGATTGTGGCTGAGGTTCGGCTACCATCGGTTCCGTGGCCGTGGTACTCCTACTCACTGCGGCTGCTTCCTTTCTCAGCCTGAGCCCATGCCCATGACCATTAGTGGCCGTAGCGAAGACCCCGCCGCTTCGCAGTCCGAACCCACCTCAAAAATGAAAGGCGTGCTGGAAAGCCTGGTAATCGACATCGAGAGTGATCACAACACGCAAGACACCGCGCGCCGTGTCGCCAAGATGTATCTCACGGAGGTGTTTCGCGGCCGCTACATGGCTGCGCCACCAGTCACCGAGTTCCCCAATGCCGAGCACCTGAACGAGCTGATGATCGTCGGCCCGATCAAGGTGCGCAGCGCCTGCAGCCACCACCTGTGTCCGATCATGGGGAGGATCTGGATCGGCCTGATGCCCAACGAGCACTCCAACCTGATCGGCTTGTCCAAGTATTCACGCCTCGCCGAGTGGGTGATGTCACGCCCGCAGATTCAGGAAGAGGCGATTACCCAGATGGCCGATCTGCTCATGCAGAAGGTCAGCCCCGACGGTCTCGCCGTGGTGATGGAGGCCGATCATTTCTGCATGCACTGGCGCGGCGTCAAGGACACCGATGCGAAAATGATCAACAGCGTGATGCGCGGGTCGTTCCTGAAAGACTCGGCGCTGCGCCGCGAGTTTCTTTCCCTGATCAACTTGAAGAATTGAGACGACGATGCTAGTCCGCCTGCTCTATGCCAGCCGCGCTGCGGCGCCTCTGACACCCGCTGTGATTGATTCGATCATGGAGCAATCGAAGTGGCACAACGTTCCGCGGGGTATCACTGGCCTGCTCTGCTACAGCGACGACCAGTTCATTCAGGTGCTCGAAGGTGGGCGCGATGCGGTGTGTGAGCTGTATAACACCATCGTTACCGACCCGCGCCATGTCCATGTGCGCATTCTGTACTTCGAAGAAATTGCCGAGCGCCGCTTCGGTGGCTGGACCATGGGGCAGGTCAACCTGTCCAAGATCAACCCCGCGCTCTTGCTCAAGTATTCCGAGCGACCCGAACTCGATCCGTTCAGTTGTTCGGGCAGTGCCTCATTGGCGCTGCTCGACGAGTTGATCGCCACCGGGTCAGTGGTCGGGCGCGGCGGCTAGCCCACGGCGCCAATTCGCCACCCGACCGAACACGCTATTCCGCGACAGCGGCGGGGGGAGATGTGTCTGGGCGCACTAAAATGACGAAACGCCGTCTCGCCAGCGCCGACTTGCGGTGAGTGAATCGCCTAAATCGACTCGACGCTACCGACAACGGGGGCAATCACCAGGGATCTGACCGCAAACAAGCACGCGGATTGCCCCCAGGAAAGACGTGAATTTATATGACCACGGATTGAGGGACATGAAACGGGCAATTGTGTTGTTAAGCGGTGGGTTGGATTCAGCGACGAGTTTGGCGATCGCTAAGAGCGAAGGCTTTGAGTGCTATGCGATGAGCTTCCGGTACGGTCAGCGGCACAGCGTTGAATTGGCCAGAGCGGAAGAGATTGCCAAGGCGCTGGGCGTCGTGAAGCACATCGTGGTGGATATCGACCTGCGTCAATTTGGTGGGTCCGCATTAACCAGTGACATCGCGGTACCGAAAGATCGATCTGTCGATTCGATGAGTCATGGCATTCCCATCACCTATGTCCCGGCTCGCAATACGATATTTTTAAGTTTTGCGTTGGCATGGGCCGAGACATTACAAACCAGTGATGTATTCATCGGAGTCAACGCCCTGGATTATTCCGGCTACCCAGATTGTCGCCCCGAATTCATCTCGGCCTATGAAACCATGGCCAATTTGGCCACCAAAGCGGGGGTGGAAGGCACGCAAAAATTGCGTATTCACACGCCATTGATCGATTTGACCAAGGCGCAAATTATTCAGCAGGGTTTGGCGTTGGGTGTCGATTACTCGATCACCAGTAGTTGTTATGACCCGACTCCCGATGGAAAACCGTGCGGGCATTGCGATTCCTGTCAATTGCGAAATAAGGGTTTCTCTGAGCTCGGTATGGGCGATCCAATAAACGCACGTTTTTCCTGATACATGACTGAAATTCTTTTGTATTCCGCGGCCATCAATTTTGAGGCCGCCCGTAGGGTGTCCATATTGCCTGATGGGCATCGTTCGGGTCGATTGCACGGGCATAGCTTTTTGGCTGATGTCCGCTGCGTCCTGCCCAAAGAGTGGGCTGACTTTCCCGGCGCGGAAGTCGATGCCTTGCGACAAGCCTTGGCGGCGGCAGTAGCCCCCTTGGATTACACCGATTTGAACGCCCGCCTGGCTGTCCCTACCGACGAAAACCTGGCTCGCTGGGTCCGCGCTCGATTGCCGTTTGCCAACATCAACAGCATTGGCGTGCAGAGCACGCAGCACGAAGGTGTCGATTTAGACACAGAGGATCACGCACACATTTGGCGTCGCTATGTATTTCAATCGGCTCATCAACTGCCCTATGTACCGCCTGGACACAAATGTGGTCGCATGCATGGGCATGGGTTCGAAGTCATCATTCACGCAGACCAAGCGTTGGGGTCGCGCGCAATCGGGATCGATTACGACCATTTGGACGCGTTATGGGCCCCCATATACGACGAATTGGATCATGCATGCTTGAACGACATCGAAGGACTGAACAATCCGACGAGTGAAGTCATTTCCGCCTGGATATGGAAACGTCTTAAGCCACAATTGCCCGAATTGTCATGGGTCACGGTGTATGAAACGGCCAGTTGCGGGGCGCATTTTGATGGGTCACATTATCGAATTTGGAAAGAAATGACCTTGGACAGTGCGATGCGTTTGAAATTCGCCCCGGAAGGCGACAAACGGCGTCACGTCCACGGACACACTTACACCTTGCGTTTGCATTTGCATGCGCCTTTGGATCAAGTCATGGGATGGACAATCGATTTCGGAGACGTCAAAACGATTTTCGATCCGATTTTTAAGCGACTGGATCATCGCCCCTTGCACGAAATGGATGGGATGGCGGATGCAGATGTCGCGTCTGTCGCGCGTTGGATACGCGAACAAACGTCACCTCACCTTCTACAATTGGATCGCATTGATTTGTATGAAACGCGCGGATGCGGAGTCACCCTGGCCTGGGGCGAGGTCGGACCGGCGTTGCCCATATAGCCATGACGTATTCGGTTAAGGAGATCTTCTACACGCTGCAGGGCGAAGGCGCGAACGCGGGACGCCCGGCGGTGTTTTGTCGATTTTCGGGATGCAACTTGTGGTCTGGATTGGAGCGTGATCGTGCTTCGGCCATTTGTCGATTTTGCGATACGGACTTTGTCGGAATCGATGGACCGGGCGGAGGAAAATTTCGTGACGCTCAATCATTGGTAGCTGCCATCACGGCCCAATGGCCCAAGGATTCTTCGTCACATCGTTTCGTCGTAGGCACCGGTGGCGAACCATTGCTCCAAATCGATGACGCCTTGATCGAAGCATTGCATGCGGAAGGGTTCGAAATAGCGGTAGAGACCAATGGAACAATTGCGCCTCCCGAGGGCATTGATTGGGTCTGCGTGAGTCCCAAAGGGATTGCAGACGTCATCGTTAAGAGAGGGCATGAGCTCAAATTGGTCTATCCGCAATCCGATGCGTTGCCCGAGCAATTCGTGCAATTGAACTTCACGCATTTTTATTTGCAACCCATGGACAACGCCTCTCGAGAAAAGAATACTCAGGCGGCAATCAACTATTGCAAAGCTCATCCGCAATGGCGATTGAGTTTGCAAACGCACAAACTATTGGGAATCCCATAAACCGCGCTGCTCGACGAGCGGATTGCTGACGTCGGTCGAGATAGAAAGAGTCCGCTTGTTCAAGCGGCTACCTGTTGCGCAGAGTATTCCGGCAGACGTCACCAACCCCATGAATGGAAAACTCGGAGCGTGATTTTTGGGGTGCGTTACCTAGCGGAAGTTTGTAGCCTGAACGAACTTGCTCCTCAATAAGTCAGAATCTTCCCATGAAAACTTCTAATCGAACTAAGTCGCGGGCCCGTTCAAGTAAAGCAGAGCAATTCACGACCGAATCTTGGCGGTCGGTTGAGGAATTGCTGAAAAATAGCCTGACGCGTTCGCTGGACGCCTTGAATCTCTCACGCAAGGCGGATGTCGACCGCCTTAACGCACAGATTTTTGATCTGGAAAGCAAGCTTCGTGATACCAGGCGCGCCTTGAAAAAAGAGATCACCAATCTTGCCCGCGAACTGGGAGCCAGCGACTCAGAGCTAGCACGCCTGAATGCAGAGCAACTTCGTTTGCGCCCCATGGCCCTGCTATCGAGCATGGTTCCTGCCCTCGCCCATGACCTGAATACGCCGATCGGCAATGCCAATCTGGTTTCCAGCAGTCTGCGCGAACTGGTCGCCGAATTCCGGACCGTCGTTGAGTCCGGCGAGTTGCGAAAGTCTTATTTGAACGAGTTCATCGACGACTTAGACAGCGGGCTGACAATACTTTGTGCAACGGCAGAGCGTGCTGCAGAAATTTCAGGGGCGCTAAAACATGTGGCAATTGACTATGCCTCGATGCGGCGGCGCACTTTTGAGATGAGCACATTGGTTGGCGACGTGCTGACCACCTTGCATCCCAGTGTGCGAAAAACCAAAGTCAGTATCACCACGCACATTGACAACGACATTGAGATGATCAGCTACCCGGGCCCTCTCGAGCAGGTGCTCACCAACCTCATTCAAAATGCGCTGCTTCATGCATTTACTCCGGACAGCACGGGAATCATCGACCTGACGGCCAGCGTCGAAGGCGATAGCGTGGTGCTCCTTCGCGTCAGCGACAACGGCAGCGGTATTAGTGATGCTGTATAAAAGAAACTATTCACACCATTTTTCACCACCCGCCCCGATGCCGGGGGCAGCGGGGTCGGCCTTAACTATGCCAGACAACTGGTCGAAGGCACGCTGGGGGGGGCGCTTGAACTCGTCTCTACGTTGGGTGTCGGCACAGTGATTACCTTGTCGCTGCCCCGAGTTGCCCCCGAACAACCGGTTGCGGCCTAGCGCCAATAGCCCGGCGCATCGTAACGCTGGCGCAGCAAATCGATAAACAGGCGCACACGCAGCGCCAACTGCCTGCGCTGAGGAAACACCGCATAGATGCCAACCGGTGGCGCGGCACATTCGTCAAGCACGCTCACGAGGCGTCCCGCCGTGATATCAGCGCCGACTTCCCACAGAGAGCGCCACGCCAAGCCCTTTCCCGCGAGCGCCCATTCATGCAACACCGCACCATCGTTGCACTCAAAGCTGCCCGTGACCTTGACGGTTTGTACTTCGTTGCGCACACGTAAAGTCCAGCCTCGCTGCGGCCCCAGCGACAGGCAGTTGTGGCCGGCAAGATCGTCTGGCGACCTGGGCACCCCCTGGCGCTCAAGATAACTCGCGCTACCCACCACCACCCGACGCATTTCACCAAGCCTTACGCTGACCAACGAACTGTCGCTCAATCCGCCGATGCGCACCGCGCAATCAATGTTTTCATTGATCAAGTCGACAATTCGGTCGGAAAGATCCAGGTGGGCAGTGACCTCAGCATGCGCGTCCAGAAATTCCATCAATGGCGGCGCAACGTGCAAGCGCCCAAAACCCGCAGGCGCAGTCAGACGCAAATGTCCGCTCGCTTTGAGCCCACCGAGGCTGACCGACGCCTCGGCATTGGATAAGTCATCGAGCAGACGTCGGCAGTTTTCAAGGAAAGCTTCCCCTTCAAAGGTCAGCGACACCTTGCGCGTGGTTCGCACCAGCAACTTGACCCCGAGGCGCTCCTCCAGCGCATCAATGCGCCGGCCAATGATCGCCGGCGTAACGCCTTCGGCGCGGGCAGCGGCCGAAAGACTGCCGCGGTTGCCCACGGCAACGAAAGCCGATATCTGGCGGAATTGGCTCATTGTTTACTTTTAGTACAAGATGAATTGCATTATTGACCTATTCTCTTTATTTTTGTTAGCCAATAAACTGGGTCCTGTATAAGACCTTTCCCCTTCCCTCCATCGGAGAACACCATGGCCATCACCCTCCCCGCCGGCATGCAGATCAATGCCCCGATCACCCCCGACTACGAGCGCATTCTCACCACCGAAGCGCTGGAACTGGTCGCCAAGCTGCACCGCGCCTTCGAACCCCGTCGTCAGCAGCTGCTTGCCGCCCGAATCGAGCGCCAGGCCCGCATCGACGCTGGTGAGATGCCCGACTTCCTGCCCGAGACCAGGCACATCCGCGAAGGCGACTGGAGGGTCAATCCGCTACCCAAGGCGCTGGAATGCCGGCGCGTCGAGATCACCGGCCCCGTCGAGGCCAAGATGATCATCAATGCCTTCAATTCGGGCGCGGATTCCTACATGACCGACTTCGAGGACTCGAACAGCCCGAAGTGGGAAAACCAAATTCAGGGCCAGATCAACCTGTACAAGGCCATTCGCCGCGAGCTCTCGTTCAAGAACGAAGCTGGCAAGGAATACAAACTCAACGACAAGATCGCCACCCTGCAGATCCGCCCGCGTGGCTGGCACCTGGACGAGAAGCATGTGACTGTTGACGGCCAGCGCGTTTCCGGCGGCATTTTCGATTTCGGTCTGGTCTTCTTCCTCAACGCCAAGGAGCAGGTCGCCCGTGGCGCCGGCCCCTTCTTCTATCTGCCCAAGATGGAATCGCACCTCGAAGCGCGCCTGTGGAACGAGATTTTCTGCATGGCGCAAGACCACATCGGCATGGCACGCGGCACGATCAAGGCCACCGTGCTGGTCGAGACCATTCTTGCCACCTTCGAGATGGAAGAGATTCTTTATGAACTGCGCGAGCACTCGGCAGGCCTGAATGCCGGCCGCTGGGACTACATCTTCTCGTGCATCAAGAAATTCAAAAAGAACAAGGAGTTCTGCCTCGCCCAGCGCAGCGCCATCACCATGGAGGTACCCTTCATGCGCAGCTATGCGCTGGCGCTGGTGCAGGCCTGTCACAAGCGCGGCGCCCCGGCCATGGGCGGCATGAGCGCACTGATCCCGATCAAGGGTGATCCGGTAGCCAACGAGAAGGCGTTGGGCGGCATTCGTCATGACAAGACACGCGATGCCAACGACGGCTATGACGGCGGCTGGGTCGCACACCCCGGGCTGGTGTCGATCGCGATGGAAGAGTTCGTGAAGGTACTGGGCGACAAACCCAACCAGTGGAGCAAGCAGGTCACCGGCACCTACTCCGGCAAAGACTGGCTCAATTTCCAACCCGAGCAACCGATCACCGAAACCGGCCTGCGCAACAATATCAATGTCGGCATCCACTACTTGGGCTCATGGCTGGCGGGCAATGGCTGCGTGCCGATCCACAACCTGATGGAAGACGCCGCCACGGCAGAGATCTCCCGCTCGCAAGTCTGGCAGTGGGTGGTCTCGCCCAAGGGCAAGCTGGACGATGGACGCAAGGTCACCGAAGAGATGGTGCGCGGCATGATCGCCGAAGAACTCACCAAGGTGAAGGCCACGGACACGGCACAGGGCGAAGCCACGGGCACGTACGAGCAGGCTGCAATCATCTTCGACAAGATGTCGCTGACGCCGGACTATCCCGAGTTCCTGACTCTGCCCTTGTACGAAGCCATGCAGTAAAGCCCCGCCGCGCCGCCAGCGCTACCGCAAGTCGGCGCTGGCTGCACGGCGATGAGGCTGGTCTGCTATCGCTACGGAATTTCGAGCGAGCTGACCACGCAGTTGCGACCCCGACGCTTGGCTTCGAGCAAGGCCCGGTCTGCCGCACGCGTCAGCGAGGTGGCGTCTGAAAACTGAGGCAACGAGGCGATACCGGCACTGAAGGTGGAGTAGATCGTGCTGTCATCGGCCACGTGCGGCAGGGCCGAAAAAGCACCGCGAATATTGTCGATGACCTCCAGCGCGACCTCCGGTCCGGCGCCGGGCAAGGCCACGAGAAATTCCTCGCCGCCGTAGCGCCCGATCAGATCCTTGGCCCGCAACTTGCCCTTCAAGAGCCAGGCCAAACCACGGATAACGAGATCGCCGACCGGATGCCCGTGGGTATCGTTAATCGATTTGAAGTGATCGATATCGATCATCACCACCGACAACTCACCCGAGTCAGCATTCATGGCGACCAGGCTGTCAAGCCGAGCTTTTGAAGCAGTGTGGTTGAGCAGCCCGGTCAAGCCATCGATCTGCGTTGAGCGCAACATGCCCCGGTAGCGCTCAATCTTGGTCTTGACTACTGCCGACAAGACAATGGGGTTATGCGGCTTTGACAAGAACTGGTCACCACCCAGCCGCAGTGCATCCATCTGCTTGCCCACATCGAGTTCGGCCGAGAGGTATACGATGGGCAAGGACTTGTAGGCACGCAACTGGCGCAGTACGCGGGTGGCCTCAACGCCATCGAACTGGGGCATCTGCATGTCCATCAGCACCAGATCCGGCTCAAAGCCGGCGATGGCCGAAAGCAGCTTTGACGGATCAGTTACCGGCAAGGTATCGATACCGTGCTCACGCAGCGTGCGCTGAATCGCTACCGAGGTAGTCCGCGAATCTTCCACCACCAGTACCCGGTAGTTGGGCTTTTCAGAGTCTTCGACCAGGTCGATTACCTGCGTAATCAGGGAAGAAATCGGCTCACCCACTGGAATAGTCACATCTATGCCGCTGCGCAACAGCGCGACCATGTGATCCATGTCCTCGCTCACGCCCACATAAAACAACTGGCTGACCCGGTAACGCTCGCGCATGGCCACAATGAAGTGGCTGTCCTGTGGGCTCAACCCGCTCAGGGCAGGCAAAAAAATCACGGCCAGATTGGTGCGTTCGGGTTCCTCGATCTCCACCCATCCGCTGAGCAGTACCTCGAAGCCGATGAACAACAACTGGCGCTGAATATTACCGGCGACCTCGTCCATGCCTTCGCCAACGAAAATGCGCACCCCTCTGGGCATGATCCAGGGCACTTCGCCAGTTCCCGTCTCCTTGCGCCGACGCGGCTCAGCCTTCGGGCTTGCCACGCTGCCTAGCGCTCCGCGCAGCGTATCAATTTGCCGCTGCAGGGCGGCCACATCACGCTCAGAAAGCGGGTGCGGGGAATCAATGCGCGCCACCGCCGCATTCTCCAAACCCTCGCACAAACGGGTCAAGCCGGGCAAGCGCAACTCACCAAAACGCGCGCCCAGGTTATTCAAGGCCATCGTGAAGTCGACAAACTCCTCAACAGCTCGCGTACTCAAGTAGCGCTCCCAACGGGCCATCAACGACCCGATGTGGGGCTCGTCGGCGAGCTTGTCAGCGGATTTCATGAGTCACCATGGGTCAATGTTATCCGGACATCGAAAATTCTGTGCCGCCTACCGGGGCCCTCAAGCAGTCGACCATCATCCCATCTCCCCGACGCCCGGTGGCAACTCCAACGGTGCCTCGACAGTGAAGCACGCTCCCCGTCCCGGCCGACCATCGACACTCACCCGCCCACCCACCGAATTCACCAGCGACCAGACAATGTGCAAGCCAAGACCACTGCCGCCCATGCCCAGTCGCGTTGTATAAAACGGTTCAAACACCCGATTGACTCGATCATCGGGAATGCCGTGCCCGGAATCCTCAAAAACGAGTTTCAACCGGCCATCGAGTGCGTTGGCGCTGATGGAGATGGTGCCCTCCGCCCCCTCATCGAATGCGTGCACCAAGCTGTTTTCGATCAAATTGGTCAGTACCTGCGTATATACCCCAGGGACCGAATCCATCTGAATGGAGTCAGGAACGTCGGTATTGACCGTGATACGGGTCTTTTTTAAGCGCGGATGCATCGCCAGCAAGCTTTGCTCGACGATTTCTGCAAGGCTGAACTTGCGCCGATAGCCCGTCGTCTGGTCCACACTCATGGTCTTGAAGCGATTGATCAGATCAGATGCGCGCACCAGATTCTGATCCAGGGCGGGGGTTGCCTCGCGAATCATCGCCACATACTCATCGAAATCGGAACGTTTGAGCCCCTGTTCTGCTGCCCGGACAAAGTCCTCGGCATTACGCGCCAGCGATGTCCCGAGCAAGCGCGCGTTACCAATCGGCGTGTTCAGTTCGTGAGCAACCCCGGCGACCAGATTACCCAGACTGGCCAGTCGTTTTTGTTGCACGATTTCGTCACGGGTTATGATCAGTTGGTCGTTGATTTCGGTCAGTTCCTGAGTGCGCCGGGTCACCGTGTCTTCCAAGCCCGAAAGTATCGAGCGGACGATCTGGCGCGAGGCCTCGATATCCTTGATGATGTCGTCGAACTCGTTACCCTCATGCAGTGGCGGTATGGGGTTATCGTGCTGCGCATCCGCCAATTGCGAAATAGCACTGCGGATGTGCGCAATCGGCTCAAGCACCGCGCGCGCCGCCAATTGCCGCGCAGTTACCAGCGTCAGTATCCATTGCAACATCATGAAGAGCAAAAAGCCGATCAGCGTCGAGCGAGCCAGTTCGTCAAGGTAGCGCGTGTCACCCAAGACAGCCAGTGTGCCCAGCACGCGTCCTCGGTGCTGGATAGGCACCTCAATGCCACTGGACAACACTGCATCCCGGCGCGACCATGTGTAGGAAGCAATGTCGGGGCTCAACGGCGTAATCGCTACTTGACCGATGACCGGGTATTGACTCATGGCATGCGCAATATCCGCCACCTGGTCGGGGTGACCGCTGCCGGCAAGAGTGCCGATACTGTCGGCAATTACCTGTGCCTGAAACTGTGCGTAATGATTGGTCGCCGTATCGAGCAGAGACAATCTCCCCCACGCAAAAACCACCAGTGTGGCGAGCAGCACAGGCGCCACGACCACCGCACTGAGCAATCGATAGGTCTGCTTTTCGAGGCGGCTGATCGCGCGCGAATGCTTTTGCTGCACTGTGGCGTTTACCGCGTCCTTTCCGCCGAGCCTCAGCCAGTCGCCAAGTCTCACTCGCTACGCGTCCTATTGCCGTCGGCGTCCCTCGCCGTTGCCGTGATGGCAAGGCCTTGCGAGATCGCCTGCTGAAGGAGCTCAACAGACAATTTCGCCTTGTTCAGATACGCATTGATCTCCGGCATGGCCAGTAAATCGTCAGCCCGCGCATAGGCCGGTTGTCCTGAACGAAGAATGATGTAAGGTACCTGCACGCACTCCAGATGTTTGCGTATCGCCTTGGCGGTGTCGATGCCATCGGTCGGAGTTTCCATGACCACATCGATCAGGGCCAGATCAAATTCGAGCTCGTGCCCATTAAACATCTCCAGTGCCTCCCGGCCACTGTAAGCACTGGACAACGAGACCTTGCGCCCCATGAACACATAGCCCTGGAGGGCAAAGCCAGTAGTGGCATGCACATCCGCATCGTCATCGACAACCAGAATTTTCCAGGGCGAGCCTAGCTCCGCCTCGGCAGGGTCATCGCTCAACACAAGCACTTCATCATCCATAGCGTCTCCCACTGCGACTCCCATAGTGGCTCCCATAGCGGCTAGCTTAACCGATAAGCTGCGACAGTTTGCTGCATGGCACTAGCCAACCCCTGCAACTCGCCTGCGAGCTCGGCACTGCGAGTGGCGGCATGACTGTTTTCATCGGCCATGTGCGCCACCTTCTCCACTTGCCCCGCGATCGTATTGCTGGCAATACTTTGCTCACGCAGCGCATTGGCAATTTCACCCACCAGATTGCAGCTGCGATCCGCGCTGTTGGCAATCTGTTCCATGGATGCGCTGGCTGAGCCGGCCTCACTTACCCCCTCGCGCACAGAAGCCACGGCTTCATTCATGCGCAAGGCCACCTGCGCCGAGCGCTGCTGAATCGCCTCGACCATACCGGCGATCTCGATGGTGGAACTGGCTGTACGCTCGGCCAACTTGCGTACTTCATCAGCAACCACCGCGAATCCGCGTCCCTGCTCACCCGCGCGCGCCGCCTCAATAGCCGCATTGAGCGCCAGCAAATTGGTCTGATCAGCGACATCCTTGATCACCGCCACCACGGTACTGATCTGGCGGCCACTATCTTCAAGGCGCCCCAACTCATTGACCGCCTCATCGACCAGCTGCGCGATACCGCCGACACGACCAGCAATATTACTGACCGATGCGCGGCCACCAGCGGCCTGCTCACCAGATTCGCGGGTCAGACTGCTCGCTTCGCTGGTGCGGTCGGACACATGGCTGATGCTGACCGTCATTTGCTCGACACTGGCGGCCATCGACGAGGCCGCATCACTTTGATCACCGGACCCCCGCTGAACCTTCGCCGATGCTGTCGCCAACTGCGCCGAGGCATTGGCCAGACTATCGGCGTTATCGCGCACGGCACTCAAGCCGTCGCGCAAGCGCTCAATCAACTGATTCAGTGCGCGCAAGAGGTCGGAAAGTTCATCCTGACCATTGACCTCAAGAGGACGGGAAAAATCAAGTTCACGCACGACGCGTATTACATCATCACGCGCCCGATTGGCTGTGCCGACAATCATGCGATACGAGCCCGTGCCCATCCAGAGCAGGAATGCGATCACGGCAAGCGAAGCACTCACAAGCACGAAGCGCGCTTGCGCGATCGTATCGTGCGCACGCTTCTTCAGGTTTTCAGCCGCTTTTACGTTATAGGCAGCCTGAGCCTCTAAAGCGTTGCGGGCGGCAACGCCCAAGGGGCCCTGAGTCTCACGGATGTAAGCCAAACCAGCCTCTTTCTCTTGCTGGGCCGACATCTGGAGCAAGCGCGGCAATCCCTCTACATAAGCAACAAGGGCAGTGGTGCTGGCGTCAAGCAACTTCCGATCCTCGGCATCGACAACCAAAGCTTCGTAGCGCTTAAGGGCTGCGCGCGCCATGGCCAACTGCTCATTCGCCTGCCGGGCGCGCGTCTCCATGCCAGCGGGCTCCTTCTCAACAATGTGGTAGAGCACTTGGACACGCGCTTCGAGATAGCTTGACTTGGCCTCTTCAATCAGCACAACGCTGGGCAGCACATTGTCGGCCACGTCGCTGAGCAGGCCGGCCACCTGCTGCAACTGCAGCGGGCCATTGCCTCCCACCAGAAGCAGGCCAGCGATTGCGACGCTGATCAGCGCCGTCAGGCGCTGCGAGATGCGGGTGAACATCGATCTACTCCTTTATTGAACAACGATCGGTTCGGCAAATTTTGACTGTCTTATTTTGGTCCGGTAAATCCGATTGCGAACGCCGGATCAAGCCAGTAAAGTAGCAGCATCCCCGTGGGTTCGCAATCTGGCCAGCCTTGGCCGGGATGCGCATTCAGGTTTTTTCCTCACTCAACTCAAACTCATCACTATGGCTCAGTACGTCATGTCGATGCTGCGCGTGAACAAGATTGTTCCGCCCAAGCGTCAGATCATCAAGAACATTTCCCTGTCGTTTTTCCCCGGTGCCAAGATCGGCTTGCTGGGCCTGAACGGCTCCGGTAAATCTACCGTGATTCGAATCATGGCCGGCGTCGATAAGGAGTACGACGGCGAGGTGCAGTGGCAACCCAACCTGAACATTGGCTACCTGGCACAAGAGCCTGAGCTCGATGCCGCCAAGACCGTTCGCCAGGAAGTTGAATCCGGACTCGGTGCGGTGAATGAGGCCAAACAAAAGCTGGAAGAAATCTACGCCGCCTATGCCGAAGAAGGCGCCGACTTCGACAAGCTGGCGGAAGAGCAGGCCAAGTACGAAAACATCATCGCGGCCGGTGGTGGCGATACCGAGCAGCAAATGGAAATTGCCGCCGACGCGCTGCGCCTGCCGGATTGGGATGCCGTGATCGGCAATCTTTCCGGTGGCGAAAAACGTCGCGTGGCGCTGTGCAAACTGCTGCTCTCCAAGCCCGACATGCTGCTGCTCGACGAGCCCACCAACCACCTTGATGCCGAGTCGGTCGAATGGCTGGAGCAGTTTCTCACCCGCTTCCCCGGCACCGTCGTGGCGGTCACCCACGACCGCTACTTCCTCGACAATGCCGCCGAGTGGATTCTCGAACTCGACCGTGGCGAAGGCATCCCGTGGAAGGGCAACTATTCCAGCTGGCTGGAGCAAAAAGAAGCCCGCCTCGTAACTGAACAAAAGCAGGAAGACGCGCATCGCCGGGCCATGAAGCAGGAACTGGAATGGGTGCGTCAGGGTGCCAAGGCGCGCCAGAGCAAAAGCAAGGCGCGTTTGCAGCGCTACGAGGAAATGGCTACCGCCGAGTACCAGAAGCGCAATGAAACCCAGGAAATCTTCATTCCGCCGGGCGAGCGCCTGGGCGGCAAGGTGATCGAATTCAATGGCGTTTCCAAGGCCTTTGGTGACCGCCTGCTGATAGACAACCTGAGCTTCAACGTGCCGGCGGGTGCGATCGTCGGCGTCATCGGCCCCAACGGCGCGGGTAAATCGACCCTGTTCAAGATGATTCGCGGTCTCGATACGCCGGATAGCGGCGATGTCATCATCGGCCCCACCGTCAAGATCGCTGCCGTCGATCAGTCACGCGAAGGGCTGGAGTCGGATAAAACCGTGTTCGATGCGATTGCCGGCGGTGCCGACATTCTGACCGTAGGCAAGTTCGAGATGCCCAGCCGGGCCTACATCGGTCGCTTCAACTTCAAGGGCGGTGACCAGCAGAAGATCGTCGGCAACCTCTCCGGTGGTGAGCGCGGCCGTCTGCATCTGGCCAAAACCCTGGTCGAAGGCGGCAACGTACTGCTGCTTGACGAACCCTCGAACGATCTCGATGTGGAAACCCTGCGCGCGCTGGAAGACGCGCTACTGGAGTTTTCGGGTTGCGCCATGATCATCTCTCACGATCGCTGGTTCCTCGACCGCATCTGTACGCACATTCTTGCCTGCGAGGGTAACTCGCAGTGGTTCTTCTACTCGGGCAACTACGCCGAGTACGAAGACGACAAGAAGAAGCGGCTGGGTGAAGAAGGGGCCAAGCCCAAGCGTATTCGCTACAAGCCAATCAGTCGATAAGTGAAGCGGTAAGCGGGCGCGGGCGCGGCGCTCCAGCCCGCGCCCGCGCAAAATCAGATCGCCATTTCTTCATGAAAACCGCCGCCATCGTCGTACTTGCCATCCTTGCTGCCCTGGCGTTCCCCTTCCTGCTGCCGACCACTCCGTCGGCGCCGGCGAGCGAAAGCGCCGAACTGCTGCCCTGGCACATCACCCGCACCGAGACCGGAGCCACCCGCGTCTTTGGGCTCACCCTCGGGCAGAGCACGCTGAGCGATGCGCAGGTCAAATTTTTCATACCGCCGGAGATTGCGATTGTCGGGCTGCGCAATGAGGCGGGCTCCCTGGAGGCCTTTTTTGATGGTGTGCGTCTCAATGCACTGACCGGCAAGCTGGTGATGACCGTCAGAGTCCCCGACGAAGTACTCAAGGCCATGCGTCAGCGCGCTACCAAAACCGACCACATGGACAGCGCCATGCTGCGTTCTACGCTGAGTGCTGACGATCTGACGCAGGCAAAGCAGATGCCGATCCGCGCCATTGTCTTTGTACCGGCGGCGCGTCTTGACGAGCCCATTGTGCACGATCGCTTTGGCCCGCCCGCCGAGCGCATCACGACCGAGGGAGACGTACAGCACCTGCTCTACCCGGCCCTCGGCCTCGATATCGCCATCAATGCCAAAGGCAGGGCGCAACTGCAATACGTCGCCCCCGACGACTTCGAAATGCTGCGTGCGCCGCTGAAGCAGCAAGCGGCCGGGTCAAGTCAGTAGAGCGGCAGCCAATCCGCAAGTCGGCGCTGGTAACACGGCGATTCAGCGCGCCGACAGGGTTGGACAACGCCCTGCGAGCGCTCAGCGCCCCCTCGGCACCGTCGTCTCGAGGAAGCGTTCGATATGTTCGAACGCTTCCTGCGCCTCGGGCAGCTTGTGCTCGAAAAAGTGCCACACGTGCAGCATGTGCGGCCAGCTTTCCAGGCTCACCGGTGAGCCCGCCAGCGTGGCTTTATTGACGTAACGACGGGCATCGTCGAAGAGCATTTCTGCCTCGCTAACATGAATCAGCGTGTGCGGCAGGCGCGACAAATCATGGTGCGCCGGCGATACCAGCGGATTGGCCGGACGGATTCCGTAGCGCAGCGCGTAGCCCAGGAGCAGCAGCCAGCGCGGAATTTTTGCCAGGGACCCGAACATCGGTCCGATGAGGTGATCGGTTGCGATATTGGACAACAGGCTGGGGCTGCTCATGGTGCCGTCGGTCGCCGGCGCCAGCGCCACCGCGGCATCGACCGGGCGCAAGCCCTGATCGCGTGCCCAGGCAATGGTGACCAGCGTCAGGTTGCCCCCTGCCGAATCGCCGGCAATCATCAGCTGTCGCACCGGGGCCTTGCCTGCGGGGCGGTGGTCGAGAATCCAGCGATACGCCGTCTGGCAGTCTTCGACGCAGGCGAGACGGCTGTGTTCGGGAATCAGCCGATAGTCAATCACCAGCACCGCTCCGCCGGTAATACGGGCAAACCGGGTCGTGATGTGGCGATGACTCTGCGGGCTGCCCATCATCCAGGCACCCCCGTGAATGTAAAGCAGGCGCCGGTCGGGGTCGCACCCCTCGGCCATGACCCACTCGGCCGGCACGCCCCCTGCATCGACTGGCGTGATCGTGATACCGGTGAGATCGACATCATTGCCCATCGCATCCATGAGGCCGCGCATGGTGGCCAGACGCGATTTGCCCGGCGCGGCCATGTTGCCGCCGCCCTTGGTAGCCACGCCCAGCAGCGCACCCAGTTCATTGACCACCTCGAAATGCTGGGCGCTGGCCTCGCGCACGGTCGGCTGCCAGTGCCCGGGCAGAGAGTCGTAGCGCGCCAGATTTTCGCCTCGCAAATAACGGGTGAGCAGCCATAGCGCCGCAATGAGCGCGCCAAGGATCAACAGCAGGGTGTCCATAAAAACTCTCCGAGAGCAGCGCTCGCAAAGGAAAGCGCCGTAGGCACAGGATAAATCGCTTTCAGCGCAGGGTGTTCAGCCGCTTATCCAGATGGTTGCTCCGCCAGTGCTGCGGCGTACAGCCGTACCAGTCACGAAACGCATGATTGAACGAGCTTTGCTCAGTGAAGCCAAGCAAAAATGCGATTTCCGTCAGTGTCAGGGCCGGGTCCGTCAGATAGGCCTCGGCCAATTCGCGGCGCACGGCGTCGAGCAGCTGCGCATAGCTGGCTCCGGCAGCCGCCAGCTTGCGCTGGAGGGTGCGCACCGGCAAACCCAGCGCTGCGGCAATCTCGCTCACGCGCACCCTATCCTGCGCCAACTGGGCGATCAGACACTCCCTGACCGCACGGACGATCGGTGGCATCTGCGTCTCGCGCAGGCGCTGCTGCATCTGCTGCTCGGCGTGCCGCTCAATCACGGGGAACAGACGTGCATCGGCATTGCGAATCGGGATGGCCAGCACCGAGGCCGGAAATCGGGCCTCGGTAACCGTTGCGCCGAAGCGCACGGGAGCATTGAAGATGCGCGCATATTCGGCGAGTTCACTCGCCGGATCAGCCCGATGCACGAAGGCAACGCTGAACACCGGAATCGGCGCACAGGCCAGCCAGTTAGCAAAGCTGATGATGCCAGCCATCACACTCTCGGGCAGGTGACGTGACGGATGCTCAGCCAGCCACGGGCAATGCCAGCGATAGATGGCGACATCGCCCTCGACCAATAGCTCGGTGCGCCCCAGATCATGCGCCAAGCCCTCGAAGCGCTGCGTCTGCGCCACCGCCTCAGCGAAGCTGGGGGAAGAGAGCACCACGTGGCTGTAGGTGGCGAAGGTGGACGGACGCATGCGCTCGCCCACATGCAAGCCGAAGCAGGCATCCCCCGTGATACGCGCGGCCTGTTCGAGCAGTTCGATGTAGCGCGTCACCGGCAGACTGGCGGGCAGGCCCGTAGCGGGCAAGCCAAGCTCTCCCAGCGCCAGGCCGCCCGCCAGCGCCAGATCAAGCGCGGTCTGCGCGTAGGCATCGACGACGCGGGCTTGCTCCAACGTGGGCAGCGGGGAAAGGATCATTTGGCGCAATCGAACAAGAGAGGTGGCAGCGCTGAACAAGCCGGGCAGCACGCCGCCGGCTAGAGTACGCTCATCACTGATTTGTGGAGTATAGAAAATGCGACGTTGGAACGGCTGGGGCGACGACACCATCACCACCACACTGGCACCCGATGCCCGTGGCTTTCTCGAAACCGCCATCGGGCAGGCGACCGCGACGACGGATGCCACGCTGGCCGAGGTGTGCGCACGCATCGACCGGGAGCAGCCCTCGCGCTTCCTCGCCGTCAGCGACCTGCACCCGCTGGTCATCACCGCCGCCGAAGACCGACTGCGCTCGGGCTTCGGGCAAAGCATGGGCGACTGGCTGCGCCTGCGTTTTGGGCAGTTGGAGCGCATTACCGATGGCGTCGCCTACCCCGAGCGAACCGGGCAGGTACGCGAACTGCTCGACTGGGCCGCTAGTGTCGATGCCGTAGTAATTCCCTGCGGCGGGGCCACCAGTGTCGCCGGGCATCTGGCCGTGCCAGCCAATGACTCGCGCCCGGTGCTCACGCTGAACATGAGCCGGCTGCGCGCGCTCATCGCGCTCGATGAAACGGCGCAACTGGCGCGCTTTCAGACGGGCGTCGCTGGCCCCGATCTGGAAGCCCAGCTGCGCGCACGCGGCTTCATGCTCGGCCACTTTCCGCAGAGCTTCGACTACGCCACGCTCGGCGGCTGGGTCACCACCCGCTCCTCCGGCCAGCAGTCGCTGCGCTACGGCCGCATTGAACAACTGTTTGCCGGCGGCACGCTTGAAACCCCGTCGGACACGCTGACCATTTCGCCCTTCCCTGCCAGCGCCGCCGGGCTCGATCTGCGCGAGTGGGTGCTGGGTTCGGAGGGCCGTCTGGGCGTACTCACCGAAGCCACCGTGCGCGTCATGCGCCTGCCCGAAGCGGAACGCTTTATCGGCATCTTTTTGCCCTCGTGGGAGGCCGGAGTCGCCGCCACCCGTGCGCTGGCGCAAGGCCGTGTGCCGCTTTCCATGCTGCGACTGGCCAACCCGACCGAAACCCTCACCACCCTGCGCCTGGCCGGCCATGCCGGCCAAATCGCCTGGCTGGAACGCTACCTCGCGTGGCGTGGCGCGGGCGAAGGCAAATGCCTGATGTTCATTGGCCTCACCGGTACCCGCCGGCAGGTGCGCGATACGCTGGGGCAAGCCATGGCTATCGTGCGCCAGCACGGCGGCGTCTCCACAGGTTCACTCTTGGGCAAGAAATGGGCGAAGAACCGCTTCGCCGGTGTCTATTTGCGCAACACCTTGTGGGCTACCGGCTACGCGGTCGACACCATGGAAACCGCCGTGCCCTGGACGGCCACCACGCAAACCATGCAGGCCATGGAAGAGGCCGGCCGCAAGGCCTTCGCCGCCTTTGGCGAGCGCTGTCATACCTACACCCACCTCTCGCATGTCTATGCCACCGGCTCAAGCGTGTACACCACCTTCGTTTTCCGTCTCGCCCCCGACTTCGCTGGCAACTGGGCGCGCTGGGTCGCGCTCAAGCGGGCGGTGAGCGCGGCCATTGTCGCCAGTGGCGGCACCATCAGCCACCAGCACGGTGTCGGCCGCGATCACGCGCCCTATCTGCCTGCCGAAAAGGGCGCTGCCGGCATGGCCGCCATCGGCGCGGCGATCCGCCATTTCGACCCTCAGGGGCTCATGGCCAGCGGCAATCTGACGGAAGGCCCGACGTGGTGACTACCACGCGCAACCTAAGCCGAGAGCAGCGCCTCGCCGCCCTACCGCGCGAGACCGATCTGCTGGTCATTGGCGGCGGCATTACCGGTGCCGGCATTGCCCTCGAAGCGGCCCGACGCGGCGTGCGTGTGGTGCTGATCGAAGCACGCGACTTCGCCTGGGGCACGTCAAGCCGGTCGTCGAAACTGGTGCATGGTGGCCTGCGCTATCTCAAGGAAGGCAAGCCTGCGCTCACCCTTGAGTCGGTGCGCGAGCGTAACCAGCTAATGCGCGAAATCCCCGGCCTCGTCGATCCAATGGGCTTTGTCATGGCGCACCATGCCGGGCACAAACCGCGTCGGAACACCATGCGTGTAGGCCTCGCCCTTTACGATGCCTTCGCCGGCAAGCGGAGCAGCGGCTGGGCTTCGGTCGCTGATCTGCAATTTCTCGCACCCGGCATCGCGCCTGACGGCCTTGACGGTGCCAGCCTCTACCTCGACGCCACCACCGACGATGCCCGTCTGGTGCTGCGCGTGATCGCCGACGCACAACGCGCGGGCGCCTGCGCCATCAACTACCTGCCAGCGCACAGCCTGCTGCGCAACGCGGAAGGCGAGGTCTGCGGTGCGCGGCTGCGCTGTGCCGAAACGGGCATCGATATCGACGTGCAGGCTGCCTGCACGATCGCCGCCACCGGCGTCTGGGCTGATCAGCTACGCGCCAGCCTCGGCCAGACGCCCAAGCTGCGCCCACTGCGCGGCAGCCATCTGCTGTTACCGGCCTGGCGCCTGCCGCTGGCCCGCGCCGTCGCGTTTCTGCACCCGACGGATCGCCGCCCGATCTTTGCCTACCCGTGGGAAGGCACCACCCTGATCGGCACCACCGACCTCGATCACGACGGCATCGATCAGGAACCGGCCATCACCACCGCCGAAGTGCACTACCTGCTCGACGCACTCAACCAGTGCTTCCCCGGTCTCTCGGCGACGCCGGCCGATGTACTCAGCACCTGGGCCGGCGTGCGCCCGGTAGTCGATAGCGGCAAAGCTCTCGCGCCCTCGCAGGAATCGCGTGACCACATCGTGCTGCAGGAGCAGGGGCTGATCTCGGTCACCGGCGGCAAGCTGACCACCTTCCGCCGCATTGCCCAGGACACCCTGCGCCATGCCGCCCCGCGCCTGCCCATGCTGCGCCTGGCCAGCGACCACACCATCATTCCGCAGTGTCCGCCACCGGCGAACATCGAGCGGCTACCCAGCCACCTGCGCGAGCGCCTGCTCGGCCGTCTGGGGTCGGCGCTTGACGAAATGCTGCATGCCGCGAGTACGGAAGACCTGATGCCAGTCGCGGAAACGCGCACGCTCTGGGCTGAACTCCACTGGGCCCTGCGCCATGAACAGGTCGCGCACCTCGATGACCTGCTACTGCGCCGCACGCGCCTTGGGCTCACCCTGCGTGAGGGCGCGATCGAGTTGCTACCCCGTCTAAAGGTCGGGTGCCAGAGCGAGCTAGGCTGGAGTGACGCGCGCTGGCAAGACGAGTGCGACCGCTACCGCGCCCTGATTGCCCGTTGCTACGCGCTTCCGGCGGAGCTGAAATGAGCACGCGCGACGATCTGGTGCTCTCCATCGACTGCGGTACGCAAAGCGTGCGTGCCCTGCTTTTCGACCTGAAAGGCAAGCTGGTCGGCCGCGCGCAGGAAGCCTTTCACGACTATCAGGCACCGCACCCTGGCTGGCATCAGCATGACGGCGAGGCCTTCTGGCAAGCGGCCGCGCGTTGCTGCCAGCAGTTGTGGCAGACCCACGCCGGCTGGCGTGAGCAGGTACGCGGCGTGGCCGTCACTACACAACGCGGCTCGATTGTTCCAGTCGATGCGCAGGGGCAGTGCCTTTACCCCGTGATCAGCTGGCTGGACCAGCGCCGCGCCAGCCGGTATCCGACTATCAAACCATGGTGGTCGGCAGCCTTCCGACTGGTCGGTGAGCACAGCACGGTGCAGGGCTTTCAAAAGGAAGCGGACGTCAATTGGTGGGCTGAGAATGAACCCGCGATCCACCAACGCACAAACAAATTCCTGCTGGTTTCCGGATTGCTGAATCACCGACTGACCGGGCGCTTTGCCGATTCGACCGGCTCGCTGGTGGCCTACCTGCCCATCGACTTCAAGCACCACCGCTGGGCTGATCGCCACGACTGGAAATGGCAGGCGCTGGCGGTGCGCCCCGAGCAGTTGCCGGATCTGGTGCCGGTAGGCGAACAGATCGGCACAATCAGCGCTGACGCGGCGGCCGCCACCGGCCTGCCGGTCGGGCTACCGGTCATCGCCGCCGCCGCCGACAAGGCCTGCGAAATACTGGGCTCGGGTGCGACGCAACCGCACATCGGTGCCCTCTCCTACGGCACCACCGCGACCATCAACATTACCTCGCCACGCTATCTGGAAGTGACGCCGTGGGTACCGCCTTACCCGGCCGCCCTGCCCGGCCAGTACAGCTGCGAAGTGCAAATCTTTCGCGGTTACTGGATGGTCAACTGGTTCAAGGAGCAGTTTGGCCACGCCGAGATCATGGCCGCCGAAGCCGCCGGGGTGCTGCCCGAATCGCTCTTCGACGAAATGGTCGGCACCGTGCCGCCCGGTTCCATGGGCCTGATGCTGCAGCCTTACTGGAGCCCGGGCGTACGCCAACCGGGGCCTGACGCCAAGGGGGCCGTCATCGGCTTTGGCGACGTGCATACCCGCGCCCACCTGTACCGCGCCATTCTCGAAGGCCTGGCCTACGCGCTGCGCGAAGGGCAGGAAAAAATCGAGGCACGCAGCAAGGTGCGCATGACCGAGCTGCGCGTCTCGGGCGGCGGTTCGCAGTCCGATGCCGCCATGCAACTCACCGCCGACATTTTCAACCTGCCCACGCTGCGCCCGCACACGCACGAAACCTCCGGGTTGGGTGCGGCGATTGATGCGGCCGTCGGCCTCGGCCTGCACCCAAGCTTCGCGGCGGCGAGCGAGTCCATGACCCGCACCGGTCGCCGTTTCGAGCCCGTCGCGGCCCATGCGCTTCGTTACGCCGAACTCTACGAGCGTGTCTATAAGCGCATGTATCGGCAACTGGCACCCCTATACAAGGAAATCCAGGACATCACCGGCTACCCGCGCATGGACTGAAACACGAACGCGCTACCCGCGCCGCGCCCAGCACCGCCGGTGCCCACCGACTCAAGCTTTGGAAAAACTCAGCCCACCCTTGACGGCTTGCACCCGTATCCGGTCCTTCGCACCAAACTTGCCTTCAAGAATCTGCTTCGCCAGCGGATTCTCGATGCGTTCCTGAATCGCACGCTTGAGTGGGCGGGCACCAAACACCGGATCGAAACCGGCCTCCGCAATACTGGCGAGCGCCTCATCAGAGACCTCCAGCGTCATATCGAGACGCGCCATGCGCTTTTCCAGATACTTGAGCTGAATCCGTGCGATGCCCGCAATGTGCGCCTGCGAGAGCGCGTGGAACACCACGATCTCATCGATGCGATTGACGAACTCGGGCCGGAAGTGAGTTTTCACCTCGCCCATCACCGCCAGTTTGACCACACTGTAGTCGGACCCAGACATCTGCTGAATCATCTGTGAGCCCAGATTCGAGGTCATGACAATCACCGTGTTCTTGAAGTCCACCGTGCGTCCCTGCCCGTCGGTCATGCGCCCGTCGTCGAGCACCTGCAGCAGCACGTTAAAGACATCCGGATGCGCCTTCTCGACCTCATCGAACAAGATCACGCTGTACGGCTTGCGCCGCACCTGCTCGGTCAGGTAGCCGCCCTCTTCGTAACCGACATAGCCGGGTGGCGCGCCAATCAGGCGGGCGACCGAGTGCTTCTCCATGAATTCGCTCATGTCGATGCGAATCAGATGATCTTCGGCATCGAACAGAAATTCAGCCAGCGTCTTGCACAGCTCGGTCTTGCCCACGCCGGTGGGGCCAAGGAAAAGGAACGAGCCGTACGGCTTGTTTTCATCGGACAATCCGGCCCGCGAGCGGCGGATCGCATCGGCGACCAGACGCACGGCTTCGTCCTGCCCCACGACACGGGCATGCAGCTTGTCTTCCATCTTGAGCAGCTTCTCGCGCTCGCCGGTCATCATCTTGCTCACTGGAATGCCGGTGGCGCGCGAGACGACCTCGGCGATCTCCTCAGCGCCCACTTGCGTGCGCAGCAGCTTGTTTTTCTTGCCGATCGCCGTGTCACCAGCGCCGACTTGCGAGTTTTGTGCGTCGGCCACCCTCAACTGCGCCTCCAGTTGCGGCAACTTGCCATATTGCAGTTCGGCAAGCTTGTCGAACGCGCCCTTGCGCTGAAACTCGGCCATCTGTACTTTGAGCCTATCGATCTCTTCCTTGATGTGGGTCGAGCCCTGCACCTGGGCCTTCTCGGCTTTCCATATCTCATCGAGATCCGAATAGTCCTTTTCAAGCTTGGAGATTTCTTCCTCGATCAGCTCGAAGCGCTTCTTCGAGGCTTCGTCCTTTTCCTTGCGCACGGCCTCGCGCTCGATCTTGAGCTGAATCAGACGGCGGTCGAGCTTGTCCATCGACTCAGGCTTGGAGTCGATCTCCATTTTGATCTTGGCCGCCGCCTCGTCGATCAGGTCAATGGCCTTGTCGGGCAGGAAGCGGTCGGTAATATAGCGGTGCGACAGCTCGGCCGCGGCGACGATGGCCGGGTCGGTGATGTCCACCCCGTGATGCAATTCGTACTTCTCTTGCAGGCCACGCAGGATGGCGATGGTCGCCTCGACCGTCGGTTCATCGACCAGCACCTTCTGGAAGCGGCGCTCCAGCGCGGCGTCCTTCTCGATGTATTTGCGGTACTCATCCAGGGTGGTTGCGCCAATGCAATGCAGTTCGCCACGCGCCAGCGCAGGTTTGAGCATGTTGCCGGCATCAATCGCGCCTTCGGCTTTTCCGGCACCGACCATGGTGTGCAGCTCGTCGATGAAGAGAATGATGCGCCCTTCATCCTGCGAAATTTCCTTGAGTACCGATTTGAGACGCTCCTCGAACTCACCGCGATACTTGGCCCCGGCGAGCAGCCCGGCCATGTCGAGCACCAGCACCTTCTTGCCCTTGAGCGTTTCCGGCACTTCGCCATTGATGATGCGCTGGGCCAGGCCCTCGACAATCGCAGTTTTTCCCACGCCCGGCTCGCCGATCAGCACCGGGTTGTTTTTGGAACGCCGCTGCAGAATCTGGATGGCGCGACGAATTTCATCATCGCGCCCGATCACCGGGTCGAGCTTGCCCAGTGCCGCTCGTTCGGTGAGGTCGAGGCAATACTTCTTGAGCGCCTCGCGACTGCCTTCAGCCTCTTGCGAATTGACGTTCTGGCCACCACGCACCGCCTTGATCGCCTCTTCCAGCGCCTTGCGCGTCAGACCCGCCTCTTTGAGCAGGCGGCCGCACTCGCCCTTGTCGCCCGTGAGCGCCAGCAGGAACATCTCGGAGGCAATGAACTGATCACCCGCCTTTTGGGCCTCTTTGTCGGTGACATTGAGCAGATTGGCAAGATCGCGCCCTATCGTCACGTCACCCCCATGTCCTTCCACCTTGGGCAAGCGCTCAATGGCCTTGGCCAGCTGCAGCTTCAGACCACTGGCATTGGCACCGGCACGGGCCAGCAGCGAAGTGGTGCCCCCGTCGTCCTGATTGAGCAGCGCGAGCAGCAGGTGCTGGGGCTCGATGAATTGCTGGTCGCCGCCCACGGCGAGGCTCTGGGCATCGGCCAGAGCTTGCTGAAACTTGGTGGTGAATTTGTCGATACGCATGCTGCCCTCCGGAAAAGTGTTTTCTTGATCAGCTACGTTGGGGGCATCTTGCAGATTTCAAGCTCGGTGCGTACTCGGCAGTCGCTGGTCGGTGTTAACCTCCGGCCCCATGCTCACCGTTCCCAAACGGCAATCTGCCGCGCTGCTCCCCTGGCTGAAGCCCCGAATGCTGGAGTGGTGGTTGCCCACGCTCGCCACCGTGTTATTCAGCGCCCTGTTTCTGATTGACACCTGGCAAAGCTATCGTGTCGTCAAGGCTGAGGCCCAAGCCTCGCTGGCAGGCTATTCCCGGTCGATCGCCGCCGCTTTACGCAATGAGTTATCCCGTGCCGATCTGGTCCTGAGTGACGTGGCACTCCGGATCGCCAATGAGCGCGTCACCAGTGTGGCCGGACGCGATGCCCGTGCGGCCGCGCACGTTCAACGACACTACCTTGCCCTGTCCCATCGTCCGGATACCTACTTTGCCAACGCCGAGGGCCTCATTGTCGCCAGCACTCGCAGGGATCTGGTGGGAACCACTATCGCCAGCAGCGAAGCCTTCCGCGCGCATGCCGAAGGCAGGGATACGCTGCACATTGACATGGCGCTCGAGCAAAGCAATCCCATCGGCCTGACCGCCCTTTCACGAGCCGTGCGCGATGCCGAAGGCCGCTTTTTGGGCGTTACCACGCTGCTGATATCGTCAACCCTCCTTGACGAAGCGATTCAGGCGGCGACGCCGCAGGGCGACCTTCGAATCACCTTGATCGATCACCTGGGCAGGGTGTACGGGCAACGCGTCGAGCCGTCGTCAGGGGTAACTCCCTGGCACGAGCGCAACGATTTCCGCCAACACCTCGCCGGGGCTCAGGCGCAGTCATTCCACACCGTGCCTGCGACGAATGTCGCCCCCGAGGAAATGGTGGTATTCCAGACCATTGCCGACACCGATCTGGTGGTGGCCGTCAGCCGGACCTCGGCGGACGCGCTGTCACCGTGGAGTCGTGCCAATGTTGTGCGCGCGGGCGTGCTGTCCGGTGCGCTCATTCTGGTTTTCTGGTTCAGCCAGATCAGTTTGCGCCGCCAGCGCGCAATGCAGGCGGCGCACAAGCGCTTCGAAGCGCTGATCGAAAACTCCGAAGATATCGTCGTCATCGTCAATAAAGAGGGTCGTTACGTCTGGGCCAGCCCCTCGGTTACCCGGGTCACCGGCTTCACCCCGCAACAGGTCGTCGGCCAGCATTATTCGCAGAGCCTGCACCGCGATGACCTGCCGGCACTGGGGCTGGCCATGCACCGCCTGCAAGAGACACCGGAACAACGCATCAGCCTGTACTCGCACATGTATACCAAGAGCCGTGGCTGGATTCCCATTGAGGGCGTCGGTACGGCACACTTTGACACCCCCGGTATTGAAGGCGCAATTGTCACCTTCCGCGATGTCAGCGAGCGCGAAGCGCGCACGCTGGCACTATTGCAAAGCGAACAAATGCTCAATCAGGCGCAGAACATTGCGGCGTTAGGGAGCTGGCGCTTTGATCCCGCGAAAAAGAGCTTTCAGCTCTCGGAGGAAGCAAGGCGCATCCTCGGCATTGCGGAAAACCGGACGGTGGCTCCTGCCGAAATGCGCACGCTGATCCACCCCGATGATCTGCCCGCGTTCGATGCCATGGGGGCGGCCGCACTCAAGGGCGAAGAGTATGACCTGGGCCACCGTATCGTGGTCGATGGCGAGATCCGCTGGGTGCACGCCCGCGCACATTTCTACTTCGATGACTTCGGTAAGTTGACCGCCACCGTTGGCACCTTGCAAGATGTCACGGCCCAGCAACTGGCCGCCGCCCATCTTTCCGAGCTGCTCGCATTCAACGAAAAGATCATTGCCGAGTCCAGTGTCGGTATCGTGGTAATCGACGCTCAAGGGCGCTGCATCCTGGCCAACGCCGCCATCGCTCAGATGGTCGACAGCACGCGCGACGAGCTGCAAACGATGAATCTGATGGACGATCTGGACTGGCGGCAAAACGGCATTTACGCCATCGCCCAGCAGGCACTTGCCGCGCAGACAACCCACCACCACATGCTCGACGGTGTCTCGCGCTCCGGCAAGACCATCTCCCTCGATGTCGAACTGGTGCCGATCAACTGGAAGGGCGCGCCCCACCTGCTGATATTGTGCAAGGACTACACCGAGTTTCTCGCCGCCCGCCGTGCACTGGAAGATGGCCGGCGCATGGCCGAACAGGCCAACCGTGCCAAGAGCGAGTTTCTCGCCAACATGAGCCACGAGATTCGCACCCCGCTCAACGCGGTCATCGGCCTGGCGCAGCTCTCGCTCGACCGCACGGCTGACCCGACACTGCGCGAGTATCAGTTGCAAATGGTGCAGTCGGCCAATGCCCTGCTCGATGTCATCAACGACATTCTTGACTACTCCAAGATCGAAGCCGGGCAGATGCAGCTCAACCCACAGGAATTCAGCCTGCGCGATATCACGGCGCGCGTCATTGGCCTGTTCCGCCAAAGCGCCGGGGCAAAGGCGCTCGAACTGACGACCGATATCGATAGCGATGTGCCTCTGCGTCTGTATGGCGATTCGGTGCGCATCAGCCAGATCGTGATCAACCTGATGGCCAATGCCGTCAAATTCACCGAATCCGGCAGTGTTCGTCTGCATATCGGGCGTACCGACCCAGCACTTCGCCGTAGTGCCAGCGCCGACTTGGCGAACAATTCCCAGACCTCACCCATCGAACTGAGTTTCGCGGTCACCGACACCGGCATCGGCATGAGCCAGGAAGCCGTCGCCATTTTGTTCAGCCCATTCACGCAGGCCGATGGGTCCATCACCCGGCGCTACGGCGGCACCGGTCTGGGGCTGACCATTTCGAAGCGTCTGGCGGACATGATGGGCGGCCAGATCAGCGTTACCAGCACGCCTGATGTCGGCAGTTGCTTCACGCTCACCCTGCCATTGGCGTATCGGCAGCCCAGCACCATGACCCCGGATGCGCTGGGCGCGGGCAGCGGTCTGCACGAACCGACCAACATCGCCCAGCGGGCTATCGCTATTGCCGGAGCGCATATCTTGGTGGTTGAAGACGAGCGGGTAAATCAGATGGTGCTCGAACGCTTGCTCAACCGCGCCGGTCTCAAAGTCACCCTCGCCCGCCACGGCGGCGAAGCACTCGAACTCATGACGAAAGCCGGCAGCAGTGATTCGCCGATGATCGACGCCGTACTGATGGACCTGCAAATGCCGGTCATGGACGGCTTTGCCACCACCCGCGCCATCCGCGCTGACCCGCGCTGGCAAGCGCTGCCGATTATCGCCGTCACGGCGGCCGTGCTGATTCACGACGAAGCTTCATGCCGGGAGGCCGGCATGAACGACTACATTGCCAAGCCCGTACAGCCTGCCGTCCTCATTGACGCACTGGTGCGCGCCATCGCGCCGAATTCCCTCATTCCAGCCCCATATCCGCTGGCGGACGCCCAGGAAAAGCCAACCGCACCCGCACCAGACGACGAGACCACCCCTATCACCAGGAGTGAGCGCCAACAGCGCATGCTTACGCTGCAAACCCGTCTTGCCGCGCACGAATTCATTACGGTCGCCGAACTGAGTGAACTTCGCTCGTTGCTGGGCGAGCACCAGGATGCCCGCACCGAACGTCTCCGGGCCGCCATTTCGCGCTACGATTACACTCAGGCACAAGCGATACTTGCTGATCTGCTGGCCAGCCTCGATACTGCTAATTAACCATCACGGCACTCAAAACCCATGCCATCCGACCTACCCAACCCCAGCGACAAGCGCCCGCACAGCTTGCTCGAAGATGCCTCGGTGCTCATCATCGACGATGTACCGGCGAACATTCAGGTGCTGGCGGAAGCCCTGCAAAGCGACTACCGCGTAAAGGTGGCTACCAGCGGTCCGGAAGGTCTGGCCGTCGCGCAAAAAACGCCGCCCGACCTTATCTTGCTTGACGTCATGATGCCGGACATGGACGGCTTCGAAGTCTGCCGAGCCCTCAAGGCCGACCCGCTGACCTCGCGCATCCCGATTATCTTCGTCACGGCGCGTGATACCAAGGAAGACGAAGAAACCGGGCTCATGCTCGGGGCGGTTGACTACATCTCCAAACCCTTCCATCTGCCGATCGTCCACGCCAGAGTGCGCAATCACCTGATGCTCAAGCGCAATGCCGATATGCTCGAAGCGCTCGCCCACGTGGACAGCCTCACGGGCATCGCCAACCGCCGGCGTTTTGACGAGGTGATACAGGTTGAACTGCGCCGCTGCCAGCGTAACGGGCAACCGCTGGGCTTGCTGATGATCGATATCGACTACTTCAAGCAGTACAACGACCACTTCGGCCACGGCATGGGCGACCGCTGTCTGGCCAAAGTAGCGAGCACCATGGCCAATTGCCTGACCCGTGCCGGCGACCTGATTGCCCGCTACGGCGGCGAAGAGTTCGCCGTGGTGATTCCCGGCAGCGATCTGGCGCACGCCCGGCAGATGGCCGAGCGACTGCGCCAGGCCGTCCATGATCTGCATATCCCTGCACCCTCTACCCTGGGCACGCCGTACGTCACCATCAGCGGCGGTCTTACCTCAAGCACGCCAGACGCCGACACCACCGCCACCACCCTGATCAACGCCGCTGACAAGGCCTTGTACGCGGCAAAGGCGGCGGGGCGGAACGTCATTTGCGATTAACGCACACACTCAAAGGGAACATCCATGCGCTACCTGCTGGCACTCGATCAAGGCACTACCAGCTCCCGCGCCATCATCTTCGATAGTGCCGGGCGCATTTGCGCCATGGAACAGCGCGAGTTTCAGCAGTACTTCCCGCGTGCCGGCTGGGTCGAGCATGATGCCGAGGAAATCTGGCAAAGCCAGCTTGAGGTAGCCGTCGGTGCCCTGCTCAAAGCCAAACTGGCGGCAGGCGATATCGCCGCTATCGGCATCACCAACCAACGCGAAACCACAGTGTTGTGGGAGCGCGCCACCGGCAAGCCGGTCGCACCCGCCATTGTCTGGCAGGACCGCCGTACCGCAGACACCTGCGAAGCGCTGCGAAAGGCCGGCCACGAAGCCGCCGTCTCGGCCAGAACCGGTCTGCTGCTCGACCCCTATTTTTCCGGAAGCAAGCTTTCCTGGTTGTTGCACCACGGTCCAGCGGCGAGCGAGTTGTACCGCCGCGCGCAAGCCGGCGAACTGGCCTTTGGTACCATCGACAGCTGGCTGGTGTGGAAACTGAGCGACGGGCGTTGTCATGTCACCGACGCCAGCAATGCCTCGCGCACGCTGCTCTACAACATCCACAGCAATCAGTGGGATGACGATCTGCTCGCCCTTTTCGACATACCCCGCGCCGTCTTGCCCAAGGTATGCGCCAGTAGTGGCGTGGTAGGCGAAACCAGCGCCCACTGGCTGGGAGCGCCTTTGCCTATTGCCGGCATTGCCGGAGACCAGCAGGCCGCAACCTTCGGCAACGGGTGTCTGACCCGGGGCATGGCCAAGAACACCTACGGCACTGGCTGCTTCATGCTCATGAACACCGGCACACAGGCCGTGCGTTCGACGCACCGCCTGCTCACCACAGTGGGGTGGCAACTTCCGCCAGCCTTCCAGGGGCTTGCCTCGGGTATCGGTGCCGGCAACAGCAAAGGCCCCGATGCGGGTACCGCGATGAACCATGCCGCGGCCACCACCTACGCCCTCGAAGGCAGCGTGTTCATGGCCGGTGCTACCGTGCAATGGCTGCGCGACGGCCTGGGCATCATCGGTACCGCCGCCGAGGTCGAGGCGCTGGCTGCCAGCGTTCCCGATAGCGGCGGCGTCGTACTGGTACCCGCCTTCGCCGGCTTGGGAGCCCCGTGGTGGAACGCCGAAACCCGCGCCACCCTTTCGGGAATGACCCGTGGCACGACCCGGGCTCACATCGCCCGCGCCGCGCTTGACGCGATTGCCGCGCAGACCGTCGATGTCCTCGATGCCATGCAAAAAGACTCGGGCGTCACCCTGACCGAACTGCGCGTCGATGGCGGCGCGGCGCGCAATGACATGCTCATGCAACTGCAGGCTGACCTGCTGGGGGTGCCCGTAGTACGCCCCACCATTACCGAAACCACCGCGCTCGGTGCCGCCTACCTTGCCGGTCTCGCGGTCGGTGTCTGGACCAGCACGGACGAGATTGCAGCGCACTGGCAGTTGGAACGCCGCTTCGAGCCCGCACTCGCCAACACGGAGCGCGAGTGCCAGTTGGCCCAATGGCATCACGCGGTCGAGCACACGCTGGCGTGGAGCAGTGGACGCTAAAGTTTGCTGAAAGACCATTCTCTGGAGGTTTTCACCTATTTACTACGCGGGCTTTCCGGTATAAATCGTGCCACTGGTTACTTCAATGATTCATATTTCTCTCTGACTAAGGACACTCCTCATGGCTACCAAGAAAAAAGTTGTTGGCATCTCCGAACTAAACCGTCGCAATGTCGAGGCCGCCATGAAGCTGGCCCGCCTGTCGATCGACAATTCCCAGCGCGTACTCAGCTTGCACTCCGATCTGGCCAAGGCCATCTTCGAAGACACCGTGGCCAATGCCAAGGCTCACGCCAAGGTGCGCACCCCGCAGGAACTGGTGGCTCTGAATACCAAGTACGTCCAGGCCACCGCCAAGCGCGTGGTGGAAGTGGCGCGCAAGGTCAGCGGTATCGCCAACCAGTCGCGTAACGAATTTTCGCGCGTACTGCAGCAGCAGATGATCGCCAGCAAAAGCGAACTGACGGAGGCTGTTCAGGCACTGGTCAAGAACTTGCCCGCCGGCATGCCGGATGTCAATAAGTCGGTTGAGCAAGCTGTTGCTGCCGCCAACGCCGCTTTTGAGCAACTGTCGCAGGTTTCCAACAACGCCCTGACGGCTGTTGGCGTAAAGAAAGCAACCCCCGCCGCCAAGGCCAAGGCCGCGGTGAAGAAGACCACTGCGACCGTGAAGAAGGCTGTCAAAGCGGCTCCGGCCAAGGCCAAAGCCGCTCCGGCGAAAGCCAAAGCCGCCGTCAAGCCCGCTGTCAAGAAGGTCGCTGCAGCCGCCAAGCCGGTTGCCGCCAAGGCCAAAGCCGCTGTGAGCGCAGCGCAGCGACCGCCGCTGTGACTCCCGCTGCTTGATAGTTCCGTGCGCCCCTGAACCGGGCGCACTAGTAAAAAGGGCACCGCAATGCGGTGCCCTTTTTTTCGACCACGTTCGGCGTCGGATTCACTCGCTACGAGTCGCGTGCCCAACGCGCCGCGGCCTGATCATCGCTCTCACGTGCGTCCACCCATTGACCACCGATGGGCGTCTCTTCCTTTTTCCAGAAGGGGGCGCGTGTTTTGAGGTAATCCATGATGAACTCACAGGCGGCAAAGGCCGCCCCGCGATGCGCCGAGGCGACGCCGACAAACACGATGCGTTCGCCCGGTTGCAAGCGGCCAATGCGGTGGATCACCCGCACACCTTGCAAGGGCCATCGATTTTCTGCCTCGGTAACGATCTCGGTCAGCGCCTTTTCCGTCATGCCCGGGTAATGTTCCAGCGTCATGGCGGCAATCGCCGTGGTACCAGCGCCGACTTGCGAACACTTGTCGGCCCGGACCAGCCCAACAAATGTCGCCACGGCACCCACCTCGTTGCGCCCGGTACTGAGCGCCACGGTTTCGGCACCCACATCGAAGTCTTCGCTCTGGACGCTAACGCTCATGGCCTCACCCACCCGTGACCGGTGGAAAGAACGCGACCTCGGCACCTTCATGCAGTGTCGATTGTGCTTCCGCATGCAGCACCAACATTGTCCGATCGAGGGCGGAGCGCAAATTTTTTTGCGTGGTCAGCGCTTCCCAGACACCACCGCGCGCACTGAGCCACTGGCGCAAATCGGCCACGGTCGCGACTGAAGCAGGTACATCCACCGATTCACCGGCGCAGTCAAGCGCCTCACGCAAGCCGGCAAAATAACGCAGCTCCAGCTTCATCGTAGCCACTCCGAAAAAGGCAGAAAGTCGACCGTATCACCGGGTTGAATCTTGTGGCCCGGGGGGTTATCGACCAGCCCATCAGCCCACACGCACGAGGTGAGTACGCCAGAACCTTGGCTGGGGTAAAGCTTCAGACGGCCGTCCGGGCCGATGCGCGCACGCAAGAACTCGCGCCGCGCTTCGCTCTTGCCAGCGCGCGGCCACTCGAACGCGGCGGTCATGCGCCGTGGCGGTGCCGCGGCCTCGTGCGCCCCCATGGCCGCGAGAATGAACGGGCGCACCAGCATGACAAACGTAACGAAGGACGATACCGGATTGCCCGGAAGGCCAATGAAGGCGGCCTGCACCGGCACAATCGCCGTGTTACCAGCGCCGACTTGCCGATGCACCTGACCATAGGCCAGCGGCTTGCCCGGCTTGATCGCCAGCGTCCACAAATCCAGTTGCCCTTCGGCGTCGACGGCCGCCTTGACGTGGTCTTCCTCGCCCACCGAGCCGCCGCCGCTGGTGAGAATCAGATCATGTCCATGGGCGGCCTCGCGCAGCACGGCACGCGTAGCCTCCAGTTCGTCGGGCACGATACCCAGATCGCTGACCGAGCAGCCCAGTTCACTGAGCAGGGCATGCAGGGTGTAGCGGTTGGAGTTGTAGATCGCGCCGGGGCGCAAGGACTCACCGGGCATGACCAGTTCATCGCCGGTCGAAAACAAAGCCACGCGCAAACGCTTGCGCACAGTGAGGGTCGCGGCACCGACCGAGGCGGCGACGCCCAGATGCGCCGGCCCCAGCCGCGTTCCCGCTGCCAGTACGACTTGTCCGGGCGCAATATCTTCCCCGCAGCGACGAACGTTGTCGCCGGCCTGCGCTACGTGGTTGAGCTGCACAGCATCCGCATTCCGCACACAGTGCTCCTGCATGACCACGGCATCAGCGCCCGAGGGCACCGGTGCCCCGGTAAAAATTCGTGCTGCCGTGCCAGGCAACAAAGGTTCGCCGACACTCCCGGCGGCAATGCGCTGACTGACCGGCAGACGCACTCCTGCCGACGTGATGTCGGCGCTGCGCACGGCATAGCCGTCCATGGCGCTATTGTCCAGCGGCGGCACGGCCACCTCTGATGTCACGTCGGTGGCCAGCACGCGGCCAAGGGCTGCCAGCGTAGCGACCGCTTCACTGCCGGTGGCGACCTGCGCTGCGCCGGCAACCAGGCGCTTCAGCGCCGATTCAAAGGAAAGGAGCTCGCTCATGAGAGTTCCACATGGTCAAGAATAAAGCTGGCTATGCCGGCATGATCGTGCAACGGCAGGCAGGGAATAGACACGTTCAATGGCTCAGCGCTGGCAATGGCCACGATCTGCCCCGCCGGGTCGGGATAGATCAGCGGCTTGCCCAGCGCCGGGCGATGCACTTCAAGCTTTGGCAACGGCGCATGCTTGTAGCCCTCGACCAAGACCAGATCGCAGGGCGAAAGCACCGCCAGCTGCGCCGCCAGATCGGGCTCAGGCCCGCCACGTAGTTCGTGCATCAACGCCCAGCGAGTGTTGGAGAGCAACATGACTTCGGTGCAGCCCGCCTCGCGCAACCGGTACGAATCCTTGCCCGGACGATCAACGTCGAAATTGTGGTGGGTATGCTTGATCAGCGATACCTTGAGCCCTCGCGCCACGATCAGCGGAATCAGTCCCTCCAGTAGCGTCGTCTTGCCGGAACCCGAATAACCGGTGATGCAGAAGGCTTTCATGTGGCCTCCCCCGGCATGGCCGGCACCTCGAGCACGACCGCGAAACCGCCCCCGGGGGTGCGAAAGTTGGTCGTCTGTCCCTGCCACAGACGGGCGACGAGCAGTTGCACCTGCCCTTCATACGCGTAGTTGCGAAGATCCAGCTTGAGTTCGACGGGTGCGCCGGCAACCGACAACGTGCGCTGCGACGGCGGCACCAGCGCCTGGGCGATGTAGTCCCCGGCCAGCACCTCGTCGAATACTCGCCGCGTCATCTTGTCGCCGCGGTAGGCCGCGCGCGAACCGAAACCCGCCGCCGGCTTGAAAAACAGCTCGCGCCGGCGCTGCCAAAAGTCGTCGGGCCGTGTCGCATCCACCCGTTCAGTGAAGGGGATCATGGCCAGCAACACCTCGCGCGTCGCGGCAGGCACCCCCCACTGTTCGAGCAAGGCCCCATTGGTGAGCGCCACAAGATTGCGCTTGTCGGCAAACAGGGCGTGGGCGCGTGGATGCGGTGTCACGAGCACGGCATTGTCGAGATAGGCTTCGCGCAAGGGCAAATGCCGCGGCTCGCTGAGCGAGAAATCGGTCAGGCGGTTGTATACGAGGTCGATAGCCTGCGCGCCGAACCAGAGGCGCCCGTCGTGATAGTCGAGCTCGGTCGGATCACAAATCACCGCCTCGATGCCAGCCGCGCGAAACATGCGCTGGAACATGATGAACTCGGGGTAGAGAAACTGCCGCTCGGGATCGTCGTCGGTGATCGCCAAGGTGCGCAAATCGGTCCGCAAGTCGGCGCTGGCGATACGGCGATCTTTCACCCACAGCGCCCACTCCCGGCGAAACATGTCGACGTACATCCGGTCGTGCGCGTCGGTCGCCAACTGCCCCGGCAAGAGCGCCGAGACATCGGCGCAGCAGGCCTTGTTGGCCCGCGCCAGCACAGCACTGAGCATGCCGCCACCGGCGTTGGTGTTGATCTCGATCAGCTGCGGCCCACGCTCACCGAGATGAAAGTCATAGCCCATGAACACACCGGGGGTGCCCGGATCATGTGCGGCGAGCGCTGGCGCCCAGGCCAGTACATGGGCCTGATAGGCGGACAGGGCGGCTACCTGCTCGACAGCGCGCACCAGCTCGGCCATGCGCTGCAGGTGCGCACTGCCGACAAACACCACCGAATCGGCAAACAAGTGGTCGCGCCCAGCCATCACCTCGGCATGAAAACCGGGGCTGACGCGTTCAAGTTCGGCCTCCAGTCGCTCCCGGTCGAGCGACACACACTGACAGCCGGCATTAAGCTGTTCGGCGCGGGCGACGCAGGGGGTGAGCAGCGTACTCATGAGTCTATTTTACGGACTGGCGAAGAAGGCTTCGACCTCGGCCACATCGCGCGTGCGCCGCATCGGCGGCAGGCTCTGCCAGACGCGCCGGCCGTAGGGCTTGCCGGTCAGCCGGGGGTCGCAAATGATGAGCACGCCACGGTCCTGCTCGTCGCGAATGAGCCGGCCGGCACCTTGCTTCATGCTGATCACGGTACGCGGCAACTGGTAATCCATGAACGGGTTGCGCCCCGCTTCACGCAGGCGCTCGATGCGCGCCGCCAGTACCGGGTCGTCGGGCGGGGCAAAGGGTAGCTTGTCGATCACGACCAGCGACAATGCCGTGCCGCGCACATCCACCCCTTCCCAAAAGCTCTGGCTGGCCACGAGAATGGCATTGCCCAGAAGGCGGAAGCGGTCGAGCAACTGGCTGCGCGAGCTGTCGCCCTGCAACAGCAGGGGTATCTCCAGGCCGCTACCCGCGAGTCGTTCGGCCAGCAACTCATGGATACGGCGCATCGCGCGCAAGCTGGTGCACAAGACAAAGCTGCCGCAGCCCGCCTGGCCGGCAGCGCGCAAGGCGGGCCAGACCGCTTCGACGACCGCGTCCTGATATTGCGCGCTGTTCGGGTCGGGCATGGCCAAGGGCGAATAGAGCAACGAGTTCGCACTGTAATCAAAGGGGCTGCCCCAGAGCTGTGTCTCGGCGTCGTTCAGCCCGAGCTCACTGCAGTAATGGCTGAAGTCGCGCCCTACCGCAATCGTCGCCGAGGCAAATATCCAGGCACGCGGGTGTCCCTCCATCTGGCGCTGAAAGATCGGGGCGACATCGAGCGGCGTCATGTTCAGGCTGAGCGAGTGACTGTAGAGCTCGACCCATTTGACCTGCGCGTCGTCTCCGGTCAGTACCCCCGATGAGGCCTGCAGCCATTGCTTCAGTCGATGTTGCACGTCCTGCACGCGCTCAAGGCAGTTGGCCAACCCCTCGCCGCGCTCAGCCTGTGAGCCGAGATGCCGGGCGAGCGCAATCAACGACTGCTCCAGTGTGACCAGCGCCGGTAGAAACTGGGGCTCGGCGAGCGCTTTGGCTTCGCTCAGGCGTTGATTGGTTTCACCCCGCGCACCATCCAGCTTGCCGCCGGCGGCAAGGCGCAGATCACGCGCGGCTTTGTCCAGATCGGTGGCCGCATCCTGCAAGGGGGCATAGTCCTTGGCCGAAGCCAAGCCTTCGTTGCGCACATCACGCGCCAACTCGATCAGCTGTGTGGTCGACAGGCTGGTACCGAAGAACAACCCGGCGACTTCCGGCAACTGATGCGCCTCGTCGAAGATGACGGTATTGCAGGCGGGCAACAGCTCGCCCATGCCATCGTCCTTGAGCATGACATCGGCAAAAAACAGGTGATGATTCACTACCACCACATCCGACATCAAGGCCTGCTGGCGCGCGGCCAGAACGAAGCACCTGGCGTGATGCGGGCACTCCTGGCCCAGGCAGTTCTCGCGCGTCGAGGTGGCGACCTTCCAGGCCCCGGAGTCCTCCGGCACATCGATACACTCCGCCTTGTCGCCGCTCACGGTGCGCTCGGCAAAGCGGGCGATCTTGCGCAAATGCACAGCCTCTTCCCGCGTTGCCAGCGTCCCGGCGGCCAGAGCTTTTTCCAGGTGATACGGGCAGACGTAGTTGGCCCGGCCCTTGAGCAGGGAAATGCTGACGCCCGCGCCCAGCGCATCGCGCACGGTGGGCAGGTCGCGATTGAAGAGCTGGTCTTGCAGCGTCTTGGTGCCGGTGGAAATAATGACCTTGCCACCCGAGCGCAACGCCGGTACCAGATAGGCAAAGGTCTTGCCGGTGCCGGTACCGGCTTCGGCGACCAGCACGCGGTTATTTTCGATCGCCGCGGCAATGCGTTCAGCCATATCGACTTGCTGGGAGCGCGCACGAAACCCGGGCACGGCTTGCGCCAGGACACCTTCGGAAGAAAACAGTGCAGCTATCTCGGACATCAGTCAGGTGCGGGACGTCGGCGCTGGTGATATGCAATCCCCCGCATGGGGGGCGGCGAAAAACCTGGTCCGGGAAGCCGGCTCAACGCCCCGTCAGCGCTCACAGACCGAGCGTCAGCAGGGCCCCATCGTAACGCGCCTCGATGAGCGGAAAATGACTGGCGAACTGGTCCCAATCGATACCCAGGCGCGCGGCGGAGAAGTCGCTCAAGGGCGGGACGATGTTATTGGTCGAGCCATCGAGATCGAGGGCATGCGCCAAGGCCGCTGCGACATGGACGACATCAGCCAGTTCGCTCGCTGGCGGATCAGCATCGAGGGTGTGATGCCGGCTGATGGCTTCCACAATGTCGTCGGGCAGATTCCAGCGTCGGGCAAGCTCACCGCCGACGTCGGCGTGGTTCAGGCCCAGATGTTCGTTCTCCAGGGCAGCCAGACTACCGCCCCCCTCGCGCAGGGAGAATATCTCGGCGTAGCCATAGGGGTCGGCGGCAAAAATCAGCAGTTGCCCGATATCGTGGAGCAGGCCGGCGATGTAGGCCACTTCGGGGTCGACGTCGGCGTGGCGTGCTATGTCTTGCGCACACACCGCCACGGCTAAGCTGTGCCGCCAAAGGTAAGACACATCGAACGGCAGCGGTGCCTTGAAGCGATCAATGATGGCTGTCGCCAGCGTGATCTGCTTCACCCGGCCGATGCCCAACAGCATCATGGCCTGGCGCAGGGAGGACACCTTGTGCCCGCCAAACATGCCCGTGTTGGCGGCCGCCAGCAGGCGCACCGCCACAGCCGGGTCACTGGCAATGACACTTCCCAGACTGTCAAGATCGACGTTTTCGTTGGCAAGGCTGTCGAGGATGTGCTTCACGATCTGCGGCAGCGCCGGCAACGCCGGCACCTTGGCCATCACATCATCCATGCCCAGTCGGCGAATCATTTCAGCCACCCAGCGCGGCGATAGGCAAGCACCGCCTCCATCAACATCTCACGCATCTCGTCCATTTCAGGCGCTCCGGACCCCGCCGCACCGGTGCGAAATACAAAGCGCACACGCGCTTCGGCAGCAGCTAGCTCACGCTCGATTTCTTCGGGTGTGCGCGACTCAGGCAGGCGCACATAAAGGCAGTCAATGCCGCGCTGCTGCAACTGCTCGATCTTGCCGTCGTCGAGTTCGGTCCCTTCCGGCATGAGCACTGCACCGTCCGGCCGATGCAGCGCTCTGGCAAGGGCCATCCCCGGTTTTACGCGCAGCACCGAAAGGCATTGAATTCGTACGGGAGTCTGGGTCGTCATGGTCAGATTATGCATGAATCACTATCAGTCCAAACTCTCGACCTTGAGCATCACCCGGCGCTGGCGCTGGCTCGTTCGGGTGCCGTAGTGCAGCCCACCGCCAATTTCTGTCGCCGAATCGGTATCGGCACTGCCCAGAGCGATCCACTCACCCAAACGACCGCTGACCTCTGTGTACAGACGCTGCGACTCAACCACGCCGAGCGGTTGGTTCGGTCGTTGCACCAGGGTTTCCATCTGAGGACTGATCTCGATGGTCACCACATCACCGTTGAGCCGAGGCATGGCAACAAAGCCGCTGCCCACATCGCGCTGAACCAGTGTTTCGGAAATGATGGCTCCGCCAGGGCCAAGAATGACCTGTCGCAGCGGCAGCAAATAGGTTTGCCCGACGTGAAGCATGGCCCGGCCGCCGTCGAGCGTCTGAACACTACTACGGATATCACTGCTCTGCTGACGATCAGAGGAATACAACTGTGCCGCCCCGGTGCCGATCACCTGTCCGTTGATAATGCGAACCCCGCCCTGCACGCCTCCACCGCTATTTGATTCCTGACCGCCGCCGTCGCTGCGCAAGGAAATCATCAAGCGCCGGCGGGGTGTATCCATACTCGCCACCAACTCGCGAATCTGGGCCAGATTGCGCACCGAACTGCGTACAAAAAGCTTGTCATGCATGCCGGTAATGGCTCCACCGGGGTCTACAAAAGCTTGTACTTGAGGAACAATTTCAGCCGCACTGCGATGGCGCAGGTTGATAGTCTCAAGCGTCTGGGCTGCAGCCGGTACGACAACGCCGAGCACAAATGCGGCAAACCATAGAATGCGACCGATAATTGATTTCATGCAAACCATGATGAACGAAGCCGGCCCGCCACTCAAGCAGCTTTTGGTGGTCTATCACTCCCATACCGGAGCAACCGAACAAGCGGCGCGCGCATTGGCAAGCGGTGCCGGCAGCGAAGAAAACGTCGTGGTACTTGTGCGCCACGCCCTTGAGGCAGGCACCGACGATGTCCTGACCTCCGACGCACTCGTCTTCGCTACCCCGGAAAATTTGGGCAGCATGTCCGGATTGCTCAAAGATTTCTTCGATCGCACCTACTACCCGGTATTTGACCGCATCAATGGTCTGCCTTATGCCATGCTGATTTGTGCCGGCAGCGACGGCAGCGGCGCTGCCCGCCAGATCACCCGCATCGCCACGGGTTGGCGATTACGTGCGGTAGCAGAACCCCTGATCATTTGCACCCATGCGCAAACGCCAGAGGAAATTCTGGCTCCGAAACGACTATTGGCCGAAGATATCAAAAAGTGTCAGGAACTCGGAGCCGCAATGGCTGCCGCGATAAGGCTTGGGATTTACTGATGTTTCCCTGTTGGTATCTGCCGCCGGTGAAACAAGCATCCCGCCCGAGACGGGTCATTGCGACGACTGCACCACCTGATTGCGCCCACCGCGCTTCGCCACGTACAAGGCCTCATCGGCGGCCTTAACCAGCGCTTCACGATCAGCAATCACGGGGAAGTGAGCCACTCCGCTGGAGAAGGTGGTCTGGAAGTGACTGCCGTTGAAAGGATGCCGGATGAGCCCAAAGTCGATTCGGATGCGATCAAGGATATCGAAGGCGTGTTCCGGTGTGGCATCGACCAGACCCACTATAAATTCCTCACCACCGTAGCGACCAATGATGTCGTATTTGCGCAAGCGCTGCTTGAGCAACCAGGCCAGCGAGCGAATGACCTGGTCACCCATGGGGTGCCCGTAGCTGTCGTTGACCTTCTTGAAGTGATCTATGTCGATCATGGCCACAGCCACCGGGATTCCCGTCGCTGCCGCTTTGGTAATGGCGCTATCGAGCCGCTGCTTTGAACTGGTGTGATTCAGCAGACCCGTCAGGCTGTCACACGCCATTGAATGACGCAGTGCGCGGTAACGGTCGATCTTGGTCTTGACGATCGCGTTGAGGATCATCACGTTGACCGGCTTGGTCAAGAAGTGATCGCCTCCAAGGCGCAAGGCGTCGATCTGGCGGGCGATATCGGTTTCTCCCGACAGGTACACAATCGGGGTCGAGAGGAACTGCGGATACTGCCGGATGACTCGCGCGGCTTCAACACCGGTGCAACTGGGCATGTGCATATCCATGAGGATGAGATCGGGCTGATACCGCTCCAGTTCCACTAGCACATGCTGAGGGTCATAGATCGCGCGCGTCTCGATGCCATTGTTGCGCAAAATATTCTGGATCGCTGCACTGGCAGTCTTGGAGTCTTCGACGACCAGTACACGATAAGGTTCCTCATCTTCCGCACCGTCATATTCCAGCACGCGGCCGAGAATCTGCGGTTCGGGTGTCCCGCGAACCACACACGCGTCACAGCCAGCCGCGAGCGCCTCATGCATGGGCAGAAAACCCTGCTCGACATTGAGCCCGATCAGCTTGCTGAAGGAAAAGCGATGCCGCAGAGCAGTAATACCATTGATCCGCTCCGTGGGTGCCAGATCGCTGGCGTCGATCAGAACCATGGCCGGTTCGACAGTTGTCGGCGGCATATTGTTCCAATCGCAAATTTCCACACGCAAGCCGAAGTAAGCCAACTGCCCAAGCAGGTCAGCCCATCCACTCATGTGGTTACCCACGAACCAGAGGCGACGTTCGCTCTCGAAATCAACGACTTCAGCCTCGCCAACTTCGCTCCCGCTGCGCCGATTCACCTCGGGTGTTGACAGACTCTGTGCCTCAGCGGCGGTGACCACACGCTCGCGCAAGGCCTCGATTTGCGCCGCAAGCGCGGCCAATAGCCCGCCATCGATCGGATGGCTCGCTTCGTCACCAAACAGCTTTAGCGTCTCCTGCTCGATCTCGCGGGCCATCTGGGCCAAACCTGAAAGACCTTTGGCTGAGAGAAACTCGGTGAAGCTGGACAAGGCCACCGCATACTCGACAAACTGCTCAAACTGCGCTTTCGCCTGATAGCACTGCCAGGCGGCAACGAAAATCTTCAGCTTGACAGTGAGTTCGGCAGGCGAGCAAAACATAGTAAGGAGAGGGCTATTTACCTAGGCCCCGAGTCTAGCACCGAGTTTTCGCCAGTGTCCAGCAGATGAACGGCAAGCGCACGCCGCTCGGCCTTGCTAAGCTGAAACATCGGCATGGGTGGCGTGGGCGCGAGGAAAAATTCGCTGAGCTGCTCAATCGTGTAGCGGTCAGCCAGCGTTTTCCATTTTTCAGCGAGCAGCGAACCAGAGACGTGGCACACCAGACAGTTGTGGCGCGTCATAAGTGCGCCGGCGACTTTGCTCGCTGCCTCGCGCTCTTCAGTGCTGATGCCAGCCAGTGCGCTCTTGGCCGTAGCGGCTGGCTCAATGCTTCCCGGTGCAGCAACCGACACGGGCGAAGATCGCGTTGCCGGGCCAACTCGATAGATCACGTCAGCGTAATCATCGCTGACGAACAGGGTGCCATCTGCGGCTTCAGCAATATCCACTGGCCGGCCACGCACCGTTCCCGTGTGAATAAACCCGGTCAAGAAATCTCTTTTACTGATCTTGCCCTGAGCATCCCATTGCAGCAGAGCCAACTTGTATCCATCGGGCGACGTACGGTTCCACGACCCATGCAGCGCAACAATCGCTGCACGGCCATAACGCTCCACATTGGCCGGGGCGCGTAGAAAACGGATACCCAGAGGGGCGTTGTGCGCGGCGAAATCATGTACCGGGGGCACGGCACCCGCCAGCAATGCCGAGTCGCCCGCAGCGAACTCAGGGTCGGGGACATTGGTGCCGTTGAGGTGCGGCCAACCGTAAAAACCACCCGCTACCACGAGATTCAGTTCACAGGGCGGAAAATCGTCTCCAAGCAAATCGCGGCCATTGTCGGTCGCGTAAAGTTGGCTGTTCCAGGGTGCCCAGTCAAAGCCCACGCTATTGCGCAAGCCGTGCGCGTAGCGTTCGACCTGGCTGCCATCGGGGCGAAAGCGGACTATGGCTGCACGCCAATCATGCGTTTCAATACAGGCGTTGCAGCTTGAGCCGATCGACAAGTACATCCAGCCATCCGGCCCCATACGCACAGTGCGTGTCCAGTGATTTGCGCCGGCAGGAACACCCTGAACAATGCGCGAGAACTCCCCAACGGTCTTTCCCGTGACCACGTCATATCGGATACGTCCGACGCTTCCACTCTCGGCAACGTAGAGCCAGCCGTCATGAACATCAAGGCCATGCGGACGATCGAGCCCGCTGATGAGCACCTCCCGCACATCGGGCGCACCGTCGCCATTGGCATCCCGCGCCAGGCGCAGCACCTGCCCCAGGCGCGGCTGACTGACAAGCAGATCGCCGTTTGAGGTGAGGTGCATTAAGCGCGCATTGCGGACTTTTGCCGCATAGACAGAAATCGTCAGTCCGTCAGGCAGTACGTAACCTTCAGTAACGGCGTTGACGGCCGTGGGGAAGCCGCCAAGACCAGTAGCTGCATGGGCAATCACGCGCCAGTCGCTGACGCGAAAACGTTCATCAAAATGAGTAAGTGCGGCCACCCCCACCAGCGCAATGATCAGCAGGACGAGCAGAGCGCCGAGAGCCCACGAGATCACACGCCTGACGACCGTCATTGACGACTCAGCGTATCAGGTCTTCGATAGCATCCACCACGATGCCGGTACCAACCGCAATCATCAGAACATCGGCAGCTACCTGCACATAACGGTGTCCAGCAGGCGGTACAGGCAAGCGCATGCGCAAATCGTAGGGCAGATCATGCACCTGCAACTCTCCAATCGGCTTGCCACGCGCCCACTTCTTGGCCTGACCCGGAGGCAGACAGTCGTTGTTCTTCTTGGCCAGGCCTGGCGGGCACTTGCCGGCACGGGCTTGAGCCTGATAGTAGTCACGGGCCACCTGCCGCTCACGATCACCAAAATATATGGCCACCCCGCCGGCACCAATGCTTAACGAGGCGCGGCTGTCATCGCTACGACGTTCGTCGCTACTCTCGTGCTGTTTGTCATATTTTTTTTCATGCTTTTTCTCATGCTTGTCGCTCGCCTTGCCGCCACCGGCCCAGTCCGGCTTTTCTGCATGGACGGTGCCAACCGAAAAAGCTGCCGTGGCCAGCACCCAGGCTGCTACCTGAGTCATTACGCAACGAAGGATCATGGAAACACACCGGCTGAAAAAACGAGCAGACAGACTAACTCATACTGACCGCTGTGTTACTACTAACAGCGCGGCATTTACTGGCACAACTCATGTGACGCCGCACTCGTTAGCGCCGCGCGCGCCATCGCCGCACCGCCAGCGCCGACTTGCGGAACTGGATCAGGTATCAACCTCGTTGAGGCTTGGCAATGGTTCGCCCTGCAGGATAAACACGAGCGCCACACCGTTGTTGCAATAGCGCTTGCCTGTTGGAATGGGACCGTCATCAAACACATGTCCTTGATGACCGCCACAGCGCGCGCAATGATATTCGGTCCGTGGCATGAACATTTTGCGGTCGACCCTGGTCGCCACCGCGCCCACGAGTGGCTCAAAAAAGCTCGGCCAGCCGGTACCGCTGTCGTATTTACCTGTGCTGGCAAACAAAGGCTGGTGGCATGCCGCGCAGACAAAGGTGCCCGACCGCTTCTCCTTGTTGAGCGGACTGGTGCCCGCCCGTTCGGTCGCCTCGCAAAACAACACCTCATAGGCCGCCGCTGGCAGTACTGAACGGCAGTGCTCTTTAAGTTTTTCGGATTTACTCATGCTTAATCTCTCGAAGGGGAGTACTTTTTTGGGGTTCTACTGTCGAAGACCAGCTGCTGACGAGGCAAACTATACATGCCAGAATGCGCGACTTTCCCGTTACAGACACGTTCCACATCACGCCATGAGTTACAGCGACGCCGACATCGATTCCTTCACCATCACTAGTCGCAGTGAAATTGTCTTTTATCTGCACCAACTGATCAACGATCAGGAGCCCTTATCGGTCATGTTTGAGGAGGGCCGCGAATCGATGCTGACCATTGCATTGGACCTGAGCGAGGAAAAAAACCAACTCATTCTCGACTGGGGCGGCAGCGAGGAAACCAATAAGCGCCTGCTCAAGGCAGGCTCCACCAGCTTTGTCGCCAACCCACTGGGCGTACGCAACTTGTTTCAGACCGCCGGGGTGACCGCCTCTACATTTCAGAACCGCCCCGCATTTGTCACCGCGCTGCCCAAAAAGTATGTTCGTCTGCAGCGCCGCGAATTTTTTCGCCTTACCCTGCCTGTCACCCAGCGCGCGCCCTGCCGCATCTCACTGAATAGCGCCTCCGGAGAGCGCAGCCTCACCGTCTCCGTTATAGATTTGTGTGTCGGGGGCGTGGGCCTGGAGGGCAAAGGGACGCTAAACCTCGAACTGGGCCAAGTCTTGCTCAAAGCATCGATTGATCTGGGCAAGACCGGCATCATCCACGCTGACATGGAAGTGCGTTTCGTCGGCCACATGGTTCGCGGCAGCGAGAACGTCACTCGGATTGGTTGCAAGTTTGTCAAGCTGGGACGTTCTGACGATGTCACCGTACAACGTTTCATTACGCAGATCCAGCGCGACCAGCGCGCACGCCTCGGCTGAGCGGGTACCAGTCGCATCGGCCTACGGGCGGCCGCCGAAGAGACTTCAGTGCGCAGCAAAAGCTCTACCAACGTGCAATGGAGAGAGTCGCTTTGAATGATTGGTGCGCCCGGAGGGATTCGAACCCCCTACCCCTTGGTTCGAAGCCAAGTGCTCTATCCAAATGAGCTACGGACGCCTTTGGCACAACGACCACATGCCAACAAAAAAGCGCCACGAAGGGCGCTGATTTGCAGTGTTGATGGCGGAGCGGACGGGACTCGAACCCGCGACCCCCGGCGTGACAGGCCGGTATTCTAACCAACTGAACTACCGCTCCCCAACGAAGCTGCGAATTTAACCACAGCCGTCCGCGATGGGCAACTAGTTAACGCGAAAAATTAGGGTCAGCCCTGCATTATTTGCGAGGATACAAGCAGGTACTGGTGCCAAAGATAATCATCAACGAAATTCGATAGGCATAGGGCCAGAGCGGCCAGACTTGGTCCAGCACCTACTGATATTTCACTCCCTATATCGTCGAACGCTTATGACGGAGTCGATAGCGACCGACTCCGTCAAGAACTTACCTCAACTCTTTATGCAGCAGACCCAAAATCTTGCGCCCACTGGGCGACGTATCCACGCCCCCTTCCCGGGTCAGAACTTGAACAGTTGTAACAGTGCCGGTGGTCTTGATCAAAACCCGGAACTTGTCGCCAGCTTCGGCAACCTTCTTCTTGTCAGGGCCACTGTCCCAGAACTTGAGCTTGGCGATGAAGCCACCCGTGCTTTCCTTGGTTTCGGCATCCTTATCCGGATCGATGTAGCGCACGAAATAGACACCTTGCGCACGGTCACGATCCTCGACCGTGAAATTGATCCTATCGAGCGCGAGCCCGACACGGCGCCAGGCACGGTCAAAGTTCTCATCTACTGTCAGCGAGGTAGCGTCTTTGGCCAGCTTGGCTCGGTCGCCTTGCGGGGCCTGAACCAATTCAGCAGCAGCGGCCACTTCATCGGCCCCCAGACGCACCATCAGGCGACGCAGCATTTCGGCTTCCAGATCCGGGTCTGCGGGGCGCGGTTGCCACTTGGTCTGGCTCTTGCCCTCGTTAATGTAGATTTCATACATGCCGCGGTGGCTCAGATATATTTCGACACCGCCATCCCCACTGCGCTCGATACGCGTGCGGAATTTGTCGCGCTCTGGCGTGGAGTAGAGATCCTCGAAAATTTTGCCTATGGTCTTGCGAATGATGTCGTGCGGCAGCTTGGCGCGGTTCTCGGCCCAATCAGTCTCCATCACGCCGGTTTCGGGAGATTCCACATTGACCAGAAAACCCATCTCCTGCCAGAAATCCTTAATGTTGGGCCAGACCGACTCAGGCGTTCCCGGCACCACCAGCCAGCGCTGAGTACCGGAGCGCTCAATACGCATTTTTTGAATCGTGGGCAACAAGTCTTGAGCGGCTGCCGTTGCCGTCCCCTTGCTGCGCTCACTGGCGTAGGCCGAGTAGGTGGCAGACCCACGCGGCGCAATATCCGGGACCGCGTAGCGTTCATCGCGTGTCGGCTTGGTTAAATCCGGAGGTACCTCAAGCGTGGGCAGCTTGCCGGTGGATTTGTAGTCGATTTTCTTCGACTCGGGCATCAAGCTACAGCCGGTAACGAAGAGCACGGCAAGCAGCGCGGAAAACAGGGGGTGACGTACGGGAAGAGTCATGCCAGTCCTAGCAAATGTACAAAATTATTGGAAAACTGCCGCGTTACAGGACATCTGCCTGCTGCATCGCGCCACGCACCCGTTGATGACAGTCAGCAGACAGAGGCACCAAGGGCAGACGCAACGTGCCGCCTGAACGACCCATCTGTTGAACAGCCCACTTGACCGGGATCGGGTTTGCTTCCGCAAACAGATGCCGATGCAGGCCAAGCAGCTTGAAATTCAGTTCGCGGGCACGCGGCAAATCACCGGCAATCGCCGCAGCGCACATGTCATGCATCAGGCGCGGCGCGACATTCGCGGTCACCGAGATGCTGCCACGACCGCCCAGTAGCATCAGGGCGATAGCGGAGGCGTCGTCACCGCTATACACAGCAAACCCCTCCGGCGCACGCTGAATGAGGTCGGTACCGCGCTCGATGTTACCGGTGGCGTCCTTGATCCCCACAATGTGCGGTATCGCCGCCAGCCGTAGCGTTGTTTCGTTGCTCAGATCGGCCACGGTGCGCCCAGGCACGTTGTACAAAATCAAAGGGAGCGGCACGGCGTCGGCAATGCTGGCGTAATGGCGGTACAAGCCTTCCTGGGTCGGCTTGTTGTAATACGGTACTACGGAGAGATGAGCATCGGCCCCCACACTTTGGGCGAAGCGGGCGAGGTCCATGGCCTCTGCCGTAGCATTGCCACCGGTACCTGCAATCACTGGCATGCGGCCAGCGACATGACTCACGGCCACCTCGATCAAACGCCGGTGCTCATTGACATCAACGGTGGGCGATTCGCCGGTCGTTCCTACGACCACCACGGCATCGGTGCCTTGGTCGATATGCCAGTCCAGAAGACGCTTGTAAGCCTCAAGGTCGAGACTGCCGTCGTCGTGCATCGGTGAAATAAGTGCGGGAATCGATCCGCAGATGGATGTGCGCATTTAAAGGCTCTTGGATTCAAACATATAGAGGATTCTATCGCACCCTGCCGGTTGGCAAGGTCAGGCAGTGGCCTCACACGTCGGCCAAAACCTTGACGTGAGCCACCACACTACGCGCCAGGGCGTCCAGCACATAGCCGCCTTCAAGCATGGAAACGATACGCCCTTTGGCAGTCTGTACCGACAGATCAACGAGTTGGCGTGTGACAAACGCGTAGTCACCCTCCAAAAGACCGAGCGACGCCATATCGTCTTCGTAATGCGCATCGAAACCCGCCGATACAAAAATCATCTCTGGAGCGAACTCACGCAGCCGCGGCATCCAGATATCCGTAACGATGTCACGAAAAGCCGGGCCGCGGGTACCGGCCGGTACCGGCACGTTGATCATGTTTGGCGCGGGATTGTCCGTACCGCGGTAGGGATAAAACGGGTGCTGAAACATGCTGACCATCAGCACCTGCTCGCTACCTGAGAAGATGTCCTCTGTGCCGTTGCCATGGTGCACATCAAAATCGACGATGGCGACACGCTTGAGCGTGCCCACCGCCAGGGCATGAGCCGCCGCCACGGCAATGTTATTGAAGAAACAAAAGCCCATCGCACTCTTGCGTTCGGCATGATGACCGGGCGGCCGCACCGAACAAAACGCGTTTGGCGCTTTGCCCGCCAGTACCATATCAACCGCCATGCAGCCGGCACCTGCTGCGCGCAGAGCGGCTTGCAAGGTGCCCGGCGACATCGCTGTATCGGGGTCCAGATGGTGCAGCCCCTTGCTCGGTGACGATTTGCGCACCAGATCAATGTGCGCCTGCGGATGAACACGCAGCAACTGTGCATCGGTCGCGAGCGGCGCATCATGGAACTGCAGGGCGCAATCCAGCCCGGTCGAGATCAGGCGATCCTGAATGGCATCAAGACGTCCAGGGCATTCCGGGTGGTGCTCGCCCATATCATGCAGGCGGCAATCAGGATGACTGATAAAAGCGGTCAGGCTCATGGCATCATTATTGTCCAATTTCCCAGATCGATACCATCCCCATGTCTGCTACCCCATCCCGTGCGTCCGACGCCATGCAGGCTGTACTCACGGCAGCGAACAGTCTTATCCTTGGCAAGCCGCGTGAAATTCGACTTTCCCTGACCTGCCTGCTGGCGCGCGGCCACTTGTTGATTGAGGATCTGCCCGGCGTGGGCAAGACGACGCTTTCACAGGTATTGGCCAAGCTGTTGGGACTTGCATTTCAGCGCGTGCAATTCACCAGCGACATGCTGCCCGCCGACATCATCGGCGTCTCGGTATTTGAGCGTGACCGTGGCGTTTTTCGCTTTCACCCCGGACCGGTGTTCTCACAGGTGGTTCTGGCCGATGAAATCAATCGCGCCACACCCAAGACCCAAAGCGCCCTGCTGGAAGCCATGGAAGAGCGACAGGTCACGGTCGAGGGTGAAACCCGGCTTCTGCCCGAGCCGTTTTTCGTTATTGCCACACAGAACCCAACGCATCAGATTGGCACCTTTCCCCTGCCCGAAAGTCAGCTTGATCGCTTCCTCCTGCGCCTGCGGCTGGGCTACCCCGACCCGGCCGCCGAGCGGGCGCTGCTCGCCGGAGAAGACCGGCGCAGTCTCCTGAACGCCCTGACACCGAGCTGCCAACCCGAGGACCTGCGTGCCGCGCAAGCGCTGGTTCGCGGAGTGCATGCCTCGGCAGCGCTGATCGAGTATGTCCAGAGCATTGCCGCCTTTACCCGCGCTGCCCCCGACTGGCAGTCAGGTCTGTCGCCCCGCGCTGCGCTCGGTCTGCTCATGGCGGCACGCGCCTGGGCCTGGCTGGAAGGACGCGACCATGTTCTGCCGGAAGATGTGCAGACGGTGCTGCCCGGCATTGTCGGCCACCGCCTGCGCGCGGTCGATGAAAGTCGGGAAGTCGGCGCTGGTGAGACGGCGGCAACGCGCATTATTGAGTCAGTCGCCCTGCCGTGACCCACCCTGATCAACGCCGATAGCCATGGAATTGTTCGCGCCTTTGACGCGGCTGCGTCGGCACGTGCATGAGCGTTTCGTCCGCTGGGCCTTACGCGTCCGACCTCCGGAACCGACGCCCATTGTTCTCACCCAGCGCCGTGTCTATGTGCTGCCCACGCGCGCCGGGCTTGCGTATGCCATGGCGATGGTGGTCATTTTGCTCGGTGCCATGAACTACAACCTGAGTCTGGGCTATGGGCTGGTGTTTTTGCTCGGCGGTCTCGCTATCGTGACCATCCTGCATACGTTTCGCAATCTGGTGCAGTTGGTGATCCGCCCCGGGCGTGTCGAGCCGGTTTTCGCGGGCGAGCCTGTCGGCTTCGAGTTGATTCTTGAGAATACCCGCCGCGAGACGCGGCCCGGGCTTCAGTTCAACCCGTTCATGAGCGATGAGGAACCCGTTGAAGTCGATGCCGAAGCCGGCAACAGCAGCACCGCCATCATCAGCCTACCGACTGAGCGGCGCGGGCTGGTGGAGCTACCGCGCATTACCCTGACCACGATGTGGCCGCTGGGCCTGATTCGTGCCTGGAGTTACCTCAGCCCCGCCATGCGCGGCATCGTGTACCCCAAGCCGGCGACGCACGCGCCCCCCTTGCCCTGGGGCGGAGAAAGCGCCCAAGGGGCCACACGCGATGGCAGTGGGCGCGATGATTTCGCCGGCCTGCGTGCGCATCACCCCGCCGACCCGCCGCGTCACGTGGCCTGGAAAGCGGCGGCGCGTCAGCCCGACAGCCCCTTGCTGACCAAGCTCTTTTCCGGTGCGGCAGCCGAGCGCATCTGGTTGCAATGGGACGATCTGCCCGATACCTTGCCCCTCGAAGACCGGCTCTCGGTACTCTGCCGCTGGATGCTGGATGCCGAGAAGGCCGGAGTAGCCTGGGGGGTTCGGCTGCCAGCCTTCCGTCTTGAACCGGGAAGCGGCGCAGGGCATCTGGCCGAGGGTTTGCGCGCTCTGGCGCTCTACGGTCTGGAGCGCGCAGCGCCATGAGAATCAACCGCCCCGTGACCCAGCGCCAGTGCTGGTGGCTGTTGGCCACCGCGGTCAGCGTGCTTGCACCGCTGGCCCGCCAGTTGCCACTGTGGCTGGTCGCCGCGATCACGGGAACCTTGCTGATACGCGGTCTGCTGACCTATCGGCAGTGGCGCCTGCCACCGCGCTGGCTGCTGGTCCCGCTTACCTTCATCGGCACCGGCCTGGTGCTCTGGCATTACCGAACCCTGGTCGGGCGCGTACCAGGAATAGCCCTGCTGGCGGTGCTCCTGTCACTCAAGCTGCTTGAACTGCGCGTGGCGCGCGATGCGCTCACGGTCGTGCTGCTCGCGTATTTTCTGGTGCTTGCGCAGTTCATGTTCGATCAGGGTATTCCGGCGGGTTTGCTGGCCGTACTCAGTGTCGTCATTACCACAGCGACGTTGGCCGCCGCCAGTGATGACCGCCCGCCGCCGCTGGCATTAGTGCGTCGCTGCGCAATCATGCTGCTGCAGGGCATCCCCTTCATGCTGGTGCTTTTCATACTCTTTCCACGCATTGACGGACCGCTCTGGGGCCTGCCACAGGATCGCCATTCAGCTACCAGCGGGCTTTCCGACTCCATGTCACCAGGCAGCATTGCGCAACTGGCGCAGTCGGATGCCGTCGCCTTCCGGGTCAAGTTCGACGGTCCGGTGCCCCCGCAGAGTCAGCTTTACTGGCGCGGTCCGGTGATGTCCGACTATGACGGACGTACCTGGCGCGTGACCCAGCGAAATATTGTCCGTCCGCAGGTGCCCTACCTCATCGACAACACGGCAAGGGATGCCATTCGCTACGAACTCACGCTCGAACCGCATGGCCAGCGCTGGTTGATGGTACTGGAAATGCCCGATGCGCCACCCGCCAATGCAGGCCTGACCAGCGACCTGCAGTTTCTCAGCAATCAAGCCGTGCGTACCCGGCTGCGCTACACCCAAACGTCGGTACCCGACACGGCTTTTGGGCAGGACGAGACGCCGCAGGAACTGGCGAGCGCCCTCACTCTGCCCCGCTCAGGCAACCCGCGTATCCGTGAAGTGGCGGCGACGTGGCGAGTGCAGGCCAACTCGCAAGTCGGCGCTGGTGACACGGCGATTACGGCCACGCCAGCGGCCGATGCACTCATCCTCAAGGCCGCCGAGGAGTTTTTTCTGCGCCAATTGCTGGCCTATACGCTAACCCCGCCGCTGCTCGGAGAAAACGCGGTCGATGACTTTGTCTTCGGTACAAAAAAAGGCTTTTGCGAGCACTTTGCTTCGGCCTTTGTCTTCGCATTGCGTGCCGCCGGGGTTCCGGCGCGGGTGGTAGCGGGCTATCAGGGCGGGGAAATCAACCCGGTCGATGGCTTTTTGGTCGTGCGCCAATACGATGCCCACGCCTGGACCGAGGTGTGGCTGTCCGGGCGCGGCTGGGTACGCATCGACCCGACCGCTATCACCATGCCCAGGCGTATCGCTGACAACTTCATCTCAGCCGTACCCAGTGGCGAGCCGATCCCGCTGTTCGCGCGCGCCGACCTGTCATGGCTGCGCGCAGTGCGCAATCGATTCGATGCCGTGGCCAATGGTTGGAATCAAATGGTGCTGGGCTACAACGCCGCCAAGCAACGTGAGTTCCTGCAAAATCTGGGCATCGGCGAGCCGGACTGGCGCCGCATGACCGCGTTGCTGGCGGGCATCTGCGGGGTGCTCATGCTGCTGCTGACCACCTGGATACTCTGGCAACGACAGAAACTCGACCCGGCCTTGCGCATCTGGCAGAATTTCGCTCGCAAACTCGAGCGCCGAGGCATCCAGTGGCAACCGTGGGAAGGGCCGCTCGATTTTGCCCAACGTGCCGGTGAGCACTGGCCTGAACGCCGTGAGCAGATTCATGCGTTCGCACAGCGCTATGCCCGCCTGCGCTACGCCCGCACAACGGATGAGGGGAAAACCAGCGCGCTCAACGCGCTGCGCCGGGCGCTACGCGCGATTTGACCAAGAAAGCCGCAGAACGCCGAAACCCTACCGACCCGGCAAGCGCCTGGGCTTGGCTTTCGGGGGCGGTACCGGTAGCGCATCGATCGTCTCACGCAACACCACCCGTACCTGTGAGTTCATACGGCATGAGGCCTCGGCGATCAGGTTGCCCCGGGGTGCGGCCGCGCTGCGATCGATGAGGTAGGCGTCGAATTTGAGCGCCAGCGTCACCGTGTTGTCGTCATTATGCAACTGCAAGCCACCCAGAATGCCGATATCCAGATTGCCTGCCGGAACGATACGCACCGCAGACGAACTGATCACCTTGCGCGTGTAATCGACTTCCACTGGTTCCGAGTGAACATCTACTGACTTCACCGCCGAACGAACCGCCTGCACGACATCGACGGCCTGGCGAACACGGTCAACCGCCCGCGCTACGGCACTTCGCGCCATGGAAAGCGGTGCCACCCTGACCGTATTGAGTTCTGTCCGCTTGCCCATACGTTCAGCGCTGATAGTCTGGCTTGGCGAGCGTACCGCTCACCGTAACAGGCATTGCAAGACGCACTGCGCCCGTCTTCACCTCCAGGGCCAGTCGGCCGCTGGCAACCTGTGCTGCGTCGATACTGATGGCACCGTCAGCGCGCAAGGCGCCGGCCGTCAGTACCAGACCTGAAAAATCAGCTCGCCCCTGATCAAAGACAACATTGCCTTCCAGCGAAGCAAATCGCGACTGCTCGCCCGTCCCGCGTCCCTGCACGAGGCGATCCAGATCCACCTGATTGAGAGTGCCCGGCGCGATGGCAAACTTACCCGCAATGTGCAGCCCGCTTAACAAATCGTCAGGCTGCTGGCCCGAGGCAGAAAACTCCGCCGTCCCACTGGCAAACCCGTCCTTGAACCAAGCCGGGGCCCATTGACTGGCATCGACGCGCGTCAATTCCACCGTGCCATTGCCCTGCCACGGACCCGCCCAGGAGAGCTGGCCGGTCACCACCAGATCGCCGTTGTACATCCGCCCGGTAAAGCGTGACACGTTCATGGCGGTGGGCGTAAAACTGGCTTCGATGGCGCAGTCCGTCAGCGCTTTTCCGATACCGAACGGAATCTCGCATTGACCAGCCTGTATGCGGAGTTTCCAGACATTCGATACAGCTTCAGCGCTCATGGCAAACCTGCCAATATCAGGGTCCTGCCCCTGCGCGCTGAAGTTGGCAAATTTTCCCGCCTCAACGGCGGCGCTGAACGTCATGGGTGGCGACACGGGCTTGCTGCCCATCAGCAGCAAACCCGTTCCGGTCACTTCAGTGACGGGAAGGCGAACCGTTTGCGTAGCCTCACCAAACAGCGACGGCAATACGGCAAGAGGCACGGTCGGCGCATCAAGATGCAAGGCTGAAAAACTCTCCGGCAGGCTCCACAGGGACGCGACCGAAGCGCTGACATCGGCGCGATTGATCCGCACGGCCGTCGCCCCCTCCCCTAACACGACCTGAGCCAACTGCCACTGCGGTTTCGGTACCAGCACAAAATGGGCAGAGCCGATTTTGACCGGGGCAGCCAGCATCTGCGAAGCGCGCCCTTCAAACTCCTTGCGTTTGCCCTCGAACGGAATGAGTCCGACGCTCAGAACCAGCGCCACGGGACCAACAAGGCTCGCGGCGAGCAGCGGAATCGCTATGCGACGACGTTTCATGCCCCGCTGACGAATGCGTTCGCGCATCTCCTCAAGCTCACGCTCTTCGGCCTCTCGACGGGCACGCGCATCCGCTTCTCGCCGGGCACGCTCTGCCGCGTCTTTTTTGGCCTTTTCGTCGGCGGCACGCCGGGTGCGTTCCGCCGCTTCAAATTTCGCCTTCTCTTCGGCCTCGGCGCGCTCGCGCTCCAGGGTCTCAAGCCGTACCTTTTCTTCGGCTTCGCTCCGGGCGCGGGCTTCCGCTTCTCGCTTCGCCCGTTCCTCGGCTTCCTGCCGGGCCAGCTCTGCTGCTTCTAGTCTGGATTTTTCTTCGGCGCGTTGGCGAGCGGCCGCTTCAGCCTGACGCACCTGCTCGCTCGTCTCATCGTCACGCTGTCCTCGGCGGGCGGCAACCTCGGCACGGAGTTGCTGCGCAAGACTGTCGCTCATCGCCGCATTGCGACCCGCGTCAGGAAATTCAAAAACCGACAACTCGTCATACACGTCGGTTTCCGAGGCCAGTCCCTCAGTCTCAATTTCCATGACTTCACGCAGATAGCCGGTCTGCGCCAAAACCACCAGCGCGCCGGCGACAGCTTCCTGCTCCGCCAAAGGAACGTCGGCTACCAGTTCCTCAGCCACAAACTGTCCCCGGCACAGCTTCAGCACCTCACGAAGCTCGTCGGGCAACTCCTGCGTCTTGCCACTCGCTTCGCGCAACCCTTTGGCGGATTTGGTCAGAACGTGACTCATGAGGTCGGATTTTCCGGGAATTAGTCTTGATCAGGGCGAAAAAGTGCAGCAGTTGATCCGTCTAATTATTGATTTTGCCGCAGTTTTAGACGCGCAGGCAGCCACTGGCATCAGTTTGGCTGGCCGAATGCGCGATAATGGTGCCCTTGCGTGGCTGAATTTCCCTGTAGCGCCTCACCCGGTTGCGGTGATGATGCGTGCGTGCTGGGGTAGCGCCCCGCCTCACCATCCCCGTCCGCCACGTCGCGGCCCCATCATGAGCGAAACTGTTTCCACCTTTGCCGAGCTCAAGCTCGCACCCGCCCTGCTATCTGCCCTGGCCGAGGTCGGCTATGAAACCCCCTCACCCATTCAGGCGGCCTGCATACCCGTGCTGCTCGCCGGTAATGATCTGCTTGGCGAAGCCCAGACCGGCACCGGCAAGACCGCCGCGTTTGCGCTGCCCTTGCTGCAGGGCATCGACCTTAAGCGCCCGGTGCCTCAGGCGCTGGTACTCACGCCGACACGCGAGCTGGCGATCCAGGTGGCCGAAGCCCTGCAAAAATACGCCCACCACATGCCCGGCTTCCACGTGCTGCCGGTCTATGGCGGGCAGAGCATGGTGGTGCAGCTGCGCCAGCTTTCCCGCGGCGCGCATGTGATCGTCGGCACGCCGGGGCGCATCATGGACCACCTTGAGCGCAAGAGCCTGGCGCTCGACCAGCTCAAGATGCTGGTGCTCGACGAAGCCGACGAAATGCTGCGCATGGGCTTCATCGATGATGTGGAGTGGATTCTCGAACATACGCCCGCCACGCGTCAGACGGCCCTCTTTTCGGCCACGATGCCGGACGCCATTCGGCATATTGCACATGCGCAGATGCGCGACCCCAAGGAAATCAAGATCCGTGCGGCCACGCAGACGGTGGATACCATCCGTCAGTCGTACTGCATGGCTCACGGCGGGCAAAAGCTGGAAGCGCTGACGCGCATTCTTGAAGTCGAGGAAGACTTCGATGCCGCCATCATCTTTGTGCGAACCAAGCTGGCCACCGTTGAAGTCGCCGAGAAGCTGGAGGCCCGCGGTTACTCGGTCGCTGCGCTCTCGGGTGATCTGACCCAGGGCTTGCGCGAGCAGGTCATCGAGCGCCTGAAGAACGGCAATCTCGACATCATCGTCGCCACCGACGTGGCCGCCCGTGGCCTGGATGTGCCGCGCATCAGCCACGTGATCAACTACGACGTACCCTACGACACTGAAGCCTACGTGCACCGTATTGGCCGCACTGGCCGTGCCGGTCGCACTGGTCGCGCGATTCTGTTTATCAGCCCGCGCGAAATGCGCATGCTCAAGACCATCGAACGCGCCACCCGCCAGAAGATCGAGGCGCTGGCCATGCCTACGCTCGACGAGGTAGCCGACCGCCGCGTCGCGCAATTCGTGCAGCAGATCATCGACGCCCATAGTGAGCAGAAGCTCGACTTCTTCGTCGAGATGGTGCGCAAGATGGAAGAAGATCACAACATGGATGCGCGCGAGGTTGCTGCCGCTCTCGCCTGGCTGGCGCAGCGCGAGCGCCCCCTGCAGCAGACCAATCCCCGCCGCGAATCGAACGCAAGCGCCGTGTCGCCAGCGCCGACTTCCCAAACGCCCTTCGACCGCGAGCAGTACGCAGCGCAGCGTGCCGACAAATGGGCGGCACGAGTCGAGCGCGGCGATCGCGCTTTCCCTTACGATGCTGGCAATCCGGAAACCTCGGTCGCCCGCGCCCCGCGCGAAAACCGTGGCGAGATTCTGGAAAAGCGGCGCACCTTTGCCTCGGGCAAGCTGGCCAAGTACCGCATCGAAGTGGGCAAGGACCAGGGCGTCATGCCCAAAGAAATCGTCGGCGCCATTGCCAACGAATGCGGCATCGAAGGCAAATACATCGGTCAGATCAACCTCTTTGACAGTTACAGCACCGTCGAGCTGCCCGCTGACCTGCCGGCGGACGTGATGGACATCCTGCAGCGCGTGCGCGTCAAGCAGCAACCCTTGCGCACCCGTATGCTGGCGGAGGGCGAGTTCATCGAGCCACCGCCGCGTCGGCGTACGGAAGGTGCTTTCGGCGGCAAGCCCGGCTTTTCACGCGAGCGTTCGGATGCCCCGCGTCGGGAATTTTCTGATGCGCCCCGTCGCGATTTCTCCGATCGCCCCAAGTCCGCCAAGCCTTACGGTGAGCGCGAGCGTCCGGCCTATGGCAAGCCTGCGGGCGACAAGCCCCCGTTCGCCAAGAGCGGCTTCGATGCTCCCCGCCGTGCTGCACCTACCGGCGATCGCCCTGCACGCACCGGTGAGCGCTCCGGCCCCGGCACCATTCGCGCCGATCGCCCGGCCCGTGCCAAGCCAGCAGGCAAGAAATTCTCCCGTTAATTTTTGCTCAGGAGCCCCGGATGCCCCAGTACGCCATTGGTGAAAAGACGCCCAAGCTCGGCAGCGGCGCCTGGATCGCCGACAATGCCACGGTGATCGGCGATGTGCGCTTAGGCGACAACGCCAGCATCTGGTTCAGCGCCGTTCTGCGCGGCGACAACGACCCGATCAGCATTGGCAAGAACAGCAATATTCAGGATGGCTCGGTGCTGCATACCGATATCGGTGCGCCGCTCACCGTAGGCGAAAACGTGACCGTCGGACACATGGTCATGCTGCATGGCTGCACGGTGGGTGACGGCTCGCTGATTGGCATCAAGAGCGTCATCCTCAACCGCGCTGTCATCGGCAAATCGTGCCTCATTGGTGCCAACACTCTGATTCCTGAAGGCAAGGTCATTCCGGACCGCTCGCTGGTCATGGGCTCGCCGGGGAAAGTGGTACGAGAACTGACGGATCAGGAGGTCGCTTCGCTGGCAATGAGCGCTGCGCATTACGTGGAAAACGCCAAGCGTTACGCCACCGATCTAAAGGTGCTGCCGTGAGGCTACTGCGGGTGGCGACGTTCTTGCTGCCGCTGACGCTTGTACCGGCCTTGGCGACAGCGGGCAGCAAACCCGCCGGAACCCGTATTGAATTCAGCGCCCAGGCGCAGCGCATGGCACCCAACGACCTGGGGCGCGCCGCGGCCTTTGTCGAGATCGCGGGTACTGACCTGAACGAGATCGCCCAGCGCGCCAACACAACGCTCAACGCGGCCTTGGCTATCGCCAAGACATTCCCTACGGTGGCGACGCAAACCGGCACCTCGCGCACCACTCCCATTTACGGCAAAGGCAAGAGTGGTGTGACCAGTATCGAGTCGTGGCGGGTTCACTCCGAACTCACGCTGGAAACGCGCGACGCCGCGGTGCTGGGTGAGTTGCTCGGCCAGCTTCAAACGGCAGGTATTGCGGTGAGCGATGTCAACTTCGCGCCTTCCCCCGAGGCCCGGCGCAAGGCCGAGGACGATGCCGCCATCGATGCCATTCGCGTCTTCCGTGAAAAGTCAGCGCGCTACGCGGGTGCCCTGAAGCGCCCGTACAAGATCCGGCAGTTGGATATTCGCGCTGCCAGCAGCCTTCTGCCCGTGACTCGCGGTGCCGCCATGATCGCCGACGAGTCCAACACCTTGCCGGTGGAACCCGGTTCGTCGAACGTGGTGATGGTGGTCAAAGGCGAGATCGAGCTCGTCGAATAATGTTTTGACAAGCGCCGTTTTGCCACCTACAGTAAAGCTGCGTCCTAAAAATTTTGTTACCGACTTACTAACAAGCTGGATGCATTAAGGAGGCACTTATCGGAAGGCCGCTGATTTTCTGATGAAGTGATACCAATTTCGGGACCACAACGGGTTCCAGCCCCGGTGATACGTGGGCAGCGCCGAGTTATCTGATTCGCGGGCGCGGACAAATACGGCGAAATCAGGTGTGCTAGTCGGTACCCGCACCGCATGCTTCTGGCATTCTGTGCGGGTTGTTTTTTTGGCGTACCCCCTATGCTCCTTCATCAAGAACTGACCCGACGCCAGGCTTTTTCGCTCGGCTTGCGCGCCGTGTTGCCGATGCATCTGGGTGTCGCGCCGTTTGGTCTGATTTATGGGGTCGTGGCGGTACAAAGCGGTATTCCCGCATTGGCCGCGGTGCTCATGTCGTCCGTTGTCTTTGCCGGCTCTTCGCAGTTTCTGATCGCCCAGATGGTCGGCACCAGCGCACCAATGCTGATTGCTCTCGGCGCGGTCATTCTGGTCAATCTCCGGCACGCGCTCTATAGCGCGTCGGTCGCGCCGGCCTTGGTGCACCTGCCCAACCGGTGGAAGGCTCTGCTTGCTTACCTTCTTACCGACGAGGCCTATGCCGCCGCTATTCCTTCGCTACTGGCCACACCTCGCCCCCCCAATGCGCACTGGGTACTTTTCGGCAGCGGCATCGGCCTGTGGTCAGGCTGGCAACTGGCGACCCTGGCGGGCGTGCTTATTGGCGCGCAACTGCCCAGCGGACTCGATCTCGAGTTCGCCTTGCCGCTGACCTTCATCGCCATTGTCGTACCCATGATCAACAGCCGTGCACGACTCATTGCCGCCGCCGTAGCAGGCATGGCGGCGTTGGTGCTCGCTGGCTTGCCGTTCAAGACCGGACTGCTGCTCGCGGCCATCACCGGCCTGATCGCCGGGGCTATGGCGTCGAAAGGGAAGGCGGCATGACGACGCTGACACCGATAGAGATATGGCTGCTGCTGGCCGCCGCTGGCCTGGCGACACTTCTTACTCGCGCGAGCTTCATTTTCGCGGAGGGGCATTACAGCGCGCCGGGTTGGCTGCGCCAACTCATGCCTTTCGTACCCATTGCCACGCTCACCGCACTGACGATTCCCGACATTGCCTTGATCGAAGGCGCACTGGCGCTGGGGCTTGGTAACGCCAAACTGTGGGCTGGCGTGGTGGCCGTATTGGTGGCCGCGCGCTGGAAAAACATTCTGCTGACCATAGCGTCGGGCTTTGCGGCGCTGATTGTGCTGCGCCAACTCATTTGAGCCTGCCATTCCGCAAGTCGGCGCTGGTTACACGGCGATTTTTCGTTACTGCGCCTTCTGCGGAACCTGCACGAACACCTCGGCGGGCTTTACCAGGCCAAGTTCGTAGCGCGCGCGCTCTTCAATCGCCTCGTAGCCCGACTTCAGGTCGCGCACTTCGGCGTCGAGACCCGCATTGCGCTTTTCCAGCCCCTGATTCACGTCGCGTTGCGCGCGCAACTGGTCTTCATACTCCCACACGCGCAACCAACCGCCTTTGCCGAACCAGAGCGGGTATTGCAACAGCGCGATGAGGACGAGCAGGATCGCCGCAGGCCATCTCATCGCGCCGGCTTAGCCTCTTAACGGAGGTTGTAGAAGGCGTCGCGCCCGGGGTAGCTGACGGTATCGCCGAGATCTTCTTCGATACGCAGCAACTGGTTGTACTTGGAAATGCGATCCGAGCGCGAGAGCGAGCCGGTCTTGATCTGCATGGCATTCAGGCCCACGGCGATATCAGCGATGGTGGAGTCTTCGGTTTCGCCCGAGCGGTGCGAAATCACGTTGGTCCAGCCAGCACGTTTGGCCATCTCGACCGCCGCAAAGGTTTCGCTCAGCGACCCGATCTGGTTGATCTTGATCAGGATCGAGTTGGCGACGCCCTTTTGGATGCCTTCCTTGAGAATCTTCGGATTGGTCACGAACAGATCATCGCCGACGATCTGGACCTTCTTGCCCAACTTGTCGGTAAGGTTCTTCCAGCCGGCCCAGTCGCCTTCAGCCATCCCGTCCTCGATGCTAATGATCGGGTATTTGTCGGCGAGCGTCGACAGGTAGTCGGCAAACTCGATGGAGCTCAACTCCAGCTTCTCCGAAGCCAGATGGTACTTGCCATCCTTGTAGAACTCCGAGCTGGCACAGTCCAGGCCGAGCACCACGTCCTGACCCGCTGTATAACCGGCCGACTCGATGGCACGCAGGATCAGCTCGATGGCTTCGTCATTGCCCGAAACATTCGGGGCAAAGCCGCCTTCGTCACCCACGGTGGTGGGATAACCTTTCTTGTCCACCAGTTTTTTGAGGTGATGAAAAACCTCGGCACCGCAACGCAAGGCTTCACGGAAGCTCTTCGCCCCGATCGGCAGAATCATGAATTCCTGAATGTCGAGATTGTTGTTGGCGTGGGCGCCGCCGTTGATCACGTTCATCATCGGCACCGGCATGGACATCGGGCCGCTACCGCCGAAATAACGATACAGCGGCAAGCCCGCTTCATCGGCCGCCGCACGCGCGACGGCCATAGAAACCGCGAGGATGGCATTGGCACCGAGGTTGGACTTGTTCTCGGTGCCGTCCAGCTCAATCATGGTCTTGTCGATGAAGGCCTGGTCTTCCGCATCGAGGCCAATAATGGCCTCGGAAATCTCGGTATTCACGTTTTCGACGGCTTTCAGTACGCCTTTGCCCAGGTAGCGGGCGGCATCGCCATCACGCAGTTCGATGGCTTCACGCGAACCGGTGGACGCACCCGAGGGCACGGCAGCACGCCCCATAACACCCGATTCCAGAAGAACATCGGCTTCGACCGTAGGATTGCCACGCGAATCAAGAATTTCACGGGCGACGACATCAACAATGGCACTCATGACTTACCTCTCAAAGTAAAAAATCAATAACCGCCCATGAAGCCACGACGCTTGACCAGCGCATCGAGCTCAAGCAGGGTTTCCAAAAGCTCCTTCATCTGTGCCAGCGGCCAGGCGTTGGGGCCATCGGACAGGGCTTTGGACGGATCGGGGTGCGTTTCCATGAACAGGCCCGAAACCCCCACCGCCACTGCTGCCCGCGCTAGCACCGGAACGAACTCGCGCTGACCGCCCGAGGAGGTGCCCTGCCCGCCCGGCAACTGCACCGAGTGCGTGGCATCGAAGACCACCGGGCAACCGGTATCACGCATGATGGCCAGCGAGCGCATGTCGGACACCAGATTGTTATAGCCAAATGAAGCGCCGCGCTCACAGACCATGATCGTATCGGCACCGCCATTGGCATCCTTGGCCTTGAGCGCGACCTGTTTCATATCCGATGGGGCCAAGAACTGCCCTTTCTTGATATTCACGGGCTTGCCCGACGCGGCACACGCCTGAATAAAGTCGGTTTGGCGGCACAGGAAGGCAGGGGTCTGCAAGACGTCGACGACCGAGGCCACAGTCTTCACTTCCTCTTCGGTATGCACGTCGGTCAGCACCGGAACGCCGACCTGCGCACGCACGCTGTCAAGAATTTTCAAGCCCTCGTCCATGCCTAGTCCGCGAAACGACTTGCCGGAACTGCGATTCGCCTTGTCGTACGAAGCCTTAAAGATGTAGGGAATGCCGAGGCCACCCGTGATCTGCTTCATTTGCCCGGCGATGTCAACACATAGCGCTTCCGACTCGGCCACGCAAGGGCCAGCAATAAGAAAGATCTTCTGATCCAGACCCACATCGAATCCACATAGCTTCATGTCGTCACCTCCACAGATTTGGCCGGCCGCTCCAACTGCGCGCCAGCCTTGATGGCTTCCTGGTTGGCCAGGGCCGCTTTTATATAGGCAATGAACAGCGGGTGTCCATTGCGCGGATTCGAGGTGAACTCGGGGTGGAACTGCACGCCGACAAACCACGGGTGCTGCTCCGTCGGGAGTTCCATCATCTCGGGAAGATTTTCGGTGGGTGTGCGCGCACTGATGATCATGCCCGCAGCCTCCAGCCGTGGCACGTAGGCGTTGTTCACCTCGTAGCGGTGACGATGGCGCTCATTCACTTCCTTGCCGTAAATCGCAGCCGCCTTGGTGCCGGGCTTGACCGGGCATTTTTGTGCACCCAAACGCATCGTGCCGCCCAGATCGGAATTGGCATCACGCTTCTCGATCTTGCCTTCGCGGTCCAGCCACTCGTTGATCAGCGCCACCACCGGGTGCGGCGTATCCGCATTCAACTCGGTGCTATTGGCACCTTCCAGACCCGCGACATGACGGGCAAACTCGATGGTCGCCAGTTGCATGCCCAGGCAAATGCCGAGATAGGGAATCTTGTGTTCGCGCGCATAGCGTATCGCCGCGATCTTGCCTTCGGTGCCGCGCTTGCCAAAGCCACCGGGAACCAGCACGGCATCCATGGCGTCGAGCGCGCCACAGCCATCGCGCTCAAGTTCCTCGGAATCGATGTAGTGAATCTTGATCTTGCTGTCAGTATGCATCCCCGCATGGGTCAGTGATTCAGTCAGCGACTTGTACGATTCGGTCAGGTCCACATACTTGCCGACAAAGGCAATGTTCACCAAATGCTTGGGGTGCTCGAGCGAATCGACCAGTTTCTTCCATACCGACAGATCAGCGGCCTTGGCCAGAATGTCGAGCTTGTGACAGACGATGCCATCGAGCATCTGGTCATGCAACATGGCAGGAATTTTATAGATGCTGTCCGCATCCAGCGCCGAGATCACGGCCTCGGGTTGAACATTGGTAAATAGCGCAATCTTGCGTTTTTCGTCTTCGGGAATATCGCGATCGGCACGGCACAACAAGATGTCCGGCTGAATACCGATTTCACGCAATTCCTTCACCGAGTGCTGGGTAGGCTTGGTCTTCAACTCACCCGCCGTGACGATGTAAGGCACCAAGGTCAAGTGGATGTAGCAGGCGTTGCTCTTGCCCTCTTCGATGCCCATCTGGCGGATGGCTTCGAGGAAAGGCAGCGACTCAATGTCACCCACCGTTCCGCCGACTTCGACGATGGCCACATCAGCGCCCTCGGCCCCCTGACGCACCTTGAACTTGATCTCGTCGGTGATGTGCGGGATGACCTGTACGGTCTTGCCCAGATACTCGCCACGCCGCTCCTTCTTGATCACCGTTTCATAGACTTGGCCGGTGGTGAAGTTGTTGCGCTTGGACATCTTGGCGCTGGTAAAGCGCTCGTAGTGACCGAGATCGAGGTCGGTTTCCGCACCGTCTTCCGTCACGAACACTTCACCATGCTGAAACGGCGACATGGTGCCCGGATCGACGTTGATGTAGGGGTCGAGCTTGAGGTGGGTAACCTTGATACCACGAGATTCAAGGATGGCACCGAGGCTGGCGGCGGCAATGCCTTTGCCCAGACTGGACACGACACCGCCGGTTACGAATACATATTTGGCCATGAGTTTATCTGCCAGCGTTGTCTCTGGCAGCAGCAGCGGGAAAGCCGAATGATAGCGAATTAATTCCCTCGGCTTGGGGCCAAATCAGATTGCTTTCGCCGCCGCCAAGAGGTGTTGCGCCTCTGCCGATCAAGATAAGTGTCAAGAAGCTGGTTCAAGTCGTTGCAGCAGCACGCTTTTTGAGCGGGGCCTTGGCTACTGGAACCGATTGGGCGCTCAGTCGCGTACTCAGTCGATCCATCAAGGGAGCGAGATTGCCCAGCGAAATGAGGTGCGCGTAAATCAGTTTCATCGCCCCGGATTTAACCAAGTCCAGCACCGCTTCGTCGTCGAGGGCATTCAAGCGCGATTCATCAATTACCCGCAAGCCGGAAAGGCGAAATTCCGACCCGTCGCGGAGTTGCGCCAGCGAATCGGCCTCTCTCAACAGTCCAAGCACTTCAATACGCTGCGTCAGCCCGGCCGTCGCGACAGCTGCACTCTGAAACTCGCGCAGAAACGCCATGGTTCGTTGCAGCGCGGCCGACGGCGCACCTTCCACGAACAAGGCTTCCCCTGCTGTCGTTGTCAAGCACCTGGCCGTTTGATCAATGCACACCAGCATCTGCCCCGTATCACCCGTCCCCAGCGCAAAGGGATAGCGGCGAATGAACGCGGGCGTATATCGTGCCAACCAGTTTCCCTGCGGATCAACGAAAAGGTTTTCACCGTCACGCAAGCCGAGCAACGCCGCCGGTACGACACTGCCGGGCTGACCGCCAAAGACAATCGGAAATTCACGCGCGCACTCGGCAAACTCACCCGCCAGCACCGGGACCGAGTTCGACCGCGCGGCAAATCCGTAACTACTTATCGTACTCACGCGCAAATCGGCATGGGCTTTGTCATTGAGAGGAACCAGGTCCTGGTAAAACATCATGCTCGACATCGTCGCGTGCTCCTGTGGTTTTCGCCAATCCAATACCGGGCATGCTAGGCACTAATCGAACTGGGGACCGCCGCGTCAGGCGCGAAAAACACTGGCTTTTCCAAGTCGGCGCTGGCAACACGGCGATCCGTGGCCTGGTCGCTATAATCGAACGCTGAATCGTCATTGGAAAACCCGCCATGGAAGCCGAACGCATCAACGCCGTCGCCAACCGCATCGCCGACCTCAATGGTCGTTGCGAACAACTCCGGAGGTATCTTTGACTACGATACCAAGGCAGAAAAGCTCGCAGAAATAAATCGGCAACTGGAAGACCCCGGCGTATGGAATGACGCCGAAAAAGCCCAGGCCCTGGGCAAGGAAAAGAAATCGCTTGAAGCGATTGTGCTGACGCTGGACACCGCACGCCAGCACTTGGTCGATGCGAAGGATATGTTTGACCTGGCCAGCGCCGAAGACGACGAAGAAACCATGGTCTCGGTCGATGCCGATATCGAGGTCGTGGAAACCGAAATCGCCGGGCTGGAATTTCGTCGCATGTTTTCCAACCCGGCCGACCCGAACAACTGCTTCATCGATATTCAGGCCGGTGCCGGCGGCACAGAGGCGTGTGATTGGGCTTCGATGTTGTTGCGCCAGTATTTGAAATATTGCGAGCGCAAGGGGTTCAAGACTGAACTGCTGGAGTCGACCGACGGCGATGTGGCGGGCATTCGCAGCGCCTCGATCAAGGTGGAAGGCGATTACGCCTATGGTCATCTGCGCTCAGAAACCGGCGTGCACCGTCTGGTGCGCAAGTCGCCTTTCGACTCGTCAGGCGGACGCCACACGTCATTTGCCAGCCTTTACGTTTATCCCGAAATCGATGATTCGATTGAAGTCGAGATCAATCCGGCCGACTTGCGCGTCGACACCTTCCGCGCCTCGGGCGCCGGCGGCCAGCACATCAACAAAACCGACTCGGCCATCCGCATCACGCACAACCCGACCGGTATCGTCGTGCAATGCCAGAACGACCGCTCGCAGCACCGCAATCGTGCCGAGGCCATGCTGATGCTCAAGTCGCGACTTTACGAACTGGAAATGCAAAAGCGCCGCGAAGCCGCCGACAAGCTCGAAGCCGGCAAAACCGATGTAGGCTGGGGCCATCAGATTCGCAGCTATGTGCTCGACCAGTCACGCATCAAAGACCTGCGCACCAATGTCGAAATATCGAACACACAGAAAGTGCTCGACGGCGATCTTGACCCCTTCATTCAGGCCAGCCTGAAGCAGGGCATTTAAGCACTCGCCATGCCCGCCAAGCTGCCACTGCGGAACGTCTGGTTACCCCGGATTGCTCTTGGCCTCGCCGCAATGGCCGCGACCATTGCGCTGGGCCCACGCAACCGCTTCGGCACGCACAAGCCAGCACCGCGTGCTGCCCCCCCTGAGCATCCGGGCGAACTTGATGACTGGCTTGCGACTCAGGAATCTGCCATACCCGGGGTGAGGCCAGACGCTGCCAAGGGAATTGTTTGGGCAACTGCCGAGAAAAAACCAACACCTGTGTCCATTGTGTACCTTCACGGTTTTTCGGCGACCCGTCAAGAAATGGCCCCGATGCCCGATCGCATTGCCGATGCGCTGGGTGCAAACCTGTACTACGCCCGACTCAGCGGGCACGGCGTTCCGCGCGATGCAATGGGACAAGTCACGGTTCAGGAGTGGCTAGCCGACGCCACCGAAGCGCTCACCATTGGTCGCATCCTGGGTGAAAAAGTGGTCGTCATCGGATGCTCTACGGGAGCCACGCTAGCGACCTGGCTCGGCTTGCAGGAGGCGGGCAAAGCCATTGCTGCCCTTGTCTTCATTTCCCCCAACTTCGGCCCCTTCGACTCGAAAGCTGAGGTGGTGAATTGGCCCTGGGGCCGCCAATTGGTGCGCTCCGTTCAAGGCAGCTATCGCAAAAAGCCATCTGCCACGCAAGCGGAGCGCGACCACTGGACAACCTGCTACCCGACCAAAGCCATCTTTCCGATGATGGCGCTGGTCAAAGAGGTTCGCAACGCGGATCTTGGTCAACTCAAGATGCCCACCCTGATGCTGTACTCCGAAGGAGATCAGATCATCAGCCCAAAGCGCGTGCGCGAGAGCTTCGCCCGCTTTGGCTCGCCCACCAAAACACTCGAATCGGTGCGCTACAGCACATCTGCCAACCAGCATGTGCTGGCCGGTGCCATCAAATCGCCCGAGGCCACCGAGCCCATGGCGAAGTTCATCACTGACTGGCTGCAAGCGCTGCCGGCTAAATCGTTTTTTTCACCTTTCAATCAGGAACCGCTGTCATGACTGACGTTCCCACCCCCACCCTAGACGAAAACCACCTCATCGCCGAGCGGCGCGAAAAGCTGCGCGAGTGGCGAGCCAGTGGCAAGGCTTTCCCGAACGACTTTTCGCGCGAAAACTTCGCGGGCCGGCTCGATGAGTTGTACAACACCAAATCGAAAGAAGAATTGGAGTCGGCTCAAATCAGCGTCAAAGTCGCTGGTCGCCTGATGCTCAAGCGCGTCATGGGCAAGGCCGCCTTCGGCACGATTCAGGACATGTCCGGCCGCATCCAGATTTTTATCAGCATCAACGATGCCGGCGAAGAGGCGCTCAATGCCTATAAGGGTTGGGATCTGGGCGACATTCTGGGCGTCACCGGCGTGCTCATGAAAACCAATACCGGCGAGCTCTCGATCAAGGCGGCGGAAATCCGCTTGCTCACCAAGAGCCTGCGCCCACTGCCCGAGAAGTTCCACGGCCTGACCGATCAGGAACAGAAATATCGCCAGCGCTATCTCGATCTGATCACTAACGAAGGCTCGCGCATGACCTTCGTCGCCCGCAGCCGCATGACGCAGGCGATTCGTAACTACATGAACCACCACGGCTTCCTCGAAGTCGAAACGCCGATGATGCACCCCATTCCTGGCGGTGCCGCGGCCAAGCCTTTCAAGACCCACCACAACGCGCTGGATATGGAGCTGTTTCTGCGCATTGCGCCGGAGCTGTATCTCAAGCGACTCGTCGTCGGTGGCTTCGAAAAGGTGTTCGAGATCAACCGCAACTTCCGCAACGAAGGACTGTCGCCGCGCCACAATCCCGAATTCACCATGATGGAGTTCTATGAAGCCTATGCCGACTACCGCAAGCTGATGGACTTCACCGAAGGTTTGCTGCGCCACTCGGCGCGCGAGGCCCTCGGCACGGAAGTATTTCAATATCAAGGGCGTGAGCTGGATCTCTCCAAGCCCTTTGCCCGGCTGACCGTCATCGAGGCCATTCACCAATACCACCCCGGCTACAGCTATGTTCAGCTCAATGACCCCGATTGGCTGAAGGAAAAGCTCAAGGCGCTCGATTTCAAGGTGCTGCCGACCATGAATGTGGGGGCGTTGCAGTTCGCACTGTTCGAGGAAACGACCGAAGCCGAGTTGTGGGAGCCGACCTTCATCGTCGATTACCCCGCCGAAGTCTCGCCGCTGGCACGCCGCAGCGACAGCGACCCCAGCGTGACTGAACGGTTCGAACTATTCATTGTCGGGCGCGAAATCGCCAACGGCTTTTCCGAGCTCAACGATCCGGAGGATCAGGCGGCCCGCTTTCTGGAGCAAGCCAAGGCCAAGGAAGCCGGCGACGAGGAGGCCATGTTTTACGATGCCGATTACATCCGCGCACTCGAATACGGCCTGCCGCCTACCGGCGGTTGCGGCGTCGGCATTGACCGTCTCGTGATGCTGCTCACTGACGCGCCGTCCATCCGCGACGTGATCTTGTTTCCGCAGATGCGTCCGGAATAATGTCGGCGACGCTGTCCCCGGCGGAACTTGCGTTCGCCGAGGACGGCACGCCACGCAGCCCGCACTACGACGACGTCTATCACGCGCGTCAGGGCGCACTGGCACAAGCGCGGCACGTATTTGTTGCCGGGAATATGCTCTGCGAGCGCTGGACGGCATTGACATCAAGCTCGTTTGTCATCTTTGAAAATGGCTTCGGCCTGGGCAGCAACTTTCTCGCCACCCTCGAAACCTGGCGACAGGCCCCCCGCTCCGGCCGTTTGCATTACCTGGCCACTGAACTGCACCCTTTGCGCAGGGAAGACATGCAGCGCTGGCTGACAACCCTCACTCCCGATCTGCCCAAGCTCGCCCAACCACTGCGAACACTGGCGGATCAGTGGCCCCTGCCCCTTGCCGGCACACACCGGCTGGAAATCGCTGACGACATCGCACTGACTTTACTGTTCGGCGATAGCGCACGGATCTTGCCCACCGTGGATGCCGGGGCCGGGTTTGATGCGGTCTACCTCGACGGCTTCGCGCCAGAACGCAACAGCGCAATGTGGAGTGAAGAGGTTTTACGTGCCATCAGTCGCCTCTGCCGACCCAACGCAACACTCGCGACCTGGTGCGTTGCCGGCGCGGTACGCCGTGCCTTACAAGCCGAGCACTGGACGCTGAGCCGGCGGCCTGGTTTTGCCGGCAAGCGGGAGATGCTCTGCGCATCCTTCGATCCTCCGTGGCGCACGAAGCGCCGCCGTAACACAGCGTTCAGCCCCGCCCACGAGCCCCCGCCAACGGATTCAAGGCCAGCCACAGGGCGCGCTGCCCCTGCAATCGCCGTGTTACCAGCGCCGACTTGGGGAAATTCGGGCGCTATCGTGATTGGTGCCGGGCTGGCGGGCTGCCTGACCAGTGCGCGTTTGGCGGCACGCGGTATCCAGGTCACTCTGATCGATCGCGCCCCCAGCCCCGGATGCGGGGCCTCGGGCATTCCCGCCGCCCTGCTCCGTCCCCGACTGGCGCTGGACGATGCCCTCGCTGCTCGGCTCGCCAGGCTCGCCTATGGCTACGCCCTGCGCATCATCCCCCCGCTGATGGGCGAGCGCTGGCATGGTGGGGGCATCGCGCATCTCGCCAGCGATGCGGATGATGCTCGCTATCAGCGTGACTGCTTGAGCCGCCACGCCCTACCGCCCGAGTATGCACAGTGGCTCCCAACGGTTGCGCTAGCCGAAAAAGTCGGCATGTCCATCAACGCGCAAGCGGAGGGTGGCTGGTGGTTTCCGAACGGCGGCTGGTTAACGCCCAGCGAGCTTTGCACAACGCTGCTGGAGCGCGCCGGTGCGCACGTCGTAACGCGCTTCGATACTGACGTCGTCCGCATCGAGCATTTCGATGGCCACTGGCACGCACTGGATGCCGCTGGGGGCGTACGGGCAAGCGCCGAAACCCTGGTGATCGCCACCGCCCAAAAGGCTCACTCCCTGCTGCCTGAAGCGTGCCACCGCTTTCTGCCGCTGGATGCCGTGCGCGGCCAGGTCACGGAAGTGTCGGTCGCGGCCGCACCCTGGCTATCGGCCCTTCGCGCGCCGGTGTGCGGCAGCGGCCATGTGACACCATTGCACGCTGGCAGTGCCTATGTTGGCGCCAGCTTTGCGCGCGACACGCCATCCCGTGACTGCACGGCAGAAGAGCACGGCGAGAACCTGGCTCGGCTAGCGCGTCTGCTACCCGCATCTGGGCCAAGCATAGCGACCCTGCCTTACTCGGGTTGGGTCGGCGCACGCGCAATGACACCAGATCGACTTCCCTATTCCGGAGCCGTTCCCGATACCGGTGTCGGTACCGGAAAAGATCCAAGATTCGCGCATCTGCCCCGACAGCCGGGACTGTACATTTTGAGCGGACTGGGTGCCCGCGGGTTACTCTGGGCACCGTTGCTGGCAGAGCTCCTTGCCTGCCGTGTAACCGGCGAATCCGGCCCCCTGCCGCAGCGGCTTGCCGATGCCCTGGATCCGGCGCGCTATTGGCTGCGCTGGCTACGCCATCAGAGCGCCTGAAGTCGGCGTAGCACCTCGTCCCGACCAAACACTTCCAGCACGGCATCGATGGCAGGGGACTGCGGTTGCCCAAGCAGAACGACGCGTAGCGGTATCGCCACCTGCGGCATTTTCAGCCCCTGAGCCTTGGCCGTCTCCTTGACCGCATTGCCCAGATCAGTCGCTTGCCAGGTCGCGCTTGCCAAGACCTGCGCCAAGTCGACAAGTGCCGCTCTGGCCACCTCCGTCAGATGCTGCGCGCGCAAGTCCTCACTAGCATGGGCCATCACATAAAACGGGTGCACCGCATCGGCCAGTTCGTTGAGGTTGCTAACGCGATCCTTGTACAAGCCAATGACCCGCTCCAAATCGGGCCCGGCAACCGTGCTTACCCCGCGCTGAGCCAAACGTCTATGCACATCAGTCGCCAGCTGCGCATTGTCCGCAACCTTGATGTACTGCGCATTGAGCCAGTTGAGCTTCTCGGTATTGAACTGGGCGGCCGATGCGGTAATGTGATCCAGATCGAACCACGCTACGAACTGCTCCATCGAGAACAGTTCGTCATCTCCGTGTGACCAACCCAGGCGGGCCAGATAGTTCAGCACTGCGGCAGGCAGGTAGCCATCGTCGTCGTACTGCATCACCGAAACCGCACCATGCCGCTTGGAAAGCTTCTGCCCATCATCACCAAGGATCATTGACAGATGCGCATACGACGGCACGGGCGCACCGAGGGCCGTGAGCAGATTGATCTGGCGCGGCGTGTTATTGACATGATCATCGCCACGGATTACGTGCGTAATGGCCATGTCGCAGTCATCTACCACAACGCAAAAATTGTAGGTTGGCGTTCCATCCGCGCGTGCGATGATGAAATCATCCAACTCAGCATTTGCGAATTCAACCCGCCCCTTGACCTGATCCTCCCACACCACCGAACCCTCGACCGGGTTGCGAAAACGCACCACAGGCTCGACACTCGGCGGAATCACCGGCAGCACCTTGCCGGGCTCGGGGCGCCAGAGGCCGTTGTAGCGTGGCTTTTCCTTGCGGGCCTCTTGCTCGGCGCGTAGCTGATCAAGTTCGTCCTTGCTCATGTAGCAGTGGTAGGCCGTCCCAGCCTCAAGCATCTGCTGGATCACCACTTTATAGCGCTCCATGCGCTGCATCTGATAGAACGGGCCTTCGTCGTGCGCCAGGCCCAGCCACTGCATGCCGTCCAGAATGGCCTGCACAGCAGCCGGCGTTGAGCGCGCTACGTCTGTATCTTCAATACGCAACACGAAGGTGCCGCCATGCCGGCGCGCATAGGCCCACGAAAAAAGTGCGGTGCGTGCGCCACCGATGTGAAGAAAGCCGGTCGGGCTTGGCGCGAACCGGGTACGAACAGGCGAAGAAGTAGTCATGAACGGGGGATCTCGAAAGAAATTGATTCTGCGCCGCGCATATGCTTAAATGCGCGCCTTCCTGACGGGCGGTTAGCTCAGCGGTAGAGCACTGCCTTCACACGGCAGGGGTCACTGGTTCGAACCCAGTACCGCCCACCAGCAACACGGCGGTGCCCGCAGGAAGAGAAAGCCTCAAGGTGGCAACACCTTTGAGGCTTTTGTTTTTTCAAGCCGCAGCCTGATCCAGCTCAAACGCACGGTGCAAAACACGCACCGCCAGTTCCAGATATTTCTCATCCACGACGACAGAAATTTTGATTTCAGAGGTCGAAATCATCTGGATATTGATGCCTTCCTCGGCGAGCGTGCGGAACATCTTGCTGGCCACTCCGGGATGTGAACGCATACCGACACCCACCGCCGAAACCTTGCAGATCTTGCTGTCGCCCTCAACGACACGAGCACCTACATGCGGTTTGATCTTGTCTTCGAGCAAGGCTTTGGCACGAGCAAACTCGGCACGGCTGACCGTGAAGGAAAAGTCGGCGGTGCCGTCATGACCCACGTTCTGAATGATCATGTCGACATCAATATTGGCATCGGCGACCGGGCCAAGGATCTGGTAGGCAATACCGGGTTTGTCCGGGACACCAACCAACGTTAATTTGGCTTCGTCACGACTGAAGGCGATACCCGAAATGATCGGCTGTTCCATGGCTTCGTTTTCCTCAAAAGTAATCAGGGTGCCGGCAGTTTCCTTACCCTCTTCCTCAAAGCTGGAAAGGACGCGCAGCTTGACCTTGTATTTGCCGGCAAATTCAACAGAGCGGATCTGCAATACCTTAGACCCCAGACTCGCCAGTTCGAGCATCTCTTCAAACGTGATCTGGTCGAGCTTGCGCGCCTCGGGAACGATGCGCGGGTCGGTCGTATAGACGCCATCCACATCGGTGTAAATCTGGCACTCGTCCGCACTTAGCGCCGCAGCAAGCGCAACGCCGGAGGTGTCTGAGCCGCCACGCCCAAGCGTCGTGATGTTGCCATCCGCATCCACACCCTGGAAACCCGCGACTATAACGACGGTGCTGGCGTCAAGATCTCGCCGAACGGCACCATCGTCGATCTCAAGAATGCGCGCCTTGTTGAACGAACTGTCGGTGAGCACCTTGACCTGCGATCCGGTGTAGCTCTTTGCCGGCACACCAATATCTTTCAGCGCCATTGCCAATAGCGCAATGGTGACCTGCTCGCCAGTGGAGACCATGACATCCAACTCACGGGCGTCGGGTTGCGGCGAAACGTCTTTTGCCAAAGCAATAAGGCGATTGGTTTCGCCGCTCATCGCCGAAACCACGACCACGATCTGGTGACCTTGCGCTTTCCAGCGGGCAACGCGCTTGGCGACATTGCGGATACGTTCGGGCGAACCCATCGACGTTCCGCCATATTTCTGAACTATCAGAGCCATCGAAATTCAACCAAGTTTAAAGCTTCAGATTTTAACCGATGGCCAGCAAGCCTCACATGTCAGCAACGCGGTCCTCGGCGTAAAATGTCTCGTCATGAGCAAACCTACACTCCTTGTACTGCGCAACCCAGAAAGCGAGCAAGACCAGAAGCGCTTCATGGAGGGACTCGCGCTCCTTGAACCCTACCGCATGGGCATTTCGCCTCAGGCCGAGCGGTCGGTTGTGGAGTACATGTCTGACCGACGGTATCTTGGCCTTTCCAAGGAAGCGATTGCTCACCAAAAAGAAGTGGAAGAGACCACCGCTCCGGCACCTCGCACCATGAGCAATCGTGGCATCGTGTCGGGACTGGTTGCTGTCGGGGGAATTGGGTTGCTGATGCTCGTCAGCAACAGGGTCAGTTTGTCGGGCGAAGTCATTGCAGCCAGTCTGGCGCTGATTGTCGGAACCAGTTTGCGGATTCTCTGGCCGTTAATGCGGAAGCCGGATGCCTGAAATGTGTTCGTAAGCATCTGGCAAATCTCCATCTCACTTAAACAGACACTAAAGCAGGGCATCCCCGATTACGTTGAATCATGTAGTCAGTCCCGCAAAACCGAAACACTGACGGCGTAAGCGCCTACATGATCGAAGAAGACTGTGCTAGATTGGGAGTGCACTCCTGCCTATTCAACAGCGATTGCGCGTCCGGAAAAATTCGTGTTTAGCTCGGTAGCTTGTTCAACCTCACCTACCCAATGGGGCCCCGTGGCTGTGATCAAAGTGTTTGTGCAAGCGTTGTTTATTGCTTCAGTTGCAGTCGCTTCCGGCAGCCATGCCGCAGATGCACTGACGCCGTCGCCTGCCGCTACCCCAACAGCCCCTACACCGGTCATCGCGCCCGTCAATGTGGATGAAAGCAGTTTTCGCTGCATACGCAAAATGACGCCTGTTCGCCATTTCTACGTCGACAATGTCTTGGGCAACTTGACCGGTACTCTCGCCGCTGCCAACGCACCCAAAGGTGCCCCTTACCCACCGGGGTCAGTGGTGCAACTTGTTCCAGGCGAAGCAATGGTCAAGCGCGAACCTGGCGTCAGCCCAGCCACGGGTGACTGGGAGTTTTTTGAGCTCAACGTCGACGGCAAAGGGACAAAGATTCACAAGCGTGGTTTCACCGATGTGAACAATCAATTTGGCGGCAATTGCTTCACCTGTCACGCGCCTGCGCGTGAGCCGTGGGACTTTATTTGCGAATCTGGTCGTGGCTGTGAGCCGATTCCCATTGATCACAAGATGACCGGTGCGGTACAACGTTCCGATCCGCGTTGCGGTGAACCTGTTCTTGAGTCGGGCGATACGGTCGCCCTTTGGAAGATCAAGACGATCCGCTTCATTGGCAGAGCGAAGGCTTGGGTCAATAGCTTTTAAGTTTCTTCGTCAAATTCACTGTGAGTTTTTCCTCAGCGCAGCGCCATGTCGAGCTTTCCGCAGTGGAAGAGAATGGGGGCGCGGTAGTTGATGAAGTTCCCGACCCCACGATCGGCTTTGATGAGTTGGATGGCGCTATTGAAGCCTTCGGCGCAGGCATTGGAGATGCGATGCGTAGTTGAGCCAGCCCTCCTCGTGGCGGCGTGGCATTTTCACGACGCGCTTGATGGGATCAAGACGGCTGCGCATCGCGTTAGTGCTGCACGATATCTGCGTTCTGCAGGCAGTTTCGTACCGCGCACATGAACGCCGGCCACATATCCATCGCGACGGCTTTGACGCCGGCACGCGGTTCCGGCGTAAGGGTGTGTAGCAACTCCGTGGCACTTTCCAAGTTTGCGTCCCGGCCCATCCAGCACGCGTCAGCAGTCAATGTCCGTCAGGATGCTGGCGTAACTGTGGCCACGCTCGGCACGGGGCGGGGCGGGCCTCCTTGCTTTCTGCTGACTTACCGGAGTGCCAACTAAGACTAGTTGGCGGAGGGTGTGAGATTCGAACTCACGGTGGACTTTCATCCACGACAGTTTTCAAGTTCTCTGCTATTCCGCGTCAAAACAGTGGCCTATTTTACATTCATCTCCGCAACTTCGCCGAAACAAGCGGTTTGGAAACCCGGTAAATTCGTGTTCGTTTGACGCGTTGCGGAGATCAAATTGCTCATTTAAACGCCTACTTTCGGTTTCGATTCATCGACCAGTTTCACCCCATAAAGCCGTTCAACGCGCAGGCGATTGAGGCGGGAGGATGCACCGACCCTTCGGAGGACATGCTCCATCTTTTGGATGATCTTGCGCTGTCCCTCATCTGCATTCGCGATACGACGAAACGAGAGGCATGCACGGATATAGCGAGGTAGATCGGCCCCTTGGGTTTTGGTCACAAGGTCGTAAAGATCATCTTCCGATGCAGCGAGCACGGCTTCTTCGTCTGACTTTGACCATCCGTCGTTACTACCAAGTGTATTCAGTGCGTCAGCGAGCGGTTTTGGCTTGCAGAGTCGCGCGTGCTCAGCATTAAGCCTACCTTCCAGAACCGAATCGTATTGATCGCCAGGGAATCGCTCAGAAAGATCGAAACGCTCCCTGCGATCAGAATTCGCCGTGACAAAGTCGTCTATAAGCTTGTCTGCCAAGTCGTCGCGAGAAAAATCTCTGAGCAAGGAAACAACCGAATTGATCTCGCCGATGCTAGACCACTTGAGGTGATCCTGGATAGCTGACAGCAACGCTGCGAGTATTTCCGCTTCGTTATCATCAAAACTGTGTCTAAACAGGTGCCAAGCGGCCGATAGGCGTTCGCTTCCGTCATGAATCTTCAACTGGGCATCGAGCTCGTTAGCCGCATTCCTTATCGCTTCAACATCTGGGTAACCACGTTCGATTGTTGTCATCAATGCGAGATCTAACGCGTCGGTATGTTGGTACCCATACTCCCCAAGCAATTCCTCCCACTGCCTTTCCTGCGTGTCTTCAGACTTATCGTCGAGATATTTTGACCATCCGGCAAATCGATTGGTCAATTCCTTCAGGAAAGCCAAAGTCGGCCCTTTGCCTGGGCAGTAGTGGCACCACCCCATCAGCACGAGAGAAGCGACAGCCTGCTTCCGAATCGTTGGATGAATACCACTCAGGAGCGCTACTGTCGCCACGGCTAATTTATCGATTTTCCGCAGCACGCGAATATTTCTGAGCCCGAGCTTTGTCGCATGAATCTTGAGGTCGGCCGCCAGTTCATCTGATCGTGGTATGGCTACCTCGATCGCTTCTTCTGGTTTCGGGTCGAGTCTGATTTCACGGTCGACTACTTTCTCTTTGTAGAGATCGTAATCATCGTGACCATCCAACTCACCGTGGTTGAAAATAAGAGCAATCTTGCACCCACGATGTTCCTTCAGATAAGAAACCAGTCCCAATACTTCACGAGTAAGAAGAGATGGGCTGCGACGCTCAAAGTCATCAATGCAAATGACCAGATCGCGAATACGAGAGAATGCAAAATCCTGGATCAGCGACCCCGTATAGTTCTTCACGATTGGCGCCTGCGAAACAGCTTTTGTAGCTTTTCTTCCGCCGCCAATCAATTTCCCGAAATTCCACCCCGACGCGCCTTCCGGTGGCGTTTCGCTTGGGATTGCATCATCAATGTTTTCGAAGATCGCCAGCTTCAGGGATTCAAGGTCTTTGACTCCGAACAACGATACATATGCGTAGCGAAACTTTTTGTCAGCGGAAGTCAGTGTCATCTGCGCTGCGACAGCCTGTGTCCAGAGAAATGTTTTCCCGACTCCCCAGTCACCGGTCAGCGCAAGAACCTCGGGCTCATCACTGCCCAAGAAATCATGGATTGCTTGTTTCGACTGGTGGATCGACATGCTTCAACCTGCTCCGTTTGCGCCCGACTGCCTGAATATGTCAACCTTCGTCTCCAGGCACTTCCTTAGAGCCAGATCATGCGCACCAATCTCAAACCAGCCGGTAGGCTTCTGGTAGAAATCGAGGCCCCGCCCGATCTTCACTACCCACCCGTTGTTGATGCGAATCTCCCGGTCATGCAGGTTTTTGTTCACCTTGATGTCAAGTAGTACGTCGATCTCAAGCAAGCTCTGCTTGAGTTCGTCGAGCTTCTCTTGCATGTCCGCGAGCGGAGATGCGTCGTCGTAGCCGGTGACCAGCGAAATCTTCTTGATGGCTGGCCGCTTCACGATGACTTCGCAGAAGCGAACCAGGTTCTGGATCTGATGGGGAGCGCGAATGTAGGGATCCTCGATCAGGATCTCTGTTGCGCCCTCAAAGTACGGGCCGACGATGTTTTCGTAGCTGTGCCCCGAGTCTCCGTAGAGAATCGTGAAATGGCGCTCTTCCAGAGATGGCGTGGAGGTCGGTGACTCGACTTCCACAACGGGGGCTGCTACCTGAATCTCGACTGGTGCTGCTACAGCAACGGGAGCTTCCGGTATGGATGAGGACTCGCTCTCAGCGATTGATGTTGATGTTCCCCGACGTGAAGGTGACTGTGTCGCCGTCGCATTTTTGGACTCTGGACAGAAGACAACAACCTCGTCACCGGCTTTTCGGAAGAACGAAAGGTTGATGTTGGCAAACTCGTCGTCTGGCTTACGCTTGTTCATCTGCTCTTTGACGCGGCGCCGGCATTCGATGGCGTAGGACGCGTATTCCTCGAACTCCTCGTCAGACGGTGGGCCGTTGGGATGGAGAATCTTCAAAAATGCGCAAAGCGTTTTCTTGATGCCTTTTTCGTCGCGGCCTTCGACACAATTACCGAGGCGAATCCGCTGATTGACCTCCTCATAGCGATTCGTGTGTTTGAAGATGTAGTGGAATGCCTCGGCCAGGTAATCGGTGATGAATCCGTAGTTAGAGGTCAGGTAAGCGCTGCTGTTCTTCGGCATCTCCCAACCGGGCAGGTAACAGGCAAAGCGATCCATGATCGCCAAATCAAACTCGGGGGGAAGAGGCTGAAACAGGTCGTGAGTCGTGGAATTGACCACTTGCTGGATCGACAGATCAAAGTTGCCGACAAAGCTCAGGCTCGCGTCGGCAATGACCTCAGCGCCACGGGAAAAACGACCGTTGGCCATAAAGTCCTTCATGATCTGGATCGTGTCAGGATCTTTGACCTTGATGCCGCCGATCTCATCGAATGCGACCGTATCCCAGTAGCCCACCAGGCCGACTTTGCGGCGTTGATTGTTGTAGAAAAGGGTCGCCTTAGTTGCTTGACCACCCGAGATCAGAGTGGCGTAAGGCGAAAATTCGCTGAAAAAATATGACTTGCCGGTGCCACGGGGGCCGAGCTCGATGTAGTTGTAGTTGGGCTCAACCAGGGGCGCCAGGCGCGTCACGTAGTGCAGCTTTACGCGTTGAGTCAGCTTGCTTGGTTCCAGGCCAACGGAGCGCAAAATGGCATCGAGCCATTCGTCCCGTGAAAAAGTGGCTCTGCCTTCCATATAACGATCAAAGTCAAAGCGGCTCAATTGAATCGGCCGCATGTCCTCGATGTAGAACGCGTAATCATCTTCCTCGATGTCGTTGTGGGCAATCGTCACCTCGGCCCAGATACCGCCTTCCAGCAAGCGGTCGTTATCCTTGAAGAACTTATCGCCAATGGCAATACGCTGAGAGTTGAAGTTCTCCAGCGAGGCCCAGTGACGCTTCTCTTTTTCTACATAGCGGACGTGCACCTTGTCGATGAAGCGGTGCTTGCCTTTAGTGGCCACCCGTGACTGTGCCGCATTGGCTTCGTCAGGACGAACGTAGTTATCTTGAAGCGTTGCCAGAACAGCCTCCATGCCGGCGGTGATCTCAGCCTGATCATCGCTGGCGCAATAGCGGGCCAGGAGAAACTCCAGCACAAACGTGGGAACGTTCGTTCCCTTCTTGATCCGGTGGAGAAGATCCTTGCGGACGACTTTGCCGTCGAAGGTCGTCGTCAGCTTGGTATCCAGCGCATCTAGTGCTTTCGCTGTGTTTTCAGTTTCGCTCATACAAGGTACTCCGCTTCTAGCGTCAAACTACTGAAGGCCACGAGGGTATTGGGATTCAGCGCCTTGATCGTAAATTTTCCCTCAAAGTCCTCAACCATCCTGAGCGCGACAGGCACTCGAACATTTGGGCGGAGAGAAATGGTTCGGGTGGCGGGATCAACAACGCCGCCAGGTCGAGGCTCGCCAACCACATCGCCATTAGGCTTATGGGCCTCCAGAAGAATCTCAACCTCCCGATCCTGCTCGAACATATCGTCATTGGCCCACATCACTTCGACCACTGGTGTCCGGGTCGTGATGCGCTTTGCGCCGTTGCGGTAGGTCAGGTCAATCTTAATCTTGCGGATGGCCGGCTCAGCGCCCTCCAGGCGCATAGACAGCACGGGCACAACAGCTTCCTGAAGTGAAGCCCCACCGTGGAAATAGAGCAGACCCCGCGAATACGGCGCCATACTCTTCGGCATCGCGACCATCGGAAAATCGCCACGAACGCCCAGGCGCTCGCTGGCCATCAGCAAGTTGCTGGAATCCCCGCTGCCTTGGCCGAGAAGCATTCGATTGTGAGCATTGAAGGCCCAGTTCCCAGTTGGCTTCGAGCACACATCACCCGCTTCAGCCGCCGCATTGAGGTAGAAGCCGTGGTCGGTGGCAATGACGACTTCCTTGAAACCTTCCTTGCGTAAGCGATGAATCGCGGCGCGAATCCGGCTCAAGGTCTTCGGCAGCAGGCCCAGAGTTTCCTGTGGGTCGTTTTCTAACTGGCTGTCAATCTCAACGCTACGCAGCACGAACAACTCGACGGTCTCTGCCACCGATTCCTTGGCCATCACGTAGTCACCTAAGCGCATCTCCGTAAAACGCGCTCCGTAGCGCTTGCGAATGGCCTCCATCCTTTGGGCGACATTGCCAACTGTCTGGTCGCCAAGCGTGGGCACCAATCCTGTTCCGTCAGAGCGGAGGGCGAGCTGCTGCCCGGCTTCGGGTAACAAACTGGCCATGCCGATGATCGTAATCGTAGGTAACTGCGCGAAGGCCGCATCAAGTGTTACCGGACCATCTTCAGAGAGGAGATGTTCCAGCGCCACGCCCAATTCATAGCGCAACGCATCCACCAGGATGTAAGCGATGCGATGGCCGGCTTGCTGCAACGGCTTCGCGACGAAGCGGTCAAAGACATCTGCATTGGCAAGCCGATTGACTGGCGGCCAGCCGGTCGTTTCCAGGTGGCGCATGAAGACGGCCTGCACCTTTTCCGCGAGCTTGCGATAGCTCGTTCTGGCTTGGCCAACAACCGAACTCATCAGGCCATGCGGATCAATAAAGTCGCTGGCCGCTTGTTCAAATTCGCGGTGCAACCGATCTATCTCGCGCAAGCTGGCCACATAGAAATCAATCAGGCTCGACTGCGATTTGGCGTAATCGGGTAGTTGGCGGTCAAAGTCACCGCATTGCGCCACCAGGCGCAATGCGGCTTCGATCAGGCCCCATTGGCTTTGGCTTTCCGCCTTATCCAGCCAAACTGACGAGGCATGCTTGGCAATGATCTCGCGCACGCGATCCACATCGTCGGCCTTGAGTGCCTCAATTGCACGCTTCAGAAATGTCCGTTCCTCGAAGGGAAAGGTATCGCGCTTGCCTAGATCGTCGAATTCTCCGCACGCATCCTTGAGATTCAGTTCCTTCTCGACCGCTTCGGCGTGCTCAACGTAGGTATTCCGTGAGCGCAAATCACTGCGCAGGCGTTCGCACAGATCCTCAATGAGCGGCCTGGCCTCTGGCATTGCCTTCGGCACGTTCCCGAGCGCTGCCGGCAAGGCCACCGGCAGATCGAACGCGAACTCGCTAAACAGGCAAAAGCGCCACAACTCCTCCGAAATTGTTGCCCATGCCTTGATCTTGCTCTTGAGATCGAAACCCAACGTGACCTTGAGCAAGTCACGGGCTTCCTGCACCCAGTTGTCAGCACCCTTCAGCGCCTTTTCCTGAGCAGCAGAGGGCGCCATCAGTGAATACAAAATGTCACGCACGGACTGCGCATCCAGTAATGCGCGCAAATGCGGCCAGCCCAAACCTCCGCCAATGGCGTCAATTACTGCAAAAGTCGGCGCTGACGTCTCGGCAAAGACCTTGCGAATCACCGTCGCATGGTCTGGCTTGGCGCGCAGGCAAATGCTGAGAAATTCGTCTCCGTCGTCATCGGGGAAAACCGCACCGCAGGCCGCGTAAATGGCAAACGGATCCTTCTGCTTTTCCTCGTCGTTGAGCGGTTTGGCCGTTGGCACATAGACGATCAGACCCTCGACACCGTTTTGCGGCTTGCCCACCTGTCGCAACAGCCCCAGTGCATTCAAGCGTCCGTCCAGTCCAGACACCCCCACATCAATCACCTTCAGCTTTTCGGACTGCATCCCAAGGCAAAGCTCACGATACAGCTCTTCCTGGTCATAGACCACTAGGCAACTGTGGCTTTTGAGTCGTGGCGTCAGTAAATTGTCGCGAATGAATTCGGCAATGCTCATAGCAGATGGTCCCGCCCAAATTTGTGGCGCATCAGATCACCACTACCGATCTTGTGGATCGCGAAGTGGCGCACCATGCTCCACAAGCGTTTTTGCGTCGCATCCATGCGCATCAAAAAGCCTCCCGACCTTCGGCAATATTCAGCAGCGCCGGGAAACACAAGGTGGCTGCCCTGCGGCCGCTGGCCTCAACCAATGTCCGCAGAATCTTGGCATCCCGTAGCGCGGGCAGAATGCGCTTGGCAGTCGGCTCAGGGATGCCACTGCTTGCCACAAAGTCCGAGCTCTTGAAGATTGGCCGCTCAAAAATCCAGTCCAGGGCATGGATAGCGTATTGCGAGCGGGTCAGATCGGCCACTTCGCGCTTCATCCGCTCGTAAAGTCCCAGGATCGCTGCAGCCTTCTGCTGGTTCTCATCGGCCTGCGTTTTCAGCGCCGACAAGAAGAAACGACACCAGCTCGTCCAGTCACCGTCGCGTGATACAGCAAGCAGACGCTCGTAGTATTCATCGCGGTGCGATTCAAGAAAGGCACTCAGATAAAACATCGGTCGCTGGATCAAACTGGTCTGCCACATGAACAAAGGCACCAGCATCCGCCCCAGGCGGCCATTGCCGTCCAGGAAAGGGTGCAGCGCTTCAAATTCGGCATGCAGCAGCGCCAGCTGAACCAGACGATCGGCAGCATCCTCGTGAATGTAACGCTCCCAAACGCTCATGGCATCAGGGAGCTTCTCTGCCGAGATCGGCACGAAGCGCGCCTGCTCAAGCGTGCAGCCTGCCGGACCAATCCAATTCGGGATGCGCCGATACTCGCCGGGCGACTTTCCCTGACCACGCACTCCTGCCAGCAGAACGGTATGCGCTTCACGAATCACCCGTTGCGAGAGCGGTAGCGTGGCCAGCATCTTTTCCGCCATGCGCATGGCCGCGCGGTAGTTAAGTACCTCGTAGATGTCGTTACGGCGCTCTTCGCTTAATCCCGGAGAATCACCTTCCGCTTCAAATTCCAGCACCTCACCCATCGTGGCCTGAGTGCCCTCGATGCGTGACGACAGCACGGCTTCCTGCGTTGTCAGGGGGGACAACAGAACCGCCGCGTTTGGAATTGCCGCTAGCGTGCCGTCGTAACGGGCCACCGCCGCTGACGCGGGGCCGATCAACGGAATCAACTGTGGCCAGTCGAGCTCAGTCGGAGGGAATTTTCCTAAGTGGTAATGAACTGCCATCACGCTTCCTTCGTTTTCTTGCTGGGCGCCTTTTTCGGCTTCGCCTCGGGCTCGACATACAAATCTTCAAGCCCGTGAGCGATGGCTAGTGATTTATCGGTCTTGCATTTCTCGCGAACGCGGGCGGGCCAGTAGCTCATGGCCAGGTGCGCCCAGTCATAGTCGCCCTTTTCAAGCTTGGCCCAAGTATCTTTGAGCACCTTCTGCCACGGCTTATGACGAAACAGCGGCCAAAGCGGGGCGGCGGTAATTTGCACGCCGTCGTCGTGGATTGGTCGGTAGCTTGGGGCGATCGCCAACAGCGTGTCGCGTAGCTCGATCAGTTCCAGCTCGAATGCCTGCAGAGTATCGAACTGCTTTTCCTCATCGCGGGTGCGGACCGAACCTTTATTACGCAACGCCGTCCCGCCAACGCCGACTTCTTTGAGCTTGGGTTCGAGGAAGTCGTTGATGGCGGTGTAAAGCGTCTGGCTGCTGAGGCTGGGATAATAGAGCCACAGGGTGTAGCTGCCCGTGGCAGTAGCCAGCGGCCAATAGATCGGCGCTTTGCGGCGGCTCTTGGAGTAGCGTTTTAGATGCGAGGAAAAAAATCCGTTAGGGTCGTTGAGATAGTCCTCAACAGATTGGTATCCCGTTGCTTGAAGGAATTCAGCGTGGGCTTCGTCAGGTGCAGAAAACAAATCATTAATGGCGATTTCTAATGCAATTGAAATTTCGCTGAAAGAAATACAGCTTAGTGTCGAGGTTGGCTGGATAGCTTGCCGGACATCTTTGGGGCCAGTTCCATTGACGTACTCAATGGCATCGACCCAAGGAATTTCGGCTACGTTTAAATACACTACGACCTGCTTTTCAAAGATGCGAGAGATCGTATAACTTATAACTTTCTCAGCTTCTAGATTTTCTGAAGTCAATTCAGTCGGAAAAGACTTAACAAAGAGATCATGGTTTCTTTTGCTCAAATTGCAAGCAGTTGTTTTATCAATACCATATGCATTTCCAACAATCTCATCGACTTCCAAAAAACCGTTGATAACCCTGTGCCGAGCTGTGTCCCATAAATCATTAATTATCTTTGCCGTACTACGGAGTCCCCGTTTGTCAAAGAAATATCCCCTGGTCATCAAGCATTCTTCATTGAAGGAATTTTTGATGATTGCATTACGCCAGATCTCACGACCAATTTTAGAAAGGTCATTTGCGACAATCGCATTCAACTTTGGAAACGGAACCGGTGCAATTGAGCCAGCTTGGTAAAGTGCGTTGATCTCACGAAGCCCCAGGCGTACGTCAATCATCTCATTGAATAGAGAAGAGTTTAAGACAGTGGCCAACGCGAACAAATCAATTTCAGACGAATATATTCCCATGCCTGCAACACCAGTAATCGTTCCTGATGGCATCAATGCGGGTGAGAATCTATGAGTTCTATATGAAAAAGTAAGCCCTGGAGGCACACCCTCCGAAGGTTCAATCTTTGAGTACATATTGAGACGGACGGAGTCCTGGGCTTTCATCTCTGCCCCTTCGGAAGCCCAGTTAACAAGAAGGTGGATGTCTGTTACAAAGGGCTCGTTTTCGCCCCCTTTTGCATGAGAAATCCAATCACGTGATACATGTGGAATCTCCCACCAACACCGAATAAAACGAAAATCATCACCTGTCTGAAGCCCAACACGTACCTGTACACCTGATTTTTCGAGCGATAGAAATTTTCCACCCAATTGAAATAATTCTGGTTCAAGCCAATAGGCAAATGGGGAACCATCAATTGAAGAAAACTCACTTTGATCTATAGCGAAAACATGTCCTGTTAGCCCAGTCTTCCCTTGGCAATAGCTCGATATTTGAATTAAGTCTGTATTTTTTGTCGAAGCGAAAAACGACATGCCACTAGGTGACGTTTTTTCTATTGTATATAGGCATGTCTCAACCATAGCATCATCAAGAACTCCTTCACCAAGGTCAATCCATGAACTAATCCTATGCCGAAGAATCACCCTCTCTCGCCATTGACGCGTGGTTGAAGCAAAAAAACTGGTTCGTGAAGTAATAGCCCCCAAGAAACCATTACTCCTTAACTTATTCAATCCGACTTCAACAAATGCTGTAAGGATATCGTGGCTACCTGATGAAAAATTGTCTTTGGCAAAGTCTCTATAGCTGACAGAGAACTCACCAAACGGAGGATTCATCACAACTACATCAAACTGTTCGCGGGCTAAATCGATAAGCCGCAATCCTTCTAACGCATCGTAAGAAAACAATCTGCCCCGGTAAGTTGCCCTTGCCGCAGTGGCGAATCCAATCAATGCATCTGTAAGTCTGGCTTCAGCCTTCTGCCAAGTTTCTTGTTCCTGCTTGGAAAGCAGATCGTTTCCTTGCCACCAACATAGATTTGACGAATCAGATTCGGAATTTCGCGCTCCACCTGTAACAGCACGCCCATCTCAGGGAGTCCCTTGAGCAGTTGAAGTGTTTTTTCGAACAACTCTGCGTCGAGGTGGTCAAGATCACCCACAAACTGCTGTCGCAACTCGCGTTCGGTCGGCGGTGCAATGGCTGCCACCACATGGCCACGACCGATTAGCGGGCGGTCTTTCGCTTTGACATCCTGTGCATGCCAGTCGCGTTGAGCCCGTAGCCACAAGGCCAGGGACGCGATTTGAGCGGCACGCGGGTCAATGTCCACTCCATAAATGTTGTGTTCGATGATGAGGCGCGGCACATCGCGCAGAAAGCTGGCCTGATCGGCGTAGGTTTGATTCAACGGTTTGAAGTAAGCGGATGGCTGGGGCAAGATATCCAGTGATCCTGGGCCGTGCTCCTGTTCCCAATCCCATGCCTCACGATAAATCTCCAAAAACAGGTCGAAGGCATAGAGGCCGAAATGCATCGAACCGCAAGCCGGGTCCAACAGCTTCAGATTGCGCGGATCACTCAGACGGCTCGACGCAATAGGTTTTTCGTCAGGCTTCAACAGCAGGTATTGGCACCGTCGCGCCAGCGCCGACTTTCCACCGGTTGCGTTGAACCACAGCCGCCCCAAGGTGTTATCGACCAGGAACTCCACGACATAGCGTGGTGTGAAGAACTGGTTGCGCACGGCCAATTCGCGACTGTTGCGGGGAGCTTGCGACGCATCGCGCATCGCCTTGCGCTCTTCCTTGGAGTTGAAGTATTGGTAAATCCAGCCAATGGTTTCGTCTTCTGCCCATAACTGCTCGATGTCTGCAGCGTTGATGAGGCCGAGCAGTTGCAGCAGCGCACCTTCGCGAGGAAAGAGTCGCCCGTGCGGAGAGAAACGATCGAATAGCAGTGGCATATCCTGGGCGAGTTCGTCAAACACGCTGAACAGGAATGCGCGGTAGGCATCACCAGTGTCCCCCAGCCCCAAACTTGCCATGCGGAAGTAAAGTTGAAAACCTTGCGACTGGTAACCGGATTGATCACAGGCACTGACGGATTGATACAGAAGCCCACGTGCTTCAGCCATGCGGAGGGCACAGAGTCGGTTGAGGACGGTGAATGCCTGCTCGCGAAGGATGCGGTCGAGAACTTCAGATTTGTTGCCTTCCGGTGTCTGGGCCAAGTAATGCTGCAATAGTTCGCGCAGGATGCGTGCGGTTTCACGCTGAGCATCGGAGAGGTGGATTAGCTTTTCCAGTGCGGCGACTTCACCCGAAACAGGATCCAGTCCGTAGTCGTTCTGCAGTTGCTTGGTGAATTCTTCAGACAACAGGCTGCGCGCTTCGGACACGAAGCGCTGGAGCCGGTTGCGGGTGGATTGGTCAAACGCCATGCGTGGCCTCGTTACTCTTCGATTGTCAGATTGACTTCAATGTCTGGCAATCCGGCGAGCTCGGCTTTGACGGTTTGCAGCTGGGTGATGAGCTGATCGATCTGGTCGGTGGTGGTGAGCTTGAGGCGAATCGGTAGTTCGCGCTTTTGCTTGCCACTCTTCTTCAGGTCCTCGATGCGCTGGCGGCGCTTTTCCTGGCCCTGGCGACGCACAGATTCCTTTAGCTCAGTGATACGCGTGTTGATTTCGTAGTCGCGGGAGAGCAGTTGCTTAAAGCCATCCAGATCGCGGTTGGCATCAATCGAGATGGATTCAAGGCGCGACAAGATGCTGGCACGTTCCTCGGGGTTGAGTTCGGCCCATTCGGGAAGGCGCTCCAGGTCTTCAGCGCCTTCTTTGCGGCGATGTTTCAATTGCTCGGTTAGCTTGTTGGCGGCATCGCGCACAGAATTTTGCAAGTTGGTCAGCTGAGTCGCGAGGTCGGCAGCCGATTTGTAGAAGGTCTCTTGGGCGAGGCGGTCGGTGAGTAGCGAGAGGTCTTCCGCTAGGTCTCGCTTGAGATCACCCGGCACGCCAGAGTCCGGCAACGCCTGGATCTCAGTGCGATGGCGTTGCAATTCGCGCAGCGTGGCATCGAGCCCATTTTCAAGGGTGCGCTTGAGGTCACCAGCCCATTGCAGGTTGTCATACAGTGGCGACTCTTCACCGCCCAAGCGCAGCGGTGCATCGGATGCATCGGTGAGCAGAATGTCTTGGATGTCGCTGGTCAGGTTGCGCAGCCGCTCAACACCGGCGACACCTAGGCCGGAAAGTTTTTCGGCCAAGGGGGAGTAATCGTGCTGGTAGCGCGGGAAGTGCTTGGCTGCTGCCTTGCTGATTTCTTGCTCCAGCGGCACTACCGAATCACCGATCAGGTTGGTGAGCCGTTCGGCAGCACGGGCGAGCACATCGTCCGGCATTTTGGATTCGCGCAGGGAAACACCGATCGGGCCAAAGCTCTTGTTAGTCTTGAGTGCTTCGATCGCTTGTTGCCCAGCAGCGATAACCTCGCGCCCGGAAATCTTGAGTTTGAGATCGCCAGCGACCAGCATAGCGGCCAGGATGTAGCGCACGGTATCAGGCGACCAGCCGAATGGCGCGTCGCTGAATTGCTCCAGCAGGCGCTTGCCTTCCAGCGTGCCGTTGCGTTCGATGGCATCGCGCAGGCTGACGATGGCCTTGTGTGCGGTGTTGATCTTATGAGCGCCGCCTTTGATTTCGACAAGCCCCAAAGGATCAAGCGCGCTATTGATACCTGCCGGGTTGCCAACGCGCAGGAATTTCTCGGCCAGTGCAGTATCGACCCGCTCGGGTGCTTCCGCATAGCGATTAAAGACGTCGGCCGCAACTTTCCCCAGATGTTTCTTGGCGGCGTCGAGCAGCTCTTGGTCAAGACTGGTGACGGCATCAAACTGACCACGGAAAACAAACGAACCGTGGGTCAAGCTGCGTTTAACGTGAACCTGAAGCTGATTGGCCAGCGTGGCGGCGCGGTCGATCTGGCTGGCGCAATACTCTTTGACTTCCTGGTCGGGGTCGTTGCGGTGAAGTTCGGCAATGCGCTGGCAACGATACATTTCAGCGGCCAGGTTGTCGGCTTCAGGGCTTGTGCGGCCAAGCAGAAAAATGGTGTTCTGGTTGCTGCGTTGGCGCGATTCATCGACCAGGCGCGTCCGTGCTGTGTCGTAATTAGCCGGGTCAGAGAACTCGACAATGGTCTGGATGGTTTCACGGTCCCCCGCCAAACTGGACGGGATGCCGCTGTTCATGACCTTAAGGCCGGCGGTGACGGCAAGGCTGCCATGCAGACGGGTAGCAGGGAGCGGGTCGAAGACCTCGCGTAGGGCTACGTTGCCAATCTTGCGTGTGTCGACTGAACGCAGCGGGATGTTGCCGCGTTCCTGCTCGATATCCCGCAGCTTCTCAGAAACGAAGATCAGGCTCCCATCTTTTTCGCCCAAAGGAACTAGAGGGTCGTTGAGCATCTGCTCGACGGCCTCACTGACTTCATCCTGGTGCGAGGCCGCATCGACAGCGGGATGCATCAAGCTGACGACGTTTTGCAGGGTAACCGGGAGATTGGCGAGAATCTGAAGAATAGCGACGGTCTTGGCGATGTTCTTGTGCAGATCGGAATCAGGGAAGCGAACGAAGACCTTGCCGACCGCTTGATGTATGGACGGAAATGCGCGGCGAATGTCTTTATCGAGGGCATCGAACAGCGTGACGGTCGTGGCGAGCCAGCCTGTTGGGCGGTCAGCTACCGGAATCTCGCCAGCGTGTTTTTCGACCAGGATGTCTTGAATAACCTTGATAGCCGAGCGCAGACCGATGCCGCCGGTCGACTTGGCCAGGGCGCCCAGCAAATGCAGCAGGATGTCGAAATGTGCCGGCAGGAACGGATACAGGTTGATGAAGGTGTCGCGCGAGAAGTCCGAGTCGTAATACTTGGCGTCCTGTAACTTGGTGTTATGACGCAAAGCTTGTCCGTGGGTGTCGAACAGCTTGCTTAATGCATCAGCACCAACGGGCGATTTGCCGAGCAGCCGGCCGGTGCAAATCTTCTTGATGTCTTCCGCTTCCAGGTCGATTTGGATCGGGAAGCGGTCTTTCAGCTTGTAGAGCTGTGACGAGTTGAGCGCTGCGCGGGGATCGTCTTCGGTCAGCGTTTGCTGCGCGGTAGCGAACATCCAAACTTTGCCATCGCCCAGACGCTTGAGGTTCTTGGCTAGGCCGTCGAGGTTGAGGATCAGGTTGTCTCGCGAGGCAACGTATTGGCCGACTTCGTCCACGATTAGCAGCACGTACTGCTTGCCGCTCTTCTCGCGGATGATGTCGATCATTTCCTGAACGCGCTCATTTTCGAACTTGATAAAGCTATCGATGCTCGAATTGAACGACGATGACGTGGGGAAAAGCGCCGGATACATTTCGTGGGCAATTTGAGGTACGAGCCCGTCGACGATCAATGGATCATTTTGAAGTTCGCCTTTCCACGGCAAACCTGGGAGCATTTCAGCGACTTTCTGCTCGAATTCAGCAAATCGGCCGTCTTTCTCAAGCTTTCTCTCCAATGCTGCGACCTTGAGATTGCGCGAATAGCCCGCCCATTGCAAAACCTTGTAGTAGAGGACCGTCGATACCTCTTGCATCGTCGCATCCACAACCTGGTCGCTCGCTAGGTCGAGCATGACCACGGCCGCAGGGAAACGTTGGACGACGGTTGAAAGCTGGGCTTTGACTGGCGCCGTTTGCAGGCGATCTTGCAGATGCTTTATGAATGGGATGCCACCAACCTTGATCTGGTTGTCGAAGGCAAAGCCCAGGTACTTGGTGAAAGAGCTCTTGCCAGAACCATAAAACCCTGACACCCAGACGCCGATCTCGTTTTCACCACCGGTTTCCATGGCCAACTGCATGCGATCGAGGAGTTTTCGGAACTGCTCCTCGATGCTTTCGGTAACGATGTATTCCGAAATCTCAGACTTGAGACGCGCTTCCTGGGATGCGCCGTAAGTGATGACCTTCTCGATTGACCGGTGAATGTCTTTGGAAGGATCGAAGAGTGAGCGGATCTGCATGATGGGTTTCCTGAATACTGAACGGTTATCCACCGACGTGGACAGAGCGATAGTTGCCGTCTTCTGGGTAGAAGCCGAGGAATTTCAGACGGGTCTTCCCGGTGCGTACACCGGGATACAGAAACACGGTGGGCACACTGAACTTACCTTGCAGCTGACCTTCAATAGCGCCGATGCGCATGTAGGGGTGCAGGGATTCGAGGTCGGTGACCAGCAACAAGTGGTTTGCTTTGCCTTCGAGCGCAGCAAGAGCCTCTTCCAGGCGCTTGAGGAGCGCACCACTGCTGGTCAGCGCATTGGCAATCGACTCATTGGTTTTACCCCAGGCCAGGGGGTCGCGCTTTTCTGCGGCAAGCCAGAGCGCACGGCGCGGGTCGGAACTCAACACCTGTTCGATGTACTCGGCGATGGAGAATGTGGTGACATCCCAGCCATCGTTACGCAGCTTGGCGACGAGTGCCGGTGTTTGGCGCTTGATGTCGATGATCTGCGCCGGATCGAACACCAAGTAATAGATGGGCTCGAAGCTGGCATGCCCTAGTTCGCGCCCATGACGGATGCGCTCTCGCAGTTCTTCAAAGTCGGCTTTAAGCGAGGACATCGCAAACGACCTCCATGGTGGGGTGCTTCCAACTGATTCGGGTGACGTCGCCACCGGCCTGGAATATCAGAAAGCCCTTCAGTGACAGGCGGCGCAGTTCTTCGATGACTTCTTCACGCGATAAGCCAAACAGGCGCCAATCCTCGTGGTTGATGACGGCGGGGTCACTCAGGCCAGAGAAGTGCAAGTCGTATGCAAGGTAGGCAGCAACGTTCTGGGTCAGCCGGAACGTCAGCATTCGACGCGTGGAACGGGTGCCTTTTTCTAGCAGTCCGTAGTCAGCGCAGCAGCCGGTGAGGTAAGCCGACACTCGGCGAACGGTGGTTTCTGACCAGCGTTTCGAGGTCTTACCGTCGTCAATGCCACGCTGCACAAAGGCCTTGGCGTCTTCGTTACTGACTTGCGTGTGTCCGCTGGCGTAGCGGTCCCAATACACCTCGCGGATAAAATCGGCGAGGATTGGGTTGGCGCGAGCGGTGAAGAGAAGGAAGATTTGCAATAGGTCGCCGGAATTCAGGCGTGTAGCGAGAGTCTTCAGATGTTGCGCTGCGATGCCTTGATTTGTCAGGTAGCGCGGCGCAAAACATTCGGCGACCACGTTGCGGAGTCGCCTGGCGGTGACGTTCGGGAACCGACCTGAATCGAGCGCGGCTTGATACAACTGCGAAGCCGTTTGGCCGGGCTGCCAGATGTCGAGCAAAACCTTGGTCTCGTCCATAAGACCCAAGCCCGCTTGCAACTGTGTTGTGTAGTGTGCCGGCGTGCTCATGCCGGACGCGAGAAATAAGGATAGGCACGAACGCCACCCGCAAAGGCGGCTGCATAGACTTGCGCGAGCTGGCGAACGGTAGCGTCCGACACGATATCGTCGGCCAGTTTGATCGCAACCGGGCCTTCAGCGACAGCCGCCTTGGTGCCAGCTAAATCGACCAATGCCGCCTCGGCCGATTCTTTCTTGGCGATGAGGCTGGCGTCGATCGCATCTGGCGAATTCAGTAACAGGTTATGAAGATCTTGCTCTGTTTCCTCGGGCAGACGGAAGAGGTGGAAAACCTGCCCAACACCGATATGTTCATCGTGCAGACGCCGAGCACCTTCCGTGGAGCCATGGTATTGCGCCAGAAAAGTAGTTTTCGGGAAGACCGGCGCGAGAAATTGATTGCCGATCGCGCCGAAAAACGACGTGGGCCACCACGCATGCTGGTTCTTTTCGCCAAGGTAGGCGGCGACAATTCGAAGTCGCGCCAAGCTGATCACTGAGCCATTCACTTCCTCCCCCTCGATTTTTGTTCTGTCCTCGGCGTCTTTTCAGCTATGCGGTCATCAACGGCCTGTTGCTTGATCCACTCCGCGATGTCCGCCTGGGAGAAACGCCAAGACCCGCCAACCTTGAACGCCGGTATCTGCTTAGCAGCGGCAAGCCGGTAGATTGTGCGTTCTGTGACCTTTAAGAAGTCAGCGACTTCTTTGATGGTGAGAATTTCGCTAGGTTTTGCCGTGGCCATGGCGCCCGCTGCTCGCGTGGAAAAGGCGTCAGAATAGTGCAAAATATTCAAGATGCCAAAGCTTTAATGGCGCTCCTTACTGGCCGGCCAGATTGGCCTATGCCTTTTGACCTATGCGTGAAAATTTGCCGCCGGGCCAGATGGCTCGGAGGCAAATGTATTCCCCTGAGTAGGTGGCGTCAGGCAGCCAGCTTGACCTGGCTTTCCTTGGATTTGTCCATCAAGAATGCATGCGATTTTGATGCCTGCGACGCGGCGGAAAATATCGCCTTCTTGTCATGCTTAAGTACCTTGAGCCAGGAATCAATATAACTGGCATGGTCGTCCATCGTGACCGGGATCAAGCCCAGATCCGCGCAGCAGAACGCCGCGCCAAGCTCGGCGATCAGTTCCTCGAAGGCATAAGCCTCCGTGCCGAATCGCCCGGAGAAATCACGCGCCAGGCGTGACTTGTGGCCGGTCCAGTGCGTCAGCTCATGCATTGCCACTGCGTAGAAAGCCTCATCGGACATAAATCGGCTGCGCTCGGGTAGATAGATTTCGTCGCTGCTCGGCCGAAAGAAAGCCTTGCCGCCCTGCTCAATGATGGTAGCGCCGCTGGCCTGCATGACAGCTTCGGCAGCTACATCGCCCTGGAAGGTACGTCGCACGATGCCATCTGCGATTCCCTCGCATTGGTCAATATTGAACACGGTATAGCTCTTTAAGAAGCCAATCTTTCGGGACTCGACCTCGCCGGTCTCGTTATCGATACGATCACGGCCGACGGTAGAAAAGTACAAAACCTGCTGGCCCTTACTGCCTTTTTTCACAGATCCGCCAAGTTCCTTGGCCTGCTGATATGTCATCCAGGCGGAAGAAGCAAAGCCTGTCTCCTGAGCTGCAAGCCAGAGAATCAGGACATTGACGCCCGAATATGTTTTGCCGCTTTTGCGGTTGTACGGGATTCCGGTCGCCCCAGCACCTGACCACATTGGCCTGCCATCGCGCTTCACGCCAAGCTCGATGGCGGCAATGATTTTGTCAGTCACCGATTGATACAGATCGAACTTACCGATTTTCCCATCCTGCTCTTGGGTGAGTCCGGGGGGTACGGGGGGAACGCCCGTGCCGTTTAAGTGGGCAGGTGTGGATTGGGTGCGTACTGGCATGATCTTGTCCTTTCGTGGTTGTGATTTTTGCTCTTCGGAGCCGTCCGCAAACGGGCGGTGATCGAGCGGCCAGCAGGGCGACCAGGCGAAAGGGAGTGGAGCAAGCCGGCATGCCAGCCGGGGTTTTCGGGGTGAGGAATAAATAGCGACCACAGGGCGCGGTTTATGCCGGAACCGCGCAGGCTGGCGTGACGTATTGCAGGTGTGGCCTTATCGCGCCGGTCTAACTCCCGCCGGGTCAGCGAGGAGACGCGCTGGCGGCTTCGCAGGGCAGATGTCCGCAAAAGGTCTGGTCAGCAAACACTGGTTTTGCCATGCCTGCCAACGCCATTAATGCCTGTGCAACGCACAGGCTGCGGTGTACGCCGCATTGGGGAACCGCGCAGCGGGGGCGAGCGTTCAGCGCAGCCCCCCGCAGGTGCGCCGGCCCCAGCCGGCCGCCAAGGGTTGGGGGGAGCCGCGATCCAAATTTCGGCCCCAGCCGAAATAGGCCCGCCCACGGGCCGGTTGGTTCGTGGGGGGCGAAGCCCCGCCCGGCAAGCGCCTTGCGGCGCGCGCCTCCCCTCTTCGTGGGACGAGCAGGCGAACAGGCGCGCGCAGCAAGACTATTCGCCGTCGCAAGTCTCGCTGCGGCAGCGGCGACAAGACTGCAAGACGGGGCAACTTTGACCAACCGAGCTACGCGAGCTTGGTCAAGGTTGAGGACGAAATGTCGCAGCGCGACGTTTTGGCCGACCCCGGATTCAGGCGCAGCCTCGAAGAGGGGAGGCGCGCGCCGCAAGGCGTGCCGGGCCTGGGTGAATCGACCGGAGGGTGGCGTCCAGCCACCACGCAGGAAGAGAGGGCAAAGCCATCAAGCAAGGAGAACCGTCCAGGTTAGCCGCAGCGCTTGGTATCGCTGACATTGATCGCAGCGCATTGACGCTGACATTTCGGCAGCGGCGTGGGTTGCGATGAGTGTCAGCGAACGCACGACAAACACTGTTTGCAGTCTGTAATCTGACTGCAAACAGTGCGTGCACGGCAGGGCGGGAATCGACTGCGTTTGCGGCAAATTGCGGCAAACAATACGAGATATGCCTATGCCCTCACGTGGCCGACAAATCTATATCGATTTGTCGGCGAGTCTTGCTGCTCACGCAGCAAGTGCATTCTGTTGTTTTGTCGGCAGCGCTGCTAGCTCACTACGCGCGGAACGAGCCGCCTGCGTCAGTGCACGCTCCACAACATCGGCGACATCAAATGCCAGGCCGTGTTTGTCAGCATGGCGCTTTATGTCGTCGAGTTCCTCGGCCAAGTCGATTGGCACGCGGACGCTAATCGTTTTCGTCTTATTAGCAGCTTTGGGTTTTAGAAATGCCATTTTGGTCTCCAACGTTTTCAGGGAAGTCTTGATAGGAAGCAAACATCAACGCTGCCAGATGTCGATCTTCGATCTGGGCTCGGGTTCCAGCAACTGGAATATCTTTGATTCCGGTGACGATGGCCCTCAGCCGGGATGACAATTCCGGCGTTGGGCTAAGCCAAAGGCAGCGTGCAAACTGACCGCGCTTGATCGCTTGCAAACGGTCGGACAGAATGACTTCGTAACGTTTGACGGTTTTGATTGTTCTCTCACACTCAATGGCAAAACGTATACCGCTCGGTGACGTAGTTAGTGCGTCTGGGCGACTCTGACTGGCATGCCATTTTCCCGTCTGATCACCCAGCAGCCACTCGGTCCAGCCAGCACGCTCAGCGAGAATACTTACGCGTTGTAGATCCAAGGTGTGTGCAAGGACGGTCAACCCAACACGACCGGCCTCAAAATATTTGCTTTCAGGCTGTTCACCATTGTCAGGATCAAATGCGAATGCCTGCCCGTGAGATGTAATCCCCCAGAGCGTCCAGCGCCGGCCATTGGCCTCTACTGTTTCGCGACGGAGCAATTCGTCACGCTCCATTGCAGCCAGGGTTGTGTGTACGCCCTGGCGGCTTGATATTCCAAGGAGCCGTCCGGCGATCTCTGCCGACGTGTAAATATTCTTTTTCAGGAATCGAAGGAGAGCTTGTCGCTTCTCGGTAATTCGAACTGCACGTTCTTGAGGAGGCAAGAACCGGCCTACATGTAGCGGAGCGCAACTCGAATTGCGCGCGTCAGGTCTAGACGCTTCCATAGCGGAGTTCCAGCAGTTTAAATACCCGGGAATACTCAAGCTCAGCAGAAATCACATTGCACAGTGTTCGCATGCCAAGAATTTCGTCCTGAGTGAATCGAATGCTTACATTGACCTCTGCACCTTTCGCACTGAGGAAGAAAACACCTCCCATGTGAGGCATATGCTCCAAACGGAAATAATCAGACTCCGCGCCCCGATCAAGGCGAGTAAGCTCGACAAAATCGACAAAACGCTCGTATCGACATGTAAGCATCCAGGAGCTAGACGCTGGCGTAATCAGCACAGACAAGTCCCCGTTTCCGTCGGCAAACGAGATAGAAAAGTGTTCATTGCGATGATTCAGAGATGCACGGATCTTGAGGCGATCGATCATTTCGTGGTGATTCTCGACGCTATCAACTGGGCGGTCGTTTTCATATGTGAAGGACCGCAGTGCGAGTAGCAGCAGTCCAGGCAAGTATGGTCGCAGCACACGGTCCACATCGTCGTCAGCAAGGCCGCCCTTCTCGTCCCTCAAAGCAACTTCGAGGTTTCGTGACATGAACTCACCGGTAGTGCGAAATGGAATTCCGGGCGAATCAACCAAGGATCTACCTTCATTGATTGAGTCGAGTAGATCGATTTTTTCTTGAGCCTTTGTTCCAAGATTGCTCCTGTAATAGCGCGCTCGGTCATCTGGAATGTCATGCCCCTGCTGTTTGCATAGCGTAATGAATGCTGCAAATGCATTGAGATTGTTTTTCAACAAGTCTGCGCGAACAAAGTCGCGGCGCGTGTGTCTGTAGGTCGTATGCGCCTGATCCGCAAGGAATGCATAGTGATGTTGGGTTAGTGGCAGGGCATCACGTTGCGCCCGTAGGATTCCACGAAGCATTTCCTCCTTATCGACCACGAAGCCGATCGGCATGTCGCGGCCCGCTGAATTGATCAGCAGTTGTCGTGCAACATCAGAGGTGGTGAGTTTCTGGCCTTCCCGCTCAAGCGCTTCGCGCGAACGTTCCAGGTACTGGGTTAGCCACTCGGAAACTCGGAGTGACAGCGTCTTCTGCATTCCCTCTTCAGGGGCGAGCTGTTTGCGTCCCATTATGCAGATCCTTCAATTATGTCGGAAAGATCGATCGGAATCTCGTTGGGCGATACCATCGCCCAACGTGGGTTGGAATAGCCAACACCATTCCAGTCAAACCATACTCGATGAAGAGTGCCGTGTTCTGGGATGCTCAAGGATGAGCCCGCTGGAAACGCGTTATACCAATGAATATCTTCTGGCTTCAGACTTTCACCCTCAAGAAGAAGTAAGTACAACACTTTTGTTGCGACTCGCTCCGCCGCATTCATCACGCTCGGCAGACTGAGTCCTGGCAATTCCTCCAGCACGATATGTGCTCGATGGTCGTCACTGCAATGGTAACGAATACCGCAAACAGCTTCTTTCCCAGCTGCCCCTTGATAGCTCAGTTTTTTTCGACCACTGCTGATCCGAGAATCAGTCGGCTGTGTATGGCTAGCCAGTGAATTTAGGCGTATTTCTAGGCGCTGATTTCCTGTACGACGCGCCAGGCGCTCACCCAGATACCCGGCAAGCCAAAGCTTCAGTCCAGTAATGGGTTTGTATCCAAATTCTGGGTGACCATGTAACAAGTGTCCCGCGAGTTGCTTCTGTGCCCCTGGGTGTCTAGCACTTACCGCTGCGGAAAGGTAGTCGCGCTCAATTTGAAAATGGTCTGCTCCCCGTATTTCGAGCTTGTCGCCAACAACGCTGGCGTTCCATTTTTCGCCGTGGTACTTGGCAAGCTGGAAGGCGGACTCTGAATCGCCGGCCTTGGCAGCTACGTCAAGAGCATCGTAATAATCGTATTGCCACATGAAACGCCTCTTTAAATCAAATTGCTTGCAAGATTCTGTGATGCGGTAGATCTAACTTCAGACGCCTTGAAAACAGGGGGCATTTCTGTCGTGAGATGCTGTAGAGGACTGACCTGAACCACCCGTGATTCGCCCCCAACGATCAAGACCCCTACGAGCGGCGGAAGCCTCTTGAAGGTATTCGGGTGAATGGCTGGTGCCTCGGATTCACGCCACTGACCTGGCGACCGTTCATCGTCATGAGCTTTGTCAGAAGATTCGACAAACTGACGGACGGTACATGTTTCATTGCTAGCCCATTTCGCTGTTTCATCGTTTTGCGACTGCAGCACGAACTTGAGCTTACTGTTATCGAGAATTGCCCCTCGCACTCGGTTTTCGGGTATTCCTGGGCATGCCGCCAAATCCCCAAGACTCTGAAAAAGTAACATGGCGTGACCACCGAAATCTTGAATCATGCCCAGTGCATCACATGCTGGTTCGGACAGGAGATGCTTGAACTCGTCCAGCGCAACACAAATTGGTCTGATTGGACCATCGAATCTGGGACGCTGGTAGATCTGAAGTAGAACACGCACTAACAACATCCGTTGTGCCATCTTGACCACCGGGTCAAGTGGATCCCCCAGTACGTAAACGATCCCGCCGCTTTCGAACGGGGAAAGTAGATCGAATCCTTCTGCTGCTGAGATGGCGGGTAGTGCTGCCATCTCATTCAGAAAGCCCCAGAACACTTTGGCCGATGTGATGCTTTCGTCTGAAGATGCAACGCGGACCATGCTTGGCAGGTCTCTAGAGTCGTGCTGAACAGCCAGTAAGGCAGTCCGTGCAGCTGCCTGACGATCTTCCAGGCGATAGACACGATCCATCTGTCCAGTATCAGCCAGGTCGAAGGCAGCAGAAAAAAGCATCTGGATCTGCCGAATGTCGAGTCCAGAGCATGGGTTAATTTGTGGTGGGGATGCATAGCTTAGATCGACAAGCTGGAACGGGATTTTTTTGCGCTGACAAAAGCTTGCCAACGCACGGGGTAACTTTGAGTCGCGCTTGGGATCAAAGAAGAAAACGCCGTCACCGGCCGAAAGAAATTGAGGAATCAAGACTTGAGCAGTTACTCCCTTGCCAGCACGAGTTGCTGCCGGGACGACCTTGTTCAGTCGAGCCTGATCGCCTGCGATATAGACAGGTCGCCCCTTTTGATCCAACCCGAAAAAAAACCGCTCTTTAGACACGAAAGTATTTCTCCGGATCGTAGAGTCCACATGACTTCGGAACCGGCTCGCTAACCCCAACGCCCATCGGTCGTTCAACCCCAGGTATCCAATGGTAATAACCAAGCCCACCAAGGATCGCCCCCGCAATTACCCCGACAGCAATTGCAGAGAAATGTACTTTTAATGCACCCCAAACCGACACTTGCCAGCCGAGACTGAAGGCCAGGGCGGCAATTATCCCAGCAAGAGTTAGCAACGATATGAGCATCAGCCAAGACGGCCAAGCAATGAAAACACTAGAGCAATGCCGAACAAGGAGGCTTACCCGTGGTTTAGCAGGGTGAGAGAACTTTGTGAGTCTGCTTCCCGTGATCACGCCCGCAAAGAGTAGGCCAACAATAACTCCAGACACCGAAGGTTCAACAGTCATCAGATACCCAACCAATACGCGCTCTAAGCGTGCGGCGGACTCCCAGATTGGCGTAAAGAGACTTAACATGTGAGACATATTAACACAAGGCATGCAAAATAGTTGCATGCATGCGTTTATTTTACGGTACACTGATGGCCATCGTTCAACCACATGTGCATCCATGGCGAAGTACCGCCCAATTTCTCCCGAGCAAGCATGGCGATCCACTAGATCGACCGGACTTGATTCCTTCGAGCGGTACGTCGAGCTGTACTTGCTTAGCAGCCCGTTTTCCAACGCGATCGGTTGCTTCAGATTTGTGTTGCGAATAGCTGCAGCTGAGATCGGCATGAGCTGCGAGGACTTGTTCGCGACGCTTTCCCGGTTGGAACAAAAGGGAATTGTGTTGGTACAAGGTGACTTCGTTCTGGTGCGGACGTGGTTTTTCCATAACTTTTGGGATTCAACTTTCGCCGGGAACGTTGCGAAGGCCGCGTCACGCGAGGCGGCAGAGTTGCCGCCAGCAATCCATACTCAATGGACGATAGCGTGTATTGAGGCAGGGGTGCCAGCGGAAGTAATCAGTAAATTCAGCGGCAAGCCCCTTCAAAGCCCCTTGGAACAGCCCAATAAGGGGTTATCCAACAACAACCAAACCGAACCCCAACCTGACGAGAACACGACCACCACAATCACTGCACCCCCATGCAGTCGTGGTGGTGGAGATTCCTTCTCGTTAGAACTCCTCCCAATTGGCGAACCACATCGGCGAATCATCGAGTCATCGCTCGATGGGATTGATTTCACTGACGCGCAGGCTATTGCTGACGAAGTATGTGGTGCATTAGCTGCTGCAGACATAGGCCGGCGAAAGCCGATTCTCGGCCTGCATGGGTGGATACCAGCACTTGTAGAGAGCTTCAAGAGCGGTTCCTTCGTGCCGCAGTGGGGGACAAAAGTGGCACAGGAGCGAGAAAGGACGCTCACAAATGCAGAAAGAGAACGATCTGCACGGGCAGAAGATGAGCGAGAAATAGTGCGACAAAAAGAAGCTCGTTACTCGGCAACGGCCCTACTGCAATCCTTAAGCGAAACGGACCTATACGAGTTCATTCGTGCGGTTGAACCACAGGTTAAGCTTCCCAAACTATTACCTGCAATTCGAGATTCAATTCTCCGCCGAGAGGTACCGCAGGGGCTTGGCGGAAGCATTGTTGTATCGGCGTCGAGAACATGGTCAATGCAACCAGGGGCGCGTCCATGACAGCATTCTTTGAAATGCCGATAGCGAGCGAAACCTTGGCACCAGAGGAGATTGTTCAGATAACAGGGTGCGCGCGGCGAGCAGACCAAATGGCATGGCTACAAGCCGAGGGATGGACATTTGTGAAGAACAAAGCCGGAGAACCTATCGTCGGCAGGCTCTATGCAAGACTCCGCCTGGCTGGAATCAGCACGTCGACGCTCACAGGGGTCAGTGGATGGGCTCCAGACTTCACGAAAATTCGATAGCCAGTATTCAGGAGAAATTGATGAGGCCAAAAACCACAGGAAGGCACCTCCCCCCGCGAATGCTGAGGCGAGCGAAGCGGCTAGTCAGCGGAAAGACATGGGAAAGCTATTACTACAATGGTCGCGATGAAAATGGCAAACGGATCGAAATCCCGCTCGGCGCCGATTTGAATGAAGCCAAAAGGAAATGGGCGGAACTAGAGTGCAAGCCCACTCCGATCGAGACTGGAATTATGAAAGTCATCTTCGATCGCTACGCACGTGACATTATTCCAACCAAAGCTCCAAAGACACAGAAAGACAACGAAGGTTGCCTAAAAATGCTGCGGGCGGTTTTTGACACTGCCCCAATTAACGCGATTACGCCGCAGCACATTGCTCAATATAGAGACAACCGGGGAGCCAAGGCGCCAGTGCGCGCGAACCGTGAGCTAGCCCTGTTCTCTCACATATGGAACATTGCTCGTGAATGGGGATACACCGCCAAGGAAAATCCTGTACGAGGAGTTCGTAAGAATAGGGAAAAGCCACGTGACTTTTACGCCGATGATGCCGTCTGGTCCGCAGTGTATGCATCTGCCTGCGTCGAGTTAACGGACGCCATGGATTTGAACTATCTCACTGGCCAACGCCCGGCCGATGTGCTTAAGATGCGACTCGCCGACATAAAGGACGGTGCAATCGAGGTGCAACAGAATAAGACCAAGAAGCGCCTACGAATTCTCCTGGATATTGAAGGTGTGCGCACTGAGTTAGGCAAGGTTATCGACCGCATCAAGGGCCGCGAACGCAAGGTGAAGAGCCTATATCTGATCGCAACACCGGCCGGTAAGTCGCTTAATCGATGGACGCTGCGCACTCGATTTGACGACGCTCGCAATGACGCCATTACTAAGGCAAAAAAAGCTGGGGATGAAGAGCTGGCCGCAAGAATTCGTGCTTTTCAGTTCCGCGACATCCGACCAAAAGCTGCCAGCGAACTGCCGCTCGAACATGCTAGCAAGCTGCTGGGACATACAGAGCACGAAATAACCGAGAAAGTGTACCGGCGTGTCGGTGAGGTTGTAAAACCGACCAAGTGAGCGCTATAACCGCCAATGAAAACGGCCCCGATCACGGGGCCGTTTTCATTCTGGCGGAGGCGGTGAGATTCGAACTCACGGAAGGCTTTCACCTTCGTCGGTTTTCAAGACCGATGGATTAAACCACTCTCCCACACCTCCAAACTATTACCCCTAGTGATGGGGGTTGCGGAAACGATTCCCGTAAGTTGCGGAAACGATCCCATAAAAACCTAACAAATCAACTCGTCCGTGGCCGATGCAACTGCTTTCAAGACTGTTGCAATCAACCGCTCTGCCAACCCTCCACAGAACGACGGCAGTTTGCCACAGATTTCGGTCGCTCGCTTTTTTCATCCTCAGCCAATGCGCAAAGCGCGAAAAATATGGGAACGTTCGCGACAACGGGGCAGGGCCATCAAGCTGCAAGTGCGGTCGGGGGCACAGCTTAAATTCAGGGAAGATTTGCCTTGACTCAGGGATCCACTTTACTGACCACATAGCAGAAAAGCCAAACGCCCCTGACTCTGAGGAGTGAGGGGCGTGGGGCTGTAGGGAAGTCTGGCGTTGACCTACTTTCTCGCACGTAGTGTGCAATATCATTGGCGCGGAGGTGTTTCACGGTCCTGTTCGGGATGGGAAGGGGTGGTTCCACCTTGCTATGGGCACCAGACTAAAAGGGGCGTGACGTGGGGTCGCCGGTATTGCTTGAGGGACGGCACACGTCACAAAGTTCGGAAGAAGTATAAGTTAGTTGGGTGGTGATTGGTATCACAGAGGTCTTGCGCGGTCTCAGGTTTTGGGAATCTGAAGCGCGTTGTTATAGGGTCAAGCCGCACGGGCAATTAGTACTGGTTAGCTTAACGCATTACTGCGCTTCCACACCCAGCCTATCAACGTCGTGGTCTACGACGACCCTTCAGGGGGATCGAGTCCCCGGGAAATCTCATCTTGAGGCGAGTTTCACGCTTAGATGCTTTCAGCGTTTATCTCTTCCGGATTTAGCTACCCGGCGATGCGACTGGCGTCACAACCGGTACACCAGAGATCCGTCCACTCCGGTCCTCTCGTACTAGGAGCAGGCCCTCTCAAATTTCCAGCGCCCACGGCAGATAGGGACCAAACTGTCTCACGACGTTTTAAACCCAGCTCACGTACCACTTTAAATGGCGAACAGCCATACCCTTGGGACCGGCTACAGCCCCAGGATGTGATGAGCCGACATCGAGGTGCCAAACTCCGCCGTCGATATGAACTCTTGGGCGGAATCAGCCTGTTATCCCCAGAGTACCTTTTATCCGTTGAGCGATGGCCCTTCCATACAGAACCACCGGATCACTATGACCTGCTTTCGCACCTGCTCGACTTGTGGGTCTCGCAGTCAAGCCTTCTTATGCCATTGCACTATCAGTACGATGTCCGACCGTACCTAGAAGACCTTCGTACTCCTCCGTTACACTTTGGGAGGAGACCGCCCCAGTCAAACTGCCTGCCATGCACGGTCCCTGACCCGGATTCACGGGTCGAGGTTAGAACCTCAACGACACCAGGGTGGTATTTCAAGGTTGGCTCCACGCGATCTGGCGACCACGTCTCACAGCCTCCCACCTATCCTACACAAGTCCCGTCAAAGTCCAATGCAAAGCTACAGTAAAGGTTCATGGGGTCTTTCCGTCTAGCCGCGGGTAGATTGCATCTTCACAAACATTTCAACTTCGCTGAGTCTCAGGAGGAGACAGTGTGGCCATCGTTACGCCATTCGTGCAGGTCGGAACTTACCCGACAAGGAATTTCGCTACCTTAGGACCGTTATAGTTACGGCCGCCGTTTACCGGGGCTTCGATCAAGAGCTTGCACCCCATCACTTAACCTTCCGGCACCGGGCAGGCGTCACACCCTATACGTCGACTTTCGTCTTTGCAGAGTGCTGTGTTTTTATTAAACAGTCGCAGCCACCGATTCTCTGCGGCCTCATCGTGCTTCGCGGGCAAGCCGCTACACACTACCGAGGCATACCTTCTCCCGAAGTTACGGTATCAATTTGCCGAGTTCCTTCTCCTGAGTTCTCTCAAGCGCCTTAGAATTTTCATCCTGCCCACCTGTGTCGGTTTGCGGTACGGTCGTCACAGACTGAAGCTTAGAGGCTTTTCCTGGAAGCAGGGTATTACTCACTTCAGCACCGAAGTGCCTCGTCATCACGCCTCAGCTAAGCCGTCCGGATTTTCCTAGACAGCACGCCTACACGCTTAAACCGGGACGTCCAACACCCGGCTGAGCTAACCTTCTCCGTCTCCCCATCGCAGTCATGACTGCGGTACAGGAATATTAACCTGTTTTCCATCGACTACGCCTTTCGGCCTCGCCTTAGGGACCGACTCACCCTGCGCCGATGAACGTTGCGCAGGAAACCTTTGGCTTTCGGCGAGCGTGCTTTTCACACGCTTTATCGCTACTCATGTCAGCATTCGCACTTCTGATATCTCCAGCATCCTTTACAAGACACCTTCACAGACTTACAGAACGCTCCCCTACCATATCCTTACGGATATCCGCAGCTTCGGTGCATGGTTTGAGCCCCGTTACATCTTCCGCGCAGGACGACTCGATCAGTGAGCTATTACGCTTTCTTTAAAGGGTGGCTGCTTCTAAGCCAACCTCCTGACTGTCTATGCCTTCCCACCTCGTTTTCCACTTAACCATGGCTTTGGGACCTTAGCTGGCGGTCTGGGTTGTTTCCCTCTTGACCATGGACGTTAGCACCCACTGGTCTGTCTCCCATGCTCGCACTCATCGGTATTCGGAGTTTGCTATGGCGGAGTAGATCGCGATGACCCCTCCAACCATTACAGTGCTCTACCCCCGATGGTGATACATGAGGCGCTACCTAAATAGCTTTCGGGGAGAACCAGCTATTTCCAAGTTTGTTTAGCCTTTCACCCCTATCCACAGCTCATCCCCTAACTTTTCAACGTTAGTGGGTTCGGACCTCCAGTACCTGTTACGGCACCTTCATCCTGGCCATGGATAGATCACTTGGTTTCGGGTCTACGCCCAGCAACTAAATCGCCCTTATCAGACTCGGTTTCCCTACGCCTCCCCTATTCGGTTAAGCTCGCTACTGAACGTAAGTCGCTGACCCATTATACAAAGGTACGCAGTCACCCTTGCGAGGCTCCCACTGTTTGTATGCATGCGGTTTCAGGATCTATTTCACTCCCCTCCCGGGGTTCTTTTCGCCTTTCCCTCACGGTACTAGTTCACTATCGGTCGATTACGAGTATTTAGCCTTGGAGGATGGTCCCCCCATCTTCAGACAGGATTTCACGTGTCCCGCCCTACTTGTCGCAAACTTAGTCTCGCTGGCAGGTTTTCGCGTACGGGGCTATCACCCACTATGGCCAGCCTTTCCAGACTGTTCCGCTAACGCACCAGTTATCTCTTGCAGGCTCTTCCCCGTTCGCTCGCCACTACTCAGGGAATCTCGGTTGATTTCTTTTCCTCCGGCTACTTAGATGTTTCAGTTCGCCGGGTTCGCTTCCTCAGACCTATGTATTCAGTCTGGGATACTCCTTGCGGAGTGGGTTTCCCCATTCGGACATCTGCGGATCAAAGCTTGTTTGCCAGCTCCCCGCAGCTTTTCGCAGGCTACAACGTCCTTCATCGCCTGTAATCGCCAAGGCATCCACCACATGCACTTAGTCACTTGACCCTATAACAATGAACTCCAGTTTCCTGAATTTCCTGCTTAGGACTGCATCAAGTCACTCTGTTTTGTTTGCGCTTTTCTACGCCGGTTCAAAGACTAGAAAAGCACGAAGATACAATCACAACCCATGTCACTGCCCATTCCTGGACAATGCCATTTACTTTACTTCTTCCGAATTTTTAAAGAACAACCAAATCTAAGCAGCCGCTTGTGTTCAACACAGCGGTTACTGAATGACGCTTTACGCCGTTCAGTAACAACTTTATTGGTGGAGGATGACGGGATCGAACCGACGACCCCCTGCTTGCAAAGCAGGTGCTCTCCCAGCTGAGCTAATCCCCCGTGATGCGCGTGGTGGGTCTGGATGGGTTCGAACCATCGACCCCCGCCTTATCAAGACGGTGCTCTAACCAGCTGAGCTACAGACCCGCTGTCTGGCTGTAACAACCGATAGGTTGTAGGTGCTTACAAGGCTTACGCTCTAGAAAGGAGGTGATCCAGCCGCACCTTCCGATACGGCTACCTTGTTACGACTTCACCCCAGTCATGAATCCCACCGTGGTAAGCGCCCTCCTTGCGGTTAGACTACCTACTTCTGGTGAAACCCACTCCCATGGTGTGACGGGCGGTGTACAAGACCCGGGAACGTATTCACCGTGACATGCTGATCCACGATTACTAGCGATTCCGACTTCATGGAGTCGAGTTGCAGACTCAATCCGGACTACGATCGGCTTTGTGAGATTCGCTCCGCCTCGCGGCTTGGCAACCCTCTGTACCGACCATTGTATGACGTGTGAAGCCCTACCCATAAGGGCCATGAGGACTTGACGTCATCCCCACCTTCCTCCGGTTTGTCACCGGCAGTCTCATTAAAGTGCCCAACTAAATGATGGCAATTAATGACAAGGGTTGCGCTCGTTGCGGGACTTAACCCAACATCTCACGACACGAGCTGACGACAGCCATGCAGCACCTGTGTCCAGGCTCTCTTTCGAGCACTCCCAAATCTCTCCGGGATTCCTGGCATGTCAAGGGTAGGTAAGGTTTTTCGCGTTGCATCGAATTAATCCACATCATCCACCGCTTGTGCGGGTCCCCGTCAATTCCTTTGAGTTTTAATCTTGCGACCGTACTCCCCAGGCGGCGAACTTCACGCGTTAGCTGCGGTACTAAAGAAGTCTCCTTCTCCAACACCTAGTTCGCATCGTTTAGGGCGTGGACTACCAGGGTATCTAATCCTGTTTGCTCCCCACGCTTTCGTGCATGAGCGTCAGTGTTGACCCAGGGGGCTGCCTTCGCCATCGGTATTCCTCCACATCTCTACGCATTTCACTGCTACACGTGGAATTCTACCCCCCTCTGCCACACTCTAGTTCTACAGTCACAAACGCAGTTCCCAGGTTAAGCCCGGGGATTTCACATCTGTCTTATAGGACCGCCTGCGCACGCTTTACGCCCAGTAATTCCGATTAACGCTCGCACCCTACGTATTACCGCGGCTGCTGGCACGTAGTTAGCCGGTGCTTCTTCTTCAGGTACCGTCATTAGCCCACCGTATTAGGGCGAACCGTTTCGTTCCTGCCGAAAGAGCTTTACAACCCGAAGGCCTTCTTCACTCACGCGGAATGGCTGGATCAGGGTTTCCCCATTGTCCAAAATTCCCCACTGCTGCCTCCCGTAGGAGTCTGGACCGTGTCTCAGTTCCAGTGTGGCTGGTCGTCCTCTCAGACCAGCTATCGATCGTCGCCTTGGTAGGCCTTTACCCTACCAACTAGCTAATCGAACATCGGCCGCTCCAACGGCGTGAGGCCTTGCGGTCCCCCACTTTCCCCCTCAGGTCGTATGCGGTATTAATCCGGCTTTCGCCGGGCTATCCCCCCACAACTGGGTACGTTCCGATGTATTACTCACCCGTTCGCCGCTCGCCGCCAGGTTGCCCCGCGCTGCCGCTCGACTTGCATGTGTAAAGCATTCCGCCAGCGTTCAATCTGAGCCAGGATCAAACTCTTCAGTTCAATCTCTGTTTAAACTCACTCAAACGAAAATCAGAGGTCAATTTCTTAACCTTACTGTGTTTCTCGTGTAAGTGTTTGCTTCATTTTATTTAGCTCGATAATGGCAGATCTGACTCGCATCAGACCAGCAGGTTTTTACCCACCACAGCAGCGCCTTCGATCTCGGCACCACCACTCACCACTACCTCAGCCTCGCAAACACCTACACCTATCGGTTGTTTGGTTTTTAAAGAGCTCGCCTCGTTGCTTTCGCTTCGTTGCGTTGCTGTTATCAGCAGAGAACGAGATTATGGTGAAACTTTTGGGTCATGTAAACCCCTTTCCGAAGAATCTTTTCAGATCGCCGCGTAAAATTTTGCACTATGAATGCTTACTCATTGATTAGACCGGCTCTTTTTCAAATTGACGCCGAAAGGGCCCACGAGCTTACCCTTCGGGGTTTGAGCTTTTGGGGGCAAATACCTCTGCATTGTGGGCGCGATGATGCTGTTAAGGTTGGAAATGCAGTCTCGGTGATGGGGCTCAACTTCCCGAATCGAGTCGGTTTGGCCGCTGGTTTGGACAAAAACGCTATCGCGGTCGATGGCCTTGCCAAGCTTGGCTTCGGCTTTATTGAGGTTGGGACACTCACCCCGCTACCGCAAAAAGGTAATCCTCAGCCACGGCTGTTTCGCCTCGCCGCTCAGAACGCAATCATCAACCGCATGGGATTTAACAATGGCGGCATAGATGCGGCCATGGAACGGATCCAACAGCACCGGTTTCAGGGCATTCTTGGGATCAATATTGGCAAGAACGCTATCACTCCTATCGAGAGGGCGACCGATGACTATTTGATTGGTCTGGAGAAAGCATTCCCCTGCGCCAGCTACGTTACGGTCAACATAAGTTCCCCGAACACCAAAAACCTGCGCCAACTTCAAGGTGAATCTGAGCTTGACGGATTGCTCGGCGCACTAAAGAGACGGCAAACCGAACTCACACAACACCACGGGCGCTACGTTCCGCTCGTCTTGAAAATTGCGCCGGACCTTGAACCCCCGCAGTTAACTCAGATTTCGGACGCACTCAAGCGCCACCGGATTGACGGCGTAATCGCCACCAACACCACACTTGGCCGCAACGGCGTGGAAATGAATCCGCTATGCAGCGAAGCCGGGGGCCTATCCGGGAGGCCGGTCTTCGAAAAATCCACCGCCGTGGTGAAAGCGCTGGCTTTAGAACTTAAGGGAGAGTTGCCGATTATTGCTGCCGGAGGAATCTTTTCGGGAGCCGACGCACAAGCAAAGATCGCCGCAGGAGCCACTCTCGTGCAACTCTATAGTGGACTCATTTACAAGGGGCCGGCACTTGTCCGCGAATGTTGCACTGCGTTGAAATCACCACCAACCCCGCTATAGCCCCTTTGCCATCAAGTTGTTTGGTCAGGCAGCACGGGCGATAATCGACCAATGACCTCTTATCTATTCGTCATTATTGGCGCAGCGTTGGTTAACAACGTTGTGTTCGTGCGCGTTCTGGGCTTGTGCCCCTTCATGGGCGTATCAAAGAAGCTGGAAACAGCCATGGGCATGAGCGCGGCAACGGCTTTTGTACTCACGATGGCTTGTGGTGCCAGCTTTGTAATCGACCGATGGCTGCTCACTCCCAACGATCTTGAATACCTCCGCACCCTGTCATTCATAGTCACCATCGCAGCGATTGTGCAACTAACGGAACTGGCAATACAGAAGACCAGCCCGGTACTGCATCAGGTTCTAGGCATCTATCTGCCGCTCATCACGACAAACTGCGCGGTGCTGGGCATTCCCTTGCTCAATGTTGGTCTTCAGCACGACTTTATTGAGTCGCTGCTTTTTGGCCTTGGGAGCGCGACGGGTTTCTCTCTGGCGCTCATCCTGTTCGGTGCCATGCGCGAGCGTCTTGAGGGTGCCGATGTCCCCGTACATTTTCGGGGCACCGCCATTGCCATGATCACCGCAGGACTGATGAGTCTGGCGTTCATGGGCTTCGCCGGTCTGGATAGATACAAGTAATGCTGGCTGCCGTACTGGTTATGGCACTTGGTGCCATTGTTCTCGGCGCTGCTCTCGGATTTGCATCGGTCAAATTTCGGGTCGAGGGCGACCCCCTGGTCGAGAAAATCGATGCGATCCTCCCGCAAACACAATGTGGGCAGTGCAACTACCCAGGCTGCAAGCCGTACGCGGAAGCGATTGCCAAGGGGGAGGCGGAGATCAATCAGTGTCCTCCCGGCGGCGAAGAAGGCATACGCAAGCTTGCCGACCTGCTGGGCAGGGAGTTCAAACCCCTTTCGTCCGAGCACGGCGTGGAAAAGCCCAAGTCGGTTGCATTTATCGACGAGCAGACGTGCATCGGCTGCACGCTGTGCATACAGGCCTGCCCGGTGGATGCCATCGTGGGCGCGGCAAAGCAGATGCACACCATCATTGCCGACCAATGCACAGGTTGTGAATTGTGCCTGCCCCCCTGCCCGGTGGATTGCATCACCATGGAGCCAATTGCCGAGACGGTGGAAAACTGGAAATGGAAGTATCCGGTATTTCCAATTCGCAGCACTCACTAGACCATGCTGAACAAACTCTTCTCATTCAATGGCGGCGTCACGCCGGCGTATGAAAAAACCCGAAGTGCGGAAGGTCCGATTTTGCCAGTGCCGCTTCCAGCGGAATTGGTGATTCCTTTGCATCAGCATGTCGGTGGTCCACCCCGCCCCGTCGTTCAGGCAGGCGACCGCGTTACCAAGGGTCAGCGCATTGGCAAGGCCGACGGCAATGCGTCCGCGACTGTTCACGCGTCGACATCGGGCCTGGTAAGCGCCGTCGAAATGCGCAGGATGCCCCACAGTTCCGGATTATCCGCTTTGAGTGTGATCATAAAGCCGGATGGGCTCGATGCATGGGGAACTGCCAAGCCCCTTGACCTGCATACCGCGTCTCCCACCGAGATAAGAGACCACCTGATGCAAATGGGTGTCGTCGGACTGGGCGGCGCGGTGTTTCCGACCCATTTGAAAATCGTTCCCGGACAACCCAAAGCTCTGGAAACCTTGGTCATCAATGGCGCAGAGTGCGAGCCTTTTATCACCTGCGACGATCTGCTGATGCGCCAACGCGCCGACACTGTGATTGCCGGTGTCGCGTTGATGTGCCAAATCATGAAGCCTGATCGAACCTTGATCGGCATCGAGGACAACAAACCGGAAGCCATCCGGGCAATGCAGCAGGCGATTGAGGCGCAGCACGACAAGCGTCTCGAAGTTGTCTCCGTTCCGACCCGCTACCCAGCGGGTGGCGCCAAACAATTGATCCGGGTGCTTACCGGAATCGAGGTGCCACACGGCGAACGATCGACCGACTACGGCGTTCAATGCTTCAACGTTGGCACGGCCGTGGCTGTTCACGACGCCATCAAACTGGGTCGCCCATTGGTCTCACGCATTGTGACGGTATCCGGCAATGTTCGGCGGGGCGGCAATTACGATGTACTGATCGGAACACCGATGCGTGATGTGGTGGCGCTGAGCGAGGCACACGCCGATACCAACCGCTACATCATGGGTGGCCCAATGATGGGTGTCGTGATGCCCGGCATGGAGGTGCCCGTCGTCAAGGCCACGAACTGCATCCTCGTCGGCTCGCCCAAAATGTTCCCGCCACCGCCACCGGAAATGCCCTGCATTCGCTGCGGTGAGTGTGCGATAGCCTGCCCTGCCGATTTACAGCCCTTCGAACTGTATTGGTTCTCGCGCGCCAAGATCTTCGGCAAGGCACAGGAGTACCACCTGTTTGACTGCATCGAATGTGGATGCTGCGCCTATGTGTGCCCATCCCATATTCCCCTGGTCGACTACTATCGCTTCGCCAAGAGTGAGATCTGGGCGCGCGAGCACGAGAAGGAAGCCGCCGATCACGCCCGCGAGCGCTACGAGTTCAGGCAGTACCGTGAGGAGCGTGAGAAGGAAGAAAAAGCCGCACGCTTGGCCGCCAAAACCGCCGCCGGCCGCGAAAAGGCCACGGCCGCCCTCGCAGTCGCCGAGCAACCGGACGGGTCGAACAATACCGCCGAGAAGGACGCAAAGAAGGCCCTGATTGCCGCGGCTCTGGCGCGCGCGAAACAACAACAGGAACAAGCCGCCGCAATCAATACTGCTGCAGCGCTCAGTGCCGAACAGCAAGCAGAGATTGCTGCAATTGAGGCACGCCGCGCCGAAATACGTGAAGTGGCAAAGCCACACCTGCCCCCGGACAACTAAGCACTTGCCGCGAATGAGCGCCACCCCCTAGATGCTCGCCACAAAATCAAATAACTCGCCCTTCGTACTCAAACCAGCCAGTGTCCGTTCGGTCATGGTGCGCGTGCTGCTGGCACTCATACCCGGCGTCGTTGCTTATGTCTGGTTATTCGGCCCAGCTATTCTTGTGCAAATTGCGTTGGCTTCGCTCACGGCCTTAGCCGCCGAAGCTATTGCCCTGCACCTGCGCCGCAAACCCGTGTGGTTGTTTATCTCTGACGGCTCTGCTCTAGTCACAGCGTGGTTGATCGCCCTGAGTTTTCCGCCGATAGCTCCCTGGTGGTTGGTCGTGCTGGGTACCCTGTTCGCCATCGTTGTGGCCAAGCACCTATACGGAGGTCTTGGACAAAACCCGTTCAATCCCGCGATGGTCGCCTTTGCCCTCATGATTGTGGCCTACCCCTTGGCCATGTCCCAATGGCCAGCGCCCGGCGGCGATTTTTCCCAGCACCTGAACGCAATATTCGGGCACCGTCAGGTTGATGCAATGACCATGGCCACCCCCCTGGATGCCTTGCGGACCGCACTACACAGCGGCGCCACGCCTGCGGCGGACTCGACCAATGCGTGGCTGTGGATCAGTTTGGGCTACGCCCTCGGTGGCCTCTACCTTCTGCAGCAACGGCTCATTACCTGGCATTTGCCGGTGGCGTTCCTTGCCACCTTAGGACTGATCGCTTCGATCGCCTGTTACGCTGACCCCGTGCGCTTTGGTTCGCCCGTCTTTCACCTGTTTTCAGGCGGCGCCGTGCTTGGCGCATTCTTCATCATTACCGACCCGGTCTCCGGCTGCACCACCCCACGCGGAAAACTTATTTTCGCCACACTCGCGGCCCTACTGGTCTGGATCATCCGCACCTTTGGGGCTTACCCGGACGGAGTGGCCTTCGCGGTATTGCTCATGAATATTGCCGCCCCCTTGATCGACATGTACACCCAGCCCCCGGTGTTCGGGCACAAGGGCAAAAGAACAGGAGGCCTGTCGTGAGCGACGAACAGCAACCGGCACCCCTCTATGCCGAACAGAGTGTCGTCAAAGTCTCAGCCCGAACCGCAGGCATCTTGCTGCTCTTTACGCTGGCATTCACCGCGCTGATGGCCGGCATGCACACCGCCACCGAACCGCGTCTGCGGGCCAGTGCCCAAGCAGAGAAACACCGATTGATCAGCGACGTATTGCCTTCATCCAGCTACAACAACGATCTGCTGCAAGACCGCGTTACCCTGCCCGCGAATGCCGCCCTGGGCACTGCCAGCGACACCACGGTCTACCGCGCACGCCGAGACACCGCACCGGTAGCACTCGTCCTCGAGGCGGTCGCGCCCGATGGCTACTCGGGACGCATCAACCTCATCGTCGCGATCGGAAATGACGCACGACTGATCGCGATGCGCGTCACCCAACACCGGGAGACGCCCGGCCTGGGTGATTACATTGACCCGAAGAAGGACCGCAACAAGGCACGGCCCTGGATCACACAATTCAATGGCGTGGGTTTCGAGCAGTTTGGGCCTGAGAAATGGCGCGTGAAAAAGGATGGCGGTGCCATTGACCAGATGACCGGCGCGACAATTTCCGCACGTGCCGTGACAAACGCCAGCCGTCGGGCTCTCGAATGGGCCACCACTCACCGCACAGCCCTTTTTGCACACGTATCAGGCACCCGCTTTACCCCCGGCCCCGCTGACGAGGAACAGCCATGAGCACTGACACCCCTTATGCCGACATCGCCCGCAATGGCGTGTGGACGCAAAACTCCATCCTCGCGCAGCTACTGGGTTTGTGCCCTCTGCTCGCAGTCAGCAGCACCTTCGTCAATGCCTTCAGCCTCGGACTCGCCACGATTATCGTGATGTTGATCGCCAACCTCGCGGTCTCGGTGCTGCGCACCTTCATCCCGTATGAAGTGCGCATTCCCATTTTCGTGCTGATCATTGCCGCCCTGGTCACCGTCGTCGATCTCGCCTTCAATGCTTTTTTGCACGATCTGTATCTGATACTCGGAATCTTTATACCGCTCATCGTCACCAACTGCATCGTGCTCGCTCGCGTCGAAGCCTTCGCGGCAAAGAACGGTGTGCGCGCCGCCGCCTTCGACGGACTCATGATGGGCGTGGGATTTCTGTGGGTCATCAGTTTGCTGGGGCTGATTCGCGAATTCATTGCCCAGGGAACGGTGTTCTCGGGCATTGAAATGCTGATTCCCGGTGTCCATGGCATCAACCTGTTGGGCGACGACTACCCGGGTTTCCTGATTGCGATTTTGCCTCCGGGTGCCTTTTTTGTTCTCGGCTTCATGATTGCCGGGAGCAACTGGTGGGAAACTCGGACAGCGCGACTGCGCGCCAACGATATCGCCATTGCCATGGAAGCGAGTTCCCGGTGAAGCTCGCTGAGCGCGAGGAATTTTTCCGCCGACTGGCCAGCGCGGAGCCCGAGCCCAAGACGGAACTCACCTATTCAACGCCGTTCCAACTGCTGGTCGCCGTTGTCTTGTCGGCACAAGCAACGGACAAAGGGGTCAATCGTGCCACCACGCCCTTGTTCAAGACGCACCCGACCCCTGCGGCGCTTGTCGCCCTGGGCGAAGCAGGGATAGCCAGCTACATTCAGACCATTGGGCTGTATCGAACCAAAGCGAAGAACGTCGCCAAACTGGCCAAAATCATTCTCAACGAGCACGGCGGCGACGTGCCACACAGCCGCGAGGCGCTGGAAGCCCTACCCGGGGTTGGGCGCAAGACGGCGAATGTCGTGCTCAATATCGTGTTCGGTGAACCCACGATTGCCGTCGACACACATATCTTCCGTGTCGGTAATCGCACCGGCCTCGCCAAGGGTAAGAGCGTCGAAGAAGTGGAGCGCAAGTTACTCAAATCAGTACCCGCTCACTACCGCCAGCATGCGCACCATTGGCTGATTCTCCACGGGCGTTATGTATGCAAGGCGCGATCTCCTGACTGCCTACGCTGCCGGGTGATCGATCTTTGCAGCTTTAAAGAGAAAGCCCATGTTTAACCCATCGCGCGATCAAGTACGTCAGTTTTTCATCGAGGCGTGGCGAAAGCACCGGGCACGCGCGCCCACGGCTCAACTCGAGGCAATTGCCGCAGAACTGGTCGACATGCATCCGGAATACCACGCACTGCTAGAGGCCGAGGATGCCCTGACCCGCGAGTGGACGCCCGAACACGGCGAGACCAACCCCTTCCTGCACCTATCGTTGCATCTGGCTATCGAAGAGCAACTGGGCATCAATCAGCCGCCAGGCATCCGCGCCATTGTCGACCAACTGAAGCAGCGCATGGACCGGCACGAAGCCTTGCACGTCGTACTCGATTGCCTGGGCGAGATAATGTACCAGGCGCAGCGCGACAAGAAGATGCCCGATAACAACACCTATCTTGATCTGCTGCGCCGCGCCGCGTCGCGATAAGCAGCATTCGGGTCCCTCATCCGCAAGTCGGCACTGGTGGTACGGCAATATGGCGCGGCGATGATGGACGGCGCTAACGGCGCGTAATAATGGCCCGGTGCATGGGCGCTAGCCTTGCCAATAATCGATTCTGGTCCGCAACGGGTATGCCCTGCTGATCCATCGCCACCTGCAGTACCTCGACCAGTGCATTGAAATCTGCGGCGGTGATCGCGTGCTTCTCGTGGGAGGTTGTCATATCTTCGCCGGCGTATTCGCACGGCCCCCCGATCACGTCGCAAATCAGGTCAACGAGCATAAGTTTGACGTGGGCATGGTCGCTCTTGCCAAAAAATGGCTCCGTGCGCTTGTCGGCAAGCAGTCCGTCCAAGAATTTGTCCATCAGGGCGGTCAAACCCGGGCGCTCGCCCAGAGCACGGTACAAGGTCAGATCACTCGCAGCGATAGCACCTGCGGGATGACCCAGCACTGACAGCGCGAGCAGTGTCGCAAAGATAGTGCGAGAAATGTGCCTGAGCATGACTGGGGGTCTCCGTTTGAGCTTGAGTGAGCGTTGACTAGGTAGCGGGCGTTCAGAACGCGTACTGCGCCGACAGATACCAGCCTGTTTGGTCCCGCTTGCGCGTAATTCCCGGAACGATGCCGCCCAGGTCAACATAAGCGCCTGTGAGCGAAAAATGTTTGCTCGGTGCCCACGCCACAAATACGTCACTCCAATCGTCTTCGCGCAGTGCGCTACCCAAACCAGCCCTGCGACCAAGGATCTCCAGATTGTTGGGCTTGAAGCGGTATTCCGCGCCGATCGCCAGCGTTCGATGCAAAAGATACGCGACCGAAAATTCCGGTTGCCCCGTGTATTTGTCCTTACCTTGCGCCCCCGCGCCAAAACCCAGCAAACCATTCTGGTTAGCCTTGGTGATGCGTAAGGTGCCGTTCAAGAGCAGGCTGTGTTCCAGCAACAGCTTGGTTGCGCTGACGTAAAAGTCGGTACTGCTGGTACTCGCGTCTAGAAAACGCAAGACCGACTTCAGTGAATTGGGTTGCACCTGCTTGTGCTCGATCCCCACCGCCACCTGCGGAATGAGGTTCAAACTATCCAAAACCGCCTCGCCAAAAATGCGGTATTTCACTCCCAGCACATCCATCTCGATGTTCTCGCCGCGCTTGACGCCGAACGGCGCAATCCCATTGAGCGCGATAGCGGGCGAGGCATCAAAATTCTGCCGCGCGATCGAGATCTCGAATTTGTTGTGGTAGCCCAGTGCAGCGCCATAGCTGGTCAGCGCATAGTCCTGCGTCGACACTCGTGTAACGTGGGCTGTGCCACCTATTTCACCATCGGTCGCGTTAGTGCCGATAACTGCCCATGGCGTGAGACCGCCGCCTGCCGCGCCGTCGATGGAACTCACGCCGCCTGTCAGCACCAGCTTTCCGGTTGCCGCCGCTGCTGGGGTCGCGATGCAGGCCACCAAGCCTGCCAGTGCAAGGTGCCGAGCAACCGCCAAGTATCGGATTGGTTTCATCTGGTCTATCTCCCTTTGCTGTCTGTGCACTATGCGCTAATGGGGACAACTCCGACACCCCGCACAACGATTCCGACCGTGATCCGACGAAGTTCATCGATCGGCGCTCTGGTCACTCATCCGCAAGTCGGCGCTGGTGACGCGGCGATCGCTCGGTCGTGCCGATGTCACTCCTTCAGCAACACCACGCGCGTTCGGCGCAGCCCCCACCAGACCAAGACCGCAATACCGGGGATGCTCAGGGCAGTGACGAGATCGGCACTGACGGCAAGCCCGACGGCATGCAAGCCCTCGGCCATGTAGTGCACCAACTGTGAGCCATAGTAGGTGATGGCGACCACCGACAAGCCTTCGACCGTCTCCTGCAAGTGCAGTTGAACCCTTGCCCGGCGATTCATTTGCACCAGCAGTTCTTGATTCTGGCGCTCCAGCGATATCTCCACCCGCGTGCGCAGCAGTTGCGAGTTGCGCGCAATTCGCTCCGAGAGGTCCTCTTGCCGGCTCGCCATGGCATCACACATGGCCATCGGCGGCATCAAGCGCCGGTCCATGAATTCGCGCAAAGGGGGAAAGCCGGTCACCCGCTGCTCGCGCAATTCGGCGATACGTTGCAGCACAATGGCCAGGTAAGCACGGCAGGCACCGAAGCGAAACGCCGTGCGCGCGAGCGAATGCTCGACCTCCGCCGCAAGCACCGACAACTGATCGAGCACCGATTCCTCTGCACCGGTCGAGCGGGCACTCCCGATACCATCCATCAAGGTCGCCAGGTGGTCTTCCGAGCGGCGCAGCCAAGGGGCCATGGCTTTGGCTGTCGGCAAGCCCAGAAGCGCCAAAAGCCGGTAGGTTTCGATCTCCCAAATGCGTTGCACGGTCCGGCCAGCTTGTCGCGGCGTCATGCCCCGGTCGAGCAGCAGGAAATGCGTTTCATCACTCGTGGCACGAAAATCAGTGATCAGGCAGGCGCGTCCATCCACAATCGAAGACACAACAATTTGCTCACCCGCGCGTGAATGCGCTGCCGCCGCAGACTCCGGGGTCATTGTGGCATCCATGGAATGATCGATACGCATGGCCACAAGGCACTCACCCGGCCGCGCCCAGCACCACGCCATGATGAGCTTTTCGATCTCGGTGTCGTCAGCGCTCTCAAATGGCGAAAACACGGTGTAGCTGGAAAACTCCGTGTGCAGTTCCCAGCGCAAGGTGTGACCCGCTCGCTCCAAGAGCCGATACGCGTCAGAGCATTAGCGCAACACCCAGCCGGACTCGCTCACCAGACGGTCAAGTGGCTCCAGCTCCTCACCAGCACTCGTCTCGCGATGCAAAAAAGCATAGTGACGGATGCGCGTCGCCCGGGTCAGCGGGCGCGGGGGGCGTGCGTGGAACTCGGCGTCAAGCGAGGCACGCAGGGACGTAAATCCGGAGGGCGAGCAGTCAGAAGGCATGCAGGAAGTATCCATGAGGGAAGCCAGCGGGTCAACGCACGTTCACGCGCACGCTCACGCGCGATTGATTGCGTGGGGCACTTGCGCTTCAGCCTTGCGGGAAGCGCTATTCCCAAGTCGGCGCTGGTGGGACGGCGATTGGCTGCCAGGGGCTGCTATGGGCGACGCGGAGCGACGCACAGCGCCAATATGGGGCGATAATTAAGCCATCCCAACGGAGTACATCATGAACAAGCGCTTTCAAGGCACCGAAAACTACGTCGCGACCCCCGACCTGATGCTGGCGGTCAATGCGGCCATTACCCTGCAACGCCCGCTCTTGATCAAGGGCGAACCCGGCACCGGAAAAACCATGCTGGCCGAGGAAGTGGCGGCTGCGCTGAACATGCCGCTGATCCAGTGGCACATCAAGTCAACCACCAAAGCCCAGCAAGGTCTTTACGAATACGATGCCGTGTCGCGCCTGCGCGATTCGCAGCTGGGTGATTCCAAGGTCAAGGACATTGCCAACTACATCGTCAAGGGCGTGCTCTGGCAGGCGTTCGAACAGACCGAGCCGGGGGTGGTCCTGATCGATGAAATAGACAAGGCCGACATCGAGTTCCCCAATGACCTGCTCCGCGAACTCGACCGCATGGAGTTTCATGTCTACGAGACCCGCGAGACCATACGCGCCGTTAAGCGCCCGCTGGTGATCATTACCTCGAACAACGAGAAGGAACTCCCCGACGCCTTCCTGCGCCGTTGCTTCTTTCACTACATCAAGTTCCCCGATCGCGACACCATGGCGCAGATCGTGAATGTGCACTACCCGACACTGAAGAAGGATTTGCTCAAGGAAGCGCTGGAAGTGTTCTTCGGCCTGCGCGACGTTCCCGGCCTGAAGAAAAAGCCCTCGACCTCGGAATTGATTGACTGGCTGAAGCTGCTGGTCGCCGAAGACATTCCGCCGGAGGCTCTGCGCAGCAAGGACCAGAAAGTGTCAGTGCCACCGCTGCACGGCGCGCTGCTCAAGAACGAGCAGGATGTGCATCTGTTCGAGCGACTGGTATTCATGGCCCGCAACAACCGCTAAATCCTCGCCGTGCTGATCGACTTCTTCCTCCACCTCAAGGCCAAGAAACTGCCCGTGTCGACACGGGAGTACCTGACCTTGCTGGAAGCCATGAAGGCCGGCGTGATCGGTCACTCGATTGACGACTTCTACTTCCTCGCCCGCACCAGCCTGGTCAAGGACGAAACGAACTACGACAAATTCGACCAGGCCTTCGGTGAATACTTCAAGGGCGTGCAGGCAATTCCCGGACTCGAAGCCGATATCCCCGAAGACTGGCTCAAGGCCATGATGAAGAAGCACCTCACGCCCGAGGAGCGCGCCAAGCTGGAAAAGATGGGCTGGGACAAGCTCATGGAAGAATTCAAGAAACGCCTCGAAGAGCAGAAAAAGCGTCACGAGGGCGGCAACAAGTGGATAGGTACTGGCGGCACCAGCCCCTTTGGCAATGGCGGCACCAACCCGGAAGGCATACGCATCGGCGGCCCCTCGGCGGGCAACCGCACCGCGGTCAAAGTCTGGGAAAACCGCGAGTACCGCAATCTCGATGACCACATCGAACTGGGCACGCGCAACATCAAGGTGGCCCTGCGCCGGCTACGCCGCTTTGCCCGCGAAGGCGCGCAAGATGAACTCGATCTCGACAATACCATCGCCGGCACCGCACGCAACGCCGGCTGGCTCGATATCAAGATGCGTCCCGAGCGCCACAACAAGGTCAAGGTGCTGCTCTTCCTCGACATTGGCGGCTCGATGGACGACCACATCAAGGTCTGCGAGGAGCTGTTTTCGGCGGCCAAGACCGAGTTCAAACATCTCGAACACTTCTACTTCCACAACTGCCTCTACGACTACGTATGGAAGGACAACTACCGCCGGCACAACGAGCGCACCAACGTCTGGGATTTGCTGCACAAGTACGGCGAAGACTACAAAGTAATTTTTGTCGGCGACGCCACCATGAGCCCTTACGAGGTACTCCAGCCCGGTGGTTCAGTGGAATACAGCAACGAAGAGGCCGGCGCCACCTGGCTGCAGCGGGTGCTTGACACCTGGCCGCACGCCATCTGGCTGAATCCTGAACCGGAGCGTCTTTGGGAATATCGTCACTCGATCGACATCATTCGTACAATCTTTGGCAACCGCATGTTCCCGCTGACGCTCGATGGTCTGGCGAGAGGGATGCGTGAGCTTAATAAGTAAAACAATTACAGGGGAGGTGCGTCGAATGAAGCCCATTCTCGACGAAGGCTATTTCAAGCTGTACATCAAGGGCGACGTACTCACCGTCGCGCTTGAAAACACAGACGACATGCCAAGCATCAACTACCACGCCATGACGCGTCTGTTTGTCGCCATTCAGGAAGAACTCGGTAAGCGGGGGCTGACGGAAGCGGGCTGGTATGTGCTTTACGATTTTTCTGCCGTCACTCAGTACGAGATGACCGCGGCCACTGCCTTCGCCAACTTTTTTCGCTGGGGCAAGCGCAACGGGCGACGCAAAGCTGCTCACATTTTCCCGGCTGCGCGCAAAGAAGGCGAAGTCTCGTTGGTCAAGCGCATGGTGCTTGGCCTCGTCGCCCAGGTTGCCAAAGTGGAAAACGACCACTACACCGCCGCCGATTCCAAAGACGCCATGCGCTGGTTCAAAGAGATGCGCGACGATGAAAAGCACTGAACGTCGCCGCTGGCTCAAGCAGGTGGCCGTGCTGGCCGCCATCACCCCGGGAGGCATTGTCGGGGTGGTACGAGAGGCACTTTCGGCAGGCAATGCGCCCATCGCTGCCGGGGTGCAGCGCATCAAGGGCGAGGTGTCAATCAACGGCAAGCCGGCGCTTCAAGGCATGCTGGTCGCTGCCGGCGATACCGTGCGCACCGGACCGGGGGCTGAAATCGTTTATGTCATCGGGCAAGATGCCTTTTTGCAGCGCGATAACTCCGTTGTCAGCTTCGGCGTCGACGCCGCGCAAAATTTGATGCGTGTCGTCTCCGGAAAAATTCTCTCGGTCTTCGGAAAGGGACCGCGCACCATCAAGACCAGTACGGCGACGTTCGGCATTCGCGGCACCGGGTGTTACATCGAAGACACCCCAGCCGGGCAGGCCCAACAGGGCTTCCCTTCGGTTGTCGGCGCTGGCGAGACGGCGATGCCGACAGGCCAGAGCCGGCCCGAAGAGGCGACGGCGATCAAGGCGGCAAACGGGCCCGCATCGAGCACCTACTTCTGCCTGTGCTATGGCGAAGTGGAACTCATACCCACCGCCGCACCCCACGAAAAAACCATCTACCGCACCCGGCACCACGAAAAACCGCTCACGATCTCCGATGATATGAGCATGCCGACCATGATGGCACCGGCAAAAGTCATCAATCACACTGACATGGAGCTCACGCTGCTCGAATCCCTGGTGGGCCGAAATCCCCCATTCGCGGGACGCCAAGGGAAATACTATTGATCTGCAGCCGGCCCGGCTGCCGACCGTCTGCCGCCGGTCGGCGCAGTAACCCTCTGCGGGTAGCATGGCGCGGGCTGTAATCGCCAACAACGGTATCGTCCAAATTTTTTTATAAGGCTGGTGCAGCCCATGGGAACAATTTGCGCTAGCATTTCCAGCACGTTGTTCCACACCGTCATCCCTCACGAAAGGATTTCCCATGCGCCCAATGCTGATCGCCGCCGCCGTGCTCTGCTCAACCTGTGCCCTTGCCGAGCCTGTTTCGCTTGTGTCAGGCGACGACTACGCGCCTTATGCCGACCGCAAACTACCTGAGGGCGGGATGACCACGGAAATCGTCAGCAAGGCATTTGCCGCCGTCAAGCAAGAAGTCAAGGTTGCCTGGCTTCCCTGGGCGCGCGGTTTTGACGAAGCCAAAAATGGCACCTACGCCGGCACCTTTCCTTACCTCAAGAACGCCGAGCGCGAGCGCGACTTTTTGTACTCAAACCTGCTGATCAAGTTGCAGGATCGCGCTTTCGTCAAGGCGGGCAATGCGGGCAAATTCGATTTCAGCAAGCCTGAAAGCCTCGCTGGCACAAAGATTTGCCTGCCCTTGGGCTGGGCGACCACGCCCAAACTGGCAGAGATGCTGAAGAGCGAGAAAATCAAGAAGGAATCACCCAAGGATATCTCCACCTGCGTGAAGATGGTGGCAAACGACCGCGCGGACTATTTTGTCAGCGACGAGGCGCAGGGGCTGGCAGCGCTCGAAACTGGCGGTGTACCAAAAGGCTCAGTGGTGATGCTCGATGCGGTTCTGGCCGACAACTCGCTGTTCCTCATTGCCGGCAAGTCACTGCCCGGCAGCAAGGACCTGATCGTCAGCTTCAACAAGGGAATGGAAATTATCCAGAAAGACGGAACCTACGCAAAAATCGTGAAGGCACATTCGAAGTAGTCCGCCAGTCCATGCGTGACGTTACTCGGGAGTGAGATTTTGGCAGATGAGGCAATTCGGTCTGAATCAAGTTCATGTCGTTAGTGACACACGAAGTATCGTTGAGGCAAGCGCGGTGACGTTGCAGGCACTACGTTAAGGTGGGCGCGATGAGCGGGTTTGATATGTGGATCGAACGTATCACCTCGACACCCTGGCTGGGTGCCGCACTTATCGGCATCATTGCACTGATGCTGTTTGTGCGTCGTAACGTCGGCGAAAGCAAGGTCAAAGTCATGGGGGTGCCGGAAAATACGGCGGCATCGGCTTCGGCCCCCCGGCTCGCCGAAGCCAGTGAAGACAGTCTGGATCTTGGTGACATCATCGAGATCACCAAAGCCTTCACCCGCCTTGATGGCGGCCAGCGAAAGTCGCTGCTGGCGCACATTGAGCGCGGCAACAAGATTGAGGCCATCAAGGAACTGCGCGAAATCTCCGGCTTGGGCCTGAAAGAAGCCAAGGACGTCGTCGATGCGCTTGCCTCCCGCAAACGTTAAAACACGCGCCCCGCGCCTATGAGAGCAGCCAGGTAGCCGGGACGAGGCGCAAATCGCCGTCCCACCAGCGCCGACTTGGGGAAACCACCGGAAACCTGCTTACGCCCCCACTACCGATTGCCCGCACACCCGCAGCGTCTGCCCCGTGACGCCGACCGCATCGGGGCAGGCGAGAAAGCAAATCGCCTCGGCGACATCCTCGGGTTGCCCGCCTTGTGACAGCGAGTTCAATCGCCGACCCACTTCGCGCATCATCATCGGAATCTTGGCCGTCATTGGCGTTTCGATAAAGCCCGGCGCGATGGCATTGACGGTAATGCCGCGCGCAGCCAGTTGCGGTGCGCGCGCCGCAACATAGCCGATCAGCGCGGCTTTGGTCGCGGCATAGTTGCTCTGCCCGTAGTTGCCGGCCACCCCGCTGATCGACGACAGGCAAATCTCGCGTCCCTCGTCACGGATCAGGCCTTTGGTATCCAGTTCCCTATCGACCGCCACAATGGCCTGCAGATTGACGGCGATCACCTGATCCCACAGTTCCGGCTTCATGTTGGCCAGGGTCTTGTCGCGGGTAATGCCGGCGTTATGCACCACAACATCGACGCCCCCGAATTTACCGGTCAGAAACTCGCTCAGGTCACCGGCAGCACCCGTGACATCGAGAACCAGTGGCGTGCCACCAATGCGCAGCGCCAGCTCATACAGCGGATCACGGGCGGGCGCGACATCGAGGCAGACCACCTTGGCACCCTCGCCGGCGAGGCGCGTCGCCACAGCGGCACCGATACCACGCGCGGCCCCAGTCACCAGCGCTACTTTGCCGGCCAGTCGCTGCATCGCCGGCAGGTCGGACGGCGCCGCCGCGTCGCCGGTGACACGCAGGACCTGTCCGGTCACATAGGCGCAGCCATCGCCGCAAAAGAAACGCAAGGGTCCCTGCAGCCGATCGACGGCCGAACGCGATACATAGATGAGGTTAGCGGTCGCCCCGCGCTTTCCTACTTCTTTGGCCAGTGAGCGGACAAACCCCTCAACCCCGCGTGCCACCGCCGCACCGACCGGATCAGCCTGCTCGGCAGGCATAGCCGCGAGCACGACGATACGGGCGCAACGGTCAAGACGGCGCAGCACCGGGTTGAAGGCCTCGTAAAGCAGACGCAGGCTTTCCGGAGTGGCGCAACCCGTAGCATCGAGCACCACGCAGTTCAGGCGCAGGCTTTCATCGGCAGGCAGGGCCTCCAGAGGCTTGGCCCCGAGGGCACGCAGCGCACTTTTGACGGCCGACTGCGCAAAGCCACCTGCGCCCCCCCCCGCGAGCACCACCGCGCCGGACAAGGGCGCGACGCCATCCGTGCCACCGCGGCGCAGTTCCACCGGCGCCGGCAAGCCCAGCGCGCGGATGAGATTGGCCGTCGTTTTGTCGTTAGCCAGACGAACGAGATAGTCACTCATGGTGGTTCAGCGCTCCAGAATGGCCGTGACACCTTGTCCGCCAGCGGCGCAGATCGAGATCAGACCGCGGCCACTGCCTTTTTCGCTGAGCAATTTGGCCAGCGTGCCGACGACCCGACCTCCGGTCGCGGCGAATGGGTGGCCGGCGGCAATGCTGCTGCCGAGCACATTGAGCTTCTTGCGGTCGATCTTGCCCAGCGCCCCAGGCAAACCCAGCTGCGTCTTGCAGTATGTAGCCGACTCCCACACCGCAAGGGTGGACAACACCACGGCGGCGAAGGCTTCGTGAATTTCATAGTAGTCAAAATCCTGCAGGCTCAAGCCGCGCCGGGCCAGCATGCGTGGAATGGCATATGCCGGTGCCATGAGCAGGCCCTCGCGCTCATCGATGAAATCGACCGCCGCCACTTCGGCATCGGTCAGATAGGCGAGTATCGGCAAACCGCGTGCCTTCGCCCACTCTTCCGAGGCCAGCAGCACGGCCGAGGCACCGTCGGTCAACGGGGACGCATTGGCGGCCGTGATCGTGCCGTCCTTCTTGTCGAAGGCCGGCTTCAGCGAGGCCATTTTCGCCAAGGTCGAATCAGGCCGCAGATTGTTGTCGCGCTTAAGGCCTTGGTAGGGCATGACCAGGTCATCAAAAAAACCCTTGTCATACGCCTTGCCAAGATTCTGGTGACTGGCCAGCGCCAGCTTGTCTTGCGCTTCGCGCGTGATGCCCAGTCGCTTGGCAGTGATCTCGGCATGCTGGCCCATCGACTTGCCGCTGCGCGGCTCGGAATTGGCAGGCAGCTTGGGCAACAGCAGTTTGGGGTTGAGCAGACGCGTGGCGATCTTGAGCTTGTCGGTATTGGTCTTGGCGGTGTTCAGATCCATGAGCATGCGCTGCATGCCACGACTGACTTCAATGGGCGCGTCCGACGTGGTGTCGCTACCGCAGGCGATGCCGCAGTCGATCTGGCCCAGCGCAATCTTGTTGGCGACCAGAATCGCCGCCTCCAGCCCGGTGCCACACGCCTGCTGAATGTCGTAGGCCGGGGTGAGCGGACTCAAGCCGGAACTGAGCACACATTCACGGACCAAATTCCAGTCGCTCGAATGCTTCATCACCGCACCGCCTGCCACCTCGCCCAGACGCTCGCCTTCCAGACGACACTTTTCGACCAGCCCGCGCAGGGTATCGGTGAGCATGGTCTTGTTCGAGAGCTTGGCGTACGCCGTGCCCGAGCGCGCGAAGGGCGTTCGGTTGGCGGCAACGATGGCGACACGACGGGGCTTGCCTGTAAGCATGAGGAATTCTCCTGATTAAATAATTTATTAGCCGAGGTCGTCGGCGGGAGGCGCGACTTTCAAAATTTCCTGAATCGTGGTGAGTCCGGCGGCCACTTTGCGCGCACCGGCAATACGCAGGGGGCGCATGCCGTCTTTTTGGGCCTGGGTGCGCAAGGCGGTCAACTCGGCACGAGCCGATACCAGGCGCTTGAGTTCGAGATTCATCGGCATCAATTCGTAGATTCCGATGCGCCCCATATAGCCGGTGTTGCGACACTCCAGGCAGCCGACCGGGTAGTAGAGCTGGGTGGGCCTGTTGGCTTTGTAAGGGGCCACCAGATCGCTCCAGGCCTGCTCGTCCTCGGCACGCATGCCACCGGGTTTTTTGCAATGCGGGCAAAGCGTGCGGATCAATCGTTGCGCCATGACGCCGATGACGGTAGCCGAGAGCAGGTAAGGCGCTACGCCCAAATCCAGCAGCCGGGTGATCGCCGAAGGTGCATCGTTGGTGTGCAGTGTCGACAGCACCAAGTGCCCGGTCAGAGCCGCCTGAATCGCCATCTCGGCCGTTGCCAGATCACGAATTTCGCCCACCATGATGATGTCGGGGTCCTGGCGCATCAGGGCGCGAATGCCTTCGGCAAAGCCCATGCCGATTTCATGGACTACCTGCACCTGATTGAAGGCTGGCTCGACCATTTCTATCGGGTCTTCGAGCGTGCATACATTGACTTCTGGCGTCGCCAGATGCTTGAGCGTCGAATACAAGGTCACCGTCTTGCCACTGCCGGTCGGCCCAGTCACCAGCACAATGCCATTGGGCTGCGTCGTCATGCCACGCCAGGTGGTGGCTTCGCTATCGCCAAAACCCAGTTCAGAAAAATCCCGAACCAGCACATCAGGGTCAAAGATACGCATCACCAGCTTTTCGCCAAAGGCCGTCGGTAGTGTCGCCAGGCGCAACTCGACTTCGTCTCCGTTACTCATGCGCGTTTTGATGCGCCCGTCTTGAGGGCGGCGCTTTTCCACCACATCCATGCGCCCCAAAATCTTGATACGGCTGGTCATGGCGTTAAGCACGCTCATGGGAATCTGGTACACCTGATGCAGCACGCCGTCGATGCGAAACCGCACGATACCCACCTCACGGCGCGGTTCGACATGGATATCAGAAGCACGCTGTTCAAAGGCGTACTGCCATATCCAATCGACGATGCGCACGATGTGCTGGTCGTTGGCGTCGAACTGCTTGTTGCTCTTGCCCAACTCGACCAGTTGTTCGAAGTTGGTTCCAGTGGCCGCCACATCGCCCTTGGCCTGGGCACCCTTGATCGATTTGGCCAGGTTGTAGAACTCGACCTGATACTGGGCGATGTCGTCGGGGTTGGCGATCACGCGCCGGATGTCACGGCGCACAATCTGAGCAATCTCCACTTCCCAGGCGCGCTCAAAGGGCTCGGCTGTCGCGATCACCACTTCGTTGGGCCTGACATCAACGGGCAGGATGCGAAAGCGTGTGGCGTAGGCGTTACTCATCACGTCGGTGACGCCGGCAAAGTTAACTTTGAGCGGATCGATATGAAAATAGCCGAGTCCGCTCCAACCCGCCAGCCATTCGCTCAGCAGATCAAGATCGAGCGCCTTGTGCGGCGGCAGCAGGGACTTCCAGCGCTGCTCGGCAATCACTTTGAGTGGGTGGATATCACCGCGAAAGTAGCGCCGTTCCTTGAGAAAAACGGCCGCGATTGTGGGTTCGATCAAGCCGTCGGTCAGCAAGGCCTCAACGACTTCGGTCAGGCTTAGCCGGTGCTCCTTGTCTTTGCTATCTGCCGCACTCATACGCAACTCACTTCCGTGGTTTGGTTCACAACGGGGGTAACAAATGAACTATACATGCGTAGCTCGAGGCTGCGACTGTTGCTCAGGCAACGACCTCGGGTGCCGTGCGCGGTAAATGCACCACAAAGCGCGTGCCCTGCCCGATCACCGAATCCACCCGTATCTGTCCGCCGAGCACCTTTGTGACCAGGCGATGAGTAATCGACAAGCCCAGCCCTGAGCCCCCTTGCCCGAGGCGTGAGGTAAAAAAGGGATCGAAAATACGCCCAAGGTTCTTGGCAGGGATGCCAACGCCATTGTCTGCACACACCAGATCCAGGGACTCCTCGCCCAGATTCTCCACGGTCAGGATAATTTGCCCCTCACTGCGCCCATCGAAGGCGTGGATAGTGGCGTTCATCACTAGATTGATGACGACCTGATCAAGCGGTCCGGGAAAACTTTCCATCGCTATGCCATCGGGAATGCGCACCTCGACATTCCAGGGTTGACCCTTCAGTGTCGGGCGTAAGGTGTCCACCACGTCACGCACCACATGCCCCAGGTCAAACCGGCGCCGGCGTTCCGAGACCTGATCGATGGCCACTTGCTTGAAGCTGGTGACAAGCTCTGCGGCGCGGTTGAGCGAACGCTCGATCAGGTCGGCACCATCCCGCATCTGCGCGACGAAGGTATCCAGTTCAGAGCGCCGAAGGGGCTCCGCAGCAAGGCGGTGCGAAAAGTCGCTCGCCATGCCTGCGACCGTGCTCGATGCCGTGAGGGCATTGCCAATGGGCGTGTTCAATTCATGCGCGACCCCCGCTACCAGTTGGCCCAGTGAGGCCAGCTTCTCCGAATGCACCAGTTCCTCCTGGGCCCGGGTCAGCGAGGCCATCGCCAACGAGAGTTCCTTGTTCGACTCGGCCAGTTCAGCAGTGCGGGCGACGACGCGATCCTCCAGCGCGCCATTGAGCGTTTGCAGTTCGGCTTCAATGCGTTTGCGCTCAGTCACATCGATGACCACGGCGAGGATAACCGGCTCGCCGCTATAGTCAATCAACTCTGCCGAGAGCAATGCCGTGCGCTCAGTACCATCGCGACGGCGTACCGTGACCTCATGCCCCACCGACCGGCCGTCTTTGCGGAACTGCTCGATCCACGCCACCCGCTGCTCCGGGCACGACCAAAACCCGACACTGACAGACGTTTGCTTGATCGCCTCGTCGCGCGTCCAGCCCACCTCGCGCTCCCATGCGGGATTGACATCAATGTAGCGACCGTCTTCGAGTCGGCTGATGGCAATGGGTAGCGGGCTTGCCTTGATAATGATCGCGAAGCGCTGTTCGGATGCGCGCAGCGCGGCATTCTGCTCCTCGCTCTGCACCACCATGCGCGTGAGATCTTCATTCAAGACCTGCGTCGCTTCGAGTTGCTGCTGCTGCACGCGCAAGATCCAGCCCAAGAGGATCAACGCGACCACCCAGGTCATGACAATGGCCATGGCCTGGGCGACAGGGCGCAAGGGTGGCGAAGGCGACCATCCGCCATATTGCAAAGCCACCGCCATGCCCAGTATGAAGACGATGGAGGCCACGCCTACTGCGATCGCATGGCGAATGCCCAGCATCCAGCCTGTCGCCACCATCAGCAGCAGGTAGCCGTGCAGTGCCGAATTGGCAAGGCCAGCCTGCACCAAGGATTGAGTGGACAGCCCCACCCAAACACCCCATACATAGACAAGAAAGCCGGCGAACGCCCGACCGCGCCGACGCACCAACCAGGCAGTCATGCCACCCAGGGCAATGATCAAGGGCCCAATCGCATAGGCCAGACTGCCATCCAGCCAGACACGGCCTCCAACATAGGCGAGCATGATGCTCGTAACCCAGAACGCTACCTTATTGAAAAAGCGACCCGCCTCCGCCGACTGCCAATAGGCGTGGCTGCTGGATGCAGGGTCCAGGACGCCTTGGGGCTCGGTGGGCAAGGGCATGCCGCTGATTGTAGGGTCTTTGGCCTGTCATCGTCGCAACACACCACCAACGAAATCGCCGTCTCACCAGCGCCGACTTGCGGGAAGTCGGCGCTGGTGAGACGGCGATCGTGGTTTCACGGAGCACTGCTCCGTGCCGAGCGCCGGGACGAGGCTGTGCAAAGCCGAGTCCGGAGTACGCGGAGGTTTAACTCTTGAGCGTCATTGCCAGCATCAGATCATTGATGCGCTTGACGAATGTCGCCGGATCATCCAACTGTCCGCCTTCCGCCAGCAGGGCCTGGTCAAACAGCACCGCCGCCCAGTCGTCAAACTTCGACTCCTCGTACTTCAGGCGCAAAACCACCGGATGCTTCGGATTCACCTCCAGAATGGGCTTGGACATCGGTGCCTGCTGGCCGGCCGCCTTAAGAATGCGCGCCAGATTGCCCGACACGTCATGCTCGTCAGCCACCAGACACGCCGGGCTGTCGGTCAGGCGGTGGGTGACACGAACTTCCTTGACGCGCTCGCCCAACGACTTGCCGATCTTGTCGGTCAGTTCCTTGAACTCGCTGGCGTCTTTTTCCTGCTCCTTCTTCTCGGCTTCGTCCTCAAGCTTGCCCAGATCCAGCCCGCCCTTGGCTACCGACACGAGCTGTTTGCCCTCGAACTCGGTCAGGTGCGAGGCAACCCACTCATCGACACGGTCAGAAAGCAACAGTACCTCGATACCCTTCTTGCGGAAGACTTCCAGATGCGGGCTGTTCTTCGCGGCGTTGAAGGTCTCGGCGGTGACGAAATAAATCTTCTCCTGCTCCGGCTTCATGCGCTCGATATAGGCCTTGAGCGAGACCACTTCCTCGGTGGTATCGAGCTTGGTCGAGGCAAAGCGCAGCAGGCCGGCGATCTTGTCTTTGTTTGAAAAGTCTTCGCCAATGCCTTCTTTGAGCACCTTGCCGAACTCTTTCCAGAACTTGGCGTACTTTTCCTGATCGCCAGCTTCGTCCGACGAGGCCAGGTTGTCGAGCAGGCCAAGCACCTTGGAGGTACAGCCCTTACGGATCGCCTCGATATCCTTCGACTCTTGCAAAATTTCGCGTGAGACATTGAGCGGCAGATCCGCCGAGTCGACCACGCCACGAATGAAGCGCAGATAAGTCGGCATCAGTTGCTCTGCGTCATCCATGATGAACACGCGGCGCACATAGAGCTTGATGCCATGCTTTGCGTTGCGGTCCCACATATCAAAAGGTGCATGCGCCGGCACGTAGAGCAACTGCGTGTATTCGCTCTTGCCTTCGACACGTGCGTGCGTCCAGGTCAGCGGCTCTTCGTAGTCGTGACCCACATGCTTGTAGAACTCTTTGTACTGCTCGTCGCTGATCTCGCTCTTCGGCCGCGACCACAGCGCGGAGGCCTGATTGACGGTTTCGTCCTCGTCGGTTTCGACCTGGGCCTTCTTTTCTTCGTCCCATTTCTCGCCCTTCATGACGATGGGCTGCATGATGTGGTCGGAGTATTTGCGAATGATCGACTTGAGCTTCCAGCTGGACAGCAGATCGTCCTGATCCGCGCGCAGGTGCAAGGTGATCTCGGTGCCGCGGTCGGCTTTTTCGATCATCTCGATGGAAAACTCACCTGCGCCCTCAGACTCCCAGCGCACGCCCTGATCGGCGCCCAGACCGGCACGGCGGGTGCGCACGGTGACGCGCTCAGCAACGATGAAGGACGAGTAGAAGCCGACGCCGAACTGGCCGATCAGGTTGGCGTCTTTCTTTTGATCTCCGGTCAGGTGCGAAAAGAACTCGCGCGTGCCCGACTTGGCGATGGTGCCCAAATTGGCAATCACCTCTTCGCGGCTCATGCCGATGCCGTTGTCGGAAAGGGTCAGGGTACGCGCGTCTTTATTGAACGCGATACGAATCTTGAAGTCGGAATCGCCTTCAAACAGTGAATCATTGTTCAGCGCTTCGAAGCGCAGCTTGTCGCAGGCGTCAGAGGCATTCGACACCAGCTCACGCAGAAAAATCTCGCGGTTGGAGTACAGCGAGTGAATCATCAGGTGCAGCAACTGCTTGACTTCGGTCTGGAAGCCGAGGGTTTCGCGCTGTCCGGGCGTGGCGGTGGCTGTGCTCATGCAAATTCCTCAAATAGTAAATAATTCAAATGGATAGAGGGAAGAGGCAGAACGCATCCGCGTCCGGCATCGTCCTCTTGTGCCCGCATGTGGGGGTGATCGACGAGTTTTCAAGTGTGTTTGAGCCTATTACCGGCACGAGTCGGCTCACGTCACATCAACACACCAGCGCAGGGATGCGCTAGGCTTTCAGGAACCAACAGCCAGGGGGCACTGTATGTTCAAGCACATTCTCGTTCCGACTGACGGCTCGGACTTTTCCACGACCACCGTGCGCCGCGCACTGAGCTTCGCCAAGGAAGCTGGAGCCAAGGTCACCTTCTACTTTGCCAAGCCGGACTATCCAATCGCCTTTTATGGCGAAGGAGCCTTGATTGATCCAACGACTCCCGAGAAATTTGCCGAGATGGCCGATACGCAAGCCACACGCATTTTGTCCGACGCGGAAAGTCTCGCCAAAGAAGCAGGCGTAGAGTCGGCCGTAGCCAGCACGGTCAGCGACATTCCCTACCTGGGCATTATTGCGGCCGCCGAGTCATCGGGTTGCGACCTGATCTTCATGGCCTCGCATGGGCGCAAAGGCCTGGCGGCCTTGCTGCTTGGCTCAGAAACCCAAAAAGTATTGACGCACACCAAGATTCCGGTGCTGGTCTATCGCTAGCCGCCCCCCCCTCTACATGAGAGGCGAAGCCGGTATCGGCGAAGCACCTGCGACTACGTGCTTTCTACTACTGGCTAACGAGCTGCGCAGGATTGGCCGCGCCAATGACGGCGCCATTGGGTGCTGGTAGCGGGATGTTGCCCAGCAGACGCCAAGTCTTGTCATTGTCCTCCAATAGCAACAACCAGTTGCCCGACTCGGGCAGGCGCGCCTTCACTTCGTAATCCGCTCCAAGCAAAGGCAAATCAAATGCCTGATCCATGCCCGCACGCGTGGGATGCGACAAGCTGGCCCGCAGCACAGGCGGCGGTACAAAGCCTGCATCCGCGCTCAGGCGCACCTTCAAGGCCCCTGGCAAAAACAGTACATGAGCGGTCAACCCGATGGCTTTCGCGTTATCGCTCTGCGCAATGGTCTTGCCGACCGCCAGACCCTGCTTGTAGTAGTCTTCTGAAACCAGGCCATCGCTGGAGGTGACAGCGATGCGGAAGGTCCAGATACCGGCAATCACTACGATCAGCGGGCCGGAGGCCAGTATCCAGGGCCAAGGTTCCTTGTACCAGGGCTTGGCGTTGGGGTTTTGTATTGCCATGTCTTTATTCCGTTTTCAAGAAGGTCGCCTTCTCTCGCAGTATCGCGGTCTTTTCTCCCGTCGATCTTATGTCGAAGTAGATTACGTTCGCGCCCTTGCTACCTGAGTCGGGTGGCACGCGCACCTGCACGGTGACTGTTCGCGCGCTGGCGGATTCAAGTTCCAACCGCTCGGCCCCCTCCACGACGATACCGTCCAAACCGCTGACGCCTACCTCCACCGTCGCCGGCGATTCGGTCACGTTCATCACGTGCAAGGTGTAGACATTCTCGATCATGCCGCCTGCGACTTCACGGGCCAACACCGCGCGATCGCGACTGACATCTACCCGTAACGGCGCTTTGGTCGCCAAGCCCCAAATGAAGGCACCGACGATCGCGGCAAGAACGAGCGAGTAAATAATCACGCGCGGACGGATAACGTGACCCAGTATCTCGCGCCAGCCCCAGTGCTCCTTGAGTGCATTTTCAGTGGAATAGCGAATCAGCCCTTTCGGGTAACCCACCTTGTCCATGACCTGGTCACAGGCATCAATACAGGCCGCGCAGCCGATGCATTCCATTTGCAGACCATCGCGAATGTCGATCCCGGTCGGGCACACCTGCACGCAGATTCCGCAGTCGACGCAATCGCCCTTGCCTTCGGCTTTGTAGTCACTACCCTTCTTGCGCGTGCCACGCGGCTCGCCGCGCTCGGTGTCATAGGTGATCACCAGCGTGTCCGGGTCGAACATCACGCCCTGAAAACGCGCGTAGGGGCACATGTATGTGCACACCTGCTCGCGCATGACCCCGGCGAAAAAGTAGGTCATGCCGCCATAGAAGAATATCCAGAATATTTCCCAGGGCCCCAGCGATAAGGTAAACACGGAGAGACCCAACGTCTTGACCGGGGTGAAGTAGCCGACAAAGGTAAAGCCGGTCCACAGCGAGACGACGAGGTAGGTCAAATACTTGCCTCCGCGCTTGAGCAACTTTTGCGCGCTCATAGGGGCCTTGTCGAGCTTTATGCGGGCGCTGCGGTCGCCCTCGAACTGTTTCTCGATCCACATGAAGATTTCGGTGTAGACCGTCTGTGGGCACGTGTAGCCACACCAAAGCCGGCCACCCACCGCCGTGAAGAGAAACAGCGCAAATGCCGAGATGATCAGCAGGACCGCTAGAAAAAACACATCCTGCGGCCAGAAAACCAGGTTGAAGATATAAAACTTGCGCTCAACAATATCGAACAGCACGGCCTGACGACCATTCCACGGCAGCCAGCACAGACCATAGAAAATCAGTTGCGTGACCCACACCATGGCCCAGCGCCAATTGGCAAATACGCCCGTCACGGAGCGCGCATGCACCTTCTGCCGGACTTCGTAAAGACTGTCCTCGACCATGCCGGCACCACTGGCGGCTGTATCGCTGACGGGCTTGATAGGAATGATCTTCGGCATGATAACTATATTAGTGGATACTACTTCCTAGTCGGCAAAAAGCCCCGACGCGACAACGCTCACGTCGGGGCTGGCTGCTGGTTTTACTGACTTCCTGCTCGACTACTTGGCCGCAGCACTCTTGCCGTAGACATAGGCGGTCAGCAGATGCACCTTCGCTTCACCCAGAAACTCACCGAAGGCTGGCATCTGATTGACACGCCCGTTGGTGATCGTCTCGCTGATGGTCGCCTCGGAACTACCATACAACCAGACCTCATCGGTCAGATTGGGGGCGCCCATGGCGGTCATGCCTTTAGCGTCGGGGCCGTGGCACGCCGCACAATTTGTGGCAAAAAGGGCCTTGCCGCGCTGAGCGCGAATCGAATCGCTGGCCAGACCAGAGAGGGAGCGCACGTAATTGGCGACATCCTTGACGCCATCGCCACCGCCCACTGCCGCACCCATCGGAGGCATGACACCCATACGCCCGCCCACGAGGGTAGCCTTGATTGCCTCCGGCTCACCGCCATACAGCCAGTCCTTGTCGGTCAGGTTGGGGAAGCCCTTACCACCCTTGGCATCGGCACCGTGACACTGTGCGCAATAGGTCACGAACAAGCGATGCCCCATGTCGCGCGCCTCGGTACTGGCTGCCACTGTGGCCACATCCTGAGCCTTGAACTTGTCGAAGATCGGGCCAAACTTCTCGTCGGCCGCCTTCATCTCCTTGTCGTACTGACCCGTCGCCGACCAGCCGAAACTGCCAACCGCCGTACCAAAACCGGGGTACATGAAGAGGTAGGCAATCGCGAAAATCAGCGTGATGTAGAACAACCAGCGCCACCACCCCGGCAGCGGGTTGTTGTACTCGCGTAAATCCTCGTCCCACACGTGCCCCGTCGTCTCGCCAGGATTCACCTTGCCTTTGGCCTGCGTCAGCAGCAGGACCAAGCAGAACAGCAGACTGAGGACAACGATTCCGGCGACATAGATGTTCCAGAAACCGCTAACAAAATCACTCATGATTAATTCCTTTCCTTTTTCGGCGAAGTCACCGTCGGCACGACGTCGGAGCTGTCATCCTCCACCGCCAGCATCGCCGCCGCATCAAAATCCTGTTTGCGACGGCCCGAGTACGCCCAAAACACGATGCCCATGAAGGCGACAAAGGCAAAGACTGTCGTCAGCGAACGCATGTCGTTGATGTCCATGATGCGTTCCGTTTACCGAACCTGCTTGAGTGCCAGACCCAAGCCCTGCAGGTAGGCAACTACGGCATCCAGTTCAGTCTTGCCTTCCAGCGCCTTCGGTGCGTCAGCGATCTCGGTATCGGTATAGGGCACGCCCACCACGCGCAGCGCCTTCATCTTGTCGCCGATCACCGCCGCGTCTTTCAGCGGACGATCCAGCCACTTGTAGGCCGGCATATTGGATTCCGGTACCACATCGCGCGGGTTCAGCAAATGCACGCGATGCCACTGGTCCGAGTAGCGCCCACCCACGCGCGCCAGATCCGGCCCCGTACGCTTCGAACCCCACTGGAACGGGTGGTCATAGACGAACTCACCCGCTACCGAGTAATGACCATAACGCTCGGTCTCGGCACGGAACGGACGGATCATCTGCGAGTGACAGTTGTAGCAGCCTTCGCGGACGTAGATATCACGCCCGGCCAGCCGCAGAGGATCATACGGTTTCACCAGCTCATTGAGTGGCTGCGTGGTCGACTTCTGAAAGAACAGGGGAACAATTTCGACCAGACCGCCCACACTCACCGTGAGTACCGTGAGAACGATCAGCAGCCCGACATTGGTTTCAATCTTTTCGTGAAATGACATGAGTGACGATCTCCTGAATCAATGCGCGCCAGACGCGGCCAGCACGGGGGCGTCAACCGCCTTGCCGCCAGCCATCGTCCTGAACATGTTGTAGGTCATGATCAACATGCCAGAGAAGAACAGCAGACCGCCCAGCAGGCGAATCGTCCAGAACGGGTACGAGGCCTTGACCGACTCGACGAACGAATAGGTCAGCGTACCGTCCGCGTTGGTGGCACGCCACATCAGGCCCTGCATCACGCCGGCAATCCATAGCGACGCGATGTAGAGCACGATGCCGATGGTGGCGATCCAGAAGTGGGTCGTCATCAGGCTCTTGGAATACATCTCGGTCTTGCCGAACATGCGCGGCAGCAGGTAATAGATCGAACCGATCGTTACCATCGCCACCCAGCCCAAGGCCCCGGAGTGCACGTGACCGACTGTCCAGTCGGTGTAGTGCGACAGCGCATTGACGGTCTTGATCGACATCATCGGGCCTTCGAAGGTCGACATGCCGTAGAACGACAGCGAGGTGATCAGGAACTTCAGGATCGGGTCATCACGCAGTTTGTCCCAGGCACCCGAAAGCGTCATGATGCCGTTGATCATGCCGCCCCAGCTCGGTGCCAGGAGAATCAGCGAGAAAATCATGCCGACCGACTGGGTCCAGTCGGGCAGTGCGGTGTAATGCAGATGGTGTGGGCCCGCCCACATGTAGGTAAAGATCAGCGCCCAGAAGTGCACCACTGACAGACGGTAGGAGTACACCGGTCGCCCGGCCTGTTTGGGCACGAAGTAATACATCATGCCCAGAAAACCGGCGGTCAGGAAAAAGCCCACCGCGTTGTGTCCATACCACCACTGGATCATCGCATCCTGAACCCCGGCGTAAGCCGAGTAGGACTTGGGCGACAGAATGCCGGCCGAGAACACCGGCACGGCGGCACTATTGACCACGTGCAGCAACGCTACGGTGAGAATGTAGCCGCCGAAGAACCAGTTGGCGACATAGATGTGGCGCACGGTACGCTTCATGATGGTGCCGAAGAACACGATGGCATACGACACCCAGACCACGGTAATCAGCAGGTCAATGGGCCACTCCAGTTCGGCGTACTCCTTGCCCTGGGTATAGCCCAAGGGCAAGGAGAGTGCCGCGAACACAATGACCAATTGCCAGCCCCAGAAGGTGAAAGCTGCCAAGCCGGGAGCGAACAGCGGCGTGTGACAAGTTCGCTGTACGACGTAATACGACGTGGCAAACAGTGCGCATCCGCCAAACGCGAAAATTACCGCGTTGGTATGCAAGGGACGCAAACGCCCGTAGCTAAGAAACTCGTGTACGTTCAGTTCCGGCCAGACCAGCTGAGCGGCGATGATGACGCCGACCAGCATCCCGACGACGCCCCAGATGACGGTCATCACAGAGAACTGGCGCACGACTTTGTAGTGATAAGTCGCTTGCGATTGCATGATGGATTGCCCTTTATGCAGTTAATAAACAACGAAAGCCAACGTCGGAGCTACGCGCCTTCCCGCTCGTGCTCCGCAGTCTACTGGTCAGAAATCTCGACTTCTTGATGCACGTCAACGTCATTTGCGGTGCAGCCATTCCGCTTACCCGGCACATTATTGGCTACTTTCTGGCGCATCGTCGGACTTTTTCGTCGTGTCGTCGTCCATCAGTACCCGATAGCCTGGGCCATCAAGATCGTCGAACTGGCCACTCGTCAGCGACCACCAAAAAATGGCCCCGATGACAAAGACCAAAAGAATGGACATCGGCACCAGCAGGTAGAGGATATCCATTCCTGAATCCATAGAGCTCATCGTTGCTTGCCGTGTGCCTGCAGGCGCAGTGCGTTGAGAACGACCAGCAGCGAACTGCCGGCCATGCCGATGCCCGCCATCCAGGGAGTCACCCACCCCACCATGGCCAAAGGCACCGCCGACGCATTGTAGAGCGCCGACCAGTAAAGATTCTGGCGCACGATGCGCATGGTTCGGCGTGCAAGCACAATGCCTTCGGGCAAGGCCATCAGCCGCTCGCCCAAGAGCACCACGTCGGCATGGGAGCGCGCCAGATCCGCCCCCCCAGCCATGGCCACCGAGACCTGAGCCTGTGCCAGCACCGGCGCATCATTAATGCCATCACCGACCATGACGACGACATGACCCTCCGCCTGCATGGCCTTGATCACCTCATGCTTCTGCTCCGGAGAGCGCGCTGACCATGCCGCCTTTTGCGGATCAATACCAACGCCAATAGCCACCCGCTGCACGGCAGGCGCCGCGTCGCCACTGAGCAGGAAGGTCGCAAGTCCGGCGTCGTTGAGGGAGTGGATAGCTGTGCGCGCATCGGCACGCAGCGTATCGCCAAGCAGGAAGATCGCGTGCCAGCCATCCTCATCGCCCAGCGCAATCGCCGTCTCACCAGCGCCGACTTGCGGAACGATCTCTGCAGCCAGAGGCTGCCCGTGCAGCGCGCCGACAAAATCAGGGCTCCCGATACGCCAACGCCGTCCATCAATGCACCCCTCAATGCCCGCGCCCGCGACAACGCGACTCTCGTCAACGACGACCTCGGGGTGCCCCGCTGCCGCTCCCTGGCGCAACAGCCGCCCGATGGGATGCTCCGAGCCATGCTCAAGCGCGGCAGCGACGCGACACGCGTCGTCGGCAGTGCCGCGCAGGGGGATCACCTGCAGCAGCGAAAACTGTCCTTCGGTCAGCGTACCGGTTTTGTCAAACACGACACGATCAGCGCGCGCCAACGTTTCGATAGCGTGCCCTCGGGTAACCAGCAAGCCACGCGCCGCCAGCGCTCCGGTACCTACCGTCAGTGCGGTGGGTGTGGCCAGCGACAGTGCGCACGGACAACTCACCACCAGCACCGCCACAAACACGCCCAGCATTTGCGACGGTTCAATCCACCACCAGACGCCGGCGGTAATCACCGCCATGATCAGCAGCACCCCCACGAAATGCCCAGCAATCCGGTCAGCCAGGACAACGATCTGCGGCTTTTCCGACGAAGCACGCTCCATCAGGCGCGCGATCGTCGCCAGACGTGTGTTCTCACCCACCAGAGTAATGCGCATGCTCACATGACTGGCGACATTAACGCTGCCGCCGACCAACGTATCGCCAACCCGCTTGAGCACCGGCCGGCTTTCGCCGGTGAGCAGGCTTTCATCGACCTGCGTTTCGCCATCGATGACGGTGCCATCGGCCGGCACCACTTCGCCGGGGCGCACAAGAACAACGTCATCGATGTGCAGATCGGCGACGGCACAGGCGTCAACTGCGGTTGCCGGCCAGGTCCGATAGCGATTGGCCAAAGCGGGGATCGCCAGCGCCACCGCCTCGACACCCCGCGCGGCACGTTGACGTGCCATCAACTCAAAGTAGCGCCCGGTCAAGAGAAAAAACACGAACATCGTCACCGAGTCGAAATACACCTCGCCAACCCCGCTCACGGTGGCCCAGGCGCTGGCCGCGAAAGCCGCGCCAACGCCAATGGCCACCGGCACGTCCATACCGACCCGGCGCAATTTAAGGTCGCGCCACGCATTACGAAAGAAGGGTGCTGCCGAATACAGCACCACCGGCGTGGTCAAGACCAGGCTGGACCAACGCATCAGCTGCGCGATGTCAAACGACATGTCGCCGCCCACCTCGGCCAGATAGCCCGGGATGGCATACATCATCACCTGCATCATGCCAAAACCCGCCACAAACACCCGCCACAGCGCCGTCTTGCGCTCGCGCTGGGCCACTTCTTCAGAACGGCCCACGTCATATGGGTGGGCGCGATAGCCAATGTCGGCGATCGCCTTGAGGATGGTCGACAGCTGCGTCTCACGCATATCCCAGCGCACCCGCGCACGGCGGGTCGCATAATTGACATCGACCGCCGTCACCCCGCGTAGCTTGCGCAGATGGGTTTCGTTGAGCCAGATACAGGCGGAACAGGTAATGCCTTCAAGGATCAGCGCCGCCTCGCGCTCTTGCCCGGCACCCGCCACTCCGACAGCGCGCACAAAAGTCTTTTGCACGTCAGGGTGATCGAACAGGCCGAGCTTGGCGAGTGCCTCGGGCAGAGCCGCCGAGCTGTTCGCCGGACTCTCGGGCAATGCGCCACGATGGGTGTAGTACTCGGCCAGACCATTGTCCACAATCGCCTGCGCCACCGCCGCACACCCGGCGCAGCACATCTGCCGGGGCTGTCCAGCAATGCTGACCACGAACCCGGATGCGCCTGGCCCAGCATCGAGAACAGACAACCCACAGTGATAACAGGACAACATGCGCGAAATCGCCGTACTACCAGCGCCGACTTGCGGACTGGGCTCCGGCAGAAGTGTTATTTAGGCTGGAGCCTGATCGCGCCATCAAGGCGAATCACCTCACCATTGAGCATGGCGTTCTCGACAATATGTTTGACCAGCTCGGCGTATTCCGCCGGGCGGCCCAATCGCGAGGGGAAGGGCACCGTCTTTCCCAGTGACTCCTGCACCTCTTGCGGCAGGCCCAGCAGCATCGGCGTTTCAAAGATGCCCGGAGCGATGGTCATGACGCGAATGCCAAAACGGGCTAGCTCACGCGCGATGGGCAGGGTCATGCCCACCACGCCGGCTTTCGATGCCGAGTAGGCGGCCTGCCCGATCTGGCCGTCGAACGCCGCCACCGAGGCGGTGTTGATAATCACGCCCCGCTCGCCACCGGCATTGGGCTCATTGCGACTCATGGCCTCAGAAGCCAGGCGAATCATGTTGAAGGTGCCGACCAGATTGATGCTGATCGTGCGGGCAAAGACATCGAGGGGATGGGGGCCATGCTTGCCAAGCACCTTCTCGCCCGGTGCCACACCGGCGCAATTAACGAGGCCGTGGATTGCACCAAAGGCGGCCAGTGTCGCAGCAATGCAGGCACGGGCACTGGCTTCGTCCGCCACATTGGTGACATGAAAGCGGGCGGTACCACCCAATTCGGTCGCCAGAGATTCGCCGGCGTGTTGGTTTAGATCAGCCATCATCACGCTGGCACCCTGCGCGACCAGCAAACGTGCAGTGGCTGCACCGAGCCCGGACGCGCCCCCCGTGATGACAAATGCGCTGCCCCCGACCTGCATAAAAGCTCTCCTGATCTACGCGCACCCGCGACGCGAGCACAAGGCTGGCGATGTTACCGGAAGCAAGCGAGCGCAGTCGGACGGCGCTCAATAGTCCTCAATACCCTGATTTGCTCACGTAATAGACGAGCGGCTGGGGCCAGGCCGGAGCGGCTGCGGGCGTTGATTTTCTGGCCTCGGCGATGGCTCCGGCGACGATAGCGGCGGCTCCGGTCGGGACGACAGCGCTGGGGACAGCGCTTCGGCCAAGTCAGGACGAAAGACAGAGGACAGCGGCGCGGGAAGCATCGTGATTGGCGACCAAACACTCTGCGTTGGCCAGGCGACGGGCGACCGTACCCAGGAACTCCCCGAACAAGCCGGCCCACTGGCCGACAAGCCGCTGGTCGACACTCGAAATAGCGGCCTCAATCTTGACAGCCAGTGTGCGCGACAGAGTACAGTACCGGCTGGCGCTATCAAGGCAGGCAAATGAGCAAAAACCTATTCATCCCTCACGGCGAGTTTCGCTTCGAATGGTTTGGTGAAGTGCTTTATGTGAAATGGGACGGCACGTTCAACTACGAGGCTATGTGCGCCTACGTGGCGGAACACAAAGACCAGGTCAATCGGGCAAATCTGCCCCGCTGGGGCCGGATCGTTGACCTACGTAAGTGGGAAGGCATCACGCCTGACGCCACGGGCTTGTTCAATGAGCTTTCAGACTGGCTGAAAACGACCCACTGCATTGCCCAGGTGCAGGTGTTCTCGGACCGCTTTTTTCAGACCATCGCCGCAAAGGTTGCCAGCAACGTGGTGCCTAGCAACCTGCATCAGGTGTTCACGATTGACGAGGCCGTTACCGTGCTCGGCGGCCATGGACTGACTGCGGACAGCCGTATCGCTGACTTGCCTAAGAACTAGCATTCCTCCCACTTGTTCGGTTACGTTTGGTGAGGAAAGGCGTCTAGCTGATGCTGTACCGTCAAACGCAACCCTCCCCCTAGGGTCTAGCATCAACAGAGGCGTGGGGGTGTTTCCAACCATGCAGTGGCACAGACCATGTTCACGTCGGTGCTGGTGGGACTGCGATCTGATGCCGAGATTCGGCGCGGAACACCTGCCAACCGGGGTACCGAGCCGCCCCTGCTGCTAGCCCGTTCCATAAAAGAAACAGGCCCGCATCGCTGCGAGCCTGAGAGTTACTGGTGCTGATGGCCGGAATCGAACTGGCGACCTACTGATTACGAATCAGTTGCTCTACCAACTGAGCTACATCAGCACTGAAAGCGGGGGCGATTATAGCGAGAGGCTAGCGCCTCTGCACGCTCTGAACGGTGCGCGCCAGATCGCTGACGCGGTCTCGCGACACGGTCGCATCCGTGCGACTCTTCAGAAACAGCCACAGCAGGCTCGCGTTGATCAGCAAGACAGCGACCTCAAGGTAAAGTATCGGCACCACGATCTGTCGATTCGAGTTATCTGCCAATACAAAATAGAAGCCTTCGAAGGTCGGCAAAACGGCTTTTGTGATGGCAGCAAAGTTCTCAAAAGGGGGGAAGAGCACGATCAAAATCAGATTTACGCCAACTACCACCATCAGCGCGCGCTGGGCGAAATTTGTCTTTCGCGGCTCCCCCGGCGGTACAGTACGCAGCAATATCCAGGCAATCAGGAAGTTGATCAGCACCACGGTCAGCTCAAGCCAGAGGAAATTGCGATTGATGACCCGATTGCCATTATCAGCAAACAGAAAGCGGAAGCCTTCGAAGGTCGGAATATTTCCCCGAGCCAGCGAGATGTAATCAAAAGGGGGGAACAGCAAGATCAACACCATATTGAGCGCGAAGACCGCCAGGGCCATCCGGCGTCCGCGCCCGAGGAGTGGCGGAGAGTTCGGTGAGGTAACGATATCCATGTGCGTAGACTAGCAATTTGCCCGCTTCACGACGAGCATGTAATTTTTTCCGGCAGGTAGAATTTACCGGTGCAACCCTCTGGCCTCTCTCGGCGGTATCTCACATAAAGGAATCCCTTGACTGCCTTTCCACTTGCATCAATGACCGGTCGCTGCCTCATTGCGAGTGCATTCCTGCTCGCCCTTGTGCCCGGATCAATCGTGGCCGCACCCGCCACAAAACTGTCTGAGAAGCCGGCGATCAAAGCCCCCGCAAAGGCTTCCACTCCTGAGCTGGTTCTACGCCACGGCCTCGACGGAGGCGCTGCCTCTGCCTTGTCCGAACTCGTGATCAAGTTCAACGACACGCAAGCCGGTCGAGGCCTGATCAAGCTAGAAACAGTCAGCCCCGGTGACCCTGACCACAGCTTGCCGACGATGGCACTGCTGGACCCGACCGAAGGCGAACTGTTCTTCGGCACGCGTCCGCGTATGCAGTCGCTTGATGACGTAATGCGCAAGGCAGGCTCGCCGCTCGCCGCAGCGAGCCTCTTGCCACAACTTGCAGACACGGTGGACGATGCCAACGGAAAATTGCAAGCCCTGCCAATGGGCATGTCGGTGCCTGTGTTGTATATCGACACGGCCAAATTCATCGCTGCTGGCCTCGATCCCAATGCCCCGCCGAAAACCTGGTGGGATCTTCAGGAAGCGGCAGGTAAACTGCACGAGCGAGGCAATACCTGCCCACTGACCACCTCGCACTTTTCCTGGGTACATCTGGAAAATTTGGCCTCGCAATCAGGCGAAACCTTTGTGACCAGGACGGGTGCCCAGGATAAGGTCTACGCCAACGGTCAGATCAGCGTAAAGCATCTGGCCTTGATTACTAGCTGGCAAAAGAGCCGCTATTTCCACTACTTTGGCGCCGGCCGTGAAGGCGACCAGCGTTTTCTCGCAGGGGACTGCGCCATGCTCACCAGCAGTTCGGCGATGAACACGGCCATTCGCAGTGCCGGCATGGACGTGCGCGTCGCGCCACTGCCCCACCACGGCGACGTGTTTGGCGAGCGCGTGGGCGCACTGATCCCTGATGGGCTGAGCTTGTGGGTACTCGCCGGCACGACACGTGCGCAAGACCAACTAATCAGTCGCTTCGTACGCTTTGTGCTCGACCCCGAGAACCAGCGCCTTTGGGTTAAACGCAGCGGCTTCCTTCCGATGACACCGAATGCGATTGAGATGGTGCGTCAGTCGCCCGGATTCGACGTCGCTCTCATCAATGCCATCTCGGCACGCCTGGTAGCCCCGAAGTTGCGTGGCGCACGCATCAAATCAGGGATTGTCCGCGAGCGTTTCCGAAAGATTTTTGGCGAAGAGCTTGAACCCGTTTGGGTTGCTGATCGCGCCCCCAAGGAGGCGCTGGACCGCACGGTCATGCGCATGGAAATACCAAGCGCAGCCTCGGCGAAACGTTGAGCACAATGCTGAGCTACCCGCGCATCATCGCGCATCGTTGCGGCGGGGCACTTGCGCCCGAAAACACCCTCGCCGGCTTGGAAATTGCCGCCGCACTCGGGTGTGCGGGAATCGAGTTTGATGTCATGCTCAGTGCCGATGCCGTTCCGGTGGTCATCCACGATGAAACACTGGAGCGAACCACCAACGGGCATGGTCGTGTGGCTGAGCTCAGCTTACGTGAATTGCAGAAACTGGACGCAGGGCGCAATCATCACAAGGCCTATGCCGGCGAACCGATTCCGGGCCTTGAAGCGATCATGGCGCGCGCCGCCCAGCACAAGCTGTGGACCAATATCGAGATCAAGCCCGCTGCAGGCCACGATAAGGAAACAGGAAAGACGGTCGCACAGGCGCTGGCTGAGTGGAGTGGTCCGGGCATTGTGTCGTCGTTCTCGGGTGCGGCGCTGCGGGCGGCACGAACCACCGCACCGACGCTGCCACTGGCCCTGCTCTACGAACACCTGCCGCCCCATTGGCGCGATGATTACGATGAACTAGGCGCATTGGCCATTCACCTGGCCGCCCGCCATGTCTCTAGTGCAACGGCCCAGGCGTTGGGTAAGGTCGCTTGGGCCTGCTACACCGTCAACGACCACATCGAGGCCGATCGCCTTTTCGCGCTCGGTTGCACGGCGATCTTCACCGACCGTCCTGATTTGTGGTGAAGATTGTTGCGCTTATGCGTACTTCGTTACATGTCGGACACACGCCTTTTACATTGGAGCCCTTTAATCGCGCTCGTGGAAATTGACCACACTAATCTCAGGAGACCCACTATGAATCGCATTCGCGCCACCGCTGTCGCCGCCACCCTTTTGTCCGCATTTCTCGTTGCACCGACCTGGGCACAGACCGAGACGCCGCGCTTTGATCAGCGGCAAGCCAATCAGGAGCAACGCATCGACCGCGCCACCAGTACGGGTTCGCTCACCGAGCGCGAAGCCGCACGCCTAGAAAAAGGCCAGGATCGGCTGGACAAGATGGAAGACAAGGCCACAGCCGATGGCACGGTAACAAAAAAGGAACGCGCCCGGCTGGAGCATGGCGCTGACGTGCAAAGCCGCCACATTGCGCGCCAAGCCCACGATGGTCAGCGCGACCGCAACCAGGATGGCAAGAACGACCGCCGTCAGGTGCGCAAAAACAAGCAGTAAGGACGGGATACGCCAGTCGCGCTCAGGCTGGCTTTTCTTCGAAGCGATAGCCTAGCGCCGCCACTTCCCGGCGCATGAGTGCCATGGCCGGTTCGACCCCGGCCCTTGGACCACGTACCCCTAGTTCGATATGGCGAGCCATCGTCTCGGAACCGAGAAACGGCAGGCTGAAGACCTTGAGTCCGGGGAATTCGCTTTCGATCCGCTTCATCAGATCGAGCAGTACGCCCTCCAGGCCATCCCACACCAAAATGGCGGCTTCGCCGGTGTCGCTTTGATGAAACAGGTGCGCGTAATGCGTATCGAGCACCCATTCGGCCATCGGCCAGGCCATCTGCGGAAAGCCGGGCAGAAAGTGATGGTGGTGAATGCTGAAGCCGGGAATCTTGTTGTACGGATTGGGAATAATCGCGCTGCCTCGGGGGAAATGGCCCAGTTCAAGGCGCTCCGGCGTCACCGGGTAGTTGGCCTCAGCCATCCGCTCACGGATCAGCACCTCGGCCTCGGGATGCAGAAGCAACTCACGCCCCAGCGCTTTGCCAACGCACTGCCGCGTGTGGTCGTCGGGCGTAACGCCGATACCGCCAAAGGAAAACACCAGATCGCCTGAGACAAAGCTGTTATCAAAGGCATCGATCAGGCGCTGACGCTGATCGCCGACATAGGTTGCCCAGCTCAACGTCAGTCCGCGGACAGCGAGAATTTCGATGAGTCTGGCCAGGTGCTTATCCTGTCGCTTGCCCAGAATTATCTCGTCGCCGATGATGAAAGCCCCGATACCAACAGGCTGAAAAGGGATTATGGTCGTCACAGTTGAACTCCTTGCCGGGAACGCAGTGCACGCAGCCGCTGCAACCCCAGATGCACGAATACCAGCGCCGTGTAACCGGGCACCAGAAAATTGAGGACGGGCACGTGCGCGAGCGCGGCACAGCCCACGCCGACCATAAAAAAACCACCGCGGTCGGATTTAATCAAGTCGGCCAGCTCAGCCCGCGTGGCGTGCTCGGCCAGGGCATCAAAACGAAAGGTGCGCTGATTCACCCAGCCGGTCCACACCAGCGGCACGACCAGAATCGCACCCGGGATCAGCAGCAAGGGCAAACTGAGCAGCCCGCCGATGAGATAAATCAGGGTCGCGCCGAGCGTGGTGAGCAGGCTGCCGACAAAGACGTTCTCCCCATGGCGACCAAGATCGGAGTAGTCCTGCCGGGCCACGCGATTGATCAGGCCGGGGAGGACGACGATGGCCACGAGCAGCAGCGTGGTGAAGTAAAACAGCGCGACAAACCCGGCGAGCAGCAGAAACATGGCCGCCCACTGGGCGACCCACTCGAAGCCCGTCCAGGGCAAGGTCGGCACCAGCAACTCTAACTGCGCCAAGGCCGGCTGCCAAACACTTAGCCCCACGACGATACAAATCGCGAGTGCCGCAAACGGCGGCCAGAGCACACGCCAGAACACGGCCGGAGTGAAAAGATCACGGGCGGCGCGTGAAAACGCGGTAAATAGCTCACTCATGGCCAAAATCGCCGTGTCACCAGCGCCGACTTGCGGATCGTCTAGTCGTCAAGCGGCTGGTCCTCGCCGAAAAAGCGCGGGAACCACCAATGCACGTTGGGAAAGAACAGCACGCGGATCAAGCCCCCCAGCATCCAGACATAGCAGGTGCTGAAGACCACCCCGCAGAACCAGGTCACATATTCAAAATTGACCGAGATAAATTTCATGCCCCACCAGGCACCGATATCGCAAAGCGAGGCCGCCAAGCCCATGGGGAATATCCACTGATAGGCGCGCGAGCGATAGAAGTGCAGCGAGAACGGAATGCCAATGATGAAAAAGCTGGTCGTGAACCCGAACATGTGCACGTGGGTCATGACAATCAGGTGCCCCAGGCTCATCTGCTGGAAGTAGGTCTCGGCATCGCCATGCAAGCCTAGCTGGTAATGCACCTCGAAGGCACCGAACATGAAGGCAATGCCAAACAGCACCACCGCCATGCCAATGCCGCGCTGTGCCGCCACCGGCAGATCACGCAGATTGAAGTGAGTCTTGGTCTCGCGGAACGGAATCAGGCGCCAGACGGCGTAGCACAGGCCAAAGAAAAAGCTGATCAGGGCGATAGGGCCCCCTATCGTCATCCAGTCCGGCTTGGGCGGTGGCAGGTTCACCAGTTGCTCGACAGGAATCGGCTCGTTGCCGAAGAAGCTGGGCTCTTCGGCCCCAGCCACCCCGGCCACCCCAGCCAATACGACCAACAGCAGGGGCATCAGCGCCGCCCAGCGCAACGGGGCGGTCATGCTCAGGCGCCTTTCAGGCGCACGTAGAGCAGCACACCGGCATTCTTGACCGCCTGTGTGATCGAGGCATCCAGCGCATTGCCGCCGGTTGCCAACGGCACCGACTGAGCGGCGACACCGACAAATTTGCCAAAGACCGCACTTTTCTTGGCCTCGGGAACCTGACTGGCGTTCAAGACCTCGACCTTGGTGATCTTGAGCTGCTTGTCGGTCGCCATGAGCAAGTAGAAGGTCTTGCCCTGATGGGTGGCGGCGAAGATCAGCGCCGTGCCCACCGGGTACTGGTTCTCGACCGGAATGTAGATCGTGTTTTCATCGGCCGCCGACAGTGTGGCGCCCATGCCCTTGGCGGCGGCAATATCGGCAGGGGTCAGAATGGCATCGCGCGGCTGCCAGGTTTTCACACCGGGAAAGAGGCTCTGCGCCTCCTTGGGAATCAGTGCCGCCACATCGAGCCAGTTGCCGGCTTTGCCCGGCATGGAGGTCTTGTCGCCCGGATTGGACTTGGCCTGGGCCTCTGCGGCGTTGGTGGCACCATCGCCGTCGCTGTCCGCCGCGGCAACCTTTTCCAGCGCTGCCAGATTCTTGCCCGCCTCCTTGAAGGCTTTGCCATAGGCATTGAGCGACGAGCCGCCACCATCCAGATGGCAGGCGTTGCATGAAGGCATGTAGCCGTACTGCTGCTTGTAATACCGGGCATTTACCGGCGTGGCATGCGCAGCAACCATTGCGCCAACGGTTGCCAGCGACAAGGCCGCGGCGACGAGCGTTCGACAAAACCTCATGAGATCTCCTAAAACTGGAACATGCCGGGCACGAGTTCGCGCATTTTATTGCGCTCGTCGACCGCACCGGCGCCGGCCTGCTGCCACCTATGGTACTGCACCGAATCGCGCGGCGGCATTAACTTGCTCGACTTGTCGGTATTCTCATAACGCTCCCAATCCAGAGAATCACGAATCTCGGCCTTGCCCTTGATGTTGGCTAGCACCTCGGCCTCGGTGTCGCCGGCCATGAAATTCAGGCGCTTGGCCGGATTGCCACGATGGCAGGAAAAGCAATACTGCTCAAAGGGCTTGAGTTCAGGCAGGGCGTTGATCGCCAGCGGTGGCACGCCAGAAACCACCGGCGGCGACATCTCGTCGGTCTTCAGGCAGCAGTATTCCCGGGGCTGGCCGAGCAGCGCTTCCATCATGCGTACACGCACGAAGGGCGCCTCGCCAAACGCCTTGTCCGGCAAGGCCTCCACGCGCGCCAGCAGTTTTTTCATGTCATTGCCATGCGCCATTTTCAGGGTCTTGAGGTCGGCTTCGGTAAAGAAGCTGGCCAGACCATAAGCGCCGTCGATGTCATTGGCCGTCAGGGTGCGCTTGGGCGCGCGCAAGGTCAGCGGGTCAAGCTCGCGGCGCAGCGGCGGCAGCTTGTCAAAGGCCTCAAGATCTTCATTGTCCTTGGCACCCTCGCCCAGCTTGATCTCGCGCGTGATCAGCGAGCGCAGCCAGCCTTTCACACCTTGCTTCTCGCCAATCGGGTCGCGGTTGAGCAGATCGGACTCGGGTACGACTATGCCGGCCTTGGGGAAGGTCTTGGCCTGCAGCTCACGCAGGCGCTCGACCTCCTTGCCCTCGGGTTTGAAGCTGCCGACATTGTCCGCATATTGCAAAGCGAGCGAGAGCATGCGCCGCCGGCACTCGTTACCGCCTGCAGATTCGGCACCGCAGCCATCGAGCCACAGGCGCTGAGTCACCAGATAAAAGTTGCCGACATCGGTCAGCTGATCGAAACGCTCGGCGCTGGCCAAGGGCTGCTGCAAAGCCACGCCGTGGTAGGGCTCGCTGCTCCCGCGCGCCACAGCGATCGCGCGCGCCGTTTCGGGCTGGCCGTTGGTCTCGCTCCAGGGCCGCTGCGAGAAAATCGGCGTGCCGCCCTGGTGGCAGGTCAGGCAGATCTGACGCCGTGCGTAGACGATGCGCGGCACGCAGCCCTCGCAGTAGTTCTGCACCAGTTGGTACTCGAAGCGCCCGGCAGCCTCGTTGTAGCTGAGCACCTCCAGCTCTTTGGCATTCTCGACCATGGCCACAAAAAGCTGACCACGCGGCGCTTTGCCCAGGCCGGCTGGCGTATTTTTTCCCTCAAAGTCGGCGGCAATCGCCAAGCGCGGATGCAGGTTGTCAGCCTGCCCCTTGAGCAGCGAGCGCCCAACGGGAATCAACAGCGTTATCGGCGGCTCGGCCGTCGGATTCTGGTCCTGCAAGACCTTGACCAGCTTGCTGATCGGGTAAGGCAAGCCATCATTCTGGGCAATCACATGATCGAACAGCGAGCGGGTGCCTGCCGGCGGGAGGTCTTCCTCCGAGATCACCTTGCGCGACAACGCCAGCCCCTCGTTGCCGGCAACCGCACTTTTTGCTTGCTCGGCAATCGGCACCGGGCTGTCGCCACATCCCAGCAGCCAAGTCGGCGCTGACACGACAGCGGCCAGCCGCAGCCACCGCCCCAGAGACCATTGCCAGCGTCGCATCACCCGCTCCTTACATCAGCTTGAGGAACTCACGCAATGCGTGCTTCTCCTCCTTCTTGAGGTCCACACCAAACTGGTGCCCCTTGTTTTCCTGCAGGTCGTCGCACTTCATGAACAGGGCATTGTGCGGATCGGCCGACAAGACGTACGCCGATGGCGTGCCCTTCTTGATGGTGAACTTCGGGAAGCCCTGGCCATCTTCCTGCGGCGAGACGCGGGTGTCTTCGGTGAAGGTAGCCACCTTTACCGGCCGGCTCGGTGTGACCGTGGGGTTATCCGAGGTCATCAGTTCTTCAAACGCCATCTCGAACTGGGCGATACGTCCCTTGAGCGTGTAGTCCGGTGCGCCATCCTTAAGGTAAGTCACCTCGCCAATGGAGTTGTTGTGCAGGAACGGTGCCGTCGCCCAGGCCGAGAGCAGCGAGAAGTTGCGCAGGTAGCCGGGGCCGCCCTCGATCTTTTTCTCACCGAAGGTCTTGCCGCCAAGTACCGGTATCAGGCGATTGAACACCCTTGGCACGCTGCCCGGCGAGGCCGATTCCTTGTAGGTTTCGGAAGAAAACTCCTCCCAGATTTGGCCCTGATTGTGGTTGTCATGCATGGCACGGCACATATTGGTACCGACAATATTGAAGGGGATGCGCTCGTCATTGGAAAGCCAGTCCTGCCCGAAGATGCCCTTCTCGGCGAACTGCTTGGGTCGCCAGTTGCCTTTAGCATCTTTGACGAAGTGCTTGCCCATGAACTCGTCATCCTTGCGCTGCGACTCGGTAAACTCGTACTGCCAGTAGTCCTCTTTGCCGAACACATGGCCTTCGTAGAACTTGGCCAGTGCGGCTTTGTCGCTACGCACATTCTCCGGTGCCATCTTCGAGCTATGGCATGAGGCGCATTCGCGGGCAAATACGTCCTTGCCTTTCGCTACAACAGTGGTATCGACGAACTGCTTGCCCTCGGTACCGTCAAGATCTTTCGAGGCAAGCAGATAAGCCGGCCCACCGGTAATCAGGAAGGCCGTCAGGTCCTCCATCTTGCTATCGGCATAGTTCCAGGGATCACACTGGGCGGCGCACTGCATTATGCGCATCGGGCTTTGCTTGGTCCCGCGACCGGCCAACTGTCCGGGGTAGGGGAAGTTGGGCGTCCAGCATTCTTCGGTACACAGGCCGATATTCATGTACACCCGGATCAGGGCCAGATGTTCCCCGACCGAGTCTTCACCGCCTTTGAGCACATGGCGGGTGTTGGCCTTTTTCACTTCGCCGGTCACCGGGTCTTTCATCACATGCTCGAACAGACGCTTGTTATGGAAATCCATGATGTTGTTCTGCGTGCCAGGGTTATGCATGAAGTCCGAGGCGACAATCGACGTATCAATGGTACCCAGACGGCCGCCCATCAGCGCCTGATTGGCCAGGTGATTCATCGGCAAGCCTTGGAAGAAAGCCAATGGCTGGCGGATATGCTGCGCACCAATGGTACCTGTGAGGTTGGCCCACTTCGGCTCGTTCGGGTTGGCCGGCGGATTGGTCGGATCAAAGCCCACATGGCACTGCACGCAGGGGTGGCCGATCACATAGCGCTGGTTCTTCTTGATTTCGTCGGCCGAGTAGGCGGCGGTCTTGGGGTCATAGACTATCTTGCCATCCTTGTCTTTCACTGGATCAGCGTAGTACTTGCGATACCCGAGAACGCCGGATGAATGGGGGTCCTGGCACTTGTCATACCAGTGGGTCGACGCATCGCCCTCAACGCAATCGGGGTCGTTGATCAGCCCCCACTTGGTAAAGCGCTGCGAGCGGGTGCGCGTATCGAGCCACGGGTAATTCATGTTCTCCTTGCCGGTCACGCGCGACTGCAGCAAGTAGTTTTCATCCTGGTTGCCGAAGGTGCCCTTGAACCAGACATCACGCCCGCGACGTGCCTGATCGCGCGCCACCTTGGCCGCTGCCGGGTCTTTCGCCTCGAGATCCTTGAACAAGGCATTGACGTAACGGCAGCCCTCGGCGTCATACCCTGTCGGCTGCGGTTGATCGCAAGGCGGAGGAACGTATTGGGGAATGGGTTCGTAGGTCCAGGTCACCGGATCGCCGCGCTGGTGCGTGTCGGGGCCCTTACTCTCTGGCCAAACCTTTTTCGCGGCCAAGGTCGCATAGAAGTTCTCGTTGAACCACTTCTCACGCTGTTTCCAGTAGGGCGTACCTTTGTAGATGCCCGTATCGAGCTTGGCATCGATGACTTGCTGAATAGAGACACTGCGGTAGGTAGAGCGGAATTCCTCGTTAAGCACCGGCACATTGCCCGTGGGCATGTCATAAGCCGTCAGCGCCGGCACCTTGGGCACAGGAAGCTCGGTAACTGCCGGCACCGCGGGCGGTGCCGGCGGCAGCGTGGCAAAGTGATACACGACGCCGACCGCAGCGACAAGCGCCACGCCGACAAGCAGTTTTTTTGTCATACAGCTTCCCCCCCCAAGTTTTCCCCTGCGCGATCTGATCGTCGGCGCGGCGGACGTATTGTTTGTGTTCACTAATATTACGCAGAACGCCGCGCAAAAAAAATCCACTCTTGAATAATGGCTTTATGGGCTTACCACCTGGCGACCATGACGAGGGGTGATGGGAAGCCGGGGCACCCCGGGGCAACGTCGCTCGCGCGACACCCACATTTTCTACAAGCGCTTTACCGACACCGGCGACGGCGCCTTCAATTCTTTGCGAACAGCGCAATACGCTGCTCTTCCAGCAACCAGTAAAATTCATCGAGAAAGGTCCAGGCTCGTATTTCCTGCTGCATGAAAGTGAGTCCAGGTGGGCAGAGCTGGCGCGCATCGGAGCTATACTCAAGTCATGTTTTCCATTGGGAGCACCACCATGTCCGCATTGAGTGATGAACTCGCCAAGCAAGCCAAAATCCTGCCAACGGGCGAACGCGCGCAACTGGCGCAGGACTTGTTGCTGTCGGTGGCACGAGATGCAGAGCCTGCATTTTTGGCCGAGTGGGACGCCGAGGCTGAGCGCCGCGAGGCAAGCATTGCCAGCGGTGAGGCCGCCTGGATTGCTGGACCACAGGCCGTGGCGCGTTTGCGCGCCAAGCTTGCCGCTCACCTTGGGTGAGCTACGACCTCGCCCCGGAAGCAGAACAGGACCTCGCCGACGCATCCGACTATTACCTCGGCGAAGCCGGGGCTGCCGTCGCGCTGAGCTTTCTGGCCCGGTTCGAGAAGGTTGCTAACCTTCTGGTCCTGTTTCCCAGCATCGGCACGAAAACGAGCAAGGGTCGCCGCTGGTTCCCGTTGGGCGACTATCCATATTCAGTTCTGTATCGTGAGCATGACGGCGTACTTCGCATCAGCGCCGTATTTCATCAGATGCAGCGGCCCAGGTTTTGGCAGCGGCGGGAACCGTAATGGGTACGAAAACCCCTGGCGGGCAAGGCGATGTTTCAGCGCGTGAAATGACGGATGGATGTGCCAGTCGAAAAGAAGCCGCACGGTGGTTTGCCGCATATCGCCAGTTTGGAAAAAAACCAGGGTAGCCAGATAGGCAACCACAAGTTCACCGCCGCTCGCGCGACTCCCACATTTTCTGCAAGCGCTTTACCGACACCGGCGACGGCGTCTTCAGTTCCTGCGCGAACAGCGCAATACGCAGCTCTTCCAGCAACCAGCGAAATTCGTCGAGAAAGGCATCGCCACCGCCACTTTTTAGTGTCGCCAGATGCTCGCGCTCCCAGGGTTTGCCCATCGCCTGCCACTGCGCCATCAGCCCGTTATCACGAGTGCCGGCGGCGCCCTCGGCACGCGCCTTGTCCAGGCGCAACTGCGCGCCCTTGAGGTAGCGCGGGAAATGCTGCAGGCGCTCGAACGGGGTCGCGGTAATGAAGCGTCCGCCTCGTCCCGCTGGCATCAGCGCTGCGACCTGCCCAGTGATATCGGCACAGGTGGCGGGGTAGGCCTTTTGCATGCCCGCCAGCTTCTTTTGCAACACCAGATACTCGCCCACGATGCCGCCCAGCAGGCGCATGATTTCCTGCGCCACGAGCAGGATGCGGCCACGCGCGGCATCGCGCCGCTCGTTGAAGGCTTTCTCGTTACTAGGCAGTGGAGCCATCAGGCAGGTGCGCTCCAGCGTTGTCGCCACCAGCGCGTCCTTGAGTTCCTTCTCGCTGGTCAGCGGCATGAACTGCATCGCCAGCTCGCGCAGGCCGGACAGCTTCTCGATGGCTTTAACCTGCGCGGCCAACTGCAAGGAAAACAAGCGCGTCAAGCCTTTCTGGTGTTCGCTGGCGGCGCGCTCGTCGGTATCAAAGGCCGAGAGACGCACGCCATCGCCCTCATCCACCAGCGCGGGAAAGCCGACGATCTGGCGACCCGCTACGGTGATCTCCAGCAGCTCGGGCAGCTCGCCGAAGCTCCACGCGGTCACTTTTCCTTCTGCCAGCGGTGAAATCGCCGTGTTACCAGCGCCGACTTGCGGAATAGTGCGCGGAACGTCACGCGCAATTTCGGCCTTGGCAAAGGCCTCGGCCACCCGCTCACCAAACTGCGCGCGCAGCTCCGCCAGATTGCGCGACATGGCCAGCGTGCCGCCGTGCTCGTCGAGCAGGCGATAGTTCATGAACAGGTGCGGGCGCAGTTCGCCCGCGCGAAAGGCATCGAGTGGCAGCTTGAGGTTGATCTTGTCTTCGACGGCGCCGGTCAGGGCACGGATCAGCGGCTGCTCGGTGGGCCGCTGTTGCAAATAATGACGTGCGCAAAAGTTCTCGGCAAACTCGTCAATCGGCTGCAGGCGATGGCGGAACTTCTGTTGCAGCGTCTTGATCAGCGCCACCACCTTTTCCTTGAGCAGGCCGGGCACCAGCCATTCGCAGCGGGTCAGCGGTACCTGATTTAGGGCAGCCAAAGGCACGCTCATCGTAACGCCATCGTCCGAGGCACCGGGGTCGTGGTGGTAGCTGAGTTTGAATCGGTGCGAGAGATGATCGAGCGTGGGCGGAAAGCTGTCGGTGGTAATGCCCGCCGCCTCATGGCGCATCAACTGCTCTTTTTCCAGGAAGAGCAGCTTGGGGTTGGCCGCTTCAGCGTCGCGCCGCCATTTGTCGAACGCGGCCAGCGAATAGATATCGGCGGGAATCTTGTCTTCGTAAAACGCCGCGACCAACTCGTCGTCCACCAGCACGTCAGGCCGGCGCGACTTGTGCTCCAGCTTCTCGATCTCGCCCTTGAGCTTAAGGTTGTGCTGCAGAAAGCGCCATTTCTTCAGCCAGTCTTCGCCCACTTCGCCATTCACCAGCGCGCCGCGAATCAGGATGCCGCGTGCCTCCGCTGGCGACATCGGCCCGTAGTGAATGCGTCGCTTGGCGTGCAGAACCAGACCGTGCAGCGTCACCCGCTCCCACGCCACCACCTGCCCCGCCCCCTTCTCCCAGTGCGGCTCAAAGACATGCCGGCGCAGCAGATGCTCACCCACCTGCTCCAGCCAAAGCGGCTCGATCTTGGCAATGCAACGGGCAAACAGGCGCGAGGTATCAACCAGCTCGGCAGCCACGATCCAGCGCCCCGCCTTCTTGACCAGCGTGGAACCGGGGTGGATAAAGAACTTGATGCCGCGCGCGCCAAAGTAGTTCTTGTCTTCCTCGTTGATCAGGCCGATGTGCCCGAGCAGACCGGTCAGCAGCGCCTTGTGCGTGGCTTCGTAGCTCGCCGGCAACTGGTTCTCTTTCCAGCCGTGTTCGTGGCACAGGGTTTTCAGTTGGCCCTGCACGTCGCGCCATTCGCGCAGGCGCAGCCAGCTGATGAAATTGCTCTTGCACCACTGGCGCTGTTTGTTCGACGATTCGTGCTTCCACACCTCATCGGCCGCTTCCCAGAGCTTCAGGTAGCTGAGGAACTCGGATTTTTCATCCTTCCAGCGCGCATGCGCCTGATCGGCCGCTGCGGCGCGCTCCTGCGGTCGTTCGCGCGGGTCTTGCGTCGACAGCGCGGCCGCGATCACCAGTACTTCGTTCAGGCAATTGTGTTCGCGCGCCGCCAGCATCATGCGGCCAATCTTGGGGTCAAGCGGCAGCTTGGCCAGCTCGTGGCCGACCTTGGTCAGCTGCTTGCTGGCTTCATCCAGCGCGCCCAACTCGGCCAGCAACTGGTAACCATCGGCAATCATGCGCGGCAGGGGCGCTTCGAGGAAGGGGAAGTCCTCGACATCGCCGAGCCCCAGCGATTTCATGCGCAGGATCACACCGGCCAGCGACGAGCGAAGAATCTCCGGCTCGGTGTAGGGCATGCGTTTGGCGAAATCCTCCTCGCCATACAGACGGAAGCACACCCCCGCCGACACCCGCCCGCAACGCCCGGCGCGCTGATTGGCCGCCGCCTGCGCAATCGGCTCGACCTGCAGTTGCTCGACCTTGTTGCGATGCGAGTAGCGCTTCACCCGCGCCAGCCCCGAGTCGATCACATAACGAATGCCGGGCACGGTCAGTGAGGTTTCCGCGACATTGGTCGCCAGCACCACGCGCCGCCCCTGATGCGGCTGGAACACCCGCGCCTGCTCCACGGCGGTTTGGCGGGCAAACAAGGGCACCACTTCGAGGCCCGGTGGGTGGTGTTTGCGCAGCGCCTCAGCCGCCTCGCGGATCTCGCGCTCACCGGGCAGGAATACCAGCACATCGCCTGGCCCTTCGCGATGCGCTTCGCTCACCGCGTCGACAATAGCGCTGTTCAGATCGGCATCTTTCTGCTCTTCGAAAGGCCGATAGCGTGTCTCGATCGGGTACAGCCGCCCGGACACCTCGATCACCGGCGCACCGTCAAAGTGTTTGCTGAAGCGTTCCGCATCGAGCGTGGCCGAGGTGACGATGAGCTTCAACTCTCGCCGTCTCGCCAGCACCGACTTGAGGTAACCGAGCATGAAATCGATATTGAGCGAACGCTCATGCGCCTCATCGATCAAGATCGTGTCGTACTGGCGCAGCAACGGGTCGGTCTGCGTCTCGGCCAGCAAAATGCCGTCGGTCATCAGCTTGATATAGCTCGACGGGGTGGTTTTGTCGGTGAAGCGGATCTTGTAGCCGACATGCTGGCCCAGTTCGGATTTGAGCTCCTGCGCAATACGTGCCGCAGTGGCGCGGGCCGCAATGCGCCGCGGCTGGGTGTGGCCGATGAGGCCATTGAGGCCACGGCCGATTTCCAGGCATATCTTGGGGAGCTGCGTGGTTTTTCCCGAACCGGTCTCACCGCATACCACCACCACTTGGTGCGCGAGGATCGTCCGGGCGATTTCTGCACGCCGGGCGTTGACCGGGAGCGACTCGTCGAACGACAGCGTTGGAAGCGCCGCCTTGCGTGCCTCTGGATCGAACCTCAAGCGAACCTCGGTAACGGCCTAGGCGTGTCGCCTGACGCGCAGATCATTGCCAGAACCGAATCATCGCCGTCCTGCCAGCGCCGACTTGCCGTGCGATCGGGTCGCAAGACCCCGTGTCCAGCGATATAGGTAGCCTGCGGGATCGAGGCTTGCCCCTTGCCAGCACCGTTGGCGATAGCGATCATTGAAGCCATTCGGCAAGATTAATCATCTTGAGATGATACCGTTGCCGATAGATCGGCGAGGTCGATTGACGAGTGGTTTGACCAACCTATCGCCTACTGCCCAGCGCCGCCTTCGCTCTGAGCGCCATAAATGCGGTACAGCCAAGGCAGCGCCTGCGGTTACCTGACGCGCATCCTCACAGTGCGCTAGACTTTCCATCCGTACAGTGACTGACAGGAGGCGTTCATGGCATTAAGCCGTCTTTGCAATCCAAGTTCTCTGCTCAGGACAATCGTGCTTGTCGTCGTCGTCGCGCAGCCGTTCGCCGCGCGCGCTGCGGATCCTTTCCTAATGTATTTGCTTGGCTTCGCCGGAAACCTGCTCGAGTCCTCCATGAAGGAAGATGAGGCGAACCGCAGCAAAACGGGGGTCCGCAAAGTACCGAGCATCCCGGCACCGGAGACACTCCCTGCGCTGAAGGCACCGGCAAGCATGGATCAGGAAGATCTGCGCGAACTGATCGACGAGAGCTTCTCCTATCTCAGCCGCGCTCAACTGACCGAGCTGCATACCGAGCTCGAAAAGGCCTTGGACGACCCCGCAAACAGCGCGCACCGCGAGGCGATGTTGAACGAGTTCGTGGAGGTCGCGCGCAAAGTCCAATACACCCACAGCCAGCTGAAGGGCTTACCGCCAGACGACAAGCGCTTGCTCGCAGAACGCTTCGCTGCCAACTCCCGCAATCTGTCCCCGGATCAGCAGCAGGCACTGCGCGAGCGACTCATGCAGCGCACGCTACCGATGCCAACTGATCTCAACGACATGGTGCTGGCCGCCCTGACTCCAACTCGGCAATAGCCGGCCGCGACAGTTGCAGGAGCAGGCGATCAGGAGATCGTGCTGGCACTCATCCCAATAGCCGGCTCCTAGAAAATGAACCGTCGCCGCAAACAGACTGGTGTCGCGAGAAGTCAGCAAGCCTGGCTGGGAAAAACTACTTTGCGAAGCAGGCAAAATGGGCCCCGCGATCGGAAAACACCGTATCTGCGTCCAGCTTGCGACAGACCGATTGCGGACCACGGCGAAGCGCATCACCTTCGATAAGCGGCATCTCGCGAATTGGCCAATAGTCAGCGTGGTCCCGCACGCCATCGCGGCCAAAGCTCGCCAGGATGTAAGTGTCGCCACGAGTCTCGTAATGAAACGGTCGCTGAAAGCTGTCATTTTTGACGAGGTTGTTCGAAATTTCATCCAGTGTTTGTGGCAAGCGGCCGTGGGTCTGCCGAAAATCCTCAATCCGCGGACGCAGTTGGCTGGTGATGTTGTACCAGTTCGCATGCTGATTGAGCGTGTCGAACGTCTTCAGCATGCGGTGAAATTCCATCGATAGCGCATACGAGAAGACGATACACAGCACGGCGAAGCCAACGCCGGCAAACCACGCCAAGCGCTTGCGCCACCGCCGGCCAGCCTGTTTGGTCGTGCCCGCACGATGCCATTGTCGAAGAATCGAAAGCAGCCGGCTTGCAGGGAATTGAGCCGGCAAGGCGCGAATCGGCACCGGAAAGTATTGTTTGCCATAGCGAATACGGAGATAGCCCAATGCTTTCGTTACGGAATTGACTTCCTGCCAAGCGACGTGGCTCTCGTTATAGGCCGTCCGCTCGGTCATGCCGGATGCGGTGAAAACCAGCGTGTGGACGCCAACACGGCCCTGTCGCCATTCCTGCTTTCGCAGTCGAAAAGCCTGTATCAGCAGCGCCACGAGGCAACTGCACGCGGCGCAGAACAGGTAGGTTCCGGCGAATACCACCGCAAAACCAGCGGCATCGACCGCGCCTGCGAAAATTGCCAAGACCGGAGAAACCATGGCACTCAGGGCCGTGTTTGCCAGCAGCAGCGCCCCCGATGGACTCAGATACTCAAGAACGCTCCCCACCAGAATATCGCGCGACTCGAGCACGACATCGATCTGGATCGGGGTCAATTCGGCAGAGGGTTGATCCGTAGGTTTCACGCTGTAGTATGGAGTGGCTGCAATGGACAGCATTTCTGCCGACGAAACCGAATACCTGACCAGATTTCAGGGGCGGGTAGCGGAAGCGGCGATGTGCCTCAAGACCTTTGGCCGCCCCCCGGAGCAAACACTGTCATGCTGCGCCGACACAGATTGACCGAGCGGGCCATCTGCTCACCGGTGGCGAAGCGCTCATCCGGGTTCTTTGCCAGCGCTTTTTCAATAATGCCGGCCACGCAGGCCGGAAAATCTGGCTCAATCGTTCGAATATCAACCGGCGGCTCATTGGCAATCTTGAACAGCAGTTGCGCCAATGAGTCGGCCTGAAACGGCAGCCGTCCCGAGGCCAGCTGGTAGAGCGTCACGCCAAGCGAATAGATATCCGAGCGCCCGTCCAGCACCTTTCCCGCCGTCTGTTCAGGCGACATATACGATGGTGTGCCGAGAATCAGCCCCGAATCGGATTGCGTCGAACTGACCAGGCTGGCAATGCCGAAATCCGTCACCTTGACGCTGTCGGTCTGCGCCTCATAAATAATGTTCGATGGCTTGATGTCACGATGAATTACCCCCTGGCTGTGCGCGAAGTGCAGCGCCTCGGCCACACGCGCCACAATCCCGAGCACTTTGTCGATAGGCAGGCGCTTCTCGGGAGCCACATAGGCGGCAAGGTCGGTGCCCTTGAGAAACTCCATGGCGATATAGGCCAAGGTGCCCTGCTCGCCGACGTCATAGATCGCCACTATGTCGGAATGCGCGAGACGACCGGCGCTTTCGGCCTCGCGGAAAAACCGCTCCTTGACGCCTTGCGCGTCTTCTGCACCCGTGGCGAGATGCAGCTCCATTGTCTTGATCGCCACGACCCTTCCAATGCTTGGATCGGTACCCTGATACACGATACCCATGGCACCGTGCCCCAGTTCGCGATCAATACGGTAACGCCCGAGCGACGCGATCCCCCCGAGGCTCCGTGTCGCGGACGCTGACAGCGATCCGGTGCCCGATGCCGCCGCCTCGTCAGCGGCGAGACGGGCCAGTCGATCAGGAATGTCACGGAACTCTGGGTTGGATTGCGCCATGTGCTGCACCACCGCAAGCACCTTGCGCGCCTGACCGGCGGCTTCGAGCTCCAACGCCAGCGTGTAGAGCTTGGCCATCACCTCATCGCTCGACGGGCATTGGCGCAAGGTGTCCCACGCGACATCCAGGTTGCCCTGCGCAAGGTAGTTCGAACCCAGGGTGAAGAGGAAATCGAAAGCCCGCTGCTTCTCGACCTTGAGCAGGCGGTTCTGCTCGATCATTTTGTCAGACGCTTCTTTAAGGCGATGCAACAGCTCACGGGCGCGCAATCGCTCTTGCTCAACCACCTTGTTCTGCTCGCGCAGCTGGTCGATCGCATTTTTCAGTGCCAGTTGATTGCGCACGCGCGCCATCAGAATGGGCGGGCTGATCGGCTTGGTGATGTAATCCACCGCACCGGCCAGCAGGCCCTTTTCCTCGTCTTCCATGGTATCCATGGCTGTCAGGAAGATCACTGGAATACCGGCTGTGGCCGGATTCGCCTTGAGCGCCGTGCAGACCTCGTAGCCATCCATCTCGGGCATCATGATGTCGAGCAGGATCAGATCCGGTGGATGACTCGCGGCGATTTTCAGCGCACGCGCCCCGCTGGGTGCCAGCTTGGCCGTGTAGTGCTCCTCAAGCAGGCCGCTCATCAACGACAGATTTTGCGGCGTGTCATCGACTACCAAAATGGTCGGTCTTTGGGCATTCGGCAGGGCGTCTGTCATCAGCTCATTCCTCTTTTGTGCAAGGCAGGTCTGTCAATTCAGCGTACGCGACAGCTTGACGCGGTATTCACGCACCAGTGCTTCCTGGTCGGCCTGTGCCGCCAGCAGAGTGAACAGGTTCAGCAAGCCTTTGCGCCCCGCTTCGTCGCCCCATTGGCGGTCACGCTGCACGAGTGCGAGAAACTGCTCCAGCGCATCGCGATAGCGGCCAGCCAACGCCAGAGCATTGGCCAGTTGCTGCCGTGCTGACAGATCATCAGGCTTGGCGGCCACCAGCGCACTCAGCGCGTCCACATCGCCGCCCTGCCCGGCCACCTGCAACTCGACGCGGGCACGCAAGGCCGCAAAACGCGTGGCATCGGTGGGGGTGCGCACCCGTGCCTCGACGCTATCAAGCGTCGCGCGGGCCTCCGCTACGTGTGCGCCCGCCAGATACGCCTCGGCCGACTCAAGCCAGGCGTGCACGTTCGCGGGGTCCGCCGCTCGTGCATCGTCCAGCAGCGCCAGCGCCGTACTCAGTTCGCCTTCGGCACGCGCCGCCTGCGCCGCCTCGATCAAGGCGGAGGCGGGCGAGGGCAAAATGCGCTCGATGAAGGCACGCACCTGGCTCTCTGGCAGGGCACCGCTGAACTCATCGACCTGCTCGCCGGCGACAAACGCCTTCACCGCCGGAATGCCACGCACGCCATAGCGCGCAGCCGCGTCGGGGTTTTCGTCGGAGTTGATCTTGATCAGCAGGAAGCGACCCGCGTACTCGCCGGCCAGCTTTTCCAGTATCGGTTTGAGCACGCGGCAGGGTTGGCACCACGGTGCCCAAAAATCGACCAGCACCGGCACCTTGTGCGAAGCGGTCAGCACCTCGGTATCAAATTCGGCATCACTGATATCGCGACTGAAATCGCTCATGCGTGCTCTCCTGTATTTATTGCGCCAGACGTTGGATGCTCATGATGCCCAAAAAGGTCATCAGCAGTGAGCCAAACAGATGCAGCGATGCGGTTCCCAGGGCCCATCCGTAGTCTGCGCGCTGGAGCATGGCCACGACCTCGGCCGAGAAGGTGGAAAAGGTGGTCAGGGCGCCCAGAAAACCCGTCACGATCAGCAAGCGCAGTTCCGGCGACAGATCGGCATTGAGATGAAATATGGCCAGCGCACAACCGATCAGATAGCCACCGAGCAGATTGGCTACCAGCGTGCCCAAGGGCACCCCGGCGATTACCGGATTGAGCCAAAGGCCCAGCCCCCAGCGCAGCCAGGCCCCCAGTACGGCACCGAGGGCAATGGCGACAAGACTACGATAATCGATCATGGGGCGGTCAGTTGCGTGGCTGTCAATTGCATGATTCGGGGCATGATAGGACATACGGCGGAGGACTTTCGCACATGAAGGGGCGGATTGGCCGCGATTGACGGGCAGTAGAATGCCGACAGTCCAGTCAATCCTCTGCGTGATACCGTGAGCCACAGCACCAATCCCACCAACACCCCACCTTCCACGCCCGCCCCAAGCAACTTCATACGCCAGATCATCGAGGCCGATCTGGCGGCCGCCAAGCACGCCCGGCGCCGCTGGTCAGGGCAGCCCGGTCCGCAAGTCGGCGCTGGCGACACGGCGGTTGGGCTCGATCCCGCGAAAATCCGCACCCGCTTCCCTCCCGAGCCCAATGGCTACCTGCATTTCGGGCACGCCAAGTCGATCTGCCTTAACTTCGGCCTCGCCCGCGACTACGGCGGCGCCTGCCACCTGCGTTTCGATGACACCAACCCAGAAAAGGAAGAGCAGGAGTACGTAGATTCCATTATCGATGCAGTGCGCTGGCTTGGCTTTGATTGGGGGCAAAACCAGTATTTCGCCTCCAACTATTTCGACTGGATGTATGCCTTTGCCGAGAAACTGATCGAGGGCGGCCACGCCTATGTCGATTCGCAATCGGCCGACGAAATGCGCGCCAATCGCGGCACACTCACCGAAGCGGGCAAGAACTCTGTGTTCCGTGATCGCTCGGTTGCCGAGAATATTGATCTCTTCCGGCGCATGAAAGCGGGTGAATTTGCCGACGGCGCACACATCTTGCGCGCCAGGATCGACATGGCCAGCGGCAACATCAATCTACGCGACCCGGCGCTCTACCGCATCCGCCGAGCCACTCACCACAACACTGGCGACACCTGGTGCATCTACCCGATGTACACCTTCGCTCACCCCATCGAGGATGCGCTGGAGAACATTACCCACTCGATCTGCACGCTCGAATTTGAAGACCAGCGCCCGTTCTACGACTGGCTGCTGGCACGACTGGGAGACGCCGGCTGCATCAATCTGCCGCCGCCGCAGCAGATCGAGTTCGCACGGCTGAATCTTTCCTATGTCGTGCTCTCCAAGCGCAAGCTGATTCAACTGGTAGAAGAAAAGCACGTCGCCGGCTGGGACGACCCGCGCCTGCCGACCCTTGTCGGCGCGCGCCGGCGTGGCTACACGGCGGCCGGATTCCGGCGCTTCGCCGAGATGATCGGCGTCTCCAAGGCCCATCAGGAAATCGACTATGCGATCCTCGAAGCCTGCATGCGCGACGACCTCGGCGAAACCGCACCGCGCCGTATTGCGGTACTCGACCCGGTGAAGCTGATTATTGACAACTACCCGGATGGGCAAACAGAAGAGTGCTTCGCCCCCAATCACCCGCAAAAGCCGGACTTGGGTAAGCGCTCCGTACCGTTCTCACGCGAACTGTGGATTGAGCGCGAAGACTTCGTCGAGACGCCCTCCAAGGGCTACTTCCGCCTGTTCCCCGGCAACAAGGTACGTCTGCGCTATGGCTATGTCGTCGAGTGCACCGGCTGCGAGAAGGATGCCGCCGGCACCATCACCGCGGTGCATTGCACCTATCTCGCAGAAACCAAGTCGGGCACTCCGGGTGCCGATAGCGTCAAGGTCAAGGGCAATATTCACTGGGTCTCGGCAGCGCACAGCCTCGCATGCGATGTACGTCTGTACGACCGGCTGTTCAAGGTGGCCCATCCCGGCTCAGGCGACCGCGACTTTCTCGATGACATCAACCCCGAATCGCTCACGGTGATCACGGCGCAACTTGAACCCGCGCTCAAAGACGCCCTGCCCGAGCAGAGCTTTCAGTTCGAGCGTCACGGCTATTTCGTCGCTGACCGCATCGATTCAAAACCGGATGCGCCGGTGTTCAACCGCACCGTGGGATTGAAGGATTCCTGGAATGCAGGGAAGTAAGTCGGCAACAAAATACGCCAGCGATTGCTTGCGGCCATTGCTGTCCCCAAGTCGGCGCTGGCGGGACGGCGATGAGGGTTTCGCAACGCACGCGTTGCGCTTATCGGCGGCCAGCGGCTGTGCAATGCCGCGAGCGGATACGCCGGGGCAACCGTAACGCTGAGGATACGGGTAACGTTCTGTTCCATGAAAAGTTATCTGACGGTACTGACGTTTCTGCCGGCTCTGCTGACCGGGTGTGATAACCCGATAGAGAAGACAACCCGCGAACAACTGCGCGGTCCAATCGCTCAAAGCACCCAATACGCGATTGATGATGTCGTCAAGCGCATCAAACCGGGAATGGCCTGCTCGTGGGCACTGCGTGATGCCGACGCCCTACGCACAAACCCCGATGACACCTTGGTACGCGCAGAGTTGGCGCGCATCCGGGAGCGTGCGCAGCAGGCAAGCTGCCTTCAAGATTAAGACCGGTCGCATCAGTGGCCAACGCCAGCTGCCTCGAAGCGGCCCTACAAGATTCGAGTGATGTAGTGGTGCACCAGATTCTGAACTACCTGTCTGATCACCGGGGAACCGATGACAGGTTCCAGAATCGAGCAGTCACTCTGTGACATACCCTATCACCCGAGCTTCGGCAAACCACAGGTCGGTTGTATCCAACCGCCACGCCCCTCATCCGGGCAAGACCGGGGCTTTGGCGAGCAAGGCGGCAAATGCGTCCGCCGGCAGCGGTTTGCTGAACAGGTAACCCTGCAACTGGTTACAGCCATGTGCGCGCAGCAGGTCGGCCTGCTCGGGGGTTTCCACGCCCTCGGCCACGACCTTGAGGTTCAGCACGTGCGCCATCTGGATGATGGCGGTGATCAGATTGGCATCTACCGCATCTTCGATGCAATCACGCACGAAACTTCGGTCGATCTTGACATAGTCGACCGGGAAGCTCTTGAGCGCGGAAAGCGATGAGTAACCCGTGCCGAAATCGTCGAGCGCTAGCTGCGCGCCCAGCATCTTGAGTCCGTTGATGCTGGCCGTGGTGAGCAGAGACTCATCCATCAGCACCGACTCGGTAATTTCGACCGTCAGTCTGTCCGGGGCCAGGCCGTGCTCACGCAGGGCATTGCTGACCATGTCGCATAGCCCGGCTTCGCGAAACTGGACGCCAGAGACGTTGACCGCTACCCGCGACAGCGGCGTTCCGGCATCTTCCCAGGCCCGCATCTGCCGCAGTGCTTCTCGCAGTGCCCATGCACCGATGGCGGAGATCAGACCGCTTTCTTCGGCAATCGGGATGAATTCGGCGGGCGGCACCATGCCAAACTGCGGATGCTGCCAGCGAATAAGGGCTTCCGCGCCCTCGATCCGGCCGGTGACAGCTTCTACCAGCGGCTGGTAATGCAGCGTGAACTCGTTGTCCAGTAGTGCCTGGCGCAAGCCGGATACCGTTTCCATCCGTCGCAGGGCAAGGGTCCGCATGTCGGCGTCAAAATACTGGCATCGGTTCTTGCCGGCCGCCTTGGCCTGATACATGGCAACGTCAGCGTTGCGGATCAGGGTCTGATCATCATCTCCATCGTCAGGGTAAAGCGCGATGCCGGCACTGCCGGAGACATGGTAGTGGCGGCCATCGACATCGATGGGGGCACGCAAGCTGTCCAGGGCCTTCTCGGCAATAAGCAGGACTTCGTCGCCGTGGGTCACATCCTGAACCACCAGAACGAATTCATCGCCGCCCAGGCGGGCCACCGTATCCTGTGCGCGGAGGGCACCTTCGAGGCGACGGGCAACGGTGATCAGAACGGCATCGCCTGTCTCGTGACCAATGGAATCGTTGATCCACTTGAAGCCGTCCAGATCCAGAAGGATAACGCCCATGCGGTGGCCACTGCGCCGCACCCAGACCATGGCCTGACGCATGCGGTCGGCCAGAAGCATGCGGTTGGGCAGATTGGTCAGGGCGTCGTAGTGGGCGATGTGCTCGAGTTGCTGCTGGTAATCCTTGATGTTGGTGATATCCGAGAACAGCGCCACATAGCGTTGCACCACACCATTTTCGTCCTTGACCGCGCTGATGGTCAGCAGTTCGGTGAAGACTTCCCCGCCCTTGCGGCGATTCCAGATTTCTCCGGTCCAGCGCCCGGATTCTTTGAGCGCCTGCCACATTGCCGCATAGAACTCAGGACCCTGACGCCCCGAGCTGAGCAGGCGCGGATTCTGGCCCAGCACTTCGTCCCGCGCATAACCGGTGATGCGCGTGAAGGCGGTGTTGATGTCAAGGATTGATCCCCTGGCATCGGTGATGACGATGCCTTCGTTGGCATGCTCGAAAACGCTGGCGGCCTGGCGGAGTCGCCCCTCGGCCAGCTTGTGCTCGGTGATATCCCGCACATTGACGACGACCCCGCGGATATCCGGATTGGACAACTGATTCGTGCCGCGAGCCTCCAGATCGACCCAGCCGCCGGCCTTATTGCGGTGCCGATATTGCACCCCGCCTGACCCCGTCTCGATGATTTGCCGGAATGCCTCCTGCACCCGATCTTGATCTTCGGGATGAATCATCCGCTCGATCACCGGGATATCGACCAGTTCGGCGGGGGTATAGCCATGCACGCGTTCCGCAGAAGAACTTACAAAACGTTGCACACCCTCCGCATCCAGAATAACGACTGCATCGTAGGAGTTCTGGATAAGCTGGGAGAAGCGGCGTTCGCTTGCCCGTATCGCATCTTCGGCCTTCTGGCGCTCGGTGATGTCGGTGAGGATGCAATGGGTGTGGTGCGGGTTGCCCTGCGTATCGCGGGCGATGCGCCCAGTCACTGTCACAACGCGCTTTGCGCCGTCTCGCGAAACCAGGCCGAAGACCGGGCCTTCGACCTGACCGGTACTGACAAACCGCGGAAAGTTTTCGGCAAGGGTGGGCAGCGACGACTCTTCGAGATAGTCGGTAATGCTGCGACCGATAACTTTTGCGCGATTTGTTTCCCCCATAAGCCGCAGCCAAGCATCATTGACCTGCAGGATGTTGGCCCCCATATCGAGGGACTGATAGGGCAGCGGTGCCTGCTCGAACAGGGCGCGGAACCTCTCTTCCGATCCGGCCATCTGCTGCTCGAGTCGCTTGCGCTCGGTGATGTCGCTGCTGATAACCAGATAACAGGCTTGTTCATTGATAATTGCGCGACGAACGGTACCATTGACAAAAAACGGCGTGCCGTCCCGACGGCGGTTTTCCCATTCGAAACGTACTGTCGCGCCAGCTGCCGCACCGGAAAATATCTCTGCTGCCCACTCGTCGCTGCGCCGGCCATTGGGCTGCAACACGGGCGACCAATCCAGCGGCGTGGTGCCGAGGATATCGTTGCGCTGGCAGGCAAAGAGACTGAGTGCCGCCTCATTGCAGTCGATGGCCCGCCCCTGCTCGCTAGTTACGATGAAGGATTCGCCGCAGGCTTCGAATAGCGTGCGGAAATAGCTTTCATCAGTGGGTGAAGTTGGGGACATTGCTCATTGAGGTGCTTCAGGGTACCCGGAGCATAAACCGACTTTGGCTGCACTGTTCGAGTGGGTCTACGGTAGGTGTCGGAATGGTACGGTCAGTCAGATGGCCTATTTGATGGAGCGATGAGCGGCTGCAAGCCCAAGCGTTGCCTCAGCAGTCTGCTCTGCCTATCCGCCAGTTGCTCAGCTGGTGGCGGAAACGGAGGGGAAATAGCCGAATTTCGCCAAGTCGGCGCTGGCGAGACGGCGATGCGAGCTCCCTAGGGGACCCCAGCACCGGCTACCCGGCTGACCACGCGACTGACCACCAGTGCCGGCATCGCCCGCGTCGTCGCCACATAAAGCACGCGGGTTTACTGCTCAATCAAGTCGTCGCCCTGCTGCCAATGCTCGGCACCGGGGATGACCCCCAAGGGAAACTCCAGTCCCTTGCACGAATACACGGTGATGAACATCACCTTCTCTTCGCTTGCCGCATGGGGGGGCGTCTTCCAGCAAGGCTCCAGGCGAACCTCATGGCGGCTGGGTGCTTGGATCAATTTGAGTCACAGGCGTGAAGCATCGCCGATGATCCCGCAGTCCGAACGCCACCACGCCATAGCCATTCACACCCGATTCACACAGCCTTCATCCTTACTGCACTGTCGCTGCCTACCATGGCTTCACCTCAACCCCGTGGAGCTCATCATGCAACGCAAACTCGTTCTCAAGCTGCTGGCCATCGGCCTGCTTTCCTTCCTGCTGCTGATTCCGCTGGCCATGATCGAATCACAGATCGCCCAGCGCAGTTACCGCCAGGACGACGTGACGCGCAACATCGCCGAGTCGGCAGCGGGGGAGCAGACGCTGATCGGGCCGGTACTGCTGGTGAATTACCGGGAACGCATCCAGCGGCGCGTGCCGGAGAAAAACAAGGACGGCGAAATATTGCGTGAACGTCTGGTAGACGAGGTGGTCGAGCGCACCCAGGTGTTCCCCGCCCAGCGCACCGACCTCGATGGAACACTAGCCGTCGATACGCTCAAGCGCGGCCTGTACCGCGTGCGCCTGTATCACCTGGATGCGGCACTCGCGGGCAGCGCCACGGTGCCGCCGCGCCTGGGGCGTGGCGCCGATGCCGAGCTGATTGACGCGCAGGCCACACTGGTGCTGGGGGTGGCCGACCCGCGCGGCATCAAGGACGACCCGGAGGTCAAGGTCAATGGCGTCGTGCATCGCCTCGCCACGGGCACGGCCGGTGCCATCAACGGGGCAGGCGTGCATGTGCCCTTGGGCGCGGTGGATCTGGCCACCGGCGCGAGCTACGACTTCAGCCTGCCGCTCAAGCTCACCGGTCTGGCACGGCTCTCGATAGCACCGACCGCCAACGCCACGCGCGTCGCCATTACTTCGGCATGGCAGCACCCCAGTTTTCAAGGGCGCTTTCTGCCCCTGCAGCGTCGGGTCGATGAAAGCGGCTTCGCGGCCACCTGGCAGGTCTCGCATCTGGCGCGCGATTTTGACCGTGCCCTGCTCGCCAATACCAACGATGGCCGGAGCGAGGTGCTGGGCATCAGCCTGATCGATCCGGTGAATGTCTACCTCACCGCCGAGCGGGCAGTGAAGTACGGCAGCCTATTCGTGGTGCTGACCTTCGCCGGGCTGTTCCTGATGGAGATTGTGCGACGGCTGCCGGTGCATCCCATGCAGTATTTACTGGTAGGGCTGGCGCTGGCAATTTTCTTTCTGCTGCTGATTGCGCTCTCGGAGCATGTGGAATTTCTGATCGCCTATGGCGTCTCGGCCATCGCCTGCATTGCCTTGCTGGGCGTGTATCTGGCGGGGGTGCTCGGCAGTTGGGCGCGTGGCATCGGCGTGAGCAGCGGCATCGCGGCGCTGTATGGCGTGCTCTATGGCGTGCTGGTGTCGGAAGACAATGCCTTGCTGATGGGCACGCTGCTGCTGTTTGCCGCGCTGGGCACCATCATGCTGGCGACCCGCAGGCTGGACTGGTATGGCGTAGCCCCCAGCCTGCCCGCAACCGAGGGGGTACGGTAAATGCCATACCCGGCAGGAGCGACAGGGGTGCACCGCTGCGGCGCGGCCCTGCTGGCAATGACCCAGGGGGCGTTGCTGATCGCCGCGCCGGCCGTGGTGAGCCAGGGCAATTCGCCGATGCTGGCGGCGCTGCGCGAGTGGCGCACGCCGCTGGTCGTGGCCGTGGCGCTGCTGGCGGCGCTGCGCATGTGCCGAGGCGACGTCGGTGGCAAAAAGTCGCCGCCCCGTGCGTGCGCAATGTTGCCGTATGGGCCTCTGATCGTACTGCTGATAGCGACGTTCGCCGCACTCGCCTCGCTGTGGCAGGACACCGCTCTGCGCCAGCAGCGCGACGCCGCACGGGTGGAGGACGCCGCCGGGCGTGCCGTGGGTGCGCACCTGATGGTGGGTTACACACGCTTCGATGAGGTGGCGCTGCTGGCACGACGCGGCTTGATCGGGGGCGTGTATCTCACCCGGCGCAATGTGCGCGACCGCGACGTAGGCGAGATCCGCGCAGAGATCGACACTCTGCAGGCGCTGCGCCGTGAGGCCGGCTTGCCGCCCCTGCTGGTGGCGGCGGATCAGGAAGGCGGCGAAGTGGCGCACATGAGTCCGCCTCTGCCTGCGCCGGCGTCCCTGGCGTCATTGCTACGGGCCAGCGAAGGCGATGGTGCAGCGCAAGCGAGTGAACTTACCGCGCGCGCCCGCGCCCACGGCCTGGCGCAGGGTGGGCAACTGGCGCGACTGGGGGTGAATCTCAACTTCGGCCCGGTCGTGGATCTGGTGCCGCAGCGCCCGCCCCCGCGCAACATTGCCGCGAAGCTGACACAGCTCGACACGCACACGCGCCTGCGCACGCGCGCGATTTCCGGCGATGCCGGGACGGTGACGCTCGTCGCCCGCGCCTACAACGACGGCCTGCTGTCGGCAGGCGTGCGCCCGACGCTCAAGCACTTTCCTGGCCTGGCGCGGGTGGGGGTTGATACGCACCACCGGCTAGGACGCATCGATGAACCGCTCGCCGAACTGGCGACATCGGACTGGCAGCCCTTTGCCTCATTGACGCACAGCGGCGCGGCCATCATGGTGGGGCATGTGGTGCTGAACGCGATTGATCCGCAGGAACCCGCTTCGCTATCGTCCAAGGTGATCGTCGGCCTGCTACGCGAGCGCTGGGGATTCACCGGGCTGGTGGTGACCGACGACCTGAACATGGGCGCCGTCGCCCGGCGCGGCGTCGGGCAAGCGGCTGTGCACGCGCTGGCGGCGGGCGCGGATGTGGCGCTGATCTCCTACGACCCCGCCCAGGTTTATGCCGCTCTGCTGGCTGGCCGCCGGGCGTTGGAGGCCGGCGAACTGGACGCCAACGCCTTGCAGATCAGCGCGCGTCGCATCGCGCACGCCGTCGGTGCAAATGGCCGATCTCAGCCGATGATGTGACGCCGATGGCAGGAGCAAGCGCGGTAAACTCGCGCCACTGCGTTCAACTACCTTCCGCCACGCTTCTTATGACCTTCATCGATCATCTTTCGGCCGCCTGGGCGACGAATAATTCCCTGCTCTGCGTCGGCCTCGACCCTGACCCGGCAAAATTCCCGGCCCACCTGCAGGGCAAGCCCGATGCGATCTTCGAATTCTGCGCCGCCATCGTCGACGCCACCGCCGATCTGGCGTGCAGTTTCAAGCCGCAGATCGCCTATTTTGCCGCCCGCCGCGCTGAAGACCAGCTCGAAGCGCTGATCGCGCACATTCATGACCGCCACCCGGGTGTGCCCGTCATTCTCGACGCCAAGCGCGGCGACATCGGCAGCACTGCCGAGCAGTATGCGATCGAGGCCTTCGAGCGCTATCAGGCCGACGCCGTGACGGTTAACCCCTACATGGGTCGAGATTCGATCGAGCCGTGGCTGGCCTACAAAGACAAGGGCGTGATCCTGCTGTGCCGCACCTCGAACCCAGGCGGCAGCGACCTGCAATTTCAGCAAGTCGGCGCTGGTAACACGGCGATTTACGAGCTGGTCGCCGAAAAAGTGGCCAAGGAATGGAACACCACCGGCCAGTGCGCGCTGGTGGTCGGCGCAACCTTCCCGGACGAGATACGCCGCGTGCGCGCGATTGTCGGCGACCTGCCGTTGCTGGTGCCCGGCATTGGCGCACAGGGCGGCGATATCGAAGCTACCGTGCAGGCCGGAAAGACAGCGAGTGGCAGCGGGCTGATGATCAATTCTTCGCGCGCCATTCTTTATGCCGGCAAGGGTGAAGACTTCGCGGCACAGGCCCGGCACGTCGCCCAGGTCACCCGTGACACAATAAATTTTTACCGCTAACCCACACCCCCCGGCGCAATCCGCGTTCGCCCCCCCCTGCGTCAGGGGAAACAGGGCAAAATCGTTGTTCCGAATTCGCACAGAGACGAACATGGACATTGCGGAATTGCTTAACCCCCGCGTGGGGGACCGGGAGGCACTGCAGGAGTTCGCCGAGGCACTGAGCGATCAGTTGCCAGAGATCGAACGCTGTATCGCCGATTTACGCAAGGCCCCGACAGACCACGCTTTGATCGCCACCCTGTTCCGTGGCCTGCACACCATCAAAGGTGATGCGGGCATGTGCAAACTACCGATTGGCGTGATGATCACCCACCCCATGGAGTCCGTACTGGCCCGCCTGCGCGAAGGTCAGATTGCCTTCAGCGAGCTCCTGGCTGAATTGCTGCTGCTGGCCCTGGACCGACTCGAACTCGTCGTCGAGGCTCTCGAGGCCGGGCGCCCGGTCGGCGGGCTGAAACTGCCCGAATTGGTTGGCGGTATGGAGACCTTGTCTCAGATGGGTAGAGATCAGGTCGATAGTCAGGCCTCGCGCGTCATTGAGGCCGTGACCGGATTTCGTCCGGCATCCGCCGCCCGCATCAGTGCCGAATCAACGCGAGCGGCCGCCCGCGATCCACAGGGTGACATGGCGCTCTTTCGCCAATTGGCGCATCAACTTGATTTGCGCTCGCCGCTCTTCGCGGGGCGCACCGACCGGCTGGTAAAGCTCGCGCTCGATACCAATACCTGTGCTGGCTCACCCGTGGCCGCCGACCAACTGGAGGCGGCAACCTATATGCACGATGTGGGCATGATGTTTCTGCCTGAAGCGATCTGGCTGAAGGTCGGCAAGCTAAGTAGCGATGATCTGGCGCAGATGCGCGAGCACGTGGGCTACTCCGCCGCACTGCTCGAACGCATGCAAGGATGGGAGATCGCCGCACAGATCGTGCGCCAGCATCACGAAATGTCCAATGGCAAGGGCTACCCTGCCGGCTCAAGCGGCGACACGATCTGCGCCGGCGCAAAGATTCTGGCCATTGTCGATGCCTTCGAGTCAGTGACGCTGAAGCAGAGTCATCGCGGACAGACACGTTCGCTGGTGCGGGCGATTGCCGAGATCAATGCCAGCGACACGCAGTTCGACCCGCAGTGGATCGCGCATTTCAATACCGTGATCCGCAACTCACTTGAGGCCTGAGCCATGATTACTACCCTCTCCCTGATCGGTGCCCCCACTGATATTGGTGCCGGGGCACGCGGTGCGAGCATGGGGCCCGAAGCCCTGCGGGTTGCGCAAATCGGCCCGGTACTTGAATCGCATGGTTTGCGTGTGAAAGACTGCGGCAACCTGACCGGGCCGGCCAACCCCTGGTTGCCGCCGGTCGATGGCTATCGGCACCTGAACGAGGTAGTGGCGTGGAACCGCGCGGTGCACGATGCCGTACTGAGCGAACTGAATGCTGGCTGCATGCCCATTGTGCTTGGCGGCGATCATTGTCTGGGCATGGGCTCGATCAGCGCGGTGGCCCGCTATTGCAAGGAGCAGGGCAAGAAGCTGCGCATTCTCTGGCTTGATGCCCACGCCGACTTCAATACCAGCGAGCTGACCCCGAGCGGAAACATTCATGGCATGCCGGTGGCCTGCCTGTGTGGCTACGGCCCCGAAGCGCTGACTCATCTTGGCGGCTACTCCCCGGCCATAGAACCGGGCTGGGTCCGGCAGGTCGGCATTCGCAGTGTCGATGCCGGCGAAAAGCGCTTTGTGCATCAGGTTGGTCTTGAGGTATTTGACATGCGCTATGTCGATGAAATGGGCATGCGTCAAACCATGGACGCGGCGCTCATGGGCATGGACGAAACCACCCACCTGCACGTGAGTTTCGATGTCGATTTTCTTGACCCAGAGATCGCGCCAGGCGTTGGCACCACCGTTCCCGGCGGCCCCACCTACCGCGAAGCGCAGCTGTGCATGGAAATGATTGCCGATACCGGCCGGCTATGCTCGCTGGATGTCATGGAGCTGAACCCGGCGCTGGACATCCGCAACAAGACCGCCCTGCTGGCGGTCGATCTCATTGAAAGCCTGTTCGGCAAATCGACGCTGATGCGAGACTGACGTGGATCACTCCACGTCATGTCTGATAGCTATCTGCCGCCGCGCAGGCTAGAGCGCGCCGAAGATCTTCTTGAGCATGGCGCTGCCTGCCTCCATGGGGTTGGCGCGCAGCTCCTTTTCCTTTTCGGCAATCATCAGAAACAGGCCATCGATGGCCTTCGCCGTCACGTAGTTGTCCAGGTTGGCATCCTTCGCATCGAGCAAGCCATATTTCACGCCCATGCCGGCAAACTGGTTGTACTGATCGGCCAACTGCACCTTCTGGGTGGCACTCTTGACGATGGGGGCAAACTTCTTGGTCAGCGCTTCCGCTGAGGTGCGACGGAAATACTGCGTGACGCTGTCTTCGCCACCGGTCATGATCCCTTTCGCGTCCTGCACCGTCATTTTCTTGACCGAATCAAGAAGAATGGGCTTGGCCTCGGCCACGGCGTTTTCGGCAGCATGATTCATGGTCTCCAGCAGCTCATCCGCCTGTTTGCCCATGCCGAAAGTGCGCAGGCCCTTTTCCACCTTCTTCAGAGAGTCGGGGAGCGGAATGCGCACCTTGTCGTTGCCTAAGAATCCGTTCTCTTTACCCAGGCTGGTGACCGCATATTCCGCGCCCCGGTTCAGCGCTTCTTTCAGCCCGGCGCTGACGTCCTTGTTGGTAAAGGCATCGAGACCGGTGGCGTTGGCAATACCAACTGAAAGACAAAAGGCAGCGGTAGCAAGGGTGCGCAGCATGGTCGGACTCCTGAAAGTGGAAACGAAGTGGTGATTATGCTCAACTCACAAGCCGCCGGTACACTTGCGCCACACGCAAGGGCAAGCTGCGCGGGTCGGCCAGCACGCTGTAATGAGCGCTGCCATACAACTCGGGCAAATAGTCGGCGGCGTGCCGATCGACGGTAATGCAGTAGCTGCGCACACCCGTGCGGCGCGCCTCCTGCAAGGCCCGCTGCGTATCTTCAATGCCATAGCGACCGCGATACTCGTCGCCATAGTCATCGGGACGCCCGTCGGACAAGGTAATGAGCAGTTTGTGGCGTTCGGGCCGCTTGACCAGGGCCTGCGTAATGTGGCGAATGGGCGGCCCCATGCGCGTGTAGTCACGCGCCTCGATGCCGGCAATGCGCGCCTTGACCGCAGCTCCGTAGGCCTCATCAAAATGCTTGATCCGGTACAGATCGCAACGCCGGTGCGTCCAGCCCGAGAAACCAAAAATGGCATACGCATCGCCGAGCGTCTCGATCGCCTCGCACAGCATCACCAGGGCCTCACGCTCCGCGTCGTTGACCCATCCTTTGGTTGACCCGCTCATATCGACCATGAACGCGACCGCGAGCGAACGATCCAGGCGCTGCCGCTCACAAAACAGTCGGCTCTCGATCTCGCCACGCCCGCCGGTCGCGCGAAACTCGGCAAGGGCATCCACAACGGCATCCAGATCGATTTCGCTGCCCTCGATCTGGTGGCGGAGCCAGCGCTCCTCACCACGCAACGCCTCGAAGCGCCGGCGTATCTGTTTGATCAGTCGTGCGTGCTTGCGCGTGGTCGCGCCCACCCAGCCGAGTTCCCCCGCCTCGCCCGCTACCTCGTAGAGGTGACACCAGTCCTTTCGATAGTCCTGACGTCGGTAATCCCACTCGTCATAGCGCAACGCCGCGGCGCTGGCTGGCGGTGCGGCTTCGGTGTCGCCAGCCTGCCCGACCACGGCCTGCCAACGCCCCTCACCCGCCGGCTGCAAACTCCCGTGAGCTTCGTCGGGCGATGGGGCCTTGCTGAGTTGGGGTGTCGGCGCTTCCTCACTGCCGGAGGCGGATGAGCCGGCCGCTCCGCCCTGATCTGCGCCAACCGCAATATCCAGCGACTGCCCGCCCTGATCGGCGCGCTCGCGCTGGCCGTCTGCCGAATGAAAGAGATTGGGCAACTTGCGCCCGGCCGCCGAGGCCTCTATGGCCAATCGCTCACGACCGGCACGTACAGCGGCGAAATCGACACGCAGATAACTGGCGCAGGGCCCGCGGCGTCCGCTCGCTGCCAGTTCACGCGCAAGCTTGGCGTTGGCCAGGGCACCCTCGCTACCACCACCTTCATGCGCTCTCCACTCGCTGATCTCGGGGGGCAAGTCATGCCTTGGCAAGGCGTCGGCAATGCCGGGAAGTTGTCTGGCCAAGAGGCGATGCAAACGCTGGCTTTCGAGGTGCTCGAACCAGTCGAGCACCTCGGAGGCAGGCTCGCCACTGCCCACCAACACCGACTCTACCGCCTCACTTAGTCCGCCCGAGGACCACTGCAAGTTGGCCAGCGCGGCCAAGGCAAAATAGCGCCGTTCGGCATCGGCACCCGTGAGGCTCGGCGGCAAATTCACACGCTCACCGTCAGTCCACACCCCACCCGTGGCCGACTGCACGCTCAGGCTTCCAGCGCTCAACGCTCTGACGAACAGCCCCAAGCGCCGACTCAATGCCGCAAAGTCCACGCGGTCACTGTCCGCCCGGTAGCGCAAAAAGCCGTCGAGATCATTCAGCAGCCGCGAATCAGCCTTCACGCCGTCGCCAGCAGCCCCACCGTGTGCATCGCGATCTGCAAGAATGGCTTTCACCCAAGCCGTGAACTCTTCGCAGCTCAGTCCCTCGGGACGCGTGAAAGCAGCGCGCGCGCGGGCACACACCTGCCATGCCAACTCGGGATGCGTCTGGGCAATGACTTGTGCCCAATGCAGGACGGTGTCTTGTTCATGGCGCGGCAAGGCGGCGAGATCATCCGCCACGCGCTGCTTGGTGCGATGCGAGGGTGAAGCAAACAGCAGCGCATCGAGCGTCGGTGCCAGCTCAGAAGCAAATCGCCGTCTCACCAGCGCCGACTTGCGGATTATTGCGCCGGAAATACGGCGCTGACCAGATCGCCGACCGCCGCGACCACCTCCGGCTCGTCGCTGAGCGCGCGCGCTATCGCCGCTCTGCCGGCGGAGTTCGGGCTCATGCCTTCCGCGATGAGTTGCGCGGCGTGTATCAGCAGGCGCGTGCTCGCCCCTTCATCGACACCCTCCCCTTTCAGCGCGCGTGTCATCTGCCCAAGGCGCACCAGTTGTTGCGCCAGTTCGAGGTCAATGCCCCCCTCACTGGCGACAATGTCGGCCTCGATGTGCGCGGGCGGATAGTCGAAGTCAAGCGCTACGAAGCGCTGCCGCGTGCTCGGTTTCAACTCCTTGAGCACACTCTGGTAACCCGGGTTGTAAGACACCACCAGCATGAAGTCCTCCGGCGCGACCAGCAATTCACCGTGCTTGTCGATGGGCAGCACACGACGCGTATCGGTGAGCGGGTGGATGACCACGGTGGTGTCCTTGCGTGCCTCGACCACCTCGTCCAGGTAACAGATCGCACCGGCGCGCACAGCGGCGGCCAGCGGCCCATCGAGCCACACCGTCTCTTGCCCGAGGATCAGATAGCGACCGACCAAGTCACCGGTCGTAAGATCGTCGTGACAACTGACGGTGACCAGAGGCCGCTTTAGGCGCCAAGCCATGTGCTCGACAAAGCGTGTTTTCCCGCAGCCAGTCGGGCCCTTGAGCAACACCGCGAGCTGGCGTCGTGCGGCGGCTTCAAAGGTTTCGATCTCATCACCAGCGGGCTGGTAGTAGGGCTCGCTGGCGATGTGCGTCAGGCACGCGTGCGGGCGCGCATTCATCGACGCTTTTCCTTGAGTAGTTCCAGGTGTCGCTCCTTGATCTCGCGGTACCGCGACTCGGTTTCAGACTGCTCGTAGAAATCGCCGTCTTGCGCTTTTTTTGCCAGTTCGATCTGCTCCATGGCCAGCGGCACCTGACCGGTGATCCAGTACGCTTCCGCCTGCGCCCGGTGGTGCGCCATGCGTCGGTCGAGCGCACCGAAGCACCTGGCCTGCAGCGCAAAGTTCTTGGGGTCTTCAATAAAGCGCGCCTGACCATCGCGGGTCACGGCCAAAGCCAACTCGGGCTTGCCAGCGTCAAGGTAGGCCTCCACCAGAAGGTAGTGGATGGCGCGATCCTGCGGGTAATTCGTACGACTGCGCTCAAGCAGGCGAGCGGCCGCGACCGGGTCTCGCTTGCGCAGCAGCAGCTCGGCCGCGAAAGACTCAAACATCGGTGAAGCCAGCTTGGCGGCCTTGGCACCGTCCTCCAGCAAAGCGAATTCGCGGCTCGCGGCATCGAGATTTCCGTCGCGCAGATGGGTGCGGGCGATTCCGTAGTGGGCCACCACTTGCTGCGTAAGCCCGGCCGAGACGAGTTGTGTTTTGAATGCCGACAGCGCCTCAGGGACTGACGTGGTAAGCGCGCGCAAGCGTGCCCTCACGAGTTGAAATTCCAGCGAGTCGGGTACCTGCTTGTAGGCTTGGCCCTCGATCCGGTCAGCGACGGCCGAAATCCGTTCGGTCGTCAGCGGGTGGCTGCGCAAGTAGGCGGGTGCGCTGTTCTTGCCCTCGTAAAGGGCACCGTATTTTTGCATTCGCTCAAAAAAGGCGGGCATGCCACGGATGTCGAAGCCCGCCCGACCCAGCAACTGCAGTCCCAGTCGATCCGCCTCGCGCTCGAAATCGCGTGAGTAATTCAATTGGCTCTGAATACCCGCCGCCTGGCCCGCCATCGCAGCGCCCATGGCAAGATCGGGGTTGCTGCGCGCCGCCAGCAGCGCCACCGCCATCGAAACCATGGTGGCGAGTTGGGCTGCACTCCCCGCTGTAACGCCCCGGGCGATGTGGTGCTGAGTCACGTGTGAGACCTCGTGGGCCAGTACGGCCGCCAACTCCGATTCCGACTGTGCGCTCAGTATCAAGCCGGTATGAACCCCGATGTAACCGCCGGGCATGGCAAATGCGTTGAGCGTCTGATCACGAATCGCGAACATTTCGAAACCTTTGGACCCCGTGACATCGGAAATCCCGCCCTCGACGTGACCCGAAAGCCGTGAGCCCAGTCCGTTGAGATAGGCATTCACCTCGGGGTCGTCGAGATAAGCCGGCTCACGCAAGCGTATCTCGTTAAAAATGCGTTGTCCGATGGTCCGTTCCATCTGTGGCGTGATGGTTCCCTGCGATACATCACCGAGGTCGGGAAGCCCTTCGGAATGAGCAAGCCGGAATGGCAGTACCAGCGCACACACCACCATGGTTACGGCACCGGTACGGCGCAACGAATCTCGAGAACGTAATTTCATGGGGTGATGATAGCGTCTGTGGGCGCGCGGTTCGGCTTACGGGTTCAGCAACGGCTATCCGGGTTGTTTCAGGATATTGCCACGGCACGCTATGATTCATCTCATGAACGATCTGACACACTTCAATGCCGCCGGCGACTGCCATATGGTCGACGTCGGTGCCAAACCGATCAGCGATCGCCTGGCCGTTGCACAAGGGCGAATTCACATGCAAGCGCGCACCTTTGACCTGGTAGCAACAGGCACGGCGAAAAAGGGGGATGTGCTGGGCATCGCCCGGGTAGCTGCGATACAGGCAACAAAACGCACATCGGAACTGATTCCCTTGTGCCACCCATTGGCGCTCACGCATGTTTCCGCCGATTTTTTTCTTGACCATGAAAAACACTCGGTGACGCTGCGGGTCACTGCAAAAACCACAGGGCAAACCGGCGTGGAGATGGAGGCTCTGACGGGCGTATCGGTTGGTCTGCTGACGATTTACGACATGTGCAAAGCCGTTGATCGGGGCATGATCATCGATTCCATAGGCTTGCTGGAAAAATCCGGGGGCAAGAGCGGGTTGTGGGCAAGCGCCTCCCCCGCCGCCACCGATCAAGGCACCCAGTCGCCATGAAGGGGGGCTCGTCATCAGCTCTGGCGTTCAGGGCACCGACCAAAATCGCGCGAACCGCACGCAACAAACAACACGCAAAACACTGGACAATAGTTATAACTTGGCTAGAATGCGCAGCCTCACGCACCCGTAGCTCAGTTGGATAGAGTACTTGGCTACGAACCAAGGGGTCGGGCGTTCGAATCGCTCCGGGTGCACCAAAGAAATTAAGGGGTTAGGCTAATTGCCTAGCCCCTTTTCTTTTTCTGCGCTACCAATGCCCTGTCAAGGGCATGTATCTTGCGCAGGGTCCGATAGCGGCGCTCCAGCAAGCCCGACTGTCGCCGATCTGCGGGTGCCCTTTTTCTTTTCCGGACTTGCTCAAAACGACGTCTGCGCATTTTCTCTCTCAAGCGATCCGTTCATATGTTTCGACGTATAATCTTTCCCATGCCAATTACTACAGAGTCTCTGCTTGACGAAGTGCGCAGCGCATTCAGCGTTTGCGAGAGCCTGTTTCATGCCCTGGGCGATCCGGCGCGGCAATCCATCATCCTGCTGCTTTCGGGGCACGAGCGCCTCAACGTCAATCAGATTACCGACCTGATGCATCTGTCGCGCCCGGCCATTTCGCATCACCTTAAGGTGCTCAAGGATGCCGGCCTGGTTGAGTTGGCGCGTGAATCGCGGGAAAACTACTACAGCCTGCGCTGGGATGAGCCCATGAGCCGACTGAAACATCTGATTGAACTGAGCGAACGGGCGTGCAGCCGCAAGCGTGACCTCGCTCCCTAGTTAGCTATTTTTTGCATAACACGTTTATATGTTTCGACCTACAAACCTTAATTCAAGGAACTTTCGATGACCGCAACCATTTTTGCGCCGCTACCCCTCCCCAATGGCACCACCCTGCCCAACCGTTTGGCCAAAGCCGCCATGGAAGAACATCTGGCCGCCCCCGGTCAACTGCCCGGCGAGGCCATCATCCGGCTGTACGACGCATGGGCCAAGGGCGGCGTCGGCCTGATTATTACGGGCAATGTCATGGTCGATCCGCGCGCACTCACCGGCCCCGGGGCGGTGGTGCTGCAAGAGGCTACCGACCTCACGCCCTTCAAGCACTGGGCCGCAGCGGCCAAGGCGGGCGGTGGGCAGATCTGGATGCAGATCAGCCATCCCGGGCGTCAGGTCTGGGCCGCCCACGGGCAGCCGGGCTGGGCACCCTCAGAGGTAGCAGTGGATCTGGGCAAGCACTCCAAACTCATGGCCAGGCCCAAGGCGCTGACCGGCGCGGAGATCAGCGCCATCATTCAGCGCTTTGCCAACACGGCGCAGCAAGCGGAAAAAGCGGGATTCTCGGGCGTACAGATTCACGGCGCGCACGGCTACCTCGTCAGCCAATTTCTTTCACCGCTGAGCAATCAGCGCAGCGACGAATGGGGCGGTTCGCTCGAGAACAGGGCGCGACTGCTGCTCGAGATCATTCGTTCGATTCGCAAGGTCGTCACGCCCGGCTTCGGTGTGGGCGTCAAGCTCAACTCGGCCGACTTCCAGCGCGGCGGCTTCGACGCCGCCGATGCCGAGCAAGTGGTCAGGATGATGAGCGGGCTGGGCGTCGATCTGGTCGAACTTTCCGGCGGCAATTACGAAGCGCCGGCGATGCAAGGCCAGACGCGTGACGGACGCACCCTCGCCCGCGAAGCCTTCTTTCTCGAATTCGCGGCGCGTATCGCGAAAGTGGCGACCATGCCCATCATGACCACGGGCGGTATCCGCCGCATTGCCATTGCCGAGCAGGTGCTGGCCGAGGGCGTCGCGGTCGTGGGCATGGGCACCGCCCTGGCGATGTGCCCCGACTTGCCTCGACGCTGGCAGAATGGCCAGGACGTTGAGCACCTGCAACCGGTGGTCACGATCAAAGACAAGATGCTGGCGGCACTGGCCACCATGTCGATGATCCGCCGGCAACTGCAGCGCATCGGTAACGGCAAAACACCGCTGGCGCACCCCAATGTTTTCTTCACCATCGTGCGTGATCGACTGCGTACGCAACGGCTCACCAAGCGCTACCTGCGCTGGCTGACCACACAAGGAGTCTGATATGCCCTGGACCATCAACGACGCCAAGAATCAGTCCGGCCGCCTGGCCATTGTCACCGGAGCCAATATCGGCCTCGGCTTTGACACCGCCCTGGCTCTTGCCGGGAAGGGCTGTGCGGTCATCCTCGCCTGCCGCAGTGCCGACAAGGCAAAAGCGGCGAGGCAGCAGATCCTCGCGGCACACCCCAAGGCCACGGTCGAGTGCATGACGCTTGATCTTTCCAGCCTGAAGTCGGTGCGCGCGTTTGCCATGGCCTTCAAGAAAAAGCATAAGACGCTGGACCTGTTGATCAACAACGCCGGCATCATGATGCCGCCCTACTCGCTCAGCGAAGATGGCTTTGAGAGCCAGTTGGCCGCCAACTACCTCGGGCATTTTGTCCTCACCGCCGAGTTGCTGCCGCTGCTCAATGCCACAAGCGGGGCCCGAGTGGTCAGCCTTTCCAGCCTTGCGCACCGATGGGGAGGCATCCGTTTCGACGACCCCAACTTTACCCAGGGGTACAACAAGCGCAGCGCCTATGGCCAGAGCAAGCTCGCCTGCCTGATGTTCGCCTATGAGCTTGACCGCCGCTTGCGTGCCGCCGGCAGCACGACGCTCTCGGTCGCCGCGCATCCGGGCGTGGCCGCGACCAACCTCGCCCAGCACTTCCCGAAAGCACTCGGCGTTTTTTTCCCGCTGGTGGGTCAATCCACCGCGATGGGCGCGATGCCGACGCTCTACGCCGCACTGGGTGACGACATCGAGGGTGGCGACTACTGCGGCCCGCGCTCCCTGCAGCAGATGCGCGGCGACCCGGTCAAGGTCGGTTCCAACCGCGCCTCGCGCAATGTCTCAGACGCCAAAAAACTATGGGCGCTGTCGGAACAGCTCACCGGCACCACGTTTGTCGTCTGAGCAATATCCAGTCACAAACGCCTCGCCCGCCTTGGCAGCGGGCTAGCGCGCGCCGGCTACAATCAGGCGCATGAAAAAACCTGTTATCGGGGCGCTTGTCCTCGCCGCCGGCATTGCGGCCTATGTCGTGCTCACCGATTCGCAAGTCGGCGCTGGCGAGACGGCGATGTACAAGCTGGGCAAGGTCGAGAGGGGCGACCTCACGGCCGTCGTCGCGGCTACCGGCACGCTCAACCCGGTGGTCTCGGTGCAAGTGGGCTCTCAAGTCTCGGGGCAACTGCGCGACGTATTGGCGGACTTCAATTCGCCGGTCACCGCCAATCAGGTCATCGCGCGACTCGACCCGCAAACCTTTCAGCAGAAGCTGCGCCAAGCCGAAGCTGACCTGGAAGCCACCCAGGCCGCCGTGGCCGTGCAGCGCGCCGAGGTCGCCCGGGCACGGGCACAGCTCGCCGACGCTGAGCGCACTCTGGCGCGAAAAAAACTGCTGGTCGAGAAGCAATTCATCTCAGTGGCGGAACAGGAGACGGCGCAATCCAACTACGACGCGGTATTCGCCGCCTTTCAGGTCAGCGAAGCGCAAGCACGCAGCAGTGCCGCTGTGGTCAAACAGCGTGAGGCCCAACTGGCGCAGGCGCGTATCGATCTGGGCCGTACCGAAATTCGCTCGCCCGTTGATGGCATCGTGGTCAAGCGCAGCATCGAGCCGGGGCAAACCGTCGCCGCCAGCCTGCAGTCACCGGAGCTGTTCATTATCGCGCGCAACCTCACCGACATGCGCGTGGAAACCGCAGTGGACGAAGCCGACGTGGGCCGTATTGTTCCCGGCCAAAAGGCCACATTTACGGTCGATGCCTTTCCCGGACGGCGCTTCGAGGGCGAGGTGCAGCAGGTACGCAAGGCCGCCACCATTGTCTCGAACGTAGTGAGTTACACGGTGGTGATCACCACCTCCAATCCCGACCTGATTCTGTTGCCGGGCATGACGGCCAATGTACGCATCATCACCGCGCGCAAGGAAGGCGTGCTCAAGGTACCCAATGCCGCCTTGCGCTTCAAGCTGTTGGATGCGGCCAAGCCGGCAACCGCCGTCCCGCCAGCGCCGACTTCCGGAAAGCGGGCGGGCGGCATTCCCCGCGTATGGCGTCTCACCGAGGGCAAGCCCGTTGAGGTGGCCATCAAAACCGGCATCAGTGATGGCTCAGCCACCGAACTGCTCAGCGATGAACTCAAGGAAGGCGACGAGCTGATCACCGGCCAGAGCGGCGAGAAACCCAAAGCGACGGGCTTTGGTCCGCGCCTGTTTTAAGTGGCCGCAGCACTGATCGCGCCATTGATTGAGGTCAGTGGCCTCGGCAAAGACTACGCCATGGGCAACACGCTGGTGGCCGCGCTGCGCGGAGTGGATCTTCGCATCGACCGGGGTGAATTCGTGGCCATCATGGGCGCGTCAGGCTCGGGCAAGTCCACCTTCATGAATCTGCTCGGCTGTCTCGACAAGCCCAGCCGCGGCCGCTACCGCCTCGCTGGCGAAGAAGTCTCCGGGCTGTCGGGCGACGCGCTGGCACGGGTGCGCAACCAGCGCATCGGCTTTGTCTTTCAGCACTTCAACCTGCTCGCCCGTACCAGCGCACTCGATAACGTGGCCCTGCCGCTGCTCTACGGTCACACGCCGGCGGCTGAACGCACGCAACGGGCTCGCCAACGCCTGAGCGAAGTGGGCCTTGGCGAGCGCTTGGCGCACCAGCCCTCACAGCTTTCCGGCGGTCAGCAGCAACGTGTGGCGATTGCCCGTGCGCTGGTCAATAATCCGACCCTGCTGCTTGCCGATGAGCCGACCGGCGCGCTTGACACCCACACCAGTCTGGAAATCATGGCGCTGCTGCAAGCCCTCAACCGCGGCGGCCTGACGGTGGTGCTGGTCACGCACGAGCATGACATCGCGCGGCATGCACGGCGCATCATTACCTTCCGCGATGGTGAAGTCATCAGCGACCAACCCAATACCGTGCTGCCGGCATGAGCCCGCTCGCCACCCTGCGCATTGCCCTGCTCGCCCTGCGCATCAACAAGCTGCGCTCGGCGCTGACCATGCTTGGCATCATCATCGGCGTGGCCGCCGTGATCATCATGATTGCGGTGGGGCGCGGTGCCCAGCTCCGCGTACAGGACCAGATCCGCAGCCTCGGCTCGAATATTGTAATGGTGCTCAACGGCACCAATACCTCGGGCGGCGCCCGCGGCGGTGCCGGCTCGCAACCGACCATCTTTGAAGAAGACGCCTATGCGCTGGGGCGCGAGATTGAGGAGGTGCAAGCCGCCGCGCCTACCCTGCGTGGCAGCGGCCAGGTGGTGTTTGGCAATGCCAACTGGTCCACCGTTTTCTACGGCACCACGACCGACTATCTCACCGTGCGCGAATGGGGTATTGCGGAAGGACGTCCGTTCGAGGACGCCGAGATGAACGGTGCCGGCAAGGTGGCGCTGATCGGGCAGACCGTGGCCAACAGTCTTTTCGGCGACGCAAACCCGGTCGACCAGGTGATCCGCATCCGCAAAGTTCCACTCACCGTCATCGGTGTGCTGGAGCGCAAGGGCCAGAACATGATGGGGCAGGATCAGGACGACATCGTGCTCATGCCCCTCAGTACAGCACGTAATCGCATCATGGGCAACCCGGCTTCGCCGGGAAAATCACGCAATATCTCGAGCATCATGGTCAAGATGCGCGATGGACCACAGATGGATCAGGGCATCGCGCACATGCGCGAACTGCTGCGCCAGCGTCATCGCTTGCAAGACGATCAGGACGACGACTTCTATGTGCGCAACCTCTCTGAAATTCTCGAGGCGCAGGAAGCCGCGTCCAAAGTCATGGCCATGCTGCTGGCGGCAGTGGCTTCGGTGTCTTTGCTGGTGGGCGGCATCGGCATCATGAACATCATGCTGGTCTCGGTCACCGAGCGCACCCGCGAAATCGGCTTGCGCATGGCCGTCGGTGCGCGCGGGCGCGACATCCTGCTGCAGTTTCTGGTCGAGGCGGTGACTTTGTCGCTGATCGGCGGGCTGCTGGGCATCGCGCTCGGCATTGGCGGGCAGGAGCTGATCGCCCGCTTTGCCGGCTGGCCCACCGTCCTCTCGCTCGACGCCATGCTGCTCGCGGCGGGCTTTGCCGCCTTCGTCGGCGTGTTTTTTGGCTACTATCCGGCGCGCAAGGCTGCCTCGCTCTCGCCCATCGACGCGCTGCGCTACGAGTAGCGCAGCGCGTTTGCCAGCTAAGCACCGGTGGCAACGTGGCGCACCAGTAGCGCTGCCATTACCCACATCGTCAACCCGATCAAGGCATCCAGCACCTGCCAGGCACGGGGGCGGGCAAACCAGGGTGCCAACCAGCGCGCACCAAAACCCAGTAGCCCGAACCAGACCATGCTGGCCGTGCTCGCCCCGAGCACGAACCACCCGCGCAGCTCGGTGGGCTGTTGCGCGCCAATGCTGCCAACCAGCAGTACGGTATCGAGATAGACATGAGGGTTGAGCAGCGTAAACGCCGCAGCCTGGGCAAGCGCTGCGCCATGGCTCAGACCGCTACCGCGGGTCGTCGCCTGCAATATCTGCGGCTGGCGCGCCCGGCGCAACGCCTGCACGCCATAGGCCGCGAGAAACACCGCACCCACCAGCGCCAAACCACGCGCCAGCCCCGGGCTTTCACCCAGTGCCTGCGCCATGCCCAGTACGCCGGCGGCGATCAACAAGGCATCCGTCGCAGCGCAAAACAACACGACGCTACCCACATGCTCGCGGCGTAAACCTTGGCGCAGCACAAACGCATTCTGCGCACCAATCGCAACGATGAGCCCGAAACTCAGGGCCAACCCTTGAACAAAAACCGTGAAGAACATGGCGAGCACCCTCTGTCAGTGAAAATTGACGTGCAGCTTGCCGTAGCGCAACAATGAAGGCAAACTATCTTTACTTAAATCGATTTAGTAAAATTACGTTATGCTCGACTATGACTCGCTCGCAGCCATGGCCGCTGTCATCCGCGAAGGCAGCTTCGACCGGGCCGCCCGCGCGCTCAACGTGACGCCATCGGCAGTGTCGCAACGCATTCGGCTACTTGAGGAGCGCGTCGGCTGCGCATTGGTGATACGCGCCCAACCCTGTCAGGCCACCGACATGGGTCGCCGTCTGTGCCAGCACGTAGATCGGGTGCGCCTGCTTGAGCAGGAGTTGCATGACGCGCTGCCAACACTCGCTCCCGAGCGTGCCGTCAGACTGCCCTTGCCCGTTGCCGTGAATGCGGACAGTCTGGCCACCTGGTTTGCGCCGGCACTTGCTGCGTTTGCTACCGAGGCACCGGTGCTGATGGAGATTGCCGTCGACGATCAGGAACATACTGCCCAGTGGTTGCGCAGCGGCGTCGTGCTCGCGGCGGTGACGGGCTCGGCACGGCCTCCCGTTGGGTGCAATAGCCAGCTACTGGGTGCCATGCGCTACATCGCCGCAGCGAGCCCCGCATTCATGACGCGCTATTTCAGCGAGAGTGTGGGCGCGCGCAGTCTGGCGCATGCGCCCAGTCTGGTATTCAACCCGAAAGACGAGTTGCAAACGCGCTGGGCGCACCGCTTGTGTCATCGGCATGTCGAGCTGCCCCGTCACACGCTGCCCTCGTCGCATGCCTTTGTCACCGCGACTCTGGCTGGCATGGGCTGGGGGCTGCATCCGCAGGCACTGATCGCTCGCCATCTCGAGGACGGTGCGCTGGTGGAACTGGTGCCAGACAGCTGGCTGGACGTACCGTTGTACTGGCAGCAGGCCCGCGCTACATCGGCCGTACTCGATGGCTTGAGCCGGCAGATATTGGCGGCGGGCCGCTCATCGCTGAGGCAGGACCCACTGTGATCAGACGCCTTGCGCGGCGCTGACCGGACGATTGCCGCGCCAGCAAAAAAATCCCGGCACGAGGCCGGGACTAAAACGATTCCAGGGGAATCGCGGAGGAGAAGAAATGGTGCAGCACACCTTGAGTTGCACTCTAATTAAAGCTTCCTAACAACACAATCCAGTACCTCGGAACTTCATTGATGAATTTCTGTCCATAATTAGCCCATGGATCGCACAGCAGAAATGGCCGCGTTTGTCCGCACCGTACAAAGTGGCGGCTTCACCGCCGCTGCCCGTGCGATGGAACTCACCCCATCCGCGGTCTCAAAGCTGGTCGCCCGACTGGAAGACCGGCTCGGCGTCCGCCTGCTCCAGCGCACCACTCGCCGTATTGAGATCACTCCCGAGGGCGATGCCTTTTTTCACCGCGCCCGCGATATTTTGGCGGCGCTGGATGAAGCCGAGGCCGAAGTGACGACCGCACGCGATAACCCGAGCGGCCGCTTGCGATTGGTCTCAGGTGCCGCCTTCGGCGCGCATCAACTCACCCCGGCAGTGCCGGCGTTTCTCGCGCTTTATCCCAAGATCACGCTCGACCTGACGCTGACCGACGTGCGCGCCCGCTCACGCGAAGAGAACTTCGATCTCGCCATTCGGGTCGGGCCGCTCGATGACTCCTCGGTGGTCGCCCGCCGCATCTGCAGCCTGGAACGTCTGGTCGTGGCTTCGCCCGCCTATTTGGAAACCCACGGCTGCCCACAACACCCTGACGAACTGAGTCAGCATCGCTGCCTTTGGAACAGCAGCCTGCCTGCGCTACGCGACTGGCCCTTCAAGGATGGCGAAAGCGTACGTAGTGTTCGCGTGGTTGGCCCGGTGGTGGTCAATAACAATGAGACGCTGCGAAACCTGGCACTCGCCGGGGTAGGCATTGCGCGCCTGCCCGACGTGATGATCGGAGACGACCTGCGCAGCGGCCGGCTGCTGCGCATTCTCGACGATCACGCACACCATGAACCGGTGACAGTGTTCGCCACGTACGCCAGCGGGCGCAATCTCTCACCGAAAGTGCGGGTGATGATCGACTTTCTCACGGAGCGCTTTGGCTCGGCCCCCTGGCGTTGGCGCGCACCGGCTGCAGACGCTGATCGCCGTATCGCCAGCGCCGACTTGCGGACTCATGGGGGCTCTGTCGCGGCGTGAATGACGAGCCCGGCACCATGGCGTCGGACGGGCATGGCAAAGTCGTATTGATCAACCGCAGCGCACAGGCGCAGATCGTCCAGCGGCAGATGGGGCCACGTCCCGGTCTGGAAGCGGCGGCCAAAGTCGGAGCACCACACCCGCTCGGTAAAGGGCGCCGGATGCACCGGCTCGCCACACAGCAACGCCTCGATATAGTCGGCGCAGGCAAGGTCCTCGTCGCCATCGCGGTCAGCCCATTCCCCGGTGATGACGAAGCACACCCGTTGCGCGTTCGACCGGGCAATCGCACGCGCCGTTGCGCGGGCGCAGACGAGGCTGGCGGCGTACAGCGAGCTCTGCTCACGGTAGCGATGCAGTCCCTGAACGCCCCCTGCCGTGCTCAGGATCACTGGCCGGCCGTTCAGCGCGATGGTGTTCAGGGTCGCAGGCGAGTTGCCGACATCGAAGCCGGGCGCTGGCGCGCCACCGACCACGGCACCGATGGTTATCGACTTGTCGATCTCGTGCCCCAGAGACTGAGCCTCGTCGAGAGCCAGCACCGGATACACCACTGATGCGCCATTGGCCAGCGCGACCGCCACGGTGGTGAAGGAACGCAGGACATCGATAACGACCACGGTATCCCCGGCGGCCGGGGGTGGAGGTTCGCGATTCAGAAAGTGTCGTTCGAAGTGCATGGTCGAAGCAATCTACCACCAGCGGGCGCTACCGCTTGTGCCTCATGCAGCCGTCGAGTCGGGCTGGCCTGTAAGCACCGCAGCGACTGCGCCTCCCACTAAAGCGGCCAGAGCGATTTTCATTTTCCGTAAGTGGCGCAGGCACTTTGTACTGAATATCCTTGGCAGAGAAGGGAAGTCAATTGACTCTGAGCGCTTGAGCTCTATAAATGCACACTTCGCGTTAGCATGTCGCTTCGCAGCCGTGTGATTTTCCTAAAAATCCTGAACAAAAAGCGAGACAACCATGAGCGAAACCACTGAAATCGACAAAGCCAGCCTGAAAAGCAAGGTACTGCTGGTTGATACCAACAAAGACATTCTGCCGGTAACCAAGCTGTTTCTTGACGAGGCTAACCTCATCGGCGTGCGCGCCAACAAGAGCGACGTGATGGAGGTTCTCAAATCCAATGTCGATCTCGGTGCCATCCTTCTTGCAGAGTCGTATGACGACAACCCGGTGGGCGGGATCGAGATGGCGCGGCAAATCCACGCGGCGCGCCCGGAGTTGCCGATTTTTCTGCGCCGGGAGAAGCACGACAATCTTGATAACCTGGACGAAGACACCCGGCGCATGTTTTGTGCTGCGTATACGATAGGCAGCCTGTTTCGCATGCGTAAGGTGGTTGATGAGTACATTTTCTGCCTGATTTACCCGAACCTGCTTGTGCGAGGAATTCAAGAAATTACCGAGCGCGTCCTGGATAGCCAAAACACGAATAGCAATGTCGTATGCGACACACCCTATGTAGTCAGGGACCGCATCATTGTTGGCGATACAGTCAGCCTGATTCCGCTTGAGAGCAGTTGGTGCCGTGGCTACATGATGCTGCAGGTCGCTGATCCGGACGACAATGCATCGCCCTTGGCTAGCAAAGTCAGCGATCGTTTGGGCGAGATCACCAATCTGGTCTGGGGTGAATTCAAGAATCGCTACATATCAGACGAGCAAGCCTCCAACTCCTCGCGCACCCAGGTGCCATTGCTGATCAAGCTCAATCGCAAATACATATCATTTGGATCGGATGATCCGCAGCTATGCTTCAAATATGTACTAACTGACCGCGACGATCCCAAAATCAGTGTCGTGCTGTCCCAGCGCTTCATATTCAACCTGAGCTGGTCGCCGGAGGCTTTCAAGGAAATCCATCACTCTGTGGAATCGCTGGTCGACTCGGGTGAACTGGAGTTTTTTTAGGCGCAACCCGATGCCCCAGTCGAGCGCTCTATCGCCGTGTTGCCAGCGCCGACTTGCGGAAATTCAGAAGAGGGTCATGAACGGGGGGGCATCGATAGAAGCACGCTGATCGCACGGTCGCTTCTACCCCCGATCAAAAACAGCAATGGACTCCACATGCGAGGTATGCGGGAACATGCTTGCAATCCCTGCCCCGGCCAGTCGAAAACTTTTCTCATGCACCAATACCGCGGCATCACGCGCCAGCGTGCCGGGGCTGCACGAGACATAGACGATGCGTTGCGGGCCGCCCTCCAAGGGTAAGGCTTTGACCAGTTCGGCGGCACCATCACGCGGCGGATCGATCAGCAACTTATCGAAGGCGGGGCCATCGCCCGCGAGCTTGGCGTAGTCACCCTCGGCAAGCGTGAACAGATTGGCCACACGGAATTCACAGCGTTCAGCCAAACCGTTGTTTGCCGCATTCTGCCGCGCACGCTCGACCAAGCCCTTGCTACCCTCGATACCTACGACGTGCGCCCCTGAGCGGGCTATGGGCAAACTGAAGTTACCCAGGCCGCAGAAAAGGTCAGCGATACGCTCACCCGCCTTGGGCGCCAAGAGACGAATGGCCCGCCGGATAAGCATTTGATTGACCCCATGGTTCACTTGCGTGAATTCAGTGGGGCTGAATTGCATTTCCAGATCGAACTCGGGCAAGCCATAAGCCAGAGGGGTCGCTGTCGTGGGGTGGAACAGCCAGGCCGTTTCCGGCCCCTTCGGCTGCAGATACCAGACGATACCGTTGGCATCAGCGAACTCACGCAGTATCTGCTCGTCGCCGCTAGTAAGCGGCTCAAGATGACGCAATACCAATGCCGTCTGCGTGCCCTGGAGCGTGGCCCCGACAGACACCTCGATCTGCGGCAGGCGATCCGGCGTCGACATGGCCGCGATCATGAGCTTGAACTTGGGTATCAATGCCGATATCTGAGCGGGCAATACGGCACAAGAATCCATGACCGCCACATAGCTGCTGCGCTTTTCGTGGAACCCGACCAATACGCCGCCCTTTTTGGCGACGACGCGCGCCGAGAGGCGGGCACGATGGCGATAGCCCCACTCTTGCCCGGCGATCGGAGGAAAAACGATATCGGGGCGCAGGCGCCCGACATGCCAGAGCGCGTCCTCGAGCACCCGCTGCTTCGCCGCAGTTTGACCCTTCACGCCAATATGTTGCATCGAGCACCCGCCGCACACGCCAAAGTGAGGGCACTTGGGCTCCACGCGCTGACTTGAGGCTTGATGCACTTGCGTCAGCGTCGCCTGTTCGTATTTTGGCTTCTTGCGGAAGCTCGAATACTCGACTGTTTCGCCCGGCAGGCCACCCTCGATAAAAATGGTCTTGCCCTCAACATGGGCCACGCCCCGACCTTCATGGTCGAGCGATTCAATCAGTGCAGTAGGCATAAACAGTGTGAGCGAAAAAACGCGTCTCATTATAATCAGCCGATGACTACTCAAACCCGCCGCAAGGGGCTCAGCGCACCCAAGCACGAGCAAGCAAGCGTGCTTGGCACCCTCACCCCAGAGGAGTTTCTGCGCGACTATTGGCAAAAAAAGCCGCTGCTGATTCGCCAGGCTATTCCCGGGTTTGGCGACGCTTTGCCGCGTGATGCACTGCTTGAGCTTGCGCGCAGGGAGGATGTCGAGTCCCGCTTCGTGGCACACGATTCAACGGAGTGGCAAGTGACCCGAGGTCCGTTCTCCAAAGCGCAGCAGAAGCGCTGGAAAGGCAAATGGACAGTGCTGATCCAGGGAGTCAATCTCGTCTTTCCATTCGGCGATCAACTCCTGAAGCGGTTCAACTTTATTCCGCACGCACGTCTGGACGATCTCATGGTCAGCTACGCCACTGATGGCGGCGGTGTCGGACCGCACATCGACAATTACGATGTCTTTTTGCTGCAAGGCACTGGCCGCCGGCGCTGGCGCATCGGCAAGCAAACCGATCAGCGTCTGATCGAAGGTGCGCCACTGAAAATACTTCGTGATTTTCAGCCCGAGCACGACTGGATTCTCGAACCCGGCGACATGCTCTACCTCCCGTCTGACTGGGCGCACGATGGCACGGCCGAAGGCGAGTGCATGACCTGGTCGATCGGCTTTCGCACAGCACCCGCGCAAGAGCTTGCCGCACAGTTTCTGGACTTCCTGCAAGACCATCTGGCCGACAACAGCACGATCACCGGGCGCTATGCGGACCCGGATCTCCAGCGCCAGGAGCACCCGGGCGAGATCAGTGAGGCGATGGTGCGAAAAGTCAGCGAACTATTACGCCTTATCCAGTGGGACGAAGCGCTGGTGCGTGACTTTCTCGGGGCCAGCTTGTCAGAACCCAAAGCGCATGTGTTTTTTGATGCGCCCGAACCCACACTCTCGTTAGCGGCATTTGGCAAGCGCGTGAAGAAAGACGGCCTGCATCTGGACGCACGCTCGCGCATGCTGTTTGCGCAAGGTGCCTTCTACCTGAACGGTGAAACGGTCGTCGCACCGCCCGAGTCGCACGCTGCCCTCATCTCGCTGGCGGATCTGCGCGAACTCAGGGCAAGCACACTCGCGCAGGAGGCAGCGAACACGCCCTTGTTCGAATGCCTCTACGACTGGTACGAGTGCGGCTTTCTACATCCGGGCACTTGAGGGAAAGCCATGTCGTACGCGCGATTTGACGATGAGGCCAGCTACCGCAGCGGCTTGGGACAAGTTCTCGCGCTTGCTGAACGTACGCTCTACGTGTTCGACCGAAATCTCGCCGACATGAATTTCGAGTCGCCTGCGCTGCAAAGCGCACTGCTCGCGTTCATAGACCGAGACCGCGGCAATCGCCTGCATGTTTTGCTTCACGATACGAATGCCCTGCAGCGCCACATGCCGCGCACCATCGCCTTGATCGCTCGCTTCGCTCATGCGATTGAGGTCAGGCAGGTACCGGACGAATATCGGCACCTGGCCGATTGTCACATTCTGGCCGACGCCCGACACGGGATACGCCGTTTTCACACCGATCATCCGCGCGGTTCGCTGCTGATCGACAACCCTGAAGAGGTCAGGGCATGGTGGAACCGCTACGGCGAACTGTGGGAGCAATCCACCCCGCTCACCCTGACGGGAACCACCGGCCTTTAGTTGATCGTTGGTCGGGCCAAATTGGCGAGTGTGCCCCCGGCAACAATCAGCGCCACTCCGACCCACGCCGACACAGGCAGGTGCTCGCCCCACAAGACCATGCCGAACGCGCTGGCGAAAAGCACGGTCGAATTCGACAAACTGGCTGTCACCAGCGGTTGACCGCGTCGATACGCACTGGTCATGCACAACTGCGCCGCCAACCCAAAGAGTCCGATGCCGATCAAGACCAGCCATTGCTTGCCACTGTGGGCAGACAAGGGTGCACTGGTGATCAGGCCGGGCAAGCCGGCAAGGCAGGACATCAAGGAAAAGTAGAACACCGTGCGCCACTCCGGCTCGCCGGCTTCCCCCAGTTGCCGGACGGTCAGGTAAGCGATGCTGGCAATGCACCCGGAGCCCAGACCCAACAGCGCACCTAGCCACTGGTCACTGGCAATGCTGGGGCGCAGCACCAATATCAAGCCGACAAACCCAATCGCGATGGCCCAGCGCAATTGTTCGCTAACGCGTTGCTTCAGGCCGAAGTGCAGCAACACGCCAAGAAACAGCGGCGAGGTGTAATTCAGTGTGACAGCCGTCGCCAGAGGGATTAGCGTAATGGCGTGGAAATAAAAGATAAGCGCTGCCACGCCACTGAGCCCTCGCACCAAATGCAAGCGCCAGAAGCGTGTGCCCAAGCTCGTACCCAAGGGGCTGCGCGTCACCAGTACCCAGGGCAGGATCAGCGCCGTGGCAATCGCCCCGCGCCACCAGATCAGCTCGTTCGCCGAAAAATGATCGGCAGACAGCTTGACGCACACACCCATGCAGGCAAACAGCAGACTGGCAGCGAGCATCCACAGGGCGGCTCGCCACGGGTCGGCGTGTGCCCCAATCGCCGTGTCACCAGCGCCGACTTCAGGATTTGACGAGGTGCTCACCCATCACACGGCGATAAAACTCATGGAAATGCTGCATGCCATCTTCCATCGGCGACTGATACGGCCCGACTTCGCTACGACCTTCGTTGTACAACGCCCGCCGGCCACGATCCATGCGCTCGCCGATTTCGTCGTCCTCGATCGCGGTTTCCATATACGCCGCCTGCTGCGCCTGCATGAACTCCGGTTCAAACAGGGCGATGTCTTCCGGGTAGTAAAACTCGACCACATTAAGTGTCTTGCCCACGCTTTGCGGAATCAAGGTGGATACCGTCAGCACATGCGGGTACCACTCGACCATGACATTCGGGTAGTAGGTCAACCAAATCGCGCCGTGCCGGGGCAATTCACCCTTGTAGTAATCAAGTACTGCCTGGTGCCAGCGCTGGTAGGTCTGCGATCCGGCCCGGGCGAGCGAGGTGACACCAACGCGCTGAACCGAATACCAGTCACCAAACTGCCAGGTCAGGTCATCGCAGGTGACAAACTTGCCAAGCCCCGGATGAAAGGGCTCGACGTGGTAGTCCTCCAGATACACCTCAATGAAGGTCTTCCAGTTGTAGTGGCATTCATGCAACTCCACATGCGCCAGCTTGTACCCCTCAAAACTCAGTTCTGGCGCGACCTTCATCCCGGCAAGGTCGGTGACAGCGGACCGTGGGCCTTTGAAAAGCAGGCCCTGCCAGTTCTGCAGCTTTTGCTTGCCCAGATTCAGGCAAGGGTTGGCCGGGAAATGTGGCGCACCGATAAGTTCGCCCTGGATGTCGTACGTCCATCGATGCAGCGGGCAGACGATGTTCTCGGCGTTGCCACTGCCCTGCAGCATGAGGGCCTGTCGATGGCGGCAGACATTGGACATGTCGTAAATGCCATCCGCCTGACGCACCAGCATGCGGCCGTGATCACGCCATTCTTGAGTCCGATAGTCATGCAGTTCGGGCACCATCAGCTCGTGCCCGACATAGCCTGGGCCGGCATCGAAGATGAGTTGCTTCTCCAGCGCGAAGAGCGACTCATCGAAGTACCACGAAACGGGGAATTGCGTCGCGCCGGGGGCGAGACGCGAAGGTGTTGCAATGTCGGACATAATCCCAAGCTCCAAGCAAAACCGGAAATCGGAAAGCCCTAACGCATGGTGAGCCGCGTACCGCGCGCGGCCACTAGACACGAAATGGCAGGAATAAAAAACTAAAGTCGGCACGGCGCCGACGATGTTCAGTTTACCGGATTTGACCAACAGCGGCCTGATCGGCTATTTTCCTTGTCTTTGTTCGCACTGAGTCTTGTCTCAGCCCCATTGCAATGGCTGCACCCAGTAAGAAAAGCCTCTCATTCGAGGCGGCGTTGGCCGAGCTTGAGGGCATCGTCGGCGCCATGGAAACCGGAAAGATCCCCTTGGATGAGGCCCTCGCGAGATATCAACGAGGCGTCGAGTTGCTGCGCGACTGCAATGCCACCTTGCGCGCTGCGGAACAAAAAGTCGCCATCCTTGAAGCCGATAGCCTGCGTGACATGTCGCCGAGCGAACTGAATCCGGTCCGCAACGTGGACAGTGACGCCTGATGAACTTCCCGGAGTGGATGCAGCACATCCAGCAGCGTACCGAGCGTGCGCTGGAGCACTGTCTGCCTTCGAAAGATCTTGCACCCCAACGCCTGCACGATGCGATGCGCTACTCGGTACTTGAAGGCGGCAAGCGCGTGCGCCCCCTGCTCTGCCATGCCAGCGGTGCCGTCTTCGGCGCCAACGCCGAAGCCTTGGACACCGTCGGCTGTGCCGTGGAATTGATCCACGCCTACTCGCTTACCCATGACGATATGCCCGCCATGGACAACGACGTGCTTCGGCGCGGCAAGCCCACCTGCCACATTGAGTTCGACGAAGCCACCGCCCTGTTGGTGGGTGACGCCTTGCAAACGCTGGCTTTCCGACTGCTCGCTTCGCCGCTGCCGGACATCTCCGAGACGCAACAACTGACGATGGTGCAATTGCTTGCCGATGCCGCAGGCTCCAGGGGCATGGCGGGCGGTCAGGCCATCGACCTAGCCTCTGTCGGCAAGCGCCTGACCGTGGCCGAGTTGGAATTCATGCACCTGCATAAAACAGGGGCCCTGATCAGAGCTGCCGTTTTGTTGGGCGCCATGTGCTCAAAGGCAGACGCGACGGCTCTTGATGCCCTGGGCCGTTATGCCAATCGTATCGGCCTGCTTTTTCAAGTGATCGACGATATTCTCGACATCGAAGCGGATACCGCCACGCTGGGCAAAACCGCGGGCAAAGATGTCGACAATAACAAGCCAACCTTCTGTACCTTGCTTGGTGTTGCTGGCGCCAAGACGCTCGCCAGCGAACTCCGTCAGGGTGCGCTATCCACCCTCGCTGAGCTGGAAAAATCAGGGGGTGAATGCACCCGCCTGCGCGAGCTCACCGACTTTATTGTGGATCGTCGCCACTGATGAAATTCCCTCTGCTTGACCAAATCAGTGAGCCGGCCGATCTTCGTGGCCTGCCCCCGGAGAAGCTACTGGAGCTGGCCGAGGAACTGCGACGCTTTCTGCTGCAGTCCGTTTCGCGCACCGGCGGCCACCTGTCGTCCAATCTGGGTACCGTCGAGCTGACCATTGCCCTGCACTACGTCTTCAATACCCCCGAAGATCGGCTGGTCTGGGACGTCGGACATCAAACCTATCCCCACAAGGTGCTGACCGGCCGTCGCGAGGGCATGAACCGGCTGCGCATGAAAGATGGCGTTTCCGGCTTTCCTCGCCGCTGCGAAAGCCCCTACGACACCTTCGGTGTGGGCCACTCGTCCACCTCGATCTCTGCCGCGCTGGGCATGGCCGTAGCGGCCCACCGAAAAGGGGAAGCCCGTCGAGTGGTTGCCATCATCGGCGATGGTGCGATGTCCGCCGGTCAAGCCTTCGAGGCATTGAACAATGGGGGCGTGATTGATGCCAATCTACTGGTCATTCTGAACGACAACGACATGTCGATCAGCCCGCCAGTGGGCGCCCTGAACAAGTATCTGGCGCGACTGATGGCAAGCAGTACCCTTAACGCCGCCAAGCGCGCCAGCGAACGTGTACTTCCAGCCAGCATGCTGGAGTTTGCCAATCGGGTCGAAGAGCATGTCAAAGGTATGTTCACCCCCGGCACGCTGTTCGAGGAACTGGGCTTTAATTACATTGGTCCGATCGATGGACACGATCTCGACACGCTGGTGCCCACGCTGCAGAACCTGCGCGAATTCGAAGGCCCGGTATTCCTGCACGTGGTCACCCGCAAGGGACAAGGCTACAAGTTGGCTGAAGCGGACCCGGTGCTCTATCACGGCGTATCGGTCTTCGATACCGCCGATGGCATTGTCGCCAGCAAGAAGGCCGGCAAACCCACCTATACGCAGATTTTCGGTGACTGGCTGTGCGAGACCGCCGCCAAAGACACCCGCCTGTATGGCATTACCCCGGCAATGCGCGAAGGCTCCGGGCTGGTGCGCTTCGAGAAGCTCTACCCAGCGCGCTATTTTGACGTCGGGATTGCCGAGCAGCATGCGGTCACCTTCGCAGCCGGGCTTGCCTGCGAGGGGCAAAAGCCGGTCGTCGCCATTTACTCAACCTTTTGCAGCGCGCCTACGATCAACTGATTCACGATGTCGCGCTGCAGAATCTCGACGTAACCTTTGCCATCGACCGGGGCGGCCTGGTCGGTGCCGACGGCGCGACCCACAACGGCGCCTTTGACCTGACGTACCTGACCTGCATCCCCAATATGGTGGTGATGACCCCCAGCGACGAAGCCGAATGCCGCGCCCTGCTCAGCACCGGCTATCAATACAACGGGCCGGCCGCCATTCGTTACCCACGCGGAAGCGGACCTGGCGCCGTGGTACCCAGCGACCTCGATGGCCTGCCGATCGGCAAAGGCGTTGTCAGGCGCCAAGGCAAGCGCGTTGCCCTGCTCGCCTTTGGTGCCATGGTGCCGCCCGCACTCAAAGCCGCAGAAATCCTCAATGCTACCGTTGCCGACATGCGCTTTGTTAAGCCGATGGATACGGATCTGATCAAAGAGCTTGCGGCAACGCACGATCTGCTGGTCAGCATTGAGGAGAACTCCATCATTGGCGGTGCCGGATCTGAAGTGGCACGCTGCCTTGAGCAGCACCGTCTGGGCAACCGGTTGCTGCGACTCGGCCTGCCCGATGAATTCATCGATCACGGGGATACGGCACTGCTGCTGGCTGAACTCGGACTCGACGGTGAAGGAATTGCCCGCAAAGTGAGCGCAGAACTGGCCACACTGGACAAGCCCTAATAGTTGAGTAATTTTGTCGGGTAGCCTATCATGGCACCCTAGCCCACGGCGCTAACGCACGCGTAAGACATCACATGACCAGCACTCCATCCCCAGCCTCCTCCGCCATTCCTGACGTTCAAAGCAGTGCCGATTCGCGGCAGTTGCCGATCAATAAAGTGGGCATCAAGGCGATCCGCCATCCCGTTCGTGTGCTCGATCAGGGAAGCGGCGTTCAGCACACCGTGGCCACCTTCAACATGTATGTCGGCCTGCCCCATAACTTCAAGGGCACCCACATGTCACGGTTTGTGGAGATTCTGAACTCTCACGATCGTGAAATCTCGGTGGAAAACTTCGAGGACATGCTGCGCGAAATGGTCAAGCGTCTGGAGGCCGAGATCGGCCATGTGGAGATGAATTTCCCGTTCTTCGTGGAAAAAGCAGCGCCTGTCTCCGGTGTACGCAGCCTGATGGACTACGACGTCACCTTCATCGGCGAAATCACTGCGGCCGGCGACTTCAAGCAACAGACCCGTGTGGTGGTGCCCGTGACCAGCCTGTGCCCGTGCTCCAAGAAAATTTCGGACCGCGGCGCCCACAATCAGCGCTCCCACGTCACGATCACGGTCACCACGAACTCGTTTGTCTGGATTGAGGAGATCATCCGGGTCGCGGAGACCAATGCCTCCAGCGAACTCTTCGGACTGCTCAAGCGCCCGGACGAAAAAGTCGTCACCGAGCGCGCCTATGACAACCCGAAGTTCGTCGAAGATCTGGTACGCGACGTAGCCGCGACCCTCAATGGCGACGCGCGTATCGATGCCTATGTGGTCGAAAGCGAGAACTTCGAGTCGATTCACAACCACTCGGCGTATGCACTGATCGAACACCAGCGCGCCAAATAACCGAATAGGCCGAGCAGACGGCAGCAATCGCCGTCTTACCAGCGCCGACTTGCGGTACGACAAAACAAAAGGCCGTTCGAAACATCCGAACGGCCTTTTTGCTGAAACAGACTTGGCTTACTTCGCAGGCGCAGCCGTGCGGGTGAGCTTTTCCTTGATACGTGCCGACTTGCCCGAACGCTGACGCAAGTAATACAGCTTGGCGCGACGCACGTCACCACGACGCTTGACTTCGATGCTGGCGATAATCGGCGAATACATCTGGAAGGTACGCTCGACGCCCTCACCCGACGACACCTTGCGCACGATGAAGCTGGAGTTCAGGCCGCCATTGCGCTTGGCAATTACCACACCTTCAAACGCCTGCACCCGCTTGCGCTCACCTTCGACCACGTTCACATTCACGATCACCGTGTCGCCGGGCGCGAACTGAGGAATCGTCTTGCCCAGACGGGCGATTTCTTCTTGTTCCAACTGTTGAATCAGATTCATGACATCTCCAAATTAACAATGGCCTGTGGCCTGATGATCAGAGCAGGCAAATTTCACTACTACGCCTGATGACCGCCGCTTCTAATTAGCAAGTCCTGCCAACGGGTTGTTGCAATTCCGCCAGCAGTCCTGCTTCTTCCTTCGTCAGCGTCCGCCCATCCATCAAATCGGGCCTTCGCTGCGAGGTTCGCACCAGCGCCTGTTGCAAGCGCCAGCGTCGAATCTTTTTGTGGTCACCGGACAACAACACCTCCGGCACCTGCATATTCTCGTACACTTCCGGGCGGGTGAAGTGCTGGCAATCGAGCAATCCGTCCGCAAACGAATCCTCCACGGCCGACAAGGCGTCGTTCAAGGCCCCGGGCAACAACCTGACACAGGCATCAATCAGCACCATCGCCGCCAACTCGCCCCCCGAGAGCACATAGTCTCCGAGAGAAACTTCCTCATCCACACAACGAGCAATCAATCGCTCATCGATTCCTTCATACCTGCCGCACAGGAGCACAGCGCCGCTGCTCGCCGCCAGTGACTCAATACGCGCCTGAGTCAGCGGAGCCCCCTGCGGCGACAGGTAAATCACCTTGGTGGCCTCGCCTTCAGGGCGGGCCGCTTTGGCCGCCTTGATTGCCAACTCCAGCGGTTTCGCCATCATCACCATGCCGGGGCCCCCGCCGTAAGGCCGGTCATCCACCGTACGGTAGGCACCCTCGCCCCACTGACGCGGGTTCCACGCCGCAAACTGCCACAAACCACTTTCCAGAGCCCGCCGCGTAATGCCCGACTCTGTCACTGCCCCGAACATCTCCGGAAACAGGCTGATCGCATCAAAGCGCAACGGCAAGTTCTCACTCACCAATCAGCGCCCCAATCAACAAGCACTTTGCGTCCTGCCAAATCAACCTTCTGTATCACATGCCCAAGGAACGGGATCAAGCGCTTGGAGTCTCCGCTCACCACGACCATCACGTCATTGGCCCCGGTGGCGATCATCTCGGTCACAGCACCCAGGGCGTCGCCTTGCAGATTGCTCACCGCCAAGCCCACCAGGTCGTCCCAGTAGTACTCGTCAGCGGCCGGCTCAGGCAGCGCTGCACGCGGAGCCGCCACAAACCAGCCCTTCAGCGCTTCAGAACCGGTACGATCATCAACGCCATCGAGCTTCGCCAGCAGCTTGCCACTGGCCACACGGGTCTGCGTCAGCTTGCGCGGCTTCCACGCCTCATCAGCGACGGTATCGTCCAGGGACAACCAGCACTGCGTCAGCTTGCCCCACACATCCAAGTCATCAGCGAAGGGATGCACGCGCACCCAACCACCGACGCCATGCGGCTCGACGATTTTTCCCAGAACAATCAAGAAAAACTCCGCCGCGCCGGCAGACGCAAATTAGGCAGCCTTGGCGGAAGCCTGCTTGACCAGACGGGCAGCGGTCGGCGACAGCTGCGCGCCAGTGCCTGTCCAGTAAGCCAGACGAGCCGTGTCAATCACCAGACCCTTTTCGTTTTCGGCGGCCTTCGGATTGTAGAAACCGATGCGCTCGATGAAGCGGCCATCGCGGCGATTGCGCGAATCGGTCACCACCATGTTGAAGAAAGGACGCTTCTTGGCGCCACTACGGGCAAGTCGAATAACAACCATTGTGAAATTCTCTATTCGGGGGAAAAGGGAGCGGATTTTACTTGCAAAGGCATTCGTCAGCAATATCAATCGCATAGAATCTTGGGCTCTCTTGCAGACCTGCCACCACTGCCATGAAAAGCTCCGACATCCGCCAGGCATTTCTCGACTTTTTCGCCTCCAAAGGCCACCAGATCGTGGCTTCCAGCTCGCTGGTGCCCCATGAAGACCCCACCCTGCTGTTCACCAACGCAGGCATGAATCAGTTCAAAGATGTCTTTCTGGGCTTCGACAAGCGCGCCTACAACCGCGCTACGACCTCGCAAAAGTGCGTGCGCGCGGGCGGCAAGCACAACGATTTGGAAAATGTGGGCTACACCGCCCGCCACCATACCTTTTTCGAGATGCTGGGTAACTTCAGCTTTGGTGATTACTTCAAGCGCGATGCCATTAGCTACGCGTGGGAACTACTGACCGATGTCTTCAAGCTGCCCAAAGACAAACTTTGGGTCACCGTTTATGCCGAGGATGACGAGGCCTACGAGTTGTGGACGAAGCAGATTGGCGTGCCTGCCGAGCGCGTCGTGCGCATTGGCGACAACAAGGGCGGGCGCTACGCCTCCGACAACTTCTGGATGATGGGCGATACCGGCCCCTGCGGGCCGTGCACCGAAGTTTTCTACGACCACGGTGAAGACATCCCCGGTGGCCCGCCGGGCTCGCCCAATGAGGATGGCGACCGTTTCATCGAGATCTGGAACAACGTGTTCATGCAGTTCAACCGCGACGAAGCGGGTGTGATGCATCCGCTGCCCAAGCCCTCGGTCGATACCGGCATGGGGCTGGAGCGCATTGCCGCCGTCTTGCAGCATGTGCACAGCAACTACGAAATCGACTTGTTTCAGACGCTGATCGCCGCCGCCGCCCGTGAAACCGCGTCGGCCGACTTGACCAGCCCCAGCTTGCGCGTCTTGGCCGACCACATTCGCGCCTGCTCGTTCCTGCTTGCCGATGGCGTCATTCCCGGCAACGAGGGGCGGGGCTTTGTCTTGCGCCGCATCATCCGCCGCGCCATACGCCACGGCTACAAACTGGGCGCGCGTGCCGCCTTCTTCCACCGCATGGTGCCGGATCTGGTGAGCGAAATGGGCAGCGCCTATCCGGAGCTGATCGCCACCAAGCAGCGCGTCATGGACATTCTGAAGCAGGAGGAAGACCGCTTCTTCGCGACTATCGAGCATGGCATGGCCATGCTTGAGACCGAACTGGGAGTAATGCAGGACAACGACGTCACGGTATTCAACGGCGAAACAGCCTTCAAGCTGCACGATACGTATGGCTTCCCGCTCGACCTGACCGCCGACATCTGCCGCGAACGTCAAGTCACTGTAGACAGCGCCGCTTTTGACGCCGCCATGCGCCGCCAGAAGGAACAAGCCCGCGCCGCCGGCAAGTTCAAGATGGCGGCCAACCTCGACTATGACGGGCAGGCCACGACCTTTCACGGCTACGACGCGCTGGATGCCAAATGCACCGTGTTGGCACTCTACAAGGATGGCGTCTCGGTCAAGGAACTGAATGAAGGCGAGTTGGGCGTCGTCGTGCTCGATGACACCCCCTTCTACGCGGAGTCCGGCGGCCAGGTGGGCGACCGTGGCGAACTGCGCTTCGTCGGCAGCATTGCAGACAACACCGCGGGCAGCATCTTCGCGGTCGAGGATACGCAAAAGATTCAGGCGACCGTTTTCGGGCACCACGGTGTATTGACCACCGGCCGTCTGCAAGTCGGCGCTGGTGGGACGGCGAAAGTGGATACCGTGGCGCGCGCACGCACCATGCGCCATCACTCGGCCACCCACCTGATGCACAAGGCCCTGCGCGAAGTACTCGGCAACCATGTGCAGCAGAAGGGTTCCCAGGTCGATGCGGACAAAACGCGCTTCGACTTCGCGCATACGCAGCCGGTCAGCGCCGAGGAGATAACGCGTATTGAACGCCTCGTCAATGACGAAATTCTCAGCAATGCCGCGACCGATGCCAGCGTCATGAATCTTGAAGCGGCACAGAAAACCGGGGCCATGATGCTGTTCGGAGAAAAGTACGGCGACGAAGTGCGCGTGCTGACCATCGGCACATCCAAGGAACTGTGTGGCGGCACCCACGTCGCCCGCACCGGCGATATCGGTTACTTCCGCATCACCATGGAAGGTGGTGTCGCGGCAGGGGTGCGTCGTATCGAGGCTGTCTGCGGCGATGTCGCCGTCGCCCAGGCGCAGGAGGAACGCGCGCAACTGGAAGCCGTTGCCGCCCAGATCAAGGCACAACCGGCGGAGATTGCTGCGCGCGTGAGCCAGATGATGGACAACGTGAAATCACTGGAGAAGGAACTCGCACGTCTGAAGGGCAAGCTCGCTTCAGCGCAAGGCGATGATCTCGCCGGCCAGGCACAGGAAATAAAAGGCATCAAGGTGCTTGCGGCCTCCCTCGAAGGTGCCGACGCCAATACTTTGCGCGAAACGATGGACAAGCTGAAAGACAAGCTCAAAAGCGCGGCGATTGTTCTGGCCTCGGTCAGCGATGGCAAAGTTGCGCTGGCCGCCGGGGTCACGTCTGATCTGACCGGAAAACTGAAAGCGGGAGATCTGGTCAATGCCGTGGCTCAGCAGGTCGGTGGCAAAGGCGGCGGCCGTCCCGACATGGCCATGGCCGGAGGCACCGATCCGACCAAGCTACCGCAGGCACTCGCCTCGGTGGCCGACTGGGTCAGCGCTAAACTGTAACCAGACGCCAGAGCGTCCAGAACAAGGACGACGCTCAGTTCTCGGCGTTGTCAGGGTTTTCGCGCCCGATATTGCCCGCCCAGGCCAAGGCCTGGGTCTGGCAACTATTCACCATACTGGCGTGCAACCCGGGCAGGTTGAAGCACAACTCACGGCAGCGCACACCATCGCATTGCTCCAGTGCCTCGCACAATTGCAGCATCGCCCCCAATTCGCCCTCGCCCTTCTCAAGGGCCTCGCGAATGGAGCTGTCAAGGTTGATGCCCTTGAGTATCTCTTCCAGCGGCGCACCCATCAAGGCTGGCATCAGCGACATGATGCCGGCCATGAAGGCCTGATCCTCGAGTTCCTTCTGCCCGGCATGGAGTTTTCCGGCAAGCAACTCCATCAGACGGCCGCGCGCTGCCGCCAGTTGCAACAACGGGCTGGCACCGGTGCCGCCGGAGGGATTCGTATACATCAGCAGTTGAAGCCAGCGCTGCAACTGGCGTCGCCCCAGCACTGAGATCGCATGGCGCATCGACGTCACTTTGGTGCGCACGCCCGAGGCCACAGAGTTGGTCAGGCGCATCAGGTTCATCGCCAAGCCGGGCTCGCTCTTGAACACAGCCTCCAGATCGGCCGTTTCGGCGTCTTCAAGAATCAGTCCGAGCAATTGCATGAGCGCCAACTGCGACTGCCCCAGCTTTTTGCCCGCAATGATCACCGGTTTGGCGAAGTAATAGCCCTGAAAAAGACCGTAGCCGAGTTTGTGGCAGAGATCGGCCTGATCACGCGAATCGACCTTCTCGGCCAGCAAGATGCCGGGAAATTGCTTCAGGTTCCGTGTGGTTCGGGTCAGCTCTTCGGTATTGAGCGCGAGCAGTTCGACCTTGATCACATCGACCAAATCCAGAATGGGTCGCCACTTTTCGGTATCGCTGACGAAATCGTCCAGCGCCACCGTAAAGCCTCTGGTCTTGAGCTCGCGGCAGCGCTCGACGATCTCCGGCGTCACCTCAACGGTTTCCAGCACCTCCAGCACGATCTTGTCGCTGGGCAAGGCCTCCAGAACATCCGAAAGCAAAATACTGGCATCGCAATTCACAAAACCCTTGTAAGGGCCCAGCGCCTGTTCTACGCCCAAGTCCGCAAACGCCGTACTGATGACACTGGCCGTAGCCTTCAAGTCATCGGAAACACTGGCCGAGTTCTGCGCGTTGCCACTGCGAAACAGCAACTCGTACGCAAACATCTCATGTTTGCGATCAAGTATCGGCTGGCGGCCGATAAAGATTTCTTCCGAACTCATTAAAAGTCGGTCTTGAGACCAGGCCAGGCGGCATTAAGCGCGACACGAAACTCGGCCTTGATGCGCTGCATGGCCATCTCGGTGTCTGCTTCAAAGCGCAGCACAACCACCGGCGTCGTGTTGGATGCGCGCGCCAAGCCGAAACCATCGGCGTACTCGGCACGAATCCCGTCCAGCCGAATCAGTTCGCGCGCACCGGGGAAGCGACCGGACTTCTGCAAGCGGGCTACCAGCGCATGTGGCTCGCCCTCGTTCATTTTTATGTTCAGCTCGGGCGTCGAGATGGCGTTGGGCAGATTCTTTAGTGGCCAGTTAGCATCGGGCCAACGCGAGATGATTTCCAGCAAGCGCGCTCCGGCATAGAGGCCGTCGTCAAAGCCGAACCAGCGCTCCTTAAAAAAGATGTGGCCGCTCATTTCGCCGGCCAGCGGTGCGCCGGTTTCCTTCAGTTTGCTCTTGATGAAGGCATGCCCGGTATTCCACATCAGCGGCTCGCCGCCCTGATGCCGGATCGATTGCGCCACCCAGCGGGAACACTTCACGTCAAAAATGATCTGCGCGCCGGGATTGCGCGTCAGCACGTCGGCAGCAAAGAGCATGAGCTGTCGGTCGGGAAAAATGATTTCGCCGTCCTTGGTCACCACGCCAAGACGATCGCCATCACCGTCAAAGGCGAGGCCAATTTCAGCGTCGGTTTCTTTCAGCACACGCTGCACATCGCGCAGGTTTTCTGGCTTCGACGGGTCCGGATGGTGATTGGGGAAATTGCCATCCACCTCGCAAAATAGTTCGATGACTTCGCAGCCGAGACGACGAAACAGCTCCGGGGCGACACCACCCGCTACGCCATTGCCGCAGTCGAGCACAACCTTCATCGGGCGAGCTAATTTAACGTCGGACACAACGCGATCGAGGTAGTCCTCAACCACGTTGGCCGACTTCACCTGCCCTTTCTTCGAGGCAGTATGCAAGTCGGCGCTGGCAAGACGGCGACGCAGGTCCTGAATCAACTCACCAAACAGCGTTTGACCACCCAACACCATCTTCAAACCGTTGTACTCCGGCGGATTATGGCTGCCGGTCACCGACACGCAGCTATCGGTGCCCAGCTGATAAGCCGCAAAGTAGGTCAGCGGGGTTGGCACGCAGCCGATATCGATGACATCAATACCTGCCGTCGTGATGCCCTCGGCCAGAGCAGCGCTCAGTGCCGGGCCGGTCAGACGACCATCGCGCCCGACGGCGATCGCCCGAAGTTTGCGCCGGTGCGCTTCGCTTCCGAGTGCGTGGCCGATCTGACGCACGGCATCCGGGGTCAGTGCCGTTTCGACAACGCCTCGAATATCGTAAGCCTTGAAGATTTCGGGTACGGGCAAGCTCATGATTAGGGTTCCGATCTACAAATGATGTGTTCAGGGTGCGCGATTAATTATGGCAGCTAACCGCACTCTGGCTGAGTCTCATGGGGGAGATATTCATCAAACCAACGTAACAAACGTCGTGGTAGCCAATCAATACGACCAGGCAATTTACCCCCGACAAAACCGACATGGCCGCCAAACTCCTGCAGTTCGAAGCAGACCTGCGTTGATACCTCATGCGGCTCGGGAAGCAACTCGCACGGCACGAAGGGATCGTTGGCCGCATTGAGTACCAGCGTGGGCACGCGCACCGCCATCAATAACGGCTTGGCGCTGGCGCGGGCGTAATAATCAGCGGCGTCGCGAAAGCCATGAACTGGCGCCGTGACGGCTTCATCGTACTCCGTCAGATTGCGCGCACGCCGAATGCGCTCGGCATCGAGCAACTCGGGAAAACGTTCCGCCTTGGCCAGCGCCCGGGGAATGAGCGTATTGAGAAAGTTGCGCGTGTAGATGCGGTTGACCCCGCGCTCCAGATGCACGCTCACGCGCGCCAGATCATGGGGCGCACAGACCGCCACTGCCGCGCACAACACGCGGCCGGCATCGGCACCCTGCTCGCCCAGCCACTTGAGAATCAGATTGCCGCCGAGCGAAATACCCACCGCCAGCAAGGGCGAAAAGTGTGCGCCGGCGAGGCGACGCAGCACCCAGTCGATTTCTGCCGAGTCGGCTGAATGGTAAAAACGGGGGAGCCGGTTGGGCTCACCGGAGCAGCCGCGATAGTGTAAAACCACTCCGCGCCAGCCACGCGCATGCACGGCCAGCATAAGCTCGCGGGCATACGGACTTTGCGAACTGCCTTCCAACCCATGAAACAGCACCACCGTAGGCACTGAGATTCGCGGCGGAACGACAGTCTCGGGATCGACCCAGTCGAGATCGACAAAATCACCATCCGGCGTTTCCCAGCGCTCACGCCGGTAAGGGGGTGACTTGCCCTTAAGTGTGACGGGCCAGATGGTTTGCGCATGCCCACCGGGCAACCAACGCGGAGGACGGTATTTCACCGCCGTGCCCTTAGTGCAGAATCTTCGGCGCGGTCTCGGTGCTGAGTGCCTCAGGCGGCACGGCGGATGCATGATGCACCACCATGCGCCAGCCCATCGCTCCGCGCACATAGACGTTGGTTACCGCCAGCGGTGCCGACACGTCGCTGGTGCCGCTGATACTCACTTGCACAATCAGACTATGGACTGTGGAGAACGGCGTACTAACCGCCGTCACGGGTGCCAAATGCACCTGCAAACGCCGTCCGGTATCAAATATCCGCCGCCACGCCTCGCGGATCGGCGGGTAGCCGACCAGACGCGAACCGCCCGGATGAACACAGACAATCTCGTCGTCTTCCGACCAAATGGTCATCATCAGCTCGATATCCGCCTTTTCGAGCGCCTCGTAAAACGCCGCTTCCACGTCTTGCGCCGAGGCGAAGATTCGCTTGCCCGGCATCAGAGCGCTTCCAGTTCAGCAAAGACTTGCGCGGGGAGAAGGCCCTGCAGGCAATCGAAATGGCCCAGCGGGCACTCGCGCTTGAAGCAGGGGCTGCACGGCAGGCGCCGATTCAGGATGCGGGCATGGGGCGAGAGCGGCGGGGTGTACTCGGGGCTCGATGAGCCGTACAGCGCGATCAGCGGCTTGTCCAGCGCGGCCGCTACGTGCATCAACCCGGAGTCGTTGCTGACCACCGTCTTGGCCGAGGCAATCAGATCGACGGCCTGCTCCAGTGAGCTGCGCCCGCACAGGTTCAGCGCCGTTCCCTGCGACAAATGGGCGATTTGCTCACCGACCTCCTTGTCTTTGGCCGAACTGACGATCCAAACCGCCGTACCACCAGCGCCGACTTGCCGTGCAAGTGCCGCAAAGTGCTCGATCGGCCAGCGCTTCGCCGGCCCGTACTCGGCACCGGGGCAGAAAACGACCGGACGCGCGTCCTCGGATAAGCCCAGCGCACGGCGTGCCGCCAGTTGCTGCTCCGGCGACGACTGGAGCTTTGGCCGTGGCAACTCGGCCGGCAGCGGTCCGGCCAGCGCCGCGTAGCGCTGCACCAGCAGCGGGTGGGCTGCTTTGTCCAGCCGGTGACGACTATTGAGCAAGCCCCAACGCGCCTCGCCCTGATAGCCGATACGCTCGGGAATCGAGGCAAAGAAGGGCAGCAGCGCCGACTTCCAGGAATTGGGCAGCACGTAAACCTGGTCGTAGGCTTCGCGCGCCAAGGTTTTCCCCAGCGCACGCCGCTTGGAGAAATTGAATTCGCCGTGCGCGAACGGATTGTCGATCACCCGATCGACCTCCGCCATGCGTGCCAGCAGGGGTGCCGACCAGCTGGGCGCCAGCACATCAATGCGCGCCTTGACGTACCGCTGCTTGAGCAGCGTCAGCAGCGGCTGCGCAATGAGCGTATCGCCGATCCAGGAAGGAGCGACGATGAGGATGCGTCCGATACCGGCCGCCACGCCGCTAGCGCTCAAACTCAGTGATGCCCCTTGGGGCGCTCACCGGTGAAGCAATAGGTCGTACCGCAGTAGGGACAACTGGCCTTGCCGTCCGCCGTCTTCAAGACATCGATGAATACGCGCGGGTGACGCGCCCACAACGGTGCGCCAGGACGCGGACAAGCCAAAGGCAAGTCATGGGCAGTGACATTGACCTCGCGCGCAGTTTCATTGGGGACAGTCGTCGTTGGTGCATTGCTCATATCACTCTCCTGACACTCAGACCTTGGTTAACCAATGGGCGTATTCGGGAACCTTGCCATTCACCACGTCGAAGAATCGACTCTGAATTTTGGCCGTCATCGGGCCGCGCTTACCTTCGCCGATGGCGCGATTGTCCAGCTCGCGAATAGGCGTCACTTCGGCCGCCGTCCCGGTAAAGAAAGCCTCATCAGCGATATACACGTCATCGCGCGTCAGGCGCTTGGTAACGACGCTGTAGCCGAAATCCTTGGCGATGGCATGCACCGACGAACGGGTAATGCCGGTGAGCGCCGAGGCAATCTCCGGCTCATAAATCACCCCGTCTTTGATGATGAACAGGTTTTCGCCCGCACCTTCGGCGACAAAACCTTCGGTCGACAAGAGCAGCGCCTCGTCGTAGCCGTCCTGAGTCGCTTCAAGGTTGGCGAGAATGGAGTTGGCGTAAGTGGAGGCCACCTTGGCGCGCGGCATGGTCACATTAACATGATGGCGCGCGTAAGAAGACGTCTTGACGCGTATGCCTTTTTCCAGGCCTTCTTCGCCCAGATACGCGCCCCACGGCCAAGCGGCGACGGCCACATGCACGGCCGCGCCCTTCGGAGAAACGCCCATCTTTTCGGAGCCGTAAAAGGCAATCGGGCGCAGGTAGCAGGACTCCAGCTTGTTGGCGCGCACCACCTCGCACTGCGCCTCCATGATCTCTTCCTTGCTGTAGGGCATCTTCATCATGTAGATGTGCGCCGACGTAAACAGACGCTCGGTGTGCTCCTTGAGGCGGAAGATGGCTGGGCCATTGACAGTGTTGTAGGCACGGACGCCTTCAAAGACCGAGAGGCCATAGTGAAGGGAGTGGGTCAGCACGTGCGTGGTGGCATCGCGCCAGGGCACCAGCTTGCCGTCGTACCAGATAAAACCGTCGCGGTCAGCCATCGACATAACAATCTCCTGCATTCAATCGGGGAAAGCGAGTCATTCTAGCGGAACCGGCGAGCCGTTAGAATCGTGCGCCATGAACGCTCTCCCTACCGATGCGCGGCCCTGGAAGCCCAATGTCACGGTCGCGGCGCTGATCGAGCGCGACGGAAAATTTTTGCTTGTGGAAGAAGAAACCGCCAACGGCGTGCGCCTGAACCAGCCGGCCGGGCACATCGATGCCGGTGAGTCGCTGGTAGCCGCCTGTGCCCGTGAAGCACTGGAGGAAACCGCCTGGCACTTTCAACCGAAGACGCTGGTCGGCATTTACCAGTGGCCAAAGCCACACAGCGACACGACCTACCTGCGCTTCGCCTTCGCCGGTGAGCTCGGACGCCATGAGCCTGAGCGAAAGCTCGATGCCGGCATCCTGCGCGCGCTCTGGATGACGCCCGCCGAAATTGCCGCCAGCCAAGAGCACCATCGCAGCCCGCTGATTTTGCAGTGCGTCGAGGACTGGCTTGCCGGTCGACGCTGGCCCCTCGACCTTATTAGTCATTACGACTGATTTCCTGACTAACTCCATGAGCTCATCCCAACGTGTCATCGTCGGCCTCTCCGGCGGCGTCGATTCCGCCGTATCCGCCCTGCTGCTGAAACGGGCCGGCTATGAAGTCATCGGCCTGTTCATGAAAAACTGGGAGGACGACGATAACGAGGAGTACTGTTCCTCGCGCCAGGATTTGATCGATGCCGCGGCGGTGGCCGATGTGCTTGGCATCGACTTTGAAGCGGTGAATTTCTCTGAGGAATATCGCGAGCGAGTATTTGCCGAGTTCCTGCGCGAGTACCAGGCCGGGCGCACGCCCAACCCCGACGTGCTGTGCAATTCCGAGATCAAGTTCCGTTCCTTTCTCGATCACGCGATGACGCTAGGCGCCGAGAAAATTGCCACCGGGCACTACGCGCAGGTGCGCGAGTTTCAGGGCAAATTTCAGCTCCTGAAAGGCGAAGATGGAAACAAGGATCAAAGCTACTTCCTGCATCGTCTGAATCAGGCGCAGCTATCACGCACCTTGTTTCCGATCGGCCATCTGTACAAGCGCGAGGTGCGCCGCCTGGCGGAAGAGGCGGGCCTGCCCAACCATGCGCGCAAGGACTCGACCGGCATCTGTTTCATTGGCGAGCGCCCGTTCCGCGAGTTTCTGGCGCGTTATCTGCCCAAGCAGCCGGGCGAGATTCGCATCCTCGGCACACAACGCAACATCGGCCAGCACGATGGCCTGATGTACTACACGCTGGGCCAACGCGAAGGTCTGCGCATCGGCGGCGTCAAGGGCGCCCCGGAAGAACCCTGGTTCGTTGCCAGCAAGGACATGGCCAGCAATGTGCTCTACGTCGTGCAGGGACACGAGCACCCGGCCCTGCTGTCACAGTCACTCACGGCGGCGCAGTTGTCCTGGGTCGCCGGCAAGGAGCCGCACGACTGGCCGCATACCCACTGGGTGTATGCCGCCAAGACCCGCTATCGCCAACCTGATGCGGCGTGCCAGGTCGAGCGGATTGACACCAGCGGTTGCGAAGTCGTGTTTGCTGCACCGCAATGGGCCGTTACCCCGGGGCAATCGGTGGTGCTTTACGAGTCAAAGGTTTGTCTAGGCGGCGCGGTGATCGAGGCTGCAAGCCCCGTCCTGTCATGATCCTTGCGAGAAAATGCTTGCAAACACTCGCTATTTGGGGTTTAGAATCCGCTCGCCCAACACATAGTTGGTATCGCAATGCCCATCACACTGGAGACTCCCCTCAATGAACAAAGCTGAACTTATCGAACTGATCGCCACAGGCGCCGACATCAGCAAGGCCGCCGCCGGCAAGGCACTTGACTCTACGATCGACGCCATCACCAACGCCGTGGCCAAAGGCGACTCTGTCACCCTCGTTGGTTTCGGCACGTTCAAGTCCTCGGACCGTGCCGCCCGTACCGGCAAAAACCCCAAGACCGGCGAAGCCATCAAGATCGCCGCGACCACTGTGCCCAAGTTTTCGGCTGGCGCTGGCTTCAAGGCCGCTGTTGCCCCCAAGAAAAAGAAGAAGTAATTCTTCCGCAGCACTGACGCATGATCCGACCAAATCGGGCATGCGTCTGATCAAGGCCCTGCAGCAACGCGGGGCCTTTGCTTTTGTAGCGATGCGTTATGCTGCGGACAAGGAGAAACCTCATGATTACCATTGACCACACCGATTCACTCATCAGCGTTGCCGTACTGGGCGAGTTCACCCTGGGCGACTTTCAGGAGTTCGAGGAACTGGTGATCTACAAGGCCAGGATGAGCGGCCCCGTGCGCCTGTTTCTCGACCTGACGGAAATGTCGGGAGCAACACTGGACATGGCCTGGGAAGAGATCAAGTTCTCGCGCGAACACCCTAACGATTTCGAGCGTATCGGCATTGTCACCGACAGCGAATGGATCACCTGGAGCGCCTGGCTGCAGCGCCTGTTTGTCAACGCCGAACTGATGGTCAGCCATGACGCCGACGATGTGCGCAGCTGGCTGAATGACTGAATGACGTTCGGGCCGCTGGTCACGGCCGAGCAACTGGCGGCACAGCCGGCGTGGCGGGTTTTCGACTGCCGCCATGATCTGTCCAAGCCTGATGCTGGCGCTCTGGCCTTCACCGCAGGTCACATTCCCGGCGCGCAGTTTCTGCATCTCGATACCGATCTTTCTGGCACCAAGACCGGCACCAACGGCCGCCATCCCCTGCCCGACTCCGCGACTCTCGCCCAGAGACTGCGCACGCTGGGCATCGATAACGACACGCCGGTCGTGGTCTATGACGCCGACGTCGGCATGTTCGCCGCCCGCGCATGGTGGCTGCTACGCTGGCTGGGGCATAGCCATGTCGCAGTGCTCGACGGCGGCCTGGCCGCGTGGGTGGCTGCTGGCAATGAACTGAGTCGTGACGTTACCGTTCCGGCCAAAGGCAACTTCGCACAGCGACCATCGCTGCACACCATCACCGATGCCGCGCACCTGCTCGCCGGCTTGGGTACAGCGGCAGCACCGTTGATCGTCGATGCCCGCGCGCCCGATCGCTTTGCCGGCCAGAACGAAACGCTCGATCCGGTCGGCGGGCACATCCCGGGCGCCATCAATCGTTTCTTCCGCAACAATGTCGGTGCACAGGGTCGCTTCAAACCCGGCGACGTCTTGCGTCAGGAATTCACCGCGCTGCTGGGTCAGCGCGCCGCCACCGATACGGTGCAGCAATGTGGCTCCGGCGTCACCGCTTGTCACAACCTGCTGGCGATGGAGATTGCCGGTCTGCCGGGTGCGGCGCTGTACCCTGGGTCATGGAGCGAGTGGTGCGCCGATCCGACGCGCCCTGTTGCCCACTAACTCGGGCTAAACCGCATCAATCGCCGTATCGCCAGCGCCGACTTGGGGACATCTTTGCTGTCGTCGCGACGTTGGTAAAAACCCTCCCCGAAAGGTTCAACTCAAGCATGCTTGTTCGAGGCTTGGCCCCTCAGTGTTCCGGCAATGTCCGTGCTATTGGTTAACCCGCTGGGTAGCTTTGGATACTTGCAGGTTTGCATTCAGGTGAATATGATGAATGCATTGAATGTATCTTTACGAGGTGACGCTATGGCAATGCTCACAGTACGCAATTTGCCCGATGAGGTTCACCGCGCCTTACGGGTGCGCGCTGCTCAACATGGGCACAGCACGGAGGCCGAAGTTCGCGAGATACTTGCGGTCGCGGTAAAACCAGAGACGCGCGTACGTTTGGGAGATGCCTTATCGGCGTTAGGTCGCAAAATTGGCCTGACCAACGAAGATTTCGCGGTCCTCCAGCAAGTGAGCGACAAAACACCCGCCGAGCCGCTGGGATTTGAATGATCGTTCTCGACACAAACGTCGTTTCTGAGGCGATGAAGCCTGAACCGCACCCGGCTGTGCGGGCGTGGCTGAACGATCAAGCCGCCGAAACACTGTATTTGTCTAGTGTGACGCTGGCCGAGTTGCTGTTTGGCATTGGGGCACTCCCGATGGGCAAGCGCAAGGAGATGTTGGCACAAGCCCTTGATGGACTGATGGGGCTTTTCAGGGATCGGGTGCTTTCATTCGACACCGATGCAGCACGGCGCTATGCCGAGCTGGCCGTGACAGCGAAGGCCGCCGGGCGGGGATTTCCAACACCCGACGGCTATATTGCTGCCATCGCCGTTTCGCGTGGCTTTATCGTGGCGTCGCGTGATATCGCCCCCTATGAGGCCGCCTGCGTCGCCGTCATTAATCCGTGGGGAATATCTCGTTGATGGAGTTGACGCTCTGCCCGAGTTCGTGGAGAACAGTCCGCTATCAAACAATCAGGAGAACGAGTATGACGAAAAGCACATCGGCGACCCGGTACGCCACGCATTGCGCCTTGGCGTTCGCCTTATCCGCGGCGTTCGCTGCGTCGGCGGCAACACCCGGCGCGAAGCCCTCGCCGAACACACATACGATCACCGTCGGGGGCAAGACGTCGACCTACGCAAACTTGCCCGGGCCGCCTGTTGCGAGCGATGTCACTGCGGCTTATCAGTTTCGCGCCCGCGTGAGCACCGCGCCGCATTGTATCCGCTTCAGTACAGAAGCCGACAATGCCTTCCTTGACGGCACCATGGATAATGAAGTGAAAGCAAAGCGGCTCACCCAGATAGGCACCGAGGCCAGCGCCGCCGGTTGCCTCGTACCCTAGACACAGCAGGGGACCGAGAGACAGCGACCGGCTCGAACTGGCTGCGCCCCCTTGACCGACCGATTTCCCGGCACAGCTTACAGCCGCTGCCGCGCCGGCACCCAAGCCACGAACTTGCAGGAAGCTACGATCCAGGCTCAGCTTAAGATCTGCGCCAAACTGACCTCGACCTCGGGCACCAGCAGTGGTGAAACCGCTTCGGCTTTTGTCGGCTTCCTGATCAATCGGTACTGCCCTTCAGCGGGCTCACAATAAATCGTTAGTTCGCCAGCGGCCACATCCAGCAGCCAAACTTCCGGGATGTTGTGACGGGCATAGAGCGCCAGTTTTACGTCGCGGTCATAGTCGAGCGTAGTGTGCGAAACCTCGACAATCAAGAGCACTGAAGCCGCCGTCGGCAAGGTGTCCATGTAATTGCCCGCCTTTACTAAGGCGATGTCCGGCTGTGGCTCACTGTACTCCCCCAGACGAACCGGGTTTTGGGTACTGACGAGGGTGCTTTCGCCAACGGTGGCAGCGAGTTTTTGGCTCAACCGATTGACAATAAAAGCATGTTTGCTCCCTATCGGTGCCATATCAAACAATGCTCCCTCAATCAGTTCAATTCGATCTGTCTCATCCAGCAGACCAGCTTGCGCCATCTGGTGATAATCATCCACCGACCAGCGGTGGTACGGCAGGGCAGCGTGCTCACGAACTTCAAGGGCGGTAGACATGGCAAGTTCCAGCAGACATGACAGGTTCGATAATAGTACAAGATGCCGAGCCGACCCGACGTGAGCTCGGCGATCCATTGTGATTCACGGCTTTACACAACCTCGTCCCGGCGATGGGCGGCGACGGTGCTCGCTGAGACCCCAACCGCCGTATCGCCAGCGCCGACTTGCGGACTGTGTCTCTCAAGTGCCCAAACGACATGTTCACGCACCATCGTCGATAAATCATCGCAACGGCGCATCAACGACCGCCGTCGATATCGTTAGCAGACGACCCTTCTCCAAAAAAATCGATGATGGCCCTTTCAGTTCCTAGGCCAGGCACTCGTGGATGTCCTTGGTCATCAGATACAGGTGATAGGGGTCGAGCGGTGACGCTACAAATCCAAAGTGCTGATAGAACTCGACCGCTGGCTCGTCCTTGGCATGCACCACCAAGGCGCGTGCGGCAATGATCGATTGCGCTTGAAGAAACCGCTTTAACGCATCCTTGAGCAACCCTGCACCAAAGCCAGTCCCTTGCTCTTCTTGATCCACGGCCAGCCTCGCCAGTAGTGTCAGTGGGATCGGGTGTTGGGCCAGCCCTTTCGCGATCCGTGCTGGAACCGTTTCGTATTCTGCCGAAGCGGCGGCCAGGGAGTAATAGCCGATGACACGAGTTTCACCGCGCAAGGCCACAAAGGTCCGAGCACTCTGGTTGCGCTGGTTCTGCAGCGCATAGCGATGAAGGAAGCGGTTCAGAGCGTCGTTACCGCAATCGAACTCGGAAACATCATGCGGGTCCGCAAGGAGTTCGGGGCCTCGTAGCGGCAACTTCATTTGGCCTCGAAGACGCTAGGTTTCTTGAGCAGTTCCCTGAGCCGCGGGATTGATTTTGCGGGCTGATCGAGCGCCGCGTAAAAGGCGGTCATCTGGTCTTCGGGCAGGACAAAACGCGTCTGCGAGGCCAGAGTTTCGTCAGCAACGATACGCACTGCGCGGAGAACGAACTCGCTAACGTTTTGATGCGACAGGATGGCAGCCTGGCGAATACGTTCCTTTTCGGCGGCAGCGAGACGGATTTCGATGCGTTCTTCTTTGACGGTGGCGCCCATGATGTCACTCCTTATTTCGTCCGTACAGTATACGGGTAACAGGCGCAGACTTTCGAGAAATCTCCGAGATCGCTGGTTTCATCATTAAAACCAGCGCCAAGCCCTGGCGGTCGGGTGACGTGCCGTTACCGCGTATCCGGACTCGGCTTTGCACAGCCTCGTCCCGGCGATGGGCGGCGAGCAGTGCTCGCCGAAACCTACACGAGCGCCTGCTGGTCGAATCACGTGCCGCTACCGCGTATCCGGACTCGGCTTTGCACAGCCTCGTCCCGGCGATGGGCGGCGAGCAGTGCTCGCCGAACCCCCCATCGCCGTCTCACCAGCGCCGACTTGCGGAATGTGCCTCGCCAACGCCCATTCCACATGCTCGCGCACCATCGGCGATGGATCATTGCAACGGCTACGCAGCGCGTCGACCACCAAGGACGAAGTCGGCGCATTACCCAGCGCCACGGCAATATTACGCAACCAGCGCTCGTGCCCAATGCGGCGTATGGGCGAGCCGGCCATGCGTTCGAGAAACTCCGTCTCGGTCCAGGCGAAGAGTGACACCAGACTGGCGATGTCCAGATCATTACGCGGCGAAAAGTCCGGCTCATCAGCGACCTCGGCAAAGCGGTTCCACGGGCAGGCCAGTTGGCAATCGTCGCAACCATAGATGCGGTTACCCATCTGCGCGCGCATGGACTCGGGAATCGATTCCTTCAACTCGATGGTCAGGTAAGAAATGCAACGGCGTGCATCCAACTGATAGGGGCCATCGAACGCCTCGGTCGGACAACTGTCAAGACAGGCGGTGCAGGTACCGCAATGATCGGCCACGGGTGCATCGGTGGGCAAATCCAGATCACACAAAATCTCGCCCAGAAAGGACCACGAACCGCCTCGGCGATCCAGCAGCAAGGTGTGCTTGCCTCGCCACCCGAGACCGGATTGCGCCGCCAGCTCCACCTCCATCACCGGCGCCGAATCGGTAAATACGCGATAGCCGAAGTCACCAAAACCCGCCGTCATGCGGTCGGCGAGCGACTGCAGCCGCTTGCGCAGCACCGTGTGGTAATCGCGCCCCAGGGCATAACGCGACACATAGGCACGCGACGGATCGTGCAGCGCTGCTTCCGCCTCGGCCAAGGCGGTGTTTGAGGCTGGTCCATACGGCAAACGCGCACTGATCACGCTGCGCGTGCCCGGCAGCAGCTCGGCCGGGCGCGAGCGCTTGCTGCCATGGCGGGCCATATAATCCATTGAGCCGTGCTTGCCGGCGGCCAGCCAGGCATTGAGCCCGATCTCGGCCCGATCGAGCCTTACCCCGGCAATGCCCACCGCCACGAAGCCGAGCTCCCGCCCCCATTCGCGTATCTGCGCCACCCGCCCGTCACGATCACTCTCTGCCCCATGCATGCCGCCCAGTTTACCGAGCTAACGCTGCCACTGGCCGACGAATCGGCAACCGTCGCCCTGGCGCAGTCCATGGCGCCGAAGTTGCAGCCGGGCATGGTGCTGTGGCTGCAAGGTGACCTCGGTGCAGGAAAAACCACTTTTACCCGCGCCCTGTTGCGTTTTTGCGGCGAAACCGGTCCGGTCAAGAGCCCTACCTACACCTTGGTTGAAGTTCATGAAGTTTCTGGGATAAACTTCTATCACTTTGATTTCTATAGATTCAATCAGCCAGAAGACTATCTCGATGCCGGGCTCGACGAATACTTTTCAGGCAACGGAATCTGTCTGGTCGAATGGCCAGACAAGGCGGCCCCCTACCTTGCCCAACCCGACCTCATTCTGGACCTGCAGCTCGGCACCCACGAGTGCGCCCGTACGGCTACGCTGCGCGGCTTCACCGAGCGAGGTCGCGCGTGCCTGACCGCCGCCGCTTCCTTGGCCAATTAGCCACACTTGGCGTCGGCACGCTGGCGCTGCTGGTCACCCGCACGGGCGCGGCGGGCGAAGCGATTACCGACATCCTCGCCGTGCGCGTCTGGCCGGCCGAGGACTACACGCGCATTACGCTCGAGTACGGCAAAGACAATCGCCGGCCCGTCAAATACACGCAGATGATGGTGACCGACCCGGACCGGCTGGTGGTCGATCTGGAAGGCGTCGAATTCAATGCCGTGCTGCAGAGCCTGCCGACCAAGATCATCGGCAACGACCCCTACATCAAGCTGATCCGTGCCGGGCGCAATCGGCCGGGCGTCGTACGTCTGGTCATTGAACTGAAAAGCACGATCAAGCCGCAGGTCTTCACGCTCGAGCCCGTGGGCGCTTACGGCCATCGTCTGGTGCTCGACCTCTACCCGAGCGAACCAATCGATCCGCTTATGGCCCTGCTCGACAAGATCGAGAAAGAAGGCAAAGCGCCGGGCCAGCCGCTTGACACCTCCCCGCTGGGAAAAGACGGCAAAGAGGCTAAACCTGGGCAAAAACCCCTGGTCACGCGCATGGTCACCATCATGATCGACCCCGGACACGGCGGCGAAGACCCGGGCGCGATCGGTCGTGCCGGCAGCCGCGAAAAAGACGTCACGCTGCAGGTCTCCCGACGGCTCAAAGCGCGCATTGATGCCGAGCCGAACATGCGCGCCGCGCTCACCCGCGATGGCGATTTTTTCATTCCGCTCGGGCAACGCGTGGGCAAAGCGCGGCGGGTGCAGGCCGATCTGTTCATCTCGGTCCATGCCGATGCCTTTATCAAGCCCACCGCCCGCGGTTCCAGCGTTTTTGTGCTCTCGGAAAACGGCGCCAGTTCGTCGGCCGCCCGCTGGCTGGCACAAAAGGAAAATTCGGCCGACCTGATTGGTGGCGTCAATGTCGGCGTCAAGGACCCCTTTCTGGCCAAGACCTTGCTCGACCTCTCGCAAACCGCCACCAGCAACGACAGCCGAAAGGTCGCCAAGGCCGTGCTGGGCGAACTGGGCCGCATCAACAGGCTGCATAAAGACCATGTCGAGCAGGCCAGTTTTGCGGTGCTCAAAGCCCCCGATATCCCCTCGATTCTCGTCGAAACCGCCTTCATTTCCAACCCGGAAGAAGAAGCGCGCCTGACCGACGATTCCTATCAGGAGCAAATGGCCGAGGCGATTCTCAACGGCATCAAGCGGTATTTCGCCAGCAATCCGCCGCTGGCCAAATCAAAAATGGCGGCCCTGTAACGCAAGCCTGTGCATCCAACACCGATCTGTAGCGCCAATGCGTGATAGCTCGGCAGGGGCGACTGCTACAATGCGCCGCTTCGCTGCCAATAGTGCAGCCCTCTGATTCCGCGACGTTTTCTCTCATGCAGGTTTATCGCGGCGTGCCCCACCCCGGGGGCAGCCGGGCACTTCCACCGACCGCACTGACCATCGGCAATTTTGATGGCGTTCATTACGGCCATCAGGCCGTTTTGCAGCGCCTGACCGGCGAGGCACGCGAACGCCAGCTGCCCGCGACGGTGCTGACCTTCGAACCGCATCCGCGCGAGTATTTCGCACCCGATCAAGCACCCGCCCGGCTTTCCAGCCTGCGCGAGAAACTGGCACGACTGGAAATCTGTGGCGTCGACCGGGTGCATGTGTGTCGCTTCAATCGGCCTTTGGCCTCGCTCACTGCCGATGACTTTGTCCGCAACATTCTCGTTGAGGGCCTGCAAACCCGCCACCTGCTGATCGGCGATGACTTTCGCTTTGGCAAGGGGCGCGCCGGCGATCTCTCCCATCTGACACTTGCCGGTAAGGAGCACGGCTTCAGCGTTGCCGCCATGCACACGGTCGATTGTCAGGGCGAGCGCGTCTCAAGCTCGGCCGTGCGCGCGGCGCTGGCCGCAGGCGATCTGGAACATGCCGCGCGCTTGCTGGGGCACCCGTATGCCATTGCCGGGCGCGTGATGCACGGCAACAAGATCGGGCGCACACTGGGCTTTCCCACCGCCAATATTTCCCTGCGGCGCAAGCAGTTGCCGCTGGTGGGTGTGTATGCCGTGACGGTCGAGGGTGCGCACGCTTATCCGCAAGTCGGCGCTGGCGAAACGGCGAAATGCGCGGCGCTTAACGGAAAACTACGCGGCGCAGCGAGTATCGGCTTCCGCCCCACGATAGGCGAAGGCCTCAAGCCGGTACTGGAAGTGTACCTGCTCGACTTTAGTGGCGACATTTACGGTGCCCACCTCAGTGTCAACTTTCTACACAAACTGCGTGACGAAGCAAAATACGAATCTCTTGACGCATTGAAAGACCAGATTGCCCGCGACGTTGCCGACGTACGCGCCTACTTTGAGAGCACTGCACATGGCTGAAGACAGCAAAGACTATCGCAAGACACTGAACATGCCGGACACGCCCTTCCCGATGCGCGGCGATTTGGCCAAGCGCGAGCCGGCGTGGGTGGCGCAATGGCAAGAGAAGAGGCTCTATGAGCAGATCCGCGAAGCCAGCAAGGGTCGCCCGCGCTTTGTGCTGCACGACGGCCCGCCCTATGCCAACGGCGACATCCACATCGGCCATGCGGTGAACAAGATTCTCAAGGACATCATCGTTCGCTCCAAAACCCTCGCCGGCTTTGATGCGCCCTATGTGCCGGGCTGGGACTGCCACGGCCTGCCCATTGAGCATCAGATCGAGAAAGCGCACGGCAAAGGTCTGGAAAGCAACAAAGCACGGGGACTTTGCCGCGAGTACGCGCATACGCAAATCGAGCGGCAGAAGAAGGATTTCATCCGTCTGGGCGTGCTCGGCGAATGGGGCAATCCCTATCGCACGATGGACTTCAAGGCCGAGGCGGCCGAAATTCGCGCGCTGGACAAGATGCGCGTCGATGGTCATCTGTACCGTGGCCTGAAGCCGGTGAACTGGTGTCTGGATTGCGGCTCGGCACTCGCCGAGGCCGAGGTCGAGTATGAAGACAAGACTTCGGATGCGATTGATGTGGGCTTCACCGTGGTCGATCACTGCGTACTGGCTAAGGCCTTTGGTCCGCAAGTCGGCGCTGGCGACACGGCGAATTGCGTGGCCATGGCGGTCATCTGGACCACCACCCCATGGACCCTCCCGGCCAACCAGGCGGTGTGTGCCCACCCCGAGTTTCAGTACGACCTGATCCACACCGAAAAAGGCCTCCTGATTCTTGCGCACGATCTGGCCGAGTCCGCCCTCGCGCGCTTTGGCCTCACCGGCGAATGCATCGCCAGTTGCACCGGCGACAAGCTCGAAGGCCTGGAACTACAGCACCCCTTCCAGCCGCGTACGGTACCGATGATTCTTGGTGGCCATGTCACGCTTGAAGCCGGTACCGGACTGGTGCACACCGCGCCCGCGCACGGTGTCGACGACTACAACGTCGGGCAAAAATACAAGCTGCCGGTCGACAACCCGGTGATGAACGACGGCAAATTCATCAGCAGCACTGATCTGTTCGCCGGCCTCACCGTCTGGCAGGCCAACCCGAAAGTCATAGAAACACTGACCGAAAATGGCGCGCTGCTCAAGCACGACAAGCTACGCCACAGCTACCCACATTGCTGGCGGCACAAGACACCGATCATCTTTCGCGCCACAACCCAGTGGTTTGTCAGAATGGATGGCACGGGCGCAAAATCACTGCGGCAAACCGCTTTGCAGGCCATCGAAGACACCGCCTTCTACCCCGGCTGGGGCAAGGCGCGCCTGCATGCCATGATCGCCAACCGCCCGGACTGGTGCGTTTCGCGCCAGCGTAACTGGGGCGTGCCCATCCCCTTCTTCCTGCACAAGGAAACAGGCGAGCTGCATCCGCGCACCAGCGAGCTGATCGAGCAGGTAGCCCAACGTATCGAGCAAGGCGGCATAGAAGCCTGGTTTGCGCTCGATCCGAAAGAGCTGCTCGGCGCGGAAGCAGAGCAGTACAACAAAATGAGCGACACGCTCGACGTCTGGTTCGACTCCGGTACCACGCACTGGTCGGTGCTGCGCGGCTCCCACGCCGAGCAGAGCACTTACCCTGCCGATCTCTACCTCGAGGGCTCCGATCAGCATCGCGGCTGGTTCCATAGCAGCTTGCTCACCGGCTGCGCCATCGACGGTCGCGCGCCCTACAAAGCATTACTCACCCACGGCTTCGTGGTCGATGGCAAGGGCATGAAAATGTCCAAGTCCAAGGGCAACGTCGTCGCGCCGCAGGAAGTCTCGGATTCCATGGGAGCTGAAATCCTGCGCCTCTGGACTGCCGCCACCGATTACTCGGGCGAGCTGACCATTTCCAAGGAAATTCTGGCGCGTGTGGTCGAGACCTACCGCCGCCTGCGCAACACTCTGCGCTTCCTGCTCGCCAACACGGCGGACTTCGATCGCGACAGCATGCTGCTGCCGGTCGGGGAATGGCTGGAGATTGATCGCTACGCCCTGGCGCTCACCCGCGAACTGCAGATCAGTTGCGCGGCCAGCTATGCCGACTTCGAGTTCCACAAGGTCGTTCAGGCACTGATGAAATTCTGCTCGGAAGATATGGGGGCGTTCTACCTCGACATTCTCAAGGACCGCCTCTACACCACCGGCACCGATTCGCGCGCGCGCCGCTCGGCGCAAAGTGCGCTGTGGCACATTCTGCAAACCATCACCCGCCTGATGGCACCCATCCTGAGCTTTACCGCTGAGGAAATCTGGGCGCTGGCCGGTGACAGCTCGTCGGTCATGCTGCACACCTGGCACGAGCATCCGGCCGCACCCGGCGAAGCCGATCTGCTGCACAAGTGGTCGCTGATTCGCCAGATCAAGGGCGAAGTCACCAAGGAGCTGGAAACCCTGCGTGAAGCCGGCAAGATCGGCTCTTCGTTGCAGGCCGAGGTCGAGATTCGCGTCGCGGGTGCGCGCTACGAGGCACTGGCGTCGCTAGGCAATGACCTGCGCTTCGTGCTGGTCTGTTCGCGCGCCATCGCGGTCAAAGCGGCGGACGACGCCACCGAAGCCATCGTCGCCGTCCCGAGCAGCCACACCAAGTGCGTGCGCTGCTGGCATTACCGCGAAGATGTCGGCCACCCTGCCCATGCCACCGAGCACCCACAACTGTGCGGGCGTTGCGCCGACAACCTGCTGGGCGCAGGCGAGGTGCGCGAATTCTCGTGACTGAGCCGGAGCAACAGCCAATGACAAAGCGATACTGGGGCTGGTGGGGCTTGGCGCTGGCGATCATTGCCGTCGACCAGATCACCAAACTGGCGATCCTTGCGCGCTTTCAGCGGTATGAAAGCCTGCTGATCACTGACTTTTTCAATCTGGTACTGGTCTATAACAGCGGTGCCGCGTTCAGCTTTCTGGCCGATGCCGATGGCTGGCAGAAGTGGTTCTTTATCGGGCTGGCGTTTGTCATTACCGGCTGGCTAAGCGTGATGCTGCGCCAGCACGCCCACGAGCGACTGTTGCCGACCGCACTGACCTTTATTATCGGCGGCGCGCTGGGCAATGTGATCGACCGGTTTCGCTTTGATGCAGTGGTCGATTTTCTTGATTTTCATGTTGCCGGCTACCATTGGCCGGCGTTCAATGTCGCTGACTCGTCCATCTTCGTCGGCGTCGCCCTGATGCTCTGGCACCAATTTTTCTACGAAGGCAAATCCCATGAATGATGTCGCTGAAGTTGTTACCCCGACCAGTTACCTGACCCTGCACTACCGGCTCGCCGGTGAAGATGGTATGGACTTCATCAGCACCTTCGGCGGCAAACCCTCGACCCTGCAAATGGGTCTCGGGCAACTGGCCCCCACGCTGGAAGACTGCCTGCTAGGCCTGCCCTGCGATGCCCACAAAAAATTCATGCTACCGCCGGAAAAGGCGTTCGGCGCGCACAACCCGCAGTTTGTGCAACGCATTGGCCGCGCCGACCTGCCCCCGAACAGCGCCACCGAACTACACGGCACCATCGAAATCGCCTCACCGCACGGCCAGAAAATTGCCGGCCGCGTGATCGACCTTGACGACGACACCGTCCTGCTCGATTTCAATCACCCGCTCGCCGGCCGCACCGTCTGCTTTGAAGTACATCTGATCGGAGTGATGTAGTGGATATCCTGCTCGCGAACCCACGCGGCTTTTGTGCCGGCGTCGAGCGCGCGATCACTATCGTCGAGCGTGCGCTGATCAAGTTTGGCGCCCCGATCTACGTGCGCCATGAAGTGGTGCACAACAAGTTTGTGGTCGATGACCTCAAGGCCAAGGGCGCCATTTTCATTGAGAACCTATCCGACGTGCCCGATGGCGCGACCCTCATCTTCAGCGCCCATGGCGTACCGCAGTCGGTGCGTATCGAAGCCGCCCAGCGCGCACTGAACGTCTATGACGCCACCTGCCCGCTGGTCACCAAGGTGCACCTTGAGGTCACGCGCCTGCGGAAACAGGGTTACGAGATCGTCATGATCGGGCACAAGGGCCACCCCGAGGTGGAAGGCACCATGGGGCAGGCCGATGGCGGCATGTATCTGGTTGAAACGGTCGAGGATGCAGAGTATCTCCAAGTCGGCGCTGGTGACACGGCGATGTCAGCGGCGAAGCTCGCCTACGTGACACAAACCACCCTTTCGGTCGATGATGCCGCGCGTATCGTCGCCAAACTCAAAGAGCGCTTTCCCGCCATCGTCGGGCCGAAGAAGGACGACATCTGCTACGCCACGCAAAACCGGCAGGATGCGGTCAAGGGCCTTGCGCCCAAGGTCGATGTAGTGATCGTGGTCGGCTCCAAGAACAGCTCCAACTCCAATCGCCTGCGCGAAGTCGCCGAGAACCTTGGCACGCGCGCGCAGCTGGTTGATGACGCCTCCAACATCGACCCCGCCCTGATCGCCGGTGCACGCAGTGTCGGTGTCACCGCCGGCGCCTCGGCCCCTGATGTGCTGGTACGCGGCGTCATTGATCGACTGGCCGAGCTCGGTGGCACCCCGCCCGACGATTTGAGCGAACCCAACGAGGGTGTAGTCTTCGCTTTACCCAAAGGACTTTAAGCAACCACTATGGAATTTCTACTTCTCATCGGTCTCATCTTGCTCAATGGCGTGTTTGCCATGTCCGAGATCGCACTGGTCACCGCACGCCGGGCGCGCCTGGCCAGGCTCGCCGAAGACGGTGATGGCTCCGCCGTCGTCGCCATCAAACTGCACGACGAGCCGACCCGTTTTCTATCCACCATACAGATCGGGATAACCTCGATCGGCATCCTCAACGGTATCGTCGGCGAAGCGGTACTTGCCGACCCCTTTGCCCTCTGGATGATCAAGGTGGGCATGGACAAGGACACTGCCGAAGTGCTGGCGCTGGTGCTGGTGGTGGTCTCGATCACCTATGTCTCCATCGTCATCGGCGAGCTGGTGCCCAAGCGCATCGGCCAGTTCAACCCCGAAGGTATTGCCCGCCTCGTCGCGCACCCCATGCAATTGCTGTCGGTCGTCACCCGCCCGTTCGTGCGTCTGCTGAGTTTTTCCACCGACACCATCCTGCGCCTCATCGGCCAGCGGCAAGCCCCCGGGCAAACGGTGACCGAAGAAGAAATTCACGCCATGCTGCAAGAAGGTTCGGATGCGGGTGTGATCGAGCAGCAGGAGCGCGAAATGGTGCGCAACGTGTTCCGTCTCGATGACCGGCACATTGGTTCGCTGATGATTCCGCGCTCCGACATCGTGTATCTCGATCTCAATCTGCCCATTGAAGAAAACCTCACATGGGCGGCGCAGTCAGAACACTCGCGCTTTCCTGTGTGTCGGGGCGGTCTGCATGACATCCTCGGCATTACCAGTACCAAGCAGTTGTACAACCAGTCGATCAAGGGCGAGACCGTCAATCTGGAATCACACATGCAGCAGGCGGTTTTTGTGCCGGAAACCCTCAACGGCATGGATCTGCTCGACCACTTCCGCGCCTCTGGCACGCAGATGGTGCTGGTAGTGGACGAATACGGCGAGGTGCAGGGGCTGGTGACCTTGCAAGACATTCTCGAAGCGCTCACCGGCGAGTTCCAGCCACGCAATCAGGAAGATGCTTGGGCCGTGCAGCGCGATAACGGCTCGTGGCTGCTCGACGGGCTGATCCCGATCCCTGAGCTGAAAGACCGGCTGGCGCTCAAAGCCGTGCCCGACGAAGACAAGGGTCGCTACCACACGCTCAGTGGTCTGATGATGTGGCTGCTCGGCCGCCTGCCACAGACCGGCGACAAGACGACCTGGGAAGGCTGGGAACTGGAGATTGTCGATCTCGACGGCAAGCGCGTCGATAAAGTGCTGGCTACCCAATTGCCCGACCTTGAGGAGCCGGCGGCCAGTTGAGCCGCCCTGCGCTGCCGAGCGCACAGCAGGGCACAGCGCTTGAGAGCACGCCCCTCAGGCGTTGTGATTGAGGTCGAGAATTGCGTGGGCTTCGGCCACCGCGGTTTCCAGCAAGGTGCACAGTTGCGCAACCTCGGCCGGCGCGATGGTCTGGCCGCTCTTGGCCAGATATTCCTGATGCATGGCCAACTCGGCCACCAGAACCATGCCCATATTGCCGGCGGTTCCCTTGATTTTGTGCGCCACGGCTGCCTGCGCCGGCGCATCGGCGGCGGCATGATAGGCGGCCAACAACTCGCCCCCCTGAGACACAAATAGCTTGATCAGCCTCAGATACAGCGCGCCGCGACCCCGCAGCCGTGACATCGCTTCTTCAATCTGAATAACTTCCAGCCCCTCAGGCACCTTCATGTCCGTAACCAATGGGCTGGCCACAGGAACCGTAACCGGAACAGGAGCGCGGCACTCGGGGTCGCTTGCCGCCCTCCGTGGCGATAGTGCGCGCGCCAGCGCCGCCATCAGCGCGTCGAATACGACCGGCTTGACCACATGGTCGTTCATGCCGGCAGCGAGACTGCGCTCACGATCACCACTGAGCCCATGCGCGGTCATGGCAATGATAGGCAGCGCGGCGTTGGCCGGGTCAGCGCGCAAGGCAGCGGTAGCGGCAAAGCCATCCATCAGCGGCATCTGAATATCCATCAGCACCGCTGCGAAGGGCGGCTGCCCTGCCGCACGACGCCGGGTCACCCACTGCACAGCCTGCGCTCCGTCATCGGCGAGCGTCACCTGGGCACCTTCGGCCGTCAAAAACGCGCGTGCGACTTCCTGATTGATGAGGTTGTCATCGACCAGCAAAATTTCCACGCCGGCGAGATCGAGTGGCGCTGACTCTGGTACCTCGGTCGCCGCTATACGCGCCAAGGACTCCACCGACGCGCCGACCGCCGCACTCGCCAACGCACCCAGGCTCTTGCCTGCCGACGTAGTCGTCGCTGCCCGAAGCACGGCGCGGTCGTGATCGCCGGCCTCTCCCGCCGCACCGAGGCGCAAGGGCAAAGTGAAGAAAAATACACTTCCCTGCCCGGGCACGCTGCGCGCACCTATCGTGCCGCCCATCAACTCCACCAGCCGTTTGCAGATCGCGAGCCCCAGTCCGGTGCCGCCGAAGCGGCGCGAGATAGAGGTATCGGCCTGTTGAAACGACTTGAACAGGCGCCCAAGTTGTTCCTCATCCATGCCGATGCCGGTGTCCTCAACCACAAAACGCAAGGTCTGCATGCCTTCGCTGAGCTTTCCTGCGGGCTGCACCCGCAGACAGAGGCGCCCGGCTTCGGTAAATTTCAGCGCATTGTTGCTCAGGTTGGTGAGCACCTGCCCCAAACGCAGCATGTCTCCACGCACCCAGCGTGGCGTAGCAGGTGCGATGTCAAGCGCAACCGCGAGCCCTTTTTCCTCAGCGCGCACCGAGAGCAGGTCAAGTGTGTTGTGCATCAACTCGTGCAGATCAAACTCGGCTGATTCGATCGCCAGTTGCCCGGCCTCGACCTTGGAAAAATCAAGCACATCGTTCACTACGCGCAGCAAGGCATCGGCCGAGTAGCGCTGCTTGGCCAGAAAGCCGCGCTGCCGTTCATCAAGCGCTGTGCGCTCAAGCAATTGCACCATACCGAGCAAACCATTGAGCGGCGTTCGAATCTCGTGGCTCATGTTGGCGAGAAAATCACTCTTGGCGCGATTGGCCGCATCGGCGGCATCGCGCGCCACCGCCAGTGCCTGCTCGGTGCGCTTGGCCGCTGTGACATCCTGCACCGACCCAATCAACCCGGCATGCTCGTCGGTTTCCAGGGTCAGACGGGCGAGCACATTGAGCCAGATCGTGCGCCCGTCACTGGGCCGCCGATACACCGTCGAGAACGATACCTCTTGTCCATCAGTCCCCTCTTGCGCCATGAAGCCCAGCTCCCGCATCCGCTTGAGCGCCCCCTCACGACCGGGCAGCGAATCTTCGCCGCTACGCATGTGCGCCAGACGTTCGGCAAACTCCGGGCTGACGGCGGCCACGCCATCATAAAAACCGGCAATGGCGTAGCTGCCCGCCGGATTGATGGCGAAGCCCATCAGGGTGGCGGCGCGCTCATCGAGCCAGAGCACCGGCGTCACCAGATCGTAGAACCAAAACGCCGAGTGGGTCAGTTCGAGCACGTTTTCGGCGCTTTGCTTGGCGCGCTGCAGTTCGCGGGTACGCGCTTGCACTTTTTGCTCGAGCGAGGCATTCAGGTCACGTACCTGGCTTTCCACTTCCATGCGCAGGCGCACATCATGTTCCAGATTGAGAATGGCCGAGTGCAGTGAGCGTTGCATGCCGGCAAAGCCATCGGCCAGCAAATCGATCTCATCACCCACGTTGCCATCCTGCAGGCGCGACAGGTGCAGGGGTTCCTCAAGATTGTCAGGGGTACGCGTGCTGACGAAACGGGCCATCTTGCGCAGATGACGGGTCACCATCCACTCAAACAGGGCGAGCATGAGCAGTGTCGCCAGACTGAGCTGCAACAGCGCATTGCGAAAGGCACCCCCGTATTTCTGCCAAAGCTCGCCGCGAATTCGCTGGCGATCGATGATGACGTGCAATTCACCCGCCTTGGTTTGCGCACCCAGGGCCATGGCAGACAGGTCGTAGCTGCGTTGCTCGGCCCCCTCCTGACTTTTGCCCAGATCGAGCAGCGTTTTGTGGGGATCGGCGATGCGCACGCGCACCACGCCCGGGATCGCGAGCAGCGAATCGGCCGAACGCTCTAGCTGCGCTTGATCGTAGGTCCAGACGGCCGCGGCCACCAAAGGCACATGCGTGGTTTGGATGCGCGCCAGCTCAATATCGAGGCTGCGCTGAGTCTGCTGATAATCATTCCATAGCTCGCGGGCCGCAATCGCCATGGAAATCAGCAACGACAGCGCCAGCGTCGCCAACACCAAACGCACACTCAGGCGACGTAGTGGTCTGGCTTGCAAAGAATCGATTTTCGGAGTGCGCACCGGCGTAGGGGAAAAGGTCGTTTGGCGAATGAATCGGCATCATCGCGTGTTCATATTTTCTCTGACTATACCCAATATTTACATGCTGACGGTAGTGCTGGACAGGGCTCGCGACGAGGGCCGGCTCAATGGAAGTCATGACTGGTCACCGTCAGCTCACCGAGCAGTGCACTGTGATCAAACAGGCGCTTGGCAATGAGATGCACCACAATGTGCTCACCCTGCCCCTGCACCTGCAACTGCCCGGCCACACCGAGCAGCCGGCTACCCACCAGCAGCGCCCGCTGCCGCTCGAACACGTCACGAAACACCACCACATTGGCGCTGCCCGTTTCGTCTTCCAGTGTCACGAAAATCACCCCGCTGGCGGTACCTGGCCGTTGCCGGCAGGTCACCAGCCCGGCCACGCGCACCAGCGCGCGGTCGCCGCAAGCGGCCAGACCGGCGGCAGCCACATAACGCCGGGTGAGCAGACGCTCGCGCAGCAGCGCCAGCGGATGCCGCCCCAGCGTCAGGCTCAGGCGCCGGTAGTCGGCGACGATCTCTTCACCTTCGCGCGCCGGAGTCAGCGCGAGCGGCGCTTCACGCACCGCCATGCCCGCCAGCATGTCTTTTGCCAGCGGCACCGCAGCCGCCTGCCATGCGGCCTGCCGCCGGTGACCAGCGAGCGACCGTAATGCTCCGGCATCAGCCAGGCGGTCCAGATCGCCACGATCGAGCCCGGCGCGCGCAGCCAAATCGGCCAGATCAACAAAGGCACGTTCCTTGCGCGCCATCACGATGCGTTGCGCCGCCGCCCCATGAACGCCTTTGATCTGATGCAGACCGAGGCGGACGGCACCAACCGCCGTATTACCAGCGCCGACTTGCGGAAATACCGGCACCACCGTCGATTCCCAATCGCTGTTCAGCACATCCACCGGCAATACCGTCACCCCATGCCGCTGCGCATCCTGCACCAACTGCGCCGGGGCATAAAAACCCATCGGCTGGGCATTGAGCAGGCCCGCCAGAAAGGCGGCCGGATGATGGCACTTGAGCCACGCCGACACATAGACCAGCAAGGCAAAGCTGGCCGCGTGCGACTCAGGAAAGCCATAGTCACCAAAGCCCTCGATCTGGCGATAGAGCGACTCAGCAAATTCGGGCGTGTAACCACGCTCGGCCATGCCGCCCAGCAAGCGCTCGCGAAACGGCTCAAGCCCGCCCTTGCGCTTCCAGGCCGCCATGGCGCGGCGCAACTTGTCGGCTTCGCCCGGCGTGAAACCGGCGGCCACAATGGCGATCTGCATCGCCTGTTCCTGAAAAATAGGCACACCCAGCGTGCGCTCCAGCACCCCGCGGACCGCCTCCGATGGGTAGCTCACCGGCTCGCTGCCCTCGCGCCGACGCAGATAAGGGTGCACCATGTTGCCCTGAATCGGCCCCGGGCGAACGATGGCGACTTCGATCACCAGATCGTAAAAGGTACGCGGCTTGAGCCGGGGCAGCATGGCCATCTGGGCGCGTGATTCGATTTGAAACACGCCCACCGTATCGCCACGCGAAATCATGCGGTAGGTCTCGGGGTCTTCGGCGGGAATGTCTTGCATGGCCAAGGGTCCCCCGATCACCCGCCCGACCACATCGAGCATGCGCCGGATGGCCGAGAGCATGCCCAGCGCCAGCACATCGACTTTCATCAGGCCGAGGGCATCAATATCGTCTTTATCCCACTGGATCAGCGTGCGCTCGGGCATGGCGGCGTTTTCGATCGGCACCAGACGATCGAGCCGCCCGCGGGCAATGACAAAGCCGCCGACATGCTGCGACAGATGGCGGGGCATGCCCTTGAGCGCACGCGCCACCGCCAGCCAGCGCTGCACCTCGGGCGAGGCGGCATCGATGCCCACCTCGGCCATGCGCGCCGCCAGTTCGTCGCTACTGGCCAACCACGCCAGATTGCCGGCCAGCAGATCGATCACCTCACCCGCGATGCCCAGCGCCCGCCCGGCATCGCGCAAGGCTCCGCGCGTACGGTAGCAGACCACCGCCGCCGCCAGCGCGGCCCGCTCGCGGCCATATTTGGCATAGATGTGCTGAATGACTTCTTCGCGCCGTTCGTGCTCGAAATCGACATCAATGTCGGGCGGCTCATTGCGCTCACGCGAGACAAAGCGCTCAAAGAGCATGCTGCCGCGCGCCGGATCAACCTCGGTAATGCCCAGCGCGTAGCACACCGCCGAATTGGCCGCCGAGCCCCGCCCCTGACACAAAATGTCCTGCCCGCGTGCCCACGCCACAATCTCATAGACGGTGAGGAAATATGGGGCGTAGTCCAGATCGGCAATCAGGGCGAACTCATGATCGACCTGCGCGCGCACCTTGGCCGGCACGCCCTGCGGGTAGCGCACGGTCAGCCCCGCTTCGGTACGCTCGACCAGATACGCCATGGGTGTCATGCCGGCCGGCACGACTTCATCGGGGTATTCGTAGCGCAACTCGTCGAGTGAAAAATGGCATTGCGTGGCCACATGCAGGGTCTCGGCGAGCAGGTCGGGCGGGTACAGCCGGGCCAGGGCCAAGCGACTGCGCAAGTGGCGCTCGCCATTGGCAAACAGCGCGGAGCCGGCCTCGGTCACGGTGGTGTTGTGGCGCAACGCGGTGAGCACATCTTGCACCGGCCGGCGCGAGCGCACATGCATATGCACATCGCCCGCAGCGAGCAGCGGCAGCCCGGTGCGCGCCGAGAGCGCTCGTGCCGCAGCCAGACGCTGAGCATCGTCGGGGGCCAGATGCCGCTCATAGGCGACCCAGGCGCGGCCGCGAAAGTGCTCGGCCAGCCAAACGGCGGCGTCAACCGCCGTATCACCAGCGCCGACTTGCGGAACAAGGATCGCGAGGCAATCGGGCACACCATCACCATCCCATCCCGCCAGATCATTGCGCGTCAGGTGATAACGGCCCTTTTCGGCACGCCGCCGGCCCAGCGAAATCAGCGCCGAGAGATTGCCATAGCCGGCGCGGTTCTGCGCCAGCAACACCAGCTTCATGCCGCACGCCAGCCACACCTCAGTGCCGTGAATCAGCCGCAGCGGTTGCTCTGCCTCCGCCACTGCCAGATGCGCCCGCACACTACCGGCGAAAGAGCACTCATCGGTAACCGCCAGCGCCCGGTAACCCAGCGCTAGCGCACGTGCCACCAACTCTTCAGCGTGCGAGGCGCCACGCAGAAAGCTGAAATTGGAAAGGCAGTGCAGCTCAGCGTAATCGGGCAGCATGGCGCCACAGTGTAGGCATCAGTGCAAATGATCGAGCGGACTGACCACGCCCCGCCCACCCTTGTTGAGCACATGGGTGTAGATCATGGTGGTGGAAACATCGCTGTGCCCAAGCAACTCTTGCACCGTGCGTATGTCGTAGCCGCCTTCAAGCAGGTGGGTGGCGAAACAGTGGCGCACGTATGTGGTGACACCGGTTTGACGATACCCGCCTTGTCAGCGGCGCATTTAACCGCCCGCTGTACGCGCTTTTCATCCACATGATGCCGGCGTACCGCGCCACTGCGCGGGTCGGTTGAAAACCCGGCCGCCGGAAACACGTATTGCCAGCCAAACTGTTCTGCTGCCTTGGGGTATTTCACCGCCAGCGCATTGGGCAGCCACACATCGCCACGCCCTGCCGCCAGATCGGCCTCATGCACCGCACGACGCCAGGCGATTTTGGTTTGCATTGGGGCAATGAGCTTTTGCGGCAGCATGGTGACCCGGTCTTTACCGCCCTTGCCGTCACGCACCAGAAGCTCGCCCCGGCGCAGATCAACATCCTTCACCCGTAAGCGCAAAGCTTCGAGCAGGCGCAGGCCGGCACCATAGAGCAGGCTGGCAATCAGCTGCATTTCCGGATCAGCGATCTGCGCCAGCAGACGCTCGGTATCGTGCCGGTCAAGCACCGTGGGCAGGCGTACCGGCCTCTTGGCGCGCACCACATCGTCGAGCCAGGGCAGCTCGCTTTCCAACACCTCTTTGTAAAGAAAGAGCAGCGCCGAAAGCGCTTGCGTCTGCGTCGAGGCGCTGACATTGCGCTCACTGGCCAGCATGGACAAAAACGCCTCAACCTCGGGCTTGCCCATGGTGGCGGGGTGACGCTTGCCATGAAAGAAAATGAAACGGCGTATCCAGCCCAAGTAAGCGGTTTCGGTGCGAATGCTGTAATGCTTGAGCCGAATTCGGTCGCGCACGCGGTCAAGCAAGCGAGGGGCTTCGGGGGGCGTCGGGGCGGGAGCAGGCATTGTGGGCATAAAGGTAGGCTCAGACCTGATAACTGTATTAATTTACAGTATATTGCCAATCATGCCTATTGCCTACCCACCTGTGCAAGCATGGGCTCGACTTCATCGACGCGGTGCTGGACAGCCGCTACCGACTCAACGTTGAGCGCGTGCGTGGCAGCGCACAGCGGATGCAATCACTCGCCTACGTGTTTGATATGCTGGCTGTGCCGACGGTGGTGCATATGGCGCGCGAAGACGCCCTGCAGATCGTAAAAGTAACCGGCGCTGCGCGGCTTTATCGCGCAGCGTCCGTGTTGACTGCCGGGTTATGCCGCTGTGAGAACCGCTCGCCTGACAGCGGTAGGGAGTTCAACGGATGCAAAAAAATCGCTGGGATAGAGGTAATCGTCCCCAGACTCATCAAGGACGCGAACGAGACCATGTTTTGATGCTGAAGCATCAGGAATGGCAACGTAGATTTTTCGGGTTTCAAGAGAGGCACCGTAACCTTCGTTCTTGAGACAGATCACTAGAAAGCGAGATGAGCGAGCCATAGTCAGTAACCTTCGATAAGGCGTTTGATTTTCATTTCAAATTTACCAATGCCGGATGCTTCATACCAATGAACCTCCGCCAAATAGACTGACCCATCATCAAGCCGAACACGGGCGATACCTTTACGCTTTCGCCAATGCCCTTTCCCGTAAAGCTTTCGCAGCCGAGCAACTTCACGAATGCCAGACCCAGTCGCAAATGTCTCAACGTGGGTAATCTCTCCAAGGACATGAAAGTGCATAGGGACATGGTGACAAATTGCACGTCACGCGTCAATGGTGATTTTGGTTGAGGCATAAGGTACGCAGCAATCCCCGATTGCATTTCTTCGTGCGTCAGCGGTCGGTCGTCCTGCTGAACTACGCACGGCTCGCCGCCTTCCGAGCGGCCGACCCCGGCTGGCAAACACGAATGAACGCCGCGCTGCGCGAGTGGCTCAAAACCCACACCCCGGAATTTCGCTCAATCCGTTGCCCGAATGCCGGCTGCCGCCGAACCAAGGGAAAAGGTAGTAGATTATTGGACAAGATGACAAACGAAAAATCCGGAATCAGATTTACATTCATGGTGTTACGAATTATCTCATTCTGTCCAATAACCTGTTCATGCCCCGATTTGGTGGCGACTTAACGTTGAACTAAACCGCTGCGCGGTGGTTGGTAACGAGACCATCGCGGCGTAGCCAACGCCAACGCTCGGCGTAGCCAGCGGCGCATGCCGCACCAGTGTCATCCTCGTTTTCGGGAATGTTCCCGACACCACGAGGAGAACGACATGACACCGCTTCGACAGAAGATGATTGATGCCATGGTGCTGCGCGGCTTGGCTGTGCGCACCCGCGAGACCTATCTGGCCTGCGTGTGCAAGCTGGCCCAGCACTACCGCTGCTCGCCCGACACCCTCAGCGTCGAGCAACTGCAAGCCTACCTGCTCTACCTGATCCAGGAACGCCAGCTTGCCTACCCCAGCGTCAATCAGGCCGCCTGCGCCTTTCGCTTTCTGTTTGGCGAAGTGCTGAAGCAACGCGCCATCTGGCTGGAAATCCCCATGGCCAAAGTGCCCACGCGCCTGCCCGTCATCCTCACCCGTCCCGAGATCGTGCGCCTGTTCGACGCCTGCGATTCCCTGCGGGCGCGCACCATGCTCATGACCACCTATGCCGCCGGCCTGCGTCTGGGGGAAGTGTGTGCCTTGCAGGTCAGCGACATCGAAAGCGCCCCCGAGCGCATGTGCCTCAAAGTACGGCAAGCAGGCAAAGAACATCGGGGACAACATCGTTATCTGCACTGTCTTGGGCGCAGCGGTTATTGTTACCTTCGTTTATTCATAGGTCATGGCTTCCGCGTTTCCTCCATCGCACGGCAGCAGCGACCTAGTGTTTGCGCCTTGGTCTGCGAGTTGGCGTGCGGTCAGCATCACTCGTTCAATCGCCGTCTCACCAGCGCCGACTTGCGGATGCTACATTTTGTGCAGAGGCCACCCGGCGTTCAAGCGGAGCTGCGCAAACAGCCGCGCAGCCCGCTCACTTCCACGTTCGGCTCCATGTGTGCGTATCTCGCTGACTGTTTGACAAGTGCTATTAGTGTAGCTACAGTAAAAGCATGAAAATCGAGTTCGACCCAGCCAAGGACGTCGAGAACCAACGGAAGCACGGAGTGTCGTTGGTTGTTGCGCGCGAACTCGACTGGGATGTCGCGTTGGTGTGGATTGATGACCGGTTTGAGTACGCGGAGATGCGAATGATTGCTCTCGCGCCCGAAACCGAGACCCTGTACTACGTGGCATTTGTGGATCATGGCGAAGTACGCAGGGTCATCAGCCTGCGCCGCGCCACTCGTCGAGAGGTGAAGCACTATGTCGAAAGTTTCTAAAAATCCCACTGTCCGTATGCCTACCGTAGCGGAAGATAAAGCCATTACTGCGGCGGCTAGGGATGATCCTGACGCCCAGCCGCTTACACCAAAGCAACTAAAGGCTATGGTTCCAATGCGCGCGTTGCGTGGTCGTCCGAAATCGGAAAACAAGAAATTGCTTGTCTCGGTGCGCTATAGCCCCGAGGTCGTTGCCTACTTCAAGTCCACCGGCGAAGGTTGGCAGTCACGTATGGATGGTGTGCTACGCCAGTACGTTGCACGTCATTCCCGTAGCGCGTGAAACTGGCGCCTAATCGGGTAAGGACCGGGTTCTAACCGGCCCTCCCCACACCACCCACCATGCGGGTCCGCAGTAGGCGGTTCAACGAATTGACGCGCTCGACGACTACGAATAGCCCTGCGCCTTGCACCATAAGTTCTTGATGCTCGGCAGCCCTTGTGCCTTGAGCCAGTCATTGTTCAACGCGTGCTGCATCGCCGGAGTTCGTGCCATGTGCCACCCCATTACATCGCGCCCATGCTGGGCGCACACCCGGCGTTCGACCTCGCTCCCTTCGGTCGTTGAACGCTGCGCGATAAAGCCGCGCAGCGCCGGTCAGCTCCACGTTGGGCGTCGTGGAGCAAGCTCTTAGTCTGGTGACAAAAGGCACACAGCGGCGTAAACTGCCCCCATGAAACCATTTCGCTGGAGCCCGGAGAAGAACGAGACCGTCAAAGCTGAGCGGGGTATTTCGTTTGAGAGCATCGTTGTATCAATCGAGGCCGGTGGGTTGCTGGACATCTTGGCTCACCCGAACCAGGCGAAATACCCCAGGCAGCGCGTTCTTGTAGTTGCGTGTGACAACTACGTCTATTTGGTGCCGTTTGTCGAAGAGGAAGACTATTTCTTCCTCAAGACCGTAGTCCCGAGCCGCAAAGCAACGCGGGACTATTTAAATCAAGGTGAAACAGATGCCGAAAATTGATGCTTACGAAGATGAAGTCCTCACGGCTTTTGAGAAAGGCCAATTGAAGTCTGTTGCCACGAAGGCCGAGCTTGCAAAATTCAAGGCGGCAGCACGCGCTACGGCCATTAAGGATCGTCGGGTCAACATCCGCCTGTCCTCTGGCGATTTGAGCGACATTCAAGTTAAGGCACTTGAAGAAGGTGTGCCGTACCAAACGCTCATCGCCAGCGTTCTTCACAAGTACGTTACGGGCCGTCTAGCCGAGCCGCGCGCTACCAAGCAATCTAGTCGCGCCGTGGCAAAACGCCGCGCTACGTCTGGCAGTTGAAGTTCGCTGTGGCACCGACGCCCAATCGGGTAAGGACCGGGTTCTAACCGGCCCTCCCCACACCACCCACCATGCGGGTCCGCAGTGGGCGGTTCAACGAGTTGGCGCGCTCGACGACTACGAATAACCCTGCGCCTTGCACCATAACGTCTTGATGCTCGGCAGCCCGTGGACGGGAAAATCTTCAATGGGGATGACAACCGGACAGATGTCGTGCTACAAAACCGGACAGATTGGAAACTCGCGACAATAGGTTTGACACATATACGCAAGGCCTATAACATCCGCAGCTTCCGTTTTCCGGGTCGGTAGCTCAGCCGGTAGAGCAGCGGACTTTTAATCCGTTGGTCCCGAGTTCGAATCTCGGCCGACCCACCAATATTTTTGGTAGTGAAAATGAAATCGGGTTGTTAGCTCAGCTGGTAGAGCAGCGGACTCTTAATCCGTAGGTCGTGTGTTCGAATCACACACAGCCCACCAATAACCCATCTAAATCAACGATTTAGTGGGTTTTTTGGTTTCTGGGGGTCGTTGCACACCCTTGGCACACTTCTCGGTTTGCCTGCAACGCCGATCCAGATCGTTTTCTTCAATGAAGACGCTACCCCCATCGCTCATTGCTCCAACCACTGTGACGTATGTGGCATGATCCAATGTCCGAACTTTACGACGTGGCTCGATGGTGTGATGACAGAACCAGAGAAGCTCATAAAGCTGCGTAACGGCGAAGCCGTCCTTTACAAACGTGAGGGACTGAGCAAATGGCAAGCTCGGTTCAAGTTGCCGCCGGGGGGGCCGGATAACAAGTGGCACCGAATCTCGACAAAACGCACAGCGCTCGAGGAAGCGAAGCGTGTAGATTTCCGGTGTTTGCGCAAGCGCCCGCTCGTGCTGCGCGAGAGTCATGATGCCGGCTACAATTCGCTGCATAGGCTGGGTTCCTTCCTTCGGGGTGGTCTCCATAACTTCCCACGATAGCAAAGGTTCTCCGACCTATCTTCTCCTCATTTCGTCCCCGACTTCGTCAGGCGATGTGCACGCATTTATCCCGACTGAACTCGGGTCGTTCGCTCTCCTCGTATCTCCGCAGGCGAGAGGCGTAACATCTGACCTGCGCGGGGTTTGTCGTTTCTGGTGAGGTGGATTGACCGGAAAAACCTACACAACGACTACACAATCACAAAAAGCAACAGGGACCTACACGAGAATTCATGTAAGTCCCTGTTTTTTTGGTGGGCCCGGTCAGACTTGAACTGACGACCAAAGGATTATGAGTCCTCTGCTCTAACCAACTGAGCTACAGGCCCGAAAGGGAATCAACTCTCCGAATCGAGGTAGCTACGCAGTTTCTCCGACCGTGTCGGATGTCGCAACTTGCGCAGGGCCTTGGCCTCAATCTGGCGAATACGCTCACGCGTGACATCGAACTGCTTGCCAACTTCTTCGAGCGTGTGGTCGGTGTTCATTTCGATGCCAAAACGCATACGCAGGACTTTCGCCTCACGCGGGGTCAAGCTGTCGAGCACCTCTTTGGTGACTTCACGCAGACTGGCAAACAGGGCAGCGTCCGCCGGAGCCAGTGTGGCCGTATCTTCAATGAAGTCGCCCAAGTGGGAATCGTCGTCGTCACCGATCGGTGTTTCCATCGAGATCGGTTCCTTGGAAATCTTGAGAATCTTGCGAATCTTGTCCTCAGGCATCTCCATTTTTACCGCCAAGGTCGCAGGGTCCGGCTCAGAACCGGTTTCTTGCAAAATCTGGCGGCTGATACGGTTCATCTTGTTGATCGTCTCGATCATGTGCACCGGAATACGAATGGTGCGTGCCTGGTCGGCAATCGAACGCGTGATCGCCTGGCGAATCCACCAGGTGGCGTAGGTCGAAAACTTATAGCCACGCCGATACTCGAATTTATCCACTGCCTTCATCAGGCCAATGTTGCCCTCCTGAATCAGGTCAAGGAATTGCAGCCCGCGATTAGTGTATTTCTTGGCGATGGAAATAACCAAACGCAAGTTGGCTTCCGTCATCTCACGTTTCGCACGCCGCGCCTTGGCCTCACCCGTGGACATTTGCTTGTTGATGTCCTTGAGCTCTTTCAAGGGAATCCCAATGCGTTCCTGAAGCGTTATCAGCGAGCGCTGCTCTTCGAGAATCGAGGGGGCAATATGCATGATGACAGGCGCATAGGGTTTGCCCGACTGAATCTCGGTCTTCAGCCAGTCCATATTCGTCTCGTTACCTGGGAACACCTTGATGAAGTGCGGACGAGGCATGCGCGCCTTATCGACGCAAAGATGCAGAATCTTTCGCTCATGGGCGCGCGCCGCCTCAACCATGCCACGTACCGAGTCGCATAGGCGCTCAATGGCTTTGGCAGTAAATCGAATATTGAGAAGCTCACTCGATATCTGTTCCTGAATCTTGAGGTAGCTCTTGTCCTGCGAACCCTTCTTGGTCAAAGCAACTTGCAACTTCGCGTAGTGGGCCTTAATGAGTTCGAAGCGCTCCAGCGAATCCGTCTTGAGCTTGAGCAACGAGGCTGACATGGCACCTTCGCCACCGTCGTCGTCCTCATCAACCTCTTCACCCAGATCATCCGCCATGGGATCAAAATCATCCTCGGGTGCATTGGGATCGATCAAACCATCGACAAGCTCATCGATCCGCATCTCATCCCGTGCCACCTTGTCGGCCAAGTCGAGCATCTCGACAATAGTCGTCGGGCATGCAGAAATTGCCATGACCATATGCTTGAGGCCATCCTCGATACGCTTGGCAATCTCGATTTCGCCTTCACGAGTCAACAGCTCGACCGTACCCATTTCGCGCATATACATACGCACCGGATCGGTAGTACGTCCAAACTCTGAATCGACTGTTGAGAGCGCCTGCTCGGCCTGCTCTTCAACCTCGGCATCGTCGACAGGGCGTGGCGAAGCTTCGGTAAGCAGCAGTTCCTCTGCAGCAGGTGCCTCGTCAAACACCTGAATGCTCATGTCATTGAAGGTCGAGATGATCGATTCGATCTGCTCGCCGTCAACGATATCGTCTGGCAGGTGGTCGTTGATTTCTGCGTAGGTCAGATATCCGCGCTCCTTACCCAGCGCAATGAGCGTTTTCAGGCGCGTGCGACGGGTATCCATATCCAGTGGCTGCGGGGCTGCGGGCGCAATCAATTTTTGGCTTTTTTTGCTCTTTCCGACTTTTTCGGGCTTTGCAGGACGAGGTGCCTCGACAACGATTTCCGCAGTCTCGTCATGGTGTTCGTTATCGAAATCTTCCTCTTTTGGCTTGGGCTTCGGGCCTGGCTTGCCTCGTGGTGCAGTTGCAGCGGGTTTTGTCAGGGGCTTGGCGCTGACCGGCGCAGGAGCAGCCGCCTTCACTACGGCGGCTTTCACTGGTTGGGCTTCTGGCACTTTGGCTGTCACCTTCGGCGGGGACGTCTTGGCTACCGGCTTGGCCGATGCGGCGACAACCTTTGCGGGAGCGGCCGCAATTGCCTTGGCGACGGGCTTGGCCGCGGCCTTCGGAGCCGCTTTGGCCGCAGGCTTGGAGGTCTTAAGCGCAGGCTTTACCACCTTAGCTACGGTTTTTGGCGGCTTGGCGACCGGCTTAGCCGGTTTAGCTGCGGGCTTGACCGCTGGCGCAGCCACCAATTTCTTGGCCATAGCCAGAATGCGACTACTGGCCGTTTCCTTGATTGCTACCGACTGTTTCGCGGCGGGAGCAGGTTTCGCAAGCTTCTTTTGTGGTGCAGCAGACTTTGCTGCGGGTTTGCTGGCTTTTGCGGGTTTGGCGGCTTGCTTGGGCATCGCTATCCTCAGGTGGAGCACGTCTATTCATGCCGAGCGCGCCATGTTTTCAATGGAAAACGGGTGGCGCAGTAGTGCTCGGTGGGCGGACGTCGGGTCTTGGGTGGGGTCGGATTATACTGGCCAACTACCCGCCAATACCGCCACCCAGGACACTTCGCCCCTGTTTGCGCGCCAAAAGCAGCGCGAGACGGGCCCGCTCCTCAGCGCTGAGACCTGTGCGGGCGCGAGCAGTAAGCTGTTCAATTTCTTGAGCAATGAGCGCGTGCTGCAAATGGGCGACTGCGTCATTGAAAACAGCCTCGACACTTTCTGCTTCGGCGTTATCGCTCGTTCCAGCGAGCGCCTCGGCGAGCCCAGCGATGATGCCCTCATGGGGCGTACCCCGCATCGCTTCCAGAAGCATCCCGTACCCGCCTGCTACCAGACGACCGTGGGTCACCAAGTCGATGATCTCGAGCAAAGCAGCCCCTTCAGCGGTTTCACCATCGATCAAATCGAGCGGCAAGCGCGCCGCCCATTCGGGGCGCGGAGCGATGAGCTGCAACAACTTGTACTCAACACTCGTCGGCCGTGGTCTCTGACGGGTTGCCTGCGGGGCATAGCGCGTACGAACCAGTGGCTGCAAATTGCATTGCGCCTCCACTTCAGCTTGGGCCATCTGCGCGCGCTGGGCAATTTCGCGGGTCAATTGCACCCTGAGCACCGGGGCTGCCACCTTTTGTAGCAGGGGTTTGGCCAAGTGCACCAACTGGGCGCGTCCTTCAGCGCTGTTCGGATTGGACTGGCGCACCAGTTCGCGCACCAAAAACTCCGACAGCCGCGTGGCCCCCTGCACTTCACGCAAAAATGCATCACGCCCATGCTCGCGAATGAATTCATCGGGGTCCTGATTGCCTGACATTTGCAGGATTTCGACCGTCTTGTCGTCAGCCAGGTACTCAAGGCTGACGTCCATCGCTTTCCAGGCCGCGCGATCACCCGCGGCATCCCGGTCGAAACAGAACACGACCCGATGGGTCGTCTTGAGCAATCGCTGCACGTTGCTCGTGGTGGCGGCCGTGCCGAGCGTGGCGACCACATTCTGCACCCCGGCTTGCGCCAAACCGACCACATCCATGTAGCCCTCAACTACGAGCACAAAACCAGCATCGCGGATAGCTTGTCGCGCCTGCGGCAAACCGTACAGTTCGCGCCCCTTTTCAAACAGGGGCGTCTCCGGAGAGTTAAGGTATTTAGGCTCGCCTGCGCCGAGCACGCGTCCACCGAACCCAATCACATTGCTGCGCTGATCCAGAATCGGAAACATGATGCGCTCGCGAAACCGGTCGTAACGACGGCCCGCCTCATTGCGAATCACGAGGCCACAGGTTTCCAGCTCTGCCAGGTTGTAGTCGGAAAAGACCTCGGCCAGTGCCTGCCATCCGGGTGGGGCGTAACCGATCCCGTAATGTTTGGCGATTTCCCCCGTTAATCCGCGCTGCTTCAGGTAGTCAATCGCCTCGGGCGCGGTTTTCAGCTGCTGCTGGTAAAAGCGCGCCGCCTGCGCCATCAACTCGGTGAGCGGAGCCGCTTCGGCGCGCTTGGCCTGGGCAAACTTGCGTGATTCCTCCTGCGGTACCGTGAGCCCCACCGACGACGCAAGCTCTTCCACCGCATCAATGAAGCCAATGCCGGCATGCTGCATGAGAAAGCTAATGGCGCTACCGTGCGCCCCGCAGCCGAAGCAGTGATAAAACTGCTTGGTCGGGCTCACTGTGAATGAGGGCGATTTCTCATTGTGAAACGGGCAACAGGCGCTGAAGTTGGCCCCCGCCTTACGCAACGGCACATAGCGTTCAACCACGTCGACGATATCGACGCGACCGAGAAGTTCCTGGATAAAGCTGTCGGGAATCACGCTGAAGGGATGGGTTACGCTGCCAAATCGCCGTCCTGCCAGCGCCGACTTGCGGATTCAGGTAGCGAGTCTGGCTTTAATGAGCTTCGATACCTCGCTCATATCCGCCCGCCCCGCCAGACGTGGCTTTACCAGGGCCATGACCTTGCCCATGTCCGCGGGTGCCTTGGCACCGCATTCCGCAATCGCGGCACTTATGGCCGCCGCTATTTCATCGGTACCCAGGGCTTGTGGCATATAGGTCGCCAATACCGCCATTTCGGCTTTTTCAACAGCGGCAAGTTCTTCACGGCCGGCCGCTTCATATTGGGTGATCGAGTCTTTGCGCTGCTTGAGCATTTTTTCAATGACCGCCACGACACCGGCGTCATCGAGCTCGATGCGCTCGTCAATTTCTTTTTGGCGGAACGCTGAAATCAGCAGACGCAGCGCCGCGAGTTTGGCTTTGTCGCCCCCCTTCAGTGCGGCCTTCATGTCGTCGTTGATGCTTTGCTTGAGTGTCATAATCATTCGATTGGCGATGGTTTCAGTCATTTTACCTTTCAGCGGAGACAGGCATGGAGTGCAAAGTGAGTTGGCGCGGCACAGACAATGGAATGAGCATGGTGGCCGAGACGGGCAGCGGTCACTTGATCGGCATGGACGGTTCGCCGGAGGCGGGTGGGCGCAATCTGGGCGCTCGCCCGATGGAACTGCTGCTCGCCGGCACGGGCGGCTGTACGGCCTTTGACATGGTGCTGATCCTCAAACGCGGTCGGCACGAGGTGACCGGCTGCGAGGTCCAACTACACGCCGACCGCGCCGAGACTGATCCGAAGGTCTTTACCCGCATTACGATGCACTTTGTGGTCACGGGCAACAACCTGAAACCCGAAGCCGTCGAGCGCGCCATGAAAATGTCGGCTGAAAAATACTGCTCGGCTTCCATCATGCTCGGCAAGAGCGCCGAGATTGCCCATAGCTTCGAAGTGCGCGCGGCTTAAATTAAATGTAGTAAACCGTGCTGGTCATGACGTTGGCCGAGAATTTCATGGCCTGCTTGACCGGCTCGGGCAATTCGGCAGCACCGGATTCGACCGCCATGTCGGCGTGACCCACTTCGTCGAGGCGCATCTGCTCAAGCACCTCCAACGAGCGTTTGTCTTGCGACGGAATACGTTGCTTGTGATCTTGGAGATGGCTTTCTACCTGCCGTTCGGTCTCGGCCAAAAAACCCAGATTCCATTTGTCGCCCAACATACCTGCGGCCACACCAATGCCCAACGATCCGGCATACATGAGCGGATTAAGCAGGCTGGTCGTTCCGCCCAGTTCCTTTATTCGGCGCTCGGTCCAGTTCAGGTGTTCCGTTTCCTCCCAGGCCGCCTGCTGCAGGCGCAATTCGAGTGCGGGATCGCGTGAGGTCAAGGCCTGGCCTTGATACAGCGCTTGCGCGCAGACTTCGCCGCAGTGATCCACCCGCAGCAACGATGCCGCGTGTTTGCGCTCCTCGTCGGTCATCTCGCCCTCAGGAAGGCTTGCCCCGGGCATGGCTCGCGTTGTTGGGGCAGGCGCAAACAGTGTGCGCAGTGCCTTGTCAAATTCACTGATCAAACGATCGCGCATCCTGGTCTCACTTACGGTTGCCGGGAACGTCAGGATGACCACCTTTGCGCAGCGCATCAACGCCCTCGTCGGCATTGCGCAGGGAACTTCCGTTCGGGCAAAAATAGTCCTTGGACAAGGCCGCATGATGCCGATTGGTGGGTTTGTTTTCCACTGGCCGCCACTCACTGCGGCGCGCCTTGCTCCAGGTCCCGGACTGGCCCGCCTCGGCAGCCTTGTGTCCGACGGCATAAGTCTTCCACTCACGGGATTCGCAGCGCATGCCTTCAAACGAAATGTTCACGGCGCCCCCAGCAGTGCGTACCACGAGGGTGTAACGCACCACCTGATCGGCACCCATACTCAAACTCTTGGCGTCAATCAGATATTGATTGGTCTGCACAGCGCTGACATAGATAGGCACCAAATCAGCGTCCGCCGGAAATGTCGGCGGCGTCACCTCAGCGGCCTCTTCCCACTCTGGCTCTTCTTCATAGTAGTCGTTGAAGCGTCGTGACTTGTCCCACGGGTCATTGGCGGCCGCCATCACCGTGGTAGCGCCGAGGGTGAGGGCGAGAACGAACAAGCGGAATAGCGTCGAGTCAGGTTTCATCGTCAGGGTCGGCGGCATGGCGCCAGCGTTGAATGTCATGTTCCGGGCTGGTGAACAGCAAGCGGGCCAGTTCGACCAGGGCAGATTCATACACGCCGCGCTTGAACTCGATCACCGAGGCCAGTGGTATCCAATACGAGCTCCAGCGCCAGGCGTCGAATTCCGGGTGTTCGGTCGCGCGCAGGCACACATCGCTGTCGCGCCCCACCATACGCAGCAAATACCAGATTTGCTTCTGGCCACGATAACTATCCCGCCACGCACGGCGTATCCATTGTCGCGGCACTTCATAGCGCAACCAGTCGCGCGTACGCCCGATAATGCGTACATGCTCGGGTTTGAGGCCCACCTCCTCGTGCAGTTCGCGGTACATCGCCTGCTCCGGCGACTCGCCACGGTTGATTCCCCCTTGGGGAAACTGCCAGGAATGCTCGCGTATCCGCTTGCCCCAAAAAACCTCGTTACGACCGTTGACTAAGATAATGCCGACGTTAGGGCGATACCCTTCACGATCCAGCATGATGCGATTCCAAAAATCTGATTGACGCCATTGTTCCACATTCGCCGGATGGCGGAAAGCGCGATCAGCACGTCAACGGCCGGACGGGCTATGCAATCTGTTGCAATGCAATTTGTTGCATAGTAAGATCGCCTCATGTCGCTTGATCACGCCCTGCTTGTGTCGCTGCTCGAAAAGCCCAGTTCCGGCTACGAACTGGCGCGCCGTTTCGACAAGTCGATCGGCCACTTCTGGCATGCGACGCACCAGCAAATATACAAAGTGCTGGCGCGTATGGAAGAAGCGGGCTGGATCGAAAGCGAAGTGCACCGGGGTGAAACCGCCCCTGACCGCAAGGTATTTGCCGTTACCCCGGCCGGCCGGTCGGCGCTCGCAGAGTGGATCACTGAACCCAGCCCCATTGACCGGGCGCGCTCGGAACTGATGATCAAGTTCCGCGCCGCGGCTTTTGACGACCCACGCAAACTGCTGCCGGCATTGGCCGAGCACCGGGCCGAGCATGGCACCCTGCTCGCCGCCTACCGCGCCAACGAGGCCAAAGAGTTTTCCGGGCACGACAGGCCCCTGAGCCCGCAGCAGGAGTTGCAATATCAAGTAATGAAGCTTGGCATTGCCTTCGAAGAAACCTGGATCGCCTGGTGCGATGAGACCCAGGCATTGATACACCGCATCGCCCCCACCCCTTCCGCTACAGCCACCAAGGAGACCTCATGAACGCCACCACCACCGCGCCCTACCCGCATCTGCTTGCCCCGCTCGATCTCGGCTTCACCACCCTGCGCAATCGTGTCCTGATGGGCTCGATGCACACGGGTCTGGAAGACATCGCCGGCGCCCATGACCGCATGGCCGCCTTCTATGCCGAGCGCGCCAAGGGTGGTGTCGGCCTGATCGTGACCGGTGGCTTTGCCCCCTAACGAAGACAGCATTGTCATGCGTGGCGGGCACGTCTTTGACAATGAGGAAGAAGCGGAGCGTCACAAGACCATTACCAAAGCAGTGCACGACCATGGCGGAAAAATCGCCATGCAGATCCTGCACACCGGCCGCTATGCCTATACCAAGACGCTCGTGGCACCCTCGGCAATAAAGGCGCCGATCAACCCCATGACGCCGCGCGAGTTGACCGAAGAAGACATTCAGCAAACATTCAAGGACTTTGCCCAGTGCTGTGCCATGGCGCAGTTCGCCAACTACGACGGCGTGGAGATCATGGGCTCCGAGGGTTACCTGATCAACCAGTTCATCGCCCCGCACACCAACCACCGCACCGACAAATGGGGCGGCAGCTTCGAGAACCGCATCGCCTTCGGCTTGCAGGTCGTGCGCAGCGTGCGCGAGCGCGTCGGCCCCAACTTCATCATCATCTTCCGCCTCTCGATGCTCGATCTGGTGGATAACGGCAGCACCTGGGACGAAGTGGTCGCCTTGGCCAAGGAGCTGGAAAAGGCCGGCGTCACCATCATCAATACCGGCATCGGCTGGCACGAGGCGCGCGTCCCCACCATCTACACCGCCGTACCGCGCGGGGCCTTCACACAGGTGACGCGTCGCCTGATGGGTCAGGTGAAAATTCCTGTGATCACCTCCAACCGCATCAACGACCCGCAACTCGCCGAAGACGTGCTGGCCCGTGGCGATGCCGACATGGTCTCGATGGCCCGCCCCTTCCTGGCGGACGCACACTTCGTCAACAAGGCGGCAGCCGGCCGCGCTGATGCGATCAACACCTGCATTGGCTGCAACCAGGCCTGTCTGGATCACGTGTTCAGCATGCAGATGGCCTCGTGCCTGGTCAATCCCTTTGCCTGTCATGAGCTCGATGTCGAAGTCACACCGACCAAAGCCCCGAAGAAAGTCGCGGTCGTCGGCGCGGGCATGGCTGGCCTCGCCGCCGCCGAGACACTGGCGGTGCGTGGCCATGAGGTCACCGTATTTGAAGCCAACGACAAGATCGGCGGCCAGTTCAACTACGCCAAGGCGATTCCGGGCAAGGAAGATTTCAACGACACCTTGCGCTACTTCACCACCCGCATGAAAGACCTGAAGGTGCCGGTGCATCTGAATCGCCGTGTTACCAGCGCCGACTTGGCGAATTTCGACCACGTGGCCGTCGCCAGCGGCGTCACCCCGCGTCTGCCCCCCATCCCTGGCATCGACCATGCCAAGGTACTGAACTACCCCGAGGCGATCATGCACCCGGAAAAGGTGGGCAAGAAAGTGGCGCTGATCGGTGCCGGCGGCATCGGCTTCGACGTCGCCGAACTGCTCACCCACACCCACAGCGACGACGAAGTCGGTGCCTACCGCAAACAGTGGGGCATCGACGTCAACTACACCGACAAGCGCGGTGGACTGGTCGAGCCGCAGATGCCGGAAACGCCGCGTGAAGTCTGGCTGCTGCAGCGCAAAGCCACCAAGCTCGGCGATGGCCTGGCAAAGACCACGGGCTGGGCGCGCAAGCTGCTGTTGCAAAAGCGTGGGGTGCACATGCATGGCGGTGTCGAGTACGTGAAGATCGACGATGCCGGCCTGCATATCCGCATCAACAACGAAGATCGTCTGCTGCCCGTCGACACGGTGGTCGTGTGCGCCGGACAGGATTCGTGCCGTGATGTCGTGGCGGGTCTGGAAGCCGCCGGCAAGCCCTACACGCTGATCGGCGGTGCGGATGTGGCGGCCGAGATCGATGCCAAGCGTGCCATCTGGCAGGCCACCGAGTTCGCCGTCGATTTCTGATCGCCGCGACACCGGGCATGGAACTGCAGCGCTGGTCGCACCCGACCTCGGCCGGCTTCAGCCTGCGCGGCTGGCACAGCCCGCCGTCAGGCAAGCCGGTGCTGCAGTTTGTGCACGGCAACGGCTTTTGCTCACGCAGCTACCAGCCCATGCTGCGACGACTGCATGATCACTTCGACCTGTGGCTGGTCGATGTGCAAGGCCAGGGCGAGAGCGATGCCGGCGAGGCCTTCGTTGGCTGGCACGGCAATGGCAGGCTTCTGGAAGAAACCACGCACGCCTTGCGCGAACGCTTTGGCGACGCAGCGCGCTACGCCCTCGGGCATAGCTTCGGGGGCGTCGCCACGGCCTATCTGCTGGCCGCGCAAACGCAGCTTTTTCGCCGGGCGGTGCTGCTCGACCCGGTGCTGTTCTCACCGATGATGATTGGCGCTTCTGCGTTTTCCGCCTGGCTGGGACGTGATCCGCCCGGCGGTATGTCGGAGCGTGCCCGCCGGCGCCGGCACACCTGGCCCAATCGCGAGGCCGCCCACGTCGATCTCTACGACCGTGGCATCTTTAAGGGGTGGGATGACGAGGCGCTGCGCGCACACATTGCACACGCCCTGCGCGACAACTCCGATGGCAGCGTGTCGCTGCGCTGCGCGCCGGATCTCGAAGCGACCATCTTTGCCTCCTGGCCGAAAGCCCTGTGGCCGACGTTGCGACGCGTGCGCACGCCCACGCTGGTGCTGCACGGTGATATCAGCTACCCCTTCGTCGGCGCATCCGCGCGGCGCTGGGCCAAGGCATGCCCCAACGTCACCGAGCGCCAGGTGCAAGGTGGCCACTGTTTCATGCAGCAACACCCCGACGACACGGCTCGGGCCGTGACCAACTTTCTTCTCACGGAGACCTCATGAGCTTGACCAACCTGAACCCCGCCGCTCAAACCACCCTCGACCAATGGCACCAGATGCTTCTCGCTGGCGACCTGAGCGGCCTGCCCGCGCTGCTGCACCCTGACGCGGTATTCCGCTCGCCCATGGCGCATACGCCTTACCCCGGCGCAATGATGGTCAATCTGATCTTGAATACGGTGTCGAAAGTCTTCAGCGACTTCACCTACCACCGTGAATTCGCCACCGACGACGGCCTGAGTGCAATTCTCGAATTCAGCGCCAGGGTGGGCGACAAAGCGCTCAAGGGTATCGACATGATCCGTTTCAACGAACAGGGCCAGATTGTCGACTTTGAAGTCATGATTCGCCCGATGAGCGGCCTGCAGGCGCTGGGGGCGGAGATGGCGCAGCGACTGGCACCCTATCTCGCAAAAGCCGCGCCCGCGCACTGAGTCGCCCCCTGCACAGGCCTCGCGGTACACTTCTGAATCAATCACCGCACTGGAATCGCAATGAACCTGCTGATCACGAGCCTGCTGGCGGCTGCCACACTGACCTTCGCCACCTTGTCGATGGCGACCGAGCCGACGCTCAAATTCGGCGTCGGCCTGTTCCAGCCCGACAAAGAGAAAAACGATGCCACCTATCGCCCGTTGGCCAATTATCTGGAACAACAGCTGGGCCGCAAGGTCGAGTTGCGCACCGTCGATACCTGGGAAGGACTGGCCAAATCCCTGGCCAATGGCGAAACCGATCTGGCGCTGATGGGCCCCTGGGGCTATGTGCTGGCCAATAACGAAGCTGACGCGCAGGTGGTCTCGACCATACTCTATGACGGCAAGCCCGAGTATTTCGCGATCATGATTACCCATCCGGACTCGGGTATCCGCTCGCCGGCTGATCTGAAAGGCAAGACCTTTGCTTTTGGCGACAAGGGTTCAACTTCGGGTTACCTGATTCCGCTGCACTACTTCATGACCCAGGGCATTACGCCGGAAAGCTATTTCGCCAGGGTGCTGTACACCAAGCATCAGGCCATCGAGACGCAGGTGACGCAGGGCGCGCTGGATGCCGGAGCCGACTACAACCGCAACCGTGATGCCATGATCGAACAAGGTCTGATCAAGGCCGATCGATCAGTGGTTTTCTGGACCTCGCCACCGCTGCCCAACGATGCCTTCGCTGTCCGCAGCGAACTGGCCAAGGACAGCGCTTTCGTTGCCCGTCTGCAAAAAGCGCTGGAGGGTGTCGGCCCGGCACTGAAGCACCAGCCAACGCTGCTCCCCGCCCATTACACCGGCTTTGTGACGCGTGACAACCTGTTCTACAAACCCATCCGCGACGCCGGCCTGGCGACCGGCAAGCTGCAACCCAAGCGTCAGCCGTGACCTTCGGGCTTGCCCTGCCGGCCCCGCTGCGCCGGTACCGTGGGCGTCTTGGTTTTGCCGGCTTGGTGCTGCTCTATGGCGCATTGATCGCACTGGCGCTGGGTAGCCTGATCGCCGATGACGAATTGTCGGCCGGGCGTAATCCGCTGGCCAATCTGATCAAGACCGTGGGTGAGTTTGCCCGGCCGAGTTTTGTGGATGTCTGGCTGGGTGATCCGCAGCTGGAATACCGCAGCGACGATGGCACCGTCTTGCGGGTCGAGGACCGCCGTGTCGTCGAGCAGCAGTTTCTGACCGCGCTGGCGGGTGCCACATGGACTACCTTCGTTATTGGCACGCTGGGTTCGCTGCTCGGTGCCCTGATGGCCCTGCCCCTGGGCGTACTGACGGCGCGCAATCTGGGCGCGCCGGCGGCACTGGCGCTGCCGGCCAAGGCGGTGCTCAATACCAGCCGCGCCATTCATACGCTGGTCTTCGGTTTGCTTCTCGTGGGCATCGTTGGCCTCGGCCCGACCGCGGGCATTCTGGCGATTGCCTTCCATTCGCTGGGCACCTACGGCAAGCTCTACGCCGAAGCCATTGAAACGCTCGACATGCAGGCCATCGAGGCTGTGCGTGCGGTAGGGGCCAGTCCGCTGCAGGTCTTTTTCAACGGCGTCTGGCCGGCGGTATTGCCGCAATTCGTCTCGCAGCATTTGTATATCTGGGAATACAACATCCGCGACTCCACAGTACTCGGCCTGATCGGTGCCGGCGGGCTGGGGCTGCTGATTACCGAAGCCACCTCGCTGTTTCAGTGGGACCGGCTGGCCACGATACTGCTGGTGGTGGTGGTGCTCGTTGCCAGCTTCGACGCCCTGAGTCGGCGCATCCGTAGCGCCTTGCTATGACCCCCACGCATCCCCAAGTCGGCGCTGGTGACACGGCGATACGGCTCGCAGGCGTGCGCTGTGTGCTGGGGCGCACTCTGACGCTGAACATCGACACCCTGCACGTCACCCGGGGCGAGCGCATCGCCATCATTGGCCCCAATGGTGCTGGAAAATCATCGCTGCTACGCCTGATCTCAGGCTTTCTCCCCCTCGGCGCAGGCACCGTCGAGGTTCTCGGGCAACGTCCGACCGGCAAAGCAATCCGCCCGCTGCGCTGCCGTATCGGGCAGGTCTTGCAGGGCTTGCACCTGGTGCAACGTCTATCTGCGCTCGACAATGTGCTGATCGGTGCTCTGGGGCGGCGCTCCGGCTGGCGTACCTGGCTGCGCTGGTACGGCGCAGATGACATCGCCGAGGCCGAGTCGGCGCTGACGCGCGTTGGCCTGAGCAGCAAGATCGATTGCCGAGTGGATGCCCTCTCGGGCGGCGAACGTCAGCGTGTCGCGATTGCCCGCATGCTGATGCAGCAGCCCGAGCTCATCCTCGCTGACGAGCCCACGGCGGCACTCGATCCGCAAGCGGCTAAAGAAGCCTGCACGTTGCTGGCCGATACCGCCAGCGGCAAGACACTCGTGTCCATTGTCCATAACCCCGATCTGCTGCCACTGCTGGCCGATCGCGTGATCGGCGTTCGCCACGGGCGCATCCTCTTCGACCTGCCCGTGAGCGTGCTCAACGAGTCGCATCTTGGCGACCTGTATGCCGGTACGCTGACAGCGGAACTCGCGGGGCCGGCTGCGCCTGACTCGGGCAAGCTTCCTGCGCAGTTGCGTCACGTTGCCCCATGAGCACGGTATCCGGCCGCACCTGCCCACTTCGCTATCGCTACCACCCGCGCACACTGCGTGATTGCCCGGAGACGGCCAGCCAAACCTTGTATGTCATTGGTGGCCTGTACGGCAACCTGCCCGCCCTGCGCGCGATCGAAGCCATGGCGGCGGCCGAAGCCGGGCCGTTAACCTTGTGCTTCAACGGCGACTTCAACTGGTTCAACAGCGACCCGGCAGGCTTCGCCGCGATCAATGCGGCCGTACTGCGCCATGACGCCTGCCAGGGCAACGTCGAAGCGGAGTTGTATGCTCCCGGCGATGAGGCCGGCTGCGGCTGCGCCTATCCGGAAGCGGTAGACGCTGGCGTGGTAGAGCGTTCGAACGCCATCCATGCACGACTGAAGCAAACGGCGCAGCTCTATCCGGAGATTCTGCAGCAGTTGGAGACGCTGCCGATGGTGCGGCGCTACCGCGTGGGTACTGCAACGGTCGGCGTGGTTCACGGGGATGCCGAGTCGTTAGCGGGCTGGCGGTTCGATATCACCGCCCTGGATGATCCCGCCAACCAAGACTGGCTAGGCCATGCCTTCAAGCAGGCGGGTGTCGATATTTTTGCCAGTTCGCATACCTGCCTGCCGGTACTCAGGCGGTTCGAAGTGAATCGCGCAGAAAAACTGATCGTCAATAACGGCGCGGCCGGCATGCCGAATCTGCACGGATCGCAGCACGGCATCATCACCCGGATAGCACGCACTCGCAGCCCCCATGAAGCCCTGTACGGTGCTCGCCTCAAAACGCTGTACGTCGACGCGCTCGCGGTTTGTTACGATCAAAGCGCGTGGGAGCGAGATTTTTTGGCCAATTGGCCGGCCGGATCACCCGCTTACGAGTCGTACTTTTCGCGGATTCATCACGGTACTGAGCACGCGGTGGCGCAGGCGTTTCAGGGAAGCGCCATCATCGCGACAGGCGGCGACATTTCCCCAAGTCGGCGCTGGTAACACGGCGATTGCACCCCCGGACGCGATCCGCTAGTACGGCTCACGCCTCCGGACAGGCACGCGATACCAATGCGCTGATCAGCCCAGCCTGTTGACGGGCGCGGGACGCTGGCTGGGTCCTGGAAAGCGCTCGTGTGTATTCCCCTGAAGGCGGTGCTTGGGCAAACTATCTCGGACTGGCACTCGCTGTCTGGCGCTCGCGGTAGCGACGCACCCCGCTCGTCAATGCCTGTACTCCGTCGTCAACAAAGGTGAACACCACGGGAATGACCAGCAGACTGAGGAAGGTCGAGGTAATCAGCCCGCCGATCACCACAATGGCCATCGGCGCGCGGAAGCTCGGGTCATTCCCCAGACCGATCGCAATTGGCAGCATACCGGCACCCATCGCCACCGTGGTCATGATGATCGGCCGGGCACGCTTTCGGCAGGCATCAACCAGGGCGTCGTAGCGACTGAAATGACTGTCGCCGGAATGCTCGCGGCGCGCAATGATCACGTAATCGACCAGCAAAATGGAGTTTTTGGTGGCAATGCCCATGAGCATGATCAGACCGATCATCGAGGGCATCGAGATCGCCGTGCCGGTGACAAACAGTGCCAGAAACGCCCCGGGAATCGACAGCACCAGTGCGACAAGAATGGTCATCGGCTGCACGAAATCACGGAACAGCAGCACCAGCACCATGTAGATGCAAAGCACACCGGTGCCCATGGCCAGGGCAAAACTGGCAAACAGCTCGCCCATGGCTTCCGCATCGCCTACCACCGCCTGACTCACGCCGGCCGGCAGCTGCTTGAGGCTGGGCAGTTGCTTAAGCCGTTGTTCGACCTCGCCCAGCGGCACGCCGTTGAGCTCGATTTCGAAATTGACGTTGCGAAGCCGGTCGTAGCGAAAGATCTCGGTCGGGCCACTGGCAAACTCGAGATCGACGACATTGCCCAAAGGCATCGGACCGGCGGCACCCATGACCGGCAACTGCGCCAGCAGCGCGACATCCTGCCGTGCCTCAGGCGGCAACCTGACCACAATGGGTATCTGCCGCTTGGTGAGGTTGAGCTTGGGCAGGGCGGCGTTGTAATCCCCCGCCGTGGCGATGCGCAGCGCATCGGCAATCGCCTCGGTGGTCACGCCTTGCAGCGCGGCGCGGGCGGGGTCCGGGCGCACCACCAACTCGGGGCGGGTCAGGCTGGCCGTGGTCCAGATATTGCCGACATCGCCCATGACCGGCGAGGTGCGCAGATCGCGCTCGACCTGCTGTGCGGTTTGCGAGAGCAGATCGCCATCTTCGCTCGCCAGCACCAGCACGTACTTCTCAGCCGAGCCACCAAAGCCAACCTTGACCTGAACACCGGGCAAGACCGCCAGCGCCTGACGCAACTCACGCTCGACCTGCTGCTTGGTCACGCCCTTGCGCTCACTGCGTGCGATCAGATTGATGGTCAGCGTCGATTTGCGCACCTCATCACCTGCCGAGGGCGCGAACGGATCGGCCCCTGAACGACCCCCGCCTATCGCGGTGTAGACCATGCGCACGTTCGGGTTCTTCCTCACGATTTCACGCGCTTGCTCGGCGATCTCGTAGGACTCCTTAAAAGTGCTGCCCGGCGCCAGCGAGAGGTAGACCTGCGTTTGCGAGAGATCATCAGGGGGAATAAAGCCCGTGCCGAGCAGAGGTACCAGCGCAAATGAACCGAAGAAAAACACCGTAGCCGCGACGGTAGTGCGCCAGCGATGCTTGATACAAAACTCGACCCATGACAAATAGCGCGGCATCCACGAGGGCTCCGCTTCGCTGTCATGGCGAGGTGGTTTGAGGATGTACGCGGCCATCATGGGCGTGAGCATGCGCGCCACGACCAGCGAGGTGAATACAGCCACCGCCGCTGTCCAGCCGAATTGCACAAAAAATTTGCCCGAGACGCCATCCATAAACGCTGTGGGCAGAAACACGGCGATCAGCGTGAATGTCGTCGCAATCACCGCCAAGCCGATTTCGTCAGCCGCTTCCATGGCGGCCTGATACGGCGTTTTACCCATGCGCAGGTGGCGCATGATGTTTTCGATTTCGACGATGGCGTCGTCAACCAGAATACCTACCACCAGCGAGATCGATAGCGTGGTCACCACGTTAAGGCTGAAGCCCATGAGGTACATCGCACCAAAGGTGGGAATGATCGACAGGGGTAGCGCAGTGGCCGAGACGAAGGTCGCGCGCCAATCGCGCAGAAACAGCCAGACCACGATCACCGCGAGGATGGCGCCTTCGACCAGCAACCACATTGAACCTTCAAAATTCTCGACCACCGGATCGACGAAATTGAAGGCTTCGGTCAAAGCAATATCGGGGTGCTCGGCCTTGAGCGCGTCCAGCTTGGCGTGCACCGCATGCATCACCTGCACCTCGCCGGCTCCGCGGCTGCGAACGATCTCGAAGCCAACCACCGGCTTGCCATCAAGCAGTGCGGCCGAACGTTTCTCGGCAACACCGTCATTCACGCGGGCAATCTGATCGAGACGCACACGACGGCCGTCACTCAGCGGAATTTCCAGCGCGGCCAACCCTTGTACGTCGGTCACCGTACCCAAGGTACGCACGGATTGTTCGATACCGCCGACATCCGCTCTACCCCCCGGGGCGTCCTGCTGCACGGCACGCAGCGTGCGCGAAATATCGCCCGCCGTCACCCCCAGAGAGAGCATCCGAACCGGATCAACCTCGATGCCGACCTCACGCGTCACTCCCCCCACCCGCGCAACGGCACCCACACCTGGCACGCTAAGCAAGGCTTTGGTCACGTTATGATCCACAAACCACGACAGCGCTTCTTCGTCCATCGCACCGGTGCCGGATTCGACGGTGTAAGTCAGTATCGGCGTGCCCGAGAGATTGACGCGCGATATGACCGGCTCATCGAGTGCACCGGGCAGGTCCGAGCGCACGCGGGCCACCGCATCGCGCACCTCGTCGATCGCCTCTTGCGTCGGCTTTTCGAGACGGAACTCGATGGTGACAACGACCGTGCCCTGTGCCGCCGTGGTGTAGATGTGCTTGATGCCCTGAAGAGTGGCGAGGCTGTTTTCCAGCTTGCGTGCGACCTCGGTTTCCATCTGTGCCGGTGCTGTGCCGGCGAGCGTCGCCGTTACGGTCACCATGGGCAAATCCACGTCGGGGAACTGCTGATTTTTCATCCCCTTGAAGCCGAGTACCCCGATGAGGCTCAGCAGGATGAAAAGCAAGATCGCCGGTAACGGCTGGCGAATCGAGGCCGATGAAACGTTCATTTGGCCCCCGCCTCGACACGCACGGTGTCACCATCGGACAGGAAGCCCGCCCCGGTCGCCACCACCTGCGCCTGCGGGGTCAAACCGGCAAGGACCGCCACCCTGTCTGCCTGCCGGCGACCGATGTCCACCTTGCTCATGCGTACTTTCGCCGTCCCGCCAGCGCCGACTTGCGGACCGTCGATCAGAAACAGGTAGGCGAAGCCATCACGCAAGACGAGCGCCGACTGTGGCACCGTCAAGGCATCAACCCGACCCAGTTCAATCTCGCCGCGCACGAACATCCCGGCGCGCGCTGCCAGCGGGTCCGTGGCCTTGCCAGCCGAAGGCTGAAGATCAACGAACACAATGCCATTGCGGGTGCGTGGATCAATACTCGGCGACACGGTTCGCACTTTGCCACTCATCACCTCACCGGCGATCGTACGCACCTGCGCCACCATTCCTGTGCGCACCTTTGCCAGCATGGCTTCCGGCACCTCGGCGCGCCACTCCAGTCGCGACTGCCTGATCAGCCGAAACAATTCCTCCCCCTGCGCCGTCAAGGAACCGAGGGTCGCCCTGCGGGCCGAAATCACCCCATCGTCCGGGGCCACAATGCGGGTTTGCGCCAGACGTACTTTGGCACCCTGCACCGCCGCCTGAGCCGAGGCCCGACGCGCCAGCGCTGTTGCCTGCGCGGTTTCGTACTGCACGCCCTGCTGCGGGCTGTAAAAGCCTTTCTCGCGCAGATTTTTGGCGCGCTCGGCGTTCGCTTTCGCTTCCAGCAACAGCGCGTCAGCCTCGGCTAGCGCGGCTTCTGCCTGCGCCAACTCGGCAGCGATGCCCTCATCGGCGATACGAGCCAGCAGCGCCCCCTTGCGTACGACATCGCCCACCTGTGCGCGCACCTCGACAATGCGTTGCTGACCCACTTCGCTGCCAATCACCGATTCCTGCCACGCCGCCACCTCGCCAGAAATCGGCAGGGTCTGCGGCCAGCTTTCCTTGAGCGGAGTCACAGGAGCGACCGTCAAGGCAGTTTTCTGAGTCTCGGCAGCGCTCGCTGGCACAGTGAGCAGCGCCAGAGCGAGAGCGCAGCTGCTGATAATTTGACTTAAGGGGATGTTTGTCATGATTTCTCCAACGTTCTGGATGTGGCTTTTTGCCCGGACGCTTCGTTGGCCGGTGCCGATAGGGTAGGCATTTCACTGGCACGAGCAAAGTCCAGCAAGCGCTCCTTGATGTGGTGCTGTTGCTCGGGACTGGGCACCGGCAAGCCGATCAGGGTCGTCAGCCAAAGACCATCGACGGCCAAACGGGCTATGTGGGCATCGGCTACCGGCAAACCATCAGATTCCAGCGCACGTATCCACACGTTGTATTGTGCACGCAAAGGGGCGAGCAACTCCGGGTTAAGTACGATGGCAGCAATGAGACAAGACGCCACCACGAGATCCGCCTCTTGATCGGCGCACGTTGCGCGCACGAAGGAGCGTGTCCAAGCGCCAGGGGGGGCCGGGTCGAGCGCCATGGCCTCAACGCGTGCCGTTTCAAATTTGTGCGTCATGCGTTCGACCATACCGGCGATGAGCAGCTCTTTGCTGGCGTAGTGGTACAACAAACCACCTTTGCTGGTGCCGGCTTCCGCCGCAACGGCCTCCAGGGTGAAAGCGCCATAGCCCTCACGCGAGGCAACACGTCCGGCCGCATCAAGAAGACGCTCCCGCGTCAGGTCTGACTTCTTTGACATGAAATAACTATACCGGCCAGACGGTTTTCTGTCCACGCGCGTCCCGATCAGGTGCCTGTCAGCTCACTTCTCCAGCGCACCGCTATTGGCACGCACCGCGCAGATGCGTTGCATCATCGCCAGACGGGGATGGCGCACCTGCCCCTGCTCGAACGCGACGATACGCATCCGGTTACGCACCAGATCAAGCAACTCATTCGTACGCAGGAGAAAGGCCGGGTTACTGGGCTTTCCGAATTGCTCGTTGCCCACCATGAAGGTTTCGTAAATCAATACGCCGCCTTGCTCGACCACCTTGACGATCTGGGGCAACAGGGGGCGCCAAAGGTAATTGGTGACCACCACGGCGTCAAACACTTCCGCGTAATACGGCCAGGGGCCGCCCTCGATGTCAGCCTGACGCACAGTCACCCCAGGGCAATCAGCCAGCGCCGCCAGGGCCTCGGGATCGCGATCCAGCGCCTCGACCTGAAAACCCAGCCCGGCGAGAAGGCGTGCGTGCCGCCCATAACCACAGGCTAGATCAAGTACGCGTCCGCCTTCAGGAATGAGCGACGCAAAGCGCTGAACCCACGCAGAGGCGTCGTCAGCCGGGGCGGATGAGCAAACAAGCACTGAATTTTCTCCAAGGTTTTGCCGCACTCTAGCGCACGGCCCTCACTCCATTTCCCTGTTTTTGCAATGGGTGATGCCGGGTCGGGTATGATTTTGACCTAAATGGACAAGCTGCCCTTTTCTCCCGTCAAGAGACCCCCTCACGACCCGTTGAACGAGGTAGCGGGCGTACGCCGGGATTTTCTCTCCGATACCGAGATTGCCTATGGGCGATTTGTCCCGCATCGCTTCCTGCAACTGCTTGGCCTCAACGATATCCGCGAAGTCGAATTGGGCATGCAGGTCGAGCGCAAGATGACGGTGCTGTTTTCCGATATCCGTGAATTCACTTCGCTGTCCGAGGAAATGAGTCCGCAGGAAAACTTCAATTTTCTGAATTCGTATCTGCTGCAGATGGAACCGGTCATCGCAGCCCATGGCGGCATGATCGACAAGTACATCGGCGATGGCATCATGGCGTTGTTCCCCGACTCGCCGGACGAGGCGCTGCGCGGTGCCCTGGCCATGCTGGCCAAGCTTGACGAGTACAACACCGGACGCGAGCGCGCCGGCTATCGGCCGATCCGCATTGGCATCGGCATTAATACCGGCATCGTGATTCTGGGTACCGTCGGCGGCTTCGGGCGCATGGACGGCACGGTCATCGGCGACGCAGTGAATCTGGCGGCACGTCTGGAGCGCCTGACCAAGGAATACAAGGTGCCGCTGCTGATCAGCGAGTACACCCTCTACAGCCTTGAAAATCCCGAGCCCTACTCGATCCGCTTTCTCGACCGCACACGCATTCGCGGCAAGCAGGACAATCAGTCGGTGTTCGAGGTCTTCGACGCCGATCCGCCACAGATGCGTATCGCCAAGCGCGAGACCAGAAAGCAATTCGAACAAGCCATTGCCTATTTCCATCTCGACGATCTGATCGAAGCGACCGAGCAACTTATCACCCTGCGTCAGGCGGCCCCCGACGATGGCGCGCTATCGGTATACCTCGAACGCTGTACCGGCATCGAGGCGCAACTACGCATGGGTGGCGGACAAGGTGTTGAACTTTCCGCCGAGTGGCGCAAGGAACTGTGCATTGGCGTCGAACGTGTAGATAAGGCGCACGAGAACTTGCTCACCGACATGAATGCCCTGACGCGCGCGATCCAGGTCAGCAACTTCAACCTGACTCCACCCTTGCTGGCCCAGATTCAATTTTCAGCCGCCGCTGCCTTCACCATCGAAGAGGAAATGATGCATGAGACGGGCTACCCATTCATCGTGCTGCACGCCCGGCAGCACCAGCGCTTCTTCGAGTTCTTTGCCGAATTGCGCGCCGAGATCGAGGGCGGGAAAGAAAACACCCGTTACCTTGCTTTTCGCATCAAGCGCCTTCTGACCGACTGGCTGATCAACCATATTCTCAATGCCGACCGACATTTCGGATTTGCTATTCACAAGCGCTCCGGGCAATCGCCGCCGCCGCAACAGTAAGCGTACGCCTCACTGCTCATGGACACTGATCGGCACTACCTTTCTGCGCTCTTCGAGCCAGCCTCTATCGCCATAATCGGGGCTTCAGAGAAGGAGGGCTCCATCGGTCGGCGTATCACGCGCAATCTTCTTCACTCAGGATATTCAGGCGAGCTCCATCTGGTCAATCGACGGCATGCCAAGATCTTCGATTACGCCACGCACAAAAGCCCGGCGGAACTACCTTCGCGCGTGGAGTTGGCCATCATATGCACGGCCTCAGATAACGTTCTTGACACCGTAGCGGCCTGCGCAAAGGCCGGAGTTCGCAGCGCGATTGTGCTCACTGCCGGCTACGCGCAAATCGGCGCTGGCGTGACGGCGATGCACCGCGAGATCGGTGAAATAGCCCGCCGCCATGGCATGCGAGTGCTCGGACCAGACAGCCTGGGCTTTCTGCGCCCGGCGGCCAAGATCAATGCCACCCAACTCGGCGCACCGACAGTGCTGGGCTCGGTCGCCCTGATCTCGCAGTCGTCGGGCCTGTTCAGCGCCGCGCTTGACTGGGGCGCCACCTCGTCGATGGGTTGCTCACTGGCGGTGTCCATGGGCACCGAGTGCGATGTCGACTTTGGCGAAGTGCTTGATTACCTGGTTTCCGACCACCGCACTGAAAGCATCTTTCTTTTCATCGAAAGCATCAAGAACGCGCGCCGTTTCATGAGTGCACTGCGCGCCGCTGCCCGCTGCAAGCCGGTACTCTTGATCAAGATCGGCCGCAACGCCACCACCGCGCGGGCTAGGCTGACTCAACGGCACAACGCGTTGGGTGCCGATGACGTCTTTGATGCCGCACTGCGCCGCGCCGGTGTCGTGCGTGTCGATACGCTGGCGCAAATGCAGGCCGCCGCCGTAGCGCTGTTCTCGCGCTTTCGTCCGCGCGGCAATCGACTGGCGGTCATCGTCAATGGTAGCGGGCCGGGCATCATGGCGCTCGACCGTGCCAGCGACCTGCACATCCCCATGGCGCAATTGTTGCCAGAAACGCTCAGCAAACTGGCGCGCGAACTCCCCGTGCATTGGCTGCCAGAAAATCCGATCGATATCTTCAGTGACGCCGATCCGGCGCGCTATGCCACGGCGATCGCCGCCTGTCTTGCCGACAGCCGTGTCGATGGCCTGATGGTTGTCGTTGCCCCGCATGCGCAGACCGACGCGTTAGCCATCGCACAAGATCTGGCTGATGCGAGCACCAATTCAGACAAGCCCATTCTGGCTTGCTGGCTGGGCGGTCATCGCTTGCATTCCGCCATCGAGGCACTGCATGCTGCCGGCATACCCACCTTCCGCACCCCGGAGCCCGCAGTGGAGTTGTTCTCGCATTTGTCGGCCTATTACCGTGCGCAGCAACTGCTCATGCAAACCGCTGCGGCCACCTCGGAAAAGCAGCCCTCCCGACTGGAGTCGGCACAATTGGTGATCGAGAATGCCCTGCACGAGGGCCGCCAGTCACTTTCCAGCATGGAAGCAAAAGCGGTGCTGGCGGCATTTCGCATTCCGATTGCGCAAACGGTGGTGGCTCGCTCAGCCACCGAAGCCATGGTTCTTGCTGAGGAGATTGGCCTGCCGGTGGTAATGAAAATCAGCTCACCGGATATCCGGCAAAAGACTGACTGCGGCGGCGTACGACTCAATCTGACCGATCTGGCCACGATACGCGACAGCTATGCCGCCATGATCAAGGAAGTCAAGCGCTGTCGGCCCGATGCCACCATAGAAGGTATCTCGATTGAACCGATGGTACAAAAGGAGCATGGCCGCGAATTGATGATTGGTATGTTCTGTGACCCGGTTTTCGGTCCCACCATCAGCTTCGGTCTGGGCGGTGCCGAAGGCGAGGTGGATGGCCGCGGTGAGCGCAATGAACGTGCAGTGGCCCTGCCCCCGCTCAACCCCTTCCTGGTCGCCGACATGCTGCGCTCCAGCCGCATCAGTACGCGTCTCGGCGAGTTTCGCAAGATGCCCCCGGTCAGTATGGACGCGCTCCAAATCGTGCTGCTGCGCATCTCGGAGCTGGTCTGCGAGCTACCCTGGATCAAGTCATTGTCGATCAATCCCCTGATCATCGACGAGCACGGTGCCATCGCTGTCGATTCTCATATCGATATCGCCATTCCACCCCCTGGCTTCGGGCGCTATGACCATGTGGCGATTCACCCCTATCCGGCCCATTTGGTGAGCCATTTCGCGACACCCGACGGTGAAAGTATTACGTTACGGCCGATTCGCCCGGAAGATGCCGCCATGGAGCAGGCCTTTGTGCAGAAGCTGTCACCCAATTCGCGCTACCTGCGCTTCATGAATACCATCCGCGAACTTTCGCCCATGCAACTCGTGCGCCTGACCCAGATCGACTATGACCGGGAACTGGCATTTGTCGCGATACTCGACCACAGCACGCCTGTGACGGAAATTGGCGTTGCCCGCTACGTCACCAACCCTGACGGGCAGTCTTGTGAATTTGCCATCGTGATCGCCGATGCGTGGCAAGGCAAAGGTCTGGCCCGACGCCTGATGACCCAGCTTATTGAAGCCGCACGCGACCGGGGGCTGAAGTTCATGACCGGTGATTTTCTGTGTGAGAACTCCCGCATGATCCGCTTTGCACAAAGTTTTGGTTTTGAAATTGGTGCGCATCCCGACGACGGCACCCTGATGCACGGCGTATTGCCACTCACCGATTGAAATGACTTGAAAGAGTGTTGTAGCGCCGGTTTTCTTGACTCGAATGAGCGGTACTGAAGCTTACGAATTCACCAGCGGCCATCCCGCGCAATGCAGGCATAATCTATCGGTCCGCCGAAAACTTTTGGAACCCATCTTCAGCCCGTCATGCAGCAAACACAGTTCGAAAGCTTTGTGATTATCGGCGTCACCAACGAGGGGCGTAGTTTTCGTCCCAGCGACTGGGCTGAGCGACTTTGCGGCGTCATGTCGGTATATGGGGCAAAAAGCCGTATGGCCTACTCGCCCTACGCCCAGCCAGGTCATATCGAGCGGGACAAGTGCGTTTTCGTGGATGCACGCATCCGTGATATCGAGCCCCTGGCCTACAACTTTCTAGTGCACTTTGCTCGCGACAACAACCTGAAAGTTAGCGACTGGGATCCGTCGAAGTAGTCGCCAGGATTCGTGCGCAGGTGAGAACCACTTGGCCCAGGGGCAAAAGGCATCAGTGACTGACTGACGGTTGACCCCCAAGATAAAAAAGGCCCGCCCTCTGACGAGGGCGGGCCTTTTTTATCTTGAACGGCAAACCTACTGCCAGCTATCGCATCGCCGGCATCGCAACCGACGGAGGGCGCTTACAGACCCTTGATCGCCGCCGACAGACGGCTTTTGTGACGCGAGGCCGCGTTTTTGTGAATGATTTTCTTATCCGATATCGAGTCGATGATGCTCTGCGAATCCTTAAACACAGCCGCCGCCGCCGCTTTATCGCCGGTGCCGATTGCTTTGCGCACTTTCTTGATAGCGGTACGCAACTCCGAACGAAGACTCATGTTGTGCTCGCGGGCGTCACTGGCTTGACGGGCGCGTTTGCGTGCTTGGGCAGTATTTGCCATGGAAACCTTCCGGAAAAAATCGGGTAGTAAATCGAGGGAAACTCTCCGGCAGCCGCGATTGAAACTTAAGGCCAACGGGAAAGGGCGCGATTATAGATAGCTAACCAGCGCTTTGCAAGCCCGGTTTGTCGCTAGCATTGTTGCATGAGCCTGCTTCGGACACTCGCCACGGTCAGCGGCATGACCATGCTTTCGCGCATCCTCGGGTTTGTGCGCGACTTCGTAATCGCACGCACCTTCGGTGCCGGTCTGGCGACGGATGCCTTCTTTGTCGCCTTTCGCCTGCCCAACCTGCTCCGTCGCCTGTTCGCCGAGGGCGCATTTTCGCAGGCTTTCGTGCCCATTTTGGCCGAGTATCGCCAGCAACGCGGTGACACCGAGACCAAACTGCTGGTCGATCGGGTGGCTAGCGTCCTACTGCTGGCGGTCATGGCGGTCACCGCGCTGGGTATTCTCGGCTCGCCCATCATCATTTCTATTTCCGCCCCCGGATTCACTGCCGATACGGCCAAGTTTGACCTGACGGTGACCCTGACGCGCATCACCTTCCCCTACATTGCGTTCATGTCGCTGGTGGCGCTGTCAGCTGGCATATTGAATACCTGGAGCCGGTTTGCGCTGCCGGCATTCACGCCGGTGCTGTTGAACATTGCCTTTATCGTCATGGCGCTGTTCGCCGCCCCTTATTTTGACCCGCCGGTATTCGCGCTGGCCTGGGCGGTGTTCATTGGCGGGGTGGCGCAGTTGGCCTTGCAAATTCCGGCGCTGCGCAAACTGGGCATGCTGCCGCGCTTCGATCCCGCCTGGCGCGACCCGGGCGTGCAACGCGTACTCAAACTCATGGCCCCCGCCGTGCTTGGGGTGTCGGTGGCGCAGATCAGCCTGCTGATCAACACGATTTTTGCTTCCTTTCTGGAGAGCGGCAGCGTGTCGTGGTTGTATTACGCCGACCGCCTGATGGAACTGCCGGCCGGCTTGCTAGGCGCTGCCTTGGGCACGATTCTGCTGCCCAGTCTTGCGAAGTCGCATAGCTCGGGCAATACGCAGGAATTCTCGGCGCTGCTGGACTGGGGCTTGCGCCTGACCTTTTTGCTCACCCTGCCCGCCGCCGCTGCATTGGCGCTGCTGGCCACACCCATACTGGCCACGCTGTTCCAGCATGGCGCCTTCAACGCCAATGACGTGCTACAGACACGCAACGCGCTGATGGCCTACAGCGTCGGGCTGACCGGGCTGATTCTGGTCAAGGTGCTCGCCCCCGGCTTCTATTCGCGGCAGGACATCCGCACGCCGGTCAAGATCGCCCTGATTACGCTGACGCTGACGCAGGTCATGAATCTGGCCTTCATCGGCTGGCTCAAACATGCCGGACTAGCCTTGTCGATCGGCTTGGCCTCATGCGCCAATGCCTTTTTGCTCTGGCGTGGGCTGCGTCAGCGTCAGGCCTATAGTCCAGCGCCCGGTTGGCTGGGGTTCATGATCCGACTGCTGCTCGCCCTGGCCGTGATGTCGGCGGTACTTTGGTTCGGTGCGGGGGATACCACGCGCTGGCTACGCATGGATACCGTCACCAAGCTCACTCATCTGGGCTGGCTGATCCCCGCGGGGGCCGTCAGCTACTTCCTGATGCTCGGACTGCTGGGTTTCCGCCTGGGCGACTTCAAGCGTCAAGCCATGCGCTGAACGCGCCGGACTGCCCCCGTCAGCGCCCCATCGCGATGCCTTCGCGGCGCGGGTCGGCGGCACCAATCCAGCCTTTACCGGTGGGGTTGCGTACGATCAGGTGTGTGCCGCTGGTCATCTCGTCGCCACGAACCGTGTGCCCAAGCGTGCGCAGGCCTTCCGCCAAGGCCGTGGGCTGATGCCCACCGGATTCGATCTCGGTCGGGCCGTTACGACTGCCCACATGAGCCTGAGCCACCGCAAGCTCCGGGCTGCCGCCGCCATCAATCAGCACCAATAGCGACTGCGCCACATAGTTGATGATGCGTTGCCCGCCCGAAGAGCCCAAAACGGCCCACAGCGCCTGGTCGGGACCAAACACGATGGTGGGTGCCATTGACGACAAGGGACGCTTTCCCGGTGCCAGCCGATTGGCCACTGGCTTGCCATCGCGCTCTCCCACAAACGAAAAATCCGTCAGCTGGTTGTTGAGCAGAAAGCCGCCGACCATGATCCGGCTGCCAAAGGCCGCCTCCACCGAACTCGTCATCGCCACGGCGTTGCCCTCACGGTCGACAATCGAAAAATGCGTGGTCGCGGGAATCTCCTCGCCCAGCGCGGCTGCCAGATCAACCGCCCCGGCAAGCTCACCGGCAGTGGCCGTGCCCATGCTGCGGGTCGCATCGATCAACGCCGCGCGCGCAGCAAGATAGTCCGCGGCAAGCAAGCCCTGCTGCGGCACCGTGACGAACGCAGGGTCCGCCATGTAGCGTGCCCGGTCGGCAAAAACCAGCCGACCGGCTTCGGCGAACCGATGTGCGTCCTGCGCCGAGGTCAGATCAGCAAGCGGCCCCCCGCTGCGTTCCAGAATGCCGAGCAGTTGGGCAATGGCTACGGCCCCCGACGAAGGCGCTGGCATGCCACAAACCCGATAGCCGCGATACGGACCACAGACGGGGTCTCGACGCCGCGGCTGATAGGCGGCGAGATCTTGCGCGGTCAGATCGCCACCCGCGGCACGCACCGCCGCGACAATGTCGTTGCCAAGCGACGCGCGATAAAAGCCCGCCGAACCACTGCGCGCCAACTGGCGAAAGGTGTGCGCCAGCGCTGGGTTGCGCAGGCGTTCGCCCACTGGCCGGGCCTTGCCTTCAGCGTCATAGAACAGTGCCGCAGCCGCTGCATTGCGGCGCAGAAAGCGATCGTCACTGAGCAACTTGTGCAAGCGCGGCGAAACGGGAAAACCCGCCTCAGCGAGGCCGATGGCGTGCGAGAAACTCGAACGCCACGCGCGTCGGCCATGCGCGCGATGGGCCTGCTCAAGCATGGCAACCAGCCCGGGCGTGCCCACGGCTTTGCCCGTGGTCACCAACTCGTCAAAGCTGGCTACGGAGCCATCCGGTTTGCGCGCGAAGTGCTCGGTTGCTGCTGCCGGAGCCGTCTCGCGGCCGTCCCAGGCGAACAACTGCTTCTTGCGCGCATCCCAGTAAAGCAAGAACGCGCCACCACCGATCCCCGAGGATTGGGGCTCCACCAGATTGACCGTCCATTGAGCCGCCAGCGCGGCGTCCAGGGCATTGCCACCCGCCGCGAGCACCTTGTCGGCAGCTTCGGAAGCATGCTGATTCGCCGTAACCGCGAGATATCGCCGTGTTACCAGCGCCGACTTGCGGATAGCCCCAGCGGGACCAGCCGCCTCGGGCTGTGCGTGAGCCGGATGGGCAGCGCGCTCGTTGTCAGTAGCGGCGAATCCAAGCCCCGTAAGAAACAAGCCCAGAACGAAAAAGGCAGTTCCCAAACTTCGGGAACTGCCCTGATCTGAAGGAGACCGAAACGAGGTTTCGATCTTCGTCAAATTACGCCACCAGCGGAACGATCAACAACGCCACGATGTTGATGATCTTGATCAGCGGGTTAACCGCGGGGCCGGCCGTGTCCTTGTACGGATCGCCGACAGTGTCGCCAGTCACGGCAGCCTTGTGGGCTTCCGAACCTTTGCCGCCAAAATGGCCGTCTTCAATGTATTTCTTGGCATTGTCCCAAGCGCCACCACCGGTGGTCATGGAGATCGCCACAAACAGACCCGTAACGATGGTGCCCATCAGCACGCCACCCAAGGCGCGAACGCCAGCGCCCACACCATCAACCGGGGGCATCAGCGCGTTCATGACCACCGCCACCACCACCGGCACGAGCACCGGCAACAGCGAGGGGATCATCATTTCCTTGATCGCGGCCTTGGTCAGCATATCCACGCAGGTGCCGTACTCCGGCTTGGCGGTGCCTTCCATGATGCCTTTGATCTCCCTGAACTGGCGACGCACTTCGATCACCACGGCACCGGCCGAACGACCGACCGCTTCCATGGCCATGGCGCCGAACAGGTAAGGAATCAGGCCGCCGATGAAGAGACCAATGATGACTGCCGGATCGGACAGATCAAACACGAACTTGATGCCCGGCTTGGCGGCTTCCAGACCGTGAGTGAAGTCGGCGAACAGTACCAGCGCGGCCAAGCCGGCCGAACCGATCGCGTAACCCTTGGTGACGGCCTTGGTGGTATTGCCCACCGCGTCCAGCGGGTCGGTAATGTTGCGCACCGACTCAGGCAAACCCGCCATCTCGGCAATACCACCGGCGTTGTCGGTGATCGGGCCATAGGCGTCGAGAGCGACGACAATACCGGACATCGACAGCATTGACACCGCTGCGATGGCAATGCCGTACAGACCGCCAAGCGCATACGAGGCCCAGATTGCGCCACATACCGCCAGTACCGGCCAGCCCGTCGCCTTCATCGACACACCGAGACCGGCGATGATGTTGGTGCCGTGACCCGTAGTCGAGGCTTCAGCCACGTGCTGCACTGGCTTGAACTCGGTACCCGTGTAGTACTCGGTGATGTAGACCATCAAACCGGTCAGCACCAGACCCACCACCGCAGCACCGTAGAGGCGCATTTCCGAGCCACCGCTGATGCCCATGATGGCGTCAAGCAGGTGGTCATCGACCAGCCAGGTGGTCAGCGGGTAGAAGGCGACAAGGGCCATCACGCCAGCGACGATCAGCCCCTTGTACAGGGCGTTCATGATCTTGGCCCCGGTACCGTCTTGACGAACATTGCGCCGACGATAGAGGCGATGATCGAGAAACCGCCCAGCGCCAGCGGGTAAATCACCGCAGACTCTGCCATTGCGGCATTGGCTTTGAACAACAGCGCGCCCAAAAGCATGGTCGCGACGGTGGTCACGGCGTAGGTCTCGAACAGGTCGGCGGCCATACCGGCACAATCGCCGACGTTGTCGCCGACGTTGTCGGCAATAACGGCAGGATTACGCGGGTCGTCTTCAGGGATGCCGGCTTCGACTTTACCCACCAGGTCAGCGCCAACGTCCGCGCCCTTGGTGAAGATGCCACCGCCCAGACGGGCGAAGATCGAGATCAGCGACGAGCCAAAGCCCAGACCGATCAGCGGATGCACAATACTTTCGAGCGAAGCACCCGGCGCCGCCATCATCTTGAGGACCCCGTAGTAGCCGGCAACGCCCAAAAGACCCAAGCCAACCACCAGCATGCCCGTAATGGCACCGCCACGGAACGCCACGTTCAGCGCCGCATTCAGGCCCACAGTGGCGGCTTGCGCGGTACGCACGTTAGCGCGCACTGACACGTTCATGCCGATGTAGCCTGCCGCCCCGGAAAGCACTGCGCCGATAATGAAACCAATGGCCGTCGATGTGCCGAGAAAAACCCAGATCACTACAGCCAAAGCCACACCCACGTAGGAAATCGTTTTGTACTGGCGGTTGAGGTAGGCTTTCGCACCTTCCTGAATCGCACCCGCAATTTCCTGCATCCGCGCGTTACCCGCGGGTTGGGCCAAAATCCACTGGCTCGAAATCCACCCGTAGGCGATAGCCGCCACGGCGCAGATCAGAGCAAACATCAAACCTGACATACTGAAAGTCTCCTGCATTGCCTGCTTCAAGAAAAGAAGAAGCCGTCCGAAGCTGCCGGGCGGCTATGGGGTACGAGAGCATCACAATCCCTGCTATCGAGACGAGGATAATGGCATAAACTCGACCAGAGTGCGTGATTTTCGCTGGAAACGCACCTGATCCAAATCAATTTTCATAATTATCTCAGGGAGTTACCCTTATGTTCGCCGGAAAAGTACTCGTCGCCCAAGGCGGCGGCCCCACCGCGGTGATCAACCAGTCCATGGCCGGTGTGGTTCTTGAAGCACGCAAATTCCGCAATGTCGAGCGAGTCTATGGTGCCTACCACGGTGTGCGCGGCATCATCAATGAAGACCTCCTGGATCTGACTCAGGAAACCAGCCATAACATCGAAATGGTGGCGAATACCCCTTCGTCGGCGCTCGGCTCAACCCGGGACAAGCCCGACCTGAAGTACTGTCACGAGATATTTACCGTCCTGCGCGCGCACGGCATTGGCTACTTTTTTTATATCGGCGGCAACGACTCCTCGGACACCGTCCGTATCGTCAGCGAAGAGGCCCGCGCGGCGAACTATCCGTTGCGCTGCATTCACATACCCAAGACAATCGACAATGATCTGGTCGGCAATGACCATACTCCCGGCTTTCCCTCGGCAGCCCGTTTCGTCGCTCAGGCCTTCATGGGGGCCAATCTGGACAATGCCGCATTGCCTGGCGTTTATGTCGGGGTGGTCATGGGACGGCACGCAGGTTTCCTGACCGCCGCGTCAGCCTTGGGCAAAAAGTTTCCGGACGATGGCCCTCACCTGATTTATGTGCCGGAGCGCACCTTTGACATTGAGCGCTTTCTCGCCGACGTCAAAACCAACTACGAGCGCCACGGTCGCTGCGTGATCGCCGTATCAGAAGGAATTCACGATGCCAGGGGCACGCCCATCATCACCACGCTCGGCTCAAAGGTCGAACATGACGCCCATGGCAACGTGCAACTTTCGGGTACCGGTGCGCTGGCCGATCTTCTCTGTGAAGAAATCAAGAGCAAGCTGGGCATCAAACGTGTCCGCGGCGATACCTTCGGTTATCTGCAGCGCTCGTTCATTGGCTGTGTTTCCGATGTGGACCAGCGCGAAGCCCGAGAAGTCGGCGAAAAAGCGGTGCAATTCGCCATGTGGGGCGACTGTGACGGTTCGGTTGGGATCAAGCGCACCGGTTTTTATTCAGTCGACTACCAGTTGATGCCCTTGGGCGATGTCGCCGGAAAAACACGGGTAATGGAAGACGAGTTCATCGCTGCCAATGGCACCGATGTCACCGATGCTTTCCGGCTCTATCTGCGCCCCCTTCTCGGTTCAGGCATGCCGGACGCTTTCCGGCTACGCCTGAATCGAGTTGAGAAAATACTCAGGCCGAACGACTGATCCGCCGGATTAGCGGGCGGCTGACTGTACCGCCTGCCATTGGCGAACCCAAGGCTTGTTCAGCTGCAAACCGGCGGGAAGGCCCTCAATTGCAGCACGCGCTTCGCTCTGCGTGGCATAACTGCCCATGAATAGATTGAAGCGGGTTTGCTCTTGAGGTTGGGTCACCGTGTAGGCGAGTAAAGCTGGCGCAAAAAATTCGGCGTGTTGATTGACAACGGCCATCATCTGCGCCTGACTCTCGGTACCTGCAAGTTGCACCGTGTAGTGCAACGGCGATTGATCACGCACCCATTGGCCATCGAATACCGCCAGTCCATCCACGCTCAGCGTACCCATGGGAACCAAACCGAGCGCACGGTCGGCACGCCCGATGCGCTCGGACATCTCGCCCAAGTTCTGTTTCAGCGCGGCGACCGTACGTGATAGCTGACTGATCTGCCCCTCTTGCGTGGAAGCCCGGTATTCCATGGCCGGAAGTTGCGCCAGTTCCTTGCGCGCTTCCGCCAGATCAATCGTCGCCCGAGCCAGTGTCGCTTGCGTTTCTACGGGAGCGAAGGCAGGCAGCCATTTGACCGCAGCGACGCCGCCGAACGTCAACAGCACAGCCAGCGCCACTCCGCCAAATGCCCACCGGAAGCGTATCTGCGTTTTTTGGCTGTGCGCTTCCAAGCGACCGTTCGTGAGCTGCTGGCCAAACTCAAGCTGACGAATTTGCGCCGTTATCACTCCGACCTCTGAACGCAGCGTCAAAAATTCGCCATGGTGTTCGCGTTGGAGTGCTGCCAGTCCTTGCACCTGCGCGGAAACAATGGTCTGTTGCGTTTCCAGTTCTTCCCGCACCACCTCGATGCGCTTGCGATTGCCACGGGTCGCGGTGTCGAGCAACTCGTGCACAACGTCAAACTGGGCAAGCCGCTCGGACTGTCGCTGAATATTGCTTTGCTGCGCCTCGAGCAACTGCCCAAGAGCAAGCACGCCCCCGTCCAGGCGCGATACGTCCTGCCCAACACGCTGTGTTAGCGCGGTTACCTGAATGCTGGTGCGCTCTTCGACATCCAGCATTCCGTCACTTAACTCCTTTTTGACGGTCTCGATATCCGCTGACGTGGAACCGGCCAAAGTCGCCAGCGCACCGTTTTGCAGAAGAATCTCACCATGCAGACTCTGTAGTCGAGCACTCAATCCACTGCGGTCGGCACGAAGCCGCTCAAACTCCTCCTCGATGCGGGCAGCGTTATTGGCGTACTCCGCAGTGAGTTCATCGTAGTTTTGCAATATCCGCGCGAGTTGGTCGTTTATTTCGCGCGGCGTAACCGTGCTGCCTTGACGCGCACTCAACTCGAGTATCTCTGCTGGTCCCGGTTGGAGTGTACTGGGTAGGGGTTCCGACACAACAGACGAGTGAAGCGCTGGGGAAGGTGCGTTGCTCATAAAAATGTCCTTGCAAGGAGGAATCAAAAACTGCCGTTGGCCGATCAGGTAGCGGGCCAATGGGCCAACCCAGATGGGCTTCAGGCGATCAATGCAAGGGAGAAGTCTAGTGAGGCTTTCTAGAGAAAGCTCACTAAAGAATCACGCCGGGAATCAGCAGCAAGACTGAGAAAATGGGGGATTCCGGGTTGCGCTGAACTGGATTAGTCGCCGAAGCTGATTCCCAGTTCGCGCGCCGTGTGCATGGTATCGCCATCGAGTGGCACCGCCTTCATGCGCCCGGCGACGGACTCCAGTGGCACGAAGTTCACATTAGGAATGGCCAGCGCCACCATGACCCCGTTTTTTCCCGAGGCTAGCGCCCGCACGGCTGCCGTGCCAAAGCGCATGGCGGCCAAACGATCAAATGCGGTCGGGCTGCCGCCACGCAGCAGATGTCCCAAAACCACTGCGCGAGCATCCTTCCCGGTGAGCGACTGCAGTGATTGTGCCACCTGCTCACCAATTCCGCCCAGGCGCTCCGAGTGCCCCACTTCCGCCGCTGCCGCCAGTGAGCGCTGGCCCTTTTTGGGTAACGCCCCCTCGGCAACCACGACCAGGCTGTAATGCCGCCCCATGCCTTCACGGGACGCGATCTTGGCCGCAACCTTGTCGATATCGTAAGGTATTTCGGGAATCATGATGGCGTGCGCACCGCCAGCAATGCCGGCGTGCAAGGCTATCCATCCGGCATAACGACCCATCACCTCAACGACCATGACACGCTGGTGACTCTCGGCGGTCGAATGCAGGCGGTCAATACACTCGGTCGCAAACGCGACGGCCGTATCGAAACCAAAGGTGGTGTAAGTTTTATCCAGATCGTTGTCGATGGTTTTTGGCACTCCGACAACACGCAAGCCCTTCTTATGCAGTGCGTTGGCGATAGTCAGCGACCCATCGCCGCCAATCGAAATCAGCGCATCAATCTCCTGGCGGGCAAAGTACTGAAGAATTTCGTCGCTACGATCCACTTCCTGCACGCTGCCATCCGGCATGTGCAAGGGAAAGTGCAGAGGATTGCCCTTATTGGTGGTACCGAGAATCGTACCGCCCAAATGCGCAATGCCGCGCACACGCTGCTCGGTGAGGCGGATTACCCCCCCCTCGGGGTAGCGCTCGGGGAAAAATATTCCGTTGAAACCATCCCGGATGCCATACACCTCCCATCCGTGCCGCAAGGCCGCAATGACTGCCGAACGAATGACCGCATTGAGACCCGGCGCGTCACCGCCACCGGTACATACCGCGATGCGACGAATGCGCTCAGCCATGGGCTTACTCCTTCAGGCTGGCCAGAGCGTTGTCGCGAATCGCCTCGACAGTGCCCACACCGGCGATATACCGATACGTGGGTGCGCTGGCTTCGCCAGTTGCTGACCATTTCTTGTAGTAATCGACCAAGGGCAGGGTTTGTGCGCGATACACAGCGAGGCGCTTCATGACGGTTTCGCTCTTGTCGTCTTCTCGCTGAATCAACGGTTCGCCGGTAATGTCATCCTTGCCTTCCACCGTCGGCGGGTTGAACTTGATGTGGTAGGTTCGTCCGGAAGACAGATGCACCCGACGCCCGCTCATGCGCGCGACGATTTCCTCGTCAGCGACATCAATTTCCAGTACGTAGTCCAAGCCGATGCCGACCGCCTTGATGGCTTCAGCCTGCGGTATCGTGCGCGGAAACCCGTCGAGCAGGTAACCGTTTTTGCAGTCAGGTTCGTTCAGGCGTTCCTTGACCAGACCGATAATGATGTCGTCGGAGACTAACCCCCCCGCGTCCATTACCTTCTTCGCCTCGATACCCAAGGGCGACCCGGCTTTGACGGCGGCGCGCAGCATGTCACCTGTTGAAATCTGCGGGATAGAGAACTGCTTGGTAATGAATGCCGCCTGGGTGCCTTTACCGGCGCCGGGTGGGCCGAGAAGAATCAAACGCATGACAACTCCTGAAATTAAAAAGGGGAAGCCAGTAAGGCTCGTCTGGAGAAGATAATCCCATTAGTGCCAGCGGTCAAACTCGAGCTTTAGTGAAACTCGTACGCCACCCGGGCGCAAAAACTCAGCGCCCTGCAAACAGCTGTTGCACGCGAGCCAGATCGTCCGGCGTATCGACCCCGGGGGCCGGAGCAGTGCTTGCCTCGACCACCTGAATCGAGTGTCCGTGCCAGAGCACGCGCAATTGCTCCAGCGCCTCGATCTGCTCCAGCGGTGAGGGAGCCAATTGCTGATAGGTGCGCAAAAAACCGGCGCGGTAGGCGTAGAGTCCGATATGCCTTGCCGCGCCCAGCGAGGCTGGCAATGCAACCGGCCGCCCCGGCGCGAAGTCATCGCGGGCCCAGGGAATGGGTGCCCTTGAAAAATACAAGGCGCGACCCCTGGCATCGCTGACGACCTTGACCACGTTGGGGTTAAAAAAATCATCCGCACTGGTCAGCGCATGCGCTGCTGTGGCCATGGGCGACTCTGGAAACTCGGCCAACACCTTGGCCACACGGGCCACCAGTTCGGGGTCGATCAAGGGTTCGTCGCCCTGCACATTGACCACAATGGTGTCGTCCGGCCAACCACGCTGCGCCACCACCTCGGCCAACCGGTCGGTTCCCGACACATGATCGGCCCGTGTCATCGTGACCTTGTGTCCGCAGGCCGCTACCGCCGTCATGATACGTTCGTCGTCCGTGGCGACCCATATCTCGGCAGCACCGCTGCGCTGCGCGGCTTCGGCCACGCGTACCACCATGGGCTTGCCGCCCAAATCGGCCAAAGGTTTTCCGGGCAGGCGGGTCGAGGCAAAGCGAGCCGGAATGACCACGCAGAAGGCTGTCTTTGACGGCATGATCGCAGCCTACGCTTCGTCGGCGGAAAAAGTTCGCGCTTCGTCTTCGAGCATAACCGGAATGTCGTCCTTGACCGGGTAAGCCAGGCGACAGGCTTTGCAGGCTAGTTCGGACTGGGCCTTGCGGTTTTCCAAGGGCCCCTTGCACACGGGACAGACAAGAATCTCAAGCAAGCGAGGGTCCATGAAGCTTCTCCAGAAGACGCGCCGCCAGCACGTCGGGTTCAATAAAGCAATTTACCGGCAGAACCCAGATATCACCGGGATACGCAGGGACAAGTGCGTTCAATTTTACGGCATCCTTTTCGGTGGTCAGAATAGGTCGGCCGTCGCTGGGCAAATCGCCGGCAGCGTAGGCGTGGTGATCGGGGAAAGGGAGAGGATCGTGCGTGATACCGAGAGCCGTCAACTGATCAAAGAAGCGCTGCGGGTGGCCAATGCCAGCGACTGCGTGAACGCGCCCGCCGGCGAAAGCTCCGTGATCGATTGTTTCATCAGGCTTGCCCAAACGATAGATCCGCCCCGACTGCAGCCGCATGCGGTAGGTGGACACTCCGCAAGTCGGCGCTGGTGGAACGGCGATTGCGGATTCTGCCGCGTTAATAACCAGTGCATCGACGCCCGCAAGCCGTGCCACGGGTTCGCGCAGGGGGCCGGCGGGCAATAACCAGCCATTCATGACGCCGCGCCCGTCGAACACCACCACCTCGGCATCGCGCGCCAGACGGTAGTGCTGCAAGCCATCGTCGCTGAGCAAGACATCCACCTCGGGATGCGCCGCGAGCAGCGCTTGTGCCGCCGCCACGCGATCACGGCCTACAACGACGGGCACGCCCGTGCGCAGCGCAATCAGCAGTGGTTCGTCGCCCACCTCAGTCGCATGACTATCGAGCCTAACGGCACATACGCCATCGACGTCCCCACCGTAGCCACGGGATATCACGCCGGGGTGACGACCCAAACGACACAGCGCTTCGACGAGGTGAATGGTCAGGGGCGTCTTGCCCACGCCGCCCACGGTAATGTTGCCGACAATGACCACCGGCACTGGCAACCGCACCGAGCGCAACCAGCCCCAGCGATACGCCAGTCGCCGGCCCGCCGTCAGCAGGCCGAACAGCGCTGCCAGCGGCAGCAGAAGGCATGGCAAGCTGCCACGCGACTGCCAGGCGCGCAACAAACGTGATTCGAGCGCCGAGCCAGACCGGGGGCTAGCGCCCGCCTTGTGACTGCTGGGTGGCAAAGGAGATATGACTCAAGCCCGCCTGCTGCGCCGCCTGCATAACGTCGATCACGCTCTGATGCGTGGCCTTGGCATCGGCGTTAATAACGACCACGGGAGCCTTGTCACCCTGCCCCGGTTCGCCAGCCACACGTTTGAGCACTGACACAATACTGGAGATATCAGGAGCGCCCACGGCCTGCCGATTCACCGACACCTCACCGCCAGCAGATACCGTGACATTGATTTCCTCGGGAACATCCTTGCTCTTGGCCGCATCGGCGGTCGGCAGATTGATTTCCATACCGGCAAATTTCGAGTAGCTGGTGGTGACCATCAGGAAAATGAGGATGACCAAAAGCACGTCGATGAAAGCGATCAGGTTGATTTCGGGCTCTTCACGTACCCGTCCGCGCTGGAAATTCATGATTTATCCGCCCTACTTGCGGTCGCCGTGAATGACTTCCACCAGCTTGACTGCCTGCTGCTCCATCTCGACCAGCAGTCCATCCACCAGCGCGCGGAAGTGTCGATAAAAAATCATGCTCGGGATGGCGATGATCAGGCCGAAACCGGTGTTGTAAAGCGCCACTGAAATGCCATGCGCCAGCGCCTGCGGGTTCGTGCCGGATGAGGTAGGCGAACCGAAAATTTCGATCATTCCCACGACGGTACCGAACAAACCCATCAGCGGAGCAATCGCCGCAATAGTGCCCAGCGTCGTCAGGTAGTGCTCGAGTTCATGGGCCACACCACGCCCGGATTCCTCGATCGCCTCTTTCATCACCTCACGTGAGCTGCGCACATTGCGCATGCCGGCAGCCAACACCCGTCCGAGCGGCGAATTACGCTCCAGCTTGACCAGCATTTGCTCGGTCACGCCGGTCTGGCGGAATTCAGTAACCACACTTTGCAGCAAGCCGGGCGGCACAATGCGCTTGCGCCGCAGGGCATGCAGCCGTTCAAGCACCAGGGTAACCGCGATAACCGATGCCACCAGAAGAAACCAGATTGGCCAGCCGGCCGCCTGAATAATTGACCACATGCGAATATCTCCAAAACGCCTGAGAAACCAATGGCCGCGGACTTTACTCACGCGGTGGGGGAAAGTCCATCCATGATCGTCCCAGCGCCGCCGCTTGATCGCCGAATAGGATGGCAAATTGTCCTGCTTCTCCGCCATACGAACACAACGTGCTGCGTAAAATCAAGAACATGAGGCGCTCCGAGGCTCCTGGCTCGTCCATTGACGACCAAACCCGCACACCAGAGCAGTCTGCCGCCTATTGGTGGCGGCTGGTTTCGTCTGCAGAGGATCAGCCTGCCGGACTTGAAGCGCCGGTTCCTCGTGCGGCGATCGAGGCGCTGGCGCAGCTGGTCACTAAGGTACTCACTGAGCGCAAGACCCTTCTGTTATTGGTTCCGGACGACGAATTTCTTCCGGCCTTTTCCAGCGCTCTGGATATCAGTCTTCGCCCGCTGTGTCTGGTGCTGCCATCGGCCGACTTCGCGGCCCGGATTGCGATGCGCGCCACCCTGTCGCTCATGAAAAGTCGGCTCTCGCGCAACGGCGGTGACGAGCATGCATTGGCATGGGCTAACCAGATGGAGCGCATCAACACCCAGGCACTGGCATGGCGCGACGCGCAAGAGTGGAACAGCAGCAACGCCCGCCGTGACTGGCCAACCACCACGCCAGACCTTTTCCCGGTGCGCATTCTTCCGGTAGCCGCCTACCGCGCCCAGGCCCGAAAGAGAGCCGACATTGCTGTTTGCTTCTGCTGCGATCCGGGCACCGATGCCGCCTTCCTCGGTGATCGCCTGCTCTACATTGGCGGCCGTACCGCCCATGGCAAACAACACGCCCCGACTTACGCCGACGAAGCGGCGCGCCTGCGGGCTGAGCTAGCCCAATTGACGCAGGAAATCGGCGAACTGGAGTTGGAACTGGCAACAGCACAGGCTGAGATGACCGACTTCACCCACCGCTACTACCGCGTCGTCGGGCGACGCATGACTGAACTTGACGTGCTCAAAGCCAAGCTGGCGCGCCGGCAACTGGAGGCCATGCAACGACCAGACACCGCCCAACACGCCAATGAAGCGCCCGCCGTCAATCCGGCAATGCAGCAGGCGCAGGACACGTATCGCGAATATCAGCGCCAGGCCGACCGCTCGCGCGAAGAAAGTGCGCGCTTCGAGCAGGCGCGCCGCGAAAAGGGCGAGTCCGAGAGCGCTCAGCCGTTTCGGCCGAGCAGTGAAATAAAGCGGATGTTTCGCCATCTGGCACAGCGGATTCACCCCGACCGTGCCGTCAATGAAGCCGATCGTGCGTGGCGTACGCAGTTGATGAGCGAAGCCAATCGCGCCTATCGCGCCGGCAATGCCGACGCACTCAGGGAAGTCGCGACGCTTTGGGAAGAAGGCGGTGGCCGTGGCCAAACAAGCATCAGCACGGCCACCGGGACCAGCGCGCAGGACCTGCTGCGTCAGCAAATCGCCACCATGCGTGAGCGCTTTGAGGTGATTCGCGGCGAGTTGCACAGCCTCTTCGGTTCGCGCCTTTATGAGTTATTTCTTGCGGCGCGGCAAATCGGTCGCTACGGGCGGGACATGCTGCAGGAACTGGCCGACAAGCTCGATACCCAGATCAAGGATGTGCTCGCTGCGCTGCGTGCGCTGGGTGATACCGCCGATCCCTTTGGCGATTCATTCAGCGATCTGTCCGCGCCCTCGTAAAGCAGCTATCACACCAGGCAATCGGTGCTTTCCGCAAGTCGGCGCTGGCGAGACGGCGATTGTTGGCTTGCGACGTGTTACAGGTGACCACCGCCCCGGATCAAGCCCACCGCCACGCCTTCGATGACCAAAGGTTGGTGCTTGGTATCAACCAGGATAGGTTCGAAATCCCGGTTCTCGGCGATCAGATGAACGATCGCACCGCGCTTCTTGAAGCGCTTGACCGTGACCTCGTCACCCAGGCGCGCCACGACAATCTGGCCATTATTGGCTTCCGTCGTGCGATGCACCGCCAGCAGATCGCCATCGAGAATGCCGGCCTCGATCATGGACAACCCGCGTACGCGCAACAGAAAGTCGGCGCGCGGGCTGAAGAGATCGGGATCGACGCGCACGGGGTCAAGCCGGTTTTCCACAGCAAGGATCGGGCTGCCGGCGGCTACCGTGCCGATCAGCGGCAAGCCCAGCTGTTCGACGAGCCGAATACCCCGCGCTGACCCGGGTTCCAGCGTAATCGCGCCCTTGCGTGCCAGGGCCCGCAAGTGCTCCTCGGCGGCATTGGGCGAGGCGAAGCCGAAGGCGCTGGCAATTTCGGCACGCGTCGGCGGCACGCTGAAGACCTCAAAACTATTGCGAATGAAATCAAGCACTTCTTGCTGGCGCGAGGTTAGATTGGTCGTCATGGCGAAATACTCCGTTCGTTGCGTCAGGGTCGAATTGAAAAACCAAGGTGATAAATAGCTGGATGAATATCCATATGTTATCGAAGTCTCAGAAAAATGCCATGCCCGCGCATCGCTTACTTGCCGCTTGCCGCTAAAATCTTCCCTGATCGTCGGGAGAGCGTGGCTGCAAAGCCACCGCCGAAGGCGCAACCCCCCCGGAATCGCTCAGGCAAAAGGGCCGACGACGCAACGCAAATCTGGAGAGTGGCGGCATCGCAATTCGATGCACGCCCGCCGACGGAGTAAAACTCTCAGGCGACAAGGACAGATGGGGGCCCAACATCATGCGCCAAGCGCATCACTCCATTCAGGGCCCTCTGACATGACCACTCCGCAACGTACCCCGCTGTTCGCTTCCCACGTCGCCGCCCACGGCAAGATGGTCGATTTTGCCGGCTGGGAAATGCCGATCAATTACGGCTCGCAGATTGAAGAGCATCACGCCGTGCGCAAGGATGCCGGCATGTTCGACGTCTCGCACATGTGTGCGCTCGATCTGGTCGGCCCGGGTGCCCTGCCCTTTCTGCGCCACTTGCTGGCCAACGACTGCAGCAAGCTGGTGCTGCCGGGCAAGGCACTGTATTCCTGCATGCTCAATCAGGACGCCGGCGTCATCGACGATCTGATCGTCTATTACTTCACGCCCGAGCACTACCGCATTGTGGTCAATGCCGGCACGGCGGAGAAAGACATTGCCTGGATGCGCCAGCAACTGAATGGTTTTGACGCGCACATCACCGTTCGTCGTGATCTGGCCATGATTGCCGTGCAAGGCCCGAACGCCCGCGAGCGTTTCTGGAGTGCGTTCCCCGTCGCCCGCGCCCGCACGGTGATGCTGGAGAATTTTCAGGCCGCCGAATGGCGTACCGACGACGGCATGTGGCTGATCGCCCGTACCGGCTACACCGGTGAAGATGGCTTCGAGATCAGCTTGCCCGCCGACTATGCCGCCACCGCTTGGAAGGCGCTGCTCGATGTCGGCGTCAAGCCCTGCGGTCTGGGTGCGCGTGACACCCTGCGTCTGGAAGCGGGCATGAATCTGTATGGGCAGGACATGGACGAAAGCATTTCGCCCTACGAAGCTGGCCTGAAATGGACGGTCGATCTGAAGGATGCCGCCCGCGACTTCGTCGGCAAGTCGGCGCTGGTGGGACGGCGATCGACGCCCGCCGTGCGCTTTGCCGGACTGCTGTTGCTCGATAAAGGCGTGCTGCGCGCGCATCAGAAAGTGATCACGGCGCTGGGCGACGGAGAAACCACCAGCGGCAGTTTCTCGCCCACGCTGCAGCAGTCGATCGCCTTGGCGCGCATCCCCGCCGGTGTCGAAAACGGTAGCGTAGTCGACGTCGAAATACGCGATAAGAAGCTCAAAGCAAAAGTTGTCAAACCCTCATTCGCCAGAAATGGCGCATCTTTGATTTAAGGAGTCGTTCATGAGCAACCCCACCAACCTGAAATACACCGCCTCACACGAGTGGATTCGCACCGAAGCCGACGGCACCCTGACCATCGGCGTCACCGACCATGCGCAGGAAGCGCTGGGTGACGTGGTCTTTCTTGAGTTGCCCGACGCTGGCCGCAAGCTCGCTGCGGAAGAAGCCTGTGCCGTGATCGAGTCGGTGAAGGCTGCATCCGACATTTACGCGCCGGTGGCCGGCGAAGTCATCGAGTCGAATCAGGCCGCGGCCGACGCCCCCGAGTCGGTGAATGCGGACGCCTTTGGCACCTGGCTGTTCAAGATCAAGCCGGACAACGTCGGCGACGTCGCCAAGCTCATGGATGCCGCCGCGTACGAAGCCTCTCTGTAACTCAAACCCCGGATTTGCCATGACCACGCTTGCCGAACTCGAATTCCGCGACGAGTTCATCGGTCGCCATATCGGCCCGAATGAACAGTCCATCCCGGCGATGCTCGCCACCATAGGCGCACCGTCACTGGATGCCCTGATCGACCAGACTGTGCCTGCCGCCATCCGTCGCGCGGCCCCGCTTGATCTGCCGCCGGCCATGACCGAGCACGCGGCCTTGGCCAAGCTCAAGGCCATTGCCAGCAAGAACGTAGTCAAGAAATCGTTGATCGGTCAGGGCTATTACGGCACGCTGACGCCGCCGGTAATCTTGCGCAACCTGTTCGAGAACCCGGGCTGGTACACGGCCTACACACCGTATCAGGCCGAGATCGCGCAGGGTCGTCTGGAGTCGCTGCTCAACTACCAGCAGATGGTCATCGACCTGACCGGCATGGAGATTGCCAATGCGTCGTTGCTTGACGAAGCCACTGCCGCCGCCGAAGCTATGACCATGGCGCGCCGTGTCAGCAAAGCCAAGGGTAATGTGTTCTTTGTCGATGAAGACTGCTTCGCCCAGACCATTGATGTGGTGAAAACGCGCGCCGCGTACTTCGGCTTTGAACTGGTCTTCGGCAAGCCCGAAGACGCCGCTCAGTACGACCTGTTCGGTGCCCTGCTGCAGTACCCGAATGCCAAGGGCGAGATTCGCGACATGACCGATACCATCGCCGCGGTTAAGGCCAAAGGCGCAGTCGTCGCCGTCGCCTCGGACCTGATGGCGCTGGTGCTTCTGAAGTCACCGGGCGAGATGGGCGCGGAAATTGTTCTCGGCTCGTCGCAGCGCTTTGGGGTGCCGATGGGTTTCGGCGGCCCACACGCCGCGTTCTTTGCCACCCGCGAGAGCAATGTGCGCTCCATGCCCGGTCGCATTATCGGTGTCTCAAAAGACAGTCGCGGCAAGACTGCGTACCGCATGGCGCTGCAAACGCGCGAGCAACATATTCGGCGCGAAAAAGCGAATTCCAACATCTGCACCTCGCAAGTGCTTCTGGCCAATATTGCCGGTATGTACGCGGTGTGGCATGGCCCCAAGGGCGTGACACGCATTGCCGAACGCATCCATCGCCTGACCAGCATCCTGGCCAGCGGACTCGGCGTTACGGGGCCCTTTTTCGACACCTTCGTTTCCCAAGTCGGCGCTGGCGAGACGGCGATTTTGCGTGCGTCAAACTTCAATGTGCGCCAGATCGATGCCACCACCGTTGGAATCAGCTGCGACGAAACTACGACGCAAGATGATGTCGCCGCCCTGCTCAAGCTACTGGGCAAGAGCACCGATCTGGCTGCTCTGGACATGGGCGCGCCCAACCGCATTCCGGCCGGGCTGCGTCGCACGAAACCGATCCTGACGCACCCGGTGTTCAACACACACCACACCGAGCACCAGATGCTGCGCTATCTGAAGAAGCTGCAGAACCGCGATCTGGCGCTCGACCACGCGATGATTCCGCTGGGCAGCTGCACGATGAAGCTCAACGCGGTCGCCGAGATGATTCCGGTTTCTTGGCCCGAGTTTGCCAATTTGCATCCCTTCGCCCCCATTGATCAGGCACGGGGCTATGTGGAAATGATCGACGGGCTGGAAACGCAGCTCAAGGCGATTACCGGCTTTGACGCCATCTGCATGCAGCCGAACTCTGGCGCGCAAGGCGAGTACGCCGGTCTGGTGGCCATTCGTCGCTATCAGGCGGCGCAAGGTCAAGGCACGCGTGATATCTGCCTGATCGCCACCTCGGCGCACGGCACCAACCCCGCGACGGCCCAGATGTGCGGACTGAGCGTGGTCGCCGTGAAATGCGACGACAACGGCAACGTCGATGTCGCTGACCTGAAGGCCAAGGCCGAGCAACACGCCGCCGCGCTGTCCTGCCTGATGCTGACCTACCCGTCCACGCACGGCGTGTTTGAAGAGGCCGTGAAAGACATCTGCGCCATCGTGCATCAGTACGGCGGTCAGGTGTACATGGACGGCGCCAACCTCAATGCCCAGGTAGGGCTGTGCCGCCCCGCCGACATTGGCGCCGATGTCTCGCACATCAATCTGCACAAGACGTTCTCGATTCCCCACGGCGGTGGCGGTCCGGGCATGGGCCCGATTGGCTTGAAGGCGCACCTGGCTCCCTTTATGGCAAACCACGCGGTGCAAGCGATCCCCGGTCCCCACGGTGGCCAGCACGCGGTATCGGCTGCGCCGTGGGGTTCGGCCTCCATTCTCTCCATCTCCTGGATGTTCATCACCATGATGGGTGCTGAAGGTTTGCGTCACGCCACCAAGACGGCCATTCTCAATGCCAACTACGTCGCCGCGCGTCTGGAAAAGCACTTCCCGGTCTTATACAAAGGCAGCAACGGCCGCGTGGCGCACGAGTGCATTCTCGACATTCGCGCGCTCAAGGCGGCGACCGGCATTGCCGAGATTGACATTGCCAAGCGCCTGATGGACTACGGCTTCCATGCCCCGACCGTGAGCTTTCCCGTGGGCGGCACGCTCATGGTCGAGCCAACCGAATCGGAAGACAAGGCGGAGCTGGATCGTTTTTGCGACGCCATGATTTCCATTCGTGAGGAAATTCGCCGCATTGAAGACGGCAAATGGACGCTGGAACAAAGCCCGGTCAAGAACGCCCCTCATACCGAAGCGGACGTCATGGACGCCGAATGGACGCGTGCCTACACCCGGCAGCAAGCCGCCTTCCCCTTGCCCTGGGTCGCCGACAACAAGTTCTGGCCGTTCGTCAATCGTATCGACGATGTGCATGGCGACCGTAACCTCTTCTGTGCCTGCGTGCCCATGGAGGACTACGCATGAGCTACCGTCTGGTTCTGACCGTGCTCGGTGACGACCGCCCCGGCCTGGTCGGCGAGTTGGCCAGCGTCATCAGCGCTCATCACGGCAACTGGCTGCAATCATCGATGGCGCAACTGGCTGGCAAGTTCGCCGGTATCGTCGAGGTTTCGGTCAGCGGCGATCACCTCGATGGGCTGACGCAAGCACTGAGCAAGCTGACCACGCTCAAAGTCACCGTCGAATCGACCGAAGTTCGCAAGTCGGCGCTGGCAAGACGGCGATTGAAGCTCAGTTTGGTCGGGCATGACCGCATCGGCATCGTGCGCGAGGTTTCGCAGGTGCTGGCGCGCTTTTCAGTGAATGTCGAAAACCTGAGCACGCGTACCGCGAGCGCGCCGATGTCCGCCGAGTTGCTCTTTCATGCCGAAGCAGAACTCACCGCTGACAAAGCGCTTGATGTGGGCACCCTGATTGCGGAACTGGAGCGCATTTCTGCCGACCTTATGGTGGATATCGCGCTGGACGAATCGATTCGCCGTCACTGAAAGCCAGCATGTACACCCTGCATATCGGCAACAAGAATTACTCGTCCTGGTCGCTACGCCCTTGGGCCGTAATGAAGGCCTGCGGCATCCCCTTCAAGGAAGAACTCCACCGGTTCGACTTTGCCAGCGGTAACGGTGCCTTTCGAAGTTTCTCTCCATCCAGCAAGGTGCCCTGCCTGGTGGATGGAGCGCAAGTGGTGTGGGACTCGCTCGCTATTATTGAGTACCTCGCCGAACGTCATACCAACGTCTGGCCCAGCGGAGCCAGCGCACGAGCCTGGGCGCGCAGCGCTTCGGCCGAGATGCACTCCGGCTTTACCCAGTTGCGCGGCCATCACGGCATGAATATCGGGGTGCGCGTTGCCGTTACTCAGCGCCCGGCGGGCGTGCTGGCCGACATCACCCGAATCGAGGAAATATGGAACGAAGGGCTGCGGCGCTTCGGCGGTCCGTTTCTCGCAGGTGACCAATTCACTGCCGTTGATGCCTTCTATCTGCCGGTCGTGTTCCGCTTTCAGACCTACGGGGTCACGCTCGGTGGTGCCGCCGCGAACTATATGAACCACATGTTGGTTCAGCGTGCGGCAAAGGAGTGGGAAACTGCCGCCCTGGCCGAGAATTTCCGCGATGACGCTCACGATGAAGAACTAAAGCAGGCGGGAACTGTGACTGCCGACTTGCGCACGCCGACTCCATGAAGTCTCCCGAACTGCTGGCACCGGCAGGCAGCCTGCGCATGGTACGTACGGCGCTGGATTTCGGCGCCAATGCGATCTACGCCGGACAGCCGCGCTACAGCCTGCGCGTGCGCAACAACGAGTTTGGCAATCTCGACAAACTCGGTGAGGGCATCGCGCTTGCGCATGAGTGTGGCAGTCAATTTTTTGTCGTCAGCAATATTTTTCCGCACAACGCCAAACTCAAAACCTATCTCGCCGACATGGCGCCGGTGATTGCACTCAAGCCCGATGCACTGATCATGGCCGACCCGGGGCTCATGCTGATGATCAGGGAAACCTGGCCGGAGATGCCCATTCACCTGTCAGTACAAGCCAACACCGTCAATCATGCGGCGGTTCGTTTCTGGCACAGCGTGGGCGTCCGCCGGGTGATTCTGTCGCGTGAAATATCGCTCGACGATGTCGCCGAAATTCGTCAGCAATGCCCAGAGATGGAACTGGAAGTCTTTGTTCACGGGGCGTTGTGTATCGCGTACTCGGGGCGCTGTCTGCTCTCGGGTTATTTCAATCATCGCGACCCGAACCAGGGGAGCTGTACCAATTCGTGCCGTTGGAAGTACGAGGTACATGAAGGGGGAACGGATACGTCCACCAGCACCGCTTCATCTCTCGCTGCGTCACTACCGCGTCGCCCTGGCAGTTGCGGTGGCAGCGAAGCGTCGGCTATTCAACAGGCGGGAACAAGTCGCTCGGGCGACCCGCGAGATGCGGATGAGTTTCTGATTGAGGAAGAAACGCGCCCGGGGCAGTTGATGCCGATCGAGGAGGATGAGCATGGCACCTACATACTCAACTCCAAGGATCTGCGCGCCATTGAGCACGTGCATCGCCTGACGGAAATCGGCGTCGATTCCCTGAAGATCGAAGGGCGGACGAAATCTGCATACTACGTCGCCCGTACATGTCAATCGTATCGCAGGGCGATTGATGACGCGGTCGCGGGAAAACCCTTTGATGCGAAGCTGGTCGCCGGGCTTGAGAGCCTGGCAAACCGTGGCTACACCGGCGGCTTTTACGAAAGGCACCCCGATCAGGATTACCAGAACTATCTGCGCGGCGTATCTGAGTCGGCCGCCAGCCAGTATGTCGGCGACCTTGTCGGCTATAGCGAAGATGGCTTGGCCGAAATCGAAGTGAAAAATCGCTTTCGGGTCGGTGACAGGCTGGAACTTATCCATCCTGCAGGCAACACAGAGCATTTGATCGACGCACTGTGGTTGAAAACTCAACGCGCGGGCACGGAGGCACTATTTACATCGGCACAAACGGCTCCCGGAAACGGGCACACCGTGCGGGTGGCCTTACCCGCAGGGCGGGTGGGAGCGTTTGTCGCCCGGAACGATTAGTCAGGCTTGAGGCGCGAGGAAGCGCCGCTCCCACGCGCTGATTTCGCGCAGGTAGCTGTCGTACTCTAACTCCTTGACCGCCAAATAGCCTTCTACAAACTTAGTCCCGAGCAATCGCGGGGCTGACTTGCTCGCCGCCATCAGGTCGTGAGCGACGATGAATGTCCTGGCGAGCTCATGAGAGTGATCGTAGGCGTTACCTTCCATAGGGCCGGTCGGAGCCAGCTTTTCCTCGATTCCTGCCAAGCCGGCTGCCAAGGTTGCAGCCAGTGCCAAATAGGGGTTCGCATCCGCACCGGCAATACGCGTCTCAACACGTCGCGCTGCCGGGCCACTTTTCGGGATGCGCAATCCGGCGGTGCGGTTGTCGTATCCCCAGTGCAGATTGATGGGGGCCTGGCTGTTGATGACGTAGCGTCGATAGGAATTGGTGAAGGGCGCGAAAATAAGCATCAAATCTGGCAAATAGGCCTGTAGTCCGCCAATGAAGTGCAAAAAACGCTCGCTGGCGCTGCCGTCAGCATTACTGAAAATGTTGTTGCCGGAGGCGTCGACGATACTCTTGTGCAAATGCATCGAACTTCCTGCTTCCCCCTGAATTGGCTTGGCCATGAACACGGCATTCAAGCCGTGCTTGAGCGCGACTTCCTTGGCGGCGTACTTGAACAAAAACGCTTGGTCAGCGACAACGACCGGGTCACCATGCATCAGATTGATCTCGTACTGAGTTATACCGGCCTCATGAATCCATGTATCTCCGGCAACCTTAAGTGAGTCGAGTGCGGCGTGAAACTCATCCCAGAAGGGGGCCAATTCGTTCAGCATGTTCAAGCTGAACGCCGACTGCCCAACCTCGGCGCGCCCGCCCCGTGTCACGGGTGGCGCTAGGGGTTGCGTTGGGTCAGTATTCGCCGCCGTAATATAGAACTCGAGCTCCGGTGCTACCACCGGGGTAAGGCCAATGCGCGCATATCGCCCCAACACCGTCTTGAGGACTGACCGAGGGGCAAACGGACACAGTTCGCCGCTTAGCTCATAGCAGTCATGAATAGCCATGTAGCGTGGCACGGTACTCCACGGCACCTTCTTTACTGTTGTGTAGTCAGGAAGGAGCCGCACATCCGGATCTGTCTGCGGAAAAATATCCGCGTCTGAATACTCCCCGGTAATGCATTGCATTGGTATCGCTTGAGCGATCCGTAATTCGTTACCCCGGGCAAAACTCGCCGCCGGCATGAGCTTTCCACGCGGATAGCCGGACACATCCGGGAATATGCACTCAATGTCCCGAACGCCCTGATCGTGAAAAGCTTGAGTAAGACCGGCAAGCACGTCGGAAGTCATGATTAATTCCTGGATAAGTAAGGTTACGGGACAGAGCGGGGGCACAAAGCCAAACGCCCCTGACTCTGAGGAGTGAGGGGCGTGGGGCTGTAGGGAAGTCTGGCGTTGACCTACTTTCTCGCACGGAGTGTGCAATATCATCGGCGCGGAGGCGTTTCACGGTCCTGTTCGGGATGGGAAGGGGTGGTTCCACCTTGCTATGGACACCAGACTAAAAGGGGCGTGACGTGGGGGTCGCCGGTATTGCTTGAGGGACGGCACACGTCACAAAGTTCGGAAGAAGTATAAGTTAGTTGGGTGGTGATTGGTATCACAGAGGTCTTGCGCGGTCTCAGGTTTTGGGAATCTGAAGCGCGTTGTTATAGGGTCAAGCCGCACGGGCAATTAGTACTGGTTAGCTTAACGCATTACTGCGCTTCCACACCCAGCCTATCAACGTCGTGGTTCACGACGACCCTTCAGGGGATCGAGTCCCCAGGAATTCTCACCTTGAGGCGAGTTTCACGCTTAGATGCTTTCAGCGTTTATCTCTTCCGGATTTAGCTACCCGGCGATGCGACTGGCGTCACAACCGGTACACCAGAGATCCGTCCACTCCGGTCCTCTCGTACTAGGAGCAGGCCCTCTCAAATTTCCAGCGCCCACGGCAGATAGGGGACCAAACTGTCTCACGACGTTTTAAACCCAGCTCACGTACCACTTTAAATGGCGAACAGCCATACCCTTGGGACCGGCTACAGCCCCAGGATGTGATGAGCCGACATCGAGGTGCCAAACTCCGCCGTCGATATGAACTCTTGGGCGGAATCAGCCTGTTATCCCCAGAGTACCTTTTATCCGTTGAGCGATGGCCCTTCCATACAGAACCACCGGATCACTATGACCTGCTTTCGCACCTGCTCGACTTGTGGGTCTCGCAGTCAAGCCTTCTTATGCCATTGCACTATCAGTACGATGTCCGACCGTACCTAGAAGACCTTCGTACTCCTCCGTTACACTTTGGGAGGAGACCGCCCCAGTCAAACTGCCTGCCATGCACGGTCCCTGACCCGGATTCACGGGTCGAGGTTAGAACCTCAACGACACCAGGGTGGTATTTCAAGGTTGGCTCCACGCGATCTGGCGACCACGTCTCACAGCCTCCCACCTATCCTACACAAGTCCCGTCAAAGTCCAATGCAAAGCTACAGTAAAGGTTCATGGGGTCTTTCCGTCTAGCCGCGGGTAGATTGCATCTTCACAAACATTTCAACTTCGCTGAGTCTCAGGAGGAGACAGTGTGGCCATCGTTACGCCATTCGTGCAGGTCGGAACTTACCCGACAAGGAATTTCGCTACCTTAGGACCGTTATAGTTACGGCCGCCGTTTACCGGGGCTTCGATCAAGAGCTTGCACCCCATCACTTAACCTTCCGGCACCGGGCAGGCGTCACACCCTATACGTCGACTTTCGTCTTTGCAGAGTGCTGTGTTTTTATTAAACAGTCGCAGCCACCGATTCTCTGCGGCCTCATCGTGCTTCGCGGGCAAGCCGCTACACACTACCGAGGCATACCTTCTCCCGAAGTTACGGTATCAATTTGCCGAGTTCCTTCTCCTGAGTTCTCTCAAGCGCCTTAGAATTTTCATCCTGCCCACCTGTGTCGGTTTGCGGTACGGTCGTCACAGACTGAAGCTTAGAGGCTTTTCCTGGAAGCAGGGTATTACTCACTTCAGCACCGAAGTGCCTCGTCATCACGCCTCAGCTAAGCCGTCCGGATTTTCCTAGACAGCACGCCTACACGCTTAAACCGGGACGTCCAACACCCGGCTGAGCTAACCTTCTCCGTCCCCCCATCGCATCTGTGATCGGTACAGGAATATTGACCTGTTTCCCATCGACTACGCCTTTCGGCCTCGCCTTAGGGGCCGACTCACCCTGCGCCGATGAACGTTGCGCAGGAAACCTTGGGCTTTCGGCGAGCGTGCTTTTCACACGCTTTATCGCTACTCATGTCAGCATTCGCACTTCTGATATCTCCAGCATCCTTTACAAGACACCTTCACAGACTTACAGAACGCTCCCCTACCATATCCTTACGGATATCCGCAGCTTCGGTGCATGGTTTGAGCCCCGTTACATCTTCCGCGCAGGACGACTCGATCAGTGAGCTATTACGCTTTCTTTAAAGGGTGGCTGCTTCTAAGCCAACCTCCTGACTGTCTATGCCTTCCCACCTCGTTTTCCACTTAACCATGGCTTTGGGACCTTAGCTGGCGGTCTGGGTTGTTTCCCTCTTGACCATGGACGTTAGCACCCACGGTCTGTCTCCCATGCTCGCACTCATCGGTATTCGGAGTTTGCTATGGCGGAGTAGATCGCGATGACCCCTCCAACCATTACAGTGCTCTACCCCCGATGGTGATACATGAGGCGCTACCTAAATAGCTTTCGGGGAGAACCAGCTATTTCCAAGTTTGTTTAGCCTTTCACCCCTATCCACAGCTCATCCCCTAACTTTTCAACGTTAGTGGGTTCGGACCTCCAGTACCTGTTACGGCACCTTCATCCTGGCCATGGATAGATCACTTGGTTTCGGGTCTACGCCCAGCAACTAAATCGCCCTTATCAGACTCGGTTTCCCTACGCCTCCCCTATTCGGTTAAGCTCGCTACTGAACGTAAGTCGCTGACCCATTATACAAAAGGTACGCAGTCACCCCTTGCGAGGCTCCCACTGTTTGTATGCATGCGGTTTCAGGATCTATTTCACTCCCCTCCCGGGGTTCTTTTCGCCTTTCCCTCACGGTACTAGTTCACTATCGGTCGATTACGAGTATTTAGCCTTGGAGGATGGTCCCCCCATCTTCAGACAGGATTTCACGTGTCCCGCCCTACTTGTCGCAAACTTAGTCTCGCTGGCAGGTTTTCGCGTACGGGGCTATCACCCACTATGGCCAGCCTTTCCAGACTGTTCCGCTAACGCACCAGTTATCTCTTGCAGGCTCTTCCCCGTTCGCTCGCCACTACTCAGGGAATCTCGGTTGATTTCTTTTCCTCCGGCTACTTAGATGTTTCAGTTCGCCGGGTTCGCTTCCTCAGACCTATGTATTCAGTCTGGGATACTCCTTGCGGAGTGGGTTTCCCCCATTCGGACATCTGCGGATCAAAGCTTGTTTGCCAGCTCCCCGCAGCTTTTCGCAGGCTACAACGTCCTTCATCGCCTGTAATCGCCAAGGCATCCACCACATGCACTTAGTCACTTGACCCTATAACAATGAACTCCAGTTTCCTGAATTTCCTGCTTAGGACTGCATCAAGTCACTCTGTTTTGTTTGCGCTTTTCTACGCCGGTTCAAAGACTAGAAAAGCACGAAGATACAATCACAACCCATGTCACTGCCCATTCCTGGACAATGCCATTTACTTTACTTCTTCCGAATTTTTAAAGAACAACCAAATCTAAGCAGCCGCTTGTGTTCAACACAGCGGTTACTGAATGACGCTTTACGCCGTTCAGTAACAACTTTATTGGTGGAGGATGACGGGATCGAACCGACGACCCCCTGCTTGCAAAGCAGGTGCTCTCCCCAGCTGAGCTAATCCCCGTGATGCGCGTGGTGGGTCTGGATGGGTTCGAACCATCGACCCCCGCCTTATCAAGACGGTGCTCTAACCAGCTGAGCTACAGACCCGCTGTCTGGCTGTAACAACCGATAGGTTGTAGGTGCTTACAAGGCTTACGCTCTAGAAAGGAGGTGATCCAGCCGCACCTTCCGATACGGCTACCTTGTTACGACTTCACCCCAGTCATGAATCCCACCGTGGTAAGCGCCCTCCCTTGCGGTTAGACTACCTACTTCTGGTGAAACCCACTCCCATGGTGTGACGGGCGGTGTGTACAAGACCCGGGAACGTATTCACCGTGACATGCTGATCCACGATTACTAGCGATTCCGACTTCATGGAGTCGAGTTGCAGACTCCAATCCGGACTACGATCGGCTTTGTGGGATTGGCTCCACCTCGCGGCTTGGCAACCCTCTGTACCGACCATTGTATGACGTGTGAAGCCCTACCCATAAGGGCCATGAGGACTTGACGTCATCCCCACCTTCCTCCGGTTTGTCACCGGCAGTCTCATTAAAGTGCCCAACTAAATGATGGCAATTAATGACAAGGGTTGCGCTCGTTGCGGGACTTAACCCAACATCTCACGACACGAGCTGACGACAGCCATGCAGCACCTGTGTCCAGGCTCTCTTTCGAGCACTCCCAAATCTCTCCGGGATTCCTGGCATGTCAAGGGTAGGTAAGGTTTTTCGCGTTGCATCGAATTAATCCACATCATCCACCGCTTGTGCGGGTCCCCGTCAATTCCTTTGAGTTTTAATCTTGCGACCGTACTCCCCAGGCGGCGAACTTCACGCGTTAGCTGCGGTACTAAAGAAGTCTCCTTCTCCAACACCTAGTTCGCATCGTTTAGGGCGTGGACTACCAGGGTATCTAATCCTGTTTGCTCCCCACGCTTTCGTGCATGAGCGTCAGTGTTGACCCAGGGGCTGCCTTCGCCATCGGTATTCCTCCACATCTCTACGCATTTCACTGCTACACGTGGAATTCTACCCCCCTCTGCCACACTCTAGTTCTACAGTCACAAACGCAGTTCCCAGGTTAAGCCCGGGGATTTCACATCTGTCTTATAGGACCGCCTGCGCACGCTTTACGCCCAGTAATTCCGATTAACGCTCGCACCCTACGTATTACCGCGGCTGCTGGCACGTAGTTAGCCGGTGCTTCTTCTTCAGGTACCGTCATTAGCCCACCGTATTAGGGCGAACCGTTTCGTTCCTGCCGAAAGAGCTTTACAACCCGAAGGCCTTCTTCACTCACGCGGAATGGCTGGATCAGGGTTTCCCCATTGTCCAAAATTCCCCACTGCTGCCTCCCGTAGGAGTCTGGACCGTGTCTCAGTTCCAGTGTGGCGGGTCGTCCTCTCAGACCCGCTACGGATCGTCGCCTTGGTAGGCCTTTACCCTACCAACTAGCTAATCCGCCATCGGCCGCTCCAACTGCGCGAGGTCTTGCGATCCCCGCTTTCACCCTCAGGTCGTATGCGGTATTAATCCGGCTTTCGCCGGGCTATCCCCACAACTGGGTACGTTCCGATGTATTACTCACCCGTTCGCCGCTCGCCGCCAGGTTGCCCCGCGCTGCCGCTCGACTTGCATGTGTAAAGCATTCCGCCAGCGTTCAATCTGAGCCAGGATCAAACTCTTCAGTTCAATCTCTGTTTAAACTCACTCAAACGAAAATCAGAGGTCAATTTCTTAACCTTACTGTGTTTCTCGTGTAAGTGTTTGCTTCATTTTATTTAGCTCGATAATGGCAGATCTGACTCGCATCAGACCAGCAGGTTTTTACCCACCACAGCAGCGCCTTCGATCTCGGCACCACCACTCACCACTACCTCAGCCTCGCAAACACCTACACCTATCGGTTGTTTGGTTTTTAAAGAACTGCTGCAAAACTTATGTTGTGCAACGAAGAGGGCCGAATTATACGGATCGTTTCCCGTTCGTCAACTACTTGCTGCAAGTTTTTTCTTGAAGCCCCTATCGCCTCAACTTAACACCGTGACGCGCATGAATTTTCGCTTTCCTACTTGAATGACTGCAGGCTCCCCTACAGCAAGCTCAATTGATCGATCAGCCACTCTCTGACCGTTTACCTTTACTGCTCCAGAGTCTATCAAGCGCAATGCCTCGGAGGTGCTTGTCGTTAATCCCGAATTTTTCAGCACATTAGCTAACGGCCCTTTGGGGACCGAGACTTCTGCGATGTCAGCGGGAATCTCGCCGCGCTGAAAGCGTGACTCAAACGCATCCTTGGCATTTTCAGCGGCGAGTTTGGAATGGAAACGCTCGACGATCTCTAGCGCCAAACTTACCTTAATGTTTCGTGGATTTTCTCCGTCCAAAACTGAGTTCTTCAGCGAGAAAATCTCATCAACACCCCTGAATGAAAGTAAGTCAAAGTAGCGCCACATGAGTTCATCAGAGATTGACATCAACTTACCAAACATATCATTTGGTTCGTCGGTAATCCCGACATAGTTCCCCAGTGACTTGGACATTTTGTTAATGCCGTCCAACCCCTCAAGCAACGGGACCGTACCAATGCACTGAGGCGCTTGACCAAAATGCTTTTGTAGCTCTCTGCCCACCAAAAGATTGAAACGCTGATCGGTTCCTCCGAACTCCATGTCGGCTTTAAGTGCCACAGAGTCGTAACCTTGGCAGAGCGGATATAGAAATTCGTGAATCGCAATCGGCTGATTTCCACGAAAGCGTTTTGCAAAGTCGTCCCGCTCAAGCACCCGGGCAACTGTATAGGTTGATGCTAGCTTGATCATGCCGGCAGCACCAAGAGTTTCAAACCAAGCAGAGTTAAAGACAACCTCAGTTCTTTCTGCGTCCAAAATCTTGAACACCTGAGCCTGATAGGTTTTGGAATTTTCCACAATTTGCTCTCGGCTCAGCGGCGGGCGTGTTGCATTTTTTCCAGTCGGATCACCGATCATTCCCGTAAAGTCTCCGATAAGAAACATCACATGATGGCCAAGATCCTGCAGATGACGCAGCTTGTTTATTAGAACCGTGTGTCCAAGATGGAGATCCGGCGCTGTCGGATCAAACCCGGCTTTGATCCGAAGCGGCCTTCCGGTTTTTAGCTTCTCCACCAACTCTGCTTCAATCAACAAGTCATCAAGACCACGCTTAATCCGAGTTACTTGTTCTTCCAGACACATCATCGACAGTAATCCTGTAGGGTCCATCGTCAGCTTAAGAAAGTGCCATCTGGGATGACCGAAAATGGCAACGCCAACCCATCAAGGGTTGGCGTTGCCATTTTAAATTTTTTGAGAGGCTAGGCCGAGAATGAAGACCCACAACCACATGTGCTCGCCGCATTGGGATTCTTGATCACGAACTGTGATCCTTCCAGCCCCTCAGAGTAATCAATCTCGGCACCCACGAGATACTGGTAGCTCATTGGGTCGACAAGCAGCGTGACGCCCTCTTTCTGAACGGCCGTGTCATCTTCATTGGCAACCTCGTCAAACGTAAAGCCATACTGAAAGCCGGAGCAACCGCCTCCGGTAACAAATACTCTCAACTTCAACTCCGGATTGCCCTCCTCAACAATCAACTCCTTGACTTTTGCGACGGCGGAAGCAGTAAAGGCAAACGGGGTAGGCAATTCTGTCGGGGCATTCATTCAAGTCTCCTAGCGGTCAGAGGGTGATCAGTAAAGTAAGCCCTAGGTTAGGCCAGTTACCGGATAAATCAAGCAGCAAAATTTCACTTGCTTGAGGCTAGCTTCAATTCAACCGACTTGACGTTTTGTCCTTGGTGGATGAGTCGCCCCTGGACAACGGCACCTAAATGCATTTCAACTCGGCTGTACTCCACATCACCCGTGACCTTTGCTTTGGGTTGAAGCTCAAGAAACTCTGATGCTTGTACCGGACCTGTAACTGCGCCATTGATGACCAAGTGTGTCACGCGGATTTGCCCCTCGACCTTGGCGTGTTCGCTAATTACCAAGGTACTGGGAATACCCTCGGAGGCAAAAATATTACCTTTGATTTCACCATCGACGCGCAAACCTCCGGAAAACTGGACATCGCCCGAAATGATTGTTCCCGCGCCAATCAGAGTGTCGATCTTAGTCTGCGGCTTGTGTGATTTTGCTCCGAACATGTCTTCCCCTATTTTTTCGTAACATTAAACAGTTGGGTTGCTCGCGTCTGACCGCCCTCGATCAACTTAGCTTCTACCGCCTCGAGAACGCCTTGTCCGGGCAAAGCAAACTTACCATCTACCCGCTTGAAAAAGCGAAACTGAATCGGATAGGACAAGCTACCATCTTTCCCTGACTGAGAAACTATGTCAAGACGTTCACCGGTTCTTACCGATAGAACAAGCTCAAGTCGCCCCGTGAAGTTACGTTCTCCGGCACTTCCGGATTTCGTCGCGAGAAGTCGATATTGAAATACACGGGGATCATCGGTGCCGAGAACCTCGAATCGGCTGATTGAAAGACTAGGAATGGCATGCTCGTTGCCTGCCAGACTCTCAAAAACGGCAAGCTCGGATTTTAACTTTGCATTTTCTTCTTCGAGACTCTTTACTGCTACGGTCAATTGCTCTTGAACTGTTTTCTCCATTTGAAGCTTGGCAACGCTCGAGTCAGCGATGGATGTCACTTCAGCAAGCTCTTGTCGTAAACGGGTAACCTCACCTTGAAGCTCCAGCAACTGCTCACCACTCTGGCTCTTGTCAAAACCAGCAAAACGACGACCTGCATCATAGATCCACCCAGCCAAGGCAAGCGCGACCGCCGAGAGAAGCAACACCGACAAAACGCGCCAGTGCAGAGGCATTTCTGGGCGAACCGACACCTTTGCCGAACGCACACCAATGCGTCGACGAATAGCTCTAAGCATCAAGGAAGAAGCGCGGGAGCATTGAGCCCAGCGCACTCATCCAATGAAAACATTATGTTCATGTTTTGTATCGCCTGACCTGCTGCTCCTTTAACCAAGTTGTCGATTACCGAGAGAACCACCACCACATCGCTTTGGGGTACTCGGTGAACGGCAATACGACAAAAGTTTCCTGCGCGGACATGCCGTGTCTCAGGGTGGCTGCCTTCGGGCAGTACATCTACAAAGGGCTCAGTCGCGTAACGTTCCTCGAAGAGCTTCTGATAATCAACGTCTTTGATCAGTCGCGCGTAAAGCGTTGCGTGTATTCCACGCACCATCGGTGTCAGATGCGGCACAAACACCAAACTCACATCTGACTTTGAGGCCGCCGAGAGGCCCTGTTTGATTTCGGGCAGGTGTCGATGCCCAGCCACCCCGTAGGCTTTGAAGTTATCCGATGCCTCGGCAAAGAGTATGTGAGTCTCCGCCTTTCTTCCCGCCCCAGACACGCCGGACTTCACATCCGCAATCAAAGTGCTTGCGTTGACAACACCCGCTTCCAGCAAGGGTATAAATCCGAGCTGGGTAGCGGTGGGATAGCATCCCGGATTAGCAACCAGTTGTGCATCTTTGATAAGCGCCCGATTGACTTCTGGCAGCCCGTAAACCGCGCGAGAAACCCAGTCAGGACTGGAGTGACGCATTCCGTACCAGCGCTCCCAATCAGGTACATCTCTCAGGCGAAAGTCAGCCGCGAGGTCGACCACGCGCACACCGTTATCCAAGAGGGTCGGCGCGTCTTTCATGGCAACACCATTCGGAGTCGCAAAGAAGACCAGATCACACTGAGTTAGGCGCTCGTCTGCCGGGTCAAGAAAAGGAATATCTAGCCAACCACGCAGATTGGGAAACACCTCCGCCACAGGTCGGCCCGCCTCCTGACGCGAGGTAATCGCGTGAATTTCCACGTCCGGATGTTGCACCAGAAGGCGAAGCAATTCCACCCCGGTGTAGCCGGTTCCACCTACGATTCCGATCTTGATCTTGCCCATCTCGCTTCTCCAGTTGTAGGTACAGACAAAAAAACCGCCCATGGGCGGTTTTTTTTGATTTCCCGCGAGCGCATTTTTAGCGCTTAGAGAACTGCTTTCTTCTACGTGCCTTGCGCAGGCCAACCTTTTTCCGCTCAACTTCGCGCGCATCACGAGTGACGAACCCAGCGCTTGACAAAGCGGGTTTCAGCGTTGCGTCGTATTCAATCAGCGCGCGCGTAATGCCGTGCCTGACAGCACCCGCTTGGCCAGACTCGCCACCACCAGCGACGTTCACAAGAATATCAAATGTGCCAGTGTGTTGGGTAAGTTCCAGAGGCTGTCGTACAACCATGCGTCCGGTCTCACGCGAAAAAAACTCGTCGACTGGCTTATCGTTAACCATGAACTTCCCGCTGCCTGAGCGCATAAATACGCGCGCGACAGATGTTTTGCGACGGCCGGTGCCGTAATACTGAGTCACTGCCACTATAGCTCCTTAAATTTCCAGTGCCTTCGGCTGCTGGGCCGAATGCGGATGCGCCGTACCGGCGTAGCACTTCATTTTCTTGATCATCGCATAGCCCAAGGGACCTTTGGGCAACATTCCCTTTACGGCCTTCTCAAGAATTCGACCGGGGAAACGTTGCTGCAACTTGATAAAGTTGGTCTCGTAAATGCCGCCAGGGTAGCCTGAGTGACGATAGTACTTTTTGTCTTGGGCCTTGTTGCCAGTGACCTTGATCTTGTCGACATTGACAACAACGATATAGTCACCAGTATCAACGTGGGGGGTAAATTCGGCCTTGTGCTTACCACGCAGGCGATGGGCGATCTCGGCTGCCAGACGGCCGAGAACCTTGTCCGTCGCATCGACGACGAACCAATCGCGCTGTACTTCGTGCGACTTGGCGGAGAAGGTTTTCATTATGATTCCTCAGTTTTTCTGTGATTCAAAATAGCCGCATAGACATCAAGTAACTTCACTTAGTCTGGCGGAAAGGCGTGGATTCTATCTAATTTAAGAAGCGCCTGTCAATTTCAATATCTCTTTCAATTCCTCTAATGGGCGCAATCAAAAGTAGGTGTGGTCGCTGAATCAAGCAGCGGTTCGTTGCCGATAGTCATTCCACCGATGAATAGCACGTAGTCAGTGGTTAAGCCTGCGTCAGCTTTGGAGCGGGCCGGAGTGCAGGTCAGGGCCATGGGCCGCCGGTCAGCTTTAACGCGATTCGGTAGTCGTCACTATGAGATTCCGCAGCCCCATTGAGGCTTGAACCACTTAGTGTTCATTCCGCTGGGCAGCCAAACCCCGCGCCGATCATCCGGGCGGTAGCATTGGTGGAATCAATGTCGGAAACGGCGCAAAGTCACTTCAACCTGGTCTTGACTGAATTCCATGCCTAACTTCTCTTCCTTCCGGTCAGCCACCCGTGTGGCGCTGCTCATGGTCTCGATCGCCGCAGGCAGCACGCTGGCCGCCACCGTCAAGCAGTTCTCCCCGCAGGGGCGCATTGATCAACAAACGCGTGCCACGGCCGTGTTCAGTGACGACATGGTGCGGCTGGGCGAACCCAATGCCAGCAACCCGTTCAACGTCACCTGCGCCCAGATCGAAGGCTCGGGGCGCTGGATCGATGCACGCACCTGGGCCTGGCAACTTTCGCGCCCGCTGCAAGCGGGTGAGCGCTGTGAATTTGTACTCAATGCCGGCACCAAGACCCTGAGCGGAGAGGCGCTCAGCGGCGGCACGCGCTATGCCTTCTTTGCTGGCGGCCCCTGGCCCCGCTCGCTGCAACCCCGCCCCGCCGCGCTGATCGAAGAAGATCAGGCCTTCGTCATCAACGCCGGCGGGCCTATCAAGACAGCATCGCTGGAAAACCGGCTTTGGTGCGAAGCCGAGGGTGTCGGCCAGCGCATCGCCGCGCGGCCGGTTCCGGCCGCTCAGCGCAGCGAAATACTCGCCCACGCGCACGGCAACTTTGGCTCCGATGCGCTGGTGGTGAGCTGTGCCGAACGCCTGCCGCCGGGGGCCAAGATGAAACTGGTCTGGGGCAAGGGGATCGAGGCTGTCAGTGGCGCGGCTTCGGAAAAACAAGAAAGCTTCGTCTACACCGTGCGTGAGCCCTTTCGTGCCACGCTGACCTGCGAGCGCGAAAAAGCCGGCGCACCCTGCTCGCCGCTCTCAGCGCTGACTCTCGAATTCAGCGCCTACACCGACGCGGCGCTGCTGCAAAAAATCCGGCTGGTCACGCCCGAAGGAACGCGCAGCCCGAAAGACCCGGCCCGTGAGAGCAATCAGCGTGAACGTCAGGCGAACTCGGTGGTCTTCCCCGGTCCGTTTGCGCAGGAGGCGGAGCTGCGGCTGGAGCTGCCCGCAGGCATTCGCGATGATGCCAACCGGCCGCTGGAAAACGCCGCCGCCTTCCCTTTGAAATTCCGCACCGGGGTCTTGCCGCCGCTGGCCAAGTTCCCCGGTAGCTTCGGCATCCTCGAATTTACCCCCGGCGAAGGCGGTGTGTTGCCGGTCACCTTGCGCAACATCGAGGCCAAGGTGGCGAATGCCACGCTGGCGCTGCCCGGCCCGCACCGCTTTGCCGCGCAAGCGCTGACCGAGGATGCCGACGTCATTCTGGCCATGAATGCGCTGGAGCAGTTCGAGCAGCAAACGCGCATGGTCAAGGTGATGCGCGAGGGCAAGTTGGAAGACTATGAAGACCCGTACTACGCTCGCGAGCTCAGTTTTCTGGCCAAGCGCGCCGGCGTGCAACGCAATGCGCTACCCAAACCGGGCGGCAGTGCCGAGTTTGAAGTGATGGGCATTCCGCTCGCCAAGCCCGGCTATCACATTGTCGAAATCGAAAGCCGCCTGCTCGGCACCGCCCTGCTCAGCTCACCCAAGCCAATGTTCGTGCGCAGCACGGTACTGGTCACCAACATGGCCGTGCATCTCAAACTGGGCAAGGACAACGCGCTGATCTGGGTCACGGCGCTGAATACCGGCAAACCGGTGAGCGGCGCGGCGGTGCGCCTCTCGAGTTGCGATGGCGCGGTGCAGTGGGAAGGCAGCACCAACGACAAAGGGCTGGCGCAGATCGACAAAGCGATTGCTGCGCCGTCGTGCGGTGAACACCAGTTCGCCTTTGCCAGCGCGCGGCTGGGCGAGGACTACAGCTTTGTGCGCTCGGACTGGAACGAGGGCATCGAGCCGTGGCGCTTTGGCGTCAACACCTGGGGCGAGAGCGCCGAGATGAAGATTCATACGATCTTCGACCGCACGCTGTTTCGCGCCGGGCAAACCGTCTCGATGAAGCACATTGCCCGCGGCCGCAACTCGCGTGGCTTTGCCGTGCCCGACGCGACCGATTTGCCCACCAAGCTGACCATTCGGCAGGACGAAACCGGCACCGAATTCACCCAGCCGCTGACTTGTGACGCCAAGGGCCACGCGACCAATCAATGGAAAATCCCCGAGAGCGCCAAGCGCGGCGGCTATGAGATTAGCTACAGTGGCGGGGGGAGTGGCAGGGGCACGATTACAGGCGGCGAATTCCGCGTCAGCGACTTTCGCCTGCCGGTGTTTACCGGCAGCGTACAGGGCGTACCGGCGCGCCAGATTGCCCCGACCAAGGTACCGCTGGCTCTGGGCCTGAGTTTCATCAACGGTGGTGCCGCCAAAGAGATCAAGGTCGATGTGTCGGCCACCTTACGTCCACGCTGGCCGAGCTACTCCGGTTTTGATAACTTTGAGTTCAACGTGGGTTTTGATCAGGACACGCTGGGGGCTTTCGGCATTAGCAATGGTCGCGAGGAAGAGTACGTCGTACTCGACAAGCAGTCGGTCACGCTCGACAAAGCCGGCGCTGGCAAGCTTGAGGTAACGCTACCGAACAAGCCGCAGGGGCCGAGTGAACTGTATGCCGAGATGAGCTTCCCCGACCCGAATGGCGAGATCCAGACCCTGCGCGGCACCGTCGAATTGTGGCCGGCAGCCATGACGCTGGGCATACGCGTGGCTGAGTGGGCGAGCAGTAGCAAAGACACCAACCGGGCCGAGATCGTGGCCCTGGATACCAACGGCAAGCCCATAGCGGGACAGGAGATCACCGTCACGGGCAAGCGGCGCATTGACTACGGCCATCGCCGACGCATCGTTGGCGGTTTCTATGCCTATGAAAATCATCACGAATACGAAGACATCGGCGAACTGTGCAGCGGGCGCACCGACAGTCGCGGCATGTTCCTGTGCACACCGTCGATCACTCAGCCGGGCTCAGTGTATTTGCTGGCACAAAGCAAAGACAACGCGGGCAACGTGGTGCGCGCCGGCACAAGCTACTGGATCAGCGGCGGCGGCGATTTGTGGTTCACCGCCGGCAATCAGGACCGCATTGATGTGATCCCGGAAAAGCGCGAGTACAAAGCCGGCGAAACCGCGCGCTTTCAGGTGCGCACGCCGTTCCGCGAGGCCACAGCACTGGTGTCGGTCGAGGCTGGCGGAATTATCGAAACGCATGTGCGGCCGCTGTCGCGTTTCAAGCCGGTGATCGAACTGCCGGTCAAGGGCGACTGGGCGCCGAATGTGTATGTCTCGGTACTGGTGGTGCGCGGGCGCATCGAGCCGCTGAAATGGTACTCGCTGCTGCAATGGGGCTGGCGCGAGCCGGTGGCGTGGTTCAAGGAGTGGTGGACGCCCCTGAAACCCACAGCCATGGTTGATCTGGCCAAACCGGCGTACCGCATTGGCTTGGGCGAGATCAGCGTCGGCGTGGATGCGTTCCGGCTCAAGGTCGAGGTGACCAGTGAGCGCAAGGATTACCGCCCGCGTGAAGCCGCCAAGGTGACGCTCAAGGTCACCACGCCCGACGGCAAGCCTGCACCCGCCGGTACCGAGATTGCCTTCGCCGCGGTCGATCAGGCGCTGCTCGAACTGCGCCCAAATACCAGTTGGGATCTGCTGGAGACACTGATGCAAAAACGCGGCTATGAAGTCGAGACAGCGACTGCCCAGTCACAGGTAATCGGCAAGCGCCATTTCGGCAAGAAGGCGGTGCCAGCCGGCGGCGGGGGTGGACGCGCACCGGCGCGTGAATTGTTCGACACCCTGCTCGTCTGGGCGCCAAATCTCCAAGTCGGCGCTGGTGGTACGGCGATGATCACCGTACCGATGAACGATTCGCTCACCGAGTTCAAGTTGGTGGGCGTCGCCACGTCGGGTACCAGTCTGTTTGGCACCGGCTCGGCCAGCGTGCGCACGAAGCAGGATTTGCAGATGATCTCCGGCTTGCCGCCGCTGGTCCGCGAGAACGATCGCTTCACCGGCACCGTGACGCTGCGTAACGGCACGGCACGGGCCATGCAGGTCGAGCTCGCGGCGCGTCTGGAGGGCAAGGCGTTGGATAAACGCGAGATCAAACTCGATGCCGAAGGCGCGGCCGAAGTGCGTTGGGAGACGCAAGCTCCCGAAGGCTCGGAACCCTTGGTATGGGAGTTCGACGCCAACGAGACGGGCACCGGCAGTGCCAAAGACAGCCTGAAGATCACTCAGCAGCTCGCCCCCGCCGTACCGGTGACGACGCAGCAGTCGACCTTCACGCGCATTGACGGCGACTACCGCGTCCCGGCCGGGCTACCCACGGGTGCACTGCCGGGCAAAGGCGGCATCGAGATCAGTCTCTCGCCGAAACTCTCCGCTCCCCCCGCTGGACTCATGCGCTTCTTTGAGGAGTACCCGTTCAGTTGCCTCGAGCAGAAAGCCTCGATTGCCGTGGGCTTGCAAGACAAGAAGCGCTGGCAAGAGGTCAGCGATGCCCTGCCCGCCCTGCTCGATGGCAACGGGCTGGCCCGCTACTTTCCGGGTGAAGGGGATGGCCATGTGGTGCTGACGGCGTATGTGCTCGATCTGGCTTCCGCATCTGGCTTTGGCCTGCCCGATGACGCGCGCCAGCGCATGCTGCAGGGGCTGACAGGCTTCGTCGAGGGTCGCTACAAAGTCAAGGGCTGGTCGCCGTTCAATGATCCCAGCAACGACTTGCTGGTGCGCAAGCTGCTCGCGCTGCAAGCCATCACGCGGCAAGGCGGACCGACGAAAGAGCACACGCGCCTCGCCGCCGCGCTCGATGTCGAGCCGGCGCGCCTGCCCACCGCCGCGCTGATCGACTGGTACCTCATCACCAAACGACTGCCGGACTTGCCCAAGCGTGGCGAGCGGCTGGCGGCGGCCGAGCAGGAGCTGCGCAATCGGCTCAGCTACATTGGCGGTCGCCTGGGCTTCACCACCGAGCGCTCGGACTATTGGTGGTGGATGATGATCAGCGGCGACACCAATGCCTTCCGTCTGCTCGACGCCGTAATGGACGACCCGGCCTGGAAAGACGATCTGCCCAAGCTGATGCGCGGGGCCATTGAACGGCAGACGCAGGGGCGCTGGTTCACCACCACCGCCAACGCCTGGGCCAGTGTCGTGCTGGAGCGTTTTGGCCGCACCTTTGAACGCGAGCAAGTGAGCGGCATCACCCGCGCGCAACTGGGGAGCGCGTCGGCTGAGCAACGCTGGAAAGCCGATGGCGCGGACATCCGACCCCTCTCGCTGCCGTGGCCAGCCGTACACAACACGGCCGACACCCTGTCGATCCGTCACGAAGGCACGGGCAAACCCTGGGCCTCGGTGCAGGTGCGCGCGGCCATGCCGGTGAGCGCGCCGCGCGCGTTTGGCTACCGCGTGACGCGCTCGGTCACGCCGCTAAAGGAAAAGGTGCCGGGCAAAGTCAGCCGGGGTGACCTGTGGCGCGTGACGGTACGGGTCGAAGGTGATCAGGACATGAGCTGGGTAGTGATCTCCGACCCCATTCCGGCCGGCGCAAAGATTCTGGGCGATGGCGACGGGCGCGATTCGCACATCGCGACGCTGGACGAAGATCAACGCGCACGGCGCGTCTGGCCGACCTTTGTCGAGCGCACGTTCGATTTCTTCCGCGCCTATTACGAGGTGGTGCCCAAGGGCAATTTCCAGATCGACTACACCGTGCGCATCAACAATGCCGGCGAATTCCAGATGCCGCCAACACGAGTTGAAGGCATGTACGCGCCCGATGTCTTCGGCGAAGCACCCAACGCCAAGGTGATCGTCGGCGAATGAAGCCAGCACGGCGGTGGGCCGTCGCGGGCTGCGCCGCGCTGCTGCTCGCACAGGGCGCCAGCAGCGCGCACGCCTTGCCCAGCTACGCACAGGTGAAGTCGGCCTACGTGCCCTCGGAGTCGCTGCTCGTCGCACGCGATGGCCGCCCCTTGCACAGCCGCCGCATCGATACCACGGTACGGCGCTTCGCCTGGACACCCTTGCATGACATGTCGCCGGCTCTGCTGCGCGCAGTGATCGCCTCGGAGGACAAGAATTTTTTCGAACACAGTGGTGTCGATTGGAAGGCGGCCGGCAGCGCGGCGTGGAGCAACGTCTGGGATAGCGCCGGGAAAAAGCGCTTGCGCGGTGCCAGCACACTCACCATGCAACTGGTTGGCTTGATCGACGAAGACGAGAAGCGGCGCGGCCGGCGCAGCGTGCTGGAGAAAATTTCGCAGACCGCGCTGGCCTTGCAACTCGACCGACAGTGGAGCAAGCGGCAGATTCTTGAGGCCTATTTGAATCTGGTCGCCTTCCGCGGCGAACTGCAAGGCGTCGGGGCCATGAGTCGCACGCTGTTCGGCAAGTGGCCCGATGGGCTGGTCGAGCGCGAAGCCGCGCTCGCCGCTGCCCTGCTACGCGCACCCAATGCCGCGCCGCGCCTCGTCAGTCAGCGCGCCTGCTTCCTGCTCAAGGAACTGGAGCGCGCCAGCGAATGCGAGGGGCTGGATAGCTTTGCCACGTACTCACTGGGTGGCGATCTGCGTCAGGGCACCGATGTGGCACCGCTGGCGCCCCATCTCGCCGCCAAGCTGCTCACCCGCCCCGGGCAAACCGTCAAGACCTCGCTCGACGCCGATCTGCAAGGCTTTGCCGCCGAGTCGCTACGGCGCCACCTGCGTGCCCTCGCGCCACAAAACGCACAAGACGGCGCGGTGCTGGTGCTCGACAATGCCACGGGCGAAGTGCTTGCGTGGGTGGGTTCCAGCGGCAATTTATCCGATGCCGCCAACGTCGATGGCGTCACCGCCTTGCGCCAGGCCGGCTCGACCCTCAAGCCCTTTCTCTATGGTCTGGCCTTCCAGCGCAAGACCCTCACCCCCGCCTCGCTGATCGAAGATGCGCCCTTGGCGCTCGACACCGGCAATGGCCTCTATGCGCCGCAGAACTACGAGCCCGATTATCGTGGCTGGGTGTCGATCCGCACGGCGCTCGGTGGCTCGCTGAACGTGCCCGCCGTCAAAACCCTGACCCGGATTGGCCCCGAGCCCTTGCGCAAAACGCTGCGTGAATTCGGATTCGATAGCTTGACCGAGAGTGGTGAGTGGTATGGCTACAGCCTGGCGCTGGGTTCGGCCGATATCTCGCTGCTGATGCTGGCCAATGCCTACCGCGCGCTGGCGAATGCGGGCGTGTGGACACCGCTGCGCAGTACACCGAGCCGGTTGGCTGCCCGTTTCGATGCACCTATGCCCTGCGCCGATAAAGGCTGCGCGGGCGTTTTTGCCGGCGCCGGCAATCTCCCCAAGCGCATCGCGCTGTCAGCGCCGGCGGCGTTTCAGATCAGCGACATCCTCGCCGACCGCAATGCCCGCGCCGGCACCTTCGGTCTCGAATCCTGGCTTTCCACACCCTATTGGTCGGCGGTCAAAACCGGCACCAGCAAAGACATGCGCGACAACTGGTGCGCCGGCTACTCGCGCCGCTACACCGTGGGGGTGTGGGTAGGTAACGCCGCCGGCGAACCCATGCACGATGTCTCGGGCATTGCCGGTGCGGCACCCGTCTGGCGTGAGGTGCTGGACTGGCTGCACCGGGGCGATGCCACGCTCGGCCGACCAGTCGTCGTCAGCGCGTCGCCCGAAGCACCCAAGGGTTTGCTGCGCACCCGCGTGCGCTTTGACCCACCCGCGGAAGCTGCCCGCGAGGAATGGTTCCTGCCCGGCACGGAACACACGGTGGTCCGTGCGGCGACGCTGCGCGCGCTCGGGCAGATCAGCTACCCCGCCAACGGCACCATCGTGGCACTTGACCCCGATATTCCGCCGCAACGGCAACGCCTGCCTCTGCGCCTGAGCTCACCGCCCGAGCCGGGTTGGCGCTGGCGACTGAACGGAAAATCACTTGGCCCGGTGGCCACGGCCAACACTTGGTTGCCGCGCGCCGGAGCGCATGAGTTGGAACTCGTCAGCCAATCGGGGCAAGCACTGGATCGCGTGCGCTTCGAGGTGCGCGCGATGCCCGATCGCGGCAAGCCGACCCGTTAAAAGGCGGCTTGCCGCACCCAATCGCCGTCCCACCAGCGCCGACTTGCGGATTGGATCGGTTACAGAACACTGAGTGCGCTAAAAGCGAGGGGGTCCATAAGGAGCATACTGGGTTTGAACGGGTTGAAATGCGGATACCTTGTATAGTTAGCCCATAGGGTTGGCATGATCGCCAGCCACAAATCGCGGAGGGTTGTCATGGGACTTGTGCAGGCGGTGGTAGGTGCGGTCGGCGGTATGTTGGCGGACCAGTGGAAGGACTTTTACACGGTGCCGACTGGCCTGCCGTCGACGGCAGCACTGTTCGCGGCGGTCCCGCAGGGCACAAATGCCGGGCGCGGCTCGAATACCGGTGGTTCTTCCAACATCATCAGCAACGGGTCGAAGATCATCGTGCCCGAGGGCTACGGGCTATTGCTGTTCCAGGACGGCAAAATCACCAGCTTTGTCGCCGAGCCGGGCGGCTACGAGTGGCGCTCGGACGACCTCAACTCGCAGTCCATTTTTGCCGGCGACGGCATCGTCAGCCCGCTGATCAAGCAGAGCTGGGAGCGCTTTAAGTTCGGTGGTCAGCCGGGCTCGCAGCAGGCCGCCTTCTTTGTCTCGCTGAAGGAACTGCCGGACAACCGTTTCGGCACGCAGTCCGAAATCTACTGGGACGACGCCTTCCTTAACACGCAGGTCGGCGCGGTTACGCGCGGATCGTACACGCTGAAGATCGTTGATCCGATCCTGTTCGTGAAGAACTTCGTACCCGTCAACTATCTGCGGCCTGGCAAGATTTTCGATTTCACCGACCTCGACAACGCCGCCGCCAGCCAGTTGTTCAACGAAGTGGTTGGTTCGCTCGCGCCTGCCTTCAGCCTGTACACGAACGATCCCGCCAAGGGCAATCGCATCACCAAGCTGCAGCAGGATTCGCTCGGCTTCGCCAAGAGCCTCTCCGACGCCGTCGAACAGGGTTATCAGTGGAAGTCGGATCGCGGCCTGGCCATTGTCAAGACTGCCATCGTCTCGATCGAGTACGACGCGAACACGCGCGAATTGCTCAAGACCGTGCAGCGCGCCGATGCGCTGTCGGGTGCGCGCGGAAATTCCAACCTGCAGGCCAGCGTCGCCCAGGGCATCCAATCCGCAGGCCAGACCGGCGGTGCTGCGGGGCTCATGGGCGTGGGCATGGCCTCGGGCATGTTCGGCGTCGGCAACCTGCAGCAGCCGGCAGCGCCAACAGCACCAGCGGCTCCCACTGCGGATGACCCGGTCGCCAAATTGAAGAAGGCCAAGGAGATGCTCGACCTAGGGCTGATCAGCCCGGGCGACTACGACGCGCTCAAGGCCAAGGTGCTTGGACTGTAAGCCACAAGCGGACTGCGACCATGTCTGACCGGCTCTCGCCAAAGTTGCCGCCGCGGCCCACCAATGGCATGGGTGGCCCGGGTTCGCCGCAGGACGTGCCGCCCAATGCTCACCCCGCCGGCACACTGCCGATCGACCCAGCCACGCTGCCCAACGCGATTCGCAATGAACTTGAAGCGCCCGACCCGGTCGCCCTTGACACCGCTGCGGCCGAACTCAGCGATGGCCTTAACCGCTGCCCGAAATGCGGCGCGACCGACATCCGCCACAAACTCGGCACCGACCTGCTGGTCTGCCTGTACTGCCGCAACGAATGGGATGGCGCGCGGGTCGAGGAGGCTTTCGGATTAGGCAAAGGCATCGACCAGCTCAAGGGCACCGTCATCGCCTCGGGCGCGCGCGACATTGCCGCTGACGCCGCCGTCCTGATGACCTTCAAATGCACCGGCTGCGGCGCCGAGGTCACGGTCAACACGGAAAGCGCGATGACCGCGCGCTGTCACTGGTGTCGCCACGTCTTTGGCGTGAACGAGCAGGTCGCCAACGGCGCGGTGCCGGACGCATTGCTGCCCTTCCATATCAAAAAGGACGACGCGGTCGCGCGCATCCGTCAGTTTGTGGACAAGCGGCGGCTGTTCGCGCTTAAAGAATTCAAGGAGCAGTTCACGCCCGAAAACGTCGTCGGCGTCTACCTGCCCTACATGATCGTCGACGGCAACACGAGCGCAGACATCGCGGGCAAAGGCGAGATCAAGACGCGCCAATACACGCGCGACAAGAAGACCTACTACGATGCCGATATCTACCAAGTGGAACGGCACATCGATTTCTGCGTGGATGATCTGCCGCTGGAATCCTCCACTGAGCGCGGCAACCTGGACGTGAGCGTCAACACCAACAACATAATCAACACCATCCTGCCATTCGACACCAAGAACGCCGTGAAGTGGAATGCCTCGTACCTGTCTGGCTTCACCTCGGAAAAGCGCAACAGCAACGTAGAGGACTTGCAACCACGACTGCAGGACCAGTTGCTGTCGATTGCCCGCGCCCAGGTCGAAGCCTCGGTGCGCCGCTATGACCGAGGCGTGCGCTGGGAGCAGGAAAAGCTCGTCCTCCACGGCACACGCTGGGTCTCCATGTACCTGCCGGTCTGGCTGTATTCGTTCCATCAGCCGGGACCCAAAGGCGGCCTGTTGCACTACATCGCGGTTAACGGCCGCACCGGCGAGACCATGGGCAGCGTCCCGGTACAGCAGTGGAAACTGCTGCTGGCGGCACTCACCGTCGGCACCATCCTCGAAGTCATCGCCATCGCGATTTTGGTGGGTACCGCATGAGCGACGATGGCGGACTCTGGCTGCTGGCGGCGGGCCCGGTGGGCGCGACCGCTTTGTACTGGGTGCTGTACCGGTACTACCGCAATACCGACAAATCACACGGCTTCGAGCGCGAGACGAAGGTCGAGGCGCAGCCGGTGACAGGGTCGGATGAGAAAGTCGACGAGATTTCAGGCACGCAGCGCTCGCGCATTGAAGGCGACAACGTCGGTGCCTATCGTGCGCGCGTCCAGCGCATCAGTGACGAGTCTTCCTGAGTAGAAGGCGATATCCACGCGGCCTGATCCAGGAGGATGGCAAAGGCATGTATGACAAGGTGCTGAAGCTGTTGGACTTGACGTACCAGCCACTGCCTTCCGCTCGCGCGGGCTCGCCTCGGTTGGCTGGCCGGGCAATCAGACGCGGAAGCCCCCGACCACCTTTTCCAACTCGCCCGCAAGTGAGTTGACCCTGTTTGCCGAGCGGGCGGCGTCCTGCATCGCGGCGCTGGTTTCATCCGAGATCAGCGCGATAGATTCCACTCGGTGAGCGAACTCGGTGCTGGCTGCGGTCTGCTCGTTGATTGCGCTCGCGATACCTTCCATCGATTCGACCAGTTGTGTGGCGCAGTTGTCTACGGCGTTGATGGTGGTTCCGGTGCGCTCTGCTTCGCCGACGCCTGCATTCACTTTCGCCACACCGCTTTGCATGCTGCTGACCGCCTCGCGAATGCCACGCTGAACGACATCGATCGTTTCGCTGATCTCGCCCGTCGACTTCGCGGTGCGTTCAGCCAGCTTGCGCACTTCATCGGCGACTACAGCGAAGCCGCGTCCGGTTTCCCCGGCGCGTGCCGCTTCGATCGCGGCATTTAGCGCGAGCAGGTTGGTCTGATCGGCGATGTCCTTGATCACATTGACAATGGCGCTGACTTTCTCGGACTCGCGACCGAGATCTTCGATCGTACTTGCCGACTCATTGACCGATTGTGAAATCCCCCGCATATCCTGAAGCAGCGAGTTCACTGCGGCGCTGCCTTCGCGCGAGAGGGTGCCACTGCGTGTTGACGCAGTTTTGACGTCTGCCGACTGCTCGGACAGGTGGCTGATGCTGACCGTAAACTCCTCGATCGAGGCGGCCATGGACGAGATGATTTCGCTCTGGTGTGAGACACGCTTCGCGACTTCGCCGGCGCCGTTCGACATGTCGCTGGCCGAGGTCGACAACTGCCCGGCGTGCTGCACCACCTGACGTACGACATCCTGCAGGTGTTCGACAAACAGATTGAACAAGCGGGCTACCTCGCCAATTTCATCCGGACGGATGACCTGTAGCCGGCGCGTCAGGTCCGCGTCACCGCTCGCGATCTCCTCCAGTGCCGAGCGTATCTGGTTCAGCGGTTTCAAGACCACCGACTTCAGACTCCATGACAGCACGGCAATCAGGATGATGTTTTGCACCACAACCTGCAAGGCGATCTTGACGAGCTCATCGCGCAGCGCGCTGTCGATCTGCGCACGCGACACATAGACATCAACGGTTCCAGCGGGGCGCTTCTCGCCGCCATCATCGTACTTTAGCGATACGTTGGATTTTTCCCCCGCATGAGGGCTGCCCGAGCCTGCCACCTGAGCCTTCCCAGCGGCATCGCGACTTCGGCCCGCGACAAATTCGCCCTTGGCGTTCATGACCATGATCGCGGCAATCGCGGGGTCGCCCATCTCCGCATCGAGCAGCACGTCGATCTGTGCCTTGTCGAAGTTCCAGATCGGGCCAGGCAGGCCGACGTTCAAGCGCTCGGTCACGCGCCGGCTCTGGTCGGCCAGCTGCTGCTCCATCGCGCTCTTGCTGCCGACATAACCAAATATGCCGAAAGCCACGAGAAGTAAGGTGGTCAGGCAAACGAAAATGACATTCAGTCTGACGTTTATGCTCTGTGAAACCTGCATCGATGCCTCCTCGATTATGTAGTTATAAAACCAAGCCGCGCCGCCAGCTTACCCCAACGGGAACAATGGCGAGCAAGCCACGTTTGCCACTCCAACGTTTACGTCAATCGCCGTCTCGCCAGCGCCGACATGGGAAAACGGGCACGGCGTGGCGCGGGCTCGGTGGGCAGCGGTAACTGGCACCTGAACTGACGTCGAACATTGCCACTGGTTGCTGAATCAGGGTGCCAGCAACACGCGCAGGAACTCAACGTCGCTGAAGCCGGATTTTTCACCCAAAAGCATACTGCTCGTTTGGCGCACGGCAACCAAATTCCGTTCCGGCAAAATGTAGAGACGTTGCTTGCCCGCTCCGGCCGCCATCCAGACCTTGGTGACGGGTAATGAATCAGCGCCCCCCTTGTAGAAATCGGTCGCGTTTTCAGTGGTACCGCTCAACGGCACCGTCGCGCTCTTCAGAGGTTTTAACCACCACGTGAGCCCGTAACCGCCATGTGCCTTGGAGCCTTCGAAATTCTGCGTGAGGGCGGCGGCGTCGACCCACTGTGAGCCGTTCCATCGTCCCCCCTGGCGAACAAATTCGCCGAACTTCGCCCAATCGCGCGCGCTCAGGCTGCCGCCGCCGCCCCACGAGGGATCGCCGCTGCCAAGCCGGCGCTCGCGCATGATCAACTTTATCCCCAAGGCGTCAAGGTAGCGCCGCTGGAGATAGGACTGATATGCTTCCCCGTTCAGTTTGCGCTCCAGCATCGCGGCGAAGATCTGAAAGGGTGCCTGTCCGTAGGCGTAATGCGTGCCTGGGGCATATTCCAGGGGCAATGCAATGGCGTCGGCATAGTCGATCCGGAGCGAGCCCCATCCCGGCTTCGCCGTTTTGATCCCGCTGGTCAGCGACAGTAGCTGGCGAATAGTGATGTCCTTGCGCCCGTCAGCTTGCCACTCGGTCAGTATGTCCGAGACCCGGTCATCCAATTTGAACAGGCCATCCTGAACCGCCGCTGCCGCCGCGACGCCTGAGAATGACTTGGTTCCAGAGGCCAGACCCCACGTCTTGTCAGGGCCTCCTGATTTCGCATACTGCTCGTGGGTGATCTTGCCACGTTCCATCACCAGACAAGAGACGCCATCCATCGCGACGCTATAGGCGCAGGCCTCTTGCGGGCCCGCGTGCGCGGCGAAAGGCAGGGTCAGGCACACTAGCAACGACAGATTCTTCATGGACTCTTTGTGGATTCCTGGCGTTAGAAGTTGTCGATAAGGTAGCAGAACATGCACATACCTTTCGCCGAAGATTCAAGATTTTCTGCCTTACCGGTCAGCGCTTTCCTTGAACAGGATAGGCATTCCGTAACTCATGCCCCGAATAGGGCAAGCAAAATCGGTTTTTCCAGCCAGGAAAACGTCGGCAGTTGTTTCCGGATTCAATTGCCCTTGGCGCAGTGAGGTCGCCACGACCCGTCAACAGTCGGCGCCGGCGGGTCGGCGATGGAAATTCTCGACGCCCTGCTTGCTCAATACAACTCGACGTCGCTCTTCTCTACCTTACGCTTCAGGTCGCCGCGCGCAATCAGGGCTTCGTAATTGGCAGCCTGGTTGCGCCCGTGTTCTTTCACCCAATACAGCGCTTCGTCGGCTCGCTCGAAGATGATCGAGGGCGGGTCGTTCGGGCCGATGCGTGCGAAGCCGATGCTGACAGTCACCCGCCCCACCAGCGGAAACTCGCGCGCCTCGATCGCCAGGCGGAAGCGGTCGAAGGCCATCTGCGCATCGCGCTCATCCGCGGGCTTGAGCAGCACCACGAATTCCTCGCCGCCAAAGCGAAATAACTTGTCGTACGCTCGGAACGAACGTTTCATCATGGTGGCGAGCAGCAGCAGCACTTCGTCGCCGATGGAATGACCGAAGCCGTCGTTGATCTTCTTGAAATGATCGATGTCCACCACCCCCAGCCAGTGGTCAAGCTCATCCACCTGCGCTTGCCGCCGTTTGGGCAGTTTGTCCGACACCAGAGTCTCGTCGCTGGCGCGGGCGACGCTCAGCAGAATCCTGCGCAAGTATTCGTCAAAGGTCTTGCGGTTAAGCAAGCCGGTCAGGGTGTCGATCTCGCTGTAATTGAGCAGCGCCAGCATGTTGTTGAAAATGCGGATCACCTCGACCGTGGCCGTGAGCTGGGACAGATCGAGCGAGGGCTCGAGAATTTCGATAAAGCCGAAGTAGCTGCTGTCTTCATTGAGGATGGGCAACAGGGTGCGCCCGGCCTGCGCCTCATGCTCACCAGTTTCAAAGAAGGTCTTGAGCACCGGCAGGCGCTCGACCGACATGATGTTGTCGGGCTTGGACAGCCCGTTGTCATGCAGCACCGTGCCCTCGCAGTTTGCGGCCACCGAGAGCCAGACGAAGGTTTCACCACCGCTTTCCTGGCACTTGTAAATATTGACGCCGCTGGCCTTGAGCAACTCGATCAGCGATTCGGCCAGCGCGATTTCCAGGCCCGACCGCTCGCGGCGGCCGGTCATGCGGCCGATGCTTTTTATGATGTGTTCGAGCGTGTTGATCTGTTCCATGAAGGCTAAGTGTTACTCAGTTAGTCGATGGCTTTCTTGCTTGATCTTGTTGGCACCAGTACGCCCAGGGAAGGCAAGACTGGCACGTTATCGTTCTGGCACTTTAGTCGCAAACGCCTGATAGAGGAATGGGCTCTGTCGCCTCTTTGCTTCTACGACACACAATCGCCGTGTCGCCAGCGCCGACTTGGGAACAGAGCGGCTGCCGGCGGGTGCGAGGATGAGTCAGACGGGCTTTACGTTGACCGAGCCGGGTGCGCCGCGCCGCATCGGGCAAAATGGCGGCATCCATTTTGTGTCGCCACGCTTATGCCGCGCATCCTGATCGTTGAAGACGAGCCTGCCATTGCCGACCCACTGGTCTATGCGCTGAGCACCGAAGGCTATGACTGCCTCTGTGTCGGTCTGGGCCGCGATGGGCTGACGGCGGTGCACAGCCATGACATTGCGTTGGTCATTCTCGATGTCGGACTGCCCGACATGAGCGGCTTCGATGTGTGTCGCGAGTTGCGTCGCCGCTCCGAGGTACCGGTGCTCTTCCTGACCGCGCGCGCCGATGAAATCGACCGCATCATCGGGCTCGAATTGGGCGCTGACGACTATGTACCCAAGCCGTTCAGCCCGCGCGAAGTGACCTCGCGGGTGCGCGCGATCCTGCGACGCGCTGGCCGCGCAACCAGTGCGCCGACCACGGAAGCCACTGGAGCCTCAGCAACCACGGCACCGCCCAGCTTCACGCACGACACAGAGGGCGCCCGCATTGCTTACCACGGCCACTGGCTGGCCCTTACTCGTTATGAATACCGCCTGCTCGCCGTCTTGCTGGAAAAGCCCGGCCGGGTCTTCAGCCGTTCGCGGCTGATGGAAATTGTCTGGCACGAGGCAGAAGAAACGCTGGAACGCACCGTCGATGCCCACGTCAAGACCTTGCGCGCCAAGCTCCGCGCGGCCCATGCCGATGACGACCCGATCGAGACCCACCGCGGCATGGGCTATAGCGTGCGCAGCGATTTGCAATGAACATCGCGATTCGGCTGTTCATCGGCTACTTTTTGATCGTCGGCATTGCCGCCTGGTTCCTGATCAGCATTTTCGCTCGCGAAGTGGAGCCGGGCGTGCGCCACGCCACCGAGGAAACCCTGGTCGATACGGCCAATGTGCTGGCCGAACTGGCCGCCGAGGACTTGGCCATGGGTGCGATAAGTCAAGGAAAATTCGCCGGGGCTGTCGACAAAGCACTGTCTCGCGAACCCAGGGCGCTGATCGCCGGCGTCAGCAAGCACACGGTCAATGCCCGGGTCTACGTGACCGACACGCGCGGGATCGTGCAGTACGACTCTACGGGGCAGGCACTGGGTGCCGACTATAGCCAGTGGCGCGACGTGGCGCGGGTATTGCGCGGCGAATACGGAGCCCGCAGCACCAAGGAAAATATCGAAGACCCGCACACGTCCACCATGTATGTGGCCGCGCCGGTGATGCGCGCTGGCGAGATGATTGGCGTACTGTCGGTCGCAAAATCGGGTACCGCCTTGCAGCCTTACGCCGACCGTGCGCGCGAGCGAGTGATGCGCGCCGGATTTCTACTGTTGGCGATTTCAGCGGCAATCGGTTTGGTGTTCACGCTGTGGCTGACCTGGTCGCTCAATCGCCTGCGTGACTATGCCCTGGCAGTCGCTGCAGGCAAGCGTGCGACACCCCCCACCTCGGGCGGCCGGCAGTTGTCGGTGCTGGCGCGTGCGCTGACCCAGATGCGCGCAAAACTGGATGGCAAGCACTACGTGGAACAGTATGTTCAAAGCCTGGCGCACGAACTCAAGAGCCCGCTGTCGGGCATACGCGGGGCCGCCGAATTGCTGCAAGAATCACCCGCCCCCGAAGACAGCGCACGCTTTGTTCGCAACATCAATGAACAAAGCGCACGCATGCAATTGATCATTGATCGATTGCTGGTGCTGGCACGGGTCGAGCAATTGCAAGCGCCAGAAGATGTGCGCACGATCGTGCTGGCCGATTTGATCGCCACCACCGTCCATAGCCGGCAACAGGCTTTGGCCGAGCGGCAGATTGGGATAATAACGGTTGGGGAAGTTGCGACCGCCGTACAGGGCGACCCCTTCCTGCTGCAGCAGGCGCTGGGCAACTTGCTGGACAACGCCATCGAGTTCTCCCGGGATGCGGCACACATCACCCTGCAGGTGAGCGTCGCCGAGCAGCACGTCACGCTGTCGGTACGTGACAGCGGCCCCGGTGTGCCGGACTACGCCCTACCCCACGTATTTGAGCGCTTCTACTCACTGCCGCGCCCGGCAACCGGGCGCAAGAGCACGGGCTTGGGTTTGGCCTTCGTGCAAGAAGTAGCCAAGCTCCATGGCGGGGTGGCGCGTCTGACGAACCAGCCCGAGGGCGGCGCACTGGCAGAAATTGAGCTGGCGCTCGGCAGAAAAAATTGATCCGTCTCAGGGAGAATGAAATGCACGAAATTCACACTGAAATCATCATCGACGCCTCGAAGGAAGTCATTTGGGAGATTCTCACCGACTTCCCCGCGTATGCGCAGTGGAACCCGTTCATCGTGCGGGTGATGGGGAACGCGAGCCCTGGCCAGCGGTTGGTTTTCGTGGCCCGAGTCAAACTGGCGTTAGTGCCGGTTGCTGCAAAAATTCTCCAGTTCAAGGAATACGAGAAATTCAGTTGGGGCGGGCCGGGCGTGAGCGCGCTCGGGGCGCTATTCGGTGCCGAGCATTCTTTTGCCATCGAAGAACTTCAACCCGGACGATGCCGCTTTATTAACCGCGAGCAAATGCGTGGCGTGGTCGCACACGCATTCTGGCCGCTGATTGCAGGCAGCAAGCCGGCCTACAGCGCGATGAATGAAGCGCTGAAGGCACGCGCCGAGGGCATCCGTTAATCTTCCCGCCAGAAAATCATGACCAGCGATAAAGACCAACCACTACGTGACGACATTCGGCTGCTTGGGCGCTTGCTCGGCGACACCGTGACCGACCAGGAAGGTGCCGAGGTGTTGGCCACCATCGAGCGCATTCGACTATTGGCGATCAGTCACCATCGTCACGATGACACTATTGCCCGCGCCGAGCTGGAGAGCCTGCTCCACGCGTTGCCGCGCGAACACACCAGTCAGGTCGTGCGCGCTTTCAGCTACTTTTCCCATCTTGCCAATATTGCCGAGGATCAGCACCATCTGCGTCGCAGCCGCGCCCACCTGCTCAGCGGGTCTGCGCCGCGAGAAGGCTCGCTGGCTCACGCGCTCCAGCGCGCTGTCGATGCCGGTATCGACAACGTCACGTTGCAAAAATTTTTCGCGCAAGCGGAGGTGGTTCCAGTGCTCACTGCCCACCCGACGGAAGTGCAGCGCAAAAGCATCCTCGATGCGCAGTGGGATATCGCCCACATGCTCGAGACGCGCGATCGCAGCGATTTGACGCCCGACGAACGCGATGAGCTCCACGAAGCACTGCGCCGCACCATCCTCCGCCTTTGGCAAACGCGCATGCTGCGTTGGACCAAGCTCTCGGTGACCGATGAAGTCGCCAATGCGCTGGCCTTCTATGACACTACGTTTCTGCGCGAGCTACCCCGACTCTACGGCGCTCTGGAGGATCATCTGAGTAACGCGGTACCCGGTTGGGTACATCAGGAGTTGCCACCCTTTCTCTATCCTGGCTCATGGATCGGCGGCGACCGCGATGGCAACCCCTTTGTTACCGCCGAAATTCTCGAAACGGCGATGCGCATGCAAAGCCGGAAGGCACTCGCCTACCTGCTCGAAAACCTGCATCGACTGGGTGCCGAACTCTCGACCACAACGTCCCTGATCGCTGTACCTCAGAGCATCATCGATCTGGCAAAGAACTCACCCGACCAAAATGCACACCGGACGGATGAGCCCTATCGGCGCGCCATTGCCGGCTTCTACGCACGACTCGCCGCGACCGCGCGCACGCTAGACGACTTCGACGTGCAGCGCCACGCGGTTTCAAGCGCTGAACCCTATTGCTCGCCCAGCGAACTCAGTGCCGACCTCGATGCCCTGCACCAGTCATTACTGGGGCACAAGGCGGGTCTGCTGGCCCGCGGACGCCTGCGCCAGTTGCGCCGTGCGCTCACGCTCTTCGGCTTCCACCTCGCACCACTTGATCTGCGCCAAAATTCCGAGGTGCATGCGCGTACGGTCGCCGAACTGCTCGCCGTGGCACGCCCCGGCACTGACTACCTCGCCATGGATGAAAGCGCGCGCATCGCACTACTTACAGACGAACTCGCCGACCCGCGCACGCTTTCTGTACCCGGCGTTCAGTATTCCGATGAGACCTGTGGCGAACTGGCAATTTTTCGCACCGCGCGCTCGATTCATGAGCGCTTTGGTCAGCACGCAATCCAAAATGTAATCATTTCCAAGACCGATGGCGTATCGGACATCCTTGAGCTGGCTTTGCTGCTCAAGGAAGTCGGTCTGCTTCGTCCGCTGGAACATGCGCTCGACGTCAATGTCGTGCCGCTTTTTGAAACCATCGAAGATCTGGCACAAGCTGCGTCGATCATGGACCGTCTGCTTGGCATCGGCCTGTATCGCCGTCTGCTGGCCAGTCGAGGTGCCTTGCAGGAAGTCATGCTCGGCTACTCGGACAGCAACAAAGACGGCGGCTTCCTGACCTCAGGTTGGGCGCTCTATCGCGCCGAGATTGCCTTGACGCGTGTCTTTGCCCGCCACGGCGTCCGCATGCGACTTTTCCATGGCCGGGGCGGGTCAGTAGGTCGCGGCGGTGGCCCGAGTTATCAGGCCATCCTTGCTCAGCCACAGGGCGCTGTTCAGGGGCAGATTCGTATCACCGAGCAGGGTGAAGTCATTGCCCACAAGTACGCTACGCCCGAACTGGGACGGCGCAACCTCGAAGTGCTGGCAGCCGCCACGCTTGAGGCCACCTTGCTTCCACACGAGCACGACGCCCCTCGCCCGGAGTTTCTTGCGGCCATGGAGGTGCTCTCTGACTGCGCTTTCAAAGCCTACCGGGCCATGGTGTATGAGACCCCGGGCTTTGAGCGCTACTTCTGGGAATCAACGGTGATTTCCGAGATTGCCGGGCTCAACATCGGCAGCCGACCTGCCTCGCGCAAGAAGTCCACCGCCATTGAGGACCTGCGCGCCATTCCTTGGGTATTTTCCTGGTCCCAATGCCGGCTAATGCTGCCTGGCTGGTTTGGTTTTGGTAGCGCCATCGAGCAGTGGATTAGCGTCAGAGGGCCCGAGGGACTGTTACTGCTGCAGACTATGGCCAATGAATGGGGATTTTTCCGAACCTTGCTCTCGAACATCGATATGGTTTTGGGCAAGAGCGATATTGTCATCGCCGAGCGCTACGCACAACTGGTAACGGATTCCGCGCTGCGCGAGAAAATCTTCCCGTTGATCAAGGCCGAATGGCAACGCTCGGTCGACAGCCTGATACAAATCACCGGACAAACCGAACTGCTCGACGGCAACCCGCTGCTCAAGCGCTCGATCCGCAACCGATTCCCGTACATCGACCCACTCAATTATCTTCAGGTCGAATTGCTGCGCCGTCATCGCTCGGGAGAATCGGACGAGCGCGTACAGCGCGGCATCCATCTCACTATCAACGGTATCGCGGCTGGGCTACGTAACAGCGGCTAGGATAGAAGCAGCGTCTGTCAGCTTCCGGGATCAATCGGATGTGAACTATTCGGTGTTGCTGCCTGACTCAGATCCCGACTCAACCTGCCTGATGAGTCGGTCAAAGTCACTTTCAAACAGCCGGTCCTGCACGATGCGGTATTTCTCGAATTCGCTTTCGGCATGGGCCTTGGCGATTTCCGCCGAGACCTTGCCGGCATCTTGCAGAATTTCGCGATCCCATAGTTTCAGAAAACCACCGAGGCGCTCCTCCCAATCCTGCATGGTCATGGGGATGCGGCGCATGGCCTGGAGTTCGGCCATGTCGAGATAGGCCGAGACAATCCGCTGCATCTGCGCCAATTCGAACTCAGAGAGATAGTTTTTGGCGACGGAAACGTCGTATTTGTGGATCTTGCCGTGGGGCGCGCTTTCCCATTGGGTCAGACCCATGTTGTCCTTCTGGTGATCCGCCCGGTCCACGATCACCTCGGCCGCCGTCTGCCCATGAATGGCGTAGTGCAGCTTGTTCTGCACCGCAGCAAAAAAGCGCTTGGTGGCCGTGGCCGACGTGTCGTAATCCAGTGCTGTCGCGTAAATATCGGTGATCTTCTGGTAGAACTTGCGCTCGGAGAGCCGGATTTCCCGGATCTTCTCCAACTGCCGCTCGAAGAAATCTTCGGTCAGCACGCTGCCGCCGCTCTTCAGGCGATCGGCATCCATGACCCAGCCCTGAATCGTGTAATCCTTGACGATCTGGTTGGCCCATTTACGGAACTGTACCGCGCGCTCGTTTTCGATCTTGAAGCCAACGGCAATGATGGCCTGCAAGCTGTAGTGATCCACCTTGCGCTGAACTTCGCGCTCGCCCTCGGTTTGAACCATTAAGTACTGCTTAACAGTTGCCTCGCGCTCCAGCTCGTTGTCGGCATAGATGCGCTTCAAATGTTGGCTGACGGCTGGCACCGACACGTCGTAGAGCGTGGCCATCATTTTCTGCGTGAGCCAGAGGTTTTCGTCCTCGTAGCGCATTTCCACGCTGGCGTTGCCATTGCCCGTAGCCGCGACAAATGTCAGATACTCGGCAGCCGATGAACGGACGATAGAAACCTCATTTTTCTTGGCTACTCGCGGTGGTTTGTTTTTGCTCATTCTCCCCCCCCCCTCAAACGTACTTGCGGGCTGTCATGGCTTCGCGCCGTAAGACCCGGCCAGGCGATCCAAGAGATCTTTGTGACGAAACTGCAGGTCGGTCAGGGCAAATGTCGTCGTGGCGAGAAAGCGTTGCGAATTCGGCAAGCTTTCGACACGGTCTTCGAAATAGCGCACCCGCTTGTCGGCAAAGTCCAGATTGCCCGGGGATGTGTTTTTGCGCCGCGACAGCAACGTCAGGCTGCAACCGTGCCAAAAATTGCACCGGCGCCAGCGATGAATACCATGTTGGGATTTCAAATATTGGTGGAGGTAGACGGGATCGAACCGACGGCCTTCTGATTGCGAACCAGACGCTCTCCCAACTGAGCTATACCCCCAATACAGGTGCGATTATATCAGCGTCAACTGGTCGGGATGTACCATCGCCCCGCCCCGCTCGGTGCGCACAACCAAGGGGTACGCCGCGCCCAGAAATCGACCGAAGCCGGCTATGTTGTAGCCGACGATCAGCCCGGGCAAATCACCTAGCATGACCTCGCGCCCGACCACAAACCCTCGCTTCGCAGCGGCCTGAACGAGCGCCTCAAAGCTGGGTGGGCGCGGACGGCGGATCGGGTACGAGGATGAATAAAGATTGTCAGCAGGCGTGGCCATAACGATACCCTGGAATTTCTGCGCCCGTGGCGGACGCTTATAGGGGTTTATCGACCGTTGGCGGCAAATCTTGATGGCAGAATGGTGCCAGAGCCTGCCGCGGCACGCCGCAAGCGATCGGCGATGCCCGCCCATTCGGCGTGCGGAGGCGGGGCCTCGACCACAATCAGGTCACAGCATAAGGCGTCAAGCCGACGCAGACTTGCGTACAGATCATGCGCATAGGCGGGCGCAGCGGCCGGGGCGCAGTCCCAGACAGCTGCTGGCGCGCCGGCGGGCGCGGTATGCCGGGCGAGTACGGCCACCCGTAGCCCTCGCGCAAGCGCATGCTGCACAGTGGCCGCCAGATCGGCCGGCGTGACTAATTGAAGCGAGGTACCGGGGGCATAGTGTGCCTCCAGACTGCCGGAAACGCGCGGATCGGTGCCCTGCTCCATTGACCCGCTTTTCATGATGTCGCCGATCACTTCGGCGATCGCTGCGCGGCTGATTTGCCCGGGGCGAAGAATCGCCGGGGTTTCGCGCGACAGATCAACAATGGTGGATTCAATGCCGACCGCGCAGGCTCCGCCATCCAGTACCGGTAAGCTGTCACCAAACTCGTCGCGCACGTGCTGTGCCGTGGTCGGGCTGATGCGCCCGAATTTATTGGCCGAGGGCGCAGCAATGCCACTACCGAATTCGCGCAGCAACGTCAGAGCGAGTGGATGAGCTGGGACGCGCAGCCCAACGGTGTTCTGGCCGCCGGTCACTGCATCAGGCACGTCGGGATGGCGCTTGAGGATCAAGGTCAGCGGGCCCGGCCAGAAACTTGACGCCAGGGCATAGGCGCTATCGGGGATCTGAACGGCCCAACTGGGCAATTGCGCCATGTCGGACACATGCACGATCAGCGGGTGATCGGCCGGGCGCCCCTTGGCGGCGAAAATCTTGGCCACGGCCTGCGGACTGCGCGCATCGGCCGCAAGGCCATAGACGGTTTCCGTGGGGATTGCCACCAGCTCGCCGGCACGCAGCAGCCCCACAGCCTGCGCCAGATCGACCATGGTCAGTCGGCCGTGATGCCGATCAATCGCCGTGCTGCCAGCGCCGACTTGCGGATATGCTCGGCATCGCGGCCGATAACGGTGAAATGGCCCATCTTGCGGCCGGGGCGGGCGTGGTGCTTTCCATACAGATGCAGCTTGAGATCGGGCTGGGCAAAAAGCGGTGCCCAGTCGGGCTCATGGCTGTGGTGTGCGTCCTGGCCATACCAGATATCACCGAGCAGGTTGACCATTACTGCCGCGCTGTGTGCGCTCGCATCACCGAGCGGCAGGCCGCACAGGGCACGTACCTGCTGCTCGAACTGATTGGTGACGCAAGCATCAATCGTGTAGTGCCCGGAGTTGTGCGGGCGGGGTGCCATCTCGTTAACGTACAACTCGCCGCGCACGACAAAAAACTCGACCGCCATGGTGCCGATATAGCCGAGCTGTTCCGCGATGCCCTGTGCAATCTCCTGCGCGTCACCCGCCATGCACTCAGACGTACGTGCGGGCACGATGCTGATATCAAGGATGCCGTGACGGTGCTGATTCTCGGCCGTGGGGAAACACACCACACGCCCCGTCTCGTCACGGGCCAGTACCACCGAGAGTTCGTAATCCAGCGCCAGCATGGCCTCAAGCACGCAGTGCTCGCCCTTCATGTGCACAAAGGCCGCCAAAGCTTCATCACGGTTGGCCACACGCGCCTGGCCCTTGCCGTCATAGCCAAAGCGAGCCACCTTCAAAATGCCGGGGAACAGTGTTGCAGGTGCCTGCGCAAGATCTGCCTCGCTGATGATGTCGGCATAGGGCGCATGCGGAAAACGGTTCTGTCGCAGAAAGCCTTTTTCGGCACTGCGGTTCTGGCAGATAGCCACCGCCTCGGCGTGCGGACGCACCGGCACGAACTTCGAGAGATAGGCCAGCGTGTCCGCCGGCACATTCTCAAATTCGGTGGTGACAGCGGCACAGACGTCGGCCAGCCGATTCAGTGCATCTTGATCGGCATAGTCGGCTACCAGATGCTCGTCTGCCAGTTGGCCGGCCGGGCTGTGCTTGTCGGGATCGAGGACCAGAACACGGTAACCCATTTCATGGGCGGCCGCGACAAAGAAGCGGCCCAGTTGGCCGCCGCCGAGCATCCCCAGTGTCGCCGAAGGCAGAATCATGGGGCCTAGCGCGCCAGAGCGCGATAACCAATGTCGCGCCGGCACTGCATACCGTCGAATTGAATCTGGTTGAGTGCGCCATAAGCCGCCGACTGCGCTTGCTTGACGTTTTCGCCCAGTGCCGTGACACAGAGCACGCGTCCGCCGGCAGTGACCACCTCGCCGTTTTGTTCGGCTGTTCCGGCATGAAAGACATGGGTATCGCCACCCGGCGCGTTACCTTCCGCCGGTAAGCCGCGAATGACATCACCCTTGCGCGGCGTCTCGGGGTAATTCGCAGCCGCCATCACCACGCCCAGTGCTACCCGACGGTCCCACTGCGCTTCCACCTCGTGCAAGCGCCCATCGATACCGGCATCGATCAGTGCCAGAAAATCGGATTTAAGCCGCATCATGATCGGCTGCGTTTCCGGGTCTCCAAAGCGGCAGTTGTACTCGAGCACGCGCAGGCTGCCGTCGGGCTTGATCATCAGTCCGGCATACAGAAAGCCAGTGAACACAATGCCGTCTTTGGCCATGCCGGCAATGGTCGGATTGATCACCTCGCGCATCACGCGCCCGTGGATCTCGGGGCTAACCACCGGGGCCGGCGAATACGCGCCCATGCCACCGGTGTTCGGGCCTTCGTCGGCATCAAGCAGGCGTTTGTGGTCCTGGCTGGTGGCCATGGCCAAGGCCGTTTTGCCATCAACCATAACAATGAAGCTGGCCTCTTCGCCATCGAGAAATTCCTCGACGACCACGCGAGCACCGGCATCGCCGAGCTTGTTGTCGGCCAGCATGGCATCGATGGCAGCATGCGCTTCGGCCAGCGACATGGCCACAACCACGCCCTTGCCGGCAGCCAGGCCATCGGCCTTGATCACAATCGGAGCGCCCACCTGATTGACGTAGGCATGCGCGGCAGCGATATCGGAAAAAGTCTGGAAGGCCGCCGTGGGAATGCCGTGGCGGGTCATGAAGCGCTTGGCGAAATCCTTGGAACTTTCGAGCTGTGCGGCCGCCTTGGTGGGGCCGAAGATGCGCAGACCGCGCTCACGAAACAAGTCGACCACACCGGCGGCCAACGGGGCTTCGGGGCCGACGATGGTGGCATGGATCTGCTCGCGTGCGGCGAAATCGGCAAGCTCTTGCAGATCGGTGAGGGAAATATTTTCCAGCAACGGCTCACGCGCCGTACCGGCATTACCCGGTGCCACGAAGACCTTGCTGACGTCCTCGCTCTTGGCCAATCGCCATGCCAGGGCATGCTCGCGGCCACCGCCGCCAATGACTAACAAGCGCATATCAATGACGGAAATGACGGAATCCGGTGACCACCATGGCGATGTTTTGCTCGTCAGCCGCCGCAATCACCTCGGCGTCGCGCATCGAACCGCCCGGCTGAATCACGGCAGTAGCGCCGGCCTTGGCCAGCACATCGAGACCATCGCGGAAGGGAAAGAAAGCATCGGACGCCACCACCGAGCCGACCACCGTAAGCCCGGCATTCTCGGCCTTGATCGCCGCGATACGTGCCGAGTCGACGCGACTCATCTGGCCGGCACCGACCCCCATGGTCATGCCGTCCTTACAAAAAACAATGGCGTTCGATTTGACGTATTTGGCCACGCGCCACGAGAACAACAGATCGCGCATTTCCTGCTCGGTCGGCACGCGCTTGGTCACCACCTTGATGTCAGCGGCTGACAGCCGCGCTTCGTCAGCACTCTGCACCAGCAGGCCACCCGCCACGCGCTTGTAATCCATGGCACCGATGGCACGCGAGGCGCTCATCGGAACGACCAGAACACGCAGATTTTGCTTGGCCGCAAACACGGCTTTAGCCTCGTCAGTAATTTCGGGCGCAATGATGACTTCGGCAAACTGGCCGGCGATAGCTTCGGCCGCCGCTTTGTCGATCGGGCAGTTGAAGGCAATGATGCCGCCAAAGGCCGAGGTCGGGTCGGTACTGAAGGCGCGCCGATACGCGGCCTCGGCACTTGTGCCCAGCGCCACACCGCAGGGATTGGCGTGCTTGACGATCACGCAAGCGACTTCGCTGGCACTGGCATCAAAGGCCTTGACGCATTCCCACGCCGCGTCGGCATCGGCGATGTTGTTGTACGAGAGTTCCTTTCCCTGCAATTGCTTGTAGCTGGCAATGGAACCGGGCACCACCGAGGTCTCGCGATAGAACGCCGCCTGCTGATGCGGGTTCTCGCCGTAACGCATGGTGTCGACCTTGTCGAAAGCCAGTTGCAGACGATCGGGGAAGGTGCCTGGCTTGTTGTCGGCATCGAGCGAGGTCAGCCAGTTGGCAATCGCCGAGTCGTAACGGGCGGTATGCGTAAAGGCTTTCTTGGCCAGCGTGAAGCGGGTCTTGTACGACAACGTCTTGTGCTGCCGGAGTTCGTCCAGCACACAGGCGTAATCGCTCGGGTCGGTCACAATGCCTACACCGCCTTCGTCGTTGCCATGATTCTTGGCTGCCGCACGCACCATGGCCGGGCCGCCGATGTCAATGTTTTCGATGGCGTCGTCAAGCGTACAGCCGGGCTTGGCGACGGTCTCGCGGAACGGATAGAGATTGACCACCACCAGATCAATGCGGGCAATACCGTGCTCTTTCATGGTGGCCAGGTGCTCGGGCAGATCACGCCGGCCGAGAATGCCGCCATGCACTTTGGGATGCAGCGTCTTGACGCGGCCATCGAGTATTTCGGGAAAGCCGGTATGCTCGGAAACGTCCGTGACCGGCAGTCCGGCATCTCGCAGCATCTTCGCGGTGCCGCCGGTAGACAACAACTTGATGCCCAGCGCATCGAGGCCCTTGGCAAAGTCCAAAACGCCATGCTTGTCGGAAACGCTGATCAGCGCCCGCTCAAAAGGTACAGCCATGTTTCAACCTCAGAAAGATTACAGGGAATGTTTACCGCGGGCCGGTCACAGCAGATCGTGATCGGCCAGCTTGCGGCGCAAGGTGCCGCGACTGATGCCCAGGATTTCGGCAGCCACTGACTGGTTGCCCTCGGCCTGCTTCATGACCACTTCAAGCATGGGGCGCTCGACCATGCGCAGCACCATGTCATACACCGCGTGCGGCGCCTGACCGTCGAGGTCCCGGAAGTAGCGGTTCAACGAACGACGAACGCAATCATGCAGTTCAGAGCTCATGCGGCCTCCGCGTGGTCAATGACGACACGGTCATTGGCCGCATGGTCAACGAGCGTGTCGAGAAAAAATTCGTCGATGGCACGCAGTTGATCCTGCGTGGTCGGCAGCTGATTCATGGCATGGCGAAAACTTGCCGCACCGACAATACCCTTGGTGTACCAACTGATGTGCTTGCGCGCGATCTTGACGCCGGTGTCTTCGCCGTAGAACGCGTAGAGCTCCAGAAGGTGTCCGCGCAGAATGTGGTGAATCTCGGCACGAGTGGGTGCCGGCAAATGCATGCCGGTCTTGAGAAAATATTCGATCTCGCGAAACAACCAGGGCTTACCCTGGGCCGCACGGCCAATCATGACGCCATCGGCCTTGGTGTAGTCGAGCACGAACTTCGCCTTTTCAGGCGTGGTGATGTCGCCATTGGCGATCAGCGGAATGTGAATCTGCGACTTGACCAGCGCGATGGTGTCATATTCGGCATCACCCATATATTGGTCAGCGCGCGTACGACCATGAATGGCCACGGCGCGAATGCCGCTTTCCTGCGCGATACGCGCGATGGTCGGCGCGTTTTTGTTCTCGCGATTCCAACCGGTACGGAACTTCAGGGTCACGGGGGTGTTGGGCACGGCATTGACCACCGCTTCGAGAATCTTGGCCACCAGCGTTTCGTGCTGCATTAGCGCCGAACCGGCCATGACATTGCAGACCTTTTTTGCCGGACAGCCCATATTGATGTCCACAATCTGGGCACCGTGATCGACGTTGTACTTTGCCGCCTCGCCCATCATGACCGGGTCGGCGCCCGCAATCTGTACCGAGATCGGATCAACCTCACCCTCGTGGTTGGCGCGGCGTAAGGTCTTGGCACTGCCATAGAGCAGCGAATTAGATGTCACCATCTCCGAAACGGCCAAACCGGCTCCCAGCTGCTTGCACAACTGGCGAAACGGACGATCCGTAACCCCAGCCATGGGCGCGACGAAAAGATTGTTTCGCAGCGAAAAGCCAAGGAAGTCCATAAAGAGCGGAAGGGGTGGGTAAAAGCGCGGGGAGTAGGGGACGAATTCTAGCGCAATCCTTTAGACCGGATCAGGGCCAGAAAATACTTAGCTGCGCTAACTCACCAGTTGCGCGCCCCAAACATCATGCGCCGGGCGACAAAGCGGCGCAGCCCGGGTACTACGTCCAGCGCCAGCAAACCCGCACCACGGGCGTGCTTGACCGGTGAGAAGCGAGTGCCAAAGGTGTCGATCAGCGTGTCGGTGAAGCCTATCACCCCCCGACGATCCAGCTCGCGCTGGGTCGCATAGGTACGCAATACCTCAGGGGCGGCAAGGTCTTGCCCGGCCGCGACGCAACGCGCCGCACCTTCGGCGAACTGCCAGACATCACGCAAGGCGAGGTTGAAGCCCTGACCGGCGACCGGGTGCAGCGTCTGCGCCGCATTGCCCAGCCACACCTGACGCGGGGCCACCGGTGACGCACGCCAGCGCAGGCCGAGAGGATAGCTGGCACGGGCGCTGACGCCGGTAAACCGTAGCCGGGTACCAAACCGGTTCTGCAGGCGCTCAAGAAAAGCCAGATCATCAAGCGCCATGCACTCTAGCAGCTCGTGGTTTGCGCAGGCCAGCACCACGGCGTATTCAGCCCCCAGCGGCAGCAGGGCAACCGGGCCCTCGTCGGTGAAGCGCTCCCAGGCCACATGGCCGTGGGCCTGTTCCACCTGCGCGGTACACAGCACCGCATGCTGGTCGTAATTGCGTTGCTGTGCGAGGCGCGGATCAACAGCCCCCTCGGCCCAGGCGATCAACGCATGGTCGCGCAGCAAATCCGCCGTCTCGCCAGCGCCGACTTGGACGCAATCCCGATAAATGATGTCGGTGTCATCCACCAACTGATCCAGAACTGCAATCAGTGCCTGTGCCGGCACTACGTGGCCGAGCGCATCGACGCCCAGCTCGGCGGCCGTCATTTTCGTTCGACCCAGCCCACCGCGGTGCGAGACATGAATGGTTCTAATCGCCGTCGCTGCACGCTGCGCAAGCAGGGGCTGCCATGCCCCCAACCACTCGAGCATCTGCACTGATCCGTGCGACAGCGCCAGAACACGCGCATCACGCTGTACGGCGGGACGATTGCGTGCCTCAAACACCGTGCCCGCGATGCCGCGCCGATGCAGTGCCAGGGCCAGCGCTAACCCGGCCGGACCACCACCAACAATGGCAATGCGCTGGGGCACGGTCATGCGCGGTTCTCCATCAGTGCTTCGATCCCGGCCACCGTTTTGGGTACTCCGGCCGTCAGATTCTCGCTGCCACCCTCGGTGATCACCAGATCATCCTCGATACGGATGCCGATATTCCAGAAGGCTTCGGGCACATCATCGGCCGGACGAATGTAGCAACCGGGTTCGACCGTGACTACCATCCCGGGTTTGAGCGGCCGCCAGGCATCGCTGATCTTGTACTCACCGCAGTCATGCACATCGCGTCCCAGCCAGTGCCCTGCCCGGTGCATGTAGAAACGCTTGAAGCTGCCGCTCTCGATAGCCCCATCCACGGTGCCGCTGAGCAGTTGCAGATCGAGCATGCCCTGAACCAGAAGGCGAGTAGCCACGTCGTGGTAATCGTTGAAACTGGCACCGGGTTGAAGTGCCGCAATAGCACCTTCCTGCGCGGCCAGAACCACCTGATACACGTCGCGCTGCGCCGACGAAAAGCGGCCATTGACCGGGAAAGTGCGCGTGATATCGCTGGCATAGCCCTCGAACTCGCCGCCGGCATCGAGCAGCAGCAGGTCTCCGTCCCGGAGCATCTGATCATTGCTGATGTAGTGCAGTACACAAGCATTCCCCCCTCCTGCCACAATCGAGGTGTAGGCCGGGGCAGCGCAGCCGTGACGGCGAAATTCGTGCAGTAACTCGGCCTCGATTTCATACTCGAACTTCCCCGGCGCACAGGCACGCATCGCGCGCACGTGCCCGGCCGCTGAAATCTCGCCGGCGCGGCGCATGAGCTTCAGCTCATCGGCATCCTTGATCAGGCGCATCTCGTCGATCGTGGCACGCACATCACGCAAGACCCCCGGCGCGCGCTTGCCCGAACGCGAATTGGCGCGCACGGCATTCAGCGCTTTGGTGACGCGCGCGTCCCACTCCGAATCGTGGCCGACGGCCGTCCACAACGCCGGCTGATTGCCGAGCAACTCGACAAACTTGGTGTCGAACTCTGCAATTGGGTAGGCGGCATCCAAGGCAAACCGCTCGGCGGCAGCCTCGGGACCGAAGCGAAACCCATCCCAGATTTCGCGCTCGAGATTCTTCTCACGGCAAAACAGAATGGCTTGCGCGGGCTCCGTGCAGAGCAGCAGCACAGCCTCAGGCTCGGGGAATCCGGTCAGGTAATGAAAGCTGCTGTCAGGGCGGTACGGATAGTGGGCATCGTGATTGCGCACACGTTCGGGCGCTGTCGGGATCAGCGCAATGCCCCCGCCTGCCGCGCGCAGATGTTCCATCAGGGCAGCGCGCCGGATGGCAAAGGCTGTAGTCATAGTGTCCTTTCAGAAACAAGCTGGGCATCCAGCTCCGTCAATCGCCGGGGTGTACCCACATCGACCCAGCGGCCATCGTAGCGCTCGCCGCTGACCTGCCCCCGAGCCATGGCTTGCCTAAGCAGTGGTGCCAGCTTGGCGGGCTGACCCGCGCTGAGACCGGCGAACAGCTCCGGGTGATAAATGCCGATGCCCGCAAATGTCAGGCGCTCGCCGATCGCCGTGTTACCAGAGCCGACTTGCCGATCTTGCAAGGCAAAATCACCTTCCAGGTTGTGCAGCGGATTGGGGACAAGTACCAGATGTGCCTGTTTGCCCGCCTCCAGAGCAACACCGACGGGGCCCCAGTCGCAATAGATATCACCATTGACTACCAGAAACGGCTCGCAGCCAAGCATGGGCAAGGCCTGAACTATTCCTCCCGCAGTTTCCAGCGCACCCGGTGGTTCGGGTGAATAGGTGATACGTACGCCCCAGCGCTCGCCAGTGCCAAGTGCGGCTTCGAGCTGCTCTCCCAGATGAGCATGGTTGATCACCAGCTGCGTAAAACCGGCCCCGGCCAGACGCTCGATGTGCCAGACAATCAACGGTTTCCCCCCGACCGCCAGCAAGGGCTTCGGGCAATGATCGGTCAAAGGACGCATGCGCTCCCCACGCCCGGCCGCCAGAATCATTGCCCGCATCGTGATCACCGGTCAGAACGTGTAGCCGGCTTGCGCCTGACGATTTTCCAGGCGATCGAGCAGGCGCACAATGAACTTGAGTTCGTCATAGCGATCGCAGGCTTTGCGCAGATAGGCTGCGACCTGCGGCATATCCTGCAGGTAACCGTCCTTGCCATCACGGTGATACAGGCGGGCAAAAATGCCCAGTACCTTGAGATGGCGCTGCACCCCCATCCATTCGTAATCACGGTGAAAGTCGGCGAAATCGGCGCGTACCGGCAGACCGGCCTTGCGCGCCCCCTCCCAATAGCGAACCAGCCAGTCAAGAACGATTTCTTCCTCCCAGGTCACATAGGCATCCTTGAACAGCGACACCAGGTCATAGCTGATCGGCCCGTACACCGCATCCTGAAAATCAATGACGCCGGGGTTACGCCGTGTCTCGTCGGCAATGACCATCAGGTTGCGCGCGTGGTAGTCGCGGTGCACATACACCCGTGGCTCAGCCAGATTCACCGCCAGAATGCGCTCAAAGACTTTCTGCAGCGTGGCCCGATCGGCATCCGGCAAGGGGCTGCCGTGGTGACGGGCCACGAACCAGTCGGGGAACAAATCCAGCTCACGCTGCAACAATGCAACGTCGTACTCCGGCAGCACGCCCGGCTTGCTGGCCTTCTGTATATCAATCAGCGTCGCCGTTGCATCGCTGTAGAGGAAGGAGGCATTGTCGGCATCGAGAATGGAAAGATACGTCGCGTTGCCCAGGTCGGAGATGACCAGAAAGCCCTGATCCAGGTCCTGGGCAATCACCTCGGGAACATGGGCACCCGCCTCGTGCAGAACGCGCTGAATCTTTAGCCAGGGGCGGCAGTCTTCATGGCTGGGCGGGGCATCCATGACAATCAATGTCGGTGCCGCACCCCGACTTACGCGGAAGTATCGGCGGAAGCTGGCATCGGCCGATGCCGGGGCGAGTTGAAAGGATTCTCCCGGCCACAGACCAGACAACCAGGTTTCGATTTGATTTCGCCGTTGCATGTGCGTTCTTTGGGCAATTAAAAGCCGCTAGAAAGCTTCCGGAAGCCCGTGAGTGAGGGTGATAGAATCCACCGATTCTAGCAGTGGCCTGCTGCCATCGATCTCCCGGCAGCGGCCCTAAAACCTACCCAGCACTGGTAATGCCGCCTACCCGCTACCGAAAACTCGGCGTCCTGGCCATTCTCTCGCTCTTCGGTGGCGAGGCGTTGGCACAGGCCGTGCCTGCCTTGCGTGTCGACCCGGCGCTGCTCGGACTGCCCCCGTTGCCCCCCAAGGAAGCGGCCGCTCCGGCCCCGCCCTCATCACCATCCACGTCGGAATCCGGTGCAGCCGTCGTAACTCCCGTGGTAAAAGACACGGCAAGCCCGGTATCAACTGACGCAGCGCCGTCGCCATCGGCGACAGCTTCCAAAAAGACTGACCCGGTGCACGTACCCGAACAAGGGTCGCCCCCTGCAGGCATGGCCGGCGCACCCCTGGCCGAGAAAAAACCTGCGGCCACAGCCACAGCGGCGGCCACGCCCGCGACCCCCGCCAAACCCATGGCCCGAACATCTTTGCCGCCCCTGCCGCCGCGCCCACGCCCGCGCGGCACAGGTGGTTCTGGGCAGGCCACAGTGGCGACAGGTACTCAAATTCGCCTTGCAGAATCGGCCGAAGACCGCCCAACGAGCAAATTGCCACCCCTGCGGGTCGACCCCGCCTTGCTCGGCCGGGACTACGTCGCCCAACAGCCCGTCCCCCAACGTAGTCCGACAGTAACCCCACCCGTCACGGTGGCCGCGGCCGCGACGCGGCGCTGCTACCCGGTACCGGTCGCCGCGACAGTGCCGACCGAGCACGGTAAAGAGGGCTCAGGCGGCAAACTGCCGCCGCTGCGCGTTGACCCGGCCCTCCTCGGTGGCACCTCCGTGCCCGCGTCGCGCAGCGCGCCTGAGACCGTGATGTACTGCGAAGATGATCCGACGCAACTCGTCGCTAGCCAAGCGCCGCGCCGCGCGGTGGGCGTACCGCTCTCGAAGCTACCCAAAAACCTGCCCCGTATTCCGCTCGGCAACCCCGACGAGACCTCGATTCTTGCCGACAGTATTCGCGGCAGTAACGACACCGAGGTGATTGCCCAAGGCAATGTCGAACTGACCAAAAACGACGCTCTGCTCGAAACCGATTACCTTGTTTTCCGTCAGGCTCAGGACGAAGTGGAAGCGGTCGGCAATGTCCGCCTCTCGCGCGATACGGAAGAGATGGTCGGCTCCTATATGAAGCTGCAAGTCAAGGATCGCGTCGGTTTCTTCGATCAGCCACAGTACGTCATCCAACGCAGTGTGATCGGCGGCACGAAAAAAACCAAAGCGCCATTGCCACTCTCCGCCTTTGACCTGCCCGAGCCAAAACCCAGAGCTCCGGCCGCAGGCCGTGGTGAAGCCGCGCGTCTGCACTTTGAAGGCGAGGGTAAATATCGTCTGGAAGACTCCACTTTCAGTACGTGTCAGCCGAACCCATCCGGCTCGCTTGACTGGTACACGCAGGTGGCTGATCTCAAGCTCGACTACACCACAGGGCGCGGTACCGGCAAACACACCACCATCTTCTTCAAGGATGTGCCCATCCTTTACACGCCTTATCTGGACTTCGCGCTCGACAATGAGCGCAAGAGCGGTCTGCTGAGCCCAAGCATTGGTACCAGCACGAACAATGGCTTCGAGTACACCCAGCCAATTTATTGGAATATCGCTCCGAACATGGACGCCACGTTTTCTCCTCGCCTGATGAGCAAGCGGGGCGTTCAGTTGCGCAACGAGTTCCGTTACCTGCAACCGAGCTATTCAGGGCAAGTACGCTTCGAGTATCTGGCGAAAGACAAGCTGAAGGAAGAGTCTCGTCACGCCTACAGCCTGACGCACCAGCAAATCATTGGCAGTGGCTTCAGCAGCAACTTGCAACTGAACGGCGTCTCGGACGACGATTACTTCAAGGACCTGGATAACAGCATTGCCGCCATTTCCAACAACCTGGTGTTGAGCCAGGGCACCCTGAACTACAGTGCCGGCTGGTGGTCGGCGGCGCTGACAGCGCAGGACTATCAGGTGCTGCAAGACGTCGAGAACCCGGTCAGTGCCCCCTACGCACGCATGCCGCAGCTCACGGTCAACGCTTTGAGAAGCGACCTGCCCCTGGGCCTGCAGTTCAACTTCGCTGGCGAGTACGTGCGTTTTTCCGGCGCGGCCGATCCGTACTTCGACGCCACCAGCCGTCTGCGCCTGGCGGAACGGCAGGAAGGCACGCGGCGTACCCTTTACCCGCAGCTTTCCCTGCCACTGCTGACCTCCTATTTTTATCTCACGCCCAAGATCGGCTACCACCTCACTGACTATTCGCTGGATACCTGGACCAATGAGCTGACGGGCGTCAAGACACGCGGTAGCAGTATCAAGCGCAGCGCACCCATATTCTCTGTCGATAGCGGGCTCACCTTTGAGCGTCCTTCCACGCTCGGCGGACAGGCTATTACGCAGACACTGGAACCCAGGCTCTACTATGTGCACATTCCCTACCGGGACCAGGACCAGCTACCCCTGTTCGATACCGGCCTGGCCGACTTCAATTTCGCCCAGATATTTACCGAAAACCGGTTCTCGGGTGGCGATCGACTGGGCGATGCGAACCAGCTGACGGCGATGGCCACCTCGCGCTGGATCGAGCCAGAAACGGGCGCGGAGCGCATACGCGCTTCGGTGGGTCAGCGCTTCTACTTTGCCGATCAACGCGTAAATCTTCCGGCAGGAACCACCGACACGCAGCGTAAGAGTGATTTACTTGCGGCGCTCAGCGGCCAAGTGTTGCCCCGGCTGTTCGCCGACGGAGCGATTCAATACAGCCAGACCGAGGCAAAGACCCTGAGGTACAGTGCTGGGGTACGCTATCAGCCCGAGATCGGGAAGATTCTCTCGGCCAGTTACCGCTTTGCTGACCGACGTTTTACCATCCCCAACCCAATCAGTCCCACCACCTCGACCGAAGGCCTGCGCCAAGTCGACTTCTCCGGTCAATGGCCGCTGGGCGGAGGCTGGTACGGTGTTGGTCGCTACAACTACTCGCTTCAGGAAAGTCGCCTGATCGAATCGATCGCCGGCCTGGAGTATGACGCCGGGTGCTGGATAGTGCGGGGTGTAGCACAACGCGTTGGTACCGCTGAAAACGACACCAAGAGCTCGTTCTTCATTCAGCTGGAACTCAAGGACTTTTCGCGCATTGGCTCGAATCCGCTCAATCTCCTGAAGCGCTCAGTCCCAGGCTACCGCGAGATCAATACCATCGACACCGATCCAACCTTTGCTGTTCAGTAAGGATTCCCCATGACGAAACACCCCGGTTCCCGACTCTCCCTCGCGTTGCTGTCCGCTTTCATGCTGAGCGCGGGGACAAGCACTGCGTGGGCGCAGGGGACGCGTGAGGACCCTGTCGAACTCAATCGCATCGTTGCCGTGGTCAACAGCGAGGCGATCACGAGCACGGAACTCAAGGTTCGGCTGGCCACTGTCGAGCGCCAGCTACGCGCGCAAAACGTACAACTGCCGCCGCCTCAGGTGCTGGAAAAGCAACTACTGGAACGTCTGATTGTCGACCGTATCCAGCTTCAACTGGCCAAGGAAACCGGGCTCAAGATTTCGGACATCGAACTAGACGGTGCCGTCCGCCGCATTGCGAGCAACAATCGCATGTCGATGGAAGACTTCCGTGCCGCGCTCAAGCAAGACGGCGTGGTGTGGGAGGCATTTCGCGAAGAGATCCGCGACGAAATGACGCTCTCACGACTGCGCGAACGCGATGTCGACAGCCGCATCCTGGTCACCGAAGGGGAAATAGACAACTATCTGGCCAATCCGACATCCGGCATTTCAATGAGCACCGAGGTGCGCGTCGCCCACATCATTATCCGCATTCCCGAGCAGGCCACTCCCGATCAGTTGATGCGAGTGGGGGTACGCGCCAGCGACGCACTGAGTCAATTGAAACGGGGCGAGCCCTTCGCCAAGGTGGCGGCGTCTTTTTCAGACGCGCCGGATGGCTTGTCTGGCGGTGACATGGGCACGCGCCCGATCAATCGCCTGCCCTCGATGTATGCCGAAGCGGCGCTCAAACTCAAGCCCGGCGAACTCAGCGACGTTCTGCGCAGCCCGGCCGGCTTCCACATTATCAAGCTCGTCGAACAGGCAGGTGCGAGCGCTGCTCCGACCCAGGTGCTGAAGCAGACGCGCGCGCGCCATGTCCTGATCAAGGTCAGCGACACGGTGACGGTGGACGAAGCCCAACGGCGCATCAGGGAAATCAAGGAACGGCTCGATAACGGAGGTGACTTCGCTGCGCTGGCCAAGCAATATTCCGATGACCTTTCCGGTGCCAAGGGGGGCGATCTGGGTTGGCTGTACCAAGGCGATACAGTCCCCGAGTTCGAGCGCGTCATGGATGCACTGGACATCAACCAGGTCAGTGCCCCCGTACGCTCGCAGTTCGGCTTCCACATCATTCAGGTGCAAGAGCGCCGCACCGAAGAAGCCAACGCCGAGCGCAAGCGCCAACAGGCACGGCAAGTGCTGCGCGAGCGCAAGTCGGACGAGACCTATCAGGAATGGATACGCCAGCAGCGCGACCGCGCTTATGTCGAGTATCGCAACGAGTCCCGCTGACCCGGGACTGCCCCTGATCGCCATTACCTCGGGCGAACCGGCAGGCATCGGCCCCGACATTTGCCTGCAACTGGCCACCCGTAATTGGCCGGCACGATTGGTGATTATCGGTGACCGCGCGCTTCTCGCGGAGCGCGCCAAGGGGCTCGGGTATGACGTCTCTGCACTAACCATCCAGCACGTTCCGCTGCGAGCACCGGTTGTCGCCGGCCAATGCAACCCCGCCAATGCCCCCTACGTTCTGGCAACGCTGGACGCGGCCATTCACGGCTGTCAGCGCGGTAAATTCACCGCCATGGTGACCGCCCCCGTGCACAAGGGCGTGATCAACGACGCCGGCATTCCCTTCAGTGGTCACACCGAATATCTCGCGGAGCATACCAATACCGCACGTGTGGTGATGATGTTGGCCGGTGCCGGCCTGCGTGTGGCACTCGCCACCACCCATCTGCCCTTAAAGGATGTCTCGTCCGCCATCACACGCGAAGAATTGACCACCACCCTGCACATTGTTCATACCGATCTGCAGAAAAAATTCGGCATTGCCCACCCGCGCATCCTGGTCGCCGGGCTGAATCCTCATGCTGGCGAAGGCGGTCACATGGGGCGCGAGGAAGTCGAGGTCATTGCCCCCGTGCTTGAGCAGTTGCGCGCCGAGGGCATGAACCTCGTTGGCCCCTTGCCAGCGGATACCCTGTTCACCAAAAATGTGCTCGCCGGGTCTGATGCCCAGGTGGCGATGTACCACGATCAGGGTTTGGCCGTACTCAAGTACGCAGCCTTTGACGAAGGCATCAACGTCACGCTGGGGCTGCCCATTATCCGCACCTCGGTCGACCACGGCACGGCACTCGATCTCGCCGGCAGCGGGCGGGCCTCGCCGACCAGCCTGTTTGCTGCGGTGGAGGCCGCCATCGACATGGTGCGAAGACAGGCATGAAGTCCGTGGACGGCCACACCGCGCGCAAACGCTTCGGACAAAACTTTCTCGTCTCACCGGGCGTGATCAAAAAGATCATCGACGCCGTGGCCGCGCGCCCGGACGATACCGTGGTCGAGATTGGCCCCGGACTCGGGGCGCTGACCGACCCGCTGCTGGAGCGCCTGCCCCACCTGCATGTGGTCGAAATCGACCGCGACCTGATCGCCCGCCTGCACCAGCGGCACGCTCCCGAGCACCTGACGATACACGCAGGCGATGCGCTGGCCTTTGACTTCGGTAGCCTGAAGGGCGCGGGACGCCTCAAGATCGTCGGCAATCTGCCCTACAACATCTCCAGCCCGCTGCTCTTTCATCTGGCGGCGTATGCCGACAAAGTGTGCGACATGCACTTCATGCTGCAAAAGGAAGTGGTGGATCGCATGGTTGCCTGCGCTGGCGAAAGCGACTACGGGCGGCTGTCGGTCATGCTGCAATACCGCTTTCACATGGAACGACTGTTCATTGTGCCGCCGGGCTCGTTCAACCCGCCGCCCAAGGTTGATTCGGCAGTGGTGCGCCTGATTCCCATCGACATTCCGCAAGTCGGCGCTGGTGATACGGCGATTAAGGCAATTCCGGAGGGCATGGCGACTGACTACGCGCTCTTCGCCAAGCTCGTCGCCCGCGCTTTTTCGCAACGACGCAAGATGTTGCGCAATACCCTGCGTGAACTGTGCAGCGAAGACCAGTTGCTGGCCGCCGGCATCGCACCCACCTCACGCGCAGAAGACGTTCCGGTCGCCGCCTACGTCCGACTGGCCAACGCGTTGGCTGTGTGAGCACGGTGAAGCCGGTCGTCATTATTGGCGCCGGCCCCGCCGGCCTGATGGCGGCCGACATCATCAGTGCCGCCGGCTACCCAGTTGAGCTCTTTGACGCCATGCCTTCCCCCGCGCGCAAGCTGCTGCGGGCCGGCGTGGGTGGCCTGAACCTGACGCACAACGAAGCCGCCGAGCGCTTTATCACGCGCTATGACGAGGCACAGCCCATCGTCGCTGGCTGGCTGGCCGAGTTTGGTCAGGAGAGCGTGCGCGCATTTGCCCGCGACCTGGGCATCGAGACCTTTGTCGGCAGTTCCGGCCGCGTGTTCCCTGTGCAGATGAAGGCCGCGCCGCTCCTGCGCGCGTGGCTTCGACGCTTGAATGAACGTCAGGTACAACTGCACGTCCGTCACCGCTGGACTGGCTGGGGACCGGAGGGCGAACTTGTCTTTTCAACGCCCCAGGGCAGGCGCGACGTCGCGCGTCGGGATGCGGCCGCTACGCTTCTGGCACTCGGCGGTGCCAGTTGGCCGCGCTTGGGTTCGGATGGCAGTTGGGCTGCATGGCTGCGTGATCGCGGCGTCGCGCTAAGCCCGTTCCGACCAGCCAATGGTGGCTTCAGCACACACTGGTCGACACACATGCTGGCACATGCCGGCAGCCCGCTGAAGGGCATTGCGCTGACCCACGAGGGTGCCAGCAAACGCGGGGAGTTCATGATTACCCGCTACGGGGTCGAGGGTGGCGCCATCTATGCGCTGAGCCGATCCCTGCGGGAGCGCATTGAAATGGATGGCAATGCGCAGTTGCAGATCGACCTATGCCCGGATCGCACCGAGGCCGCGTTGGGCGCGCTCCTGTCACGCCCCCGCGGTCGCGACAGCCTGGCCAATCACCTGCGTCGCCAGATAGGTCTGTCGGGAGCGAAGGCGACCCTGCTGCGCGAATTGAGCACGGCCGAGCAGCGGGCGGAGACACTACATCTTGCCGCCGCCATCAAGTCCCTGCCCCTGACTTTGACCGGCACCCGCCCGCTGGCCGAAGCCATCAGCAGTGCCGGTGGCGTCGCCCTCGACGAGGTGGATAAGCGACTGATGCTGCGCAAATTGCCCGGCGTGTTCTGCGCGGGAGAAATGCTCGACTGGGAAGCACCGACCGGCGGGTATCTGCTCACTGCGGTGATGGCCAGCGGCTACATGGCCGGCCACGGCATGGTGGACTATCTGCGCTGAGTCCCGGTCACTGGATTTCCGCCAATACCGGCGCGTGATCGGATGGCCGCTCCAGCTTGCGCGGTGCCTTGTCGATCACGCACGCGCGACAGACGTCGGCCAGCGGTGCCGAGAGCAGAATGTGGTCAATGCGCAAGCCCTTGTTGCGCCGGAAGCCCATTTCCCGGTAGTCCCACCAGGAATAGCTTTTCTCGACCTGATCGAACTGACGAAAGGCATCCGACAAGCCCAGCGCAAGCAGACCGGAAAACGCCGCACGCTCGGCCTCGCTGCACAGTATCTGGTCTTTCCAGGCGACCGGGTCGTGTACGTCCCGGTCGTCGGGTGCGATATTGAAGTCGCCGAGCAAGGCCAGTTTCGGGTAGCGCGTCATTTCCTCGCGCAACCAATCGGTCAGCGCCGCGAACCAGCGCAACTTGTATTCATACTTGTCGCTCCCCACGGCCTGACCATTGGGCATGTAGCCGCACACCAGGCGGGTATCTCCCAGCGTCACGGCAATCACCCGTTTCTGTTCATCGGCAAAGCCGGGGATGTCACGACTGACCTCGGCGGGCTCGCCGCGCGTCAACCAGGCCACGCCGTTGTAGGTTTTCTGGCCGTTGTGTACCGCGCAATAGCCGGCGGCGAGCAACTCCGCGAACGGAAAGCCGGCGTCTTCGGTTTTGGTTTCTTGCAGACACAGTGCGTCTGGCTGATGCGCGGACAGCCAGTCGAGCACATGCGGCAGGCGCACCTTGAGGGAGTTCACATTCCAGGTCGCTATTTTCATGCGCTGATTATCACCCACGGCCCGTGCCTATAATCAAGCACACTCACGGCAAGGAACAGGTCATGACCTCCCCTCAAGAACGTCGCCATTTCTGGCGCGCGGTATTCCACTCGTCAGTGCGCCTGACGACGCATGCCGGGCTCAGTTACGCGCAACTGGAAGACATTTCCCTGCGCGGTGCCTTGGTCGAAGTGGGCGAAGGCTGGGAGGGCGACAAAGACGATGACTGCCTGCTCCAATTTGATCTGGGCGCAGACACCTCGATCTCGATGTGGGCGACCATAAGCCACATTGACGGCCGCCATCTTGGTCTGCGCTGTACCAGCATCGATCTGGACAGCATTACGCATTTGCGCCGCCTCGTCGAGCTCAATGCCGGTGACCCGGCGATTCTTGAACGCGAACTGACGGCTCTGCTTACGGAGTAGGCAGCACAAAGCGCTGGCAGGAGTTACGCGGGCCTCACGCCGCGACCGCCATGCCACTATGGCGAAGCAACGCGTCCGGTGTCGGCTCCCGGCCACGGAACGCCTTGAAGGATTCCAGCGCCGGGCGCGATCCGCCCACCGAGAGAATTTCCTTCCAGAAGCGCTCACCCACAGTACGATCGAGCGTGCTCTGCGCTCCGCGTGCGGCGGTGGCCTCTTCAAACGCCCCATACGCATCGGCCGAGAGTACTTCCGCCCACTTGTAGCTGTAATATCCCGCCGCATAGCCGCCGGCAAAGATATGCGAGAAGCTGTTGGGAAAGCGGTTCCAGTCGGGCGGAGTCAGTACCGCAACGTCGCGCCGCACCTCCGCCAGCACGTCCATGACAGTTCGAGCGCCGCCCGGCTGATAGTCCCAGTGAATGCGCAGGTCGAAGAGACCCAGTTCCAGCTGACGCAGCGTCATCAATCCGCTCTGAAAATTCTTGGCGGCGATCATCTTGTCGTAGAGCGCGCGCGGCAGGGCCGCACCGGTGTCGACGTGCGCGGTCATTCCGGCAAGCACCTCCCACTCCCAGCAAAAATTTTCCATGAACTGGCTGGGCAACTCGACGGCATCCCACTCCACCCCATTGATGCCGGAAACCGGCAACTCGTCGACCTCACTGAGCAAGTGGTGCAGGCCATGGCCGCACTCATGGAACAAGGTAATCACGTCGTCGTGAGTAAAGGTCGCGGGCTTGCCATTGACCCCCGAGGGGAAGTTGCAGGTGAGATAAGCGACCGGGGTCTGCACATTCCGCAAGTCGGCGCTGGCGATACGGCGATCAGTGGGGGAACCGATGCGCCGACGGTCGCGGGCATCGTCCATCCAGGCACCGCCGCGCTTGGTGTCGCGTGCATGCAAATCAAGGTAAAACTGACCCACCAAGGTGCCGGCACGCTCGATGCGCCAGAACGTCACATCCTTGTCCCACACCGGTGCCGTGTCGGCTTTTACGCTGACTGCGAACAGTGACTCGACCACTTTGAACAAGCCGGCCAGGACGTTGTGCTCGGGAAAGTACTGCTTCACTTCATCGTCAGAAAACGCATAGCGCGTCTGCTTGAGCTTTTCCGAGGCCCAGGGAATGTCCCAGCTTTCGAGCGTATCCATCCCCAATTCACGGGCCGCAAATTCGCGCAGCTCGGCGAGATCGTTCTGGGCAAAGGGCTTGGCTCTGGCAGCCATATCGTGTGAAAACTGTGCCACCTGTTCGGCGCTCTCGGCCATCTTGGGGGCCAGTGACACGGCGGCATAGTGGGGGTAGCCGAGCATGGCGGCTTCTTCTGCGCGCAACGCCAGAATCTTGTCGATCAACGGGCCGTTGTCCCAGTCCGGCTTGCCAAACTCCGAGGCGCGCGTGGCAGAGGCGAGGTACATGCGGTTGCGCAGCTCACGATTTTCGGCGTATTGCATCACCGGCAAATAACTCGGTGCATGCAAGGAAAACTTCCAGAGCGCGTGCTTGCTGCTGTCGTCATCTTTCTCGGCGGCGGCACGGGCGGCGGCCTTCACATCTTCGGGCAGACCGGCGAGATCCGCTTCGTTGGTGATCCACTCGCTATGGGCATTAGTGGCGTCGAGCAGGTTCTCGGAGAACTTGGCGGCCAAGGCCGACAGCTCCTCCTGTATCGCCTTGAAACGCGGCTTCTGGTCTTCGGGCAATTCCGCACCGGACAAACGGAAGTCGCGCAAATCTTTGTCGATAATGCGTTGGCGCACGGCGCTGAGCGCGGCGTACTCGGGGCTATCGGCTAGGGCGCGGGTTTTGGCGAACAGCGCCAGATTCTGACCCAGCTCGGCATAAAAACTCGATACCTCGGGCAGCATCTCGTTGTAAGCGTCGCGCCACACCGGCACGTCATTGACCGAGTGCAGATGACCGACCATGCCCCAGGCGCGCCCCAGGCGCTCGCCGTCATCGAGCATCGGCACAATGAATTCATCCCACGTGGCGGGCACCTCCTCGGTCAGAACTCGCGCCAACGTGGCCCGCGACTGCGCGATCAAGGCCTCGATGGCCGGGCGCACATGCTCGGGCGCAACGAGGTCGAAGCGGGGCAAGCCGCTGAAGTCAAGCAAGGGGTTCATAGTAGTAACGGGAAAAGAAACTATTCGACCAGCGCCCGGTAGGCGTGGAAACTGGCGTGCGCCAGCCAGGGGAGAACAAAAATCATGAGCAGCAGGCCGGTCGCGAAGCCAAGCGCCACCATGATCATGATCACCGTGGCCCAGATGGCCAGCGGTATCGGGTTTTCCGCCACCGCATTGATGCTGGTGACCAACCCCACCTGCAGGCGGCAATTCCGCCGATCGACCAGCATCGGTGCCGAAACCACCGTCAGCGCAAACATCACGGCGGCGAATAGGGCACCCATGAACAGGTACATGGCGAAAATCAGGTTGTGTTCCGGGCTGCGCAAGATCTCCAGGATCATGGCCATCGGCTTCAGACCGCCGCCTTTGTAGAAAACGGCGATGACGAAAACCGAGATCACTTGCCACAAGGTCCCGGCAAGAAAACACAAGGCCGAAAAACCCAGCAGGGCGGAACTGTTTCTCCGCCAGGCGGCACCGGTCGAGAACAGTGACACCGGTTCGCCGGCAAGATAGCGACGCGATTTCTCGTACAAGCCGGCACCCAGCATGGGCGCCACGAGGGCAAACCCGCTGACCGAGGCGGTATAGAGGTAGGGATAGTCCATGGTGATGGCTAGGATCACCCAGCCGATGACCGCCAGACTCAAGCCATAGCCGAAACTGCTCACCGGCTGACGAAACATGTCCTGCCAGCCCAGCTTCAACCAACCCAGGCAGGCAAACAGGCTGACCTGCCGGACCGGCGGATAGTTGAGCGGGGGCAACACCGGCACGAACATCGGCGAGTGCTCGGCATGCACGCAGGTCGCGCAAGGGTCAACGTCGGGAGTGCCGGCTTTCGGGCTTTCCTTGGCCTGCTTCGGGGCCGGGGCGATCGATTCGTCGCTCACGTCGGCAACTTGTCGCCCGTCAGTCGGATCAGGGCCTCGAGGTATTTCGCTGCGGTCTTGTCAATCACTTCAGGCGGTAATACGGGCCCGGGTGCGGTTTTGTTCCAGTCCAGGGTTTCCAGATAGTCGCGGACAAACTGCTTGTCAAACGAAGGCGGGCTGATGCCCACCTCGTAGTCCTCAAGCGGCCAGAAGCGGGAGGAATCGGGAGTCAGCACCTCATCGATCAGATGCAGGCGGCCCTCTTTGTCCAGCCCAAACTCGAACTTGGTGTCGGCAATGACAATGCCCTTGACGCGAGCGAATGCTGCGGCTTCACGATAAAGCCGCAAGGTCACCTCACGCACCTGAGCCGCAAGTTCGACACCAATCATGCGTTGCACCGTGGCAAAGTCGATATTCTCGTCGTGCGCCCCGATTTCGGCCTTGGTCGCCGGAGTAAACAAGGGCTCCGGAAGCTGCTGTGCCAACTGCAAGCCAGCGGGTAAGCCGATACCGCAGACGGCCCCGTTTTTCTGGTAGTCCTTCCAGCCTGAGCCAATCAGATAACCGCGCGCCACCGCCTCAATGGGCAAGGGCTTGAGCCGCTTGACCACCAATGAGCGGCCACGCACCTGATCGCGCTCGGTGTCGGCCACCACGCTCTCGGGGTCAATGCCGGTCAACTGATTGGGAATAACGTGCGCCAGTTTGCCGAACCAGAAATTGGCCACGGCGGTCAGCACCGCCCCCTTGCCAGGGATCGGATCAGGCAGGATGACGTCAAATGCCGACAGACGGTCGCTGGTCACAATCAGCAGCAATTCATCGTTGACCGCATAGATGTCGCGGACCTTGCCCCGCGCCAAAAGCGGCAGGCTGGTGATGTTTGATTCAAAAACGGTGGGAATCGGCATGAACGAACAAAGTGAGCTGAGAGTCACCTCCCCGTGAGGGGAGGACTGTAGGGGCGGGTGTTGCCAGTCGTGCGCCTTAACGCACTATCTGATTCAGTTCGCCCTTGGCGTAGCGGTTGGTCATGATCTCGAGCGATTGAACCTTGATTTTCGAGGCATTGCCGGCCGCACCGAACTGCTGATAGCGCTCCAGGCAAATGCCCTTCATCGCCTTGGTGGCGACGGCCAGGTATTTACGCGGATCGAACTCTTTGCGATTCTGGTTCATGAACTGGCGGATGGCACCGGTCGAGGCCATGCGCAGATCGGTATCAATATTGATCTTGCGCACGCCGTTCTTGATGCCCTCGACAATTTCTTCGACCGGCACGCCATAGGTCTCGCCCATCTCGCCGCCGTTCTCATTAATGATCTTGAGCCACTCTTGCGGCACGCTGGACGAGCCGTGCATCACCAGGTGGGTATTGGGCAGGCGCTCGTGTATCTCGCGGATGCGATCGATGCGCAGCACCTTGCCAGTGGGCGGGCGGGTAAACTTGTAGGCGCCATGACTGGTGCCAATGGCAATGGCCAGCGCATCGACGCCGGTATCGCGCACGAAACTGGCGGCTTCCTCGACCGAGGTCACCAGTTGCGAATGATCAAGCACGCCCTCGGCGCCGACACCATCTTCCTCACCGGCCATACCCGTCTCCAAAGAGCCCAGGCACCCGATCTCGCCTTCGACTGAAACTCCACAGTCATGTGACATTTCAACCACGCGGCGCGTCACATCGACGTTGTAGGCGTAATCCTTCGGTGTCTTGCCGTCGGTACCCAGCGAGCCGTCCATCATTACGGACGAAAAACCTAACTGGATCGAGCGCTGGCAGATCGCCGGGCTGGTGCCGTGGTCCTGGTGCATGCACACGGGAATGTGCGGAAACTCTTCAATCGCGGCAATGATCAGGTGGCGCAGGAACGGGGCCCCTGCGTACTTTCGCGCACCCGCCGAGGCCTGCACGATCACAGGCGAGTCGGTTTCGTCAGCCGCTTCCATGATGGCGCGCATCTGCTCGAGGTTATTGACATTGAATGCCGGCAGGCCATAACCCACTTCAGCGGCGTGATCCAGCAGTTGACGCATCGATACAAGTGCCATGGAATGCTCCTTTGAATTGAACGTAAGTGATCGGGTTACTTGACCAGTCGGTGCTCGCCCACGCGGACGAGCTTCATGGTGTTGGTGCCGCCAGCCTGACCGATCGGCTCACCAATGGTGAGCACGATGAGGTCGCCGTTTTCGACCGCCCCCGCTTTCAGCAGAATCTCCTCTGCCTGAAACAGCAGTTCGTCACGGTCGGTAGCCACGTAGGTGGTCAACAGCGGATAGACGTCGCGGAAGATACTGACGCGATAACGCGTACGAATCTTCGGCGTCAACGCGTAGATCGGCACTCCGCAATTCAGGCGGCTCATCCAAAGCGTGGTCGAGCCCGATTCGGTCAGCGTGGCGATGGCCTTCACCTTCAAGTGAAACGCCGTCCACAACGCCGCCGACGCAATCGCCTGATCGATGCGCGTGAACACACGATTCATGAAATGCGTATCGAGCGTGACCTCTTGCGTCTTTTCTGCTTCGACACAGATGCGCACCATCGACTCCACCGTCGCCACCGGGTACTGCCCAGAGGCCGTCTCGGCAGAGAGCATCACCGCGTCGGTGCCATCGAGCACAGCGTTGGCGACGTCGGAGACTTCGGCGCGGGTAGGCACCGGGCTGGAGATCATCGACTCCATCATCTGCGTGGCCGTGATGACAAAGCGATTGTGCTCGCGCGCGGTGCGGATAATTCGCTTTTGCAGCGCCGGCACGGCCGCGTCGCCCACTTCAACCGCCAGATCACCGCGCGCCACCATCACACCATCGGTGGCGTTGAGAATGTCTTCGAGATTGGCAATAGCTTCGACGCGCTCGATCTTCGCAATCACCAGCGCATCCGAACCCTCGGCCTGCAACAGCAGCTTGGCCAGACGCATGTCTGAGCCATTCTTGGGAAAGGAGACCGCGACATAGTCGACGCCTAGCGAAGATGCCGTCTTGATATCCGCCATGTCTTTGGGGGTCAGGGCCGGCGCGGAAAGACCGCCGCCCTGCTTGTTGATGCCTTTATTGTTGGACAGGACGGCTTCGTGCCTGTTGCGGCAGTAAATGACTTTGCCTTCAATTCGTTCGATATCGAAAATGCACGCGCCGTCGTTCAGCAGCAGGACATCGCCGGTTTTGACATCCTCGACCAACTCGGGGTAATCAAGGCCAACGCGCTCGGCCGTACCCAGTTTGCACTCGGCATCGAGCAGGAACATCTGCCCAGGCGCCAAGGTGATCGGGCCCTTTTCAAACTTGCCAATGCGGATCTTCGGTCCCTGAAGATCCGCCATGACGCCCACAGTGCGTCCAGCTTCGTGGGCCACGTCGCGCAGCAACTCCACCCGCGCGCGATGATCTTCAACCGTGCCGTGCGAAAAATTCAGGCGCACCACATCAATGCCTGCCTTGACCAGTTCCATCAAGCGTTCGCGACTGCTGGAAGCGGGGCCAAGCGTGGCGACTATCTTGGTGGAGCGTTGCATGGTGGGTTTCCTTAAACTTTGGCGCGTTTTTCGAGGATATCAACCGCCGGCAGCACCTTGCCTTCCAGATACTCAAGGAAGGCACCGCCCGCCGTGGAAATATAGGACACCTTGTCGTAGATGTCGTACTTCTGAATTGCGGCAATGGTATCGCCACCGCCCGCGAGGGTAAACGCCTGGGTTTCGGCAATGGCCTTGGCGATGATCCTGGTGCCTTCACCAAACTGGTCGAACTCGAATACGCCGACTGGCCCGTTCCACACCACCGTACCTGCCTTCATGATGATGTCGGCCAGTTCCTGTGCTGACTTGGGGCCGATATCGAAGATCATGTCATCGTCAGCCACGGCATCGGCACTCTTGTGCACGGCCGGCTCGGCGGCATCGAACTTCTTGCCGCAGACCACGTCGACTGCCAGCGGAATGCGTGCGCCGCGCCGGGCCATCTTCTCGCCCAGCGCTCGTGCCGTATCGACCAGGTCGTCCTCGCACAGCGACTTGCCGACGTTCTTGCCCGCCGCCTTGAGGAAGGTATTGGCAATGCCGCCCCCCACCACCAGTTGTTCGCACTTCTCGGCCAGCGACTCCAGCACGGTGAGCTTGGTCGAGACCTTGGAGCCACCGACAATCGCCACCATGGGTCGGGCCGGGTTGGCCAAGGCCTTGTGTAACGCGGTGAGTTCTTCCGCCACCAGCAGCCCCGCACAGGCCGCCGGCGCAAACTCGGCGACGCCGTAGGTCGAGGCTTCGGCGCGATGGGCAGTACCAAAGGCGTCCATCACGAACAGATCACACAGTGCGGCGTAGTTGCGCGCCGTCTCTTCCTTGTTCTTCTTTTCGCCCTTGTTGCAGCGGCAGTTTTCCAGCAGTACCACTTCACCCGCCGCCACCTCGAAGCCCCCATCGACCCAGTCGCGGATCAGACGCACGCCGTTTTTTGCCAGTGGCCCCAGCTTCGCGGCCATCACGTCGGCCACCGGCTGCAAGCTGTCCTCCGGCCCGAGCACGCCCTCTTCGGGACGCCCCAGGTGCGAGGTCACCATCACCTTGGCACCGGCCTTGAGGCAGTACTCAATGGTCGGCAGCGAGGCGGTGATGCGCGCATCGGAGGTCACCTTGCCGTCTTTGACGGGAACGTTGAGATCGGAACGGATGAAGACCCGCTTGCCGGCAAGGTCGAAATCAGTGAGTTTCTTGAAAGTCATGATGAAATCCGCAAGTCGGCGCTGGTGAGACGGCGATTCTGGAGCTTATTGGGCGACTGAATGACCACTTATTTGGCCATGACCCGAACCATGTCGAGCACCTTGCACGAGTAGCCCCACTCGTTGTCGTACCAGGCGACGATCTTGACGAAAGTGCTGTCGAGCGCGATGCCGGCGTCAGCATCGAACACCGAGGTGCACGACTCGTCACGGAAGTCGGTCGACACGACCTTCTCTTCGGTGTAGCCGAGCACGCCCTTCATGGCACCTTCAGACGCCGCCTTCATGGCAGCACAGATCTCTTTGTAGCTGGCCTCTTTGGTGAGTTCGACGGTCAGATCCACCACCGACACATCCGAGGTCGGCACGCGGAACGACATGCCGGTCAGCTTTTTGTTGAGTTCAGGAATGACCACGCCGACAGCCTTGGCGGCACCGGTCGACGAGGGGATGATGTTTTCCAGAATGCCACGACCACCGCGCCAGTCTTTGTTCGAGGGGCCATCCACCGTTTTCTGGGTCGCCGTCGCAGCGTGCACCGTCGTCATCAAACCCCGCTTGATGCCCCAGTTATCGTTGAGCACCTTGGCCACCGGTGCCAGACAGTTGGTGGTACACGAGGCGTTGGAAATGATGGTCTGGCCGGCATAGGTCTTGTCATTGACACCGAAAACGAACATCGGGGTGTCGTCCTTCGAGGGAGCCGACATGATGACTTTCTTGGCACCTGCCGCCAGGTGCTTCTCGGCACCGGCCTTGTCCAGAAACAGACCTGTCGATTCGACGACGATATCGGCCCCCACTTCGTTCCACTTCAGTTCGCTTGGGTCCTTAACCGCTGTCAGGCGGATCTTGTTGCCATTCACGATCAGGGTGTTGCCCTCGACCGAAACGGTGCCCTGGAAGCGCCCGTGCACGGAGTCGTACTTGAGCATATAGGCCAGATAGTCAGGCTCGAGCAGGTCATTGATGCCGACAATCTCGATGTCCTTGAAATTCTGCACCGCCGCGCGAAGCACCATGCGACCGATGCGACCGAAACCATTGATACCCACTTTGATTGCCATGCTCAGCTCCTGTGAAAAATAATCAGAAAATTGACTCAGATAACCTTCTTGACGGTGGCCACGACATTCTCCACCGTAAAACCAAATTCTTTGAACAAGGCACCAGCCGGTGCCGATTCGCCGAAGCGGTCCAGACCGATCACCGCTCCCTTGGCGCTATCAGATGGGCCCACATACTTGTACCAACCGTCAGTCACACCCGCTTCAACCGCCACGCGCGGCAAGCCAGCCGGCAGTACGCTGGCTTTGTAAGCTGCGTCCTGACGGTCGAAAACAGTGGTCGAAGGCATTGACACGACGCGCACTGGCACGCCCTCTTCCGCCAATTTGGCCTGTGCTTTCAGGGCCAGATCGACCTCGGAGCCGGTAGCAATGATGACCGCTTTTGCGTTGGCCGCATCCGACATCACATAGCCCCCTTGGCGGATAGCCGCCAAGGTCGCCGCATCACGCGCCACAAAGGGCAGGTTTTGGCGCGACAGGCACAGGCTGGTCGGACCGTCGCGCTTTTCCACGGCATAGACCCACGCCGCCAGGGTCTCGACCGTATCGCAGGGGCGCCAGACATCCATATTGGGTACCATGCGCAGTGTCGCGGTCTGCTCCACCGGCTGATGGGTCGGGCCGTCTTCGCCCAAGCCGATCGAATCGTGCGTGAACACATAGATCACGCGCTGTTTCATCAGCGCCGCCATGCGTAGCGCATTGCGGGCGTATTCCGAGAACATCAGGAAAGTGCCGCCAAAGGGCAGTAGCCCCCCGTGCAAGGCCATGCCGTTCATGATCGCCGCCATACCGAACTCGCGTACACCATAAGAAATATAGTTGCCAGTTGAATTTCCGGAAACCACTTTGCAGCCGCTCCAGTTGGTCAGGTTTGACCCGGTCAGGTCGGCCGAGCCGCCGAGAAACTCTGGCAGGGCTGGCGCCAGGGCATTGATCGCAATCTGCGAGGCCTTGCGCGTAGCCACTGTTTCGCCCTTTTCAACGACCGCCGCCATGGCTTTGGCGACATGTTCGCTCCATTGGGCCGGCAAATCGCCTGCGCTGCGGCGCTTGAACTCGGCCGCCAGGGCAGGGTGCGCTGTCTCGTAGGCAGCGAACCGGGTTGCCCACTCAGCCTCCCACGCCTTGCCTTGTACCTTTTTGTCCCAGGCCGCATAAACATCGGCGGGAATCTCGAACGGTGCATGGGGCCAGCCCATGACCTGCCGGGCCGCCGCGATCTCGGCGTCACCGAGCGGTGCACCGTGAACATCATGACCGCCCTGCTTGTTAGGCGCGCCCAGACCAATCACGGTCTTGCAACAGATCAGCGAGGGTCGATCGGTCACCGACTTGGCTTGCTCGATGGCTTTTGCAATGGCTTCGGCATCATGGCCATCCACCCCCGCCACCACATGCCATCCGTACGCTTCGAAGCGCTTGGGGGTGTCATCGGTGAACCAGCCTTCGACGTGGCCGTCGATGGAAATACCATTGTCGTCCCAGAAAGCGGTGAGCTTGCCCAGGCCCCAGGTACCGGCGAGTGCGCAGGCCTCGTGCGAAATGCCCTCCATCAGGCAACCATCACCGAGAAACACATAGGTGCGGTGATCGACGATCTCGTGATCCGGGCGGTTGAACTGGTCGGCCAGCAGCTTTTCGGCCATGGCCATGCCTACGGCGTTGGTGATGCCCTGCCCCAATGGCCCGGTGGTCGTTTCTACCCCCGCCGCGTAGCCATACTCGGGGTGACCGGGCGTCTTGCTGTGCAACTGGCGGAAATTCTTCAAGTCGTCGATCGACAAATCGTAGCCTGACAGGTGCAGCAGGGCATAGATGAGCATCGAGCCGTGGCCGTTCGAGAGCACGAAGCGGTCGCGATTGGGCCATTTCGGATTGCTTGGACTATGGCGCAGATAACGATTCCAAAGCACATCGGCAATCTCGGCCATCCCCATCGGGGCCCCCGGATGACCTGAATTGGCTTTTTGCACGGCATCCATGGCCAGCGCACGGATAGCGCTGGTAACGGGGGTGAACTTGGGCGCTTGCATAGCTACTCTTTCTTGTTACGAGGCGGGAGCTGAGCGCATCCCTCCGGGAAGCCATTGATTATCGGCCAAACCGGAAGAATTTCGCCAGCAGTTTGATTTTTTTTGAAGCGCTCGCGGGCCATGACAGACCTCGGCCGTCACCCGGTACCCCACTCAGGTGCGCTTGCGGTTTTCCATCAGGCGCAAAATCAAGGGGGTAAAAATCAGTTGCATGGCCAACTCCATCTTGCCGCCGGGCACTACGATGATGTTGGCGCGCGACATGAAGGAGTCATGAATCATATTCAAAAGATACTGAAAGTCGATACCGCGCGGGTTGGCGAAGCGAATCACCACGAAGCTCTCGTCAGCAGAGGGAATGTCGCGCGCAACAAACGGGTTGGAGGTATCGACCGTCGGTACGCGCTGAAAGTTGATATGGGTACGACTGAACTGCGGCGTAATGTAATTCACATAGTCGGGCATGCGCCGCAACACGGTATCGACCACCGCCTCGGCTGAATACCCCCGTTTGCTTTTGTCCCGCTGCAATTTTTGTATCCACTCAAGATTGATGATCGGCACGACGCCCACGAGCAGGTCGGCGTGCTGGGCGATGTTCACCGAATCGGTGACCACCGCACCGTGCAGTCCCTCGTAAAACAGCAGATCAGTGCCCGCAGGAATCGCCTCCCAGGGAGTAAACATGCCGGGATCAAGCTTGTACGGGACAGCCTCTGCCTCGTTATGCAGGTATTTGCGTACCCGTCCTGTGCCCTCCTCGCCGTACTGCCTGAATAGCGCCGCCAACTCGGCAAACAGATTCGCATCGGGCCCGAAGTGGCTGAAATGCTCGTTACCTTCCTCACGCGCTGCTTCCATTGCGGCCTGCATGGCCTGGCGATCGAGACGATGAAATGAGTCGCCCTCGACAATCGCCGCATTCAGGCCCTCGCGTCGGAAAATGTGCTGAAAGGTGCGCGTCACGGTCGACGTGCCCGCGCCGGAAGAGCCGGTGATAGCAATGACAGGGTGCTTGATTGACATAGGGAAAACCTACTGACTGCGAAACAGCGAACGGGTGGTGAACAGCGGCATCGAGAAGCTGTCGTCGCGCCCCTGAAGATAGTCTTGGTGGTAGCCGACGATGCGCTCGACCTCAGCCCTGGAACCAAAAATCAGAGGCACACGCTGATGAATTCCCTCTGGCGGCACCTCCATGATGCGCGCGCAGCGGCCGGTAGTCGCCGCACCTCCCGCCTGCTCGACAATGAACGAAATCGGGTTCGCCTCGTACATCAGGCGCAGCCGGCCGCCCTTGTCGCGGGTCTTGTCGTCAACCGGGTACATAAAGACGCCCCCACGGGTGAGGATGCGATACGTATCGGCCACCAGTGAGGCGATCCAGCGCATGTTGAAGTCTTTACCGCGCACGCCGGTCTTGCCGGCCAGACACTCGGAGACATAGCGCTTGATCGGCGGTTCCCAGAAACGCTCGTTCGAGGCATTGATCGCGAACTCTTGCGTTTCTGCCGGGATGGTCATGTGCGGGTGAGTGAGCACGAACTCGCCGATATCGCGATCAAGAGTGAAGCCATCGACACCATTGCCGGTGGTCAGCACCATGATGGTCGAGGGGCCGTAGAGCGCGAAGCCGGCGCACACTTGCTGGGTGCCGGGTTGCAGAAAATCTTCGACGTTGGCTTCACTGCCCGGATTGGGGCTGCGCAAGATGGAAAAAATGGTGCCCACCGTAATATTCACATCGATGTTTGATGAACCATCGAGCGGATCAAACACCAGCAGGTATTTGCCGCGCGGATAGATGGAGGGCACCACTACGATATCGTCCAGCTCTTCAGAAGCCATGCCCGCCAGATGCCCGGCCCACACATTGGAGCGGAGCATCACGTCGTTGGCAATCACGTCGAGCCGCTTCTGGGTCTCGCCCTGGATATTGATCGCCGCCTCACCAGCGCCGACTTGCCGCACGCCCAGCGTGCCATGCAGCGCACCACGACTCACCGCATTGCTGATCACCTTGCACGCCGTGGCAATATCACTGAGCAAGCCGCTGAAATCACCCGACGCGCCAATCACACGGCGCTGCTCCTCGATAATGAACTGGGTCAGGGTTGTACGACCTTCAAACATAAAAGTACTCACTGAGATTTGGGTTTAGTTGAACTGTAACGACGACGCCTGAGCGCCATTCAATTTTTTGGGCCTACCCATTCGGCAGGCTCCCGATACGTGCGATCTGAAAAAAGAACTGTACTTGAGGGCTTTCGCTTTCCCCAATGCTCGCTTCAACCGACACCCTGAGTTTAGATCATCGCAACGAATTAACTGCCAGGCAGATCCAGAAGCGCGGGAATCGTGGTGCACCATCCGACTTGCCGATAGCACAGTGGTCGCCGACAACTCACCCGCGTGGTAGGCTGCCGCGAAACGTGAATCGCTTCTTTTTGCCATGGATTATTTGCTATGACGTACTCTGGTCGGTGTTTATGCGGTTCAATTCGCTATCAACTAACGGGCGAGCCGAAAGCGGTTGCGCTATGTCATTGCAGTGACTGCCGACGCAGTGCCGGAGCACCCGCAGTGTCTTGGGCCATGTTTCCCGAGGCAGCCCAGTCAGTCACCCAAGGGGCACCGAAAACCATCAGCTCGTCTGGTACCGCCATGCGCAGCTTTTGCCCTGACTGTGGTACCGGCCTGTTTTACCGAAATGCCCCCATGCTCCCGGGAATCGTCGATGTGCAGTCCTCGACGCTTGACGATCCGGAGGCTCTGCCGCCCACGGTGCAAATTCAGACCGCGGAGCGACTTGACTGGATGACGCATCTGAGTGAGCTAGCCGAGTTCGAACGGTTCCCCGGCTAACCCAAAGGAACTACCTTATCCGCAGTGCTGTCTGCACTTGCCAAACAATCTCTGCTGGAATTTGCGCCCGTGACACAACGCGCTAAGCGCAATAAATACTGGGGGGCTCCGATCCGATGACGACTAACGCGTTCCGCTTTTCACAACGCTGCTGGCCGTTGCGTTCGCGCTCACCTTCACAGCGATCTGCATCCCGCCATTTCTTGAAAACCCGGATATTGTTAGCGCTTTTGCCGGTGGCTTCGTTAACCCCTATGCCTCAGGCTACGCCATGGACGTACTCTTCACGTGGAGCGTGTTGGCGATTTGGGTTCTCTACGAGGCCAGAGTGAAAGGCATTCGTCATGGCTGGATCGCTCTGGCACTGGGCGTTGTTCCCGGTGTGGCGACCGGCTTTGCCGTTTACCTACTTCTGAGACTGAATCAGGAAGCGTAAAGCTGCGGCAGGCATCGGGTGAAGGCATAAGCTTGGTCATCCGCAGTGGGAAAGACTCGAACCCGCGCGCGAACCGCCCCCGTGTATGCTGCCCTTTTTACGCTCAACCTATGAGGAACACGATGAACTATCGCGCGCTGCCGTTAATTTCAGTTACTGTCACAGCAAGCTTGCTTGTGCTGTCCTCAAGTGCCATCGCCGCTATCGACTGCGCAAACGCCATGACCCAAGCCGACATGAGCCAGTGTGCCGCCAGCGAGTTGGATCGCGAAGACAAGAAGCTCAATGCCGCGTACAGCGCCTATCGCAAGAAGCTGAGCCCCGAACAGCAGCAGCAGTTCAAGAATGTCCAGTTGGCCTGGATCAAATTTCGTGATCTGGCGTGCACCTTCGAGTCATCGTCGTCGTCCGGCGGGTCGGTGCACGGGATGGCAATGGGCTCCTGTCTTAAGGCCAAGACCATGCAACGGACTGCCGACATCGAGGCCATGAGCAAATGCGAAGAGGGTGACGTGACGTGCGTCCGCTGAGCGACTCCATAGCGTCGCGAGTCGCCCTGATCACCCTGAGCCTCACATGCATGAGCAGCGCCTGCGCACAAACGGCGGCGGCCAAGTCCAATATGCCTGCGCCGTCGACCATAGGCGTGGTGACCTCCCTCTCGGCTGGCGACACCGCGTGTTATCTGGAGTTCATCCGCGACGACGGCAAATCTCTTTCGGAAATGGCCGACTTCCCTGTGTGTGAGCAAGATCTGCTGGGCCGGCGGGTCGAGTTCTTCTATGCCATGGAAAAAGTGCGGGCCCCCTCGTGCCGAGGCAATCCTGATTGCAAAAACATCCTCAAGAAAATGCTGATCGTCGAGGCCAGGGTCGTCGACCCCAAGGCAACTGCTGACGCGAGGTATCGAACACTCGAAAAATTGTCACCCTTTCTGATCAAGCTCGATGCCGCCGAAAAAGGCGATGCCAGCGCTCAGTTCGATGTTGGTAGCCTTTATGAGGCCGGCAGGGAAGTAGCACAAGACTATCACCTTGCCTGGAAATGGATCAAGGCGGCAGCCGATCAAAATCATGTAAAAGCCCAATCAACCATCGGGCGCTTTTATTCTCAGGGAAAAGGCGTATCGGTCGATCTGGTCAAAGCGCATGTATGGACCCAGGTCGCGGCGACCCGTGGCAGCAGTGTCGCTGCGGGAAATTTACCCAAAGTAGCCGCGCCCATGAATGCCGAACAACTGACCGAGGCCGAACAGCAGTTTGCGCAATGCAAAGAAAAATCGTTTGTTGCCTGCGACTGATGTACTCCCGCTGACCACCCTGCCACGCCCACCGAGGAACTACCCATGAAACCCGTCGCCATCTTTCTTTGTGCACTTCTTGCGCTGGCGTCGTTCGCGCAACAGGCCTTTGCGGCCGAGTTATCCGTCAGCGACAAGGGCGTAGGGCCGATTTCGGCGAGCACCCGCTTCAATCGTAACGACCTGCAAAAAGCGCTGCCGCAATTTGTTGTCAAGGTGGGTGAGCGCAGTACCGAAGGCGAAGTATTTCGGGTACTGCTCATTTCTGATGCTTCCGGACTGTTGGCGACCGTCAACCCAGGCGAAGGAGAAAAAGGCATTTTCAGCATTCGCATCACCAGTCGCAACGTCAGGAACGCACTGGGGCCAAAGCTCGGCGCCACCTATTTGAGCGTATTTGGTACCGGCGTGGCCACGCCCGATTGCACGCCGGGCCAGGAAGAGATGTCCGGCAAGGTCATCTGTCCGCACCCGGGCAGCCGCCATGTGTCGTACATTTTTGCCGGAAAATCATCAGGCCCCGATGGCACGCTGCCCCCACCGGCGGTGCTGAAGAACTTCGCAATTGAGGAAATCGTCTGGCTCCCCTAGCCAATGAGGCTTTGACGGGCACTAGCGTACATCGCCGTCCGTAGCCGCCTACGAGCGCTGAATTTTTAAGGCTAAGATGGCGGCATGATCACCAGCTGTACCCACCCCCATGACCGGCCCCATGACCGGCCGATTGCGCCCTTTCGGGTTGCCGACCGGCTCCGGCAAATCGCCGAGGTGATGCATCGGGCGGCGCTGATTCTTGTCCTGTGCGCTTCGCCGTCCAGCTACACGACATCGTGCCGGCGTGAAGCCGCGCGCCAGATTTGCCTCGCGGCCTTGCGGCCCTTGGTTGCCTTTACCCTGCTCTGGACCTTGGTCAGCCTGGTGCTGATACGCATCGTGATGGTCACGGCACAAAGCTATGGCCTCTCAGCGTTCGCCTTGGAGATGGTGATCCGGGTTTTGGTCGTCGAACTGATTCCACTGTTTGCGGCCCTGGCGATTGGCCTTCGCCCGAGTGCTGATCCGACGGCTGCGACACACGCCACAGCCTGGCTTGGCAACGCCTGGCGGGAAAGCGTCGTGGCCCGATCCGTGGCCGCTGCCACAGCGGTCATGGCCTTGGCCACGATCAGCGGTGCCATCACCCTGCTCACCGCCTATCTCAACGCCTTTGGCTTCTCGCTCTGGGGCCTTGGCGATTTCACACGCAGCGTCGGGCAGGTGTTCAATCTGGCCACCACCCTTGGCTTTCTCGGCAAAACCGTTCTCTTCAGCCTGACAGTCGGCATGCTGCCGCCGGCGCTGGCGATGGTCAGGCGCGCCGACACAGCGGCCTCCGGCCGCCGCGTCAGTGATCTGGCCGCGATGCTGCTGTTGCTGGTAATGATCGAAACCATTGCCCTGAGTGCTCAATATGTCTGAACCACCCCTGATCGACGACCGGGCAACTCCGGCCCATGCCGAGGTCAAGGCAACGCTACTGATCACCGTGGTGGTCACATTGCTGATCGCCTTTGTCGTCTATGTGATGTTCGCTCGCGGCGTTTTCGAGCGCTCCCGCGCGCTGGATCTCGTCGCTGAGAATGCCGAGGGCGTCGTCGTTGGCATGCCCCTCAGCTTCGCCGGCTTCGCCATCGGGCAGGTGCGCGATGTCACGCTCGGCGATGATGGCAAGGCGCGCATCCGCCTGGCCATTCCCGAAAAAGACGCCCGATGGCTGCGCACTAGCAGCGTCTTCACACTGGAGCGAAGCCTGGTCGGTGGCGTGCGTCTGCGCGCCTACAGCGGCCTGCTCGACGACCCACAACTGCCGCCAGGCTCGGAGCGCACGGTGCATATCGGTGACGCCACCGCCGATATTCCCATGCTGCTGGCCACCCTGCGCACGGTCGCGGAAAATATCGAGCAACTAAGCAACCCATCATCGGCACTGAATACCAGCCTGAAAGACCTCAAGGTGGTCGCGGGGCGAATGAGCGGCCCGCAAGGCGTGCTCGGTGCGGTGCTCGGTGAGCCGGCGAACGCCGCAAAGGTACTGACCCTGATTGACCAAAGCAACCGGCTCTTGGCCCAGGCCGAACAACGGCTCTTTGCCCCGGAGGGACTGGCTGACCAGACGCAAGCGAGCGTGGCCGATCTGCGTACCCTGCTCGCCAGTGCGCGCAATAGCCTGAGCACCGTGGAGGCGCTGCTCGCCGACGCAAAAGCGGTCAGCTCGGAGGTCCGCGTCGCCAGCGCCGATCTGGGCACACTGCGCGCCGAGGTCGACTTGAGCCTGCGCAAGCTCAGCCACCTGATCGACGAAATCAACCGCAAGTGGCCCTTTGCACGCGACACCACGCTGACGCTACCATGAGCACCACTCCCACATTTCGCCACCCCTTGGTCGCCCTCTTAGCGCCCGTCACCCTCGTTGCCATCGCCAGCCTGCTGCTGGCGGCCTGTGCCAGCGGGCCCGTGCCGCCCGCCTGGCAAACCAACGCCCACGCCGCGCTGGCACGCTACCCGGCGGCCTATTTTTCCGGTGAGCGCCGTCTCGCCAGCGCCGACTTGGCGCTGACCCGCCGCGACGTCGCTCGTACCGGCCGCCCGGACCTGCTGGCACGGGTGGAACTCAGCGTCTGCGCCGTGCACATCGCCGCACTCGCCGCACTCGCCGATGATGACTGCCCGGCTTACCAGCGCTTCGCCGTCGATGCCAGCCCTGACGATCAGGCCTATGCACAGTTTCTCAGCGGCCGCTGGGCCGGACTGGACAGCGGCCGCCTGCCCGAGAGCTATCGCGCATTGCTGACCGCCGGCGACGATGCCGGCGCGGCCACTGCCGCACTCGCCGAAATCGCCTCGCCATTGAGTCGTCTGATTGCCGCCGGCGTGCTGCTGCGGCGCGCGCAACTGACCCCTGCCGGGCTGGAGCTGGCCATCGACACCGCCAGCACGCAGGGCTGGTCGCGGCCACTGCTGGCGTATCTCGGCGTGCAGTTGCAGGCAGCTGAAAAAGCCAGCGACAGCACCAGTTTGGAGCGCATCAGGCGTCGCATCAACAGCATAACGGCCGGGCCCTGAACCTCACCTTCTTCTGCGACCAGCGACGCTGCCGCGCGGTATCATCGGCCAACCATTTTTTGTTGCACGCTCACTTGTGGAGTCACTCGAAATGAAGCTACTTTTTGCACTGTTGATGAGCCTGTTTTGTGCCAGCGCATTCGCCTGCACTATCCGCATTGTTTACAGCGACATTGGCTCGCCGCCGCACTTTACCGGCGACGGCGAAACCATTCCCGAAAATCCCGGCATTGCGGTCGAACTGGTCACTTTGGCGGCCGCAAAGATTGATTGCAAAATTGCCTGGCAACGCTTGCCGAACAGGCGTGTGCAAAAGACCATGGAGGATGGCGACGCCGATGCCATGCTGATGTTTTCGTTCAACGAGGAGCGCCGTGCCTACGCGGCCTACCCCATGAAAAATGACCTCCCGGACCCCGCATTGCGTCTGGCCGCCCTGACCTACCGCGTTTATGTCAAAGACGGCTCGGCGTTGACATGGGACGGCAAGCAGTTTGCCCATGTCGAAGGGCCCATCGGGGTCAATGCGGGCTATTCCGTTGCCAAGGAACTCCCCAAGCTTGGCGTGGTCGTCGATGAGGTACCCGGCACCCTGAACAACTTCAAGAAGCTGCAATTGGGCCGTATCGCCGCCTATGTGATGCAGGAACATTCCGCTGATCCGGTGATTGACGAATTGAACCTGGCCGGCATCAACAAACTACCCGTACCGTTTTCGACCAAAGACTATTACCTGCCCTTTTCCAAGAAGTTCTATAGCGAATCGCCCTCGGTGGCATTGCGTCTTTGGAAGCAGATTCCGTTAGTCGCAAAGAAAAAAGCAAGGAATTGACCAAGAAGTACAGCGCGCTCAATTGACTTTTCGCGCAGACTTTCCGGGTCGCCGGTAGGCGGATAGGCAGTTGTCGTCACCGGGATTAAGCTTGGCGGCCCCGACGAAAGGCGGGCACCCGAGTGCGACAATGCCATGCACCAACGCCTTTCACTGGATTGCCGACCTCTATGCGTACCGAAGCCCCTGTCACTATTTTTCTCAAGGACTACACCGCCCCCGACTGGTGGATCGATCAGGTCGCGCTGCACATCGCGATTCATGGTCATGACACCGAAGTGCGGGCGCGTCTGCAGTGCCGGCGCAACCCGGAGCGGCCGCAGGGGCCGCTGGTACTCGACGGCGAAGCGCTGAGCTTGCGCTCTATCGGCCTGAACGGCTCGGCGCTCGCCCCCTCGCGCTATGAGCTTGCCGACGAGTCGTTGACGCTGCTCAATTCCCCCGAGCATCCGCTCCCCGAGCAATTCACGCTCGATACCGTGGTACGCATCGACCCCGATCGCAACACCCAGCTCTCGGGGCTGTATCGTTCCAAAGACGGCTACTTCACCCAGTGTGAAGCGCAGGGCTTTCGCCGGATCACCTTTTACCCCGACCGGCCCGACGTAATGGCCAAGTTCAGTTGCACGGTCGAGGCCGATGCCGAGCGCTTTCCGCAGTTGCTCTCCAATGGCAACCTCGTCGATGCCGGCGAATGTGGCGGTACCCCAGGGCGCCACTGGGCACGCTGGGAAGACCCCTTCGCCAAGCCAGCCTATCTGTTCGCGCTGGTGGCCGCGCGCCTCGATGTACTGGCCGACGCGCACACCACCCCCTCGGGGCGCATCGTCAAGCTCTCGGTGTTTGTCGAACCCGGAAAGCGCGATGAGGCGGCCCACTGCCTGGCCGCACTCAAGACCTCGATGCGCTGGGACGAACAGCGCTTCGGGCTGGAAATGGATCTCGACCAGTACATGATCGTGGCCGTGGGCGACTTCAATATGGGTGCCATGGAAAACAAGGGCCTGAACATCTTCAACAGCAAGTACGTGCTGGCGCGGCCCGACACTGCCACCGACACCGACTACCAGAACATCGACCGCATCGTCGCGCACGAGTACTTCCACAATTGGACAGGCAACCGCGTGACCTGCCGCGACTGGTTTCAGTTGTCGCTCAAGGAAGGCCTCACGGTCTTCCGGGATCAGGAATTCGGCATGGACGTGCATTCGCGTGCCGTCACCCGCATACAGGAAGTGCGCACCTTGCGCGTCGCCCAGTTTCCCGAAGATGCCGGCCCGATGGCGCACCCGATTCGCCCCGCCTCATACGCCGAGATCAATAATTTCTACACCGCCACGGTTTATGAAAAGGGCGCCGAGGTGGTGCGCATGATCCACACGCTGCTTGGCGAAGCGAATTTCCGCAAGGGAATGGATTTGTATTTTCAGCGGCATGACGGGCAGGCCGTGACCTGTGATGATTTCGTTGCCGCCATGCAAGACGCGTCGGGCGTCGACCTGGGTCAATTCCGGCGCTGGTACAGCCGTGCCGGCACACCACGGCTGGTGGCCCACGGCAGCTACGATGCGGCCACCAAGCGCTACACCCTGAGCCTGCGCCAGTCGCTGACTCCGACGGCCTACGAGCACCGCCTGCAGGAGGCGGGCATCACCATCGATGAAGGCCCGTTGCACATCCCTGTGGCTGTTGGCCTTGTGCTGCCCGACGGGCGTGACGCTTTACCGGAAGGCACGCGCGTGCTCTCGCTCACACAAGCGGAGCAGCAGTTTGTGTTCGAGCACATCGAAGCGCCTCCCGTGCCGTCGCTACTGAGGTTTTTCTCGGCGCCGGTGGCGCTCGACTTTACCCAGTCAGCGACCGACCTTGCTCATTTGATGGCGCACGACAGCGATCCGGTCAACCGCTGGGAAGCCGGCCAACGACTGGCGACGCAGGTGCTGCTCGATGGTCTGGACGCAGCGCCCTACATCGAGGCGGTGCGCAAACTGCTCAATAATCCGCAAGTCGGCGCTGGTGACACGGCGGCGTTGATCGCCGAGACGCTTGTGCTGCCCGCCGAACAAGAGCTCGCCGAAGCCTTCGCCGCCCGTGGCGAGACCATAGACCCCGAGCGTATCCAAACCGCCCGCGTTGCGCTGCGCCAACGTCTGGCGCACGAACTGCGTGCCGATTTCGAGCGCGTCTGGGCCGCACTGGCACCGACCACGCCCTACGCTCCCGATGGCGAGCAGGTCGGCCGCCGCGCCCTGCGCAACCAGTGCCTTGGTTACCTGGCCGAGAGCGATGCCGAGTACCTGCGGTCCGGCGTGCTGCCACGTCTGCTGACTCAGTTCCGCAGTGCCAACAACATGACCGACGTGATGGCCGCGCTGGCAGCGCTGGCCAATTGTGCCGTTCCGGAACGCGACCTGGCGCTGGCCGAGTTCTATAGCACGTGGCAGCACGAAACGCTGGTGGTCGATAAATGGCTGCAGGTACAGGCAACCTCACGCCTGCCCGACACGCCCGCACGCGTACGCGCACTGCTCGACCACCCCGGCTTCGACATCCAGGTACCCAACAAGGTCTATGCCCTGGTGCGCGCCTTCTGCGGGGCCAACCCGCGCTACTTCCATGCCGCCGATGGCAGCGGCTACCGGCTGGCCGCCGAGGTGATCACGCGTTTGCAACAGACCAACCCGCAGGTCGCCGCACGCATTGCTCGCAGCTTCGACCGCTGGCGGCAGTTTGATGCCGGGCGTCAGGCTCACGCCAAAGCCGCATTGCAACAGTTGCGTGCCATCGACGATCTGGCCAGCGATGTCGGCGAAGTGGTAGCGCGTGCGCTTGACTAACGCATCCGTCGCCTGATAACCGCCTTGTCCGCCGGTCGGTCTTTCGCCGACCGGCAGCGACACCACCGGCTCGGGTAGCTACTCGGGCAGTTTACGTGCGGCAGCGTCCGGGCCACGACAACCCATTCCGCAAGTCGGCGCTGGCGCGACGGCGATTTCTTTGCGCGCCCTCTACAAAACCAGCCGCCGCACGCCGCATGGGCGCAACCACGACCGAGGCTCGCGCCCACAGCCCGAGCGCAGACAAAAATTGATAGTGATTAATGCCGGCATGGCCGCGCCACAGTTCGAGACCGCTTCAACTGTGTAGTCTGTTCGCCCAAGGAGGCAACGATGAGCGCAACACCCGACAACACCACCGCTGCATACGCCACAACCGGTGCGCAAGAACCGGAACTCACCGATGACGATATTCGTGACGCCATGGCACATATCCCTGGCTATCTCGACATCAGCTTCGAAGATTTTCGACTGATCTACCATCTCGCCTGGCGTCATGCGATCGCGCGGCTGTTAGCCCTGCCGGAGGCAAAATGAGTTTATCTCGTGACCCGAAAACACGCTGGCAAAAGCTGCTCGGCCTGCACACGGAGGGGCCACCCCGAGTCAGTCTGAGTGAAGTTGCCTGGTCGTGGTTTGGTGCATTGCTGGGCATTGGACTTCTGGCCCTGATCGGCTCGCCGTTTTTTGCCGAGCACAAGATTCCCATGCTACTGGGTTCATTCGGCGCCTCGGCGGTACTGATCTTCGGCATGCCGCGCAGCCCGCTGGCACAGCCGCGCAATCTTATCGGCGGTCATGTGATATCAGCGCTGGTCGGCGTTGCCACCTGGAATCTGCTGCAGCATTCACCACCATTGGCTCAAGCGACTGCAGTTTCCACCGCCATTGCGGCCATGCACCTGACCCGCACCTTGCATCCGCCCGGCGGTGCCACGGCACTCATCGCCACACAGTCAGACCCACTGATTAATGACCTTGGCTTCTGGTTTGTGCTGGCCCCCGCGCTGGCCGCACCCATGATTCTTTTGCTGACCGCTCTGTTCATCAACAACCTGCCCGCGACGCGCCGCTATCCGGAGTATTGGTGGTAGCGTCAAACGGCATTGGCAAACCTTGATGTACATCAGCAGCAAGGCAGGTCTTGCACGGAAGGGGGTGAACTAAAGAGGCCGTTAACCGTCTGGCCCACGCCGGGCGACGAATGCCGCGTGGCACTTCTTCTCGGTTCCGTACTGCTCCATGAACTGCACCAGCGACAATCCTTTCTGACCCGGCACGCTATTGATTCCCATCACGCATCTTTTTTGCTCCAGATGCGATCATTTTTCACCCCGGCAGGCGCACCAGATGCGTCTCAGATTGAACTATCATCGACAGACCACAACAAAAGCAGCGAAGGAGTCACTCATGAAAGCCGTCATCAAAAGCATGCTTGTTGCCATAACAACCGGCTCGGTAATGCTGAGCGCCGCTTGGGCAGCAGATCCCGTACTTATCAACTTTGATGCTGAAAATGCCCCCTTCATGTTCGGCAAGGAAGGCAAGGCACATGGGGTGTATCCACAGATAATTGCGGCGGCCTTCGCCACCATGAAGGTAGATGTGAAACTTGAACCAAAACCGTGGAAGCGCGCGCTGGCTGAAATTGATGAAAGTAAAGGCGGCGTTGGTGGTATTTACAAAAACGATGAGCGTGCCAAAAAATACGACTTCAGCGAACCCATCCTGGCCGAAAATACAGCCGTTTTTTACAACAAGAAAAAGCCGATTGATTACAAGACAGTGGCCGATCTGCATGGCTACACCGTTGGAGTAATTCGGGGGTGGAGTTACGGCGACGATTTTGATGCCGCACGCAAGGCTGGCAAGATCAGCGTCGAAGAGAACGTTTCCGACGCCGCCAACTTAAAGAAACTCGACGCGGGAAATCTGGATGCCGTGCTGGCAATTGAGGAATCCGGTAAGGCCGCCATCGCTGCCACCAAACTCGGCACAATAGAGCAGGGCAAGATTTATCTGGCCTCCAACAAGGCTCACCTGGCCTTCAACAAATCGGCAAACAAGACGGACTTGCTGGCGAACTTCAGCAAAACGATCGCGGCCATGAAAAAAGATGGCTCACTCGACAAGATTGTCCTTAAAGAACTCGCCAAGTAGTTCGTCACGATGATGAAAGTGCAATTTGTGCGTCGTGCTTATTCGTTCTTTCTGTTACTGGCTATCGGTCTTTTTGCGCCGATAGCCAGCGCCGCTGAGCCCCTGCTGATTCATGTCGATGCGGGAAATCCGCCATTCATGTTTGGAGCCGATGAAAAGGGGACTCCGCTCGGAATGTATCCGGCGATCCTGTATTCAGCGTTTAAACGCGGCGGTACACCCGTAGTCGTGAAGGCCATCCCCTGGAAGCGGGCACTTCTGGAGATTGAGCTCGGCGCAGCAGGAGTAGGCGGCATTTACAAGAACGACGAGCGAGCGGCCAAATTCGACTATAGCGATCCGATCTTTCTTGAGCGGATAGCCGTGTTCTACAACACGAATAACCCGATTGAGTTCAACTCGATCCGGGATCTGTTCGGCAAACGGGTCGGAGTGACTCGTGGCTGGAGTTACGGCGATGACTTTGATCTGGCGATTAAGTACGACCAAGTCACGGCGGAGAGTACTGGTGGGGATCAGCAGAATTTCTCCAAGCTTGCACTCGGCCGTATCGATGCCGTGCTGGCCATCGTCGAATCAGGTGAGCGGTTGCTGGAGAAAGGCACGAAGGAGTACGCCGACATCAGGATGGCGAAAACCTTGCTGGTCAGTAACCAAGCCTATCTCGCCTTTGCCAAGAAAGCTAATCAGTTGCCAAGCATCGCGCTGTTTAACAAAGAGTTGGCGAAAATGAAAAAGGACGGCAGCTTCAACGCGCTGGTTCAGCAAGAACTGTCTCGCTGAATTAACTAAAGCAACTCGCTACTGCCCGGTAGTTCTCATCGAAGAATTCATTGGCTGCCATACGCTGGTTCGCGCTCGTTCAGGAAGGCGCTAGAACTAAAGGGTCAGAGCTGCGCGCAATCAAACATCGCGCAAGGCTTCGCATGCCACAAACGTGCAAGCTGCGCCCGGGGGAAATGTGTGTACTACGGCGAAAAACTGAACAGCGTCACCCATCTGATTGGCGCCGCGCTTTCCATCGCGGGTCTGTCGATTCTGGTTACCGTCGCGGTGTTGCAAGGCGATCCATGGAAGGTGGTGAGTTTCAGCATCTACGGCGCGACGCTGGTTCTGTTGTACAGCTTTTCAACCATCTACCACAGCGTAAGAAGCCCGCGCGCCAAAGCGATCCTGCAAAAACTCGACCATAACGCGATCTATCTCCTGATCGCGGGCAGCTACACCCCGATCGCGCTGGTCACTTTGCGCGGCCCCTGGGGCTGGACGCTATTTGGCCTGAGCTGGGGTCTGGCTCTTGTCGGCATTGCTCAGGAATTGACGCTGGGCCGGCGCACCCGCCGCCTGTCGATGATCCTCTACGTGCTGATGGGCTGGTTGGTGATCATTGCCGTCAAGCCGCTCGTCGCTGCGATGCCATTGGCGGGCATTGCCTGGCTCGTCGCCGGAGGAATCGTGTACAGCGCCGGGATTTACTTCTATGTGCACGACACGCGCGTCGCGCACTATCACGGCATATGGCATCTGTTTGTGCTGGGCGGCAGCTTTTGCCATTTCATGTGCATGCTGCTGTACGTGGCCTGACGCCGCGCGTGCGCGGCAGCTATCCGCGCATTTTTACCGCGCCCTTGTTCACCACTACACCTTGAACCGCGCCACCGTGCCACGCATGGTCGCGGCGAGCTCGGTAAGGCGCTGGGCTTCCGTGGCGGTGCTGGCAGAGGCGGAACTGCTTTGTTCGGTCCGGCTGGCAATGGTTTCGACCAGGGCAGCGATGTTTTGGCTGGCCTCTGCCTGCTCGCGAATCGCCATGGTGATGGTGCTGATTTCCCCATCGACTTTCGCCGCGCCATCCTGAATGTCGGCAATTGCGGCCACGGCCTGATTGGTCAGTGAGACGCCATGCTCCACATTCCGGGTCACGGCGCTCATGCTGTCGACCGCGACGCGGGTGCCCGTGCCGATCTGCTCGACCAACCCTGAAATTTCGGTCGCCGACGCGGCACTGCGTTCGGCGAGCTTGCGCACTTCATCGGCCACCACGGCAAAGCCGCGCCCTTGTTCGCCGGCGCGGGCCGCTTCGATGGCGGCGTTCAAGGCCAGCAAATTGGTCTGGTCGGCCACGTCTTTGATCAAGCCGACAATGTTGGCGATCTCTCCGCTCTTTTCCCCGAGGTGCTTGACGCTCTCGCTGGCGCTATTGACCGTGCTGAAGATCGTGGCCATTTCGTTGATGGTTTTTTGAATCACGGCGGCACCGTCGCTGGCCGCGTTGCGGGCCGTGCTGCTCAGGGCGGTGACATCACGCGAGACTTCGGAAATGTGATTGATGCTGACCGACAATTCCTCCACACTGGCCGCCATGCTGCTGGTGGCATCCGCTTGCTTCTCGCTGTTGCCCGATACCTCGCTCGCCGACGAAGAAAGTTCGGCGGCAGTTCGGGCCACCTGCGCCGATTGCTCGACGATTGTGGTCACCACGCCCTGAAGCGCGTGGCGCATGGATTCGAGTGCGGCGAGCATGCTGTGCTGATTTTCAGCCGGCACCGGCTTGCTGAAATCGCCCTCGGCAAAGTTCCGGATGGCCGTGTTGGCCTCATCAACGCTGCCACCTATCTGGCTCAGCAGCAGGCGGTTCGCAAGCACCATGGTGCCGACCAGCGCGCCGATCAGCGCCAGCATCAGGGCGCTGAGCCACATTTGCAGTTGCGCCGCATCCGCAATAGCCGTGTCGGTGCGGGCGTCGAGCATGCGGAAAAATTCTGCCACCGGTTTGTTGATCTTGTCGATTTCGGCCATATAGGCGTGGCCATGCACCAGCTCGCGCGCCTTGGCTTTGTCGTCATCCACGTTCTTTGCCGTGAGTTCCATGGCCTGGGTTTCGATCTTGATCAGATCATCCGAAAGCCTCTTCGCGTCATCGAGCTTGGCCAGTTCGGCGGCGGTGTAGCCGGCTTGCTTCATCAGATCGATGATCGGAGCCTTGGAGCCGTCGGCGCGGGCCGCCTTGCCGTCGAGCCTGTCGGCAATGGTGTTGTATTCGTTCTTGAAGCGGTCGTCACCGGTCACGACATACAAGCGCACCGTGCGGGTCAGATCGTCCGAAGCCTGACGGAATTCGCTGGCCAGGCCGGCGGCGATTTGCTGCGATGTGTAGGCGCTCTTGACCGTACTTGAAACCCAGAGCAAGGCCAGCAGGCAGCCCACACTGGCGACAGCGAGTACGCCAATGACGGCGATGAGTTTGGAAAACGACATGCCATCGTTGGCGGTGCTCATGGTGAATTCCTTTTATGCGGGGATGAAAAATCGGATTCGGCCTTGGCCGCGCCCATCAACGCCGTCTTGCCAGCGCCGACTTCTGGAAGCGGTGGTGGGAGCATACCGCAACGCGACGTTGCCGCGGGATGGCAGGCTGCCGTGAGCGCGTGATCCGGATAGCACCCAAAGACGAGTCGGTGCTGCGCTTGATTGGCACCTGACTCGACGAAAGCACTGGATAGACAGGAGGCCCACCACTGGGCATCGTCACCCGCAGCCACCACCGGCCAGTACCCTCGCGTCAGCCACCCAACCGGACGAATTTAAAGCAGATTTTGGGCTGCAAAATCTGGGCTTGACGGCCCCCCGCGCGGTTGCTAGCCTAGATTCGGTGCTGTCAGATCGAGATCGCATGCGTGACACACGACACCCAAACATCCATTTGCTGGTCATTAACTTCAGGAGATTTTTCAATGATTCGAGCGCTCATTCTGGGTTTGCTTTTTTCAACAGTACTTGGCGCAGCGACTCCCGCTATGGCGCAGGAGACGAAGACAGCGGCGTCAAGCATCAGGGTTGCCTATTACGAAGCGGGCTACCTCAATTCAGGCGGAAAGGGAATTGACAGGGATGTCGTGGCAGAGCTCGCCAAAAGGGGAGGCTATCGGTTTGAGCATGTCGATCAGCCCAGAGCCCGCATCTGGGTCACTTTGGAGAGTGGAGAACTGCCGATGAGCGTATCGGGTCTGCAGACACCTGCGCGCGACAAGTTCGCCTACTTCGTTCCCTATATCGCACAAAAGAACAAGGCACTGGTTCTGGGCGACAAGAAAATAGATGCGGACGCTTTTGCTGCCGATAAATCATCAAGAATGGCCGTCGTCAGGGGCTTCAAACATGGCGATTATTTTGATCGGCTGGTGGACAAGGTACGGCAGAACGGGAACGTTGCCGAAGTCCCCACCATTGATAACCTTTTTCTGATGCTCGAATCAGGAGACCGGGTGAACATGATTATTTCGCAACCGGCACTGTATGCAAAAGCCCTGAAGGAGAAGGGGCTCGAGTCGAAGGTGAGCGTTCAGGACCTCGATACGCAGGGGAAGGGCGTCAATCTTGGCCTGATTCTCTCCAAAGCGCACTTCACGCCCGCAGATGTCGCCAAAATGCAAGGCATCATCAATGATATGAAGAAAGATGGCACGCTCGCCGCGATATTTGCCAAGTATCTGAACAAGCAGGATGCTGCGGAAGCTTTGCATTTTTAACCCTGATTCACCCCTTAACCTCTGGCGATACCGGGTATTCATGACGGATAGTTGCGCCAACATATAGGTGCGCCAAATACACGGGGCCGAGTATTGCCCCTTGTATTGCCCCTTGTGACTGGCGCACCCTCAATCCGAGTGAAACACTCGATTTGCCGCCCCACCTGCCAGATTCGCCACCGAGGTCGGGTGTTCAGGAGAGTGATTTGCGCTGCACCACACCACTCGCCTGTGCCATAGTCGTCCACCCGACGATGACTTTTTCCACACGTAGCCATGGTTGCAGCCCCCGTTGAAGACCCGACGCACGCCCACGACGCCCTCGACGCTCTGATCGTGCCGCAACTCGATGCCTTGCGCGCCAAACAACGCTGGCGCAGCGTGCGCGCCCACGCCCCGGGGCTGATCGATGTCGCCGGTAACGATTACCTGGGTCTGTCTCGCCACCCCGAACTCATTGCCCGCGCCTGCGCCTGGGCGCAGCGACACGGTGCCGGCAGCCGCGCCTCGCGCCTGGTCAGTGGCACCAGCGCCGAGTTGCTGGCACTGGAGGCCCGCCTCGCGACCTTCAAAGGCACCGAAGCGGCCTTGCTGTTTGCCAGTGGCTACCAGCTCAACAGTTCGGTGCTGCCCGCCCTGTTCCGTCTGGCACCGACCGGCAGCACCCCGCTGATTTTTACCGACAAGCTTAATCACGCCAGCATGCACGCCGGCTGCACCGGGCTGGCGCAGATCCGCTTTCGCCACAACGATCTGGCGCATCTTGACGAACTGCTGCAGGCTCACCCCGGTCCGCTGCGCTTTGTGATTACCGAGTCGGTGTTCAGCATGGACGGCGACCGCGCTGATGTGCCGGCACTGGCGGCGCTGGCCGCTCGCCACGGGGCGTTTGTCTACCTTGACGAAGCCCATGCGACCGGCGTGCTCGGGCCGCAAGGGCGAGGGCTGGCCTGTACCGCCGGGCACGCGGTACCCATCGTGATGGGCACGCTGGGCAAGGCCCTCGGCGGTGCCGGTGCTTACGTCGCCGGCTCGCGGATGCTCATCGACTGGCTGATCAATCGTTGCGCCGGCTTTATCTACAGCACGGCCCCCGCACCGGCGAGTTTTGGTGCCCTCGATGCCGCGCTCGATCTGGTGCCGGGCATGGACGCTGAACGCACCCGCCTGGTGCAGATTTCCGATGCCTTGCGCACCTGCCTGCGCGAACGTGGCATCGACACCCTGCAATCGAGTACGCAGATTGTGCCGGCCGTGCTCGGCGACGAGGCGGCGACTCTGGCGGCGGCCGAGCGCCTGCGCGAGGCCGGATTGCTGGCGATTGCTATCCGCCCACCCACCGTGCCGACCGGCAGCGCCCGCCTGCGCTTTGCCCTCTCGGCCGCGCTCAGCGATGCGCAGGTAGAGTGCTTGCTGTCCAGCGTGCGCAATTGCCTGTGACGTACGTGGTACTGGTGCATGGCTGAGGCAACGATGCCAACCGGTGGGATGCGCTTTGTCCCCGGCTGCCCGGCGACACGGTAACCGGACAGAACCCTCTCCAGTACCGGGCTACCCTCAACACTCAATCTCGACCCGGTTCCGCCCATTGTGCTTTGACCGGTACAGCGCTGCGTCGGCCCGTGCAATCAGCGTATCGATGGTTTCTTCGGCGCGAATTGACGCAACGCCAAAACTGCACGTCTTGCCACCCACCACGTGGAAGCTCTGCTGCGCGATCTTCTGACGCAGCTTTTCGGCGCTCAGCGCGGCACCCTCAATCGAGGTATCGGGGCAAACAATGAGAAACTCTTCGCCGCCCCAGCGTCCAACGGTATCGACTTCCCGCGCATCTTTGCGCAGCAGGTACGCCACTTGAGTCAGCACCTGATCACCAACCTGATGGCCGTGGGTGTCATTGACCGACTTGAAATGGTCGACGTCAAGCAAAATGACCGAAAAACTGTTGCCGTAACGCTTGCTGCGCACCAGTTCTGCATCCAGCACCTGATCGAGCCGCAGCCGGTTGTAGAGCCCGGTCAGCCGATCCGAGACCGACAACTTTTCCAGCTGCTTGTTTTTCTCGACCAACTCGGCAGTGCGCTCGGCGACCAGGCTTTCCAGGTGCGCGTTGATGCGCTCGAGCTCAGCGTTTCGCTTTTCCAGCTCGAGTCCCTGGCGATAGGTGTGCAGCGCAGATTTCGCGGTGAGCGCCAGATCGGCGTTATTAAATGGCTTCTCCAGAAACCGATACAGATTGGCCTCGTTGATCGAGCGCTTGACTCCGTCAAGATCGCTTTGCCCGGTGAGCATGATCTTCACCGTGCGCGGGGTCTTCTCGTGCATGCGTACCAACAGTTCGTCACCGCGCATGCCGGGCATCAGGAAGTCTGAAATGACGACGCTGATTTCCTTGCCATCTTCAGCGATCTCGGCGCACAGCTCCAGCGCTTCCCTCCCGCTTTCCGCGACCTCTACGGTAACGCCTTCGCCCAGCATTTTGTCCAGCAATGGACGCAAGGCATTGAGCACGGCGGCATCATCATCGACACACAGGACAATATTGGAATTCATAGGGACTCCGTCAAGTAGGGCAGGTGTACGCTGAAGGTCGTTCCGACGCCGACACGGGTCTCGACCTCAATCCGTCCGTGGTGCTTTTCAATAATCTTCTTCACAATGTCTAGCCCCAACCCGCTGCCTTCTCCGGTGGGCTTGGTGGTAAAAAAGGGATCAAATATTTTCGCCTTTATTTCGTCGGGGATGCCGCAGCCCGTGTCGGAAACGCTGACAATAGCTTCGTCCCCCACGCGCCGGATGGCGACGGTGAGCGTACCCGCGTAGTTCATTGCTTGCAGGGCGTTGTGAATCAGGTTGGTCCACACCTGGCAAAGCTCGTCCGGAAGGCAGTGCAGGGGCGCAACGTCGTCCAGGTCAAGCACCAGTTCGATGCCCTGTTTGAGCTGGTTTTGGTAGATCGTCAGCACGGTGTCAAGGCCTTCCCTAAGGCTGGCTTCGCGCATTCCCTCGCTCTTGTTGATGCGTGCAAACGACTTGAGCGCAAAAATGATTTTGGCCACGCGCTCTACCGCGGTGTTGATGTTGTGCGTGCCTTTGATCACCGCCCCGATGCTGTTTGCGACACTGAGGATCAGCTCGCGTTCGGGGTGGCGCAGCAGCGGCAGGTAAACCGCCAGCGCCCCATCAACGCCGGTTTGCACTATCAGCATCGCGATCCGCTCGGGCTCGTCTATCCCCACTGCTGCGAGTTCCTCGGCCACGGCCCGGCGCGCAGCTCGCTCCTCACGTGAGCTCTGCGATGTCTTTGGCAGCCGCATCTGGCTAAGAAGTTGAATAAACAACTGCCGGTGTTCGACATCCAGCCGTTCGAACAGGTTCGGCAGCCTGATCAGGGCGTCATCCAGGGCGTCGGCAATGGTTTCACCGCTCGACTTCACGGCAGCGATGGGAGTGTTGATTTCATGCGCCACACTGGCCACCAATTGGCCAAGAGAGGCCATTTTTTCCGATTGAACGAGTTGCGACTGGGCAGCGCGCAAGTCGTGGAGCGTGGATTCAAGCTGAGCATGGGACTCCCTGATTTCCCGCTCGGATTTCTTGCGCTCTGAAATGTCCTCAACCGCCGCCACGATGCCTCGTCCGATATCAGTGGGGTCAATCATCGAAATGCTCGTACCTATCCAGAAGCTACGGCCTTGCCTGTCGATCACCTGCAATTCTTCGATATAGGTTTGGCCAGTGCCAATGGCAGCGGCAACTCTGTTGAGAAAGGACTCAAATTCATCGTCTGAGCAAAATAAGCGTCTGGGAGTTTCCCCGAGCAATTCGTCTGAGGAATACCCGACCACCTGCAGGTATTTGGCGTTAACCCGCGTATAGCGCAGTTCTGCATCCATCAGACAGATGCCGACCGGCGCCGTGTCAAGAATGGACTGAATGGTGGTCAGCGACTGCTGGGCAATGTTCTCGGACTGAATGAGTTGCTGATGGGCCGAATCGAGCTTCTGATTGAGAGACGTCAGACTCCGGTTGAACTTCGCCAATTTGCGGTTCCACGCAATGAAGCCGAGTGCCAGCAAGGTCATCCCGAATCCGAGCTTCCATAACAGGCTGTAATCCGCCACGGGCTCATAGCGTACGGAGAGCCATTGCTGAGCCACTGCCCGGCGCTCATCCGGCGGCACCAAATCGATGGCCGCCTGCAAGATGCCACGCAGCAGGGGTTCGTCGTTTCGGGTCGCGACCGACAAATTCCATTTGTCATCCAGTTGCCCGGCTACTTTGAGGTCAAGCATTCCGCGGGTCTGGATCAGGTAGGTGACCGGTGGCAAGGCATCCAGGAAACCAAACAGCTTGCCCTCCTGGACCTGTTGCAAGCCCTCTACGTTGTTGGCCACCTCGACCAGTTTGATGTTCGGATAGCGACGTTTCAGTTCGTCGGTCAGCCAGTAGCCCCTGACCACCCCAAAGGTCTCGCCGAGCACTGACTGGATGTCGGCGACATAGGCCTGACGGCTCTGGGTCACGATGACGGTATTGAAACTGACATAGGGCCCCGTAAAATCCATGAACTCTTTTCGTGCCTGAGTTTCTGCTGCTGCGGAGATGATGTCGCATTGGCGGCTTCGGGCCAGGTCAAGGCTTTCCTGCCAGGTCTTGGTCGGCACCAGAACAATCTTTGTCGCCAGCTTTTCGGAGAATTTGGCGATCATGTCGGCCACCATGCCCTCGTGAACGCCGTTGCTGGCAATACGTTCCATGGGCATCCAGTCGGGGTCGACACACATTCTGATTTCGCCCTTTTTGGCCAAATAGGCCTGCTGGTCGGAATTGAGAATGGTTCGCTCGCTATCCAGCGCGAAGTTGCCAAACCACTTGGTGCGGAGTTCACCAAGTTCGCTCGGCGTCAGCGAGGCCGCCGCCTTGTTCAGCATGGATACCAATTGCGGTTCATTTTTGTGCGCGGCGAAGTAAAAAGATGCCGGCTTGCCCTTGTCGAACTCCTTGACCCAGCCGCCCAACTTCAGGTCGGTGATGCCCTTCTTTTGCAGCCAATACGAGACACCGGCATCGGTTTCAAACGTGGCATCGGCCCTGCCGCCCGATACCGCATCGAGCAGTTGTTCGAGATTGTCGACTGGCAGGAGTTTGATGTCGGGATACCCCTGCTTCAGGAAGGTTTCCTGCGCCCAGTTTTTTCCCACCGCAACGGTCTTTCCGCGCAATTGTGCGATATCGGTAATGTCCGGGTCGCCCTTGCGCGAGACAAACACCTGCTTGGTACGGAAATACGGTTCCGAGAAAAACATCGTTTTTTCTCGCTCGGGCGTACGAAGCACCGATTGCAGCAGGTCAAGCTTGCCCTCCTTGAACATCTGCTGGAGTTGCTCCCAGGTGGGGCCGGTAGCGTACTCCACCTTCATACCCAGGCGCTCGGCGAGCAGATTGAGCAGATCGATGCTGTACCCCTGAGCCTTGCCATCGACGGCGAAATCAAACGGCGGGTAGTCGGTCTCATTGCTGACGCGAATGACCGGGTGCGCCTTCAGGTAGGCCTGCTCTTCGGGATTGAGCGAAATAGGCCTGATCTCTGGTGCGGTGGTACCCAACCACTTGCCGCGCAGCGTCTGTAGTTCGCCGGGTGTCAGCGACTCCAGCGCCTTGTCAATCAGGCTTACCAGCGCTGGCGCATCCTTGCGGGCGTAAAAATGAAGGGTGATCGGTTCGCCCTTGTCTATCTCTTTCACCCAGCCTCCCATCTTGAGGTCGGTGATGCCTTTCTTGTTGAGCCAATACGGAACGGTCGCGTCGTTCTCGATCGTGGCGTCCGCTTGTTCGTTCGAAACAGCGTTGAGCAACTGCTCGACGCTGTTTGCCGTGAGGCGCGTGATGCCGGGTTGCTCCCGGCGCAGGAACTCTTCGACCGACCAGCCCTTGCCGACGGCGAACGTCTTGCCTTGGAACTGGTCAAAGCTTGTGATGTCAGGGCCATTCTTGCGGGAAACGAAGACCGTTTTGATTTTGATGTAAGGGTTCGAATACAGGCCCTGCTTTTCCCTTTCAGGGGTGCGCGTCAATGTGTGCAGCAGGTCGAGCGTGCCCGCCTTGTGCATTTGAACGAGTTGATCCCAGGTTGGGCCGGTGACGTACTCCACCTTGACGCCAATACGCTCGGCGAGCAGATTGAGCAGGTCGATGCTGAACCCCTTGGGCTCCTTGCCGACCGCAAAATCGAACGGCGGATAGTCAGTCTCGTTGCTGACCCGGATAACCGGGTGCGCCTTGATAAATGCACTTTCCGCTGGCGTAAGCGCCAGCGTTGCCGATTGCATGGTGTTGCGTTTCTCGGCACCGGCTGCGATAGGCGTCCCGTCAGCCGCCGCCGCAACCCGTACGAAAATCAGGAGCAGCAGTACGGAGAGGCGGAGTAGTGTGATCATAACGTTGCCGTTTGGTGAGGCAGTAAAACCCGGAAGATATCCTCAGGACCAAGGTCAGTCGTAGTTGATGGGGTCAAGCATGTCGGACAATCAAACGCTTTGCCTACCAACGCTGTGTACGCACCGGGTGCGATGGTAAAACCGCCCCAGTCCGACCAGCGTAGCACAGGTGCGGCGCGACCGCCCATGCGTCGCGGTTAGACCCTGGGCGCGCTGATCGACCCGCTTATGCGGGAGGCAATACGGACAGCGCTCTGGCCAACGCCGGTGCCGGGATGAAACGGCAGACTGCGTTAGTGCGCAGGAACACGCCACCCAGAGTCAGGCGGTGCAGGTGGAGGTGGAGGTGGAGGTTGGTCGCCGAGCAAAGCGCGGAGGACTCAGGCGGGGTTGTTGGGTTGAGACCTATAATCCGGGTCAATAACGCTAAATCACCGGGAAGTTGTGATGGCTCACGCGGGAAAAAACCAAGGTTGTGACAGCGCATAGCCCTCTGCCGCTGGCGGCGCTAAACGAGTTACCCCGGCTGTATGATTTCCTGCAAGAGTTGACCGCGGACCACAACGCCCGCCAGCGCAACCGATGGAACTCGCTCAAAAGCATGCGGGGTTGCCTGTGACGCACGTGGTGCTGGTGCATGGCTGGGGCTACGATGCCCGCCTGTGGGATGCGCTTTGCCCCCATCTGCCCGACGACTGGACGCTCGAACGGCTCGACTTCGGCTTCTATGGCGAGCCGCCCTCGGGCGCGCTGGCGCAGTCAATCGCCGTGTCACCAGCGCCGACTTGGGGAAAATCGGTCATCGCCGTGGGCCATTCACTGGGTGCCCTGTGGTGGTTGAGCCAGGCCCCCGGGGCGTGGTCCAGGCTGCTCTGCCTGAACGGCTTCCCACGCTTTTGCCAGCAAGCCGACTACACCCCGGCGGTGCCAGCGCGAAGCCTCGCACGCATGCGCCAGCGTCTGCGCGAACAACCGGCGCAGGTGCTGGCGGAGTTCGCCCGGCGCGTCGGTGTGGCGACGCCCGAGCGCGCCCCCGATGTCCGCCGCCTCGACGCCGGCCTCGCCGCTTTGGAGGAATGGGATGGGCGCACGACGCTACAGGAACGCGCCGGTGATGTGTTTGCCCTCTACAGCGCGGACGACGCCATTGTGCCAGCGGCCATGAGTGCGATGGCCTTCGCCGCCCTGCCCCCGGCGCAACACGCCGCCGGCGCCGTCGCCGGCCATGCCTTGCCGGTCAGTGCGCCCGCCCTTTGCGCCCAGTGGTTGCAACGACTCGCCACATGATCAGCCGCCAGGAAGCCATCGCCCGGCGCTTCGGCGCAGCCGCCGCGAGTTACGATGCTCACTCCGCGCCGCAACGCCACGCCGCATCCCGGCTGGCGACCGAGCTGGCCACGCTGAGCGGGCCCGGGCCAGCGCGGGTACTGGAGATCGGCTGCGGCACCGGCCACCTGAGCGAACACCTGCGCCGGGCGCTACCGCTCGCCCAGCTCGTGCTCACTGACATTGCGCCGGCCATGCTGGCGGCCTGCGCACACCGTCTGGCCGGCGCCGACAAGGTGCGCTGGGCGACCATGGACGCCAGCCGCCCCGACCAGAGCGGCCCCTTCGACCTGATCGCCGGCAATCTCGTCGTGCAATGGCTGGATGACCTGCCCACGGCACTGACCGCGCTGAGCCGCTGCCTCGCGCCGGGCGGCACGCTGGCGCTGAGCCTGCTCGGCGAAAGTACTTTCGCGCAGTGGCAAGCAGCCCATCGTGCCCGCGGCCTCACCGCCGGCACCTTGCCGCTGCGTTCGCGCGCGGCCTATGCGGCGGCCTTCCCGCCCGAGGGCTCTTTGACGCTGATGCAGGAAATCTGGCACGACGAGCCGCGCGATGGTCTGGAGTTTCTCCGCAGCTTGCGCGCTATCGGTGCCGACGCTCCCGCGCCCGGTCATCGTCCGCTTGCCGCCGGGCAACTGCGCACGCTGTTGCGCGCACTGGGCCCGCGGCCCGCGATCCGCTATGAGTTCATCTATGCGCTCTGGCAGGCGCCGGCGCGGGGGTCGGCAGAGTAGTCGGCGCAGGAGTCGCCATTATTCGGGCAGCGTTAACACGTCCACCGGGATACTCATCGTCACGCGGCAGCCCTGATCCGGCGCGCTGGTGAGGGTAATGCGACCGTTCATGAGCATGACCCAGCGCTGGGCAAGCGCCAGCCCCAGCCCCGCGCCGCCCACTGCGCGGGTGTGGCTGCCATCGGCCTGCGTGAACGACTCGAACACCCGCGCCTGATCAGCAGCGGCGATGCCCCGGCCGGTGTCGGCCACTTCGATCACCAGCTCGACCCGATCAGCTTCCAGCCCCTGCGCTGAGATGTTCAGGCGTACCACATCGGTGGTGCGGGGCGGGGTAGGCACGCCGAACTTGAAGGCGTTGTCGAGCAACTCAAGCACGGCCTGTTCGATGCGCGCGCCGTCAGCATTCACGAAGGGGGGCACATCGTCTGCCAGGGTGGTTTCCAGACGCACCCCGCCGCTCAGTGCGCGCGTACCGAAACGGTGCTGCGCCCGCTCCACGAGCTCGCTGACCGACCAGGGCGAGGGGCGCAGTCGCGTCTTCCCCGAGATCAGGTGGGCGTATTCGATCAGGCGTTTGAGCAGGCTTTGCAGCTCGTTCGCCGACGTCTGCAAGGTGCCTACCAACGCCATCTGATCGGCGCTGAGCGTCTCGTCCGCCAGCAGCGAGGTAATGCCCAGGATGCCGTTCATGGGCGTGCGCAGCTCGTGACTGAGCGCGTCGAGAAACTGATCCTTGGCGCGGTTGGCGGCCTCGACCCGTTCCTTGGCGCGCACAAGTTCGGCTTCGTGCTGCATGCGCTGCTGCAGTTCGGCGTCGGCACGAGCGCGCTGGGTGCGGATGCTGGTGAGCAGCGCACTCAGCGGCAGGGCGACAGTAACAGAGCAGAACAAGACCATCCCCAGTTGTGCCCGCGGGGGCAAAGGAAACACAATCGGGAACTCGATGCCATAGGAAACCAGAAGCACAAATGCCAAACAGGCCACAACGAACGCCAGCAGATACGCTGCCACCCATACCACGCCAAGAATTGCCCCCAGGACCGGCACGAAACCGAACACGATCACGGCGGCCATGCTGATGTTGTTGCCCAGAAACACATAGGCGACTACTGCGAGAGATACCACCAATGGTCCAAAGAAATGCAGGGCCGTGCCGGGCCGCCCCGTGTTGACGAAATGCAGACCAAGAAGCGCGAATGAGCCGAACAGACTCGCCGCAACGAGGGTCCCTCGCGGATTGCCGGCAAGGAATGGCGAGATGATGACTGCAGAGCTAATGCAGGCCGCTAACACGACACGAAAATACACCCGCGCCATCGCCTCGGCTTCTTGCGGTGTCACGCGCGTGGCGGCCACTTCGCTCAGGAAGTCACGCAGGTGGCGCAGTCGCAGGGCGCTGTAGCGGAAGGTCATTGCGTGGTGGTAGCGGTTGACACGTGTGAGGGCATCCCGGAAGTCGGCGCTGGCGAGACGGCGAAAGCCTATGATAGCGCCATGCCACCATCGGGCGCACCTTCGCTAGTCGGCGCTGGCAGGACGGCGGTTGCGCAACAGGCCGCCCAGCGACCCGTCGTCATCAGTCTGCGCTCACCCACACCGGCACGCCAGTAACGGCGGCGTTGCCGCTCAGCCGATCGACCGTCGCCGCATCAGTCGGATCATTGATGCTCACTCCCGGGCAGGTATTCGCCACCCGGTTTGATCGCGACATGCTCGCCGGCCACCTCGGCCGTTTCGTTGCAGCGCGGGTCGATCACGACCACGCGCCCCCCCTCGGGCGCGAATGCCTCGATGCGCCGGCGCATATCGGGCAAGGGAAAGCGCCACTGATTTCCAAACATCAAACGGCTGACCAGACACTGCGGCAACTGATCGATCCAAGACGCCGAAAAGCGATTGCGCGTGCTCAGCGCATGGGTTGGCGCAGCCGGACGGGGTCGTCCTGCAAATCTTTCAGCGCCACCGCTTTCGGGCAAATGAAACCCCGGCTGTGCGGGTCGGCGGCGTCACCGCGAATGCTGACAATACGTTCGCCCCCGGCTCGCCCGCCAGCTCGACCTGCAAACCGCACATGGCCGCGCACAGATTGCAGGCGCGGCGATGGCCTTGCGTCATCGCCTATGACTCATTCGCGCCACTTTATCGAACAGCCCATCGACGGAACCTGCTCCGCCGGGCCCTGGCCGGTCAGTGCCACGTTACGCATGGCCTCGAACAGATCGCGGCGCACATCGCCCGACGCGGCCTGTTTGCGCGAGGCATCGAGCCGGCCTCGGTACTGCAGCCCGAGATCGGCATTGAAGCCAAAGAAATCCGGCGTGCACACCGCCCCGTAGGCCTTGGCTACCTGCTGCGTCTCATCAACTACATAAGGAAACGGGAACGCAAGCTCGCGTGCCTGACGCACCATGTTGTCCCACGAGTCTTCCGGGTAGTCACTCGGGTCATTGCTCATGATGGCAATGCTGCCGATGCCCAGCCCGGCCAATTCGCGCGTGTCACGCACAATGCGCTCGATCACCGCCTTGACATACGGGCAATGGTTGCAGATGAACATCACCAACAGCCCTTTGGGCCCGCGCGCACTGGCCAGCGAATGCCGACGGTCATCGACCCCGGGCAATGCAAAGTCGGGTGCCGGCCAGCCAAAATCACACACAGGAGTTGTCAGACTTACCATGCCGCGATCCTCATAGAATGCGCCGATGATATCCCGCTTCCACTGCCCCTTTCCGCTGCACCCCGGTGCCACGGTGCAACTACCCGACGAGGCGGCTCATCACGCGCTCAAGGTGCTGCGTGTGGCCGAGGGTGATGCCGCCATTCTGTTCGACGGTCGCGGTGGCCAATGGTCCGCCACCTTGCACCCGGCAGGCAAGCGTTTGCGTGCCACGCTGAACGCCTTTGATGCGCAAGACCATGAGCCGCCGGTAGCGGTGACCCTGGCACAGTGTCTGCCCAGCGGCGACAAGATGGATTACGTGGTGCAAAAAGCGGTGGAGCTGGGCGTGAGCCGGGTGATCGCGATTGCCGCCAAACGCAGTGTCGTGCGCCTCTCGGGCGAGCGGATGGAGCGGCGTGTGACGCACTGGCAGAACATCGCCGTTGCGGCCTGCGAACAGTCCGGCCGCAACCATGTGCCGCAGATCACGGGCATTGTTGATCTGCCTCAATATCTGGCACAAGTACAGGGTGACAATGAACAGCGATGGATTTGCCTGCCTGAGGACACTCCGGGGGCGATCCGTCTGCGCGATCAGGTGCCCCCTGACGGTTCGGTGACGCTGTTCATCGGCCCGGAAGGTGGTTTTGAGGAGGGCGAAGTACTCGCAGCGCGCGCGGCGGGCTTTGTGCCGCTGCGCCTGGGTTCGCGGATACTACGCACGGAAACAGCCGGACCGGCAGCACTCGCTGCGATTCTGGCCTTGTGGGGAGATTGGTAATGTTTGAATCGGCAGAACTCGGACACAGCATCGACAAAGCAACCTTCAAGAAGGAAGAGCCACTGATACGCGCGGCGCTCCAGGAAGCGCAATTCAACCTGAAGGAAAACGGCAAGATTCCGGTGGTGGTGCTGGTCAGCGGACAAGACGGTGCCGGCAAGGGCGAAACCATCAACGTGCTCTACGAATGGATGGACCCCCGCTTCATCTCCACCCTCGCTTTTTCCAGCCCCACTGACGAAGAGCGGCAACGCCCGTTCATGTGGCGCTACTGGCGCGCGCTGCCGCCCAAGGGCCGTGTGGGCATTTTTGCCGGCAGCTGGTATTCCAGCCCGATTCACGATCACATCGAAGGCCGGATGTCGATGGCCGATGTCGACCAGCGCATCGATCAGATCAATCGCTTTGAGGAGATGCTGGTCAATGAAGGGGCCATTGTCCTGAAGTTCTGGTTCCACCTGACCAAGGCCGGACAGAAGCGCCGCCTGCGCGCGCTGGAAAAAGACCCCAAGACCGCCTGGCGTGTCACCAAGTGGAACTGGGATCGTCTCAAGACCTACGACAAACTGCAAGAAGCGGCCGGCCATGTGCTGCGCCTGTCCAACACGCCGTGGGCACCCTGGATCATTGTCGAGGGGGAGGATGACCGCTATCGTTCGCTCACCGTGGGCAAGGTACTGCTCGAAGCAATACAGCAAAGGCTCAAGGACGCCTCGCGGCAGACCACGCCGGCCGCGCATCAGTCCTTACCCAGCATTGACGGCAAGGACCTTCTCAGCGCCCTCAAGCTTGACCAGCGCATGACCAAAGAGGCGTACGAGACCGAACTCGCACGCTACCAGAGCCGCCTGTCGGAACTGGTACGCGACCCTCGCTTCAAAGGACGCTCGGTCATCTGCGCCTTCGAGGGAGCGGACGCCGCCGGCAAGGGCGGCGCGATCCGGCGCATCGCCGGCGCGCTGGACGCACGCGACTACCAGATCGTACCGGTCGCCGCGCCCACCGAAGAAGAACGCGCCCAGCCTTACTTGTGGCGCTTCTGGCGGCACATGCCGCGCCTGGGCCGGGTGACCATATTTGACCGTACCTGGTATGGCCGGGTTCTGGTCGAGCGCGTCGAGGGTTTCTGCGCTGACGCCGACTGGCTGCGTGCGTACTCCGAGATCAACGACTTTGAACACGAGTTGTCGGATGCGGGCGCCATCGTGGTCAAGTTCTGGCTGCAGATCAGCAAGGAAGAGCAGCTCAAGCGCTTCAAGGAGCGCGAGAAGATCGAGTTCAAGCGCTTCAAGATCACCGACGAAGACTGGCGCAATCGCGAAAAGTGGGATGCCTACCATCTGGCTATCTGCGAAATGGTCGAGCGCACCAGTACCGGCGATGCGCCCTGGACCCTGATCGAGGCCAACAACAAGTACTATGCACGGGTCAAAATCCTGCGTACGTTGTGCGAGCGCGTGGAGGCGGCACTTGATGGCAAGACCGACGAGATGCCCGAGAAACCAAAAAGCCGCAAAAAGAAATAGAACCGCGAGAAAGACCGAGGCATGAGCGTTGAAACCCGCGAAACCCATCCGGAGACCGACCCCCGGCTGGTGGCCTGGATACGTCAGGCCGCACCCTACATTCACACCTTTCGCGGACGCAGTTTTGTCATCGCTTTCGGCGGCGAAATCCTTTCCGAGGATGGTGCGCAGGCCCTGATTCACGACATTGCGCTGCTCGATGCCATCGGCATCCGGCTGGTGCTGGTGCATGGCAACCGGCCGCAGATCGATGCCGACATGCTCGAGCGTGGCATGGAGCCGCGCTTTCACCACGGCATGCGCGTTACCGATGCGGCCACGCTGGAATGTGTCAAGCGCGCCATGGGGGTAGCCCGTTTCGACATTCAGGCCCTGCTCTCGCAGGGTCTGCCCAATACGCCGCTGGCGGGCGGTTTTTTGCGCGTCACCGGCGGAAACTTCATTACCGCCCGTCCGGTGGGCGTGGTCGATGGCATCGACTTCGGCTACACCGGCACGGTTCGGCGCGTGATCGCCGAGGAAATCAAAGACGATCTGGCGCAAGAAAATGTGGTGCTGATCACGCCGCTGGGCTACTCGCCCACCGGCGAAATTTTCAATCTCTCATGGGAAGATGTCGCGCAAGCCGTGGCGGTCGCGATCAAGGCCGACAAGTTGGTTTACTTGTGTGACGGCCCCGGCCTGCTAAACAAACTGGGCGAAGCGATCGACGCCATCACGGTCGATGAAGCCCAGCGCCTGATCGATCGCAAGGTGCCGCAGTCGCCGGAAGTGGCGCATATTTTCCGCAGCGCAGTAGCCGCCTGTCGGGGCGGTGTGGGCCGGGTGCACATTCTGGATCGCAAGGCCGATGGCGCCATGCTGATGGAATTTTTCACCCGTGATGGTGTCGGCACGGTGATTACCGAAGAAGCGCTGGCCAAGCTGCGCGATGCCACCATTGATGATGTCGGCTCTATCGTCGCGCTGATCGAGCCACTGGAAGAAGACGGCACGCTGGTCAAACGCTCGCGCGAGCGCCTGGAGACCGAGATCAACCGCTTCTCGGTCATCGAGCATGACGGCATGATCGTCGGCTGCGCCGCGCTCTATCCCGTGCCCGGCGAAAAGAATGAGGGCGCGTCAGGAGAGCTCGCCTGCCTGGCCGTACATCCTGATTTTCGCCGTGGCGGCTTTGGCGATCAACTACGCAAGCACATCGAAACCAAGGCGAAAAAGAAAAAAATGCAGCAGTTGTATGTGCTGACCACACGCACCGCTCACTGGTTCGTCGAGCGCGGGTTTGTCGAGGTCAGCGTCGATCAGTTGCCGACACGCCGACGTGAGCTGTATAACTACCAGCGCCGCTCCAAAGTACTGGTGCAGCTGTTTTAAAATCACGTTTTACTTCCAAGGACATTTTCCTTATGGCCCGTACCGTCAATTGCATCAAGCTCGGCACTGAAGCCGAGGGTCTCGACTTCCCGCCCATGCCCGGCCCGCTTGGCCAGCGCTTGTACGAGAACGTCTCCAAGGAAGCCTGGCAGCAGTGGATCAAGATGCAGACCATGCTGATCAACGAAAACCGTCTGAGCCTCGCCGACCCACAGCACCGCAAGTATCTGTCTGAGCAGATAAACAAGCACTTCTTTGGCGATGGTGCCGATCAAGTGTCAGGCTTTACCCCGCAACGCTGAACGCGGCACACGCCCATGCCGGGGTTCGGGCTATCTGAACACCGCACGACGACTGCCCAAATCCGCAAGTCGGCGCTGGTGGTACGGCGATTCTGAAGTAAATCAGGCCCGGCGCAGCTCGCGCACCCCACTGGGCGTTGCCAGCAGCAGCACATCAGCTCCCCGGCGTGCGAAGAGGCCGTTGGTCACCACGCCAGTGACATGATTGATTGTTTCTTCCAGTTGCACCGGGTCGGCAATCGCCAGCCCATGCACGTCAACAATCACATTGCCGTTGTCAGTCATGCAGTTCGCACGCAGCTTCGGCTCGCCCCCGAGTTTGGCCAGCGCCTGCATCACCTGTGCACTGGCCATGGGGATCACCTCAACCGGTAGCGGGAACTTGCCCAGTCGCTCGACCAACTTGCTTTCGTCGCACACGCAGACAAACTCACCCGCCACCGCAGCCACAATCTTCTCGCGCGTGAGCGCGGCACCACCACCCTTGATCATGGCCAGATCGCGGGTAATTTCGTCGGCACCATCGACGTAGATGGGCATGGCCAGCCCCTGGCTGACCACGTCGTTAAGTTCCATCACCCGGATTCCATGTTTTTCGAGACGTACTTTAGTCGCCTCGGAACTGGCCACCGCGCCAACCAAACGGTCTTTGAGCGCTGCCAGCGCGTCAATAAAGAAATTGGCGGTGGAGCCCGTCCCTACGCCAAGTACCGACCCTTGGGGCAAATGCGCCGCCACATAGGCGCAGGCGGCACCCGCTACCGATTGTTTGAGTTCGTCCTGAGTCATTGTTCGCACCGCCAAAAAAGCCAAGGAAGCCGCGAATTCTAGTAGCGGCTAAACCGACTCGAAGCTGACCCACTCAAAATCACTGCCCCGCTCGATCAGCCGACTCAGGCAAATCCGCTGCAAACCGAGTTCGGAACGCAAATCGATCTCCATCTTCTCGTGGTAGGCACCCAACGGCAACATCAGTTCGCCGCTCTCCTCGCTGATGAGGATGGCATCGATCCAGCCAGCCTCGTCGTCGAGTGCCGCCGCCCATTGGCTGTGCTCACCGGGCGCAATGCGCAACCGGGCACTGAACGAGGGCCAGGGCAGGGTCTGCAAGCCCAGATTGGGACGGCCCTGAGCGTCACGCCCGATACGCCGGATCAGGCCCATACGCCATTCCAGGCCATCGACAAAACGAATCGCGACCAGCGCACCGATCGCATGACGGGGCAGCAGCGCCGGGGCGGCTACCCCCATGCCACTGGCACTGACATCGACCTGTAGCCAGTTTTCGGTCATCGACCGGTCACCGGCCGACTCAAGTTTGTTCAGGGTGTCCATCGGATTGGGCGCTGCTTCGGGAACCACGGGTGCCGGAGCTGCGTCTTTGCCGACGCTGACCAAGTGATGCGCCTTGTACATTTCGTCGGGGTCGATGATGTCGTAACGCAGGCTACGACCACTGCGCGCGAACTGGCTCGCCGCAACAAACCGTCGCGCCATGGAAAACCCGAAGGCCGCGCGTAGCTGCTGGTTCTGGTCACTCCGGTCGTTGCGTCGCTGCGGCGGCGTAGCACCCCAATGCGCCAGCAGGGCCGCGAGCGCTCCCTGGGTTTGCTCACGGCTCAGGGGCAGCGCGACCAGCCACGGAGGTACATTCTGCGTCTGCCGGACAGCCGCTTCGAGCTTGAGCAATGCAGAGCGCAGTCGTGCGGTCGACAGGTAACGCCAGACCGCGCCGGCCGGGGCCTGCACACCGGACGCCGACAACTCGCCGGCCTGATATCGCTCCGGTCCGCCGGCACCCATCAGGTTGATTCGGTGCGTACTCAAACCACCCGGCTGCGCGAGGCAATCAAAGGCCGGTTGCTCAGCCAGCAGACGCGCCAGTAGTTCCTGCTGCAAGGGATCGAGATTGCCCATGGGAGCCAGATGCAAGTAAGCGGCGACCAGGTACTCGCGGAACGGGGTGGTTTTCTCGTCCCCCGGATAGGCGAGCACGGGTGACTGCAAAACGCCGCACGTACCCAGTGTCGCCAACAACTCGTGTGCCTGACGCCAGGCACGCTCCGACACCCCGCGATAGCGAAAGTGGGCTACCCGCAGCTGCAGGGTCCAGATACGCAGTGCCCGCGCTCCTGTGCGCGCCAGATAGGCGCGGTCTTTGTCAAGAAACTCTTCAGGCTTGGGCGGCTTGAACCCCAACAGCAAGGCATAGGCGGCGAGCAACAATTCCAGGTGATTGCCCAGATTGTCGAGCAGCGTATTGGCCACATGGTCGCGCATACCCGAGTCGAAGTAGCTCTCCAGTAGCGCCTGGCGTGCCTCGCGCGTCGCGGCATCGAGCTTGGCCAGCGCACGCAGGGTAGGAAACAGTCCGAGCGTGGCCACCTGTGCTGGCAGCTGCGCCAAAAATTCACCCGCCTCGATCAGTCGATGCTCGGGCTCGATAGGCAAGGCGTCAATCAGTTCGGCGAGACGCTCGCTGCTGCCAAAGAGGTTGGTTGAGGTGTCGTTACGTAGTCGGCCGAGCAACTTTTTCAGCATGGCAAACTCACTTCCGGTGCGGTGCGTGAATCACTCTGGCAACAGGCAGCCGGCGGCGGCAGCCTGAGCGCCCAGTGCCTTGAGTGCCAGGGCTTTTTGGGCATCCTCGAGCGTCGAAGACAGAAAGGCGCTGTCGGCTTCGCTTGCAAAGCGCGTACAGGTCGGGTCCGTCTTGATCCGGGTGCGAAACTGGTAGGCGATAGTGACGTCATTGATCACCGGTGCCGTCTGTTTGAACTTGCCCGGCGCGGGGCTGCTGCCCATGGCCAGTACAGGAACGCTGGCGGCGAGAAGGCTGACCATGAGAACAAACAGTGGGGGTCGCACACACGCTCCTTTCATGGGATCAGTTGCGGTAATCCAGCGCGACACGTTCCCAGTCGCTGCCGCGATCACGCACGGTGCGCAAGCGCGCCCTGCGTTCGCCCAGGGCGCTGAGCACACTGACCGGCATTTCGGGCACAAAGCTGCCAACAGGCAGCAGCACATCCTCTGATTTTTCGCCGGGAATCACACCGAGCAACCACTCCGCCGAGTCCTTCCAGGCGGTCTTGGCGCGCGATCCGGCCTGCAGCATGTGCACGACGCAGGTGAAGCCGGGCGGCACCAGCTCGATACCCATGGTGGGTCGCGCCTTGGCATCGCGCCCGACGCGCCTGACAAAGCCGATGCGCCACTCGGGCAGGTCGTCATAGCGCCAGGCGATGAGTACGCCGGCGGCATGCCGGGGCAGCAACGCCGGCAACAGTACACCGACACCTGTACCGCTGCTGTCAATTTCGGTCCAATGCTCAAGCGCCAGATTGGGAACCGCCAGCTCCAGTCGGCGCAAGGCCGCCAGAAGCGCTTCTTTGGCTGCGGCCGCTGCCAACTCGGGGTCGGGGTCAGGCTCGGTCGGCTGCACAATTTCGGGTAACGCCGATCCGGCGTGTGTCGCCGCGGCACGCTTTGCATCTTCCTCAGAGGGCGGCAACGCCAAACCATGGTCAAGGTAGCCGCCAAACCGATAGGCAGAATGGGTACGATTGGACTCGGAAACATAAACAGGAGTGGCCCCTGGTGCCGGCTTTTCTACCGGAACCCCCTCCTTCTTCAATTTTTCGCAAATGCCGAGCAACTCACGAACTGCCTCAAAACCAAAGGCACCCAGCAACGGACGGGAACGATCTTCACGCGCACTTTCCCGTCGCGGCGGCTCGGATGACCAGGTGCACGCCAAAGTTTGCAGCGCTCCGGTGATGGCCATGGGCTCCATGGCCAGCTCGGTCAGCCACTGCGGCAGTGCCTCACCCGCGCGCACGGCGGCGAGCAAGAGCTCAACGCTTTGCCGCAGCGATCCGGTCGCAAGAAAACGTACCGAACGGCGTACTTCTGCGCTGCCCCCCGCCACACAGCGGCGCGGGCCATCGGTGAGCGTCAAATCGATTTGATGCGTGGTGGTCGGCGACATCGCCGACTGCCAGGCCAGGCCTTCGTGATTGGCGATCAATCGTGCGGCGAATTCCAGCTGCTGTGCTGTCAGATTGCCCCACGGCAAGGTTTCTTCATAAACCACCTGCAGGTATTGGCGCAGCACTGGCGCCGGCGTCGGCGACGAGGAGGAAAACAAACGCCAAATCAGCAACTGCTTGACCAAAAAATGCGCCTGTTCCCAAGAAATTTTTCCGGCGGGGCGCTGACGAAAGCGGGCCAACCGGCGGTGCAGCCCCCAAGCTTTCAGGTAGTGGTCTGCCGCGTCCAGAACGGGCCTGCGAAGTTCATCCGGCACGGGTGTGGCGACCAGGCCCAGCAAATCAGAATAGACGGCCCCCAGCCGCTCCTGATGACCCGATAGGCGCTCAAGCAGCGCCAGGGAACCCCGGTCGGGGTCATGCACGCGGAAGTAAGAGGCCAGCACGCGTTCGCGGGCCTCGCGACTGGCCTCATCCAGCGTACGTGCCGCTTCGAACGCCTGGCGCAGGCCGATCGCTTCGGCCTGCTCACCAACTTCCTCAAGCAGTTCGTCAACACGGTCGAGCAAGTCGCGATCATTGTCATGAGCCAGATCACGCACCAGCTTGCTAAGGCCTGCGGCAGTGGCCAACGAGTGTCCCTTGCCAGCGGGTTTGGCAGATCTTCGGAAGAATCGATCGAACACGTTAGTGGCTTTCCGGAAAGTACGATGTCAACAGATTACTTCTTTCTTGTTGGCGGCAGGTCGGTACACGAACCGTGGGCCAACTCTGCGGCCAAGCCAATGCTCTCGCCGAGCGTGGGGTGGGGGTGAATGGTCTTCCCGATATCCACCGCATCGGCACCCATTTCAATGGCCAGACACACCTCGCCGATCATGTCGCCGGCACTCGGCCCGACGATGCTGCCACCGATGACCCGATGCGTCTGCGCGTCAAACACGAGCTTGGTAAAGCCGTAGTCGGCACCATTGGCAATCGCACGCCCGGAGGCGGCCCAGGGGAACTTGGCCACCTCGATCGCGCGCCCGGCCTTTTTGGCCTCGTCTTCACCGACGCCCACCCACGCGACTTCGGGGTGGGTATAGGCCACACCAGGGATGACACTGGCGTCGAAATACGACTTTTGCCCGGCGGCCACTTCCGCCGCGACATGGGCTTCATGCACCGCCTTGTGCGCCAGCATGGGCTGACCGACAAGATCGCCGATGGCGAAGATGTGCGGCACATTAGTACGCATCTGCTTATCGACGGGAATGAAGCCGCGATCGGTGACGATCACGCCGGCCTTGTCGGCACCTATCTTTTTGCCGTTGGGGCTGCGCCCGGCGCTTTGCAGAATGAGGTCGTAACGCTGCGCTTCCTTGGGCGCTTTCTCACCTTCAAACGTGACCCACAGGCCATCGTCCTTGGCCTCGACGGCGGTGGTTTTGGTCTTGAGATAAATGTGGGTGAAGCGATGAGCGTTCTGCTTTTCCCACGCCTTGACCAGATCTCGGTCGGGGCCTTGCATCAGTCCGTCAAGCATTTCCACCACATCAACCTTGGCACCGAGCGTGGAATAGACGGTGGCCATTTCCAGACCAATGATGCCGCCGCCGATGACCAGCATTTTCTCCGGCACCTGCCTTAGCTCGAGCGCGCCGGTCGAATCGACGACGCGTGGATCACGAGGGATAAAGGGCAGATGTACGGCGGCGCTACCAGCGGCGATGATGCACTTCTGAAAGCGGATGACTTTCTTCCTGCCGGTTTTTTCCTGGCCGCTGCCGGTAGTTTCTTCCACTTCGAGGTGGTGGGCGTCAAGGAAATGACCATAGCCACGCACCGTCTCGACCTTGCGCGCCTTGGCCATGCCGACGAGCCCGCCCGTGAGCTTGCCGACCACTTTTTCCTTGTGCGCCCTGAGTTTGGCAATGTCGATGTGCGGGGCGGCGAAACTGATGCCCAAATCGCTGGCGTGCATCGCCTCGTCCATGACCTCAGCCACATGCAACAGGGCCTTGGAGGGTATGCAGCCGACATTCAGGCACACGCCGCCCAGCGTGGCATAGCGCTCGACCATGACGGTCTTCAGGCCGAGGTCGGCGGCGCGAAACGCGGCGGAATAGCCGCCGGGGCCGGCACCGAGCACCAGCATGTCGGTCTCGATGTCGGCGTTGCCGGCAAAGGCTCCGGTCACTGGGGTTGATCCGGAAGTCGGCGCTGGCGAGACGGCGATAGGGGGCGCTGCGGCGGCTACAGGCGCAGAAGCGACATCGGAAGGTGCAGCCACGGCTCCGGCGCTGGACTTGATCCGCGCCACCAGACTACCTTCGGCCAGCTTGTCGCCCATCTTGACCAGAATCTCGGCAATCTCGCCCGCGACCGGGCTGGGCACATCCATGGTCGCCTTGTCTGATTCCATGGTGACCAAGCTGTCGTCGACCGCGACGACATCGCCCACCTTGACCGCGATTTCGATGACCGGCACATCCTTGAAGTCGCCGATATCAGGAACTTTGACGTCAATCAGGCTCATAGCATCACCCTGCGCAGATCAAGCAAGAGACTCGCGAGGTAGGTGGTGAAGCGCGCCGCCGAGGCCCCGTCGATGACCCGGTGGTCATACGAGAGCGAGAGCGGCAGCATCTGCCTGGGCACAAACTGTTTGCCGTCCCACACCGGTTTGGTCTGGGTCTTGGAGACGCCGAGGATCGCCAGCTCGGGCGCATTGATGATGGGCGTGAAGGCGGTGCCGCCGATCCCGCCGAGACTGGAAATCGAGAAGCAACCGCCCTGCATGTCGGCCGGACCGAGCTTGCCGTCGCGCGCCCTCCTGGCCAGATCGCCCATTTCCTGAGCAATCTGCAGCACGCCTTTCTGGTCGGCATTTTTGAGCACCGGCACCACCAGCCCGTTGGGCGTGTCGGCGGCAAAACCGATGTGGAAGTAGTTCTTCAGCACCAGGTTGTCGCCGTCGAGCGAGGCATTGAACTCGGGGAATTTTTTCAGCGCCGCGATCGAGGCTTTGATCAGGAAGGCGAGCATGGTCAGCTTTGCGCCGCCCCCCTTTTCGTTTTCCTTGTTCATGCTCACGCGGAAGACTTCCAGGTCGGTGATGTCGGCTTCGTCAAACTGCGTGACATGGGGAATCATTACCCAGTTGCGCGAAAGATTGGCACCGGAAATTTTCTTGATGCGCGAGAGCGGTTTGGCTTCGACGGGGCCGAATTTCGCGAAGTCGACCTTGGGCCAGGGCAGAAGATCGAGTCCCGTTCCGGAAGTCGGCGCTGGCAGGACGGCGGTTGCGGCCCCAATCATGATGCCCTTGACGTAGGCCGTTACGTCGGCCTGGGTGATGCGCGCCTTGGGACCGGTGCCAGTAAGTTTACGCACATCGACGCCCAACTCGCGGGCGAAGGCGCGCACTGAAGGGCTGGCATGTGCCGCCGTACCGCCCAGATCACCCTGAGCATAGTCCACCGCCGAGGGCATGGCGAAACGCGGCGGCGAGCCGACCAGTTCGGGCAGTGGGCTGGCGCTACCGGCCGGGGCTGCCGGAGTGGCTGCCGGAGTGCTTATGGGGACTGGCGCTGCCGGTGCCACCGAGGCTACGGTGGTCGCAGCCGTGACGGGAGCAGGCGCAGGCATCGGTGGTGCCGAAATCGCCGTATCACCAGCGCCGACTTGCGAAACGGCGCCGGTCTTGATTCGCGCCACCAGCACCCCTTCAGAAATTTTGTCGCCGAGCTTGACGGTGATCTCGACAATCTCGCCATCCACCGGTGAGGGCACATCCATCGTCGCCTTGTCCGATTCAAGGGTGACCAGTGAGTCCTCGGCCTTCACCACATCGCCCACCTTGACCGGGATTTCGATCACCGGCACGTCGTTGAAGCCGCCGATGTCGGGAACCTTCACCTCAATGATTTCGCTCATGGCTCAGACCTTCGTCGGGTTCGGTTTTTCGGCATTCAGGCTGTACTTCGCCATGGCCTCGGCGACCTTGCCGCGCTCGATCTGCCCTTCATCCGCCAAGGCCGTCAGGGCCGTGATCGTGATCCAGTAGCGATCCACCTCAAAGAAGTGGCGTAACTGCTCACGCGTATCCGAGCGACCAAAGCCATCGGTGCCCAGCACGGCGTAACGCCGACCAACGGGCAGGTACGGGCGAATCTGCTCAGCGAACAGGCGCACATGATCGGTCGAGGCAATCACGGGTCCGCGCGTGTCGGCCAGACAGGTCTCGACGTGCGAGCGTCGCGGCTTTTCACTCGGATGCAAGCGGCTCCAGCGTTCGGCATCCATGCCGTCGCGCGCCAGTCCATTGAAACTGGGGCACGACCACAAGTCCGACTCGACACCCCACTCCGCGCGCAACATCGTGGCCGCCGCGACACTCTCGCGAAAGATGCTACCGGAACCGAGCAGTTGCACGCGCGGGCCATTGCTGGCGGCACCCTTGGCAAACTGATACATGCCCTTGAGGATGGCAGTCTGGGTCGACGCAAGATCACCCGCCGGCATTTCCGGGTGCTCGTAGTTCTCGTTCATTACGGTGAGGTAATAGAACACGTCCTGCTGCTCGGCGAACATGCGACGCAAGCCGTCTTGCACGATCACCGCGACTTCATACGCATAGGTCGGGTCATAGGAAATGCAGTTGGGCACCGTGCCGGCAAAAATGTGCGAGTGGCCATCCTCGTGCTGCAAGCCTTCGCCATTGAGCGTGGTGCGCCCGGCGGTGCCGCCGATCAGGAAGCCGCGCGCACGCTGGTCGCCTGCCGCCCAAACCAGATCCATGGTGCGCTGCATGCCGAACATCGAATAGAACACATACACGGGAATCATCTGCACGCCGTGCGTCGAGTAGGCCGTGCCGGCGGCGATCCAGTCGGCCATCGCTCCGGCCTCGTTGATGCCTTCCTGGAGGATTTGTCCGGTTTTGGATTCCTTGTAAAACATAAGCTGGTCCGCATCCTGCGGCACGTACTTCTGCCCGTCCTGATTCCAGATGCCGATCTGGCGGAACAGGCCTTCCATGCCAAAGGTGCGTGACTCGTCCACCACGATGGGTACGACGTGCTTGCCAATCGCCTTGTCCTTGAGCATGGTGTTCAGGCAGCGCACGAAAGCCATGGTCGAAGAAAACTCGCGCCCCTCGCCGCCGGCTTTCAGCTGCGCATCAAAGGCCGACAGCTCGGGCACCTTGAGTGCGTCCGCCTTGCGCCGGCGGGCGGGCAAGTAACCGCCGAGCACTTTTCGTCGCTCGCGCATGTAATTGAGTTCCGGGCTGCCTTCCGGAAAGCTGAGATAAGGCAGGCTCTCGATGTCTTCGTCCTTAATCGGCAGCCCGAACCGATCGCGAAAACCCTTCAGTGACGGGATGCCCATCTTCTTCTGCTGGTGGGTAATGTTCTGCGCCTCACCCGATTCGCCCATGCCATAGCCCTTGATGGTCTTGGCCAGAATCACGGTGGGCTGGCCGGTGTGCTTCACAGCGGCGTCGTACGCTGCATAGACCTTGTGTGGGTCGTGACCGCCGCGGTTTAGGCGCCAAATATCATCGTCGGTCCAGTGCGCGACCATTTTGGCCAGCTCCGGATATTTACCGAAGAAATGCTTGCGAATGTAGGCACCGTCCTTGGCCTTCATGGTCTGATAATCGCCGTCGATGCATTCCATCATCCGTTGGCGCAACAGGCCGGTCTTGTCTTGCGCCAGGAGCGGGTCCCAGTAACTGCCCCACACCACTTTGATCACATTCCAGCCAGAACCTCGGAAATCGGATTCCAGTTCCTGAATGATCTTGCCGTTGCCGCGCACCGGTCCATCAAGGCGTTGCAAATTGCAGTTGACCACGAAGATGAGATTATCCAGCCGCTCGCGCCCGGCCATGCCAATGGCACCCATCGACTCCGGTTCGTCCATCTCGCCATCGCCCATGAAGGCCCAGACCTTGCGTTGGGCACCGCCCTCACCCGGAGCCGCAATCATGCTGCGGTCCTGCATGTATTTCATGAAGCGGGCCTGATAAATCGCCTGCAAGGGCCCCAAGCCCATCGACACCGTGGGGAACTGCCAGAACTCGGGCATCAGCCACGGGTGCGGGTAGCTCGACAAACCTTTGCCATCCACCTCGCGCCGGAAGTTGTCCATCTGGTCTTGTGTCAATCGCCCGAGCATGAAGGCGCGCGCATAGACCCCTACCGCTGAATGCCCCTGCGAGAACACCAGATCACCGCCATGGGTATCGGTGGGCGCATGCCAGAAGTGGTTGAAGCCCACGTCATAGAGCGTCGCTGCCGAAGCAAAGCTGGCAATGTGCCCGCCCAGCCCCGAGTCATTGCGATTGGCGCGCAGCACCATGGCCAGCGCATTCCAGCGCGTATAGGCACGTATGGTGTGCTCCATCTGGTAATCGCCAGGTGCCGTCGGCTGCTGATCCGAGGGGATGGTATTGATGTAATCAGTGGTGGCGCTGTAGGGAATATTGATGCCGGCACGATGACCGAGCGCGATCAACTGTTCCAGCAGGTAGTGCGCACGACCTTCGCCGGCGTTGACGATGACGGCATCGAGGGCTTCCAGCCACTCGCGTGTTTCTTGAGGGTCGACGTCGGCTGGCGAAGCGGCAGTTGATTCACTCATTGTGCTGTCTCCATGATCAATTGTTTTTGTGCAGCGTAGGATACGACGATGACACCGCGCTTACCAGCCCTTCCGTTAGCATGCGACGGTCCTGTCACAGACATCAGATTCATGGCCGACTTTCTTAATCACGCACCTCGCTTCTTGCGCCCGGTTTCATGCGCCAGGCACGGATGCAGTGCGCTTTGGTTACTGCTTCTTACGGCGACTACGACCGCGTTTTCTCAAGCCCCGACGGACGCGCCCGAGGTCCCGCGCATCGTCGTTTCGGCCACACGCAGCGCCCAATCGGATTTCCAGTTGCCGGTATCGATCGACCTCATCACGCGGGAGGACATTCAGGGCACGCACGCGCAAGTGCAACTGTCGGAAGTGCTGGGCAGCGTGCCCGGCGTGCGCGCGCAGAGCCGGCAGAACCATGCGCAGGATCTGCAGATTTCCTCACGCGGCTTCGGTGCCCGCGCCAGCTTCGGCGTGCGTGGCATTCGTCTTTACAGCGATGGCATTCCGGCCACCATGCCCGATGGGCAGGGGCAAGTGTCGCACTTCGATCTGGGCTCGGCCGAGCGTATCGAAGTCATGCGCGGACCCTTCTCGGTGCTCTATGGCAATGCGGCCGGCGGCGTAATTGCGCTGACCAGCGAAGAAGGCTCGGCCGGTACGCAATTGAGCACCAATGTACAGTCCGGAAGTTTTGGCAGCCGACGCCTGGCCTTCAAAGCAAGCGGCGACAGGGGAAATCTCAACTATCTGCTCAGCGCCAGCCGCTTCGATAGTGACGGCTACCGCACGCACAGCCGCGCCCGGCGCGATACGCTGAATGCCAGACTGCGCCTTGTCACCGGTGCTGACAGCACCCTGACGCTGGTGGGCAATAGTCTGGACATGCCCGACAGCCAAGACCCGCAGGGGCTCACCGAGGCGCAGTGGCGTGCCAACCCGAAGCAGGCGGCGCCCAGCGCACTCACCTACAACACCCGCAAAAGCAACACGCAGCAACAGCTCGGGCTGAACTGGCAGTACGCCCTCTCGACACAACACCAGTTGCAAGTCACCACGTGGGGCGGGCAGCGCACGGTGCGCCAGTACCAGTCGATTCCCGTCGGCCCGCAAAACAACGCCGGCCACCCCGGTGGCATTATCGATCTCGACCGCGACTACAGCGGCATCGATGGTCGCTGGACCTGGAAGCTGGCAACGCTGGAAACCACGCTGGGGGTTTCGTTCGAGCAGCAGAGCGAACGCCGGCGCGGCTACGAAAACTTTATTGGCACCACGCTGGGCGTGCGTGGCGCGCTCCGGCGCGACGAGATCAACCGCATTCAAAGCCGCGATACCTACCTGCAAACAGTGTGGACACCCACCGCCAATTGGCAAATGCTCGCCGGCGTGCGCCGCAGTGAGGTGCGCGTCAACTCCAGGGACCACTACATCGTCGGCACCAATCGTGACGACAGCGGCCGCACGCAGTACACGGCGACGACGCCGGCCTGGGGTGTGAGCTACGCACTAATGCCGCACCTGCGCGCCTATCTCGCCTGGGGGCAGGGCTTTGAATCGCCGACCAGCAACGAGCTGGCCTACCGCCCCGATGGCAATGCCGGTATGAATCTGGCACTGGGTTCCGCACAGAGCCGCCACCGGGAAGCGGGTCTGAAAGCCCAGTGGGGCCGGCACGGGCACCTGACTCTGGCGCGCTTTGCGGTCGACACCGCAGACGAGATTGGCGCCTTTGGCAACGTCGGCGGCCGCGCCACTTTTCAGAACGTGGGCAAGACCGAACGTCGGGGCTGGGAAGTGTCGTACAGCGACCGCTATGCGGGTGGCCTCTTTGCGCAATGGGCGTGGACCCTGCTCGATGCCCGCTATCGCGACACGACCGGTACCGCCACGGCCGGCAATGTGCTGCCCGGCACTGCTCACAGCGCTCTGGTGGGCGAGCTGGCCTGGGTACCGGCTGAGCGCTGGCGGCTGACGCTCGAAGGCCGGCGCGAAGCCAAGCTCTGGGCGAACGATGCAAACACCGCCGCCGCCCCCGCCTACGCCATTGCCAACCTCAGCCTACGCTACACGCACAAAATCGGTGAGCTCACCCTGCAGCCCTTTGTGCGCATCGACAACCTGACCGACACGCGTTATGTCGGCTCGGTCATCGTCAACGAATCAAACGCCCGCTATTTCGAACCGGCCCCGGGGCGCAATCACCTGATCTGCGCAAACCTGCGCTGGGAACTCTGAGGTTCGCACCAACGTCAGTGGTGATGCCCATGGGCGCCATGCACATGGCCATGAGCGATCTCTTCCTCGCTCGCCGCGCGTACCTCAAGCACCGTCACATTCATGCGCAAGTCGTTGCCTGCGAGCGGGTGATTGCCGTCGAGCAGTACCTGTGGCCCCTTGATCTTAATGACGTTGTAGCTCACACCGCCACGCTCAAGATGCCCACCCACCTTGACGCCAGGCGGAAAATCGCTCTTGGCAATGCTGATAGTCAGCGCAGGGTCGCGCTCTCCGAAGGCTTCTGCGGCGCTCAGGTCAACCGTAGCGGAAAACCCGGGCTCCTGACCTTCGAGCACGGCTTCGAGCTTGGCGAAGATGTTGTCGTAGCCGCCATGTAAATAGGCGATGTTGTCGCTATTGGCGGGGCCGGGCTTGCCGCCGATCTGGAGCATGCGGATGCGCAGTGTGACTGCCGTATTTTTTTCGATTTTCATGAGAGGTCAATAGTCGTGGAATCAGTCGGTATTGTTTATCGCTCTTTCGCAAGGCAACGATGCCTTTGTAAAGCTCGCTCGCGGGTTTCGTAAGTAGAAGCTGAACAGAACAATTCAACGCACAGGAATCTACTCCTTTGCCAAACCGAGAAACTCGGTGATGCCCAGTCCGGTCAGTTCGCGTGTCGAACGCGACAGGTAATACATCACCAGACCCATCATGGCCATTGAAGGCAGTGCGATGAAGGGGTAGCTCACCAAGGTCAGCCGACCGAGTTCCTCATTGAATGCAGCGGTACCGGCGGGGCTGACAACAATCGTTGTCGCCAGAACATAGTTCATCACCGATGAAAAGAAAAACGTACCGCTCAGCATCCAGGTGGCGCGCAACAGCCGCGTCTCAAAAACTTTTGTTGCGCCATGGTCCTCGAGTTTTGACTGTAAAAGTGCCGCATCTATGATCGCCGGATTGAGCAACAGCGTCTGTACCAGCGGGTAACGCGTGTAGGTCGAACCCAGTACCGCCAGACCGATCAAGCCAGGAATTGCAGCCTCTTTGACGGCGAGCCATTGCGTATCCAGCGCCAGCAATCCGATGCCACCGGTAAGCAAGGTGCTGACAACGCCGAGCGCCGCGAACACATTGAGCTTGCGCCTGGTCCAAAACTCAAAGAGCCCCCACGACAGCGGGAAACTCAGGGCCAGAACCAGAGCCGCCGCCGAACCGAGGTTCTCGGGCGCAGAGAGCTTCATCAGGATCAGCGACGGTACGATCAACGTTATGAGCAGCTCAATCAACGGATTTGCCTTGGCGCGTTCAGTCATGGTTGTGTGCGAATGTCTCATTGTTATGAATTCTCAACATTGAACCACCCTATGTTCGGGTAATACATCGTAAAAGTCGATTTTTTGTATCGCTACACTCGATTTGCCAGATGTATGAATTGCGCTTACGATCCTCACCAATACGTGTTTGGCGTCAAATCGCGACGGCCCAGACCGACCGAAGCCACCTGGAATATGAGCCCAAGCAGTGAACCCCCGACAGCACCATAAATAATGACTCCCTCCATCGATACATTTGCCACCGGCCCGATGTGGGCCGGGTTCATCGTTTTTGTGCTGACCATGCTGGCCCTCGACCTGTTTGTCTTTGGCGGAGGCAAGGCGCACCGGGTGCATGTGAAGGAAGCGGCCACCTGGGTAGGTGTCTGGGTCAGCCTCGCACTGGCCTTTGCTGGCCTGCTCTGGTGGTATCTCAACGGCACTCAGGGTGCCGAGGTGGCGCGAACAAAAACGCTGGAGTTCCTCGCTGGCTACCTGATCGAGCAGTCCTTGTCGGTGGACAACATGTTTGTCTTCGTCATGATCTTTACCTACTTCGCCGTGCCGCCGGAATTGCAGCGGCGCGTATTGCTCTATGGCGTGATCGGTGCGATTGTCATGCGCGCCGGCATGATTCTGGCGGGCGTCTGGCTGGTAGCACAGTTCGCCTGGGTTTTGTATGTCTTCGGCGCTTTCCTCGTGATCACCGGCATCAAGATGCTGATCTTCGCCGAGTCTGAACCCGATCTGGATAAAAATCCGCTACTACGCTGGCTGCGTGGGCACCTGCGCATCACGCCCGAGTTTCATGGCGAACGCTTCTTCGTCAAACAAAACGGCCTTCTCTGGGCGACGCCGATGTTTCTGGTGCTGATGCTGATCGAGGTGAGCGATCTGGTGTTTGCGGTGGATAGCATCCCGGCCATCTTTGCGGTAACGACAGACCCCTTCATTGTGTTTACTTCAAACATTTTTGCCATCATGGGTCTGCGTGCGCTGTACTTTCTGCTCGCCGATATGGCTGATCGCTTCCACCTGCTCAAGTACGGCCTGGCCATCGTGCTGGTCTTTATCGGAGGCAAGATGTTGGCCATGCCCTGGTTCCATATGCCGATCCAATGGTCACTTTCCATCGTCGGCAGCATCATCCTGCTTTCAGTGATGGTGAGTATGTGGATGACTCGCCACGTGAAGGCCGTAGAAAAGGAAGCGTCATGAAGCAGGCTCCCCAAAGCGCCGTCCATCTCCCCTCCGCCACAGTGCGAGACGCCGAGGGCCGGCTAGTGAGTTTGGCAATCGAATACGGGTTGAGCGCAAACGCCACGGGCGATAACACCTGGCTGGTGGCGATCGACGGGTCTGACTACGGCCAAAACGCGGTCACCGAAGCCCTTCGCCTGGCGCGCACCATGAAGGACTGCACCTTGCATTTGGTCAATGTCCAGCACTGGATGAGTAAAGAAGCCGCTGAATCAGTTCTTTTGGCGCAGGGGCTGGCTGCCACGAAAAAGGCCCTGGCCCTGCTCGGCCAGGCGGGCGTGCCCTCGTGCCTGCACGTCGTCATGGGCGATGCGGCGGAGAGCATCGCCGCACTGGCCGAACAACTGGGTTGCCATGGTATTGTGATTGGCAGCCGGGGGTTGGGTGCTGCCGAAAATCTGCTGCTTGGTTCTGTCGCCCAACAGGTAATTCATTCCAGTCGCATTGCTGTACTTGTTGTTCGCTGACCTTCCCCCATCTGATGTCTGTCCCATTTTTAAACCCTGGTTTCTATTAAAGGAGAGTACGCATGAATCCGATCCGTTCTGACGCCATTGCATTACCGCATGGTGGCACCGAGGCCATGCTGGCCAGCAACAAAGTGATCCGCAATACCTACATGCTGTTGTCGATGACGCTGGCATTTTCGGCGCTGACGGCCGGTGCGTCGGTGGCGCTCTCACTGCCGCATCCCGGCATCATCATTACGCTGGTCGGCTACTTCGGCCTGCTGTTTGGTATTACCAGGATGCGCAACAGTGCCTGGGCCATCCCGCTGGTGTTCGCTTTGACCGGCTTCATGGGCTACACCCTCGGCCCGATCATCAGCCACTACCTGAGCCTGCCCAACGGTGGCCAGACGGTAATGATGGCGATGGGCGGCACGGCTGCGATCTTTCTCGGCCTTTCCAGCTACGCACTGACCACGAAGAAGGATTTCAGCTTCATGGGCGGCTTTCTGATGGTCGGTGTGCTGGTGGCATTTCTGGCCGGCCTGGCGGCGATCTTCTTCGAGATTCAGGCACTGTCGCTCGCCGTGTCCGCCGCCTTTGTGCTGCTGATGTCCGGCCTCATCCTGTTTGAGACCAGCAACATCATCCATGGCGGCGAAACCAACTACGTCATGGCCACTGTTTCGCTGTTCGTGTCCATTTTCAACCTCTTCACGAGCTTGTTGCACCTGCTCGGCTTCGCCGGCAGCGGCGATTAATCGCGCAGTAGCGCCACCCCGGACCATGGTTCGGGGTGCAGATTGCCCCGTGCGCCGGTCAGAGTCCTTTTGCGGCCGCTATCTCTACTTGAATTTGATGGAGCGCCGCATCGACATCGTGCGGAGGGTTCAAAAAGGCTCTGATCCCGTTGAAGACCGGCTTGACCAGCGCCGCATTGGCATCGCGGTCGAAAAAGAACGTGAGACTGGCCGCCTGATCAAGGATCGCGCGCTGGGAGTTCATGAAGGCATCCTTACTCAACGGCACCTGCTTCAACGGAGATATCTGATTGACGCTCTCGTTGTAGGCGTTAAGGTTTGCAGGTTGTGCCAGAAACTTGAGAAAGCGGTGCGCATCGCGGTGGTTTTTCCCCTTCGCCGGGAGTACCAGCACGTCCAGCGGTGCCTCTTCGGTCATGGGCACCTTGCTTACCTGATGGGGAAAAGGAAAAAACCCGATCTCTTTTTTGATATTGGCGGGAATTTTTGCCCCGGCAAAGCCGCCCATCAGCACCATCCCCACCTGATCTCGATAGAGATAGGGGAACACACCGTCCCAATCCAGTGCCATGCTGGGCTCGTGGAAATAGCCTTTGTTCAGCAAATCCTTCCACTCGACAAACACCGCCTTGACCCGTGGGTCGGAAAACGGAATTTCGCCACTGAGCAGTTTCTGGTGAAAGGCGATGCCATTGAGCCGCAGGTTGAGGTAATCAAACCAGGCCGCCGCCGGCCAGCCATTGATCGCACCGACCGCGAAGGGCGCGATACCGGCGTCCTTGAGGCGCTGACTGATCCGGCGAAAATCGTCTTTGCTGGTGGGTACCGCAATACCCAGTTGCTCGAACAGAGGCTTGCGATAAAAGAAGCCCCACGGGTAGTACGACAGCGGAAACCCATAGGTACCACCGTCAATCACCGTCGCGTCCAGCGTCGGTTTGGACATGACAGCACGCAGTCCGCGCACGGTTTCCCAGTCGATGGGGACGATCAGTTTCTTTGCCGCCATCGCATTAAGTCGCTCACCAGCAAACCAGAACGCGATATCGATGGGTTCTTTGGCGATGGTGGCTTCGAACTCCGCCTTGTACGTTTCCTGGGGCCACTCACGATTGATCACCTGGATATCGGGGTTTGCCGCAGCGAATCGGTCGACCATGCTCACCCATGCGGTACGCTGAACACCGCTCGAAATCATGAAATGCACGACCAACTGGCCGGCGAGTGCCTGCCCCACGGACAACGTCAGCAGGGCAAACAGCGCCAAGTTCGCCGTCAAAGATCGAAGTGTCGTCACGCCCCTCATGCGAGGTGCCTAACTAATCCAGTGAGCAGGGATTGGGTGTTCATGATCGCCTCCGGGTCGTCTCTCGGAGCAGGGGGCCCGCTCCGGTACCAACTATGATTTTGCGGAATTAAACTACCATCACCGATCGCCGGCAAGCAAAACCTCAGGGCGCGCGTTCGCCAGTAAAGCGTCGCAGCCTCACCGCTATCCACGCCGCCCCCGGTCGCAGGAAAGCCCTATGACCACTAACCCGCCGCGGTGACTGCCCGTCGCGACACGCATGTTGCCCGTCACCATCGGGGCGACGAAACCATCAAGGGTGTCCACCGAAGCAACATGGCCTGATCAATCGCCGTGTCACCAGCGCCGACTTGGGGATTATTTGCTACGGTCACACCACCTTACCCGCGTTGAGCATGCCTTTGGGGTCCAGTGCCTGCTTGAGCGTACGCATCAGGGCGATCTCTTCCGGCGTGCGGCTGATGTGCAACCAGGGCTTCTTTTCCAGGCCAATGCCGTGCTCCGCCGAAACCGAACCACGAAATGCCTCCAGACCGCCATAGACGACCGCCTCGATCTTGGGCCGCCAGGCCATGTACTGTGCAGGCGGGGCGGGCACAATAAGGTGCAGATTGCCATCGCCCAGATGGCCAAAGATAAACAGCTCGTGCGTACCAATCGCCTCGGTGAGTGCCGGGCCGAGCCTGGCCGTGTAGTCCTCCATCTTTGCAATGGGCAAGGACACATCAAAAATGATGGGCAGACCGCGCGTCATCACCGCCTCGACGTTGTCTCGGATCGACCAGAATTCGTGGCAGTCCGCATCAGACTGGGCAATCGCCGCATCGGCGAGCAGCCCGGCCTCGAAGGCTGATTCCATAGCCTTGTTGAAGCGTTCGGTGTCCATCGCGCGATCCGCCCCCTGGCTCTCAACCAGCGCGTACATCGGATAGTCGCCAGCCACCGGCTGCTTGCCACCAACGTGGCCACCCGTGAATAGGCGATACGTCGGTTGCCACATCACCTCAAACGCCGAGAGCGTGCCACCGAGGGCGCGGTCCATGTGCTTGAGAAAGGCTGGCACCCTGGCGAAACTCTCGAAGGCGGCAAAGGCCATATTGGTTGTCGTCGGCTTCTCGCGCAGGCGCAGCACCAGTCGCGTAATGACGCCCAGCGTGCCCTCCGAACCAATGAACAGGTGCTTGAGATCGTAGCCGGCATTGTTCTTGATCAGTTGATTGAGCGAGGAGATCACGGTACCGTCGGCCAGTACTGCTTCAATACCCAGCACCATGTCGCGCGTCATGCCGTAGCGGATCACCCGATTGCCGCCGGCATTGGTTGCGGCGTTGCCGCCGATGGTCGCCGTGCCGCGCGCGCCGAGATCGAGTGGAAAGGCGAGATCGTGCGTGTCGGCTGCTTCCTGCAGCGCCTGCAAGGTCACGCCGGCCTGTACCTGCGCCACCCGTTGCAACGGATCGATCAATTCGATAGTGCGCATTAGCTCAAGCGAAACGATCACCTCATCGGGAGCCGCATCACTGCCATGCACGAGACCGGTCAGGCCACCCTGAGTCACCACCTTGAGACAGTTGGCGTGGCAGTAGCGCAGTACTGCGGAGACTTCCTCGGTGCTGCGCGGGCGCACCAACGCGGCTGCCTTGAGATTGTCGGGGCGCCACACGCCAGCCGAACGTTGAGCGGTTTCCGCGGCATCCAGTACGCCGCCCTCGCCCACGAGGGCGCGCAGGTTTTCGATCAGGCTCATGCCAGTTCCCCTCAGTTCTTGTAGCTTGGATCGATCTTGTCCAGCTTGCGCAGCAGCGCCGGCCAGGCAATCATGCCGCCCAGTCCGGCGGTGCCTGTTGCCAGTACCTTATTGGTGTCGGCCTGAACCGCGTCGGGGATGACAATCAGTTCGCCCCCGGCCTGCGCCGACAACTGAATCTGGCAACTCGTTTCAAAGGCGTACATGGCCAGGAAGGTATCGGGTATGTTTGGCCCAACGGTAAGTAGGCCATGGTTGCGCAACATCAGGAAGGTGTTTTTCCCCAGGTCTTTTTGCAGCCGTGGCTGCTCGTCGGGGCGCAGCGCCACGCCCTCATAGTCGTGATAGCCCAGCGAGGCCAGGATGTAGGTGGATTGCTGCGAGATGCGCAGTAGCCCACACTGCTGTGCGCTGACAGCAACGCCGGCGCGCGTGTGGGTGTGCATTACGCAGCCTACGTCAGCTCGGCCTTCGTGAATGCAACTGTGAATAATGAACCCGGCAGGGTTGACCGGAAAGGGCGAGTCATCCAGCTTGTTGCACTGCTGGTCCACCTTGATCAAGGACGAGGCGGTGATTTCGTCGAACATCACGCCGTAGGGATTGATGAGAAAGTGGTGCTCCGGCCCGGGGACGCGCGCGCTGATGTGTGTGAAGACCAGATCGGTCCAGCCGTACAGTGCTGTCAGCCGATACAGGGCGGCGAGATCAACGCGGGTCTGCCACTCTTGGGCGCTGACCTTGTCTTTGAGCGAGGGGATGTTCATGAGGTTCTCCTTGGCTTTTGTCTGGCTGATTAAATCACTACTTCGATGAGGCGGGGACCGCGCTGCTTCATCGCCGCCCCGTACTGATCGGCAAACTCTTCAGCCGTGGTGGCACGACTCGCTTCGACGCCCATGCCCCGGGCAATATTTGTCCAGGTCATGGTCGGATTGTGCAGATCGAGCATAGTCATGGCCTTGGGGCCGGCACCGATGGCGGTGGCGCCGGTGCGCTGCAGCTCGATATTGAGAATGGCATACGAGCTGTTGTTATAGATCACCGTGGTGACGTCGAGGTTCTCACGGGCCATGGACCAAAGTGCCTGCATGGTCATCGCCGCGCCGCCATCGCCCATCGGGCAGATCACCTTGCGCTCGGGGGCGGCAATAGCGGCCCCGACCGCGAGCGGCAAGCCTTGACCAATCGAGCCGCCGGTCAGCGGCAGATGCGTGTGCGGACGACCCTTGGCCATGGTCAGCAGCAGCGGGAAGCACGAGGTCGCCGCCTCTTCGGCAAAGATGGCGTTCTCGGGCGTCAGTTGCGCGATCACCTGCGCTACGCTGACGATATTCAGCGCGCCGGCGGGCATGGGCGGCAAGTCCAGCGGCACGCGGATCGGGGAGCTCGCCGGCGCGCCCAGTGCATCGGCGAGATTCGTCAGCGCGCCGACAGCGTCTTCGTGCGGGTGGGCCAGATAGTTGATCTGACAGGTCTCGGGCGAGCACCAACTGGGCTTGCCCGGATACGCAAAGAACGATACCGGCGGCTTGCTGCCGACGAGAATGAGTTGCTCGACCGGCTTGAGAAAATCGACGATCTGCTCGGCAAAATAGGGAATGCGTTCGACCGGCACGCGCCCAGCGCCCAACTCGATGTGCGGCGCAAAGGTGTCGCAGAGAAGTCGTGCGCCGGTCTTCGCTTGCACGCGCCCCGCCGCCTCCAGACCTTCGCCGTGCAACGCACGGCCGCGCAGCAGTAACGCGCTCTTCTTGCCGTTGGCGAGCAGCTTGGCGATATCGTCAATCGTATCGGCGCTGACCATCGCCGGCCCGATATCGGGCAGCATGGAAGCCGCGCGCTCGGCCGGGTTCCACGCTGTATCGGCGGGCAATATGAGGCTAGCCACGCCACCGGGTGCCGAGCGTGCCGCCTGCACGGCACGGGCGACATCGGCGGCCACTGTTTGCGAATTCTTTGCTTCGTGAATCCACGCCGAGACCGGGCGGGCAAAGCCGACAATGTCCGAGGTCAGCAGCGCGTCGTATTGCAGGTGATAGGTGGCATGGTCGCCAATCACATTGACAATGGGCGTTTGCGCGCGGCGTGCGTTGTGCAGATTCGACAGGCCGTTGGCAAGCCCCGGGCCGAGATGCAGCAGGGTCGCAGCGGGTTTGCCGGCGATGCGGCCATAGCCGTCGGCGGCACCGGTCACGACATTTTCTTGCAGGCAGAGTACCGCGCGCATTTCGGGTGCCGAATCGAGCGCCGCGACAAAGTGCATCTCCGACGTACCCGGATTGCCAAAGCAGACATCGACACCACAATTGACCAGGGTTTTTACCAGCGACTGCGCACCATTCATGATTCTTCCTCCGGGTTTGATTGATGTGATGAGTGCAGTATGGACATCATTCATAAATTCATCCAACGCATTTTCTGACTCGTATTGATGCATCTACCGCATAATCAAGACATGGACCTGCGCCACCTCCATCACCTCTTGCTGCTCGCCGATGAGCTCAACTTCAGTCGCGCCGCCGAGCGCGCCCACCTTACGCAATCGGCGTTTTCGCGCAGCATTCAGGCGGCGGAAACCTTGGCCGGGGTAAAGTTCTTCGACCGCACCCAGCGCTCGGTAAAGCCCACGGCCGTGGGCGTACGCATCATCGAACGCGGGCGGCGCATTCTGGCCGAGGCCAAAGACCTGGATCGCGAAATCACATTTCTCGAACAGGGTGTTTCTGGTCATTTGCGCATCGGTGCCGGCGCGACGGTGGCGGCGAGCATACTTTCCGGCGTCACCGCCGCCTTTCATCGCCAGCATCCGCAGGTCACGCTCACCATCGAAGTCAGTCACTGGAGCATGTTGCGTGATGACCTGCTGGCTGAGCGAATTGATTTCTTTATTTCCGACACCAGCGAGCTTGCGGGTGATGAGCAATTGCGTATCGAGCATCTTCCCGCCCCTGAGGGCTCGTTGTTCTGCCGTCCGGAACACCCGCTGTTGGCCACCCCGATCACTCGCGAGCGGCTGCGCGCCTGCGAGTTCACCGGCACCCCCCTGCCGCAAGCCGCGGCCAGACAGCTTCGGCAATTGCTGGGGCGCGAACACGATACCGCCGCACTGCTCGCGGTCGAGTGCAACAACATGGATGTACTGCGTCGGCTGACCATCGATACCGAGGCCATTCTTGTCACCTTGCGTCTGGCCGTCGCAACAGAGCTCAGCACGGGCCACCTGATCGACGTATGGCCCCACCTGCCCAAGGCCATTACCCGCGGCACCCGCCTGACCAGCGCCTGGGGCATTGTGCGTCAGGCAGGCCGTACGCAAAGCCCGGCCGCCGCTCGCTTCATGGCGTTCATCAGCCAGGTGTTTGAACGCTAGGGTGGGTACGGCGATCATGGAGTTGCTGTATCGTGCGCGGGCAAGATCCCCATCCAACCCAGCTTAAAAACTCAGGAGTGATTTATATGTTCAGCCACGTCATGGTCGGCACCAACGATCTCGAAAAATCCAAAAAGTTCTATGACGCCGTGCTCGGCGCACTGGGCATTCCGCCCGGTCGGCAAGACGACAAGGGCCGTGTTTTCTACAGGACCCCGACCGGAGTCTTTGCGGTAACCAAACCGATCAATGGCCAATCCGCCACGCCCGCCAACGGCGGCACCATCGGCTTTGCGGCTGCCAGCCCGGAAGCCGCCGACGCCTGGCATGCGGCCGGGGTCGCCAATGGCGGCCGCACCTGCGAAGACCCGCCCGGGGTACGCTCGGGCGGCATGGTCAAAATGTACCTCGCCTATCTGCGCGACCCGGACGACAACAAGATCTGTGCGTTGTTTCGCATGAGCTGAGTACCCTTTGTGCCACCGCGCCCTGGTCGTCGCAAACACGGGGGCGGTGTAGTCGCCGCCCGCGCGCACGGTCAGCGAAGCCGATCTGACCACCCTGCACACCAACGCGATGCGCTACCGATAAAGACCCTGATTTAAACAGGGCGGAAAATTCATTTGCATGGGTCGCGCTCTCGGTTATGCTTGTCGGCCGTTCTTCAATCACGTCATGCCAGTGCTTCCGAAAAACTACGATTGGCATCCTGACTACAGCGTCGGCATCCCTGCGCTGGATGCTCAGCACAAGCGCCTGCTCCAGTTGTGCCAGCGCATTTCGTCGTGCACCATTCACCCCATACCCGAGGGCTACGATGTGTTGCACTACATTCTGCGCGACATGGCAAACTACGCTGAAGAGCACTTTCGCAGCGAGGAGCAGGTCTTGCGCGACATGCACTTTCCGGATCTGGAGAAGCACCTCGCCGAGCACCGTGTCTATGAAGCCAAGTTATCGGAGTTTCTCGCTTCCCTGAGTGCACACCATCACGAACCGGAGCAGTTGGCAAAGTTCCTGGGCAGTTGGTGGGTGGGTCACATTCTGCACTCCGATATGGACTACGCCGCGTACTACAAGAGCGCTGCTCCATGCGTATCAGGCAGCTGACCATAGCGTGACGACACCCCTTCGCCAACTCGGCCGCGGCGACTTTGTCGAGTTCCAGACCATCACCACACGCTGGATGGACAACGATGTCTATGGTCACGTGAACAACGTGAACTACTACAGTTATTTCGACACGGCGGTGAATCGCTACCTGATCGAGGCCGGCGCACTCGACATTCATGCAGGCGCGGTAGTCGGTCTGGTCGTTGAAACCTCGTGCAGCTATTTCAGCCCGCTGGCCTTTCCCGACAGGGTTACCGCCGGTATTCGCGTGGCCAGGATCGGACGCTCAAGCGTGCGTTACGAGGTCGGACTGTTTCGCAATGACGACGACGCCGTGTCGGCGGCCGGCCACTTCATTCATGTGTATGTGGAGCGCGTGAGCAACACGCCGACCGAACTACCGGCGGCGCTGCGCGCAGCCACGGAACATCTGGCGCGCTGAACCTCGCCAGATCCGTCTAACGTATCGCGGCCAGGTAGTCCGCGCGGATCGCCTCAACGCGCGTGCGATTCGCGCCGAAGTCTTCGCGCCCCAGGCGACTGGCGCTGCGCACTTCGATGGTGCCATCTTTCGTATTGATCACGAACTCGACATCATCGACAAACTTCAGCCAGCGGGTCTGAGCCTGGGCGTACAGGTAATCGGCACGTTGCTCGATCACGACCATGCCCGGCATGGCTTGCAGCACCGACACCAAGGCTTCCATTGAGCTGACCGGATCGCCATTTTTCAGCGGCAAGGGAGCAATTTTCGCGTAGTCGATCTGCGCATGTCCGGGATACATCGCTGCCTGACTACTTACGCTGTTGCGGGTCGTGGAGGGGGGCTTGAGCTGCCCTTCCCTGACGCCCAGATCGTCCGGTCGTGTGCCATTGAGCACGCCAAACTGGATCGCCACCAACAGCCCCACAATTGAAACAGTTAGCACGACGAACACGGTTCTACCGATTTCGGAACAGGTCAGGCGGACTTGGCGACAGCCGACGTGGCGGCGCTGAGCCACTGAGTGGCGGCCACTTCGTCAGGGAAGACCGACACCGGTACGCCGAATTCACCCATCGTCTCGGTGATGGCAGACACCAGTTCACCCGATTCGGAGATCGACCTGACACTCACCAGCGCTAGCGCGACGGTGGCGAAACGGCCCAGCGAACGCTGCAGCTTAAGCTCGCGCTTGAAGCCCACGACCACCTCTTTGAGATAGCTCAGATCACCGTGCACCACGATCAGCGTTCCGTAGGGCACCCCAATGCGCCGTGCCCATTCGGAGGCCAGCAGGGCGCTTCGAACCTGGGAGATCATAGTGTTGATGCTGAAGAACGGGCCCGTAACTTCGATGCGGAACAGCTCAGCCGTGGCATGGTTGACAACCGCGTTGCGGCAGGATTGGGCAATGTCGAGATACTTGCCCAGCATCTCGCGCAACAACGCTTCATTTAGCTCGGATTTATTGGCAAACTCCTCGACAGCATGCAGGCTGGCCAGGCGATCTACCGAATACACTCCCGGCTGGCCGCTGCGCAGAATAATGCCCGGCAGGCCCGACGCAGGCTTGAGCTTGCGAATCGCTTCGGCGGCTTCAATGCCGGCCGTCGGGGTCTCCATGACCACGTCCATCAGGACAACGTCAAAGCGGTCGGGGGCATCCTGCACGGCTTGTACGGCTTGCGCACCACTGAGTGCGCGGGTGATGGCAAAGCGGCGGTCTCGGTGGCGTATGCCTTTGAGTGTCAGCTCGGTGGCGACGTGAACCGAGACGTCATCATCGACCACCAGAATCTGCCAAGGTGTGGCGGACGTTTCCGTGCTATCGGGTTCTATTGTGAATGCCATGGCGATCTCCTACGCGCAATTTGCCGTCGGCGGAGGTTTTAGCATAGGCGGCGCACTTGCGCCATGACCCATTCGGGTTTGCCGGTAACTTTCCTGCCAGCGGAGCCCTTTTCAGCTTGCTCTCAAGGGCTTTCCGGCGCAAACCCCAGAACTAAACGAGCCCCCCAACCGTGCGACTGTTCGCTCGAGAAATCTACTTCGCGACCTCTGCCGACAGCTCGTTCTTGAGATCGTGGGCGCGCTTGATCAGATAGGCGCGAATCTTTTCGCTGTCAGCCGGCTCCAGCCGCCCGCCAAACGGCGGCATGCCCAGATGCGCGCGGGCACCATAGACTATCAACTGAAACTGCGCGTGCTTGTCGGCGGTGAGATGGCGCAGGTCGGGCAAGGCATGTCCGCCATAGGCCCCCAGGCCATGACAGACCGCGCAATTGTCACCGTACAGCGCGCTCCCGGTAGCCACGTCAGCGGCGCTCGCGGTCATGGGCGGTGGCGAAGGCATGCGCACGGTCTGACGTTTGAGCTCCGGCATGACCGCCGTTCCGCCCAGCTTGAACACGAAAAGCCGTGAGTCAGGCACCACCGGCGAGCGCTCACCGACGACACCGAAGGCCAGCGGAAAAGCCCCGCCGATACCGACGTTGAAGGCAATGTATTGCTCGCCCTTGACCGCGTAGCTAATCGGCCCAGCGACCACGGCGCTGGATACCTGACGCTGCCACAGCGCTTTGCCGGTATCGGCGGCATAGGCGTTGAGCGTACCGATCGAGGTCCCCTGAAAAACCAGATTGCCGGCGGTGGCGAGCGTGCCGCCATTGCTCATGATCGGGTAGGGTACTGACCAGATTTCCTTTTGCTGAACCGGGTCCCACGCTTGCAGCTTGCCGGTGAAGAGCTTGGCCAGTTCATCTCGACCGGCCTTGTCTTCAGGCACGGCGGGGACTTCGATGCCCAGGTTCCAGACACCCTTTTGCGGCTTGCCGGCCTTGCGCAGTGGCGCGTAATGTTCGGCGGTGGTGTGCTGGGGAATGTAGACCAGACCGGTCCTAGGACTGAAGCTCATCGGGTGCCAGTTGTGCGCCCCCTGCGAGCCGGGGAAGACCGTCTTGCCCTTGCCCTCAGTCCAGTAGTCGGCCGCCTCTTTGTCAATGATCGGGCGGCCAGTCGTCTTGTCGATGCCCTTGGCCCAGGTCACGATGGAACCGAATTTCTCAGCGGAAATGAACTGGCCGGTGGCAGCGTCAAGCACATAGAAGAAGCCGTTCTTCGGTGCCTGCATCACCACCTTGCGCGGCTTGCTGTCGATCGGCAGGGTGGCGACGATGATGTCTTGCGTAGCGGTGTAGTCCCACGAATCGCCGGGCGTGGTCTGGTAGTGCCAGACGTATTTGCCGGTATCGGGCTTGACCGCCACGATGGAGCTCAGAAACAGATTGTCGCCCTTGCCTTCCGAGCGCAGCCCGTAATTCCAGGTCGAGCCATTACCGACACCGATGTAAAGCAGGTCAAGCTCGGGGTCGTAGGCGAAGGCATTCCACGCCGTACCGCCGCCGCCCTGTATCCAGTATTGATCGCCAAACCAGGTTGTGCGGATCATGGTGATGGTGTCGGTTTCATCCCCCTTGGCCGGGTCACCCGGCACGGTGAAGAAGCGCCAGACCTGCTTGCCGGTCTTGGCGTCGTAGGCGGTGACATAGCCGCGCACACCGAGCTCGGCACCACCATTGCCGATGATCACCTTGCCCCTGACCACGCGCGGCGCGCCGGTGATGGTGTAGTTACGCTCGGGGTCAATAACGGTGTCGACCGACCAGAGCTTCTTGCCGGTTCTGGCATCGAGTGCTTCCAGACGGCCGTCATAGACACCGACGTATACCTTGCCTTCCCAGACGGCCACGCCACGGTTGCCCGCGTCACAGCAGCCGCTGGCCTGAATTCCCCGATACACCTTGGGGTCGTACTTCCACAGCAACTTGCCGTTGGTCGCATCCAGCGCATAGACCATGCTGTAGGCACCGGTGGTGTAGAGCACGCCATCGACGACGATGGGTGTCGCTTGAACCACACGGTCCAGATCGTATTTGAACTGCCAGGCCAGCCCCAGCTGATCGACATTCTTGTCGGTGATTTTTTCCAGTGGCGAGAAACGCTGCTCGCTGTAAGTGCGGCCTGTGCTTAGCCAGTTGCCGGCGTCGTTGGCGCTGGCTTCGGCGGCGATAAGGCGCTTGGCATTGACGTTACCGATGGCCGTGGCGGCAGCGGCGTGAAAGCACAGGCCGGCACAAATACTGCCGAGCAAGGTGAGGGAGTAGCGCATGCGGTTATCTCCGGGTTCGGGAAGTCGGCGCTGGCGATACGGCGCTTTGTCCGACGAGGGTCGTTGACACACAGTATTGGCGGCTGTGCGTCAATGATTTTTGTATTAGCGGACAATTTAACGCAAATACACAACGCATCGACCGCCACGCGATCATTGGAAGTGACCCAACGTCTTGGCCAAGGCCGCTGACGTGGCGGAAGCTTGCCAGAGTCAGCGCCAGAGGCTCAATGGCGGATCAGTAATGACCGCCCGCAGGATATCGCTGCGCGAGACAAAGCCGAGCAAGCGGCCTGACGGACCGGTGATAGGTACCCCATCCACGCCGTTGTCCAGCATCACAGTCGCAATGCGACGAATATCGGTAAGCGGCTCAGCAGCCACTACTGGCGAAGTCATGACATCGGAAACTTTCCGCGCCAACGATGCGATGACCTTGCCGTCATCGACGTTAATCGCGGTTAGCAGGTCACGCTCGCTGACAATGCCCACGAGTTGGGTGTTGCCGGAAAGCACGGGAGCCTGATGAATTTTCTCATCGCGCAGAACCTGCCACGCCTGCGCAACATTGTCGGTGGCCAGAACACTGACGACTCGGCGCTGCATCATCTGATCGGCATGGTAGAGCGGCCCACGCTCCAGATCTGGCGGCAGCATGGCTCGGTAAGCGCGCACCGCCTGGTCCCGTGGGCGTTTTGCTGAACCGGCAATTGCATCAAAGCCCCACTCCTCGCCATCTTGCGCAATGGCCCGAGCCGACCTGACCCGCGACAGGGCCCGCACTCGATTCATCTCTTCCAGGGTGCCGTTGAAGACTTGGCCGGTGATGCCGTAGAGGGAAAACATCCCGGATCACCGACCGACGAGTCGGCAGGCACCGTTGCGCACTAGCGCGCAACGGTGCCTGCTTGTGCGCTCAGCCCGCACGAGTCGCCCCCTGCCTCACCTCGGGGGTTGCCACGCGCGGAAGCCTCGCGTTAGCCCCGCCTACCTTGATTGATCGCGCCTGGCGCTTTTTCCGGCTAACGGTATTGTGCCAGCTGACTTCAAGTCCGGCATCAAGGCGCAGGCTCCAGGAATCGAGTGCCTTCCAGATCAGGTGAGCCTCGCTGTCGGCCAAATGGCCGTCGCTGCGGATCACATCGAAGATGAGGCGTACCAACTTCTTGCGTTCCCCTGCATCACTCACTTCGTCGAGAATCGTTTCCATGAGCGCAGGCGACATCAGATAGTTGCCCTTTCCCTTGGGCAGGCGCGCGGCATCCGAGCAGAAGTCATACAGCACCTGGAAGAAGTCATCCGTCGTGATCCCCAACTCGGCAACCACGCCGCGCTCGGCCAAGCCACGCAGTTCCCGTGGGTCGAGCTGGCCGTCGGCCAGCAGCGCAAGAACAATGATCCGTGCTTTCGCACGCGGGCTGTCTATCGGGTACGTTCTCAGAGGGCCGACGGCATGTCGTGTCTGGGAAGCAGTGGTCTTGGATTGTAGGGTCATCATGATGGTTCGCGGCTCCTTGCCTAGGTGTTGGCCGCAGCAGGATTGCTGTGGTTGAAGCGCACTTTACGCAGATCAACATTTCCAATAAATGGATATTTTTGGATACTATGATCCCAATTATTAGGACTATTGAATGAGCCCAAACGACCTGAATTTCCGCCACCTGCTCTACTTCTGGGCCGTTGCCAAGGAAGGCAGCATCACCCGTGCCGCAGAACGACTGAATCTCTCGGTGCAGACCATCAGCACGCAGCTAGGCGTGCTCGAACAACAACTGGGGCAGGCACTTTTTGCACCGCAGGGCCGCTCTCTGGTGCTCACCGATGCAGGGCGTGCCGCACTGGACTATGCGGACCAGATATTTCTGCTCGGAGAACGCCTGCGTCACGCCGTAGCCGACCATGGGTCGGGCCGCCGTCGCTTTGCTGTGGGTCTCACCGAGGCCGTACCCAAGCTGGTCGCTTTCCGCTTGCTGCAGCCGGCCCTCAAGGCTCCGCTCGCGATGCGCATCGAATGTATCGAAAGCTCTTTCGAGCAGTTGCTCTCAGAACTGGCGCTGAACCGGCTCGATCTGGTACTGGCAGACCGATCCGCCCCAACCGACGCACACCTGAAACTGCAGTCGCGGCTACTGGGCACAGTAGGTATCGACCTCTATGCCGCCGAGCCATTGCACCAACGCTATGTCACCGATTTTCCGCGCGGCTTGAACGGTGCGCCGGTGCTGCTGCCGTTGCGCAGCAATCCCCTGCGCGGGGCTATCGACGGATGGTTCGCCCGGAACAATCTGAAGCCAGAACTCGTCGGCGAATTTTCCGACAGCGCTCTGCTCAAGACGTTTGGCCGCGCCGGACTCGGGTTGTTTCCGGCACCGTCGGGAATGCATGCCGACATCCTGACGCAGTTCGGCGCCCGTTCGCTCGGCGCGCTCAACGAGGTGCGCGAGAACTGGTACGCGATCGTCACCCAGCGACGCATCCCGCACCCCGCTGTCGAGGCCGTCGAAGCGGGTGGTATTGCTTCACTATTGGCCTGACCGCCACCACCAGGGTAGCGTGGTATCCAGCAAGCGAGCCAACTCAACCCCCAGCACGATCAACCAGACCAGAATTGAAATTCCCACAGCGGCTGCAGCGATGTCTTTAATGACCTTGATCTTCTCGTTTTGGCGCGTCTCGACGAAATCACACAGCGCCTCGATCGCGCTGTTGAATATCTCGGCGACCAGCACAAACGCGGTGACCACCAGAATCAACAGAAAGTCCACCCACGCGCGCGCGCTGAACGCAACCGCCAGCACCAGCACTGACAGAATCAACTTGTAGGTGACCGACCAGTCGTACATCACGGCATAGCGCAGCCCGGAAATCACGGTGCGTATCTTTCGCAGCGGGTGGTAGCCCGGTTCGCCGGTACCGAGAAACTTGTGTCTCACCTGACGTTCTCGCGCCACAGCGGAAGACGACGCAAGCACACGACCCAAAGAGTCGCCAGCAACGCCCCGGCAATGACATCGCTCAGGAAGTGAACTTGCAGGTAGAGCCGCGAGGTCATGACCAAGAGCACCACCGCCCCGAGAAAGGCAATCTCGACTCGCCCCGACTTCGCCCCCGGTCGCAATAGCCAGCCCAGCGCAAAGGCCGTCACCTGCATGGCGTGGGCGCTGGGAAAGCTCCAGTCCTGGGGCAGGGGAACCAACGGCAAGACGTCAGGCCGCGGCCGCATCACGACCAATTTACCCAGATGCGCCAGTGCGGCAGCACCCAAGAGGGCTACGGCAATAAAGACCGGGCGCCTGTCAGCGTTCCCACACCACCCTGCCAGCAGCGCCAGCGGCAGCAATACCACGAGCGACCCGAACCAAGTGACGAGAGCGAACATTCCGTCGAGCCACGGAGTGCGCACCGCATCGGCAAGCGAGAGCACCGCGATATCTGCCGCCAGAAGTTGTGTCGCTATCATCAGTCAATATCTATCGGGCAACGGGAGAACGCCATTCCACGGGGGTGTGAATGACATTCTCCCGGCTCGTGCCTTAGTCGCCAGCCCGCTCCGCCGCTTGGGCATCCGCCAGCTTTTCCTTGCGTAGCGACATCACGATCGAAATGCCGATGAAGGTAGCCACCACCGCCAACGAGAAGCCAATTGGTATCTTGTAAAGATCAATCAGCATCATCTTGACGCCGATGAATACCAGCACTGCCGCCAGGCCATACTTCAGCAGCGAGAAGCGGTCGGCCATGTCGGCGAGCAAGAAGTACATCGCACGCAGACCAAGGATGGCAAAGACGTTGGAAGTCAGCACGATGAAGGGGTCAGCGGTGATGGCGAAAATCGCCGGAATCGAATCGACGGCGAAGATCAGGTCCGATATCTCGACCAGAATCAGCGTCAGGAGTAGCGGGGTCGCATAGCGCACGCCGTCCTTCCAGACGAAGAATTTTTCACCGTGGAGTTCGTCGGTGATCTTCATGTGGCTGCGCAGCCAGCGGATCAGCGGATTATTCGCCATATCTGGCTTTTCTTCGGCGAACCACCACATTTTTACGCCGGTGATCAGCAAGAAGGCACCGAAGATATAGAGCATCCAGTGGAACTGGGTAATCAACCAGGCCCCGGCAAAGATCATGATCGTGCGCATGACTATCGCGCCAAGCACACCAAGTACCAGCACGCGTTTTTGCAATTCCAGAGGAATGCCGAAAAATGAGAACAGCATCAACCAGACGAACACATTGTCGATCGCCAGTGACTTCTCGATCAGGTAGCCGGCGACGAATTCGAGCGACTTCTGGTTTGCCACTTCGCGTCCGACGCTGCCATCGAGATGCCACCACAGCGCCGCCGCGAAAAGCAAGGACACTGACACCCAGATGGCCGACCAGGTGGCGGCCTCGCGGAACGACACCTTGTGTTGCTTGCCGCCACCGACCACGAATAAATCGATGGCCAGCATCACCAACACAATGGCGAAAAACCCCGCCCACATCCACCATGTACCGATTGTTTCCATTTAATGCGCTCCTTTGTCAGATCGGGTCTGCCGTTCTGCCCGCAGCAAGCGCTGCAAACACAACGGTCCTTTATCCAGCGATAACGGAGGGCCGTGTTTGGACAAGGGGCCTCCGCTATCGCGGCAAAGGTCTTGCTCGTGCCTGTCTTGCAACAAGCACCCGTGGCACCGGGAACCTCGGCAACGACCCGAGTCTCCGTATTGACGACGCCGCGGCGGAGAGCTACTCCCCCTTGGGATGGCAGGAGATTAATTATTCCGACAAAATTAGTCAACTATGACCATCGTCCGCGCTGATGGCTTTGCTAACGCCTGCTTTGCTCAGACCCGGGTCAGCCTCGGGAAAGACAGAGCGATGCCCTCAGGCAAACACGTCAATACGATTGCCCAGATTCGGGGGATTGACGGGTGGCAGTGCCTGCAGCAACTGTAATGCGCCGCTGGCTTGCTGCTCCATGGCCATTTTCAGCACACCGATCTGCGCAGCCTGCATGGTGCGCTGAGTGGCCATTTCGGTAGCGAGGGCGGCGATTCCAAGAGTGTCCATACGGGTGTTTTCGGCCGCAGTCGGGGAAACTTGAGCACACTTTCGCGCCTACAGCGCACTCAAGTGCCCGACAACTCGCATGCAACCCACTTACCAGAGACGTTCGCCGAATGCCTGCTGGTAGCGCTCGGCAATCGCTTCGCGCGTGGGCACATGGTTCTGCCCGCCGCGGTGGGCAATCTTGATTGCGCCCATCAGCGACGCCAGCCGCCCGGTACGCGCCCAATCCCACCCGGCACTGATCCCGTAGAGCAAGCCAGCGCGGTAGGCATCGCCACAGCCGGTAGGATCGATCAGGGCATCGGGCTTGGCCGCGGGAATTTTGAGCCGTTGGCCATCGGCATGAATGTCGGACCCCTCACCGCCACGGGTAACGATCAGTGCCTTGACCTTCTTGGCCAGCACGTCAAGCGACTGCCCGGTGCGCTCACACATCAGTTCGGCTTCATAGTCATTGACCGTGCAATAGTCCGCCAGGTCGAGGAATTGCTGCAGGTCCTTGCCGTCAAACATGGGCAAGCCTTGGCCAGGATCAAAAATGAAGGGAATCTTCGCCTGGGCAAACTGGCGGGCATGCTCGAGCATGCCGTCACGACCATCAGGTGAGACGATGCCCAGACCGACATCGCGGGCATCTTCGACGCGGTTCAGGTGCGAGTGAATCATGGCACCGGGGTGAAAGGCGGTGATCTGATTGTCATCTGTGTCGGTGGTAATGAAGGCTTGAGCGGTAAAGCTCTGCGGCACTTGGCGCACATGTTCGGTGGCCAGACCCAATTGTTTGAGACGCTGCTCGTAAACACCAAAATCATCACCGACCGTCGCCATGATCAGCGGCTCGCCGCCGAGCAGCTTAAGGTTGTAGGCAATATTGCCAGCACAGCCACCAAACTCGCGGCGCATGTCAGGCACAAAGAACGAGACATTCAGAATGTGCAGTTTGTCGGGCAGGATGTGGTTCTTGAACTGGTCGTGAAACACCATGATGGTGTCGTAGGCCATGGAACCGCAGATGAGGGCTTTTTTCATGAAAATAGTCGAGGGGTCACGGATAAAAAAGGTAGAGGCGATAGCCGCTGGCGAGGACATCGCCCGAGTCCAGCGCCAATTCAATGCTGATTTCCTGCTGGCCACCAATCCCCTGCTCCAGATTGCTCTGGGGGGGCTTGGCGGCGAGCAGATACTCTTTGGCGGTAAGGGCGCGACGGATCAGGGGGCGGTCGCTGGTGTCGGTCAGGGTGACTTCCAGCAGCGGCCATTCTTGCGCATGTGAGGCACGATTGTGCAGGCTCGCGTGCAGACGCAAGCGTCCGCTCTGGCCCGGGAAAGCAGGATCGGGGTTGAGGTCGGAACTTTCGATGGACAGCAAGTGGGCCTGGCGCGCCAGATCGACATGGCAGTCGAGCAACTCGCAGGCTGCGACAAACCAGGGCCGTGTTTCCGGCACGCTGGTGGCAATCTCGACACGAAACATCATCAGCGCTTGCGTGAGCATGGCCACAATCGCCAGCACAATACCCAGCGCCCAGAGCCAGCCAAAGCGCGCTTGCGCCGGCGTGTCTTCAGCGAGCGAGTCCGACTCGGCTTCGTGGATTTCAATCGGAGTGCGGGTCGGAAGCTCAGTGGACTCCGGTTCGGGATCAGATACGGACACAGGTACGGGCGTAGCCGTCACGGCAGCGCTCACCGGCGGCGCGGGTGGCAAGGGTGGCGCGCTTGGCTGAATTGGTTCGGGGAAAATCACCGCCGACTTGCCGGCCGGCACCGTCGCCTTGATATCGGTGATATCAACCGACAGGTCCGTGCCCACGGGTTCGCCAATATTGATCACCTCATCGAGCTGCGCCCCGGTTGCGGCGTCATCGACGGAAGGGTGAGCGAGCGCCTCCGGCGCCAATCCCCAAGTCGGCGCTGGTGAGACGGCGATGGGTTCGCTAACCGGGACGACTTCCTCAATCAGTGAATCCAGCGCATTGAAGACACTCTGGCAGGAACCACAGCGCACCTTGCCCTGGCGAGCTTTCAACTGCTCGGTGCTGACGCGAAATATCGTCGCGCAACTGGGGCAGCGGGTCAGCATGCGCCCGCCGTTCCTTCCAGCCGGCACCAGCCCTCATGCTCGGCACCCACACGCAGCAGCATCGGTGTCGGCGTGCTGGCGTAAGCCGCAATCACTTGGGCGGCTTGCTCTGCCAGCACACCGGAGAGCACAATGCGCCCGCCCGGTGCCACGCGCCCGGACAATAAGGGTGCGAGCACGCACAGCGGGTTGGTCAAAATATTGGCCACCACCACGTCGTACCGTTCCGCCAGCGCCTCGCGCGAGTGACGCAGACCGAGTTCAACCTGATTGTTCGCGGCGTTGTCACGGGCGGCGATCAGGGCGTTGTCATCAATATCGACCCCGAGCACTGACGCCGCGCCCAGACGCTTGGCGGCGATGGCCAGAATGCCGGAACCGCACCCGTAGTCGAGCAGGCGCTCGCCGCCGCGCAGTTGCTCGGTCAGCCATTGCAGACAAAGCAAGGTGGTCGGGTGCGAGCCGGTACCAAACGCCAGCCCCGGATCAAGCACCAGATTGATCGCCTGAGCGTCGGGCGCGACGTGCCACGACGGCACGATCCAGAGCTTGTCGTTGATGCGGATCGGTTCGAACTGCGACTGGGTCAGACGCACCCAATCCTGCTCGGCGATTTCTTCCATGCGGATCACGCCCAAATCGGTCAGCCCGATGGCAGCACCGGCGGCGCGGATGCGATCGGCCAGGTCAGACCCCGGTTCGAACAGTGCCACAACACGCGACTGCTCCCACAAGGGCGTGGTTGGGCTGCCCGGTTCGCCGAACTGCGGCGTCTCCAGCGCCGTGCCGGCCTGCGCATCTTCGACGCTGGCAGATATTGCCCCGGACTCCAGCAAGGCATCGGAGAGGGCATCGGCGCGGGCGGCGCCGGTTTCAATCGCTACCGAAATCCACATCAGCGACGGTGCGCGGCTCAGCGCGACAGGCGGCTGAGCGCGGCTTCCAGCGCCAGCTCGTAACCCTGTGCGCCGAGACCGGCAATGACGCCCACGGCGATGTCGGAAAAATAGGAATGCTTGCGGAACGGCTCGCGCGCATGCACGTTCGACAAATGCACTTCGATAAAGGGAATCGCCACCGCCGCGAAGGCATCACGCAGCGCCACGCTGGTGTGCGTGTAGCCCGCCGGATTGATGATGATGAAGCGCACGCCATAATCACGCGCCGACTGCACACGATCGATCAACTCGCCTTCGTGATTGCTCTGAAAACTCTCCAGCCGCACCCCGGCAGCGCGCGCCCGCGCTTCCATGCCTTCATGGATGTGGGCCAGCGTGGTGGGGCCGTAAATCTGCGGCTCGCGTGTGCCCAGCAGGTTGAGATTGGGACCGTGCAAGACCAGAATGTCGACGCGATTGCTGTCGTCGCCATTCTTCTCGGTCTTGGGGCTGCTGCGTTTCTTGGTCGTCTTGGCTGTGCTCATGGCTTCAGTTTGCCGCAAGTGGCGTGAGCTTGTCCAGCGCGGCGCGAGCGGCCGGCGGGGATCTGAGATTCAGAGATTCCGGTGAATCAGTTTTTCCAGGTCGGCTTCGGCATAGCGCCCCAGCTTGCTGGCCACAATGTGCCCCTCGCGATTGAAAATCACGGTAAACGGCAGCCCTTGCGGCCCGTTGCCCAGATCGGCGGTCGCCTGCAACACCCCGGGGCCGGCGATGAGCAGCGGGTAGCTTACTGGCGTGGTCCGGATGAAGGTCTCGATTTTCTCGGGTTCATCAATGCTGATACCAACAAACGTCACGCCGCGTTGGACGTATTTTTCATGCAAATGCGAGAAGGCCGGCATCTCGTCGCGGCAGGGCGTGCACCAGGTGGCCCAGTAATTCACCACCAGCACCCGTCCGGCCCACTGCGCCATGGGCTGCGGTAGGCCGGCCAAATCAGGCAGGATGAGTCCGTAAATCGCGGCGGCGGCCGCCTCTTTGCCGGCACCGGCCGGCACCGGAGTGCTGGTGCGGGCGGCGTAGTGTCCTAGACTGAACGCCAGAAAGCTGGTGGCGAACAGCATGACAAAAAGACGGGTTGGATTCATTGGCTACTTTCGACCAGTTCGGCAACGGCGGGCAGACGGGCACGCTGTTTGGCGCGACCCCCGTGGGGGTTGCGCGGAAGATGACGCTCTGCGGCGAGCGGGTAAATCATGAGTTGAACCTCGATATCGTCCCATTCCAGGCGCAGGCGGGTTTCGGCACCATCAGGCCCGCGCCGGGGCATCTCGTCAATGGCGTACTCGATATCACGCGAGAGCAGAAAAATTTCCACATCCTTGCTGCTGTCGGCAAACAGATCGAGCTCGATGCGCGAAAACCGCCCGGCGGTGCCATCGAGCACCTGGCCGGTGAGACAAGGGCGAAACTCGGCTAGCTCTTGCATCACCGCCAGTGCGGCCTGACGCAAGTCGTGCAGATGCTCGCGCTGCTCGTCGTCCTGAAACAAGGCCTGATAGCTGCGCAGTTCTACCTCGACCTCGTCATTGGTCGGCAGTGTTTCGCTCTCGCCGGCTCCCAACTGCCGTGCCGCCTTGCGTTTGGCCGCGCCATAGTCGGTGACGCCCTCGTCGGCCATCAGGCGTGCCGCCGCCGCCGCAATGCTGCGCCGCAGGTGCCCCGCAGGCATGCGCGAGGAATTGTCCGGCTTGCGTCTACTCATGACATCACCGTTTCTCGACCGATCGGCAGGTTTCGCCTCAAGGCTAGAATCTTACTCACTGACCTTACGTTCCCGACGCGCAATTCAGCGCGAAATCCATGCATATTCATATTCTCGGCATTTGCGGCACCTTCATGGGCGGCATCGCCCTGCTCGCCCGCTCGGCTGGCCACCGCGTCACCGGCTGCGATGCCAACGTCTATCCACCCATGAGTACACAGCTTGAGGAGCAGGGTATTGCCCTGATCTCGGGCTACGACTGCGCGCAACTCGATCTCAACCCCGACCTGTATGTCGTGGGCAATGCCGTTTCACGCGGCAACCCGCTGCTCGAAGCGATACTGGATCGCAACCTGCCCTACACCTCCGGCCCGCAATGGCTGGCCGACAACATTTTGCGCGAGCGCTGGGTGCTGGGTGTCGCCGGCACGCACGGAAAAACCACCACGACCTCGCTGCTGCTCTGGATTTTGGAGCAGGCCGGGCTCAAGCCCTCATTTCTGGTCGGCGGCGTGCCGCAGGGGCTGGGCGTATCGGCACGTTTGACGCCGCGCGCCGAGTCGCCCTTCTTTGTGATCGAAGCAGACGAATACGACACGGCCTTTTGTGACAAGCGCTCGAAGTTTGTGCATTACCGCCCGCGCACGATCATTTTGAACAATCTGGAATTCGATCACGCCGATATCTTTGCCGATCTGGCGGCGATCGAAACGCAGTTCCATCATCTGGTGCGCACTATTCCGGCACAGGGGTTGCTCGTGAGCAATGGTGCCGAAACGTCGCTCGACCGGGTGTTGGCGCGCGGCTGCTGGACGCCGGTCGAAAAATTCAATGACGCGGCGTACTGGAGCACGGGCGAAGTGAACGCCGGGGGCGGCTTCGCCATTTTTCACGCTGGCCAAGCGGCGGGAGCACTGAGCCAGTTTTCGCTCGCGGGTGAACACAACCGGGCCAACGCCCTTGCCGCCCTGCTCGCCGCACGCCATGCCGGCGTAGCGATTGAGCACGGCATCGAGGCGCTGGAAAGCTTTCCCGGTGTCAAGCGCCGACTGGAAACGCGCGGCACGCGACGTGGCGTCACCGTCATTGACGATTTTGCCCATCACCCGACCGCGATCCGGCTGACCATCGCCGGCCTGCGCCAGCGCATGGACAGTGCCGGTCAAAAAACCGGCCGCATTCTCGCGGTGCTTGAGCCTCGCTCCAACACCATGAAGCTGGGCGTGATGAAAGCACAGCTACCGGATAGCCTCGCCGGGGCCGATGCCGTGTTTTGCTACGGCCACAATCTGGGCTGGAATGTCGCCGAGGCATTGGCACCGATGGGTAGCAAAGCCACCTGTGCCGACGATCTTGGCCAACTCGTCACCGCCATCAGCAAAACAGCGCGGGAAGGCGATCAGATACTGGTCATGAGCAATGGCGGCTTTGGCGGCATTCACCAGAAGCTGCTCGATGCCTTGGCGGCGGGCTGATCGGCACACTATCGCGAAAAATCGCCGTCTCACCAGCGCCGACTTGCGGAAAGCACAAATAAAACGGCCCGCCAGAACTCCTCTGGCGGGCCGTTTTATTTGGCGAACGGAGACGGCTCAGTGCTTGAGCGTGCCCAAGTACTCAGCCACCGCCAGGATGTCCTGCTCGGTCAGGCGACCGGTAATGTCACGCATGACCTTGCCCTCGTCGGTAGCACGCTTGCCGGATTTGTAAGCCAGCAACTGCTCGGTGATATAGCCCGGATGCTGCCCGCCAATCGCCGGTGCCAGCACGGTCGGCACGCGCGCCATGATCTTGCCCCAGTCGCGATTGCCCTTGCCCCCCAAACCGTGGCAGCCCACACAGGCGGCAATCGGGTCCGGACGGCCCTTGCCCTTGTAGAAAATCTTCTCGCCTTGGGCGAGCAGTTCTTTCTTGTCTGTACTCAGTGCGGTAATCGGCTGCGCAGCAAAATAGGCCGCAATGTCGGCCATGTCCACATCGGCCACCGACTGTGCCATGGGCGACATGGAGTCATTCACGCGGCGACCGGCCTTGAAGTCATGCAGTGACTTGACAATGTACTCGGGCACCTGCCCGGCCAGACGCGGCGCTTTCACTGCCGCATAGATCTCGGCTGCCACATTGCCATCCACACCGTGGCAGCCACCACAGGCGGCCGCCTTGTCTTTGCCGGCGTCGGGATTGCCGGCAGCGCCGGAAACAGAGGTAAGCGCTGCACAAGCCAAAGCCGCGAGCAAATGTTTGGTCGCCATAATCGAGTTTTCTCCGTGTTGGAATGCTGAATTGTCAGGCGGCAGGCACACATTGCCAACTTTGGCGATTGCTAAAGTCAGCGAAGCTTGGAATAATCCGCCGCGTTTGATCCATGTCAATTATGTTTTAACATCGCTGAACTAGCAACCGGTTCGGCGAATTTCGCAGGCCTCAGGGGAGAAACACATGGCGCATGATGCGCATCACGACCACCACGGCGACGCTCACGGTTACGATCACGGTCACGCCCATTGGGACACCAGCATCTGGCCCTTCGTCATCAGTTTCGGCATCCTGTTCCTCGCCGTCGCCTTCTCGTACCAATTCGTTTATCACAACGGCTTCGCCGCGATTCTGTGTCTGGGGCTGGCGGTTCCGATGATCATTGCCGGCATCGCCGGCTGGACCAGCGAGGCGATGGGCAAGGGCGAAGGGCTCTCGTATGGGGCCATGGGCTGGTTCATCCTGGCCGAGGCCATGATTTTTGTGTCCTTCTTCGTCGGCTACTGGTACACCCGCCTGCACACCGAGGTCTGGCCGCCGGCCGGCACCATCGAGCTACCGCGCCTGATGCCGATGGTCATGACCGCCGTGCTGGTCGGCTCATCGCTCACCATCCACTACGCCGAGCACCTGCTGCATCTGGGCAACAAAGGCGGCTTCCGTCTTTGGTATCTGGTGACTATCGTCATGGGTGCGGTGTTTCTGGGCATGTCGATCTACGAATGGTCGCATCTGATGCACCAGGGCTTCACCATCAGCACCAATTCGTTCTCCACCGTCTTTTTCTCCATTACAGGTCTCCACGGCTCGCACGTGGTGGTCGGTCTTGCCATCTTCCTTGCCGGTCTGCCCTCGGTTATCCGTGGCGACATCGACGAAGGGTTCATGCGCACCGCCGGCCTCTACTGGCACTTTGTGGATGTGATTTGGTTCTTCGTCGTTTCGCAGGTTTATTACTGGTAGCCGGCGCGCTGGCTGCCGGCTTCGCCCCTGCGGCTCAGGCCGTGAGCGAGCCGAGCAAGCAGAGCGTCGCCGACCCGTCAGTACTGCAGATCGACGAGTCGCGCTATCTGGGTAACCGGTTGCGCGCCGAGACGGTGCTGACAGACGAGCAAGGCAAGGATTTCCGGATTGGTGAATTGCTGGGCAAGCCGCTGATCCTGTTGTTATCGTATTACGGTTGTGACGGGACCTGCCCGACCATGAACCGCGAGTTGGCCGGGGTGCTGGCCAAGGTCGAGCGGTTCAAGCTGGGCAAGGATTACCGGGTTTTGACGGTGTCGTTTGATGCGCGCGACACCCCGGAACTGGCGAGCAAATTTCTCGCTCAGGCCGCCGGGGTGCCCGAGTCATTGAAAAGCGTGGACGGCGGCTGGCGCCACACGATCGTCAAGACCGGTGATGTCAATGGTTTTGCTGGAGAAGTAGGTTTTCGCTTCTTCTGGTCGGATGCAGCCAAGGCGTTCATGCATCCGAACGTGCTGGTTTTTTTAACGCCGGAAGGTCGCGTGGCGCGCTATATCTACGGCACACGAATGGATGCAGAAGCAATACGTCTGGCACTGATCGACGCCGACTGGGAGCGCATTTCCAGCACGACGGCAGTGTTTGACATGATGACCGGTGCCTGCTACAGCTACAACTATGCTGAAGGCAGGTACCAGTTGAATTACTCGCTCCTGGCGGGTGTCGGCTCGCTCGTGTTCGGGGTGTCGCTGATGGGGCTGGGAGCGTTGCTGTACCGCAGGAAGATGAAACGACGTACTCAAGGAATTTAGCAAGGGGATAGGGATGCTCAAAAAGAAATTCACCGCCATCGCACTGGGTCTGACCCTCTCGGCGAGCTCGCTGCTGGCCAGCGCCAGTGCAGAGCCCGCATCGGCCGGTGCTGCGGCGGCGGCCAAGATTAATGACCCGGCCAAAGGCTGGGACACGCTCTGGTACCACGTGATTCGCGACATATCGATCATCGGGGTACTGTTCGCCCTCGTGACCGCCTGGTTCATCTGGCAGTCACGGCGCCGTCCGGGCAATGAAGTCGGTGCCTCGCCCAAGCTCTCGGCCGCGTCCGCCGTGGGCTGGACCGTGATCCCGATCTTCGTCTTTCTCTCGATTGACCTCTACACCGCCGCCAATGGCTGGGTGCTGTGGAACCACTACCGCGATGTGCCCGCCCAGCGCATGGAAGTGAAGCTGGAGTCGGGCATGTACAGTTGGGACTACACCTACGCCAACGGCGTGCGCACGCAGAATGAGCTGATCGTTCCAGCGGGCACCCCGGTGGTGCTGCGCATGACCAGCCGCGATACCTTGCACAGCCACTACATCCCCGACTTCCGCGTCAAGGAAGACTCGATGCCCGGGCGCGTGACCTATCTCTGGTTCAACCCGGAAAAGCCCGGTGAGCACATCGTCACCTGCGCCGAGTACTGCGGCGTGATGCACGGCTACATGGCCGGGCGCGTGATCGTCAAGGCTCCCGAGGAGTACGCCGCCTGGATGCAGCAGGAAGAAACCAAACTGGCTGCCGCCAACGCCCCCGCCGTTGCCGAAGCCCCCGCGGAGGTTGCCAAGCCGGCCGCCAAAGCGACCAAGAAGATCTGAAACAAGGAAGCTCAAGATGAATCTCAAGGAATGGATCTTTACCACCGACCACAAGCGGGTTGGCGTCCTCTATCTGATCGGCTCGATTGCCGCCTTCGGCATTGCCGGCATCATGGCGCTGCTGATGCGTGCCGAGTTATCGACCCTCGGCCCCACCATCACCAGCAACCCCGCGACCTACAACGTATGGCTGTACACCCACGGCGCGGTCATGATTCTGGGCTTCCAGATTCCGGCCCTGACCGGCTTCTTCGCCAACTACTGCATCCCGCTGATGATCGGCGCCAAAGACGTGGCCTTCCCGCGCGTCAATGCCTTGTCGGTGTGGCTGTTCTATGTCGGCGTGATCCTGGCCTGCCTGACCTTCTTCCTGCCTGATCCGCCCGATGTCATGTGGACCGGCTACCCGCCCTACTCGATCATGACCACCGGCAACACGGCGATGTATTCCTTTACCGTGCTGATTCTCGGTTTTGCCTCGATCATCGGCGGCGTGAACTTCCTCACCACCGTGGCCTACATGCGCGCGCCGGGCCTGACGCTGAACAAGCTCAACATTTTTGTTTGGTGCACCCTGGCCGCCTTCGTGTTGCAGCTCATCTTCGTGCCGGTGCTGGGCACCGCCGTGACGCTGATCTCGATGGACAAGTATCTGGGCACGCACTTCTTCGACCCGGCCGCGGGTGGTGATGTGCTGACCTACCAGAACCTGTTCTGGTTCTACTCGCACCCGGCCGTTTACGTGATCTTCCTGCCCTTCATCGGCGTGGTTTACGAGATCATCACCGCCCACTCGAAGAACATGGTGTTTAACTACAAGATGGTGGTCTATGGCGGCGTCGGCGGCATCGTCGCGCTGTCGGGCGTGGTGTGGGTGCATCACCTCTACGTCTCGGGCATGGCCGACTGGCTGCGTATCGGCCAGATGATCACCACGCTGATGATCTCGATCCCCGTCGGCCTGATGATGATCGGCCTGATCGGCACCCTGTACAAGGGCTCGATCGCCTTCACCACCCCGATGCTCTATGCGCTGGGTGTCGTCTTCCTGTTCCTCATCGGCGGGTTGACCGGCGTGCCACTGGCGCTGCCCTCGCTGACGATCGGCGTCTCGGATACCTATTACGTGGTGGGGCACTTCCACTATGTGATGGCGGTGGCCGGTACCTTCGCCATCTTCGGCGGCGTCTATCACTGGTTCCCGAAAGTGACCGGCAAGATGTACAACGAGTTCTGGGGCAAGCTGGGCTTCTGGCTGACCTTCATCGGCGTCAATATCACCTTCTGGATCATGATGGACGTGGGAGTCAAGGGTATGCCCCGTCGCTACTACGACTATGCGCACTTCCCGCAGTTCGAGAGCGCGCACCAGTGGATGACGGTCGGTGCCGCCATTTTGGGTGTTGGCTTCGCGCTGGCAGTGCTGAACTGGATCATGGGCGCGATCAATGGCAAGAAGGCGCTGGATAATCCGTGGGGCTCGCCCTCGCTGGAGTGGAGCACCGTCTCGCCCCCGCCGCACGGCAACTGGCCGACCCCCCCGTCGGTGTCGGAAGACTGGCATCCGTACGGATTCAAGAAAGACTGAGCCTTTCCCGCTTCCAAAAAACGCCCCGGCAGCCCCGGGGCGTTTTTGTTTAAAGTGCCGGCATGAACTCATCCCTGATCAAATCACTCGTCATCGCCGGCCTGGTGTTGGCCACCGTCGGTGCCTGGCTTACCGCCCGCAACGCGCTGCACACCCCGCAGCCACCCGGCACGCTGAAGACCGTCACCGAATTCACCGAGGGCAATCCAATGCCCGCTTTTCGCCTGAATGGGCCCAAGGGTGCCTTTACCAACGCCGATCTGGCGGGTAAATGGAGTTTCATCTTTTTTGGCTACACCCAGTGCCCGGATGTCTGCCCGACCGCCCTGAGCCTGATGAAGGGGCTGAAAAGCGCCGTCCCGCCAGCGCCGACTTGGCAGGTGGTATTCGTCTCCGTCGATCCCCAGCGCGATACTCGCGAGTTGCTTGATCAGTACATGGCCGCCTTCGACCCGGCGTTTATCGGCCTGAATGGCGACGACGCCGCCTTGCAGCCCTTACTCAAGGATCTGGGTGTATTTTCCCGCCGCAATGACGAGAAGGAGAAGCAGCACTACACGGTGGATCATTCGGCCGGCATCTATCTGCTCGACCCGCAGGGCCGGCTGGCCGCCGTGTTTTCCGCTCCGCAGGAACTCGGGGCAATGACGGCCGACTTTCAACGCATCGTCAAAGCGCGTTCCTAGCCACGCTTGGTCGCTCTCAGTCTTGGCTCTCAGTCCGGGCGCTTGCTCATCGCCTTGAGGCAAACCAGCACGAACATCACCCCGCCGATAATAGCGATGAGCCCGCCCAGGCCCATCATGCCCATGCCGATCTTCTGCGGTAGCGAGGTGAGCACCTGCTCCGCCCCGGCCACCTTGCGCTGAACGCCATAGCCGCCCGACCAGGCCAGCCCGAGAATGTGAATCAGCTGGCCGCCGCCATACACATACGGCTGCCAGCGCGCCATCTTGCCCTCCGCCGCGCCGAAGCCCAGCTTGGGCAGCAACACATAGGCCAGACCCATGAACGCCAGGGTCACACCGACAATCGAGCCGTGATAGTGGGCGGGAATCACCACATTCACGCCCTTGATCATGTAGGCAAGCGCGCCGCCGACGCCGAACAGCAGCATCGAGGCCATGAACGCCGACTTCGCTGGTGAAACGACCCGCCGCACCTGCCACAACGAGCCCGCGGCAAACACCATCAAGGGCACGGTCAGCGGATGACCCACCTCCATCAGCTTGGCGAAGTAGACCATGTGGAAGGGTGAACCCACCGGCCAGTAGGAATAAATCACCGGCACCGCCAGCAAGGGCAGTGCCGCAAAAATGAACAGAGCCTGGGCAGCACGCGCCGAGACCAGGGGCGGGGCATCCAGTTCCGTCGCCAGCCAGAACCAGGCCACCACCACCAGCAGCACATGCTGAAACTGCAAGACATGGCCGCCGCCCCAGTACACCATCTCCCAATAGGCCTGCCCCTCGGCATCGGGCACACCCATCAGCGATACGCCTACCGACACCATGGCGAAGGCCCCCGCCAGCGCACTGAGAAAAGCACCCAGACGCAGTGCTGACTCACCCGCCGCAGATGTGCCCATCGCCGTGTTGCCAGCGCCGACTTGCGGACTGATCGTGAGCAAGGCACGAATCACCGCCAGCGCAAAGCCGGCACCGGCCAGACTCAGGCCCACATAAAACACCGGCTGCTGCAGCATGGGGATGTAGTTGTTGAGCAAGGGGCGGGTATCGGGGAACAGTGGCGAAACAGTCATCACCACCGTACCCGCAAAGGCCAGCACGACACCCGCCCAGCCGAGCAGAGCAAGGCGGGCAGAGCCAGCGACACTCCAGATCACGGCAGCGAAGGCCATGAACCAGACGAACACCGACAGATCCACATGCACCACCAGCGCCGAGCGAAAGAAGTCGCGCGAAGGCAAAAACTGCTGCAAGCCCGGCGTGCGGGCAAACACCAGTAGTACGGCGAGCAGGCCGGAACCAATCAGAGCGGCGACGCCCAGCGTCAACCAGGCACGCGCCAGACGGGTAGCGGCACTTCCCGACGAGGGTGCCGCAATGGAAATTCGATAAGCGGTTTGAGTGAACATGGAATGATGGCGGGCGGCAAAGGCTGCCGCAGCGAAAGAACCAACGTGGCTAGGAGGGTCGGCAGTATAAGGGTGCATGGTAAACTCGCGCGCTTTCTCGCTCCCCCGCCCGCCCGCGCTTTTACCCATGAGAGCCTCCGCCCTGACGCTGCAGAGCACCACCGAACGCCTGAAAAACTACTTTGCGCTGACCAAGCCGCGCGTCATTTCGCTCATCGTTTTTTGTGCGGTGATCGGCATGTTTCTGGCGACGCCGGGCATGGTGCCGTGGCGAATCCTCTGGGCCGCCACCCTGGGCATCGGCTTGGTGGCCGGTGCCGCCGCTGCGGTCAATTGCCTGATCGAACAGAAAATCGATGCCGTCATGGCGCGCACGCGCGGCCGCCCGCTGGTGCTTGGCGGCGTCAACTCGTTTGAGACCCTGATCGTTTCCGGTGTGCTCGGCGGTATCGGCCTCTCGCTGCTGTATCGCTTCGTCAATCCCTACACCATGTGGCTGACCCTGGCGACTTTTGTCGGCTACGCCATCATCTATACCGTATTTCTCAAGCCCAACACCTCGCAGAACATCGTCATCGGCGGCGCTTCCGGGGCCATGCCGCCGGTGCTGGGCTGGGCGGCGGTGACAGGTGAAACACCGGGTGAGGCCTGGCTGCTGTTCCTGATCATTTTTGTATGGACCCCGCCGCACTTCTGGTCGCTGGCCCTGTACCGCGCCAAAGAATACGCCGCTGCCGGCATCCCCATGCTGCCGGTCACACATGGAGCCGAATACACCCGTCGCCATGTCTTTCTGTACACCATCGGCCTGACGCTGATCACCTTCGTGCCCTTCATGATCGGCATGAGCAGCTGGTTTTATCTGGTCAGCGCGGTGATTCTCGATGCCATTTTTCTGGGCTATGCCTGGCTGGTCTGGCGTCGGTATTCGGATGAGGTGGCGCGCAAGTCGTTCCGCTGGTCCATCATGTATCTCTCGCTGCTGTTTGCCGCGCTGTTAATCGACCACTACCTGCCGTTCTGAGCATGCGCGGCAACTGTCTTGCCGTCGTTTTCGCCGCCTTGATGCTGTCGGCCTGTCAGCCGAACACGCCGGCCTTCCATGCCACCGACATGAGCGCCAGTGCTGCCAGCATCGGCGGTGATCTCGCGCTGACCGATCACACCGGGCGCGCCCGCACCCTCAAAGATTTTTTAGGCCAGGTAGTGGTAGTGTTCTTTGGCTACACCCAGTGCCCGGATGTCTGCCCGACCAACATGAGCACGCTGCGTGAGGTGATGACCCAACTGGGCCCGGACTCCGCCAGGGTGCAAGTGCTGTTCGTCAGCGTCGACCCCGAGCGTGATACGCAGGAGCTGCTGGCCCAGTATGTGCCGGCTTTTCACCCGAGCTTTCTTGGTCTTTATGGCTCTGCGGAACAGACCGCCAAAGTTGCCGGCGACTTCCGTGTCTTCTACCAAAAGCAGGGCAAGGTCGCGGGCGCGAACTACACAGTGGACCATAGCGCCGGCAGCTATGTGTTTGATGCCAGCGGCAAGCTGCGCTTGTATCTGCGCCACGGCGATTCCGCGGCGAACATTGCCGACGACCTGCGCCGGCTGCTACGTGGCGAGTAACTCGCGTTCTGTCTGGGCGGCACGCCAGTCAGCAATAGTTTCGTGCAGGTGCGCCGCACCCACTTTGGCCACAATCCCCGCACGCTCCAGCTTTGAGCGCACGTTGCCGCGAACCTCGCACAGACTCACACGCGCGCCGGCACGCTGAAAGTCATCAATCAGCTCGGACAGTGCCTCCAGTCCGGTGGCGTCCATGAAGGGCACACGCCCCATGCGCAACAGCACCTCACGGGCGGGGTCACGAATGGTTGAAAGCGTCGTCTGAAGTTTTTCCGCCGCACCGAAAAAGAACGGGCCATCAATGCTGTAGACCAAGGCACGGTCGGAGCTGCGCCGGTTGCCATGCCCTGCAGAATCGGGCGACATGGCCGGCTCGGGCTCTTCCGTCACCTCTACGGACTCCGCCATGCGATGCATGAAAAGCAAGGAGGCCAACATGACCCCGACATTGACGGCCACCACCAGATCGGCCAGCATGGTCAGGCTGAAGGTAATCAGCAAGATGGCCACATCACCGCGCGGGGCGGTGCGCACCAGGCGAACAAAATGCTGCAGTTCACCCATATTCCACGCCACCACGAACAGGATCGCGGCCAATGCACACAAGGGGATGTGACTGGCGAGCGGTGCCGCCACCAGAATGATGATCAACAAGGTCAGCGCGTGCACCACCCCGGCCAGCGGGCTGGTGGCGCCGTTGCGCACATTGGTGGCCGTGCGGGCAATGGCTCCGGTCGCCGCAAAGCCGCCAAACAGCGGTGCCACGATATTGGCCAGCCCCTGCCCCACCAGTTCCTGATTCGGATTGTGTCGTGTTCCAGCCATGCCATCGGCCACTACCGCCGAGAGCAACGACTCGATTGCCCCGAGCAGCGCGATGGTGAACGCGGGGCCAATCAGTTTCACCACATCCGTCATGGTGATCTGAAGCCAACCGAATTTGGGCAGTTCGCGTGGTAGGTCACCAAAGGCAGAACCAATCGTCGCGACTCCGTCAAACTGAAACACCGCCTGCACCAGCGTCGCTACCACCATTGCCACCAGGGGTGAGGGCACCCTCGGCAGCACCTTGGTACTAAAGAGGCAGAGCGCAAGTGCCAGCAGCCCCAGGGCGGTCGTTGCCGGGTGCAGTTCGGGCAGGGCAAACAGCAGCGCCGCCAGCTTCTCATGAAAGTGTTCGCCCGAGTGCGCCGGGTCCAGCCCAAGAAAATACTTCCATTGACCGACCCAGATGATCACGGCGATGCCGGTGGTAAAGCCAATGATGACCGGGTGCGGAATGTAGCGGATCACCGCACCAAAGCGGGCGAAGCCCATCGCCACCAGCATCAAGCCAGCCATCAGCGTAGCGATTTGCAGGCCGGCAACGCCGTATTTTGATGAAACGCCGGCCAGAATGACAATGAAGGCACCCGTTGGCCCGGCAATTTGCAGCCGGCTTCCCCCAAAGAGAGACACCAGCACACCGGCTATGATTGCCGTAAACAAACCTTGCTGCGGGGTTGCCCCACTGGCAATTGCGAAAGCCATGGCCAGTGGCAGCGCGACAACACCCACTACCAAGCCCGCGACCAGATTGTTAGCCCACTGACCGCGGGCAAAGAGTCCTGCGCGATAGGCGTCGACAACGGCGATCATGTTGAAGATGCTAGCCGGCGTGCCAAAAACAAAGCCCCGGAGTAGGCGGGGCTTTGTGTGTGCGACTTTCGGCTTGAATCAATGGACGGACGCCAGCGACAGCTTCATTTTTTGCAAAGCCTTTACCTCGATCTGACGAATGCGCTCTGCCGACACGCCGTACTCGGCCGCCAGTTCATGCAAGGTAGCCGCCTCTTCACCCTCGTCGACCAGCCAACGTCGTTGCACGATGGCGCGACTGCGCTCGTCAAGGTGCTCAAGGGCACCACGCAAACCTTCGTCCTGCATACGATCGTATTGCTTGCGTTCCAGCATCATCGAAGGCTCGGCGCTGACATCAGCGGCCAGATAGGCAATCGGCGCATAGCGCTCCTCGTCGTCATCTGACGTGGGCTCAAGCGACACATCGGCGCCGGTCATGCGCGTTTCCATCTCGATCACTTCTTCAGGCTTCACGCCCAAATGAGTCGCCACGGCCTGCACCTCTTTCGGGCCCAGCGTCGCAAAGCCCTGCTTGAGGCTGCGCAGATTGAAGAACAGCTTGCGCTGCGCCTTGGTCGTGGCCAGCTTGACCAGGCGCCAGTTTTTCAAAATGTACTCGTGAATTTCGGCTTTGATCCAGTGCATGGCGAACGACACCAGACGCACCCCGCGCTCCGGGTCAAAGCGCTTGACGGCCTTCATGAGGCCGATATTGCCTTCCTGAATCAGATCTGCATGCGGCAGACCATACCCCAGGTAGCCGCGTGCAATCGAAATCACCAGACGCAGGTGCGACGTAATCAGCCGGCGCGCCGACTCCAGATCTTCGTCGGTACGGAAGCGACGGGCAAGCTCAAGCTCCTCTTCCTCAGTGAGCAAAGGCACCCGGTTGGCAGCGTGAATGTAGGCCTCGATGCTCCCGGTCGGTGACGGCAGCACGAATTGGCCTAGTGTCAATGCGGTTCCCATGAGACTCTCCTTGCGTTTTTGCGGATTAACGACGCAAAGTTTAGCACTCTATCGACAGGACTGCTAACGGGGCTTGTGGCAAATCGTAACACGTCGGCTGGCGTGCCACAGCGACAGAATTACTCCTTTAAAAACAATTTACTGAAGATTTCCGAGATTGTCAGGAGGCCTATCTTAGTGAGCGGAAACCACCGGCCTTTCGGCCTCACTTGCGGGGGGCGGCAGGTCGAAAACTTCCCGCAGATCAAGGCTCAGGCCGTTGAGCGACTCCAAGCTGACCGTCTCATCAGCGGCAAACACGTCGCCAGCGCCGTAACCCGCGCTAAGCAAAAAGCGGATGACGTAATTCTCCAGCGGGTCGACCACAAGGTATTCCGTTACGCCGTGGTGGGCGTAAAGGGCCTTTTTCTCACGCAGATCACGGGCAGCGGTGGAAGGCGATAAGACCTCGATCACCAGATCCGGCGCGCCCGCAATGTGACTGGCGGTGATTTTGGCGGGATTGCAGACTACCAGCACATCGGGCTGAACCACGTCGTGGTCAGACAGTTTCACATCGACGGGGGCAACGAATGGGCGGCAAGGCTTGCCTTTCAGTGCCTGATCCAGACGCGAAAAGAGGCGGCCAGCAACCGATTGATGCGCAATGGTAGGCGCCGGCGCCATGGCAAAGGCGACGCCATCAATCAATTCCCAGCGCTCGCCTTCAGGCCAGGTCAGGTAGTCGTGCCATGACCAGCGCTGACAGATTTTGACGGCAGTTGTTGCATTCATAGCGACTCCTGGAAAGGCAAAGCTCGATATTACACCGGACCGGTAGCGCTCGATCCGCAAGTCGGCGCTGGCAGGACGGCGATGCGACGATACCCGCTGTGCCGCTCGTCGCACGACCTGACTTCTACCGCTACCGGGCTAACGCATCCTGCATCACGTTAACAAAAAACCGGAACCCCATTGCTGAGGTTCCGGTGAGCTTGCTGCGCTTGGCCCGGCGAACCGGGCGGTGTTGCTTTGTTATTAGTTACCCAGACGGCGCAGTGCATCGGGCTGGAAATCAGCGAGTTTGCCGCTGCCACCAAACTTGGCGATGCCTTTGGCCTCGTTGTCCAGACCGCTCATCAGGTAAGCGCCACTGGTCAGGTCGTGCCATGCGTTGTAACGCGTCCAGCTCACACCGGCATCGTAGTACTGCATGTTGCCGTGAATGCCTACACGCCACAGATTGCCACGGGTGTCGTAGGCATCTTCCCAGCTGACGTTCCAGCTGTCTTCGTCGATGAGGAAGGTACGCTTGCCGTAGCTGTGCTTCTGGCCGGCCTTGAGTGTGCCCTCGACGATCCAGACGCGGTGCAGCTCATAGCGCATAAGCTCAGGATTCGCGTGGTTCTTCTGGATGATGTCTTTGTACGTCACCTTCTTCTCGCCGACTTTGTACGAGTTGTAGGGGATGTACATTTCCTTCTTGCCCACCAGCTTCCAGTCGTAACGATCAGGCGCGCCGTTGTAGGCATCGTACTGGTCGGTGAAGCGCATGCCTTCGGTGCCGTCATTCACGTTGTCATACGCGAGGTCAGGAGCACGGCGCACACGGCGTTGACCGGCGTTGTAGATCCAGGCGGAACGCTGCTCTTTCGACAAATCCAACGGCTCATGCACCAGGAACACGGTGCCGACGAGTGTCGGGGGCGCGGCAAAGTAGCCCGTAAAGAAGAACGCCTTATTGTCCTGCGGCTTGTCCATGTTTTCGTTGGCCACACGGTTTTCAACGAAGGTTACCTTGAAGAAGTCACCATTCGGACGCACCGGGAAGCTGGACTGCGAGCGCGTGGTATTGCCGCCGAGGTAGCGAATGTTGTGGTTCCAGATGACCTCGAGGCCATTCTTGGGAATCGGGAAGGGAACGTTTGAGCGAACGCGGTTAGAGACAGCCCAACCGTTCAGGTCAATCTTGGTCGACTCATCCTTGATTGACGCGTAAACGTCCGCAGGCAGCGCGGCGGTGCGGTGTGTCGGGTAGATATTCATCTTGAACGTGGGGTATTTCTTGAACATCGCCAATGCGCCGACGGCGAGTTTGTCTTTGTATTGCTCGGCGTTGGCCGAGGTAATGGTCAGCGTCGGCTTTTCGCCCGCGTAGGGGTCGCAGTATTCAACACCTGGCTTGAAGCAGGCGGGCGGTTTGGCAAGGCCACCGGTCCAGGCGGGAATGGAACCGTCTTTGTTGCCGGCCATTTCACCGCCCGTGGGGGTGAGGTCTTTGCCCAGACGGGCGGCATCGGCATCGGTCAGTTTGGCGAAGGCCGGGCTGGCGGTGAACGCGGCCGTCACTGCGGCAGCGATCAGGGTTTGGGTCAATTTCATTCAGTGTCTCCTCTGAGAGAAAATTAGCCCCCGGCGAACCGGGGGCGATTGTTTTAAACCGACTGATTAGAAGGTGTAGCTGTAGGCAACCGAGTAGTTGTCACGGTCACGGAACGCATCATAGTCGGCGCTGTTGCCGTAAGTTGTGTAGTTAAGGTCAATGTTGTGAACTTTGTTCAGGCTGAAACGTCCACTGAGTGACAGAACCTTGCGTCCCTCATTGAACTGAGAATCAAGCGAGTAGCCATCAACGTCATGGGCCCAAAACACGGTGGGAGTGAAGTTCCAGCTGGTATCAAAAATCCCGTTGTAGTCCAGCGACATGCGAACACGATAACCCCAAGCGAAGTCGTCAATGTAGCCGTCGTTCTTACATCCGTCGGCTTGGCGATTGTACACTGGTGCTGCTGCACTACAGGTGTTGGTCGCAGTCACGCCGGCTTGAGTAAAGGCACCGGTACCGAAAATAAAGTTACGACCGTAGCGCAGATTGGTTCCATTGTTCTCAGGTACATTGTTCCACTGGAAACCGACCTCACCAATCGCCAAGCCCGCACTAGCGCCCAGCATGCTTGGAAGCGACGCCACTCCGTTCAGCTGGAGCTGAGTCTTATCAAATAACTTGAACGCATGAACCACAGTGCCGGCGGCTAACGGGAGCCCATCTGCGCCCAAGGTCAATGGCACGGCGGGACCACGGCCGACCAATGCACCCAACATATCGTTTCCGTTAAGCTGCGCTGGAATGTCCATTTGATGCGAAAGTTCTACACCGACGGACACACCTGCGATGGTCGTCGATGCGGAAATACCAACAATCTTCTGATTTTCAGCGTATTCCCAGAATGACTTTGCCTGGTTGATCGCAACTGTCGGAACAAGATACCCGAGAGAGGCGGCTAAACCCGTCGCGGGTGTCGCCGCAGCGGTAAGCGCAGCGGTACAGCGGGCACCTGCTGTACCGGCAACACCCCCCGCGCCAATATCTGCGACCGCACACTGAGTCACTAGTGCGGCCTGGTCAGCTGGCAAAGCTGACGCCTGACCGTAGGCCAAACCAGTACCAAGAGCGGTACCCGTACCCAAGAGCGCATTCATGCCGGCGGTATTAACCCCCGTCCCAGCACCCACCGCCGCTCCGTACAGTCCGACTGCGGTGTTAAAGTTACGCCAAGCCGCAGGATTGGGGCTGCTAATGCCAGGAACTGCCGCGCCAGGCGTCGTCACCCCGCCTCCCGAAATGCCAGAAATAATAGGCGTACGCGAATGGATATTCATAGCGTAGAGGCCGAACTCCGTGTCAATGGCGTCCACCGGGAAGCGAAGCGCAATACCCCACTGGCCGCCATCCTTGGCGTCTTCACCCTTCGTTGTTCCGATTTTTGGCAATTGTCCTGCCGCTTGCATGGCTGCCGCAGTGGAGTAGTTAAACAAATCTGACTGGCCGGCCCGGGCCAGTGGCGTTCCGCCGCACGGCGAGTTACCCGTGGTGATAGCCACGTCCGTCGGTGCCAAGAAGGTGCCGCAGGAGTCGATGACCGATGGCTCCCACTTCAATTGATAGTAAGCCTCAAGCGAAGCTCCACCTGGCAAACCGAGATTTCCATAGAGTGACCAGACCGGCAGCAATGCCTCCTTGATCTCCGTGCCCGCTTTGCGGAGCGCGATCAGATCAAGCGGGGTCAACTGATTGAGGCCTTGAATGAACACGCTCTCACCCCAGTTGACCGCCTGACGGCCGGCACGAACCTGAAGGGGCAACTCACCAAGATCAAATGACGTGTAGGCATAGGCGTCAAGCAGATACAGGCCATCAAACTTGGCAAGCGGTGCCAAGCCACTGTCCGAAAGCTCTCGCGAGGTGCGCTGATAGCCATATCCGGTTGTACCATTACCCCAGAGGACATTCTCGTCATTCAGCGACTGATCGTACCAACCTTTCAGACGCATCAAGCCGCCCGTTTGCCCTTTCGTCATCGACAGTTCGGAAACGAATTTGAACAGGGTCTGGTAGCGGTCGCCCTTGTCATAGTTCAAATTGCCGTCGTCAGAGAGCGCGCCACCCGTAGCGCCGAGCGCATTGGCTCGTGCTATAAACGCTGCCTGATTCGCCGCAGCGGTAGGGACAGTATCACCCTTCAGTACAGCGTAATTCTCTGGCCATACCAAGGCTTTGTCTGGCCCTTCGGCACGCCAAGAAGCGCTTGCCGAAACGGTAGTGTTCAGCGTGCCGCGCCACCCGCTATCGGTTTCAAATTCAATCGCCAGCGCCGAACCGGCCAGCGTCGATGCGACGGCTGCCACAATCAGCTTCTGCTTAACCAGCGCTTTACGCGCCCCCTGGGTGTGTTTCATTGATTTCTCCTCAGCGAAATGAAGCGATAACTACAAAAATAAAATCAAGTCCAACTGGTAATCGGTGGATGCCAAAACGGATGCGCTACCCGCACCCGGACAAACTCGCTTGCAATTTAGCAAGAATGTTTCAGGAAAGTGCCCGCCAGGTTACAAGCGCCTTACAAAATCGCTCAATTGTTGTTGTTGCACAACACTAGGCGAATCAGTCCATTGCGCCGGACTTGACGGGGGTGGGGGTTGGATGATGTCGTTAGTGCCGATTGTTCAGGCACCGCCGGTGCCCCCAGAAATTGTCGCCAGACAGGTGAAGCAAGCGGGCGATATTTGTGTCGTGCTGCCCAATGATATATACAATATGCATATGGACTATGACTTTGATCCGACCAAAAGCGCCGCCAATCGGAAATAGCACGGGGTTGATTTTGATGAGGCAGCCACCTGTCTGCTCGACGAGATGGCGCGGGTGCGAGAAGACAGCGATGTCAGCGGAGAACAGCGCTGGATCCTGCTGGGCATGAGCCGGAGTGCCCGATTATTGGTCGTTGTCTATACGATGCGTGGCGAGACACCACGGATTATTTCAGCCCGCAAGGCTACTTCAACCGAGGAGAAAGACTATGCGTACTAATTACGATTTCAGTCAGGCCCCGCGAGCCAAGGATGTACCGCATCTGACGGCCCTGCGAACCAAGAGCAAAGCGGCGAGCAAGACCCGCATCAGTATTTTGGTGGATGCTGAGGTTATTGCCGCCTTTCGTGCGCGTGCCGAAGCGCAGGGACGCGGCTACCAAACGCTGATGAACGATGCGCTGCGCGCCGCGCTCGACCCGGATGCGGCACCGGTAACGATTTCCACACTCAGGGCGCTACTCGATGAAAGGCTGAGTCGCGCCAACGAGTAACGAAGGGGTGCCAGAGGAGAGTACGTGATTTCGTCTGCACTGATCAAGATAGTAAATCGGGGACGTACCACCAATAGCCGCCGTCTCACCAGCGCCGACTTGCGGGCGTACCTCGGCCACGACCAAATTCGCGGCCGGTCTGTACCAGACCGAACATTGGCGCTAGCGACAGCATGAGTCGAGCTTTTTTAAGCGCCTTACTGCATTTGTGGTAGGCTAGTCGCTACTCGTTATCCGGACATTTTTCTGGAGCAGCCCATGCCAACTTCCACATCCATTCGCATCGATCAGACGCTCTACAAACAGGCCAAGAACGACGCCGTGGCGGAACACCGCACCATCGCCGGGCAAGTCGAGTACTGGGCCAAAGTCGGTCGCGCCGCCTTGGACAACCCCGACCTGCCGGTGAGTTTCGTCGCCGAGTCACTTGCATCGCTGGCCGAACCGCGTGAGGACGCCACGCCCTTTGTCCCCCGAGCACGCCAGACATGAGCTACAGCCTCAAGCAAACCCGTCGGTTTGCCAGGGCCTACAAGAAACTCCACGACAATGTTGTTTCCGATGTTGATGACGCCACGAAAGTGGTGGCGGCAGATCCCAAGGTTGGCGAGCGCAAGAAAGGCGATCTGGCAAACCTGTTCGTCTACAAGTTCCGCAGCCAGAACCAGCTCTACCTGCTGGGCTATACCGTCGATGACGAAGTTCGCCTGGTCTATCTCGAAGCGGTGGGTCCGCACGAGAATTTTTATCGCGACCTTAAACACCAGTAGATCGGGGACGTACCACCAATATCCGCCGTCCCACCAGCGCCGACTTGCCGATCACCGCAACGCCACTCACGCGCGCGATGCACGAACCGATGCTAAGGCGATTCGCCAACTTGTGCGGCCATTTAGACGAGCGTCAGGCGCGCAGGCTGATCGAGGCGGGTGTGGCCTGCGGTACGATTTGATAGGCCTGTACCACGCGCTGGCGCATCACGTCGGACTGCCCCTCATCGGGCCGCCAGGGCGTGATTTCGATGCCCGATTCCGCGCGCCGCACGGCCTCGGGTTGAAGCCGCGCGTCGGCACGTTGGCGCGCCTGCGCGAACCCCTGATCGGTCGCGACCCCTGACGAGCCGGGTGAATCCGCAGCCCGACCGGTGTTGGCAACGCTGGCAACCGGTGCCTGCGTGTCGGGAGCGCGGTCGGCCGCACGCGCCGCCGCTACTTCTCGCGGCTGGAGCTTTGCGGGCGGTGCCGCCACGGAATACAGGGGCTCGACGGGCGGGGCCGCCCGGGCTGGATTGACCGCATTAGCCGAGAATATTCCTGCCGTTTGCAGGGCGAATGTGAACGAGCCCGTGGCGTTCTGGCTCGCCGCGGCTTGCCGGCCGTTGGTATCGGCGGTGCGCGCCGACTGCCGGCCATCCGGCCCATACAACTGAGTGACGCTGGCTTCGCCCAGGGCAGGCCCCCCGCCGGCGCGCGCCCGGGCGCTCAGTTGCACGGACTTTTGTTGCTCCAGCCGCAGTGATTGGGTTGCAGATTTTTGCTCGGCCAGCACCATTTCGCTGGGCCCGGTCGTGGGCGCACCATCGCTGAAGCTACGGCCGCGCACATCGCGCCCGCTTTGCCCATTGCTGATTATCCGGCTGGTTTCACGCTGCGCCTCGACTGCCCGGGCCGAGCCGAAGCCAGTGCTCGTAGCGCCCACGCCAAAGGAGACATCCATGACTCAGCTACCCACGCCTTCACCACCCGCCGGCGCTCGCGCCATGCCATGCCCCGGTGTAGGGGCGGCGCTATACGCCGCAGGACGTCGAACCATCACCACCAATATCATCGCCGCTGCCCTGATTGCGCCGTATGGCGTTGGGCACCGGCAGGCGCTGGCCCTGCTCGGGCGGCACCAGAACCGGGGGCACCTGCTGCCCGGCCGCAAAGCCAAACTGGCCGGTATTGACCACCACAAACCCGCCTGCATTGCGCATCAAGACCGCGCCGTTGGCGACATCGACATGCAAGCCGTCTGGCGGCGGCACGCCACGAATGGTGGGCACATTGGCGCAATCGTTATTGCACAAGAGCATGCCGAAGTGGGTGCCGCGAATGCCGATGGTGGCCGTGGGCGTCTGAAAGCTGACTTTTTCTTTGTTGCGTTTGCCTATCAGCCCGGTCACGGCGCGCAGCCCGCCCTTGAACATCGAGACAATGATGTTGTCGCTGTCCGGCGCGCCTTCGGTGTACGCGTACTTTTCGATCTTGAATTGCGTGCCCGGGCGCAGGACGACTTCGGCACCGTCGACAAACTTGATGCGGGCGTAGGTATCGGCCTCGGTGGTGAGTGTGTCACCCTGCTCGACCTCGGACTTGATGCCCAAGACTTTGCTGGTGCCATCGGCACGCTTGGCCGTGAGTACGCCCGACAAATGCGTGATGATGCCCACGCCGGCAAACGCCGGCAGGGCGAACAGCACCAACGCCACCGCGACTAGCCGCCGCAACCCGTATTGACTCCGCATCACCGCCCCCTTAGGCATTGCCGATGGCACAGTTGCCCACCGGTTTGTTTTTGTTGGCTTCGGCCTCTTTTTCGTCTTGCGCATTGGCGGCCTGCTGCTCGGACTCCTCTTCGTCCAGACCGAAGGAGGCCTCCCCATCGCGAATCACGTCTTCGCCACCGGCGATATCGCCATCGCTGCCACCTGGCAACGATCCATCCGTCGATGTACCGTCATTCGCTACCGCTTCCAGCGCGTCGTCAAGGGCGTTGGTGACGGCATCAACACTGGCCGCCGGGACCCCGAACGTGACCTTCAAACCAGCCCCTTCAACGGCGGGCGTCGATGAATTCACATTGAAGAAGCCGCTGCCGCCTGCGCTGGACCGATTCGTCTCGACGCCATCGATGACAATCCCCCCGGCGGAACGTCCGGAAAACTCCAGATACGTCGTTGCGGCAACGCCGGTACCGTAGTCTGAGAGGATGTACGAGGCTCCCACGCCTGCGGTCGAATTCAGCGTCGCCACCGAGTCGGCACCGGTCAGGGCCATCCTGATGTCATCGTAGGCCTTGAAGTAGCTACCGTCGTTCAAGGTGAGGTCGCCAGCCGTTTCGAGCGCAAGATTGCCGTTGATGGCTCCCGCCGACGTACCGGCATAGAGATAGCTGCCCGTATCCAGGCGGATGTCACCGCCCGCCTTCAGTTTCAGTTCGCCATTGGCCGTGGTGATGAACGCACCCCCGTACATCGTGGCCCCGCCACTCAAGGTGGTCGTTGCTTTGGCAGAGGCCGTCATGCCGCCACTGCTGTTCATGCTCAGAGTTCCCGCTGAGGCGGTGATCTGATTGCCGAGCACCGTACCGTTGGCGACCTCCAGCGTTCCCGCCGTGAGGCTCAGGTCGCGACTGGCGACGCCCCATCCCCCGGCGAACTGCAGCCGGCTGCCTGCGCTGAAACTGACTTTGGAACTGGCACCAAGGCCCACCTGAGGGAGTGTGTTGGCGGTAAGGAAATTGCCGCCGGCACCCACGGTGACCGGTCCGCTGGAGGTAAGCGCCAGCGCAAGCGGGCTAGTGATGTCACCGCCGTAATAGAAGTTGATCGAAGGCTGGAAGCTCGCCTGATCGATCAGGGTAATACCGTTGGCCGTCGTCGGCATTGAGCCAACCGCCTGCACACGCACGCCGCCATAGGTTGAGCCACTGACCACCTCGGCACGTATCGAATTGCTGGCCGTGACATCGCTGCTGATGGCCAGATCACCGGTCGCACCGCCGTAGCTGTAGAGGCTGACGATATTGCCGGTGACATTGACCACACCACTGGCATTGTCGTCATAGATACCACCATAGGCCGTCACGGTGACCGTCGTCGCCCCGGCAACGCCGGCCTTGTCGATGAAAATTTTGCCACCGTAGGCGGAGCCTCCGGTACTTTTGATATCGACGGTAGTTGCGGTGCCGTTTTCGGCACGCACAAGGTGGAACTCCTGATTTGACTTGTAGGAGATGGCTCCCCCCGCTTTCAAATCCACCGAGGCCGCTCGGTTCAATCCAACCAGGTTGATGCTGCCACCCGGCGTCGTCAATGCCTTGAGGCTGTTGCCCCGAACGACCCCCATGGGGCCTTGATCAATGAGCGCGCCGGTGCCTTCGGAGCGCAGATCCACCGTAGCACCGCTGATGTACGTATTGCTCAGCGTCATGGAGCCCGTGCCACCCAAACCCGACTGCAACTTGACGGTACCCGATCCGGATTTCGAGCCAATGCGCACAGCCCCCGCGGTCGCGCTTGTCAGGTTGATGCCGCCATACACCTTGATATCCGCATTCAGCCCACCGGCGATGTTGCCGATGAGGGCGGGTGAGCCACCATAGACGTCACTCCAGCCGCCGCCGTTCAGGGTCATGCTGCCATACACGGTGAGATTGAGACTATGCGTACCCGTGACGTCGGAGCCGATGTACACCGGCGCAAGGTAAAGTAGTTCGGGGTTGGCGTGCGCGTTGGGAATCGCCCCACCTGAAACCATGCTCAGGTTCCCCGACAAGGTGATGTTCTGCGCGCCGTCCGCGCCCAATCCCGCTCCGGCATAAATGGTGGAGCCACTGCCGCCGTACTGAAGCGTGATGGAGCCGGCATTGACCGTTTGTGCACCATCGGAGCCGATACCCGCTTCGTTATTGAAATTTTGCCATGCGCCGCTGGAAAAAACCGCGGTGCCACCTCCCGAACCCCCATTGAGAGTGATGGCAAGGTTGCTCCCCGTAATGCTTTGCGTCCCGCTCTCATTATCGATCTGGGCATCATTGGCAATGCCGAATGAACTGGCCGTCAGAGTCAGATTCTGTGCCGATCCGTGGAATGCAATGGTCTGCCCGCCCGAACCTTCGTTGCTGATCTGGGCGTGATTTCCGCTGCACGCAACGCTATAGGTCACACACTCCCCGGTCCAGCCGGAACCCAGGACGGAACCCGTTCCGTCACCCGCACGCAGCACCACGTCCCCGCCATAAATATTGAGCGTCTGACTACCGGAGGTGCTGCGTTGCTCGATTTCGGAATAGCCTCCATAGACGCTGCCACTGCTGAAGCCCTTCAGGTAAATGCCACTGGTCTTGACGTTGATGACCTGAGTGCCGTTGGCACTGATCACGGCGGCCGCGCTATCCACCGTGCCCCCATAGACCTCGATCTTGCCGGCGGTAATCGTCTGCCCGGCGTTCGATTCCAACGAGGTCCGGTTGCTTCCGGCAGTCAGGCTCAGCGTGCTGCCGACGTTGACGGTCATCTGGCCGCCGCTGTAGACCTTCGAGTTGGCGATCGACAGAATGCCACGGCCATCCACAACGTTAGTGCCGGTGCCCGACCAGCCCGAGACCAGGGTCAGCGGTCCGTCGGTCTGAAAATTGGTTCCGGACGCGAAGGAGATGCCTCCGTAGGCTAGCAGTGAGAGTGAGTTGCCGGAGGCCGTAAAGTTGTAGCTGCCGGCGGTGGCGTTGACTGAAATGTCGCCGCCCGAGAACGGTGCAGCAAGTGTCGATACCACGACGTTACCCAGCCCCAGGGCAGTTTGAATCTGGGCACCATACAGCACGACCGATGAATTATCCGCGACGGCGTCAAAGTAGGAACTGACGCCCCCGCTGAAGCCCGCTGACGTCGAGGAAGTACCCGACCCCGCGTAGATATTCACATCATCCGGGTCGAGCAGCCAGGTACCTGCCTGACCCTGGGTGCGACTGACGTCCACGCCACGAATCCCGTTGACATCCAGATAACGTTTACCCGAGGTTTCGACAAAGCCGCCATCGCCGCTGACGCTGCCGCCCTTGGCCTCGATGGTGCCGTAGGCCCGCGTGGTGTCATCGGCCCAGACAATCGCCGTCCCACCAGCGCCGACTTGCGAACCATTGGCCCTGATCGTCGCATCCGCGCCGAAATAGGTGATCCGGGCGTTGGCAACGTCTGGGTTTTTGCCCTGATAGTCGCCCCCCACGCGCACCGTGCCGCCATCGCCCCCGGTCGCGCCTGCACTGGCGTCGAGCAGGGCGTGGTCCATGACCGCCACGCGCTGGCCCAGCACATCAATCGAGCCGCCCTGGGTGCCCGTGGTCACGATGCGGCCATTGCCATCGACGTAGGCATCCTGACTCGCCCTCAGGAAGATCCGCCCGCCCTCTTCGACCGCGCTGCTGGCGTTGAGTACGCCGCTGTTCTTGACGATGACGCCGGCAATGCCGATACGTCCGGCCTCGGCGGCAATCTCGCCCAGGTTGGTGGCATTCCCCTCGCTGCCGGAAACTTCGACGCGTACGCCCGGGGTGGTGGTATCGACAAGCTGCACGGTGTTGCCCGCCGCCAGGATCGTTTCACCCTTGGGGGTCGTGATGAGTCCTTCGTTGGTGACGTTGGCCCCGACCAGATAGACGCTGCCACCGGTCGGCGTGCTGATACGTGCCCCCGGCTCAATCTCGATAGTTCCGGGCGTCGCGGTATTACCCCCGAAGTTCAGGCGATTGGCCAGAAAGTCGGCATTGGTGACGTTCAGGGTGCTGGCCACCAGACGCGCCACATCGACCACTCCGCCCGCCCCGACCATGATGCCGGCCGGGTCGACCAGCCAGACCTGGCCGTTCGAGCTCAGGGTGCCGTAGATGGCGGAAACATTGCCCCCGAGCACCCGGTTGAGCACGGTGGATGCGCTGGAGGCCTGCTGGAAGTGGGTGGTCTGCCCGGCACCGATGCTGAACTGTTGCCAGTTGATGATGGCACCATGGCTGTTGGTGACCGTCAGGGTGTTGCCGGCCTGATTGAATGTGGCGCTGCCATTGACCACGGTCGGGTCGGTCGGCAAGGCGCACCACGCCGGCCATGAAGCAGGCTGCCACGGCAGCCGCGCACCGGTGGCGCACGCCGGGGGTCAGGTGCTGTGATCGGATCGGTTGTTGCGTTGCTTTCTTCATGCCCACACCTCTGCTTGTTTGACCGGCAGAACGACTATCCCTGTTCAAAACCCGATCGCCAATGAAAAGTGGCTGCGGGTATCGCCTTTGCGTTCAATGATGTCTGTCTGTGTCCCGTTCCACACGCCGTGCCCATCCGCCACCTGGGCCCAGTCGTAGCGAAAGCTCACGTCTTTCTTGAAGTTATAGCGCACCCCCAGACCAATGCCGGCGATGTTCATGTCGATGGTGGTGGCGTTGTCGTTGTTGTTGCGCCCATGGGCGAAATCGTAAAAGAACACGCCTTTGAGGTTGCCCGGCAGGCCCAGCAGTCCGGCCAGTTCGGGGGTGTACAGTTCGGTGTTCATGACGACGCCGCTGTCGACGCCGCCTTCGGCCCGCTCGCGATAGCCGCGTACGGCATTGACTCCGGCCAGCCCCAGGCGCTCGGCTGACACCAGGGCATCGCCTGTGGCTTGTCCGGCGAGGGCAAGACGCAGCATCCAGTCGCTGGGCAGGGGTGTCATGAGGGTGCCGCCAAAGCGCAGGGCGGCAAATTCGCTGCGTACGCGATACCCCGAGGCGGCGGAGTAGTAGTCGTCTTTCTCGGTGTGCAGGGGGGTGGTACTTGACCAGGGGTAATCCCGGCCCATGGGGAAGAAGTTGCGCATGGCGCCCAGGTAGTAGTCATAGACGAGCCCGGGGCGCTCGAACTTGCCGCTGTAGGTCAGGCTCACCGGTCCCAGGGTGTAGGGTGTGCACCCGGCAACGCCGGGCCGGGCGATGATCGTCCCGGTCTGGCAGATCGAGTTGATGTATTTGTAGTCAATGCCGGCCACCAGTTTGGAGGTGTACTCGCCGCGGCGCGGGAAGATGTGGTTGTACCGGAGCCCGATCACTTCGCCCTGGCCGGTGACGCCCAGGGTGCTTCCGAGCGCGCTAATCGTGGAGGGGGTGGAGCTCTTGGAGTAGGCGTAGATGAAGTCAATGCTGTCGCCGATGGCGTACAGGGGTTTGCGGAAGCCGATGGAGAAGACGTCATTTTTGACGTTGGTCGGGGCGTCCGGGGAGGTGATGTAGGCCAGTGTCAGTACTTCGTCGCGGTCAAACAGGTTGGCGTTCTGGTACGACACGCCGATGCGGTGGCGCCCGCTCGCCTGGTTGCCGGTGTCGTCCAGGGTCAGGTAGATGCGTTGGGGATCGTCTTCGGTGATTTCAAGCCGCGCATCGACCTGGCCTTCTTTGTCGGAAACGCCGAGTACCAACTGTACTTGCTTCGCGGGGTTCTCGTTGGCCAGTTGGACGTTCTCGGACAGTTGGAGCATGTTCGGCGCTTTGTCTTCTTGCAGGTGCGGCATTGCCGCCCGAACGTTGGCCTGGCTGAATTGCTGGTTCCCCTGGATGGTGACTTTACCGATGACGGCTTCGGTCACTTGCAGCGTGACTATGCCCTGGGTCAGTTCCTGCTCGGGCACATTCACCTGTACGGTGCCGAAACCCCGCCCCCGGTAGGTCGCCTCCAAGGCTTCCAGGGCGCGCTGGACATCGCCATAGGTGCGCCCCGGACCGACAAAGGGACTCACCCGCTGTTCTATCTCGGCCGCGCTGAGCAAGGTGTTGCCTTCAACCTTGAAACGGCGTATCTCAAACCGGGTCTCGGTATCTTCCGCCCGGATGCCAGGGCTGCATCCGAGTATCGCAGCCACTAGCAGGCCGCACGCCACGCGATGGAGGTTCATAAACGCTTTGAAATCAATGGAAAGAGGAAAGTAACCGCAGCCTTTTAGGGCGTGCCTTGCACGGCGCATGATACTTTACCTTTGATTGAAAGAGGGTCTTTTACGCCAACAGGGCAGGTCCGGGCGAATCGCTTGGCTTCGGTATCGAGACTTTCCCATCAGCCCAACGAAATTGGAAAGTCCAAGACATCCATGACTCAGCTACCCACGCCTTCACCACCCGCCGGCGCTCGCGCCATGCCATGCCCCGGCGTGGGGGCGGCGCTATACGCCGCAGGACGTCGAACCATCACCACCAATATCATCGCCACTGCCCTGATTGCGCCGTATGGCGTTGGGCACCGGCAGGCGCTGGCCCTGCTCGGGCGGCACCAGTACCGGGGCACCTGCTGCCCGGCCGCAAAGCCAAACTGTCCGGTATTGACCACCACAAACCCGCCTGCATTGCGCATCATGACCGCGCCGTTGGCGACATCGACATGCAAGCCGTCTGGCGGCGGCACGCCACGAATGGTGGGCACATTGGCGCAATCGTTATTGCACAAGAGCATGCCGAAGTGGGTGCCGCGAATGCCGATGGTGGCCGTGGGCGTCTGAAAGCTGACTTTTTCTTTGTTGCGTTTGCCTATCAGCCCGGTCACGGCGCGCAGCCCGCCCTTGAACATCGAGACAATGATGTTGTCGCTGTCCGGCGCGCCTTCGGTGTACGCGTACTTTTCGATCTTGAATTGCGTGCCCGGGCGCAGGACGACTTCGGCACCGTCGACAAACTTGTTGCGGGCGTAGGTATCGGCCTCGGTGGTGAGTGTGTCACCCTGCTCGACCTCGGACTTGATGCCCAAGACTTTGCTGGTGCCATCGGCACGCTTGGCCGTGAGTACGCCCGACAAATGCGTGATGATGCCCACGCCGGCAAACGCCGGCAGGGCGAACAGCACCAACGCCACCGCGACTAGCCGCCGCAACCCGTATTGACTCCGCATCACCGCCCCTTAGGCATTGCCGATGGCACAGTTGCCCACCGGTTTGTTTTTGTTGGCTTCGGCCTCTTTTTCGTCTTGCGCATTGGCGGCCTGCTGCTCGGACTCCTCTTCGTCCAGACCGAAGGAGGCCTCCCCATCGCGAATCACGTCTTCGCCACCGGCGATATCGCCATCGCTGCCACCTGGCAACGATCCATCCGTCGATGTACCGTCATTCGCTACCGCTTCCAGCGCGTCGTCAAGGGCTGCCGTTACCGCATCAACGGTAGCGGCCGCAACACCGTAAGTGATGAAGACATGATTTCCCGCCGGGTCTGCGCTACCAAAGTCATAGAAACCGCTGCCACTGGCTACGACCAAGGAACCACTGCGCGCTGATGCGCCGTCAATCACGATTCCCCCCGTCGACCGGCCATGGAATTTAATGAAGGTTGAATTGGCGAGTCCGAGAATATTGGCCTCGATCCTGGATGCCGAAAGGCCAGCAAACTCGTTCAGTGCCACTATCGAGTCCGTGCCCAGCAGGTCGAGGTAGACGTTGTAATCGGCCTTCAAAAGCGACCCGCTGTTCAACGTAAGATCACCCCCGGTGAATAGCCTGACATTGCCGTAGGTGCTGGCCGAGTTATTGCCTTTGGCATAGATCGTTGAACCGTACATCGTGATGTCGCCCGACGTCGACTGCGTACGCGCTCCGGGGGCGGCGCCCAGGCGCGATGAGCTCACGTTGAGACTGCCCATGTACACATTACCCACGCCACCGCTCGCACCACCCGCAATGAGCACCGATCCGCCGGAGAGATTGTCGGCAGGGTCAATGCCGACTTTTATCGGCCCATTCGACCACAGACCAATATCCTGATAGGTCGAGATGTCAGCACCGCCATACACATAGGTCCCGGTGCCCGAGTAAATGCCCACACTGCCGGTCGAAGCGGTGACACTACCCGTGATCGTAGCCTGCCCCGCAGTACCCAAAAACGCGTCGCCACTCGGGCTCCCCCACGACGGAATGTTCAAACCCGTCTGGCCCCAAACGCCAAACACCCTGTCCGCTACTTTGCTGGAGGCCGGAAACAGAACGTTCAGGCCGGTCACGGTCATAACGCCGCCCGACTCGACATAGATACCACCGTAGGCCGAGCTGATGCTTTGACCACTTCCCAGCGTATAGGCGTTCGGGGTGTAGTAGTAGATATCGCCATGAAGACTCACGTTGTCACGGGCATAGTCGTACGTTCCGTTATCGGTCAGCGTCAATGAGGCCGGATTGTTGGCACCCACGCTGGCAATCCGGATTCCCCCGGAATTGGCAGTTCCTGCCTGCACCACCGCCGACACCGCACCGGCAGTGGCGACATCACTGCTGATCGCGAGATTGTTGTAGCGGCCGCCGAAACTGGTGAGACTGACGCTGCCGCCAGTAATGTTCACCACGTTGCTGGCATTTTCGTCGTAGATACCGCCGTACGCTGTCATGCTCACCGCGCCCGTGGTAGTTACCACACCGACCCCGATATCACCCCCATACGTTGAGCCACTGGCATCGTAGTAAGGTGTTCCGGGACTCACGGTACTGATCGTGACCGCCCCGCTACCGGTAGTGGCCGTCGCCAATTTGAAATCGCTTTTTGATGTGTAAGTGATCTGACCAGTTCCAGAACTGGTCAGATTCACCGTACCGACTCGATTCACGCCTTGAAGCTGAATGGCCGCATTAGCGCCCGCCGTCGCGGTCAAATTGGTCCCGAGCAACCGTCCATTCGACGAATTCCCGAGCTGACCTGAGCTATTGAGGGCAATATTGCCCCCACCTCCCAGCCCGATGAGGCCGTTACGGAGATCCATGTTTCCGGTAGTGGAAATGTTGATCGAGCCGGTGCCTTGCGTACCGACGCGCGACACAAATTGCAAAGCACCCATCGTAACGCTGTCAGCGGTAATGTTGACCGTTGACTGGATACCGTCTAAACCACCAATAACTACAGGCGACCCAGCGGTCTGACCCAAGCCCCCCCCAAGCATCGTCAGGGCACCGCCAACATTCAGAGTGATATTGGCCGACGTCTTATCCCAACCGATCAGCGCAGGATTCATCAAGACAAAGCTCGATGGCAGCGCAACCTCGGGGTCGATGGCCGCCCCTGCAGCACTGGTGCCCCCGGTCATGGCCAAGGTTCCCGTCGTTGTCACCTTGACCGTCGGTGCGCCCAGGTAAGCACCGCCGTAAGCGCCTATGCCGCCGCCGTTTAGCGCGACGCTAGCCCCATAAATAGTCAATTCGACCTCAGAGCCGATACCGGCACTGTTGTCCACCGTGACGAAACCACCGCCGCTCTTGAGCACCGCCTTGCCGCCACCCGCACCGCCGTACACTGCGATGGTCGGGTAGTTGGCCGACCCGTCGCCCGTGATCGTTAGGGAGCCCCTCTCACTATCGATGTTGGCGTCATTGCCAAAACCGCCCGCGCCGCCGGTCAATGCAATTGCTGACCCTGCGTTCCATGCCTTGATGGTCATGGCCCCGGTATGCTGGCTACGAATCTGCGCACCGTTGCCACTGCCGGCACAGTCGGCGGTATTGGCGGCCACCGACGTACATTCGGTCGACGCATTGCCCCCGTAGGTACCGGCACCGGAACCGGAGCTCAGCGCAATGTCGGCCCCGTAGTACAAATTAATGGTCTGAGTGGCGCTATCACTTGCGGTGCCCACCAGTTGAATGCTGGCCCGCCCGCCATACGCCGTGCTGACACTGTTGCCGGTCAGTTGCACCTTGCCATTGGTTCCCCCTGAGCGACCAATGTCAAAGAGTTGCGTTCCCCTGGAAACGATACGCACATCGGGCGTCGAACCACCGCCCGTCGCCGCGCTGGCATTGAGTGTCAGGTTGTCGGCCACAATAGTCAGCGCGCCCGAGTTCATGTCGATGCCTGCCGAGGTGCCCGCGCTATTGGTAAACAAGATGGTGTCGCCGGCTTTCATGGTGAGATCACCATTGGTGGCGATCATCGCGTTGGCTGTGATGCTTTTTCCAGTTGCGAAAGCGGCGTCTACGTCGGGTGCTGCCACATTGCCATTCCACCCGGCCATGATGTCGATGGCACCCGTTCCCGCATTGCCGAACGCGGCGCTGATACTGATGGTTCCCGCAGAAAGCAACGACAGCTTGTTGGGGCTGCTATACACCGAGGTTGTGGTGTAATTTCCAAAGGGCCGAACCAGCGTCAGGCTGCTGCTGTTAGGGCTGCCGGCCACGTTAAGAAAGCCGTCACCACCGTCAACTACGTGCACCACGACGTTGCCTGAAGCCAGAGCGCTTTCGATGGTGGCCCAGCTTACGTAGCTCGTTCCATAGGTCGTGTCGGCAGAGAACACACCCGCGCCATACAGTGCGGGGGGGGTACTAAATCCATTGGTGATTTGTACTTGAGTCGGGTCCAGCAACCAAGTACCCGCCATCCCGTTACGGGCGCTCGTGTCCACGCCACGAATCCCGTTGACATCCAGATAACGTTTACCCGAGGTTTCGACAAAGCCGCCATCGCCGCTGACGCTGCCGCCCTTGGCCTCGATGGTGCCGTAGGCCCGCGTGGTGTCATCGGCCCAGACAATCGCCGTCCCACCAGCGCCGACTTGCGAACCATTGGCCCTGATCGTCGCATCCGCGCCGAAATAGGTGATCCGGGCGTTGGCAACGTCCGGGTTTTTGCCCTGATAGTCGCCCCCCACGCGCACCGTGCCGCCATCGCCCCCGGTCGCGCCTGCACTGGCGTCGAGCAGGGCGTGGTCCATGACCGCCACGCGCTGGCCTAGCACATCAATCGAGCCGCCCTGGGTGCCCGTGGTCACGATGCGGCCATTGCCATCGACATAGGCATCCTGACTCGCCCTCAGGAAGATCCGCCCGCCCTCTTCGACCGCGCTGCTGGCGTTGAGTACGCCGCTGTTCTTGACGATGACGCCGGCAATGCCGATACGTCCGGCCTCGGCGGCAATCTCGCCCAGGTTGGTGGCATTCCCCTCGCTGCCGGAAACTTCGACGCGTACGCCCGGGGTGGTGGTATCGACAAGCTGCACGGTGTTGCCCGCCGCCAGGATCGTTTCACCCTTGGGGTCGTGATGAGTCCTTCGTTGGTGACGTTGGCCCCGACCAGATAGACGCTGCCACCGGTCGGCGTGCTGATACGTGCCCCGGCTCAATCTCGATAGTTCCGGGCGTCGCGGTATTACCCCCGAAGTTCAGGCGATTGGCCAGAAAGTCGGCATTGGTGACGTTCAGGGTGCTGGCCACCAGACGCGCCACATCGACCACTCCGCCCGCCCCGACCATGATGCCGGCCGGGTTGACCAGCCAGACCTGGCCGTTCGAGCTCAGGGTGCCGTAGATGGCGGAAACATTGCCCCCGAGCACCCGGTTGAGCACGGTGGATGCGCTGGAGGCCTGCTGGAAGTGGGTGGTCTGCCCGGCACCGATGCTGAACTGTTGCCAGTTGATGATGGCACCATGGCTGTTGGTGACCGTCAGGGTGTTGCCGGCCTGATTGAATGTGGCGCTGCCATTGACCACGGTCGGGTCGGTCGGCAAGGCGTGCACCACGCCGGCCATGAAGCAGGCTGCCACGGCAGCCGCGCACCGGTGGCGCACGCCGGGGGCCAGGTGCTGTGATCGGATCGGTTGTTGCGTTGCTTTCTTCATGCCCACACCTCTGCTTGTTTGACCGGCAGAACGACTATCCCTGTTCAAAACCCGATCGCCAATGAAAAGTGGCTGCGGGTATCGCCTTTGCGTTCAATGATGTCTGTCTGTGTCCCGTTCCACACGCCGTGCCCATCCGCCACCTGGGCCCAGTCGTAGCGAAAGCTCACGTCTTTCTTGAAGTTATAGCGCACCCCCAGACCAATGCCGGCGATGTTCATGTCGATGCTGGTGGCGTTGTCGTTGTTGTTGCGCCCATGGGCGAAATCGTAAAGAACACGCCTTTGAGGTTGCCCGGCAGGCCCAGCAGTCCGGCCAGTTCGGGGGTGTACAGTTCGGTGTTCATGACGACGCCGCTGTCGACCCCGCCTTCGGCCCGCTCGCGATAGCCGCGTACGGCATTGACTCCGGCCAGCCCCAGGCGCTCGGCTGACACCAGGGCATCGCCTGTGGCTTGTCCGGCGAGGGCAAGACGCAGCATCCAGTCGCTGGGCAGGGGTGTCATGAGGGTGCCGCCAAAGCGCAGGGCGGCAAATTCGCTGCGTACGCGATACCCCGAGGCGGCGGAGTAGTAGTCGTCTTTCTCGGTGTGCAGGGGGGTGGTACTTGACCAGGGGTAATCCCGGCCCATGGGGAAGAAGTTGCGCATGGCGCCCAGGTAGTAGTCATAGACGAGTCCGGGGCGCTCGAACTTGCCGCTGTAGGTCAGGCTCACCGGCCCCAGGGTGTAGGGTGTGCACCCGGCAACGCCGGGCCGGGCGATGATCGTCCCGGTCTGGCAGATCGAGTTGATGTATTTGTAGTCAATGCCGGCCACCAGTTTGGAGGTGTACTCGCCGCGGCGCGGGAAGATGTGGTTGTACCGGAGCCCGATCACTTCGCCCTGGCCGGTGACGCCCAGGGTGCTTCCGAGCGCGCTAATCGTGGAGGGGGTGGAGCTCTTGGAGTAGGCGTAGATGAAGTCAATGCTGTCGCCGATGGCGTACAGGGGTTTGCGGAAGCCGATGGAGAAGACGTCATTTTTGACGTTGGTCGGGGCGTCCGGGGAGGTGATGTAGGCCAGGGTCAGTACTTCGTCGCGGTCAAACAGGTTGGCGTTCTGGTACGACACGCCGATGCGGTGGCGCCCGCTCGCCTGGTTGCCGGTGTCGTCCAGGGTCAGGTAGATGCGTTGGGGGTCGTCTTCGGTGATTTCAAGCCGCGCATCGACCTGGCCTTCTTTGTCGGAAACGCCGAGTACCAGCTGTACTTGCTTCGCGGGGTTCTCGTTGGCCAGTTGGACGTTCTCGGACAGTTGGAGCATGTTCGGCGCTTTGTCTTCTTGCAGGTGCGGCATTGCCGCCCGAACGTTGGCCTGGCTGAATTGCTGGTTCCCCTGGATGGTGACTTTACCGATGACGGCTTCGGTCACTTGCAGCGTGACTATGCCCTGGGTCAGTTCCTGCTCGGGCACATTCACCTGTACGGTGCCGAAACCCCGCCCCCGGTAGGTCGCCTCCAAGGCTTCCAGGGCGCGCTGGACATCGCCATAGGTGCGCCCCGGACCGACAAAGGGACTCACCCGCTGTTCTATCTCGGCGGCGCTGAGCAAGGTGTTGCCTTCAACCTTGAAACGGCGTATCTCAAACCGGGTCTCGGTATCTTCCGCCCGGATGCCAGGGCTGCATCCGAGTATCGCAGCCACTAGCAGGCCGCACGCCACGCGATGGAGGTTCATAAACGCTTTGAAATCAATGGAAAGAGGAAAGTGATCGCAGCCCTTTAGGGCGTGCCTTGCACGGGGCATGATACTTTCCTTTGATTGAAATTAGGTCTTCAACGCCGCCAGGCCACGTCCGGGCGAACGCCTGGCTTCAGTACCGTCGCGCCCAGTCCGGCGTGCCCTTGTCCAGCTTCAGAGTGACCGCTGACGGCCCCCGCGCCCCTGTCAGCCCACCCGAAATCCACTCGGAACTGGTGACATAGCTGGCCCCGAGGGCACCCAGCATTACGCCGATCAAACCAACCACCAGCGCGTACTTTCGGCTCCACCCAGCCTGTGGGCCTGGCGCACTGTGGCGCACTTTTTTTACTGGCTCGGGAGGAGCGACTGCTGCCAACTCACGCTGCGCGGCGGCGCGGCGCTTTTGCGCTTCACTCGCAATGGCGTCAGCTGCCTGCCACTGGGTGGCCTGCACTTTTGCTTCGCGCTCAACACGCAACCGGGCAGTGACAGCCGCCGCGACCTCTTCATCTTGCATGGCACGCCGCTCGGCCTGCTGCGTGGCGTCGCGTTCGGCCGCCGTCCGTGCCAGCGTCAATGCCTCAAGTGCTTGCTCAGCACGCGCTGTTTCCATTGACAGGTCAGCGGCATGGCGCTCGGATTCGGCGCGCTGACGGGCCAGGGTGGTGGCCTCTTGCTCTCGGGCTACGCGCGACTGAGCGGCCTTGGTCAGCTCGGCGGCGGCAAATTCGCGGCGTTTGGTATCAGCGAGCGCGCGCTCTTCTGCCTCGACCCGGGCACGAGCGGCCATTTCGAGCAAACGCTCGGCATGTGCACGCGAAGCAGCCGCAGATTCAGCCGCCGCTTCGGCCTGAGCCCGTTTTTGCGCTTGCGCAAGCGCCAACTCTTCCGCCGCCTGTTTGCGCTGCAGTGCAGCAAGTAGTTCATTGTCAGCGCTGCGCCGCGCATCGGCCTCACGGCGCGCACACTCGTCGGCACCGGCAAGTTGCAATGCCAGCGCTTCACCGGCGCGCGCGGCGTCGATGGCGCTATCAATGGCACCCCCCGAGGACTCGCCAGCGGGCTTTGCCGGGTGGCGGCTGCGCTCGGCGGCGCGCAATTCATCAAGAACCCTACTCATGGGAACGCAGCCTACCCGAGGCGTGGCGAACAGCGAAGGTAGAATAGGCCGAGCTTCACAAGCCTCTTCCCTGTGCGCTATTCGCGGCAGAATCTGTCACCACATTGGCAATTTATGTTGATTCGTCTGGTTTTTTTTCTCGCCCTGATCGTGTCTGGCGCGGTTCGCGCCGCCGATCCGTTACCGCCTGAGCAGGTATTTCGTTTCAATGCCCGGGTTATTGACGCCGCCACCATCGAAGCGACGTGGCAAGTCAGACGCGATTACTATCTCTATCGCGACAAGTTTAAATTCAGCAGTCCGGATGCATCCTTGGCGACGCCCGTCTTGCCCAAGGGGGAAATGAAGGACGACGAGGCCTTCGGCCGGGTCGAGGTGTATCGCGACGAACTGGCGGTGCGCGTGCCGGTCAGTGCAGTGACCAGTGCGAATGGCGAGATCCGTCTGCAAGCGCAATCTCAGGGCTGCTGGGATGGCGGTATCTGCTACCCGCCGCAAAAGCACAACATCACGCTGAATATGACAGGCGCGCCCCCGCCTGGCGCTGCCAATGCTGCCAGCGCTGCGCCTAGCGCCGAAGACAGCTCCGGCATCACCGCACTCTTGAGTCGAGCCGGGCACGACGGCGGCTACATGCTGCTGCTGGCCAGCTTCTTCGGCTTCGGCCTGCTGCTCGCCTTTACACCCTGCATGTTCCCGATGATTCCCATTCTCTCGGGCATCATCGTGCAGCATGGTCATGCGGTTACGCATGCTCGCGCCTTTGTGCTCTCGCTCGCTTATGTGCTGGGCATGGCGCTGACTTATGCGCTGATCGGCGTGGCCGCCGGACTCTCGGGCACGCTGCTCTCCACCGCCCTGCAAAACGTCTGGGTGCTGGGTGCCTTCGCGCTGGTGTTCGTGGTGCTGTCACTGTCCATGTTCGGCCTGTACGAGTTGCAACTGCCCTCGGCGCTGCAAAGCCGCATCTCGGCCTCAGCCAATCGCCAGGGCGGTTCACTGCCGGCCATTGCGGTCATGGGCGCGCTGTCCGCGCTCATCGTCGGCCCGTGTGTCGCCGCACCGCTCGCAGGTGCCCTGCTCTACATTGCCAAGACCGGCGATGGCGTTCTGGGGGGCGCGGCGCTCTTCGTCATGGCGCTGGGAATGGGTGCGCCTTTGTTGCTGGTGGGTGCCTTCTCGCGCCAGCTTCTACCCAAGAGCGGCCCATGGATGACGGCGGTGAATCGTCTGTTTGGCGTGCTGATGCTGTCCACGGCGTTGTGGCTGGTATCGCCCGTGCTGCCGGTTTGGCTGAACATGCTGGGCTGGGCGGCGTTACTCATCGTGCCGGCGATTTTTCTGCACGCGCTTGATCCGCTGCCGCCCCATGCCCCTGGCTACCAAAAGCTGGGCAAAGGCGTGGGGGTCGTTATGTTGTTAGCCGGTGCCGCGATGCTCGCCGGTGTGCTCGGCGGCGCCCGCGACCCGCTGCAACCGCTGGGTTTCGTGCGGGCGAACGCGGGAATCGCCGTGTCGCCAGCGCCGACTTGGGGAAAGGTCAGCTCCGTGGCCGAGCTCGATGCCGCCATCGCCGCCAGCGCCGCGCGGAACACGCCGGTCATGCTCGATTTTTATGCCGACTGGTGCGTCAGCTGCAAGGAAATGGAGCGCAACACTTTTTCCGACGCCACGGTGGCAGCGAGCATGCAGCGCTTTACGCTACTGAAGGCCGATGTCACCCTCAACACCGCTGACGACAAGGCGCTGCTTGCCCGCTTCGATCTCTTTGGCCCGCCCGGCATCATCTTTTTCGACGTGAGCGGCAAAGAGTTGCCTGCGCCACGCGTCATTGGCTACGTACCTCCCGAGCGTTTTTCTGCCACGCTTGATACGGTCTTGAAAGGAAGTTGAATGTTCACCGGCATTGTCGCGACTCTGGGCACCATCAGCAAAATCACCCCGCTGGCCGAAGGCGTACGCCTGAGCGTGCGTGCACCCAAGCTAGGCTTGGGCGACGTGGCGTTGGGTGACTCCATCGCCCATAACGGCGTGTGCCTCACAGTCATCGCCAAGCGCAAGGACAGCTATGACGTCGAGGTCTCGCGTCTGACCCTCGATTGCACTACCGGGCTCGATCAGCTCGGTGCCGAAGTCAATCTCGAGAAGGCATTGCGTCTGGCCGATCGCCTCGGCGGGCATCTGGTCTCGGGCCATGTCGACGGCGTGGGCGAAGTGGTGTCATTTATGCCCATCGGCGAATCGCACGAACTCGTGATCAAAGCTCCCAAGGGGCTGGCCAAATACATCGCACGCAAGGGCTCGATTACCGTCGATGGCGTTTCGCTGACCACCAACGCGGTCAAGGGGCGCAAGTTCTGGATCAATCTGATTCCGCACACGGTCGAGGTCACCACCCTCAAACGGCTCAAGGCCGGCAGCCCGGTGAATCTGGAAATCGATCTCATGGCCCGTTACGCCGAACGCATCATGGGCGCAGCGTAGAATCCGCGCCCCACGACATGACACCCGCAGGAAAATCATCATGAGCATCAGTTCAGTTCAGGAGATCGTCGCCGACATCAAGGTTGGCCGCATGGTCATCCTCGTTGACGAGGAAGACCGGGAAAACGAGGGTGACCTGGTTTTGGCCGCCGAGCATGTCACGCCCGAGGCGATCAACTTCATGGCCAAATGGGGCCGCGGCCTGATTTGCCTGACGCTCACCGAGGCCCGCTGCCGGCAATTGGATCTGCCCTTGATGGTGCGCGACAACAAGACACCGCACGGCACCGCCTTCACCGTATCGATCGAAGCCGCCGAGGGCGTCACCACCGGCATCTCGGCACATGACCGCTCACGCACCGTGCAAGCCGCCGTGGCGCGCCATGCCAGCGCCGCCGACCTTGTCCAGCCGGGGCACATTTTCCCACTGATGGCACAGAACGGTGGCGTACTGGTTCGTGCCGGCCACACTGAGGCCGGCTGCGATCTGGCACGCATGGCCGGGCTGGAGCCGGCCGGCGTGATCTGCGAGATTCTGAAAGATGACGGCACCATGGCGCGCCTGCCGGATCTGGTCGAGTTCGCCAAAGCGCATGATCTCAAGATCGGCACCATTCGCGATTTGATCCATTACCGCTCGGAGACGGAAAAGCTCATTGAATGCGTCGCCGACCGCGAGATTGAAGGCCCGTTTGGCAAGTTCCGCCTGCGTGCCTTCGCTGATCAGACCAGTTGCGAACTGCACCTGGCCCTGACCAGTGGCGACATCCGCGCCGAGACCGAAACCCTGGTGCGCGTGCATGATTCGGTAAGTCTGCTCGATTTTCTCGACAGTAAAAACTCCAAGCACAAAATCACGCTCGAAGCCGCCATGGCGGCCATCACCGGCAACGGCCCCGGGGCCATGCTCATGCTGCATCGCAAGGAAAGCTACGCCGAACTGCTCGCGGCGCTGCGCGCCGAGTCGCCACGTACTCAGACCAAGTGGGACCCGCGCATTTACGGCATCGGCGCCCAGATTTTGCGCGAATTGGGCGTTGGAAAAATGCGCGTCATGGGCAGCGTGCGCAAGATGCCCAGCATGGCCGGCTTCGGCCTCGAAGTGACCGGCTACCACGAACAGCTCAGTACAAAGGACGCGGAATGAACATCAAGGAAATCGAAGGCCGAACCAGCGGCAAAGGGCTGCGCGTCGGCATTGTTCAGGCGCGCTTCAATGCCGATATCGGCGAAGGCCTGCTCAGCGCCTGCTGTACGGAACTGACCAAGCTCGGCGTGGCGTCCGAAGACATCACGCTGGCGACGGTCCCTGGGGCACTGGAAATCCCCCTGATATTGCAAGCCTATGCCCAGACTGGCAAGTTTGACGCGATGATTGCCTTGGGGGCGGTGGTGCGCGGCGAAACCTATCACTTCGAGATCGTTTCGAACGAGATGGCGCGCGGCATTACCGATGTACAGCTCAATAGTGGTGTGCCCATCGCCAATGCGGTATTGACCACCGAAAACGACGATCAGGCGCTCGCCCGCATGGCGCAAAAGGGGGCGGAAGCCGCGCAGTGCGCGGTGGAGATGGCCAACCTGCTCGCCACCATCAAGGCGGGAGCCAAATAATGGCTGCCGGAAAGTCACCGCGCCGGCGTGCGCGCGAGTTCGTTGTTCAGGGTCTCTACCAATCGATGGTGGGCGGGCAAGACGAAGCGGCAATCATCGTGCAGGCCGAAGGCGTACCCGGCTTCGAGAAGATTGACCGCAGCATGTACACCAGCCTGCTCGGCGAGACCTTGCGCAGTGGCGACGCGCTGCGCGAGTCGCTGCAGCCGCATATTTCGCGGCCATGGGACGAAATCTCGCCCATTGAGCGCGGCATTCTGTTGCTCGGGGCCTGCGAGCTTGGCCAGCATAGCGAAACGCCGTATCGGGTCATCATCAACGAAGCCATCGAGTTGGCGAAAACCTTCGGCGGCACTGACGGGCACAAGTTCGTCAATGGCGTGCTGGATAAACTCGCCGCCGATGTCCGCAAGACCGAGATCAACGCCGCCTAGGCGAACCCGCACTGGCCATGGCGGCCTCTGAATTCGATCTGATCGCGCGCTACTTCACGCGACCGACGCCCAGTGCGGTAGTGGGCGTTGGCGATGACGCAGCGGTTCTGGCCCCGACGCCCGGCCATGAGCTGCTGGTATCCACCGACATGCTGGTCGAGGGCACGCATTTCCTACCCGGCACCGACCCGGAAAATCTGGGCTGGAAGGCTCTGGCGGTCAATGTCTCGGACATCGCGGCCATGGGCGGCCAGCCGCGCTGGGCGACGCTGGCGCTGGCGCTGCCGGCAGTTGATGAGCCGTGGCTGGCCGCGTTCGCGACAGGTTTCTTCGCCTGCGCAGAGGCCTACGGGGTGGAGCTCATCGGAGGAGACACCACCCGTGGCCCGCTCAACCTGAGCGTCACCATTCTCGGCGAAGCACCCACCGGGCAGGCCCTGCGCCGCGATGGTGCCAAGCCTGGCGACGACATCTGGGTATCCGGCCAGCCCGGCCGAGCGGCGCAAGGGCTGGCGTGGCTTCAAGGGCGCAGCGAATTGCCGGAGCCAAGCCGCAGTGAGTGCATTGCCGCCTTGGAGCGCCCGCAGCCGCAACTGGCCCTCGGGCAAGCACTGCGTGGCATCGCCAGCGCCTGCATTGACGTGTCGGATGGCCTGCTCGCCGACCTCGGGCACATTCTTGAACGCTCACAGGTCGCTGCCGCGCTGCAAATCGCCGTCCTGCCAGCGCCGACTTGCGGATCGGAGTACTTTTTGGCCGGTGGCGACGACTACGAACTGGTGTTCACCGCCCCGCGCGACAAGCGCGCGACCATCGACGCCCTCGGCTGTGTGGTCAGCCGCATCGGCATCATAGAATCGGGCACACCCGGCGCACCAGTGGTTCGCGACGCGCAAGGCAACGACATCACGCCGCACCGTCGCGGCTACGATCATTTTGGATAATCGCCCATGGCCAAGCAACCCGCCCCGCCCCTCCGCTTTCTGTTCAACCACCCGGCGCACCTGATCGCCTGCGGTTTCGGCTCCGGCCTGTCGCGCTTTGCCCCGGGCACCGCCGGCACCGCCTTCGCGTGGGTCACCTACAGTTGGCTGCGCGACTGGATGCCCAGCGACGCCGTCTTTGGCGGCTTCCTGCTGCTCGCCTTCATTCTGGGCGTATTCGCCTGCCAGATCACCGGCCGTGCGCTCGGAGTAGTCGATCACGGCGCGATCGTTTGGGACGAGATCGTACCGTTCTGGGGGGTGCTCCTCCTGGCACCACAGACACTGGCGTGGCAACTGCTGGCGTTTCTCACGTTCCGCTTCTTTGACATCATCAAACCGCCACCCGCCAACTATTTTGACGAGCAGGTCAAGAGCGGTTTCGGGGTCATGATGGACGACCTGATGGCGGCGGGCTACACCGTGGTGGCTCTGGCGATTACCAAAAGTCTCATCGACTCATTGTTCTGATGGACAGCCACCTCGCCGAGCTTTCGGCGGCCCTGGGGCGTGCGGCACTCGCCAACAAGCGCGTCTTGGCCACCGCAGAATCTTGCACCGGAGGCTGGGCCGCGCAAGTAATCACTCACACAGCGGGCAGCTCTGACTGGTTCGACTGTGGTTTTGTCACCTACAGCAATGCCGCAAAAACCGCACTACTGGATGTAAATACAGTAACATTAACCCGCTTCGGTGCCGTCAGCGTCGAAACGGCCGCCGAAATGGCCGTGGGGGCGCTGGCGCATTCCCGGGCCGATCTGTCGGTGGCCATTACCGGTATTGCCGGCCCTGGGGGTGGCTCATCCAGTAAGCCAGTGGGCACCGTATGCTTCGCTTGGGTTGTGCGTGGAAGACCTCCGGAAACCGACATTCAGCACTTTGTCGGCGACCGGGAAGCGGTGCGGCGAGCTGCGGTCATTCATGCGCTACTCGGCTTAGAAAAACGGGCATAGGGCACGGGCAAAAAGCGTGCCATAATCGAATCGAACGAAAGGAACATCATGGACGACAACAAGGCAAAGGCACTGCAGGCAGCACTAGCTCAGATCGAAAAGCAGTTCGGCAAGGGCTCCATCATGAAGATGGGCGAGGGCAATATCGCGGATGACATCATCCCCGTTTCGACTGGCTCGCTCGGTCTGGATATTGCACTGGGCATTGGCGGTCTGCCGCGCGGTCGCGTGGTTGAGATCTACGGGCCGGAATCTTCAGGAAAAACAACGCTTTGCCTGCAAGTCGTGGCGGAGATCCAAAAAGCCGGCGGCACCGCCGCGTATGTCGATGCGGAAAACGCGCTCGACCCGGTTTACGCCGCAAAACTGGGCGTCAATGTGCCCGAACTGCTGATCTCGCAGCCCGACACCGGCGAGCAAGGCCTTGAAATCACCGACATGCTGGTGCGCTCAGGCGGCGTCGACCTGATCGTCATTGACTCGGTCGCCGCACTGACCCCCAAGGCCGAGATCGAGGGCGAAATGGGCGACCAGTTGCCCGGCCTGCAGGCGCGTCTGATGTCACAGGCGCTACGCAAGCTCACCTCCAACATCAAGCGCACCAATACGCTGGTCATCTTCATCAACCAGATCCGCATGAAAATTGGCGTCATGTTCGGCAGCCCGGAGACGACGACCGGCGGCAATGCGCTCAAGTTCTACGCCTCGGTGCGGATGGACATTCGCCGTACCGGTGCCATCAAGAACGGCGATGAGGTGATCGGCAACGAAACCCGCGTCAAGGTGGTCAAGAACAAGGTGGCACCGCCCTTTCGCGAAGCCCACTTCGACATTCTTTACGGCGAAGGCATTTCGCGTGAAGGCGAGATCGTCGAACTCGGTGTCGAGCACAAGATCGTCGAAAAATCGGGTGCCTGGTATGCCTACAAGGGCGAGAAAATCGGCCAGGGCAAGGACAAGGCGCGTGAGTTTCTGCGCAACAACCCCGAACTGGCCCGGGAAATCGAGAACAAGGTACGCACCGCCGTCGGCGTGACGGCCATGGCCGCTGCACCCTCTGCACCCTCTGCACCATCGGCCGCGGCAAGCACGGCATCCAAGAGCAAAGCCGCCAGTGCCCCCCCGGCTGCCGAGGTGGAATGACCGATGACGTTCGCGAGTTGCGGCAACGTGCCGTCCGCTTGCTGGCACGGCGCGAACATACCCGCGCCGAGCTGGTGCGCAAGCTCGCGCCGCATGGCACCAGCGACGAGGTCAGCCGGGTGATCAGCCAACTGCAGGGCGCACAACTGCAGTCAGATGCCCGCTTTGCCGAAAGCTGGCTGCGCGCCCGGGCCGGCGGCCTGGGGACGCAGCGCCTGCGCCAGACGCTGCAGCAAAAAGGCGTTGCCGGCGAATTGATCGGCGCGGCCATTACCGAAGCCGGTCTGGACGACGAGCGCGAAAGGGCGCTCGCGGCCTGGAAAAAGAAGTTCGACCGCGCGCCCATTGACCGCGCCGACTGGGCCCGGCAAGCGCGCTTTCTGCAAAGCCGCGGCTTTGCCACCGATACGATCCGGCGCGTGGTTCCCAATACGGTTTCCGATATCGACTCGACCAGCGAAATGGCCCACGATGAGTAACGCCCCCACCTCAGCAACCCGCATTGCCCGCCTGAGCGCCACCGGCCTGCGCAAAAAATACAAGGCGCGCACCGTAGTCAAGGACGTCTCCTTCGATGTCAATGCGGGCGAGGTCGTCGGCCTGCTCGGCCCGAACGGCGCAGGCAAGACCACCTGTTTCTACATGATGGTCGGCCTCGTTTCCGCCGATGGCGGCGATATCGCGCTGCAGGACGAGACCGAGAAAAGCAGCGTTCTGACCCATCTGCCGATTCACAAGCGCGCCCGTCTCGGGCTTTCCTATCTGCCGCAGGAAAACTCGGTGTTTCGCAAGTTGACCGTGGAAGAGAATATTCGCGCCGTACTCGAACTGCAGCAACTCGACAAAGTGGACATGGATACCCGCCTCGAAGAATTGCTCGAGGAACTGCACATCACCCATATCCGCACCTCATCAGCCGTGTCGCTGTCGGGCGGCGAGCGGCGGCGGGTCGAAATTGCCCGGGCACTGGCCACTCGCCCACGCTTCATTCTTCTCGATGAACCCTTCGCCGGCGTCGACCCCATCGCCGTGCTCGACATCCAGAAAATCATCCATTTCCTCAAGGAACGCGAGATTGGCGTGCTCATTACGGATCACAACGTGCGCGAAACTCTCGGTATTTGCGACCGCGCCACCATCATTAACGCGGGCGAAGTGCTTGCTGCCGGCCACCCTGAAGAACTCGTTGCCAACGAAAGCGTTCGCAAAGTGTATCTGGGCGAGCATTTCCGGATGTAGCGGTCAAGCGTCCCGGCGTCCACGCGGCAGTACCCATGAAGCAGGCCCTCCAACTCAGGCTCTCGCAACATCTGGCGCTTACCCCCCAGTTGCAGCAGTCGATTCGTCTGCTGCAACTATCAACACTCGAACTTAACGCCGAGATCGAGCAAGCGCTCCAAGAGAACCCTCTGCTTGAGCGCGAAGACGGCTTCGATGTCGGCTACAGCCAGTCCATCGAACCGCGCTCGTCGAGTAGCGACGCCACCAACAGCCCCACTGACGCGACGGAATGTCCGGAAGTCGGCGCTGGTGATACGGCGCAAAGTGATGCAGGCGAGGACATCAACTGGGGCAGCGAGTTCTCGTCAAGCAGCGGGCCACGCGATGCCAACGACGAGGAAAACGACCGCGGCGACATCCAGGCGGCCGACTCCAGCCTGCGCGAGCACCTGACCATGCAGTTGGCGCTGACACCGGTATCCGACCGCGACCGGGCGCTGATCGCCTTTCTGATTGAGGCGCTGGACGACGACGGTTACCTCGATCAAGCTCTGGAAGAACTGCTCGACCTGCTGCCGGTCGAGGACGACGAAGCGAAAGAGCATCTGCTCGACGAACTCGGCGTCGCTCTGCGCTACCTGCAAACCCTCGACCCGACCGGTGTCGGAGCGCGCAATGTGCGTGAGTGTCTGGCGCTTCAGTTGCAGGCCTGTGAAGGTTCGCCGGAGCGCACGCTGGCGCAGCAGATCGTCGCCGGCCACCTCGACCTGCTGGCCGCCCGTGACTTCGCCAAGATCAAGAAGGCACTGAGCTGTGATGATGATCTGCTACGCGAAGCGCAAACCCTGATCCGCGGCCTGAACCCCCGCCCGGGCGCCGCCTTTGCTACCCTTGACACCCGCTACGTGGTACCCGATGTGTCAGTACGCAAACTGCGCAGCGGCTGGGTTTGCGCCCTCAATGGCGAAGCCATGCCGCGACTGCGTATCAACCGCCTGTATGCCGACATCCTGCGTCGCAACCGCACCAGCAGCGGCAGCACCGGTCTTGCCGGGCAGTTGCAGGAAGCCAAATGGCTGATCAAGAACATTCAGCAGCGCTTTGACACCATCCTACGTGTCTCACAGGCCATTGTGGATCGGCAACGTGCTTTTTTCGACCACGGTGAAGTCGCCATGCGCCCGCTTACCCTGCGTGAAATTGCCGAAACCGTCGATCTGCACGAATCCACCATCTCGCGCGTGACGACGCAGAAATATCTCGCCAGCCCGCGCGGGGTGTTTGAATTGAAATATTTTTTCGGCAGCCACGTTGCCACTGACACCGGCGGCGCAGCCTCCAGCACAGCGATCCGGGCACTGATCAAGCAATTGGTTGGTGCCGAAGATGGCAAAAAACCACTGTCGGACTCCCGTCTGGCGGAAATTCTCGGCGAACAAGGGATCGTCGTGGCGCGGCGTACAGTTGCCAAATACCGCGAGTTGCTTAATATCCCCCCTGTCAGTTTGCGCAAAGTGCTTTGACGACCGCGCGCCCGACTGACCTACCACTCTTAAAAGGAGCAGACATGAATCTGAATATCGCAGGGCATCACGTGGAAGTTACCCCGGCCATTCGCGAGTACGTGACCAGCAAGCTGGATCGAGTCATTCGTCATTTCGATCATGTCACGAGCGTCAATGTCATTCTCTCGGTAGACAAACTGGTGCAGAAGGCGGAAGTCACCCTGCACGTCAAAGGTAAGGATATTTTTGCTGACGCCACCGATGAGAACCTGTATGCGGCCATCGATTTACTGGTCGATAAGCTGGATCGACAAGTGGTGAAGCACAAAGAAAAAGTCTCCGACCATTCGCGCGACAAGCGCATCGCCGCCGAATAACCCGAACGACTATGGCAACCGGGTGGCCCTGTGCGGCCATTCGGTCCAAGCGCTATACTCGCGTCGAACTTTTTTGCGCCCACTGCTCAATGAGTGGCGCTGCAGCCCGGATCTTTCCCCTCCATGAATCAGATCGCCAGCCTGCTCACCACCGACAACGTGGTCGCCGGGCTTGAAGCCAGCAGTAAGAAGCGCGTCTTTGAGCAGGTAGGACTGCTGTTCGAGAACAATCAGGGTCTCGCACGAAGCGTGGTTTACGATGCCTTGTTCGCGCGTGAAAAGCTCGGCTCTACCGGCCTGGGTCTGGGTGTCGCCATTCCACATGGGCGCATCAAGGGGCTAAAACAGGCGACAGGTGCCTTTGTCCGGTTGCAAACACCGGTTCCGTTTGAATCACCCGATGGCAATCCGGTCGATCTCGTTTTCGTGCTGCTCGTACCAGAGGCCGCTACGGACCAGCACCTTGCCTTGCTGTCCGAACTGGCCCAAATGCTTTCTGAACGCGCCTTCCGCCAGAAACTTTATGCCGCCGCTGATGCCAACGCCTTGCACCAGCTTTTTGTTGACTGGCAGGAATAGTTTTTCACGGACTCGCCCCTATGAACCGCGAGCTGATTATTTCCGAACTGTTTCAACGCAACCGGGAGCGGCTGAAACTGAGTCTGGTCTCTGGCGACTTGGCGACTACCATGAAGGTCGTCGGTGAGAACCTTTCCCCCGCCGATCTGGTGGGTCACCTGAATCTGATCCACCCAGAACGCCTGCAGGTCATCGGAGCACCAGAAATTGCCTGGATAGAGCGTCTTGGCCCGGGCAAGGCTCATCAGGCCATCCAGGATGTTATTTCCGCCAAGCCGCCGGCGGTGATCGTTGCGGATGGCTGTCCGCCGAGCGGCATCATCTGCTCGGAATGCACGGCAGGAGAGATTCCCCTCTTTACCACGCCGACCAGCGCCGCGCGCGTGATTGACAGCCTGCGCAGCTACGTTTCGCGTCAGTTGGCCGAAACCATTACCCTGCACGGCGTATTCATGGATGTGCTGGGCATGGGCGTCTTGATTACCGGCGATTCGGGCGTAGGCAAGAGCGAACTCGGTATCGAGCTGATCTCGCGCGGCCATGGTTTGGTCGCCGACGACGTGGTCGAGGTCTCGCGCGTGGCGCCAGGCATCCTTGAAGGCCGCTGCCCCGAGTTGCTCAAGGACTTTCTCGAGGTGCGCGGTTTGGGTTTGCTCAATATCCGTACCGTGTTCGGCGAAACCGCCTGCCGGCGCAAGATGCGCCTGCGCTTGATCGTGCATTTGCAACGTCCGATCAAAGGGGTACCGGAAGCGGCACGTTTGCCGCTTGATGCGCAAAACGAATCCATCCTCGGCGTCGATATCCGGCGCGTGACTATTCCGGTCGCGGCCGGACGCAACCTGGCGGTATTGCTCGAAGCCGCCGTCCGCTCCACCATATTGCTGATTCGTGGCATCGACAGCATGCAGGAGTTCCTTGACCGCCAGCAGGCGGCGCTCGAACAAGACAACCACTAACCGAACCAAGGAGTTAACCCATGAAAAGACTCGCCGCCGCTTTCGTTTCTGCCCTGCTCTGTTCCAGCATTACCTTCGCGGCCACCTGCGAAGAAATGGCCGTCAGCAAAGAAGGCAAGCCACTGCATGGTGCCGCCAAGGCGGCATCAATAAAGAAATGCATGAAGGACAATCCCGCAGCAACTCCGGCAACCCCGGCAACTCCGGCAGAACCACCAGCCAAGGCCGCCTCTGAGGCCAAATCGGCGCAACAAGCAAAGATGAAACAGTGCAACACGGACGCCACCGGGAAAAAAGGTGCCGAGCGCAAGGCCTTCATGAAAGAGTGCCTGAGCAAGTAAACTAGGCAGGACTCCCCTCCCGGAGCCGCGCGGCCGCGCAAGCATTGGCCGATGCGGCTCTTTTCCATTCCGCCCCAGAACACCACCACAGCAAACCCATGCGCGCTAGCCAATTTTTTATCTCTACGCTGAAAGAAGCCCCGTCCGACGCCGAAGTCGTCTCGCACCAGCTCATGACCCGTGCCGGCATGATCCGCAAGCTGGCGGGCGGTATCTACAACTACATGCCCATGGGGCTGCGCGTGATCCGCAAGATCGAGGCCATCATTCGCGAGGAAATGAACGCTGCCGGCGGTATCGAGCTACTGATGCCGCTGATCCAGCCCGCCGAGCTGTGGCAGGAAACCGGGCGCTTCGACAAGATGGGCCCCGAGTTGCTGCGCGTGAAAGACCGCCACGACCGCGACTTCATCGTTCAGCCCACGTCCGAGGAAGTCATTACGGACATCGCGCGCGGCGAGATTCAGAGCTACCGGCAACTGCCCAAGAATTTCTATCATATCCAGACCAAGTTTCGCGACGAACGCCGGCCACGCTTCGGCGTGATGCGCGGGCGCGAATTCACCATGAAGGACGCCTACTCCTTCGACCGTGATGATGCCGCCGCCGAAAGAAGCTACCAGACGATGTACGCCGCCTACATCCGCATCTTCGAGCGCCTTGGCCTGCAGTTCCGTGCCGTACGTGCCGACACCGGCGCCATCGGGGGTTCGCTCTCGCACGAATTTCAGGTGATTGCCGATACCGGCGAAGACCTGCTGGTGTATTGCCCCGAGTCGGATTACGCCGCCAATATCGAACTGGCGGAGGCCGTATCGCTAATCGCCGTCCGACCAGCGCCGACTTGCCAACTGACCAAAGCCGCAACGCCCGCGACCATGCGCTGCGAAGACGTTGCCCAGCTGTTGGGTCTGCCCGTCGAAAAGACGGTCAAATCCATTGTTCTCGCCAAAGAGTCGCCGCTGGGCGCAGAAATTTGGCTGCTACTGATACGCGGCGACCACGAGCTCAACGAAGTGAAGGCTGGCAAAGTGCCCGGCCTGGAAGATGGCTTCCGCTTTGCGACCGAACCGGAAATCATCGACCACTTCGGCTGCCCACCGGGCTTCCTCGGACCAATCAACACGCGCAAACCCGTGCGTGTGGTCGCCGACCGCACGGTCGTCAACATGAGCGACTTTGTGACCGGCGCCAACGAGATCGACGCCCACTACACCGGCGCCAACTGGGGCACGGATCTGCCCGAGCCGGAACTCATTGCCGACATCCGCAATGTCGTCGCCGGCGACCCCTCGCCCGACGGCAGAGGCACGCTGGCGATCCAGCGTGGTATTGAGGTGGGCCATGTGTTCTTCCTTGGCACCAAGTATTCCGAAGCCATGAAGTGCACGTATCTGAACGAAAACGGCAAGCCGCAAATGATGGTCATGGGGTGTTATGGCATCGGCGTGACGCGGCTTGTGGGTGCCGCCATCGAGCAGAACCATGACGCCAAGGGCATCATCTGGCCGGCAAGCATTGCGCCTTTCCAGCTCGTGATCTGCCCGGTCGGCTGGGGCAAGTCGGAGGCCGTACGCACCGAGGCGATCAAGCTGCATAACGAACTCACTGCCGCCGGCATCGACGTCATGCTCGACGACCGCGACGAGCGCCCCGGCGTAATGTTCGCCGACTGGGAGCTGATCGGCATACCGCACCGGGTCACCATCGGCGACCGTGGTCTTAAAGAGGGCCGGGTCGAGTACCAGCATCGCAGTGACGAGGCGGCCAGCAAGATTGCGCTCGCTGACATCGGTGCGCTGGTCCGGCAAAAAGCAGCGATCTGATGCGCAGATGGGTTGCCGCCAGCCTGCTGTGGCTCGGGGTGCTTGCCAGTCCGCTCACTTGGGCTGGCGCACAACAATACGAACCGCTGGCGGCCAGCGTGAGAGCCGCGCTACATGCCGCCATTGCCGACCGCGCAGCGCCCGAGCCCACCTTTCCCAGCGTCATGGAGAAAGTCGATTGGCTGACGGAAATGTCACGCCGACTCGCTCCGCGGATACCCGACCAGGTGGGGCGGATGGAGTTGCTCAAAGCCGTCTACTATGAAGCGAAGCGCGCGGGACTCGACCCTCAAATGGTGCTTGGGCTGATCCAGGTGGAGTCGGGATTCCGAAAATACGCGGTGTCATCTGCCGGTGCGCGCGGCTATATGCAGATCATGCCGTTCTGGGTCAAGCTCATCGGTACACCAGAGAGCAATCTTTTTCATATGCGTACCAACCTTCGCTTCGGCTGTACGATCTTGCGCCACTACCTGGATATCGAGAAAGGTGACCTTTACCGTGCGCTCGGGCGCTACAACGGTAGCCTGGGCAAGCCCGAGTACCCGAACATGGTGCGCGGTGCCTGGGAGAAGCAGTGGCACTGGACGCCTCGCTAGTCCCGCCCTTACACTGATCACCTATTCAATCAGGCCGACGAGGGTCGCGCTTCACCATGCCTACCCACTGCGTTGATCCCTTGTGTTGCCTCACGTCCGTGCGTGTGCCCGCCACGGACCCGACGCTCCATGGCTGATACCTGGCTTAGCCGATGGCCTACGGCCGTGAGGGATTACTCGGCGCGCTGCGACGCGATCGAGGCCGAAGCAGGGCAGGAAACACTGCGGCGCTATCGAATTTTTTCGGTTGTCGTCGTCGTATTGAATATCGCCTACGCCAGCGTTTTCTGGCTGGACAATGCCAAGGCCGACGCCGCCGAAGCGCCCTGGGTCTATGCCATCGCGTGGATTCACAGCGTCACCGCAGCCGCTATGCTGCTCACGGGCGTACTGATTCATCGCTACTGTCAACGACAGAACCCCTCACGAATCGAAGGCATAGCCCTGGAGATGACGTTTTGCGCGGTCGCGCTTTTTTTCGGCATTTCGCTCTCGCTGGCGGACCAACTGCATATTCCCAATACCACTAACTTTTCAACGGTCTGTCTGCTGCTTGGGATGGCATCGCTGGTGCGTCCGCGCCGCGCATTGGCCCTGTTTGCCAGCGCCTATATCGCGTTCCATTTTCTCGCCCCGATGACCCAGCTCGACTCGGCTACCCTGTCCGTGGTACGCAGCCACGCGCTCGGCGGATCAATCGTCAGTATTGTCGCCTCTGTAGTGGTGTGGGATCAGTTCATGAAATCCGTGCTCTTGCGCCGGGAACTGGCGCAGGCGAACCTGACATTGTCAGAGCATCAGGAAGAACTGGCCTATCTGGCCACGCGCGATTCGCTCACCGGTTTGTACCTGCGTCGTGAATTCATGCGGCTGGCGAACATGGAACTGGCGCGAGCAAAACGCGCCGGAGGCGCTACGAGCATGGTTATGGTCGACATTGATCACTTCAAGCGGATCAATGATGGCTATGGCCACCCGGCCGGCGACGCCGTGCTGCGACAGGTGGCCACAATTCTGGGCGAACACCTGCGCAGCACCGACATCCTGGCACGCATGGGTGGGGAAGAATTTGTGACGTTGCTCCCCCTCACGGACGCCCAAGGTGCCATCGAGGTCGCCGAGAAGCTGCGCCGGGGGCTGAGCGTACGACCGCTGCAGGCGGGCGAACAGCCGTTGCCGGTGACGGCCAGTTTCGGAGTAAGTACCTCGAATGCCGCTCAGAACCTGGACTACGAGCACCTGTACGATGCGGCTGACCATGCCTTGTATCGTGCCAAGCAGGGCGGACGAAACCGTGTGGAACACGATCAGGATGATCCGGCACGGGGTTCTCCCCGATAGAACGCCGTGTTGCCAGCGCCGACTACCGAAAAAATCCCTGTGGGATTTGGGGATACGGGCAACGCGGCTGGATGCCCCCCTCCAAACCCAGTTAGCGCGGCATATCTGGCAAAATCCTAGCCACAACTCCGACGAACCTCGCGCGCGGCCTACCCTATGAACAATTCAGCAGCCTTCCCCACTACGAACGACACAGTCTCTCTCATCGAAGATGGATCTCAGGGGCGACCCATTGACTTCTACCTCATCCTCATCGTCGATGACAATGCCGATGTGCATGAAGCCACACGCCTGACGCTCAAGAACAGCCGCATCAATGGTCGTCGCATTGAGTTGCTGGACGCGTACTCCGGTGATGAAGCCAAGCGCTTCATCGAGCATGGCATCCCGTTTGATCTCGTGCTGCTCGATATGGTGATGGAGACGGAAGATGCTGGCATGAAGGTGGCAAAGTTCATTCAGTCACACTTCGGGTACGAACCCGCTCCAGCGATCGTGATGCGCACTGGCCAACCCGGTCAGTTCAAGGAACAGGACGTAACGGACAGTATCTGGTTCGATGAATTCATCCTCAAATCATCGATTACTCGTAGCCGCCTGATCGACGTTCTGACCCGCCGTCTGACCGAAGGCGGCGAGGAAGCTTCCACACCGCTTTAGTCAAGAAAAGACGGGGCAGCGAGAGCCTGTCAGGGTAGCGGTTTCAGCGCGGCATGCCCGGAAAGCGTCCGCCCGCGTTGCCCATCAGGCCCTTCATGTTGCGCATCATTTTGCCCATGCCGCCTTTGGTGAACTGCTTCATCATCTTTTGCGTCTGCTCGAACTGGTTGAGCAGACGATTCACCTCCTGAACCGATACGCCGGCGCCCGTGGCAATACGGCGTTTGCGGCTCGCCTTGATCAATTCAGGGTGGGTGCGTTCCTTCTGCGTCATGGAATTGATGATGCCTTCGATACGCCGAATCGATTTATCTTCAACCGCGCCGCCGGCCTGCTGTGCCATCGCACCAAACTGCGCAGGCAATTTGTCGAGCAAACTGCCGATGCCGCCCATATTGCGCACCTGACTCATCTGTTCCTTGAAGTCGTTGAGGTCAAAGCCTTTGCCAGACTTGAGTTTGTCAGCGAAAGCCTGCGCCTTCTCCTGATCGACGCCGCGCTGGGCATCTTCCACCAGGCTCAGGATGTCGCCCATGCCCAGAATGCGCGAAGCCATACGCTCGGGGTGAAACTCCTCCAACCCGGTCAGCTTTTCGCCAACGCCGGTGAATTTGATTGGCTTGCCGGTCACGTGACGCACAGACAGTGCGGCGCCACCGCGCGAATCACCGTCGAGCTTGGTCAGGATGACGCCCGTCAAGGGCAAGGCTTCGTTGAAGGCCTTGGCGGTATTGACGGCATCCTGACCCAGCATGGCATCCACCACAAACAGCGTCTCGATCGGCTTGACCTGTGCATGCAGATCGCGGATCTCGGCCATCATCGCCTCATCGATCGCCAGACGCCCTGCCGTATCGATGAACAGCACATCATAAAAATGGCGCTTGGCCCAGTCGATGGCCGCGGCGGCAATGTCTTTGGGTTTCTGATCGCCACTGGAGGGGAAAAAATCGATCCCAGCCTGTGCGGCGACAGCTTTCAGTTGTTCGATCGCCGCGGGACGATAGACGTCGCAACTGACCACCAGCACTTTCTTTTTTTGACGCTCTTTCAACCACTTGCCCAGCTTGCCGGTGGTGGTGGTCTTTCCGGCACCCTGCAGGCCCGACATCAGAATAATCGCCGGCGGCTGCATCGCCAGATTGAGGCCGGACGAGGTGCCGCCCATTAGTTCAGTCAGCTCACGGTGCACCACGCCCACCAGCGCCTGCCCCGGGGTGAGCGAGCCAACCACCTCCTGACCCAGCGCTTTCTCTTTGACCTTGGCGACAAAGTCCTTGACCACCGGCAACGCCACGTCGGCTTCGAGCAGCGCCATGCGCACTTCGCGCATCATCTCGTAAATATTTTCGTCAGTCAGTCGCGCCTGACCGCGCATGGTTTTGACCAAACGCGAAAGACGCTGTGTGAGGTTTTCTAGCATGATGTCTCCGGATCGCGGCGGCTCAGGAATGCGGGGCGCTGAACGTGTAAACTGAGGGAATGCGCGACATATTACTGCATGCACTAGCGGCGACCATCTACGGCGGACTGACCGTTCACTTCTGGCGTACTCGCTGGCAAGGCCCGCTACTCGACCGGCCCAACCGCGGATTGACCCTGGTGGAACGCGGCATTCTGCTGATAGCCTTGGTCGCGCATGCCGTCAGCCTGCGCACCGAGATTTTCGGCGATGGTCAGATGCGTTTCGGCTTCGCCATCGCGCTGTCTGTCATGATGTGGTTGGCCACTACGCTGTACTGGATAGAAAGCTTTTACGCCCGCATGGACGGCTTGCAAATCATGGGCCTACCACTGACAGCGATCGCCGTACTTCTGCCCGGACTGTTTGCCGCTCCCCACGTCCTGACCAATGCCGGATCCCTCGGTTTCCGTCTGCATTTCCTCACCGCCATGCTGGCTTACAGCCTGTTCACTCTGGCGGCGCTGCATGCCTTGCTCATGGCGGCGGCAGAACGCCAGCTCCACCGCGGCAAGATCACCCCATTGCTCTCCGGCCTGCCGCCTTTGCTGACCATGGAAACACTGCTCTTTCGCTTGATTCATGTGGCTTTTGTCTTGCTGACGATCACCGTAGCCAGTGGTGCCTTGTTTTCCGAGTCCGTGTTCGGCAAGGCCCTAGCGTTCAATCACAAAACGCTATTCGCCATCTTGTCGTGGCTGATTTTTGCCGCCTTGCTCATCGGGCGACACTTGCGCGGCTGGCGCGGTCGCCTGGCTTTGCGCTGGACCATTGGCGGCTTCGTAACCTTGATGCTGGCCTATGTCGGCAGCCGCTTTGTACTTGAAGTACTGCTGGTGCGCAGCTAACGAAAAGTAATAGCCTACAAACACCCCGGTTCACTCAGCCTACATCAGCCACTGCATCATCCACAATCGCGCATAGAATGAAGTACTGGAGTACTTAGGCAAGGGGGATACTATGGCAACGACAAAGCCTGGCAAGGCGGCAGAGGCCGTCAAATTGCATACCTTCCACTGGGAAGGCAAAGACAAGGGCGGCCGTGCCCAGCGGGGTGACTTGAAAGCTCAAACCGAAGCGGTTGCACAGGCAACACTCCGCCGCCAAGGCATTACCGTCACCAAAATAAAGAAGCAAAAAGTTGGGTCTGGCGGTTCGATCACGGAAAAGGATATTTGTCTTTTTACGCGTCAGCTGGCGACCATGACGAAATCTGGCGTCCCCTTGTTGCAGGCCTTCGAGATTGTCGGCAAAGGGGCGTCGAACCCGGCGATCGCCAAGCTTCTCTTGGACATCAAAACTGACGTTGAGACCGGTTCAAGTCTGGGTCAGGCATTTCGCAAGTTTCCGCTTTACTTTGACGACCTGTTTTGCAACTTGGTGTCTGCAGGTGAGCAGGCAGGCATTCTGGATTCGCTGCTGGATCGTCTGGCCGGGTACAAGGAAAAGACGATGGCCATTAAGTCGAAGATCAAGGGCGCGATGTTCTACCCGATTTCGATTCTTGTGGTGGCCTTCATCATCACGGCGGTGATCATGATTTTTGTGGTCCCTGCCTTCAAGAACGTGTTCGCCAGCTTTGGCGGCGAACTTCCCGCGCCCACGCAGGTTGTCATCACCATCTCTGATGGATTCGTCGACAACTGGTATCTTATTTTCGGAGGTATCGCGGGGGCGGTGTTCGGCATCAAGGAATCGTACCGACGCTCCAAAGCACTTCAGATTGCCTTTGATAAGTATGCCTTGCGTCTGCCGGTATTCGGTGACCTGCTGCGCAAATCTGCAATTGCCCGCTGGACGCGCACTTGCTCGACCATGTTCGCTGCGGGGGTTCCGCTCGTCGAAGCACTGGACTCCGTCGGCGGTGCCTCAGGCAACTACGTCTACTTGATGGCAACCAAGCAGATACAGGCGGAGGTGAGTTCCGGCTCAAGCCTCATGAACGCGATGCAAAACGTTCAAGTGTTTCCCACCATGGTCGTACAAATGATCGCGATCGGTGAAGAGTCCGGTAAGCTGGACGATATGCTCGGCAAGGTGGCCGACTTTTTCGAAGCGGAAGTTGATGATGCCGTTGATGCACTCGCGAGCCTGATGGAGCCCATGATCATGGTGGTTCTGGGGGGCTTGATCGGCGGCCTGGTCGTTGCGCTGTATCTGCCCATCTTCAAACTCGGCTCGGTCGTCGGCTAGTACCGATGAGTCCGTTTGTGCTGCTCGCCGACCCGGCGACCTTTGCCGTGGTCGCCGGCCTGTTTGGCCTGATCATCGGCAGCTTCCTCAACGTGGTCATCCATCGCCTGCCAACGATGATGGAGCGGGACTGGGCTATGCAGTGTGCTGAACTGCGCAACGAGGCCCTGCCGACGTTCGATCCACTGACCCTGTCAAAGCCGCGCTCACGCTGCCCGAAGTGCGGCCATGGCATTACCGCCCTCGAAAATATTCCAGTACTGAGTTGGCTGGTCCTGCGCGGTCGCTGCAGCGCCTGCCGCAACCCGATTTCTCCCCGCTACCCAGCGGTGGAACTTATTACCGGGGGTATCTTCTCGGCACTGGCATTGCACTACGATTTTGGTCTCGCCGCGATAGCCGCCATGGGATTTGCGGCGGCACTCATTGCGCTGACCGGAATCGACTTCGATACCCAACTACTCCCCGACGACATTACCCTGCCCCTGCTTTGGGCCGGGCTGTTGATTAACATTCCGGGTACCTTTACTACGCTCAAAAGTGCGGTCATTGGTGCTATTGCCGGCTACCTGGCGCTCTGGGCAGTGTATTGGGGATTCAAACTGGCGACAGGCAAAGAGGGCATGGGCTATGGCGACTTCAAGCTGCTCGCTGCGCTGGGTGCCTGGCTGGGCTGGGAAATGCTGCCGCTGACAATATTGCTCTCGTCATTCGTCGGCGCGCTCATTGGACTGAGTCTGATCGTATTCGCGCGTCAGGGGCGCAACGTGCCAATTCCTTTCGGTCCGTATCTGGCCATCGCGGGGATGATTGCGCTGATTTGGGGCAAACCCCTTACTCAGGCTTACCTCGGCACCCGCCTCTAGCGTCAGCGGGAGCAAATGCAGACAAGCGCCTGAAAACGCTTGAAATTCGGGATATTTCCCTCAGCTATAATCTCGGTCTTGTTTCTAGGAGAATTTCATGCCGATCTACGCTTATCGCTGCAGTCAATGCGGCTTTGAGAAAGATGTCATGCACAAGGTGAGCGACCCTGTGCGAACCACCTGCCCCTCGTGTCAGACAGAAAACTTTGCCAAGCAATTGACCGCGCCCGGGTTTCAACTCAAGGGCAGTGGCTGGTATGCCACCGATTTCAAGGGGGCAGCAAACCGGCCGAAGCCAAGAGCGAATCCCCGAGTGAGCCAAAGGCCGAGAGTGCTTCGCCCCCCTGCCAGGGTGGCTCCGGCAGTTGCGCCTGTCATTAATCTGTAACGCTATGCAACCGGTAGAACTTGCTTGAAGAAATATTTCGTCACCGGCCTGCTGATCTGGGTACCCCTTGTTATCACGCTGTGGGTAATGTCTGCCATCGTGCGCTTGATGGACCAATCCTTGGTGCTGCTGCCTCAGGCGATCCAGCCCGAGCGCCTGCTCGGGTTTTATATCCCTGGCCTCGGGGCCATTCTGACTGTCGGTATCGTGCTCGGTACAGGCCTGGTTGCGACCAACATCATCGGGCAGAAGCTTGTCCTTTATTGGGAAAAGGTACTTCTGAACATCCCGGTGGTCAAGTCGATCTACTACAGCGTCAAACAGGTGAGCGACACCCTGTTTTCCGGCAACGGCGAGTCGTTCCGAAAAGTCTTGCTGGTGCGCTACCCGCACCCCGAGGCGTGGTCCGTGGCCTTCATGACCGGCAATGCGGCAAGACCGATCGCCGAACTTTTGCCCGATGAGCATGTCGGTGTCTTCATTCCGACCACGCCCAGCCCGGTCAATGGTTTTTTCTTTTTCGTGCGCAAACGCGACGTGATCGAGCTCGATATCTCAGTCGACGATGCGCTCAAGTACATCGTGTCGATGGGCGTGGTGCCGCCCACCACACGGGGCCGTGCCGCGCCTAATCCTTTGGGACGGGCGCAGAACGAATTTTGACCCTTCGGCGCCGTCTCACCAGCGCCGACTTCCCATCACTGAGAATTTTTATGCGAACACATTACTGCGGGCAGGTCACTGCCGCCCATGTTGATCAAATCGTCACCCTGTGCGGGTGGAGTCATCGTCGCCGTGATCATGGCGGCGTCATCTTCATCGACCTGCGTGACCGTGAGGGCTTGGCCCAGGTGGTCTGCGACCCCGACCGGCCCGATATGTTCAAGGCTGCCGAAGGCGTGCGCAACGAGTTTGTACTCAAGATCACTGGCAAGGTACGGCGCCGTCCTGCCGGCACTGAAAATGCCAACCTGAGCTCCGGTGAAATCGAGATCCTTTGTCAGGAACTCGAAGTCCTGAATCCGGCCGTGACGCCGCCCTTCCAGATCGACGACGAGAACCTCTCGGAGAACGTGCGCCTGACGCACCGCGTCATCGATCTACGCCGCCCGCAGATGCAAAAGAACATGATGTTGCGCTACAAGACCGCGCGCGCGTTCCGTCGCTTCCTCGACGATAACGGTTTCATCGACATCGAGACGCCGATGCTGACCAAGTCCACGCCCGAGGGCGCGCGCGATTACCTCGTGCCCTCGCGCGTGCATAGCGGCCAGTTCTTTGCCCTGCCGCAGTCGCCGCAACTGTTCAAGCAATTGCTGATGGTGGCTGGTTACGACCGCTACTACCAGATCACCAAGTGCTTCCGCGACGAAGACCTGCGCGCCGACCGCCAGCCTGAATTCACTCAGGTTGATATCGAAACCTCGTTCATGAACGAGACCGCGATCACCGGCCTGATCGAGCAGTTGATACGCTACGTGTTCAAAGACGCCATCGACGTCGAGCTGCCCAACCCTTTCCCGCGCATGAGCTACGCTGAAGCCATGCGCCGCTTCGGTTCTGACAAACCTGATCTGCGTGTGACGCTCGAATTGATCGACGTTACCGATGCCGTGGCTGATGTCGCGTTCAAGGTATTCAGCGGTCCGGCGACCGGTGGCGGGCGCGTCGCGGCATTGCGTATCCCTAACGGCAATACTCTGACCCGCGGCGAGATCGACGGCTACACCGAGTTCGTCAAGATCTATGGAGCCAAGGGGCTGGCCTACATCAAGGTCAATGACGTCACCAAGCTCAACGAAGAAGGCCTGCAGTCGCCCATCGTCAAGAACCTGCACGAGCAGGCGCTCAAGACCATAATTGAGCGCACCGGCGCGCAGTCCGGCGACCTGATTTTCTTCGGCGCCGACAAGACCAAGGTGGTCAATGACGCGCTCGGCGCTCTGCGCATCAAGCTCGGTCACGAGAAAGGCTACCTCAATGGCAAGACCTGGGAACCACTCTGGGTGGTCGATTTCCCGATGTTCGAGTACAGCGAGGAAGACAAGCGCTGGACCGCCTGCCACCACCCCTTCACCTCGCCCAAGGACGGCCATGACGAGCTGATGAAGACCAACCCCGGGGAGTGTCTGGCCAAGGCCTACGACCTCGCGCTGAATGGTTGGGAAATCGGCGGTGGCTCGGTACGTATTCACAAGGCCGATGTGCAGGCGCGCGTGTTCGAGGCGCTGGGCATTGGTGAGGAAGAGCAGAAACTGAAGTTCGGCTTCCTGCTTGACGCGCTCAAGTACGGCGCACCGCCGCACGGTGGCCTGGCTTTCGGTCTGGATCGTATCGTCACGATGATGACTGGCGCCGAGTCGATTCGCGACGTGATTGCCTTCCCAAAAACGCAGCGGGCACAGTGCCTGCTCACCGATGCTCCCTCCGATGTCGACGAGAAGCAGTTGCGCGAACTGCATGTTCGCCTGCGCCAGAAGGTCGAAACCACCGTCGAAGTCGCCAAGGGCTAAGACCGGCTAGGACGGACGAAGGCGGGCTGAGACATGAAACGCTGGTTAGCCGGCTGGACGGCGCTGCTTGCCTGCAGCGCCGTTTTCGCTTTCTTCTCGGATAGCGTCCGTGTCGACCAGCTTCCCAAGGAAGCCCGCCACACGCTGCAACTCATCGATGCCGGCGGCCCCTTCCCCTATACACGCGACGGCATCACTTTCCAGAACCGCGAGAAGCGACTGCCCATGCAGCCCAAGGGCTACTACCGCGAATACACCGTACCTACCCCGGGCGAGGCGACCCGTGGCGCGCGACGCATCGTCGCCGGCGGCCAGCCCCCGGTGGTGCTCTATTACACCGCCGACCATTACCGAACGTTCAAGAAGATCAACCGATGAGCGCTGCGCAAGATCCCGTCGCTTTCTACACCGCCCTGTTTTCAGATGCCGCGCGCGCCAGCGTCTATCACCTGCCGCACGGGGATCGGGCAGCGCTGCTTGAAGGTGCGGCAGCGGCGGACTGCCTGGTCCTGACGGTTGATCTGGCACAGTCCCGATCAAGGGAGGCGATGTTTGCTGCCATTGGCACATCCCTACGCTTTCCGGTGTGGTTCGGCGACAACTGGGACGCGCTCTCGGACTGTCTGGCCGATATGGGCTGGCTACCCGCGCTCGGCTACGTAATCATTCTGGAGCACTGCGACGGCATCCATGCCCGTGCCGAAGATGATTTCGTGGCGCTGATGCAACTGCTCCAGGAAGTGGCCGACGAGTGGCGCGAGGAAGGTGTGCCCTTCTGGTGTCTGGTGGACATGCTGGCCGACGGCATCGCCTGGCTGCCCACGGTAGCGCAGCCCGAGTAATGCCCACACCATTCAAGCAACCCATTTCCGTGTTGGTGGTCATCCACACCAAGGACAAGCAATTCCTACTGCTTGAGCGCGCCAAGCATCCGGGCCTCTGGCAGTCCGTCACCGGCAGCCGTGAAGACGACGAAGCCCTTATCGATACCGCCCGCCGCGAGTTGTTCGAGGAAACCGGCATTCGTGCCGAGGATGGACTGCTGACTGACTGGCACCAGACCAATCAGTACGAAATCTTTCCCCAATGGCGCCACCGCTATGCCGACGGCGTCACCCATAACACCGAGCATGTATTCAGCTTCTGTGTCCCTGCAGGCACAACGGTGCAGCTCGCGCAGATGAGCACCGCGCCTTTAAATGGCTGGGGCAGACGGAAGCCGCCGAGGCCTGCTTCTCCTGGTCGAATCGCGACGCCATTCTCGCCCTGTAGTTGCCTGGGAATCGCCGTACTACCAGCGCCGACTTGCGGAAGCGGGTTGTGGACTACGGTGTCAAACCATATCCCACAGATACCACAACGCCCCCAGCGCCACGAAGAAACAGGCCACGTGAAAGCTCGCCCAGAGGCGATAGCGACGGACGATGCTTTCCGGCGTAATGGTGGCCACAAGGTACAAGCGGGCATCCGGTGGCAAGCGCATCAGGTGGGTATCACTTTGCAAACGGGCTTCGCGATGCACGGCCAGCACCTCGCGTTTTGCCTGAGCGCGCGCCAGTTCCCATTCGCGCATATCCAGTTCGCCGTTGCGGTCCAGATCGAAGCGCTGGTTCAGGCGCGCCGGGTCTTTTTTCCATTCAGCCAGCAGCAGCTTTACGTCTTCGTTCACGTCCAGGCTCAGGTCAGCCCCGCCTTGGGTGACGAAATGTCCAAGTGTGTACACCTCATCACCCTCGTCGATGCGCCATTCTGTATAGCGGTAGCTGCCTTCCGTCCATGAATGACGCTTGCGCGTGAGGATCTGCGCGCCTTCCGGGTCCACGACACAAATCGCGCTGCCATCGTCAAGCAGAAACGAGGCGTCCGACTCGCCCTTAGCCTCCGTCTTCCATTTGTTGTCACTGCGCCGCTCAACCAGGTAGCGAAACCAGAGGCAGGGCGACATGCTGAGCTTCGCCAACACCGGCGGGCCATCGAAGGGGCGTCCGATACCGATGAGCTCGACGTAACCTTGAGCGGCCGATGCCACTTTGGAGGTCGGCGTATCGGCTACCGCGCGCACATGGCGCATGGCCAAGACCCATGAGAGCAGGCTGAGCAAGGCCACCAGAACCATAGCGATACGCCAACCGGTCGCCGACTCAAACTGTGCGGCAATGATAATGACGAAGAGCTGGGCCGCCGAACCGCCTAACTGCCAGTAAGCATGGCGCAGACGGGCCCACATGAGTTCGAACGGTTAGCTGAACAGCGTTTTGATATCGACGTCGGCTTTTTCAGCCGACGAAAACTCGAGCAGCGGTTTAGCCGGGAAATTGAACAGCCGGGCCACAATGACTTCGGGAAACTGTTCCACGCGCACATTGTTAATATTTACCGCCTCGTTGTAGAACTCGCGGCGGTCGGCAATGGCGTTTTCCAGCTGCGAGATGCGCGTCTGCAAGGCCATGAAGTTCTCATTGGCTTTCAGTTCGGGATAAGCCTCGGCGAGCGCAAATAGTCGGCCAAGTCCGGCACGCAAGGCACCTTCGGCATTGCCCAAGGCCGGAATGTCTTCGCGTTCGCGTGCGCTTTGCACACCAGCGCGCGCCTCAATCACTTTTTGCAGGGTGCTTTGCTCGAATTCCCTGTACTGCTTGCAGGTTTCCACGAGCTTGGGCAACTCGTCGTGCCGCTGCTTGAGCAATACATCGATATTCGCCCAGGCCTTGGCCACGCCATGCTTGAGGCCAACCAGGGCGTTGTAAGTGAACACCACGTAGATCACCACCACGGCGACCACCCCGAGAAATATCAGCGTCCCCAATCCCATATCTGGCTCCCCATTAAAGAAATCGAACTATAGCGCGGGCGGCTTGCTATTGATGCGTTGCGTGGCGGCGGCAAAGTCTGGCTTGGCGAGTAGCGGCCAGGCCAGCAGGGCACGATCCAGTGCCGCATCGATACACTCCTGCTCTTCCTTGCGCGGCGCCTTGAGCACGAAGTTGGCAACTTCATTGCGATCAATGGGATGCCCGATGCCGATACGCAGACGCCAGAAATCCTGAGTGCCCATATGGGCGGTGATGTCCTTGAGCCCGTTGTGGCCTCCCAGACCGCCGCCAAAACGCAACTGCATGCGCCCGGGCGGCAAGTCCAGTTCGTCGTGGGCCACCAGAATTTCGCTCGGCTCAATGCGGTAGAACTGCGCCAAGGCGCGCACGGCTTGGCCCGAGCGATTCATGAAGGTCTGGGGTTCGAGAAACCACACCCCGGCGGCCCGTGCGTTACCGACAAAGCCATGGAAGCGCGACTCATGGCTCAGGGGTGCCCCGAGTTCCGCTGCAAGCCGCTCACAAAACCAAAACCCGGCATTGTGCCGGGTTTCGGAGTAGTCGGCCCCGGGGTTACCGAGGCCGACAATGAGGCGAAGCGTCGCCGTACTCAACGACGTCTGGCTTACTTCTTGGCCGGCGCTTTGGCGGGAGCCTTGGCCGCTGCTGCCGCGGGGGCAGCCTTGGCGGGGGCCGCTTTGGCCGGCGCTGCGGCAGCAGCAGGAGCTGCTTCCGCTTCCTTGCCGCCACCCTTGATCATGATCGTAGCAACCACTGGGTCGCCTTCACGATGATGAACCACCTCAACACCTTCGGGCAAGGCCAGCTGCGAGATATGCAGTGAGTGACCCGCCGACAGATCTTTAAGATCCACCACGATGTACTCGGGGAGATTGGCGGGCAGACACTTGACGTCAACTTCATTCATGACATGCGAAACAATACCGCCCTGCAGCTTGACGCCCGGGTTGATGTCGGCATTGATGAAGTGGAACGGCACCTTGGTGTGCAGCTTCTTGTTGGCATCCACACGCTGGAAATCCAGATGCATGATCAGTTGCTTGTAGGGGTGGCGCTGTACATCGCGCAGCAGGCACAGCTCTTTGGCTCCCTCAACATCGATGGTCAGCACGGAAGAGTAAAACGCCTCCTTGCGCATCAGCTGAAACAGCTCGTTGTGATCCATGTCCACACTCTGGGGAGCGCTGGACTCACCATAAACGATGCCCGGGATACGACCGGCGTGACGCAGGCGGCGGCTCGCTCCGGTGCCCTGTCCGTCACGCTTCTTGGCGTTGAATTCGATTTGCATGTTGTAAAACTCCTAAACCTCAAATTACTGCGATGGGTGCTGCTGAAAATCCCCGCCCGCGACCAGGCGAGGGGTTGAAACTTAATCCATGAACAACGATGAAACGGACGAATCATTGCTGATGCGCATAATGGTTTCAGCAAGCAACTCGGCGATCGAGATCTGACGAATGCGCGAACAAGCAGCCGCAACGTCCGAAAGGGGAATGGTGTCGGTCACCACCAGCTCATCCAGCTCCGAACTGGAAATGCGATCAATCGCACTGCCCGACAGAACCGGATGCGTACAGTAGGCGAGCACACGCTTGGCACCATGCTGCTTGAGCGCCTCGGCCGCCTTGCACAAGGTGCCGGCGGTATCCACCATGTCGTCCATGATCACGCAGGTACGACCATCCACGTCGCCAATGATGTTCATGACCTCCGACACATTGGCCTTTGGTCGGCGCTTGTCGATAATGGCCAGATCAGATTCAAGACGCTTGGCCAGAGCGCGAGCACGTACCACACCGCCGACGTCGGGCGAGACGACCAGCAGATCTTCGTGTCGCTGACGCCAGATATCGCCCAGCAAGATTGGCGCTGCGTAGATGTTATCAACCGGAATATCGAAAAAGCCCTGAATCTGGTCAGCGTGCAGATCCACTGTCAGCACGCGATCCACGCCCACGCCCTGCAGCATATCGGCCACTACCTTGGCGGTAATGGCCACGCGCGCGGAACGCGGTCGGCGATCCTGGCGTGAATACCCGAAATAAGGAATGGCCGCGGTAATACGGCCCGCTGACGCGCGTTTTAACGCGTCGACCATCACCATCAACTCCATCAGGTTGTCGTTGGTCGGCGCGCAGGTCGATTGCAGAATGAACACATCGTGTCCGCGCACGTGCTCAAGTATCTCGACATTCACCTCACCGTCAGAGAACTTGCCGACCGTGGCACGCCCCATGGAGATGTTCAGACGCTTGACCACATCGGCCGCCAACTTGCGATTGGCGTTGCCGGTAAATACCATCAGACTGTCGTAGGCCATGGTTCGGTGGCGTTTCTTTAGTCAGGCGCTGCGCCAATTTCAAATCCGGGCGCGGTGAAAGATGGCTGGGGAGGAAGGATTCGAACCTTCGCATGCCGGAATCAAAATCCGGTGCCTTAACCAGCTTGGCGACTCCCCAACACGTTGGCAGGCCCCTGTACAACAAAAGGCCATCGCCGAAAGGACGCGAATTCTCGAACTTTTAGCCCGATCTGTCAATAACGATCGCGAGGGAATCACGGAAAACTCGGGGCATTCAGCGGCCTAACTGCGGCTCAGGTGCTGACCCAACGACAACGCGGTGCCCAACCAGCCCAATGCCGCTGCCAGGGCAACCAGCCCTATGGATTCGGCAGCGCTCAGTGTGGTCAGCTGCGCCGAAAGGCCATACAGCAGTGCCACCTCCTGCAGCGGTTGACCCAGCCATACGGAAGCCGCCAGCACCACACACCAGGCCAGGACGCCCCCCAGGAGCCCCAGCAGCGTACCGAAATAGAGGAAGGGGCGACGCACGTAACTTGCTGTCGCACCAAGGAGTTCACTGACCACAATTTCATCGCGTTGCATCAGAACCTGCGTGCGGGTGATGTTGAACGTGATGGCCACCAATCCTGTACCCAGCATCAGGGCGAGCACCGCCACGGCGGATTTCAGGAAGCGTAGCAGGGCATCCAGTCGCCGCACCCAATCCGAGTCGAGCTGCACATGATCGACCGCGGGCAGGGCACGCAACTCGACCGCCAGAAGATCCATGCTGGCCGGGCTATCGTCGCGAGGCGTCACCACAAAGGCATGCGGAAAGGGATTCTGCGGCAAGACATCAATGACATCGCGCAAGCCCTCGGACCCCTTGAAGCGCTGCAGCGTTTCGTCCCGGGACAAAAATTGGCTGCTCGCGATGTCACGATTCGCCGCCAACCGCTCGCGCACGCCAGCCACCTGTGCCGAATCGGCATCCATACGCAAATACAAGGAAATTTGCGGGGCCGGTGCCGAACTGCGCGCCAGACGCACGCCGTTATCCACCAGCAACTGCCCGCCTGCAGGCAGCGCCAGCGCTACCCCCATGGCAAGGATAGACAGCAAAGAATTCAGGGGCGAGGCTTTCAGGCGCAGTAAAGCCAGTGCCAGAGCCTGCCGGTGCTGCAGCAACCAGATCACGCGACCATCCTCCCGTGATCAAGCACCACAGAGCGCGCGCCGGGAAAGCTCGTCCGGTCACACGTGGTAATCACTGTGGTCACACCGACCCGGTGAAACTCATGAAAAATACGCACCACATCGGCCGCCGTATCCGGGTCGAGGTGCGCTGTTGGCTCGTCGACGAGCAGAATATTGGGTCGATTCACCACCGCGCGTGCAATCGCCAGGCGCTGCTGTTCGCCCCCGGAAAGCGCAATCGGCAGGCTGTTCGCGCGCCCAAGCAAGCCCACCTTATCGAGCGCCGCTCGCACCCGCTGACTCGCGTCGCGCGCAGGAAAGCCCGCGATGGACAAGGGCAGCATGACATTGTCGAAGGCGCTGCGGTCAAACAGCAGTTTTTGATCCTGAAACACCAGGCCGAGATTGCGCCGCAGAAAAGGCACCGCCTTAGGTTTCAACGCCCCGACATTTTTCCCGTTGACCAGCACGGCACCGGCACTGGGTCGCTCCATCGCGGCAATCAACTTGAGTACAGTGGACTTCCCTGCGCCAGAATGCCCGGCGAGAACGAGTAACTCACCTTCGGCGATCTCGAAGCTGATATCACGCAGCGCGTCGATGCCCGGAGGGTAGCGCTTGGCCACTCGATCAAAACGGATCATGACACCCATTAACGCTTGCCCGGATCTGCGCTGTCGCTACCGAAAATTGCCTCGACAAATTCCTCGGCACGGAAGGGCTGGAGATCGTCGATCCCCTCGCCCACCCCGATAAACCGAACCGGCTTGGGACATTGTCGGGAAATGGCCGCCAACACGCCGCCCTTGGCGGTTCCGTCGAGCTTGGTCACCACCAGGCCGGTGACCCCGATCGCCTTGTCAAAGGCCTTGACCTGGGTAATGGCGTTTTGCCCGATGGTAGCGTCCAGCACCAGCAAGACTTCGTGGGGCGCGGTGGCATCGACCTTCTGAATCACACGGCGGATCTTGGCGATCTCTTCCATCAGGTGCAGTTGCGTGGGCAGGCGGCCGGCGGTATCGGCCAGCACCACATTGATCCCGCGGGCCTTGGCCGCATTCATCGCATCAAACACCACCGCCGCCGGATCGCCCGACTCCTGAGCAATCACGGTCACCCCATTGCGCTCACCCCAGGCCATTAACTGCTCGCGCGCAGCGGCGCGAAAGGTGTCGCCGGCAGCGAGAAGCACAGACTTTCCCTGATTCTGGAAATATTTCGCCAGCTTGCCTATCGACGTGGTCTTACCCGCGCCATTGACCCCGGCGATCATGATCACAAACGGGCCCTGGCCGCTGATCTCGAGGGGGCGCTCCAGCGGGGCGAGCATGCGCGTCATCGATTGGCTCAGCGCGCCGCGCAACGCCGCGGGGCTTTCCATCTTCTCGCGCTTGACCTGAGCCTTGAGCTCATCAGTCAGGGCGGTGGTCGCATCCACGCCGCAGTCGGCCATGAGCAAGGCCGACTCAAGCTCGTCCAGGAGTTCGGCATCGATTTTGGCGCGTGAAAACAGCTCGGTAACCGGCGTATTGAGCGTGTCGCGCGTCTTCGCCAAGCCGGCTTTGAGGCGGGTGCGCCAATCGGCCTGCACTTTTTGTGCCGATGGTAGCGACTCAGCTTGCACGTTCGACGAAAGAACCCCGACATCGGGCGCGGACTTTTCGGTGCCGCCAGCGAACAACTCACCGACCGGTGTGTTGAGCGTCTCCTTGGTCTTCGCCAAGCCCGCCTTGAGTCGTGAGCGCCAATCCCCCGACTCGGTTTCAAGCGCTTTCTGCCCAGTCACAGCAGGGTTTTTCGGTTCGTCGGGGGGAGTGAAACCCATTGTTGCAAGCTCAAAGGAAGATGGCAGGCACGCTAAGATGCGCGCTCGGCAACGAGTGCGGCAGTCTAGCAGAGCACCGCTGCCCCCCTCCAGACTATCCTGAACCCACCTTTGCCGGAAGCGACCATGAAGCTACTGAACATACTGCTCGCCAGTGCCCTGATCGCCGTCTCACCAGCGCCGACTTGGGGAAATACGCCGCCGACCACCGACGCCGCCACGTTCGAAACACGCTTGGCCAACGGGCTGAAGGTGATCGTCAAGGAAGACCACCGGGCGCCGACCGCCGTGCACATGGTCTGGTACAAAAACGGCTCGATTGATGAGCGTGATGGACTGACGGGCGTGGCGCATGTGCTCGAACATTTGATGTTCAAGGGTACGCGCACCACGAAGCCCGGCGAATTCAACAAGCGCGTGGCCGAAGCCGGTGGTCGCGACAACGCCTTTACCAGCAGCGACTACACCGCCTACTTCCAGATTATTCCGAAGCGCGCCTTGCCTGAAATGATGCGGCTGGAGGCGGACCGGATGCGCAATCTGGTGTTTGATCCGAAGGAGTTTGCCGCCGAAATCAAGGTGGTCATGGAAGAGCGCCGCTGGCGCACCGAAGACAACCCGGAAGCCAAAACCTATGAAGCCATGGAGGCCACTGCCTTCATGGTGCACCCGTACCGGCGCCCGGTAATCGGCTGGATGGATGACCTGCAAGCCATGCGCTGGCAGGACGCGCGCGATTGGTATCGCCAGTGGTATGCGCCCAACAACGCAACGGTAGTGATCGTGGGCGATGTAAAGCACGAGCAAGTCTTTGCCCTGGCCGAAAAATACTACGGAGTCCACAAACCGATGGCTACCCAGCGCACGCGCATTCTGAATGAACCGCCCCAGGTGGGCACTCGACGCGTGACAGTCAAGGCACCGGCGAAACTCCCCTATCTGCTGATGAGCTGGAAAGTGCCGACACTGCGTGAGCCGGAAAAAGATCGTGAGCCCTACGCGCTGCAGATGCTCGCCGCCGTACTCGACGGTCACGCCGCCGCCCGCCTGGGGCGCGAACTTGTGCGCGAAGCGCGCGTCGCTCAGAGCGCCGGCGCTGGCTACGATGCCACGGTACGCGGCGACAGCCTGTTCACCCTGAGTGGCCAACCCGCCGAGGGCCGCAGCGTCACCGAACTGGAAGCCGCCTTGCGTGAGGCGCTTGGGCGCATTCAAACCAAGGGCATCAGCGAAGAAGAGCTGGCCCGCGTCAAGGTGCAAGCGGTGGCGGCGCAAACCTACAAGCGCGACTCGCTGATGGCTCAGGCCATGGAAATCGGCGGTATGGAAGCGGTAGGATTTTCCTGGCGCGATGACCAGCGCATGCTCGAGATTTTTAAGTCGGTCACCGCCGCCGAGGTTCAGGCGGTAGCCAACAAGTACTTTGGCGATGACACGCTGACGGTCGCGACGCTAGATCCGCAACCGATCGACAGCCAAGCCAACCCGCTACTGCGCCGCCCGGCGCTGAAGCACTGATTCCGGGAGCCGTCCACCATGATGTCTTGTCTGCACCGATTTTCCCGCACCCTCGCCGCCACCTTCTTCACCCTATTGTCGCTAGGCGCCAGCGCCGGGGTCGATATCCAGCACTGGACGGCCAGTACGGGCGCTCGTGTGTTCTTTGTTCAGGCCAGCAGCCTGCCCATTCTTGATGTGCAAATCGACTTCGCTGCCGGCGGACTGTACGCCCCCCGGGAGCTCTCGGGCCTGGCTGGCCTGACCCACGGGCTGCTCGATACCGGTGCTGGCGCAATGGATGAAGAACAAATCGCCGCCCGTTTGGTCGATACCGGTGCACAGCTCTCGGGCAGCGTCGATCTCGACCGCGCCAGCCTGCGCCTGCGCACCTTGACCAGTGCGCGCGAACGCGACGACTCGCTGGAGCTGCTGCGCACGGTGCTCAGCGAGCCCAGCTTCCCTGCCCCCGTACTTGAACGCGAGAAGTCGCGCTCGGTGTCCGCCATTCGCGATGCCGACACGCGCCCCGATGCGATCGGCAGCCGCCGTTTTGCCGCCGCCATGTACCCAGATCATCCCTATGGCGTGCAACCCAGCGTCGAGACTGTCGAGAAAATTAGCCGCGATGACCTGGTGCGTTTCTACCGCGCTCGCTATCAAGCCGCGAATGCCACCGTCGCGATCATCGGGGATGTAACGCGTGCGGACGCTGCCGCCATTGCTGAGCGACTCACGGCGGCCCTGCCCAAGCCCGTCATCGATGCCAAGGAGGCCCTTCCCGCCGTGCAACTCCCTAAAGCCGAGACTATCGCGCTCGATCACCCCGCCAGCCAAAGCCATATTTTTGTCGGCATGCCTGCCGTTGAGCGTGGTCACCCCGACTACATTCCGCTGCTGGTCGGCAACTACACCTTGGGCGGCGGCGGCTTTGTCTCGCGCCTGATGAAAGAAGTGCGCGAGAAGCGCGGTTATGCCTACAGCGTCGGCTCATCGTTTTCGCCACGCAAGCAGGCCGGGCCGTTCCAGATCGGCTTGCAGACCAAGCGCAACCAGGCCAACACTGCCCTTGCTGTCTTGAACGAGGTGCTCACTACGTTCCTTGCTGAAGGCCCCAGCGCGATTGAACTTTCTGCCGCCAAGAAAAACCTGATCGACGGCATGGCGCTGGGCATCGACAGCAATGCCAAGCTGCTCGGCTACCTCTCGGTGATCGGCTTCTACGGACTGCCTCTAAACTATCTCGATGCCTTCCCCAGAAAGGTTGAGGCCGTCACCCGCGAGCAGGTCAAGGCAGCATTTAACCGGCACGTCAGGCCGGATCACATGGTCACCGTGATCGTTGCCGGCGACCCCGGTAGTTGAGCGCACGCAATGAGTCGAATACGCGTCACCGGCGGGCAATGGCGCAGCCGCCTGATTCAGGTGATCGACGCGCCCGGTTTGCGCCCGACGCCTGACCGCGTGCGGGAAACCCTGTTCAACTGGCTCGGTCATGACCTGAGTGGCTGGTCGTGTCTGGATCTGTTTGCCGGCACCGGCATTCTGGGTATCGAGGCGGCGTCACGGGGTGCCAGTGCAGTGGATTTTGTCGAACGGGATGGCAAAGCGCGCGCCCTGCTGCTCAAGCACCTGAGCGCTTTTGCCCCTGATGTCAGCAAGGGCAGTACGCGACTACAGGTTCACGGAATGGATGCGCTAAACTTCACGCCGCTCGAACCGGTAGATCTGCTTTTTTTGGATCCGCCGTATCGACAGGGCCTGCTTGATCGTGTCAGTCCCCGCTTACCGCTACTGATCAAACCCAGCGGCTGTCTCTATGTTGAGGCAGAGCATCGACTGAGTAATTTCGGATCGTGGCGGGTCGTCAAGCAGGGGCAATCAGGCCAGGTCTTCTTCCACTTGCTGGAGCAGTCATGAAAAACGGTGTCGCGATTTACCCCGGAACCTTCGATCCTCTGACCCGGGGACACGAAGACTTGGCTCGCCGCGCCTCGGGCTTGTTTAAGCGCGTGATCGTCGGCATCGCCGAAAGCCGGGGCAAGAAGCCCCTGTTCTCGCTCGCCGAGCGCGTGGAAATAGCGCGTGAAGTACTTGCCCCGTTTGACAATGTCGAGGTCAAGGGGTTTGACGGACTGCTGATGGATTTTGTCAGCAAAGAAGAAGCCCACGTCATCCTGCGCGGGCTGCGTGCCGCCTCTGATTTTGAATACGAATTCCAGATGGCGGGCATGAACCGCAAGCTCTACCCGGACGTAGAAACCGTATTCCTCACCCCCGGCGAACAGTACATGTTTGTCTCTGCCACCATGGTGCGCGAGATCGCATCGTTTGGTGGCAATGTCAGCCAATTCATTCACCCGCTCGTGCAGGAACATCTGACGCGGCGCGTGAGCGAGCGGGGCTGAACGCACCCTGTCACGCTAAACCACTTTATCTCTCCAGCGAGGTTTCCCCATGTCTTTGATCATTACCGACGAATGCATCAACTGCGATGTCTGCGAGCCCGAGTGCCCGAACAACGCCATTTCGCAGGGTGACGAGATCTATCTCATCGACCCGAACAAGTGCACCGAGTGCGTTGGCCACTTCGACACCCCGCAATGTCGTGAGGTTTGCCCGGTCGACTGCATCCCGAATGATCCGAGCAACGTCGAAAGCAAAGATATGCTCATGAGCAAGTTTCTGCAGCTGACCGCAAAGTAGCCCAGGCCCTGCAACCTGCCGCCAGAGCTTAGCGCTGGCAACGCGCGCAGTAAAAGCTCGCGCGATTCGATTGTCGTAGTTCGCGAATCGGCGAGTTGCAGCGATAGCAGGGCTGGCCGGCCCGGCCATAGGCGAAATACTGCTGTTGAAAATAGCCTGAACTGCCGTCAGAGTGAATGAAGTCGCGCAGACTGCTGCCGCCGGCCTCGATGGCACTGAGCAGCGTCGCCTTGATTTCCGGCACCAGACGCTCAAGCCGGCGCAGAGAAATCTTGCCCGCTGGCGTGCGTGGATCAATACCCGCCCGAAACAGGCTCTCTGAAGCGTAAATGTTGCCGATGCCCACCACCCGGTGGCTATCCATCAAAGTCGGCTTGATCGGCGACCGCACGCCTTCCAGCGAGTTTTTGAGCCAGCGGGCGGTGAACGCTTCAGTCAAGGGCTCAATGCCCAAGACCTTGAGCAGCGGATGGGAGTCGGCCTCGCCGGCAAGCCAAAGCAGCGCGCCAAAGCGACGCGGGTCGCGGAATCGCAACAGGATTCGCTGCGCGCCCTGTCCGAATTCGAGATCCACATGATCGTGCTTTTCGGCGGGCAGTCCAGGTGCCATCAGACGCAAGCTGCCAGACATGCCCAAATGAATGAGCATGGTGCCCTGGTCAAAACGCAACAGAAGATATTTCGCGCGCCGCTCAATGGCGTGCAGGCGTTGGCCCAGCATCGCCGCACGTTGGGCATGGGGCAGCGGATAGCGCAATGCCGGAATCCGGAAGTCGGCGCTGGCAAGACGGCGATTTTCCAGGGCGGGCGCGATACCCCGGCGAGTGACTTCGACTTCTGGCAGTTCAGGCATGAGCGATGCGCTCCAAAGGGCAGCGGGCAGCAGTTTGAAGCTGATAAGATGGTGACCATTGTATTGGCCGGTTCAACCGTTGCCCGCAAATCAAACGCCATGTCTCTGCGCAGCACTTTCCTCCTCCTTTTCACGTTCCTTTTCGCCCAAACTGTGCAGGCGAACGGACCGCCTGCCGCTGCCAGTACCGTCGATAGCAGCAGGATTTCGCCGACAGCCGATGCGTCTGCTGATGGCGTGCCCACAGCGCAGGTGCTCTACCAGCTTCTTCTGGCCGAGATCGCCGCCCAACGTGGGCAGTGGGGCCTGGCCACTGCCGCATATCTGGATCTTGCGAAAACCACGCGCGATGCGCGCATCGCGCATCGTGCGGCCGAAATGGGCCTCCACTCCAAGCAATACGCCAATGGCATCGAGGCGGGGCGGTTGTGGCTCGAGCTGGCGCCCAACGATCCCGCCGCCAGCGTGGTTCTGGCCAGCTTTTACGTCGCCACCCAAAAGACCGACGAGTTGTCGGTCGTTCTGCAAAAAAGTCTGACTGCCGCCGGCCCGGAGATTGGACCCGCACTGCTACGGCTCAACCGTGTCTTGGCCCGCTACAACGACAAGACCGCCGTCATGCAACTGATCGAGCAGGTCACCGTGCCCTATCTCAACATCGCGGAAGCTCGCTTTGTTCGAGCTCAAGCGGCCGCCAACGCCAAGGACGGGTTGCGCACGCAGGCAGAAATTGATCAGGCGTTGGCGCTCAAGCCCGATTGGGAAATGGCCGCACTGTTCAAGTTTCAGCAACTCCCCAGCGGCGCGCCCGCACTCACGTTTGCCGAAGATTTCCTGGCCCGGCATGCCGAGGCCAAGGACATGCGTCTCGCCTATGCACGAGGCCTGGTCGCCGCCAAACGCTATACGGAAGCACGCCAGGAGTTCCGACGCCTGCGCGCAGTACTCCCCGAAAGCGCTGACATCGCTTATGCCGTAGGTGTGCTAGCGCTACAACTGAATGACGCTACCGAAGCTGAGGCACAACTCAAGGAAGTCATTGCTCTGGGTGACGGGCGCGCTGACTCGGCGCGCTTCTACCTTGGGCAAATTGCCGAGTTCGATCAACGCGTCGAGGAAGCGATACGCTGGTATCGCGAGGTGAGCGATGATGAGCAGCGCCTGAGTGCGCTCCTGCGAGGGACCCAACTGCTGGTCGGGCTCGACCGGCTCGATGAGGCCAGAGAGTGGCTAACGGCCGCTCGAGCGGAAGCTTCCGCTGATGCGCCACGACTGTACCTCGCCGAGATTCAACTGTTGCGCGACAAGCAGCGCTACGACGATGTGCAGCAATTGATTGCCAAGGCCTTGGTGCGCTTCCCCGAGAACACCGATCTGATTTATGAGGCTGGCTTGAATGCGGAACGCCTGGGCGACGTCGCGCTTCTTGAAAAGCACTTCCGCCACCTCATAGCGCTTAAGCCTGACTCTCCTCAGGGCTATAACGCGCTGGGCTATTCGTTTGCCGATCGCGCAATCAAATTGAACGAAGCCGAGCAGTTGATTGACAAGGCGATGGCGCTGGCGCCCGACGATCACTACATTCTCGACAGCAAAGGCTGGGTTCTTTTTCGCATGGGCCGACTCAGTGAAGCGCTCGAATTCCTGCGACGGGCCTATGCAAAGAACGCTGAACCAGAAATCGCCGCCCACATCGGCGAAGTGCTCTGGGCCATGGGAGAGCGCTCCGAGGCTGAGGCGCTCTGGCGTGCCGCTGACAAAGCCCACCCGGGCAACGGCGAACTGGCAGCCACGATCAAGCGCTTCCTGCCTTGAGTCTCACCCTTGGTACCCCGGCGTGTGACACGACCGGCAGCCCCGGCTGGAAACTCGCCGTCATTGCCGCTCTGAGCATCATTCTCTCGGCGTGTGGTGCCCTGCCGACCGGCCATGACGCGACGCTGGCAACGCCGCCACTCGGCCCTCCCGTCGAGACGTTTCATCTGCGCGGTCGCGCCATGCTGCGACAGGATCAACGCGTCGACCACTTCCGTTTCGACTGGCAACATTCGACAGAGCGTGACACCCTGCTGATCACCAGCCCGTTTGGCCAAGGTGTCGGCAAGGTCAGTCGTGACGCGACGGGTGCCAGCCTGCGTCTTGCAGATGGCCGCACCGACCGTGCGGAATCACTTGAGACCCTCGCAGAGCAACTTTTCGGCACCCCGATTCCGCTCGGTGAATTGGCCAACTGGCTGCGCGGAACCTACCCACAGACGGTCGGGGGCGCAGGTGAATGGTCGGTTGAAGTTGAGCAGATCGACACCGTCAGAGCTTCCGGAGCACAGACCACCCACACGCTGCCCCGTGTTCAACTCCTGCGTAACCAAGATCTCCTGTTGCGCTTGATCGTCGATGAGCGCGAAAGCCTCCCATGACCACATGGGACTGGACAAGTGACTGGCCGGCACCGGCCAAGATCAATCTGTTTCTGCACGTGACTGGTCGCCGCGATGACGGCTATCACACATTGCAAACGGCTTTCCGCTTTCTCGATCTCGCCGATAGCCTGCGTTTTTCGCCGCGTAATGACACGATGATTGTGCGCACCCACGACATCCCCGGAGTCGCGGTAAATCAGGATCTGGTCATCAAAGCCGCACAACTGTTGCAAAGCGTCTGTGCGACCCAACAAGGTGTTTCCATCACCGTGAAGAAGCGCCTCCCGATGGGTGGCGGTCTCGGCGGCGGCAGTTCGGATGCCGCCACTACCCTGATAGCGCTCAACCAGTTGTGGACGTGCGCGCTGGACACGCATCAACTTCAGGCGCTTGGTCTGCGCCTGGGCGCCGATGTGCCGGTATTCATTCACGGCAAATCGTGCTTTGCCGAAGGCGTCGGTGAACAGTTTTCAGATATTCAGATTCCGCCGACCTGGTACCTGCTGGTCGCACCACCGGTGAGCGTGCCGACTGAAGAAATATTTCGCGCCCCCGAACTGAGCCGCGATACCCCGGTCATCGCGCCAAACCAATGGCACTTTGGATTTGGCCACAACGACATGGAGCCCGTCGCAGCAAGCCGCTACCCACAGGTGGCAGCGGCCCTGAGCCAATTGCGCGCACTCGGACCGGCACGAATGAGCGGTTCGGGCGCCTGCTGCTTCGCTGAATTCGCGACTGAAAGCCAAGCCCTGAACGCCCAGCGACAACTGCCTGCCGACATCGTTTCTTTCGTCACCCCGGGAGTTGACCGTCACCCCCTGCTAGCCACAACAACCACCAGCCCACGACACTCATGAGCCGGCTACTACTGATTCTCATTTTTGGCGTACTGGTTTTTTTAGCCATACGTGCCCTGCGTCGCTTTAAGAGCTATCAGCGCGGCGACAAGCGTATTGGCGACGCACAAGAAGATAGTTTTGTCGCCTGCGCTCATTGTGGCATCCACGTTCCGCAGCGTGATGCCATTCGCTCCGGGCCCTTGGTTTTTTGCTCTGAAGCACATCGAAAGCTAGGCAAGACCGACCCGTGACCGACTCCGCCGTTCCTGATTACTACTGGCGCTCGCTGCGCTATTTCTGCTATTACCGCCTGACCGTCGCCGGCCTGCTCATCCTCGGCGCCTCGGCTTATGCCGAGGTCATCAGTTTTGGGGCCCAGGACACACGACTGTTCTTGCGCACGGCTGTGCTTTACTTCGCCGGTGCCATCGCTATGGCGGTGACAGTACACCGTCGAGCACCTTCTTTCTCGACTCAGCTCACACTGCAGGCCCTGCTGGACATTTTCCTGCTGACCTTGCTGATGTATGCCAGCGGCGGCCAGAAGAGCGGTCTGGGCATGTTGATGCTGGTCACACTTGCGGGCAGCGGCCTGGTGGGCGAAGGCCGCATGGTGCTGTTCTTTGCCTCGGTTGCGTCAGTGGCCATGCTTCTGGAGCAAGGCTGGCGCACCCTTCGCTTCGACGGCGACTCGGTCGACTTTTTCCGCACCGGCCTGATTTGCGTCAGCTTCTTCGTTATGGCGATTACGGCGCGACTGCTGGCTCGGCGGGTAGTCGCGAACGAGGAGTTGGCCCGGGCACGCGGCCGCGCGCTCGATCGACAGTTGGCAATCGGACGGCGCATTATTGCCGACATGACCGACGGCGTTCTGGTTCTCGACGAGCGCGGCTATGTGCAGCAGTCAAATGCCATGGCAGAGAGGCTGTTGCAACTGAGTTCAGGCACCGCCAGTCTGCGTGACTGGTCGCCTTATCTCGCTCATCAGATGCATGTACATACCGACGTCGACCGCGAACTTTCAGAAGTCATACGATCGCGTGAAGGCAAGTTGCTGCGCTTGCGCTTGCTGCCGGCCACAGCGGGCGGAGGCGATGCCATCGTGTATGTTGAAGACATGGAGCGCATACAAAATCAGGCGCAACAGCTCAAACTCGCCGCGCTTGGCCGGTTGACCGCCAATATTGCACATGAGATACGCAATCCTCTGGCGGCCATCTCTCATGCCGCTGAACTGATTGCCGAAGACGAAATCGATCCGGGTCGGCGCCGTTTGGCAAAAATTATCGGCGACAACTCTCAGCGCCTGAATCGTCTCGTCACCGACGTGCTGCAACTCGGGCGTCGCGATCAGGCGGTGCGCGAAGCCATTCGCTGGGATGAATTCTTAACGGGCTTTCTTGAGGAATTTGCTTTGCATGATGCCAGTGCCAGCACACGGGTCGCGATGTTCTGCGTGCCAGACCCTATTCCCAGCTTTCGTTTTGATCGTGGACACCTGCACCGTGTGCTCTGGAATCTGCTGGTCAATGCGCTGCGTCACGCTACGCTTGCAGCGGGTGCCGTGAAGCTGACTCTGGTTTCGGTCGATGAGACAGCCCTGGAGTTGCATATCGAGGATGACGGTCCGGGAATCGACGGTAATATCCGCAAGCAGATGTTCGAACCATTCATTACCAGCCATGGCAAAGGCACCGGGCTGGGGTTGTACATTGCTCGCGAGTTGTGCGAGATCAATGACGCCCGTCTGGAATTCATCGACCCGCTTCCGGGCGCATCGCTCACCGGCGCGCACTTCGTACTTCGCATGAGTATTGAGACATGACCCGTAATGATCAGCGCCAGTCAAGCCCCTGCCCACAGGTTCTGGTGGTTGACGACGAACCGGATATTCGCGAATTGCTGGATCTGACACTGGCGCGCATGGGCCTGCGAGCCGAGTGCGTCGGCACCCTTGCGCAAGCCTACGCCGCGCTGGACAAGGGTAGCTTTCAGTTGTGCATCACCGATATGCGCCTGCCGGATGGCGAGGGCATTGAACTCGTCCGGCATATCGGAACCTTGTGTGCCGACATCCCGGTAGCGGTCATTACCGCCTTCGGCAGCGCCGATAGTGCGGTTGCCGCACTCAAGGCCGGCGCGTTCGACTACGTCTCAAAGCCGGTGTCACTCGAACAATTGCGCGGACTGGTGAAATCTGCCCTGGATCTCGAAGTCGATGCCCGTCATGGCCCTACTGGCGACGAACCGCAATTGCTCGGCGAAGCTCCGGCCATGCAGCAGGCACGGGCGCTCATCGATCGGGTGGCACGCAGTCAGGCCCCCGTGCACATCACCGGCGAATCGGGTACCGGCAAGGAACTCGCCGCCCGGCGCATCCATGCACTCGGCGGCCGCGCCAAGGGCCCGTTCATTCCCGTCAACTGCGGTGCCATTCCCGAGACGCTCATGGAGAGCGAATTTTTTGGCTATCGCAAAGGGGCATTCACCGGGGCTGACAGCGACAGGGATGGTTTCTTTCAGGTGGCCTCAGGCGGCACGCTATTTCTCGACGAGGTAGCCGATCTGCCGCTGAATGTGCAAGTCAAGCTGCTGCGCGCGATTCAAGAGAAGCGCGTGCGCAAAGTGGGGGCCGCTGTTGAAGATCCGGTGGATATCCGACTGATCTGCGCGACCCATCGCGACTTGCGCAGCATGGTTGAGCAAGGCAAGTTTCGCCAGGATCTGTTTTACCGGATCAATGTCATCGAATTGCGCATGCCGCCCCTGCGTGAATGTCGCGATGACATTCCCTTGTTGGCGCACACCATAGCGGCCCGGCTTCATTCCGGCGATACCCCTGCCGCGGCGCTCACTGACTCGGCGCTCGCCGCACTGCAAAACTATCCCTTTCCTGGCAATGTACGCGAGTTGGAAAACGTCATTGAGCGTGCGCTGGCCTTGATGACCGGTCCACATATCGACGCCGATGACCTGGGTTTGAACCTGATACCGGAAGTCGGCGCTGACGGGACGGCGGCTGTGGCTTCGCTACAGGACCACCTCGATGCGGTCGAGTGCAAAGCCATCAGCGAAGCACTCGTGCGCTGCAACGGGAACCGCACGGCAGCCGCCAAGATACTTGGGATCAGCTTCCGCTCCATGCGCTATCGCATGGCGCGCCTGGGCATGCGTGACTGAACCATGTCGGAGTCGTTATGCCTGGGCAACGATGGCTGGCTGATCTGCAATACCCCGTGGGTTCGTCACTCGCCGTCGCCTAATTTTGACGAGCGTCCGGCTGACAGCGGCCAGGTTGATCTCATTGTGGTGCATGCGATCAGTTTGCCGCCCAATGATTTCAGCAGCGCGGCGGTCGAGCTGTTTTTCCACAATCAGCTCGACCCGAACGCGCACCCGTACTTCCGTACCATCGCATCGGTACGGGTTTCGGCGCATTTCTTTATTCGCCGCACCGGCGAAGTCATTCAGTTTGTTTCGACCAGCAAACGCGCGTGGCATGCCGGAGTGTCATCGTGGCACGGCCGCCAGCGCTGCAATGACTTCTCGCTGGGCATCGAGCTTGAGGGTGGCGATGAGATTGCCTTTGAGTCGATTCAATACGAACGACTCAATGCATTGATCGCAGCGCTACATCACGACCATGGCGTCACTGAAATCGTTGGCCACAGCGACATTGCATCAGGACGCAAGACCGACCCAGGCCCGTGCTTTGATTGGACACGAGTGCTCAGCGTGCCACGAAAATTTGCCTGAGCACTTTCGTTTTCGGCAACCACTCCAAAACAAATTGATGGACGGAAAAAGACGAGGAATTCGGCCCTTTCGATTGCATCGAGCGTGCTGATAATCCATCCTAACCCAGACGGGTTGCAGCAATTACGTGGTGGTTTTTTCCTGTTCCTTGTTCCATTCCTACTAGGAGATTCGTATGGCTGAAGATAAGAAAGCCAAGAAGCCCGCCGCTAAGAAAGCTGCGGCCCCCAAGAAGCCCGTAGCAAAGAAAGTAGCAGCCCCAGCAAAGGCAGCCGCCCCGAAAAAGGCAGCCGCCCCGAAAAAGGCCGCTGCTCCCGCAAAGGCCGCTGCTCCCGCAAAGGCCGCTGCTCCGAAGAAGGCCGCTGCTCCGAAGAAGGCCGCCGCTCCGAAGAAGGCCGCTGCTCCGAAGAAGGCCGCTACTCCGAAGAAGGCCGCTGCTCCGAAGAAGGCCGCTGCTCCGAAGAAGGCCGCTGCTCCGAAGAAGGCCGCTGCTCCGAAGAAGGCCGCCGCTCCGAAGAAGGCCGCCGCTCCGAAGAAGGCCGCTGCTCCGAAGAAGGCCGCTGCTCCGAAGAAGGCCGCCGCTCCGAAGAAGACCGCCGCTCCGAAGAAGGCTGCTGCTCCGAAGAAGGCTGCTGCTCCGAAGAAGACCGCCGCTCCGAAGAAGGCTGCTGCTCCGAAGAAGGCTGCTGCTCCGAAGAAGGCTGCTGCTCCGGCAACGCCACCCTCGACAGCGGCAGCGCCTGGCACCAAAGCTTCGTTGAACCCGGCGGCGGCCTGGCCGTTCCCGACCGGTTCGCGTCCCTAAGCGCACCGTGGGCGGAATCGAAAGATTCCGAAAAAACGCGACCTTCGGGTCGCGTTTTTTTTGCCCGCGAATCACCGGCCGCGCGGATCGATCTTGATCAGGCGGGAACCCTTGGCTGCGTATAATCGGACGCATACAGACTTTTCCGTTCCTCGCTGACACTTATGCGCTCCATCAGTCTCTCGCGTTTTCTCATTGAAGAGCAACGCGACAAGAACCAGATACCCGCCGATCTTCGCTTGCTTATAGAGGTCGTTGCTCGTGCCTGCAAGGCAATCGCGATAGCTATTGGCAAAGGTGGCATTGCCGGCGTGTTGGGATCTGCGGGCAGCGACAATGTGCAAGGTGAGGTGCAAAAAAAGCTGGACGTGATTTCCAATGAGTACCTGTTGGAAGCCAACGAGTGGGGCGGCCACCTCGCGGCCATGGCCAGCGAAGAGATGGAGTTGCCGCACGCCATTCCCAACCGCTATCCCAAGGGCGAGTACCTGCTGCTGTTTGATCCGCTCGACGGCTCGTCCAATATTGACGTCAACATCTCGGTAGGCACCATATTTTCGGTATTGCGCTGTCCCGAAGGCAGCAGCGGCGACGAGGCCGCATTTTTGCAGCCCGGTACGCGGCAAGTATGTGCCGGCTACGCCGTCTATGGCCCGACCACGTTGCTGGTTCTGGCCTTGGGTGACGGTGTCAATGTATTCACCCTGAATCGTGAATTGGGCAGCTTTGTACTGACACAGGAAAACCTTCGCATTCCTGAAGAAACACGGGAGTTCGCCATCAACGCATCGAATATCCGGCACTGGGAAGCCCCGGTACGCCGCTACGTCGACGAACTACTGGCGGGAACAACCGGACCGAGGGGCGAGGATTTCAACATGCGCTGGGTCGCCTCCATGGTCGCCGATGTGCACCGCATTCTTTCGCGCGGCGGTATCTTCATGTACCCACTGGATGCAAAAACCGTCGACCAAGGGGGCAAGCTCCGGCTGATGTATGAAGCCAACCCGATGGCCTACATTGTTGAGCAGGCCGGAGGTGCCGCCACCACGGGACGCGCCCGCATTCTCGACATTCAGCCGACGCATCTGCATCAGCGTGTGCCAGTGATAATGGGCTCGAAGAGTGAAGTATTACGCGTCACCCGTTACCACACCGAGTCTGCCGCATGATCGATCTGCGCGGCAAATCCGGGCTTCTGATTGATGACATTCCGGAAATGCGCTCAGCGTTGCGCATCCAGTTGGCCGACGCGGGGCTCGAGAAGTGCGACATGGCGCGCACCATCAAAGAAGCAATTGAGCGCATCAGCACGAACCGCTATGACCTGATTGTCAGTGACTACAACCTCGGCCAGGGGGCCGATGGCCAGCAACTGCTTGAGCTGGTTAGACGCAAGCAGGTGTTGCCGATGACCACGGCGTTCATGATGATCACCGGCGAGACCGGCTACGAGCAGGTCTCCACCGCGGCCGAGTATTCGCCCGACGACTATCTGATCAAGCCCTTTACCGCCGAAACCCTGCGCTCCCGCCTGGAACGGGTTCTCGAGCGCAAGGCCGCGCTCAAGCCCCTGTTCCAGCAACTCGGAGCCAAGGGCGACAAAAATCTGGCGCTCGAAGCCTGCGCGACGCTGATCACCACCCAGCCGCGCTATCTCACCGACATATTGCGCATCAGGGGACAACTGCTGATGGATCTCGGGCAAACCGAGCAAGCATTGGCGCTGTATGACATGGTGCTGAGTCAGCGCGCCACACCGTGGGCGGAAGTGGGCAAGGCGAGCGCCCTTGCCGCGCAGGGCAATAGCGACAAAGCGCAGGGGCAGCTTCAACATGCACTGGAGACGTACCCAAACTATTTGGCGGCCTATGACACGCTCGCCCAGTTGGTTGAAAAGACCGACAAAGTCGCTGCCCAGGCAATAGTCGAGCAGGCACTCAAGGTAGCGCCGTCCACGCAACGGCAACGGCGTCTCGGTGGCCTGGCCATGGAGAACAAAGATTTTGCGCGTGCTGAAATCGCGTTCAAGCGTGCCGTAGAAAAGGACCGCACCGGATTTTTCAAGGAGCATGGCGACTATGCCGGGCTGGCCAAGAGTTGCTCGGAGCAGGGCAAGTTTGCCGAGGCCATGACCGCGATAAAGGGCATGGGACAACACTTTGCCAACAGCCCCGAACTCTCTGCGCGGCAAGCCGCCGTCGAAAGCCAGGTGCTGGCAAAGGCGGGCAAAACAACGGAAGCCAAAGCCGCCCTCGAGCGGGCCCTCGCGGTGCATGGTCAGAGCCCACTTGACCCGGAGGCCGCGCTCGAAATCGCCAGCGCTTGTTTTGCCAATGGCGACAGTGCGCGCGCTAAAAACATTATCCAAGCCGTCGCCGAAGATCATCAGGAGAACGGCGGCATACTTGCGGCCGCCCATGCGGTCTTCCACGCCGCCGGACTGGGCGATGAGGGAACCGCCTTCCTCGAGACGACGCGCAAGAACATGATCCGCCTGAACAACGAGGCCGTGGGCCTGGCACGCAGCGGAGAGTTGGAACAGGCCATCACCATGCTGCAGGCCGCCGCTGATCGGCTGACCAATAATGCGCAAGTGGCCATCAATGCCGCACTGGCGATCCTCATGGATATTCAGCGCAACGGCATGAAGCGTGATCGTCTGAACAAGGCCCACGCCTACTTGCTGCAAGCCCACCGGGCCAATCCGACACATGCGCGCCTGCCGGAAGTGGCCAAACTTTACAGGACGCTCGCCCCCGCCGACGCCGCCCCGTTGCAGATAGGCTGACATGGAACCCTTGGTCGCCACCTCAATTCACGACATCAAGAACAGTCTGCATGCCCTGAGCTCGTGGCTGGGTGAAGCCGAGCGGCAAACTCCATCGCCAGCCCTGAGCGAAGCGCGCTCACTCGCCAACCACATCAACGGCCAACTCGTCCAACTGCTGGCCTTGTATCGGGAGAATGAGGGCAGCCTGCGTCTGAGCGTAGATGATCGCGATCTGCTGAGCTTTCTTGAAGAACTGCGACTCGAGCCCACCGGCCGTCATGATGGCAGCATTACGGTGACCTATGACCTCGCCTCGGCCGACGCCCTGGGCACTTGGGCGTTTGATGCTTATCAGGTCAAATTGATTCTGGCCGATGCGCTGCGCAATGCGGTTCGCCATGCACGCGGTGACGTGCGACTGAGCCTATCGACACCTGCGGAAGGCGGTATCGAGTTTCAGATTACCGACGATGGCCCCGGGTTTTCCGAAGCGTTGCTGTCGGGCGAGCAGTCCGCCATGAGCACCTCCGGTAGCGGCCTCGGCCTGCGCTTCGCACGCCTGATTGCGGCACGCCATCGCACCCCCGATGGCCGTTCCGGCGAGCTGCTGCTGGACAATCAGGGCATCAACGGCGGCGCACGGCTCAGGCTGCGACTGCCCTAGCCCTGGCGGCTACGCTGGCACGGGTCGTGAATCAGCGCTGCTGTTGACCGTAGCCAGCAAATTTTTCCAGCACGTGCCTCATCTCCTCGGCGGGCAGCAACTTCGCATCGCCCAACTGAAGCGTACGCCAGTACTGCTCGCACAGGGTTTCTAGCTCTACCGCGTGCGCCAGCGCCTGCTCAAGGTCGCGCCCGAACACGACCATGCCGTGATGCGCCATCAGACACGCGGTGCGCTCACGGAGTGCCAGCAACATAGCGTCGGACAAGGCCTGGGTGCCAAAAGTCGCGTAGGCCGCACAGCGCACATCGTCACCCCCGAAGCGCGCCACCATGTAGTGAAATGCAGGCACGGCCACACACTGGCACGCCAATGCCGTCGCGAAGGATGAGTGCGTATGTACGATGGCACCCGCCTCCGGTCGCGCCAGATAGATATCCCGATGGAACCGCCACTCCGAAGATGGCAGGCGAAGATTGAACGGTGCCAGACTGTTCGGCGCGCCACCAAGGGAATGACTGTCACCACTTGTGCTCAGCAGCACCATGTCATCCGAAGTACAGGCATCGTAGTCCAAACCTGTCGGGGTAATGAAAAACGCGTCGGGCCGACATTCATGCCGAACGCTCACATTTCCGGCACTGCCGCGATTGATGCCACAGGCGTTCATGCCACGTGCCGTCGCCAGCACCGCGCTGGCCTGCTCGCTCTCGCTCACGGTGATTGCCAGCTTGCCAGCGCGCCGGGCGCACTCACTCCATACTCCGAAATGATGGCCGTCACCAGCTCCGCCGGAGTCACATCAAACGCCGGGTTGTGCGCGGGTATCCCCGGCGCACCCAACTCGGCTACATCACGCTCCTCGATCACGATGGCCTCGCCATTCGGGCAGTCAAAATCAATGGTCGAGCACGGGGCCGCGACGAAAAATGGAATACCTGCAGCTTTCGCAGCCAGCGCCTTCAGGTACGTACCCACCTTGTTGGCCACATCACCATTGCCCGCAATACGGTCCGCGCCGACGATGACACAGTCCACTTCGCCACGCCGCATTAGTAAACCCGCGGCGTTATCAACAATCAGGGTATGCGGCACCGCGGCTTCGGCCAGTTCCCAGGCGGTAAGCAACCCCTGATTGCGCGGGCGGGTTTCCGATACCCACACGTGGAGCTTCTGGCCGGCGGAATGCAACGCATAAATCGGAGCGATCGCCGTGCCATGCGCCGCCGTCGCCAAGCGTCCGGCATTGCAGTGGGTCATGATTTGCAAGCACGAACTCCGAGATGCACGTGGTTTGATTGGCACGAGGTGAGCCATCAGCTCGGCGCCGTGGCGTCCGATGGCCGCATTCGCCTCACCATCGAGAACCGCAATGGTCTTCGCTTCCTGCCAGGCGGCAGATCGCCGTTCCACCAGCGCCGACTTGCGGAGAGTCTGCTCCATGCGCGCCAGCGCCCAATGCAAATTCACCGCGGTAGGACGAGTGGCAGCGAGCAGCGCGATAATTTCGCCCAAGCGCTCATCAGAGACATCGTCCCCCAAGCCCAGCACAACGCCATAGGCTGCGGTGACCCCTATCAAGGGCGCGCCACGGACTTGCATGCTACGAATCGCGTGCGCAGCGGCGGCAAGCGAGTCAAGGCGAACCATCACCGGCTCGGCGGGCAGACGCGTTTGATCCAGAATCAGAATTGCCGGCTCGGCCCCCGAATGGTCCTCGATCAGCGTCGGCCAGCGCTGCATCGTAGTGACACTCAACTCAGCTTGCCGTGGCAATGCTTGTACTTCTTGCCGCTACCGCAAGGGCACGGATCGTTGCGCCCGACTTTGGGGCCATGATTGACTAGCGTCTGCCCTTTTTCGCCTGCATCGACCACGCCCGCCTCATCGCTTACTCCGAGCGCCTCGTCGTAGTCGGCGTGTTGGTACTGAACATTCTCCAGTTGTGGAGGCGCTTCCGCTTGCTCCAGATCTTCCTCGTTGCGCACCTGCACGGTCATGAGCAACTTGGTGACATCGGTGCGCACCATTTGCAGGAGCGACTCGAAGAGCTCAAACGCTTCGCGCTTGTACTCTTGCTTGGGGTTCTTTTGCGCATAGCCGCGCAGGTGAATGCCCTGCCGCAAATGATCCAGCGCCGCCAAATGTTCGCGCCAATGGCTGTCGAGATTCTGCAGCATGACGTTGCGCTCGAAGTCACGCCAGGCGGCCAAATCCACCTTATCCATCTTCTCGGCGTACGTGTTGTCGGCGGCCTCAATGAGGCGCGCGAGCAACTCACTGTCACCCAGTTGCGTATCAGCCTTTGCCCACTCGGCAATCGGCAACTGGAGCTTGAGATCCGAAGCCAAGGCCGTCTCTAGCCCATGAATGTCCCACTGCTCTTCAACGCTCTCTACCGGCACATAAACGCGGAAGGTGTCATGAATCAACCCCTGACGCATGGCGGTAATGGTTTCGCTGATATCGTCCGAATCCAGCAACTCGTTGCGCTGTTGATAAATCACCTTACGCTGGTCATTGGCGACATCGTCGTATTCCAGCAACTGTTTGCGGATGTCAAAGTTGCGCTGTTCCACCTTGCGTTGCGCTGATTCGAGTGAGCGGGTAACCAAGGGGTGCTCAATAGCCTCGCCTTCGGGCATCTTGAGGCGCACCATGATCGTATTAAGACGATCGCCAGCAAAAATCTTCAAAAGCGGGTCATCGAGGGCGAGATAGAAACGCGACGAACCCGGGTCGCCCTGTCGCCCCGCGCGGCCACGCAACTGGTTATCGATACGGCGCGACTCGTGGCGCTCTGAGCCGACAATATGCAAACCGCCGGCCTGCACGACCTGATCATGCAATTTCTGCCATTCCTGGCGGATCGTCTCGGTACGCGCTGCGCGTGTCGCCTCGTCCAGCGACGGGTCTTCGCGCAGGGCATTGAGTTCCCTTTCAATGCTGCCCCCAAGGACAATATCGGTACCGCGACCCGCCATGTTGGTGGCAATCGTGATCATGCCCGGGCGACCGGCTTGTGCGACGATTTCGGCCTCGCGCGCGTGCTGTTTGGCATTCAGCACTTGATGAGGCAACTTCTCGCGGGTGAGCAACTGCGCCAGTAGTTCGGAATTTTCAATGGAGGTGGTGCCCACCAGAACCGGTTGCCCCCGCTCATGGCAGCCTCGGATATCAGCAACGATCGCGCTATGCTTTTCTTGTGCCGTGCGGTATATCTGGTCGTTGGCATCCTTGCGGATCATGTCTCGATTGGTCGGGATCACCACCGTTTCGAGGTTATAAATCGTATGGAACTCATAGGCTTCGGTATCTGCCGTGCCGGTCATGCCAGCCAATTTTTTATACATCCGGAAGTAGTTCTGGAAGGTGATCGAGGCGAGCGTCTGATTTTCAGACTGAATCGCCACTCCCTCCTTCGCTTCCACGGCCTGATGCAAACCGTCGGACCAACGACGCCCGGTCATCAAACGCCCGGTGAACTCATCAACGATAATGACCTCGCCGTTTTGCACCACGTAATGTTGATCTTTATGGAACAGGTTGCGCGCGCGCAAGGCAGCGTAGAGGTGGTGGATGAGCAAAATATTGCTCGGCTCGTACAAGCTCTGCCCCTCGCCCAGCATGCCCAGACGAACCAAAATCTCTTCGGCTTTCTCGTGGCCTTCTTCAGTCATCAGAACCGAGTGGGCTTTGAGGTCGACCACGAAATCTCCGGTGTCCTTGTCGCCTTCGTTTTTACCTGCCTCGCCCTTGGTCAGCAGGGGCGGTACGGCATTCATGCGCAAGTAAAGTTCGGTATGGTCCTCGGCCTGCCCGGAAATAATCAGCGGAGTACGCGCCTCATCGATAAGAATTGAATCAACCTCATCGACAATGGCGAAGTTCTGGCCGCGCATGACCCGCTCGGTGCCGAGATAGACCATGTTGTCACGCAGGTAGTCAAAACCGAACTCATTGTTCGTTCCATAGGTGATGTCGGCGGCGAAGGCTTTTTGCTTTTCGTCGTGCGGCATCTGAGAGAGATTGACCCCGACCGTCAGCCCGAGAAATCCGTGCAGACGCCCCATCCACTCGGCATCCCGGCGGGCCAGATAATCATTGACGGTAACAATGTGTACACCCTTGCCCGAGATCGCGTTCAGATACGCCGGTAGCGTGGCCATCAGGGTTTTGCCTTCACCGGTGCGCATTTCCGCAATCTTGCCGTGATGCAACACCATGCCACCGATCAACTGGACATCAAAGTGACGCATACCCAAGACGCGGCGCCCGGCTTCGCGCACTACGGCGAAACATTCGGGCAACAAGTCGTCGAGGCTTTCGCCATTGACATGCCTTTGACGAAACTCGCCTGTCTTTGCCGCCAGTGCCGCATCATCCAAAGCCTGAATTTCAGGCTCCAGTGCATTGATGCGCTTTACGGAGTGAAAATATTGGCGAACAAGCCGGTCATTGCGGCTGCCAAAAATCTTTCTGAGAATACCGGGGATCATCGGTGATGTCGCATCCGCGACCGAGCAAATTCGAAGCCGCGAATTTTATCACGCAGCCTTCGCCATCCCCGCCCCGGCCCTCGATGCCGGCGAATCTTAGCGACGAGCGATATTCACCGACTGGGACTGAGCCAGACGCAGAAAGCGATCCGGATTCTGCGCGACTCCATTCATCCGAACCTCAAAGTGCAGATGCGGTCCGGTCGAGCGTCCGGTGTTGCCCACCGTTGCGATCAATTCGCCCCGCTTCACGAAAGCCCCGGATTTCACTGCCAGTGTCGCGGCGTGGGCGTAGCGCGTGGTCAAGCCCTGGCCATGGTCAATTTCTACATGATTTCCGTATTGCGGGTGCACCTCGGCCGAGATCACCACGCCAGCGGCTGCAGCGCTGATGGTTGTTCCTGGTGGTGCGGCAAAATCAACGCCCTCGTGCATGGCACGCTGACCGGTGAAGGGATCAATCCGCCAACCAAAGGTAGAGGCATTCCACTGCGCATCTACCGGCACACTGGTGGGAAGCAGGTTGCGGCGAATGCGATCTTCCAGCAACTGGGTCTCGATGATCGACATCGAGTCCGCCTGCGTCTCGACTTTCTGCGACAGCGCGTCAATGGCTTTTTGCAGGTCACCGGTCGTCATTTGCTGCGGGAGAATCAGCGGACCGCCCCGACCATCATTCTTTGGCTCCATGGCCTTGAGATCATGCATTTTCATGCCAGCGGCCCCCGCCAGGCGCTCGCCCATCGTACCCAGCCGAATCAACTGCGCTTGCATTTCGCCTAACTTAACTGCCATCGCATTGATGTTTTCACGGGTCACCTCCGCCGTACGCCGGTTGTCCTCTGCGCTCAGGCTGCGCATCAAGCTCTGCAACTCGGGCAACTGGATATAGGCCGCGTAGCGTACGGTGAGATAGGAAAAGGCGGTTGCGGTGCCCAGCACCAACAAGGCAAAGACCCCGGCCCCAAGAATAAAGTGGCGCGCCGAGAGCGTAATGCTCTTGGCGGTGGCGAGACGATCTGAAACGAGAATAAGATGCACGTTCTCTCCTTAGTCCGTTAACACAATGGCAGCACGAAGCCTCTACGAGCATATCGCGAGCGACAGCGGGATAGGCCGTTATACGGCTCACGCCCAACGTCTGCTTCGTTACCAGCGATACCTAGAGGCGGCACTGCCACCTGCGTTGCGCCCCCATGCGCGTGTAGCCAACCTGAAGGCGGACAAGCTTGTTGTTTATGCCAGAAACGCTGCCGTTGCTGCCAAGTTGAGGCAGTTTGCACCGCGTTTGGCGGGAGTCTTTGCTTCCGAGGGGGTCAAGATTAACGAAATTGACGTGCGAGTGCAAGTGGGCGATTCGCCGCTCCCCGATAAAAAAGGCAATATCGCCAAGACCTTACCCGGTACCGCTCAGCGCGAGGCGCTGTTCCGACTGGCCGAAGAACTGCCCGAGGGCTCAGCGCTCCAGCACGCAGTGCGGCGTTTACTGTCATCGTTCAAAGCGCCCCGATCAGGAACTTCGTGACGGGATCTTCAATTCAGAGAGACGGATTTCAGTCGGCCTGCGCCCCCATTTCGCCCTTACTGCCTGACTTGCGGGCTTTTTTACCAGCGGGCTTGGCCGTTGCTCTTGACAAGGGGCCGGCAGCCGCGGTCAACACCGGGCCAAGATACTTGCCGGTATAGCTACCCGGGGTTTGAGCCACGGTCTCCGGCGTGCCTTCAACCAGAATGCGACCGCCGCCATCGCCCCCTTCCGGACCCAGATCGACCAGCCAGTCGGCCGTTTTGATCACATCGAGGTTATGTTCGATCACCACCACGGTATTGCCATGGTCGCGCAAGCGATGCAGCACGCCCAGCAGCAATTCGATGTCCTGAAAATGCAGCCCGGTCGTCGGTTCATCAAGAATGTACAGCGTGCGCCCCGTGTCGCGTTTGGATAGCTCCAGCGCCAGCTTGACCCGTTGTGCCTCGCCGCCCGAGAGCGTGGTTGCGCTTTGACCGAGGGTGATGTAGCTCAGGCCGACATCGACCAGTGTCTGAAGTTTCTTGGCCACCACCGGCACGGCATCAAAAAATTCGCGCGCAAGCTCTACCGTCATCTGCAGCACTTCATGAATGGTTTTTCCCTTGTAGCGAATCTCCAGTGTCTCGCGGTTATAACGCTTGCCGTGGCAGACATCGCAGGGCACAAAAATATCAGGCAAAAAATGCATCTCTACCTTGATCATGCCATCACCCTGACACGCCTCGCAGCGGCCACCCTTGACGTTGAACGAAAACCGTCCGGGGCCGTAGCCGCGCTCCCGCGCCGCGGGTACACCCGCGAACAACTCACGGATCGGCGTCAGCAGCCCGGTGTAGGTGGCGGGGTTGGAGCGCGGCGTGCGCCCGATCGGTGATTGGTCGACATTGATCACCTTGTCGAAAAATTCCAGCCCCTCGATCTCGCGGTGTTGCGCTGGCTCGGCCGTCGAGCTATACAGGTGGCGGGCGGCCGCCGCGTAGAGGGTGTCGTTGATCAGCGTCGACTTGCCTGATCCGGAAACGCCGGTGATACAGGTAAGCAAGCCCACCGGCAAGCACAGATCGACATGCTTAAGATTGTTGCCCGAGGCATCACGAATGTACAACTGACGTTCGGCATTCGGCGGCGTACGCTGCGTCGGTATCGCAATCGCGCGGCGTCCGGAAAGATAGTCACCGGTCATCGAGTCGCTGTTGGCTGCCACCTCGGCCGGCGTACCCTGGGCAACCACACGACCGCCATGCTCGCCCGCACCGGGCCCCATATCAACAACGTAATCGGCTGACTCAATCGCTTCCTGATCATGCTCGACCACGATCACCGTGTTACCCAGGTCGCGCAGATAGTTCAGCGTTTCCAATAGACGGGTGTTATCACGCTGATGCAGGCCGATCGAGGGTTCATCAAGCACATACATCACGCCAGTGAGGCCCGAGCCGATCTGCGAAGCCAGGCGAATGCGCTGCGCCTCGCCGCCGGAAAGCGTTTCGGCCGAGCGGTCCAGCGAGAGGTAATCGAGACCGACATTGATCAGGAACGAAAGTCGCGCGGTGATTTCCTTGATGATCTTCTCGGCCACCTGCGCTTTTTGTCCGGTGAGCTGCAGCTGATTGAAAAAATCGCGGCACTGCAGCAGTGACAGGTGGCTGATGATGTTGATCGTCTCACCACCAATCAGCACGTGGCGCGCTTCACGGCGCAGGCGTGCCCCCGCGCACTCGGGGCAGGGTTTGTTGTTGAGGTACTTGGCCAGTTCCTCGCGCACCATCACCGAATCGGTTTCCTTGTAGCGACGTTCGAGATTGGGCACGATGCCCTCGAACACGTGGGTGCGGTCGAAGCGTGTGCCTTTCTCGTTGAGATAGCGGAATTTGATCTGGGTCTTGCCTGAGCCGTAGAGCACGACGTCACGAATTTCTGCGGGCAGCTCCTCGAAAGGCTGGGTCGTATCAAACTCGTAGTGGCTGGCGAGCGACTCGACCATCTGGAAGTAAAACTGGTTACGCCGGTCCCACCCCTTGATCGCGCCAGCCGACAGGCTCAGGTGCGGGTAAGCCACCACGCGCGCCGGGTCAAAGTATTGAATCTGGCCGAGCCCGTCGCATTTCGGGCACGCCCCCATCGGATTATTGAATGAGAACAACCGTGGCTCGAGTTCCTGCAGGGCATAGCTGCACACCGGGCAGGCGAACTTGCTGGAAAAGAGGTGCTCCTTGCCGCCGTCCATTTCGACGGCCAGCGCGCGCCCTTCGGCGTGCATCAGGGCCGTTTCGAAACTTTCGGCCAGCCGCTGACGCATGTCTTGTTTGATTTTGAGCCGATCCACGACCACATCCACGGTGTGCTTCTGGCTCTTGGTCAGCTTGGGCAGCGCATCGATGTCATACACCTCGCCATCGACCCGCACACGCACAAAGCCCTGCGCTCGCAGTTCGGCAAAAAGATCCAGCTGCTCGCCCTTGCGATTGGCTACGACCGGTGCGAGCACCATGAGCTTGGTGTCTTCGGGCAGTGAAAGCACGTGATCGACCATCTGCGCCACGCTCATCGCCTCCAGTGGCTGCCCGTGATCGGGGCAATGCGGCGTACCCGCGCGGGCATAGAGCAGGCGCAGGTAGTCGTGAATCTCGGTCACGGTGCCGACGGTCGAGCGCGGGTTGTGCGACGTCGCCTTTTGCTCGATGGAGATCGCCGGCGAGAGCCCTTCGATCAGATCAACATCCGGCTTTTCCATCAACTGCAAGAACTGCCGCGCGTAGGCAGAAAGCGATTCGACATAGCGACGCTGGCCCTCGGCATAGAGCGTGTCAAACGCCAGCGAACTCTTGCCCGAGCCGGAAAGCCCGGTGATCACCGTCAGCTGATTGCGCGGCAGATCGAGGCTGATGTTCTTGAGATTGTGCGTGCGGGCGCCGCGGATTTTGATGTATTCCATGGGGAAATTGCGGGAAGTCGGCGCTGGTAGGACGGCGATTTGGGTAGGGGGCGCCAGTTTAGCGTCTTCGGCTCCGCAGCCTGTGTTCGATAGCTATCAGGAACCGCTCAGCGAATACCTACCAGAAATGCGGCAGGCGGCATGATCGGAATTTCGCGCCAAGGGTGCATGCCGGTGAGATGAACGTCGCTCGATATGATGAGCTCTGCTTGCGCGGTGTCGGCCAAGGCGAGAAACTTGCTATCTTTTGGATCTGTGCAGTCTGTGACGACCCGGATTACTTCAAAAAGAACGACCTGCTGACGAAACCCTTCAAAGAAAGCAGCGCGCTGTTGTTTACTGGCGTAGCGGTCGAACTTGGGCCGGCTGAGCACCGTTTCCAGCTCGGCCAATGCCTCTTTGCTGGCACACACGTCGAACTGGAGCAAGGCTTTTTCCAGCGCAAGTGCTGGCACCGAATCTGGACGAATGGCGGCGCTGACCAACACGCCGGTATCCAAAACAATGAACCTATCGAAGCTCATGGACCAACTGATTGACGTCGTCGTCGGTTAATGCTGCAGCGGACGCCGTCTCCGTTTGACGCCTATAGCTTGCGTACCACTTGGAGGCCGCTTCGCGTCGCTTGCGCACGTCCATCAACTCATTCAGGTCGTGCTCGGACACCACATAGGCAACGGTGCGGCCACGACGGGTTATTTCAACAGGTTCACGCTGGGCGCGATCAATCAACTCTCCGAATCGATTCTGCGCATCTACAGAAGTGATGGCGATCATAAGTTTGGCCCTCTAATTAGCTAATATGAACATGTTAGCTTCATTAGGGAGCTGCCGCAAATCCAATGACCTTGGAAGTGGCCGCGCATAGCCGAGGTGGGCCGGCGATTGGATCAGAGGAAAGCTAGGTTAGCGGCAGTCTTACCGCTCTTCGGTGTGCTACAGACCGATCCATAACGCCGCATCGGCCAATTCCGGAAAACGCGCCAGTAACGCAGACCGCCCCTGTTCGGCACGCGTCCGCCAGCCTTTACCGCGAGATAGCGCATCGGCCCACGCATCACTCACGTCCTGCTTCCGTCCGGAATTTTTCATGTAACAAATCAGCGAGGCCGCTTGCAGCAAATCTTTCTGTGATTTCACTCGCGCCGCCGGTGCGCGCTCACCAAACACAATCAATTTGTGGATGGCAAAGCGCGCAGGGGAAGGAATCGTCGCAATGCACGACTGACCATTTTTTGACATGACGACGCCCTGCGTCCCCTTCTGCAGACTGAACTCCATGAACTTCAATGGCTCAAGCACCAGATTGCTATTAGGCACCCGAACATACCCAGGTGCCCGATGCTCGCAAGTAAGGAAGTCGATGCGCAACTCAGGGTCCGCCGGATTTCTATATTGCGCTCCTGATTTTCCATCCAGACTCAATATCGGCAGCAGGCCCATCTCCAGTGAGTCGATGGCCGACTTGGCGTCGAACTGAACATCGCCGGGTAAGGCGATGGAAATATTTTTCCCCGCATGGGCAAAGTCTACGTCCAACGTCGCTGCGGCGTGCTCCCAGTGCACGCCGAGCATGTTCCCCAAGGTCAGGAACGCGTGCGTACCGATCAGCACGCCCCCAGAGCGGAACAGGCCGTACTGCGCCAAGCGATTGATGATCTTGAAATGTTTGTCGGCAAGACCCATGCACCCCAGCGCAATGGCCGCGCTCGCTTGTCGCGTCACCACTTCATTCGGTACACCGCTGGCTGCGGCCTTGTCCATCAGCGTCCGCACTCTGTCATTGTCCGGCCCGACATAAACGGTTTTTACGCGGCCATCAATGTCCCGATAGCCCAGATACCAGTACGTTGATCCCTTGACGGTCTTTTTCTGAAATTTCCCTGACAGCGGCGCCAACCCCTGCAAGTCGATGGATTGGCGCTGGTCAAGTACCTCGGCATAGGCCGCCTGCGCGGCCATCGATAGCTCTTTGTACATCGCGCCTCCGTCTCAAGTTAACTAACAATGTATTCATTTGTTAGTTAGAACGCAAGCAAACAGGCCTCGTCACAGGCGCCCGGGCCTAGCATTAGACAAATTTTGATATCCAACAGGCCCACTACCGCAAGTCGGCGCTGGTAGCACGGCGATTGAGCGAGGGAACTATCAGTTTCGCTTCTTCGGCTCAGCGCTCTGCCTCCAAACCCTTCAAACATGGCAATGTTCATGGCTGCGCAGGCGGCCCCGCATCGCTAGCCGCTCTATCGGCATCCGTTACCACGGGCACGAGTAACGGTACGTAAGTGATTTCAACACGCATGATCGAGCGCACTCGCCGGCCATCCACTTCGCCAGGCCGGAAGCGGATTTGCGCAAACGCACTGCGCGCCGTTTGTCCATACAGAGGCGGCAACTCGGAACGCTCGATATCTGCACTATCCACCATTCCATCGCGACTGATTTTGAGCAGCAATATGAGCGACCCAGTTTCTTTGCGAAAGCGGATTTCCTGAGTCTCCAGCGCCACGGCGGCCAGTGCCTCGGGGCGCCGCGACAGCTCGTGCGGGCGACGGTAGTCAAGATCGGTGAGCGGCACAAGCAGGGCTTTTGGTTCCGCAGGCGGTTCAGGCGTTCCGCTACGGTTTTCATCACTCAGCACATACGTCCCCTGCAGCAGCAGTGATCCGGAACTCTCGGGAGCAAGCGGCTCAGGGCTGATCGCACTTACCTCCCCCGCGTTCGGCCGAAGGATGCTTACCGTTAGTTGAGCCACCTTGATCTCAGGTGCCCAAGGCGCCACGATCTGGGGTGCATTGGCCACCCCAGACGGAATGAGCACTACCCCTGTATGCAGGAAAAATGACAAAACGCCCGCCGAAATCAATCGGCGGGCGTCGCTGCTCAAGCCACGGCGCTCGTCTACTCGGTCAATATTTCCCGCCACGAGGTTCGCGTATTGTTGAAGATATCCGAACCAGTGGTCCCACCGCCGATCACTACGCCACTGATCTTGGTTGGCGTCGGGTTATCGGACATCGTCGCATTCACCGCAAAGCCCGTGGCCAGTTTCAGAACCACAAAGCCGACAATCAAGGCATTGCCCGCTTTGCGTGAGACTTTGCCGCCCGACCCTTCGACATAGCCGCCCGTCTTGCCGCTCAGATAGTTCAGATAGCTGTATCCACCGGTATTGCATACGCCAGCGGTAGGCACGTTACTGCCGATCAGCAAGGTACCGCCGACCAGTTGCAAATCCACATTCACGCGCTCGCCCAGATCGGTGTCGAAATCCAGATACCAGTTTCGATCCGAGCCGAAATTTACTGCATTCCCCGAGGCCGTGCGAATCGGCGTACCGTCAGTATCGGTCCCGGCGGTCAGCGTCTGCTTGACAGCGGTAGTCAGGCTGCGCACATCGGCGATCGTACCGGTCGTTGCGGCATCCACGGCGAACTCGTCATACCGATCAGGTATGCCATAGACGCTCTGAGTGTACTGAGAAGCCGGGTTACCCGCGAAGTCGATATCCGACGCCTCCAGATATTTGCCCGTGCCGGCATAGATAATTCGCTTACTGCTGAAGTTAGCGAGCTCCATCCGCGCGGTGATCGGCTGCGCATTGCCCGAGCCATCTTTCAGTGTTGCGAGTAATTTCGGGTTCATGGTCATGAAGTTGCCCGTGCTCTCTGCAGCACTTAAGTCAAAACGCCACAAATTACCCAGCAAGTCGCCGCCGTAGAGAAAGAGCGCCTTGTTATCAAGATTGGGCTTGTCGGCATAGGCCACCACTCGCGAAAGTCCCGAAGGCGTCGTCGTAGAGCCAACTCCCGTACCAATCTTGCGGATCACGGCACCGGTCAGCGGATTGAGTACATAGATGTAGCCCTCGCCGTCACCAGGAGCGACGTTGTTGTAGCCCGAGGTCACCACGACAGCCCACGTGCCATCACTGAGCTTGGTAATGGTTGAGTTGCCGTAGGAGTAGCCGACATCGGCATCAAAACTGACATCGCCGACGAACTTCGATGCAGGGGTGAACTCCCACAATGCCTTGGGTGTGGCGGGGTCGGTGATATCGAGTGCATAGAAGCCCCGGCCACCGGAGTTGAACCCACCCACCAGTATCGTGCGCCAATCCGGCAACGGCGCCGAGGTGTTGGTGCAGTTCGCCGCACAGAAATCGGCAATAGCCGGCGAGCCATCGACAAAATAGCGATGGTTGCTTTCGTAGGCGGCATCGGCAAGCTTGTACAGGTTGGGCATCACAGCACCCGGCACATAGGCCCAGCGCTCGGTGCCATCTTCCGCATTGAAGGCATGCAGCATGCCGTCATTCACGCCAATGAAAACCGTCGGAGCACGGCTGGCATTGTCGGCTTTGAATTTAGCGTAGCCCTCATCAAGATAGCTGAAGAAAGGCTTCTTGACATACACCGGCTGAGAACCGATCACGTCACCGAGCGTGCGCTCCCGGTCACGGAACACGCGGTCGTCGGTGCCATTCGTCCCCTGGTCTTCGTTGCCTTGCTGCCCGCGCAGGAAGTTGACAAAATTGGTGCCCGTTACATTGGCCTTTTGCGCCGCCGTCAAAGTACCCCACTGCGACAGCGCCGAGCCGGTGAAATAGCCCTGCTCGGTCGCGGACAAATTGCCCCAGACAAAGCTGCGCAACTTGTCTGCGGCCGCATTGTCAAAGGCGTAGATCGTCCGGTTGTCCGTGGTGCTGCCCACCTGCGACTGCAAACTGCCGGTACAGGCCGTGGTACTGAGCGCTGTGTTGGCCTCTACATCTTCGACGCACCAGGTCGACTGAGCACTGATCACACCCGTCTGGGTATCAACGGTGCGCGCCTCGACATTGCCGTGCCACTTCTTGGTGGTGTAGCTGGCCACGTAAGCAAAATTGTCGCCGGCCACCGGTTCCAGATTGGATGTCGCCGCCGCCGCACCCGAGCCCAGGCGGATAGAAACCCCTGCCAGCGCCGCGGTCAAGCCATCAACCAGTGCTTGAGGATCGCCCGCCGAAAAGTAGGTGCCCCGCCCATTGACCGCCGCATGCCACAGATCGTCAAGCGTAGTCGGATCATCTTGGCGCGGTTGTGGCCAGTCGGCATTGCCCTGCTTGATCTGGTAAAAATCGCCTGTGGTGGCAGTCTTGTAGTCGTCGCGGAAGGTCAGCTGTCCGTCCAGACCCAGACCCAGCGTGAAGGTAGTCATGTGTTGCTGGGCATTGGGGTCTTCGGCGGTCGCCGGCACGTTGTTGGTGCACACGTCATAGGTCGAGCTACTCACCGGAATCCCCGTGCAATTGCCGTTGGCTGTCGTGCGCAGGTCATTCGAGTAGTAGTAATAGGCCACGTCGGCCAGCGTATCGGCCGAGGAATACTTGCTGGCGCTGGTCGTTACGCTGGTGGCCCCGATACAGTTTGACGCCGTCGCCGAGGGGCAGGAGCGCGCACTGCCGTTGCCGTCGTACTGCCCCAGGCTCGCCGTCACGACGTTGTCGGTATTGCCGATATTGTTGGTGCCGTCGATTTGCTTGATATCGGAGGGACTATTCGAATTCCAGTAGCCGTCGGTAGTCAGCAAGGTGAAATTCTGCTGACACGAATACTGCATCGGGTCGTCGGTGGCCGCGAAGCCGAGCGGGTTCTTGCCGGCAAAGATGCGACCGGAGGTCGCTAGCGCCTTGCGCAGCGGCGTACCACCTGCCAAACCCTGATTGTAAAACGTGGTGTACCAGTTGGCTTTTTGCGTGGTGTCGAAATCGCTGATCTTGAGATACTTCGACGAATTCGTACTGATGGTCATAAAGCCGACGCGATAGTTCGAGCCGATGTCGACAAAGGCTCGGCCCGCCGCCGACTTCATCATTTGCAGCCGGGTGCGGTAGTAGGCGTACCAATTGCCGAAGTTTTTGGCTTCTTCGGCATACGTGCAATAGTTGACTGCCGCGCAATCCGTGCGTTTGGCGGCCTTGGGGAAGGATTCAAAGCCGAGCCCAACGTAATCAGCCCCGGGGACGATATCAAAGCGCTGAAATTTACCTACTTCCATGCGCTGAATGGTCTGCGGATCGGCTCCGTTGCCCATGGTGGTGGCGGTGTTCGCGATGGCGCCACCAGCGTAGCTCCCACCGGACATCGACACAGTCGTCGCATAGGTAACGACAGAACTGGTGCTGTTATAGCCACCCGAAAACGCCGTGACGGTGGCAAATGAAGAAATGAATTTCGCTATGCCGTTGAAGGGGTGCGGGTCAGTCGTCGACGGCGTTCCGTTTATGGTGATCGCCCCGGTCCCGGCCGTGCGATCCATGACAATACTAATGGTGCACCCGTTGAGTACCGTTCCCGTGTTCGCGCCGGAGCCATTGATGGTGAGCACATTGCTTGAATCGCTCATGGAAAACAGATCTGCACCATCATCCTTGTCGTCAATACGCGCGGCGACATTGGCGCCTGAGGTGGCGGTACTGGAGGGCGCACCGGTCATCAGATTGGTGTCTGACTTGACACAGCTGCCGCCAGGGACAACGGCAATCGACGTAGTCCGCCAACTGCCTGATGATGGCAGGGTACCCGACGGCGTGAAGGTCAGCCTAGCGGTCGCGTTGGCACTGGTTCCGGCAGGGATGGGGGTCAGGCTGGGGGTGCCGGTCGAGGTGGTGTTGATCGGCGTGTAAGCGGTCACCACATTGCCGCTGGCACTGGCGGTGTAGCCATTGCTGGCAATGTTGGTCGCCAGCGAAGTGGCCAGGCTATCACGCTCTGCGGACGAATTGACGCCACCGGCGGAACTCGCCGTGCTGCTGAGCATAGCGGTGCCCCCGTTGCTCAGTGCAGTGACTGAGGCGACGTTGTCGCCGTTGCCGTTGTCGCTGAGGGTGATGGTCGCCGCGGACGATAGGGCACCATAGACAACAATGGACTTGCCATTGTCTGTCGTGGCATTCGAGGGTGAAAAGACGGTGACGACACTACCCGAGGCGGTCGCCGAGTAACCCCCGACGCTGATCGCACCGGCGAGGGCAAGCGCGAAGGCATCGCGCTTGCCAGAGGTGTTCAGCCCGGTGGCGGCGTTAACGGCACCGCTGGAAACGGGCGTGCCGCCCACGGTCACTTTGGTGATACGCGCCGGTGCCGCCGAGGTGCCGGTAATGGTAATGGTGCCGCTGGCCTTGCTGCCGCCCGACGCGGCGGGGCCGTTCACCGCCACGCCGTAGCCGTTGGGGGCTGAGGAGTTGGGTGTGGTTACCGAGTAGATATTGACCCGAGTATTGGGCGAGCTCGACGAGCAGGTATTTCCGGTGGCCGCATTGATGGTGCCCACGCAGGCCCCGTAATCGGGACTCGAGACATGGGCATTGATTCGGTCCCTCAAGGCGGTTGCGGCAGAAGACTGCGTGGTATACCCGGTGACCGGCGTGCTGATCGCATTCACCCCGTTGACATTGACCTCATCAATCGACAGTCCGACCGTTGGTGCGGCGGTAATGTCAATGCTGGCGTAGGCCGTGAGCCCCGAAGAGGCCGGACGTACGTAGCCGGTAAACTTGGGAATGGTGTAACCCTTGGCGTTATCAAACTTGGCCTGGCAGTCGGTGAGCGCCGCAGTATCCGCTGGCGATGAGTTTTTGCAGTAGCGCACCGGGGCGGCAATGGGGTGGCTACCGGTCGGCACCGTCGATGCGACACAGCTGGTCAGCGTCGTGTCGGTGCAATGCTCGGAGGTTACGATGCGGTAATAGTAGGGCGCGCCGAACCGATATTTCTTGGCGTCACTGCTATTGACCCCATAGGGGAACGCAGCTGTGGGGTACTTGTAGTCGGTCCCGTCCGACCCATAGTGGCCGGAATTCGCTTTGCACAGGGTGGTGTCGGTGGCCGTGTCGCTACGATCAGTGCAATAAACCCGCTCCGGGTACGTGGTCGTCAAGTTCCTGGTGGTGACGCTGTTGCCGAGTTGGTCTTTGCGCTGCTGCCCGTAGGGGTCCGTCTGGACGTTGGTCAAATCAGTCTGATCGCCTTTTGACACTCCGTTGGCGTCGACACCTGAGACATAGACGGTCGCCGGGTTGTAGTAAATCTTGTTGAAATCGGGCGATGTATAGGGAGGGTCTCCCATCTTGCACGAATCACGCCCGCCTGAAATGCTCGGATCGCCGTCTTTATTGCCCGCGTCAAAACATCTTCCATCGTCGTCAACAAAGTCGGGCATGAAGTCCCAGCCCATGGAGCCGGAGTCGTCGAGCACAAACAAGAGGTTAGGTTTGACCACGCTGGCGGTGGTGGTGGCCATGGGCTGTGTGGCGAAGTTGATGGTCGCGGCCAAGGATTGCAAGGGCAAGCCCAGTTGGAAGGCGAGCAGCAGGCACAACCCCTGACGCAGGCGAAGCCAGGGGGATGGGGGTACGGCGACTTGAGTACTTGCGCTCATGAGAATCTCCTAGGTGATCGGCCAGGCTCAGAAAACGATGGCTTGCACATATGTAACGGTTGACCGCGGTCCATTGACCCGCGAGGTAATGCGGTAATACGGTGTCTCACTGCTACCCGATTTGTTGTAGTCGCCATACTGCACCACTTTCTTCGAGTCACCCTGCGTCGAGCTCGCGGTCACCTTCAGGCAGTTAGTGTTCGCGGCAGTAGGGGCGCCGGTTGCCCGACACATACGATGAATCACCCAATACACGGTATGCCCGGCCAGATTCGCGGGCAGATCAGCGGCACTCATCTGATACGCTTGCGTCGCGTCGGTCCAGGTATACGACTTGGGGTCAAAATCACCCCAACTGGCGAAATAGGGCCCCGTCGGGCTGCCCACCGCAGCCACAGTGGCGTTATTGTGCAAGACGGTATTCAGGCCGCCCGATGCCTGCATGGCAGTCGACTGCGTGAGCAGCCAGGTACGGGCGTGCTCAATGCCTGCGTCACTGGCATGCACCGACGATTGGCGAAAGGAAATATTGCCAACCACGATACCGCCAAAATCCTGCGCGCGCATCATGGCCGCACCGGCCAGTGAAAGCAGCGACAGTGCAATCAGGGTGATCAGCAAGGAAATGCCGGACTGGCGGCTCAGCCGGGGTGCAGGCGCAGTAGTGATCATGGTGCGGGTGCCTCCGGTATGTTTTTGCCACCGATCAGATTACGCAACACCACCCGCGACTCGATCAGCTTGTAGCGGTAGTGATCCCAGTTGGCGATACCACTGACCACCATGGTGCCGCCAGCCCAGTTGAGATTGCCTGAGGCATCAGGGAAGGTGGTGGCGCTGTAGGTAATGGCATCCTTCTCGAAAAAATCACTCCAGGAAACGAGCGCGAAGCGCACGGAGGTGACATCCATCCAGTCCGCCTGATCGGTGGGAGGGGCAGTAGTCCAGACGCCCCCGTTGTTGAACTGGGCAGAGAAGCGGATCACATTGGGCGCCAGGCGCCGCCAGAAGACGTCATTAGTCAACTGTGCGGCATCCGTACAGTCGTGCGTCAACATATCGCACATGGTCAGGTTACCGCTGCGCACCGCATAGACATGGCTGGCAAGTCGGTCACGCGGCCCCAGGTTGAACACTCGGCCGCTGACGTAGGTACCAGCGGCCAACCCCGTTACCGCGTCATTGACAAAAGTGGTCGCGACCGATGGGCAGATCACGGGACGAGGCACAGACTCCAGCCACCGCGAGTAGTTGCCATAGTTGCCTGCTACCTGCTGGATAATTGCGCTATCGCCACCACTCGACGCGCATTCCCCACTGCTGGGCAAATTAGTCACCTCGGTCAGGGCACAGGTGGCGGTCGCCGGTAGGGCCACCACCATGATCAAATCACCCATATGGAACCCGGACCGATCGGAAACCTTCAAGCCAAGCCCATCGTCGTCGGAAATAATCGCCCCGTCACCCACCATGCCGGCCGAACCGCTGTAATTGATCAATACGACATCGGTGCCGGCATCACCGGCAGGAATACCCGCCGGATTAATCGCGATGGGAGTAAAGGGCAGGTAGCCGGCGCCGGCCACACCGCTGTACTGGATAGTGGTGGCCGTGGCCGGCAATCGCGCCGAGTTGAATCCGTTGACCGTGCCGAAGCCACACACGGCCAGCAAACCACTGGCGGCATTATTGACCAACCCGTAACCGGCCATGCGCAGATCGCGCTCCAGCAGGTAAGTGCCGATGGCCGCCCCCGCCTGCTCTTCGGCGCCGCCCGTAACTTTGCGCTTCTGCTGCTCGGCGGTATTGAGCGTCACGGTAACGGCCAGCATGGCGATCAGGCCGATGGTCAACCCGACCATGAGCTCGATCAAGCTGAAGCCCCGGTCAGCGCGGCTCGGACGAGGGGGCAGAATGGGGGTAGGTAGCGTGTTCATATATCAAGCACATTTACGCGCGACACCAGCACATGCTGATGCCGATAACCGACGGTACTCATGGAGGCCGTCTCGCCCGTGGGCGCCCACGACACGGTGATGGTCACCGAGGCATCGGCAACCGCTGAGAGCACCACGGCCCGCCCCCCCGGCAATACGGCGGCCGCGGCGGCAGCCCACTGACGCTGCGTCGAACCGGCCGTGAAGCCGGATTCCGTCGTGGAGTCATAGGTTGTGCCCGTCACCGCGGCATTGCCATAGCTGGCGTAGTTGGCGGCATCGAGCTGGATATCACTGAGGATGCGGTTGGCCAGAAAGCTGGCGTCGTTTCGGTATTTCGCCTGCAGGTTCTGCTTGATGGCATTGCCCTGGATTGCCACCAGTCCAATCAGTGCGATGCTGAAGATCATGACCGAAATCAGAGCTTCAAGTAATGCGGACCCGGATTGCCGGCGGAGCGCCGGGGTTCGCCAGCAATGAGTGGTTGTCATGGTCGTCATGGGATGCACCGCCTGGAATCAGTACCATTAACATCGATTGCCGGATCGCACATGCGCACCTGGCCGCCACTGCGCACGCTGACGCGCATGCAGGCAACGCCGGTGCCCGCCGTGGTGGTGCGACAGGCTCCCGCCGACGGCATGGTGATGTTGATATCGGTACTCACTGTCGGGCCGGTCACCGCCCCGGACGTGCAGTTGGTCCCGGTCAGCTGCCCCAGGCCGCTGATGCAGAATTGCGAACTCCCGGCCACGATGACCACCCCATCGTCAGTGCCCCCATCAGGGTTCAGCGCACGCGGATCCGATTTGAACAGGACCGCCGTGGCCGGTGCCACCGGGACAGCGGCTGGATCAGGCGTTGCCGCGCACGCACCTACCCTGTCGCCGGTGCCGACAATCCAGTAGGGACCGGCGGTATTCAGTGCGCAGGTATCGTCAACGGTGTCGACCAATTGATACCACAAGGTCGCATTGCGCTTCAGCGCTTCTGACCGGGCTTGTTGAAGACTGCCCAGAACCGTTTCCGCGCGCGCCCGAATCGCCGAGTTGCGCATGATCTCGCCAAACATGGGCACACCCAGACTCATCAGGACACCCAGAATCGCGACCACGACCACAAGCTCAATCAAGGAGTAGCCCCTTGCCGGACGCGAGGTGATCGTCATTGTGCGCATCAGCACTCCGAACCCTTGACCAACCAGCAGGCCTTGGTCACTGCGGCCCCTTTAAAGGTCGTCGTGCCGCGCACGTTGGCATCTGTCAGCGTAAACGCGAACCCGGGCAATTGTGAGCTCCCGGTGACCGTCAGCAGATAATTTTGCCCGGCATTGGATGTCACGCAGGAAGCGGTAAAAAACTTGTTGTTCCAGGGTGCCGTGTTGACCGCCGTGGGAACGGTGATCCCGCACACGGTGGTGGTGGTGACCCCATACGCACGATTGTCCTGATAGTACTGCTCCATGCGCGTGCGCAAGTCGCCAAGAATGCTGCTCGCCTCGACCAGCTTGGAGCGCTGCATGTAGTCGTTGTAATTGGGTATCGCAATCGCCGAAAGTATGCCTATGATGACAACGACGATCATCAACTCAATCAGACTGAAGCCTTTTTCTCGTTTCATTTCATACTTTCTCGGACGTGTTGTAGGGACTCCGTCCCACCTTTATGGAACGTACTATGGTTGATAACTACACTCTGAGCAATCAGTGTCCCCGGAAAATGCCATAAGGCAAGCCTGATGTCCACCCAGCAACACCTTTACCAGCGACCGTACTCATGAATTCGGTTACCCCGGGGGTCGGGCTGCAGTTCACGGCATCGACCGCGCTTCTGGTCGGGCTGGTGCTCGCGCTGTTCGTGGGTGCCGGCCTTTTCTCGCTGACACTGCGCAACGCGCGCGATAGCCAACGCAAACAGCGGGATGCCAGTCTTCGCGATGTTGCTGCGCAGCATAGCCAGCTCATCAATCACCTGCCCGTCGCTGTTTTTACCTGGCGACCGGTACAAGGCTTCACCACGCTCAGCGAGGGAATCTGTCGGCTCGTGCCCCACACTGCCAGCAAAATTCTGGCTGATCCCGCCTTGCTGCTGGAAGCCATACACCCGGACGATGCCCCATCCTTGCGCAAACTACTCCTCAGCGGCGAACCCCTGGCAGAAACCACCTGGCTAGGCCGAACCGCCCCACATCGCAATTCATCAAGTGCATGGTTGCAGCTTTACGCCAAAGCCGAAGTGGCGACCGACGGCTGCGCGGTTTTGAGCGGAATTTTGCTCGATGTCACCCCCCTGAAATGCGCACAGATTGAACTGGAGCGTGCGCAAGAGGCGCTGCGGCGGTTCGCCGCCAAACGCGAGCACGACAGGGAAGCGGAGCGCCTTCATCTGGCACAAGAATTTCATGACGATTTGGGGCAATTGCTCACCGGGGCACGCATGCGCCTGCAGTTGCTCGCTCGCGACGCCTCCGGGGCGCAAGCAAAAATCATTACCGAAATCGACGAAATGATCAGCGAAACCTACCGCAGCATGAAAGCCATCGCCGCCGAGCTGCGCCCTCCCGCGCTGAATCTTGGGCTCTCGGCAGCGATCGAGTGGCAGGCGGAGCGATCACTGACACCCCAGGAAATACGTCTCACCACAGCCTGGCGCTTTGATACCGAGGCGCTACCGGACGATATTCGTACGGCACTGTTTCGCATAGTCCAAGAGGCATTTACCAATATTGCCCGGTACGCGCAGGCACACAGCGTGCACCTCTCGCTTCGCCCTGACGGTCCCTTTCTGGTTCTTGAGCTCGCCGATGACGGTGTTGGCTTTGAGCCGGCTACGGTCGATACGCACACGCACTTCGGGCTCATGGGAATGCGTGAGCGCGCCCTGGCGCTGGGCGGCGACATTGAGATCGACAGCGCCGGTGGCGAGGGTACCCGGCTGAAAATCCAGATTCCACTACCCTCCCCCGCTCTCACTCTCACTCCCACTCCCGCTGGTACACCATGATCCACATCCTGCTCGCCGATGACCATACGCTGTTTCGCGCTGGGTTGCGCCAGATGCTAGGCTCATACTTGGATCTGGTCGTTGTCGCCGAGGCGGCAAGTGCACAGGCCACGCTAAGCATGGTGAGCGCGAGCGAGGCCCAACTGCTTATCTGCGATCTGACCATGCCCGGTGCCAGCGGTACCAGCCTGATCGAGGCGGTGCGTCGTGTGCGACCGAATTTGCCGATTCTGGTGCTCTCGATGCACGACGAGCCGACGACGATTCGCCGGGCACTGCAAGCGGGTGCGACGGGCTATCTCACCAAGGAGTCGTCGCCTGATACGCTGCACGAAGCAGTGCTCAAGGTTGCGACGGGTCACCGGTTCATTCCGGCAGCGCTGGCGGAACAGATGGCGTTCGCTTCCGCCACACCCGCTATGGTGCCTCACGATGCGCTGAGCGAGCGCGAGCGCGAGGTTTTTCGCCTGATCGCCCAAGGCACGCCCCTCTCACACATTGCCGAGCAACTTCACCTTTCCCCCAAAACCATCACCACCCACAAAACGCACCTGATGGAAAAGCTGGGCGTGGAAAACAATGCCGAGCTGATTCGCTATGCACTCGAGCGTCGGTTGTTTGAGTGAGGACTAAAATCGGCTCGACCGAAGTTCACAGGAGGCATCGCATGGCGCAAGCACACCTTAAAAAGACCCTGACAGAAGCTGAGTATCTTGCGCTGGAAGCGGTCGCTACGGTACGTCACGAGTTTGTCGGCGGCGAAATGCACGCAATGGCCGGGGCTAGCGAGCGGCATAACCTTATCGCAGGAAACCTCTATCTGAAACTCAGGAGCACTTCGCGCGCTGGTTCTTGCCGAGCATTCATGACGGATATGAAGTTACGCATCAGCAAAGATGACGTGTATTACTACCCCGATGTGATGCTGACCTGCGATCCGTCGGACAGTCATCCCATGCATAAGGAAACTCCGTGTTTCATTGCCGAGGTGTTGTCTCCGGCCACCGCAAAAATAGACCAGCGGGAAAAATTGCAGGCGTACAAATCGATACCCAGTGTGCACTACTACCTGATCGTTGACTCCGATCGGGTGTCGGCAAAGGTACACAAACGCGGGGACGGCGGTCAGTGGCTGGAAATGGAACTGTCTACCGAGAACGATTTCGTCGTTGACTGCGGTGATGCGCGTTGCCTCATCACACTTGATGACATCTATCAAGACACGGATTTGCCGGTGCGCTGATCAGTCGCGGTGCACGTAGGGCGGGGGCTCGTAAATCCGCAAGTCGGCGCTGGCGGTACGGCGATTTGCCTGCGCGCCGTGGTCGGAGGGGATAAAAGCCTTTGCTATTCATGGCTCAAGAGCGCATAGTGCGCGCGGACGCACGCTATTGGGTGCGTCATGATCACACTTTGTCCAGCCCGGCCGGTGTCGGGCTTTTTCTTTTTCATCTTCCCTGGAACCACGTCATGGCCAAAGAAGAACTGCTGGAAATGGACGGCGTGGTGATGGAAGTGCTGCCTGACTCCCGCTACCGCGTCACACTCGATAACGGGCACAATCTGGTCGCTTACAGCGCCGGCAAGATGCGCAAGCATCACATCAAGATTCTGGCCGGCGACAAGGTGTCGCTGGAACTCTCGACCTATGATCTGTCGAAAGGGCGCATCACGTTCCGCCATATTGAGACCCGCGGCGCGGGCACCCCCGGTCCGCGCAACTACAACCGCGGAAAACGCTGACCTGACCTTTATGTCCACGCAGTGTGGTGACGGCTATTCGGTCAGTTTTCAAAAAAGTGACCGTGCATAACGCCGCCGACCTCGACATTCGAGCACTGCTCGACAAACAGCAATATCACGACCCGGACGGTTTAGCGGAAGCGGCCGGGATATCGCTACCGACATCCAGACCGGCGAAGGTTGGCTGTACCTGACCGCAGCGATTGAGCTATTCCAAGATGCGTTGAGTGATTACGGCATGCGCTCGTCAATGAGTCGCAAAGGTAACTGCTTGGACAATGCGCCTACCGACAGCCTCTGGGACTGCCGGTAGGTTGACCGTCTCTACGGAAAGACATTTGCCACCCGCCGCGAGGCCATGAATGAGGTCATCGACTGGCTGACGTTCTACAACCATTCACAGCTATATTCCACCTTGGGCGACGTGAGCCCGATGACCTTTGAAAACCGCTGGCATGCGGCCCAGCAGCACGACAAAGTCGCCGCATAATGGACAGCCTATGGAGTACGGAATTCAGGGGCAAGGTCAATGTATCGGCTTGCCGTTACACTGCGCGGTTCTAACGCTATCGAGGCCTGCCATGTCGCCATCGCATCAAATCTTCTCCACAGCCAAGACCTGCTTCGCTGCCTTCGCGGCCGCGCTCGTTCTGACGGGGTGCGGCAGCATGAGTTTCAATCTCTGGCCGTTTGGCGAGAGCAGTACCGCAGTTGTGCCCAAGGGCTACGAGAACGCCGTTGAGTACCGCTGCGAGGGCGGCAAGTTCTTCCATGTGCGGCTGCTTGATAGCGGCAAGTCGGCCTGGCTGATGTGGCCGGAGCGCCAGGTGCGTCTGGACAAATCTGCTGGCGAGGCGGGCGCGCAGTACTCGAACGGTATCGCTGTGTTGAAAATCGATGGCAACAAGGCCTCGCTTAGCGATGGCCCGGCGGTGGCGCTCAAAGAGTGCCTGGCTCAGGGGGCGGCGGCTCGCTGAGTCGTCGGCTTCACCGGCCGATGAGCATGCGCAACCACTCCTTGCGCAGTTCGGGCGTCATGTCATGCCGGTTGATGAATTGCAGTTTGTCCTGCGCATCCCAGGTAATGCCCCAGATCGGGTCGATGCGCGTCGGCAACATGGCATAGCGGGCATCACCGATGAAATCGGGCGTGGTCTGCACCAGCCAGCCATCGGAAAAGTGGCGAAAACGCTCAATGTCAGCGGCATGCCGGCTCGGGGTCTCGCGCAGCAGCGGCGCGGTTTGCCCGGGGTAGTGGCGCAGCGACCAACCGGCGTGGGTGGCATCAGCCTGCACCTGGCCCTCGTGGAGATAGAGCGAGCGCCAGAGTAGCTGATTGCCCAGCGTCGGCTTGACAGTCAGCCGCTCGGCGACGTGCCCGCGTGCCGCCGCGACCTGCAGGATTTGCTCGCTCACGCGCTGCTGCTGCCAAAAACCCAGACACAGATACAGGCCCGCCAGCGTCACGCTGATGCGCACGCTGTTGCGCGTCGGCTGGCGCAGCGTCAGCACCAGCGGCACCAGCAGCAGCAGGGTAAATAGCGGGTCGAAAACCGAAATCAGGTTCCAGGCAACCTTCTCATTACTGAACGGCAGCCACAGTTGGGTGCCGTAACTGGTGCAGGCATCAAGCAAGCCGGACGAAGCGATACCGGCCAGGCTGAAGGCATAGACGCGACCGAGACTGAGCTGTTTGCGCAGCCAGGGCCAGAGCAGCAGCGTGACGATCAGTGCGCCGACCGGAATAAACAGCAGCGAATGAGAAAAATGCCGGTGATAGTCGAGCACCAGCAACGGGTCCGTATCGCTCTGAATCAGCGCGTCGGCATCGGGCAGCAGCGCAGCGGCAGCGCCGATCAGTACCGCAAGTCGGCGCTGGTGAGACGGCGCTGCCAACGCCGCGAAGGTAGCGCCGAGTGCGGCGTGGGAGACGGGGTCCATGGCCGCATTATCACCATGTCAGGCCAGATAATGCGCCATGGACAGCCCTTGTCGACTCACTCAGCTCAAATCGACCGGTACGAACAGCTTGCGTCCTTCGCGTTGAATGAGCAGTGCTGCCCGCTTGCCTGACTTGCCTACGAGCGCGCGCAACTGCTCGGCGGTATTGACTCCATTGCCATTGACCGCGAGCACTACGTCACCCGGGCGAATGCCGGCTTTCTCGGCGATACCATCGACCGCTTCAACCAGCAGACCGCCGCCCAAACCCACCTGCTTCTGTTCCTGTTTGGTCAGAGGCCGCACGCTCAGACCCAGTTTGTCGTCCGGGTCAACCTCGTCATCGGTGCCGCGCTTGCCCTTGCCTTTTACCTCACCCACGGTCACGGTCTTGGCCACCACCTTGCCATCGCGCCAGATTTCAACCGAGGCCTTGCCGCCAGGCGTCACGTCGGCCACGAGCGGCGGCAACTCGCCCGAGCGGGCGACTTCGGTACCATTGAATTTGAGGATGACGTCGCCGGCCTTGAGCCCGCTCTTGTCTGCGGGGCCACCCTCTTCCACTTCACTGATCAGGGCGCCCATGGGCTTGTCGAGTTTGAACGAGTTGGCCAGGGCTTGATCGACTTCCTGAATCAATACCCCCAGGCGACCACGCTGCACCTTACCGTTGTCGAGCAACTGGCGCTGGACCTTCATCGCCACGTCAATCGGAATGGCAAACGAAACGCCCTGATAGCCGCCGCTGCGCGAATAGATCTGCGAATTGATGCCGATCACTTCGCCCTTCAGGTTGAACAGCGGGCCACCCGAGTTACCCGGATTGATGGCGACATCGGTCTGCAGGAAAGGCACGTAACCTTCCTCGGGCAGCGAACGCGATTTGGCCGAGATAATGCCGGCGGTCACGGTGTTCTCAAAGCCAAAGGGCGAGCCGATGGCCACCACCCATTCACCGACTCTGGCCTGCTGTGCGCTGCCGATGGTCACTGCCGGCAGGTTTTTGGCGTCGATTTTGAGCACGGCGACATCGGTCTGCTTGTCGATGCCCACCACCTTGGCCTTGAATTCGCGCTTGTCGGTGAGTTTCACTGTCACCTCGGCAGCTTCATCGACCACGTGGGCGTTGGTCAGCACTACGCCATCGGCACTGACAATGAACCCCGAGCCCGCCGAGCGGGGTGCGGGCATGCTGCGCCCACCACCCTGCCCCGGGCCACCGGGAAAGCCCGGAACGCCGCCAAAGCGGCGAAAGAACTCGAACATCGGGTCGTTGGGGTCGAACTGCGGGCCACGGCTCGCTTTGCCCTGGGCGCTGATATTGACCACCGAGGGGCCCTGGCGCTCCACAATCGAGGCGAAGTCAGGCAGGCCCGTGACGACCCCGCCGCCGCTGCCATTCTGACCACTGCCACCCATCGGAGTGACGATCTGCGCCACCGGCTTGACGCCAGAGGACGACGGGGCGGCTGAGGCCTCACTGATGGGCGAGGACGACAACCAGAATATGACTCCGCCGGCAAGTGCCAGACTGGTGGCGGCGACAAGCGCACGCGCCTTGAAACGGACGAGGGAAGTAGCTGAAACAGTCATGAACGGGCCTCCTGAAAAAGCGACTGGGCAAAACGCTGCTGCCGAAATGGGGTCTGCGCATGTAAACACAAGGGGGAAAGCAACTCCAGCGTAAGGTTCGACAAATTGCAAAGAATTGTTTCCCTCGCGGCTAAACTATGCCGCTCGTCTTTCGCCATCGCCTGCTTCGGCACCCTCACCCATGAAACACATCATCGACGACGTTCGTATCAAGGAAATCAAGGAATTATCACCGCCCGCCCATATCCTGCGCGAGTTCCCCGCCAGCGATAAGGCGGCCGAGACCACCTGGGCCGCGCGTCAGGCCACCCACCGAGTGCTGCATGGTGCCGATGACCGGCTGGTGGTGGTGGTCGGCCCCTGTTCGATACACGACTATGACGCGGCGATGGAGTACGCCAAGCGGCTGCTCGCCGCCCGCGAGCGCTATCAGGACGACCTGCTGATCATCATGCGTGTGTACTTTGAAAAGCCGCGCACGACGGTGGGCTGGAAGGGCCTGATCAACGACCCGCGCCTCGATGGCAGCTTCCGCATCAACGACGGCCTGCGCCTGGCGCGCAAGCTGCTGTGGGAAGTGAACGAGCTGGGCGTGCCCTGCGCCACCGAGTTCCTCGATACGATCACGCCGCAATACACCGCCGACCTGATCGCCTGGGGGGCGATCGGCGCACGCACGACCGAGTCGCAGGTGCACCGCGAGCTGGCCTCGGGGCTGTCGTGCCCGGTCGGGTTCAAGAACGGTACAGATGGCAATATCCGCATTGCGGTCGATGCCATCAAGGCGGCCGCCAGCCCGCACCATTTCCTGTCGGTGACCAAAGCCGGCCACTCGGCCATTGTCTCGACCAATGGCAACGAAGATTGTCACCTCATCCTGCGCGGGGGCAAGGCGCCGAACTGCGACGCCGCATCCGTCGAGGCCGCCTGCGCGGAGCTGGGCAAGTCGGGGCTGGCGGCGCGCGTCATGATTGACTTCTCGCATGCCAATAGCCTTAAGCAGTTCAAACGTCAGCTCGACGTCGCGAAAGACGTGGGGGCGCAGATGGCGGCGGGCGACGAGCGCATCTTTGGGGTCATGATCGAGTCGCACCTGCATGAAGGCCGGCAGGATTTGATGCCCGACAAACCCCTTGAGTATGGCGTCTCGATCACCGACGCCTGCATCGGCTGGGACGATACGCTGGCCGCACTGGACGTACTCGCCGAGGCGGTGCGCCAGCGCCGGCTGGCCGCCGCAGAGCGCTAATCCCAGCCACAGATGCCGCACGGTACACGCTTCGCCCTGCTGCTCGGGCTGACGCTCGTCTTCCGGTTTTGGTTGGGTAGCGCACTGCCGATCTCCGGCGACGAAGCCTACTTCATCTGGTGGGGCTGGCAGCCGGACTGGGGCTTTTACGATCATCCGCCCATGATCGGCTGGTGGCTGGCAGCGCTGGCCAGCCTGAGCAATGCCGATGCCTGGCTGCGCCTGCCCAGCATTGTGCAACCCGCCCTGCTCAGCCTGGCCATATGGTGGGCCTTGCCCCGGCTGTGGCCGGATATTGACGACACCCGCCGTTACGGCATTGCCACGCTGGTGCTGCTGGCCCCGGCCAATATCTGGAATGTACTGATCACCACCGACACCCCGCTGGTCTATTTCAGCGTGCTCTCAGCACTGGCCTGGCTGCGTGCGGCACAGGAGCGGGAAGGCGACGGCCTGCGCTGGTACCTGGTCTCAGGGGTGTTTCTCGCGGGTGCGGTGCTGAGCAAGTACTTCATTGCCCTGCTCGGCTTTGCCTACCTGATCGATGTACTGCGCCGCCGAACCCCGTGGGCGTTTGCCGGCCTCATCGTCGCCTATGCCTGCTGCGTACCGGCGCTGGTCCTGATGGGCTGGTGGAACAGCGCCAACTGCTGGTCGAACTACATGTTCAACTTCGTCAATCGCCATGGCAAGGCGGGGGCGTCGCTGACCACCCCGCTGCTCTATGCGGTCTCGCTGCTGTATCTGCTGACACCACCGGCGCTGTGGTTTGTGCTGAAAAATTACCGCAATCGCCGTGTTGCCAGCGCCGACTTGCGGAATGATGGGCTTGCCGATGGGCGCACGACGGCCACTCTGTTCACGGTGCCCTTGCTGCTCTTCGCCCTGCTCTCGGTCCCCAAGACCATCGGCTTGCACTGGCTGCTCACCTTCGTGCCGCTGTTCCTGATCTGGCTGGGCATGCGCGTCACGGCCACACAGATGCTGACCCTGATCCGGTTTTTTGCCGGCCTTGCCCTGCTGCATGTGCTCGCCATCGTTGCTATTGCGCAACTGCCTCTGGAAACCTGGAAGAAGCAGGGGTTTTACGGCAGTGCGGTGCTCACGGTAGCGCACCAGGAATTTGCGGACTTCATCGTCAAAGAGCGTCAGTCGTCCGCGCAGCCGTGGGTACTGGCGATGGACGGCTATTCCAATGCCGTGACCCTGGGTTACAACCTGCGCGAGCATGTGCTGGTCTTCGGTAATGGCTCCAGCCATGCCCGCCATGACGATATTCAGACCGATTTTCGGGCGCTGGCCGGGCGCAATATCCTGATCCTGAGTAAAGACGCGCCGAAAACCGACGAGTACACGCCCTTCTTTACGATAGTCAGCGTTGAACCCTTTGTCATTCGCGGTGCCACCTTCTGGCGCGTTCGTGGTGAAGGCTTTCAGTACGAGGCTTACCGTGACCGCGTGCTGCGCCGGATCAAGGAAAAATACTATCGCCTGCCACACTGGCTGCCCCAGAGAGCCTGCTATCTTTGTGACCGTTACTTCCCCGGTGAGGTGTGTCTGAAATGAAGCTCGCAATAGCCTGCTGATGAACCCGGCCATCGCCCTGCTGCGCCCGCACCAGTGGGTGAAAAACCTGTTCGTCTTTGCCGGACTGCTGTTTGGTCATGCCTGGATGGATCATGCCAAGCTCAGTGCGGCCATCTGGGCCTTCGTGGCCTTCAGTCTGCTGGCCTCGGCGGTGTATGTGCTCAATGATCTGGTCGACCGCGAACAAGACCGGCAACACCCCAAAAAGAAATTCCGCCCCTTGGCGGCAGGCACCATTACGGTGCCTTTGGCGATCGGGCTGGGTCTGAGTTGTCTGGCGCTGGGCAGTGTGGTTGCCCTAACTCTCGCGGGTTCCGCGCCCTGGGTGTTCTTTGTCTACCTGGGGCTGAATATCGCCTATACCTTCTGGCTCAAGCATGTGGTGATTCTCGATGTGTTTGTCATTTGTGCCGGCTTCATGCTGCGTCTGCTCGCCGGCACGGTCGGCATCGGCATTGTGCCGTCGCAATGGCTGCTGCTGTGCGGCCTGTTGCTGACGCTGTTTCTCGGTTTCGCCAAGCGCCGCTCGGAACTGGCGGCCGGCGAAGGCAAAAAGGGCACGCACCGGCGTGTGCTGGCGCACTACAGCGCGCCGCTGCTCGACCAGTTCATTGCCATTACCGCAGCCGGCACCATCGTCGCTTATGCGCTGTACACCGTCAGCGCAGAAACCCTCAGCCTGCACGGTACGCGCAGCCTGATCTACACCGTGCCCTTTGTGCTCTACGGCATGTTTCGCTACCTGTGGCGCCTGCATGCGGGTGCCGGCGGCGGCGACGCCGCCCAAGACTTGCTCAGCGACGGGCACCTCCTGGGGGCCTGCGCCGGCTGGTTGATACTTGTCGTATGTCTGATTGCCTGAGCGCTACAATCCAGACATGACTGCGATAAAGCCCATTGCCGGCATGACCTACCTGGGCGATGCGACGCCCTTTGTGCCGCGCCTGCGCGAGATCATCCAAACTATTCAGCTGTTTTCAGATTTTGAAACCGCTGACCTGGAGTGCTTGGCACGCCACATGCGCGTCTTGCGTGCCGAGCCGGGCACCACCATCATCCGTGAGGGTGAAGACGGAGACTACATGCTCCTCATCCTCAGCGGGAACTGCGAAATCTCGCGCCGCGATATGGTGGGCGTCGGTGCCCAGATCGCCATCGCCGGCCCGGGCAAGACGCTGGGCGAAATGGCACTGATCGACGGCGAACCACGCTTTGCCAACTGCGTCACGCTCGAACAGGTTGAATTTGCGGTGCTCGACCGCGAACAGCTCTCGCTCATGATCACCGAGCAACCGCTGGTTGGCGTCAAGCTGCTAATGGAGTTCCTCATGCAGGTGAACCAGCGCCTGCGCGATACCACCAATCAGCTGATGACCTGCATCGAGACGCAGCGGCGTAAAGAGCGCGAGGCAAAGCGCTAGTACCGGCAGTGCGTCCGGCACCAGCGCAGGGAAACGCTCACTGAAACACGAAATGATCCTTGTCCATCTGCATCACTGACGACGTCGGTGACAGTGCCCCGATGCGGTGGGCGTCGGCACGGGGCAGCAAGCGTTCAAAGTAGAACTCGGCGGTCTGTATCTTGGCGGTATAGAACTCGGCGGATTCGCTGCCTTTGCCACTGGCGAGCATCTCTGCGGCTCTGGCCGCTTGCAGCGCCCAGAAGTAGGCCATCATCACGTACCCGGAATACATCAGGTAATCGAAGCTGGCCGACCCCACCAATTCGCGGTCTTTGCTCGCACGCAGCATGATGCGGCCGGTGAGAATATTCCATTGCAAGGACCGGCGCAGCAGCGTGCGCGCCATTTTGCCCACGGGGCCGCCGGCAAACGCACGCGTACGGGCAAAGCGCACAATGATGCCGGTGAAGTCCCAGACACAGCGACCCTTGGTACTGAGCAACACCTTGCGCCCAAGCAGATCCAGCGCTTGAATGCCGGTCGTCCCCTCGTAGAGCGTGGAAATGCGCGCATCGCGCAGAATCTGCTCCATGCCGTGCTCGGCGATGTAGCCGTGCCCGCCAAATACCTGCATGCCCAGACTCGCCGATTCCACCCCCAGTTCGGTCAAAAAGCCCTTGATGATCGGCGTGTAAAAGCCCAGCTTGTTGTCGAACTTGGCCTGCTTGGCGGCGTCCTTTTCGAGTGAGGCAGCGTACATCTTGTCGGCCACAATCGAAGCCGCGTAGATCATCGCTCGCCCGCCCTCGGCCACCGCCTTTTGGGTCAGCAGCATGCGCCGTACGTCCGCGTGCCAGATCAGGGCGTCGGCCACTTGATCAGCCTCTTTCTTGCCTGACAGTGCGCGCATCGAGCGGCGCTCTTTGGCATAGGGCAAGGCCCCCTGGAAGGCCTGCTCGGCATGAACCACCCCTTGAATCGCCGTACCAATGCGAGCGGTATTCATGAACGTGAACATGGCCTCAAGACCACGATTCGGCTCCGAGATCATGTAGCCGGTCGCGCCGTCGAAATTGAGCACGGCGGTGGCGTTGCCGTGAATACCCATCTTGTGTTCAATGGCACCGCAATTCACCGGGTTGCGCGCCCCCACGCTGCCGTCCGCATTGAGCAGGAACTTGGGCACGATGAACAGCGAAATACCGCGCGTGCCGGCCGGCGCCCCGGGCAGGCGCGCCAGCACGATGTGGATAATGTTTTCGGCCAGATCGTGTTCGCCCGCCGAAATGAAAATCTTGGTGCCCGTCAGGGCATAGGTGCCATCGGGCTGGGGCTCGGCGCGCGTCTTGACCTGCCCCAGATCGGTACCGCACTGCGGCTCGGTCAGGCACATGGTGCCAGTCCACTCCCCCGAGACCAGGCGTGGCAGGTAGAGCGCCTTCTGCGCCTCGGTGCCGTATTCCAGAACGGTATTCAGGCAACCGACAGTCAGGCCCGGGTACATGGCAAACGCCCAGTTCGCGGCCCCCATCATTTCGGACTTGAACACATTGACCGACATCGGCAGCCCCTGACCACCGTATTCGACCGGGAAGGCGACCCCCTGCCAACCCCCGTCAACAAACTGGCGGTAGGCTTCCTTGAAGCCTTTGGGCGTGGTCACCGTGCCTTTTTCGAAGTGACAACCTTCCTGATCGCCGGACTGGTTGAGCGGTGCCAGCACCTCTTCGCACAGCGCCGCAGCGCCATCGAGAATGGCATCCACCATCTCCGGCGTAGCCTCGGCGCCATTGGACAGCTTGCGGTAATGGCCGGGGAAATCAAGAACCTCATTGATCAGAAAGCGCATATCGCGCAGGGGGGCTTTGTAAGCGGGCATGGCTAGCCTTTCGGGCGAAGTAGATGAGTCACTGGTCTTCATTCTAGGGGCGTAGCCCTTAGAAACAAATGATGACTATTGATCCAAGGTCATAAGTGAAATTTAATAGTGACATGGCACGACGCACTCCCAAAGCGACACCGATCGGCACCGGCTACGCCTTTGATCCGCGGCTCGATCTCAATCTGTTTCGGGTCTTCGATGCGATCTACGCCCACGGCGGTATCTCGGGCGCCGCACGAGCCCTGCATCTGACCCAGCCCGCGATCAGCCATTCGCTCGGGCGCCTGCGCGAGGTGTTTGATGATCCGCTGTTCGTGCGTACCGGCAATCGCATGGTGCCGACCGACCGCACCCGCGCGGTAATCGGCGACATTCGCCAATACCTTCATGGTCTGTTCGCCTCGGTGCAGACCTTGGGCGAGCTGAATCCCGCGGAATTGGAAGTCGAGTTTCGCCTGGCCCTGCGCGATGTGCTGGAGTCCACCGCGCTGCCGGTGCTGATGACCCACCTCGACACCGTCGCGCCCAAGGTGCGCCTGGCCAGCCGGCAAGTGGCGCGTGAGCATTTCGAGCGCGAGCTCGCGGCGGGCAGCCTCGATTTCGTCATCGACCGGCGCATTGCCGGCTCGCCCAACCTGAAGCGCTTTCACATCACTGACGAAGCGGTGGCCGTAGTGGCCGCCAACGGGCGCTTCCCAGAAACCATGAGGCAGATCAGCGGCGAAGACTATCTGAATGCACGTCACGCCGTCGTGTCGCATCTTGAGGGGCGCGATCCGGTCGATAGCATTCTGGCCGAAACCGGCTTGAGCCGACGCGTCGCGCTGCGAGCCGCCCACTACTTCTCGGCCTGCCGTGTCGTCGCCGAAACCGACATGCTGCTGACCATGCCACGTACCTATGCCATGGAGCTTGCGCGCCTGCTGCCGATACGGGTCTTTGCCACGCCGCTGCCGATTTCACCGATTCAGGTATTCCTTTACTGGCACGCCTCGCGCGAAGACGACCGGGTGCACCGCTGGATGCGCGAACTGGTCATCGAGTTGGCGCGCGTTACCGGCTGGGCCATGCCGCGTTGAGGGCTGCGGTCTGGCTAACACTACGCAAGACACGGCCGCATCACCTCAATCACCTCAATCACCTCAATCACCTCAATCGCCGTATCGCCAGCGCCGACTTGCGGAAACTCCTCGCCGCCCACCGCCGGCACCCGCAAAGGCTGCGCCAAACATGGCCTCAGGCGTTCTTGCCCTTCTGCCAAAGCACATCGCTGCCACCCGCCGCCTTGTTCAGCCAGCGCCCGAGCACAAACAACAGGTCGGAAAGCCGGTTGAGGTACTGACGACCGCTATCGCTGACCGGCTCTTCCGCCGCCAGCGCAACCAGCGAGCGCTCGGCGCGGCGGCACACCGTGCGAGCCTGATGCGTCAGCGCCGCCACGCGATTGCCCCCCGGCAGAATGAACTCCTTCAGGGGTTCCAGTTCGGCATTGAAGTGATCGATGGCCAGTTCAAGCCGCTCGGGCTGGCTGGTCTTGAGCAGGGCTGATCCGGGAATGCAGATCTCGCCCCCCAGATCAAACAGGTCGTGCTGCACGCCACTGAGCAGAACACGCACCTGATCGTCCATCGGTTCGCACAGCACTACGCCCAGCAACGAGTTGAGCTCATCGATATCGCCCATGGTGGCCACCCGCAGCGAATCTTTCCCGGTGCGCGAGCCATCGCCCAGCCCGGTAGTGCCAGCATCGCCGGTACGCGTATAAATCTTTGATAAACGATACCCCATAGCGCCCTCTAATTCGCAGCGCTACTGGGAGCGCAACGCGGAAACTCAACAACAAAGTGAGCCCCCTGGCCCGGGGAGCTCTCCACGCGAATCGAGCCTCCTAGCACACGGGTGACAAAGCCCTGCACGATATTCATGCCCAGGCCTGTGCCGCCAGTGCCCATGCGCGTGGTGAAGAATGGGTCGAAAATTTTCTGCCGCACCTCGTCGCTCATCCCCTGCCCGTCGTCGTCGACCCGCAAACGTAATGTATCGGCATCCGCCGCCTCGGTCGTGATCACGATCTTCCCCGGAGATCCCGGAGGAAATGCGTGCAAGATAGCGTTCATGACCAGATTGGTCAGCACTTGCCCGTAAGGCCCCGGGAAGCTGTCGCACATCAGGTCGGGGGCAAGGCTTGTGGTCAACCTGTTGCCGGCCTTGCGCACTGCGGGGGCAATCGTGCTCAGCACCTCGGAGGTGACAATCGACAGATCAAAGGGTCGGCGCTGCTCGCTGGTCTGGTCAACAGCCACTTGCTTGAAGTTGCCAATCATCTGCGCGGCGCGTTCCAGATTGCGCAGCAAGATGCTGATACCGGTATCGCTACTTACGACCGCAGCGAGAGTGCTGCGGCGCACATTGCCGGCTTTGTATTCCTCGATCAAGGGACGCATGGCGTCGGATATCGTCGACGCCACGGTCATGGCATTGCCAATCGGGGTATTGAGTTCATGCGCCACCCCGGCAACGATGCGGCCCAGTGACGCAAGCTTCTCGGATTCCACCATTTCTTTTTGCGCGCGCACCAACTTGGCCAGCGCCTGCTCCAGATCGCTGGTGCGGTCACGTACACGCTCCTCGAGCGATTCGTTCGAGTGACGCAATTCTTCATTGCTACGCTCAAGCTCGGCAACCAGGCGCCCAAGCTTCTCGCGCATCGATTCCAGACTTTCGCCCAGACGCCCGATTTCGTCGGCACGAAAATACGGAATCGGCACATGCAGGTTGCCACTGGCTACCGTTTCAGAGGCTTTGACCAGCCTCGCTACCGGCTGCATCAGGCGGAAATGAAGCAACAGCGAAATCAGCAGCACCGACGAAATCACGCCAATAGCGACACCACCGACGGTGCGCTGCATGGTAGCGCGCAGAGCTGCCGCGTACCCGGCAGTGGACAGGGTGATCTCGACATGGCCAATCGGGCTGCCCTGGCGCATCACCCGTGACACCGCACGGGTTGTCGCACTGCCCTCCGCATCCCCTCGCTTGCGCGAGGCAAACGCCTGGGTATTGGCATCGAAGACTTCGACCGCCAGCACCCGGTGGTCAAGGAAGGCGGCATCAATTATGGATTCCGCCTGATCGGGAGCAAACTGCCAGATCGGCTCGCGCATCGACATGGCGACCAGCTCGCCGGTACGCGCTGCTTCGGTATCCAGATTGTTCAAGTACTCCTCGCGCAGATGCTCTACGTTACTGTAGCCGACCAGCGCCGATGGCACCGCCACGCCCACCAGCGCGGCGAGCAGCACGGCCGCACGCAAGGACGCGAACCAGCGGAGCAGCAAGGGCAAAGGGTAGCGCGTCAAGAGAGTAAGGAGGGTAAACCGGGAGGGTGGATGATGGGGGCGAGCCAGTCAGGTGTCAAGCAGGCGACAGCAGGCGCACAGAAGGCCGCAAGCGCATTGCAGGCAACAAAGCTTCAGCACTGCAGGACAGCCCGGTTTGCCTGCCTTGTTTGCGGCACTGCGCCTGCGCGTAGCTGCTAACATCGCCTTTAGTTCGAAAGCGGAAAGCAACTAAAAAATTACCGGAGGCTTCATGGATTCATTTCTCAGTCAGTTCAAAACTGGTGTCAAGCTCACTGCGGGCTTCGGGGTATTGATCGTTTTTCTGCTGGGTATCGGCGGCTACGGCATGAAATCCAGTCTGCAACTGGGTGCTCTGCTGCACGACATGTACGAGGTTCGTGTCAATGCCATCACCCTGATGGACGAGGTCAATCTGCTGACGGTGCGCCACAACCGTACAATCTTCTCGCTCGCCGCAGAACAGGACACGTCGGTCATTGACGACATCTTGCGGGAAATGAAGGACTACGAATCCGAGATCAACAAACGCATGGACGCGTTCAGCAAGTCGGCCGACCTGTCCGATGCTGAGAAGAAAGCCCTCGCCAACTTCAAGACATACTGGCCCCAGTATCTCGACAAAATCAAGTTTGTCGAAAAACCGGCGCGCGATGGCAACACCGCCAGTGCCATGATGATGGCTCAGTCCTCAGTACAGACCATCTTCAACATCATCGACAAAGACCTCTCTGAGATCGTCAAGATCAACAAGCAGCGGGCAAAAGAAGCCGACGAACAGGGGGCGGTTATTGCTCAGAGCATCAGCAAGGTGACCATTACAGTCATGATTGTTGCCGTGGTCGTCGGTGCGCTGATTTCGCTCATAGTCACCCGCAACATCACCAACCCGCTGGCCCGGGCAATCGCCAACTTGCGCACCATCGCCGCCGGCGACATGACCGCCACCATTGAAAGCCAAGGCAAGGATGAGCCGGCTGAAATGATGGCCAGTCTGCGCGACGTGCAAGCCGAACTTTCTGGCTTGGTCACGCAATTGCAAACCACCGCCAGCCACCTGAACAACTCGGTGAATGATGTCACGATATCGAGCCACCAACTCTCGCAGCGCGCCAGCGAATCATCTGAGTCGATCAGCAGCGCGGCCGCCTCGGTTGAAGAACTGGCAGTGAGCATCGACCTGGTGGGCAACAATGCTGAAGAAGCTAGCCGCCGGGCCTCCGACGCCGGTAGCGCGGCCTCACGCGGCCGGACGCTGGGCGAAGCGGCGTCTCACGATGTCGTCGCCGCCACCGGCAAGGTCGGCCAGACCGCCGACATGATTCAGCAGCTATCCACCCAGGTAGAACAAATCGGCACGATTGCCAACGTCATCAAAGACATTGCCGACCAGACCAACCTGCTGGCGCTGAACGCCGCCATTGAAGCCGCCCGCGCCGGCGAACAAGGCCGTGGCTTTGCTGTGGTGGCCGACGAAGTACGCAAACTGGCCGAGCGCACCACGGGCTCGGCGCAGGAAATCACCAGCATGATCGGGGCCATTCAGAGCGGTACCGATTCGGTAGTCGTGAGCATGAACCAAAGCAGAGACACCATGACTGCCGTGCGCAACAAGGTCACCGAAACGACCGAGGCCATTGCCCGGATTGAAGACAGCACCGCCTCGGCCGTGTCGGCTACGGAAGTCATTTCTGCAGCGCTGCGCGAACAAAAGGCGACCAGCAGCGGCATCACCCGCAGCGTGGAAAGCGTCGCCCGCCTGTCAGAAGAAAACGCCTTGACCGCCGACTCGCTCAGCCGTTCGATGGCCGATGTGCGTCGGGTGGCGGAAGAACTGGCGGCGATTACGCAGCGATTCAAGGTGCGGGCGTAACAAGGGCCGTGGCAGATCTGATTCCGCTGAATCCGACTATTTTTCAGAGAAAGCACAAATAGTCCTGACTATTTTCCATTCAGCTGGAAAATAGTCAAATGGAACGCGCCCTTACCCCGCTGATCAACGCGGACCTGAGTCGAAAGATGGTTTTTCTCTCCGGCCCCCGCCAAGCCGGCAAGACGACCCTTGCGCGCACGCTGGCTCAGAATCGGGCGGACGCGCAGGTGCTGAACTGGGATATCGTCGCAGACCGGCGCGTCATACTGGATCAAAGTTGGTCGCCGGCAGCACGCCTGGTTGTGCCCGACGAGTTGCACAAAATGAAGAATTGGAAAGGCTGGCTCAAGGGCGTCTTTGATGGCCGACCTAACGGACAAGCCCTGTTGGTCACCGGCAGCGCCCGTCTGGATACTTTTCCTCAGTCGGGTGAATCCCTGGCGGGCAGGTACTTTTCCTGGCGATTGCACCCCATTACGGTGAACGAGTGGGTGACAACTTCGGGCGCTACCCCGGAAGCGGCGCTGGCCCGGCTCATTGAACGCGGCGGGTTTCCGGAGCCCTTTCTGGCCGACCGCCCCGAAGACGCTCAGCGCTGGCGCCAACTCTACCTCGAAGGCATGATTCGCGATGACATCCTGGAGTTCTCGCGAGTGGGCGAGCTGCGCGCCATGCGGGTCTTCGTTGACATGCTGCGCAGCCGTGTCGGCTCGACACTTTCGTTGGCATCGCTGGCACGCGACCTGCAAGTTTCGCCCACGACCCTTGGGCGCTACCTCGAAATCCTGGAAGCCTTGTTCATCGTGTTTACCGTCCGTCCGTTTCACCGCAACATCGCGCGTGCGCTGCTCAAGGAACCCAAGGTGTACTTTTACGACACAGGATTGGTTCAGGGCGATGAGGGTGCGCGCTTTGAAAATGCCTGCGCCACCGCTCTGCTGCGCCACGCACATTTTTTGCAAGATTCGGCCGGACGGGCAGTCAGCTTGAACTACATCCGAGACAAAGAGGGGCGCGAGATCGACTTTGCCTTGTGCGAAAACGACGAACCCCTCGGATTTGCCGAGTGCAAGCTCAGCGACCCTGCCGTCCCCCCGTTTCTGGCTGCCGTTGCTGCGCGCTTTCCCAACGCCGGAGCCAGTCTGCTCGTTCGCCACTTGCGCCAACCCGAGCAACGCGGACGCGTCCAGGTCGAGCGGGCAGCCGATTGGCTGGCGCGGTTATCGGCTTGAAAGACTGCGAGGTGTCTTGGCGGCCTTGCGATAAGCCCAGGCCCGCGCCGACGTGACCACGCGCTGTCTCATGGGCAACGCCTGGACCTGATGACGCGACTGGCGAATACGAGAACGAGTTGGTCGCCAATATCGACCGGCAAGACGCCATCGCGCTCAACGGCCCGACGGTCGGGCGCGCGCCACAGCACGGGGTGACGGCGCATGTGATGGCAAGGTGACCTGATCGCCGTCTTGCCAGCGCCGACTTGCGGACTCATTGCCATCGATTGGCACCGTAGTGAAGCCGTGTTGGCGAGATTTCGCGATCCAGGCGTTCAACCGGCAGACGGGTGAACGCGACGATTTTTCGCTGAATGTCTTGCAAATTTGGTGTAACAAATTCCATAATTGCTTCCAATATGGAATCAATAAGACGATTTTTACACGGCCCAGCCGCCAGCTTCTTCCTTTTCGGCCCGCGTGGTACCGGCAAATCCACCTGGCTGCGCGAACGGTGCGACGACGCCATTTGGGTCGACCTTCTTGAGCCGGAGGCGCAGCGGCTTTTTCTGGCCCGACCCGAGCGCCTGCGCGAGCTGATCGCGGGAAGACCTGATGCCCGCGATGTCGTCATCGATGAAATCCAGAAGGTGCCGGCCGTGCTGGATGTCGTCCATGCCCTGGCCGAATCCGACCGGCAGCTGCGCTTCATTCTGACGGGGTCGAGCGCCCGAAAACTGCGTCGCGGCGCTGCCAATTTACTCGCCGGCCGCCTGCTCGAAATCCGCATGCACCCCTTCATGGCCGCCGAGCTTGGTGCGCGTTTCGATCTGCAGCGGGCACTGCAAACGGGGCTGGTCCCGCTGGTGTGGAACGCTCCCGATCCGGTGGCCACGGTGCGCGCCTATGCCTCGCTCTATCTGCGCGAAGAGGTGCAGGCCGAGGCCCTGGTCCGCGATATTGGCGGGTTTGCCCGCTTCCTCGAGGCGATCAGCTTTTCGCAGGGGAGCCTGCTTAATCTCGCCGAAGTCGCCCGCGAATGCCAGGTCGGGCGCAAGACCGTAGAAGGCTATCTCGGCGTACTCGAGGATCTCCTGCTCTCCTTCCGCCTGCCGGTATTCAGCAAGCGCGCCAAGCGCCTGCTGGTCGCCCATGAGAAGTTCTACTACTTCGACGTCGGCGTCTATCGCTCGTTACGCCCCACTGGCCCGCTTGATCGTCCCGAAGAAATTGGCGGCATCGCGCTCGAAAGCCTGGTTGCGCAGCACCTGCGTGCCTGGATCGACACGCGCGGCGCGAACGAAACCCTCTCGTACTGGCGCACCAAGTCGGGCACCGAGGTCGACTTTATCGTCTATGGTCCGCAAACCTTCTGGGCAATCGAGGTCAAGCATGCCGCACGGGTGGGCAGCAAAGACCTGCGCGGGCTACGCGCATTCCGCGAGGACTACCCGGAAGCCAGCGCAGTGCTTCTCTACATGGGCACGGAGCGGCTGATGATTGACGAGGTGTTGTGCCTGCCTTGCGCAGAGTTTCTTGCAGGACTGAATCCCGAGATAGCGCAGTTGCAGTGAGCAATTCCGGCGATGAGCCTGATCCGGCACGGAAGATCGGGCGCAGGGACCTGAAGGTGCCGATTTGCAGCTGTTGCCAAATGTGCGCGGGGCTTCAGAGTGGCAGCAGATAAGGTCAGGGTGCCATATGCAGTCCGGTGCGCTAGACTTGAAACCTGTCCCCGCGCCACCCCCTGCAAGCTGCCGGCTTTACCCTGGCCGAGCTGATCTTCACCATGATAATGGTCTCTATCATGGCGGTAGTCGCATTGCCGCGTATGAACGCGCTGAGCGCGTTCGATGCCGTTTCGCCCACGACCCTTGGGCGCTACCTCGACATACTGGAAGCCTTGGTTATCGTGTTTACCGTCCGTCCGCTTCACCGCAACGTCGCACGCGCGCTGCTCAAGGAACCCAAGGTGCACTTTTACGACACAGGATTGGTTCAGGGCGATGAGGGTGCGCGCTTTGAAAATGCCTGCGCCACCGCTCTGCTGCGCCACGCACATTTTTTGCAAGATTCGGCCGGACGGGCAGTCAGCTTGAACTACATCCGAGACAAAGAGGGGCGCGAGATCGACTTTGCCTTGTGCGAAAACGACGAACCTCTCGGATTTACCGAGTGCAAGATCAGCGACCCCACCGTCCCCCCGTTTCTGGCCGCCGTTGCTGCGCGCTTTCCCAACGCCGGAGCCAGTCTGCTCATTCGCCACTTGCGCCAACCCGAGCAGCGTGGTCGCGTTCAGGTCGAGCGGGCAGCCGATTGGCTGGCGCGTTTATCGGCTTGAAAGACTGGCGTCCTGGCGGCCTTGCGATAAGCCTAGGCCCGCGCCGAATTGTCGGGCCGGTGTAAGATTTGGGCATGGACACCGCACTATCCGTTTCCCGCTACCATCCGAGCGACGCCGATATCGTCGCCCTGCTGAGCCGCGAAGTTTGCGGGCTCAGCGCCGTGTATCGCTACGGCAGCGCCGGCGGCCCTTACGAGCGCGCGGACAGTGACATTGACCTCGCCATACTTGCTGACCACGCGCTGTCTCATGAGCAACGCCTGGACCTGATGACGCGACTGGCGAAGGCCACGTGCCGGGACATAGACCTGAATGATCTGCGCACCTTGCCGCTGACACTGCGCGTTCAGATTGTCATGGAGGGGGTGCGTCTCTACGCACGAGACCGGACGGCCGCCGAGCTCTACGATACGCACACCTTATCCGACTATGTACGCCTCAATGAAGAACGCGCCGGGATTCTGGCTGACGTACGCGCAAGGGGTTCGATTTATGGATGAGGTATTGCTCGGCAAAGCCTCAATCATTGAGCGCTGCCTCAAGCGCGTTGTGGCACTTTACGTCGGCCACGAGAACGAGTTGGCCGCCAATTTCGACCGGCAAGACGCCATCGTTCTCAACCTGCAGCGCGCCTGCGAAGCGAGTATTGATGCGGCGATGCATCGCGTACGGGTGCTGCGCTTGGGCATCCCGAAAGACAGCCGCGATGCCTTTCTTCTTCTCGCACAGGCAGGCGAGATTGATAACGCCTTGGGCGCAACGCTGCAAGCCATGGTGGGTTTTCGCAATGTCGCTGTGCATGCCTATCAGGACATTGACGCCGACGTTCTGAAACATATTCTTGAGCACCGCCTTGATGACCTGCGCGCTTTTTCTGAACGCCTTCTGGCTTGGGCGCTTCCGGACGACTCGACGTGAGACCGCTCAGCCAATCCAATCGCCGTATTACCAGCGCCGACTTGCGGAAATCTGGCGTAGGCCAGCGGCGGTGGCGGCTCCGGCAAGCGCTTAGCGCTCGATGACAGCCGTAATGCGGCGCTCCAGATACGTGGCCCCCGGCGCAACACTCGGGCACGGCGAGGACGTGCAGGCCGTCGAGGTCAGCGAATAGATTGTGCCCAACCCCGCCTCCATCGCTGAGCCGGTGTTCTGGACCGAGCACGTCACGGTGACCGTAAAACTGTTGATGGTCAGTGGCGTTGACGCGGCACAACTCGCCGTTGATGTCTGAAACTTACCCCATTCAAGCCCTGCGTTGGCTGCGAGATAGGCGTTCGTCCCCTGCACATCGAGTGCCGAGCCAACATGCTGACTGGAGGACATTGAAACGATGAACGCGCTAAGGCCAGCAAAAATCACCAGAATGACGATCGCGGCGATGATTCCGAAGCCGGCTTGTGCTGATCGATCAGGGCGCATTGTTCACCATGACCTGATCATAGAGCGTCACTGTTTCGCTATTCAGCGTCAGCGCCAGTGAGATGGACAAAATTCCGTCGCGCTGATTGACCGCCGGCGTGTAGCTGAAGCTGCAATTGCTGACATTGCTGACGAGTGTCGTCCCTGTAACAGGGCAGGCCCCTAGCTGGGCGAGCGACAAGGTGGGCGCCGTTCCGGTAAATGCTCGCGTACTACGCAACAGCGTCGAGCCGGTACAGGTGTAAACCACCGAGTTGCTCGGAATCACCGAAAAGGCCTTGTTCGGCGACAGAAATGGAAACTTCTTTCCGGCAGCGAGGGTAACGGCGGTCGTGGAAGCCGCCGAAATAGAGGCGGTGTTGTCACCCGCATAGGCGTCGGCACCGGAGATTCCGAGGTTATGGATGGCGACCAGATTGGTTCCGGTTGGCAGGTTGGCCATCCGTATTTGCCCCAACACATCGAAAGACGTGTCAGTGGTCGCGAAGTCAAGCACGTCGCCGGTACCGGTTGCGCTGGTTTGATTGCGGTATCGCCCTCCCGCCAGCACGGGGATCAGTTCAAAGCACGCAGTACTGCCCCCACCCGAAATACTGCGCAAACTGTTCGGCAGCGCGGCAGCCACGTCGCGGGTAACTCGCCTCAGCGCGCCGTCAGCGGCGTCTGTCAACACCGCACGACTGCCTTGGGCGACATACGCGTCGACGGGTGATTTGATGAAGGTCGCGACCACGCCCCCCAAAATGCCCAGCAGCGTAATGGCAATAATGGCCTCAAGCAAGGTGAAACCATGGCTCTGCGAGAGCGGGTTTCTAGTAACCATAGTTGGTGCGATAGCCGACCAGAGTGAGCGATTGGTTTCCGCCCGACACCGTGACTGTGATCTTCTTCACTTCATTGGGTGCGCCACCGGTCAGCGCGCCCAGAGTCGCCCCCGCCGCGGTTTTGTCGATGGCGATGCTGAATGAATAGGTACTCAGACCGCTGACCGCTGTCGTGCCATCGAGCTGGGTGATGCCGGTCTGCGAAAAGCCGCTGTAATCGTCTACATCGTTGTAATTGGCGCGGTCTGCGGGCGTATTGATGCGGCACAGCGGCGGCGTCGTGGGCGTGCATCCGAGCGTGGCGCTGCTATTTGTCGCATCTGCAGGATCGTTTTGATACTGCTTTTTCAGGACCTCCTGCATGATGCCTTCGGCAACGCGCAGGACCTGCTTGGTAATCAGTGGGTCGGCGCTACTCTTGATCGTAGTGTTGAAGGCCAGCAATACCCCCGTCAGCGCGACCGACACAATCACGATGAAAACGATCATCTCGACGAGGGTGAAGCCATCGCCATCACGCCCTCTCGTCAATCTGGTCACGCGCGTCATTGCACGTAACCCGTTTCTGCGGCGACCGTGATATCCGCTTGGTTGCTGATAGTGACTGTTGCCGGAGCCACGGTGTTCGGGGTCGTTATGGAGCGGCCTAGTGGATCAAAAACCACAATTGCCGTACCGCCGGCAGCTACCCCGTTTGGCGCGCACACGGCGTTGGCGCTGCATCCCGACCCGGCCCCGGGAAGCGGCACGGGCGCGGTGCAACTGACGCTCGCAGCAGCTTCCGGATTGGTGCCCAGGTCACGTGTCACCGTCACTATCGACGAGGTAATGCTGACGCAGACAAAACGACGGCTGGCGACGGCCACGCGGCGGGCATGCGACAGCGCTGTGAACACCCCGTCACGAAAGCCGCGCTCGCTGAATGACGAGGTGCCACTGAGTCTCGGAATCGCTACGGCAGAGAGAATGCCGATCAAAATCATCGTGGTGATCAGTTCGACCAGCGTGAAGCCACGAGCCCTTCGCCGCATACTCAATACAACTCGCGTTGAATGATGGTCGGGCTAGACTTCGGCGTACCGAAGCGTGCCCGTGAGGTCGGGTTGCCAATGCTGCCCGTCCAGTTGAACTGCAACCAGGGCTTGTTGGCGGTGGTGGCCGCCGGTCCCGCGCCCCCGACCGTCGTGCACCGATTGCCCGCAGCGCTCGCCCCCAGATTCAGGCTGACATCGACCCAGCCGTCGTTGCCCGCGCCGGGCCTGGCCAACGACAGCGTATAGCTGGGCGGAGAGCCGGTCGTAGTTAATGCGGTTTCGCAGGCCGCCAGGTGGTTGGCGGCATTTACGGGATAGCTAAAGGCGAAATCGCTGGCCGCGAGGGTGGTGCAGGTGGTGTCCGCGGCGTTGGTCTGCCAGCCCTGCGCCGCGCTCTGGTAATACTGCACCACGGCGGGGATGGCCAGCGCCAAAAGCTCCGAGCCGTTGACATTGGAAAGTTGAATACGGCCACTGCGAATCTCGGTCGTACCCTCAGTGGAACTGCTGGAACTGATGCTGTCGGTGTCCGTTGCACGCAGCTTGACCGTGGCCGGGGCCGTGGTACGCGAGCTGAAGCTGAAGGCAGGTGTCGTGGTCGTCGCCACGCCGGCACTGAAGGCGCTGGCATCAATGCACGGTCCCGTGCAGGTGGTACCTGTGGTCGCCAGTGTTCCCGCCACGCTGTTGGCTTCGGAGAGCGTTACCGTCTTTGAAAAGCTGCCTGACGTAGCGTAATTAAGCGTCGGGCTGCCACTGACATTCCTGGCTGTAACCACACTTGTCCATGGCTGCGCAGAATAGGTGAAGCTGCCAGCGCTGCAACCGGGTGTCACGGTGGTGGTGAAATGATTCGGGATGAAGCGGCCTATGTTGCCGCTGGTCGTTCCAGTGACATCGCCAGCACCCAGATACTCGCCGTCGCCGATGCTGGGCGTCAGTGTGATGATGCCCACCTCGTCCCAACTAAAGGTTGTCCCGAAAGCCTGCCCGCTGGTAAAGCTGCCAAAGGCAGTGGGGTTGGTCAAAGCCGGTGCGTTCCCTCCAGCAGGGAACACGAGATTCGCCGTGAGCTTGACCCCCTCCGCCGGACTTTCCTTCCCATAGTTAAAGGCGATGGCACCGGTAGCCGTACGCGCGGCGACAATCGCCGTGAACGGCCGGCCGGCCTGAATGAAGGCCGGGCCGCTGTCCGAGGTGGCACCAGGGTTGCTTCCGGGCGAAGGCAGAGCCGGGGCGCAGGTCGTTGGCCCCCAGGTCGCACATCCAATACCGAACAGGTCGAAACGAGCCGGCTTGACCACAAACGCATTGGAACTTCCGGTAAGCGCCGTCAGAAGTGTGCCCGAGGCGGCCTTTTGCGCGTGCAGCTTCACCTGGCCCACGTCGCTGAAGACATAGGTGAATGGTGCACTGCCATTGGCGTCGAAGGTCATGCTGGCCGCGGTATAACTCAGAGCGCTGCCGTTGTTATTGCGCTGGATGGTGGTTGCGCTGCCACCATTGACCGACATGAGATTATTCGACGAGCACGTTGCGGGGTTGTTACACTCGTAGGCCATGTTCACAGTGGTCGCACCGGGCGTGAGGGCCGCGACGCAGGCGCCGGTTGCCGTACTGGTCTGAACCGCACGCAGGTAGGTAGTGCCGCTCGTCGTGCCCGCTGTCTGGGTGGGCAGCGTGGCCGATCCACCGGTCGTACTATTGGCAAAGATGAACCCGGCGGTATTGAACGTAGCCGCACAGGTATTGGCGGTTGAGCAGGTACTGCCGATGCAGCAGGTTCGCGCGTTCGTGGCGATCGCGCTTTCGCCGGACAACGTGAGGGTCGCGGCAGCACCGTTCGTCGCCGCGGCATAGCTGAGGGTGGTGCTCGCCACACCACTGGCGAATGTCAGCCCCGTGGCGCCAAGGGTGCCGGCCGACGTGCCCAACGTGGCCGTACCATTCACGCCAGTAACCACGTTGGTGCATGGGCTTGACGAGTCGGCGCAGGCTTTGACGGTTACCGTGCTGGCCACGCAGGCGAGGTTGCTCGACGGAACCGTGACTTCGTAGTGGTGCACGCTGGCAGGGCAGGTTCTCACGCGGGTAAGCAAGGTCTGGATGGTGGCGCGACTGAGAACACCTGAATAAATCTGCATCTCGTCAACATTGCCGTTGAAATGAAAGCTCGACTGCACTCCTTCGGCCGAATTAATGGTTTCTCCACCGATCGCGGCGGTACCTGTGCCGTCGGCCCAGGTTCCAGCAAATGCGGAACTGGTGTTGGATACCAGAGTCCCCGACTGGTTGAACACGTAATGGGTCACTTTTTTAGCTACCGTGTCTATCGCCACCGCAACGTAGAACCAGTTGTTCGCTGTAATGACCGCTGCCGTATCAAGGCAAAAGACGCCACAATCGGGATTCACGCCATCGCCGGTCACTGCGCCAGAGTTGGTGATATTGCGGTTGAAAAAGCGCACCCGGGCAGAACCCGGATCGCCGAGGCTGAAGCCCCACCCATTGTCATTATCGTCCCGAACCAAAATGCGTTGCCCCGACTGACTGGCATTGGTTGATCGTATCCAGGCGGCAAAGGTAAAGCTGGTGGGCAGCGCCGGCATGTTGGATAGTTCAACGTAGGTATTGGTGCGGGTGGTCCCTGAGGTGGTGTCGAAGTGGCCGTAGCTGCAGGTGCTGCTGCCGCCAACGGTGTAGGCGGCTGACCCGGATGCGGTCGTGGGTAGCGCTGTGGCTCCCGCCGAGATTCTGGCGCGGCCATGATTGTTGTTGCCGCTGCTATCCAGCACTTCATTGGCGGTGCCGTTCCATGAACTCTCGTCCATGCGCCAGTCGGCGAGAGGGGTTGGCGTGCCCGAGTAGGTAATGACCACACGGCCTGCGCCCCCAGTGCCGCCGGTGCGATCGGTAGCGCTTTCGGCACAGGCACCCGCGCCGCCGCCACCCAAGGCGCTACCCGCCGCTCCGTTGCCGCTGGAGTTTGATCCATTGCCGCCATTGCCGCCACCCGTTGCGGTGCCGGTACCCGCCGTGTTGCCCGAGGCATCGCCACCATTGCCACCACTGCCTGCACCGCCGCCACCTGCACCGCCATTGTTGCAAGCGGCTCCTGATGAACCGGCAGAGCTGTTGCCGCCCCGATAGATCGTGTCGCCTATGCCGCCTGTGACCGACCCCGGCGCGGCCGGACCATCGCCGCCATCCTTACCGTCATAGCCACCGCCAGCGCCGCCCTTCGCGACGACGGTATTGGTATTGAATGTCGAGTCGCCTCCCGCTGAACCGGCCGATGACGATCCGCCGGCACCACCGCTGCCGACTACGACGCTGTAGGTGGTGCCGGGGGTCACCGCAGTGGTTTTGTAAGCGTATTGCCCCCCGGCCCCGCCGCCGCCCTTGTCCGGGAGGCCGGTCGCCGCTCCGCCCCCCCCGCCGCCGCCCCAGGCCTCGACCAGCGCCAGTGTTACGCCAGCAGGCGGCTTGAAGCTGCCGTTGGCGGTACAGGTGACGGTGGTGACGATGCCCACGGTGACACTGGCGCAACCACCGTTGCTGCAGGTGAAATTGGTGGTGTCGTAGCCGCAATACCCGTCAATGGTCCCGCTGCCGACCGAGAGATCGCCGCCAGCATTGACGTTGCCAGTGACGTTGGTGTTGTTACCCAGACTGATATTACCGCCAGCAGTGATGTTGGCTGTGAACTCGCAGCCTTGTCCAGTATTCTGGGCGGCGACAAAATTACCGCCGACATCAAACGACAAAATACCGGGAAGGTCATAGACACAGAGATTGTTTTTGACGACAAAATTGCCGTTGATGCGCAATGTAAAGCTGGTTGTGACATTGAGATCGACGTCATTGTCGTTGCCAAAATCCACATTACCCGGACAAACATAAGTGGAGGTATTGCATGAGCCGGCAAGAAACGGGCCTTTATTGAGGTCAGCCGGCAGGTTGTACGTGGCGGCGTACGTTACCTCTGCCGCTGCGAGCGCAGCGAAAGCGAGCAGTACGGGCCACAATTTGCCTCTTTCCGCAACGCTGCCTTTTATCGCCCCCTTCCGCAAGTCGGCGCTGGCGGAACGGCGATTATTGCGGTGCAGAAACGTGACCATACCCGCGACAAAAATAACCAGGACAGCCCACTGTTCGCGGTATTCAGAAAAGGTACATTTCATCGCGTCTCTCCAAAGGTACGCGCCAGCGGTAGGGCGAGTTTATCGACGCCGTACGCTTTGGCTCGCTCCTGAATGCGTTCGAGCGTTTCTATCCGTTCAAGCATGCGCGCGATCATGGTCATGAGGGTTGCTGCGTCTTCTTCATAACCACGCGCGATGGGGTTACGCACATCGCGGGGGTCCCTCCAGTCCTCTGCACTGTCGATGATGCGCGCTTTTCGGCAAAGGCGAGCACGTCTGCCATTCCATCAGGGCCACCCCCTCTTGATGGCTCACGCGAGCCTAACCCCGGTTTCGCGGGCAATGGCGTAGATCGGCCGCTCGTACCGCCCGTCATTGACGACAAGATCCACGCTTTGCCCCAACGCATCGGCTAGGTCGCCGCGTGTGCGGGCGATGCTCAAGGGCGAGACCGGTTGAGGCAGTTCGACATACAGATCGATATCGCCGCCCTTGGCGGCATCATCCACACGCGACCCGAACAACCACACGGGCACATCACCGAGACGTTGGTGAATTTTCTGCACGGCTTCGGCGAGTTGTGCGGGTGCTAGTCTCATTTCGGAAATTTGGGAACGGAGGATTCAGCAAACCTCGTAAATCATTGTAGACCATCGACTGATGGAGGCCGGCGCCAGCGTGCCAGCGGCACATCCGGGTGGCGGGGACGGCGATTGCCGGTCTCAAAACACCAGCAGATGCTCGCGTCTTGCCCTGTGCACCGCACTCAGCGGAATTTTTTCATCAAAGGTCACCAGGCGTCCGCCGTGGCCGACAGCAAGGCCCAGCAGGTAAACGTCAGTAAGCTGCCTATGACCATGGACGTGCGAGTGATTGAAACGCCTGGCGTCAAGCAAACTGGCATCATCGGGCCAAAATTCATGGCAGGGGTCGGCACACAGCGTGCCCAGCATCTCTACAACGGTCGTGACAGACTGCGGATTGGGATAACCCGGTTGACTCACGATGCGCACGCAGCCGTTCTGGGTCAGGGGACAACTGGCCCACCCTGCCTCGCGATGATCAAGCCACCAGCGCGTTGCCGGCAAATGCGAGACATGATCGGGGTCGAGCAATGCGATCAGCACGTTCACATCCAGCAGCGAGCGCACGTCAGACCCCTTCTTGCTCGCGCAGACGGTCGATTAATTCATTCGTAACGATACCGCCACGCGGCGGGAGTGTGCGGAAGCCAAGGGCGAGAAAGCGCGCATCAATGCCATCTTCCGGAGCCGCCGCTACCGTCTGAATAGCCGCCACATGGGTCAACCCGCGCCGCATCAGTTCGCTGGCCGCCTGCCCTACTGTTTTCTTGTCACGCCGCGCGACCTCTTTTACCGCAAACAGCACATCATCGGCAATATCCAGTGTTGTTCGCATGATCGACTCCTCTTGAGTGACTTAATACCCTGAGGCTTGATGATAGCGCATCACGCATCAGGGTCCAAACCGCTTGATCACCTCCGCTTGGTCGCCTCAGCTTGGTCACCTCACCGCAAGTCGGCGCTGGCGAGACGGCGGTGCTCCGTAGCGGGTACGGCGGTGATGGATTCCAATGGTCAACGCGCTGCGGAAACACCCAGAATCCCATCCCAAAAGGGCTCCGACACATGGAATATCCAGTCGTTATGGCCCGCAGTCGGAATCTCGATGATCATCGGCACTTGCGCCGCCTCGGCCAGATCGCGTCCGGTCTGCGGCCCCAGCACCTCGTCGGCACCCGCGATGACGAGCGTGATTTCGCTGCGCACCTTCGGCAGGAAGTCCCGGGAAACAAAGCTGTCTTTGATCAGCCAGCGCACGGGAAGGAACGGGAATTTTCCGCGAGCCACCTCGCGAATGCTGGCATAGGGGGTTATCAAAATAAGCTTTGCCGGCGCGTGCGTTTGACGTGCGGCGATCTGCACCGCCACGCCAGTGCCCAGCGACTCACCGATCAGAAAGATCGGCTGCCCGGCTGGAAGCGCGGCTCGCACCTCTGAATACAGCGCCGCGCCGTCGTCAACCAGCGCCTGCTCGGAGATAGCGCCGTCGCGCCAGCCGTACCCCGGATATTCAGCCAATATCAGGCGGATTCCGCGCCGGGCGAAAGCCTCGACATAAAACAGGCGGTCAAGCGCCGAGCCCGCGTTGCCGTGAAACAAAATGGCCGTGGCGCGCACCGGGCCAGGGGGTTCGATCACCAGCGCGCGGCCGGAATACCCCTGGCTTACGCCGGACGGCAGCCTGGTGACATCTGCCCGGCCGGGAAAATACATCAGCGAGCGCTGCCCCCAATAGACCAGCGCACAGAGCAGTGCGTAGCCGACGAGCAAGCCGATCGCAATACGCATCGGGTCGATTCTGGGTGCCTTCGACGTACCCGACGTCACGCTTCCCAGTGCTCGCGCGGCAGCGCGGGCACCGACGCCGGGTCGAGTTGCTGGCGCAGGGCGGCAATCGCGGCGGGTTCCGCGCGCAGGCTAAACATCGCCCCCTCGGCTTCAGCCTTTTCTTCCAGTACCTGACAATTGGAAAAAATCTCGCCGCGCAGCTGCTGCATCGACCAGGGCACGAGCACTTCTGCCTCGGTCAGATCTTTCTGAAAAAACGCCATGATGGCGGCGTGCAGCTCGGCGACGTCGTCCGCGCGCTTGGCACTCATGACAATACAGCCGGGGTGCTGCTCCTGCAGCATGGCCGTGCAGGCCGCCTGCGCCTCGGGGTCACCGACATGGTCGATCTTGTTGAAAACGCGCAGGCGCGGCACATCGTCGGCCTCAATTTCGGCCAGCACGGCGTCGGTCACTTCAAGCTGACGCTGAAAACCGGGGTCGCTGGCATCAATGACGTGCAGCAGCAGTGACGCATCGAGCGCTTCCTCCAGCGTGGTCTTGAACGAGGCCACCAGACCATGCGGCAGGTTTTTGATGAAGCCGACGGTGTCGCTGACCAGCACCCGCGGTACCGCCTCGGGCTGCAAGGTACGCACCGTGGTGTCGAGCGTGGCGAAGAGCTTGTTTTCCACCAGCACATCGCTGCCGGTCAGCGCCCGCATCAGGGTCGATTTTCCGGCATTGGTATAGCCCACCAGTGCCACACTGGCCAGCCCCTGCCGCTCTTTCCGGCGGGCGCGCTGGGTGGTGCGCTCGACGTCCATGGCGACAATCTCGTTTTCGAGATCGGCGATGCGGTCGCGAATCTTGCGTCGGTCGAGCTCGGTATGCGATTCACCCGCTCCACGTCCGCCGGTGCCGCTGCGCTGGCGACCCTGCGGTCCGGCCAGCTTGGCCATCTCGCGCAGGCGCGGGGCGAGGTAACCCAGGCGAGCGATCTCGACCTGAGCGCGCGCGGCCCGTGAGCGTGCGTTACGGTGAAAGATCTCGAGGATGACCATGGTGCGGTCCATCACCTCGCAACCCACATCGTTTTCCAGATTGCGCGCCTGCGAGGGGGATATCTCGTGATCGACCAGCACGGCCACGATCTCGGTGGCGGGCGTATTGGCGCTCACCAGCCCTGTGACCGGCGGACCACCGCTGCTGACGAAGTTGCGAATCTCTTCGCGCTTGCCTTCGCCCAGATAGGCCGAGGTATTGAAGCTGGTGCGCTTCTGGGTGAAGGTATGGATCACCGTGAAACCCAGCGTCTTGGCCAGATCACGCAGCTCGGCCAGAGAGGCCTCAAACTCAATGTCAGTGACATTGGGCAGTTGCACGGCGGCGATAACTGCCAATTCGGGAACAGCGGGGGTGTGGTCTGTCATGCGTCAGGGGGTGCAGAAGGGCAAGCGATGTGCTCGCGGGGCCGTATGTTCACCGATTTACGCCGCGAGCGGGTAGTATTACATTTGTAATAACATAGGAGCCCATCATGCACTTCACTCTCAAACTCACTCAAATTGGCAACTCGGTCGGCGTCATCCTGCCCAAGGAGGCGCTGGCGGCATTGAAATTGGAGAAGGGTGATTCGATTCATTTGACCGAATCGCCGGACGGGTTCAGAGTCACCACGTTTGATCCTGATTTTGCCGAGCAAATGTCCTTGGCCGAAGACATCATGAAAAAGCGTCGGCATGTACTGCGTGAGCTTGCGAAATGAGTTACGTCTGGATTGAGGAGTCGGTCGTCTGGGCGATCCATGAAGCGCAGTTGGCCGAGCATGGTGGGTCGGCGGGGGTGCGCGATGCGGGTTTGCTCGCATCCGCCCTGGCCAGACCGGTCAATCTGGCTGCCTGCGAATGCCCCGATGTTGCCGCCTGCGCTGCCACCTACGGCTATGGTATCTCGCGCAATCATCCCTTTATTGACGGCAACAAGCTCACCGCGTTTGTGTGCACCGAACTGTTCCTGGCATTGAACGGCATGGAGCTTTTTGCCAACGATCTCGCCTGCGTAGTCACCATGCTCGCCGTCGCCGCCGGGGAAATGGACGAAGCCGCCTTTGCCAGTTGGCTAAGAGCAAGCAGTCGCCCACGCTGATAAACCGCAGAGTGGCAGCACCCTCCGCAAGTCGGCGCTGGTGACACGGCGATTTCTCGAGCAGAAAGCACAACGGCCGCCGGGTTGCCCTGGCGGCCGTTGTGGTTTGCAGCTACTACGTCAGGATAACAGGGGGTTGTCCCCAGTTATTCTTAGAAGTTGTGACGAAGACCGACACCCCAACCACGGGAGTCACCGCCGATGTCGGTCGGCGCAACACCATAGTCACCGCCGGTGGCAGCCGAGGCACCACGCAGCGCCGTAAATTGAGTGTTAGCAGCACCGACACCCCCGTCGTTAACCGGGTTGTCGTTAGTGACTCGGGTGTAGCCAGCATAGGCCATCGTGCGCTTGCTGAGGTTGTATGAGTACTGGATTGCCCACGACTTTGCATCATTGTCGCTGACGCGCGCCAAGTCCGTCACATCTTCCTTGCGGTTGAAGTTCGCGTAGTTGAAATCAACGCGGCTCATTTCATTGATCGGCAACTGCAAGCCCAACTGGTAGACACGGTTCTGCCACTCTGTCGCCGCCAGATTCGGTGTCGTCGGATGACCTGAACGCCGATCCGTCTGATACGTACCAAACAGCTTCACCACGCCAAAGTCGTAGCTGGCGCCCAGCATGTGCTCACGGTTGTCGTAGCCAGACAGGTTTGTTACGTCATTGATACGGTGATGCACATAAGCCAAGGCCAGCGGACCTGCGGTGTAGTCCGCCATAAAGCCAATCACACGCTCCTGATCATTGTTCGTCGTGGTCCCGGTGGCACCATAAGCCGTCGTGTCAGCACTTGAAACACCACTGAACGCATAGGTGCCAGACAGCGTCAACCCGCCCATCAGTTTCGGGGAGACGTACTGAATCATGTTGGCGTGACGATTGCTGACGCTGATCGAGTTTGCACGCAGCGAGTTGAGTGCGGAAAACGCGGTCGCACGCGCGGCATCGAACTTGTTCATGGCAATGTGGCCAAGGGTTGTCTGATAACCTGCCTTCACCATACCGAAATCGCCGGACAAGCCAACAGTCTGCTCACGAGCGTTGCCCGTACCATCCAAGTTTGAACCCACGCCGGCGGCGGCATCCGCACGCAAACCATACTCCAGCGTGAACATGGCCTTCAAGCCGTTGCCCAGAGCCTCTTCACCTTTGAAGCCGAGGCGGCTGGCGCCCCACAGACCACTACCGATACCGGCGGTATGATCAGCCTCTGCTGAAGTGAGCATATCCGACCGGGTGTTGTAATAACCCATATCCACCTGACCATACACCGTCACATTCGACTGCGCAAACGCCGCACCCGACATCAAGCCAGCCACAGCCAGCGCAATAATTTTCTTTTGCATGAAAAACTCCTTTGGTTGAATGAAGACTTCACATGAGCCGCCACCTGACTACTGCGATGACCCCCGGAAAGCTGATGCCATTTTTCACCCGAGCCCCTAGAGTGTCTAATCCAAACCCCACTTGCTTTCGAGCCGCCGCTGCGACTGATGTTTTTTCACAACATATCCCGTAATGTGGGCGTAAGAAATTTGTCACACGCGCAAATCCGGTAAGGATTTATCGGTCGTTGGCGCGAGCGCTGCGGGCTACTGTCGGCCTGATGGCTTTCCTGCTGTTGAGCTGAAATGCTCCTTGGGGTTGAAATCCCCCGCAGGGAGTTCAGCAGTTTCTGGCGGGGGCTGTTATCTGCTGAAATAGCGTCGCGCCTGGTGCAGAACGCGGATGACCCGAACATCCCTTTCGCTGCTGCGGTAAATCAAGACGTAGGGAAACTGCCTCATGACGTACTCACGTCAGACCTTTGCCAGCTCGAAACTCCGCCGGCAACACGCACAGCTTCATGGCCGCTGCAACGATCGAATTTCGCGCGGTCTCGGCAACCCGCGGTGACGCAATGAGCGCGTAATAGGCCTCAATGGCGGCAACGTCCTGACGGGCACGCAAAGTCCATCAAGCGACCTTGGCATGCTTGCGGGCAAAACGCTTCAGGTGCGCATCTGACTGCTTCATGAACTCAGCGTGGGTCATACCCCGACCGGCATCGATGTCGTCGAGCCCCAGCTTGATCTGATCGGTCTTCCACCGATCGTAGTCACTGTGCTCGGCCTTTGCTGATTTGCGCGTTGCCGCTTTCATGGGTTGCTCCTCACGTCTATGCCAGAGGTTCTATATGACCGAAATCTTGGCACTCCCCGACGACGCGGACGGGAAGCACTGCATCGCCTTTACTTCTCGCGCCCCTGCACGGGTGCCTCGCTGATCATCCAGAGGTCACGTACCACATCGCCGTAGTACATGCGCCGCCCGGAAAGCTCGGCCCAGAACTGGCTGCCATCGGCACGGCGCATGCGCTCCATCGTTCGGGCGGTGCGTGCGGCCTCGAATTCAGCGCTTGACCAGTCGGCAAACCGGCTGGCATCCGCCTGATCGGCAAACAACTCGCTCGACGGTAACTGGGTCGAGGCGTGCAGGGTGCGGCCGAACAACTCGCCAAAACGAGGGTTGCACTTGATCAGGCGCGACCCTTCAAACACACCGATACCGACGGTCGCGCTCTGAAAAATGGCGTTTTGCTCAACCAGCAGCTGCTCGGCTTCGACTTGCTTGCGCAAATGCTTCATCAGCAGGCTGTGCATCGATTGGTGCATGACACCCACCACCGCCAGACATCCGGCAGCACCAATCAAGGCGGCCATGGTCGCGTGGTTAAGTTCGACAAAGCGCCACAACGCGGGTAACAACGTGGGAGTGACAAACAGCACGAAGCTCAGTCGGCTGGTCGCCGCCAGGACCACCCCGGTATAGGCGACCACGATAATCATTAACCAGATATAGTTTTGCAGATGCGCCTCGGTCGGGAAGAGCGCCCCGCACACCGTGGCCCAGCCAAGCCCGGTCAACAACATACCGAGCGCATGTCCCCACTCCCACCCTCTCAGTTGCGCAATGTCGATATCCATAGTGCGAAACTGATGCCATATCCAGCCGCGCAATGCCAGAGTAGTGAGCATGTACGCCGCCCAAATTTTCAGCAAGTCTTCATCCCCGGTGGGCATGAGCAGTGCAAAGGTCACCGCCACGCCGAGTAGCATCGAGGCGATCGACCCGGGCAGCCGTGAATACAGGGCCTCAACCCGCTGACGCTCGATGGCCCCGGTCAGGTAAGGATCGGTCGCGGTGTTAACGGTCATGGCAGTGATTCCCGGTTAGACCACTTGCTGAGCAATTTCGCTACGAACGTCATCCATGTTCAGGGCTCGCGCCTGGGCAATGACGTCATTGAGGGCACTGACGGGCAAGGCACCGGCTTCAGAATACAGAATGATCTGGTCGCGAAACACCATGAGCGTGGGAATCGAGCGGATGTTCAAGGCGCTGGCGAGTTGTTCGTTCGCTTCGGTATCAATCTTGGCAAAAACGATATCGGGATTGGCCTGCGCTGCCGCCTCGAACGTGGGAGCAAATGCCCGACAGGGCCCGCACCACGCCGCCCAGAAATCGACAATCACGATGGCGTGTTCGTTGATTGTGGCTTGAAAGGTATGGGCAGTCAGTTCGATCGTACTCATGGGCGCTGGCGAGGCAAAATGGCGAAATGAACAATGGCGCACATGCTAACGCTTTGCCCGACGACCTGCCAGTCTCAAGAAGTGCCGTAGACAATGGGGTGACCGACAGCCCGGCAGAGCGCGGTTCGGGTTCGGCGCGGGCCCCAAGCGGCTATTGCGGGCGCTTTGCGCCCTCACCCACCGGACCGCTGCATTTCGGTTCGCTGGTGGCTGCCCTGGCCTCATGCCTTGAAGCCCGCCGGCAGGGCGGTCGCTGGTTGGTGCGCATGGATGATCTGGACACCCCCCGGTGCGCGGCCGTCGCCGCCACGAGCATTCTGCATAGTCTGGATGCCTTTGGCTTTGAGTACGACGAGCCCTTGGTCTGGCAAAGCCAGCGCAGCGAGCGCTATGCTCAGGCGCTGGCTGCGCTGCAAATGCAAGCCCTCGTCTACCCCTGCGCCTGCACGCGGCGCGAACTGGCTGATTCGCTGCTCGCGCCCGACGGTGCCAGCATTTACCCCGGCACCTGTCGCAACGGGCTGGGCACCGGACGCCGCGCCGGTTCATGGCGTGTGTGCGTCGGCGAGCAGGTCATTGTCTTTGCCGATCGCATTCAAGGAGCGCAGCACACGCACCTGGCCGATGAAGTAGGCGATTTTGTCGTGCGGCGCGCCGATGGTCTGTTTGCCTACCAGCTCGCCACGGTTATCGACGATGCCGATGCGGGTGTTACCGACGTGGTGCGCGGTGCCGATCTGCTCGCCTCGACTCCGCGCCAGATTTGGTTGCAGCATTGCCTGGGGCTGGCGCGCCCGGCGTATGCCCATGTGCCGGTAGCGGTGAATGGCGCCGGCGAAAAACTCTCGAAGCAAACGCTGGCCCGCGCGCTCGACAATGCGCATCCGGCGCCGGCACTGGTGAGCGCACTGCGCTTTCTCGGGCAAAATCCACCCGCCGACCTGGCGCGCGCCTCACAGCCCGAGGTGTGGGCCTGGGCGCATGCAAATTGGCACGAAGCCCGCGTGCCGCGTTTAGCAGCCAAACTTTGGAAGGAAGAGTAATGCGAATTGCTGACGACACCAAACTGCGTGAGTTGTTGCGCGCCACCAAAACGATTGCCGTGGTCGGCATCTCGGACAAACCCTACCGAGACAGCCATCATGTCGCCGAATACCTGATCGAGGCCGGCTACCGCGTGTTTCCGGTCAATCCGAACCTGCAGAGCGTCTTGGGGTTGCGCTGCTACCCCGATCTGGCCAGCATTCCCGAAGCCATCGATCTGGTGGATGTGTTTCGCCGCCCTGAAGAGGTCGGCCCGGTCGTAGATGCCGCTGTTGCCATCAAGGCGAAGGCCCTGTGGCTGCAACTGGGCGTAATCAACGAGGCGGAAGCCGAACGGGCCAGCGAGGCAGGCCTGACGGTAATCATGGATCGCTGCAGCAAGATCGAGCATGCACGCCTGATCGGATTTCAAGGCTGAGTCGCGGATCGCCGCTCTGCCACTCCGTGGCTGGCGAGCCGGCGACTTACTTTTTCTTCTGTAGCTGCACAGCGCGCTTGCCGGCCTCACTCGCCGGATACTGGCTGGCCAGGCGCTGTAAGACCAGTTGGGCCGACTTCAACTCTTTAGCGGCGGTCAGGTTGTCGGCTTGACTTTCCAGTGCATCCGGCGCTCGGGGGTCCTCGGGCCAGGTTTCTGCAAATTTACCGAACATTGCCGCTGCGCCCCGATAGTCCTTGAGCTGGCTTCGGGCATAGCCGTTCCAGTAGTGGGCACTGCTGAGCAGCTTGCTTTGCGGGTAGGTGGCAATAAAGCTGTCAAACGCGGTCATCGCCTCCTTGCTGCGGCCTGCCTTCAGTGCCGTGACCCCTTTTTCATAGGCCTCGGCGTCGCTGATGGTCGTCGCCGGGGGTTCTCCGGCGGCCGGCGCGGGGGCACTGCTGGGAGTGGCTCCGGCATCCGGCGCTGGTTCGAGCTTGCGCAGTCGGCTGTCCAGATCCACATAGAAATCCTGCTGGCGCTTCTGGGCATTCTCCAGCTCGTACTTCAACACCTCGAGTTGGCCATTGATGCGGGCGATATCGGCCCGAAGCGCCTCGAACTGGTTGGCGAAATCGAGCTGGTTGCGCGCCACGCCATCGAGTTTGCCTTGCGCTTCGTTCAGCTGGGTACGCAGTTGCTCGATGTCCTCACGGGCCTCGCTATCGTCAAACAGCCCGGCCTGGGCCGGCAGCGATGCCCACAGCCCGAGGCCCAGACAAATCGCCGCCGCCAGGCCACGCCGCCCACGCATACTCAGAACTCGCCCGAATAGAGAATGTCAGCGCGACGATTCTGCGCCCAGCAATCCTCGCCCTGCTCGGCGCACACCGGCTTTTCCTCACCCAGGCTCACCGACTCCACCTGAGCTTCGCTTACGCCCAGCAGACTCATGGTTTTCTTGACCGCATTGGCGCGACTCTGCCCCAGGGAAAGGTTGTATTCGCGACTGCCACGCTCGTCACCATTGCCCTGAATGAGGATTTTCATCGCGGGGTTGGCCTTGAGAAATTTGGCATGGGTTTCAAGCAGCCCCTGGTATTCGGGTTTGACGACAAAGCTGTCCATATCAAAATAGATCGAGCGTTTGGACAAGGGGCTGCGCGGGTCTTTCAGCGCGGCGACGCTCATGGGGTCAAAGCCACCCGCGGGCTTCACCCCGCTGCTGATGGCATTGGGGTTACGCGACTCAACGCCGGACGGGTCCTGCTCCGGCGCGGGAGGTTGCGAGCCGCACGCAGCAAGCAACAGTGTGGTGGCGAATAGAGCAACAAAATTACGCATGATGAATTCCTAAGTCAGTCAAAAACGAAAAAAGATCAGTTGGCTAAAGGGCCCCAACTTGGCTCACGCACGTCACCCGCCTGCACCGACAGACGCTGCTTGACGCGTCCATCGGCCGATACGGCGGCCAACACACCCCGGCCACCCACCTCGGTGGCATAGATGATCATGCGCCCATTGGGAGAAAAACTGGGCGACTCGTCTTTGGCCGAGTCAGTCAGAATTTGGGTTTGCTTGGTCGCCAGATCCATGATCGCGACCTGGAAGCGCCCGCCATTGCGGGTCACGAAGGCCAGCGACTTGCCATCAGGCGAGGGGCGCGGGGTCACGTTGTAGTTCCCTTCGAAGGTAACGCGCTCCGGCATACCGCCGCCAATGGCCACGCGATAAACCTGGGGGCTGCCGCCGCGATCCGAGGTGAAATAGACGGTGCTGCCATCGGGCGAGAACCGCGGCTCGGTATCTACGCCAGATGAGTTGGTCAGGCGGGTAATGCCGCTGCCATCCACATTGACTAAATACAGCTGCGAGTTACCGTCTTTGGTCAGCACGATGGCCAGACGCCGTCCATCGGGCGACCAGGCGGGTGCGGAATTCGAACCCTTGAAATTGGCAGCGATGTAGCGCCGACCCGTGCCCAGATCATGGACGTAGATCACCGGCTTCTTGGACTCAAACGACACATAGGCCAGCTTGCTGCCATCGGGCGACCACAGGGGCGAAATAATCGGTTCTTTCGAGGCGAGCGCCGTTTGGGCGTTGCCGCCATCGGCATCAGCGATCTGCAATTCAAAGCGTCCAGGGGTCTTGACCACGTACGCGATACGGGTCGAGAAAATGCCGCGCTCGCCCGTGAGCTTCTCGTATATGAAATCAGAAATTCGATGGCCGATAGTGCGCAACTGCGTAGCCGTATGGCCATAGCCTTCGGTACCTAGTGCCGCCTGCTTGGGTACATCGGCCAACCGCACGCGCGTCTCGTAGCGACCATCCGCCAGTGCGCTGATGCTGCCGTAGGCCACGGCGTCGGCACCCCGTCCGCGCAAATCGGCGTAAGGTGGCACAGAGGTCTCGGTCAGCGCTGCGCCCGCATCTACCAGGCGAAACAGCCCGCTACGCTCAAGATCACTGCGCACCACCGAGGTAATGGCCTGCGACACGATGCGGTCGCCGGCAAGATCGGCGATCGCAAGGGGCAAACGGTTGGCGCCGGCACCGGTAATTTCAACCGACAGTTGCGCGTAAGCAACACTGGTGAGCAGACCGGCAAAGAGGGCAGCCACCCGGGCGATCTGCCTAACTGAAAGAATGGATTTCATAAGCTGGATTTTAAACTAGGCATTCTCAAGGGGCCGGAAACGCAACTCAAGTTCACGCACAAAGAGTTCTGATTTTTCGGGTTTGGGCAGCGGGCTCGATTTCAGAATCGCACGCTCAATGGCCGCATCAAGCGCGCTGTGTCCTGACGACTTGGTCAATGTGGCACCAATGATCTCACCGCTGGGCAGTTGTATGACCTTGAAGGTCGCCTCGGGATTTCCCTTGACATCGGGGGGCAGCACGATGTGACCGCGCACCTTGTCACGAATCTGCGCCAGCCACTTGTCGATGGCCTGAGCATTGACGGCCGCTGCTTTTCCAGCCTTCACCTGCGCGACTTCTTTGTCGAGTTCGCTGAGCATCTTGCTGCGCTCGAGCTGTTCGACCTCGCGCCACAGAGCCTCTTTCATTTTGTCGGGCTTGGGCGGCAGCGTCTCTTCCGGCTTCGGCTTGGGTTTTTCCTTGATGGCAATATCGGGCTTGGCTGGAGTCTTGGCCTCGGCCTTGGGCAAAGGTGGCGGCTCCGGCCTGGGTTCGATCTTCGGTGCTACGACGGGCGGCGGCGGTACAGGAGCCGGGGCAGATTCGGAAGTCGGCGCTGGTGACACGGCGCGCACCAGTTCCACCTGGACCGCTGAGGGCATTTTGGTCTGCCAGCTCACGCCATAAATCAAAAATATGGCGAGCAGGAAGTGCATGACGATGGTCAGCACCAGCGAAATACGCTTGCCCGGTTCGGAGCTCGACACACCGAGACTGGACAGCTCCAGCGTCATCGACGTCATGCGCCTACCTGCCTTTATTGGTGACGGCCGGCAGCGGCTGCACCAGCAGACCAATCTTGGTGATCTGGGCGCGCTGCAGCTCGTCCATTATCCGCAGCACCGCCTCGTATTTGACATTGCGATCGCCCGCAATCAGCACCGCCTGCTCGGGATTCTTGGCCTGGAGCTCTTGCAGCATTTTGGCGAGTTCGTAAGGGCCGAGCGTCACCTCCGCGCCGCCGAGTTGCTTGTCGCGCATCGACAGGCTTTCGTCCGCCTTCACGGTAATCTCGATCGGCGCGACCGGCGGTGCCGACGACTTGCCCACGGACGGCAGCTCGATGACACCGGGCTGGGTCATCGGGGCGGTGACCATGAAGATCACCAGCAACACCAGCATCACGTCGATGTAGGGAACGACGTTGATTTCGTTTTTCAGGCGGCGCGGGCGCATACGGGCTTAGCGGAGCTGGCGCTGCAAAATGTTGGAGAACTCTTCCATGAAGCTCTCGAAACGCACGGCAATGCGGTCGCCATCGTGCGCAAAGCGGTTGTAAGCCACCACCGCCGGAATCGCCGCGAACAGGCCAATGGCGGTCGCGACCAAGGCTTCGGCAATACCAGGCGCGACCGCGGAAAGCGTCGCCGTGCTCATGTTCGAGAGCCCTCGGAAGGCGTGCATGATCCCCCATACGGTGCCAAACAGGCCGACATACGGGGACACCGAGCCAACGGAGGCGAGGAACGACAGATGCGCCTCAAGATCGTCGATCTCGCGCTGGTAGGTGGCGCGCATGGCACGGCGGGCACCGTCGACAATGGTGGCCTGATCCAGCGTTTTCTGGTTGCGCAGTTTGACGAACTCGCGGTAGCCGGCCTCGAAGATGCGCTCCAGCGCGCCGGTTTCGTGCCGGTTGTTGACCGCGCTTTGGTAGAGCGCATTGAGATCGCCACCACTCCAGAAGTCACGCTCGAACTGATCGGTACGCGCCCGGGCTTCGCGTATGGCAAACGCCTTGCGAAAGATCCAGTACCACGATTGCAGCGAGACCACCGTGAGCAGCAGCATGACCAGCTTGACCACCAGGCTGGCATGGCTGATCAGCTCGAGGATCGAGAGATCTTGGGTAACGTTCATGCGGAGGCTTCCATCAGAGATAACAGCTGCGCGTGCAAGTCGCGCGGCATGGGAATCGGCTTGCCAGCGAGCGGATCAATGCAGGCAACCCGTATTTTCGCATCAAGCAGGTGTTCCTCACCGCGCTTGATACATTGTGAAAACATTAGCTGGGCACGGCCCAGGGATTCAATATGCGAACAAACAACCAGTTCGTCGTCCAGACGAGCGGGCTTGAGGTACTCAGCCTGAACAGAGCGCACGGCGAACGCAATGTTTTTCTCTATCAACGCCTGCTGACTGATACCCAGACTGCGCAGCATTTCGGTACGTGCTCGCTCGAGAAAGCGCAGGTAGTTGGCATAGTACGTAATGCCCCCCGCGTCGGTATCTTCGTAGTACACGCGCACAGTGAGTTGAGTCTCTCTCATGACCCCGAACCGGCTTGTACGCTGCCACCACCATCAAAGCTTGGGTGTAGACCCCGCTTGCGAATGACCGCAAAGGCATCCGCTGTTTCGGTGATCGGCCAGCGTGGCGAAATGCTGTCAAAAAACCGTATCGAGTCAATGTGTGTAACGAGGTAGTTGTATTCGACCTGCTCAAGCGCCAACCGGTGTCCGGAACCCCTGCGCGAAAGTCCGGCAAGGAACTCACGTGTCTTGGTAACGCCATTCATCTCGAGCTCGGCAGGCTGAAAGTGCAAATCTTCAATAATGTACAAGCCGCCGTCAGCAAGCGCCGGGAACAGCGCCCCCAGAGTGATCTGCTGATGATGAGAGGCATGGCTGCCATCATCGATAATCAGATCGAAGGCGCCTTCTGCAAGATCGACCAGCCTTGACAACTCCCGACGGTTGCCTTGATCGCCACAGGCAATCCGAACGCGTTCACTGGCAAAGCGGGAAAAATCCACGATATCGAAACCATGAATCGACGAATTGGGCAAATAGTCCGCCCACATCCGCAGACTTGGACACCCCAGGTGCGCGATCGCGTCCGCCCCTTCGGCCTGACTGCGCCCATGCAACAATCCGATCTCGGCTATGCGCAGCGGACAGTGTCGAAACGGCTCCAGGAGAGCTTGGTAGATACGCGTATACCCGTGGGCACAGTAGGTTTCCGTACCTTTGTCGCTGCGGTAGTGGTTCGCAAGCCTTGTCAGATCGTCGTTCGGCCAGAGTTCGGCGGCCATTTGAGCAGCGCTCCCAGTGAGTTAAGTTGCGAGGTGGCGGACAAGGCGTTGATCAACTGCCCGCACAGATCTTTTGTTGCCGGACGCGCGAGTTCAGCCACCAAGGCGAACCGGTGCTTACGCAAGAGATCCATTGCCGCCCCGTGTGCGCCGATCACAGCCTGCAGCACTTCTTCAGGCAACTCGCGCGACGAATGAAATTCTGCCGAAAATTGGTTGCCGGTGCGTGTCACCCGTCGGCACGAAGGGTAAGGTGCCGTATTGACGACCTCGATGGCAGTCGAGTAGTTGATCAGTTCGGAAGAGCGACGAATCCAGACGCACTGAAGCCAGGGTGACGCCAGTATCTCGCTGGCGGGAAAGGTCGCCTCACGCCAGTTGTCGATAAATACGAAGGTGAATAGTGCAAGTTTGCGTCTCTGTGCCCGTGCGAAGTGTTCCCACGAGCAACCTGTGGCGGCAATATCGCAAATGAGCGCATCATCAAGCCCGACCTCGTCGAGATAGGCAAGGAAGTCTTTGCTTCCGTGCTGAAGAACCTCTCGCGAGACGTGAATGTAGTCGATGTCATCCGCAGGGTGGAGCAACGAAAATATTTCGGCCAGCAGGTAACAGTCGCGATCACTGAACAGGATTCGCCTGAGCCCTAGCGCGTCCCTTTGCCGCCTCAGCCCCGCAGCACCAAGGACCAGTAAGGGCAGATTGAACTGACACGCCGCGTTCCAGACCTCTGTGGCCACGCTAGTCGACGGCAAGGGGTTGCCAAGACGACACGTTCTCATGACCTGGGCCAGCACCGGGTAGCCGCTTTCCAGAACCAACTGCTCCACCGGGGTCAGGCGTGCCTGCGTGCAAAGAACGCCATGTATGCCGTGCCGACGGGGCATCTCGACATCGGAATGCGGGTTATCTCCCAGATGCTGCTTGATCAACCATCCCTTGCTCAGACTCGCCCAAATGTCGCCATGATGCTTCCCATGATTGCTGACAACGATCGTCACAGGGAGACGCAGACCAACGTGGTGAAGCAGGCGCCGCAACATATCGCGCGGCAGATACATGTCAGACACCAAAAGATCGCCGGCGCTGACCTGCGAGAGATTCTCGACAATCGGTACCGCGTGATCGAACTCGGCGAGCACTTCGGCTTCAAAAAGTAGCCGCGCGTCGTCTGTTGTGAGCGTGCGCTCCGCGACCATAGTCTGATAAATATCACTGAGCCGAAAGGCTTTGCCCGCGCTGGCCAGCCGATGCTCACAGGCCCTTCGTGCTTGCGAAAAGCCTTGCGCGGAGAAAGCGCGTTCCAGTTCCTCCGGAATGGCCGTGGGCCAAATACCGCGACGCGCAATCAGCGTATCGAAAATATCGAAGGAGTTGACCACGGAACGCAACATCGCTAGTCGCTACAGCCCCAAATCATGCTGGCCGCCATGGCCATTGGGCAGATCCAGCCCGAAATGTCGCCAAATGCTTGCGGTGGCGATGCGTCCGCGCGGCGTGCGCTGTAAATACCCCTGCTGGATCAGGTAGGGTTCCAGCACATCCTCAATCGTGTCACGCGCTTCGCCAATCGCAGCCGCCAGATTGTCCACACCCACCGGGCCGCCGCCGAATTTTTCCAGCATGGCGCTGAGCAGCTTGCGGTCCATGACATCCAGCCCCAGATGATCGACGTCGAGCATGGTCAGGGCGGCGTCGGCGATGGCGCGGGTGATCTTGCCGTCGGCCTTGACCTCGGCAAAGTCACGCACGCGGCGCAGCAGGCGGTTGGCAATGCGCGGCGTGCCGCGCGAGCGTTTGGCAATTTCCAGCGCGCCGTCTTCGACAATGTCACACCCCAGCAGGTGTGCAGAACGGCGCACAATGAAGCACAACTCCTCAGGGGTGTAGAACTCCAGCCGGGCGACAATGCCGAAGCGGTCGCGCAGCGGGTTGGTGAGCATGCCGGCACGCGTGGTGGCGCCGACCAGCGTAAAGGGCGGCAGGTCGAGCTTGACTGAGCGCGCCGCCGGGCCTTCGCCAATCATGATGTCGATCTGGAAGTCTTCCAGCGCCGGGTACAGAATCTCTTCGACCACCGGCGACAGGCGATGGATTTCGTCGATGAACAGCACATCGTTCGGCTCGAGATTGGTCAGCATGGCCGCCAGATCGCCGGCGCGCTCCAGCACTGGGCCGGAGGTCTGGCGCAGATTGACGCCCATTTCGTGCGCGACGATGTGCGCCAGCGTGGTTTTACCCAGGCCGGGCGGGCCAAACAGCAACACGTGATCGAGCGCTTCCTTGCGCTGAGTGGCGGCCTGGATGAAGATTTCGAGCTGTTCGCGAATCTTTTGCTGGCCCACGTAATCGGCGAGTTTTTTCGGCCGCAAGGCGCGTTCCAGCGCCTCTTCGCGCGACGACTCCTTGTCGGCGGTAATGAGGCGTTCGGGGGTGTCGAACTTGTCGGTCTGCAGGGCCATCAGGTTTATGCCTTGGAAAGAAGTTTGAGCGCCTGCCGGATGCCGTCACTCACCGCGCAATCCGGGGGCAGCGACTTCATGGCGGAGAGCGCTTCGCGTTCGTTGTAACCCAGGGCCAGCAGGGCGTTGAGGATGTCCGACAGCGCATCGGGCACCTCGGCGGCACCAGAAATCGCCGTCCCGCCAGCGCCGACTTGCGGATTAGCGCCATGCAGCTTGGGCAGCTTGTCCTTGAGTTCAAGCAGCAAACGCTCGGCGGTTTTCTTGCCGATGCCGGGAATTTTGGTCAGGCGCCCCACCTCTTGCAAGGTAACCGCCCGGTTCAGTTCATCGACCGACATGCCTGACAAGACCGACAGCGCGGTACGCGCGCCGATGCCGGAAATCTTGAGTAGCTGGCGAAAGGCGCTGCGCTCGTTCTGACTGGCAAAACCAAACAGCAACTGCGCGTCTTCGCGCACCACAAAATGGGTGTGCAGGACCACACGCTCACCCGTCGCCGGCAGGTTGTAGAAGGTGCTCATCGGCACATCGACGTCATAACCCAACCCCTGCACATCAATGGTGATGGTGGGCGGGTTCTTTTCCAGCAGGGTTCCGGTGATGCGTCCGATCATGGGGGCGTCTTTCTGGTGAGCTCTTCAATGCGCTTGACCAGATTTTCCACGACCTGGGTCTGATCGAAAGCCGCGTACTTGGCGGCAAAGGCCTGCGCATTCTGGCGATAGGTAGGCTCATTGATGAGAGCGGCCAAGAGTTCGCTGAGCGCGTCCGGAGGCTTTTCCGGGCTGACCAGCAGGCCCGCGCCCATATCCGCCACCCGCCGGGCGAACAGGAACTGCTCAAGATGACCCGGCAACATCAATGCCGGCTTGCCGGCAAACAGGAAGGCAATGGTCGCCGCCGGGCTGGCGTAGGTCAGCGCCGCATCGGCTTCGCGCGCCACCGTGTTGAGGTCGACGGGTTCATCCGCAAAGCGCACCAGGGCGCTCGTATGGCGCTGCCTGAGACTCACGGGCACGTTCGGTGCGTAGATCAGCGCCGCAAGCTCGGATTGACTGAGCGCCTGCAATGCCGCCTCAAAATGCGCACTTTCTGGCCGCAGGTAGGCGAACACGCGCCGACAGCCCGGCGGCAGCGTGCTCGGCCATTGCGGTGGCTCGGCGACCGCCGCCGGCAAGGTGCCCCAGTACTTGGCCGGGCCCCGTTGCGCATAGTGATCAAGCTCGGGGAAGGTCAGCAGGGCGGATTCGGCGACCGCGAACAACTCGGCCAGGTGCTCGACAGGAGAGCAACCAAATTGCTGCAATACCGCATTGATGCTGGCGATCACCGGAGCATCGATCGCCTGCAATTGCGCCAGCGGCACCGGTTCCCAGGGCCGCATGGCCGGCGTCGGGCTTTCCGGCGGCGGGCAAAAAAAGCCACCGCCAAAGAGCATGACCGGCAACCCCAGCGTGCGCGCCGCCAGTATCGCCGTCGGTGCATGGTCGGCCAGCACCAACTGCGCACCGGTCAGGCGCAGCAACTCGCGCCAGGCCACGGTCAGGCCGAGCAGGTCGTCGGCCTGGGCATAGCCAAAACGCAACAAAATATCGGCGTAGCTCAGCGGCGGGCCGGGGCGCCGCTGCTCCGGCATCACCGGCGCGGCTAGCCAGTCAAAGCCGGCCTTGGGCAGCAAACGCGCTGCCTGGTGCGGATGCGTCACCACCCAGCGCACGTCGTGCCCGCGCTCGCGCAGCGCGCGGGCCACGGGCAAGAAGGTGCCGATATGCCCCAGGTTCGCCCCGAATTCCCAGGCATAAACAATGACGGCCATCAGAGCATCCGCCCGCTCTTGCGCCGCCGCCCCAAGGTGCCCGTCACCCCCAGCGCGCCGACGCCGTGGCCGCCATGCGCGTGGCAGATGGCGCAGGCCAGCGCGTCGGCGGCATCCGAACTGGGCACGCCGGGCAACTGCAACAGCCGCTTGACCATTTCCTGCACCTGCTCCTTGGCCGCCTTGCCATGACCGGTAACGGCCTGCTTCACCTGCAAGGCCGTGTATTCGGCCACCGGTAACTTCGCCATGACCAGACCGGAGATGGCCGCGCCGCGCGCCTGCCCGAGCAGCAGGGTGGACTGCGGGTTGACGTTGACGAAAACGATCTCGATCGCCGATTGCACCGGCTGATAGGTGGCCACCACCTCGGCAATGCCTTCCAGCAGGGTGTTGAGGCGCTCGGGAAGTGAGGCGTCGCCGTCGGTCTTGATGCAACCGCTGGCGACATAGCTGAGCGTCTGGCCGTGCTGTTCGATCACGCCGAAGCCGGTCGAGCGCAAGCCGGGGTCAATGCGGAGAATGCTCAGGCCGCTATTTTCGCGCCAGATAGACGCCGAAAATCGCCAGACCCATGCCCGCCAACGCGCTGCCGGCCAGCACCTCGTCAAAAATCGCCCAGGCAATCACTGCGGTGGTCGGGGGCACCAGATAAAACAGACTGGCCACATTGACCGCGCTGCCGCTGCGAATCAGATGGTTGAGCAGGCTGATCGCCCCGACCGAGAGCACCAACACCAGCCAACTCAGGGCAAAGACAAATTCACCGGTCCAGTCGACGCGCCAGCCTTCAACGCCCAACACCAGCAAGCCCGTGACCAGCGCGGTAGGCAGAAACTGCACCACCGAGCCACTGCGCCAGTCAAAGTTCGGGCAAAAACGCTTTTGATACAGCGTGCCGGCGGTGATGCCCAGCAGCGCGACGACCGCCGGCACCAAGGCTGCCAGACCAAAACCGGCGCTGATTTTCTGCGCAACGACCAGCGTCACGCCGCCCAGGCCCAGCGCCAGTCCGAGCCACTGCCGGGGCAAAACCGCCTCGCCCAGTAGCGCCCCGGCACCCACAGCCGTCAGCAGCGGTTGCAGACCGACGATCAGGCTGGTCACCCCCGCCGGCAGCCCCGCGCCAATGGCAATGAATACTCCGCTCAAATACAGGCCATGCACCAAAAAGCCGGCGACGCCGATATGCAGCCATTGCCGGGGCTCACGCGGCCAGGGCGCGCGCATGGCCAGCGCGATCAGCACCATCAAGGCAATCACCGCAATGTAGCGGACCAGCAGAAATGTCAGCGGCGCCGCATGCGGCAGGCCCAGCTTGGCCCCGATAAAGCCGGTGGACCAGAGCAGCACAAACAGGAAGGGAGCTAGGCGGCTCAGGGGCACTCAGCAAATCCGCAAGTCGGCGCTGGTAAGACGGCGATTTGCAAGGCTATCCGGCGATAGACGGCAGCGCCGTAGCGCCGCGTGCTCAGACCTCGTCAAAAACCGCCGTCGTATAGACGTCCTGCACGTCATCGAGTGACTCCAGCGCGTCGAGCAACTTCTGCATCTTGAGCGCATCGTCGCCGGCCAGTTCGGCTTCATTGAGCGGCTTCATGACCACCTCGCCAAACTCGGGGCGAAAGCCGGCCTTGGTAATCGCTTCGTGAATCAGCGGAAAGTCGTTGGCCGAGGTCAGTACCTCGATCGAGCCGTCGTCGTTGGTGACCACGTCGTCAGCGCCCGCCTCAATCGCGGCATCCATGAGCTTGGCTTCATCGGTGCCCGGGGCAAACAGCATCTGCCCGCAATGCTTGAACATGAAAGCCACCGAGCCGTCAGTACCCAGATTGCCGCCATTCTTCGAGAAGGCGTGACGCACTTCGGCCACGGTACGAATCTTGTTGTCGGTCAGGCAATCCACCATCACCGCCGCGCCGCCGATGCCGTAGCCCTCGTAGCGCAGCTCCTCGTAGCTCACGCCCTCCAGCTGGCCGGTGCCGCGCTTGATGGCATTTTCCATATTATCCTTGGGCAGACTCTGCGCCTTGGCCTTTTCCACCGCAAGACGCAGGCGCGGATTGGCACTGATATCGCCCCCACCCATCTTGGCGGCCACCGTTATCTCCTTGATCAGCTTGGTGAACACCTTGCCCCGCTTGGCGTCCTGCCTGCCCTTGCGATGCTGAATATTGGCCCATTTACTATGTCCTGCCATGATTTACTTCCTCAATGATTCAATCGGGGGGTGGGGTCGATGTTCCAGGCTGACGCCGGGTGCTCGCCGACGGCGTCGAAATACCGCGTGCGGCCGTCCTCAAAGACGATCCACACCTCTTTGGCACCGGCCGCGAGATACAGCCGGATCTTGAACAACATTTCTTCGTCGGAATTTGATGGCGAGCGCACTTCGACGCAGATTTCTGGCGCGGCGGTATAGGGCGTCTCATAGCCGTGCTCAGCAAAAAACGCATCGGAACACCACGCCACGTCGGCCACCTTGACGCCTTCGGGAGTGTCGACGGAGCATTCAATCAACGAGCGCCCATTTGGCAAAGTCTCCAGCAATGCAGCAATCACCACTTGAAACCGCCCATGCCGGTTGCTCGCCGGACTCATCATAATATTGCCCCATCGATCAAGTTCAATTTTGTATGGCAGGTCACGCAAGGACTTGTCTGCCAGAACATCTGCCCAGCGCATGGGGTGCTCCTTTGTCAGCTCCGATGAAGGCATTTTAGGCGCAGGATCGCCAAATCGATGCACAATGAGATGCTCAAGGGTCGGCTTGATTTTCCCCGACAACTCACTCCTTTACCATTTATTAACGAGACAACCCGCTCTGCCATGACCAATCCGCTCCCTATCGCCAAAGCCGGCGATCACTTGCTTGAACTCCTTCCTGCCCTTGCCAATCGCCACGGCCTGATCACCGGGGCCACCGGCACGGGCAAGACCGTGACCTTGCAGCGCATGGCCGAGCAACTGTCGCGCGCCGGTGTGCCGGTGTTTCTGGCCGATGCCAAGGGCGACCTCTCCGGCTTGGGCATGGCGGGAAATGCGTCCGAAAAACTGCAAAGCCGACTGCAGAAAATGGGCATCAGCGACTGGACGCCCGGTGCCTACCCGGTCACCTTCTGGGATGTCTTTGGCGAACTGGGCCACCCGGTGCGCGCCACCATCTCCGATATGGGCCCGCTGCTGCTGGCGCGCCTGCTCGGGCTCAACGACACACAGTCCGGCGTCTTGCAACTGGTATTCAAGATCGCCGACGACCAGGGTTTGCTGCTGCTTGACCTGAAAGACCTGCGCGCCATGGTGCAGCACGTGGGCGAAAACGCCGCGCAGTTCAAGACCGAGTACGGCAATGTCTCGGCCGCCTCCATTGGGGCGATTCAGCGCGGCCTGCTCACCATCGAGGAGCAGGGCGGCGACAAGTTCTTCGGCGAGCCGATGCTCAACATTGACGACCTGATGCAGACGGTGGATGGCAAGGGCGTGGTCAATGTACTGGCGGCGGAAAAGCTGATGAACAACCCTCGCCTCTATGGCTGCTTCCTGCTCTGGTTGCTGGCTGAACTGTTTGAGCAACTACCCGAGGCAGGCGATCTGCCCAAGCCGAAGCTCGCCTTCTTTTTTGACGAGGCGCACCTGCTGTTCAATGAAGCCCCGCCCGCGCTGCTCGAGAAAGTCGAGCAGGTGGTACGACTGATCCGCTCAAAAGGCGTGGGCGTGTATTTCGTCACGCAAAACCCGCTCGACATCCCCGATACCGTGCTCGGCCAGCTGGGCAATCGCGTACAGCATGCCCTGCGCGCCTTCACCCCGCGCGACCAAAAAGCCGTCAAGGCGGCGGCAGAAACGCTGCGCGCCAACCCGACGTTCAGCGCCGAAACCGCTATTACCGAGCTGGGCGTCGGCGAGGCGCTGGTCTCGTTTCTCGATGAGCATGGTCGCCCCACTATCGTCGAGCGTGCCTTCATCCTGCCACCGAGTTCGCGTATCGGGCCGATGACGGCGGATGAACGACGCGGCGCATTGAGCAATTCGCTCGTCGCTGGCGTCTATGAGCAAGTGCTCGACCGCGAATCGGCCTACGAGCGGCTCAAAGGGGTGCGCGGCCAAGCCAATCCGCAAGTCGGCGCTGGTAGTACGGCGATTCCTACCGGCATGCCGCCTGCATCGGCCCAAACGGCACCACAGGCGGAAGGCAGCGGCTGGAGCGATGCGTTATTCGGGCGCACCGGTCCGCGCGGCGGGCAATACGATGGTCTGGTGCAAACGGTGGGCAAGAGCGTGGCGCGCCAGGTCGGCTCGCAGATCGGGCGCGAGATCGTGCGTGGTCTGCTGGGTTCGATCATGGGCGGGCGGCGCAGATGACAGCGCTGACGCCGCACCGGGCGGGCATGCTGCTCGCGATCGTTGCGGCGTTTGGGTTTTCCTTCAAGGCCATCTTCATCAAGCTGGCCTACCCCTACGGCGTCGATGCCATCACCCTCTTGGCGCTGCGCATGGCGTTTGCGCTGCCGATTTTTCTCTGGGTCGGGTTCCGCGCCTCGCGCAGCGCACCACCGCTCAGCGGGCGCGACTGGTTAGTGGTGCTGTTTCTCGGCTCAGTCGGTTATTACGGGGCCAGCATCCTCGATTTTCTTGGCCTGCGCTACATCTCGGCGGGGCTTGAGCGGCTGATTCTGTTTACCTACCCCACCATCACGCTGCTGCTGGGTTTGCTCATGTATCAGCAGCGGATTACCCGCCGGCAAGTCGGCGCCACCCTGCTGTGCTACGCCGGCATTGCCGCAGCCTTTATCCATGACCTGCGTATTTCAGGTGACATATCGGCGGTCTGGCTCGGTGGGGCGTTGGTGTTTGCCTCGTCATGTTGCTATGCACTCTACCTGGCCGGGAGCGCCGGCATGATCGCCCGCATCGGCACGGCGCGCTTCACCGCGCTCGCACTCCTCGTGTCAAGCACGATGGTCTTCGCGCACTACTTCACCACTCACCCAGTGCAAATCCTGCTGGACCAACCCCTACCGGTGTATGGGTATGCGCTGGCGATGGGTCTTCTATCGACCGCCATGCCGGTGTTCGCCCAGTCTGCCGCCGTACGCCGCCTGGGTAGCGGTGAATCGGCGCTGGTCAGCATGGTCGGGCCCTTGCTCACCATCGTGTTTGCCGCCATTCTGCTTGATGAAGGGTTTTCGCTGGCACAGATGGTGGGCGTCATCCTCGTGCTGGCGGGGGTGGCCAGCCTGGGGCGGCGTGCCCCGGACAGCACTGCCAGCGCCGCCGTGAGCGCGAAACAGTAAGCGCTGAATGTAGCAGTGGCTGCGCCGCCGCTACGTTTACTGAGGAACCGCCTTGGCTGAGAAGGTTTTGGTCGCCTTGCCTGAACCCAGCGCCGCCTTGTCGGCACCCAAGGCCGTCACCGTGATCTGATAGTCGTGGCCAAAGCTTGAAAAATTGGGCGGGCAGGGGCCCACATAGCGTTGCAGCGCGCCTTGGGCAATCGTCGCCTCAACGGCCGAACCGTCATGGGCGACCACGCCGCCACCGTGATTGAAGCTCGGCATGTCGTTATCCAGCATATCGACCTTGAGCTCGACCGCGCCGGCGGGAATGCCCGATACCTTGATTTCGGGCGACGCTTTTGAGCATTGATGCGCACGCAACCAGACCCAATCGACCGACAGGCTTTGCGCCCAAGAGGTCTGGGAAAGAAGCGCCGCCGTCAGAACAACGAATACATGGTTGAGCCGCATATCGAACTCCTGAAGGGTAGTGGAGCGGTCGATTATGCACCGCCCCTTGTCGGCCAACAACGGCGAAAACGCGCTACGCGGTCAACGAATGGACAACCCTGCTCAACGCCCGAGCCGCCGGCACACATCGAGCGTGAGTGCCGATTGGTTCATTGAGTAGAAATGCAGCCCCGGTGCGCCTACCGTGAGCAAGCGCTCACATAATTCCGTCACCACATCCAGACCAAACGCCCGGATCGAGGCGGCGTCATCGCCAAACTGCTCGAACTTCAGGCGCATCCAGCGCGGAATCTCTGCGCCACAGGCATCGGAAAAACGCGCCAATTTCGAAAAGCTGGCAATCGGCATGATGCCGGGCACGATGGGCACCGAAACGCCCGCCGCCGTCGCCTCGGCCACGAAGTGCTCGTAGGCGTCGGCGTTGTAGAAATACTGAGTGATGGCCGAGTTGGCACCGGCATCCACCTTGCGCTTGAAGGCAATCAGGTCATCGCGTGGCGAACGCGCCTGCGGGTGCCACTCGGGGTAGGCCGCTACTTCGATGTGGAACCAGTCGCCGGTTTCCCGGCGAATGAATTCCACCAACTCATTGGCGTAACGAAACTCGCCGGAGTCGCCCGCCCCCGAGGGCAGATCGCCGCGCAGCGCGACCACACGCTTGATGCCCTTGGCCTGATACGTGGCCAGAATCTCGCGAATCCCGTCACGCGTCGAGCCGATGCAGGAAAGGTGCGGTGCTGCGCTATGCCCTTCGGCGGCGATCTCCATCACCGTGGCAAAGGTGCGCTCGCGCGTCGAGCCGCCGGCACCATAGGTGCAGGAAAAGAAGGCCGGCTTGAGCGGTGCAAGCTGCGCACGCACGGTGCGCAGCTTGGCAATGCCTTCCTCGGTCTGCGGGGGGAAAAACTCGATCGACAGATCAGGAATAGCCATGGTACTTACGCTCAATAACGGTAGGTGTCAGCCTTGTACGGGCCAGTCTTGCTCACGCCGATGTACGCGGCTTGCTCATCGGTCAGCTCGGACAACTGGGCATTGAGCTTCTTGAGCTGCAGACGCGCGACTTTCTCGTCCAGATGCTTGGGCAGGGTGTAAACGCCGACCGGGTAGTCCTTGGTGCGCGTGAACAACTCGATCTGGGCGATGGTCTGATTGGCAAACGACGAGGACATGACGTAGCTCGGGTGACCTGTGCCGCAGCCCAGGTTAACCAGACGACCCTTGGCCAGCAGGATGATGCGCTTGCCATCGGGGAAGATCACGTGATCAACCTGCGGCTTGATCTCTTCCCATGTGTACTTCTCGATCGACGCGACATCAATCTCGTTATCGAAGTGGCCAATATTGCAGACGATGGCCTGATCCTTCATGGCCTTCATGTGCTCATGGGTGATGACATGGAAGTTGCCGGTGGTGGTAACGAAGATGTCGGCCTTGTCGGCCGCGTATTCCATGGTCACCACTCGGTAGCCTTCCATCGCCGCCTGCAGGGCGCAGATCGGATCGATTTCGGTGACCCACACTTGTGCCGACAGGGCACGCAGCGCCTGCGCCGAGCCCTTGCCCACATCGCCATAGCCGGCGACAACGGCCACCTTGCCGGCGATCATGACGTCGGTAGCGCGCTTGATGCCGTCCACCAGCGACTCGCGGCAGCCATAGAGGTTGTCGAATTTCGACTTGGTGACCGAGTCATTGACGTTAATCGCAGGGAACTTGAGGTCGCCACGCTGATGCATTTGATACAGGCGATGCACGCCGGTGGTAGTCTCTTCAGTGACGCCCTTGATCTGGGCCAGTCGCGTCGAGTACCACGTCGGGTCGGTGGCCAATTTGTCCTTGATCGAAGCAAAGAGAATGGTCTCTTCTTCTGAACCGGGCTTGCTGATGACCGAAGCATCTTTCTCGGCACGAGCACCGATGTGCAGCAGCAGGGTGGCATCGCCGCCATCATCGAGAATCATGTTCGAGTAGCCACCGTCGGCCCATTCAAAAATGCGGTGGGTGTAATCCCAATAGTCAGTCAGCGACTCACCCTTGACCGCAAACACCGGAATGTTCTGGGCGGCGATGGCGGCGGCGGCATGATCTTGCGTCGAGAAGATGTTGCACGACGCCCAGCGCACTTGTGCGCCGAGTGCGGTCAGTGTCTCGATCAGCACGGCGGTCTGGATGGTCATGTGCAGTGAGCCGGTAATGCGCGCGCCCTTGAGCGGCTGCGCCTTGGCAAACTCGTCGCGAATCGCCATCAGGCCGGGCATTTCGGTTTCGGCGATGCGGATTTCCTTGCGCCCCCATTCGGCGAGGCTCAGGTCGGCGATGACATAGTCTTTGAAGTCGGTTACAGCATTCATTGCTAGCTCCTTGGTTCAGGGCGGGCACCAAATGCAAACGGCGCTCACCGCCCGGGTTGGGGTAGGTGAGCGCCGTTGCTGAATTCTGTAGTCCGAGCCTGAGGGTATGTCACCACACCCATGCAGCGCTCCTCGGATGACGAAATTATACCTGCTACAATCCAGCCGCTGCAATTACTGCCTTCCCCCCTGATTTCCCGCGAGGTTTTGCCCGATGAAACGCTCTCTCATTGCCCTTTTGCTCTGTATGGCCACTGCTTCGGCATCGGCTAGCGAGACTGCCAAGCCTGCCACCAAGGGTGATGCCGCCCGTGGTCAGGCAATAGCTTCTACCGTTTGCGGTGCCTGTCACGCCGCCGACGGCAACAGCACCATTTCGGCCAACCCCAAGTTGGCCGGCCAGCATGAAGCCTACCTGCTCAAGCAGATGCGCAACTTCAAAGCCGCTGAAGGCCAGCAACCCGAGCGCGTCAACGCGATCATGAATGGCATGGTCGCGGCCTTCACCGATGAGCAATTGCTCGACATGGCCGCCTATTTCGCCGCTCAGAAGCAAAGCGAGGGCACGGCAAAAAATGCAGCCTCCGTTGAGTTGGGCCAGAAAATTTACCGCTCGGGCGACCTCAAAAAGGGGCTGCCCGCCTGCGCCGGCTGCCACGGCCCGACAGGTGCAGGATTGCCCGCGCAATATCCGCGCATCGCGGGCCAGCACGCCGAGTACACCGAAGCTCAACTGCGGGCCTTCCGTGCCGAAGAGCGAGCCAATGACCCGAACAAAATGATGCGCATGGTAGCGGTCAAGATGACGGACCCCGAAATCAAAGCGGTTTCCGACTACATTGCCGGTTTGCACTGAGCACGCCCGGGAGTGAAGAAAAGGCGACCCAAGGGTCGCCTTTTTTATTGCGCGGCGGGATTGTTCGCTGCCCGAGCATGGGCCCGGGGGGGAGGTGTCGCACTCAGGCGGGTACGTCGACAGTTCGACTATCCACTCATCGCATGACCAGGCGCAACTAGGCGCAGGAAGAGCTTGCGCAACTCCTCCAAAATCAGGGTAGTCGACGCCACCATCACCACGACAGCCCACTCCAGGGCGGTCAGATCAACGGTGTCGAACACGGCCTGAGCCGGTGCCCAATGAACGGCGACGACCTGAAGGATGATGACGGCTATCAGCGCCATCCAGAGCTTGCCGTTGCTGAAGAACTGGCGATTGAACGCACTCCCGAATTCCGTGCGGGCATTGAAGATATTGAAGAATTGGAACAGTACGAAGGTCGTGAAGGCCAGCGTGGTTGCCTTCGCTTGAGCACCGGGCGTCGTCAAGCCCCACCCGTACACCGCCAGCGTGCCGACCGCCATGGTCAGCCCGTAGAGACCAATGCGCCACATCCGTTGCCAGGAAAGGATGGATGCGTCAGCAACGCGCGGTCGCTCCTGCATGATGCCAGGGCGTGCCGGCTCGACGCCGAGGGTCATGGCCGGCGGCCCGTCCATGATGATGTTCACCCAGAGAATCTGGATAGCCGTAAAGGGCGTGGCGAAGCCGAGGAAGGGCGCACCCAAGACGGTGAGAATGGCACCGATGTTGGTCGACAACTGGAAGCGGACGAACTTGACGATATTGTCGTAGATGGTGCGCCCCTCCTCGACCGCGCGCACGATAGAGGCGAAATTGTCGTCGGTGAGCACCAGGGTCGCCGCCTCCTTGGTCACCTCGGTACCGGTGATGCCCATGGCGACACCGATATCGGCCTTCTTCAGCGCCGGCGCGTCGTTGACGCCGTCACCGGTCATCGCCACGACGTGCCCTTGCGCCTGCAGTGCTTCGACGATACGCATCTTGTGCTCGGGCGCGACACGCGCGAACACCGCGCTCTTCTCGACCAGCGCGGCAATCTCATTCTGATTCAGGCCGTCGAGTTCGCGCCCTTCGTGCGCTTCGCCGAACAGCCCCAACTCGCGCGCAATCGCCGCCGCCGTGACACGGTGGTCGCCAGTGATCATCTTGACCTGGATGCCGGCGGCGTGGCAGGTAGCAATCGCCTCGCGTGCCTCGGCGCGCGGTGGATCGATGAGGCCTACCAGCGCCTGCAGGGTCAGGCCATTCACCCAGGGCAGCAAGTCGCCCGATGGATCGAACTCCGCCGCCGGAATCTCACGACTGGCCAGCGCCAGCACGCGCAAGGCTTCGTTGGCCAGCGTCTCGTTCTCGGCCGTCAGTGCGGCCCGCGCGGTTTCGTCGAGCGCGGCACGCGCCAGCAAGACATCCGGCGCGCCCTTCACGCACAGGAGCACGCGCTCGCCGTCATGATGGAAAGTCGCCATGTACTTGGTGGCCGAATCGAAGGGAATTTCCGCGATGCGCGGCCGATGCTCCAGCTCGACGTCGGCAGCCAGCCCCGCCTTCGCGGCCAGCGCGAGCAAGGCGCCCTCGGTGGGGTCGCCGATCACTTGGCCACCCCGGATGCGCGCATCGACGCACAGCGCCGCCGGCAACAACACAGCGCGCAGAATGCTGCCGCCGCGTTGGCCATCGATGGTGCCTTCGGTGCCATAGCCCTCGCCGCTGACAGGATATCGCCGGCCATGGGCGTACAACGCTCGGGCAGTCATCTGGTTGAGCGTCAAGGTACCGGTCTTGTCGGAACAGATCACCGTGGTGCAGCCGAGCGTCTCGACGGCAGCGAGCTTCTTGACGATAGCGTTGCGCCTGGCCATGCGATGCATGCCCAGCGCCAGCGTCACCGTCACCACCGCGGGCAGCCCCTCTGGAATCGCGGCAACGGCCAGCGCAATCGCGGTCATCGCCGTCTGCACCAAGGGATCACCACGCATCAGGCCAAAGCCGAACATCAGTGCCACGACGCCGCAGGCGATCAGCGCGAGCCGTTTGCCCAGGCTGTCAAGTTGCCGCTGCAGCGGCGTTTCACCCTCAGCCGTTGCGGCGAGCAAGCCCGCCAGACGGCCCATCTCGGTGTGCATGCCGGTCGCCGTGACGATGGCCTCCAGCCGGCCACGGGTCACTACAGTGTTCATGAACACCATGTCGTGCCGTTCCGCCAGCGCCGACTTCCCGTCAACCGGGTCGGGCAGTTTGGCTACCGCGTGCGATTCGCCGGTCAGCGCCGCTTCGGCGACTTCGACGCTATGCGCAGATAGCACGCGCGCGTCGGCAGGAATGCGGTCGCCGGCCTCAAGCAGGAGGATGTCGCCTGGTACCAGCGCGACGGCTTCTATCAGCCCAATCTCCCCGCCGCGCCGCACCCGCGCAGACGGGGCCAGCATATTTTTCAAGGCCGCCAGTGCCGCTTCGGCACGATGCTCCTGGAAGAACCCCAAGCTGGCGTTGAGCAGCACAACAATGACGATAACGACCGCATCCTTGAGATCACCGATCGCCCCCGCCAGCACCGCGGCACCGAGCAGAATGATCACCAGCAGACTCCTGAACTGGTCGAAAAACTTCAGCCAGGCCGGACGCGGCGGCTTCTCGGCGAGACGGTTGGGGCCCAGCGCAGAAGACCGTTGTGCGGCGTCTTCGGGAGCCAGCCCACGCGTGGCATCCGAAACCAGCCGGTCGACAACATCCTTGGCCGAAAGGGCATGCCAGTGAGTGAGGGGATCGTAGTGCATGGGATTCGCTTTCACTTCAGAAACTCAAGGTGGCCCAGATAAAGCCGGCGTAGACGAGCAGCAGCAACGCACCGCGACTACGGACGATTTGGCCGCTGCGATTGGGCAACAACAACAGCAAGGCCACGATACCGGCCGCCAGCGTCAAAGCCACTTCTTCCGGCGGTGCGACAATCGGATGGATCGCTGCGGCCACGCCAACAATGGCCAGTCCGTTGAACAGGTTGCTGCCGATCAGTGTTCCCACACCGACATCGTCGTGGCCGCGCAGGCGTGACAGGATGACGGTGACCAATTCCGGTAGCGAGGTGCCAATCGCCACCAGCACCACGCCGATGACATACGTATCGACGGCAAACATGGCCGCAATGCCCGTTGCGCCACTGACAAACAGACGGCCGGCGGCGATCAACGCGCCGAGGCCGAGGATGCCGAATACCACGCTCTTGCCCGGCGGAAGTTCGCCAACGTCGATATCGACGGCAGCATCGCGCTGACGCAGGGCACAGCGCAGGGTCCACGCTAGCCAGACGACAAAGATCGCCAACAAGGCCAGTGCCTCGCTGCGCACAATGCGCCCATCGAGCACAAAAACAAACGTCAACAACGGGGCACCCAGCGCAAGGTAATAATCGCGGCCGAAATCTGCCCGCGTTGTTTGCACCGCGCCATACAGCAGGGCCATGCCGAAGATCAGGGCAATATTGACAACATTGCTGCCCAGCGCATCGCCCAAGCCAATCTCGGGTTGGCCGGCGAGTGCGGCGACGGAAGACACAGTAAGTTCCGGGCTGGATGTGGCGAAAGCGGCCAGAGTGGTGGCCACGACCATCTTCGGCACGCGCAAGTGCAATGCCACACCGAGAATGGACTTAAGGAATGCCTCGCCACCCACCGCCGCCAGCACAACGGCCGCCAGGATGAGTGCCAGATCGGTCATGGCGTGTCATCCGGCGATTCGCACGGGTCGCAAATCGCCAGAACATCGCATTGCGATTCGGAAAGCACATGCTTGGTGACGCTGTCCAGCAGCAGTTCCTCAAGCACATGTGTGCCATGTTTACCGAAGACCATCAGGTCGGCATTGAGTTCGCTCGCGGAGTCAGGTAACGCCGGGCAAGTGGCCTGAACGAGGATGTGTGCCGCCGTGCCACCCAGAAAGAACTGCTGCAGCCCACCCCGGCCGTGGGAACCGATGACGACAAGGTCCCGACGGAGGCTTGCGGCGGCATCGGCGACGGCCCGATGCGCCGACCCTTCGACGAGTTCAGCGCGCATCTGCCCTACCCCGGTGCCGGGCCCAGACCATGGCCCGGCGAGAGGGCAGCGAGAACAATCGCAATCAGTCGCTGCTGTTGGCAAAACCAAGCAAGTGCAGCAAGCTGGTAAACAGATTGAAGATCGAGACGAACAACGAGACAGTGGCCATAATGTAGTTGGTTTCGCCGCCATGGATAATGTTACTGGTCTCAAACAGGATGAGACCGGACATCAGCAGCACAAAGGCGGCGGACACGGCGAGCGACAGTGCCTGAATCTCGAAGAAGATCGCCGCCAGGCCGGCCAGAAATGCCACCAGTACGCCGACCATCAGAAAGCCGCCCATGAAGCTGAAATCCTTCTTCGTGGTCAGTGCGTAGCTGGAAAGGCCGAGAAAGATCGCAGCCGTGCCGCCCATCGCCATCATTACCGTCTGGCCACCGTTGGGCAGGCTCAGGTAGTGGCTGATGATCGGGCCGAGGGTGTAGCCCATGAAGCCGGTCAAAGCGAACACCAGCGGGATGGCCCAGGCACTGTTGCGCATCCTGGTAATGCCAAACAGCAGGCCGAAGTAGCCGACCAGCGTAATGATGATGCCGGGATGCGGCAGTGAGAGCGCCACCGATGCACCGGCCGTCAGCGCCGAAAATGCCAGCGTCATCGACAACAGCATGTAGGTATTGCGGATCACTTTGTTGGTCGCCAGCACCGATTGGGCACCAGCGGAATGCGGCAGTGCCATTGCTTGTGGCTTGTACGAGGTCATGAGTGTTCTCCTGAAATTTGAGTCGATGGATCGTGACAGCGATTCGCTACCGGTCTGCGTCGTGGCTAATGCGGCGTCTCGGCGGTGACATGGAAACAGTAACCGAATATGGAACAAAGATAAATTCGTATTGTTGGCATTGATACCACGGTAATTTCGTATGGTTAGAAGCCATCAGCGAGTTAGCCGACGCCGCGTTATTAGTGCTGCCACCTCACGTTGATGGCTTGCGCACACTGGGGCGATTGGCTTCCGACCAGGCCAACGCTGCCGCCGTGGCACTGGCGATTGCCTCCTGCGACATCTTTGCAGCGAGACTTGCCAAATAGTAGCGCGCCTCATCGTGCGCGCTTGAGGTGGCTAGGTAAAACCATTTGTACGCTTCGAACATATCGGCAGGTACGCCATCGCCAGCACTATAGATTTTGCCCAAGTTGTACTGTGCGTTCCGATTCCCTCCCTTGGCCGCCAATTCAAACCACTTGATGGCCTGAACGGAGTCCCGCTCTTTCGCCGCCCCGAGATAGTCGAAAAGTCCAAGCGCATACTGCGCTTCGGCGTTGCCGCCGTCCGCGGCCCAGCGGTACCAGGTGATAGCCTCGGGCAAATTGATGGGGCTGCCCTCACCGTTCATCTTCATTTTTGCCACAGCGAGTTGGGCGGCGACAAATCCGTTAGTCGCGGCCTTCAGGTACCAGGACAGAGCCTGTTCCGGGCTTTTTTGATCGCCGCTTCCGGTTGCATAAAAATTGCCCAATTTGTATTGAGCCGGTACGTGGTTTTGGTTGGCCGCCTTGATCAACCAGTCCAGGGCTAAACCTTGGTCCTTGGCTATACCGTCGCCGTTCATCAGCATGACCCCCAGGCTGAACTGGGCACCGACGTGGCCCTTGTTGGCCGCCATTTCAAATGCCCGGTATGCGCGTGCCCGATCCTGCTTTACCGACGAGGCGGCTCCGGAGTAGTAAATCATGCCGAGCGCATTCGCGGCCTGTGGGTGTCCACTCAATGCAGCGCGCCGCAGCCAGTTCATTCCACTGGCAATATCTGCCTTGCCCGCCTTCCCGGAAATCAACAGGAGTCCGAGCTTGTACTGCGCCTCGGCATCGCCGGATTTTGCCGACGCTGACCACGCGCTGAGCGCGGCTGGAAAGTCACCCTTGTCGGCAGCCACTGTACCGGCATGAACATTGGCTGACGCAGGAGTAGCGGCAAAAGCCGCCATCAAAACTGCAGATATCGTCAGTGAAGCCATCGTGCGCATAGGGTTTCTTTCAAACGGAAGTCGCGGAAACGGAGTTTTAGGAAAGCTCCAGATGCATCAGGCACCCACCCCTGGACCATACCAACCAACCCGACAGACCGGTGCCGTCAAGCTCGCACGCTTTGCCTCGCAAGGGTCACGGGAATGTCGGCGGTCATTGACGCTCGTGTCCCGACAACAAGGCCCACTGCGCGGCCCAGTGTGCCAACGGGTCGTCTTTGAAGCCCGACTTCACAAAGCGCTGCCAGCGCCCGACCACATAGCTGACCAGCATATCCGCATGCGCCGTGAAATCGTGACCATGCGCGAGCGCACCTTGCGCCGATGCCACTTTCAAGGACTGCCTGAGGCTGGCGGCAATGCGCTCAAGCACCTGGTTGATACGCCCCTGCAGACGCGGATTCTCATGCACCAGCGCATCGCCGGCAAGCACCCGCGCCAGGCCACGGTTTTTTTGCGCAAAGCGCAGCAAAGACAGCACAATCGCCTCGGCTTGGGCCAGACCGCTTTCTTCATTGGTCTCGATCTGGGCAATCACTGAAAACATGCCTGTCTCGATAAATCCGATCAGGCCCTCGTACATCTGCGCCTTGCTGGCGAAGTGGCGATACAGCGCGGCTTCGGACACATCGAGCTGCCGGGCCAGCAGTGCCGTAGTGACCTTGACGCCCTCGGGGCGTTCCAGCATCTCGGCGATGGTCTGCAGAATGTGCAGCTTCTTTTCCCCGGCTTTAGCCTGCCGCGCGTCGATGCGATCTTCGGTGTCCACCACGCCCTCCCAACCTATTTGGATTTGATCAACGTACCCACACCATCGTCCGTCAAAATCTCCAGCAGTAACGCGTGTTCGACCCGACCGTCAATAATATGCACCGCCTTGACACCGCTGCGCGCAGCATCGAGCGCCGAGCCGATCTTGGGCAGCATGCCGCCGGACAGCGTACCGTCGGCAACCATCGCGTCAATCTCGCGCGGGGTAACGCCGGTCAGTAGCTTGCCGGCCTTGTCGAGTACGCCCGGCGTATTGGTGAGCAGCACCAATTTCTCGGCCTTGAGCACCTCAGCAATCTTGCCGGCGACCACGTCGGCATTGATGTTGTAAGTTTCGCCCTGACTGCCCACACCAATGGGTGCGATGACGGGAATAAAGGCTCCTGAGTCAAGCAGGGAAATCAGGCTGGGATCGATCGACACCACATCGCCCACCTGACCGATATCGATCAGATCGCCGGGGTTGTCTTTGTTTGCCATCAGGAGCTTTTTGGCGCGGATGAAGTTGCCATCCTTCCCCGTCACGCCTATGGCCTTGCCGCCCGCCTGGTTGATCAGATTGACCACATCTTTGTTGACCTGGCCACCGAGCACCATTTCAACCAGTTCCATGGTCTCGGCGTCGGTCACGCGCATGCCCTGAACAAACTCGCCTTTTTTCCCCACGCGCTGCAGCAACTGCTCGATCTGCGGGCCGCCACCATGCACGACCACGACATTGAGACCCACCAGCTTGAGCAGGACCACGTCGCGCGCGAAACTGCGCTTGAGGTGCTCTTCGGTCATGGCATTGCCGCCGTATTTGACGACAATGGTCTTGCCGTGAAAACGCTGGATGTAAGGCAAGGCCTCGGCGAGCACGCCGGCCTTGAGCGATGGGGAAAGAGAATCGAGCATGGTAAGCAGGCGTCAGGCGCAGGGTAGTTGTCGACTGCGCCTGATTCTACTTCGCCATGCAGTGCTTACTGTATGGTGATCCGCTTGGCCTGTGCAGCTATTTTCTTGGGCAGGGTCAGTTGCAGAACTCCGTCGGCAAATTTGGCAATGGCCCGATCTTCGTCAATATCCTGGCCCAGCTGAAACGTACGCGACAGCTTGCCGAAGTGGCGCTCGACGCGCAGCACGCGCTCGCCTTCACGCAGCTCCTTTTCCTGATGGCGCTCCGCCGTGAGCGAAACAGTCGCTCCGTCGACGTGAATCTGAATATCCTCGCGCTTTACGCCGGGAAGCTCTGCCTGCACGTAGTACTGGTCTTCTTGTTCTCGCACGTCAATCTTTACTGGTGCGGCTTCTGTCGTGGTTCTTTCCATGGCGACGGGGCGGACAAAAAAGCCGCGAAAAAAGTCATCGAGGGAGTCGTGGCGGGTGAGGTAGTTCATGGCGTTCTCCTGAGTAGTTAGCGAGCAATGTGCTCCGTGACTCAACAGATAAGCCTTGCCTGCGGAATTTCAAGACTAAGATTTCACCATGACAATCGATGACCGCAAGTCGGCGCTGGCAACACGGCGATCCGAGCCCAATACCCGCTGCAGCGCATGCGGTGCAGCGCTGCAGTGCGGCGCAATCGCCGGCAACACGCAGTGCTGGTGTATAGAACTGCCCGCTTTACCACTACCGGCCGACGCGACGCACACAGACCAGGGCTGCCTGTGCCGCCGCTGCCTGGAGCTTGCTCTCGCGTCTTAGCCCGGGCGTGACCCGGCCTTAGCGCGTGCCGCCAAGGCGACGCAGTGCGTCAGGCTGGAAGTCAGCTACCCGGCCTTTGACGCCAAACTTGATCACCTCGCCACGCACTTCGTTCTTGAGGCCCGCAATGATGTAGCCGCCGCTGTCCAGATCATGCACGGCTCCATAGACATACCAGGGAAAGTCGACGTCGTAATACTGGATCAGCCCGAGCATGGAAACCCGCCACAGATTGCCGCGGGCGGCGTAGGCGTCTTCCATCATGACCGTCCAGCTGTCTTCATCGATGTAGAAGGTACGCCGGGCATACACATGTGCCATGCCCTGCTTCAGCGTCGCCTCGAGAACCCACATGCGGTGAAGCTCGTAGCGCAGGTAATCAGGATTGAGAAAGCCCGGGCGAATCAAGTCGTTGTATTTGAGATTCTTGTCGGCAATGCGATACGCGTTGTACGGCACATAGATTTCGCGCTTGCCAATAATCTTCCAGTCGTAGCGGTCGGGTGCGCCGTTATAGCCATCAACCTGATCGGTAACCACCATGCCCTCAGAGCCGTCATTGACGCCGTCATAGCCGAGATCCGGGGCGCGGCGCACGCGCCGGGCACCGGCGTTGTAGATCCACGCCGAGCGCTTTTCCGCCACCTGATCGACCGGTTCATGCACCAGAAACGTCGTGCCCTTGAGGGTTACGGGTTCGGTGAAGTATCCCATTGCCTGGAACAGACGGTTGGGCGTTGGGGCGTCCATGTTCGAGTCATAAATACGCATGGCATGGAAGCCGATTTTGTAAAAATCACCATTGGCACGCACCGGGAAGGAGTACGACGTGCCTTCCACGCCGCCACCCAGATAACGCACCAGATGGTTCCAGATCACCTCAAGCCCACTGTCTGGCAGGGGGAATGGAATCGTGGAGTTAGCCAGGTTCTTCACACCAAAGCCATTTAGCTCAACGTTTGGTGCCTGGCTACGGGCCTGCTTGAGGATTGACGCCGGATACTTTGCCGTGCGTCGGGTCTGGTACACCGGCATGCGAAACTCCGGATACTTGGCAAACATGCCCAACTGCCCGGCCCCCAGTTTGTCTTTGTACTGGGCCAGATTTTTGTTGGTAATGGTGAATAGCGGCTTGTCTTCGGGAAACGGGTCAATGTAGCCCTGCTGCTCGCGGTTCCAGTTGGCCGGCGGCTTGTCGAGGCCACCCGTCCAGGCCGGGATCGTGCCCTCCTTGTTGCCGGCACGTTCGGCACCAACCGGCGTCAGATCCTTTTCCAGACGGGCCAGATCGGCTTCGCTGGCCTTGGCCAATACATTGACGGCAAGGCTACTTAGCGCCAGCACCAGCGCTGCCGAAAGCAGGGGTGATCGCATTGTCTCTCCTCAGAGCAATTCTTCTATGTCTTTTTCCAGTGACTCCGGTGTGGTGGTCGGCGCATAACGGCTCACGACCTGCCCTTTTTTGTCAACCAGAAACTTGGTGAAGTTCCACTTTACCCCTTCCGTACCCAGGAGGCCGGGCGCAGCGGATTTGAGGTGCTGATAAACCGGGTGGGTATCGTCGCCATTGACGTCGACTTTGGCGAACAAGGGAAAACTGACTGGATACGTCAGGCTGCAAAAGCTGGCGATCTCAGCGGCGTCGCCGGGTTCCTGTGCGCCGAACTGATTGCAGGGAAAGCCCAGGATTACCAAGCCGCGATCCTTGTACTTTTTCCACAGGGCTTCGAGGCCGGTGTACTGCGGGGTAAAGCCACATTTACTGGCCACGTTGACCACCAGCACCACCTTGCCTTTGTAGGCGGAAAAATCCTGCTCCTTGCCGGTGAGCAGATTGGCGGAAAGGTCAAAGAAGGTGGTCATGCGGTCATTCCTTTCGGGTGTGGGGGTTGGGCGGTGCATCGACCGCAAACTTTGTCAGATCAGTGAGGCGACAAAACTCGAGCGCCGCCGACGAGGTGGCGGCCAGCACTACCTTGGGTGCGCTGCCGGCGAGAAACGCCTCGTGCCAGCGTGCCGAGCACAGACACCAGCGGTCACCCGCACGCAGACCGGGGAAGCCATACTCAGGACGCGGCGTGGATAAGTCGTTGCCGGCACGCTTGGAATAGTGCAGGAAATCGTCGGTCATCACGGCACAGACGCCATGGTTACCGACATCTTCATCGGTCACCTGGCAGCAGCCGGTGCGCAAAAAACCCGTCATCGGGGAGGTGCTGCAGCTTTCAAGAATGCCGCCCAGCACATTGGTCGCAAGATCAGTCATGGTTCGATTATGCGGCAGTCACCGGACATTGGCACGGCTCCAGAAAAAATCCCTGCCGACACCCATGGGGGCGGCAGGGATTTTCAGGGGGTGCGTTTCGGTTTACTTCAAGCCGGCATCGGCCCGCAGTGCGGCGGCTTTATCGGTACGTTCCCAGGTGAACTCGGGCTCGTCACGACCGAAGTGGCCATACGCGGCGGTCTTCTCGTAAATCGGGCGCAGCAGATCCAGCATCTGGATAATGCCCTTCGGACGCAGATCAAAATGGCGCTCGACCAGTGCAGCAATCTTGTCGTCGGGAATCACGCCGGTGCCTTCGGTGTAGACCGTGATATTCATCGGCTTGGCGACGCCAATGGCGTACGCCACCTGAATCTGGCACTGGCGCGCAATGCCGGCCGCGACGATGTTTTTCGCCACATAACGCGCGGCGTAGGCGGCCGAGCGATCCACCTTCGAGGGGTCTTTTCCAGAAAACGCGCCACCCCCATGCGGGCAGGCGCCGCCATAGGTATCGACAATGATCTTGCGCCCGGTCAGGCCGCAGTCGCCCTGCGGACCGCCGACCACGAAGCGCCCGGTCGGGTTCACCAGATAACGCGTGTGCTGGAGCATTTCCTTGGGCAGCACCGGCTTGATGATTTCTTCGACCACGGCCTCGATGAAGGAATCTTTCATGTGCGTGCCGTTGCTCTGCTCGGGGCTGTGCTGGCTTGAGAGCACAACGGTGTCGATGCTGTACGGCTTGCCATCGACATAGCGCATGGTGACCTGGCTCTTGGCGTCCGGACGCAAGAAGGGCAGGCGACCATCACGACGCAGTTGCGCCTGCCGCTCGACCAGGCGATGCGCGTAATAGATCGGTGCCGGCATCAGCGAGGGGGTCTCATCGCAGGCGTAGCCGAACATCAGACCCTGGTCACCGGCACCGATGTTCAGGTGATCATCGGAGGCGTGATCGACGCCCTGGGCAATGTCGTTCGACTGCTTGTCGTAGGCCACCAGCACGGCGCAACCTTTGTAGTCGATGCCGTATTCGGTGTTGTCGTAACCGATGCCCTTGAGCGTGTCGCGCGCCACCTGAATGTAGTCGACGTGGGCGTTGGTGGTGATTTCGCCGGCGAGTACCACGAGGCCGGTGTTACAGAGGGTCTCAGCGGCGACGCGCGAACGCGGGTCCTGCTTGAAGATGGCGTCCAGAATCGCATCGGAAATCTGGTCGGCTACCTTGTCCGGGTGGCCTTCGGAGACCGACTCCGAGGTAAAGAGAAAATCAGTTGACATAGCTCGCTCCAAAACAAAACGCCTCAGATTCTCCGGCGAGGCCGGCTCCGAGGCGTTTCATTGAGCGGCGACGCTTTAGCGCTATTTTTTTGTCGGACCGTTGCCGGTCTTTCTCCGCCACGCAAGTTGTCATTTAACTCGGCGGAACGGGCGCATTCTAACGCAGTCGGCTCGGTGGTAGAAGTGGTAGATAATCGCCTTTGTCCGCGTCTTTTCCCAACGTCATGCGCTCCCGGTTATTCCACCTTCTCGCCTACTTGCCATTGCATGTGTTGCACAATCTCGGTGCCGTCATCGGCTGGCTGGCCTGGCTGCTGTCACCGATCTACCGGCGCCACATGCGGGTGTTCATGGAGAAAGCGGGCTTGCAGGCGTATCGCAATGCGGCGATTGCCGAGTCCGGCAAGACGATTCTTGAAATGCCCAAGCTATGGCTGCGACCGTTTGATGAAGTCGTGAGTCGTGTGGTCAGGGTCAGCGGTGCGGACCTCGTACAAAAAACTCCCGCTGCCAAGCGGGGCCTGATCATCCTCACCCCGCATCTGGGCTGTTTCGAGATCGTCGGGCAATACCTCGTGAGTCACCGACCGCTCACCGCCATGTACCGCCCGTCCAAACACGCATGGCTGGAACCCATCATTCAAGCCGGGCGCGGGGCGCGCATCACGCTGGCACCGACCGATCTGTCAGGCGTGCGTCGCGTGCTCAAGGCCCTGAAGGCCGGAGAGGCCATCATCATGGCACCCGACCAGATTCCCGGCAAGGGCGAGGGGGCATGGGCGCCATTTTTCGGTCACCCCGCCTACACCATGACGCTGGCGGCACGCTTGTCGGAAACCGATGCCGAGGTGGTTTTTGGTTACGCCGAGCGCTTGCCTTACGGCAGCGGCTACCACCTGCACTTTCGCGCTCCCGCCGAACCGCTGCATGGCACGCTGGATGAGCGGACGGCGCAGATCAACGGGGAAATCGAGGTCATGGTCCGCGAGTGCCCGGCCCAGTACCTGTGGAGCTACAACCGCTACAAGGTGCCGCGCCATGTCGGCCTGCCCCCATGACTCGCTTCAACTTTTTTCTGCTCTGGCTGCTGCACTTTCTGCCCAACGCGGCGCTCACCCGCCTGGGCCGCCTCTTCGGTGCGCTGTTGTATGCCCTGGCCAAAGAGCGCCGCCATGTGGCCAGTACCAATTTGCGCCTCTGCTTTCCGGAAAAGAGCGAAGCGGAACGTACCGCGCTGGCACGCGAGCACTTCGCCCTCGTCGGGCAAACCCTGTTTGAGCGTGTGATTCTCTATTGGGGGTCGGAAGAGCGCCTGAAACGCATGATACGAATCGAGGGGGCAGAAAACCTGAGCGCACTCCATGGCCAGCCGGTCATCATCTTCTGCTTTCATAGTGTCGGCATGGAAGTCGCCTGGATACGCCTGACCATGGTTCAGCACCTCGCGGTATTCCATGCCCGCATGAAAAACGCCGAACTCGAAGAACGCCTGATGGCCCGGCGCAACCGATTCCAGCCAGCGCGGCTGGTCTCGAACAAAGAAGGCATCAAACCGGCGCTGGAGGTCATCCGCTCCGGCACCCCGCTGACCTACCTGCCGGATATGGATTTCGGGCGCAAGCACTCGATTTTTGTACCCTTCTTTGCCGCCAATGCGGCCACGATACCTGGGCTGTCACGCATGGCTGCCGCCACCGGTGCCAAGGTGGTGCCGCTGATCCCTACCCTGACCCCTGAAGGTTGGGTAGTGAATGTCGGCCCCGCGTGGGAGAACTTCCCGACCGACGATGTTGTTGCCGATACCCGGCGCATGAATGCCTTCATTGAGGAGTGGGTGCTGCACCACCCCGCTCAGTACTGGTGGCTGCACAAACGCTTCAAGACCCGGCCTGAGGGCGAAAAGTCGGTCTATTGACCCCCAATTTCCGCAAGTCGGCGCTGGTGACACGGCGTATCCTGACCGAATGAAGATTCACTTCACCAAAATGCATGGCTTGGGCAACGACTTTGTCGTGCTTGATGCCACGGCGCCGGGCGCTTTTCTGCCGACGCCGGCGCAGGTGCGCTTTTTGGCGGATCGGCACTTTGGTGTCGGCTGCGATCAGTTGCTGATCGTCGAACGGCCGACGCAACCGGGCATCGACTTCCGCTACCGCATCTTCAATGCCGATGGTGGCGAAGTGGAGCAATGCGGTAACGGCGCCCGCTGCTTTGTACGCTTTGTGCATGAGCAGGGCCTGACCGAGAAGCGCGATATCCGCGTCGAAACCCAGTGCGGCATCATTGCCCCGCGTCTCGAAGCCAATGGCGACGTCACCGTGGATATGGGCGTGCCCCGCTGCGCGGCGGCAGATCTGCCTTTTGTCAGCGACAGCGATGCCGTGGTGCAAGCGCTGGAGGTCGCCGGATCGGTTATCGACATCTCCATTGTCTCGATGGGCAACCCGCATGCCGTGCAGGTCGTTGCCGATGCCGCCGCCGCGCCAGTAGCCGCACAAGGCCCGCTGATCGAATCCCACCCACGCTTTCCCAAGCGGGTGAATGCCGGCTTCATGCAGATCATCGACCGCCACGCCATCGCCTTGCGCGTCTACGAGCGCGGCGCCGGCGAGACGCTGGCCTGCGGCACGGGTGCCTGTGCCGCCGTAGTCGCCGGCATCCGCCGCGGCCTGATCGACTCGCCAGTACGCGTGGCCACGCGCGGTGGCGAGCTTTCCATTGCCTGGGGCGGTGACGGGCAGCCGGTGCTCATGACCGGCCCGGCCGTCACTGTATTTTCCGCCTCTATTGAACTTCCCTCTGACCTCGCCTAAATCATGGACTACAGCCAATACAGCCACGAAGAGATTGCCCGTTACCTCTCCGACCACCCCGAATTCTTTGACCAATACGCTGACCTGCTGGCGCTGGTCACCATTCCTGACCCGCACACGGGGCGCGCGATCTCGATTACCGAGCGGCAGTTGTTCACCCTGCGTGACAAGGTGCGCACGCTGGAAAGCAAACTCTCGGAGCTGATCGGTTTCGGCGAAGAGAACGACTCGATCTCCGACAAAGTACATGCCATGACCGTGGCCATGATGGCCGCTGCCGACTACCCCAGCCTGAGCCGTGCGCTCTACGCGCATCTGGGCGGCGCATTTGCAGTACCGCATGTGGGCATGCGCCTGTGGGGCGTCGGTTCGGCGGACGTGCTTGCCGCCGGGGCCAACCGCGACTTTCTGCCCGTGGGCGACAGTCTCAAGGCGTTCGCCGGTGGTTTGCAGCGCCCCTACTGTGGTAACGCGGCCGGGCAGGACAGCGTCGCGTGGTTCAATGACTTCGGCCCGCACCTCAAATCCATGGTGCAAATCCCGCTGCGCAACACCAGCGGTGCCTGCTTCGGTCTGATGGTGCTGGCCAGCGAAGACCCCTATCGCTTCTACCCTGACCTCGGCACGCTCTACCTCGAGCGCATTGCCGGCTTGGCTTCCGCCGCGTTTCAGCGCGTATTGAACGCCTAAGACCCTGCGGCATGCCCGACCGGCGCGACGACTACTTCACCGAGCTCGCCGCGCAGCGCCGGGCCAGCACGCATACGCTGGCGGCCTACCGGCGTGATCTGGCTAAATTGCTCGCCTTTGCCGGCGAACGTGAACTCCACACCTTGGGCGTCAGCGATATTCGGCGTGCCCTGATGAGCCTGCACAGCAAGGAACTGGCCCCCCGCTCGCTGGCGCGCACCCTTTCGGGCTGGCGCGGCTACTACGCCTGGCTGGCGCGGCATGGCCACATTGCGGTGAACCCGACCGATGGCGTCAAGGCACCCAAGGCCCGCGCACCCTGCCCAAGGCGCTCGGCGTCGATCAAGTCGCCGCCATGCTCGACGCCCAGCCGGACGACGAACTGGAAATGCGCGACGCCGCCATGTTCGAGCTGTTTTATTCCTCGGGTCTGCGCCTGGCCGAGTTGGTCAGTCTGGATCTGAGCATGGGGCGTGAGATGCTGGAGGGCGAAGTAAGGGTCACCGGCAAGCGCGGCAAGACGCGCATCGTGCCGGTGGGCGACAAGGCGCGCAAGGCGATTGCCCATTGGTTGCAGCAACGAACCGCCATCGCCGCCGCCGACGAACTTGCGCTGTTTGTCAGCCGCAATGGCAACCGTCTGGGGTGCCGGCAGGTGGAGCTGCGGCTGGCGCGCTGGGCGCAAAAAGCCGGTGTCGGCGTGCATGTACACCCGCACATGCTGCGCCATTCCTTTGCCTCGCACGTGCTGCAATCGTCCGGCGACCTGCGTGCCGTGCAGGACATGCTCGGCCATGCCAGCATTTCTGCCACACAAATATATACGCACCTCGATTTTCAGCACCTGGCCAAGGTCTACGATCAGGCACACCCGCGGGCCAAGGTCAAATAGTCGAAATGAGCAAACTGATCCTGCAAGCGGGCAAAGAACGCTCGCTGTTCAAGCACCACCCCTGGCTGTTTGCCGGCTCCGTCGATCAGCTTGACGGCCGTGCCCGGCCCGGTGACACGGTGGAGGTGGTGAGTAGTCGCGGCGAACCCTTGGCTCGCGCCGCCTACAGCCCGCACTCCCAGATCCGTGCCCGGGTGTGGACCTTTGATCTGACCGAGAGCGTCGACCACGGCTTTTTCAAGCGCCGCGTCGCCGCTGCCGTGGCGCGCCGTCAGGCCCTGCCCGAACTGGCCGGACAAGAAGGCCTGCGCCTGATCCATGCCGAATCCGACGGCTTGCCCGGTGTGATTGCCGATCGCTATGGCGACACCGTGGTTGTGCAACTGACCAGTGCCGGCGCCGACAAATGGCGCGGTGCCATTATTGATGCGCTGCAGCTGGCGACCGGCTGCGTGCGTATCTTTGAGCGTTCCGATTCCGAGGTGCGCAAGCTGGAAGGTCTGGAGCCGACCACCGGCTGGCTGCTCGGTGAAGCGCCCCCCGAAGGCATCCATATCGTCGAGAACGGCGTGACCATGACGGTCGATGTGGTCGGCGGCCACAAGACCGGCTTCTATCTGGACCAGCGCGACAACCGCAAGCGTCTGGCCGATCTGGCAAAGGACAAGCGCGTACTCAACTGCTTCTGCTACACCGCCGGCTTCAGCCTGCAGGCGCTCGCCGGCGGCGCGCTGGACGTGGTGTCGGTCGATTCCTCCGGCCCGGCCTTGGCCATCGCGCAACACAATCTCGCGCTCAACCCGGCGCTCGATGCGAACCGCGCACGCTGGCGCGAGGCCGATGTCTTTACCGAATTGCGTGACCTGCGCAAAGCCGGCGAAAGTTTCGACATCGTGGTGCTCGACCCGCCCAAGTTTGCCCCCTCGGCCAGCCACGCCGACCGAGCCAGCAAGGCCTACAAGGACATCAATCTCAACGGCTTCAAGCTGGTCGCCCCGGGCGGCTTGCTCATGACCTACTCGTGCTCGGGCGGCATCGGGCTGGAATTGTTTCAAAAGATTGTCGCCGGGGCCGCCCGCGACGCCGGGCGCTCGGCCCGGATCATCCAGCGACTGCAAGGCAGTGCCGACCACCCGGTCGATCTGGCCTTCCCCGAGGGCGAGTACCTCAAGGGTCTGCTGGTCCAGGTCGACTGATCGGCAACTGTCAAGGAAGCGTCAATTGGTGGCGCTATACTTGGCGGTCATACTTAGCGCGCCGACCCTCTTACGTGGCTGACGAAGATAGTTTCTCGCTGGATTTCACCGCCCCGGGCATCATTCCCGAGCCGCCGCCTGCGCCGCCACCACCGCCTGCGCCCGCGCCGCCAGTTCCGCCAAAGCCGAAGGCACTCTCGCTGGAACTCGTGGCTGATGAACGCCATCCCGCGCCAACCGTCGCGGCTCCCGCTCCGGCCGCCGCAAAGCCGGCCCCCGCTGCGCCGGCGATTCCTGCCCCGCTGCTTGAGGCAGCGCAATTGCATGCGGCTGGCGATCCCCTCGGCGCGTCGAAAAAGCTCGAAGCCGCGCTCAAAACCGGCGGGAAGTTCGGCAACTTTACCGACAATCTCTGGCTCGCTTTGTTCGAGGTGCTGCAAGATCTCAATCGCCGCGATGCCTTTGACAAACTGGCTCTAACCTACGCCCAGCATTTCGAAAAATCGCCACCAACCTGGAGCGAGGCAGCGGCGGCCGCGATCGCAACGACACCGGCAGGTGTCGTGCTCTTTCGCGTACCCCCGGAACTGACCACCGCGGTTGGTCCCGCCCTGAAAGACCTGATGCAGCAGGCCCGCACCTGCCAGACCATGGAAATTGATGTCAGCGGGGTCACCACGGTCGATGATGCCGGCGCGACGCTCGCGATCCGGGCCATCAAGGCCCTGCGCGATGCCAAACGCGAGACCGTGCTGATTGGCGCCGAGAATCTTGCCTTCCGTCTTAGCCAGACGCTGGAAGTGATGGAAAGGCGCAACGAGCCGCAATGGCATCTGCTCATCGCGATGTACGACAGCCTCGGCGATCAAAACGCCTTTGAGGATGCCGCAGTAAATTACGCCGTCACCTTTGAAGTCTCGCCCCCATCGTGGGAAGTACGCGACCGTAGCAACGTTCGCAAATCCGCCAGCCCGCCCGTTTCAGCGCCAACACCGCCTGCCGGACCCGCGCTAGTCGGCGAAGTATGTTCGCCCTGCGCGACCATCATTCAAGCCATCACCGCCAAGGGGGCTGGCGACATCATGGTCGACGCCAGCCAGCTCAAGCGCATCGAAGCAGCCGCTGCCGACGAGATCCTCGCCTGTCTCAAGAAATCCAAGGAAGCGGGAGCCACGATTACCGTAAGCGGGCTGCCGCCGCTGCCCTACATCCTCCTTACGCACCACCACTGGGCCGAGGTTGCGACCCTCAAACAGCGCAAACTGTAGCGTCCAGCGGCCCCATCGCCGTGTCGCCAGCGCCGACTTGCGGAAACTGACGCCGATCACCTCCTCCTGACAAGGAAACCTCCCATGGAACAGTATCACGGCACCACCATTCTCTCCGTCCGGCGCGGCAACTCGGTTGCCCTGGGCGGTGACGGACAGGTCACGCTGGGCAACATCATCATCAAGGCCAGTGCACGCAAGGTGCGTCGTCTGTACAACGACAAAGTCATCGCCGGCTTTGCCGGGGGCACCGCCGATGCCTTTACGCTCTTCGAACGCTTCGAGGCCAAGCTGGAAAAGCATCAGGGCAAGCTGCTGCGCGCGGCCGTCGAACTGGCCAAAGACTGGCGTACCGACCGCGCCCTGCGCCGACTCGAAGCCATGCTCGCCATTGCCGACCGAGAGCATTCGCTGATCATCACCGGCAACGGCGATGTGCTCGAACCCGAGCAGGGCATTGTGGCCATTGGCAGCGGCGGCCCGTATGCCCAGTCGGCGGCCCGCGCCCTGCTGGAGAACACCGAGCTGACGCCCAAGGAGATCATCGCCAAGTCGCTCGCCATTGCCGGCGACCTGTGCATCTACACCAACCAGAACCACCTCATCGAGACACTGGACTGAGCCCATGAACAGTCACATGACCCCCGCCGAGATTGTCTCGGAGCTCGACAAGCATATCGTCGGCCAATCTCGCGCCAAGCGCGCCGTGGCTATTGCCCTGCGCAATCGCTGGCGCCGCGCACAGGTCGCCGAGCCGCTGCGCACCGAAATCACGCCCAAGAACATCCTCATGATCGGGCCCACCGGCGTGGGCAAGACCGAGATCGCCCGGCGTCTGGCCCGCTTGGCCAACGCCCCGTTCATCAAGATCGAGGCGACCAAGTTCACCGAGGTCGGCTATGTCGGCCGCGATGTCGACACCATCATCCGCGACCTCGCCGAGACCGCAATCAAAGACGGGCGCGAAGCCGCCAAGAAGCGCGTCGCCGACCGTGCGGCCGATGCGGCAGAAGACCGCATTCTCGATGCCTTGCTGCCACCAGCGCGCAGCCCGGTGGGCTTCGGCGAAACCGCCGCGACTGACACCACCGAAGATAACCCGACCCGGCAGAAGTTCCGCAAGAAGCTGCGGGAGGGCGATCTCGACGACAAGGAAATCGAGCTCGAAGTAGCGACGCCCCAAGCCAGCATGGAGATTCTTGCCCCGCCGGGTATGGAGGATCTGTCACAACAACTGCAAGGTATGTTCGCCAACCTGGGCGGCGGCAAGAAGCGCCTGCGCAAGATGAAGATCCGCGACGCCATGAAGGCGCTTACCGAGGAAGAGGCCGCACGCCTGATCAATGACGACGAGATCAAGGCCGAGGCGCTGCGCAATGTCGAGCAGAACGGCATTGTCTTCCTCGACGAGATCGACAAGATCGCTTCGCGCTCCGACATGCAGGGGGCTGATGTTTCGCGCCAGGGCGTGCAGCGCGATCTGCTGCCGCTGGTCGAAGGCACGACGGTATCGACCAAGTACGGCATGATCAAGACCGATCACATCCTGTTCATTGCCAGCGGTGCGTTTCATCTCTCAAAGCCCTCGGACCTGATCCCCGAGTTGCAAGGGCGGTTTCCCATTCGCGTCGAGCTCGATTCGCTCTCCGTTGAGGACTTCCAGTGCATCCTGACCCAGACCGACGCCTGCCTGACCCGCCAGTACGAAGCCCTGCTGGCCACCGAAGAAGTGAGCCTGAGCTTCCACAATGACGGCGTTCAGCGCCTTGCCGAGATTGCCTTTCAGGTGAACGAGAAAACCGAGAACATCGGCGCGCGTCGCCTGCATACCGTCATGGAAAAGCTGCTCGAAGAAATCTCGTTCAATGCCGGCAAGCATGGCAAAGAAGTCATCGCCATTGACCAGGCCTACGTCGAGGCCCGTCTGGGCGAACTGGCACAAAGCGAAGATCTGGCGCGCTACGTGTTGTAAACCCATGCACGGCGCGGGAAACCCAACTCTGTGCCGCAGCGCGGCGCCCCAGTGTTGCCCCCAGTGTCACCCCCGCCCGGGCGGCGGTCGGGGGGTGGGGGTCTCAAATTTTGCAAGCATGCGCCCGCATGCTTGAACGCATCCTCGGCATCGTTTTCCCGATCTACGGCATTGTCGCCGTCGGTTTTTTTTATGGGCGGGTGAAGAAGCCCGATATGGCCTTCGCCAACCAGCTGAACATGGCGATCTTTGTGCCGGCGCTGGTCTTTGCCGCACTGGCAAGCAAGTCGTTCGACATCATGAATCACGTCGATCTGCTCATCGGTGCCATGATCGTCGTGCTCGGTTCGGGCGTGCTGGCCTGGCCCGTGGCGCGGGCGCTGGGCGTTGCGCCCAACACCTTCGTGCCGCCGATGATGTTCACCAATTCCGGCAACATGGGTCTGCCACTCGCCGTGCTGGCCTTTGGCGAAGCCGCCCTGCCCGCCGCCGTGGTGCTGTTTTTTGTCGAGAACACCCTGCACTATGCGCTGGGCACCTGGATGCTCGACCGCCAGACCAAGCTCGTAATGCTATGGCGCGTGCCGGTGATCGCCGCCGCCATTGGCGGGCTGGCGGTCAGCCTGCTGCATATTGAGGTATGGCCCCCGCTCTGGATTGGCGTAAAGATGCTGGGCGATGTCTCTATCCCGTTGCTACTGTTTTCCTTGGGCGTGCGCCTGACCGACAGCCCGTTGGGCGACTGGAAGATCAGCATGGTGGGGGCTGTGACCGCCCCCGCGAGTGGTCTGCTCATGGCCATGGCTGCCAACGCCGTGCTCGGTCTGGAGGGCCGCGACGCGGCCATGCTGCTACTCTTCGGGGCGCTGCCGCCGGCGGTGCTGAACTACGTCTTCGCCGAGAAATACCATCAGGAGCCGGCGCGTGTGGCCTCGCTGGTCATGGTCGGCAACACCTTCTCGTTGCTGACCATTCCGCTCTGTCTGGCCTGGGTGTTACGGTAGCCGCTTTTCCGCTGCGAAAAGATCAGCGACCTTTTCGCGCTCACGAACCAAGTGCATGCTGTCGCCGTCAATCATCACCTCAGCCGCACGTGGGCGCGTATTGTAGTTGGAGGCCATGGCCATGCCGTAGGCGCCGGCCGACAACACCGCCAGCAGGTCACCTTCGGCCAGCGCAAGATCACGGTCATGCCCAAGAAAGTCACCCGATTCGCACACCGGGCCAACGATTTCGTAGGTCTTTTGCGGAATCGCCGTCCCGCCAGCGCCGACTTGCGGTACTTTCACAATATCGTGCCAGGCGTCGTAGAGCGCGGGGCGCGCCAAGTCGTTCATCGCCGCATCGACAATGGCGAAGTTTTTCACCTCGCCCGGCTTGAGTACGCGCACCTCGGTCAGCAGCAGGCCAGCGTTACCAACGAGCGAGCGACCGGGCTCCATCACCACCTGCTCCGTTCGCTTGGCCAGACGGGAAAGTATCGGAGCCAGATAGTCGGCGGCGGCCGGTGCCGGATCATTCGCCTGATAGGTAATACCCATGCCGCCGCCCACGTCGATGTGCTGCAGCACAATGCCTTCGGCCGCCAATGCATCGACGAGGCCGATAAGCTTGTCGGTGGCCTCCGCCGCCGGTGCGGGATCAAGCAGTTGCGAGCCAATGTGGCAATCAATGCCGGTGACGCGCAGGTTCGGCAGCTTGGCCGCTTGCCGATAGACATCGAGCGCATCAGTAAAGGCCACACCAAATTTGTTCGATTTCAGGCCGGTGGAGATATACGGGTGCGTCTTGGCATCCACATCCGGATTGACGCGTAAGGATACCGGCGCACGCTGGCCCAATTCGCCGGCCACCTCGTTAAGCAGGTGCAATTCGCTCAGTGACTCGACATTGAAACAGTGGATGCCTGCCTGTAGCGCGGCGCGCATCTCGTCGCGACTCTTTGCCACGCCGGAAAAGACGATCTTCTTTGCCTCGCCCCCTGCCGCCAGCACGCGCGCCAACTCGCCACCCGACACAATGTCGAAGCCCGCGCCCAGGCGAGCAAACACATTCAGGATGGCGAGGTTGGAATTGGCCTTGACCGCGTAGCAGATTAGCGAGCGGCCGCTCAGACCATGCTGCGTCAGCGCATCGCGATAGCCGGCATAGGCCGCTTCCAGCGCGGCGCGTGAATACACGTAGCATGGCGTACCGAACTCGCGGGCAACGTCGGCCAGAGCGACTGCCTCGACGCGGCCGGGTGCGCTGAGCATGGGGTTCATGCGTGCGCTTTCACTTCAGCCTGAGCCCCTGGGCTGGGCAAAAACAGCGGCCCCTTGTTGCCGCAAGCCGAGAGAAGCACAAGGAGTATGGTTGCAAGTACGATGCGCATGGTAAAAACGGGTCAGAAAATCAAGCCAAGGATGCTAACACGCCATGAATGAACAGGACTTTGCCCGCCTTGCCGATGCCGAACTGGCGGCGCTGGAAGCGGCCCTTGAAACCGCCGGAGGTGACTATGACATCGAGCTCAAACCCGGTGGCATCTTGGAACTGGAATGCGCCGACGGCAGCAAGATCATCATCAACCGCCATACGGCCGCTCGTGAAATCTGGGTCGCGGCGCGCTCTGGTGGCTTCCACTTTGCTTCGCGTGATGGCCAGTGGCTGTCGGCGCGTGACGGCGGTGAGCTATGGCAAACGCTGGAACGCTGCCTTTCCGAGCAAACGGGTGAGGCATTCGCACTGACTCGCACGAGGTAAAACGTAGGCGCGCTCAAAAACCAAGTGCAACATTATCGGGAGAAAATGTTGCATGGGAAAACACTACAAGCAGTTGAGCATTGAAGAGCGGACGCTGATCCAAACCCAACTGGCGATAGGGGTTAAACCGGCGGCGATTGCCAAGGGGTTGGGACGGTGCGCATCGACGATTTCGCGTGAGTTGAAGCGAAACGGATGGGTTCGACCGAAGTCGCAGCGAGCGCGTGGGCGACCGCTGCTGGCGGAGGGTATCGCTGTGAGGAAGCGCACCGGCGCGCGCAGGCCTGCACGACGAAGCCACGCGTTGAACGTCGGCTGAGACCTGGCACGCCGTTGTGGGAGCGGGTTTGCCACTACCTCAAGGCGAGATACTCGCCGGAGCAGATTGCTGGCACACTGGCGCTTGTGCATCCCGATACACCCTCCCTGCAGGTTTCGCACGAGACCATCTACACCGCCATTTACGCAATGCCTCGTGGTGAGTTGCGCACCGAGGTCATTGGTTGGTTGCGCTTTGGTCATGCCAAGCGCCGCCCCGGGCGCGTGGCGAAGACCGGCGTGGTCGTATTCCCGCTATGGTCAGCATCCATGACCGGCCGCCTGAAGTGGACGAACGCTTGGTGCCGGGCCACTGGGAAGGTGACCTGATCAAAGGCGCGTTCAACCGTTCGGCGATTGGCACGCTGGTGGAGCGCACCACGCTGTTCGCCGTGCTCTCTCGGATGGAGGATGCCAGTGCCGAATCCGCGCTCAGTGGCTTCAGCCATGTGCTCAATCGCATCGAGGCGCAGAAGCGGCTTTCGCTGACCTACGATCAGGGCAAAGAGATGACTGAACACCAGCGTTTGAGCCAGGCCACCGGGGTGGACGTCGCTTTGCTGATCCCCACAGCCCGCTGGCAGCGTGGCATCAACGAAAACACCAACGGCCTGCTCAGACAGTACTTCCCCAAGGGAACTGATTTGAGTGCGTTCCTCAAGATGAGCTCGATGCCGTTGCTTGGCAATTGAACACGCGTCCGCGCAAATCCCTCGGCTTCAAATGTCCCGCCGAATTGTTCTCTGCAGACGCTTTTGACTTCAGGCATCATCACGCTTCACTTTTTGCACTTGGTCATTGAAACCGCCGTACAACAAAACTGCAGATTCTCTCCGTAAATGGAAACGCATTGTTTGGCGCGCGATATTTGGCTTGCGTTGCGTTGCGAGTTCCAACATAATTCGGCCCGCGGGGTGGAGCAGTCTGGCAGCTCGTCGGGCTCATAACCCGAAGGTCACAGGTTCAAATCCTGTCCCCGCAACCAATAAATACCAAGAAGGTCAATCACTTAGCGGTGGTTGGCCTTTTTGCTTTGGGCTGGAAAAACACGTTGTGCCCACTCCGTGCCCATGGCGTGCCCAAGCTGTGCCCAACTTTTCCTAAGAGATTGCACGGTGGCACCCTTTTTGACCTTCGGGCATTTCGCTGGTTGTGCCCGTGCCGAATGTGGTTCAATTGCTGACGCTTGCGCGGCTTAACCGCCCTGCTCCGCATAGGTAAACTCGCGCCATCGCATCAGACCGACAGCCCCGGCTACACCCACCACCGCCACGCCCGAATTGAGTGCCATGCCGACGATCAACTCCTGATAAGCCCCGTTAGCAAACGCAGGCGTGATCGTCACATTGGGAAGCAGAATTCGCCAAGCCAGCGTCACTGCCGCATCCAAAATCGCTACGCCGTAGCGCAAATTAAGCAACTGGAGCGTCAAGAGCAGCAGCGCGCTCAGTATCAGTAGCCCGAACTCGCCGAACTTCATCGGTACCGTCGAAAACAAGGTAATCACGGCAGCGATCGCGGCAACCTGCGCGCATTGGGCGGCAAACAGCAGGATCACGGGTACTGTGCTGTCAATAGTCATAGTGTGTCGAGCAAGGTAAGTCCCGTACATCATCACGAGCACGATCAGACCCACACTGGTCAGTGCCGCCCATTTGCTGAGCACATAACTGGCCCGCGACAGTGGGCGCAAGAGCACCAGTTGAATCGATCCACTGGCGATATCCCGACTGATCAGTCCCAAGCCCAGTAACCAGACAAGCATCGATAGCAGCGAGTTGCCGCCCATAACCAGGCTACCGATACCACTCATCGTCGTGGCATTCACACTAACCCCGCCACTGACCAGCAGATACAGCAGGAGCAGCAAGAACCCGGCAATCACCAGGCGCACGGGGGTATCGACATGACTACGCAGCGTATTCAGGTAGATCGCGCTATTGAGCATCACGCGCCCCACCATTGAAGTATTTTTCCAGATCACCTTGGAGCGGCCCGGCGGCCAGTACCGGCACACCGGCACTGACCAGCGCCGCCACCAATTCGGCGGCGGCCGGTTCATCAGCCACATCGGCGTCCAGACCCCGCTTCCCCATCACGTGCGCGATCCCTAGCGCTGCCAGCACACTGCTGGCCTTCTCGCTGGCGCCCTTGATGTCCAGCCACTCGATAAACCAGCGTACGCTGGCCCGCTCAGTCAGCCGCTCGGTGTGCTCCAGTCGCCCATTTTTCATGAATACGACGCAATGACACAGCTTCGAAACCTGGTCCAGTTGGTGTGAATTGACAACGACGGCACCGCCACCCGCCGCAAATCGCTGAATGCGCCGGCGCGCTTGTAACGCGCCCTCCGGGTCCATACCACTCGTTGGCTCGTCCAGAAAGAGAATACGCGGTGCTCCGACGAGCGCTTGCGCCAAACCTACCCGCTGCAACATTCCCTGGGAATAGCCTTTGATGGGCCGACACCAGGCTTGCCGATCCAAACCCACCTCACTGAGAACCTGCGTCACATCCGCGTGCCGCGAACTTTTTGGACGCCCGGCCAAGGCATGATGAAACGCCACGAAGTCACTTCCAGTCATCCAAGGGTCAAAGCGTAAGCGTTCCGGAAGATACCCGATCAGGGCGTTCGCTTTTACGCTACCAGCCGCGAACCCGCCGATCAGTGCCCTCCCCGTCTCGGGGCGGAGCAGACCCAGCAGACAGCCCATCAGCGTCGTCTTGCCGGCCCCGTTGGGACCAATCACACCGAGGATTTCGCCTGCGCGCACACCGACATTCGCCTCGCTCAGCGCTGGCTGCGTGCGACCACGGTAGGTCTTGGTAAGCGCTATTCCTTCGATAAGAAATTCGCTATTGACAGTGCTCATCAGGGCCTAAGAAAGAGGGAGAGACCGGATGCTTTCGAATTAACGCGCACGCTTTGCAATATCGGCTGATTTCTTGAGAGTGCGCTGAGCCTGAACCGACTCAGTCGGCCAGACGAAAGCCATCGCGTGTCCATTAATCCCACGGAACTGTTCCGTCGCCGGGCGGGATCGGCACCTTGGAATACGTCATATAGCCGCCCGAGGGACCGGTTTGCTGTGACTTGCTCCGTGCTTTATTGCCGACGCCATCACCAAGTTTGACCGTTCGCTCTGATCCCGATGACGCAGATCCTGTGCCCGCCACCTTGGGCCACCATTTTTCGAACGGGTTGATATCCACGCCATTGGGAACAAACCATTTCTTGGCATTCGGGTCCCATCGCGCGCCCAACGCCTTCACTACATCCTTATCGGCAAACGGGGTCACCAGATACAGTTGCACTTTTGGATTGCTCACGGACTCTCCATTCCAATTTGTCAGGCCACCGACAGTCTGGCGTAACCAGTCAATCGATCAACTCCCTTGATACAGGCGCCGCCGCTCTTCCTCTTGCAGGGCCATTTTGACTTCTTCGAGAACGGCGCTGACATCAGCGATACGCTCGTCAATAACGATCTCCCCCATCAGTTTGGTTCCCGGAATCAAGTCACCCGATTGATACAAGCGCCAAATCTCTTTGCCGTAGTCGCTGTCAATAAGCTCAGGAACAAAACGCCCGAAGTAGCTCGCCAGATTGGCAACATCGCGCTCGAGCATGGTACTTGCGTTGTTGTTGCCGGCGGCATCCACGGCTTGTGGCAAATCGATGATGACGGGCCCCTCGGCTCCGACAAGAATGTTGTACTCGGACAAGTCGCCATGAATAATGCCGGCACACAACATTCGGACCACCTGCTCAAGCAAGTCGGCATGAAACGACAGCGCCTGATCTCTGGTGAGTTCCACATCGTTGAGTCGTGGCGCAGGGTGTCCCTCGGCATCAGTGACAAGATCCATCAACAGCACGCCTTCGTAGCATAGGTAGGGCTGTGGCACCCTCACCCCCGCATCGGCAAGGCGATACAGGGCATTGACTTCGGCACTTTGCCACGCCTCTTCCTGCATCTGCCGCCCGTAGCGACTGCCTTTTTCCATCGCGCGTAGCTGACGGCTGTTCTTGGTCTTGCGACCCTCCTGATAGGAGGTGTTGTTACGGAAACTCCGGTGCTGCACATCCTTGTACACCTTCGCACAGCGAATCTCGTCACCGCATCGAACCATGTAAACGTTGGCTTCCTTGCCGCTCATCAACTGACAAACCACCTCATCAACCAGACCTTCAGCCACGAGGGGTTCAATTCTTTTTGGAGTTTTCATGGGACTATCTTAGCCGGCTCGACCCTGTGCTGAATTTGTTATGAGAACGTGATCATCGTCGAGAACAACGCAATTCCGGGCGATCCGCAATGCACCTCAGCACGCTGTGCAGGCAGGCCTGCGGGTCCAAACCGTTGCGCCTGACCGTACCGATCAGACCGTCGATGGTTGCCTCACACTCACCACGCGCATCCGGGTCAGGCAACGAAATTGATGTATCCGGTGGCCGCCGGGGCTCAGAAAAACTCGATGTTACTGACGTCTTCCTTGACCTGCAGTTCGCCACGAGCGATCAGATCCTCATAGCGGACTGATTGGTTCCGGCCATGCTCCTTGGCCCAATACAGGGCTTCGTCAGCCCGATCGAAGATCGTGGTGCGCTGATCCGTGGCCTGAATGCGGACATAGCCAATACTGACGGTGACCCGACCGACAAGTGGAAACTCGCGCGCTTCGACGCACTGGCGAAAACGCTCGAAGGCGGCGTGCGCAGAGTCGGCGTCGCCGGGCTTGAGCAAGACGACAAACTCTTCGCCGCCGAAACGGAATAGCTTGTCATTGGTGCGAAACGCCTGCTTCATCATGTTGGCGACCAGCAGCAAGACTTCATCACCAATGGAATGGCCAAAACCATCGTTAACCCGCTTGAAGTGGTCGATGTCGATCACACCCAGCCAGTGAGTCGGCTCTTCGGCCTTTGAGCGCCGGCGCGCTGGCCGCTCACCCGCCTGAACACGCGCATCGCGCAATTCGATGCGGGTCAGGATGCGTATCAGGTAGTCGTCGAAGGTCTTGCGGTTGGGTAGCCCGGTAAGCGCATCATTCTCGCTGTAATCGAGAATGGCGATCATGTTCCTGAACACGGCCACCAACTGACCCGCCGTCATCATCTGCGGCAGGTCGAGCATGTCGCCATCCACCTCGATAAAACCAAACCATTGGCTGTTGTCGAGCACAATCGGCAGCAGGTTGCGCTCGTCGGCGAAGTCAGGCACGCCAGTGCGGATAAACGTTTCGATCAGCGGCAACTGGGCGACGGGAACGGCATGCTCAGGGACAGCAATGCCGTCGTCAAGGGAGGTGCTGGCCGACGCAGTGACATCAACCGCCACCCAGACGAGCAGGCCATCACCCGTTTGCGCGCACTTGTGAAGTTGCACTCGCGGCACGTTCAGCGTGGTCCGAAGCGCCTGTGCGAGCGCAAGTTCGATCATCGGCCTGTCCCGGCCATGGGTCATACGCTGGATATAGTCGAGCAAGGGGGTCACCTTCTGCATCGCGATCCGTTGTCCATCATCGGCATAGTGATCTGCTGCGTGCAACCGAGGCCACGCGCCACACCCGAGCAGACGCGGCCTCTTCCCGGCCTTGCAACCCTGATAGCTGCCCGCATAGATCATCTGCGGCGAATCTCATTCGCAGACTGGGATCTGGGTGTAGATCCGGGCTGAAAACCAGCGGTCGTGACTAACAATCATGGCGCACAAAAAAGAGTGAAAAACCAAGGGGTTTCCGGAGTATGGCTGACCCTGGGTGCAGCCGTCAATCACTGAAACGACGCGACGAACGCTTTCAGCTGGGCGACCTCGGCTTCCAGCGCGGCGACCCTTTGCTCAAGCGCTTCCGTGTGCTGCATTTCCGGCACAAACTGGCTGGCGCTCACGCTGGGAGCATCCGGAGCGTCGTCGGTGGCCGCGATGTCGCCACCCAATAAATGGGCGTAGCGCGACTCCCGCTTGCCCGGCTCGCGTGCCAACCGGACCACGAAAGGTCCATCGTCGCGCACACTGAGTTGATGGAGCGACGCCTCTACTTCGCTGACATCGTTCAAGGGACAGAGTCGGCTGGCGCGGGCACGCAGCTCACCAGGTGTTTGGGGCCCACGCAGCAGCAGCTCGCAGAGGATGGCCAATTCGCGCGCTGAAAATTGAAGTTTGCTGAACTCGGTATTGCAAAACCGGTGCTGATACTTGGTGACGCGTCCTCCGTACCCGGTCTGATTGCTGACGAGATGCTTGCGGCAAAGACCATCCAGCGTTTGCTGAACCATCGCTTCATCCAGTTCCATGACGGGATCACGGTTGCTCTTCTGGTTGCACGCATTGGTCAGAGCATTGAGCGACAACGGGTATTGCTCTGGCGTGGTGATCTCTTTTTCGATCAGGCAAGCGACCAGCCGAGCTTCAAGAGGCGCGAGGGTAAGAGCCATGGAGTAAATGCCGGAGAGTGATCAAGTCCAAAGCAACATCTTACGATGGGTGGGCTTCCGCCGGCGTTTTGGCTGCCAATGCCTGCGTTCCCGCAATGATCATGCGCACCATGCCGACGATCTGCCGGTTCAGCTCCGCACGCCCCTCTTCTGGCATATCAAGGGCTGTGGCCCCCATGGCAAAGACCAGCCGGGTGATCGCTTTGGCGGTGAGCGCCGGATCGTACAGCCCGGAATTTTTTTCGGCAGCCAGACGGATCAGGTCGATGCATAACTCCTCTTCAAAAAAGTTCATCTGCTGTTCCGCCGCGCGCTTGAAGGCCGCCGACCCGACCGTGCTTTCGCGCAACAGAATGTGCAGCAGGCGGTCATCGGCCCGCAGTTGCTCCATAAACGCATCGGTGCAGCCCTGTACTACGCCCGGCTCGGAACCGGCCCGTTGCCGCGCGACACCAATGATCTGACGCAACGACTGCCCGGCCAGATCGATCAGTGCCACGGCCAGCTCATCAACATCGCGAAAATGGCGATAGAAGCTATTGGGCGCAATGCCCGCCTCACGCGCCACTTCGCGCAGACTCAGGGTCGACACGCTGCGCGTCGGCCCGAGCAGGTTCAGTGCGGCTGCAATGATGTCGGCCCGCGTGATGACCGGCCGGCGACCCGGTCCCGGCTCGTCGGCCGGACTGGGCGTGTCGCTAATTGAAGGCTCACGGGTGCGCTCGGTCATGGGCCACGATCATAAACGACGATTTAATGCACATCTGTCTATACGATTGTCTTTTATTGGTTAAACTCACCCGCCCCGGATTGCTTTGACGATCCCTCCCCCTTTTTCTGCAGGTGAATTTTGAACAACAATGAGCTGACGCCTGTGGGTTGCTGGCGACCGGGCACACAGCCCCCGGTGTTTGATTCGGAAGCGTTTGGCCCCCTGCTGGAGAACATCCGCACGCCCCTGCACGTACTGCGCGATGCCACCCGGGCGCGCATCGGGCTCGCCGCCGGCGGATCGGTAACAGCCACCGCTGCCACTGCCACCGCACCGCCCGGCGATCTGCCCTTGCTGGCCACGCTGCCCGCGCTTTACCCTGAGTGGCTGGGCGAGCGCTCGTTTTGCGAGGCGCACGGGGTGCGCTTTCCCTATATCGCCGGCGAAATGGCCAATGGCATTGCCACTACCCAAATGTGCATCGCCATGGCCAGAGCCGGCATGCTCGGGTTTTTCGGTGCCGGTGGCCTGGGCTACCCGCGCGTGGAAGCCGCCGTCGATGAACTGGTTGCTACGCTGGGGGTCAATGCGCCGTGGGGCGTCAATCTGATCCACTCGCCCAATGAGCTAGCGCTGGAAGCGCGCGTGGCCGACCTGCTGATCCGCAGGGACGTGCCCATCGTTTCCGCCTCGGCCTTCATGGGCCTGACGCCGGCGATTGTGCGCTGCGCCGTCCAGGGCTTGCAGCGTGATGCGGGCGGACGCATTACTCGCAAGCGCCGCGTCTTCGCAAAAATTTCCCGGCGCGAAGTGGCGACCCGCTTCATGTCGCCGGCGCCCGCCGACATCCTCGCCACACTGCTGGCGGAAAAACTGATCACGCCCGCCGAGGCCGAGCTGGCGGCACACCTTCCCATCGCCGACGACATTACCGTCGAAGCCGACAGTGGCGGCCACACCGACAATCAGTTGCTGGTGGCACTCTTCCCCACCATCATGGCCTTGCGCGATGAGTTGGTGCGCCAGCACGGTTACGATCTTCCGATTCGGGTCGGGGCGGCCGGCGGGCTGGGCACACCCGGCTCACTGGCAGCGGCGTTCGCCATGGGTGCGGCTTATGTGGTCACCGGCTCGGTGAACCAGGCGGCGATCGAGGCGGGGCTGTCCGACGCGGGCAAGGCCATGCTGGCACAAGCCGATGTCGCCGATGTGATCATGGCCCCGGCGGCCGACATGTTCGAGCTGGGCGTGAATGTGCAGGTGCTCAAGCGTGGCACCATGTTCGGGGTACGCTCGGCCAAGCTGTACGAAGCGTGGCACACGCACGCCGCGCTGGAGGCGATACCGCCAGAGCTGAGGGCCAAGCTCGAAAACGATGTCCTGCACGCGACGTTCGACGACATCTGGGCCGAGACCAAAGCCTTCTGGCAAAAGCGCGACGCGGCCGAAGCGGCACGCGCCGAAGCCGACCCCAAGCACCGCATGGCGCTGGTGTTCCGCTGGTATCTGGGCAAAGCGAGCAAATGGGCGATTGATGGTGAGCCGACGCGCCGCGCCGATTACCAGATCTGGTCCGGGCCGGCGATGGGTGCCTTCAATCGCTGGGTCGCCGGTTCCTTCCTGGCCGAGCCGCAGCAGCGCAGCGTGGTGCAGATCGCGCTCAATCTGCTCGAAGGCGCCGCCGTCGTCACCCGCGCCGCGCACCTGCGCAGCGCGGGCCTGCCGGTGCCGGCCAGCGCCTTCCAGTTTCGCCCTCGACCACTTTCGCTCGCCTGAATTTTCACCTTTCGCTACCGAAATCATCCCTCATGTCCAAAACACATCGCCAACAAACCCCTATCGCCGTGGTCGGCGTCAGCGCACTTTTCCCCGGCTCGACCGACGCTCGCGGCTTCTGGAAAGATATCCTTGATGGCAGGGATCTGATTACCGATGTGCCGCCCTCGCACTGGCTGATCGAGGACTACTACGACCCCGACCCCAAGGCGCTGGACAAGACCTATTCGAAACGCGGCGGCTTCATGCCTGCCGTCGATTTTGATCCGCTGGAATTCGGCGTGCCGCCCAGCATCGTGCCAGCGACAGACACCGCGCAGATCCTCGCGCTCATCGTCGCCCAGAAGGTGCTGGACGACGCATCGCAAGGGCAGTTCGCCAGCATGGATCGCGAGCGTATCAGTGTGCTGCTGGGGGTGACCTCGGCGCAGGAACTGCTCGGCAGCATGGTCAGCCGGCTGCAAAAGCCAGTGTGGCTGAAGGCGCTGCGCGACAGCGGTGTGCCCGAAGCGGAAGCGCAGGACATCTGCAAACGCATTGCCGACAATTACCCGCAATGGCAGGAATCGAGCTTCCCCGGCCTGCTGGGCAACGTGGTGGCCGGGCGCATCGCCAACCGCTTTGACCTGCGCGGCACCAATGCCGTGACCGACGCCGCCTGCGCCAGCTCGCTGGCCGCCGTTTCGATGGGCATCAACGAGCTGCAACTGGGGCTGTCGGATCTGGTCATCACCGGCGGGGTCGATGCCATGAACGACATCTTCATGTACATGTGCTTCAGCAAGACCCCGGCGCTGTCGCCCACTGGCGATTGCCGGCCGTTCTCCGACAATGCCGATGGCACCCTGCTCGGCGAGGGCATCGCCATGCTGGCGCTGAAGCGGCTGGATGACGCCGAGCGTGACGGCGACCGCGTTTATGCCGTAATCAAGGGCATTGGCTCGGCCTCCGACGGCCGCGCCAACAGCGTCTACGCCCCTCTGCCCGAAGGCCAGGCCCGTTCGCTGCGCCGTGCGTATGAAGTGGCCGGTTACGGGCCGGAAACGGTCGAGCTGGTCGAAGCCCACGGCACCGGCACCAAGGCCGGCGACGTGGCCGAATTCGGCGGGCTCAAGCTCGCCTTCGATGGAGCGCGGCCCGACCACCAGTGGTGCGCCCTCGGTTCGGTCAAATCGCAAATCGGCCACACCAAGGCCGCCGCCGGTGCGGCCGGCTTGTTCAAAGCAGTCATGGCGCTGCATCACAAAGTGCTGCCACCCACCATCAAGGTCGAGCGGCCCAACCCCAAGCTGGACATCGAGCACAGCCCGTTTTATCTCAACACGCAACGCCGGCCGTGGATACGCGACAGCGCGCACCCGCGCCGCGCGTCGGTGTCGAGCTTCGGCTTTGGCGGCAGCAACTTCCATATTGCGCTGGAAGAGTATGTGCCCTCGGTGCCGACGGGCAAGTCGGCCTGGCAACTGCGTACCGCGCCCACCGAACTGGTGCTGCTCGGCGCAGCCAGCCCGGCCGAACTGGTCGCCAAATGCCGCACGCTGGCCACCGCCAATGACGATCTGGCGCACCTCGCGCGCGCCTCACAATTGAACTTTTCCGTGACCGATGCGGCACGTCTGGCGGTTATCGCCAGCACCACCACCGAACTCGCTGAAAAGCTCAATCTGGCCGCCACCAACATCGAAAAGCGCCCGGCCAACTCTTACGCCACACCCAATGGTGTGCATTACGCTGCCACAACCGCCGAGCCGGGCGAACTGGCCTTCCTCTTCCCCGGTCAAGGCAGCCAGTATGTCGGCATGGGCGCCGACGTGGCCATGAGCATCGATGCCGCGCGACACGTGTGGGATGCCGCCGCCGACCTGTCATTCAGTGGCGAACGCGTGCACGAAATCGTGTTTCCCCGCCCGGTATTCAGCGATGCCGAGCGCGAGGCGCAGCAGAAAAAACTGACCGCCACCGAGTGGGCGCAGCCGGCCCTTGGCGTGCATAGCCTGTCACTGGCCGCCGTGTTGCACACGCTCGGCGTGCGCCCGGCCTGCGTCGCCGGCCACAGCTTTGGCGAAGTGTCGGCGCTGCACGCGGCCGGCGTGCTCGATGCGCCCAGCCTGCTCAAAGTCGCCCGCCGGCGCGGCGAACTGATGCGTGACGCCTCGGCCATCGCCGGGGCCATGACCGCCGTCGCCCGGCCCATTGAGGACGTGCGCGCTGCGCTGGCCGCCAGCGGTACCAATGTGGTCGTCGCCAATCACAATTCACCAACGCAGGTTGTACTGTCCGGATCAACGGAAGAAATCGCCACGCTCGAAACGGCGCTCGTCGCTCAGGGCATGACCGCCAAACGCCTGCCGGTCGCCACGGCGTTCCACAGCCCGCTGGTCGCCGGTTCGAGCGTGCCTTTCGGCGAATTCTTGCAGGGGGTGAGTGTCGACACGCCGCAGATCGAGGTCTTCAGCAACGCCACCGCCGAACCCTATGCCCACGACCCGGCCGCGCTGCGCAAACAGCTGGCGGCGCAACTGGCGCAGCCGGTACGCTTTGTCGAGCAGATCGAAGCGATGTACGCCCGTGGCGTGCGCACCTTTGTCGAGGTGGGGGCCGGCAGTGTGCTGACCGAGCTGGTCGGGCGCATTCTCGGTGAGCGTCCGCATCGCGCCATCAGCCTCGACCGCAAAGGCAAGCACGGGGTGACGATGTTGCAAGAAGGCCTCGGGCGGCTGGCGCTGGCCGGCATCGGCATCGAGTTTGCGCCACTCTGGCAGGCGTTTGCGCCAGCCTCGCAGACACCGGTGAAAAAGCCGAAGATGAGCCTGGCGGTAAATGGTTCCAACCTCGGTCGCCCGTATCCGCCCGCCGGCGGCGCGAAGGCGCTGCCGCCGCCCAATCCGCCGCGCGCTGATCCGGTTACTTTGCCGGTGGCTGCGCCGATTTCCGCAGCGGTTTCCGCAGCGGTCGCCGCACCCGTGGCCGTGCCAGTCAGCGCACAATTTCCGCAAGTCGGCGCTGGTGACACGGCGATTCATGCCGCCGCCACGCTCAATTCAGCCCCGGCCATGACCCCGGAAGCCCATCTGGCCTGGGTGCACGCCTTTCAGGAAACACAACGCCAAACCGCCGAGGCCCACGCCGCGTACCAGCGCGCCATGGCCGACAGCCACATGGCCTTCCTCAAAACGGCCGAGTCTTCATTCACCGGGCTGGGTGCCATGCTCGGTGGCAACGCGATGGCGCTGCCGGCGGCGGCTCCAGTGCACACCACGCAGACAACGGTGGCCGTCGTTGCACCGATTCCGGTCGCTGTGCATGCGCCGACGCCCGTCGTTGCGGCCCCGGTGCCTCAGCCAATCGCTGCCGCACCCGCAGCACCCGCAGCACCCGCCGCACCGACCCGTGTCGCGCCGGCAGCCGCGCCTGCGCTCGATCTCGAAGCGCTGATGATGGCCATCGTTGCCGAGAAAACCGGCTACCCGCAGGAGATGCTCAACGCTGGAATGGAGCTGGAAGCCGACCTGGGCATAGACAGCATCAAGCGCGTGGAAATTCTCTCGGCCATGCGCGAGCGTGCGCCCGGCCTGCCGGAAGTGAAACCCTCCGAGCTCGCCACCTTGCGCACCCTAGGCCAGATCGTCGAGTACATGCGTGCGGCCGGTGGTCAGACGACGGGTGCGCCTGCAATCGCCGTGTCGCCAGCGCCGACTTCCGGAACGAGCACCGCCCCCGCACCCGTGCTCGATCTCGAAGCGCTGATGATGGCCATCGTTGCCGAGAAAACCGGCTACCCGCAAGACATGCTCAATACCGGCATGGAACTCGAAGCTGACCTTGGTATCGACAGCATCAAGCGCGTCGAAATCCTCTCGGCCATGCGCGAGCGTGCGCCCGGCCTGCCGGAAGTGAAGCCGACCGAACTCGCCACCTTGCGCACCCTCGGCCAGATCGTCGAGCACATGCGTGCGGCCGGTGGCCAAGCAACAGCCGCAACGCCGATGCCCCCCGCCAACACCCACGCTGGCTCCACTGCCGGCGTCGAACGCTTTGCCGTGCGGGAAATTCCCGCCCGTCCGGTGGGCATGGCGCTGGCCGGCATTCTTGGCGCGCAGCATCTGGTCGTTACCGACGAGGGCACCGGCATCGCACCCGCGCTCGTCGCCGGGCTCACGAAGCACGGCATCGCGGCCACGCTCGTGGCCACCGTGCCTGCTGATGCCGACGCCGTAGTCTTTCTCGGCGGCCTGCGCGCGGTCGATACCGTAGACGACGCGGTCGCCATCAACCGCGAGGCCTTTCGCGCCAGCCGCGCCGTCGCGGCACGCATGACCGAAAAAGGTGGCAGCTTTGTTACCGTGCAGGACACCGGCGGCGACTTCGGCCTCTCGGGACGCGATGCCACACGCGCCTATCTCGGCGGGCTCAGCGCGCTCGCGCGCACAGCGGCGCTGGAATGGCCGCTGGCCGCCGTAAAAGCCATCGACCTGGAACGCGGCACGGGCAAACAAGCGCGTACCGCCAGCGCACTGGCCGATGCCATCCTCGCCGAAATGCTCACCGGCGGCAGCACGCTGGAGGTCGGGCTGCATGCCGACGGGCAACGCACCACCCTGGCCTCGGCTGGTTCTACGTCGCCCACGACGGCAGCGAACAACATCGACGTCAGTTCGGTCGTCGTTGCCTCCGGCGGTGGCCGTGGCGTCACCGCTGCCGCACTGATCGCACTGGCCAAGTCCAAGCAGCCGCGCATGGTGCTGCTCGGGCGCACGCCCTTGACCGACGAACCGGCCAACTTGCGCGCGCTCAGCGACGAAGCAGCGCTCAAGCGTGCCCTGATGCAAGACGCGCAGGCGAAGGGGCGCAAACCGACCCCGGCCGAGCTGAATGGCGAAATGGCTGCGCTCTTGGCCCTGCGCGAAATTCGCGCCACGCTCGCGGCACTGGGCGCTGCCGGATCGCAAGCACGTTATCTGGCCGTTGATGTGGCCGATGCCGCCGCACTCACTGCTGCGCTTGATTCTGTACGCAAGGAGTGGGGCCCGATCACGGCGCTGGTGCATGGTGCCGGCGTACTGGCTGACAAACGCATTAGCGAAAAAACCGACGAGCAATTCGATCGCGTGTTCGACACCAAGGTCAGCGGCCTGCGCGCCCTGCTCGCGGCCACGGCGAACGATCCGCTCAGCGCGCTGTGCCTGTTTTCCTCGGTCGCCGCACGCAGCGGCAACCTCGGCCAGTGCGACTACGCCATGGCCAACGAGGTGCTCAATCTCGTCGCCTGCGCCGAGCAGGCGCGTCGCGGTGACGCGTGCGTCGTGCGCGCCATCGGCTGGGGCCCGTGGGAGGGCGGCATGGTCACGCCCAGCCTGAAGCAGCATTTCCAGCAGATGGGCGTGGCGCTGATTCCGCTCGCGGCCGGCGCGCACTGTTTTGTCGAGGAAATGACCGGCCTCAGTGCCGACACCACGGTCGTCGTCGGTGGCGTAATGGAAGGCGGCAAACTCGGCGAGGGTGCGCTGGGTGCCACGCTGACGCCACAGGCCACCGTCGAGGTGCGCGTCGATCAGCAGTCGCATCCGTATCTGGCCGATCACAGCATCGCCGGCACACCGGTACTGCCCATGGTGCTGGCGGTGGAATGGTTCCTGCGCGCAGCGCGTGCCTGCCGGCCCAATCTTGTGCCGACGGCGGTGAGCGAGGTCAAGGTATTGCGCGGCATCAAGCTGGAAAACTACCGGGCCGGCGGTGATCATTTCGTGGTCACGGCACGTCAGCAGGGCACGGGTGCTGATGCCACCCTGAGCGTGGAACTGCGCGGAGCCAAACAGGTGTTGCATTACAGCGCGACCGTCACGCTGAGCGAAAAAGTGGCCACCGCGCCTGCCGGGCAAACCACGCCGGCGCTCGACCCATGGACGCAACCGGCGATCTACGACGGTCATGTGCTGTTCCACGGCCCGAGCTTCCAGGTAATCGAGTCGGTACAGGGCGTGTCGCGTGAGGGCGTTGTGGGTACGCTGTCGGGCACACTTGCCGGCACACAAAAATCCACCTGGCCTGCCGAAGCCTGGCACAGCGATGCCGCAGCCATGGATGGCGGTCTGCAACTGGCGCTGCTCTGGTCGCAGCACGTGCTCAAGGGAGCGGTGCTGCCCATGGCCATCGGCGGCTATCGCAGCTACGCGCATGACTTGAGCACAGGCCCGCTGCAGGCGGTGGTGCACGCGCGCAAGGTGCTGGATGCACGCACCGTTTGCGACATTCGCTTTAGCGACGCCAGCGGCCGACTCGTGGCGGAATTGCTTGGGGTCGAAACGGTACTGCGTCCGGCGCAAACCAAAGCACCTGCCGCCCTCGCATGACACGCAGCGCTGAGCCAAACACCTCGCCACGCTTCGAGCCGATAGCGATTATCGGCCAGTCCTGCACGCTGCCCGGCGCGCTCACGCCGCAGGCCCTGTGGGCCAATGTGCTTGCGGCGCACAGCAGCATTGCGCCGGTGCCCGCCGGAAGGTGGGGCGTGCCCACGGCCAGCGTCATGGGCACGGTCGAGCAGTCCGCCGACCGCACCTGGTCGGATCGCGGGGGTTACGTCACCGGCTTTCGTTTTGATGCGACCGGCACGGCCGTGCCTGCTGACGAGCTGCAAGCCCTGGACCCGCTGTTCCAGATGAGCGTGCATGGTGTGCGTGAGGCGCTGCGCAGTGCCGGGCTGAACGTTGAGCAAGGCGCATTGGCCAAGACCGGGCTGGTGCTGGGCAACCTGTCGTTTCCGTCAGCGGCCATGGCGCGTTTCGCGCAGAGCGTCTGGCTTGATGAATCCTCGCGCCCGCACCCCAAAAACCGCTTCAACTCCGGCTTGCCCGCGCACCTGAGCGCGCACGCACTGGGCCTGGGCGGCGGGGCTTTTGCGCTCGATGCTGCGTGTGCCTCGTCGCTCTATGCCATCAAGCTGGCCTGCGATCGCCTGATGGATGGCAGTGCCGACCTCATGGTCGCGGGTGCGGTGAATCAGGCCGATGACTTGTTCATCCATGTCGGTTTCTGCGCGCTCTCGGCCCTGAGCAAGACCGGCCAGAGCCGGCCTTTCCATCGCGATGCCGACGGGCTGGTGCCGGCGGAAGGCGCAGGGTTTGTGGTGCTGGAACGTCTTTCCGACGCACTGGCCGCCGGACGAAAAATACTGGGCGTGATCCGTGGCGTCGGTTTGTCGAACGACGGACGCGGACGCGGACTGCTCGCCCCCTCGGAAGAAGGCCAGGAACGCGCGCTGCGGCTGGCCTACGAACAGGCGGGGTTGTCGCCTGCCGACATCAGCCTGATGGAATGCCACGCCACCGGCACACCGGTCGGCGACGCCACCGAACTGCGCAGCATGGCGCGGGTTTTCGCCGGCTGCAACGACCTGCCCATCGGCTCGCTCAAATCGAATCTCGGGCACCTGATCACCGCCGCCGGTGTCGCCGGCCTGATCAAGGTGCTGGCCGCCATGGCGCACAACAAGAAGCCGCCGACACTGCATGCCGATCAGCCGAACGAGGCCTTGGCCGGCACACCGTTCCGCGTGCTGCATCAGGCCGAAGACTGGACCGGGCCGAAGCGTGCCGGCATCAGCGCCTTCGGTTTTGGCGGCAACAATGCGCACCTCATTGTCGAGTCCGTAGAGGAAACGCTGGCGGCGCTGCCACAGGCACGCACCTTTAATGAAAATCGCCGTCTCACCAGCGCCGACTTGCCAGAGATTGCCATCGTCGGCATCGGCGCGCGCGTCGGGCGCGGTGAGGACGCGGTCGATTTCAGCCGCGAACTCTTTGCCGGCACGGCAAATTCGCTCCCGCGTGAAACCGTAACGCTGGCCCTCGATGGCCTGCGCTTTCCGCCTACCGATTTGCAACAGTCGCTGGCCCAGCAAACGCTGGTGCTGGAAGCCGCGCGTGATGCTGCCCACGGCCTGACGCTGCCGCGCGAGCGCACCTCGGTGCTGGTGGGCATGGGCTGCGATGCCGAAGTGGCGCGCTATGGCGCGCGCTGGCGGCTGGCCAATCGCAGCAGCGATCCGGCCTGGCTGGCCAGCGCCCGCGACGGCATCGTGCCGCTGCTCAAATCCTCGGGCGTGGTAGGCACCATGCCCAACATTCCCGCCAACCGCATCAATAGCCAGCTCGATCTTGCCGGCCCGGCCTTCACCGTCTCGGCCGAAGAAGCCTCGGGCATTACCGCCCTGCAGCTCGCCGCCCGCGCCTTGCGTGCGGGCGAAATCGACGCCGCGCTGGTCGGTGCTGTCGACCTGTCGCACGAACCCGTGCACCAAGCCGCGCTGGCGGCCCTCGGTAAGGCTTGCGCCCCGGCCGATGCCGCCGTGGTGCTGACGCTCAAGCGCCTTGACGATGCCCGGCGCGCTGGCGACCCGGTGTTCGCACTGCTCGGCAACGATGCCGATGTGGCCACCTTGACCTTAGGCGACGTCACGCCTGGTGTCGATCTGGCGACCCGCTTCGGCAAAGCCCATGCCGCCAACGGTTTGCTGCATGTCGCGGCGGCGGCACTGGCGCTACGCCATGCTGCGCGCCTGCACGACAACGCCAGCGCGACGCCATGGGTGGGGGAGCGAGTTGCTGCAGTATCGGTATCCGTTCTCGACGCGCCGCCCGCCAGCCTGTGCCTGCGCAGTGACAGCCACAGCGAAGTCACGCCCTGGCTGGACGACGCGCCGGCACGGCTGCACGCTTTTTCTGGCGCAAACCAAGCCGAAGCCATCGCCTCGGCACGCGCGGGCCGCGCAGCAAGCGATGGCCCCGCACGCATCGTCATCGTCGCCGCCAGTGACGCCGAGCTGGCCACCCGCCGCGAACAAGCCTGCCGCTGGCTTGAGCAAGGTGGCCCAACCCCCGAAGGCGTCGCCTTCCGCGCGACACCCATCGTTGGCGACACCGCGTTTGTGTTCACCGGCGCGGCCGCCGCCTACCCCGGCATGGGGCGCGAACTGGCGCTGGCACTGCCCAGACAGGTGGCCGCCGTCGCCGCCCGCTGCTCGCAAATGCAGGCTGCGACTGACTGGATATACGGCCCCGGCGACGGCAAGCCCAAGCACCCGCTCGACCAGCTGTGGGGCACGTCTTTTGTGTGCCAGCTGCATGCGGAGGTAACGCGCCATCTGCTCGGACTGAAACCGACCGCCACCATTGGCTATTCCTCGGGCGAATCGAACGCGCTGTTCGCCATGGGCGCGTGGAACGATCTGGGCGAAATGATGCTGGCCAGCCGCACAGGCAGCGCATTCAACGACGATCTGGTAGGGGCGTTCAACGCGCCCCGCCAGTGGTGGCAGCGACAGGGCTTGACCACCGACACGACGTGGGAAAGTTACGTTGTCGCGGCACCGGTGACCGAGGTGCGCGCGCTGCTCGCCAACGAACCGCTGGTGCGCCTGACCATCATCAACACCGCCGACGATTGCGTAATCGGTGGCGAAGCCGCCACCTGTCAGCGTGTGGTGCAAAAGATCGGGCGCGAACGTACCCTGTCGCTCGGCTACGACATGGTCGCGCATTGCCCCGAGGTCGGCGAAATTCGTGACGCCTGGTGGGCTTTGCATCACCGCGCCGTCTCGACCGCGCCTGACGTGCGGGCCATCCGCTTCTATACCAATGCCACGGGCCGTTGGTACGCGCCAAGCTCAGACGCCGCCGCTGAGGCAATCACGGGGCAGGCCCTCGATACGCTCGACTTCCCGCGCACCATCGAGCAAGCGTGGCAGGACGGTGTGCGCGTCTTCATCGAGCACGGCCCGCGAGGCCTGTGCAGCGGCTGGATACGCAAGATTCTGGGCGAACGCGAACATCTGGTCGTGCCGCTGGATGTCGCCGGTCGTTCCGGTGTGCGTCAGCTGTTGAACGCCGCCGCATGGCTGGTCGCCGCTGGCGTCAAGGCCGATGTGGCGGCACTGGAAGCGGAGATTGCACGCGCCTTGCCGACGCAGCGCAACAAGGGGGCCGTGCTGACAATGCCGGCCCATGCGCCGGCACCGAAGATTCCGGCTGCTCCCGCACACCGCAAAGACACCCTCCAGACCATGACCCCCGCCCCCTATCTCGAACCGGTGTTGACGCAGGTCGGCATGAGCCCGCCTTTGCCCGTCGTCGTGTCAGCGCCCACCGCGCCGCCCATGGCGCACCGCCCCACGCACACAACTACGCCACAAGCCGCCACGCCCATGAACGACAGCCTGTCGCGCCTGGTCGCCCAGCAACAGCAGATCTGTGCACTGCACCAGACCTACCTCGCCCAGCAGGCCATCGCGCATGCGCAGTTTCTGGCATTGCAACAATCGGCAGAAGCCATGCTACGGCGAGCCTATGGCTCGGCAGCACTGGGCTCGGTAACGCAGGGCGTGGCAGCATCACCGCCCGTGATGCAAGCCACGCGACCTACGCCGGTCGTAAGCAAGCCGATAGCGGCCAAACCTGCTCAGCGTGTTGCGCCTCCGCCGACACCGCCAGCCCCCGCGCCTGTGCCGAGCCAGCCAGTCGTTGCGCAGAAGTCCACGACCCTCCCCGGCCCGAAGTTCGACCGCGCGCAACTGGAAGTGCTCGCCGGCGGGAAAATCTCGTCCGTCTTCGGCGCGCAGTTCGCCGGGCAGGATGGCTACGCCCGACAAGTGCGCATGCCCGAGCCGCCACTACTGCTCGCCGACCGTGTTACCGGCATCGATGCCGTGGCTGGCGTGCTGGGCAAGGGCACGCTGTGGACTGAAACCGATGTGCGTGCCGACAGCTGGTATCTGGACGACGAAGGCCGCATGCCGGCCGGCGTCATGATCGAGTCCGGTCAGGCCGATTTGCTGCTCATCAGCTGGATGGGCATCGATGCGCTGAACAAGGGTGAGCGCGTCTATCGCCTGCTCGGCTGCGAGCTCACCTATCACGGCGGGCTGCCGGTGCCCGGCGACACGCTGTGTTATGACATTCATGTCGATGGTCATGCGACACAGGGCGACGTGCGCCTGTTTTTCTTCCATTACGATTGCAAGGTTCGCGGCGAAAAGCGGCTCTCGGTACGCAATGGTCAGGCCGGCTTCTTTTCCGATGCAGAGCTGGCCAATTCGGCCGGTGTGCTGTGGGACCCGATTGAAGAAGTCCCTCCGGCAGCCCAGGTCGACGCACCGGCGGTGGTCTGCGCAAAGACAAGTTTCTCGTCCGCCGACTTGCAGGCCTTCGCGGCCGGCCGGCCGTTTGCGTGCTTCGGTGCGGGATGGGAGCTCACGCAGCCCCATGTTCGCTCGCCGCGCATCACCTCGGCCAGGATGCAGTTTCTGCACGAGGTCACGGCGTTCGACCCACAGGGCGGGCCCTGGGGCCGTGGCTACCTGCGTGCCGAAACGCCGGTAACGCCAAACGACTGGTTCTTCAAGGGCCATTTCAAGAACGACCCATGCATGCCCGGTACCCTGATGTTCGAGGGCTGCCTGCAAGCCATGGCCATTTATCTGGCCGCGCTGGGCTACACCATCGAGCGCGACGCCTGGCGCTTCGAGCCTGTGCCCGACACTGCGTACCCGATGCGTTGCCGGGGGCAGGTCACGCCATCGAGCCAGCATCTGTTGTATGAAGTATTCGTGTCATCGGTGATCGCCGGGCCGATCCCGACGCTGGTCGCCGATTTGCTGTGCACCGTCGATGGCAAAAAGGCTTTCCATGCGCGCGGCGTTGGCCTGCGTCTGGTGCCTGACTGGCCGCTGGAGCATTGGCAGCATCTGCTGCCGGCCGCAACGCAACTTACCGGCGACTCCGTGCCGCTGCGCACACTCGCGGGTCTGGCGGGCTATCGCGAGCCAAAACCGGTGGCGGTCGTCGATGGCTTTGCCTTTGATTACCACTCGCTGCTGGCTTGCGCCTGGGGCCCGCCGTCCAAGGCCTTCGGCCCTTTCTACGCGTGCTTCGACGGCACCCGCCGCGCCGCGCGCCTGCCCGGGCCACCCTACCATTTCATGTCGCGCATTACCAAGCTCGATGGCCCCAATGGTGGTCAACTCGGCGGCATGCAGCCGGGCACGACGGTGGAAGTCGAATACGACGTGCCGGCCGAGCAGTGGTACTTCGAGCAGAACGGCAACGCCACCATGCCCTTCTGCGTGATCATGGAGGCCGCGCTGCAGCCCTGCGGCTGGCTGGCCTCTTACGTGGGCAGTGCGCTGACCTCGGACACCGACATGCTGTTCCGCAATCTGGACGGTACCGGCACGCTGCACCACGAGATCCTGCCCGGCAGTGGTCCTTTCCGCACGCAGGTAAAAATATTGTCGGTGTCGCAAAGTGCCGGCATGATCATCGAGAACTTCGCGGTCGAATGCTTTGTCGGCGATCAGCTGGTGTTCGACATGAAGACGGTGTTCGGCTTCTTCCCCAAAGAGGCGTTCGAGAACCAGGTCGGCTTGCCGGCATCTGCGGAAGAACGCGCCTGGATGCAGGCACCGGCCGAGCAAACCATCGACCTGAGCACGCGCCCCGAAAAATATTGCGGCGGCGAACTGGCCCTGCCCGGCCCGATGTTGCTGATGCTTGATCGCGTCACCGGCTATTGGCCCACGGGCGGCAGCAAAGGCCTGGGTGCCTTGCGCGGGGAAAAGACCGTCGATGTCGACGAATGGTTCTTCAAGGCGCACTTCTTCCAGGACCCGGTGCAACCCGGCTCGCTGGGCGTCGAGGCGCTGTGTCAGTTGTTGCAGTTCTACATGCTCGAACAGGGCATGGGCGAATGCGTAAGCAACCCGCGCTTTGAACCGCTGATGCTGGGCACGCCGGTGGCTTGGAAGTACCGGGGTCAGGTGGTGCCGAAGAACAAACTGATCGGCAGCGAGTTGCAGATCAGCGAAGTGGGCACGGATGCGCAAGGCCCCTTCGTCATCGCCGAAGGCTGGCTGTGGGTCGATGGCAAGAGGATTTATCACACCAAAAATCTGGGCATGCGCATTGTCTCGGGGGCGGCACCCACGCCACCCCGGCGGCGCAATGACGGCGAAGAAATTCTCGACCCGCAGCGCGATACCTGGCTGCGCGACCACTGCCCCACCTGGACGCTACCGGCACTGCCGATGATGAGCATGGTGGATCGGCTGGCTGCTGCCGTGGGTAAGCCGGTTCGTTCGCTTCACGACGTACAAGTTCACCGCTGGCTGCCGATCACCGGGCCGACGCGGCTACGCACCGAAATAAGTGACGAAGCGATCAGTCTGCTCGCGTGGCGCGATGCAGCGAACCCGGCGCTTTCGCGCTTCGAACCCGTGGCATCCGCCACGTTCAATCCGCAAGTCGGCGCTGGTGGGACGGCGATTGCAGCACCCGCGCCCATAGCGCAGCCAACCCCCTTTGCACCGCTGAAAGATCTGGCTAGCGAGCCCGATCCCTACGACTCGGGCGCGCTGTTCCATGGCCCCGCCTTCCAGTATTTGGTCGCGCTGAAAATTGGCAGCACCGGATCGTCGGCTGTACTCCGGGTCGAAAAAGGCGGCGTGCCGCGCGGTGCCTTGCATCAAGGGTTGCTCGATGCCGCCACGCATGCGCTGCCGCACGATAACTTGTCCCGCTGGTCAACAAAGATTCCACTCGATGTTATCGGCTACCCGTATCGCCTCAAGCATCTGCATTGCTTTGCCGACTTGCCCGACAGCGGTGACGTGCAGGTCGAAGCGCGCTTCGTCGGCTTCGATGGTGACGAGCGATTCCCGATAATCGATATGCAGATGATCCACGACGGGCAGGTGCTGGTCGATTTCCGCCTCGTCGAAATTCTTCTGCCACGCGGCCCGATTGGTGCCGCGCCGCGCGAACAGCGCCGGCGCTTTCTGCGCGACCGTCAGAACGTGCCGGAAATTTCTCTTTCCCACACTGACGCCACCACCACGCAGCTGAGTGTGCAGACCTTGCGCGAAAGCGACTGGCTGCCGGGCAACATGGCCAGCCTCTTTGCCGTGCCGCCCGAGCAGCAGAGCGATCTGGTGGCCATCGTCGCGCAAAAGGAACACGTCGCGCGGCACGCCGGCGTTCATCCGGCACTGGTCAGCATCGCCGCCGACGGTGCCCGTGCCGCCACGCATCCGCTGCGCCTGTACCCCTTGCACCTAACCCGCAGCGGCGATGCCGTGCAGGTGGTCGATGCCGGGCCGGCGGTACGCGATCTCACCCCTGTGCGCAGCTACTGGAGCAAAAACTTCCAGCGCGAGCAATGGCCGGTGGGCGACCTGTTCTACGGTCTGGCGGAGCGTTTCGTCGGCGATGTGGTGCTGGCCGACCCCGCCGCGTTTGCCCGCTTGCAAGGGCGCAGCTGTCTTTATCTGGCGAACCATCAGGTGGGCATTGAATCGCTGCTGTTCAGCCTGATCATCTCGGGACTGAGCAAAACAACGACCGTCACGCTGGCCAAAACCGAACACCGGCAAAGCTGGCTGGGCACGCTGATCGCACACAGTTTTGCCTATCCCGGCATCACCGACCCCGGCGTCATCCGCTACTTCGACCGCGACGACCCGGCCTCGTTGCCGGGCATCCTCGCCGAGCTCGGCTCAGCGATGAAAACGCAGAGCAAGAGCCTGATGGTGCACGGCGAAGGCACGCGCGCACTGGCCTGCCGCGCCCCGGTCAGCAAACTCAGCAGTGCCTTTATCGATCTGGCGCTTTCCGTCGGCGCACCCATCGTGCCGGTGCGTCTGCTCGGCGGCTTGCCGGTCACACCGCTGACGCTACGTCTGGATTTCCCCGTGGGCTACGGCCGACAGGATTACTGGATCGGCGCACCGCTGTTTCCTGAAGAGCTGGCCAAGCTGTCACTGAAGCAACGCACGGACACCGTGATCAATGCCATGAATGCGCTCGGCCCCGATCTGGCGCTCGAGGCGCCGTCGCCGGGTGACGCGGCCTTCGCGGCAGATTTCGCTGAACACGTCGCGGCGTGGCAGACAAAAGCCGGGGTCAGCCTGCCCGACGCGGTGCTGTTTTCCACGCTGTCCGGACTGAAAAATCCCGGGCCGGAAATCGCCCGACTGCTGGCCGGAGCCAAGGCGGGAACACTGACGGTCGCCGCCGATGCGCCCGCGCAATGGCTCGGAAAATTGGCGCAGCGTCTGTTCGGCCAGAGCGGACCCAGCGTTGTCGGGTTACAGTAAGCGCATGACGAGCCGCGCCTGAATCGAGCCCATGACGACACGACTGTGGTGGCTACGCCCGGAAGACATTCCGGCCACCCCTGCTACGCTGGCCCTGCTCAGCGACGACGAGCGGGCGCAGCAGCAGCGCTTCATCCCCCTGGCAAAACGCCAGGAATATCTCGCCACGCGGGTGCTGGTGCGCAGCGTGCTGGGCGCGGCACTGGGTGTGCCCCCGCAGGCACTGCGCTTTGTTCGCAATGCATGGGGGCGGCCGGCGCTGGCACCGGATTTATTGACCGCCCCGCTCCACTTCAATGTCTCGCACACCGACGGATTGGTGGTCTGCCTGATCTCCGGCGATCACCAGGTCGGCGTGGACGCTGAACTGATTTCGCGCGCGCCCAAGTTACTGGAACTGGCCCCGACGGTGTTTGCGCCCCGCGAGCGTGCTGATCTGGCCGCCTTGCCGGCCGCCTTGCAGGCCGAGCGTGCGGTGACCCTCTGGACACTCAAGGAAAGCTACATCAAGGCGCGCGGCATGGGCCTGGCCCTGCCACTTGACGGCTTTGCCTTCCACTTTGCCGATGGCAAGATCCACCTTGACGTAACACCGGCACTGGGTGACGACGGGGCATGCTGGCAGTTTCACTGTCAGCGGCTGGGTGAGCATTATCTTGCCACTGCGATGTCGGTTCGCGCCGATGATTGCGGCGCTGGGCGGGGCGCTATCGAGCTGATCGAATTCACCGGCGCAAACACTTCACGGACGCAGTTGCCAGCCCGGTAGTCACCAGATGCGCCGGGGCCGGAGCCGCCTGAACGAGGCACAGCGCCCAGATCAGTAATAGACAGGCACGCGGCCATATTCCGCCACTTATCCCGCCACTTATCCCGCCATCACACTGCCAAGGAAATACACACCGCCCAGACCAATCGCCGCGCCCATGCCACGTATGGCTTGCTGACCATGCGGCAGGCGTTGGAGCAAGCCCAATACGATGCCCGCCGCATGCAGCAAGCCGGTGCTGACCACAAAGCCGATGCTGTAGGCCAGCCCGTCGGCACCTGCGGGCAACTCGACGCCATGCGCATGGCCATGAAAAATCGCGAACAGGGCCACGATCACGGCTGCCGCCAGCAACGGCGGGCGCAGCGCGCCGAGCACGGCAGCGCCCAGCACCACGCCCGAGAGGGCAATACCCAGCTCCACCCCGGGCAGCGGAATACCGATCAGAGCCAGAAAGCCGCCAAAAGCCATGACCATGGGAAAGGCCACCGGCAGCACCCACAAGGCCGAGCTGCCCAGTTGCGCCCCCCACAGCCCCACCGCCAGCATCGCCAGCACATGATCCAGACCGCCGACCGGGTGCAGCAGGCCGGCCAGAAAGCCGCCGGCCTGACCATGATCGCTGTGCGCCAGCACCGGCAGTGCCGGCAACCAAAGGAGCAGACCCAAAACTGCCCACGAACGGATGTGTTGTGTTGCCATAAAAATCCCCCTCAAAATTTGATGCCGAAAATCATCAGGCTGCGATGAATGGTCCAGTAAGCGCCGAGCGCGCCCAGTGTATAGGCCGGCAGGCGCAGCAGGGTCTCCAACCGGCGAACCTGCAACACGCGCCATGCCCAGCCCAAGGCAAAGACCAGCGCCACAAACGCCAGCAGCCACGCTTCCACGCAAAATTGAACAAAAGCACTGCCGCCGGAATCTCACCCGCCGGCAAGCCCAGCGCCGCCAGCCCGCTGGCAAACCCGAGCCCATGCAACAGGCCGAACAGAAGCGCCACCAGCCAGGGGTGGCGAATGGTCAGGCTGCTCTCGCCGCGCCAGACCCGCTGGTTGGCGGTTTGCCGCGCAGCGACTGGGCGCGCATTGCGTAAGCACAGCGGTCAGCGACCCGATGGCATCTGGGCGCGACATTCACATCGAATTTCGCGAGTTTCTGAACCCACTGATAAAGCGCTCAGAATAGAAATAGGGCAGAAATCCCCGGCAATTCATCTTTTCTGGCACAAAACCTGCTGAAGCTACGATAAGCACTCAACTTGGGTGCGATCCGACCCGTTAAAGGGATTCCAGAGGTCAAATTCGCCGCCCCACCGACAAGAAGGCGGCAGTCGTTGCCGGAGACATCGATGCGTAAGTCCAGCCATAGACCACCGAAAGTATTGCCGCTCGGCATCAAGAACCGCCAGCGGACAGAACTGCCCGCCTTGGTCGCCCTGACCGCGATCGGCGAATCCTGGTTTTCCAGCCAGCACCAGTCTGATCTGCTTGCCGTGGCGCTGGTGGTACGCGAAATGGCGGCCCCCGAGTCGCTGCAGCACCAGTGTGCCGTCACCCTGCAGGGCTTGTGTGAACAGGCGATCATTGCGGACGACAAGGTCGAGATCGCGCTGAATCTCGCCGAGTGCCTGCCTTGGTTGCAATTGCAATCCAATGCCCGGGTACAGCGCGCCATAGCCGCCGTCGCCGCCAAGGCCGAACGCGCCAGTCGCGATTGCCCGGAACAACGCGCAGTCGCCGAGGCCGCATAGAAAAACAGGCCGAACCCTTGCAGCAAGGGTGCCGACCTGTGGGTGATGCCGCGCAGGGGCGAGCCTGTGTGACGCGCTGAGTTAACTCGCGCTGATTACCTTGAACTCGATGCCCGCGTGCTGCAAGCGGCTGATCAACGCGTCACCCATGCTCTGCGCGGGCGTCAGCACACCACCCGCAGCGGGCAGGGTGTCGAACGCCAGACACAGGGCTGACTCGGCGAGCATCTTCGAGGTTTCGCCATAGCCCGGGTCGCCGCCCGAGACTTCCGTAACCACCTGTTTGCCGCCGCCCGTGCCGACAAAACGTACCTTGAACCAGGCTTTGGCACGCGTTTCCTCGCTTGGCCCGTCACCGGCACTCTTTATCTTCAGCAACAGTTCGCGTGTCGGCTTGAATTGGGCACCGACCAGCATGGCTCCCACACCGGCGACCAGAGCGACTACGGTAGGTAGTTGCTTGACCATGACATAGTGCCCGTAACGAAAGTCGGGGCCATAGCGCGCATTGGCCGCCGCCGAATGACGGACCACTTGCGGATCAATGGTCGGCATGGGTACCGCCCAGCCAGACTTGTCAAACGCGGTGCGCTCGTAACGGATACGCTCGCCGGTCGAGCCGATGCGGCGCCCGGCCGGGCGCACATCCTTTTCGCGCCGTTCTTTGGCAACGCCCAGCGACTGGCGGATACGCGACATGGCGTTCACCGCCGAGTGCAGGGTACCGCCCGAAAACTCGCCGCCGGCGCGCACGAAACCCTCGACCTTCAATGCTTCGTTTTCGGGCAGTTGCTTGACCGTGAACCAGGCACCCAAGTCGTGCGGAATGCTATCGAAACCGCAGCAAGAAATAATGCGTGCCCCGGTCTTCCTGGCCTGCTGGTGATAGCGCAGCCACATCTGGTCAACAAATTCCGGCTCGCCGGTGAGATCAACGTAGTCGGTGCCGGCCGCCGCACAGGCAGCGACCAGCGGCTCACCGTATTTGAGATACGGCCCGACGGTGGTGATCACCACGCGTGTCGCTCGGGCGACCTCTGCCAGCGCGGCCGGGTCTGAGGCATCGGCAGTCAGCAGGGCCAAGTTTTTGCAGGCGGGGAAGCGCTTGGCCAAGCGCGCGCGCACGGCCTCAAGCTTGGCCGGATTGCGGCCGGCCAAGGCCCAGCGCAGTCCCTTGTCGCCATGTTGAGCCAGATACTCGGCGGTGAGTTCGCCGGTGAATCCGGTGGCGCCGAACACCACGATGTCATAGGGGCTGCGGTCACGCGCAGTCACTTTGGCGGCCGCCGGGGATTTTTTGGTCGTTGCCATGGCGAGTCGATTCAAAGAAGGGTAATGGTGACGTCGATGTTGCCACGCGTCGCGTTCGAGTACGGGCAGACCTGATGCGCGGCATCGACCAGTGCCTGAGCGGCGGCGCGCTCCATGCCGGGCAGGCTGACATTGAGCCGGGCGGCAATGCCGTAGCCCATGCCCACCTTGCCCAGATCAACACTGGCATCAATGTGCAGGTCGGCCGGAAGGGCAATCTTCTGCATGCCGGCTACGGCCTTCATGGCACCGATGAAGCAAGCCGAGTAACCGGCAGCGAACAACTGCTCCGGGTTGGTGCCGGTACCGGCGGTTCCGGGTGAGGATAGCTTGATGTCAAGTCGTCCATCGTCACTGCGCGAGGCACCTTCACGGCCTCCGGTCGTGTGGGCGTTAGCGGTGTACAGCACTTTTTCGAGTTGAGCGGGCATGATGTTCCTTTCAGTGGAGAGTGGTTTGCTAAGGACGCAGGGTCAGGCGTTCGCGTAGTGCCTGAATCTGCCGGGTGATCGACTGGATTTCGGGTAGTGCGCACCTGGTGGCGCGCAGCATGCATTCGGGGATCAGGCTGGCCTGCGCTTTCAATTGCTGACCAGCCTCAGTGAGGCTGATGATGACGCGTCGCTCATCGTCGCGGGCGCGGGTGCGTTTCAACCACCCGGCGCTCTCCAGGCGCTTGAGCAGAGGCGTCAGGGTGCCGGAATCCAGAAACAGGCGCTCGCCCAGTTCCGATACCGTTTGCCCGTCGTTCTCCCACAAGGCCAGCATGACCAGATATTGGGGATAGGTCATCCCGACCTTGCTCAATACCGGCTTGTAGAGCTTGGTCATCGCCAGCGAGGCCGAATAGAGCGCGAAACAAAGCTGGTTATCCAGCTTCAGCGCTTCGTCGGTTGGGGTCTGCTTTTTTGCCATGCACGAATACTATTACACAATGAGATTGTGTGCAATCTAATTGTGATCCGCAAGTCGGCGCTGGTAAGACGGCGATTGGCCGGGTTTTCGGCCCGTCCTTGCCCCGTCTTAAGCCAGGCTTCAGGATTGGCGCGCATAGTGCGGGCTTAGCGGTGATTGCCGGCGACCCCGGCAGAAAAATTCATGCGAAACATTGATTGGCGCGGTCTGGTTATTGCGTACCTGTTCTTCTGGTTTTTCTCTGGCCTGTGTCACGCGCTGCTTCTGGGCACGGGTGCGACCGGCTTCACTCCGTTGCGTCAGGGCGCTATTTTCAGTGCCCTGTGGCTAATACCGCTGGTGCTATTTCCACGCCAGGCGCGCCCCATTGCGGCCGTTATCGGCTTCTTGCTCTGGACCATTTCGCTGGTCAATCTGGGTTACTTCATCATTTACGGTGGCGAGTTCTCGCAGAGTGTGCTGTTCATCGTTTTCGAGTCGAACCCGGCCGAGGCAAGTGAGTACCTGGGTAACTACTTTGTATGGTGGCTGGTGCCCGCCGTGATCGGCTACAGTGCCGCGGCCTATGGGCTATGGACACGAGTGCGCCCACTCGACATGCCGACACAAGCTCGCGCACTAACCCTGGTTCTGCTCGCCGCTCTGCTAGTGCTACCGCCCTTATCCAAGGTGGTGCGCAAGCGCGAGGTAAATGTCGAGACGCTCGCTGAATCTTATGCCAATCGCATGGAGCCCGCCGTCCCCTGGAAATTCGTCACCAGCTTTGTCCGCTATCGCGAGCAACTGGCTGAGGTGAATACCCTGCTGGAGCACACCAAAAGCATTCCTCCCGTTGCCAAGCTGGTCGATTTCCATTCCGGAAAACCCAGGACGCTGGTCCTGGTGCTGGGCGAATCGACCAACCGCCAGCACATGAGCCTGTATGGCTATACGCGTTCAACCACGCCAAAACTGGATGCCCGGCGTGACCAGCTTGCCGTGTTCAATCAGGTCTTTGCCCCACGCCCCTACACCATTGAAGTGATGCAGCAGGTGCTGACCTTTGCCGATCAGGAAAACCCCGAGCTGTACCGCACCACACCCTCGCTGATTTCGATCATGAAGCAAGCGGGCTACAAGACCTACTGGATTACCAATCAGCAAACGCTGACCAAACGCAACACGCTCCTGACCAGCTTTTCCGAGCAAGCCGACGAGCAGGTGTATCTCAATCACAGCCAGTCGCAAAACTCTTACCAATTTGACGGTGATGTACTTGAGCCGTTCGGCCGGTTCCTCAAAGACGATGCGCCGCGACGCTTTATCGTGATTCATCTGCTCGGTACGCACATGCGCTACAAGTACCGCTACCCCCCGGAATTCGATGTGTTCAAAAACAAAGACGGGCTGCCGGGCTGGGTTACCGACAAACACCTGCCGATGATCAACGAGTACGACAACGCGGTGCGCTACAACGATGAGGTGGTGTCAGGGATCATCGACACCCTCGACGCTGCGGGTAGCACCTCGCTGCTGACCTACTTTTCTGATCACGGCGAAGATGTCTATGACTCGCCAGACCACGACTTCATCGGCCGCAATGAGGCTCGCCCCACTGCGCCCATGTACACCGTGCCGTTCTTTCTATGGTCGTCCGCGCAATGGCAGCAAATGGAGACGAGAAAATTCGTCGGTCCCAACAACCCCGCGCGCAACCGGGTGTATCAGACTTCGCATTTTCTGCACACTTGGGCGGATCTCGCGGGTCTGCGCTTCGAGGGCTTTGACCCGAGCAAGAGCCTGATCAATCCCGCCTTTAAGGAGCGTCCTATTCTGGTGGGTGACCCGGCCAACCCGGCGGGCCTGTTTGATCTGCGCACCGGGCTGGGCACGCCGACCGCCGCCAAGGTGAACTAATCGTCGGTCACTTCTCTGGACGAAGGGCACTGGCGTGGTAGCCGCGCAACCGGCGCAAGATGTCCTTGGCCTGGGTCGTGAATAAAGGCGGACTGATTGCGGCCGCGATCCCCGACGCCATCAGCGCCGTGAACATCAGGCCGATGACGATCGAATAGCCGTCAACCATCTCCATCACAATCACGAACGAGGTGATCGGTGCCTGGGTCACGGCCGCCAGAAAGCCGCACATGCAAAAAGCAATCAGCATGCCCTGGGGCGCGGACTCGCCCAGCAGCAGGTAAATGTCATTCCCGATCCCGGCACCAATCGCCAAGGCGGGCGCAAACACGCCGCCGGGCAACGCACTGAGCGCCGAGGCCAGCGTGGCGACCAGCTTCGCTGGCGCGAAGTACCAGGGCATGTCCTGCTCGTGCTCCAGCATGCTGATGATCTCGTCAAAGCCGGTGCCATGTGCGGCGCCATCGGTGATCCATCCGCACAGGGCAATAATCAACCCGCATACGGCTACCACGCGATACGGGTGGCGTGTGCGTAGCGGGCTGAGCCAGGCGCGCGGCCCGATCGTTGCCGAGAGGATCAGGCGGGTGAACAAGCCGCCCAGCACTCCGGCAGTAAAGGCGCTGGCCAGGACCAGCAAAACAACCGTGGAAGACGAACCCGACACCAGCACCTGCCCGAAGTAACTCTCGTTACCCGTCATGGCGCGCGCCACAAAACCAGCCAGAATGATCGCGGTAATGATCAGCCCGCTCATGCGCGACTCGACATTGCGATTCAGTTCTTCAATGGCGAACAGCACGCCCGCCAGCGGCGTGTTGAAGGCGGCGGCGATGCCTGCGGCCCCGCCCGCCACCAGCAGATGGCGCTCTTTGATCATGCGCGCATGGCCGATGCGCTGGCGCACACTGGCCATGATCGAGGCCCCGATCTGTACGGCAGGCGCTTCACGGCCAAGCGAGAAGCCGGACCCGATGGCCAGCGCGCACATCATGATCTTGCCGATGGCAATACGCAGCGATACCAGGGGCTTCCAGGTGTCCCCCTCGTTGCGATTGAGTTCCACCATGACCTGCGGAATACCGCCCCCCTCGGCACCACCGAACCAGCGCCGGGTCATCCACAGACACAACATGCCGCCGAGCGGCGTCACCAGAAAGGGTAGCCAGGGGGAGTCGTAGCGCCAGCGCACAAACTCGTGTTCGGCGCCAGTCACCATCTGGGCGAACAATACGGAAGCGAGTCCCACCGCAATGGCGGCAAACCAAAACGCCCGCTGAGCCATGAGACGGCGAATGTTCAGCTTCAGGTGCGTGAGCGGAGTGCGCATGAACGGGCGACGGGCGTTTGCGAATGGCGTGCATCATAGTCGCCACGCTCCTGCATGGGGTAACGGAGCGCCGGTGCCGTGCCGCCATCGCCGCCTGCCATCGCCGTGCCGCCAGCGCCGACTTGGCAACAGGAGGGCCCCCTGGATCGGGTTGCGCTACGGATGCAAGTCCGCGTATCGGGTCTGCAGCGCTTCCATCGCCCCCAGCCACTTGTCGTGTCTTGCCGCCTTCTTGGCAAAATAGTCGCCAACCATGGCGTGCGGAAAGATGAAAAACTGCTCGGCGCGCATTCCAGCCAAAGTCGCCGCTGCGACGGTTTCGACACTCAGCACCCCATCCAGCCCGGCACTGGCGCCGTCGGCGGCGAACTGATCGACCATGGGCGTAGCCACCGCCATCGGGCACAACGCCGACACGCGAACGCCGAAGCGCTTGTACGAAAACGCCAGCTGCTCGGCCAGCGCCACGGCGGCATGCTTGGTCACCGTATAGATCAACGCCTCGGGCGTGGCCAGCAGGCCGGCGGCCGAGGCGGTGTTGAGCAAGTAGCCCTCGCCGCGCGCCATCATGCCGGGCAGAACCGCCTTCGCCGCCACCGCGTGCGCCAGCACATTGATCTTCCAGTCGCGCTCCCAGACGGCAAAGTCGGCAGTGCGTACATCCCATCCCGGTGTGAGCACGCCGGCGTTGGAGCAAAAGACGTCGATCCGCCCGTAGCGTTCTTCAACCGCTCTCACCAGCGCTGTGATGGCGGCTTCGCGGCTTACGTCGCATAACCGGGCATCGCTGCCCGCCGGAGCGCCGTCGGTTTTCAGATCGACGGCCACCACCGCCTTGGCACCAGCCTCAAGAAAGGCCTTGCCCAGCGCCGCGCCTATGCCACTGGCACCGCCGGTGACGATGACCACTTTGTCTTTGATTTCCATGGGTCTGCTCCTGAGTTATCGTCCGGCGAGCCGGTCGCGCAGCGCAAGCAATTGCGGACCCAATTCGCCGATCAGACGCTCACGCGTCATATTGAATACCGGGCCCGAAATCGACAGGGCCAGCGGGTCGCCGCCGTCTGCGGCCAGCAATGGCACACCGACCGCATAGACTTCCGGGTTCCACTCGCCCAGCGAGCAGCAGAAGCCGTAGGTTTCGTAATCCTTGACCGCCTGCAAAATGCCATCCCGCAGCGCCGGCCAGTGCTCCTTGGATGTATTGCCGCGATAGCGTTGCAGCCACTCACTGCGCAGTTCCGGCGTGATCGCGCACAACTGCGCGCGGCCCAAGGCGGTCAGCCCATGCGGTACGCGGCTGCCCACATCGAGCGCCATGCGAAACATCGGGTGCCCCTGACTCACTTCCAGGCAAACCATGTGCGACTGTTCTCGCGCGCCGAGCACGACGGTGGCCTGCGTTTCCTGGGCCAGCCGCTCCATCAGCGGGCGCGCCAGTTCGCGTACCGGCAGCCCTGACAGGTACGCATAGCCGAGCGCCAGCACCCCTGCCCCCAAGGCGTACTTGCCCACGCCGGGCACGTAATCGAGATAGCCCAGCTGCGTCAGGGTATAGGTCAGGCGCGAAACAGTCGCCTTGGGCAAGCCGCTGCGGGTGGCAAACTCGGTATTGCCCAGATAACGCTCGCCACGCCGGAAGCAGCGCAGCAACTCCAGCCCACGGGCCAGCGCAGTGACGAAGAGGCGGTCTTTCTCGCCCTCGTCTCCGGCAATCGCCGTGTTACCAGCGCCGAATTGGGGATCGCTCACCACCAACCTCAACGCTTTGCCGGCACGTACTGCCCCAGTTCCTGCTTGGCAATGGCATTGCGATGCACTTCGTCCGGGCCGTCGGCAAAGCGCAGGGTACGAATCTGCGCGTAAGCATAGGCGAGCGGGAAATCGTCGGAAACGCCGGCCGCGCCGTGCACCTGTATCGCCCAGTCGAGCACCTGCAAGGCCATGGAGGGAGCGGCAACCTTGATCATGGCGATCTCTTTCGCGGCGACCTTGTTGCCGGCCACGTCCATCTTCCAGGCGGCATTGAGCGTGAGAAAGCGCGCCTGATCGATCAGGATTCGCGCCTCGGCAATGCGCTCGCGGGTGACACCCTGTTCGGCAAGGGTCTTGTGAAACGCCACGCGACTCATGGCGCGCTTGCACATCAGTTCCAGCGCACGTTCGGCCATGCCAATGCAGCGCATGCAGTGGTGGATACGGCCCGGGCCAAGACGCCCTTGCGCAATCTCGAAGCCACGGCCCTCGCCGAGCAGCAGGTTACTCACCGGCACGCGCACGTTCTCGAACAGAATCTCGGCGTGGCCGTGCGGCGCATCGTCGTAGCCGAAAACCGGCAGCGAGCGCAGCACGGTGACTCCCGGGGCATCGATGGGTACCAGAATCATCGACTGCTGCTTGTGATGGTTCGCGTTCTCAGGGTCGGTCTTGCCCATGAATATGAGGATCTTGCAGCGCGGATCATTGGCGCCGCTGGTCCACCACTTGCGCCCGTTGATCACATACTCGTCACCATCGCGCACAATGCGGCCAGAGATATTCGTGGCGTCGCTGGAAGCGACGGCCGGTTCTGTCATGGCAAAGCCGGAGCGAATTTCGCCGGCGAGCAAGGGCTTGAGCCACTGCTCCTTGTGGGCTTCAGTGCCGTAGCGCTCGAGCACTTCCATATTGCCGGTGTCGGGTGCCGAGCAGTTAAAGGCTTCAGACGCAATCAGCGAACGGCCCATCAGCTCAGCCAGCGGCGCGTACTCCAGATTGGTCAGGCCGGCACCGCGCGACGACTCGGGCAGGAAAAGATTCCACAGGCCGGCGGCCTTGCCCTTCTCCTTGAGTTCTTCGACGATTTTGGTGGCGACCCAGGGGTTGCCGGCAGCACGGTTAGCCCTGACCTCCTCGGCAAACACGCGCTCGGCGGGATAGACGTGCTCGTCGAGAAACGCCGTGATGCGGGATTGCAGATCTTTTACTTTGGGTGAGTACTCGAAATCCATGTCAGGCTCCTTGCGTGGGGGTGTTGCCGGAAAGTTTTTGCGCCATCATCCAGCCCGCATCGGCCAACCGCTCGGCGCGCTTGCCCAGTTCAAGGGCGTTCTGGTCCGAGGCATTGCCGGCCAGCGCCCGCGCCCAGATTCCGTGAATAATCGCGGCGATGCGGAAGACGTTGAAGATGATGTAGTAGTCAAAGTTGGGAATACTCTCGCGGCCGGTGCGCCGGCAATAGTCGGCAATGAATTCGGCTTCTGTGGGAATACCCAGTTCTTTGAAATTGGCGCCCGCCATACCGCGAAAGGCCCTGGGTGGCATACGCCAGGCCAGCATCAGGTAAGCGAAGTCAGAGAGCGGATGGCCCAGGGTCGAGAGCTCCCAGTCGAGCACAGCCAGAATGCGCGGCTCAGTCGGGTGCCACACCAGATTGTCGAGGCGGAAATCGCCGTGCGCAATGGCGGTGGCGTCGGCATCCGGCAAATGCGCCGGTAGCCACGCCATGAGCTTGTCCATGTTGGCTATCCGGGGCGCTGCATTTTCGCCCTCGCAGCCAGCGAGATACTGCTTGCCCCAGCGCGCAATCTGCCGCTCGATGTACTGCCCGGTCTTGCCGAAGTCACCCAGCCCAATCGCCGAATAATTCACGCGGTGCATGGCCGCAATGACACGGTTGATTTCGTCGTAATGGGCACGACGCTGCTCCGGCGTCATGTCGGGCAGGGTCGGCTCCCACAGGATGCGACCGGTGATGTATTCCATCAGGTAGAACGCCGTGCCGATCACCTCGGGGTCTTCACACAGGCCAAGCATCGTCGGCACCGGTACGTCGGTCTGCGCCAGTGCGCTCATGATCCGATACTCGCGGTCAATGGCATGGGCCGACGGCAGCAACTTGCCCGGCGGCTTGCGGCGCAGAATCCATGACGTAGTGCCGCTGCGGATACGATAGGTCGGGTTCGACTGCCCACCCTGAAACTGCTCGACGCTCAGGTCGGCCGCCGTGCCCATGAACCCATCGACATGCGCCCGCATCCAGCCGGCGAGCCCCTCGACATTGAAGGCATGCACGACACCGACCAGCGTGGCACCCTCGTTGGCCGCCCCGTTGGCGTGCTCTTGCTGTGCCATCTCAGGTCACCGAAAAGCCGCCGTCGACGGCAATGGCCTGGCCACTCATGTAGTCCGAAGCCTTCGAGGCCAGTAGCAGCGTCAAGCCCTTGAGGTCGTCGTCGTTGCCCAGGCGATGCGCCGGTGTCTGATCGACATAGCTCTGCTCGATATGATCGAGCAACCCCTGCGACAGCTTGGTCGGAAAGAAGCCGGGGCAAATGGCATTGACCTGAATGTTGTACTTGCCCCACTCAGCGGCCAGCGCACGCGTGAAGTTAACCAGCGCGCCTTTGGCGGTGTTGTAGCCGATGGTGCCCATGCCCCAGTGGGGCACATTGCCACCCAGCCCGGCAATCGATGCGATGTTAATGATCTTGCCGCTTCTGCGCGGAATCATGCTGCGCTTGCCCACTTCGCGGCTGATGAAAAACTGCGCCGAGACATCAAGGTTCATCACCTTGTGCCAGGCCTCGTCCGGGTGGTCTTCGGCCGGGGCACCCCACGAGCAACCCGCGTTATTCACCAGCACATCGATCTGGCCGTAATGGCCGAGGATGGCATCGACCAGCGCCGGAATGCTGGCGAAGTCGGAGAGATCATTGCGCACCGTCAGGCAGGGAATGCCGAGCTTGTCGAAATGCGCCCTGGCCTCGTCGAGTTCGGTCTGCTTGCGGGCGGAGAGGGCAAGCTTCGCCCCCATTTCGCCGAGCGCCTCGGCCATTTGCAGACCGATCCCGCGCGAACCGCCGGTGATGAGCGCCACTTTGCCCTCTAGAGTGAGCAACTGCTGAACTTTCATGCGATCTCCTGATCTAGATTTCCGCTGTGCGGAATTTAATTGCGATTAGCGGAACGAATAGTACATAAAAAAAGCGCCGCAGTACAGCGGCGCGGCAGATTTCCCCAAGTCGGCGCTGGTGACACGGCGGTTCGTGTCCCGGCACCCTTCCCGGGGCCTATATCTCTACTTCTTCGCTTGCCCGGGCGGGCCACCATGGGGGTTCTTATCAGAACTTCCCGGCGAGGCGGACGGCACACTCGCTAACGGAGCACTGACCGGGACCGACGTAGTGACCGGAACCGACGTGGTGACGGGGGTAGTGCTGACACTCGGGGTAGCGCCGGGGCCGGATGACCCTGACGACGAGGCCGGTACCACGGGTGCAGTACCTGCAACCGTGGTGCCGGGGCCGGGGCCGGGGCCGGGGCCGGGGCCGGTGCCGGTGCCGGGGCTGGAGCTGGTACCGGAACGCGCGGTAGCAATGGCGGCGAGTTCTTGCGTGGTCAGCGGAAACTTCTCGCGACACGACTGCCGTGCAGCGGCTTCAGCGACCATGCCCGCGCCACCGGCCGCCCGGTGACTCGCCACACAACTATCAAACGACGAGGCCCAGACGGCACCCGATGTGCCGAGCAAAGCCACGAGACCGGTGAGACCAGGACACAAGACACGAAAACGCATAATCCGAACTCCATCGACAAGGAGGACAAGGGGGGGTGAGGCCAGGGGCGAACCCAACTTCTGGTATAGCCTATAGTTATACACTCGACCAGCCAAGCAGGGCAATCGCATTTCAGGGCAATCGCATTTCTAATGACGCCACCAAGGAGTACCTCCGTCATGAGTCGCCGAACCTACAGTGCGTGGGCTTTTGTTTGCTTGCTACTGAGCTGCGCCGGAGCAAGCGCCGCCACAACCGCAGCAACCGCCACAGCCGAGCCAATGCGTTATGTGCGCCCGCAAGCCGAAGGCGTGGTCGACCGCCGGCTCGACTACTATTGGGATCTGCTGCGCGCCGCGCTTGACGTCACACGCAGCCGCTATGGGCCTTATGAATTGCGCAGCCACCCCGTGTTGATGAATGCGGAGCGTGCGGCATTCATGCTTGATGCCGATCAGGGCGTGACCGTCATCGCAAGAACGACCAGCCGCGAGCGTGAGAAAAAGCACCTGCCGATCCGCATTCCGCTCGACAAGGGCCTGACCGGATATCGCTTGTTTCTGATTCAGGCGCAGACCCAAGGTCGGGTGGACAACGTGCGCACACTTGCGGATCTGGCACCCTTCAGCATCGGCCAGGGCAACAACTGGGTCGATGTCGAGATTTTGCGCAACGCCGGGCTGACGGTCGAAACGGGCATGGGCTACGATGCCTTGTTTCAAATGCTCAGCGCCGGGCGTTTCGATCTTTTTTCACGCGGCGTCAATGAGATCTGGCGCGAGCTGGAAGACGGCAAAGCGCGCAATCCGGGCTTGGTGATTGAAAAGAATCTGCTGCTCTATTACCCCTTGCCGCGATACTTTTTCTTTGCGCGCACTCCCGAGGGCGAAAAACTCGCCAAGCGCGTCGAGGATGGCTTGCGCGAACTTATTCGCAGCGGCGCCTTCGAGCGCCGCTATCAAGCCTTCAAAACCGCGACCCTCGCTGACCTCAATTTGTCGGGGCGACGTGTCTTCCGCATTCAAAATCCGACGCTGTCCGAAGAGACACCGCTAGACGACAAGCGGCTGTGGGACAACCTGACCAAGGAACTTAAAGCGCCGCGTTGAGTCCGCTGGTCGCCGAGCAATGACCTAGATTCGGACTAGACGTTGAACAAGAAGTTCATCACGTCACCATCTTTGACCACGTACTCCTTGCCTTCCGCACGCATCTTGCCCGCTTCTTTGGCACCGGCTTCTCCCTTGTAGGTAATGAAATCCTCAAAGGCAATGGTCTGCGCGCGAATGAAGCCTTTCTCGAAATCCGTGTGAATCACCCCCGCCGCCTGCGGAGCGGTATCGCCGGTGTGGATCGTCCAGGCGCGAACTTCCTTTACGCCGGCGGTGAAATAGGTCTGCAGGCCAAGCAGGGTGTAGCCGGTGCGGATCAAACGATTCAGGCCGGGTTCGTCCAGGCCCATTTCGCTCAGGAACATCTGCTTGTCTTCCTCCTCAAGATCGGCAATCTCCGCCTCGATGGCGGCGCACAGCGCCACCACCTGCGAGCCTTCGGTCGCGGCATGTTTCTGCACCACCTCAAGGTACGGGTTATTCTCGAAGCCGCCCTCCTTGACATTGGCCACATAGAGCACCGGCTTGGCGGTGATCAGAAACAGTTGCTTGATCAGTGCGCGCTCTTCCTTGGAAAGATCGAGCGCGCGCACCGGCTTGCCCTCGTTAAGCTGCGCCAGACATTGCTCCAGCACCGGCACCATGGCCTTGGCCTCTTTGTCGCCACCCGACTTGGCCTGCTTGCTGTAGCGGTTCAGCGCTTTTTCCACGCTCGCCATGTCCGCCAGTGCCAGCTCGGTGTCGATGACTTCGATATCGTGCAGCGGATCGATCTTGCCGGCGACGTGAATCACGTTGTCGTCGCTGAAGCAGCGCACGACATGAACAATCGCATCGGTCTCGCGAATGTTGGCGAGAAACTGGTTGCCCAGACCTTCGCCCTTGCTGGCCCCGGCGACCAGACCGGCAATATCGACAAACTCGACGATGGCCGGCTGAATCTTCTGCGGCTTGACGATGGCCGAGAGCGCCGCCAGCCGGGTATCGGGCACTTCAACAATGCCAACATTCGGCTCAATCGTGCAAAACGGGTAATTTTCAGCCGCGATGCCCGACTTGGTCAGGGCGTTGAAGAGGGTGGACTTGCCAACATTGGGCAGGCCGACGATGCCGCATTTGAGAGACATGAGATTCCTTTGAGGGGCGGCAGAGAACTCACCGCGATGAAGGCGCGCATTCTAAACTGCCTGCATGCTTGTCCTTGGCATCGAATCTTCCTGCGACGAAACCGGCCTGGCCCTCTACGACACCGACCGGGGCTTGCTTGCCCACGCCTTGCATTCGCAGGTAGCAATGCACGAGGACTATGGTGGCGTGGTGCCCGAACTGGCGTCGCGCGACCATATTCGGCGCCTGATCCCGCTACTGGAAGCGGTGCTGACCGAGGCGACCTGCACGCGCAAGGACATTGACGCGATCGCCTATACCGCCGGGCCAGGGCTCGCGGGCGCACTGTTGGTGGGGGCCAGTTTTGCCGAGGGCCTGGCCGGCGCGCTGGGTGTGCTGACGTTGCCGATACATCATCTGGAAGGCCATCTGCTGTCCCCCCTGCTCGCCGCCGAACGGCCAAAGTTTCCGTTCATTGCGCTGCTGGTCTCCGGCGGACATACCCAACTGATGCGGGTCAACGCCATCGGCGACTACGAGTTGCTCGGTGAGTCGCTGGATGATGCCGCCGGCGAAGCCTTCGACAAGACCGCCAAACTGCTCGGTCTGGGCTACCCCGGTGGCCCGGCTCTGGCCAGGTTGGCCGAACAGGGGCAGGCGGGGCGTATTACCCTGCCCCGCCCGATGCTGCACAGCGGCGACCTGTCGTTCAGCTTTTCCGGCCTCAAGACCGCAGTGCTGACGGCCGTGCGCAATGGTCTGGGCGCTGGCACCCAGGCCGCTGACCTTGCGGCAGAGTTTCAGGAGGCGGTCACCGATGTTCTGGCGGCCAAGGCGTTGGCAGCGTGCAAAGCGAACGGCATGCGCCAACTTGTCGTAGCGGGCGGGGTGGGCGCCAACCGGCGCTTGCGCGAGAAGCTTGATGCCGCTTTCAGCCACTTTCGCGGACGCGTGTTTTACCCTGAGCTTGCGCTGTGCACCGACAATGGCGCGATGATCGCCTTTTGCGGCGCGCAACGGCTACTCGCCGGGGACGCTCCGGTGGTGGGCACAGGCACTTTTGCCATCCGGCCGCGCTGGCCGCTCGCCGATCTCGCTAGGCCAGTACTCACCGCCTAGTGCAGCGTTGACGCCACGCCCATGCTAGGCAAGCTCCTTCACCTCTATCGGTCCCAACTGGCCTGGCAACTCATACTGCCGCAACTTCTGTTGACGCTTGCGCTCGGTCTCGTTGGCGTGATGCTGGTGCATTACCACACACGCAATCAAATGCTCGATCAACTCAAGGCGAGAGGTGCCTTCATGGTCGACTCGATCGAGCACGCTGCGTCCAACGCCGCCTCCATCGACACCTTCGGCGCGTATATCGAGGCTCTGGGCAGCGCACGTGGCGTGGAGCTCATTCTAATTACCGGCGAAACACCGGCACGCGTGGTGGCGGCGACCGACTGGGCGTGGGTCGGTCGCCGCCTCACAACACTGCCCAAAGAAGAGTTACGCGACGATATCGAGCTCACCCTTCAAACCGAGAAGATGCATTTCGACGATGGCCACGATGGCGGCAATATCTTCGATTACACCTCGCCGATTGATTTGATGCCCTTGCTTCCGGGCAAGGGCGTATTCGTACTGCATCTGGATATCCGCCAGGATCGCCGTGCTGCCGAAGAAGCCGCACGCCTGCTGTCAGTCGTTCTGCTCGTCCTGATTTTTGGTATCTCGACGCTGCAGATCAACGCAGTGCGCCGGCGCGTGCTGCGACCGCAAGCCGAGCTGCTCGCGACGATGCGCGCCAATGAAGCCGGTCAGTTGGTGGCGGCACCCGTGCGCGGCCATGACGAGCTTGCGCAACTGGCAGGGGCCTACAACCAGCTGATCGACGTCGTGAGCCGCAAGGAAGCGGCTTTGCGCGCCGCCGACAGGGCAAAAACCGAGTTTCTCTCCAACCTGAGCCACGAGATCCGCACCCCGCTCAACGGCTTGCTGGGCATTACCGACCTGCTGGCCATGGATGAGCCCGACCCGGAGCGGCTGGCGCTGATCGAACAGATGCGTGGTGCCGGCATTGATCTACGCGGGCTGCTGGAGCGCATTCTCGAACTGGCTCAACTGGACATGGGGCGGGTGCAGCTCAGCCCGCAAACCACCGTTCTCGCCGAGATCATTCAGGGGCCGGTGATGCGCCTGCGCCGCACCGCTCAAGCGAAGGGCCTGGCCCTCAAGATTGACCTGGCCCCCGATCTGCCCGAGGCCGTCAGCCTGGATGGCAAGCGGCTGATCCAGATATTGAATCTTTTGCTGGACAACGCCATCAAATTCAGCGAGTCGGGCGAGATCTGCGTGACCGTTCGCCGCCTCACCAGCGCAGACTTGGGAGAGACCCTTGAAATCGATGTCGCCGACCAGGGCATCGGCATTCCGCCCGACCAGATGGAACGGGTCTTCGAAAGTTTTGTCCAGGGCGATGGCAGTGCCACGCGCAAGGCCGGTGGCAATGGCTTGGGTCTGGCCATTGTCAAGCGTCTGGTGAACCTCATGCAGGGCAGGATCGCCATCTTGCCCGATCGCGGAGGCGGTACGATCTTGCGTTTGCAACTGCCACTGGTGCTCTCTGACGAGTTGGAATAGGTGGCTCCCGGCCAAGTCGCCAGATAATCGAGAAAACCGATTGATAGTCATAAATTATTCTGCTTTCCTTGCGCTCACCGGGGACCTATCCTCCTTGCATTGCTACTACCACCAAGGAGACTGACATGAAATTTCTGACTGCACTGCTGGCCGTCGCGGCCATGAGCCTGGGACTCGCCCCCATCGATGCCGAGGCCGCCAAGCGTCTGGGCGGCGGCAAGTCGCTGGGCATGCAGCGCCAGGCCACCCCGCCTGCGGCCCCGGCCGCAGCGCCGGGCAAGGCACCCGCCACCGCGGGCGGCGCGCCCGCCGCGGCACCCAAGCGCTCGTGGATGGGCCCGATCGCCGGTCTGGCCGCTGGTTTGGGTCTGGCCGCGCTGGCCTCGCATCTTGGCTTCGGTGAAGAGCTGGCTTCGATGATGATGATGGGCTTGCTCGCTGTGGCTGTCATTGCCGTGATTGGCTTCATCATGCGCAAGCGTGCCATGGCTGGCGCTGGCAGTGCCGGCAACAACGGTCTGCGCTACGCCGGTGCCGGTACCGGGCCCACGAGCATGGCGCGCAACATGCACGACATGAACCCGCCGGGCAGCAGTTCGGCAAACCCTGTCGCCGCAATGAGTCCGTCTGGCGCTGCCCCCTCAGCCGGGCGCATCCCGGCCGATTTCGATGCCGTCGGCTTTGCCCGCAATGCCAAAGTGAACTTCATTCGCCTGCAGGCGGCCAACGACGCCGGCAACCTCGACGACATCAAGGAATTCACCACTCCCGAGATGTTTGCCGAGATCAAGATGGACATCAGCGAGCGTAACGGCGCGACCCAAACCACTGACGTGGTCAGCATCAACGCCGATGTCATCGACGTTGAAGAGCAGGACGGGCGCTACGTGGTCAGCGTGCGCTTCACCGGCATGGTGCGCGACGCCGATGAGCCGCAGCCGCAAGCAATTGACGAGATCTGGCACCTGACCAAGCCGAAAAGCGGTGCCGGTGGCTGGACCCTGGCCGGCATTCAGCAGACGGCTTAATTCTCCACGGAGCTGCGCTTTACAAATGCCACCGGGAGCGATTCCGGTGGCATTATCATTTCCGCACCCCTCCCCCCACCATTCTCAGGAGCCCCACCATGGCCATGCACGACATCGACTACTATCTCCACGGCGACGACATGCAGTTCGTCGAGATCGAGCTTGATCCGGAAGAGGCCGCCATCGGCGAAGCCGGCAGCATGATGTATATGGAAGACGGTATCCAGATGGACACCATCATGGGTGATGGTTCCGCCGCGCAAAGCGGCTTTTTCGGCAAGTTGGTAGGTGCCGGCAAGCGCCTGATTACCGGCGAATCCCTATTCACCACCGTCTACACCAACAAGGGAACCGGCAAACGCAAGGTGGCGTTCGCCGCCCCCTACACCGGCAAGATCATTCCCTTTGACTTGCAAAAGCTCGGCGGCACCATCATCTGCCAGAAGGATGCCTTTCTGTGTGCGGCCAAGGGCGTCTCGCTCGGTATCGCCTTCCAGAAAAAGCTGGGTGCCGGCTTCTTCGGTGGTGAAGGCTTCATCATGGAAAAGCTCGAAGGCGACGGCCTGGCCTTCGCGCACTCGGGCGGCACGGTGCTTGAGCGCAAGCTGGCGCCGGGCGAAATTCTGCGTGTCGATACCGGCTGCGTGGTGGCCTACACGCCCGATGTCGATTTCGACATTCAGTTTGTGGGCGGGATCAAGACCGCAATGTTCGGGGGCGAGGGGCTGTTCTTTGCCGTGATGCGCGGCCCGGGCACGATCTGGCTGCAGTCACTGCCCTTTGCCCGCCTGGCGTCACGCGTGTTTGCCGCAGCGCCCATGAAGCAGGGTGGTGGCGGTTCGGGCGGCGAACAGGGTGGGCTGCTGGGCGCGCTATTTAACGGCGACCGGCACTAATCGCCGTATCACCAGCGCCGACTTGCCGCAATCAGCGACGATTGCGGCTGGCGGCGACCAAGGTCTTGGCGCGTTGGCGCTCCAGGTGCCGCAGCGTGGCGTAGGTGCCCACGCCCAGCGCCATCATGAACGCGAGAAAGCTCCCGTAGGCGAGCGGCCAGGGTATGCCCGCCGTCATCATGGAAAACTCCGACATGCCTCCGATGCCGGCAATGATGTTGATGGGCAGGAACACCACGCTGATGGCCGTAAGCTTGGACACACGCTTGTTCTGGTTAATGCTCACGAAACCGACTGTGGCATCCATGAGGAAGTTGATCTTGTTGAACAGGTAAGAGGTGTGTCCGTCCAGCGACTCGATGTCACGCAGAATCTGGCGCGCGTCGTTCTGCTGCTCGGCTGACAACTGACGCCCGCGCAGCAAGAAGGAAAGCGCGCGGCGGGTGTCCAGCACGTTGCCACGAATGCGTCCGTTCAAGTCTTCCTGCTTGGCAATCTGGTACAGAATCTCGGCAGCTTCTTCGTCACTGACATGGGGCGAAAGCACGTTACGCCCGACATCCTCAAGCTCACGGTAAACGTCCTCCAGTGCATCGGCGGAATATTCAATGTTGGCACCGTAGAGGTCGATGAGCACATCGCGTCCCTCCGAGACGTAGCCGGGCTGAATGCGCGCACGCAGACGCTGCAGACGAAACACCGGCAGCTCTTCGTCGCGCATCGAAAAGACGATGTTGTTGTGCAAAATGAAGGCCACCGCGACGTTGCGCGAATCGTCCTCCTTGTCGAGCAGAAACTCCGAGTGCAGGTGCACTTCGCCGTTGTCGGCAATAAAGAAGCGCGCCGACTCTTCCAGGTCAGTCAGGTCGTCGGCGTCGGGCAGCTTGAGGTCGAAAATCTCGGCAATCCATTGCCGCTCCTCGCGTGAGGGCGCCAGCAGGTCAACCCAGATGGGCTTCGTCGCCGCCAGTTCCTCGCGCGTGTTGACCTCGATCTGGCGCAGGCGGCCGCCATTGAGCTCGAAGGCATGCACCTCGGTCGTGCGGCGCACCACCTCGGCCGCGGGGGCATGGCGCACGACCTCGCGCTCCACTTCCTCGACGGGTTCTTCATCGAGGTCTTCATGCAGCGCCTCGGGCATGTCATCGAGAATCTCTTCGCCGCGCTCCTTCGAGACCAGTTCCCAGACCAGCAAACTGTCATCGGGCGGCAAGGCCTCAAGAATCCGCGCGACCGATTCAGAAGGCAGAGTCGCGAGTTTGGCGCGCAGTTCTTCGAGGTTCTGCTTGTGCACCAGGTTTTCGACCATCTGGTGCCGAGGGCCGTCATTGACCTGACGATGCACCAGATTTTCCACCCGCTTGTGACGGGCCAGCAGCATCTCGATCGCACGCAACTGATCCTGCTCTTCGGCGAGCTGGTGCGCTTCGAGGTCGTCGTCGTCGAGATTGGTCAGGTGATCGGTCATAGCCGAATCATTCTAGCCCTGCGCAGAAGACTTACGGCACTTCCGCGTAACGCATGCGCCCGAGAATGACGCCGACGCGCCCATTGAGGTAAGCCGAATAGGGGTTCTTCTCGAACTTGCGTGGTGCCGGCAGCATGACCGCGAGGCGCGCCGCCTGCTCGGCCGAGAGCTTGCCCGCCGACACCTTGAAGTAACGCTGCGCCGCCGCCTCGGCCCCGAACACGCCCTCGCCCCACTCCACCTCGTTCAGGTACACCTCCAGAATGCGCCGCTTATCCCAGAGCAACTCCAGCCACAAGGTAATGAGTGCCTCTTCGGCCTTGCGCAGCACGGTCTTGTTGGGCGAGAGCAGCAGATTTTTGGCCAGTTGCTGCGAGATGGTCGAAGCACCGGCAACCGGCTTGCCCTTTTTCTGATTTTTCTCGATGGCCTTCTGGATACCTTCCCAGTCGAAGCCTTCGTGATCGACAAACTTGTCGTCCTCGGCCGCCACCACCGCACGCTTCAGATGCACCGAGAGCTGCTCGTACGGCATCCAGGTCTTGCTCAAGCGGGCCTGCGGGTTTTTCTCCTGCATTTCGTCGAGGCGGCGACTCTGGAAACTGGTCTCCCACGGGTCCACCCATTTCCACCACATCACCCAGCCCAGGTACCAGCCCTGCCAGACGATAAGCAGCAAGAAGCCGATGCCGAGGCCACGCTGCAGCCAGCGAGGTGCGGGGCGCATGCCTTAGCGTGACGCTGCGCGTAGTGCAGCGAGCACCGGGGCCGTATCAGGACGCACGCCACGCCAGCCAAAGAAGGCTTCAGCGGCCTGTTCGACCAGCATGCCCAGGCCGTCGGCCACACGCGCCCCGTTGCGCTGCGCCTGCGCCATGAACGGGGTTTCGCGGCCGTAGAGCATGTCGTAGGCCAAGGTATGCGATGCAAACACGCTATCGGGTATCGGCAGCGCCGCGTCGCTCAGACCTGCGGAGGTGGCATTGATCACGACATCGAACGCGGGCTGCGCGCGCAGCTCGGTAAAGTCGCAAATCGCCGTATTACCAGCGCCGACTTGCGAACACAGCGTCTCGGCCTTGGCGCGCGTGCGGTTGGCGATGGTCAGCTGCGCCGGACGCTCGCCCAGAAGAGGCAGCATCGTCCCGCGCGCCGCACCGCCCGCCCCTAGCAGCAGCACGCGCGCACCTTGCACAGCTACGCACAGATTGATCCGGATATCGCGCACCAGGCCGGCACCGTCGGTATTGTCGCCAAGGATCTGCCCTTCCGTGAAACTCAGCGTATTGACTGCGCCCGCCGCTTGCGCGCGCGGCGTCAGCTGGGTGGCGAGGCGAAACGCCTCTTCCTTGAACGGTACGGTCACATTGGCACCGCAGCCACCCCTTGCGATGAACGTGCGTACGTGGTCAGCAAATCCGTCGAGCGGCGCGAGCAAAGCCTCGTAGCTCAAGTTCTGCGAAGTCTGCTGCGCAAACAGGGCATGAATACGCGGGGATTGGCTATGCCCGACTGGGTTGCCGAATACGGCATAGCGATCCGCCATCACTCGCTCTTGAGCTGATCGGTCTGAGTGAACGACCAGACGCGGGTGATCTCCAGCAGATCGGTATCGGTACGAATCGCGTTGGGAAAGGCCGCGTAAGGGGCCGCCAGCCGAACAATGCGCATTGCGGCCTCATCAAGCACGCTCTTGCCTGAGGAACGGTTGATCTCGACCCGGTCAAGATCGCCGTTGGCCTTGATGACCACGGTCAGCACCAGCGAGCCGTAGTGCTTGCCGCGCGCGGCATCGGGGTAATTGAGATTGCCCACACGCTCAATCTTGTGTCGCCAGTCTTCCACGTACTGAGCGAAGCGGTATTCCTGCGTGCGCGCGCCGATAAACTTGCGCCTTGGCTTCTGGTTGTACTCTTCCATCTGCCGCGCGATCTCGGCTTCAAGCTTGATCATGGCCAGCGCCGAACTGGCGAGGTCGACGCCACTTCGCACCGGCTCGGGCTGTGGCATCGCCGCCTGATTGGCAAGGGGCAGCGCGGCGCTGCTCTTCGTCTGAGTCAGGATTTGCTGCTGCTGGGCTTCAAGTTGCGCCACTTTGCGCTGCGCCTCGACCAGTTCGTTGCCTTCGGTGCTGCGCTCTGAGGGCGGCAGGGGGGTCTTGGCACGCCGGTCCTCAGCCACATTGCCACCGCCATCGAGATTCGCCTGCGCCTTGGCCTGGGCTTGCGTCGGCTTGGTCTTGTGCTTGCTATTGACCAGGATGACATCGAGCGCTTTCTCGCTGGCCTGGCCCAGGGTCTCGGGCAGCTTGAAATGGATCGAGAGCAGCACGGCGTGCAGCGCCAGCGAAACGCCCAGCGCCACCTTGAAGGCGCGGCGGGAGTCGAGCTGAACATTGAAGCGTGCCATGCGGGAAGTCGGCGCTGGTGAGACGGCGATTTTGGAGGCGATGAGCGGGGCAGTCAGTGTGGCAGTATTCACCCGCCGATTTTAAACCGGTGCCTGCGGCTCCCCGGCCTTCGCTAAGCCGTCATCAGACCCTGATTCCGCAGGCATTTCGGCTGCTGCCAGGGCAGGTGCGGCCGGCTCGAGCAGTTCCTCTTCGTCAAATTCATCTCCCGCCCCGGTAGCGCTTTCGCCTGCCAGCAGTTCCACAAAGCGCGCTCGAATGTCGGCTTCGAGCAGATCAATGCGGTCGATCGCCAAACTCACGCGCCGCCCCGTGCCAGCGATACTGGTGTCGGGCAGATCAAGCAGGCGAATCACCAGCGGTATTTCTTCCAGCCGCACCAGTTGCTCGCGGATGATGCGCGCCGGCACGCTGGTACGCGCTTCCTGCACCAACCAGCGCAAGCACCAGTAGCGCTCCATCTGGCGCTGGAATTCGGCATAGGCCGAATAGGTCACGTCGAAGTCACGCATGGCCGAGAGCAGCTCCGCCGACTTGGGGGCGAAGGCCGGCTGGTCACCGCGCAAATGTGAGATCAACTGCCACTGATTGAGCAGATCGCAATAGCGGCGCAAGGGCGAGCTTGACCAGGCATAACAATCAACCCCCAGCCCCTCGTGTGGTGCCGCCTGAGTGGTCATGCGCACCTTGCCGGCACTTTGCGCGCGGTAAAGGGCCGGCACCTTGGCATCGCGCAGCAGGCCACCCCAGGTCGAGTTGGCGACGATCATCAGCTCGGCCACCAGGGTATCGAGCGGGCTGCCACGCGGGCGCTCGATGATGCTCACATGTCCCGGCTCACCACAGGCCCCGTTCACGCCTTGCGTCCAGTCGACCTCGTAGCTGTAATCGCGCCGGTTGTTCTGCCGCGTTTGACCTCGGCCAGCTTCCAGCACCTGAGCCAGTTCCCAGAGCAGCTTGAGTTCATCGCGGTAGGCAAACTCACCCAGTCCTTCGCTCAGCGTCATTTCGTTGAACACCGGCTCGATGTCGTGGTGGCGCAGATTGGCAGCAATCGGCACCAGTTCGAGACAGGTGTCATGCGCGGTAATGCGCAGGTCACTCGCCACCTCGAGATACAGCGAGAGCGCCGGCACGGTGCGCCCCGCGCCGAGGGTGAATTGCTCGACTACGGCATCGGGCAGCATGGTGATCTTGCGCCCCGGCATATAGACGGTCGATAGCCGGTCACGGGCAATACGCCCCAGATCCGAATCGGGCGCAAAGCCCAGGCCCGGGGCAGCAATGTGAATGCCAATGCGCCAGCCGCCGCCCGCATGCGCAGTGACGGAAAAGGCGTCGTCAATCTCAGTCGTGGCGGCATCGTCAATGCTGAACGCGGCGACATTGGCGACCGGCAGATCCGTCGGCAAGATTGCCCGCGCATAGTCGGGGAAGCGCGTGCCGCCTTTGCCCTCCGGGAAAAACTCATGCAGGAAGCGACCGAAGTGATATTCGTGCGTCGCCGGCAGCGCACCGCAGGCGCGCAACAAGGCGGCCGGCGACTTGCCCGACTGCGCGCAGGCCGCTTCCAGTGCCTTGGTTTCCAGGCGGTTGCGATCCGGGGCGTAGAGCAGCATCGACAACTGCGCCGGAAAAGCTGCGGGCAACGTTGAAGCCAGTAACTGCGCGGTCATTTCTTCAATCGCTAAGGCTTGCTGGCGCTTTTTTTCGACCCCGGCCAGTGCCGCCTGCAAGATTTCCGGCGGGGCCTTGCGGTAGCGGCCTTTGCCCTTGCGGTGAAAGTACATGGGTGCCGAATGCAGGCGCAGCAGTACCGAGGCCGCCTGCACGGCGTCGGGCTTGCCACCGCAATACTCGACAGCCAGCTCTTCGAAACCAAACTCGCTCTCGGGCGAAACCTCCCACAGAAAGCTGACGTCAATATCGGCGCCCTCCGCCTCGGCGCGTTGCAACAGTTCGGAGGGACTGGGGCTGCCAAAGCGCAACACCACATTGGCGGCTTTCACCTTGCTGCGTTTGCCGCCGGGCAATTCCACTTGCACCGAGGTGGTGTTGTCAGCCATGAGCGTGCCGGCGCGAAAGCTGCCGTCTTCTTCAAAAAGGATGTTCATTTACTGTGGTGCCACAAGTCAAAGGAATACACCGCCACCCCAACCCAGATGGCGCCAAAACCGACAGCGCGAGCCAGATCGAAGGGCTCGTGATAGATCAACACCGCGACCAGAAAACTGATCGTCGGTGCCAGATATTGCATGAAGGCAATCATGGAGAGCGGCAAGCGCCGTGCCGAGATGGCAAACAGCAGCAGCGGGATCGCCGTGACCACACCGCTGGCAATCAGCAACAGCGACTGCACACCTTCATCCCCGAATTGCCCCTGTCCCAGCCAATGCAGCCAGGCGAGATAGCCCACCGCCAGCGGCAGCATGCAGGCCGTTTCGAGAAACAGGCCGCTGGCCGAATCCATGGGCAGTTGCTTGCGCATCAAGCCGTAGAAGCCGAAGCTCACTGCCAGCCCCAACGAAATCCAGGGTAGCTCACCGACACGCAGCGTTTCCGCGATCACACCGATCACGGCAAACACGACCGCCAGCCACTGCAGGGGGCGCAGACGCTCGCGCAGCACCAGCACGCCCAGCGCCACGTTAAAAATCGGCAGAATGAAATAGCCCAGACTGGTGGCGAGAATCTGCCCGAGGTTGATGCCATGAACGAAGATCAGCCAATTGGCGCCCACCAGAACCGAGCCCACGGCCACGCGCGCCAACCGGCGCGGATCACGCACGTTGTCGAACACCTGGGCAAACCCGCCGCCAAAACGCAGCACGAGGCCCATGAGCAGCAGTGACCAGACAATGCGGTGGGCAATGATCTCGACCGCGCCGACACCATGCAACTGCTTGAAGAAGATCGGCACCAGCCCCCAGATCAGGTAGGCCGACAAGCCGGCGATGATGCCCTGACGCAGATCCTGCGCGGCTTGCGATTCAGTGCCCAACCCAGTTCACCCAGCCCATCTGTGCCGTCAGCAGAACGACAAGCCCAAACACGATGCGGTACCAAGCGAAGGCGGTGAAATCGTGCGTGGAAATAAAGCGCAGCAACCAGCGCACACACAGGAAGGCCGAGATGAAGGCAGCGACAAAGCCCACGGCCCACATGCCGACGTCATCGAGACTGAGCAGGTGTCGCTCTTTGTATAGCTCGTAGGCGGTAGCAGCAAACAGCGTGGGTATGGCGAGGAAGAAGGAGAACTCGGTAGCGGCCTTGCGCGACAAGCCAAACAGCAAGCCGCCGATGATCGTCGCCCCAGAGCGGGAGGTACCCGGAATTAGTGCAAAGGCTTGCGCCAGGCCGAGCTTGAGAGCATCAAGCGGCTGCAGATCGTCGACTTCCTGAATGCGTACCGTAGGCGTGCGTCGCTCCGCCCAGAGAATGACCAGACCGCCGACGATGAACGCCATGGCCACCGGCACCGGGCTGAACAGATGCGTCTTGATGATTTTGCCAAAGAGCAGGCCGAGCGCGGCGGCCGGCGTAAAGGCAATGAGCAGATTCATCACCAGCCGGTTGGCTACCGGATCGCGGCCGAGACCGCGAAAGGTGCTGAGGATGCGCTGGCGAAAATACCAGCAGACAGCGAGCATGGCACCCGACTGAATGACGATGTGAAACAGCTTGCCTCGATCGTCGTTAAAATCAAGCAAGGCTCCCGTTAGAATCAAGTGCCCGGTGCTTGAGATCGGAAGAAACTCGGTGAGCCCCTCAACGACGCCTAAAATCAGTGCGTGCAACAGCGGTATTAAATCCATGAAGTCAGTCGGTCCAGAGACAACCCGGAACCGTGTATGCGGGCTGAGCAGTGTACCAGCCTGTCCGCAGGGCCCTTGTACATGCTGAAGAAAATCAAAGTCACTGACCTCGAGGTCGGTATGCATCTGCATGAGTTTTGTGGCTCATGGATGGAACACCCCTTCTGGCGCACCAAGTTCGTCATTACCGACCCCAACGACATCCGTCTGGTTCAGGCCAGCAGCATCAAGGAAGTCTGGATCGACGTAAAAAAAGGCAAAGACACGCCCAACTCGAGCTCGGCGCAAGAGGTCAGTGACGACGTCGACCAGATGCTCGCCGAGGCCGAGCGCGCCAGCATGCGCAGCGAGGCCACCGCGCCCACCAAGTTCAGCGATGAAGCCAAACGCGCCGCGAAGATCTGCAGTATGGGCAAAGAGGCGGTCATCTCCATGTTCCAGGAAGCGCGCATGGGCAAGGCCATCACCGAGGAAGCGGCGACCAGTCTGGTCAATGAGATCACTGACTCGGTCACGCGCAACCCCGGCGCACTGATCAGTCTGGCCCGTCTGCGCAGCGCCGATGACTACACCTACATGCACTCGGTCGCGGTATGCGCGCTGATGATCGCGCTGGCCAAGCAACTCGGTCTGGACGACAAGCAAACGCGAGAAGCCGGCATGGCTGGCCTGCTGCACGACCTGGGCAAGGCCATGATGCCCATGGAGGTACTGAACAAGCCGGGCAAGCTGACCGACCAGGAATTCGCCATCATCAAGAGCCACCCGGTCGAAGGTCATAAGCTGCTGATTGAAGGCGGGGGTGCCAGCGCCGCCACGCTCGATGTCTGCCTGCATCACCACGAGAAGACCGACGGCAGCGGCTATCCGGAGAAACTCACCGCCGACTCGATCAGCCTGCTGGCCAAAATGGGTGCCGTGTGCGACGTGTATGACGCCATCACCTCGAATCGCCCCTACAAGACCGGCTGGGACCCGGCCGAGTCGATTCGCAAGATGGGCGAGTGGTGCAAAGGCCACTTTGATGAGCGGGTGTTTCAGGCCTTCGTCAAAAGTATTGGCATTTACCCGACCGGTTCGCTGATCAAGCTGACCTCCGGTCGCCTCGCCGTGGTGATCGAGCAGTCGGAAAAATCGCTGCTCGCACCGAAGGTCAAGGTCTTCTTCTCGACCAAAGCCAAGGCCTATATCACGCCGGAGATCATCGATCTGTCCAAGCCCGGGCCGGAAAAAATCGTCAGCCGTGAAGATGCGAACGCCTGGGGACTGAAGGATATCGACCGCTTCTGGACTACCGGCTGACTCTCCGGGTATGGCCACATACGCCATCGGCGACCTGCAAGGCTGCTTCGATCCGCTCCGGCGACTGCTCGACTACATCGACTTTCAACCGGGCCGCGACCGGCTCTGGTTTGTTGGCGATCTGGTCAATCGCGGTCCGCAGTCATTGGACGTACTGCGTTTTGTGAAGTCGCTTGGCACCGCCGCTGTCACGGTACTGGGCAACCATGACCTGCATCTGGTCATGCAAGCGGAAGGCTATGGCAAGCCCAACCGCGAGGATACCCTGGCACCCATCCTGAACGCCCCCGACCGCGACGAACTCATCGCCTGGCTACGCTCACAGCCCCTCTGCGTTACCGACACCATTGCAGACCATAGCTGGTTGATGGTTCATGCGGGCGTCTTGCCTTGCTGGACAGCCGCAAAGGCAGTGGCTCTGGGTAAAGAAGTCAGCGCCGCGTTGCGGGCCGACAACTACCGTGAATTTCTCGCCAATATGTGGGGCTCGGAGCCCACACAATGGAGCGACGAACTGAGCGGTTGGGATCGCCTTCGCGTTATCGTCAATGCCATGACGCGAATGCGCTATTTGACCTTGCAGGGGGCCATGGAGTTTCGTGCCGAAGGCAACAAGGCACCACCGGCGCGCGGGCCAGCCAACTGCGTTCCATGGTTCGACGCGGTAGGGCGTAAAAGCAAAAACGTCACGGTAGTGTGCGGCCATTGGTCCGGACTGGGTTTTCTCGAGCGCCCGGATTTACTTGCGATCGATACCGGCTGTCTGTGGGGGGGCACCCTGACCGTCGCGCGTCTCGACGACAGGCGCGTCTACCAGCTACCTTGCCCAACGTACGCAAAGCCCTCTGGCTGGGACTGATTCACCCTGTAACCGACCCGGCGCGCTCACCGCCGCCACCACGCGTCCCTTTCACGCGTAGAAATCTCGATGTCACCATGGTGTCACGTAAGAAAAATAGCATAGCGGACCACTTGTTCTACTTTGCGAGTTCTTCTGATGGGCGCATCTCAAGGTCACCGTGCCCGGCTAAGTGCCGGGCTTCTGGCGAAACCGGCTCCAACGGTAACGGCGGCCGTTAGCTGCGACGAAGTTTCCGCGCAGTTCCTGGCCAGCGACACGCTGCATGCGCTGCCTGTCCTCGACGACGAGCAGCGCGTGATCGGCTTGCTGCGCTCGCATGAGGTGCTCAAGTGTGTCGGCGCACGTTTCTTCCATGAGGTACGGGGTCGGCGCTCGTGCGAAGTGCTGATGGACCGCCAGTTTCTCTGCTTCGATGTCGGTGCCGATTTGCTTGCCCTGTCACAAGCCGTGAGCCTGCTCGATGAGCGCCACCTTGCCGATGGCTTTGTGGTCACGAGCAATGGCCGCTATTTTGGTTCTGGACGTACGACCGACCTGATTCGAGCAGTGGCCGATTCACAACTGATGAGCGCGCGCTTTGCCAACCCGCTGACGCTGCTGCCAGGCAATGTGCCCATTGACGACGACATCAATGCGCGTATCGCCGCCGGTGAAACGTTTGCGGCAATCTACTTTGATCTGAACCAGTTCAAGCCCTACAACGATGTTTACGGCTACCAGGCGGGCGATGAACTGATACGTTACTGCGCGCGAATTCTGGCGCAGGAAATCAACCCCGACTGCGATTTCCTCGGCCACGTGGGCGGCGATGATTTCGTGGTCAGCTTTGTCTCGCCCGACTGGGAAACTCGCCTCAAAGCAGTTCTGGCTCGTTTCGATGAGGGAATCAGTAAGTTCTACAGTGCCTCCGATCTTGCCGCCGGTGGCATTTCCAGCCTGAATCGCCAGGGCGAGCTGGTATTCCATCCGCTGGTGAGCTTGTCTGCCGGCGTGGTCTGTGTCGAGCCTGGGTTGTACGAATCAGCGGCAGCGCTGTCACCCGTTCTGGCTGAAGCCAAGAAGCTGGCCAAACGGGCATTGGGTAGCGGCTACTTTATCGACCGCCGACGCCATGGCAAACCAATGGAGGGGGCGGTACCCATGGCCCTGGCCTCTGCGGGTCACCTTCGCCCTGACGGCATCGCCTTACTACCAGCGCCGACTTGCGGATTCCGTCTCGCCAGCTAACGCGGGCGAAGCGGCCGTACGTTTTGGCCGCTAGCGGGGGAACTCCCTCAGTCATGCGCGGCAAGGCGGTACCGGACGCCACAAACCATGCTCACGTGTGGCGACATTTCAGTAGTGCCTGCCCCATCTTGATAACCTGTCCCTCGCTGATGCCTTCGGCCAATGGATAGCCCTCAGGGGCGATGACAATAATGGTCGACCCATGCTCGAACCAGCCGAGCTCTTCGCCCTTGCGCACGGTCGCCGCGCAAGGGATACGGTTGGGTCCACGGTAGCGCAGGTGCAGCAGCACATCAACAAAATGCAGTCGGATACTGGCCACCAGAACCGCGGCAACGGGAACAAGCAGGAAGGCATCGCCGTTGCATTTCAGCCGGGCATGCAGAACCGCCCGTTCGTTTTTGCAGAACAGGCGCTCGACACGCTTCAGGGCAATCGGGTTGACGTTCCAGGTATCCCCGGAGATATAGGTCACCTCATCGATGTCCATGTCATGGGGAGCGTGAAAGCGGTGATACATCGCCGAGGTCAAGCGCAACGTAACGTAAGTGCCGCCAGAAAAACGGGCGCTCAGATCCGAATCACCCAGGAGATCATCAAGGCGGTAAGGAAATCCTTTTGCCTGCACCAGCGTCGTTCCGTCCAGCGCGCCCGATGCGCCAACAATGCCGTCGCTCGGACTACAGATGCGGTCCGGCCTGCCATCGATGGTGCGCGCGCCCGGGCGCAGAGGTCGGGTAAAAAACTGGTGCAAGCTGGAATAGTGATCAATGCCTGATTCAGAGCGCTCAAGCGGGGTAAACAATCCCCACACGGCCATCCCGACCCGTGTGAGCAGCGGGCTCTCGATATGGCTCAACCACCCGACAAACCGGGTGAGCGCAATCCGTGGTACGCGGTTGGTCAGCAGAAAGTTGATATCCTCGTTACGAACAAACCGGTGGAGCGCTGCACGCATCGTCATAGGCTAGTAAAGAAAGTCTGCAAGCCTGATGGCTTGGAGGTTTCCACTATGAATGAACTGCTTTACAGCAATATTTCGCTCGCCACAATTGCGCTGGCAATTTCGGCGGCAGCCTTGCCCAAAATTCGCCGACGCCTGCGTCTCTCCCGCGCCAAACACCCCTCCCTCGCCGGCCACTCGCGCATGGCCAAGCGCTTCGCGCGCCTGATCCCCGGCTACAGCTATGACGAAGCCGGCTTCTTTGGTTCCGACCTTGCGCCAGCAGACATCCAGCGCGCGCGCCAGCGCGGCTTTGTCCGGCTGGCGACGGCGCTGCAACTGCGCTCGCCCACATCTCTGGCGCTGAGCACTGAAGCGGCGACCTATGTTCCCGACATGAAGTTTGTCGCGCGCTACCGCGTGCCCTTTCAGTACAGCGCTTATCTGAACCAGCACCTGCGCCTGAGCAGCTTTCTGACCAAAGCAGAAGGCGTAATGCTGGAAGACCTCGATGGTCAGCGCTATTTCGATCTTGCCGGCTCCTATGGCGTCAACGTTTTCGGGGTCGATTTTTATCGGTCTTGCCTCGATGAGGCGGCGCAATGCGCACGCGCGCTCGGTCCCGTCCTCGGTGCCTATCACCCGGTGCTTGCCGACAACGTAAAACGGCTTGCCGAAATTTCCGGGCTCGGCTCCATCTCGTTTCACATGTCGGGCACCGAAGCGGTAATGCAAGCCGTGCGCCTTGCCCGCTACCACACCGGCAAAACACATCTGGTCAGATTTTGCGGGGCGTATCACGGCTGGTGGGAAGACGTTCAACCCGGCATCGGCAACCCGCTGCCCCCGCGCCAGACCTATACGCTGGCAGACATGAGCGAACGCTCGCTCAACGTCTTGCGCACGCGCAATGACATTGCCTGCGTCCTGGTCAACCCGCTTCAGGCCCTGCACCCGAATGCCAACGCGCCGGGCGACTCGTCACTGGTCGACAGTGGCCGCAGCGCGAAGTTTGAGCGCGAGGCCTATTCCGCCTGGCTACAGCAACTGGCACAGGTCTGCAAGGAGCGCGGCATCGTGTTCATCCTTGATGAAGTGTTTCTCGGCTTTCGCCTGGCACGCGGCGGCGCACAAGCGTATTTCAAGGTGCGCGCCGATATGGTGACTTACGGCAAAACTCTGGGCGGCGGGTTACCCGTCGGCGTGGTTTGCGGCAGACCGGAACTGATGCAGCGCTACCGCGATGCCAGACCGGCAGACATCTGCTTTGCCCGTGGCACGTTCAATTCGCACCCGTACGTCATGGCCGCCATGAATGCGTTTTTGCAGCGGATCGACAACGACGCTATTGGCCAGATTTACGAAGCTGCCGATACCGTATGGAATCAGCGGCGTGACCAGTTCAACCTGGCCATGGAACACGCCACTCTGCCGGTACGCGCCACCAACCTGCAGTCGATCTGGACACTGGGCTACACGCAGCCATCGCGTTACAACTGGATGCTGCAGTTCTACCTGCGCGAGCAGGGGCTGATGCTCAGTTGGGTCGGTACCGGTCGCCTGATATTCAGTCTCAGCTATACCGATGCCTTGTTCGCCGAGGTCCTGCAACGCTTTGTCGCAGCAGCACAGCAGATGCAGGCCGACGGTTGGTGGCACCCTAGCGGCCAAACCAACAAATTGATCCGGCGCAGTCTGTTGCTGGAGATGCTCAAACGCCGGAGGGGTGGTTCCTGAGCGGCGCCCTCTTTCAGTCGCGCCCGAACAAGTCGCGGGTGTAAACCTTGTCGGCCACATCACTCAGGATGTCTGTGTGCCGGTTGGCGATGATGACGTCGGCCAGGCGCTTGAATTCATCCAGATCCGTGACGAGGCGTGAGTTGAAGAACGTAGCGTCGGGTAATGCCGGCTCATAAATAATGACTTCGATTCCCTTGGCCTTGATGCGCTTCATGATGCCCTGAATTGACGAGGCACGGAAGTTGTCCGACCCGGCTTTCATGATCAGCCGATACACGCCAACCACCTTGGGGTTACGTTTGACGATGCTCTGGGCAATGAAGTCTTTGCGCGTGGTGTTGGCATCGACGATGGCATTGATCAGGTTTTGCGGCACATCGCGGTAATTGGCGAGCATCTGCTTGGTGTCTTTGGGCAGGCAATAGCCGCCGTAGCCAAATGAGGGGTTGTTGTAGTGGTTGCCAATGCGCGGATCAAGGCACACACCATCGATAATCTGCCGGGTATCGAGCCCGTGAGTGGCGGCGTAGGTGTCCAGTTCATTGAAGTACGCTACGCGCATGGCGAGGTAGGTATTGGCAAACAGCTTGATGGCCTCGGCTTCGGTGCTATCGGTGAAGAGCAGCGGGATATCCTGCTTGACGGCCCCTTGCCGGAGCAAGCCGGCAAATACTTCGGCACGCGGCGAACGCTCGCCGACGACAATGCGCGAGGGATGCAGGTTGTCATGCAGCGCCCTGCCCTCGCGCAAAAACTCGGGTGAAAAAATCAGGTTGTCGCAGCCAAAGCGCTCGCGTGCCTTGACGACATAGCCTACCGGCACGGTGGACTTGATGACCATGAGCGCCGCCGGATTGATTGACAGCACATCGGCAATGACTGCCTCGATTGACCCCGTATTGAAGTAGTTGGTTTCCGGGTCGTAGTCGGTCGGCGTGGCGATGATGACGAATTCCGCGCCGACGTACGCCTCATGTTTGTCGAGCGTGGCGCGAAAGTTCAGCGGCTTGTTGCGCAGGTAATCTTCAATATCGCCATCCTCAATCGGCGACTCCCTGCGATTGAGCATCGCCACCTTCTCGGGGATGATGTCGAGGCAGACGACTTCGTTGTGCTGAGCGAGCAGCACGCCATTGGAAAGGCCGACGTAGCCGGTACCGGCAATTGCAATTTTCATTGGAAACTCTGATGGGGTAAGCAGGAAGCGCGCGCGTTGGGGCATTTTCACACCGGCACAGGCCGGCGTGAAAATGCCAACGCTTGCAACGGGCACAATTCGAAGTCTAAGCCCGCTCAGGCATGCTGGCCATGCTGCGGATCAATCATTTCGCCGCGCAACAACTGCAATGGCGCCTTGCGATAGAGCAGCGCATCATGGAACGGGTCGCTGAGTATCTTGGCCATCCAGACCAATCCGGTTTGCACATCGCGAATGAAGAACAAATGCACGGTGCGGAATAGCAGGCCGGCGATACCCAGAACCAGCCAAAGCGCACCGACCGAGCGTAGATACCCTTGGCTCACGACCGATTCGGGCAGCAACCCGAAGAGGTCGGCACTGATGGCGATGAGCAGTGGCGCGCTCGCCCAGATCGCAATCAAAACCACCTTGCGCTCCAGGTTGTAGCCCACCTTGATGTTTTCCTTGTGCTCGTGACTTGCCTGATTGACGTGATCGTAGCCCTTGGGTTCAAAGAAAAAATGCCCGGCCTGCCGGGTCGACATGGAAAACAGCCACCCTATCAGCGCCGCACCGATAGGGTCGGAGAAAAACAGCCCGTAGGCATACAGAAAGCTCAAGGCACTGATGAAATGCAGACTTTGGTTGATACGACTGTGATGGTAGTAGCGGTGGTCGTCCCAACGCTGCTGTTTCAATGCTTCCATAAAGCGGCTCATATGATCTCCATTGTTTGCGTAGAAGTGCGAAAAGACTCCGGTCATTACCCTGCCCATGCCAACCAACACCAGGAGGTGGGCTCTCCTGTCGTGCAAGCGCGTTACGTCTGTGCCGGAGCCCGCAAGGGCAGGCGTGTGGCCTCAACTGGCGGGGCGATCATCGGCACCTGACCGGACGCCTGGCGCAGGATCTCGCCCATTGATTGATGAATGTTGCTCCAGCTCAGCGGCGCGGCGGCCGTCGTTGCCGCGTGTTGAAAGTCGGACTGCTGCGCACCCTCGCCCACCGCCGCCGCCAAACGGCAGGCAGCAGAAAGGAAGTCATCTTCGTTGCCTGGCTCGGCCAGCCAGCCATTGACGCCGCTGCACACCAACTCCGCCGCTGCGGCATAGCGGTACGCGACGACCGGCAGACCACACGCCAGTGACTCGCTGACCACATTGCCAAAGGTCTCTGTCAGGCTGGGGAACACGAACATGTCGGCGGAGGCATAGTGCGCGGCAAGATCATCACCGTGCCGCATTCCGGCAAAGATGGCGTCAGGAACTGCGCTTTCCACCTGCCCGCGCAACGGTCCGTCACCGACAAAAATCAAGCGTGCGTCCGGGCAGGCAAGGCGGATCTCGTTAAACGCGCGCACCGCCAGAGCAATGTTCTTCTCGGCCGCAATGCGGCCCACATAGGCCACCGCCAGGCCACCCGGCTTGATGCCCCATTGGCGCCGCAAGGCGTCGCTACGCCGACTGGCTGCGAACGTATTCATATCCACACCGCGGGAAACCACCTGCACATTCCGGTAGCCCTGCTGGCGTAAATCCTGGGCCAGCGTGGGCGTGGGCACCAGCGTGCATACGCTGCGGTTGTGCAGACGGCGCATGTACGACGAAATAATGCGGCTGAGCAGCCCCAGCCCGTAGTGACCGCTGTAGCTCTGAAAATTGGTATGGTACTCACTGACTACCGGGATGCCCAGCGCGTCGGCAGCGCGCACGGCTGCCCAGCCCAAGGGGCCCTCGGTCACGACTTGCACGACATCCGGCCGACGGCGCCGCCAGTGCGCCTTCATCAACCCAACCGCGGGCATGCCAAACTGCATGCCGGGATAGCGGGGTATGGAAAAGCCGCGCACCAGCATTTCGGCAGGGGCACCCCGTGGGGCCTCAATCCTAACGCCCAGCCTGGCGTTCTTGTCGCTGGCCTGCCGGGGGCGAATGAGGTCGACCGAATCGCCGCGCTGCAATGCGCCATCCACCATTTTTGCGATGGTCCTCGCCACACCGTTGACTTCCGGCGGGTAGGTTTCGGTGACTACGGCGATGCGCAAGCCTGTGTCCATGCTCGTCTTTCGTAATGTAACGGTGAGACTTTGGCGCGCGACTATTACGGGCACATGTCGGGCGCATTGCGTTTTTGTTGCACCAAAATGTCGATGGATGTAACAATCAGTTCCGCGTCGCGTCGCGTCGTATCGTGCCACTTGTCACCGTCACCGTCCCCGAATGGAACCCATGCCCCGACAGACCATGTATGCCAGCAAGGATCGACTGATCATCCTCGACGCTGACGGCACCATCATCGATGCCTTTTCTACCCTGGAAGCCGCGTTCGCGCAGCACGGCATGAAACTGGGCGACCTCGACCGCTTTCAGAAGCGGCACAACGTGTTCAAGTACCTGGGCGGCATCAAGGAGTTTCCCGGCAATGTGGCCAAGCATCTGGGCAAAGGCGGCCGCAAGGCCCTGCTCGATACGCTGACCGCGGCCTATCGCGAATCCGCCACCATGTTTCCGGGCACCCCCGAACTCATTCGCGATCTTGTCAGCTCGCGCGGGGTGCGCGTCGGTCTGGTTACGCGCAATATCACGCACGAACCGGCCGTTACACTGGGCCAGCTGTTCCGACGGCATGACATTGATATTACGTCACTGGATTTCGTGCATTACCTCTCGTTGAAACAGGAGAAGTCAGACTTCTTTCAATCATCACTGACAGAATCGGGGCTGAATCCTGCTCGCGCCCATGCTTGCGGAGATGAGCATCGTGACTACCGTGCCGCCATGCTGGCAGGCATGTCGCCGCTCATCGCATCGTACGGTTTTGAAAGCCGCCAGCGCCTGACAGAGAAATTTGCCATTCCCGCGGCCGTGATTGCCGATACGCCCGACGAACTGTGCGCGCGTATCCGGCATACCTTCGATCTGCCGGAAATCGCAGCGGGCTAGTCGCCCACAGAGGATTGCAGCGGGAACGACCCGCCGATGCATGCCGGCTTCCAGCGTGGCGCTGAAGGCGATGTCATACAACTGTCGCCTTCGTTGCTGACAATTTGCGCCTGTCAACAACCACAGCGTCACTCGCGACCATGAACGACTTGAACGATGACTTCATCCTGATTGAGGATGACGAAGAGTGTGTCAGCCCCCCCATCGCAGCCGACTCGGGCCCGGTATGGAAAGTCGTCATTGTTGATGACGAAGAGGGTATCCATGAAGTCACGCGCCTGGTGCTGCGCCGCTTCGTCTTCGAGGGTGCGCCAATCAAATTGTTGCATGCCCACTCGGGCGCGGAAGCCCGGCAATTGATGGCGGCTCACCCCGATGCGGCGATGATGCTGCTTGATGTCGTGATGGAATCCGACACCGCAGGGCTTGAGGTAGCGCACTATGTGCGGCACGTGCTCAAGAACCATATGGTGCGCATTGTGCTGCGTACCGGCCAGCCCGGTTCAGCGCCCGAAGAATCGGTCATCGCAAACTACGATATCAACGACTACAAGGCAAAGACGGAGCTGACAGCGCGCAAGCTGACAACACTCATGTTTTCTTGCCTGCGCGGCTATCGTGACCTGCGCCGTCTTGAGGAAAACAAGCGCGGACTGGAGCAAATCATCCGCTCGTCCGCCGACCTCAACCGGCATATGACAATCGATAGTCTTTCCGCCGGCATCCTTGAGCAACTTGATACTCTGCTCAACCTGCGCGGTACGCTGCTCGCCGATTCCGGCTGTGGCAGCGTCACGGCGATACAGTCCGACACTCACGAACTGCGCGTCGTTGCGGGCACCGGCAGCTTTGAGGAAAACGTTGGCCAGCCCATCGAGACGGTGTTGCCTGCTGACGCGCAGCGCTATCTCACTGACTGGCTGACCTCCGCCGATGAACGTCTGGTGCAGGTCTGGGATGACAAATGCCTGGGCCTGTTTCGCAGCGCCAAAGGGGAAAACCGTGTGGTCTTCCTGAACGGCTTCGCAGCGCAGAGTGATTTCGATACCTACCTGATCAAGCTGTACCTGAGCGCTGTCGGCGAATCGATCGACAACCTGCTCTTTCACGAGGAAATCAACGAAGCGCAGCGCGAGCTGGTCTATCGGCTGGGCGACACCATCGAGCGTAGTGTTCCAGGCTCAGGGCAGCACCTGAAATGCGTTGCGGAAATGAGCTATCGCCTGGCTCAACTCGCTGGCATGTCAGAGCGCGACGCGCTACGTCTCAAGACTGCCTCGCCTACCCATGATTTGGGTGTGATCGGTGTGTCCGACACCATCTTGAATAAGCCCGAGGCGCTCGATGAGCGCGAATGGCAGCAGGTGCACCGCCACCCCTCGATTGGGCACGACTTGCTCCGCGACTCGAATCAGACCATCGTGGCCATGAGTGCCGGTATCGCGCTTGAGCACCACGAACGCTGGAACGGAGACGGCTACCCGGCGGGCAAGCGTGGCGATGAAATTCATCTCGGCGCACGCATCATCGCCCTGATTGATGCCTACAACGCGCTGTGCCAGTCGCGGGCCTACCGCCAGGCTTGGCCCGTGGACCGCATTGTGGCCGAATTGCAAGCACAAAGTGGCGAGCACTTCGACCCGGCTCTGGTCAGTCTGTTCATTGACAACCTCGACAGCTTCGAGAAGATTCGCCGTGAGTGCAGTGAGAGCGAGTGCTCTGACGCTGCGCCAGCCTGACTCCGCTCCGGCTCATCACTGACTCGGTGCCATGGCAGGCTCCGCCCCCGCATCGGCCAGCAACCTTGCCATGCCCTTGACTCTCGGCTCGCTGCCCGGCAGCGAGGCATCGATCAGGGTCGACGCGCTCGGTCACGAGCTGCGTGATCGCTTCACCGAGCGACCTGAGCTCCCTGGTTTGGTGGTGGTCATGGACGATGGCAAGCCGGCAGGTCTGGTATCGCGGCGGCGACTGATGGAGCTGTTCAGCAAACCCTATCGCGTCGAGCTCTACAGTGCGCGCAGTGCCCGTACCCTGCTGAAGGAATTTGGTGGCGAACCCGAGGTTTTCGCGGAAGACATGTTGATAGACGATGCGGCGCGGGTGATCGCCCAACGCGCCCCGGAGGATTTCTCAGATCCAGTGATTGTGCGCCGCCATGACCACAGTTTGCAGGTGATCGACAGCCAAGTACTGTTCAGTGCCCTGGCGCAGGGCTACGCAACCCAATACCGTGAGTTGCAGCTGGCGCAGGAATCCATTATCGAGAACGAGAAGCTCGCGTCACTGGGCCGCCTCGTCGCTGGCATTGCGCACGAAATCAACACCCCGCTGGGCATCGGCATCACCGCTGTATCAGCCATCATCGACGAAGAAGCCAAGCTCTCGGAACACGTCGACAGCGGTGCCATCAAACGCTCCGACATCCGGCAGTCGCTCAGCGACATTCGGCAACTGGGCGAGACTGCCCAGCGCACCCTTGACCATGCCGCCGAGCTGGTACGCAGCTTCAAGCAGGTCGCCGCCGACCAGACGTCCGAGACACGCCGCACCTTCGATCTTGGCGAAGAATTGGGCCATATCGCCAATAGTCTCTCCGCCAGCGTGCGCAAGGCGGGTTTTCCTCTCCGCTTGGTGGAAGGCGAGGCCATCGAAATGGATTCCTACCCGGGGGCCATTACCCAAATAATCACCAATCTGGTCATGAATGCCGCGCTGCATGCCTTTGATCACCGCGCCGGCGGAGAAGTGCGCATCGACTACACCCGCGGGCGCCCTGGTCAGGTTGAAATACGTGTCAGCGACAATGGCAAGGGGATCGCCGCCGAGCAACTGGAGCGCATTTTCGAGCCGTTCTACACCACGCGGCGCGGCAGTGGTGGTACCGGACTGGGGCTCTCGATTGTCCATAATCTGGCTCGCGCTACCCTCGGCGGCAGCATCAGCGTGCACTCTGCGGTGGGCAGCGGCACACGCTTTACCTTGCAGATTCCTCTGAGCTCGTAGGTAAACCGGTCCCGCCCCTCCCCCCACCGAGGCAAATAAGGTGTCCACAAGTCGGCGCTGGTGACACGGCGCCGGTCGCGTCCTGCGAGTGTCACGGTAGCGCAATGCAGGTGCAACACCGCTGTCATTTGCACTCATTAGCATCAAGCGATTGCATCCTCCATGAGCGCCCATGACCTCCAGCTTTTTTAACAAGTACAAATTTCTGATCGCGGCTATCGGCCTATTTTTCGTCTTGAGTGTCGGTATCTTCTCGCTGAACTATGTCTTGTCATTCCAACTTGCCGAAGACGGCGGAAAAATCAACGACAGCGGCCGCCTGCGTGGCTTCACCCAACAAAACGCCAAGGCGATTCTTTCGCTCTATCAAGAACTGAGCCAAAGCGCGCCCATTCAAACCAGCCAGGCGCAAATTGAAGAGAGCGCCGCCGCCATTCAGGCCACCTTGGCGCGCTCACGGGGGCGCGTGGGGCCGGATACCCCAAAAGAAGAAATCGAGTTGCTGGAAAAATTTGCCAAAGTCTGGGCGCCCATGGACGAACTGAGTCAGGGACTGGTGCGCAGCGAGGCACCCGAACTGGCGGCCGCAGAAGCCGCGCAGAACCGCTCGAACGCCACCAATGTGCGCCTGCTGCAAATTGCCGACGACCTCACGGCGCACCTCGAAAGCGCCGCCCTGGCGCGCGCCAATCGACTCAAGCTGACTCAGGCCATGGCAATCACCGCGGCATCGGTCATTTTCTTGTTTATCGTTGTGTATGCCCTGCGCAGCCTTAGCCGTAGCGATCGCAAGGCCGAACTGGCACAGCGTGAAACCTCGCAGATTCTTGCAACGGTCCGCGAAGGTCTGTTCCTGGTGGACAACGCGTACTGCGTCGGCAGCCAGCGCTCTAACCAGCTTGATGCCGTATTTCCTCGCCCCCTGCCAGCGAACGCCAAGTTTCTCGAGGTGCTCGAACCTCTGGTCAGCAGCGAAACCATGGAATCGGTGAGCAACTACATGGGCCTGTTATTCAACAAGCGCGTCAAACCCGGGCTGATTGCCGCGCTCAACCCGCTGAAGCGGGTTGAGATCGCCGACCGCCGGGAGCCCGGACAATTTTCACTATTTCTCAGTTTCGGCTTCACGCCGGTCATGGACGATGCCGGCACTACGGTCAACGCGCTCCTGGTCAGCGTGGTCGACGTCAGCCAGGAGGTGTATCTGGAGCGTGAGCTGGAGTCGGCCGAAGCACGCGCGCAGAGCGAAATGGCGCTGCTCCTGGGAGTGCTGGAAAACGACCCCGCTATCGTGGGTGAATTTCTCGTCGAGGCCGGGCAGAAGATCGACGCGCTGAACGATATGTTGCGGCACGTCGACCCCACCGTGACCTCGTATGCACAGGTCCTCAATGATGTCTTCCGCACTATCCACTCGATCAAGGGTGAAGCGTCGGCGCTGTCGTTGGGGCCGGTCAGCGAGGAAGCCCATCGCTTCGAAGATATCTTGACGCCCCTGCGGCGCAAGGCCCTGGCCGGCGAAGACCTGATCCCCGTGGCCACCAGCCTGGGCAGCATGCAGCAAGCCGTGCTCAAGGTGCGGCGCATTACCGACCGAATTTCCACCTACGCTGCCGGCCAGGAAGCGGTGCCCCATACCGCGGACGAAGACGTTCAGCACACTGTGCAGCGTATCCAGCGCCTGGCGTTGGCCGTGGCTGCGGATCTGAACAAGTCGGTGCGTGTCGAGACATCGCTTGGCCATGTTGACGAAGTGCCTGACTCGATCCAGCGGCTGCTCAGAGAGGGCTTGCCACAATTGGTGCGCAATGCGGTGGTGCATGGCATCGAGCCGGCGAATGAGCGAACGACCTCGGGCAAGGGCGTCGAGGGCACCATACGCATCGAATTCAAGAAGCTCGAAGGGGGTGCGCTGGAACTCTCGGTCAACGATGATGGTCGCGGTATCGATGTCATGAAACTACGCGCAAAGTTGGTCAGCAGCGGTCAGCGCAGCGCGCAGCAGGCCGCCGCCATGACCGATCGCGAGGTCGTCAGCACCATTTTCGAGCCGGGTGTTTCCACAGCTGACGAGGTCGATGCGCATGCCGGTCGGGGGGTCGGTCTCGACGTACTGCTCAATCTGGTGCGCTCGACAGGAGCGCGCCTGCGCGTCGCATCCACCCCGCTCAAGAGCACCCGATTCACTATTCAATGGAGCCCCGCCGTATGACCCGCAAGAAACTCCTGGTAGTTGATGACTCGACCATCATCCGCAACCACATTGCCCGACTGCTTGGCGACCCGCGTCTGCCCAACCTGGACATCGTCGGGTTGGCCAGCGATGGCGAAAAAGCGCTCGCCGCGGCGCGCGATAAACGCCCGGACCTGATCACCATGGACCTCACCATGCCCAACATGGACGGCGAAGCCTGCATTGAGGCGGTGGCCAAAATATTGCCCGAGACACGCATTCTTGTGGTTTCGGCGTTGTCCGACAACGCCACGGCGTTACGCGCCCTGACCAAGGGGGCCCACGGCTTTCTGCAAAAGCCCTTTACCGACGACAGCCTGATCGCCGCCCTGCTGGAGCTGATGGAATGACCGCCTACCGCGCCCTGAATCACGCCGACATCGAAGTATTTTCAGAATCCATCTCGGCATTTTTCGAGAACATGACCCGCCGCAGTGCTCAGGTACGCACCGCCTACCTGCTTGAAGCCGCAGAGCCGATTGTCTGGGACGACTTCAACGGACTGATCAAGGTGAGCGGCGGTTTTCGTGGCACCATCAGTTTTTCTGCGCCGCGAACGCTCCTTGACGAGGTACTGAAAGCCATGGGCGAACCCAGCAAAAGTACGGAAAACTACCTTGATGTGGTCGGTGAAATTGCCAATCAGCTTTCCGGTCGCGCGCGCAAGCACTTTGGCGAATCTCTGGATATTTCGCCTCCGCTCTCGTGCAAACGTGGTGGTTTCATCGTCACCACCGTGGCTACCGGCCCGGCCTATGTAATTCCCCTGACCTGGGGTAGCTACCAAGCGCACCTTGTGGTGCACCTGGATCTGGCCAGTCGCCGCTGAGGCGCAGGCAGAAATTTCACCAGTGCAACGAAGCTGTAACAATGTTCCTGAACAATCGTGACTCTGACTTAATCAACCATTGGAGTTCTCCCATGCGTCATATCCTCGCCCTCGCCGCCATTGCCACGCTCACCGCCTGCGCCGCTCCGGCTCCGGCTCCGGCCCCTGCACCGACTCCCGCCCCCGCCGTCGAAGCCAAGCCCGCACCAAAGCCGGCTCAGTGCTGGAATGGCGACGAGTCGAAGTTCCAGGACATTGGCACCAAAACCAGCATCAGCGGCGTGGCTGTCGAGTGCAAGCCCACGGCGGACGGCAAATCGGCCCAGTGGATGGGCAAGAAGCACTGATTTGCCGGGCTGCGGCCCTGATACTGGCTCCTCCGCAGCACACTCGTTAGGTGTTGCTTGGCGCTGCCCTCGGGCAGCGCCTTTTTGTTTCCGGTGGATGAACTTCGGGCGGCTTGGCGAAGCACCGAGCACTGGCAACTGGAGCCCGTACTCTATTTTTTGACGCCGACCCGTCATATGGCAGGTGCAAAGTGATGACAGTGTTCATTACTTCAGGAGTTCGCCATGCCCCTTGTTCAAGCGGAACCGTCGTGCAGTAGCCCACCGGCAAATTCCGGACGCCTGCGCACCTTTACGGTCATCGTTCGCCGCCGCATGAGGCGCTTGTTGGCGCAGTGGGTGCGCTGGCTCGGCGAGGACGACACGGCACTGCTTCTGCACATTGCCGTCCTGGTCGGCATCGGCATGAGTCTGGCCTGAACCGACAGCGTAGTAGCGAGCCACACCATGAATCTGCCACACCGATCATCCATCCTGCTGCCCTGGGTTGCCAAAAAAGCCGGTATCGGAGAGAGCGAGGCAATGGCCTTATGGGTCCAAGCTCTGGCCTTCGCTGGCGGTTATACCGCCATCAATAGCCCTGCGTACTTCAAACTAGCTGTTGACACTTGGCTGGAAGCGGTGACCCACCAATGCGTGCAAGCCCGAGCAGTAGCGGCACCCGCCCTGCCCATGATCGACTGGCTCCAGGCCGATTTTATGGATGTGGACTCATGGATCAACCCATGGCGGTCACACCCATGGCAGTCACGCCGATTACCGCAAAGCGCCGTGCTACCAGCGCCGACTTGGGGCACGTCGCCCACTGGTCGCTAGACGCTAGACGCCAGAACCGCGGTGCCGTTGCCTTTGTGCGGTGCCTGGACTTCAAGCCAATAGCAAATTCCTGTTACGCATCAGAGATGCGACAAATTTAGCGGTGTTGATCCGCCTTTTAACAATTGACTGAGGCGACCTTGCGTTCCCTCATGGCGGGTGCACGTGTCGGGAATTGCACGACAAAACAGGTGCCCAGACCGGGGGTGGACGTCGCGTGGATGCCGCCGCCAAGTACTCCGTCCACCATGTTTCGGCAAATGGCGAGGCCCAAGCCAGAGCCTCCCTGTCCGAGCCGTGTGGTAAAGAACGGATCGAATATGCGCGCCAAGGTCGTGGCGTCCATGCCCACCCCATTGTCACGCACACTGATCACGGCCTGATCCCCGGTGAGACTTGCCTGAATCGTCACCTCGCCGTCGCTGCGTCCGGAAAACCCATGCAGGGCCGCGTTCTGGATCAGGTTGGTCAGCACCTGACCGAGTGGTCCGGGATAGCTGTCACACACGATACCCGAGGGGACATGAACCACCATGCGACAGGGATCACGCTTCAGACTCGGCTGTAGTGAGCTCAATACGTCATCCACAACCGACGCAAGGTCGAACACCCGCCGCTGCTCGGAGGTCTGGTCCACGGCGACGCGCTTGAAGCTGGACACCAGGTCGGCGGCTCTGACAATATTACGTTCGAGCAGCGTGACCATGTTCCTGATCTTGCCGAGAAACTCGACAAAACTGGAACGTCTCAGTTCGCCCGCCGCGATGACGGCATCGATTTCGGCGATGTCGTCACGCAGCGTGCTGCTCACTAACAGGCTATTGCCAATCGGGGTATTGAGTTCGTGCGCCACGCCGGCGACGAGCGCGCCCAGCGAAGCCAACTTTTCTGACTGGACCATCTGAATCTGCGCCGCACGCAGATCTTGCAAGGCCTTTTCAGCCGTCTCCTTGGCCACTCGTAACGCGACTTCATTGCGCTGCCGCTCATCCATGGTATCCAGGAAGGCGTTGAACCAAGTGGCGAGTTGTCCGATTTCATCTTGGGATGTTGGCTTGGGCAGACGCCAGGCCGGTGCCAGGTGCCCGGACCGAAAATCTCGAAAGCCATCGGATATTCGCTTGATCGGAGCAACAAAGTATTTTGAAAACAGAGCGAAAAATGCAATCAACAAACCAAGACTGAGAAAAATGACCATTCCAGCCGCATTCTGTATCCCGCTCATCGGCGCCATCAGGGTCTGTTGCGGCACGATGCTGATGAGGTACCAATTCTTTTCCGGAATCTGAATATAGCTGAGCAAAGCACTGCGCCCATCGACGTCGATGTCCGTCGACCTTGAGTTGCCGACCAACAATGAATCCAATGCCGCCGGAATCGGCTGTCCGATCCGGCTCCTGTCGGCATGGAACAGCAAACGGCGCTGGCCGTCGACCACCAGCAGTTGAGCACCCTGCCCCAGATCAATCGCGCTGAAATGCTTGTGCAATAAGTCGGTCGAGTAGGCGACCATCAGTACGCCGGCGGGCTCGGTACTCAGGCCACTGGCACTCGTGCGATAGATGACCTTGGTGGCGACCAGCACCTTGCGGTTGTCCGACCCGGTATTGATGTTTTCCTCAACCCCATGCCAGGCAATCGCCGATCCGGCACTGATGCTGTCGCGCAACAGCCGGTCCCTTGTCGCGCTGTCGATTTCCGAATTCTGGATCGCGTCTCCGACGTGAAAGTGCAGCCCGCCCACGGTGAAAATATCCAGTGATACCAAGCCACGCAGGCCGGTGTAGTTGCTAAGAATGTAGCCAATCCGGGCGTTGGTCGCCAACCGATCATAGGCATTCTGTCGCTGGCGGTCGCCGGCGGTCATGATCTGATCAACTTCAGCCACACCGCTCAGGTTGCTCATGAGCCCGACAATCTGGTCCATTTGCAGTTCGAGGTAGTCACGCTGATTATTGAGCAACTGCCTGCTGTGCTGCGTCGCCAGATCAACGATCGTATCGCGAGTCACGCTGTAAGAGACCAGCAGATACAAGCCCAGCGGAACCACGCTGATCACCAGCAAGAACGCCGTCAGCTTGAGGGAAATGCTTGCCCGAAGGAACCACTCCTTCATGTCGGCAGCGCTCCGTAATGCGCTATTTCAAGCTGTCGGCGCTCACCACGCTGGCCGATACTTCGACCACCTCCGGCACGGGCTCGCCGCGCAGCAGGGCCAGGGCCGTCATGACGCCGCGGTAGCCTTGTTCCGCCGCCTGCTGGTCGATGGTGACCGCCATTTCGCCTTTCCGGATGGCGGCCTTGGCATCGTCCATGGCGTCGAATCCCGCCACCAGCACGTCCTTGCGGCCACTTTCCTGGAGGAACTTGATGACGCCCAGCGCCATCATGTCGTTGGCACAAAATATGACGCCAATCTTCGGGTGCGCCTTGAACATGCTTTTCGCCACCTCGTAGGCTTCGTCGATCTTCCAGTTGGCGGTCTCCATGGCGACTATCTTGAACTTCGCGTTCTCCTTGAACGCCTTTTCAGCGCCCAGCTTGCGTTGATTGGCATTGTCTGCGGCGCGGATGCCTTCGATAATCGCCGCCTCCGTGGGCTGGGTAAGTTTGTCTGCGACGAATTTCGCTGACAGGTAGGCCGCTGCGTCATTGGCCACGCTGATAAAGGGTACAGGTGCCATGCCGGCAGCCTTCATGGCTTCCTGGTTAAGGCGATTGTCGATATTGACCACTTTGATGCCTGCATCCTGGGCTTTCTTGAGTACCGCAACCATGCGCATCGAGTCGCCCGGTGCGATCACGATGGCGGCGACCTTGGCCGCGATTTGATCTTCGACGATCTTGGTTTGCTGCTCAACGTTGGCTTCCTGCGTGGCGGCCTCGACCTTCAGGGTGATGCCCGCTTCTTTCTCGGCACGATGGGCACCCTTTTCCATTTCCAGGAAGAAGGGGTTGGTCAGGGTCTTCATGACCAGTGCCACCCTGACCGGCTGATTCTTGTCTGCCAGCGGTTTGGTTTCGGGCGTCGCGGCGCCGATATTGCTGACAGAGGGTTTATCAGCCTCCCCACAGGCGGCCAGCGAGATCAAAACAAGTGCGGCAAGGCAGACACGAAGTGATTGCAAGGCAATGCTCCAGCAGGTAGGGGTTGATTGGGATGCGTGAAAGGATTCTCGCGCGGTGCAAATAAGGCAAAACTTAGTCGTACCTTGTGACAGGGGTATGACTATCGACGCCTTGAGCTCACCACCGCAGTGAGCCCACAAGGCAGCGGGGCACCCCACGGATCTGCCATCCCGATCGCCGTACCACCAGCGCCGACTTGCGGTACGACGCTCCCTGAGCCTTAGCGCCAGCGTCACAAAACTGTCACGAGTTCGTCAAGTCGCCAAGCTAGGCTGCGAATTCGGCTTTCCCGAGAATGCTCACCGAGATGAACCGCACCAGCGATAGCCCTGTGACCCTTGGCGCCAATGCGTATGTTTTCGGCCCGCCAGACTGGCTGAAGCAAATACTGCGTTGGGTGCTCATCGCGCTGGCTTGCCTGCCGGTGGCGTTCGCCGGGACACTGAATGAGCAGCTCGAAGTAGCTCAGTTTCTCGGTCTTCTTGGCCTTTCGGCCGGATTGGTACTTCTGGCACAGAGTCGTTCCCTGCAGCTGCTCGGGGTTTGCTTTGTCGCCGACACGCAGGGGTTGCGCTTTGCCCAACCCCCGCGACTGTTTGCCGAAACGCCTGATTTGCGCGAGTGCTGGCTACTGGTACCCTGGCCTAACGTCAACGCCATGCGCACCGATGAAATGCTCGCCGGTGAAAACGGCATGGCGCAGTGCGTCGCGCTGACCCTCTCGGTCAGCGCATTTGAAGAACACCTGTTTTTCTCGCACCTGGTGAGCCCCTGGCACCGTGAGCGGCACGGTAACGGCCAACTCACGGTGCGCTACCACAGCGGGCTGATCACGCTTGGCGAGGCGCTGTCACAGTTGCAGGCTCTTCGCAGCGGCCAGTGCACAGTACAAGACACGCCTGCGGCACATGAGAAACCTGCGGACATCTCCTTGCCGGCGCAGCCGCGCTAATCTGCGCTCGGTGCGGCTTGCTCGGCGCGCGCGTCACCGCCCCAGGACTTCAGCGCGCGCAACAGCGAACGTTTTTTGCGCTGATGCGACTGCATGCGCCGCAAAATGTCGTCAAGGGTACGCATCGCCTCGGTGATGTGCGGCCCCTTGTTCAGCATCACACACTCGGCACGCTCGCCCATTGCCGCATCGGTAATCTCGGCACGCGAGGGCAAGCCGGTTTTGGCCTGGGTTTCGAGCACCTGAGTCGCCCAGATGACCGGCATGTGCGCCGCTTCGGCCGCCCACAAAATTTCTTCCTGAATCTCGGCCAGACGCTCGAAGCCACACTCCACCGCCAGGTCGCCGCGCGCAATCATCAGCCCTGCCGCCGGCGTTCGCATCACCGCCAGCAGCAGCTCAGGCAAGTTTTCAAAGCCCCGACGGGTCTCGATCTTGAGCACCACGCCCGGCATTTCGCCACGATCACGTTTAAGCAAATCGAGCAGTGCGCGGACATCGTCCGGCCGCTCGGCAAACGACAAGCCGACCAGATCGGCGAGCTCGACCACTACCGGTATGTCTTCGATATCTTTTTCGGTCAGAGCCGGCAAGTTAAGCTGACTATCGGGCAAGTTGATGCCTTTGTCGCTCGCCAGCTTTTCGCCGCAGCTGCGGGCATGCGTCACCTCCACCGTCAGGTAATCGGGATGCGCTTCACGAATGACACCACCAATGCGCCCGTCGTCGAACCAGATGCGCTCACCGGCACCTACCTGCAAAAACACTTCGGGCAAGGTGCACGGAATTTCGGCCACGACGCCACGTTTCTTTGCGCGCCCTGAGCCACCACCGGCCAACTGCCCATCCTCACGGCCCACCAGACGAAATACATCGCCACAGCGCAGCAGTACGCTGCCTTCCACGGCGGGCAAATCGGTCACCACGGCGCTCGCGTGGCGCGGCTTCTTCCGGCGCAGCACCAGCGTCGTGTCGGGCGTCAGGTAGCACGTCTTGTGGCATTCCACCAGGACGCTATCGGCATCGCACTGAATCACATCGAAGACCCGTCGGGCGGCACGGGCATCAACGCATTCGATGCGATCACCCACCGCCAGCAGTGCGAGCCAGTCGGGGCAAACGCCGATATGCACCTGCGCCCCGGCGACCGGCAGGTTTGAGCCGCTGGCACGCAGACCGATCAGCGCCGGCGCCTGAACGCCACCCAAGTCATCGCGCTGCGGGCGAATCTTGAGCACCGAAGGGCCGCTCGGCAGGTGCCCGGTGCGCAGCTTGGGCCCAGCCAGGTCCATGAATACCTTTACCGGCCGGCCTCCGGCGCGCGCAGCGCGGCGCACATTGGCCGCCATTTTTCGCCACAGCGCTTCGTCGCCATGGGCGCAATTAATGCGTGCGATATCCATGCCGGCATTCACCAGAGTGCGGACCAATCCGTAGTTCACGGCGGCTTCATCAGGGAGTGTGACCATCATGCGTACCCGCCGCTCAGGGGGAGCCGTACCCAGCAGCAAGGTGGTATGGCGATCCAGCAGCTTGCGGCTGCTGCGGCTGCCTGCAGGCTCGTCGTGCGACAGCGGTTCCCAGGATTTTCCGCTCAGCCGGTGCAACCAGCCCAGCACCTTGTCGAGATTCGCCATCACGTGCGACTCGGCACGCCCAAGCGATGACAGCCCCAGCCAGGAAAGCCAATCCTGCAAGGCGCGATGATCGCGCTGCCGCAACGCCAGATAGTGCGACAGGTTGCGCGCCCCCGCGGTATAGCTGGGCACCACCGCCGCAATGGCGCTTGCGCGGCGCTGCTCGCTCGTCAGCATTTCCTGACGCAAGGCCCACAGTTGCTCGATAACGCCATCGGTATCACTGTCGGGCATGGCTGCTGATGGCTCGGTGGCGTCGGCGTCGTTGTAAAGCCGGTCAGCTGAACTGAGATCATGGTCAATCATTGGTCACCTCCACTATGTCAATATCCGGGTCAACTTCGACCGCCAGCACCGCCGTCGGCGAATACTTGGCAAACTTCATTTGCAGCGCGGCTACGGCCTCTGCCGTGAGATGCCGGCCGATGACGCGCCGGTCACCGTCGGGCCCCGTGCTGAACAACCGGTAGCGCCCCGGGCGCTTCCATTGCGTCATGCGGTCGCGCAGTTCAGCTTTGAGTCTCGCCATGATGCTGTCATCCTGCATGAGTCCCGCTCCTTGCCAAGCGCCGCACTCTACGACGGCAATGTGGCAACTCCATGACGCCCGACTTCGTCACAAAACCGTCATATTCGGCGACGAGCAGGGAACTAGAATCTCCGCTCTAAATCATCGTCAACGGAGCTTGGGTCATGAAAATATCTATCGACAGACGTAGCGAGGACCTCACCGTCGTGCATCTCGAAGGTCGTCTGGATATCGACGGCTCGCGCGCCGTTGAAGACAAATTCGCCTTTGCCACCACTACCCACCAGACCGGCGTCATCGTCGATTTGTCGGGCCTGAGCTTTCTCGCTTCGATCGGTATTCGCATGCTGATGTCTGCGGCTCGCGGGCAGCACGGGCGCGGCGGCAAAGTGGTGCTGGCCGCCCCCCAGGAATCCGTGCGTAAGGTACTGGAAGTGGCCGGTATCGATCAACTCATTCCGTTGTACGCCGATCTCGCCAGCGCAGAAGCTGCCCTGATGGCCGCCTGAGCCAATGAGCGGAAGCATCCGGCATCAGCTTTGCCTCGATGCCGGCCCCGCGGCAGCGGGTGAAGCGAGTCTCTGGGTGCGCATGCGGGCAGAACAGCATCAGCTGCCCGATGAGTGGTCCGAGGGACTGGATCTGGCCGCGGTAGAACTGGTGGCCAACATTTGCGATTACGGCTACCGTGGTCGCCAGGGTGAAATTCGGCTGATGCTTGAGCTAAGCCACACGCGAACAGAATTCACCCTTGAGGACGACGCCCCTGCGTTCGACCCCTCCCAGGCTCCCCCGCCCAAAAAGCTACCAGCCTCGATGATGCGCAGATCGGAGGCTTGGGTATATTTTTGGTGCGGCAGATGAGTCAGTCTTTTGTGTATGAGCGGACCGGCAGCAGTAATCGGTTGGTCGTGGGCTTTGGTGACCCCGCCATTGCCAGTCGCGGCCTGGACCGGCGCCAGGCAGGCGAACCCGGCACGGATGCGCAAGAACCGGAATGCGGCGCAGAGCGCCGTATCGCCATGGACCGTCGGCAACTGGCGGTTATTTCATCATCACCACTATTCATTGGCGTGCCCTACGACGAGATCGAAGGCGCGCTCAAGGCCTGCCCGATCATAAGCTATCGTCCCGGTGCCATTGTGCGTTCGGCGGGCAACCGCCCTTCCTCGGTCGGCCTGTTGCTCTCCGGCGTGCTCGCGGGCCATGTCGGGCAGATCGATGGGGCACCCAACTTCGAAATTCAGGCCAATGAGTGCTTTGGCGAAATGTCCGTTGCCGACGGCAAGCCCGCCTCCGCGTGGCTGGTCGCCGCCACCGAGTGCTCGGTACTGGAGATCGATGCCGACATTTTTCTGCATCAGGTGCTTACCGTACCGCGTATCGGGCGCAATCTGATCGTCATTCTTTCTGATCGGGCACGCCGGCATGGCGAGGAAATGGCGCACCGCGCCCGTGTCGAATCCGAGCTTGGGGCCTTGCAGCGCGAGCTCGATTTTGCAGAGCGCATTCAGGCGAGCATGCTGCCACTGGCACCAATCTTCCCCGATGAGCCGCGTCTTGACTGCGTTGGGCACATGCACGCGGCTCGTCAGGTGGGCGGCGATTTTTTCGAGGCCTTGCCGCTGGATGCGGACAGGTATCTGGTCGCCATTGGCGATGTCTGCAACAAAGGCATGCCGGCCGCGCTGTTCATGACCCAGACGCTGACCATGCTGCGCGGCTCCGCGGCGCGTGGTATCAGCGACCCCGAACTCGACCTCGAAGTGCTGGCCCGCCAGGGCAATGATCTGCTCTGTCAAGGCAACTCCGAGCATCTGTTTGTCTCGTTGTTCATTGCCGTGATTGATCTCAAGAGCGAGCGCTTGCGCTATGTCAATGCCGGGCACAATCCGCCATGGTTGCTGGCGACGGGCAGCGCACCAAGCTTGATCACCCATCCGCGCAACCCGGTCGCCGGGATGATACCGGGCCTGACCTACAAATCGGGGAGCGTGGCGTTTCCCCGAGGCAGCCTGCTGCTGCTGTACACCGACGGCGTCACCGAAGCCGAGAACGTGGCGACCGAGCAGTTCGGTGACGAGCGTCTGGCCGCTCTGGTCAGCGAGCCGCCGGCGAGTGCGCAGGCTCTGGTGGCCCGGATTGTGGCGGCCGTTGATGCCTTCGCCGGTGCGGCCGCTCAGGCCGACGATATCACCTTGCTGGCCGCTCACTTCAAGTAGCTGTAGCGCCGTGTTACCAGCGCCGACTTGCGGTACAGGGCGCCGGTGGTTGTGCTGGCGGACGGCTAGCGCCGCAAGCGTTCGGCAGGAAGCATCGCGCTGAAAGTGCTACCCCGGCCCGGCGTCGAGTCAATTTTGATACAACCACCATGCCGCGAAAGCACATGCTTGACGATCGCGAGCCCCAGGCCGGTGCCGCCGCTCGACGAAGAACGTCCGCGATCAACCCGGTAGAAGCGCTCGGTGAGCCTCGGGATATGATCGGACGCAATGCCGATCCCGGTGTCCTGCACGGAAAACACGGGTTTGCCTTCGTGCACCTGCCAGCGAACGGTGATCTCGCCCCACTCCGGGGTATAGCGAATGGCGTTCGAGAGCAGATTGGCAAACGCGCTGCGCAGCTCTTCCGGGTTGCCGAAAAGATTGACCGGCTCGACCTCGCCACAGGTCACCGTATGTCGCCCGGAGGACAGCGCATCGGCTTCCTCGATCAGCTCGGCGATCATCGTGGGCATCACGATTTCATCTTCAGAGACCAGCCGTGATTCACCCTCCAGGCGCGACAGCGTCAGCAGGTCTTCGATCAACCGACGCATGCGCCCCGCCTGATCCGACATCATGGCCAGAAAGCGCTTGGCGTCTTCTCCCTGAGGCGGCTCGTCGCAGGTCATCTGTTCGAGAAATCCGCTGATCACAGTCACCGGGGTGCGCAACTCGTGAGACACATTGGCGACAAAGTCGACCCGCATGCGTTCAGTACGTACCATGTCAGTCACGTCGCGCAGCAAGAGCAAGCTACCTTGATTGGCCACCGGCAAAAGGCGTACCAGAAACTGCCGAGGCGGTGTGCCGAGCTCCAGTGACAGCCCATCCTCAGTCGCCTCGCCGCTGCGAAAGCGGCGCAGGTAACTCAGAAACACCGGGTACCTGAACAGATGAACGATCAAGGTACCCTGATCGTCTTCCAGGGCAATACCCAGTTGTTCGCCCGCCACCCGGTTGTGCCACTCAATGCGGTCGTCAGCGTCAAGCAGGATCACCCCGTCGGGAATGGCTTGGGTTGCCTTCAAAAACCGCTCAAGGCGCATGGTGAGCTGCGCCAGATCACGCCGGTTCTCTTTCTGCAATTGTCGTTGTGCAGAAAATACCTCGCGCCAGGCATCATCGCCATCCGGCAACTCGGCACTGGCAGTGTCTCGCAGCCACGCCAGCAAGGCGCGCCGCTGCCTTGCTTCCCTGACCAGCCGGACAACCGCCCAGGCCAGACAAAGCCCGAGCAGACCGGCAAGCGCATAGGCAAAACTCACTCGTCTTTATCCCAGTGCAGCTTGTAGCCGACACCGCGGACCGTTTTCACCAGTTCTTCGCTTTCGGGGCCGAGGCAGGCGCGCAGACGCCGGATGTACACATCGACAGTGCGGTCCTCAAGAAACACATGATCGCCGCGCAGGGCGTTCAGCAGTTGATCGCGGGTGAATACCCGATTCGGGCTGCCCATGAAAAACGCCAGCAGCTGGTATTCGGTCGGGCCCAGGGCCAATGGCCTGCCGTTCAGCGTGGCGGTGTGCCCGATCGGGTCCAGTGCGACGGGCCCTACCGCGACACGCTCGCCGGATTTGTGCGGGGCTCGCCGACGCAGCACGGCGCGGATGCGCGCCACCAGTTCGCGCGGCGAAAACGGTTTGGTAATGTAATCGTCGGCACCGACCTCCAGGCCACCGACGCGATCGTTCTCTTCGCCACGCGCGGTCACCATGATGATGGGCAGTTCGCGGGTGCGTGAATCACCGCGCAATCGGCGTGCCAGCTCGACGCCCGACATGCCCGGCAACATCAGATCGAGCAGCACCAAAACCGGCAACTCGCGATTGACTTCAACAATCGCCTGCTCGGCGCTGGCGCAAATCACCGGGTCATAGCCGCCCTGACGCAGCGAATAGGCCAGCAGTTCGGCAATCGCCGGCTCGTCCTCCGTGACCAGAATGCGCGGAAGAATACTCACCAGGCTGGCCGTCAGCCTTCGAGCGCGGCGTCGCCCATATGGCGTACATCGCGACCCTGGGCAATGAAGATGACGCTCTCGGCAATGTTTTTGGCGTGATCGCCGATGCGCTCCAGCGACTTGGCCACGAACACCAGATCAAGTGCGGTCGAGATGGTGCGCGGGTCTTCCATCATGAACGTCACCAGCTGACGCACACAACCCCGGAACAGGTTGTCGATATCTCTGTCCTTGCGCATGACCGACAGTGCCAGGTCGGCATCCGAGCGCACAAAGGCGTCAAGCACATCATGCACCATGGGCGTCACCTGGTCACCCAGATGGCGCAGATCGACTTCACTGGCCTGGCCACCGATCAGTCCGCGCTCATTGATCTTGCGCACGGCCTTGGCGATCTTCTTGGCTTCGTCACCGATGCGCTCCATGTCCTTGACCGCCTTGACGATGGCCATGATCAGACGCAAATCAACGGCAGTAGGCTGACGCCGGGCAATCAGGTGCAGGCAGGCATCGTCGATCTCGATCTCGAGGGCATCGACCGCCTTGTCGTTGCGAATGATCTGCTCGACGGACGCCTGATCGTGCGTGGTGATGATGCGGATGGCATCTTTGAGCTGCTCCTCAATCAGGCCACCCATCTGGGTGAGCTGAGCGCGAACAGCATCAAGGTCTGCGTCAAACTGGCTGGACGAGTGGGTATTCATGGCTTCTCTCTCTAGGTTTGGTCAGCAGTGGCTGCGCCACGGTTCAGCCGAAGCGGCCGGTAATGTAATCTTCCGTGCGCTTGTCTTTGGGCTTGATGAAGATTTCGTCAGTCACACCGAATTCGACCATCTCGCCCAGGTACATGTAGGCGGTGTAGTCGGAAACGCGCGCCGCCTGCTGCATGTTGTGGGTGACGATCAGGATGGTCACCTTCTCCTTCAGCTCGCCGATCAGCTCTTCGATGCTGGCGGTGGCAATCGGGTCCAGTGCCGAGGTCGGCTCGTCAAACAGCAGCACTTCCGGGTCAGTCGCCAGCGCGCGGGCAATGCACAAGCGCTGTTGCTGGCCACCCGAAAGAGCAAAGGCCATGTCGTTCAGGCGGTGCTTCACTTCATTCCACAGTGCCGCGTTGGTCAGCGCTTCCTCAACCTTGTCGTCGAGAATTGAACGATTTTTCACGCCACGCACCCTCTGGCCGTAGATCACGTTTTCGTAGATCGACTTGGGAAACGGGTTGGGCTTCTGAAACACCATCGACAAGCGCATACGCACCTCGATCGGATCGACGCGCGGGTCGATGAGGTTGGTGTCGTCCGGGTGAAGAATCAGCTCGCCTTCGTAGCGGTTACCGGCGTAAAGATCGTGCATGCGATTGAAGCTGCGCAGCAGCGTACTTTTGCCGCACCCTGAAGGGCCGATCAGGGCGGTGACCTGATTTTCACCCAGCTGGATATTGATGTTCTTCAGGGCATGAAAGTCGCCATAGTAAAAGTTGAAATTCTTGGTTTCAGCTTTGATCTTGGCGGGGGTATGGGGCAGGGTCGGAGTGCTCATAGGATCACCATTTGATGTTTCTGCGAAGACGAAAACGGAGGTAGATGGCCAGCGCGTTCATGGACAGGGTCATAGCCACGAGAATCGCACCCGCCGCTGCGGCGTTGGCGTGAAACGCCGGGTCAGGCCGCGATGTCCAGTTGAAGATCTGGATCGGCATTACCGTAAAAGGCGCCTTCAACCACTCGAAGCTGATGAAGGGGGCTACGTCAGTAATCGGTGCGGGCGGAAGAAAGGCAATGAAGGTCAGCGCCCCGATCGTAATGATGGGCGCGGTTTCGCCAATCGCGCGCGACATGCCCAGAATGATGCCGGTAAGGATGCCCGGCATCGAGTAGGGCACGATGTGGTCGCGCGTTGTCTGCCACTTGGTAGCACCGAGGCCAAACGAGGCTTCCCGCACCATCAGCGGAATCGAACGGATGGCTTCGCGCGTGGCCACGATCACCACCGGCAGGATCAGCAGCGCCAAGGTTAGTCCGGCGGTGCGCACACTCTGACCAAGCCCGAAGGTATATACGAACAAGCCGAGTGCCAACAAACCGAAAACGATCGACGGTACGCCGGCCAGATTGTTGATGTTGATCTCGATGACATCAGTGATCCAGTGCTTGGGGGCGTATTCCTCCAGCCAGACACCGGCGGCAACGCCGAGCGGGATCGCTACCATCGCCGTGACGGTCATCACCAGCAAGCTGCCCACCCAGGCCGAGAGAATGCCCGCTTGCGCCGCACGCCGCGAGGGGAACTCGGTGAAGAACTCGGGACGGAAACGTGCCCAGCCGGTGACCGCCATATCGACGAACAGGGCAGCAATGGTGATCAGCGCAAAGCCCAGGCAACAGATGCCGATGGTGGCGAAGATCAGGTCGTTGGTTTTGCGACTCGCGATATTGGCGCGGATCGCGGCAATTTCTTCGGGGGGCAGGCTCATCTCAATACCTCTCGCGGTAACGGCGTTGCAGCCAGAAACCGAGCATGTTGAACACCAGGGTAAATAGCATCAGGGTCAGGCCGGCGGCAAAGATGGTGTTGTAACCAACCGAACCGTGCGGCAAATCACCCAGCGCCACTTGAACGATGAACGAGGTGATGGTGGCGGCGGGCTCCATCGGGTTCCAGACCAGCTGCGGCTGCATGCCGGCGGCAATGGCCAGAATCATCGTTTCACCGACGGCACGGGCGATGGCCAGAATGTAGGCGGCACCCACACCTGAGATCGCTGCCGGAAAGACCACGCGAAAAGCCGTCTGCAGTCGGGTGGCACCCATGGCATATGACCCTTCACGCAGCGCCATCGGCACGGCACGCATGGCATCTTCGGAGATCGACGCAACGATCGGGATGATCATGATGCCCATCACCAGACCCGCAGCGAGCAGGCTGAAGCCGGGAAGCCCGGGAATGATCGCCTGCAGGATGGGTGTAACGAAAAGCAGCGCGAAGAAACCAAAGACCACAGTGGGGATGCCCGACAGTACCTCAAGAATCGGTTTGGCGATTTCCCGCGCATGGGGCGTTGCGAATTCGGACAAGTAGATCGCAATCGTGGTGCCGACAGGCACCGCCACCAGCAAGGCGACAAACGAACTGACGGCGGTACCCGACAGCAGCACCATGATGCCAAAGTGGGCATCATCAAACAGCGGCGTCCATTGCGTGTCGGTGAGAAAATCCCCGATCGGCACCTGACTGAAAAAAACGAAGGACTCCTTGATCAGCACATACAGGATGCCCACAGTAATAAAGACGGAGATCGCAGCCGAGGCGAACAATATGGCCTCGATGATGCGTTCCTTGATATGGCGATCAAGGCGCCGGGCCAAGCGCGCACTGACCGGGCGCACAGCAGGACTTGCAATGGATGAAGTCATGACGGTTCCAATTGGTGCCCACACCCGGGAACCCCAAGAGGTTCCCGGAGAGGAGCGGTTACACGGACTGACTGCTTACAGCTTGGCTTCGCGGGCCAGCAAGTCCTCGATCTTGATGCCGATCTCGTTCTTGCCGCCAAACACGGTACCCATCTTGCCCTTCTTTAGGTGATCCGCCGAAAGCATGTACGACTTGGCGGGCAGCGGCACATACTTCACTTCCTTGGCCATGTTCGCGCCGTTCGCCAGATAGTACTCGACGAAGTCTTTGACTTCGGCGCGCTTGTAGCCAGAGTCGCTCACGTAGATGAAGATAGGACGTGCCATCGGGTTGTAGCTGCCATCGACAACGGCTGCCTCGGAGGGCTCGACGGCCTTGCCCGCGGAATTGACAATCGCCACCGCCTTGAGTTTGTCTTTGTTCTCGGCGTAGTAGGCATAGCCGAAGTAGCCGATGGCATTGACATCGCGCTGCACACCCTGCACCAGCACATTGTCGTCTTCCGAGGCGGTGTAGTCGCCACGCGAGGACTTCGACTTGCCGGTCGCCGCTTCGGTGAAGTATTCAAAGGTGCCCGAGTCAGCACCAGCGCCGAACAGCTTCAGCGGGGCGTCGGGGAAAGCGGGATTAACCTGATTCCACTTGGTGATCTTGCCCTGCGCCGCGGGTTCCCACATGGTTTTCAGTTCGGCAACGCTGAGCTGCTTGATCGGGCTCTTGGGGTTGACCACCACGGTCAGCGCATCAAAGGCCACCGGGATTTCGTAGTACTTGACGCCCGCCTTGGCGCAGTCTTCCATCTCTTTTGCCGTGATCGGACGTGAAGCGTTCTGCACGTCGGTCTCGCCGCGGCAGAACTTTTTGAAGCCGCCACCCGTGCCGGAGATGCCCACGGTCACCTTCATGGCACCCTTTTTGGACTTCTGAAACTCTTCAGCAACGCCTTCGGTGATCGGGTACACGGTCGAGGAACCATCGACTTTGACGAGCATCTGAGCGAACGCAGCACCTGAGCCGATCAGGCCCGCAACGGCAGCTGCGACGAGTTTGGTTTGAACTTTCATTTAAAAACTCCGGTTAGTTGGGACAGCGAATTGTCCATGCCAAATATTACAGCGACATGACCAATAAAAATCAACAGCTTAGTTATCACTTTCTACTGCTCGAGGCAAACCTCGATACTGCCACCCAGCGCTGTAATGCCTTTGCAACCTCAGCGACTTAGTCTTTCGAAAGGCGAGAAATAAACTCGAAACACCCTTTTAAAAAGCGAATGCACATGTGGCGCCAACACTTTCATCTGCACGCCAAACGCTATGCGCTGGCCGTCGCGGTCGTAGTCGGCGCGCTGGGACTGGGGGCCGGTCTTGGCGTTGTCGGACAGCAGACGATCCGCCAGGCGAATCTGCGTATCGACGCCGCCGAAGCAGAACTCTCGACAGTAAGCCGGGAACTCGACCGCGCCTTCGAGCGCCTTGGTCAGACCAATAGCGCCGAGATGTGCACGCCGGGTGGCCTGATCAAACTCCGAGCCATGCTGCTCGATTTCCGCTACATCCGCGACATCGGGATCTATGACCGCGAAGGCAGACTGTTCTGTACATCGAGCATGGGCGCGCTACCCAAGGCGCAGTTCGACCCCGCTGCCTCGCTGATCAACCAGGAAGGCCGGTTGTATTGGCTCGACATGCCGCTGATCATGAGTGACCGCCAGATCAAGGCGACCGTGATTCGTGACGGAGCGTTCAATGTAGTGCTCGATCCTTTCATCAGCCAAGCCTTGCTCAAACATCGCGACATCGATGCCATCTGGTTCGTGATGGGCCGTCGTATCACCCGCCTCTCAGCGCCCGACGCCAATGATTTCGACCTTGAGCAGGCGATGCTCAATGCCGTCCGCCAGGCCTCACTGGACGCCGACGTGCAGTTTGTCGCCGGGCGATTCATCGTCACGCGCGGTCTTGCGGAGAGTGAATTTGTGGTGCAGATTGTTCGCGCACCGGCCGCCATGGTTGCCGGCCACGTCGCTTACTTGGTGCTGCTGATCATCGGCGCACTGGCGCTGGGTGCACTGGCTTATTACCTGCTGCTAGAGCGCATGCGCCGCGCCAACGACCTCAAATATCGCATCCGACGTTTGCTGGTGGAGAGAAATCTGGTCTGCCTGTATCAGCCCATCGTGGATCTCACCAGCGGCAACGTCACGGGCTGTGAGGTGCTCATGCGCCTGCGTAACGATGAGCGCCTGATCAGCCCCGATGAGGCGATTCCCGCCATTCTTGCGCGCGGACTGGCCTGGGAACTGGATCGGCTGATCAGTGCCAAAGCGGTCACTGAATTGCTCGCGGCGCTGCCGCCTGGGCCATCGTTCAAACTCGCATTCAACTTCTTCCCCGAAAATCTCGCACACCGTGACTTTCGCGCACACCTCGATCGACTCCGAGAACTCGCTGGCGAACGCTTGCAACTGAATATCGAAGTGACCGAGTACAGCTTTGTGCCGGAGAGTATCGATACGCTTCATCAATTGCGCGACGACGGGTATCTGGTCTCGGTCGACGACTTCGGTACCGGTTACTCGAATCTGGGTACCGTCAAGCGCGTCGGGCCGGATTTTCTCAAAATCGACAAGTCGTTTGTCTTTGAAATGGAAGACGCCAGCCTGCGTTCGAACTTGATACCGGAAATTGTCGCCATCGCCCGTGCGGTTGGCGCCGAGGTTATCGGCGAGGGAGTAGAGAATTTGGCGCAGGCACAAAGCCTGCACGAACTCGGCGTGCGCTATGGCCAGGGCTATTACTTCGCCCGCCCGATGGCGGCTGACGCCCTGTGCATCTGGATGCAAGAGCGGACAATCACCAAACCGAATGTCAGCAAGCGTCGGGACATTCGGCGCGTCGCCTAATGGCAAATTGGCTAACCGCGCTGGCTGTAGTCAATTGAGCGGAAGCCTTCGCTCGCATTACTAACCTAGCCCAACTACTTGTCATCAGTCTGTCAAGTTGATGTCAAGCTTACGTCATTGGCCTCGGTAATAAGTCTGACACCTCGAACCGGGGTAATCGCCGTCTTACCAGCGCCGACTTGCGAGAGTCACCTGCTCGCCAAGGCTCCCACATCAGCGCTTTTTGACTCTCAGAGCAATAAATCCGTCGTCTTTGCTTTATTTGCAACACTCCTTCTGCTTACGTAGTTTCTAGTGTGTTGCATCCAGCGGTTGAATCCAAGAGGTAACCGGACGCAGGATCCAATTACGAACAATTGCGGTCAGTGCGACGAGGCTCGCTGACAACAGCACTCTGAAAGGACGATCCTCTATCCCTTGCAACCACTCCCCGGAGTTCGAGACTTTTTCGGGTGCTGAGGACTGCCCGATGCGAAGTCGATGATTTACTCAGGCAGTCAGCTCGAAGTTACTCGCGGACGGCCAGACTGCGATCAGTGGTAATCCTACTCATCCTGCAACAGAGGGGACGCCAAAACTGGAAAAAACGCGCAGTAAGTCATCTCATGAAAAGAGATGGCAGCCCAGTGGCCAGAATGGGAAGCCAGGAAATCAGCAGTGTGCCCAGCAAGATAGCAAGTACGGCCGGAAGCACCGAAACCGCCACGTATCGAATCGACTTGCCAAACATTGCCGAGGCGAAATAGACATTCATGCCGGCTGGCGGACACAGGAACCCCATCTCCATGGCCGCCAAAAAAATGATGCCAAAGTGCACCGGATCAATGCCGTAGCTCATGGCGACGGGCAATAGCAGGGGCACCAGTACCACGAGCGCGGCGAAAATCTCCATGAGGGCACCGGCGATAAGCAAGAAGATACTCAATACCAGCAAAAACACGAACTTGTTCGGAATGACACTTTGCACCCATTCGATAGCTGCATCGGGCACGCCGGCATCGATCAGATAATTGGTCAGGCCCAAGGCCATGCCGAGAATCAGCATCACGCCCCCAATCACCTGCACGCAGTCTGCAAGTGCCTTGCCAAGTACGCTGGCATTCAATTCACGGTGCGCCCATGCCTGCGTGACGATGGCATAAGCGGCGGTCAGGGCAGCACTTTCAGTGGGCGTAGCCAAGCCGCTGACCAGTGAAGTGATGGCTACGACGGGCGCGAGAATTTCCCACTTGGCTGCCCATGCTGTCTTGAGAAAATGGCCGGGCTCTTTGGCGGTTTGCACAAGGGTGGCCGCTGGCAATCCCTGGCGCCGCAAATAGCCCCCGATCACTAGCAGGAACACCACCATCACGGCTGCGGGTACCAAGCCCGCAAGAAACATTGTATTGATCGGGACCCGGGCAATGATCGCGTACATGATCAAAGGCACTGAGGGTGCCAGCAATACGCCCAAGGCGCTGGCGCTGGTGACCAGACCAATACCACGCTGCTCCGGGTAACCGGCATTGCGTAGCAACGGCAACAGCAAGCCCCCAAGCGCAAGAATGGTTACGCCACTGCCACCAGTAAATGCGGTGAAGCACGAACACAGTACGGCGGCAGCGACGACCGTACCCGTGACGCCTTCGCCAAATGCGGCTAAAAATACAGCGCCCAGCCGTTGGGCGGCTCCGGTCCGGGCAAAGACAAGACCGGCCAGCGTGAAAAGTGGCAGTGCAGGAAGGGATGGGTTGACCGTGATCTGGTAATGCGACAGTGGCACCGACGCCAAGGGTTGCCCCTCTTGCCAAAACAGCGCGAGGGCCAGCGCGCCGATGATCGCAAAGATGGGCGCACCGGCCAGCAGGGCGGCGAGCACCCAGAGTACGAATGGCCATAACATCATCGACGTACCCTCGAACTGAGCGACCAGCAACACACCTAGCCCGGGCAAAACCACACTGAAGAGCAGGCGCAGCATGATCGGTTCAGCACAGCGAGAGGCAAGCCGCGCGCCGAGCAACAAAAAGCCGACCGGCATCACCGCTTGCACGCACCAGACAGGCACGCCGTATGCGAGATTGTGTCCCGCCACCATTTCGCTGGCGACAAACCGCCAACTCGCCAGGGCGAGTGCGCCACAGATCAATGCCGCGCTCGCTTTGGCAAAGTAGTAGATTGCCTTTTGCCTCAGCCCGCCGCCGAGGGCGCCCAGGCCTCCACCCAATGTCGACAGGTGGCCATGTCTCTCAGCCGCCACTGCACCGAGCATGGCCAGAACCAACCCGAGGTGCTGAACCAGCGCCGGCGCATTTTCGATGCCTTTGCCCAAGCCCGGACGCAGAAGAATTTCCAGCAGCGGGATCAAGGTCATCAGCACCAGTGCCGCTGCGGCGACCCAAGTGTCGATACTGAGCACGCGCCGCAACATCGGCAGGCCCATCACTTTTTACCGCTGCGAAAAGCCTTTACGTGCGCCATGACCTCATCAAAGGTCTCCGCAGGCACCATGGCACCGCGAATGCGTGGGTACAAGTTTTCGGCCAGCGTCTGCCATTCCTTGAGTTGTTCGGGGTTTGGACGGTTGATGGTCAGGCCGCGCTTGCTCATGGCTGCCACCGATTCGTCCACTTCGCGACGCGCTTGCATCCTCATGTTCAAGCCAGCTTTCTCGCTGGCCTGGCGCAGCACCTTTTGCGCGGCAGGCGACATTTCGTTCCACGCTTTCTGCGTCACCACCAATGCACCAACAATGGGGGCCCAATTGATCTCCAGCATATTGGGTGCGCTCAGGTAAACCTGGCTGGCCAGTGCGAAGTAGGGAGTCGAGGGAACCGCGTTGATCATGCCCGTTTGGATCGAAGGCAAAATGTCGCTGGTTTCCAGAGGCACCGGCGTGTACCCGAGGGTCTTCATGATTTCCTGCTGCTCGGCCTCCGCCCCCCAGGAAAAAAACTTCATCTTCTTGTAATCATCAGGACGAAAGGCGGGTTCCTTGGAGAAAAAGCGTACCCAGCCGGCATCGCCCCAGCCAAGCACGACGAAACCCTTTTCGAGAAACTTCTTTTCCATTCCGCCGCGCATTTTTTCGCGCACGTAATCCACTTCCTCCCAGCTTCGGAATAGCAAGGGCATGGACTGCAGGGCCACAATCGAGGGTTCTATCTCACGCAGACCTACGACCGACAACAACGCCCCTTGCAGTTGGCCGATGCGCAAGCGTCTGGCCATATCGGCTTCACCGCCTTGACTGCCATCGGGGTAAACGCGGTATTTGGCCTCGCCACCTTGTGCCGCCCGCCAAGCCTCACCAAGCTCCATCAGTTGCTGGTGATAGACCGAATTCTTTGGCGCCAACGTACCTATCCTCAGTTGCGGGTCGGCAGCCAGCACGGGGCAGTGCGTTGTCAGGAGCAGCGAGAGAGTAACGATCAGGCGACGCAGATTGGATGGCATGTCTATCTTTCCGTTAGAGTTCAGAAGAGTTCGTCAGCGTTTGCCAGCAGCCAACGGGCACGTGCCAGCATGGCTTGATTTTCCAGGGTCGGCGCATTTGCTGCTATCGCTATTGCCCGTTGCAGTAATTGCTCAAAGCTCTGCCGGTCGCCGGCAGCCAGTGAGATGGACTCCGCCTTGGTCACCACTGGGCCGGCGAGTTGGTCGCCAGCAAGCACAATGGCGCGATCGAAATGGTGCACTGCCTGTGCGCGAGAGCCGCCGGGGCGCGCCAGCTCGAGATTGCCCATCAGACTCTCAAGCGCCCCCCGCCCCCAGTCGGGATTCGTTTGCCAGGCCAGACGAGCGAGCCGAATCACTTGCGGCAACTGAGCAACGATTTCGGGGTCGTGCTTCGATAGCGCTATCCAACTGCCCCACGCGGCGCTTGTCCAATAGGTAAGTCCGAGCAATTCGGTTGGCAGTAGCAAGCGAGGGGGTACATCGGCCGCACGGATCGCCTCATGTACCCCTGAAGCACGCCGCTCCAGCATCGTCAGGCCATGCCGCTGCGCCCGCGCATACAGTCGTGCAGCTCTTGCGCGTAGTGCCTGTGCCTTGCGTACATCGCGAGTCTCGATCTGTTCAGCCTCGAAAGCCACAAACGCGAACGCATATTGGGTGAAACTGGCCGTCACCGCTTCCGCCAGTTGGTGGTTATCGGGCGACGCACGCAGCAGCGATTCAGAAAGCTTTAGGTAGAACGCACTGGCTTCACGCGCCAACTCAAGATCTTCTTCCGGCGCAGCCCCCTGTCGGGCCATTTCGCTGCCGATGCCATCAATGATCAGTTGGCGGGGTGAGCATCCAGTCAGCGCCAATAACAGAGCGAAGGTCGCCAGCAATGGACGCAAAAAAACGCTTCCAAGATTTATTTGATCCATCGCGCATAAGCATCGTGGTTAAGCGCCGGATTGTCTGCCGCGATAGTTACACAGAGATTTCATATCTCGATTTTTCTTATTTGCGGGCCAGCCACGTTGGGGTGCCAGCCCGCTATGCGCCGCCCGCGTTACTTGACGCCCTTCGCCGGCCGGCCTGTCTTGACAGGTGACAGCGTCTTTATTGCCTTGAACACATTGGCATCCGACTGTGCCGCGAACGCCACCAACGCTGCGCGCAGCACTTCACTTTTTTTGGCAGCGACACCCCCGCTGAGACAGCGCCCTTTCAGCTCGGCAAACAAGACATACTCAGCCTCCGGCATGGTGAAACTGTCGCGCACCAGCTTGGCTTTTTTTGGTTTCGCCACTTTTGCTACATGCGGCTCGATTGCCTTCGAAGCTGCATTGGCTGGCGCTGCAGGTTTTGCTTTTGCCGGTGCTACGGGCTTCTTGGTCACTGGCTTGGCAGACTTGCTTGCCAGCTTTGTGGCGGTTGATTCGGCCGCAATCACTGGCGTAGGAGCCTTGGGTGGCTTTGGCGTGCTTTTTGCACCCGCCTTGACTTCGCTTTCGGACATTGGAACTTACTCCCCTTTTCGTTAAGGAGTAAATAGTTTAAACCGTATATCAAGTTTACGCGCGTTTAACGATAGGTGGCGCCGCGATCCTCAAACAAGGGGCTAATAGGCCTCGGGCACCCACATTTCCTTAGGCACATGCTCGCGCAAATAATCAGGGTTGCGCACGCGTTCAGGCAAGACTACCTCAGGACGGATGACATCTTCGTAAGGGAAAAGACTTAGAAGATGACTAATGCAATTTAAACGCGCCTTCTTCTTGTCGACCGCCATGACCACCCACCAAGGAGCCTCTTGGATGTGCGTTCGCTCGATCATTATTTCCTTGGCCTTCGTATAGTCTTCCCAGCGCCGCCGGGACTCCAGGTCCATCGGACTGAGTTTCCATTGCTTCATCGGGTCACGAATTCGTGCGGTAAAACGCACGTGCTGTTCATAGTCGGTAATTGAAAACCAGTATTTGACGAGTGTTATGCCCGAACGAACCAGCATCCGCTCGAACTCCGGCACAGAACGAAAGAACTCTTCATATTCGTCATCGGTACAAAAGCCCATCACGCGCTCGACTCCGGCACGGTTGTACCAGCTGCGATCAAACAGCACCATCTCGCCCGCCGCCGGCAGGTGCGCGACGTAGCGCTGGAAATACCACTGCGTCATTTCACGGTCACTCGGCGCAGGCAGCGCCACAACCCGGCACACACGCGGGCTGATGCGCTGAGTAATGCGCTTGATCACGCCGCCTTTGCCGGCTGCGTCGCGCCCTTCAAAGAGGATGACCACCTTGCGCTTGGTATGTGCTATCCAATCCTGCAGCTTGACCAACTCACTTTGCAAATGAAACAGATTCGTAAAGTATTCACGCCGATAGCGCTTCTGGTCCTCTGAGCTGATGGCGCTGGCACCCTCAAGGTAATCGCGGTCGGTGCGATCTTCCAGTTCAAGCTCAAGCTCTTCGTCGTAGTCGTCGATCAGGTCAAGCGCGACGCGCTGCAGCAAGGCGTCAATATTTTCGGTATGAACCATTGGGTCTTGCTTCCAAGTTGGGCAAGCTCAATCTAGGGCCAAAATATTTCAGGATCGTTACAGCGCTCACTCATAAGCAGCAACGCGCAGCTTTGCGAAAAAAGGTAGCGGCTGCTTCCCTGGACGGTGCGCCGAGCGGCAGCCATCATGCCGCCCTTGTTTGCACAACGCCATCAGTGCGTGACTCCATCAGTGCGCATCGACTCAGGCCGCCCGCGTCAAGACCGGCGTTGCCAGCGCGGGACCCGCGGCCTCTGTTGCGGTGCTGGTGACCACCACATGCGCGGGCAAGCTGATGACGGTTTCAAAGGCACGGTAGTCACTACCTACTCGCTGATCGGTAAACTCAATATGCAGCGAGCCACTCTCACGCTCGATGAAATCACGCACCGCATCCATCCCCACGCCGCGCCCGGAAACCTCGGTCACCGCCGCCGCCGTAGAGAACCCGGAAGCGAAAATCAATTGCGCAGTCGCGGCATCGTCGAGTTCGCCGGCATCTGCGACCAAACCCTTGTCTACAGCCTTGCGCCGGATATAGGCCAACGCCAGTCCGCGACCATCATCGCTCAATTTGAACAGTGCCCGCCCCGATTCCACGGTCACGCGCAACAGGACGCAGCCGGCCGCGGGCTTGCCCTGTGCGAGCCGCTCAGCGGGCAACTCGAGGCCATGGTCCAGCGAATTGCGGTAAAGGTGCATGAAGGCATTGCGCAAGAGATCGGTCATCTGGTTGCGCACATGAATACCCTTGGCCTCAATAACGATTTGAGGAGCCGGCTTGCCCAATTCGGCCGCCAGTGAAGGGAGCGAATCGAGCACACCGGACAGCATGTCGTCGACGCGCTCTGTGCCAAGCAAACGCAATGCGTCTGAGACAACACGCAAGGCCTCGGGAGCCTGCTCTGCGCGGCCTCGCGCGCGATCACACTCGGCCAGCAGCTGCCCGATCTGGTCGCGCTCCACCATCAGATACTTCTCGGCACTGCCGCGCCGACCTGGTCCGCGCCGGCCCAGTTTGGTCTCGTTGATATGGGCGTACTCTTCCAGGCAGCTGGACACTTCAGCCAACTGGTTCAGGAGTAGTTCGGCATCAAAGTTTGCCGTCTCGTCCTGACGCAGCACTTCGTAGCTTTGCTCGGCCTCATGCACGCGATGGGTCAGTTGCGTCAAGCCATAGGTACGCGAGTTGCCCTTGACAGTATGCATGTTGCGGAAAAGTTGCTTGACCAGCACCGGAGTCGCCGCTACGGCAGAACGCAGCAGAATGCCGTTGTCTTCGAGGAAATTTCGCGAGCTGGCAACAAACTCATGAAACTTCTCCTGCTTGACCGCCAGAATCTCCCCGATGATGGCCAGCTCGCGTCGTTGCTGTTGCGCCTCGGCTTCGATTTGACGCAAGATCGTGACGTCACGCACGCACACCATCACGCGCTCAACGTGATCTTCGTCGTCGCAGATGACTGACCATGCCAGCTCAAGATACTGCGGCGCGGCGTCAGGCAAGGTGCGGCGTATTTCACGAAGCAGCAGATGTTCGTTGAAATCAAAATTCATTCGATCTTCGCCCAGACAGGACGAAACGCTGGCCGACACCTGATCTCGATCATTGGCGGCAGTGTCTGTGAACTCGAAGAGGAAGTTCATGGCGTCACGACCAGCAATGTGCCCGGTCGCAAAAATGGTTTCGAGGTAGGCCGAATATTCCTCGTGGATCTGGCCGGACGGGGTAATGGTAAAAATTCCCTGCGGCATGTTGGCCAGCATGGCTTCGATTTCGTGGGTCTTTTCGCGCAACTGCACCGTGCGTTCCGCCAACCGGGCCGCCATCTCGTTGAACTGCTTGCCCACGGTACCAAGCTCATCGCGAGTGGTGACGTTGATACGCGCACCGAGGTCGCCATCGGCCATGGTCTTCACCGCTGCCGCCAGCCCGTGCAGGCCGCGCATGATCGAAATATAGGCGGACAGGAAGGCCACCAACACCAGGCCACCGACGGCCAGCATAGCGACGATGACCAGGTTGCGCTGCCAGTAGAGGCTGCTCAGGCGCGAGGCCATCAGGGTATCTACGGTCTCGCTGACGGTTTTTGCCGCTACCAACGTGTCGTCAAAGGCCTTTCCGGTTATTTCCAGATAGCGCTGCGGTGCGAGATCGAAGTCCATGGTGTCGATCATCTTGGTCGTGATCATTTCCTGAACGGACAAATAGGCGGTGTTGAGCGTTCCGCCCGTCGCCTCAAGACGCTCGGCAAACGGAGGGTGCGCCTGCCCGACCTTGCGCAGATTTTCCAGGCTGTAGGTCACCAGCGCGTTGTAGTCACCACGCGCCAGGGTAAGGTCATTGCGCCGGCTGCCGCGCAAGCTCTGCTTGACCAGCGTCTCGGTGCCGATACGGGCCGCGGTGGCGGTGGTGCGCATCAGGCCACTTAAATGAATGGTCAGCACGTCGAGCAAACGGCTGGTTTGCGCATCGCCGTCATTGAGCAGGCCGGCACTTTCATTCAGCTCATCAAGCCTGGTCGCCGTCGCCGCGACCCACTCGGCGAGCGCATCACTGCTACCCGTCTCAATTAGCTTCCCTTGCTCGGATGCCTCGACAAGGCCACGACTCAGGGACGAATCGGCAATGTTTCCGCCCAACGAGGTCAGAGCGGAACGCGCGTCTTTCAGCCAACCTGTGGCGCGTACCGCGTCACGACTCGCCAACTGGTCGATACCGGTAACCCCGCTCTCTTGCCCGCTGCGCGTTGCTGCAAGCTGGCTTGCGGCCGCCAGCAGGCTGAGTGTCGGCAACTGCACCTGAATGGCCGCATGCTCCTGCTCGAGCGCGTCCAGCTTGCTGTTGAGTTCATAAAGAATCGCACCGGCAGCGGCCAACAACGGGAGACCGAAGACAGCCGCCGTCAGGCGCAGCTTGTTCTGGAATGAGATCTGCCCGATCAGATGAATCAGCGGCTCGAGAAACCTCGTTGAGGGGTGGGTCGTCGGGCTCATTGCACTCGCTCCAACAGGTACTTGCAGCGGGCCAGACGATTCCATATTGCCGTCGTATCCTGCCCTGCGTGAATTGCTCTTTCCAGAGCAACAACGTCGGCCCGCATGTCCGCGAGCGTATGCTCAAGTGATTGCTCCGGGGTTGCCGTGGAGGCATTCTCAGAATCCTCGTAGCGGGGGACTTTGCTTGTCATCAGATTTCTCCAATACGGTGATGGTTGATGGCCGAACTGTAGAGGTCTGTGATTTCATTTCTGCGACAAAGCGGCTGCTTTTCTAGAGCACTTCATCGAAAGTCGGCATCCGGCCGAAGTGTCACCCTCGTGTCATGTTCAGCCCCTAGCCTTGGCAAAAAACGGGCCGTGCTATGAAAACTTTCACACCTTTGGCAAAGCGTCCTGCGCGCGCCCGGAACATTGATGCCGTCGCGGCAAGCGTCTGCCCTGACCAGTCAGTTGGAAGCGGCGGGCACGAGTCCGCGCACCTGAGCACGGACGGTGAATCTTCAGTGCTCGTCGAGCGAGTCATCCAGTTTGGCCCGCAGCAGCGCCAACGTCTCAAGTGTGGCCCACACCACCGCCATTCCTACTGTGGTTACCGAGAGCATCATTCGCCGTTGCGCGCTCATGCCTGCTCACCTTCCATCAGCGGCGGCTCAAACTTCCACAGGGCGACCCAATGGCCGGCAAGCACTCCCGCCAGCAAAAGCCCAAGTTTCCGGATAACAAACCGCATACCGCTCTCCCTGATCAGCAATGCTCTGCGAGCACTTGTCCCGAACTCTAGGCGTGCAACATTTCAGCCATATTTCATGACGGTGACAACGTAATGCACGACCGCCTGCCCGAGCTAGCGGAACTTGAGCGCTGCATCGAAACCCTGGGCACACATGCGACGCATGAGTCGCTGGGTGAGATCGGAATCGGCCGCCACAGCACCCCGCGCCTGAAGCTCCACGCGCTGACCCTGGGCAACCCGGACCCCGCCATGCCCGGGTTCGCCGTCATCGGCGGCGTGCACGGCCTGGAACGTATCGGCACGCAGGTGGTGATTGCTTTTTTGCAGTCGCTCGCGGCACGGCTGCGCTGGGACGTGCTGCTTCATCAGCAGCTGGAAAGCCTACGCCTGGTCGTTATACCGATGCTCAACCCCGGCGGCTTCTGGCGTCGCACCCGTGCCAATCCGCAAGGAGTGGACCTGATGCGAAATGCGCCGATCGAGGCCGAGCAACCGGTACCGCGCCTGCTCGGCGGCCAGCGCCTGAGCGCCAGCTTGCCCTGGTTTCGTGGCGCGGCCGACGCGCCCATGCAGCCCGAAGCGCAAGCCTTGTGCGACCTGATCACCCGCGAGTTATTGCCTCGCCCCTTCAGTCTGGCGATTGATTGTCATTCGGGCTTTGGCACGCGCGACCAGTTGTGGTTTCCTTATGCCCATACCACGACGCCCATTGCCCACCTGGCCGAGATCCATGCCCTGGCCGAGCTGCTGGATGATGGGCATCTCTACCACCGCTATACCGTTGAACCGCAAAGCCGCCACTACCTGACGCACGGCGACCTGTGGGATTTTCTCTACCAACGTGCGCTGACGCATTCCCCCGCTGTGTTTTTGCCGCTGACGCTGGAAATGGGCTCGTGGCTCTGGGTGAAGAAGAACCCCCTGCAGTTGTTCTCACGCCACGGGATGTTCAACCCGCAGGTACCCCATCGCTGGCAACGGGTGTTGCGGCGGCACATGAACTGTCTGGATTTTTTGGCACGCGCCTGCGTCAGCCACGCCCACTGGCTGCCCACCGGCAGCGAGCGCGAGCCACACACGGCGCGCGCGCTAGCGCGCTGGTACGCGTAATCAGTCGAGGGTGGGTGGGAGCAAGAACGTGGGCTCGGCGCTCGGCGTGCTCTGCCCGGCGGGCTCGGTGTGGTCTTGCGCGGGCGGCGCTGGTGGTGCCGATGCTTGACCCGTTGGCTCGACCCCCGGGGGCATGCTCGGCTCGCTGCCCGGCTCGATCGGCTTCACCGCCTTGACTTTCGGGCTCAGGCGCGGCAGGCGCAAGCCGCGAACATCGTCCAGGTGATGGGGAATATCGGCCAGCAAGCGTGCATAGCGCGCGCCGTGCCAGCCCGCGATCAAGGTCACGGCTTCACGCAGGGGCGCTTCGTCACCGGCATTGGCCATAAGCAGCGCTCCGGCGCTGGCCAGGTCGTTGAGCTGGCCGAGTTCGTCCTGCAAGACCGCCAGCTTGCGCAAAACTTTGCGCGCCATGCCGTCGGGCAACAGGCTGCTGAAAAATTCCAGGCTGTAGCGCAAGCGCTTGATGGCGATGCGCAGATCGTGCAGGCTGACCGGGTCATCATTGCGCGCGGCCTCAGCACAACGTTGCGCAGCGCGCAAACGCTTGCGCAAACGCTGATCAACAAATTCACGCAAGGGAACCTCGGCAATTGCCGGGCTTGGTGATTCCAGGCGCAACGCTTCGATCTGACGGGTCAACTTGATCAGGTCGCTGCCCAGGGCCGGGCGATCGAGCTGTGTGCTCGCCTGCCGCCGGGCTTGCAACAGACGTTCGATCAGGCGCTCGTTCAGCGCCTGCAAGCGAGGTTCATCGGGCAAGGCATTCGCTACCGGGCTGACAATCTCTTGCATCAATACATCCAGATCCCTCGAGCGCCCCAAACTCGCCATCAGTTCGCGTAGCGGCGGCAGGGCAGCGGCGAGAAATTCTTCGGGCAGCACCGTGCGGAAGACCTGAATCGCGGCGCGCAAGCGACGAATGGCGACACGAAGTTGATGCACATACTCCGGGTCATCTGGCTGCTTTACCGCGCCGTCGCGATTGGCTATCCAGTGGCTCAGGCAGGCCGTCGCAATGTGGGCAAAGGCCTCACGCGCGCTCGCGTCGTCGGCGAGATCGAGCGCGGCAGCGCGCGCTGGCGCCTCGTCGTGCCCGGCCAGCAGCAGATATCCCCTGGCGACGACGTCGTCATCTTCGGGCAACAAGGCGACCGTCTCGCTTAACTGCGCCGCGAGGTCAAACAGTGGCTCTCGGTCAGCGTGCGGACCACGCAGGGTCAGTCGTGCAAATGGGGTTGAGCGCGCGCCCGAAGCCACTGCACCTCGCTCCAGCAGCACGCTGAGGCCAGTTTTTCCTTGCCAGACGGACCGGCGCAGGCGGACATCAAACACACGTATCAGGTGATTGCGCAGCTTTACCCGATTGAGTCGCTTATCCAGCGACGCGTCGTTCCACTGAGAAAAGTCGAAGCCGCCCACATAAGGGGCTTGCCACTCCTCACCTGATTTGCGACAACGCATCAGCTGAACCCAGTGCGCTTCGCGACGCTCAAGGCGCAGATCAAAACCCAACCGGCGCAGGCGCGTACCGGAAGTGTCGAAGTAAAGCTGACTATGAGTGCTGACTACCGGCGCAGCCTCCATCACCTTTCCAAGTTTGCGTTGCAACACGGCAAGCCGTTGGGGGGTGGCGACGAAGCGAAGCGCGAGTGACGCGGACATGGATAGCAGAAAAAATTCGGGTTGCCGAATTTTAAGAGCGATCGCACTTCTGATTGTTACAGTGCCGAGCTCCTTGGCGCGCGGCGTGCCCGGTGCACCCGGTTTGCTCGCAGAGCAATTTTTGCGTGCTCGCGCAGAACGGGACCCTCCTCATCCGGCACGAAGGATAGTGGGGCCGCCACAGGAACCGGCTTTCCCCAAGGCTCACCGGAATTCCGTTCGGAAGTCGGCGCTGGTGATACGGCGATTGACGGTGTAACTTGCGGAACTGGCGTAACAGCTCGTTGCGGCTCCGCGTTCTCTTCCAAACCCAAATCGGCCACAGCCTCGGCAGCACGCACCAACTCCATGCGTCCGTCCAGATGTTCGACAATCCCGGTGCAACTATCTACCCAATCGCCGCAATTAATATAGGTCAGTCCGGTCATCGGGCGTATCGCAGCCGAGTGAATGTGCCCGCAGATCACCCCGTCCAGGCCGTGCTCACGCACCGCGTGGGCCACGCTGTCTTCAAAATCGAAAATGAAGCTGACGGCCTTCTTTACCTTGGTCTTGGCGTAGCCCGCCAGCGACCAGTAGCCGGGTCGTCCTAGCAAGCGACGCGTATCGGCAATCACGCCATTCAAGCGTACCAGGCCGTTATACGCTACGTCACCCAGCACAGTGACCCACCGGTGATAGCGCGTCACCTGATCATAGACATCGCCATGCACCAGCAGATAACGCAAGCCATCCGCGGCCACGTGAATATGCTCATTCCTGACCAGGATTTCGCCAAATGAAACGCCATCGTGATCGCGCATGGCTTCGTCGTGGTTACCCGGAATGAACATTACATGCTGCCCGTGCCGGGCACGGCGCAGGATTTTTTGCACCACCGTGTTCTGTGCCGGGCTCCAGTAGATGCCGCGCTTCATTGCCCACAGATCGACAATATCGCCCACCAGGTACAGGTACTCGGAGTCATAGAGGCGCAGAAACTCAAGCAGTCGCTCGGCCTGACAGCCGCGCGTACCCAAGTGCACGTCTGAGATGAAGATGGAGCGAACCTTGATCGTCATCCCGACACCATTGGCGCAGGCGTCATCGCGCAGGGGCTCTCGTAGGGTAACTGCACCACCATACGGTGATGCAGCTCGTTGATGCGTGCGAAGCTGGCTGCCGCCGACAGGTGCGCGACCGACGCGGCACAGCGGCTACGAACGTCCTCGCGCTGGCCGTTGCTACGCAGTCCGGCAGCCAGTTCGCGTGCCGCCGCTACAAACGCATCACTACTTCCTGCCGGCACCAGACGGCCGGTCAGGGCGCTTTTGAGCAGGGTGGATAGCGCCGGTGTCTGCCAGGCAACGACCGGCAGCCCGCAGGCGAGCGCTTCCGCTGCCGCTGTTTCGCGCGCTGCGCCGACTTCCGGAAGCAGCAGCAGATCACAGGCCGAGTAGTGGCCGGCCAGAGCGATGCCCGTGCGTGGCTCGACAAAAATCCAGTCGGGGTAGCACTCGGCGAGTTCCGCACGCAACGGCCCATCACCCATCAAAACAAAGCGTGCATCCGGGTGCCACACGCGCAAGGCATTGAAGCTACGGATCACCTGATCAATGCACCCGCCAGCTTTGAGCGGACCGACATAGCTCGCTACCAGCGTGGTGGGTGATACGCCCCAGCGTGAGCGCAGAAGACCTCCGCGGCCCGTCGTATTGAACACCCGTGTATCCAATGGCCGTTCAATCAACTCAACGCGACGCACCCCACGCACCCACAGTGCATCACGGTCACACACTGTACGGGCCAGCAGGGTGCTGGCACTGGCATGCAGGTAGCGCTGATAGCGCCGCTTCAGCCCGGTACCAAAGCGGGCATGGGCACCCTCGCCCTGGCGACAGGACACGTCCGCCACCTCAACAAGCGCCGGAATCTGCATCTGCCGGGCCACGGTGACGGCCGACCAAGCCAGCGCCCCCTCACCCAGGACATGAATGACGTCGGGGCGCTGCCGCTCCCAGCGCTGTCTCAGCCGGCCCGGCGCGGGCAACGAGATAGCGCTGGTGCCACCACCCGGCCAGCGCAGGGAAGGGAGCAGGCAATCGCGCAAACGCCGTGCGCTACGCTCATCGCACTCCGGGTCGCCGGAATGCTTGTCCAACCACGACTCAAGACCACCGGGAGCCTGAGGCGACTCGATCTGCAGCCGCTGCGAACGAATCAGATCGATGCTATCGCCATGTGCCAGAGCGCCTGGCAGCCACTCCGGACTGGGCTGCCCGCGCGCGCCATCGCTGACCACCGCCAGATTCAGGTTGTAGTCCATTCACTCTCCGCTGTGCAAAAATCGGCGCGCATAGCGGGGACCTATCTGGCTCATGGGCATGAGCACCAGCACATCAGCGCAGTTGAATTGCGGGTCCCATGCCGGCTCGCCGCAAATCCACGCGCCGGCCCGGACATAGCCCTTGATCAAGGGCGGGATGACGGCATCCTGATCATTGCCCAAGCGCTCGATGGGCAGGCGATTCAAGGGAAAGGTGCTGTACTCCTGAGGGGCGCGGAACTGCGCATCGAGGGAACGATACACGTTGGCGGCATTGTGTCCGCCATCGGCCATGCCGATCGAGGCGCAGCCCATCAGGTAGCGGTAGTTGCCTTCGGCCATGTAGGCCGCGAGCCCCTGCCAGAGGAGCGCGATCACAGCGCCGCTGCGGTAATCGCGATGGATACATGAACGTCCGACTTCAACCAGTTGCGGGCGCAGCGCCTCCAATCGCTCAATGTTGAATTCCTTTTCCGAGTAGTACTCGCCTACCGCCTGCGCCGCAACCGGAGGCAGGATGCGATAGGTGCCGACAACGCGCCCGGCGTCGAGATCGCGCACGATCAGGTGGTCGCAGAAATCATCGTAGTAGTCAATATCGTGCCCCGGCACGCCGGAGCAGATTTCTGCACCAAACTCGTCAGCGAAGACCTTGAAGCGCAGTCGCTGTGCCTCGCGCAGTTCCTCTTCCGTGCCAGCAAAGCCGAGCGTGTAGTGCCCCAGCCGCATGCTCAACTGCGGCGTGGCACGCCTTAACGGCGACGAACGCCCTGACTCTCGTGATACACCGGTGCCGCTGCCCCGGATTATTTCGCCCATGCGACTCATGTTTTCTCCTGTTCACTTTATCGTGGCGAGGAGTGTGTAAATTTTGTGTGACGGGCTCGTGTCGCAGATATTTCAGTTATGTGTCATTTCATGGGCCATCAGCTTCTCGATGGCGGCGCTGACGTTGGTCCGCCAGCACCGATACAAGCTCCCTGGAGCGCCGCACAGGAGCCGGCAAGACTGCTTCGCCGGCCGGATTTTCTCCGGTCGCCGTGACCGTCAGCCATTGATTGAGCAAGCGGCGCAGCCGTTCGGGTGCCAGCCCACCGGTAACATCGGTTTGCTGAAACAGCCAGAGTGAAAACGCCATGAAGCGGGCAAAGGGATCGTTGCCCAGCAGCGCTGGCAGGCAGTCGGCATAGCGACCGGAGTTGGCCACCAGATCCCAATAGCGGGCGAAACGAGCCATCTGCTGCATCTCCGAAAACGCGATCCGGTCATTGGCCAGCAGCGCATAGGGCGGATACGGGTCATAAACCATGGCAAAGGGCGCGGTATGGCGGACGATGGGTGTGCCACGCAGGCGTTTGAGTATGCCGAGCTGGATTTCGTGTGGACCCAGAGCCACGAGCCGATTGAAGCCCTGCGCGAAGCTTGCCAGGTCTTCTCCCGGCAAACCGGCAATCAGATCGACGTGCAGGTGGGCGTGTGAATGCGTGCGCAGCCAGCGCAGGTTGTCCTCGGCACGTTGATTGTCCTGACGGCGACTGATCAGCGCCTGCACCTGCGGATTGAACGTCTGGATGCCGATCTCGAATTGCAGACAACCCGGCGGAAAGCGCGCTATCGATTGTTTCAAGGCCTCAGGCAGATGGTCGGGCACCAGTTCGAAGTGCGCGAAAACCGCATCCTCGGGGTGATCCGTGATGCGCTGATAGAAGAAATCGAGAATGCGCGCGCTGGTGTCGACCTTGAGATTGAAGGTGCGATCAACAAACTTGAACCGCCGCGCTCCACGCTCGTACAGCCGGGCCATGGCCGCGAGAAATTCATCCAGCGCAAACGGCCAGGCGGTTTTGTCCAGTGCCGAAAGACAGAACTCGCACTTGAACGGGCAGCCGCGCGAGGCCTCGACGTAGATGTTGCGGCGGGCGATGTCGGCGTCTGAGTACTCGTCATAGGGCAGGCGCAGAGCGGCAAGCGGGGGTTGCTCACCCGCGCTGATTCGTGGCAGCGTCGGCTTGCCGGCAAGAATCTGGCCGCACAAGCGCGGAAAGCTCACCTCGCCCCAGCCAGTAATCACGTAGTCCGCAAGAGCGGTGATGGCCTGCTCATCTACCTCGTATGACACTTCCGGCCCGCCGAGCACCAGCACCACCTCCGGGGCGATGCGCTTGAGCAGCGCGACGAGGCGCGTCGATTCCTCGACGTTCCAGATATAGACCCCCAGGCCGATAATGCGTGGAGCGTGCGCCAGCAGGCGTTCAGCGAGTTCGGCGGTCTTCAACCCGATGACAAACTCGGCGATCTCGGTGTGCTCACGCAATGGCCCCATATTGGCCATAAGGTAGCGCAGCCCGAGCGAAGCATGGCTGTAGCGGGCGTTCAGGGTGGTGAGAAGAATATCGGGCATGCGCCCGATTATCGCTTGCCTGATGGCGAGAAGCTCGGCGCATACGCCGGCACCCGCTGGTGCTCAAGCGCGGTAACCGCCGACGGCCAGTGCTCAGGGGTGCAGGCCTGCCAATTGGTATTGGCCAGATAGAACAGGCCGCCATAGGTTCGGGAAAGCTGATGCAGCGAGGGTTGCTGGATCACCTGAACAATACCGTCGACCAAGTAAAACTCAATCAGAAAGCGCTGATAGCTCATCACCAACCCGCCCGGAACGAAGGCCACGTCCTCCGGCCGGGCGACTGCCGCTACAGCACCTTCGCCCTGCCCCGGCGTCACCGAGCGCAGGCCGCGCAGCACCGTCTCATAGCGCTTACGCTCCTTGTAGTCGCTGCGCAGACGGCTGGCCGTTTTCAACACATTCAACGGATTGGTGCCCATATCCATGAGCGACCGCAGTTGGCCAACCATGGCGTTACCGGTCAGGTCCTTGAGGCTCTGCACCACGGATTTTCCAGAGAATTGCAGGTGGATGCTCATCGTAGGCTGCACCCGCTCGAGCAAGCTTCGAGACCACTGGCTTGCGTCGGCTCCCCAAGGACGGCCATTGGCGGTGGCGTAGCCGCGACAACTGAAAAACGCTTGGGCGTCTTCCCGCGAAATACTGCCAAGCAGGGTGTTGTCCAAAAACACCAGGCCACCGGTCTCCGTATCGGTGAACGCCACGTAGGCGATGCGCCGCCCGTCGGCGTTAACCATATCAAAGCGCTCCATCACCGATTCCGGCGGCACGTTCTCCACCACCTCGCGCCCGTTATCTTGCCGTGTCACCAAAAGCTCGGTTGCCAACACGCTACGCTCGCGGGGATCTGCCTCGTCGTCGTCAGTCAAAGTGGCGCAAGCACTCAGACCGAGCGCCACGGCAACGCAAGCGATGCGTCCGACCAAATCACTGACCAGCGTAGTGGCGCTCATGATCTGCCTCCGATTCTTTCAGTGTAGTGGTGCTTACGGGAGGTGCAACGGCGCTTACTTTCTGCCACATTTTGCTAATCGCCGCACCCGCTTCGGGGCATTTCATCCTGCCAGCGACCGAGCGAGGTGCCTGTGGAAGGCGAAATTGGGGATCAGAACGCTATGCTATCTTCCGCGCATGACGACTCGCGTCCGCACCGCTTTGCTACTCGTTATCGCCGGCTGTATGGCGATGTCGTCGGCCGTTGGTCAGACCGGGGACTCGCTGGAAGTGCAGTTAAAAGCGGTGCAGGCGCGTGCGAAGCATCTGCGCAAAGAAGCAGACGCGCGCTTGCCGCTTGAGCAAAAGCCCTGCTATCAACGCTTTCAGGTCAATGCCTGCCTTGATGAAGCCAAGGCGCGCAACCAGCAGGCGCATAAGGAGGCCGCTGCCCTCGAGCGCCAGGCGAATGCGCTCCAGCGCCAGCTCAATGCGGAACAACAAGCAACACGCCGCAAGCAGCTTGCAGAGAAAGAACACGCTGATCGCGAACGCGCTGAAAAGTTTCGTGTCGACCGGGCACAGGCGCAAGCTGACGCGCAAAGCGAGCGTCAATCCAAAGACGCTTCAGCCACCGCACAGGCCAGTGACAGGGCCGCACAGGCGGCAGCCAAGCAACAGACGTACGACGCCAAGGCGGCAAAAATCGACGCCAAACTGCGCAAGCGGGCGGAGGAGCGTCAGGCCAAAGAAGCCAGGGCAGCCGAGAAGGCGGCCATAGAGAAAGAAGCCGAGGCCGCGCGCGAAGCACGCCGCGCCGAACAGCAACTCCCCTTTATGGAAAAACTGAAGCGCTTGTTCAGCTCTCTGATCGGCCAGTGAGCCGGGCGAGCCGGGTCTCGTCAGACTATGTCGAGATAGCGCTGCAATTCCCAGTCGGTAACGCTGTTGTTGAAGCGACGCACTTCCCACTGACGGGTTTCAACAAAGTGACGAACGAAGGCTTCACCAAACAACTCGTGCGCCAGCTCGGAACGATTCAGCGCCTCGGTGGCCTCGGCGAGCGTGCGCGGCAAGCGCTCGACACATTCCGCGCCCTTGTTGTCACCCGACACCGCCGCCTGATCCAGCGGCAGCTTGTGCTCGATGCCATACAAGCCCGAGGCCAACGCGGCGGCAATCGCCAAATACGGGTTGGCATCGGCGCCGGGAGTGCGCGTTTCCAGACGCATCGACTTGCTGCTGCCCGGGATCACGCGCAATGAGACATTGCGATTGTCGATACCCCAGGTCGGCTTGACCGGTGCCAGATTGGCCTCGACAAAGCGCTTGTAGCTGTTGATGAAGGGGGCATAGAGTGGAAACAACTGCGGCAGGCAATGCAGCTGGCCCGCGATGAAGTGGCGCAGGGTATCGCTCATGCCGTGCGTGGAACTCGCATCGTGAAAACTGTTCTGGTCATCACGCCACAAGCTCTGATGCATGTGGCAGCCGCAGCCGGCAAAGTCCATGGACCATTTGGCCATGAAGGTGCTGAGCAAGCCATGACGGTGCCCGATCTCGCGCACTGCCTCCTTGAACACGACCGCACGGTCGGCCGCCTTGAGCGCATCGCCGTAGCGAATGGCCCCTTCAAAATTACCCGGACCGGCTTCGGTGTGCAGTGCCTCCAGCGGCACGTCGATGGCCGGCAGCCAGTTGAACAAGTCGCGCACAAAACCATGTTGGGCATCGATGCGGAAAGGCGAATAGTTGGTCAGCCCCTGGGTGGCTGTAGTGAGATTGCGGAAGTTCTTTTCGCGCACCGACCGTTCGGTTTCCGCGAGCACAAACCACTCGAACTCCATGCCGACTTGAGCCGAGTAGTCCATGGTCTCGGCCTTTTTGAGCACGCGCTTGAGCACCTGGCGCGGGCAGATCGCCAGCGGCGAACCATCGGCGTTGACGTGCTCACCGAGAATCAGCCAGCGGTTGTCATCCCACGGCAACTGGCGCGCTGTGCCAGCGTCGAGTTGGAGGCCGATATCCGGGTAGCCGGTATGAAAGCCGGTGAAGCAGACATTTTCGTAAAGCTGATCGGCAATGTCCCAGCCGAACAAGGCGCTGGCGATGGTGCCGCCGCCTTCCAGCATGGCCACCACCTTTTCACCCGAGAGGTGCTTGCCGCGACACACACCATCGATATCGGTGACCGCAAAGCGGACAAACGGTTCGTCAAGCAGCGTGCTCGGAGAGAAGGCAGGTCGCGACACGGTGGGCATGAAAAGGCGTTCAGTACGGATAACCGCGGGGCCTCCTGTACCGACTGGAAGCCCCGGGGATAGCGAGCGCGAGGAACTCAGGCTCGCGCGGCGTCCATCGCGGCGTCGAGGATGGCCAGCGCCTCATCGAACACCGTATCCTGGATGGTCAGCGGGTAGAGGAAACGGATGACGTTGAAGTACACGCCGCAGGTGAGCAGAATCAGGCCGCGCTTCTTGGCTTCGGCCTGCACGCGCTTGGTGAAGTCGGCGTCCGGCTTGCCGGTCTTGGGGTCGCTGAATTCGCAGGCGATCATCGAGCCGGGGCCGCGTACATCCGAAATGCCGGGGAAGGCGCTGCGCCTGGCGTTCAGGTGCGCCTTGAGCTTCTCACCGAGCTGATTCGAGCGCTCGAGCAGTTTTTCTTCCTCGATGATGCCGATCACGGCGTGCGCGGCGGCAATACCCAGCGGGCTGCCCGCGTAGGTGCCACCCAGACCGCCGGGTTCGGGGCCATCCATGACTTCGGTGCGGCCACACACGGCGGAGAGGTTGGTACCACCGGCCATCGACTTGGCCATGGTGATCATATCCACCTGCACATCATAGTGCTCCATGGCGAACCACTTGCCGGTGCGGCCAAAGCCCGTCTGCACTTCGTCGGCGACGAGCAGGATGCCGTGCTCGTCGCAGATCTTGCGCAGGCCGCGCATGAACTCGGGCGGTGCCATGTAGAAGCCGCCCTCGCCCTGCACGGGCTCCAGGATGATCGCGGCGACACGGCTGGGCTCGATGTCGCACTTGAAGATGTGCTGGATGTAATCAAGCGAATCCTGCACCGTCGTGCCGTGCAACTCGACCGGGAAAGGGGCGTGATATATCTCGGGGGGAAAAGGGCCGAATTTGACCTTGTAGGGCACCGTCTTGCCGGTGAGCGCAGCGGCCATGATGGAACGGCCATGGAAGGCGCCGGAGAAGGCAATGACGCCGGAACGGCCGGTGTAGGCGCGGGCGATCTTGACCACGTTTTCAACCGCCTCGGCACCGGTCGAGAAAAACGCCGTCTTCTTGGCGTGCGTGCCCGGTGTGAGCTTGTTGATCTTTTCGGCCAGCGTCACGTAGCTCTCATAAGGCACCACCTGATAACAGGTGTGGGTAAAACGCTTGACCTGCTCTTCGAGCGCGGCCTGCAGCTTGGGGTGGCGGTGACCGGTATTGAGCACAGCGATGCCGCCGGCGAAGTCGATGAAGCGACGGCCTTCCACATCCCAGATTTCGGAATTCAGCGCGCGGTCGGCGAAGAAATCTTGCGCAACACCGATGCCACGCGGGGTGGCGGCGAGGCGGCGGGCGTGCAGGTCGGCGTTCTTGCTCATGTCTATCTCCTTGAGGTTATTCAGGCGTCCGGGTTGGCGTCAATACGCAGCCAGGTGGTTTTGAGTTCGGTGTACTTTTCCATGGCGTGCAGGGATTTGTCGCGGCCATTGCCCGACTGCTTGTAGCCGCCGAAAGGCACGGTGATGTCGTCGTCGTCGTACTGATTGACATGCACGGTGCCGGCGCGCAGGGCACGCGCCACACGGTGGGCGCGGCTGACATTCGCGCTCCATACCGAGGCTTGCAGGCCATAGGGGCTGTTGTTAGCGATGGCAATGGCTTCGGCTTCGGTCTTGAAGCGGATCACCGAGAGCACGGGACCGAAGATTTCTTCGCGGGCAATCTTCATCTCGGGTGTGGCCTTGGTAAAGACGGTGGGTGCGACGTAGCAGCCACCGGTGCCTTCCAGCGCGCGCACGCCGCCCACGGCACAACCAGCACCCTCGGCATTACCCGAGTCGATATAGCCCAGTACGGAGCGCACCTGCTGCTCGTCAACCAGCGCGCCCATGTTGCAAGTGTTGTCGAGCGGATTGGCGGGCACATACGCCTTGGTGTGCTCCACCACCATCTCGATGACCTGGTCGGCGATGTCGTCCTGCACCAGCAGGCGCGAGGGCGCATTGCACGACTGGCCCATGTTGAAGTTCATGCAATCCACCACCGTCTCGGCGGCGCGCTGCAGCGCATCACTGTCGTTGAACACGATGTAGGCGGACTTGCCGCCAAGCTCGTTGTAAACGCGCTTGAGGTTGCTCTTGCCGGCGTAGTCGAGCATGAAGCGGCCGACCCGGGTCGAGCCGGTAAAGCCGATGGCATCGACATCCATGTGCAACGCCAGGGCCTCGCCGGCCTCGTGGCCATAGCCCGGCACGACGTTGAACACACCCTCGGGCAGACCGGCCTCGATGGCAATCTCGGCCAGACGCAGCGCGGTGAGTGGGGACTTTTCAGAAGGCTTGAGCACGATGCTGTTGCCGGTAGCCAAGGCCGGACCGAGCTTCCAGGCAGCCATGATCATCGGGTAGTTCCACGGCACCACGACACCAATGACACCCATCGGCTCGCGCGTAATGAGCGCCAGCGCATCGTCACCCGTGGGCGCGATTTCGTCGTAGACCTTGTCGATGGCCTCGCCGTACCAGTTGATGCAGCGGGCCGATGAGGTCACGTCGACATTTAGGCTATTCCTGACCGGCTTGCCCATATCCAGCGTCTCAAGCAGGGCCAGTTCTTCGCGATGCTCCATGATCTTGGCGGAGAACGCTTGCAGCACCTTCTTGCGTGCGGCCGGTGCCTTACCCGCCCAGCGCCGGTCGTCAAACGCCGCACGGGCGGACTTGACGGCAGCATCAATGTCGGCGCCCTTACCGCGCGCTACCTGCGTCAGCAGCTTGCCGTCGATAGGCGAAATGCAGTCGAAAGTCGCCAAGTCGGCGCTGGCAACACGGCGACCGTTGATGAAACAACGGCCATCGAAGCTCAGGGCGGCGGCACGGGCTTTCCAGTCAGGGGCGTTCATTTAGTGATGTCTCCCAAACACACATACTTGATCTCGAGATAGTCCTCGATGCCATGGCGTGAGCCCTCACGGCCCAGACCGGACTGCTTGACGCCGCCGAAGGGCGCTTCTGCCGTAGAGATCAGGCCCGTGTTGACGCCAACCATGCCGTATTCGAGGCTTTCGGCGACGCGAAAAATACGGCCGATGTCGCGGCTGAAAAAGTACGACGCCAGGCCGAACTCGGTGCGGTTGGCCAATTCGACGACTTCGGCTTCATCCTTGAACTTGAACAGCGGCGCGACCGGACCGAAGGTTTCTTCACGGAAGATCTTCATATCGGCCGTCACGCCGGTCAATACAGTGGGCGTGAAGAAGGTGCGGCCGAGTGCATGGCGGGCACCGCCAGTGATGGCCTTGCCGCCGCCGGCCAGCACATCGGCCACGTGGTCTTCAACCTTGGCGATGGCTTCGTCGTTGATCAGCGGGCCTTGCGTCACGCCCTCGTCCATGCCGTTACCCACCCTCATCGTCGCAACGCGGGCAGCGAGTTTCTCGGCGAACTTGTCATACACGCCCTCCTGCACAAACAGACGGTTGGCGCAGACGCAGGTCTGGCCGGCGTTGCGGAATTTCGAGATCAGCGCGCCCTCGACGGCCGAATCCAGATCAGCATCATCAAAGACGATGAAGGGTGCATTGCCGCCCAGTTCCAGCGCCAGCTTCTTGATAGTAGGCGCGCACTGCTTCATCAGGATGCGGCCGACTTCGGTCGAGCCGGTGAACGAGAGCTTGGTGATCGTCGGGTTGGCACAGAGTTCGTTGCCGATGGTCGGGCCATCGCCGGTAATGACCGAAAACAAACCAGCGGGGATGCCTGCCTCTTCACCGAGCACGGCAAGGGCAAAGGCGGAAAGCGGCGTTTCCAGCGCGGGCTTCAAAATCTGCGCGCAACCGGCGGCGAGCGCCGGCGCCGTCTTGCGCGTGATCATGGCATTGGGGAAGTTCCACGGCGTAATCGCGGCCGTGACGCCAATGGGCTGCTTGAGCACGAGAATGCGCTTGTCCATCGCGTGCTGGGGAACGGTCTCGCCGTAGATGCGCTTGCCTTCTTCGGCAAACCACTCGATGAACGAGGCGGCGTAGGCAATCTCGCCTTTGGCTTCGGCGAACGGCTTGCCCATTTCGGCGGTGAGGATGCGCGCGAGGTCATCCTGATTGGCTATCACGAGATCGAACCACTTGCGCAGGATATTGGCGCGCTCCTTGGCGGTGCGTCCGGCCCAGGCCTTTTGCGCGATCTTGGCGGCGTCGATGGCGCGCTTGGTCTCGGCCACGCCCATCATGGGCACGTGGGCGATAACTTCGCCGGTGGCGGGGTTGGTGACCGGGGCTTTCTCGCCGCTGTCGGCATCAACCCACTGGCCGTTGAGGTAGCACTGCTGACGCAGAAGATCGGGGCGATTGAGTTTCATGATGGTGTCTCCGGTGGAAAAGCGGGTCGCGCACCGGCAACGAAGCGCGGGGCCCAGTCAGGTCAGAAATATTGCTGCAAGATGCACTTAGTCGGCGTCGCGGTAAGCGGCAGCGGCTTCTGCAGCGAGCTTTTTCTCCTGACGGAACATGTACAGGCTGCCGGCAAAGACCGCACACGCGACGATGGCGACCGTGATGGTGGCTATGGCATTGATGGTCGGGTCCAGCCCCAGGCGGGCCTTACCCATAATCAATACCGGGAGAGTCGTTGAAGCCGGTCCGGAAAGGAATGCCGTGGTCACGACATCATCCATCGAGATGGTGAAGGTAAGCAGCCAGGCCGACAGCAGGGCCGGAACAATTTGAGGGAAGGTGACCAGATAGAACACCTGAAAGGGTTTGCAACCCAGATCCATGGCGGCCTCTTCCAGTGACTTGTCCATTTCGATCAGGCGCGACTGAATCACCACTGCTGCAAACGCCATGCCGATGGAGGCGTGGCCGGCCCAGATGGTGAAGGCGCCACGCTCCTCGGGAAAGCCGAAGGTGTTCTTGAACAGGGTCAGGAAGGGACCCCACTCCTCTACCGGGCCCAGCAGATTCTGGATCATGACAAAGAACAGGAGTAGCGACAGCCCGGTAATGACCTCGGGCACGACCAGGGGCGCGTTGAGGTGCGCCGAAAAGGTGGTGCGCCCGAAAAACCGGGGATACCGCACCATGGCAAAGGCCGCCAGCGTACCCAGAATGACTGCCGCAGTGGCCGAGAAAAAAGCGATGCGCAGCGTCAGGAACAGGGCATCGATAACGGCTTCATCCTTGGCCAGTACGCCATACCACTTGAGTGAGAAACCGCCCCAGACACTGACCAGCTTCGACTCGTTGAACGAAAGCACGACCAGAGTCAGGATAGGGATGTAGAGAAAGGCATAGCCCATGGCCAGCCAGAAGCGTCCAAAACGGCTGTCCATCAGCGGTCCCCTCCAGTTTGGCTCTGGTAGCGATTGAAAATCACCAGAGGGGCAAGAATCAGCAGCACCATGGTCACCGCCACCGACGAGGCCATGGGCCAGTCGTTGTTGGCAAAAAACTCATCCCAAAGCACCCGACCAATCATCAGGTTATCCGGACCGCCGAGCAAGGTCGGAATCACGTATTCGCCAACGCTGGGGATGAAGACCAGCATCGAGCCGGCAATGATGCCGTTTTTGGACAAGGGGACGGTAATCAGCCAGAACGCCTTGAGCGGCCCGCAGCCGAGATCTTTGGCCGCCTCAAGCAGACGCATATCCATCTTCACCAGATTGGAATACAGCGGCAGGATCATGAACGGCAGGTAGGTATAGACCATGCCCACGATCAGGGAAAAACTGGTGCGCAACATCTGAATCGGTTCCTCGATGATGCCCACCCACATCAGCAGGCCATTGATAATTCCCTCGTCATCGAGCAGTCCCTGCCAGGCATAGACGCGCAGCAGAAAGGACGTCCAGAAAGGCAAGGAAACCAGCATGAGCAGCGCCGGACGCATGGAAACCGGCGAGCGCACCATGAAATAGGCGAACGGATAGCCGATGAACAGGCACAACCCGGTATTGATGGCCGCGAACTTGAGCGACGAGAGGTACGTCTCCGCATACAGATCATCCGTCGCCAGGTAGATGTAGTTCGCCAGCTTGATCTGAATGTGCAAAATGCCATCGGTGTAGCTGGTGAGATCAGCAAAGCTCGCGCCATCGGCCTGCGAGAAACTCAGCCGCAAGACCACCAGAAAAGGGATAGTGAACAGTACGATCAGGAAAAGGTAGGGCACCCCAATGACGGTGTACCGGCCCCAGCCCTGCCTGAGGTCGCCGACGATACGAGTCACCGCGCTCATCGCTCAGCTCCGCAGAACCACTAGGGATTCAGGTTCCCAACAGAGCCAGACCGGATCATCCCGCTGAAAATGCTCGTCGTGACGACTCGAGTGCTCGCACGAGACCAGTACGCGCTTGCCCGTCGCCAGTTGCACGTGGTAGATCGAGGCGCTGCCGTAGTAGCTGTTGGTCACGATGGTACCGGTCACGGCGTTTCGGCTCGTATCAGTCGGCGCCGACGACGACAAGCCGATCTTTTCCGGGCGCACGGCCACCGTCACATCCATGCCTTCTGTGCCAGTCACCCCGTGATTGACATAGAACACGCCTTCGGGCGTGGTGACCACGCAGTAGTCCGGCGCATCTTCGGTCAGCGCGCCATCGAACAGATTAACCTTGCCGATGAAGTCGGCGACAAACCGGCAGTTGGGTGTTTCGTAAATTTCGAACGGCAGGCCGACCTGACGAAAACGCCCCTCACTCATGATGGCGATGCGGTCGGCCATGGTCATGGCTTCGTCCTGATCGTGGGTCACGAGCACACAGGTGACGCCGACGTTCTTGATGATGTTCTTGAGCTCCATCTGCGTCTCTTCACGCAGCTTGGCATCCAGTGCGCCCAGCGGCTCGTCGAGTAACAACAGTTTGGGTCGCTTGGCCAGTGCACGCGCGAGGGCCACGCGCTGCTGCTGACCGCCGGACAACTGATGCGGCTTGCGCTTGACGAATTTTTTGAGCTGCACGATGCGCAGCATTTCCTCGACACGCTCCTCGATCTGGGCCTTGGGCATCCCCTCACGCTTGAGGCCAAAAGCAATGTTGTCCCAGACGGTCAAATGCGGAAACAAGGCATAAGACTGGAACATCATGTTGATCGGCCGGTTGTAGGGCTGCATGGCCGATACCGGCTGCCCCTCGAGGTAGATCGTACCCTCGCTCGGCGTCTCAAAACCGGCAAGCATGCGCAGGAGCGTCGACTTGCCGCACCCTGAAGAGCCGAGCAACGCGAATATTTCACCTTTGGCGATTTCGATCGACACGTTGTCCACCGCCGCAACGTCGTCAAAACGTTTGGTCAGGCGATCAATCCTGACGAACCCGGCATCCGCCTGTGCGTTCCTTGCATTCATGCTCACGTTCCCATGAAAAACCGCGACAAGGCACCCGCCTTGTCGCGGCAAACCGGCGTCTTAGCGACCCGCCTTGAAGTTGGTGAACACGCGACCACGCAGTTTCAGCGTTTCGGCATTGACCATATCGGGCGGCACCATGCGTTTCTCGTCTTCAGCTGTCATATAGACGGCCTTGTTGGCGGTACGCGACTTCTCGATCAGCGCATCGGCTGCACGCACCGGGCCACGGTAATTGACGGTATTGAAGATTTCCGCCTGAACTTCCGGACGCAGGATGTAGTCGATAAACTTGTGCGCGTTCTCGACGTTCTTGGCATCCTTGGGAATGGCCATGGTGTCAAAGAACAGCACCGCGCCCGACTTGGGCAGCAGCACTTCGATGTTCTGCGGCTTCTTGCTCGCCGCCGCACGGGTGGCGGCAATTGCGATATCGCCGTTGTAGCCAAGCGCCACGCAGGTCGAACCCTTGGCCAGGCTGTCGATATAGCCCGACGAATCGAAGACCTTCACGCCCTTGCGTACTTCCTTGAGCATCTTGGCCGCGGCCTCGTAGTCGGCCTTGTCATTACTGAACGCCGACTTGCCCATGTAGCTCAGTGCCGCAGGCAGCACTTCGTCGGCCGAGTCGAGCATGGAAACGCCGCACGCCTTGGCTTTCATGATGTATTCCGGCTTGAACAGCAAATCCCAGGCATTTTCCGGCATCGGGGTGTCACCCAAAGCTTTCTTGAGCTTATCCACGTTGATACCAATGGTTACCACGCCTCCCGACCAGGGTACGAGGTACTCGTTGCCCGGGTCCATGGTGCCGATATTTTTCAGCCACCAGGCGTCGATGTTCTTGAAGTTAGTAATCTTGGTCTTATCCAGCTTTTGCAGCAGGCCACCATTGATCTGCAATTTCGCCCAGTGCGACGACGGCACGACGATGTCATAGCCGCTCTTGCCGGCGACGAGCTTGGTATTAAGGGTCTCGTTGCTGTCGAAATTGTCGTAACGCACCTTGATGCCGGTTTCCTTCTGGAAATTGGCAACAGTCTTCTCGCCGATGTAGTCAGGCCAGTTGTAAACATTGACCACGGCGCTCTGTGCCATGGCTCCGGCTGACAGGGTCAGGGTCGCGATGGCGACCGCAAGCCGCTTTTTGGCGGGGGAAAATTTCATGACGTTCTTCTCCTGAAAATGAAATGCCCGGAACGGGCAATGAAAAAACCTTCTTTGTGGCGGAATGCTTCTGCTTACGGCACCGCCAACCCGCAGTGCGGTGCTTTGATCCTAAACAATTTCTCCACAAACGCAACCCATCGACCCTGGTTTGCGCACCGCACCAAAAAGGTGCGAAGCACAAACGGGACGGCCGGTCAGTTCATCCAGCCACGTCCCTGCAGGTCAGACAGCGTCGCATCCAGACAAAAGCGGATCAAGTCGATCATTTCGTCAATCTGCGCCCGCGTCATGATCAGCGGTGGGGCGATGATCATGCGCTCACCAACGGCACGCATGATCATGCCGTTGCCGAACATGTGACCCCGGCACACCATGCCGACGGCCAGCTTCGGGTCAAACATCGTGACTGGCTTCTTGCTCTTGACCAGCACCAGTCCCGCCATCAAGCCACAAGTCTCCGCTTCTCCGACCAGCGGGTGATCTTTCAGGCCCTCGAACTTCTGCTTCAGATAAGGCCCGGTATCGTCCCGCACGCGCTCGACCAGCTTTTCGCGCTGAATGATGTGGATGTTTTCGATCGCCACGGCGCAGGCGACCGGATGCCCAGAGTAGGTGTACCCATGATTGAAGTCGCTGCCCTTTTCGATCACCACCCTGGCAACACGCTCGCCGACCATGACCCCACCCAATGGCACATAGCCCGAAGTCACGCCCTTGGCAAAATTGATGAAGTCGGGCTTGAAGCCAAAGGTCACGCACCCAAACCAGTTCCCGGTACGCCCGAAGCCGGTAATCACTTCATCGGCAATCAGCAAAATGCCGTACTTGTCGCAGATGCGCTGAATCTCGGGCCAGTAGGTGGCCGGGGGAATGATCACGCCGCCGGCGCCCTGTACCGGCTCGCCAATAAAGGCAGCGACCTTGTCCGGCCCAAGCTCGAGAATCTTGGTTTCGAGCCAGCCCGCTGCCTGCAGGCCAAACTCGTCCTTGTCGGTATCGCGCGCCAGATCAAACCAATAGGGTTGCTCGATGTGCGCAATGCCGGGAATGGGCAGGTCACCCTGTTCGTGCATGCCGCTCATGCCCCCGAGGCTGGTGCCGCAGACAGTCGAGCCGTGATACGCATTTTTGCGCCCGATGATCACCTTGCGCTGCGGCTGGCCTTCGAGATCCCAGAACCAGCGCACCATGCGAAAAATGGTGTCATTGCCTTCGGAGCCCGATCCGGCATAAAACACGTGCCGAAACTGCGGCGGCGTCACCTCGGCCAGCAACTTGGCCAACTGCACCGGAGGAATGGTCGTGGTGTTGAAGAAGCTGTTGTAGTAAGGCAGCTCAAGCAGTTGCTTATAGGCCGCATCGGCCAGTTCCTTGCGTCCGTACCCGACATTGATGCACCACAGACCCGACATGCCATCGAGGAGCTTCTTGCCCTCTGAATCCCACAGGTAAATGCCTTCGCCCTTGACCATCACGCGTGCGCCCTTCTGCGCCAACTCGCGATGGGCAGTAAAGGGGTGCATGTAATGGGCGCTGTCCAGCGCCTGAATTTCCTTGGTGTTGATCATGACTACACGTTGAGCAGAAGAAACTGGCGCTCCCAGGGGCTGACCACGGTGTTGTACTCGCCCAGTTCCCACTCTTTGACAGCGGTGAACATCTTGACGAAGTCTTTGCCCAGTACCTCGGCCAGTTCCTTGCAGTTCTTGATGCGGTCGAGCGACTCACGCAGCGTGCGCGGCAACTGGTGTGCGCCAGCATAGGCGTTACCTTTGGTCTCCGGATCGGCCTTGATCTTGTCACGCATACCGATGTAGCCACAGGCCAGGGTCACGGCCAACGCCAGGTAGATGTTGGCATCAGCACCGACCAGACGGTTCTCGACGCGCCGGGCGACCGGCGAAGAATGCGGCACGCGCAGACCGACGGTGCGGTTATCGGTGCCCCAGCAGACATTGGTCGGAGCCGCCATGTTTTTGACCAGGCGACGGTAAGAATTCACATATGGCGCCAGGATCGCCATGCCCTCGGGAAGGTAGCGCTGCATGCCGCCGATGTACCAGTTGAAGGCCTTGCTGGCATTACCGTTCTTGTCGCTGAAAATATTCGCGCCGGTCTTGTTGTCGATAACGCTGGTGTGAATATGCATGGCCGAACCCGGTTGGCCTGCGATCGGCTTGGCCATGAAGGTGGCGTACATGTTGTGGCGCATCGCCGCTTCGCGCACGGTGCGCTTGAAGATGAACACCGAATCAGCGAGTTCCATGGCATTGCCGTGGAGAAAATTGATCTCCATCTGGCCGGTGCCGATCTCATGAATCAGCGTATCGATATCCAGATGCTGCGCCTTGCAGTAGTCATAGATATCTTCAAACAGCGGATCGAACTCGTTGACCGAGTCGATGCTATAGGCCTGCTTGCCGGCCTCAGGGCGGCCGCTGCGGCCAATTGGCGGCTTCAGGGGCTCGTCGGGGTCAAGATTGCGCGAGACGATGTAAAACTCCAACTCGGGAGCGACCACCGGCTCCCAGCCTTCCTTCTTGTAAAGATCAAGCACACGGCGCAGTACCGAGCGTGAAGCAAAGCCCACCGGCGTGCCGTCGGCCTTGTAGCAGTCGTGAATGACGGTAGCAGTGGGATCGGTAGCCCAGGGCACGATGCGCACCGTACTCGGGTCCGGCTTCAAGACCAGATCCAGATCCACTTCGTTGATCACGTCGTAGTACTCGGGGGTTTCCGGGGTCTGCCCGGTCACGGTCATGCCCAGCACCACTTCGGGCAGGCGCATGCCGCGCTCTTCCTGAAATTTCTCGCGCGGGGTGATCTTGCCACGGGCCACGCCGGTCATGTCCGGAACGACACATTCCACTTCGGTAACGCGGTGCTCGTTGAGCCAGGCGTCGAGTTCGGCGTATTGCATTTGCTCACGTGAAGTCATTGCGGGGTTCCTCCCTGTCAGAGTTGCTTTACTGCTGTTGAATCAGGCGAATCAGGTAGCTTGGCGAACGCGGCAGGCGTCGCCAAAGGCGGTAAAAATCTTGACGGAATCGGGGTTGTCCATAACTTTCCACTCGGGGTGCCACTGTACGGCGAGCGCGAAGCTTTTTGCACCAGTGACCCATACGGCCTCGATCTGGCCATCAGGGGCCACCGCTTCGGCGGTCAGCGCTGGTGCCAGCGCATCGATGCCCTGACTATGGATAGAGTTGACCTGTATCTGGCTCACGCCGCCCAATATGGCCTGGAGCTTGCCGCCGGCAGTCAGATTGACTGGATGCGCCGGGCCGTACTGCACGTCCAGTGACTTGTCCTTGGGCTCGCGGTGATCGATGCGCCCGGGCACGTCCTGCACCGCCTGGAACAAGGTGCCGCCCAAGGCCACGTTGAGTTCCTGAAAACCGCGGCAGATGGCCATCAACGGCAAGCCCGCGTCCAGCGCGGCAGCGATCAGCGGAAAGGTGGTCGCGTCGCGCTCTTTGTCCAGATGCATGTCGGGGTAAGCCGGCTGTTGGCCATACCGTGCCGGCTCGACCATGGAGGGCGAGCCGGTGAACATCACGCCGTCGAGCATATCGATGAGTTGCGCGACATCCTGGCGCTCACCCAGCGCAGGCAACAGTACCGGCGTACAGCCAGCCGCCAGTACCGCATCCACATACTTGCGCCCGACCACATGGAAGTCGTGCGCCCCGATGGGCTTGATGCAAGCAGGAACACCGACAACGGGACGACGTTTGGTCACGCTTGTTCTCCTGGGGACTGTCTCTTGCTGTCTCTCTATGCCCGTGGTCACAATGCCACAGGTTCGTAGGTATAGCCGAGGTCGCGCGCTACGGCTTCATAAGCGACTGTGCCGCGATGGATATTAAGCCCTTTTGCCAGATGGTGGTTTTCCTTTAGCGCGGACTGGTAGCCCTTGTTAGCCAACTGCAAAACGAAAGGAAGTGTCGCGTTGGTCAGGGCCAGGGTCGAGGTGCGGGCAACACCGCCGGGCATATTGGCCACGCAATAATGCACCACACCATCGACCACATAGGTCGGTTCCTGATGCGTGGTGGGGCGTGCCGTCTCCAGGCAGCCGCCCTGGTCAATCGCCACATCGACGATCACCGAACCGGGGCGCATGAGCGAAAGCATGTCGCGGGTAATCAGCTTGGGCGCGGCCGCACCGGGAATCAGTACGCCGCCAATCACCAGATCGGCCTCGGGCAGATGCGCAGCAATGTGCTCACGCGTCGACACCTCAGTCATCAGTCGCGGACCGAAATCATTGTCGATCTGCGTCAAGCGTGGCAGCGAAATATCCATGATGGTGACTTGCGCACCCAGCCCAATGGCCATCCGGGCGGCATTGAGCCCCACGACACCCCCGCCCAGTACCAGCACCCTGGCAGGCGGCACACCGGGTACACCGGAGAGCAATACGCCGAGACCGCCCTGCGCCTTTTCCAGCGCGTGCGCGCCGGCTTGAATCGACATCCGTCCGGCAACTTCCGACATCGGCTTGAGCAGCGGCAGGCCACCGTGGTCGTCGGTGACAGTCTCGTAGGCAATGGCCACGCAATCCGAAGCGATCAGGCCCTTGGTCTGTTCGAGATCGGGAGCGAGGTGCAGGTAGGTGAAGAGGATTTGTCCGGGGCGCAGTTGCCGGTACTCGACCGGCTGTGGCTCCTTGACCTTGACGATCATCTCGGCCCAGGAAAATATCTCGGCGGCCGTGGCGATAATGCGGCCGCCGGCCTTCACGTACATCTCGTCGGCGAATCCGACACCGGTACCGGCATTGGCTTCGACCATGACCGCATGGCCTGCACGCACCAGTGCCGACACGCCGCCCGGAGTGAGGCCAACTCGATATTCGTGGTTCTTGATTTCCTTGGTAACGCCAACGCGCATTGCTGCCTCCGAGGTGCTTGATTGAGATCGACACAATCCTGTGCCGCTTGCCATCTGATACGTTGTAGAGTGCGCACTCTAGCGAATATTGGCATTAACAAAAGAGCCACTTTTTACGTTGCAATAGAGCCACTTTCTGCACGGAGACCCCAGTGAACCCCCTGCCCATCGCCGAATGGCTCGCCGCCGAACTGGGCCCGGTCGCTCCAAAAGCGCACCGGAGCAAGCGCTCCGCGACGCCCCGCTACCGTTTGCTCTATGACGCCCTGCGCCGCGCCATACTCTCGGGCCAACTGCCGGCGGGCGAGCGCCTGCCGTCAACCCGCGAGTTGGCACTTGACCTCAAACTCTCACGCAACACCGTCGTCACCGCCTTTGATCAGTTGATCGCCGAGGGCTATATCGTCACCCTGACCGGTAGCGGCACCTTCGTCACCGACAGGGTGCAGGGCCAGCGCCCGCCTATCCCCAAGTCGGCGCTGGCAGGACGGCGATTGACGCTGTCAGCACGGGGCGAACGGTTGATCGCCAGCGACCCCGCCATCACGCAGGAGATTCAGCCCTTCGTTCCCGACCTTGATGACTTCTCGGCCTTTCCGGTCAAGATCTGGCAGCGCCTGCAAAACCGGCACTGGCGCGAAGCCAGGTCGGAACTTTTTGACTACGGTGCCGGCGGCGGCTATCGACCATTGCGCGAAGCAATAGCACGCTATGTCAGCCTAGCTCGCTCGGTGCAGGTAAGCCCCGAGCAGGTGCTGATCACGGCCGGCACGCAGCATTCCATCCTGCTTTGTGCAGGGCTGTTGGCCAATGCTGGCGACACGGCATGGGTGGAGGACCCCGGCTACTGGGGGGCGCGCAAGGCGCTGGGTGCCACCGATGTGCATCTGCGCCCGATTGCGGTGGACAAGGAAGGGCTCAAGCCTTCGCTCGCGGATCTGGAAACCCGGCCACGGCTAATCTATGTCACGCCCTCGCACCACTACCCCACCGGTGCGGTCATGAGCCTGAGTCGCCGGCAGGCGCTGCTCGACTTTGCCGGGCAACATGGCGCATGGGTACTTGAAGACGACTACGACAGCGAGTTTCGCTATTCCGGGCGGCCCATCTCGTCGCTGCAGGGGCTCGACAGCCACGACTGCGTGATCTATCTCGGCACCTTTTCCAAGACTCTATTTCCTGGCATCAAGCTCGCGTACATGACCGTGCCGCCGGGTATTGCCGAGGCGTTCAAATCGGCGCTCTACGACCTGCAGCGTCCCGGCCAGATGATGACCCAGGCGACACTGGCCGACTTTATCGCGCAGGGCCACTTCGCCACCCACATGCGCAAGTTGCGCCAGATCTACGGTTCCCGGCGCGAGATTCTGGTGAAGACGCTGCGCCCCATCATCGGCTCGCTGGCCACCATCTCGCGCGAGGCCTCGGGTCTGCATTTGCTCATCGAGTTGCCCGAGAGCGCCAACGATATTGCTCTGGCGGCGCTCGCCGCCACAGAAGGCCTCGTGGTGCGCCCGCTCTCCACCTACTACCTCGGTGAGCATCGGCGCAAGGGGCTGCTCGCCGGCTTTGCCTACGTGCCGACCCATGAGATTGCGCGTCATGCACGTCGACTGGGCGAGGCGATCCGGCGCGGGATGCGTTCCTACGGCTGATCTTTCGCCTTCGGCGACGTTGCTTTCGCCAGCAGGTCAAGATCCTTCCGATATCCGGCCGTCTCGATTTCCAGAAAGCCGAGCACGGTGTGAAAAATATTGTCGTGACTCGACGGCAGCGCCGCCATTTTTTGCAGTGACGCCCGGTCGATACGCGCCACCGAGCTTCCCAACCAGAGCACGGCGGGAACATGCAGTTGGCCATTTGGCGCTATGGCCCGCGGCAGACCATGCAGATAGACCCCGCCCTCCCCCAGCGACTCTCCGTGGTCACTGACATAAAGCAGCGCTGTTTCGAACTTTTTATCGTTGTTGCGCAGCAGCTCTATCGTCTTACCCAAAAAATGGTCGGTGTAGGCAATGGCATTGTCATAAGCGTTGATAACCTCGTCGCGCGAACATTGCCCCAGATCACGATTGCGGCAAGCCGGGTCATAGCGCTCGAACGCCGGCGGGTAGCGCTTGAAATAGGCGGGACCGTGATTCCCCATCTGATGCAACACAATCACGATATCGCCGGTCGGAAACTTATCGATGCGCGACTGCAACCCAATCAGCATGCCCTCATCGCGACACTCGATATCGCACAAGGGATTGTTCTCTGGCGAACGGAAATCTACGAAAGGAACTCGCTCGGCAACGCCCTGTGAATCAGAGTTGTTATCGAGCCAGAGCACATTGACGCCGGTACGTTTGAGCACATCGAGCAGATTTTCCTCACCGCCCGCAAGATCCGGCTCGAAATGGCCCGCGCCGCGACTGGAAAAAATGCACGGTACTGAAAACGCGGTGGAAGTACCGCAGGCCTGAACGTTGGCGAAGCTGATCACTCCCGCTTTGTCGAGTTCAGGAGTCGTGTCACGGGAATAGCCATTGATCCCGAAATGATCGGCACGCGCCGTTTCACCAACGACGAGAATCAGCAGATCACGCGTCTTATCCGTCGGAGCGATGCGGGCATCCGCACCCCAGGCCAGCAATGGCCCGCCCCGTGTTGGCCGCCATTGGCTGCGCAGATATTTGATGGCGGAATACAAGGGGTAACCGGGGTTGGCATAGCTGCGCACCGACTTGTGCTCACGCGCAAAGGAGGCTAACGAGGCGCTGAACCCGTAGGTCAAAACTGCCATTGCCGCCGCGAGGCTTACCATCAGCACGACCCGCGCCAGAAGTTCCCTGCGCCACGGCCGGGCCTGCAGCGGAACCGACGCCAGCAGCAGCGTCGGCAGCACTCCCATCATGAACAGGGTCGCCAGCAGGCGCAGACTGATCAAATCACTTGTCTCGGCGACATTGGTACGAAGCACGTTACGGATCATTTCATCGTTGATCACCACCCCGTAGCTATCCATAAAAGCGGCAGTCAGCGCACAGACCAGCACGGTAGCGGCAAGGACAGGCTTGGCTGCCCTCCCCCAGGCAAACAGCGCCAGCATTAGCGCGATGATCAGGAACAGCAAGGCGGCAAGGGCGACTGCCATAGCCCCCGAACCATCGCGCCAGGAGTACAGCCGGAAGACCAGCGAAAAGAAGGTCTGGTTGCCGGTCGCCACGATGAATGCCGCGACCAGAAGGATCAGGGCATTGGTGCTCAGCGCCGGAAGCTGGGCAAATCTATTCCAGGGCTGTGGCCGCATCGCGCTATTGCTTCAGAAAGCGCGAACTTTCCTTAATCGCGGCGTCGAGCATGGCCTGCTTGGCCTCAATTACCCGCGTGCTCTCGGTACGCTCGACCAGATTGTCGTTGGCATCTGAAACGCGGTAACGAAAGAAGTCGGTGCCGGTAAAGGGAAAGGTGATTTTGTGCGCTTGATCCATGATGGCCATGTAGTCATACTCGCCGAGCACGAAGGTATTCATGGGCACAGTCAGAGGGTCGGCCGAGGAATAGCTGCGCGACGGCGCCGTCACACCGAGAAACTCCAACAGCGTCGGCGCGACTTGCAGATGCGAGGTGCGATGGGTGATCACCTGCTTCCGTGACCCAACCGATCCGGGGAGCCACAGCACCAGAGGAACGCGAATCTGCTCTTCGGGAAAGGTGCTGCCATGCCCGTGCCCCCAGTGGCCTTTTTCCATGAACTCTTCGCCGTGATCGCCGGTGAACAGGATCACGGTCTTGTCCATCAGCCCGCGCGCTTCGAGACTCTCGAGCAAGCGACCGACTTGCTGGTCAATGTGGTGTGCGGCATTGATGTAGCGGGCATGGATGCCTTTTATATTGTTTGCCAGATCGAGTGTGACGTAGTCGAGCTCCCTGACATAGTCGCTACGCAAGACTGTCTCTTCGGGGAAGCTGTAGGCGGCATGGGTCGACTCGAAAAACATGAAGTCGTAGAACGGGCGATGCTTGTCGCGCGTGTCGAGCTTACCGATGAGCTCGTCAATATTCTGCACGTCGCGCGACCAGGGCGCGCCGGTCATGATCTCGCGCAGATTCTCTTCAGGCACGCCACTGAATACGGTGTTTCTGAGTTCCGGATAGTTGAAACTCTGACTGGTATGCGCGGCCAGTTGGTAGTTCTTCTCACGCAGAAAGTTCATGAACGCCGGGGCCACGCGCTGACTCTCGAAGCTATACCAGTAAGGCGCATACAGCCCGTAGAACAAAGAAAACAGCCCCATGCGCGTGCGATTGCCGCCGCTGTAATGATTCTCGAAACGCATGCCTCGCTCAGACAAGCGCCACAAGTTGGGCGTGATCTCGGGCGACAGGAGGTCCCAACGAAAGGACTCAGCGACCAACATCACCACGTTCGGCATTTCCTTGACTGTCCGCGCTTGCAGTTTGTGGCCGGGATAGTCGACCACACCGCCGGCGACGCGCAATTGCTTCATGGCCGTGTGTTCAACACCCAAGGCCTTCATGAGTTTGCTGCCGCTGCTGCGCAAGTGGAACGGAATCACATCCGCCGAGAGCAGCAGAGCCTCACGACCGGTATAGGTGCTGTAAGCGTAGGTCAACTCAACGCCGGTGAGCAGCAACATCATGGCCACCATGAATCGGGCAATGCCGCGCCGTGGCCGACAGCGACCTTGACTGGCCGCGTGAAGCACACCCAAAGTGACGCCGACGGCGGCAGTAATCAGCATCACCTGCAACGCGACCGTTCGCTCCGTGGCACTTGTGGCACCCAGCGCAGCAATTCCGCCGGGCGTCGTCAGCAGATTCCACACAAAGCCATTGAAATGGTACTGGTACAGCGCATAAAGCCGGTAGTCGGCATAGATCGCCAACAACGCCGCACTACCACCCAGCATTGCGACGGCATAGCGCAGCCACATGCGCCAGGCGTGCGAACTCCGGTGTGTTGGCAGCACTTTTCCGAGCAGAAAATTGATCACTACCACCGGCAGAAGATATAGCGCCGAATAGCTGGCAGTCCCTGCCAGGGCAAATAGCCATGCGCTGCTGCCAGCAAAGGAAACCAGCGGCCAAAAAAGCGTCAGCATGGCGAACAGGGCGACATACATGGCCACATGAAAGCGCCGGATGACGGGCTGGATCGAATCATTAAAGGCGGCGTGCATGATCGGTCCTCAGGCGCGCTTGCGCAGCGTATAGACACGCCACATGGCGTAACCTGGAATGAAATCCTGGTGGCCGAGTATGCTGAAACCGGCAGACCTGAATTCCTGCTCGATGACCGACCGCGGGATGACAAAGCGGTTGCCATTGGGCAGGTCGCCGCGCATTGCTCGCTCCGTCTCCAGCCGCAGCCGTCGCCACGCCTTGAAATTGCCATCGACCCACAGCGAAACAATGACCGTGTCGCGCGTCACGCGGTAAAACTCGCGCAGCATGGCCTGGCGATGCTCGGCTTGCGCAATGTGATGCGTGAGTCGCATGCAGAAAATGCAGTCGACCGCCGAGTCGCCCAGCGTTATGGCAAACGCCGAGGTCTGAAACGTATGAATACGCTCAACCAGACCTGGCGGCTGATGGTGGCGGGCGACGTCGAGCATGGCCGGTGAGTTGTCGGCCGCGAGAATGACGCGATTCAGCTTTTCGGCAAGTACAGGCCAGAAACGCCCGGCACCACTGGGAAGATCGAGCACCAGTCCGGGTTCGCCGGCATCACGCAAGGCCTTCCGGGCCATCTGCACGTCGCGCCAGTGGGAAAGTCGGCGTGCCAGGCCGTCCTGATGCTTTTCCAGATAGCGCAGGGCGTGCGCCTGATCGTACTTTTCGGAAAATTCGAGCTGGATCGACATGTCATGACGGAGTAGTTATCAATGCCTGCCAATCTAGGCACCTCCCCGTCAAAGCTCTGTCAAAACAATGTCAAAGTTTCGTCAAATCACCTCTCCAGACGCACGGTTGCCTGAGTACCTCCAGCCGTTCTCGCCTGCAGCCGGAGTACCCAGCCGCTCGCCGTACAAATACGGCGGACCAGCGACAAGCCCAGACCCAGACCATCGCCACGAGAGTGATCAAGACGCACGAAGGGCTGCAGTACTGACTCATGCATCGACGGAGGGATGCCAATGCCGGTATCTTGAACGCTCAGTTCCTTCTCACCCACCTTCAACACCACCTGGCCGGAGTCGGTGTAGTGCCAAGCATTACGCAGGAGATTACCAATGACCACCCGCAGAAAAGTGGCCGGGTAGCGTTCCTCGCCCCCGGGAGCAAGTTGCAGCTGAAAATCCAGCCCCTTCTGAGCAAATTTGGGTGCCCACGCCTCGTATTGCTCCCGCGCTACAACTCCGAGGCTGACCGTCTCGACATCGTGCGACTGGTTGGCGGTAGCCCGGGCCAAGAGCAGGAATACCTGAACCAGTTCGTGCATCTGCATGGTCGCGGAATGAATGCTGCCCACCAGTTCCCGCGACCGGGGGTCACTCACCCGCCCTGAGAGCAGTTCGCAGGAACTGGCAATGATCATCAAGGGGGTGCGCAGCTCATGGCTGACATCACTGGTAAAAAATCGCTCACGCTCCAGTGCCGCACGCAGCTCACCAAGCGCCGCGTCGAAGGCAGCCGCCAGTTGCCCGACCTCGTCGTCTGAATAGTCCGGCGCCAGCGCCGGTGCCAGCACAAGAAGTTGATCTCGGTTACGTACCCGCCGCGCTAAATCAATCACCGGGTCCATGACGCGGCTGGCGGTGAAATTTCCGATCAGCCCGGCAAGTACCACCGAGGCCATGAATCCGGCAATTACCGCCGCATAGAGAAGGCGCTCCTGCGCCTCAAATTCACCCTGGTTACGCACAAGAATGTAGGACTGCCCGGCAATTGTCTTGCGGAATACGTAGTAGGCATTGTCGGCACTGACTATTTCGGTGAAGCCGGGGCTGACATCGGCCAATGCGACAGGAACTTCCTCGGTCAGCCCCGGCGCGTAGAAGCGCGTATTGCCCAGCAACTCGGGCCAGCGCTGCGTGCTCTGATAGCTTTCCAGCACCGAGTCGATCTGTTGATCCATCGACTCGCTGACCACATCGTTCTCTACCCAGAGCACGACACCGACCACGGTCAATGAAAACAGCCCGCTGACGGCCAACGTCAGGGCACGAAAGGCAATGACAATACGCCGCGCCAGTGCCTGCCTACGCGCCATGATCGCCCTTGCCAAGTCGGTAGCCGATACCGTGCATGGTATGCAGCAGGGGCTCCGGGAAAGGCTTGTCCACTATCTGGCGCAACAGATGCATGTGGCTGCGCAAGCTGTCGCTGCTAGGTGGTGAGTCGCCCCACAACGCTTCCTCAAGGGCTTCGCGGCGGACAGTGGCCGGACTCTTGCGCATCAGCAGTTCAAGGATCTTGAGACAGGTCGGATTGAGCTTCAGCGATTGTCCAGCCCGTTCCACACGCAGGCTATCGGCATCGAGCACCAGATCACCAACACGCAACTGCCGCGCATGTCCGCCGCTGCGGCGCAACACTGCCTCAATGCGGGCCGCCAATTCGGCCAGCGCAAATGGCTTCACCAGATAATCGTCAGCGCCCGACTTGAGCCCATGCAACCGGTCATCCAAGGCATCGCGAGCGGTCAGCATGATGATGGGAATACTGCAGCCGGCATCGCGCAGTCGCGTACAAACCGCATAACCATCCATCCCCGGCAAGCCGATATCGAGGACGATCAGGTCATAGGCTTCAGTCAGCGCCAGGTGCAGGCCTCCTGGCCCGTTCTCCGCGCAGTCGACCAGATGACCTTGCCCTGTGAGGTAATCCGCGACGTTGGCAAGAATCTCGCGATTGTCTTCAATGACCAACAGGCGCACTAGAGCATGTCCCGCAGCCGGTACCAGAGCATGCCGGCCACCAGCGCCGGGGTACGCAAAAGCTTGCCCCCCGGGAAAGGCAGATGCTTGATGCGCGTGTAAAGATCGAACCGCTCCGCCTGCCCGGCAATCGCTTCGGCAGCGATCTTGCCGGCGATGCCAGTCAGCGCGAGGCCGTGGCCCGAAAAGCCTTGCAGGTAGTAGATGTTGTCGGTCAGTCGCCCGAAATCGGGGGCGCGGTTCATGGTGATATCCACAAAGCCGCCCCACGAATACTCCACCCGCACCTTGCCCGCCAGTTGCGGGAACACTGTGATGATGCGTTCGTGCATCGAGGCATCGAGATTCACCGGCGTCATGGTGCTGTAGCTGACCCGGCCGCCGAACACCACGCGGTGATCGGGGCTGACGCGGAAGTAGTCGAGCACGAAATTGTTGTCGCAGACTGCGGCGCGATTCTTGATCAGGCTTTCCGCCAGCGCCGGGTCGAGCGGGTTGGTTGCCACGACATAGGTACCCACGGGCATGATGCGTGAATTGAGCTCTGGCACCAGCTCGCCCAGATAGCAGTTGCCCGCCAGCACAACAAACTTGCAGCGCACCTCGCCCTTGTCGGTTTTGACCACAGGTGCGGCGCCGCGCTGCAGGCTAATGGCCCGGCTGCACTCATGGATGCGCACGCCGGCATCGCGCGCGACGCGTGCCAGGCCCAGGGTAAATTTCAGCGGGTGCAGATGCCCAGACAGCGTGTCGTAGACGCCGCTGTGAAAGCGCGGGCTGGCAATGTACTGGCCGATATCGGCGTGATCGATCCACGACCACTGATCAAAGCCGAAGGTACTCCGCGTGAAGTCAAAACTCTCGCGCAGGCCCTTGGCTTTGCGTGCATTCACCGCCAGGTACATCCAGCCGGGAATGTAGTCGCAGTCGATATTGTGCCTGGCAATGCGCTCGCGCATCAGGTGCATGCCTTCAACCGTAACATCCCAGGCGCGCCGGGCGTCTTCCTTGCTGAACTGAGCGATGATGGCATCGTCGCTGGAGTGCCCGACAATGGCCTGACCGCCATTGCGCCCCGAGGCACCCCACCCGAGGCGCTGACCTTCGAGCAGCACCACAGAGTAGCCCTTGACACGCAGCTCGATGGCCGTCGAAAGACCGGCGAGCCCGCCACCCACCACGCAAACATCAACCGCTTCGCTACCGGCCAGCGGGCCAAACGCTTCCATGGCCGGCGTCGTGGCCAGGTAATAGGAGCGGCGCGTCAGTTCGTCTTCATTGGCCAGGCCCGTGGTCAGGCCGGTATCGGGCAGGGTGTTCATCGGCTTCCTTGCTGGCGCTTGGCGTAGGCAGAAAGATAGGTCCAGGTCAGCGTGGCGGCGGCGGTGCTGGTCAGCTCGGCGTGATCATAGGGCGGAGCCACTTCCACACAGTCCATGCCCACCCAGGGCAGATCGCCCAACTCCTCCAGAATGCTCAAAGCCTGATTACTGCTCAGACCGCCCGGTTCCGGCGTGCCCGTTCCCGGCGCAAAGGCGGGATCGAGGGCATCGATGTCGAAGGTGAGATAAACCGGCGGGAGTTGGCCATCAATCGCGGCGCCGGCGAGACGGCGACGAATCTCGTCGGTGACAAATTTCAGCTGTGCCGGGCTCTCGGCACCACGCAGTTCGCGCGCGGTGAACACCCGCCCGCCAACCGTATTGACGTACTCGCGCGCTGCCTTGTCGCCACAGGAGCGGATGCCGATCTGTATCGTCGCCTCGGGGATCAGCAACCCCTCCTGCAGCGCTTCGTAAGTCCAGGTTCCATGTCCGGAAGGCTCCCCGAAGTGATCGGTCCAGGTATCGCAATGGGCGTCGAAATGCACGATGGCCAAGGGCCGCCCGAGTACCTTCTTGTAGGCGCGCAGCAGCGGCAGCGTCACCGAATGGTCACCGCCCAGCCAACACATGTGGTGCTGGCGGATCAGCGCCTCGGCCTGCGGTTCCAGCGCAGCACGCATGGTTTCGAGGCTGGTGTTGGGCAAAAGCAAATCGCCGGCGTCGCAGAGCAACTCATAGGGCGAGGCATCAAAATGCGGGTGAATGCCGTCGCACAACATCTGGCTGGCACGGCGTATCGCCATCGGGCCAAAGCGCGCGCCCGGCCGGTTGGTCACGCAGCCGTCCCAGGCGATGCCCGCCACAGCGGCTGGCTTTGTGGGCGCCGACGCTCGTGCCGGGACCTTCAAATAGCTGCCGGAACTCAAAAAGGCAAAACCGTGGTTGGCCGGAAAATGGTCGCTCATGGCTATGAAAACACCGGGAGGCACAAAGTGCCGGAGCGGGAATGCTACCATTACCGGCAAATTCACCCTGACCTGTCCCCTGCCCGACCATGTCGCTCAAACCCGTTGCCGTCGTCCAGCACATTGCTACCGCAGGCGTCGGCTATTTTGTGCAGAAAAAGTAACAATGCGCGCCGATACCCTACGCTTGATTGCCGACAGCCACCACACGGCCAACGCCAATTACACGCGCTGGGCCAGCACGCTCAGCCATTGAAAGGACTGCACAGATGATCAAGATGCTGTTTGCCGGAACCGTACTGCTGCTCAATGCGCTGATCCTCGTACCCTTCGTTCTGATGCCGCTCGCCTTGGTAAAACTGGTCCTGCCCTTCGTGGGCGTGCGCAAAGTTGTCGATACCTGTGCCAACTTTGTCGCGGAAACCTGGATAGGCGTCAACAGTACCTGGATGGGCATGGTCAATGGCAAGGTCATCGAGGCCCGTGGCCTGGAGGGGCTCAAGCGCCGGGGCTGGTATCTGGTATCAAGCAACCATCAGTCCTGGGTGGACATTCTGGTACTGCAGCACGTGTTCAACCGCAAGATCCCTTTGCTCAAGTTCTTTCTCAAGCAAGAGCTTATTTATGTGCCGATCATGGGCGCGGCCTGGTGGGCGCTCGATTTCCCTTTCATGCGTCGTTCGGGCGACCCCAAGGGCTTCAAGCGTGATCTGGAAGTGGCGCGCAAGTCCTGCGAGAAGTTCGCGCATGTACCCACCTCGGTGATCAACTTCCTTGAGGGTACCCGCTTCGATGCCGCCAAACATGGCGGCAGTGGCTCACCCTATCGCTACCTGCTCAAACCCAAGACCGGCGGCCTCGCGATTGCTCTGGCCACACTGGGCGACCAGTTTCATTCGATGCTGGACATCACGATTGCCTATGAAACAGACCCGGCACCAACGTTTATGCATCTTCTCAGCGGACGCCTGGGCAAGGTCATCGTCACGGTTCGCGAACGCCCCATTCCCGAAATTTTTGGCCAGGGCGACCCGACCGGCGATCCGGTGGTGCGCAAAGCCCTGCAAGAGTGGGTCAATGCGCTCTGGGCAGAAAAAGATGCCGAGCTTGCGACGCTAAAGCAGGAACTCACGCAGGGCGTTTAGCCAGTTCCTCGTGCCCGCTTAGGGCGCAATCTGGTCAAGTGCCGTCCGCAGGTGCCCGACGGTGCGCTCGATGTCCTGCAACTTGTCGAGCCCGAACAGACCTATGCGGAAACTGCGAAAGTCTGTGCCCTCGTCGCATTGCAATGGCACCCCGGCGGCGGTCTGCAAGCCCAGGCCAAGGAACTTCTTGCCTGACTGAATCTCGGTATCACTGGTGTAGCTCACTACCACTCCCGGTGCCTGGAATCCTTGGGCAGCCACACTGGCAAAGCCTCGCGCGGTCACTAATTCACGCACCTTGTGCCCGAGTTCCCACTGCTCGGTGCGGGCTTTGATCAGACCATAGTCGTAGGTCGCGCGGATGGCATCGCGTACGCGGATCAGACTGTCGGTCGGCATCGTGGCGTGATAGGCATGCCCACCTTTCTCGTAGGTTTCCATGATGGACAGCCACTTTTTCAGGTCCATGGCAAAGCTGTTGCTGGTGGTGGTCTCGATGGCGGCGCGTGCGCGCTCGCCGAGCATCACCAAACCACAGCAGGGCGTTCCGCTCCAGCCTTTTTGCGGAGCGCTGATCAGTACATCGATGCCGCAATCGGCCATATCAACCCAGATCGCGCCGGAGGCAATGCAGTCGAGCACAAACAGGCCGCCGACTTCGCGCACCGCGCGCGCCACCTCGCGCAAATAGTCGTCGGGCAAAATCATGCCCGAGGCCGTTTCGACATGCGGGGCGAACACCAGCGCCGGCTTTTCGCGCGCAATTGTCGCCACCACCTCGTCAATCGGCGCGGGCGCAAAGGGTGCCTGCGTGCCCTCACCCTGCCGCCGGGCTTTCAGTACCAAGGTTTCGCTCGGGATATTGCCCATCTCGAAAATCTGCGACCAGCGGTAGCTGAACCAGCCATTGCGCAAGACCAGGCATTTCTTACCCGGCGCAAACTGGCGAGCCACAGCCTCCATACCAAACGTCCCGCTGCCCGGAACCACAGCCACGCTGTGGGCGTGGTAGACGCCCTTGAGGATGGTCGAAATATCGCTCATGGCACTCTGAAAGCGTGCCGACATGTGATTGAGCGCGCGATCGGTATAGACAACCGAATATTCCAGCAGACCATCAGGGTCTACATCGGGTAGCAGTCCGGGCATAGTGTTCTCCTTAACGTGTTGTTATCAATAATGCGGGGGAATATCGTCACGCGGATCGGTCGCCAGTGCTGCGCCGTCGTCGCCCGCCGCCCCCTGCAATTGCGACCAGATCTTGCGCAACTGGCCCTGAAACAGGTCGAGCTGCTTTTGCTGCTTATAAACCGTCAGTTCGAGCGCCCCGATATGCTGGTTGGCTTCCACAATCTGTCGGCGGAGTTCAGCTACTTCCAGTTCATCGGGCAGACTCATGGTGTCTCTCCTTCGTGTTTGCCCACGGCCAATGCCTGCCAGCCAGCGGCCCCTATCTGCCGGGCCAGCGCGATATTGCGCTCATAAATATCGGCCGCATCGGGTATCGCGGCTGTCGCACGGCTCAAACTGGCTTCGCGAATCAGATGCAGTGTCGGCCATGGCGAGCGATTGGTCTGGTTGGCCAGATCGTCGGGCCCTTCGGCATCTGCAAACACATAGTCCGGATGAAAGTGGGCGAGTTGCAGTTCGCCTGCCAAACCCTGCATGCGCAGACTCACTTCCGCCAGATCGACGAAGTCGAGGAAGGCCGAAAAGTCGTCGAGCAGGCTCGGAATGATGAGCAAGGTGGTATCGGTCACCACCGGATCGCTCGCATGCAGCTGCTGCAACTCGCGCACCAACTCATCGAGCAGGGTATTGGTATCGGGCGCTTCGCTCACCACGTAACGGATCTGCCCCTTGACATGCACGGCCTTGGCGAACGGACAAAGATTGAGCCCGATCACGGCGCGTTCGAGCCAACGCTGGGTGTCGGCTATCAGTGCCGGAGGTGCTTTCCTATTCATGCCGCCATTGTATCGACCTCGCCTGTTACTGGTCCTGCAAGGTAAAGTGAGCCGATCAACCCAAAGGAGACTAGCCATGCACGCCCTGCGCACGCCCGACGAACGCTTCAGCAATCTTCCCGGTTACCCGTTTGCGCCGCACTATGTGATGGTCGACGATACCGAAGGTGGCCAGTTGCGCATGCACTATGTGGATGAAGGTTCGCCGGATGCGCCTGTGGTGCTGATGTTGCATGGCGAGCCGAGCTGGAGCTATCTCTACCGCAAGATGATCCCGTCGGTGGTGGCGGCCGGCTTTCGCGCCGTCGCCCCCGACCTGATCGGCTTTGGCCGCTCTGACAAACCCACCGAGCGCGGCGACTACACCTACTTGCGACATGTGACCTGGGTACGCGCGCTGCTCGACCAGTTGCAACTTGAAGACATCACCCTGGTGTGTCAGGACTGGGGCGGGCTGATTGGTCTGCGGCTGGTCGGCGAAATGCCGGAGCGTTTTGCGCGCGTGCTTGCTGCCAACACCATGCTGCCTACCGGCGACCATCCGGCGGGTGAAGCCTTCCTGAAGTGGCGCGAGTATTCGCAAACCGTACCCGAGTTCAATGTCGGCAAGATCATCGCCAAAGCGGTGACCTGCGAACTCGGGGCCGACATCATGGCGGCCTACGACGCCCCCTTTCCCGACGACCGCTACAAAGCCGGCGCGCGCCAGTTCCCGACGCTGGTGCCCGTCACGCCCGACGACCCGGCGGCAGCAGCCAATCGTACGGCCTGGGGTACGCTGATGAAATTCGGCAAGCCCTTCCTCACCGCCTTCTCGGACCAAGACCCCATCACCGCTGCCGCCGCGCCGATCATCCGCAAACTGGTGCCGGGCTGTCAGGGGCAAGCACACACCACCATCGCCAACGGCGGCCACTTCCTGCAGGAAGATCAGGGCGAAGCACTGGCCCGGGTACTGGTGGACTTCGTGCGCACGACGGCCTGAACATCTCAGCGGCCGGGCTGGTCAACGCCGCCTATCGCCGTGTTACCAGCGCCGACTTGCGGATCAGAGCGTTCGCCAACCCGGAAGAACGGTGCTTCAGGGAGCGCTCGGGCCGACAGAGTCGAAGGCACTCCCGAATGTCACGTTGGATTTCCTATGCTTTGGAATAAGCACATAAGTGAAAGGTATTTCGGTTCATAGCTGCGGGCTGCTAATTTTCCTGCCCTTGCAAACCCCTTGCCCGCCCTTGTCATCATGATTCCTGAACTTTACTGGGCACCTTTCGTGGGCCTGGTCCTGCTTGTGCTGCTTGTCGCCTTCGTGCGCGAATGGGTCAAGCCTGATGTCGCGGCCATGGTGGCCGTCGCTGCCCTGCTGGTTGCCGGCGTACTCAGCGCCAAGGATGTGGTCAGCGTATTTGGCAACAGCGCGCCCATCACCATTGCCTGCCTGTTCATCATCAGCGGCGCGCTCTCGCGTACCGGCTGCGTGGACAAGCTGGGCGAATGGCTGGGCAACATTGCCGGCAACAGCGAACGCCGCCTGGTGCTGGCGGTCATGCTGACCTGCCTGCTGGTCTCGCCATTCATCAACAACACGCCGGTGGTAATGGTGATGATCCCGGCCGTCATTGCCATCGCCTCCCGCAACGGGTTTGCGCCCTCGCGCATCCTGATTCCCCTGTCTTACGCCACGATACTGGGCGGCATGATCACCATGGTGGGCACCTCGACCAACATTCTGGTCGATGGTGTGGCACGCGCCCATGGGCTGGCACCCTTCTCGATGTTTGAAATCACCGCCCCGGCAACGATCATGGCGCTGGCCGGACTGGCGTTCATGGCGCTCTTCTCGCATCGCCTGCTGCCGGTACGCGAAACCCTGACGCAACAGTTCGCGGCGGGCGGCGACCGTTGGTTCATCACCGAACTGTTCGTGCCCGAAGGCTCGCACCTGGTAGGCAAAACACTGCGCGAGGCACGTCTGAGCAATGGCAATATCGAGACCCTAAATCTCGTGCGCGGCGATACGGAATTTTCGCCGCCTGAGGGCACGCAGGCATTGCAGGCCGGCGACCGCGTCGTCGTGCGCAGTCACAGCAGCGCGATGATGGAACTGCACAGTACGGACCTGGTCGGCCTGCGCGCCTCGGCAAGCCGGGATCACACCGATCTGGAAACCCTGCGCCGCCGCGACGTGGTGATGGTGGAAGCCATCGTCGGGCAAACCTCGCGCTACCTGTATCGCCCGATTCGCGACCTCGACCTGCTCAGCCGCTACGGCATCCACCTCATGGCAGTGCACCGGCGCGACGCCTCGTTCGCGCAGATCGGTGAGGATTTTGAATTGCAAGGCGGCGATGTGCTGTTGGTGGAAGGCACGCCCGCCCAGATCAAGCGCTTCTGCGAAAACGGCGACCTGTTCGCCATTACCGAAGGCCGCCAAGTCACCAGCCGCCGCAACAAGGCACCCGTGGCACTGGCCGCGATGGCGGGCGTCATGCTGCTGGCAGCGTTCAATGTCATGCCCATCGAGGGACTGGTAGTCATCGGTGCCGCACTGGTCATCGTCACCGGCTGCATCACCAGTGACGAAGCCTACAAATCCATCGAGTGGCCGATTCTCGTGCTCATCTTCGGCATGCTGGCGATCAGCCTGGCGATGCGCAATTCCGGGCTGGACCAGCGGCTGGCCGCGCAACTTGCGCATCTGGGCGAGGGGCTGTCGCCCTGGGTAATGCTATCGCTGGTGATACTCCTGACCTCGGTCGCCACCGAGTTCCTGAGCAACAACGCCATTGCAGTGCTGATTACGCCGGTGGTCATCGGCCTCGCGCAGCAGATGGGCGTAGATCCGCGGCCCTTTGTGGTGGGCGTCATGTTCGCCGCCAGTTGCAGTTTCGCCACCCCCATCGGCTATCAAACCAACACCCTGGTCTATAGCGCGGGCAATTATCGTTTCAGCGACTTCCTGCCGCTGGGCATTCCGCTCAACCTCATCTATTGGCTGATGGCCAGCGCGCTGATACCGCTGTTCTGGCCGTTTTGATCACGGGTTCTCATGGAGAACCCCGAGGCCGAAGGCTTCGATCCTCCCGGAGTTCGGGGGCGTTGGGGCATGACTCACCCTGGTATCGCGCGCGCCTGGATCGGAAAATACCGCTGCCGGCGACCGACCCAGACGCCCCATGGACAAGGCTTTGCAATGTCACAGCTGCGCGCATTGACAGCATGGCGAATGTCTTGAATACTGAACGACGATGCCGGAGTGCCGGCACGCTGGGAGTCCGCTGATGGCCATGCCGCGACGCCGCCGAATTGACCTTCCCGCCCTGCAGTGGCTGTGGCTCGCACTGGTGCTGGGTGGGTTTGCCGCTGCCGGCAGCCTGCATTTTTTCGCCGAGTACCGCGCCGTCGAGGCACGGGAGTACGAGCGGCTGGCGGTCCAGGCCGCGGTGATCGACAAAAATCTCGCGCAGCAACTGGCGGCCACCGCGCTCGCGCTCGACGCCATCCGGCGCGAGGTCCCGGCCAATGCTGCGGCAGCCGGACAGCTCAGCCGGCGTCTGACGGCCATGAGCGATGCCATGCCCGGTGTGCGCGCGCTGCTCTACCTGGATGCCACCGGCAAGGTGCTGGCCAGCGATCGCGAACAGCTGATCGGACAGCGCTTCGACCAGCGCGCTTATTTTCAACTCGCGCGCCAGGGCGGCGACCCGAAGGCCCTGTATGTATCCCCGCCATTTCGCACGGTGCTCGGAGTATTTACACTGACCGTGTCCAAGGTGGTGTTGGACGCCCGCGGCCAGTTCGCCGGCGTGGTCACCGCCAGCCTCGACCCGGACTACATCATGCCCCTGCTCGACTCGGTACGTTACGCCGACGACATGCGGGTTACCGTAACGCATGGCACCGGCGCGCTGTACCTCAGCGCGCCGACGGGGTCGCAGCCGCCGCCTGCCACGACAGACCTGATCGCCCAGGGCGCGCTCCAGCCGCGCCACCTGGGCATGGACAGCCCCCTGCACGTGACGGTGGCGCGCGCGCAGGGCAGCGTGTTCGCCGAGTGGCGTCGCCACGTCGGCATTGCCTCCGGGGTATTTGTCCTGGTGGGACTGGCCGCTATGCTCAGCCTGGTCTGGTACCAGCGCCAGATCGCACGCCTCGCCACCGCGCGCAATGCCGCCGAACAGGCGCTTGAGCAGAGTGAGGCACGCTGGCGCTTCGCCCTGGAGGGGGCCGGCGACGGTGTCTGGGACTGGAACATGCAAACCGGCGCCGCCTTCTTTTCCCGGCGCTACCACGAGATTCTCGGCCATACCGACGGGGAATTCGCCCCGCGTGCCGACGAATGGATGCAGCGCGTGCATCCCGACGACATGCCCGAGGTGTCCGAGACCTTGCGCTGCTGTCTGGAAGGCCTTACACCGACGCTCGTGGTCGAGTTCCGCATGCGCTGCAAGAATGGCGACTGGAAATGGATCCATGGGCGCGGCATGCTGGTCGAACGCGATACGGCGGGGCAACCACTGCGAATGGTGGGCACCAACACCGACATTACAGAACGCAAGCGGGCGGAACAGGAGCTCAAGCTGCATCGCGACGAGCTCAGCTCACTGGTCGCCAATCGCACCGTGCAACTGGAGGCGGCGATGCAGTCGCTGCTCGACGCCCACGACGCCCTGGCGCAAAGCGAGGCCCGGGCCACCCTGTCCACCATGATTGCCAGCGTGACCCATGAGCTCAGCACACCGATCGCCAACAGCACACTGACTGCCGAGCACCTGAGCGAGTGCACCCGGGCGTTCGCCACGCAGGTGGCGGCAGGGCGGACCCGGCGCTCGGAGCTGGAGGCTTACGCCGCTACCATGCTCGAGGGCACGACGCTGATGCAGCGCAACCTGCTGCGCGCGCGCGAGTTGCTGGGCCATTTCAAGCAGGTCGCCGCCGACCAGGCCAGCGAGCAGCGCCGTCAGTTCGACCTCGCCCACGAGGTCGGCGAGGTCGTCGCGGCGCTGATGCCGAGCCTGGGGCGCCAGCCACACCGCATCGCGATCGAAATCCCGCCGGGCATTGGCATGAATACGCTGCCCGGCGCGCTTGGCCAGGTCGTCATCAATCTGATCAACAACGCCTACCTGCACGCCTTCGAAGGCCGTCAGGACGGCCTCGTGACCATTACGGCCACAGCGCATGGCGAGACCCTCTGCCTGTGCGTCAGCGACAACGGCAAGGGCATCGCCGAAGAGCACATGGCGCTGATCTTCAAGCCATTTTTCAGCACCAAGATCGGCCGTGGCGGCACCGGCCTGGGCATGGCGATCATCGAGAATCTGGTTCGGCGCACCCTGTGCGGTACGCTGCAGGTGCGCTCCGCACTCAACGTCGGCACCACCGTCGAGATCATGCTGCCGCGCGAACTGCCGGAACCGGCGACAGCATTGCCGGCGGGGCAGGATCAACCGGCCGAACTGCCGCCGAACTGAGGGCGGGGCCGGGTGACGGCGGAAAATCGCCGTCCCACCAGCGCCGACTTGGGGATTTCAGACGAGGAAGAAGCGCTCGCCCTTGGTCGCCATGTCGCGCAGCCGCTTGGGCACGGCAAAGCGCGCGCCGTGCGCTTTCTCCAGACGCTCCAGATCGGCCACCGCCTTGTCGATGCCAATCGTATGCAGCCAGCCCAGCGGACCACCACGGAAGGGCGGGAAGCCCCAGCCGAGAATCGAGCCGACATCGGCGTCGATCGGTGCCTTGAGTACGCCTTCTTCCAGACAGCGCACGGTATCGGCGGCCTGCACCATGATCAGTCGCTCGACGATCTGCGCAACCGTCGGCTGCTCGCTCTCGGGCTTGACCGGATAGTGCTTGGCCAGTTCGGGCCAGATGTGTTTCTGGCCGCCCTCGGGGTAGTCGTAGAAGCCCTTGCCCGACTTCTTGCCCACGCGCCCGAGTTCCCCGGCCAGCTTTTCGGCGACGCGGTGCGAGGCGTTCATCGGGTAGGCGGCGCCCAGATCCTTCTCGGTCTGCTTGGCGATCTTGAGCACGAGGTCGATGGCCACTTCGTCCGCCAAGGCCAGCGGGCCGACGGGCATGCCGGCGATGAGCCCTGCCTTGTCGATCAACACCGGATTGACGCCTTCTTCGAGCAGCGCCATGCCTTCGTTCACGTAAGTGCCAAAGACGCGGCTGGTATAGAAGCCGCGCGAGTCATTGACCACGATGGGTGTCTTGCCGATGGCCTTGACGTAGTCCATCGAGCGGGCCAGCGTCTCGTCCGAGGTTTCCTTGCCCATGATGATTTCCACCAGCGGCATCTTTTCGGCCGGCGAGAAGAAGTGCAGGCCGATGAAGTTCTTCGGCCGCGCTGAGGCTTCCGCCAAACCGGTGATGGGCAGCGTCGAGGTGTTTGACGCGAAGATGCCATCAGCAGCAATGACAGCCTCGGTCTTCTTCGTGACATCAGCCTTGATCTCGCGGCTCTCGAACACCGCCTCGATCACCAGCTCGCAGCCTCTGAGCTCAGCATAGTCAGCGGTAGTGTGAATGCGCGCCGCCAGTGCCTGCGCTTCCTCGGGCTTCATGCGGCCCTTCTCGCACAGCTTGGTCCATTGCTTGATGGCGTAGGCCTTGCCCTTGTCGGCGTCTTCCTGCGTGCGATCGAGCAGCACCACCTCGATGCCGGCGGTGGCCGTCGACATGGCAATGCCCGCCCCCATCATGCCGGCACCAAGCATGCCAATCCTGGTGAACTTTTGCGTGGGCACGCCTTGCGGGCGGGTGGCCAGTTTGTTCGCTTCCTGAATGCCAAAGAAGAGCGAGCGGATCATGTTCTTGGCTTCCGGGCTGGCGACACAGGCGGCGAAGTAGCGGCCTTCGATCTTCAGACCGGTGTCGATGTCGGTACCAAGACCTTCATACACGCAGGAGAGGATGTGCTTTTGCGCCGGGTAGTTGCCGTAGGTTTTGTCGCGCAACATGGCGTTGGCGGCGGTGAAAAACATCATGCCGTTCGGTGTCGCCAGCCCGCCACCGGGAATCTTGTAACCCTTGGTATCCCACGGCTGCTTGACACCCTTGGCGGCATCCGAGAGCAGCCAGGCTTTGGCGGCCTCGCGCTCGGTGCCGGCGGGCACTACGGCGTGAATGATGCCCTGCCTCGCGGCCGCGTCGGCCTTGATCTTCTTGCCTTCGGTCATCAGCGGAATCGCGGCAGCGTAGCCGATCAGGCGCGGCAGGCGCTGCGTACCACCGCCACCGGGCAGCAGGCCAAGTGTGGCCTCGGGCAGGCCGAAGCGGGCTTTGGCGTTGTCGGCCGCCACGCGATAGTGGCAGGTCATGGCAATTTCCAGACCACCGCCGAGCGCCGAGCCGGGCATGGCGCAGGCGATGGGCTTGCCGGCGGTTTCGAAGCGGCGGCAGGCTTTGTGGAATTCACCGGTCCACTCGAAGACTTGCTTGGCGGTCTTCATGGCCAGCAGCATTTCCAGATCGCCGCCGGCAATGAAGTCTTTCTTCGCCGAGGTGACGATGATGCCTTTGATGGCCGGGTCGGCAATGGCCTTGTCCATGGCCGTAACCCACGCCTCGGTCGAATCACCGTTCATGACATTTTGCGAGCGGCCGGGCAAATCCCACTCGACGGTAGCGATGCCGTCGGCATCCACTGAATAGTTCATCATCGCTCAAACCCTTTCAATGATTGTCGCGGTGCCCATGCCGGCACCCACGCATAACGTCGCCAAAGCGGTCGACTTGCCCGTACGCTCGAGCTCATCCAGCACGGTGCCGAGGATCATCGCGCCGGTGGCGCCCAAGGGATGGCCCATGGCAATCGCGCCGCCGCAGACGTTGATCTGCGAATGGTCGATGCCCATCACCTGCATAAAGCGCAGCACCACCGAGGCGAAGGCTTCGTTCAACTCCCACAAGTCAATATCACTTTTGCTCATGCCGGCTCGCTTGAGCGCCTTTTCGGCCGAGTAGCTGGGGCCGGTGAGCATGATCGAGGGCTCGGAGCCGACTGAGGCGTAGGCGCGAATCTTCGCGCGCGGCTTGAGACCCAGCGCATCGCCGATCGCCTTGTTGCCGATCAGCAGCGCGGCAGCGCCATCGACAATACCGGAGCTGTTGCCGCCGTGGTGCACGTGATCAATGGCGGCCACATCGGGGTAGCGCTGCATGATCACGGCGTCAAAGCCGTAGTTTCTACCCTGATCGGCAAAGGCCGGCTTCAATGTCGCGAGTGACTCCATGGTGGTGTCGGGGCGCATATGCTCGTCGTGATCGAGCACGACCAGGCCGTTGATGTCCGTCACCGGCACCACCGACTTCGTGAATCGCCCTTCGTCCCACGAACGCTTGGCGCGCCTTTGCGATTCCATGGCGTAGGCGTCGACATCCTGACGCGACATGCCCCACTTGGTCGCGATCAGATCCGCCGAGATTCCTTGCGGCACGAAGTAGGTGTCGCTGGCGACTTGCGGGTCGACCGACCAGGCACCGCCCGAGCTCATCATGGGCACGCGACTCATCGACTCAACACCACCGGCCACCATCAGATCAACCATGCCGCCCATCACTTGCCCGGCGGCCATGTTGCAGGCTTCCAGACCCGAAGCACAGAAGCGGTTGATGGTCACGCCAGCGGCAGAGAGATCGTAGCCTGCGTAGAGCGTGGCGACGCGTGCGATATCAGCGCCCTGCTCACCCACCGGCTCGACACAGCCGAAGATGACATCGTCCACCTTGCTGGTATCGAGCCCGTTACGTTCTCGCAGCGCCTTGAGCACATGCGCGCCGAGATGGATGGGCGTCACCTGATTCAGGCTGCCGCCCTGCTTGCCTTTGCCGCGCGGGGTGCGCACGGCGTCGTAAATGTAGGCTTCGGTCATTTGATTCTCCTTATCGGGAAGTCGGCGCTGGCAACACGGCGGTTGTCGTTGGATTACAGCGTGCGTGAGATCAGTTCCTTCATGATCTCGTTGGTGCCGCCGTAGATGCGCTGCACACGGCTGTCTGCCCAGGCACGGGTGACGAAGTATTCCCACATGTAGCCATAGCCACCGTGCAACTGCACGCATTCGTCCAGCACCTTGAACTGCAGATCGGTACACCAGTACTTCGCCATCGACGCGGTCGCGGGGTCAAGCTTGTTTTCCAGAATCTGCTCCATGCAGCGATCGACAAACACGCGACCGATCTGCACTTCGGTCTTGAGCTCGGCGAGCTTGAAACGGGTGTTCTGAAACTGCGCGATCTCGCGGCCAAAGGCCTTGCGCTCTTGCGTATAGCGGATCGTGTGCTCAAGGGCCGCCTCGGCCGAGGCCATCGCCGAAAGGGCGATCTGCAGACGCTCCCAGGGCAGTTCCTGCATCAGGTACATGAAGCCGACGTTTTCCTGGCCAATCAGGTTTTGTACCGGCACCTTGACGTTATCGAAGAACAGCTCGCAGGTGTCTTGCGATTTCATGCCGGCTTTTTTCAGCGGCTTGCCCTTGGTGAAACCCGCCATGGAGGTATCGACCACGAACAGGCTGGTGCCCTTGGCCCCGGCAGCCGGGTCGGTCTTGGCCACGACGATGACCAGATCACACAGATAGCCGTTGGTAATGAAGGTCTTGGAACCATTCAGCACATAGTGGTCACCGTTCTTGATGGCCGTGGTCTTGACCCCCTGCAGGTCGGAGCCGGCGGCGGGCTCGGTCATGGCAATGGCTCCGATCATTTCGCCAGTGGCCATCTTGGGCAGATAGGTCTGCTTCAAGAAGTCGTTTCCGTAGTGCAGGATGTAGGGCGCAACGATCTCGGAGTGCAGCGACCAGCCAATGCCCGTGGCATTGACGCGCGCCAGTTCCTCGAACACCACCACCGAGAACAGTTTGTCGACGCCGAGGCCGCCGTACTCCTCGGGCATGGTCGCGTTAAGAAAGCCGGCTTCGCCCGCCTTGGTCCAGATGTCGCGATCCACATGCTGCTGGGCCTCCCAGCGCTCGGTATGAGGAACGATCTCGTTTTCGCAGAATTTGCGTACGGTATCGCGGAACGCTTCGTGGTCTTCATTGAACAAGGTACGTGGGATCGGCATGACGGGCTCCTGGGTGAAGTGGTGGAGAAACAGTGCGGCAGATGCTACCAAGCAAATGCTTGCTTGACAACAATTCCGCGAACAGCGCACAATGATGACCATCCCCTCACCGACTGGAGCTTGACTATGGAATCCCTTGTTTCTTATGAACTTTCCGAAGGCGTTGCGACCATCACCCTGAACGATGGCAAGGTCAATGTACTCGGCTTTGCCATGCAGGAGGCGCTCAACGCCGCGCTCGACAAGGCCGAAGCCGACCAGGCCGTGGTGGTGCTCACCGGCAATGCCAAAGTATTCAGCGCCGGCTTCGATCTGGCGGTGATGAAGGCCGGTGGCCCGAATGTGCCCAAGATGATGACCGGTGGCGGCAAGATCGGCGAACGCCTGCTCAGCTTCCCCCGCCCGGTGGTGCTGGCGGTGAACAGCCACGCCATGGCCATGGGCGCCATCCTGCTCATGTGCGCCGACCTGCGCATCGGCTCGGACGCGGTCATCAAGGTGCAGCTCAACGAAACCGCCATCGGCATGGTGCTGCCGCACTTTGCCATTGCGCTGGCGCACAACCGCCTGAGTATCAAGTGGCGCAACCGCGCCCTGGTGCAGGCCGAAGGACTCGATGCGCACAAGGCGGTCGCCGCCGGCTTTCTCGACGAAGTCGCCCCTGCCGAGAACTTTCTGGCCTACGCGCAGGAGCGTGCCAAAGGGCTGGCCGCGCTGCATGGTGCTTCGTTTGTGGCCACGCGCAAGCGTCTGAACGAGCGCCTGCTCGCCGACCTCGCGCTTGCCGGCGAGCGCGACGCGAAGGAATGGACGCAGGTCTTCGGCGCCTTCCAGTAAGCTCCCACGGCCCCTGCATCGCCGTATCACCAGCGCCGACTTGCGGACTTGCCGACTCTGTCCCGATGATCATCGATGCCTGGGCGCAGCACGCCACGCTGCGCCACCTGCAAGACCCGATTTTCGCCTCACTCCGGCGCTGGACGAAAACGCCCATACCCACTGCCGCGCCGCCGGTGGCCAGCACCGTGGCGACCATGGACGCCGCCGGCGTCACGCGCAGCCTGATCTGCGCCTGGATGGCGCCGGGCGGAGCCATGATCTCGAACGACGAGGTCGCCGGCTTTGTCGCCGAAGCCCCCACGCGCCTGATCGGTGTCGGCTCGGTGGATATCACCAAACCGCTGCCCGCCGTGCGCGAAGTGCGTCGCTGCGTGCAGGAGCTGGGCTTCAAGGCCATTCGCGTGCTGCCCTGGCTGTGGCAGCTGCCACCCACCGACCGGCGCTTCTACCCAGTGTATGCCGCCTGCGCCGAGCTGGGCGTGCCGTTTTGCACCCAGATCGGCCACACCGGGCCACTGATGCCGAGCGAAGTGGGGCGGCCGATCTACCTTGATCAGGTCGCGCTGGACTTCCCCGAGCTGACCATCGTCGGTGGCCACATCGGCTTCCCGTGGACCGACGAAGCGATTGTCGTCGCCACCAAGCATGAGAATGTATTCATCGACACCTCGGCCTACACCGCGCGCCGCTACCCGGCCGCACTGGTCGAGTTCATGCGCGAGCATGGCCGGCACAAGGTGCTGTTTGGCAGCAACTACCCGATGCTCACGCCGGCACATGCGCTTGAGGGCCTCGACAAGCTGGCGCTGGATGCGCAGGCCAGCGAGCTTTTCCTTGCGGGCAATGCTCGCCGCGTTTTCCACCTCGACTGATAAATCGTGGGTCCACTGCACACACTGAGGGTCATTGAATTCGAGGGCATTGGTCCCGGCCCATTGGCCGGAATGATCCTCGCCGATATGGGCGCGGAGGTCACCGTCATCCGGCGCAAGGGTGGCGGCGGGCTGGCCTCGCAGCTCGGCGGCGGCAAGGGCGATATCCTTAATCGCAGCAAGCACATCATCACGCTCGATCTGAAGCAACCCGAGGGCTTGGCGCTGACACTCGACCTGCTGACCAGCGCCGATGCCCTGATCGAAGGCAATCGACCCGGCGTGATGGAGCGATTGGGTCTCGGGCCCGAGGTGGTGCATGCCCGCAACCCCAAGCTGATCTACGGCCGCATGACCGGCTGGGGCCAGACCGGGCTCCTCGCCCCTACCGCCGGCCACGATCTCAACTACATCGCCCTGACCGGGCTGCTCGGCATGGGTGGCGGCAGGCTGCCACCGCAGCGTCCACCCGCCACGCTCACCGGCGACGCCATCGGTGCGCTCGGCCTCGCCTTCGGCATTGTCGCGGCGGCTTTCGAAGCAAAAACCTCGGGCAAGGGGCAAGTCGTCGATGCCGCGATTGTCGACATCGCCGCCCTGCTCGGCACGCTGGCCACCTGGATTTACAACAACGGGCAGATCGGTGCCAGCGGGCCCAATGCGCTGCCCAGCGTCTTTTACGATTCGCCCTTCTACGATATTTTCGAATGTGCTGACGGGCAGTGGCTCACCATCGGCCCGCTCGAGCCGCAGTTCTACGCCTTGATGCTGAGCAAGCTCGAACTCACCGACGTAGCGCCGAACTCACAGTACGACACGCGCCAATGGCCGGCGCTCAAAGCGCGGCTCAGCGTCCTGTTCAAAAGCCAGCCGCGCGCGCATTGGGATGCCCTGCTCACGGGTACGGATGTTTGCTACGCGCCTGTGCTTACCCCAACCGAGGCGGCCGCACACCCGCATAACGTCGCACGTGAGGTATTTCGTACCGAACCTGTGCTGCAGGCCAACCCGGCACCACGCTTCTCGCGCACACCAGGCGAAATACGGCAAGTCGGCGCTGGTGAGACGGCGCCTGCGCTCAGCGCCATCGACGCCTCACGCCTCGCCAACCTGCGCGAGCAAGGCGTGTTGAAGTAGTAGGCATCTTGCGGGCGCAAAGCAAGTACCAGTAGCGCACTGCTACTTCCAGTCGCGCACCAGTTGCTCGAACTCTGCCACCGGCATCGGCCGGCCGAACAGATAGCCCTGATAGGCATCGCAGCCAAACGCACGCAAGGCAACTCGCTGATCTTCAGTTTCAACACCCTCGGCAATCACATGCAGGCCCAGGCTATGACCGAGGGCAATCACCGTCTTGGCTATGGCTTCGTCGTTGGCGTCGGTAAGCAGGTCGCGCACGAAAGACTGATCGATCTTGAGCTGATCGAGCGGCAGGCGCTTGAGGTACGATAGCGATGAGTAGCCGGTACCAAAGTCATCGAGCGAGAAGTGCACGCCGCGGCGGCGCAAGGCTTCCATCTTGGCAATCACGTCTTCCGTATGGGTCAGCAGCAGCCCCTCGGTCAGCTCCAGCTTTAGACGTTCGGGGGGTATGCCCGCGCCTTCGATGAGCGCCATCACCTCTTGTTCGAAGGTGGGAACGCTCATCTGCCGTGCGCTGACATTGACCGACAAGACCAGGCGGGCAAAGCGCGGATCGTCGGCCCAACGCGCCAGTTGCCGGCAGGCACCGAGCATGACCAGATGACCGACGGGCAGGATCAATCCGGTTTCCTCGGCCAAGGGAACGAACACGGCGGGTGAAATCATGCCGCGCTCGGGGTGCTGCCAGCGCACCAGCACTTCCGCCCCCATCAGCGCGCCGGCGCCATCGACCTGCGGCTGAAAGTAGAGCAGAAACTGCTCTTTGAATACCGCAGTGCGAATTTCTTCTTCGAGTTTGGTGCGCGTCTCGATCGCGACCTGCATGGTCGGGTCGTAAAAGCAGATGGCATTTCGCCCTGAACGCTTGGCTTGATACATGGCCGTGTCGGCACGCTTGAGCAACTCATCGACGCTCAGGCGCTGGCTGTCGAGCATGCACACGCCGATGCTCGGTGAGCACTGATGCTGATGATGGTGCTGCACCCCGTGCTCATCGACCGACGCCAAATCGTGCGGCACATTGAGCGCGCCCTGAATCTTGCCCGCCACGACCTCGGCCTGTATCGGCCCGTCATCCCCGGCATCCAGGCCACTGAGAATGACCACAAACTCATCACCGCCCAGACGCGCGACCGTGTCGCCCTCGCGCACACACCCCGACAGCCGGTGCGCCACGCTTACCAACAGCTGATCACCGACATCGTGACCCAGCGTATCGTTCAGCACCTTGAAGTTATCCAGATCAATCAGTAGCAGCGCGCCGGCCCGACCGGTCCGCGCACTGGCCGCCAGCGCCTGATGCGTGCGGTCCATCATCAGACGGCGGTTGGGCAAGCGGGTCAGCGGGTCATAAAACGCCAGCGTCTTGACTTCTTCTTCGGCATGTTTGCGGGCAGTGGCATCTTCGTGCACCGAAATCCACACCTTGCCGTGATCCGGGTGATCAAACATAGAGATCGCGGCATGAGACCAGAAGGGCGTGCCGTCCTTGCGCATATTGCGCACGTCGCCCTCCCATGACCCGCTCATCTCGAGCGCGGCGAGGATACGACGAACCGTTTCCTCGGCACCATCATCGGCCGGATCATTCAGAACGCTGACATGGCGGCCAAGCAATTCGCCCGGCGCATAACCGAAGAGTTCTTCCAGCTGCGGATTGGCATAGACGATCGCCAGTGTATCGGCGCGCGCCAAATGGATGCCTTCGGTCAGGCTGGCGAGGATGCCAGCCTGAATAGCCTGTTGCTCTTCGGCGTGCTTGCGCACAGTGATGTCGCGGGCAATACCCAGCACACCGACCAAGGCACCTTCGGCATCTCGCATCGGGGTTTTGATGGTTTCAAAAATGCCGCAATAACCGCCACGGGCAAAGCGCAGCCGTTCTTCGTTACGACGGAGTCCGCCTTCCTGCAAGGCGAGTTTGTCATTACTGCGAAAGAAATCGGCCAGAGTCTTGTCCACAAAATCATAGTCAGTTTTGCCGACAATCTCGTGCTCGTCGGCGCCGAAAAGATTCTCAAAAGCGCTGTTGCAGCCAAGATAGATGCCGTCGGGGTCTTTCAGCCAGACCAGATCGGGCAGGCTGGTGAGCACGGCCTTGAGCTGTGTGCCTTCCTTGAGCAGTGCCTGCTGGCTGCTCTGCAGCGCCGCCTGAATGGCGAGCAGTTCGTCATGCTCACGCAGCAGCGTGCCCTGGCGCATCATGGCCAGCACAACGACGCAGGCCGCGCCTATATCCGCCACGTAAACAACCACTGGCGGCAAACCTTGCCATTGATGTGCCAGGACTACGGCAAGCGCTGACACGGCCACCACCACGAAGGGTAACTGGCGCAAAACGCCCTCGGAAAAACGGGTCCAGCGTGGTGACGTACTGATGGACTGATCCCAATGCGTCAAGCCGAAACCAATCATCAGGATGCCCACTGAAAAACTGATGTTCAGCCAGGAGCCGGGAACGGTCTGTCCGTCCAGGGCCAAAAAAGTTCCAGCGCATCCATACAACGGTGTAGCTCGCCAGTCCGCTGAAGAGCATCACCAAAGGCAGGGTAATGCGCCAGCGAAGCGACAGGATCGCTGCGGCCATCGTGGCCACGGCAACCAGCATCAGCATCGGGTAGGCAATCAGCGTCAGCAGCGCGAGGGGCTCGGTCGCGCCACGCTTGGGCAGGTACAGCACCAACGTAAGCGCCAGGCCCGCCACCACCATGATCGCGCTATCGAGCAAGGCCGCCTGGCGACGGGCCTCCTGCTCCATGTGCCTGAGTGCCCGCACCAGTCCGACAGCCACGCACGGCCCCAGCGTCAGATAGAGCGCGTCGGCGGGTGCCGGGAAGGGTAGGTAGTCGAGCGCGACTTGTACGTCCCAGACGACTTGCCCGAGCGCATAGCCGGTGACGCCCAGTGCCATCCAGAACAGCAGGTCGCGCTGGCCCGGCTCAAGCGCGCGCCGCCAGGCCAGCCAGCCCAGAGCCGCGGTACTGACGGTGGTGGCTGTCCAGTGCAGGTTGTCAAAAAAATTGACCGTACCGGCCTCGGTCGACAAGCGCGCACCGACCGCTCCGATGAGCAGGCCCGCCACGCCAGCCAGCCACGCGATGCGTGCAGCGGGTGAAACGGCCGTTAAAGCCATCAATGCCCCTGAGAAAAGAATGGGTCCATCTTATTCGCACTTCATCAGACTTGAGGCTCGACATGGCACGACGGCCACCATGCGCCGCGCGGGTCTTGTGAATCAGCACACTTAATCGCCGCTGCGGCTGGATTTGCCTATGCCCCGATAATGACCACGCTGTCGCCCCGAAGCACGAGATCGTGGTGCACCTGAGTGCCTCGGTGCGTTAGAACCGGGCCTATTCCCAAGTCAGCGCTGGTGATACGGCGATGCGCTCAGTCAGGCACGCCAGCACCGTGCCGGATAATGTGAACTTGCTCCGGCCTGCCGAACCGCTCACAGTGGGCAGGCCGGTCGTTGCAGGGCCTGCAGAATCTCTCCACTCGACCGATCCTGAACGAAAGCTACCGCACCCATGTCGGCAAGCTTCCAGTCACTATCCAATGCAATCGTCTGGTTGAGCACGAGCTTGCCGCTTGCGTCGGGTGCCAGTGGCCCGAACAGACGACGAACAACAGAGTCGTGTCGCAGTACCTTGCCGATGTTTTCGCCGGCCAGCACGCGCGACTCGAGCTTGTTTTCATAGAGCGCCAACCATGCCTCAGCGCCCGGTCTTGCCGCGGCGATAGTGCCGCTGATGGTCAGTTTGCCGCTTTGTGTGCCACGCCACTCGAGCGCGATGGCCGCACCCGGCGGCAACTCTTCCAAGCCCTCGAGCGGACTACCGGCACTGCGCCAATCGCGGCCGTTACGAAGAAACTGGGGCGTGTAGACGAGGCGCGACCGTGCGAGGCTGGCCATCCGATACTGCCGCTCCGTAAAGTGCGGGCTGGCAAAGCGGTCACTCCAGCCCAGGCGGTCCCAGTAGTCGACGTGGAACGCCAGCGGCACCAGTCGCCCGCCAACACTCCCCTGAGCCCGCCATTGCGATAGCCGACGGTCGGCCGGCGGACAACTGTCACACCCTTCCGAGGTGTAGAGCTCAAGCAATACCGCACGCTGTTCGCCACTCTGGGCAACGCAACCCGATACCGCCCCAGCGGGCGCTATGGAGCCAGCTCCCATTAAGGCAATCAGAGCGATAAGTGACGCATTTCGTTTCATGGTGCCCCCGGCTGAGCTCAATGCAATGAATGATAGGGCGATCGAAGCGCCTGAGCGGCACCCGAGCACGCAGTAAAGCGCCGCGATTGTCCGGTAGCGGGCGGAATACCCGAGCGGAGGCTGCCCGCGACAGTACAATCAGAGCGCAGCAAAAAGCGCCAAACGGCCGCTAACCGCGCGCAGATCGCGGACCAAAAGCTACAGCCGGATGCAGTGGAAATCGACGAAATGAATGCGCGGTTTCTTGCGCAAAAGGCGGCGTTCACTAGCCGAACCGCGCGCACCTGCAGCGAACGGCTTGAAGCGCTCGATACCTTGCTTGATGCGCTCCTGCGCTTTGAAAACCGTCTGGTCGACGCACTCAAACACGACTTCGGTAACCGCTCGGCGCAAGAGACTCGTCTACTTGAGATTTCCCCGGCCGCTGGCGTTCTACTACTTTGACGATGATGCCAGCCGCACGCGCAGCGTCCTGGAGCGGACCACAGCCGGCGGCGTGACGCTCAACGACTGCATCTTCCATCTGCCGCAGATTAACCTGCCGTTCGGTGGCGTAGGGCCAAGCGGCATGGGCGCTTACCACGGCCAGGAGGGCTTCAACAACTTCTCCAAACGCAAGGGCGTGATGGTGATGAGTCGCCTGGCGGGCTGGGCTCTTGCGACATTCCTGAAACCACCGTACTCGCGTTGGTCGGATCGCATTGTCAGTTTTCTGATCTGGCGGCGAAAATAGTCGCGCTCAACCGGTAGGGACGCGCCCCCGCCGGCTTCCAACCGTTGTCGCCGACTGGCGAGTTCAGCCGCCGGCGGCGAGCGCGTAGTCCGCCATTGCCGCCAATACCGGCTCGGCCTCACCCACCGGCGCTGCCAGTGCGATGCACACGCTCGGGTGGCGATCCATGGCACTGGCCGCCATCAGGGGCAGATCCTTCTTGATGTGACTGCCCGCGGCCATGAAGATCGGCACGACAATCACTTCGTTGACGCCGGCTGCCGCCAGAGCGTCGACCGCCTCATCAAAGCTCGGGCGCATCAGCTCGAGAAAGCCCATTTCCACCGGGGTCGCCGGGTCACGCATCACGATGGCATCGCGAATGCGAAAAAACGGGGCCGCCCAGTCGGGGTTGCGGGCACCATGCCCGAATAACAAAATGCCTTTCATGAGACTCGCTCCAAAATCACATCGGGGTTGATCAGATTGGGTGGGGCTTGCCCGGTCAGCGCCACACACAGATTATCGGCAGCACAATTGGCCATCGCCAGGCGCGTCGCACGGGTCGATGAGCCGATATGCGGCGTCAAAGTGACATTGTCGAGGGTACGAAAGCCGGGGTTAAGTGCCGGCTCGCCCTCGAACACATCCATCCCTGCGCCCGCAATACGCCGCTCACGCAGCGCCTCGATCAAAGCGACATCGTCGACCACACCGCCCCGGGCAATGTTGATGAGATGGGCCGTAGGCTTCATCAGCGCCAACTCGGGCGCAGCGACCGCGTGATGAGTCTGCGGCGTGTAGGGAACCAGCAGCACGATGAAATCAGCCTCGGAAAACAGGCGCTCCTTCGCTACCCATTGCGCCCGGCCGGGAATGTGGCTGGTCGCATCTGGCCGCGTGCGGCTGTGATAGATCACCCGCATGTCAAACCCCTGCGCGCGGCGCGCCACCGCCTGACCAATGCGCCCCATGCCCAAAATGCCCAATGTCGCCCCGTGCACATCCTGCCCCATCCACGGGTCCTGAAACTTCCAGCCCTGCCAATTGCCGGCGCGGGTCCAGGCGTCGGCGGCGACCACGCGGCGAGCCGAAGCCATCAGCAGCGTCCAAGCCATATCCGCGGTGGTCTCGTTGAGCACGCCGGGGGTATTGGTGACCATCACACCGGCCGCAGTGCAAGCCGCTACATCGATATTGTTGTAGCCGACCGCCACATTGCTGACCACCTTGAGGCCATCGGCACCAGCCAGCAGCGCGGCGTCGATGCGGTCGGTCAGCCCGGCCATCAGGCCAGCACAACCCACGACGCGCTGCGCAAGCTCGGCGGCAGGCAGATTCTCGTCAAGATCGCGGTAATCGACCTCGGCCAATCCACGCAGGCGCTCGATGGTCTCGGGAAACAAGCGACGGGTCACCAGAATTTTCATCCGCGTTGCCCCTGTTGGACGCCGCAACAACCTTCACTCGACACAGTAAATCTCCGGAGACCACAAATAGGCACAGTGGAGGAATCTAACAGAATCCGTGACCAGGCCGGATCTCCCACGCTAATATGGAACTCCGTCTTAGCTCATCTCTGGCCATGCTCGACCCCACCAATCCCGCGTTCTGGCTCGCCGTTTTGCAGATCATCATGATCGACATCCTGCTTGGCGGCGACAATGCCGTGGTAATCGCTCTGGCCTGCCGAAAGCTGCCCGAAGCACAACGCAAGCAAGGCATCTTCTGGGGGGTTGCCGGTGCCATCGTGCTGCGCGTAATCATGATCTTCTTCGCTCTGCAACTGCTTGCGGTGCCATGGCTGAAGACCGTTGGCGCGGCACTTCTGTTCTGGATCGGCATCAAGCTGATGCAACCTGAGGACGAGGATGGCCACGGCGAGATAAGCGGTGCCAGTACCTTGCTCGGCGCGATCAAAACCGTGATCGTAGCCGATGCCGTGATGAGTCTGGACAACGTCATTGCTGTCGCCGGTGCGGCCAACGGCAGCATGGTGCTGGTGGTATTCGGCATTCTCGTTTCCATCCCCATCGTGGTCTGGGGTAGCCAGTTGGTGCTCAAGCTGATGGACCGCTACCCGGTGGTCATCACCTTCGGTGCCGCCCTGCTCGGCTGGATCGGTGGCGGCATGATTCCCAGCGATCCCGGCATCCCCGCGGAGTTCTTTGCGGCCATCCCCCACGCCAAAATCGTGCTCGGGATCGCCGGTGCACTGCTCGTCGTGATGGCCGGCAAGTTGCTGGCCGCCCGAGCAACCAAAACCCCGACTGCTGACATTCCGGAGCTGCGCCCATGACTCAGACAATTCTCATCCCCGTCAATGGTTCCGAGCACTCGTTGCGCGCTATCGACTGGCTGATCGCCCAGACCAGGCATTGGAAAGACGCGCCGGTTGTTCATGTACTGGCGGTACAACCCTCGCTGCATGGTGACATCAGCCGCTTTGTCAGCAAGGCGCAGCTGCAGGAATTTCACCGCGCGGAAGGCGACAAACAACTGGCGGCGGCGCTCACGCGCCTCAGCGAGGCCGGCGTGGAGGCCGAGGCGCATGTGCGCGTCGGTGAAGCAGCTCAGGTGATCCAGGACTTTGCCACCGAAACACACTGTGACCAGATCATCATCGGAACCCGTGGGCATAGCGGCCTGGCCGGCATGCTGATGGGCTCGGTGGCGACCAAACTGGCGCACTTGTCCACCCTGCCCGTTACCTTGGTGCGCTGACACGCGCACGACTCTGCTGCCGGTGCACTGGTGAAACGCGCCAACACACCCCGCTAACGCACCACCTCTACCCGGTTGCGCCCGCCCAGCTTTGCACGGTAGAGCGCCTCGTCGGCGCTCTTGATCATGGCCTCGAGGCTTGACCCCAAGGGCGTACACAGGCCGATGCTGATGGTCAGTCGCAGCAACTCACTGCTGCCGGGAATGGGTATCTCGAAGGCTTCGGCCTGGCTACGCAAGCGCTCCATGAGCACAAGCGCCGCCTGCGGATTGACGGCGAGTACGCAAAACTCTTCTCCGCCGAGTCGTGCCACGAGATCGGTGGTACGAAAGCTCGCCGCAAGCACCTTGGCCATGGCGATCAGCGCGACATCACCGACATCGTGGCCATAGATATCGTTGATGCGCTTGAAATGATCAATGTCGATCACGGCCACCGCCAGATCGAGATTGTCGCGGCGGGCGTTTTCAAACAGCCCGTGGCCCGCCTCAAACAGGTAGCGACGGTTGTACAGGCCCGTCAGATAATCCCGATTGGCCTGATTGCGCACCTGGGTAACGGTATCGAGACGATCAAGACAGCCATTGACACGCGAGGCAAACTCCTCGACCAGGAAAGGCTTGCGCAAAATATCATCGGCACCCGCTTTGAGAAAACGTACGGCGACAAACGGGTCCTGCGCCCCGGAGATACCGAGAATGGCAAAACTGCCGGTTTCGTGCCGCCCGCGCAGTTCGGCGCAAAATGCCACGCCGTCGCCATCCGCCAGCACATTGTCGACAACGACGAGACAAATCTCCGGCGCGCAGCGCAAGGCCTCAAGCGCGCTGGCGCGGCTATGAGCGACCGTGACCGTGAGTCGCTGATCGCGCAGCAAACCGGCCTGATAGTCGGCAAAGCTCTCGCTGCCATCGACCAGCAGCACATGCCGCTCGGCATTGCGCAAGGTCCGCCGCAGCACCTGCTCGATCGTGAGCACCGCACCCGGCTGCGTCACATCGACGTAATCAACCACGGGGCGAAAGGCGATGCGTTGGTAGACCGATTCGTCAATAACCTCGGTCAACGCAATGGTCGCGATACCGGCGCGCGTCACCAGATCGATGGCTTCGCCCTCGGCGGCGTCGGGCAGCTCAAGCGCCACCACCGCAACGGGGTAGCAAGCCCCATGAAGGGCGAGCAACTGCGCGGCACGTGTGCAACTCGGTGCCAGATCAACCGGTACCGCGAAGCTCGCCGCGAGCGCTTCCGACAGCGCCGCCGACAGCCCCTCGTCAGCGCAGATCACCAGCAGCCGCAGAGTCGGACACGTGCCCGGATCAGTATCGTTCATGCGCGCGCTCTATCATCATGGAGGCAGAGGATATCACCGCCGGGGCATAAAGCTGACGATGGGGTGCCCCTCGGCGGTCATGCGTGCCGGACGTGGCGGAGCCTTCCATGCCTGGCCGTAAACGACTTCGAAGGTGACCGGCAATCGCCCCTCGGCGTTGCGCGGCCAACACGCGAACGCACGGCGTGCGCTACGCCAGTCAAGCGCACCAAAAATACGGTTCCGTACCCCAAGATGCCTCTGGTCGGCAATCAACAGGCGGGGGGTGGCATAGGTGAGCACAATGTCTTCGCGATCCATCACCGGGTCACCGAAGCCCGCCGCCACGAGCATGTCACCGATGTCGTGCATATCGGGAAAACGCCGCAGCGGCACCGCTATCGCCGTGTCACCAGCGCCGACTTGCGGTTGAAGCACGTGCTGCAGCGCCTCGCGCCACTCTTTCAAGGTATCCGGCCCCAGCAGGGTGAAGGTAATCAGGCCGCCAGTCTCCATCACCCGGCCCAGTTCGCGCAGTGCCGGCATCGGGTCGTCGAGCCAGTGCAGCATCAGATTCGACCAGACCAGATTGAGCGAGGCGTCGGCCAGTGGCAGTTGGCGCACGTCTGCCTGAATCAGGCCCGGCCCGCCGCCGAGCAGTTGGCTTGTCACCCGTTTCATGAACGGCATTCGACTTCGCACCGCCTTCAACATCGGCTGCGCAAAGTCGATGGCCAGCGGCTGCGCCTGCGGGTAAGCGGCCTGCAGGAGACGCAAGCCATCGCCGGTAGCGCAGCCGATATCGGCAAAACGCGCCGGGGTGATCTTGGTGTAGGCGAGGCGCTCGGCCAGACGCTTGCCCGTCTCGCGCGCCAGCACGGCCGCTGCATCATAGCTGGCGGCCGCCTGAGCAAATTCATGGCGCAACAGGGCACCCGACCACGCGGCTCCAGGCACTTCAGCGCGACCTCATGCCCCGTTGATGCCAAGCCGCGCAAACAATGCGGCGTCGTGATCGGCCTCCGGGTTGCCGGTGGTGAGCAGCTTGTCACCATAGAAAATGGAATTGGCACCGGCCAGAAAGCACAGCGCCTGCAGTTCGTCATTCATTTGCTGACGCCCGGCCGACAGCCGGACGTACGATGCCGGCATGATGATCCGTGCGACCGCAATGGTGCGCACGAACTCAAAGGGATCAATCGCCTCCGCTCCCGCCATGGGCGTGCCCGGCATGGGCACCAGATTGTTGATCGGCACCGACTCGGGCGGGGTGGCCATATTCGCCAACTCGGCCATCAGCGCGACCCGGTCTGCACGCGTCTCGCCCATGCCCAGAATGCCGCCACAGCAGACCTTGACGCCAGCGTCACGCACCTTGGCCAGCGTATCGAGACGATCCGCATGGCAATGGGTACTGATAACTTTGTCATAGTGCTCGGCCGAAGTGTCGAGGTTGTGGTTGTAATAATCCAGCCCGGCATCCCGCAGACGCTCGGCCTGACCGGCCTTGAGCATGCCCAGCGTGACGCAGGTTTCCATGCCCAGCCCCTTGACCGCCTTGATCATGGTCTCAACCTGATCCAGATCCTTGTCCTTGGGGCCACGCCAGGCCGCACCCATGCAAAAGCGCGTCGCACCCTTGTCTTTGGCGGCTTGCGCGGCTTCAATCACCTCGCTCACATCGAGCAGGCTCTCGCGCTCGGCCTGGCCGTGATGGGCCGACTGGGAGCAATAGCCGCAGTCTTCCGAACAGCCGCCGGTCTTGATTGACAGCAGCGTCGACAACTGCACTGCATTGGCGTCGTGATGTTGCCGATGCACGGTCTGAGCACGAAACAGCAGATCGTTAAAGGGCAGTTCAAACAGCGCCGCGATCTCTGAGTGGCTGACCCGCGCGACAGTTGCCGGGGCGACTCGGAGCGTTGCCTTGCGGGTGGGGTGCGGATGGAGGATGGCCGTCATGGTGCGCTCGCTACAATGGAAAGCCGGGAATCTTGGGCGAAGGGGCGGGGATTGTCAATTTGGCTACCAGACATTGGCCACAGCAGTGCCCATTGGCTGAGCAAAGCGCTCGATGCCCTGCTGCCGCAGCGCTGCCTGTTGTGCGCGCAGCCCAGTGGCAGCGAACCGGTGTGTCCGGCCTGTATCGGGCGCCTGCCCCGTCTGCCGCAACCGGCCTGCCCCGTCTGCGCCCATCCGCATGCCTCGGCCGCGTCGGCGGGGCTGCCCTGCGGTCATTGCCTCGCCCAGCCCCCGGCATACGACGCCACGCTCGCGGTGTATGCCTATCTGTACCCTATGGACGAGCTGGTGCGTCTGCTGAAATACGGTCGCCGTCTTGCCAGCGCCGACTTCCTGTCGCGTGAGCTGGCGCAGTTGTTGGCCCATGTGGGCACCCCGGTCGATTGCGTGCTGCCGCTGCCACTGGCTCCGGCTCGCCTGGCGGAACGCGGCTTCAACCAGGCCGTCGAACTGGCCAAACCGGTCGCGCGGCAAGTTCGCCAGCCACTGGCACTCTCGGCCGTCAGCCGCCGGCACGACAGTGCCCATCAGGCCAGCCTGGCCTGGGCCGCACGCGCAAGCACGGTCCGCGGGGCCTTTAGCTGCCAGATGGATTTTTCCGGACAGCATGTTCTGGTGGTGGACGATGTGATGACGACCGGCGCAACACTCAACGAACTGGCTGGGGTTCTCAAGCGGCAGGGCGCGGGGCGTGTCACAAATCTGGTTGTCGCGCGCACTTTGCGCGAGTAATCACAGTTCGTCGGCGAATCTGCCGATGACCACCTCCAGCGCAAATAGACTGCCACCGCCTTCCCGGTCACTCAGCGTCACGCTACCGCCCATCAACTGGGCGAGCCGTCGGGCTATGGCCAGCCCGAGGCCATTACCCCCGACACGGCGGGTAATGCTGCCGTCGGCCTGAGTAAAGCTGTCAAAAATGAACTGGCGCTTGTCGGTCGGCACGCCGATGCCGGTATCGCTGACCCCCAGATACAGGGCAATGCGTTCAGTATCGAGCACCCGGCCACTGACATCGATTCGCACGCTGCCCGTGTCGGTAAATTTGATCGCATTGTCAAGCAGGCATTCCAGCGCCTGCTGCACCCTGCGCTCATCGCCCACCACGATTTCCGGCAGATCAGGTGCGTATTCGGCCGCCAGCGTCAGTGCCTTTGCCTCGGCGTTCGTGCGGTAACGATTGACCGACTGATCCACCATCGATCCGACAGCAAACGGGTCCATCGCCAGCGAAATCGCGCCTGCTTCGATATGGGTGAAGTCGATGATGCGATCGAGCAGCCCCTTCAGCGCCTTGCCCGAACTCGCCATTTCCTTGAGCAGCGCTCCCTGCTCCGCATCGAGTTCCGACATCGACAACAGATCAGCCATGCCCAGAATGCCGTTGAGCGGGGTGCGCACCTCGTGGCTCAAATTGGCCAGAAACTCCGACTTGGCGCGGTTGGCGATGACGGCGGCCTGCATGCTGACGCGCAGCTCGTCTTCGGTCTGGCGGCGCAGGGCGTTTTCGGCCTGCAGGGCCTCGTTGCTGCTGCGTAACTCGCGCGCGTTGCGCCGGATCTGGTTGCCCAGCGAATGCAAACTCAGGATCGCGGTCACCACCGCCAGCGCCACGAACAGCATCATCTTTTGCGCCTCGCGCACGCGCAAATCGAGTCGCCGCTTCAGTTCCGGAACAAAGGTCTGATAGGCCATGTGCTGGCTGGCCTCAACGATCTCGCTCACCTGCGCGAAAAATACCTCGCCGGTAATAGCGTAGCGCCCATTGATGAATTCACGATCCATGGTGTCGGCAAGGGCCAGCAAGCGCTCGTCGAGCTCCTTGTGCACACGATCAAACTCACCGCGCAGTTCGGGGACATTGTCTTGCAGCCGCGCAAAGGTCTGGCCATGGGCAGCACGCGCCAGCGAAAGTTGGTCGATCATGGGGCGAATGTATTCCGTGACCTGCGGGCGAAATTTCGGCTGCATCAGCGCCAGCACACCCAGCGCCCGGTGGTGCGACAAAACTTCTTGCAGGGCAGGCAGCCTGTTGACCACCATGTCCTGAAGATAGTAGGTGTCAATATGCTCATCCAGCGTCAGGCGACTGTCGTCAGCCACATCGACAACCAGCGCAAGAAAGTTTGCGATCACTTCGGTATGACGCCGGTAGTTTTCCGACATCACCCACTCCAGCCCGTCTGCGTCGATGTCGCTCCAGCCCGCGACGGCCTCATTCCAGCGAGCGCCTGCCAGCCGGTGCGGCGGTAACACCTGTTGCACCGCTGTCAGCGCATTACGCACCTCCATGGCCTGATTAAGCAGCTCTTCACGCCGATCTGCAGTTCCGGCGAGCCAGGCAATTGATCGATCGCGATGCCCCTGCAGGCTATTGATAAGCCGATAGAGCTGCTCTATCTGGTCGGTGCCCCGGGCCTCGGACTGATAAGTGACCACGTCTTCGCGCAGACGGCTGATCAGTACTGCCATCAATACCACCAGCACTGCGCCCACCAACAGAGCGCGCAGGCTGAGGCGAATCATGGTCAGATTGAAGGGAAGACGCACCATGCGGGTCAGTGTAGCAGCCTGTCCTATAATCCGGACACGCCGAAACCTCAGCTACAAACCTCGCCCCCATGCCCAAGAAAGTGTTCATCCGCACCTTCGGTTGCCAGATGAATGAATACGATTCCGACAAGATGATCGACGTACTCGCCCAGAGCGAGGGCACGATCAAAACCGACACCCCGGACGATGCCGACATCATCCTGTTCAACACCTGCTCGGTGCGCGAAAAGGCGCAAGAGAAGGTGTTTCACGATCTGGGACGGATCAAGCACCTGAAGCAGCTAAATCCGAATCTGCTCATTGGTGTCGGCGGCTGCGTAGCCAGCCAAGAGGGCGAAGCCATCGTCAAGCGCGCCCCCTACGTGGATGTGGTGTTTGGCCCGCAGACACTGCACCGGCTGCCGACCCTGCTGGCCAATCGCCGCGCCAGCGGTCAGGCGCAGGTCGACATATCGTTCCCCGAGATCGAGAAATTCGATGCCCTGCCACCGGCCCGCGTTGAAGGTGGCTCGGCCTTTGTCTCGATCATGGAGGGGTGCTCGAAGTACTGCACCTTCTGCGTTGTCCCCTACACCCGCGGCGAAGAGGTTTCGCGACCGTTCCAAGACGTAATGACCGAGATCGCGCATCTCGCCACACAAGGCGTACGCGAGATCACCCTGCTCGGGCAGAACGTCAACGCCTACCGCGGCCCAATGGAAGATGGCGAGGATGCGGATCTGGCCTTCCTCATCGAAACCATTGCCGATATCCCGGCCATCGAGCGCATCCGCTACACCACCTCGCACCCGCGTGAAGTCACGCCGCGGCTGATCGAGTGCTACGCCACCGTGCCCAAGCTCGTCTCGCACCTGCACCTGCCCGTACAGTGCGGCTCGGATCGCATCCTCGCTGCCATGAAACGCGGCTACACCGTGCTTGAGTACAAGTCGCTGATCCGCAAGCTGCGTGCGGCGCGTCCCGACCTATCGCTGTCCTCCGACTTCATTGTCGGCTTTCCTGGCGAATCGGAAGCCGACTTCGAGGGCACCATGAAATTGATCGACGACGTCGGTTTCGACAACAGCTTCTTCTTCATCTACAGCACCCGCCCCGGCACCCCGGCGGCCGATCTCAAGGATGAAACCCCGACCGAGGTCAAAACACAGCGCCTGCTCCGCGTACAAAACGTGATCGAGGCAAACGCGTACCGTATCTCGCACACCATGGTCGGCAGCGTTCAGCGCGTGCTGGTCGAAGGGCGCGCGCGCAAGAACAACGATGAACTGGCGGGTCGTACCGACAATAACCGCGTCGTCAACTTCCCGGTGCCGCAAGGAACAGGTGAGCGATTGATCCACCACTTTGCCGATGTGCGCATTACCGAGGCGCTGCCGCACAGCCTGCGTGGCGAGCTGGTGCTCAAGGAATGACTACGGCCGGCAAAAAACCTCGTTCAATCGATGTCAATCTGAGCCCGCTGGACAACACCCGCCTGCAAAACATGTGCGGCCCGCTCGATGACACCTTGCGTCAGATCGAGACCGTCTTTGAGGTTGCCATCAGTCGTCGCGGCGAGCATTGCCGGGTGAGCGGCGAGACCGCACACGCACGCCGCGCGGCCGACGCATTGCGCCATTTCTACGCACTGGCCGAGCAGCCGCTGTCGGTCGATGACGTGCAACTCGGACTCATCGAACTGGCGCGCCGACCGCGCGATGCGTCTGCCGAGCACCCGACCCTGCTCACACGCAAATCAGACGTGCATGGGCGCACGCCGAATCAGGTGCAATACCTGCGCCAGATTCAGGAACACGACATTACCTTCGGCATCGGTCCGGCGGGCACCGGAAAGACCTATCTGGCCGTGGCCTGCGCGGTCGATGCCTTCGAGCGCGACCAGGTCAGCCGCATTGTGCTCACCCGCCCGGCTGTCGAGGCCGGCGAGCGCCTGGGCTTTCTTCCCGGCGATCTGACACAAAAGGTGGACCCGTACCTGCGCCCACTCTACGACGCGCTCCACGACCTGATGGGTTTTGAGAAGGTGAATAAGCTGTTCGAAAAGCAGTGCATCGAGATCGCGCCGCTGGCCTACATGCGTGGGCGCACGCTCAACCACGCCTTCATCATCCTCGACGAAGCGCAGAACACCACACCCGAGCAGATGAAGATGTTCCTCACCCGTATCGGCATCGGTGCCAAGGCCGTGGTCACCGGCGATCCGACCCAGATCGATCTGCCCAAAGGCCATAAGTCCGGCTTGATCGAAGCGCACCTGATCCTGAGCAAGGTGCGCGGCCTGGCCTTCACCGAGTTCGATGCCACCGACGTAGTGCGCCATCCGCTGGTAGCGCGCATTGTTCAGGCCTACGAAGCGCACACCGCCCTTTATGGCAACACGCCTTCCCGCGCTTAGTCTGTCGGTGCAATACCCGGCCGGCAAGGCCAACGCACCGGATCGCCCGACGGTGCGCCGTTATGTCCGCGCAGCCTGTCCGATGCCCGCCGAAATTGCCATTCGCTTTGTCGCCGAGACCGAGGGCCGCGCGCTCAATGCCGACTATCGCGGCAAAGATTACGCGACCAACGTACTGTCCTTCCCCTATGTGCAGGAACCTGAGCAGCTGGTTGGCGATCTGGTGCTATGCACCGCGGTGGCGCTGCGCGAAGCCGCCGAACAGGGCAAGACGGCCGAGGCGCACTTTGCCCACCTGATTGTGCATGGCTTGCTGCATTTGCAAGGCATGGACCACGAAACCGGCAAGCGCGAGGCCGCGCGCATGGAAGCACGCGAGCGCGACATTCTTCATTCACTTGGTTATCCAGACCCGTATCAGTAGCGTAAAAAATTAACGTGACATCTGCGACTCGCCCCGAGAGCAAGCCTGCCGGCCTGCTCGAACGCCTTTCCTCTTTGCTGCTGCGCGAACCTGAAGACCGCGAGCAGTTGCTGGAGCTCCTCCACAGCGCCTACGAGCGCAAGCTCATGGACAGCGATGCCTTCTCGATCATCGAGGGTGCGCTGGGCGTGGCCGACCTGGCGGTGCGCGACATCATGGTGCCGCGCGCGCAGATGGATGTCATTGCCATCGATACACCACTGGACGACATCGTGCGTCAGGTCGTGACCGCCACCCATTCCCGCTTTCCCGTGATCGAACCGGGCAAGGACGACGTCATCGGCATCCTGCTGGCGAAAGACCTGCTGCGTCATTACACGCTGGGCGGCTTTAGCCTGCACACCAGTTTGCGGCCTGCCGTCTTCGTTCCCGAAGGCAAGCGCCTCAACGTGTTGCTGCGCGAGTTTCGCGCCTCGCGCAATCACATGGCCATCGTGGTCAACGAGTATGGCGAGATCGCCGGCCTGGTGACCATTGAAGATGTGCTCGAGCAGATCGTCGGCGACATTGAAGACGAGTACGATTTCGACGAAGCCGCCGACAATATCGTGCGCGACAACGCCGGCCGCTATCGGGTCAAGGCCATTACCCAGATCGCCGATATCAATCGCGTGTTCGGTACCGAGTTCCCCAACGATCAGTACGACACCGTGGCCGGCCTGATCATGGACCAGCTCGGCCGCCTGCCCGAGCGCAATGAAACCCTCACCATCGCCCATCTCACCGTGCAGGTACTGCGGGCCGACAGCCGGCGCGTGCACACCCTGCTGATCACGCACAACCCGCCACCGGCAGACGACGAAGCGGCGTGACCCGGGAATGCGCGCCCAGGCCTTTCTGACGACAGCGCTGCTCGGTGCCCTGGCTGTACCGGGGTTCGGGCTGCCCTTTGCTTTTACTACCGCCGTCTCACCAGCGCCGACTTGGCAGCATTTTCTGCCCCTGCTGCCTATCGTGAGCATCGCCGGCCTGCTGCAGCGCATCGCCACGGCGAAAGTGCGTGCCGCCGCACTCACTGGCTGGACCTGGGGTCTGGGCTGCTTTCTGGGCGGCGTGTCGTGGCTTTACGTCAGCCTGTCGCAGTTTTCCGGCCTGCCGGCCGCCGCCGCCGCCGCCGCTACCTTGCTTTTTGTCGCCTTTCTCGCGCTCTACCCCATGCTCGCCTGCGCCGCCTACGCCACACTGCGCGACCGGCACGGCGAGGGCCTGCGCGTTGCGCTGTTCGCGGCACTATGGGCACTGGGCGAATGGCTGCGGGGAACGCTGTTCACCGGCTTTCCCTGGCTCAGTCTGGGCTATGCGCAGGTGCCCCCCAGCCCGCTGGCCGGGTATGCCAGCAGCCTGGGCGTCTATGGCGTTGGCTTTATCTCAGTGCTCGTTGCGGGAACCCTCGTGCAGTTGCGCGACAACGGAAAGCGGCGCAGCGCGCTAGTCACTCTGGTACTGGTGCTCGGCATCGGTGCCCTGCTGCGTGCCATGGTCTGGGTAAGCCCGGTCGGTGAGCCCATCACGGTTCGCCTGCTGCAAGGCAATGTGCCACAAGCCGTCAAATGGGAGCCAGAGCACTTGAAGCGCTCGGTCAATAGCTATCTGGGGCTGCTCAATCAGCTCGCACGCGACCCGGCCAAGTCGTCACCGACAGCGGCGACGCTGACGGTGCTGCCCGAGACCGCGATCCCTCTGCTGTTCACGCAGATTCCGGAAGAGGTGATCGCCGCCCTCACCCGCCAGAGCGACACCTTGCTCGGCGTGGCCGTCGGCACACTCGACGGCGGCTATGCCAATGCCGCCATGGCCTTGCCCAAGGGTACGACAAGCCCCGAGGGCATTTACGCCAAGGCGCATCTGGTGCCCTTTGGCGAATACGCGCCACCGGGCTTCGGCTGGTTCTTCAAACTGCTGCGCATCCCCATGTCGGACTTTACGGCCGGCGCCCCACGGCAGTCGCCGCTGCTGCTGGCCGGGCAGCAGGTCGCGCCCAATATTTGTTACGAGGATCTGTTTGGTGAAGCGTTGCTACCGGCTCTGCGCGATGCGACGCTGCTGATCAATCTGTCGAATACCGCCTGGTTCGGCGATTCGCTGGCGCAACCGCAGCACCTCCAGATTGCCCGCCTGCGTGCACTTGAAACAGGCCGTGTGATGCTGCGAGCCACCAACAGCGGCATGACCGCAATGATTTTGCCCAATGGCGAAGTCGCGGCACGCCTGGCACCCTTCACCTCGGCGGTACTGCAGGTCGAAGCACAGGGCTACCGCGGTCTGACGCCTTATGCGAAATGGGGCAATGGATTGATCCTGAGCATTTGCCTGCTGACCCTGGGCTGGCAACTCAAACGGCGTGGGCAGCCGGGCTCTGCCATCACGGCTACCGCCTTGTAGCGATTATTCAAAACGCGCATTTTCCGCCCGTCTTTGTCGCGCCCGCTCAGCGCCCGCTCAGCGCCCGCTAAACGTACGATACACAATCGGCAGGGCCAGCAGCCCGAGGCAGCCCGCCACAAGGAAGGTCGCTTCGTAGCCGACGCTCCTGGCCAGCAAGCCGCTGAAAACCCCCACCACGCCGGCCAGCAGCAACTGCACGCTGGCTTGCAAGGTGTAGTCGGCCCCTTCGTGCTCGGGCCGGCAGCGCGCCATCATGCCGGCGAAGAGCGCGACGGTAGACATGCCGTCGGCCAGTTGCTCCGCCAGGGTCACGGCGTAAACCAGCGCGGGTTCCGCCCCCCGGCCAACCAGCAGCGCCATCGCGGCAATGCCCAACGCCTGCAGAAAGCCGAAGAACATGAGCGAGCGGCGAATGCCAAGACGGGTGTAGAGCGCGCCACCCAGCACCGCGCCGGCAATGCCGGCGAGGGTACTGATCAGGGTCATCTGACCCAACTGTGCATTGCTCCATCCCTGATCTACGAGCATGGGTTTGATCATCGGCGAGCCAAGGGCATCACCGAGTTTGAAGGCGATCACCACCAGCAACCACTGGCCCATGCCGGCCTGCGTTATCAATCCGTGGTAGTGGTGCCAGAGCAAACGCGCTCCGCGCGCGGTCTCGGGGGCATCCGCGAGGCGCGGGGCCAGGCGCTGCTCATCAAAACGCCTGATCGGCAATGTCAGCACGAGCAGCAGCCCTGCGATCAGGCCGAGTGCCCTGTTCCAGCCCAGCACATCGATACACAACAGCAGGCCGCTGCCACTGACCAACATGCCAATCTTGTAGCCCCCCACCTGCACGCTGTTGCCCAGACCGCGCCAGCGCGCGGGCAACAGACGCACGGTAAGACCGTCGGTGGCAATGTCTTGTGTCGCTGCCGCCAGGTTGACCAGCAGCAACACGCCCAGCAGCGCCATCACGGCCGGCCCGAACAAAGTCGCCTGATCGAGCAGCGCCAACGCGGCGAGGCACAGAATCACGGTCGTTTGCAGGGGCAAGATCCAGCCGCGCCGATGGCCCCACCGGGGCGAGCCGATGCGGTCAACCCAGGGTGCCCAGAGCGCCTTGAACAGCCACGGCAGCGCCAGCAACTTGAGCAAACCGATGAGCGCCAGATCAACACCAGACTGGCGTAGCAGTACCGGTAGCGAATGGGCGATCAAACCCGAGGGCAATCCCTGGGCGCAGTAGAGTGAGGCCAGCAGCAGCCAGGTCGCGGAGCGGGGAGCCCTCGCGTTAGTGTCGGAACCCGTCAATTCCAGTCGTCCAGTTGGTGCCGGCCCTCGGCCAGATGGCGCCGCACTTCCTGCCGTTCGGCGCGATCCATCCGGAAGTCGGCGCTGGCGAGACGGCGCTTTGCCAACCGCGAACGAGATTCCGGGAAATCGCGGTCAATCGCAGCAAGGCACCCAGTCCGGCATGCAAAGCACCCGGCGGCATCCTGGAACCAGGGTCATAGGCCGTATTTTTTCAACGTGCGCCAGTAGCTCTTGTCGGCCCTCGCTGCGCTCAGCCCGTCGTTGATGATCTTCACCAGCTTCTCAGCGTCGGGGTAATTTCTCGACACCAGGGTGTGAAACTCTTTGGGCTTTGCGCCCGGTATGGGCAACTGCTCGACGCCCTTCATGTCCAATTGACCGCGCGCGACAAACGCATTCAAAACCTCGACATCGCCGAGCGCAAAGTCGCAGCGTCCGTTGCGCAGCATGCGAAAGCGCGTGGCTTCGTCATGTGCCGAGGTGTCGAGATTGGCGGGGGGAATGTCGTACATCGCGTAGTTGTAACCAAACAGCCCGCAGAAGCTATGCGCCTTCAGATCGGCCGGCTTGCTCAACACGGGGGCTTGCGGATAGCGCTCGTTCAAGTAATACAAGGCGCTGTGCACGACATAGAGGGGCTTGGTGACGAGATACTTCTGCACCCGCTCCTCGTTCAGCGACGCGTTGATCACCATGGCCAGGCGGCCTTCTTCGACGTCTGAGAGACAGCGCTTCCATGGCAGCAGGGTGGTTTGCATGGTGTAGCCGGCGCGCGAGAGAATTCCCCCGACCAACTCGATGGTCGCCCCCTTCACCACCGCCGGCTCATCCGGGTCGGCATAGGCAAACGGTGGCCAGCCCGCCACGTCGTCACAGACGGCCACGGTCGGCCCGGCGTGGGCGCAGAAAACCAGCCCCATGCTCATAAGTAAACCCGTCCAAGAGCGAAAATTACCCAACAACGCCATGCTCCCTTCCCACGCCATGTGCGTATTTTTACCACGGAGAGCTTACACACTTTAAGCGCACGGCTCGAAAATCCGCAAAACCTTCAGTGATGCCGCGACACAGTGATGCCCGACAGTGTGGCGAGCGACCACGGATTGTTAGAATCAGGCCCTTTCCCCATTGCCGGGTCGTTTTGCGGCCTGGTTCGCTGATCATGCAAGAAAAACCCACGTTTCAGGAAATCATTCTGCGTCTGCAGAACTTCTGGGATAAGCAAGGCTGTGCCTTGCTCCAGCCCTACGACATTGAAGTGGGCGCCGGCACCTTCCACACCGCCACCTTCCTGCGCGCCATCGGCCCCGAGCCCTGGAAAGCCGCCTACGTGCAGCCTAGCCGCCGCCCCAAAGACGGCCGCTACGGCGAAAACCCCAACCGCCTGCAGCACTATTACCAGTATCAGGTGGTGCTCAAGCCCTCGCCGGACAACATCCAGGAGCTGTATCTGGACAGTTTGCGCGCATTGGGCATCAACACCGCCGAGCATGACATTCGCTTCGTTGAAGACGACTGGGAGTCGCCCACACTGGGTGCCTGGGGGTTGGGCTGGGAGCTCTGGCTCGACGGCATGGAAGTCACCCAGTTCACCTATTTTCAGGAGGTTGGCTCGCTGCCGTGCCGCCCCGTGCTGGGCGAGATCACCTATGGCGTCGAGCGTCTGGCCATGTATCTGCAAGGGGTCGAGAACATTTTTGACCTGGTCTGGGCGCCAGGCATTACCTATGGCGACGTCTATCACCAGAACGAGGTCGAGCAGTCGAAATACAACTTCGAGCATTCCGATGTCGAGTGGCTGTTCGCCCAGTTCAGCAAGTTCGAGTCGGAAGCCAAGCGCCTGATGGGCCTGGGCCTGCCGCTGCCCGGCTTTGAAATGGTGATGAAGGCCTCGCACAGCTTCAACCTGCTTGATGCGCGCGGAGCCATCTCGGTCACCGAGCGCGCCGCCTACATTGGGCGCGTGCGTGCGCTGGCGCGGGAGGTGGCGCAAGCCTATTACGACTCACGCGAGAAGCTCGGCTTCCCCATGGTCAAGAAGGAGGCTGCGTAATGAACCCGACACTCCTGATTGAACTGCTTACCGAAGAGCTGCCGCCCAAGTCCTTGGCCAAGTTGGCAGTGGCTTTCCGCGACGGTCTGCAGAAATCGCTGGCCGAAGCCGGCTACATTGCCGCCGACAACGAGGGCCAATGGTTCGCCACGCCGCGGCGGCTGGTCGCCCGCTTTGAAAACTGCCACGACACCCAGCCCGATCGCGTGATCGAAAAGAAGGGCCCGGCGGTCAGCTCGGGCGTCGACGCCGCCGGCAAGCCGACCAAAGCGCTGGAGGGATTCATGCGCTCGACCGGCGTCGAGTTCGCGCAACTGGAAAAGCTCTCGGACGGCAAGACAGACTACTTCGTCGCCCGCCAGCAAAAGGCCGGCGAGCGCATTGATGCGCACCTGGCCGGTTTCGTCGAGGCCGCGCTGAAGAAACTGCCGGTCGCCAAGCTGATGCGCTGGGGTGCCGGCGAAGCGCAGTTTGTGCGCCCGGTGCATGGGCTCATCCTGCTGCATGGTGCGCGTGTCGTTCCCGGACGCGTCATGGGGCTGGAAAGCCGCAATGTCACGCTCGGCCACCGGTTCATGAGCAGCGGCCTGATCACCATCGCCGATGCCGATCAGTACTTCGATACGCTGGAAAACCAGGGCAAGGTGATCGTCTGCTTTACCCGCCGCCGCGCCATGATTCGCGAGCAGCTGGATGCCGCAGCAACAAAGCGCGGGTTGCAGTGGTTGCAGGACGACGCGCTGGTGGACGAGGTCACGGCATTGGTCGAGCACCCGACGGTGTACGAGGCCGAGTTCGAGGAAGAATTTCTCGCCGTGCCGCCGGAATGCCTGATCCTGACCATGAAGGCGAACCAGAAATACTTTCCGCTCATGGACAACGCCGGTGGGAAGCATGAGCTCACCAACAAATTCCTCGTCGTCTCCAATATGCAGGTCGCCGACCCGGTGCATATCGTTACCGGCAACGCCCGCGTGGTGCGCCCGCGTCTGTCGGATGCCAAATTCTTCTTCGAAACCGACAAGAAAACGCCCCTGTCCAAACGCGTCGAAAAGCTCGAGCGCGTGGTCTATCACAACAAGCTGGGCACGCAGGGGCAGCGCGTGCAGCGCCTCGTCGTACTGGCGGGCAAGATCGCCGGACATCTGGGGGCCGATAAAGCCGCTGCCGAGCGCGCCGCCTTGCTGGCCAAGGCCGATCTGGTCAGCGACATGGTCGGCGAATTCCCTGAACTGCAGGGCATCATGGGCCGCTACTACGCGCTCTCGGACGGCGAGAGTGCCGTGGTGGCCGACGCCATCGAGGCGCACTATCACCCGCGCTTCAACGGTGACAGTCTGCCGCAGGGCAATGTCGCGTGTGCCGTGGCACTGGCCGAGCGGCTGGACGCACTTACCGGCTTTTTCGGCATCGGGCAGATTCCCACCGGCGACAAGGACCCCTTCGGCCTGCGCCGCGCCGCGCTGGGCGTGCTGCGCATGCTGATGGAAACGCCGCTGCCGCTGGACATCGAGCACCTGCTCGACGAAGCCGCCGCCGGCTTTGCGCCAGGGCTGCTCACCGTACCCGTCGCAGATCGCCGTACCGCCAGCGCCGACTTCCTGAGAGAGCGCCTGCGTCACTTGCTGCGCGAGCAGGGGCACGAGCAGAATCTCGTCGATGCTGTCTTGGCGCTCGAGCCGACGCGCATCGATCTGGTGCCGGCCAAGCTCGCCGCGGTCAAGGCGTTTGCCCTGCTACCCGAAGCCGAGGCCTTGGCCGCCGCCAACAAGCGCATTGTCAATCTGCTCAAAAAGGCTGAGGGCAAAACCGGCGACATTGATGTGATGCTGCTTCAGGAACTGGCCGAAAAGGCTCTTTTTTCGCGCCTGAACAGCACCTCGCCCGAGGTCGAGTCGCGCCTGGCCGCAGGCGACTACGAAGGCGCGCTCAAAGCCCTGGCCGGCTTGCGCCGCGATGTCGATGCGTTTTTCGATGGCGTCATGGTCATGGCCGACGAGCCGCTTACGCGCGCCAACCGTCTGGCGTTACTGGCAAAGCTCTCAAACCTGATGAACCAGGTTGCGGATATTTCACGGCTTTAAGCCAAATGCGCGAATTTTCCAGCCATCAGGCGGCCGGCACTCATCTGGCACCTGTCGCCCATTTCGAGCGGGAACTCTTTGAGATCAGTGAGCGCATCGCCCGGCTTACCCTCGCCCTGGATGTGGAAATAACGCCGCACTTCATTGAGGACGTTCTGGCCAGCCGCCATCTCAAGCCCCTGGATCACGAACACAACCATGGGGAACTGCGCGCCTTGCTGGTCATGCACTTTGAGATCGTCACCCACGCGGTAGATACCCTGGGCGACACCGTGACGTTCAGCCTGCTCGCTGCCGTCGAGACTCACCTTGCAACACGAGGGTTTGATCTGACAGCGTTCAGCTTCCTGCACTTCCGCCACGAGTGACGCCAGCCACGGCCAAGACAAGCGTCTGTAGTGGCTGGCGACGCGAAATCAGTAGGGCGACTGACAGGCCTTGCCGGTATTGGTGCCCGCCGCCTTCATGATCATGGTCTGGCCCTCGCTGGTGGTTTTCATGGTGCCGCTATAGCCGGCCGGGCTGCTGGTGAAATCGGCTTCCATGAGGCCGTCCGGGCACTTGGCCTTCCACTGCACGCGATTGCCCGACTGCTTCTGGTCAAGGATCTGGCATTTCGGGTCGCTCGGCGCGCTGCCGGCCGGCGTGCCGTCGGGTACGCAAACCTGCTGTGCCGGCATGGCCATGGGCATGCCTGGCAATTCCATTTTCATCTCCCAGACTTTGCCGGGCTTGGCAGCCAGCACCCAGCCGCTCGTCGCGATTGCCAGCCCGGCAAGCACAAACTTGATCGTAGATCGCATCGAATACTCTCCCATGGTCACCTGAATCGCACTGCCCAATGCACGCAACCCAGTCTGGCATTTATTGTAGGCGCATACCGGTCACTGCTGATGTACGCCGGAAAGCGCGGCAACGGCCACCCGCGTGTGCTGTAATAGGGTAACCATGGTCAAGACGACGGCTAGAACCCTGTTGATGATCGCGATCGCCTGGGCGGCCGCAAGCCCCTACGCCGCGGCGGCGGAGTGCATCAAGTCGGTGCGCTGGTGGCACGATCCCCCCTACTCCTATCAGGCACCCGATGGCAGCATTGCCGGGCTCAGTGTTGAGCTGACGCGCGCGTTGCTGGAACGTTTGGGCTGCACGCCAATGTTCGTAGAGATGCCCTGGGCACGTGGCCTGATTGAACTCGAAGCCGGTCGCCTGGATATTCTCCCGGGGGCACTCATGACCGACGAACGTGCGGCGTTTGCCTACTTCAGCCGCCCCACCAATCTTTCACCCAACGTGCTCTTCATGAGCAAGCGCGCGCGCGAGCGTTTTGCTGTGCAGCGCCTCGCCGACATCGTCGGGACCGACTTTCGCCTGGGCGCACAGATCAAGGTCAATTACGGCCCCGAGTACGCTGAGCTCTTGCCGACACCCGGGTTCGGCGCACGACTGACCTTCCTCACCGACCGCCGTGGCGCGTGGCGCATGCTTGAGGCCAACCGGCTCGACGGACTGATCGCCGATCAGATTTCCGGCCTGCTTGAGCTCAAGGATCTCGGTCTGAGCGAAACCATCGTACCCACCGAGGTCATCGTCTCTGACCGCCCAGCCCACATCGCCCTCAGCAAGCGTAGCGTTGACCCCGTCTTTTTCGAACGCTTCAATAAGGCGCTCGAGGCCATGGCGCGCGACGGCTCCCTGCGCACCATCGCACAACGCAATCTTCCCTGCAAAGTTCGCCCTACGGGCATTGGCTGCCGCTAGCCGAGGCAGGACATTTCTCGGCAAATCCGTGAGAACCCCTGCAAACGCCTGTTATTTCCCGGAGCAAAGTCATCCGCTTGTGGTGAAATTGCTTCCATGAAAATCATCATCCTTGACCGAGACGGAGTCATTAATCATGACTCCGACAACTACATCAAGAGCCCGGAGGAATGGCAGCCTATCGACGGCTCGCTTGAGGCCATTGCGCGGCTGACCCACTCCGGTTACCGCGTGGTCGTCGCGACCAACCAGTCCGGGGTGGGTCGCGCGCTGTTTGACATGGACACACTCAATGCCATCCACGAAAAAATGCTCGATGCCGTGATCGATGCTGGCGGGCGCATCGAAGCCATTTTTTTCTGCCCGCACGTCGCCACAGACGACTGCGAATGCCGTAAGCCCAAGGCCGGCATGTTTCGCGAGATTGAGGCGCGCTTCAATGCCGACATGAGCAAAGTCTTTGCCGTGGGAGACAGCCTGCGTGACCTGCAGGCCGCCATTGAAGTCGGTGCCAAGCCGGTGCTGGTAACCACCGGCAAGGGGCAAAAGACCGTGAAAGACCCGGCCCTGCCCAAGGGCGTGCCGCATTACGCCTGCCTGGCAGATGCCGTTGACTTCATTCTCGAAGACGACGCGCAGTGAATCGGCTGCACACCGCGCGTGCGCAAAGCCGGATCGACGCTGAATAGCGGCGCAGCAGCCCTCATTTGTACGCCAATCATGTCACTACGAACCTCGCAACTGGCGCTACGGCTTGACGCCACCGCCGTATCCCCAAGTCGGCGCTGGCAGGACGGCGATTCCATTGCCTTTCTCGGCGGCACGCTGACCCTGCGCCTCGCTACCGATGTCGAGGCCAGTGCCCGCCGGGGCGACGAATTGCATCTGCCCTTACCCCCGCAAGCGAGCGAGCGGCAGATTCAGGACAGCGCCGAGGCCTGGCTGCGCCGCGAGGCCGAACAACTCTTTACCAACATCATCACCCGGCACACTGCTGCCGCAGGCAACTTGGCACCAAAGCTGCAGTTGTCGTTCGCCGCCAAGGGCGGCTGGACCGACGTGGAACCGGCCACGCGCACCCGCCCGGGCAAGATCAGGTGCAACTGGCGCCTGATCGAGCAAGCGCCCGAGAGCATCGAGCAGGTGCTCGCCAGCGCGCTCGCCGCCGTGCAAACGAGCAGCGCTACGCCTGACCTGTTTGGCTCAGTCGCCCTGTAGCCACGGCCACGCCGAATCCGCGCCGCACCACCATGAGCAGCACCGACCCACTACGCAGTATTGCCGAGCAACTGAGTCTGTTCCGCCTGCCCGAGGCACCCGTGCCGGTAACGCCGGCGGGTAGCGAAGGCCTGCTGCAGTTCGGCACCCGCATCGTGCCCTATCGGCTGCGCCGGCGTGCCCGCGCCCGCCTCGCCTTGGTCATTGCCGATCATGGTCTGCGCATCAACGCGCCCAGCACCCTGCCGCTGCGTGACATCGAAGCCTTTGCGCATCAGCACGGCGAGTGGATCGTACGCAAGCTCGACCAACAGGCGACCGCGCCGCGGCCGCAGCAGCTCGTCATTGCCGATGGCACACGCCTGCCCCTGCTCGGCGCCGAGGCCATCGTGCGGGTGCTACCCGGGCATAACCGCACGCGCTGGATAGGCAACACCCTGGTAATCGAAGCGCGGCCGCATGCCAGGCTCAATCTGCTGGCGCAACGCGGGCTGCAAAAGCAGGCGCTTGCCCACTTCAGCGAACGCCTCGCCCATCACGCACCGCTGATGGGTCTCGAAGCGCCGCCACTGGGGCTGTCGAGTGCGCGCACCCGCTGGGGTAGTTGCAGCCTGCACTCGGGCATACGCCTGAACTGGCGGCTGATTCATTTGCCGCCCGAGCTGGGCGACTATGTGGTCGTGCATGAGCTAGCGCACCTGTATCAGATGAATCACAGCAAGCGCTTCTGGGCGATTGTCGAGCACGCCTGCCCGGATTGGCGTGAGGCCCGCGCAGCACTAAAGCTGGCGGCCGGAACCCTGACGTTGATTTAACCGAAAGCAAACCATGGAACTAATGTCATCCGCCTTCACGCTCTGCAACCGCCTTGCCCTGCTCGGCTGGCTGGTGCTTTTCAGCTACCCGCTCTGGCCAGCGCCGGCACGCGGCCTCGTACTCATGGTGGTCATCACGCTGCTGTGTCTGGCCTATGTGTACTTCCTGTTTCTGGGCACGCGTCACGATGCCGAAGGTGAGGCCCCGCGCGGCAGCTTCTGGAGCCTGCGCGGGGTGATCCAGCTGTTCAAATCACCACGCGCGGTGCTGGCTGGTTGGATTCATTTCCTGGCCTTTGACATGATGGTCGGGCTCTACATCTTGAACGACGCGGCGACGCGCGGGATCGGCCACCTCTGGCTGCTGCCGGTGCTAGTTCTGACCCTGATGTTTGGTCCGGCCGGGCTGCTGGCCTATTTCGTCCTGCGTTTCTTTTGGGATGGGGCCGCGACGCTGACGCTCTGAGTGACGCCTACGGTGCACGGATGCGTGCTTGAACTGCTTATTGGTGCGTAGGCACCATAATCGGACGAATTCCATGTCAATGCTCCATCGCAACAGTTTCAGCATCAATTCCATCGTCATCGGCATGGGTGCCGATGAACTTCACATACACGGCCTGGTAGCGATATGCCACCGAGATCACCAGACGATAGTCATTGCCTTTGATGTTGAAGACAACTCGGCGGTTCTTTAGAACGCAGGCGCTGCGTTACTGATCCTTGATGTTTGCCGGTTGGCACCATGTCGCCTTCTTCACCTCGCCCACCCATGACTTCAACGGCTGCTCGGCATCTGGGTTGCTTTCCCAAAAAGCTCGCAACTGGCCGACAGCGCCAAAGGGCCCCGAATTTCTAGCGGCGAACGTACATGGCGTCACTTTTCGACACCGAGCTTCGCCTTTTTGACCATGCTCCGCAAGAAAAACCATATCCCGATATTGAAAACAGGAACGATGGTCAAGATCAATACAAGAAGTAGCAACGCGGATCTGGCACGATCAGGGCTATAGCTATCCAACGATGCCTTGGTTCTGTCGGGGCTGACATAGACGGTAAAGCCCGACGCACTGCCATAGTTGGTTGATAAAAACTGCCTGGCCTGCTCAGGTGAATCGACAAACCCCGCCACTTTACAAGCGGTGATCGGCGCAGATGCATCACTGAGCGTGAGTGTGATGCAGGGAACATACTCACGCCACGAACTACTTTTATTTGAGCGATGCTTGACGCTGACTTCTTCACTGACTTTTAGGGTGTTTGACGTTGGCGCGTACGACTCCAGCGCGGCTTCTGTCTGGTATTTCGGGTAAAGAAGAAAGGCTGTTGCCGCCATTGGAGCCAGCGTACCAATAAGCATGGCAACCGAAAATAATTTCGATTCAAAGAAATGCGGGGGCATATCAATCACCAGTTAGTTTTTCAGCTTTGCCGCTGCAACAGAAGGTAGGTTGGTAGTCTTGTCGGCGGTTATGGAAAACTTTCCATAACCGCCGGCTTGATCCGGAACGCAAGCCTTGCGAAATACGATGGCCAACTCGCTGCGATCAATGGACCCGTCAGGCGCTCACGCGGTCGCCCGGGGGTCGAGTACGCCAAACGCTCCGGGGAGGGAAATCAATGTCTCGAAGCTACGGAAGTCTGCCCCATTGTTATTGTCGGTAAAACGCAGAGTGATGGTGCCGCCCTCACGCTTGATGAAGTCCTGCACCGCATCCATACCGACACCACGCCCGGAAATTTCAGTCACCGCTGTGGCCGTCGAGAAACCTGCCGCGAAGATCAGCTGAGCTACCTCGGCATCTGACGCCGTGGTATCTGGCTGCAACAAGCCATTTTCGATAGCCTTCTTGCGAATGTAACCAACAGCCAGTCCACGCCCGTCATCCGACAGGCGCATTTGCAAGCGACCGTTTTCGAGTTGGGTCTGCAAGCGGATTGTGCCCGCCGCCGACTTGCCCTTGGCGATTCGGTCGGCAGCAGTCTCGATCCCGTGGTCCATCGAATTGCGATACAAGTGCATGAAGACATTGCGCAGCAAATCACTGATCTGGTTACGAATATGAATGTTGTTATCTTCGATCGCGAGCAGGGGCGCTTCCTTGCCCAGCTCATTGGCCAACGAGGGCAGTGAATCGAAGACGCCGGCTAGTACGCCTTGCAAGGGCTCGGTCCCGATCAGACGCAAGGTGGCATCGACGTTACGCAAGGTGCCCGCCAGAGCTTGCGTATCGGCATCAGTAAGCTGCAGGCGCTCGATCTGCGCCACCATGTCTTCGACTTGTTCGCGCCGGACCATGAAATATTTCTCGGCGCTGCCACGCCGCCCGGGCCCCTTGCGCCCGAGCTTCACCTCGTTGAGCACGGCATATTCTTCCAGGCTCTGCATGACCTCCTGCAACTTGTCGAGCAGGCTTTGCTTTTCAAAATCGACATCCGGGTTCTTGCGCAACTGGTCGTAGGCCTGTTCGGCCTCGTGCACCACGTTGGTCAGGTGCAGCAGGCCATAGGTGCGCGCATTGCCCTTGATGGTGTGCATGTTGCGGAAGAGCTGGGTGACCAGATCCGGGTGCTTGTCAGCGGCAGCCTGCAACAGGGTTTCGTTTTCACTGACGAAGCGCCGCGAGCTATCGACAAACTCGTGAAATTTTTCCTGGCTGACCACCAGAATCTGACCGATCATTTCCAGCTCGCGCCGCTGCTGGCCGGCTTCGGCTTCCAGTTTGCGCAGTTCGGTCACGTCGCGCACACAGACCATTAGCTTGTCCACCACGTCGCTGTCGTTGCAAATTGGCGACCAGGTCAGGTTCAGCCATTTCGACTTGCCGCTGCTCAACTCGATCTTGTAGTCCGAGGTCAGCACATGCGAGTTGAAATCGAAGTTCATACGGTCTTCGCCCAGACAGGCAAAGACTCCGGCTTCGACCGATGAAAGCGCGTCGGCACCCAGATCCCCACCCTTGAACAAAAAGTCCAGCGCCGGCCGGCCAGCAATTTCCTGAGTCTCGAAAATGGTTTCCAGATACTTGGAATATTCGGGGTGAATGGTGCCGCTGCCCACGATCGTCATCACACCTTGCGGCAGGTTTTGCATCATCGCATTGATGTCCTGGGTCTTCTCTGCGAGTGCCGAGGTTCGCGCGGCCACCATGTCTTCGAGGCCATCGTTAATTGCCTTGAGATCTGCCGCCATACGCCGACCAAGCAGCAGCCCGATCACGGCAATCAGCACCGCTGCGGCAATTTGCATCATCTTGATGGTGGAGGCCAGGTCAATCGATGAAAGGAAGCTTTGCTTAGCCACTTCGCGGTTGATGCCCACAATGCGCGTCAGGTTCTCGGCGGCGGAGTCATACGTCGGCTTGGCGACCAGCGTCATCACATCGATCGCGGCATCGCGCTCGCCGGTGGCGGTGGCATCGATGACCTCTTTGACCGTGGCCTTGTAGGCAAACCAGGTTGCCTCGAATTCGTCTATCGCAGCGCGCTCGCTCTGTGCCAGTTCCGCCAGCTTGTATTTCTCGATAGAGCCCAGCAGGATTTTCTCTTCACCTTCGAGCTTCACGATAAGCTCTTTGCGCGCATCGGCATCGGCTTCGACCGCGACGTTGTAGAGCGTGTTTTGGTAATTGACCAATTGCACGTTGGCATCTGACACCACGATGATGGTGGCCAACTGCTTGTTGTAAATGTCGCTGACCAGATCGGCTACCCGGCTGACCGCCCAGGTGCCGGCCACCCCGAGAATCGCCGAGCCAATGAGGCTGGAGAGAACCAGAAGCGTCAGCTTGGCCTTGACACCGGTACTCGATGAAGTGAAATCCGCGTTCGACATCCCCACCTCCATATTTTTATCGCACCGGCCAGACCGCCTCACCGACGCTTAGATGGCCAATCTAATCAGAATGGGCAAAAAAGGGTTGATTGACGGCAAATTTTTCGCCGAAAACCGCGATTCGCTCCCGTCTTTCGTTGATTCTCCCCGTGCGATGGTTAATCGCACAGAGAGGCAACTCCCTCGACGCGGGTGCCAGAGGCTCTGCCCAGCGCACCTTCAGACCCTTCAGACCGCTGCCAGCGCCTGCTCCAGGTCGGCCGTAATGTCGTCAATGTGTTCCAGACCAATCGACAGGCGCACCATATCTTCCGAGACGCCCGCCTTCTCAAGTTCGGCCGGCGAAAGCTGGCGATGGGTCGTGCTGGCCGGGTGGCAGGCCAGGCTTTTGGCATCGCCGATATTGACCAGGCGGGTGACGAGTTTGAGCGCATCCTGAAAGCGCGTGCCGGCCTCCCGACCACCTTGCACACCAAAGGAAAGAATGCCCGAAGCGCGCCCGCCCATGAACTGCTTGACCAAGCCATGGTCAGCATGGTCGGGCAGGCCAGCGTAGTTCACCCAGTTGACCTTGGCGTGGCCCTTGAGGAACCTGGCCACGGCCAGGGTGTTCTCGCAAATGCGGTCCATGCGCACCGCCAGGGTCTCGATGCCCTGCAGGATAAGGAAGCTGTTGAAGGGCGAAATCGCGGCACCCATGTTGCGCAGAGGCACCACGCGAGCACGGCCGATGTAGGCGGCGGGCCCCAGTGCCTCGGTGTAAACCACGCCGTGGTACGAAACGTCCGGAGTATTCAAGCGCTTGAAGCGCTCTTTGTGCTCGGCCCAGGGGAACTTGCCCGAATCGACAATCACGCCGCCAATACTGTTGCCATGCCCGCCCAGATACTTGGTCAGGGCATGTACCACGATATCGGCACCATGCTCAAAGGGGCGACACAGATAGGGCGTCGGCACCGTGTTGTCCACAATCAAGGGCACGCCACCTTCGTGCGCCACCCTGGCCAGAGCGGCGAGATCGACCACATTGCCCAGCGGGTTGCCGATCGATTCGCAAAACACCGCCTTGGTGCGGGCGTCGATCAGCGCCTTGAAGCTCTCGGGCTGGCGGTAATCGGCAAAGCGAACCTCAATGCCGTATTGCGGCAACGTGTGGGCAAACAGGTTGTAGGTGCCACCGTAGAGCGTGCCGACCGAGACAATGTTGTCGCCGGCTTCGGCAATGGTCTGGATCGCATAGGTAATCGCCGCCATGCCCGAGGCGAGACCGAGCGCGCCGACGCCACCTTCGAGCGCGGCCATGCGCTGTTCGAGCACAGAGGTCGTGGGGTTCATGATGCGGGTGTAAATGTTGCCGGCCACCTTGAGGTCGAACAGATCCGCCGCATGCTGGGTATCGTCAAAGGCATACGAGGTGGTCTGGTAAATCGGTACCGCCACGGCTTTGGTGGTCGGATCGGGGCTATAGCCACCGTGAACGGCAATGGTTTCAATTTTCATATCGGTCTCCTAAAAAAATAATTACAGCGATGCCATCTTTTCGCCCAGGCGAATGGGGGCTGCGGGTGCCCATCCCGGATTGAATTCAATGCGCTTTCCGTGTGCTTCGGGGAACAGCATGACCACCGTGGAACCAAGCAGGAAGCGACCCATTTCATCGCCCTGCTTGAACGAAATAGTGCGGTCCTGATAGTGGCAGTCGCGGATGCGCCCTGGGCGAGGCGGGTTGACCACGCCGTGCCAGGTCGTGGCCATGCTGCCGACGATAGTCGCACCTACCAGCACCATGACAAACGTGCCCATCGCCGAGGTATCGCCCTCAAACACACAGACCACGCGCTCGTTGCGGGCAAACAAGCCGGGCACACCGCGCGCCGTCGTCGGATTGACCGAAAACAGCGCCCCCGGCACATAGATCATGCGCGTCAGGCGTCCGGCACAGGGCATGTGGATACGGTGGTAGTCCTTCGGGCTCAGGTACAAACAGGCAAAGCTGCCGTTCTCGAACTGGGCCGCCAGTTCCTGGTCGCCGCCGACCAGCGCCGCCGTGCTGTAGTGATGGCCCTTGGCCTGAAAAATCTGATCCTTTTCAATCGCACCAAACTGGCTGATCGCGCCATCGACCGGGCAAATCAGGTCGGCCTGCGCCAAGGGGCGTGCGCCGGGTTTGAGGGGCCGGGTGAAAAATTCATTGAACGTCGGATAGCTGGCGATATCGGGGTTCGCGGCCTCGGCCATATTGACCCCGTAGCGGGCAACGAACCAGCGGATGACACGGGTCGTCAGCGAGCCGGCTTGCGCACCGGCAAATTTGCCAGCCAGCGCGGTGAGCGCCTGTTTGGGCATCAGGTACTGGGGCACTACAGCGAGACGGTCGGACATGGCAGGCCTGTAAGCAAAAAGTGTGTGGCGATTCTACGGCAGCGCTCTGTCAATCGCCGCAGTACCAGCGCCGATGAGCGCAGGGTATCCCGTGGAATTTATCGATGGGCCAGGAAATCCTGAGAGAATGGGAAATGAACCTGCGCTCGATAGTTTTCATTCTGACACTGCTCGCCTTGCTGCCCGGCACGGCGGTTGCCGCCGCGGCAGTGACCTGCCACTACACCTACGGCGGCGAAACCCGCTCGGTCAGCGCCCACGCCACCGACACGCCCTACACGGTGGTGCCGATCAAGATAGGCTCCTACTTCCTGCTGCGCGTGGTACTTGAGGCAGGCAGCGCGGCCAAGATCTACACCTACGCCGACCACGACGACGGCCCGGTCGCCATTCACATCAGTGAGCACCCCTTTCCGCTCGCACGACGGCGACAAGCGCCCGGCTTTACCGGTTTTCAAACCGTCTATGAGCCCATGCGCGACGGCGAGTTGCAGTACTGGTGCGCTGCCGGAGCAGCCACGAAATGATGCGCAACTGGCTTGTGAGCCTGTGGCTGGTCGCCGGCTTGGCAATCGCCCAACCGACGGTTCGCCTGGCCTTCGTGGGCGACATCATGCTCGACGACGGCCCCGGCAAGACCATTGCCGCTGGAGGCGACCCGCTCGCCCATTTCGATGCATGGCTCCGTGCGGCGGATTTCGCCATAGGCAACCTGGAGTGCCCGGTGGCGGCCAGTGGCAGGGCGCTGGAAAGCAAGATCGTCACCTTTCGCGCCCGCCCCGAGGCCATGCGGGTGTTGCGCGGCCGCTTTGCTGCGCTCTCGCTGGCCAACAACCACGCGGGAGATTACGGCCCCGAGGCCTTTCTCGAAACGCTCGGCCATGTGCAGACCGCGGGCATTCATCCGTTTGGCGGCGGCCGCAACCTGAGCGAAGCCCATGCCCCGCTCTGGCTTGAGAAGCACGGCCTGCGCATCGCCCTGCTCGCCTACAACGAGTACAAACCACGACGCTTCGAAGCCAGCCCGACCTCGCCCGGTGTGGCCTGGAGCGAAGACAGCCATGTCCGCCGCGACATTCGTGCGGCAAAGGCCGCCGGCGCACACGTGGTCATACCGTTCATGCACTGGGGCTGGGAAAACGAGCGCGCACCGACCGAGCGCCAACGTCAGCTCGCCGCACTGATGATTGCCGCCGGGGCTGACGCCGTGGTGGGCGCTCACCCGCATGTCACCCAGGGCGCTGAACTCATTGCCGGCAAGCCCGTGATCTGGAGTCTGGGCAACTTTGTATTTGACGGCTTTGGCCCGGGGCCTGGGCGCGAGGGCTGGGGGCTGGAAATGAGCGTTGATCGCCACGGCGTCAGCGCCTGGCGGGTGATTCACGCAGCTATTGATGAGGCCGGCACGCCAACCCCGGCCCACAGCCCTGCGCCCTGCGGGCAACGCGGTGATTCGCGCCCGCGCACTTGCACGACACAGTCTGCGCTCTGAGCAGGCGGCCACAGTGCCGCACCGGCACAGCGGTGCGTTTGTTGCGAAAATACGCGCCGCGCCATCGGCGCACTGCCACCGATGACTGCTGACCACAATCTCCCTCCCCAGGACGCCATTCCCCTGGCCTCGGACCTGCCGACGCCGGCGGACCCGTATTTCACCGTGCGCGTACATCGCGCCACGCTGACGACACTAATCATCTCGTTGGTCGTGCACCTGCTGGTACTGTTTGCGGTCCCCAAACCGGAAACCACCTCAGGCGAAGACGCCGGCTCGCCACTGGGCAGCGCCGCCACACCGATGCAGGTGCGCATCGCCGGGCAGGCCACGGCACCGACCAGCGAGATTATCCCTGCCCCCGCCGAGACGCCTCGCCCGGCGACCAAACGCAGCAAGTCACGCCGAGATCGGGCACCTATTCTCACTGCGCCCACGCCGCGCACGCCCGCCACACCCCCGGTACCGACGCCGGTAGCGACCGACGCCACCGATCTGGAATCGTTCGTCAAGGCGGCGCAGGCACGCCGGCGCGCCGCTCAAGGCCTGCCGGCGCTCGAGACGGCCGAAGCGTCCTCGGAAGAGGCTCAGCGTATGGCGCAAGTAATGCGCAATCTGCGCTCCGGCACCAACGGCCTGTTTCAGCTCATGAGCATGGATTCGCGCAGTGCATCGTTCAGCTTCCGTGGTTGGACAACCGACATTAACAGTGCCCGACGCGAATACATCAATATCGATATCGGCAGCAACCCCTCGATTGAACTAGCGGTGGTGCGCAAGATGATCGAGATCATTCGTCGCCACTACAACGGCGATTTCAACTGGGAATCGCAGCGCCTGGACCGCGTCATAACGCTCTCCGCCAGAACCGCAGATACGGAAGGCCTCGAAGAGTTCCTGGTGAAGGAGTTTTTCAGCAACCAGACCGGGCGCTGAGCAAGGCACCCGGTCGCGCCGCTTGATGCCGTCAGGCCCTGACTGGGCGGCCTTCGCAACCCTTAGTCAAATCAACGACGTTACTATTGGTATTGGGTGAATACCGTCTTGGCATCCTTGTGTGCACGATCCAGCGTGCACATCGACGGATGATCGTCGTGATCCGAGAAAAAATCATCGGCCTGCGCGCGCATCACCATCGCGATCGCCGCCTGGTCGGCGAGATCGTACTTTTCGGTAATGAGGGTGGTCACTTCGTCCAGATATTCTTCGTAAGTCATAGGCTCACTTTTCTCGGGTAGTTCGCCGATGCATGGCGATATAGAGTGCCTCGACCCGCTCGCGCGCCCAGGGCGTGCGACGCAAGAACTTCAGGCTGGAAGTAATGCTGGGGTCGTGCGTGAAGCAGCGGATATCGATTTGCTGCCCCAGGCCCTGCCAGCCGTAATGCGCGACCAGCTCAGCCAGCAGAGTCGCCAGCGTAACGCCGTGCAGCGGGTTGTTGGCTTGCGGTGTATTCATCGTGGCGCGATCTTACTACCTGCACCAAGCGCGGGCTTGCGCGCGACGAATCGCCGTATCACCAGCGCCGACTTGCGGAAAACTCAGGCGAACTCGGATCTGTCTGCTGCTTTGCTTTGCCCTTAACGCGCAAGCGAGCGCAAGTTGCAGAAGCCGATCTGCAGGAGCCGACCATTGTTGAAAACCTGACGGTGTTCGACAATCTCGAGCTGACACTCAAGGCCGACAAGCACGCCCGTACCAGCCTGTTAAATGGTCTTAGCGATGCCCGCCCCCAACGACCACCCTGGCGCAGTAATATCGCTTCCAGGTGGCCATGACTTGATGAGGAAAAAGGTATGAGCGCAGCGATTTTCTTGACAACTTTTTTTGATCTTTGCCGTGATACCGTCCGCGCCCTGGCAAACGCGCCTCGACGGCACGGGATTGCGCTGGCACTCACCCTCGGGGGGCCAGCTCTGGTGCTGGCGGCCGATGCCGGCTCATCGCCCGTTATCGTGCATTACGTGCAACGGCCTCCCTACATGACACCGTCAAATGACGGGCTTGCCGGCCTGACTGGCGCACCCACCGTCATGGCGTTCAAACGCGCCAACGTGCCTTTCGTACTCGCTGAAACCCCGTTCGCGCGCCAGATGCACATGCTGGAAAGCAATTCCGGGCAGGACTGCATGATTGGCATGTTCAAGAAACCGGAACGCGAACTATTCGCCAAATTCACCCAGCCGGTCTATCAGGACCGGGCACAGGTGATTCTGACCGCCTCTGCCAACGCCCACCGGTTCGCCAAGTACAGTTCGGTGACGGACGTGTTCAATGACAAAAGCATGCGGTTGCTGGTGAAGCTGCGCTATTCCTATGGCGTCGCCCTGGATGCGCTGATCGAGCGCTACCAGCCGACCATCAACAAAACCGCAGACGAAAACCTGCTCATGCTCAAAGCCATCAAACTCCAGATGGATGACTACATGTTTATCGCACCCGAAGAGGCGGCGGTAGCCATCGCCGCCGCCGGATTCAGCGAAAGCGACTTCGCGCAGATCAAATTCAAGAATATGCCCGACGGCGAACACCGCCGCATCATGTGCAGCAAGAACGTACCCGACGAAGTGATCGCGAAACTGAACGCGGCCATCAAGGTCGGCAAATAGCGCGCACCCCGCGCGGGGCAACTGCCGAATTTTCTATTGAGGAAGGGCAACTGGTCTACTCGATGTGACGACTGACGATCGTCACATCGACTGATCGCGCTAGGCAGCGAGCCAATCCGGGCGTTCGTTAGTTCGAAGTGCCAGTGAAAGTTTTCTGATTGCTGCTGCCGTTCGTTGTTGGTGCCAAATGCGAACTGCTCGGCCCTTGCAGACCGTCGATCTTCGCTATCTAGGGCCCGATCTTCACGTCCGGTTCCCAAAAGCCGAATAGTCAAAATCGACGCACTGCCCCCCGTGGCGTTCGCTACCTCACTGGCCGGAGCCGCCAGTAAGCCGACGCTCAGTGGTAATCATCTTCTCGCTGATGACGCACCGCCAAGATCGTCACGGAGTGATCGTTGTCAATTTCGCACAAGGCCACATAGCCTGATGCGCCGAATGGAATCACCAATTCACGCAGAAAAGGATTCGCCGCATCAACTTTTCGAAAACTGAAGGGCGAATTTTCCAGACTGCGAATGGCCTGCTTGATCGCTTCCAGAGAGTGCTCTGCGACGGCCCCGTCGGTATCGTTACGGTCCAAGGGAAATTCATAAAGCCGAACCAGGTCCTCTTGTGCCTCTTCTGTAAATCGTACGTTAAACGTCATCAACGCTTCTTCGTCGCTTTGGCTGGCTTGAGCATGGCGCCGAGCCGGCCAATGACCGTATCGGAATCAACGTACCGTCCAGACGCTTTCGCGTTATCACGTGACAGCAACCCGCGTTGGATGAATTCTGTATGCAGACGTCTGCGATCAATGCCTTCACGCAGCGATTGCTCGACGAAATTTGACAGCGATTCACCTTCGTTGAGTAGTTCCTCTGCAGCACGCCGTAACTCAGGCTCAACGCGTAGGGATGGGATTGTGGCGGTTTTCATGGAGACTCCTTGTATCGCAATTGCGATGCAATGTCTCGCATTGCATCGCAATTGCGCAAGCAGGGTGTCGCGAGTTTTCAATCTGTCCGGTTTTCATCGTGCCCCGAAGAAAGTGTGTGATGAAACGGATGCAGTTGCTACAGGAGATGGACCTGGGCGGCGTGCTTGCTGGCGGCCGTGCGGTCGGTGCCGGCGCATCGGGTCCAAGCCGTCCGCCTTAACCCTCAAGCGGGCGGCATGGTTCCAACACTTTTGCCTTGACGCGCCATCTCATTCGCTGTAACTGCTTGACACGTATGGAAAAACGGTATGGAGTAGCCGACATAGAAGAATAGAAGAGGGGAGTTTGGCATGCCTAGTCGCGTTTTGATTCTGGCAACGCTGTGCGTGTTTCTTGCCGGATGCGGGTCCAAAGGGCTGCGTGAGTCGCCTGGCGGGAGCTACTTGTCGTCTGTCAGCACGCTCCATTCCGAGATCGATACCCGCTTGAGTTTGGCCCTGTCTGCAGAAGCGGTCGTGTGCCATGGCTTGTCATGCGACCCGTCCGGTGATTTTGACGCGCGCGTCGCGCGCATCGGCGAGCGACTCTCGGCGGCAGCCTTTATGCGCTACCCTGACCTGAGCAGACGTTTCGAGAAATTCGAATTTGTCGTGGCCAACAAGGAGGCATGCGGCACGTTATCGACGGCTGGCGGGAAAATCGTACTCCTGCGCGGCGTTGATCAGATGGCGCTTAGCGACGCTGCGCTGGCCTTGATACTCGGCCGCGAGATGGCCCATGTGATTGCCGGACACCACGAGGACAATACGCTGACCAGCATTGCCATCGCTGTCGCGGCACAAGTATTAATGCCGGCGCTCAACGTCATTCGTGGTGCCGCGTCGGTTGCCGCCAGCGGTTCGTTGATAAGTTCGGTACTGTCCTTCGCCGGAACAAAAGCAATTCATGCGGAATTGCGGCCGGGCCAGCTGCAGGAGGCAGAACAGATTGCATTTGACCTCGCTGGCACGGCCGGGTTTGGCGTTGGTCCGGCAATCACAGACCTGAATGCCCGCCTGGTAGAACTTGCCAGCGACGAGAAATGGTTGCAGGAACTGCGCGGCTCGGCTTCCCGGTTTGCCGCGCTGGAAGCCGCACCGGTTATCGCCGCAACCGGCGCTGCCACCGGTGCGAATGGCGGAGCCGTCGAGGTCGCTTCCTTGGCAACCCGACAGCTGAGTTCTTTCGAGCCACCCGCCTTGCTATTGGATAGTGATATCACCCGTTTCAACCTGCTTCTGGAAAATCAGCCGACAGCGGCCGGGTCTGCCAACGGCCCGAGCCCTTAGCGCGCTTTGCGCCTCCCGGCGCGCTGACCATGGCCGTATCTCTATCCATCCGCACTGGGCGGTAGCGTCGGGACCGCCAGCGTCAGCGCTAGTCATACATGGCGCATGCAACCTAACAAGCCCACCCCACGGTACCATGTTCCACAGCTAGTCCCTTGAACCAGCGGCTGCTTCCGCCCCCGACCGACCTTACATGAGTCTCCTCGCCATTTTCCGCAGCGTGACGCTTCTTGCTCTGGGGATCGTCTACTTCCCTGCCTGCGTTGCCCACGCCGCCGACAAGGTGCTCGACGCGAACCAGTTTGATGGCGTGGTGCCTGTTTCATTGACCGAATACTTCAGTGTTCTCGAAGACCCGGAACAGGTGCTGACTTTGGATGAGGTGCTCACCCCACAGGTGGCCGCCAGGTTCAAAGGCAACCAGCCCGCTGCCGTGGCCTTGAGCTTCAATTTCACAAGATCAGCTTTTTGGTTGCGCCTGACGCTGCGCAATTCGGGTGACGAACCACTCGAGCGAATGCTTGAAATCGGCCACGCGGCAATCACCAGCGTCCAACTTCATCAGCCCGGTCAGGACGGCACCTGGCGGTCGGTGACCACCGGCAGCGGCATGCCGTTTGCCACGCGCGCCTACCCTCACCATTATTTTGTCTTTCCAGTCACGCTACCCGCCCATTCCGATCAGGTGATGTATCTGCGGGTTCAATCGACAGATGCCTTGCTGGTGCCGGCCAGGCTATGGGATTCGCAGGGCTTTCGTGACGACGAACGGCGCGACTACATTGGCCAGGCCTGGTATTACGGCATGGTGACTGCAATGGTGCTGTTCAATCTGTTGCTGTTTGTGGCGCTGCGGGATGGAATTTACCTACTGTACGTCGCCGTCGTTGTGTGCATGGCGCTCGGGTTGGCGGCACGATTAGGCATCGCCAACGAGTTCCTGTGGCCGCAGGCAGGTTGGTGGGCGGATATCGCCCACTTCATCGGGTACTCGATTTCCATCATAGGTTTGCTGTTTTTCATGCGCCGCATGCTGGATACGCCAAAGCAGCTGCCAAAATGCGACAAGGTCATCAAGGTTTTCATCGGAATGCTCGCGCTGACACTGATCGGCATTCTGACTTCCCTGCAGGCGGTTGCGGAGGCGACCGCACTGCTCTATCTCGTCGCAACCGTCGTCATTCTCGGTATAGGTCTGACCGGAGCCTATCATCGACAGCGTACAGCGATCACTTTTGTCGCAGCCTATTCTGCGCTGCTACTGGGCGGGCCGATCACGGTGCTGCGCTCACTGGGCATTCTCCCGACCAACCTGATCACCATCAATGCCATGCAGTTCGGCTCGGCCATTGAAATGATCTTGCTGGCATTTGCCCTGGCCGACCGATTCAATGGACTTCGCCGCGAAAAAGATCTGGCTCAAAGCGAAATGCTGCGCGCCCAGACCAAGGCCTTTGAGGCAGAGCACCGCGAAGTGGAAGCCTTGCGCTCCAGCGAACGGCTCCTCGAAGGGCGCGTCAAGGAGCGCACCGCAGAGTTGTCAGCCACCATCCTGCGCCTGAAGCAAACGCAGGAAGAGTTGGTGCAGGCGGAAAAGCTGGCTTCTCTGGGCGGACTGGTCGCAGGGGTAGCGCATGAACTCAACACGCCTCTGGGCACCATGCTGACGACGGCATCAACGCTGGAAGACTCGACCCGAGAGTTTCAAGGTGTCGTCGCCGAAGGCGGCTTGAGGCGATCGGCCCTGGATCAGTTCTTGAGCCGCGCTGCGGGCATGAGCGCTTTGCTGGTGCGTTCCTGTCATCGTGCGGCGAATCTGATAGCCAGCTTCAAGCAAGTGGCGGTCGATCAAACCTCGGAGAAGCAGCGTGCGTTCGACCTTCGTGCGCTGATCGACGACAACGTGGCGTCCTTGCGTCCCAACTTGAAGCTTGCACTTTGGACGATCGATGTGACCGTTCCCGACGGGATCACCTGTGACAGCTTCCCCGGCCCCCTGGGCCAGGTCATCGTCAATCTCATCCAGAACGTATCCGTGCATGCGTTTGAGCCGGGCGCGCGCGGCGTGTTGCGCATTTCGGCATCGGTCAGCGACGGGATGGTAGAACTGCTTCTAGCCGACGATGGCAAGGGGATGACACCAGAAACGCTGGGGCGCATCTTCGAGCCGTTCTTCACCACCCGCCTCGGCCAAGGCGGCTCGGGTCTTGGCTTGGTTATCTGCCGGAACATCGTCACGGGAATACTGGGTGGAACGCTTCATGCGAGCTCAGCACCGGGGCAAGGCAGCCGCTTTGTCATCCGCTTCCCTGGCGTTGCCCGCGGTAACGACAGCAGGCCCGGTCAAGAATGAGGGCACTGATGAAACCTGCGGAAAATGAGCGCCATGTACACCACGTTCTGATTTCTCGCTTTTTACCGTCGAACGGGATCAGTGGCGCGGTTCGTAAAGTGGATAGCTGTCATAGGCGGTATAGAAATGCGCGGTATCGAGCATGGAAGTGAATGGACGGCCTGCGCCATGCGGGTCTTTATATTTCTTCAGAGCGTCCAGCCAGGCACCGGAGTCTTTCATTTTCTTCAGTTCGATGTCCAGGGCCTTGATCAGCCCTTTTTGCACCCAGGGTGATTTTCTGGACAACTGAAAGACCATATGGAAGCGGGTTCCCGGTGCGACGAAATCAACCTCGGTAATGTCGTCTTTGAGCCCGAGCTTCCTGGTGAACCAGTTGACGGAGGCCGATGAGTTGATGATGACGTCACCGCGGCCGAGGGACAGCTTCTTTACCACCTGCTCCATCGTGTTGGCGGTATCGATCTTGTATCCGTCAGATGTCTTCATGAAATGCGTGGTCCAGCCATTGCCGTTGAAGTCCAGCACGGTGTAAGGCTTGAGATCGCTCAAGGACGTAAATGACCGGGCGTTATTGATGAGGTCTTTTCTGTCGCTCTTGATAAAAAGGTTCCAGTAGTTGGGCGTCGTCATCTCCCGGCCGAACACGGCATAGTCAAAGCGCGCCTTGTTTGGCGTGGTCATCATCAAGTCCGCGCGGCCGTCTTCGACCTCCTGCTGCGCACGGGCCCAAGGCAAGAACCGGAACCTGGCCTTGATATTCAGTCTGGACAGCACATGCTGCGCAATTTCAGGCTGCAGCCCCTGCGGACGTCCATTCTCTTCCCAGCACAAAGGCTCGAGTCCCTCAGCGAACACAATGGTCAACTCCGGTGCTTCGGGGGTCTCTGACGACTGCCGGGCAATGGCAGCGCGGGTTTGCTTGGCGCGCTCCCACATCAACTTCAGGCCATTCTGGTTGCGTAGCGACAAGGTCTTCCAGAGAATGAATTCTTTGACAAAGAATTCCGGCTCGTCGATGCGAAAGTCCTTGATCTCGCGCTTGCTTAGCAGGGCCCGCACATCACCGCTCACCGGGAAACTGCCCAGGCCGCGCACCACGTTATTCGCCTGCACCTTCTGGCTGATCACGTAGTTGAGAAACTCTTCGGCAAGGACCTGTCGTTGGGGAGTCTTGGCCACTTCGGCGGCAATCGAAAAACTGTCGATCCAACCCGTGACCCCCTCCCGGGGCTTGGCCATTTTCCATGGCTCTCCCTGCCGGTTGAGCGCCGGCAGGGCAAACCCCCATGAGGCCGCCATCGTCAGGCCCTTCAGGTCCTGGGCGGTATCTACGCCCTTCCAGAGCACTTTGGCATTGGTGGCAAGGTAGTTGAGTTTGGCCTGGACTTCTGGAAAGGCAAAGAGGTCTTCAACGTTACCGATCTTGTCGCGTGGCACGCCACTGGCCAGAGCCGCCACGTAAATGTTGGCCTCGTGGTAATCAGAACTGACCGCATACTGGCCCGAAAACTTCGGATCGAACAGCGCGTTCCAGCTCGTGGGTGCCTTATCGAGCAGGGCGGCGTTGTACGCCAGCCCATACGAGCCGAAGGTATACGGCACGCCGTAGGTTTTATCGTCCTCGGACAAATACTCGAGCTGCTTCATCATCGGCACGAGATGCCGGTAGTTGGGCAGGCGCGCAACGTCAATGGGCAACAGCAGCTTGTTGGCAATAAGCCGCCATTTTTCAGACTTGTAGACGTTGTGCGTCGGCGTCACGATATCCACACTCTTGTACCGTAACGCGTCGAAAATTTCCTGCGGGTCGGAAATGTGGTCGATCTTTACGGTGACATCAAGCCCTTTGGCTTCCATCGCGGCGGTGAACTCATTTGCCATCGCTTGCGTGACATAGCCTTCATAGGCAAGGATGCGCAACTCTTCCGCGCGCGCCGTCGCGCTCAGGAGCAATGCGATCAAACCAACAAGGCACGAACAGGCAAAGGAACGAAAAACTCTCATGGCAACCCTCATCACGCCATTCCGGGCCGGGGCACGTCGGTGCAGAAACAGCAGTGGCAAAACCGGCACGCGAGCAACACCCAGAGTTAGCGGCAGTGAAAATAGTATCGACGCCCGGGCTTGGTGAAACTCGCCTCACCCCGCACGAACGTCGATGTCACAGCATTGACTGAAGCCGGCTGTCGCTTACTTCATGTGCTTTTCCATGTAGTCCTTGATGATCTTGTCGGCGTTGATCTTGGCAAGGCCGCTGGACAAAATGGCGTTCGCCTTCTTGTTGACAAAGCTGTCGTTGATCGCCAGCAGCAGATCTTTTGAGTCAATGACCCTGGGATTTGCCTGCACCTGCCCGGCCAGGTCCTTTGCGTCGTACTTCAAGAAATAATTGAGATTGGCCAGGTCAATGAACGCGCCATCGATACGCCCGCCGGCAACCTTCTTGATATTGAGCAGGTCACTGGTGACCACCTCTGTCTTGATGGTGCCGTTTTTGGCCAGCGCATTGAACTCAGGCGTGTTGCCATAGTCTTGCACAATGCCGATCTTCTTGCCTTTCAGGTCTTCGAGCTTGGTCCACACCAGCGGTTTGGCTTTGGGTTCGACGAAACCAACCGGTGACTTGAACAGCACGGCCGAGCCGGTAAAGCCAGGCGCAACGTCTTCAGGCCACGACGGATAGACGCCGGCATAACCCGGTTGCTTCGCCGTCTCAATGGCCCGCGTCCATGGGTAAAACTCAACTTGCAATTCGATGCCTTCTGCCTTGAGTGCGGCACGTAAAACGGCAATGCTTGCCCCCCCTTCAGGCAACGTCTTGCCAGAAAACGGTTGCCAATCCAGCGACGTGATTTTCCAGGTTTCTGCAGCAGAAGCGACCTGCGAGAACAGCACGGCAGTCGCGATCAAGAGAGCTTTGAACATAGGTTGCCTTTCAGAAGATGGGTTGGGAAACACGGAGAGGAGCCGGGGGGGGGCGAGCACAATGGGCCAAAAGACAGCAAAGGGGCAATTGGCTTTCGTAGCACTTGCGAGATCAACTTAACATGGTCTGAGCGCGATCACTACAAAATTCTTACAAAATTCTTACAGAAAATTCTGCACTTGACGTCAAGCAGGCGGAAGAGCCCCCCCAAGCGCCGTATCACCAGCGCCGACTTGCGGATAATTCAAGTGAAACGCGCTGAGGCGAGGCTAGGCGAGGCTCGGCGCATCGCATCGTGATGACACCGCACCTGCGCAATGGCAGATTCAGCGCCAGTCACCGCGCAGGGCCAGCACGCGCGCCTGCAACAACTCTGGCGTGGCCAACTCGGGCGGCACGGCGTCGGCGCTGGTCAGCTCGATGCGCGAGAACACGCCGCGGCGGAACGGGCGCGTCATTGCCGGCCCGTCCTGACGCGAGAAGAAGCTGCCCCACAAGCCGCGCAACGCCAGCGGCACCACCGGCACCGGGTTGCGCTCAAGGATGCGCGCAATGCCCGGCCGAAAGGCATTCATCTCGCCCGTAGCCGTGATCTTGCCTTCGGGAAAGATGCCGACCAAATCGCCGGCATCCAGCGCCTTGGCCACTTCGTCGAAAGCACGCTCCATCATTACCGGGTCTTCCTTCGCGCCCGCAATCGGAATCGCCCGGCTGGTGCGAAACACGAAGGAGAGCACCGGCCAGCGGAAAATATGGTGGTCCATCACGAAGCGGATCGGACGACGACAGACCGCCATGATGATCATGGCATCGACAAAGCTGACGTGGTTGCAGACGAGGACAGCCGGGCCTTCGTCGGGCACCCCCTTGAGCTCGGCGGCACGCACGCGATACACGGTGCGCACCAGCAGCCAGATCAGGAAACGCAGCAAAAACTCGGGTACCAGGCCGTAGATGAAGGCGGCCACCGCCAGATTGCACACCGCCGCGACGGCGAACAGCATCGGGATGCTGACGCCGGCGGCGAGCAAGCCAGCCGCACCCAGCGCGCCCACCACCATGAACAGGGCATTGAGAATATTGTTGGCGGCGATGATGCGTGCGCCGTGCTCGGGGTTGGAGCGCTGCTGCACCAGCGCGTAGAGTGGCACGATGTAAAAGCCGCCAAAGATACCGATCATCAGCAGATCAAACAACACGCGCCAGCTCGACGCCAGCGCCAGCAAATCCAAGGCACCGAGGGGCGGTATGGCGGGTGTGGCAGGTGAGGCGAAGGCAAGATCCAGCGCGAACACTGATAGCCCGATCGAACCAAAGGGCACCAGCCCCAGTTCGACGCGCCGTGCCGAAAGTCGCTCGCATAAAAGCGAACCGGCACCGATGCCGAGGGTGAAGGTTGCCAGCAGCAGCGTCACTGTTGTCTCGCTGCCGCCGAGTACGTTTTTGGCATAAGCAGGAAACTGGGCGAGGAACAGCGCACCAAACAACCAGAACCAGGAAATGCCCATGATCGAGAGAAACACGATCTGATTTTCGCGGGCGAAGCGAATGTTTCGGAAGGTCTCGACCAAGGGGTTCCAGTTGATCGTGAGGCCGGGTACCGGCGGCACGGCCGTCGGAATCTGCCGTGCGGCGAGGTAGCCGGCAATCGCGATGACCAGGCCCGCAAAGGTGATCCATTGTGTCGACGCGCCGTTGCCCGCGAGCAGCCCTCCGAGCAAGGTACCCAGGAGGATGGCGACAAAGGTGCCAGCCTCGATCAGGGCGTTGCCGCCGACCAGTTCATCGTCGCGCAAATGCTGCGGCAGGATGGCGTATTTGACCGGGCCAAACATGGTCGAGTGAAGGCCGAGCAGGAAGATCGCGACAAACAGCACCTCGACCGAATGCAGAAGGAAGCCCGCCCCTGCGATCAGCACAATACCGATCTCGGCCAGCTTGATCAGTTGAGCGACGGTGGCTTTGTCGTATTTGTCCGCCAGTTGCCCCGCCGTGGCCGAGAACAGGAAGAAGGGCAGAATGAAAATGCCGGCCGCCAGATTGGCCAGTAGCTCGGGGGCAATTTTTGTCCAGGCCGCTGCCTGAAACGTGAGCAACACAATCAAGGCGTTCTTGAGCACGTTGTCATTGAACGCCCCCAAAAACTGGGTCACGAACAGTGGCAGAAAGCGGCGGGACTTGAGCAGATGGCCTTGCGAACTCATGGCTGGGAACCTCGTGTAGAGATGGATGACAGCAGCAGTGTGCCGCACCGGCAACACGCCGCCAAGCAAGACGTCGATGGATGCTCTGTGCGCGCCGGCGAGTATCGCATGGCGCTACTGGCCCGGGCAGGGCAAGGGCTGACCGCGCCGCTTCGGGGCCTGCTTCGGGACTTACTTCAATCCGTTCCGGCTTTCGCTGGGCCGGTGCATCTCGCGCAAGGCCTGCATCAGCCAGGAGCGCATGCCAATGACAATGGTGTAGGGCTGGCGTTGCTCGGCGGGCAGTTTTTGGTCGGCCAGATGCTGGTTGGAAAAATCCTGCCCAATGCGGGCCAGTCGTTCGCGAAACGAATTCGCCAGACCGCGTCCGATTTCGCCATGCACCACCATGAGCATTTCCGATTCGCCGTCAAAGCCACCGGCAAAGTAGTCGTGCAGCACCTCCTTGCGAAAAAAAGCCATTACCGGGCCATGCGGCAGCCAGCGAAAGCCTTTGGCTACTTTCAGTCGGTAGCGGTTGCCAACGCGCAATTCGATAATGCCGAGCCGGTCAAGCTGGGTCAGGCAGCGCACCAGTTCGGCCTCGCTCAAGGCATAGGTCGCCAGCATTTCCTCCACCGGCACCTGCGAGATCACGCTGATTGCCACCACCAGCAGCGTGCGGTCGGCGACCACGGCTTTCTCCTGGGCGAGCGTCAGCTCCAGCAATAGCGGCTGCGTGTCGGCGACGCGGCGCGCCAGATCGGCAAAGTCCAGACGCAAGACGCGGCAGATCTCGTCAATGCGTGACAAGGGCATGTCGCCGCCCTTGGCGAACATGCGCTTCACCGTCGATTCGGCCATGCCCAAGGCCTCGGCCAGCGTGGCGTAGGTCATGCCCGCCGCCTTGAGTTCGGCCTTCAACAGGCTCACCAGATCCGCCGTAGTACTCATCGCCACCCCCTGAAAGTATCGCCTGAGTATACCGCCGGTCGCATTGAACATCACCGTGGCGCTTTTGCTTGTACCGAACGCGCCATGCTCGCAAAGTGCAGCCGTCGCCACCCCTGATCACCCGGCGATCCACCGAGCACCCCACAGTAAAGGAGCATTGCCATGGAACACCCTCAGATAGTTGTTCAGCAAGACACGCGCGCCTGGCGCCTGCAGGTCTGGATTTCGTTCGGCCTCGCCCTGCTGGTCTGTGCCAGCGGACTGGCCTGGCTACCGGGCAGCGACATTGATATCGCCTTCATGGTGATGGGTTACGTGTTTTGCCTCTCGTCGGCATTCGCACTCGCCAAGTTTGTGCGCGACAACGCCCTCAATCCTGCCGATACGCCCATGTGGTCGCTGGTGGTGTGGGGCGGCTTTGCTGCGGCGCTGGCACTGACCGGCTGGGGCTTGTGGCGCATGGAGGTCAACCCGACCTGGAAGGCTTACCTGCTGGTGAGCTGGATGTACCTGATCTCGTCCGCCTTCACTCTGGCCAAGACCTTGCGTGATGCGCACGAGGCGCAGCGCCTGCTGCGCAGCGCCGGCACACCGGCCCCCTTGGCCGATACCGCTCAATTCCAACGCTGATTCAAACACGGAGAAAACCATGAACCTACAGCGCCGACACTTCTTGCGTACTTCCCTGCTCATTCCCGCCGCCGCTATCGCCAGCAGCGTGGTGCCCCCGATCGCTAGCGCGCATGGCGGGGCTGACGCCAGCACGGCTTCGAGCCTCTCGCTCTCCCTGCCGATTGCTGTTCTGGTGGCGGCGCCGGTCGCCTTCCTCAGCGCCGGGGCCGTCTTGACTGTCGTCGCCATTGAGGTACTTGCCGAGGCCACCGTGTGGACCGTGCGCCGCGCCAGCGACGGGGCCCGTGCCAGTTTGCACTTCAGTGGCGACGTGCTCACTGGCAGCGCCCTGGCGATCGGGAGCGTGATTGCCGTCACCGTTGTCAGTGCGGGCTGGCTGCTGTCGGTCGCCGGCGAGGTGATCTGCCTGGTGCCCAACGCTCTGGGCGAGGCCCTGCTTTACAACGAGCGGGTGCGCTGATGATGTGGGCCACGAAAAACCAGACGAGGTTCCCCGGCGTTTTCCGGCGACCCCGCCGCGCGGTATCCATCGGCGCACTCATCGCTGTATTGCTCGTTCCGACCTTGGCGCAGGCGGGGCAAGACTGCACGGCACGTCGGCCGGACGCGGCCGCGATGGCGCGCGATCTCGATCTCGCCGCCAGCGTCGCGCAGCAACTCGACGAGCGTTTTCATCGTGATGGGGTGGAGTTGATTCTGCTCGCCCGCGCCGGGCAAGACCTGAGCCGGCACGGCCTGCGCTACTCACATCTGGGCATTGCCTACCGGGATCACGCCGCCGTGGGCGGGCGTGGCGCCTGGCGTGTAGTGCATAAGCTGAACGCCTGCGGCAGTGATCGCAGTACCTTGCACCGGCAGGGTCTGGCCGAATTCTTCAGCGACGGGCTGTTTCGTCACGTGGCCGGTGTGGCCGTCATCGACGGGCTGCCCGCCACATCCCGCGCACTGAGCACCCTGCAGGACAACGGTCTGCTCGCGCAGTTGCACGAGCCGCGCTACAACATGGTCGCCTACCCCTGGTCCGGGCCTTACCAGCAGAGCAACCAATGGGCACTGGAAACACTGGCCGCGCTGGCCGACCCGGCAGTGACCAGTCGCCATCAGGCACGCAGCTGGCTGCGCCGGCACGGATATCAAGCGGGCGTGGTGCACGTCACGGCGCTGGAACGTCTTGGCGCCCGCGTGGGCACGGCGCACATCAGCTTTGATGACCAGCCTTTCGGTCAGCGCATGGCGGGACGAATCGAGACGGTGACGGTCGACTCGATGTTCAGCTGGCTGCCCGGCAGCGGGCTGGGTCGCGTGTTGCCGGAAATGCGTATCAGGCAGGAGCACCGGGGCGAAGAACCGGCTCCGCGTCCCCCGTTACCCGCGTTACCCTCGTTACCCCAGAGCCGGGCCATCTGATCGCCGTGTCGCCAGCGCCGACTTGCGGAAACGCACGTCGGCGCTGGCGAGAAAGTCGTCTGTCGCCGCTCGACGGGATGCCGTGCGTGCTTGCCCGTCAGGTAATCACCGCTTCATCAGTGCGTGAATCGCCTTTGTTGTCTTTCCAGCTCACCACCACCTTGTCGCCCTTGCTGCCGCCCTTGAAGCGAAAGGCCAGGTAGGGATTCCTGGAAACCGCCGTGCCGAATTCACTGTGCAGCACGAGCTTCTCATTATGCCTGGCGACAAACTCGGTAATGAACCAGGCCGGCACGACCGCGCCATTGGCGTCCTTGCGCTGACCGGTTTCCATTTCGTGGCTGATCGAAACTCTTACTTCGGTAACGCCGTCCTTGTGGGTGGCGCGAATCTTCGTCGGGTTGCCCATGTGCTTGCTCCGTACTCTGTGGTGTCAATGACGACAGGCTCAAGCGCCGCAACCGCCGACGATGACCTTGATTTCCCGGGTCGCCATGAAGAACTTGCCGTCGGCCTTGACCAATGCGTAGACGTTGGAGGTCTGCGCCATCTTGATCCGGGTCTGCACACTGGCTTCCGTGCCTTCAGGGAGCACAAATGACGCGGCCAGCGGGTTGGGGTTTTTCTCGATGAGGATGGCAACCATGGTGGTATTGGGCAGCGACGAGGTCACGCCCACCGGCACAATCGCACCGTTTTCGGCAATATCAGGGCCGGTCAGGCTCACATGGTTGCTTTCCGCCGGGGTGCCCGCGGAAAGCGCCTTGAGCGTCTCGCCCAGACTCTTGGCGGCAAAGGCGGCTGTGTTCCACTCGGCCAGCGCACTACCTGGTGCGATAAAGCCTGCGGCCGCCAACACCTTGAGCAGTGCCGCCCCGGAGAGCCCCTTTACGATAGTTCTGCGTTGCGTATTCATTTTGTCCTTTGATTGTTGCTACGAGCTGCCGCAATCGGCACCGCCGAGAATCCACTTTACCAAGCTTTGAATAGCGTTATTTTCGATAGGGTCTTGCGCCAACATCGGCTGGGTGCCCCAGGCACCCCCGCCACCCGCGTTCACCTACGAGACCGGGCAACGGCTTTCTCTTCAACCTGTGCGATCATTGACCCCGTGCTTGCCTTCGGCTCACCGCTAAAACGCCCCTCAGGAGACCTTGATGTCCTTACCCGCTTTGCGCCCCACGCAGTTGGCGCTGCTCACCAGTATGGTTTTGCTCGGAAGCACTGCACAGGCTGCTGACCCGCATCTCGCACACGATATTGCACGCAACCTCGCCGCCACCTGCGCCAACTGCCATGGCACCAATGGCCAAGCCGTGCCCGGCAGCGGCCTGGAATCCCTTGCGGGCGAAGACAAGGCCAAGCTGCTGAAAAAGCTGGCCGACTTCAAGAGCGGGCAACGGCCCGCGACCATCATGCATCAGATCACCAAGGGCTATAGCGACGAGCAGCTTGATCTGGTCGCTGGCTACTTCGCCGCCCAACGCTAAGGAGATGAGCATGGAACCGATCAATCGTCGCAACTTTCTCAAAGCGGGTGTCGCACTGGGTGCCGCTTCCTCACTCTATGGCTGTGCGGGCATGGGTGGCAAATCGGCCGGGCACGTGGTGGTGGTCGGTGGCGGTTTTGGCGGCGCGACCGCGGCCAAATACCTGCGCATGTGGAGCAACGGCGCTATTGCCGTCACGCTGGTGGAGCGCAACCCGACCTTCATTTCCTGCCCGATGTCCAATCTGGTGATCGGCGGGCTCAAGCAGCTCGATGACATTACGCTCAGTTATGAAACGCTGCGCAGCCAATGGGGCGTGACTGTCGTGCAAGGCGATGTCTCGGGGGTCGATGCCACCGCACGTAGCGTTACGCTGGCCGATGGCAGCACGCTTGGCTATGACCGCCTGGTGCTTTCTCCCGGCATCGATTTCCAGTTCGATCAAATCCCGGCTCTGAACAATGCCGACGCACAGGTGCGCATCCTGCACGCATGGAAGGCTGGCGCGCAGACGGTGGCCCTGCGCCAGCAACTCGAAGCCATGAAAGATGGTGGCGTCTATGCCATCACCATTCCCAAGGCACCCTACCGCTGCCCGCCCGGGCCCTACGAGCGCGCCTGCCTGGTGGCCAATTACTTCAAGCAGAGCAGGCCAAAGTCCAAGGTCGTCATCCTCGATGCCAACGACGATGTGCAGTCGAAGAAGGGGCTTTTCACCAAGGCATGGAAAGAGCTCTACCCCGGCATCGTCGAGTACCGCCCGAACAGCGAACTCAAGGATGTGCATGTCGGCAGCCGCACCGCCGTGCTCGAATTTGAAAACTTCAAGGCCGACGTGCTCAATGTCATTCCGCCGCACCGTCCCGGTGCCGTTGCCACCCGCGCCGGGCTGAAGCTGATCAACGACAAATGGGTCGAGGTGAATTGGCTGAGCATGGAATCGACCAGCACGCCGGGTGTGCATGTGCTGGGCGATGCGATTTTCGCGGCACCGACCATGCCAAAGTCCGGGCACATGGCCAATCAGCACGCCAAGCTGGCCGCCGCCGCAATCATCAATCTGCTTTCCGGGCAAGAACCCCACCCGGCACCCTTGGTCATGAATACCTGCTACAGCTTTGTTGATGACAAGAACGTGATCCACGTTTCGTCGGTGCACACCTACGATGGCGCGACCAAGTTGCTGCAACCGGTCAAGGGTGCGGGTGGCGTATCGTCGGCACGCAACGAGCTCGAGGGCAAGATTGCGCTGGGCTGGGCCAGGAACATCTGGGCGGACATGCTCGGCTGACACGGCCTTTTTGCATCGAACAGGCTGCCCCCGGGCAGCCTTTTTCATTGGCGAGGTCTAGTCAAGCGTCGCCACATACTGCCCAACCGCATGCATCTCCAGAGGCGAAAGCTTCGCCGCCACCGTATGCATGACATTGTTGTCGTTATTTCGCTCGCGCGTATTGAAGTGCTTTAGCTGTTCTTCGATGTAACCCGGGTGCTGACCCGCCAGTCTGGGCAGTTGCGGCGTACCGTGGGCTTTCGGACCATGGCAACTGGCACAGTCGGGCACCCCGGAAAAGCTGTTGCCGCGCTGGAAGATGTAACGTCCCATGGCCACCAGATCGGCGTCGCGCGGCGAAGCGGCGGCGGCCGGCTTGGCTTGGAAAAATTGCCCCAGGGCCTTCATTTCTTCCGGACTCAGTTCCGAGGCCTGCGGCTGCATGGCTTCGCTCATGCGTTTGCCGCTCTTGAAGTCGGCCAGCTGCTTGGCCACGTACTCCGCATGCTGGCCCGCCAGACGCGGGAAAAACTTGCTGCGCGCCTCACCCTCGGCACCATGGCAGACGCCACAACGCCCCGAGACGAGCTCTTCAGCACGGGCCAGATCCGCCGCACCGCCGACGCTGCTTGTTGCCAGCAACAGCACCCCCATACTCAGCCGTAACTGCGTAGCAAACGTGATCATCATGCCTCCAGAAACTCAGTCAAGATTAAACAACACGCAGTAGGCTATGCTAATGCATCAACACGTGCCACGGAACGCCTGACTGAGCGCAGGCCGAGGCACCGGGTACGTCTTCTGCCTCTCGTTAATTTCCCGGAGAACCTTTCATGCGTATTCTTCACACCATGCTGCGCGTCGGCCATCTCGACGCGTCTATTGCCTTCTACACCGAGGTGCTGGGCATGCGCCTGCTCCGGCGCAAGGACTATCCGGACGGCAAGTTCACGCTCGCCTTCATTGGCTATCAAGACGAATCCGAGGCCGCCGCGATTGAGCTCACCCATAACTGGGGTGTCGAACGCTATGAGATCGGCACCGGCTACGGACACATCGCACTGGAAGTGCCCGATGCCGCCAAGGCCTGCGCGCAGATCAAGGCGCGCGGCGGCAAGGTCACCCGCGAGGCGGGCCCGATGAAGCATGGCACCACCGTCATCGCCTTTGTCGAAGACCCCGACGGCTACAAGATTGAGCTGATCGAGCGACGCCCTCAGTAGTCGCGACGGCCCTACGGTTCCGAGACGCGCGGGGCCGAAGTACACCGGGGCTTCCAAGCAGGCAGGAAGATAAGACGGGGCGTGGCAAAGTCTGGGGCGATAACGTCGCAAGCGTCACGATGCCTAGACACTCTATGCGCCGAAAACGCCCTGCCTAGGGCCGCAGGCTCTCGATGCGATACTTGGCGCGCAAGCGCGTCACCTCGCCCGACTTGATTGCGCTCGCGATGCCCGCATTGAGCTGCGGGATCAGCTGTGCCGCGTGTTGGTGTTTTTTGCCCACCAGAAAATGCAGCTTGGGCCCGCGCGCCCATTGCGGCTGAAACGACCGGAGTTCGGCTTCGTCAGGCCAGTTCTTGTTGGTCTGACGGTGTCCGATGATGACCTCGAGTTCCTCGATCGCGTAATCGCAACGCCCCGCCAGCAGTTTTTTCATCATCTGCAGGTTGTCTGTGGCACCGCGGTCCAGCAAGTTGGCGTCGAGATCGTAATGGTCGTAGGTGTATTCATTGACACCGCAGCCCGTGAGTTTGGCCAATTCGCCCGCTGAACGCACCGCCTCCGCCTTAGCCCCGAACCGCGTGCTGTAAAACACTTGGGGCGTCAGCGTGTAGTAGGGCTCGCTGTAGTGGTAAAGCTTGCGCCGCTCGGCGTCGTCGTAGGCATCAATAGCGATATCCACGCGCCCGGCCTTGACCTCGTTGAGACAACGGGCCCACGGCACCTCGCTGACATCCAGCTCTCGCTTCATGGCAGCCGCCAGTGTCTGCAACAGTTCAACACTGAAACCACCCACTGCACGGTTCTTCTCTCCGAGGACAAAGGGGGGCGTGCTCGTGGCACAGGCAGTGAGACGAGACGGCGTCTCCGCCGCAGCGACGCCAACCAAGAGGATGCCGGTAACGACACCCGAAAACACCCACTGCCGCACAGCATTTTTTGACATGCCAGACTCCTGGTTCAGTACGTTACAAAGAAATCAATCCTATCCGCCGACCAAGGGGAGCGGCATGGCACGATGCTCAAGCGCATTCACCCATCCGCGCACCACGCGATACAGCACCCACACGCCGGTAATCACGAGGGCCGGGATGGCAATGACCAGACCGATGATGGTCACCGCCAGTACGGCAGCGAACAACCCCCACACCGCAGCAAACCAGAAGGTGCGCAATTGCCAGCGCCAGTGTGAATCAAGCCAGGTGCCACGCACGCGATCACGCGTCACATAGTTGATGATCACGGCAATGATCGACGGCCAGCCAAAAACAAAGGCCCCGACAATCGTGGCCGAGGTCAGGATGCCGGAAATCGCGGAAATGGCATGCAGGCCGTACATGATGTGGCACCAGGCGCGCGCGCCATCAAGACTGTCCGCCGCGACGACCTGCCCCTGCTCATTGAAATCGGTCATAGTCCCAGATCCTTCCAAAGATTGTCCACACGTTGCCTGACAGCGACGTCCATCACGATGGGCCGACCCCACTCGCGGTCGGTTTCGCCCGGCCATTTGTTCGTTGCGTCGATACCCATCTTGCTGCCCAGCCCCGACACTGGCGAGGCGAAATCCAGATAGTCGATGGGCGTGTTTTCGGCGATCAGGGTATCGCGCCTGGCATCGACGCGCGTCGTCATTGCCCAGATCACTTCGTGCCACGAGCGCACATCCACATCATCATCGACGATGATGATGAACTTGGTATACATGAACTGGCGCAAGTAGCTCCACACGCCGAACATCACGCGCTTGGCGTGGCCGGGGTAGGCTTTCTTCATGCGTATCAGAGCCATGCGATAGGAGCAGCCTTCCGGCGGCAGATAGAAATCGACAATCTCCGGGAACTGCTTTTGCAGCAGGGGCACGAACACTTCGTTGAGTGCCACGCCCAGCATGGCTGGCTCGTCCGGCGGCTTGCCGGTGTAGGTCGAGTGGTAGATCGGGTCACGGCGCAGAGTAATGCGCTCGATCGTGAAGACGGGAAACTCGGCCTGCTCGTTGTAGTAGCCGGTGTGGTCGCCGTAGGGCCCTTCAAGCGCCGTTTCGCCAGGGTGAATCACGCCTTCGAGCACGATCTCGGCGCGCGCCGGCACCTGCAGATCATTGCCGATGCATTTGACCAATTCGGTCCGGCTACCGCGCAGCAAACCGGCGAACTGGTACTCGGACAGCGTATCGGGCACTGGCGTCACCGCACCAAGTATCGTTGCCGGGTCGCAACCCAGCACCACAGCGACAGGGTAGGGCTGACCGGGTTTGGCCAAACAGTGCTCGCGAAAATCCAGCGCGCCCCCGCGGTGGGCGAGCCAGCGCATGATCACCTTGTTACGGCCAATCACCTGCTGGCGATAAATACCGAGATTCTGCCGCGTCTTGTGCGGGCCGCGCGTGACGGTCAGGCCCCAGGTGATGAGCGGTGCCACATCGCCGGGCCAGCAGTGCTGAACGGGCAGGCGCGCCAGATCGACGTCCTTGCCTTCCCAGACAATGTCCTGACACGGCGCCGACGACACCACCTTGGGTGCCATGTTGAGCACCTGCTTGAGCAGTGGCAACTTTTCCCAGGCGTCCTTGAAACCTTTGGGCGGCTCGGGCTCTTTAAGCGCGGCGAGCGTACGCCCGACCTCGCGCAACTGGCTCTGCCAGTCGCCATCTTGCCCCATACCCAAGGCGACCCGGCGCGGCGTACCAAACAAGTTGGCCAATACCGGCACGTTGTGCCCCTCAGGCTTTTCAAACAGCAAGGCGGGGCCGCCGGCGTGCAGCACGCGATCGGCAATCTCGGTCATCTCCAGATTCGGACTGACCGGTATGGTGATGCGGCGCAATTCACCCAAGGCTTCCAGTTGCGCAATGAAATCGCGCAGGTCGTGATAGGTCATGCGGGTAGTGTAGCTCAGACTTCCAGCCATGCCGCCAGCCCCCACATTGCCGTTACACTGTCGCCGATCATGAGTGATTTCAGCGTCTCGCCTGTTCCCAACGCCCTGCCCTCGACCGTTCTGGTCACCGATATTCCGCTGCCCAGCTTCGTGCTGATCGAGGATGACGGGCTCTTCGTCGACATGAATGCACTTGACGCGCCCGATCTGCTGGTGCGCTTTGTCGACCGGGTATTCAATTCCCAAGCCTGTCTGGAAGGCCTCCACTACGCCAATTTTCTGCGCATGCTGTTCGATGCCCAACCCAAGGAAGTTGACGCCATGATCGCTGACTGCGAAGCGCGTGGGGTGCCGGCGCGACTGCTGCTCGCCAAGCGCATCGTCGCTTTTCCGCCCAGCCGGCAGCAGCTCTATCGTGGACTAAGCCTGAAGGGCAACAGCGCCGAATATTTCTTCGAGCAGGTCAGCATCGACTACGAAGAAGACGGTCAGGCCTTCAGCACCGCCGCTACACTGAGTTTTGACGAATTCGTCGCTGCCATGTGGCTCAAGGGCCTGCGCTACGGAATCGACGGTGCTCTCGTGCGGCAAAAGCTGGCCGAGGGTAAAGCCGAGCGTGTGTCAGTGGCCGCCCCGCGAGCGCCGAACGAAGGTGCCGACGCCAGTATTGGCGATAACGCGAAGACCATGCAGCGCAACGACGCGCCGCGCCTTCGCCACGACGGCAAGGTTGATCTCGCGCGCTATGAAAATCGCTTTCCGCAAGTGACGGCAGGCCAGCGCCTGTTCAAAAAGCTGGCCAGTATTGCCGGCGTGCCCGGGCGTGACGTACGCGGGCAAGAGTTGCCACCTAAACCGGTGAAGGATTTTTCACTCGGCGACCTTGCCGGCCCCGGCACCCAGGTCGAGCGGGTCGAGGGTGAGGGCGATTACGTCGTCGCGCTGATGGATGGCTTTCTCAGTGTCGATGCCGATACCGGGCGGGTTTCCGTCAACGACAAAATCATCAACAAGGCCGGCGTCAGTGCCCGCACCACGGGAAACCTGTCGCTGGCCGGGCAGGAATACGAAGAGCACGGCGAAGTGCAGGAAAAGCGGATGGTCGAAGGCCACCACATGAGCTTTTTCGCGAATGTCTTCGGCAACATCATTTCCGATGGCGGCCGCATCAGCATCAAGCGTACTCTGGCCGGAGGCAGTGCAAAAAGCCCCGGCGGGCAAATTCTCATCGAAGGCAACGCCTCGCGCGCGCTGCTCGAAGCCAAGGGCGGCGAAGTGCATGTCAAATCCGCCGAAGGCTGCCTGATCATTGCGCGCAAGGTGGTCATGGAAAGCGCCATCCTGTGTGACGTGCTGGCCGACGAAATCGAGATTGGCCACTCGGAAGGCTCCGCCCTGGCAGGCAAAAAAGTGGTCGTCAAGCAAGCCACCGCGCGGCGCGATGAAGCCACGCTGGTCAGTCTGCTCCTGCCTGATCTGGCGCGCTTTGATCAAGCGCTCAAGGACGCGCTGAGCAAGCAAAGCGAAGCCGCCGCACTGGAACAGGCCAAACGCGAAAAGCTGACCAGCCTGACCGCCGAGCCGGAGATGAAAACCTACATGTCGATCCAGCCGCGCATTCGGGCCAAAGAGCTGGTGCTCAAGGGGGAGCAAGAGGCCAACTGGCAAAAAATGCTCGCCCGCCTGGCCCCGACCCTGAGAGACTTCGCGCGCCTGAATGCCGAGTTGCAAGAGATAAAAAAACGTCGTGCCGAACTTGCCGAAACGCTGGCCACGATTAAAGCCGAGCGGGCCGAAGCAATCGCAGCCGTGTCATGCCTGATCGATGACGTCTCGGGGGAGACTCTGGTACGCCTGCGCCAGACGCGTTTTGAAGACACCGCACTGGCCAACCTGCCCACCAAGGATCTGCGTGCCCGGTTGCACGATGCGGGCCTGCCGGCAGACCGTGTGTTTTTTGGCGCTGCCGGCATTGTGGTCTGGCCACCCGCGACAGGCGACGCGGGCAACGGGAACTGAGCGTTTGTGAAAATGCCGCGCGCCGCCCTGGTGCCTGCACAGAAAATGTTCGCCTGGAGGTTCGCGCGAAATCACTTCAGATAGTTGGGCAGTATTTCACGCAGATCGCGCTCCCTGATATCGGCCATGCTGCGCCAGATGCGCTGCGCGAGTTCAGGGTTCTTCAGCACAAACTGGTGGCTCAGTAAAAGGTAGTAATCCCTGGGGGGGAAGGTCGGCTCCATTTTGACGATATCCCCAAATGAGGGCTGCTTGATGAGGTAGTCGCCCACCGATTCGACAGCGGCGACTCCGTCGAGGCGACGCAATTGCAGCTTTTTCATATCCGAAAGCGTCGAGCCGGATTCTTCCACGGTGGCACCAAGTGTTTTCAGGTCGTCCCCGATGGAGTATCCCCTTGGAAAGCCAATAGCGCCGTTGGCATTGGTGAGCGTTTGTCCATCCCAGGTCAGTTGGCCGCTTTTCAACTTGTAGAGGGCGTAGCCTGTGCTGCTCATCCGCAGTGCCGGGTTGGGCTTGCCGTCTTTCATCGGAAACACGCCGATGTCCATGCGCTCTGCCCGGAAGCTCGCAACCACTGCATCAATCTCGCCGTTCTTAAGGTTGTGCAGGCAACGCTTCCAGGGGCAGCGCTGCAGTTCGACGTTCAAACTTGGGATTTTCTTTTCCAGCCGCAACACCATCTCTACGGAAACTCCGGGTTCAGCCGGAATTTCCTCGCCGTCGCCAACAAAGAACGGCATCACGGCTTTGTCTTCATAGGCAAACCGGAAACTGGTCTTCTCTGACGCAGTCGCGGAAAAGCTTGCCGCTAACGCAAGGAGCAATCCAATCACAACGTTCATAGGGCTGCTCTCAGTTCTGGTTAATTATTTGAATTATATGACAAATTCGTGCACGGTGATCGCTCGCTGACGATCGATCCGCAAGTCGGCGCTGGTGATACGGCGATCACAGCCGTGGGATGGCGCGGCTTTCGCCATGCTTCAGCAGCCAGATCCGCTCGCGCGCCACGCCGAGTTTGTCGCACGCTGCCGCCAGATCATCCGGTGGTTGATCAAAGGCTTCGGACGAGAGCTCGAAGGTGCCCCAATGCACGCCCACGCCGCGCTTGCTCTCGAGATCGAGAAACAACTGCACGCCCTCTTCCGGGCTCACATGCATGGGTGCCATGATGTCGCGCGGCAGGTAGGCGCCGATGGGTACAGCGACGAAATCCATGGCACCCAGTCGCCGTCGGATTTCCTTGAAATCGCTGGAGTAACCGGTATCGCCGGGGAACAGAAATCGCCAGGGCGCTGGCTGCGGTGCCGGCGGGCGCGGCCACTCAATGCAAAAACCACCCCACAGGGAGCGATTGGTATCGAAGGGCGTGCGCTTGCTCCAGTGCTGGGCCGGCGTATAGGTCAGGATGAGCGGGCCGATCTGGCGCTGGTCCCACCAGCCCATTTCTTCGACCTGCCCGATGCCCTGCTGGTCAAACCACGCCTTCAGCCCCAGCGGCACCAGAAAGCGCGGCTGCTGCCCGGCGCTGCCCATGCGCGTGAGCGTGTCGTAGTCGAGGTGGTCGTAGTGGTTGTGCGAGATGAGCACCAGATCAATGGGCGGCAGCGCTTCGGCCGCCAGCGGTGGCGGCACGCGCCGGCGTGCCCCCACCTGGCCATGCGGCCCGGCGAAGCGGCACAGTGTCGGGTCGGTCAGGATATTCAGCCCTGCCACCTGCAGCAGCAGGGTCACGTGGCCCAGCCAGGTCAGCATGGGCTCTTCATGGCGCTGCGTCAGCACGGCATGATCAGGAGCGATGCACCAATCGCGAATGAAGGCCGGAAAACCATCTTTCGGTGGCGGTGGGGTGAAATGCCCCCGCGCCGTACGCCAGACCATCTCGTACCAGGGAAAGCCACCGATGCGTAACGTCGGGTCGGTGTTATGAAACCGGCGTGGCTTGCTCACAGTTGGAAGTACGGGCGCACCGTGAGATCAACGAACAGGCCGGCGAAGACCGCCGCGCCGAGCCAGTTGTTGTGCCGGAAAGCCTTGAAACAGCCTTCGCGAGTGCGCGTGCGGATCAGCGTGTAATGGTAGCCCGCGAACCCGCCGGCGAGCGCCAGGCCGCCATACCAGCCCCAGCCCAGCCGGGCCTGCCAGCCCGCCCAGACGAGAATGCCCAGTGCCGCGCCATAGCAGACCATGATGGCCGCCACGTCATAGCGCCCGAAGGTAATGGCCGCCGTGCGGATGCCGATTTTGAGGTCATCGTCTCGATCCACCATGGCGTACTCAGTGTCGTAGGCCACGGCCCAGAACACGTTGGCCAACAGCAGCACCCAGGCCCCGGGCGGAATGGTGTCGAGCACTGCGGCGAAGGCCATCGGAATGCCGAAGCCGAACGCGATGCCCAGATACGCTTGCGGCAGAGCGAAGAAGCGCTTGGTGAACGGGTAGCTGCCAGCGAGAAAGACTGCCGCGAGCGCCAGCCACCAGACCTTCTGCGACAGCGGCAAAATCAGTGCGCCAGCACTGAGCACCAGCACGAAGGAGAGCAGCAAGGCCTCGCGCGTGCTTACCCGGCGGGCCGCCAAGGGCCGGTCTTTGGTGCGCTCGACGAGCGGATCGAAATCGCGATCGGCGTAGTCGTTGATCACGCATCCGGCCGAGCGCATCAGCACCGTACCCAGCACGAAGATCCACAACAACATCGGGTGGGGCATGCCGCGCGCGGCAAACCACAAGCCCCAGAGGGTGGGCCAAAGCAGCAGCAAAATGCCGATGGGCTTATCCAGCCGCATCAGCTTTTCGTAATCATCAAGGCGGGTGCGCAGTTCGGGCCAGTGCATAGGGAAGGCATTTTAGGTCGCGGCGGGGCAAAACGCTGGCCAATTGCTCCAGCGTGCTCCGGCGTGCTCAGGCTTGCAACAACTGCCTCGCCAGCCGGTTGTGCTGCGCGGCCAGCACCGGTGCTTCCACCGGCAGCAACTGCCCATCACGCACCACCACGCGGCCATTGATCACCGCGAGTGCCGCCTTGGCCGGCGCAGCAAACAGCAACGCCGCCAAGGGGTCATGCAAGGTGCCGGCAAAATCGAGGCCGCGCACATCAAACGCTACCAGATCCGCGCATTTGCCGACGGCCAACTGACCGATGTCGTCACGTCCCAGCACCTCGGCCCCCCCGCGTGTGGCCACTTCGAGCGCCTGCCGCGCGCTCATGGCTGCCGGATTGTTCTCGCGCACGCGCGCCAGCAGCATCGCCATGCGCGCCTCAAGCACCATGTGGCCGGTATCGTTCGAGGCCGAGCCATCCACCCCCAGCCCGACCGCCACGCCGCGCGCGCGCATTCTTGCTACCGGCGCGATGCCTGACCCCAGGCGCATGTTGGACGACGGGCAATGGGCGACGCCCGTGCGGGTACGGGCAAACAGGTCGAGGCCATGCTCGTCGAGGCATACGCAGTGGGCATGCCAGGTATCCGATCCAATCCAGCCCAGTTGCTCGGCGTACTGCGCGGGGGTGCAGTTGAACTTCTCACGCGTGTACGCGACATCGGCGGCCGTTTCAGCGAGATGCGTATGCAAGCCAACGCCATAGTGACGTGCCAGAGCCGCCGTGTCGCGCATCAACTCACGCGACACCGAAAACGGCGAACAGGGTGCCAGCGCAATGCGCAGCATGGCCCCATCCGCCGGGTCGTGCCAGGCTTCTACCAGCCGTTGTGAATCCTTCAGGATGGCCGTCTCGCTGTCCACCAGGCAATCCGGCGGCAGGCCACCGTTCGCCTCGCCGACGCTCATCGATCCACGGCTGGCGTGAAAGCGCATGCCCATCTGCTGCGCAGCTTCAATGGCATCATCCAGCCGGCAGCCGTTGGGGTAGAGGTAGAGATGGTCGCTGGTGGTAGTGCAGCCCGAGAGCATCAGCTCGGCCATCGCGGTTTGCGTAGAAACGCGAATCATCTCCGGGGTCAGGCGCGCCCAGATCGGGTAAAGACGCCGCAGCCAGTCGAACAGTGTGCAATCCTGCGCGCCGGGCACGGCCCGGGTCAGGCTCTGGAACATGTGGTGATGGGTGTTGATCAGGCCGGGGGTAATGACGTGCCCGGAGGCATCGATGCGCTCATCGGCGGTCCATGCCTCGGCGGGCATGTCCGCCCGGTTGCCGACGGCGACAATGCGCCCGTCACGTACCAGCACTGCGCCATCAGTGACTTCGCGCCGCGCGTCGTCGAAAGTGGCGAGGCACAGGGCGCTATGGATCAGGAGGCTACGCGAGGGGGTCATGAAATCCGCAAGTCGGCGCTGGCGATACGGCGGTGGCAGGCATGCGGGCGGCGGTCTGAAGGATGAGGAAGCGCAGCCCGTATCATGAGTGATTACCGAGGATTGTAGCCATGACCGCCGACTTGTTTTCTGCCGAGTTATCCGCACCGTCTGATTTACCAACGGATCTGCCTCGCCCCTGGCAGGACTATCTCGGGCCCACTGACGGCTTGGCGGCCTTGCTCGCGCGGCTCCGGCACGCTCGCGGCCCGGCGCCGGTGCTGCCGCTGGATCAGTCGGCCTGGTTCCGGGCCTTTACGCTGTGCCCGCCGGCGCAGGTGCGTGTGGTGGTGCTCGGTCAGGACCCCTATCCCAACCGCAGCCACGCCATGGGTCTGGCCTTCTCGGTGCCCGCCGGCATGGCCCTGCCCCGCTCGCTGGCCAATATCTACAAGGAACTGCAAACAGATCTGGGGGTGATCGCACCGCGCCATGGCGATCTCAGTCAGTGGGCGAGGCAAGGGGTCTTGCTGGCCAATACGGCGCTGACCGTGATCGAAGGTCAGGCCGACGCCCACACCGCACTTTGGGCCGACTTCACGCAACACTGGATCGGCGCACTGGGTCGTGATGCGCAACCGCGCGTCTGGGTATTGTGGGGTGCCAAGGCACAGCGCTTCCGACCGCTGATCGGCAGCCAACACATCGTGATCGAGTCGGCCCATCCCAGCCCACTCTCGGCACGACGAGGGTTCTTCGGCAGCCGGCCGTTTTCGCGCACGAATACGGCGCTGACGCAGTTGGGTTATGCGCCGATATGCTGGGTGTGAGTACAGAACACCGAGCGGTATGTACGTACCGCTAACGCTCAAACTGCAAGCCATGCACGCGCCGGAATTCGCCTCGCTCGGAATCTGCCGGATGGCTGAACGTCGATTCCTGCATCGCGAACAATCATTACGTAGGGGTAAGCGTGTTGAGGATATAGTTGGCGGCATGACTGCTGCTATGCGCCTATTGCTCGCCCTGGTGTATCTTTTGGCTTTACCCGTGTGGGCGAATCAAAGCCTGGATTTACTCGCCCCCCCCGAACAAGAGCTTGGGGAACACGCCACTATCGTGGGCGAGTCCGCAACCGCTTGGACCCCGAAGCAAGCGCTTGAAGCCCTACAGCAAGAAGGCACAGCAGGAAAAGCGAAAGTGCTCAGCCTGGGAATTGGTCGCCCCACTCAGTGGTTACAGCTCGATGTAAACAATCCCACCGAGCAACCCCTGACACGGCAGTTACTGGTGGGCCAGTCGTGGCTTGACCACATCGATGTCTGGGTGCTCAGGGACGACGCCATCGTACGCCATTGGAAGACGGGTGACGAGATGGCTACCCAACCAGAATTGGACGAGGTACATGGCTACAAGTTTGAGCATATGTTTGCTCCGGGTCCGCACCGGCTGCTGGTGCGCGTTCACACCATCGACCAACTCACCATCAATCTGCGTCTGCGCACCCCGAATCAGGCTGACTCTGAGGCCAGTCTCGACCGTTACTTGTACGGTTTTTTGTATGGATTCATAGCGTCGCTTGCGGCCTACAACCTGATGCTTTTTGCAGGACTACGGAAGAGGGTGTACCTGCTTTACGCCCTTTATTTGCTGAGCTTCCTACTGCTTAACCTCGCGTACACCGGACGCGGAGCAGTGTGGTTGTGGGGTGAGTGGGTGTCGGTACAGCGTTTCAGCATTGTCAGCCTGATCGTGCTTATGCCCAGCTTGGGCTTGCTGTTTTCCCGTGCGTTCCTGGAGCTTCCTCAGCTTGCACCGGGTCTGGACCGCTGGCTGAGGTTATTTACCTGGATCGGTCCCGCGCTGCTGCTGGTCACCATGATCACGGGCGCCTATGAAGCCGCCGTTTGGTTGGCCTTTGTTGTGCTTGGCCTCTTCATCTTTTCCATGGTGGGACTGGGCGTGCATGCGGTTCGCCGTGGCCAGCCGGCGGCGCAGTTTTTCCTTCTGGGGGCGATCTGCTCGATGGTCGGCACCGCCCTGACCGAGTTTTCAGTGTGGGGATTCATCCCCTACAGTGTCTGGGCTTACCGTGGCATCGAGATCGGGATGATGCTCGATGCCACGTTGCTGGCGCTGGCACTGGCCAAATATGTCCGCGCGGAAGTGACCCAGCGCCAGGTAGCAGAAATTACCAAGGCGCAATTGCAGAGGGTCAATGTGGATCTGGAAGCGCGCGTTGCTCAGCGTACGGCAGAAGTCGAAAATACGTTGCGCCAGTTGGAGCATTCACGCCAGGAACTGGCACGCAGCGAGGCTCGTGCTACCCTGAGCACGATGATTGCGAGCCTGTCGCACGAACTGGGCACACCACTTGGCAACAGCTTGATGGCGGCGAGCACTGTTGCCGACGCCACGCGACAATTCGAGACTGATGTCACCAGCGGCGCGCTGCAGCGCTCGACGCTGAACGGCTATGTCGGTCAGGTGGCGAATGGTATGGTCATGGTGGAAAGCAATCTCGGCCGTGCCAATGAATTGCTCAAGAACTTTCGTCAGGTAGCTGCTGACCAGGCCAGCGAGCAACGGCGAGAATTCGACGTATCTCAGGTCTTGACCGAAGTGGTGCATACGCTGGCTCCGAGCCTTAAACGCCATGCGCATCGGGTGGTTCTTGAGGTTCCACCAGGCATTACCATGGACAGCCAACCCGGGCCGCTGGGACAGATCGTAATCAACCTGATCAACAATGCCTATCTCCATGCGTTCGAAGGCATCGCGAAAGGCGTGCTGACCATCGCCGCGCGTCTCGATGGCGATACCGTTGAGTTGCTCATTTCTGACAACGGCGTTGGCATTCCTGCCGAGAATCTTGAGAAACTATTCCAGCCGTTTTTTAGCACCAAGATAGGCAAAGGTGGGACCGGGTTGGGTATGGCCATCGTAGAGAACCTGGTGATTAAAACCCTTGCCGGCAGCGTGGCCGTGGAATCCACGCTCGGACAGGGGACGCGCTTCGTTATCCGCCTACCGAAGATCTTGCCCAGCGACACCAGTGAGGAAGATCGATAACTAGGGCAAAAATTACCATGTACGAAATCCAGGCTGTTGGAATGGGGTGCAGAACAATGGGGCCGAACTGCGCTGAGCTTCTCTCCAAGAACGGCGCGGGAATCAATGGGCATTTATGGCCAAAAGTCAGCGCTGGCAGGTCACACTTTGCGACAAAAACACTTCCGTGACCACCAGTCGCGCCGGGCCACGCACGAACAACGCGCGGCGGGCCGCCAACCCCCACGCCCCAGAGGGATTTCCTTCGGTCATCGGCGCTCGCGATACGGCGCTCGCCCCCTTGCTCAGGGCATGTCCTGCCGGCAAACGCCGGTAATGCAGCCCGGACGCACTCACCTTCGGGTCGGTGAACAGCACGGTAGCCAGGGGCCGGCGACCGGCGCGACGCAACAGACGCTGCGCTGGCAAATTGGCCAGGGTATGGGCGAAGACCCACGGCTGACCATCGACATGCAGCACCACTTCGCGCACCATCAGCCGGAACTGAGGGCGTGGATCGAGCAACCTGACTTCGTCGCGATGAGCACGGGCAGGACGTTGCCGGAGCACGGTCACTGTGGTCGTGCCGTGCTGGCGCAAGGCAGCGGTTAGCGAACCACGCGTACCGAGCAATTTGCCCAGTGCGCCACGACGCAGCGCCAGCGGCGGCAGCGCGGCCCAACCGCCGGCATCGACACCGCGCACCCGGCGCGCCTGATGCTGCAGGGGAATTCTCATGCCTTCAGCAACTCCTCACGACTTCCGAGCCAACGGGCGAGGTGTGCCTGCGCCGCCTCGGGGTAGTGTTGGAGCAGTTCGTCGGCCACGGCCTGCGCCTGCGCCACCCGTTCGGTATCGTCCAGACTGGCATAGCGCAACAGCGGCAGACCGGACTGGCGGGCACCGACAAATTCGCCGGGGCCGCGCAGCTGAAGGTCCTGGCGGGCAATCTCGAAGCCATCCGTATTCTCGTAAATGATTTTCAGGCGCGCGCGGGCGATCTGGCCCAAGGGTTGCGCATAAATCAGGATACAGGACGAGGCCGCCGTACCGCGCCCGACCCGGCCGCGCAACTGATGCAGTTGCGCCAGACCGAAGCGTTCGGCATGCTCGATGACCATCAGGCTGGCATTGGGTACATCGACGCCGACCTCTATCACCGTGGTCGCCACCAGTACCTGAATTTCATTGCGTGCAAAGGCGGCCATGATGGCGGCTTTTTCCTCCCCCTTGAGCCGGCCGTGGATCAGACCCACGGCAAGATCGGGAAGCGCTTCCACCAATCGGGCATAGGTTTCCTCAGCGGTCTTGAGCTGCAGGGTTTCCGACTCTTCAATCAGCGGGCAAACCCAGTACGCCTGTCGGCCCTCGCGGCAGGCCGCATGCACGCGCGCCACCACTTCATGACGGCGCGTCTCGCTGATCAGGCGCGTGGCAATCGGCGTGCGCCCTGGCGGCAATTCGTCGATGATCGAGACGTCCATATCCGCATAGACACTCATGGCCAGGGTGCGTGGAATTGGTGTTGCCGACATGGTCAGCTGATGCGCGAACTGACCTTTTTCCTTCAGTGCCAGACGCTGACGCACGCCGAAGCGGTGCTGTTCATCGACGATCGCCAGGCCCAGGCGGGGAAAAACCACGCCGTCTTCGATCAGGGCGTGCGTACCGACCGCAAGCGCCGTGTCGCCAGCGCCGACTTGGGAACTCATGGCCTCGCGCTCACGCTTTTTGACACTACCGGCGAACCAGGCGACCTTATGCCCGAGCGGTTCGAGCCACGCCGCGAGCTTGCGGTAGTGCTGCTCGGCGAGGATTTCGGTGGGGGCCATCAGGGCGGCCTGATAGCCCGACTCAACGGCCTGCAGCATGGCCAGTGCCGCCACCACCGTTTTGCCCGCGCCCACGTCGCCCTGCAACAAGCGTTGCATCGGATACGGCTGCGCCAGATCGATGGCGATTTCATTGGCCACCCGCTGCTGCGCGCGGGTGAGTGCAAATGGCAAGCGCGCCAGCAACGCCTGCGTCAGCGTGCCGGTGCCGGCCAGCACGGGTGCACCGCGCTCACGGCGCGCCCGGTAGGCACGCCGCAGGCTGAGCTGCTGGGCCAGCAATTCATCGAACTGCACCCGCTGCCAGGCCGGGTGCTCGCGCGATTCAAGCTCGCTGATCGCACTCCCCGTCGGCGGCGAGTGGAGCAGCCGGATCGCGTCGATCAGCGGCATCAGCCCCAGCCGGGAGCGCACCGACTCGGGCAGCGTGTCGCTCAACTCGACACGCCCCAAAGCACGTTGCACCAGACGGCGCAGCACCGTCTGCGCCAGCCCGGCGGTCGTTGGGTAGATTGGCGTCAAGCCGGCGGGCAAAGGCTCGTCATCGCTCACGACATGAAAGCGCGGGTGGATCAACTCGCTCGCCAGCAGGCTGCCAAAGCTCGGTCGCGGCTCGCCAAAAACACGCAAGCGCGCGCCCGGCTGCAGCACTTTTTGCTGGTTCGGATAAAAGTTCAGGAAGCGAAGTAACAGAAAGCCACTGACGTCCCGCGTCTTGACCAGCAATTGCCGACGCGGGCGAAACGAAATCTCGCTGTCGATGACCTCGACCTCGAACTGGGCGGGCGTGCCCGGTTCGGCATCGCGCACCATCGTGATGTGCGTTTCGTCTTCGTAACGCAGGGGCAGATGGACGACGAGATCCGCATCGCGGCCAAGCCCCAGACGGGCGAGCTTGGCGGCCAGCGTGTTATTGCCGGCCTTTTTGGGTGTTGCGGCTTTACTCAATCACCAGGACGGCGTCAGCTTCGACCAGCGCACCGCGCGGCAGCTCTTTGACGCCCACGGCGGCACGAGCCGGATAGGGCACACTGAAAAAGCGTGTCATCGCTTCATTGACCTTGGCGAAGTGGCTCAGATCAGTGAGGTAAAGGTTCACCTTGGTCGCCGCATTGAGCGTGGTGCCAGCCGCTTCGGCGACGGCGTTCAGGTTCTGGAACACGCGCTCGATCTGCGCGTCGATACCTTCGACCATGCTCATGCTGGCCGGATCGAGCCCGATCTGGCCGGACATATAGACGGTGTTGCCCACCTGCACCGCCTGCGAGTAGGTGCCAATGGCAGCGGGTGCCTTGTCGGTAGCAATGATCTTGCGCATCGGTCAGCCTTTTACATCGTAGTTGAGTGCGCCAAAGACATGCTGCAAGCCACGCCGCGCCTCGAGATTGAGCACCAGCGGTGCATTGAGATTGGCCTTGAGTGCGTTGCCCTTGAGAAAGTCATCCTTGCGCAGGATGACCACCACGGCGGCATCGGCCGGGTCTTTGAGTTGCAGCAGGTCAATCTCTTCGTCAGACAACTCGACATCAAACGAGAAGCCCATCTGACCGGGGTCAGCGATATGGAAGGCAACGCTGGCATCATCAAGCGATTGCAGGATGAAATAGCGCGGCGAGTCAGCGTCACCCTCTTCCGGATGAAAGAGGGTGAAGCGCTTGCAGTCCTCGAAGCCGGCCATGCCGACCGGGAATTCGATGATGCGGCTGGGCTCGACCGTCAGTGTCCCGAAACGCGGGCTCTCGATGTGCATGGCTTTTTCCATGTCAGCGCTTAACCGAAACCATGATGCTCTCCTCTATGCCCATTTGGCGCAGTTTGACGCGCGCGGCATCCGCTTCGCCACGAGTGGCAAAGGGGCCGGCGCGTACCCGCGCTTCGACGGTGGTGGGTATGCCAGCGGCTTCCAGCTTGGCGCGCAACTCTTCGGCGTTGACAAAATTGCTGAAGATGCCAAGTTGCAGGGCGAACTGGCGCGGGGGCTGGTCGGGGGGCAGCAAGCCGGTCAGCGCACCACTGGGCTTGGCAGCCGCGGCGTGCTGCGCGGGTGGCTGACTCAATGGACGCGAGGGCGGTGCGGGGGATTTACCCACTGGGGCAACAGGCGTCAAGGGGGTCGTTGTGCCGGGCGCGCCGGACGGGGCGGCGGCCACCGGCGGCTTTCCGGCTTGCGGCACGCTCACCACGGGCGCGGGTTGGGCCAGCGCCTTTTGTGCGCTAGCGGGCGGGGTCAAACGCTCGGTGGGCAGCGGCGGCAACGGCTCGGCAGGTGCCGCGACCGTTTTTTCGGGCGTTGCCGAACCAGGAGGCACTTCGGCCACTGATGGTGTTGCGGCTGGCGGCACCTCGGTCGCCGGCGCTTCTGGCGGCGGCGTAGTGACCGGCGGTGGGGTGACGGTGGCAACCGGTGCCGGTGCTTGTGGTCTCGGTGCGTAGATCGCGTCGAACATCGCCAGGCTGCCCAGCAGCCCGACAATGATCACGCCGGCTACCGCAATGCGGCCGAGCAGGCGTTGCTTGACCGCGTCCTCAGCCGTGAGTTCCTGTTCGCCGATGTCTATTTGGTTGTCCGCCATGAGCTTGTCCGTTTGAATTGCCTGAATCGTTCGGGTCCAGATACTCCGTAGGTTCGATGCGACGCCCGTCCGCCATGGCCAGCGCCGCGACCAATTCGGCCTCACCGAGCGAAATGCCGCACTGGCCGGCGATACCATCGGCCGGTACGCCTTTTTGCGCCAGCGCGGCCGCTTCGCTATACAAAGGCGAAACATTGCGCGCCGACTTGAGCAGGGTGAGCTCTTCTTGCACCGCCGCAAGCTCTTCACGCAAGCGCTCGCTTTCGCGCCGCAGTTGGCTCATCTCACTCTCGAGCTGCGTCTGGCGCAATTCGCTGGCGAAATCCTCATTCCGCGCCGCCGGTGCCAGTGCATCGGGTGCCCCCTGCGTCCCTGACAAAGCCACCCCCTGACCCCAGCGCGCGAAGCGGGCAAAGCGCGAGTTTGCGCTCGTTGTCACCACCGGCTCGGCGGGCGCACTGGGCGCGACGGGCACCGCCGCCTCATTGCGCGCAAGCGGGGCAATCTCGACGGGCTCGCGTGGTGCGGCCATCGGCCTTTGACCAGGCTCGCGCAGTGGCGACCAGACCGGGTCACTCACCGCCGCCTGTCGCTCTTCATCGGGCGTGGGCACGTGATGTTCGCCGCGGTGCAAGGCAGCGTAGTCCACGCGGGTAGCGGTGCGGCTCATTTGCACGAGACGCATGATGCTGAACACCACGTAAACAGCCAGCAGCGCAACCGCCATGAGAATCGCGTCGCGCCAATTCTCGATCAGCCAGGCCATCACCGGAACGCCCCATGATCAGCGCGCAGCGCACCCCGCACCACGGTGTGGCGGTGTCTCCAGCAAACGTCAGCAAGGGGGCTGAAAATCATCAGTAGCGGCGCAGTAACGGCAAATTGCTCCGATAATATCCGGGTCCCAATGGCGGGAAAACCTAAGCACCCCGGTGTTTCGTGCCCAATTTGGTTTCGTCGGGACACTATGACAGCGATCACCAAACCCTGAAAAAGCCAACGCCCTCCGAATGTTCGCGCTCACGAAAATCCTCACCAGCCTGATCCTGCCACCGACAGGGCCACTCTTGCTGGCCTGCCTGCTGCTCGCGATCCACGTCTGGCGCATTCGCCGCATACAGCACTGGCAGGATATTTCCCGACGCATGAAGATGCCTGGGCGCACCTTGCCGGTGCTGGCGATACTGATTGTTTTCGGGCAATTGGCGCTGTCTTTGCCGGTCGTCGGCAATGCGCTGCTGGCCAGCCTGGAAACCGTTCCACCGATTCAGGCTGATCAACTGGGCGAAATCGACGCCATTGTCATTCTGGGGGGCGGCAGCTACTACGACGCGCCCGAGTACGGCGGCGACACAATCAGCGCCGCCACATTGGTCCGACTGCGCTACGGTGCGCGTCTGGCCCGTGACACGCTGCGCCCGGTGCTGGTAACCGGCGGCGCTCCCTGGGGCGGTACGCCGGAGGCAGAATCGATGCGTCGTTCCCTGGCGCTGGACTTTGGCATTGACGCCCGCTGGGTGGAGATCAACTCGGCCAACACCGCCGAAAATGCGCGCTTGTCGGCCCCGCTGCTTCGTGCCGACAAAATGCAGCGCATCGCGCTGGTCAGCCACGCTTGGCATTTGCCGCGCGCCATCCCGCTATTTGCGGCGACGGGGCTGCAAGTGGTGGCGGCCCCGACCGCCTTCACTACCGAGGCACCCAGCGAGTTAGCACAGTGGCTACCTTCCGCCGGAGGCCTGCGCAACAGTAGCCTGGCGCTGCATGAAATGCTCGGCCGGTGGGTCGATCAAGCTAAAGGAAGCTGAGCCATGACCGCCGCCCGCATCGGACTGATCTCCATCTCTGACCGCGCCAGTACTGGCGTGTATGAAGACAAGGGCTTGCCCGCATTGCAAGATTGGTTGACCGGCGCACTGGCAAGCCCGTTCACGGTGGAACAGCGACTCATTGCCGACGAGCAAGCCGCTATTGAAGCAACGCTGATCGAACTGTGTGACACGATTGGCTGCGACCTGATTCTGACCACCGGCGGCACCGGCCCGGCGCGGCGCGATGTGACGCCCGAAGCAACGCTGGCCGTCGCGACCAAGCTTATGCCGGGGTTTGGCGAGCAGATGCGCCAGATTTCGCTGGCCTTTGTGCCCACCGCCATTCTGTCGCGACAAGTCGGGGTGATTCGCGAGCGGGACGATGGCACCGGCTGTTTGATCATCAATCTGCCCGGCCAACCCAAAGCCATTCGCGAAACGCTGGAGGGTGCGCGCAATGCCGATGGCAGCCTGCGCGTACCCGGAATTTTTGCCGCCGTGCCCTATTGCATCGACCTGATAGGCGGCCCCTACATGGAATGCCACGACGCGGTAGTCAAGGCCTTTCGCCCGAAATCAGCGCAACGTCCGGGCGGCTAAGCGGCCAGAGCTCAGGGTTTGAAGGTCTCTACTTTTACCCCCTTGAGCCGGTAACCCACGCCACCCCATGGCGAGTCGGAGCGGAAGATTTCCATGGTGCCCATGACCCACACGGGGTCCATGGTGCGAAATCCCTTGACCGGCTTATCCAGCACGACCTGCACAATCTGATTGGCGGGTGGCGGTGGCGAATGGATGCAGGCACCAAAGTAGGGTACGAGCAAAAATGTCTTCAGGGATTCAGAACTATCCAGTGGCAGTAAAAACCCAGGGAGGCGGATTTTCCTCCCCTGCATCGAGGGCTCCGCCGGTGCGGCATCCCAGGCACTTTTCAGACTGGCAAGCAACTCCGTGGCTTTCGGGTCGCCATCTTGGAGCTTGGAAAAATCCATGCCTTTGAACTGCGCGGAGGGGTCCCAGTCTTTCGGTACCAGATGCTCCCAGCGGATATCGTCATACCCGGCGTTGCTGGTCGCGCCAACATGGCCTAGCGGCAGGCCCCAACAGGCCAGGAGTGCCACCAAGGTGCGCATCCATCGGTACGCCATCGTCATTGACTCAGTAAAAGCTCTGAACAAAAACCGTCACGATCGCGTAGTCGGGGCCGGTTGCCACCGTCTCGCGCGGCATGACCCGGGCTGACTGGCCGTTGAGCATAAATTTCAGCGGGATCGTCACCTCAATGGTGTTGGGCGGCACGATCAACCGACAGCACTCGCCCACCACCGGTGTATCCAGAATGATGATATCGAGCGGCATGCCGTTGGCATCGCCCAACACCGCCGCAGGCGCACGCGAAAGCGTTTCGATACCCAGGCTGGCATAGTTGGGGTCAGCCACAACAACCGCATCGGCATCGTCTTCGCCAGGCTCAGGATTGCGTGAAAAACGCCGCACCACGCCGAGCAGCCAGTTGCCATTGCCGTTAGGTTTCATGGTCACCAGCATGCCAATGCACGGCCAGGGACTACGACCGAGCGTGCCGTGAATCGCCATGCCCCCCAGGCTGACATCGCTTACCGTCCATAGCTCCAGGTCGGGGATGTGCGTGCGCTCTTCACTGGCGGCATACGCAATGGTGCGCATGGCTTCCTCAAAACCGTGAATCACCGCCAGCGGCGCCTTGATGGCACGCCGGACATGATCACGCACCGGCGGCTTGGATGACCACGACAACCCCAGGTGATCCAGCACGTGCACCACGTCACCCACCGCATATGCCGCACCGAGCACCAGATCGCCAGGTATGGCCTTGGCCGTACGTATCCGCTCGACCAGCTTGTCGCGGGCGGCGTGGGCACTATCGCCCTTGAAGAAACGCTGGTTGGGATGATTGGGTGGAATCGCCACCAGGCGTGCGGGCGAACGCGGTGCACCGGCTTCAACCCAATAGGCGCTGTTCTGCGACATCTCCCGGCTCAAGGCAAACTGCGGCAGAAAATGGGCAATCAGCCGTTCGCCGATCTCGATTTCGACAGGGGGCAAGGTATCCATGGCCGCCACATGAAACAGCAGGATGCGCAGGTATTCGCCTTCCGCACTGGTCTGCCCATAGCCTTCATAAAGCTCCAGTCGGCGCTGCTCGACTTCCTGTTTGCAGGCGGCCAGATACAGACGGCCGACGGTTTCCCAGTAACTATCAGGCAAACGCCGGTAACGGTATTGCTGCCACTTCTGGATCGCCGCCGAGGCATTGAGCGCCGCGGAATAGACAATGGCTAGCTGGCTGCGCCGCATTTTGGTACTGCGCCGGGTCTCATCCAGGCTGTTCAGTACATGAATATGCGCACTCGCAAGCAGCGACCAGAAGCGGTGCGCCACTTCCCAAAGGGCGTTGGCACCGGCAGTGCCGGTATCCATGGCAAGGTATTCACGGCCCAGGCGGCGTACCTGCGGCACGGCGGCACCCTCGATCAACAGAATCCGCTCGGCCAACTGGTCAAGCCGAAACCCATTGGCGAGGGTGAGCGACTCAAGCCAGGCGGTAGCCTCACCGACGGCGGTGCGTGGCTCAAGGCGCGCGAGATCGGCCGCCACTTTGCTTGCCTGCGTCGGATTGCCCAGGGGGTGATCAGGGTTTCTTGAGAAAAAATCGAATAGTCCCACTCGCCACTCTCCCTTGGTATATACCGACCGACATCCATTCGCGGTCGCTCGTTGCATCATAATCGCGACAACGCAAAACCGCACACGCCAACCAAATGAAACAGTATCTTGACCTGATGCGCCACGTGCTTGAACACGGGCATGAAAAATCCGACCGCACCGGTACCGGCACCCGTTCGGTGTTCGGTTATCAGATGCGCTTCGATCTGGCACAGGGCTTTCCCCTGCTCACTACCAAGAAGTTGCATACCCGCTCGATCATCCACGAACTGCTGTGGTTTCTCAAGGGCGACACCAATATCAAGTACCTGAAAGACAACGGCGTGTCGATCTGGGATGACTGGGCCGATGGCGACGGCAACCTGGGCCCGGTCTATGGTCACCAATGGCGGCACTGGCCAGAAAAAAATGGCGGCGAAATTGACCAGATCACGCAGTTGATCAACGGTCTGAAAAATAACCCGGACTCGCGCCGGCACATTGTCAGCGCCTGGAACCCGACCGACATTCCGGACATGAAGCTACCGCCCTGTCATGCGCTATTCCAGTTTTATGTCGCCGGGGGAAAACTCTCGTGCCAGCTCTATCAGCGCAGCGCCGATATCTTTCTGGGCGTGCCGTTCAACATCGCGTCCTACGCCTTGCTCACCCTGATGGTGGCGCAGATATGCGGATTCCGGCCGGGTGAGTTTGTCTGGACTGGCGGTGACTGCCACCTTTACAGCAACCACATGGAGCAGACCCGGCTGCAGTTGTCGCGCGATATTCGCGCCTTGCCAACCATGACCCTGAACCCTGAGGTTAAGGATATTTTCGCCTTCCGCTTTGAGGATTTCACCCTCAGCCACTACGATCCGCATCCGCATATTGCGGCGCCAGTGGCGGTCTGATTGGCGGTCTGATCAGAGCGGCATCAGTTCCCGGCTGGAACTGCGCAGCAGCCGTTGCGCCAGGCGGCTACGCACCTTGGTCGCCGCCAGTTTGCCCAGCGACACCGGGAAGCGCCAGCTGACCTCCAGCGCATCGCGGAACATCGCTGTGCGCGGCAAGCCGCTGTAGATGGTCAGGTACGAGCCGATCATGGCGGCCACCGAACGCGAGAAATGCAGGTACTCGCTCTTGATCACCACACCCTGACGGGTCAGGCCGCTGGCCAGCCGAATACCCAGATCGAGCCGCGCCACCAAGCCCTGCTGGCCTTCCTGATACAGCGTCAAGGCAAAGTCATAGCTCAGTGGCGTGACATTGGCCAGCGCGAAGGCCTTGGTCACGATGGCCTCGATCTCGCGCCGTCCTGCCAGCGCCGACTTGCGGTCAGTACTCATGCCGATCACTGAATCGACCACCCCATCCACATCGCCCGCGAGCACCGCACGGTAATAGTTGAGCGCCGGCTTCCATACTCCCTCAAGCGTCACCGTATTGCCCCAGTCGATGAAGTACAGGCGATCGCCCTTATGCACCAATACATTGCCAGGGTGCAGGTCGCCGTGAAACTCCTGATACACCAGAATCTGCGAGAGCACGGCGTGCAAGAAAGTCTTGCCCAGCCGACGCTGATCGGCCTCGTTGCGCAGTGGCGACCCGGGGGCAAACGCCGAGGTCAGGCTGAGCGCGTCTTCGATCAGTTCCATCTCGATAATGCGACGGGTCCGGGTATAGACCTCGGGCACATACCAGCCATCAATCGCACGCGTGCGGCCGGCAAAGCGCTCCTGATTGTCGGCCTCCATTTCGAAATCGAGCTCGCGATGAAAGCCCTCGACAAACTCGTCGATCTGCCCCAGCCAGGAGTTGAAAAACGGTGCCAGCTTGGAATGCGGCGCCCAGTAATGACTGCTGACAATCGCCAGCTTGATCACCGTCTTGCCGATCAGGAACTCGCGCTCCAGATTGTGCCGCCCCACCTTGACCACCACCGGCACCAACTGACGCTGGCCCTTGCGGGTGGCCTTCATCGGCTTCTGCGCGACATAGACCGAGGCAATCGAACCCGACTTGAGCGGTTTGCGTGCATCAAAGCCAAAATAGCGCTGGCTCGGCAGTTCGCCGAAACATTCCAGGAAGGCGGCCTCGACCTCGGCCGGTGTCATCGGATCGACATCTTCCCGGAACACGGCCAGCGCCTCGGCCATTTCACCGGGCAGGAAATCGGAATTGGCCGCCGCTACCTGCGCCATCTTGATGAACAGCGGGCCGAACTCGCGCACCATGCGCGCCACCACATCGGCCTGCCCCTTGATGTCTTTGGGGTCGACTTCAAAAAACTGGCGCACATAACGAATTGCGCGAATCTGCCGCCGGAAAATGGCGAGATCGCCCCGGATCACTGCCGCGCTGGCGGCAATATCGCGCAACTTGCGCTCGTTGATGCGGCGCAGGGCCTTGAGCTGATTGATCAGTTGCACCAGCAAGGGCTCGTAGGCCGCCACCAGAATGCGCGCCACTTCCAGGCTCACTTCCCCCAAGCCGCGCAGTTCCGGCTCGCTCATCAGGTCTTCGAAGAAGCGCCAGAACTCCTCGGAAACTTCTTTGGGAATTGCGATGACGCTGCGCTTTTGCACCTGCTCGACCAGGAAGCGAATCAGGTCTTCGGTGGTATCTTCGTTGGGCAGCCAGCGGGCATCGCGCATGCGCGCGGTGAGCGAGCGCAACTGACCGACCAGCGGATGTGCTTCGAGCGCGTCAAACAGACCGTCAATAACGACGTGCAACTGGGCTTCCGTGATGTCGTCGTCGGCATTAAGCAGCTCAACGATGGGACCGATGGATTTGACCACCCGGGCTACGCCGACCGTGATGTCGGTGGTCGAGCGCAATGCGAGCCGGGCGCGACTCTTCAGCGCAGGCACCACTTCGCCGAACCTGCGGGAGGCGTCAACAGCAACGGGATCGCGTCGAGACGGCATGGAAGCGAAATTCGATCAAATTAGGGAGGTGAAACCGCCACCGGCCCGACTAACGAGCGCAATGCAGCAGTTCTGTGTAGGTATTGTCACCTAAGACGAATAAAAAGGGGATGTGTGGTGTCGCTTTGCTGAAAGATTTATCTGGGTGGGGTAGGACGCGTCAACAAGCGCGGCGACGCTTGGCGCTCACGCGACTTTTCCAACATCAACCCGAGCAGACCTTATCGATTGCGCTCAGCGCCCTGGCCACGTCCTCGATACCGGCCTGCGACACCTCATAGTCAGACGCAAACACCGGCCACTGGGCAACGGCACCACGGACCTCATCCATAATCCGCCGCCACTCCTTGATTCGCCGGTCAGTTGCCACTTTTTTCAGGTCAGCAAATGTCGGATTCCCCGCCCCACTGATTGCCGTGGTGTGTTGGTTTGACATCCCGGTGGAAAATGTCAGGTCGTACGCTGGCGACAATCGCCATCGTCCTTTTAGCGGGTCGAACAAGTAGGCAAAGTTTTTCGAGTGATCATCCTTGTTGTGCGAGAACACGTTGAATAGCATCCGCCGGAAGGCCTTTTCGACCTCGGCATCCGACTGGGTCAGCTTTCTGGTCGCGGGCAAGACGCCGCTGCTGTAGTCCAGACTGGGTTCCCGGTGGTTGGCATAGACATAGCCGGCCAGGGAAAGAAAGTGAATCCTGCGATTGCCCTCGCGGTCGAAGCGCTTGACCGCAAAAAAAGCCTCCTTCGTGCGGTTTACTGTCAATTCAAGCAATCGTGTCTCCGGCATCTCAAGCCCCGCGGCGCGTGCCATGTCGGCATAGGCCATCTCCAGTCGGCCCAACTCCACTGGGTCGCTCTCTCCTTGCCGGCTATCGTTCCTGAATTTCACAATCCAATGAGAATAGCCAGCCGGCAAGTCGAGATAGCTGGATTGACACACCTGCATGTCGCCCGAAAAAGCCACAGTAACCTTCGGACGCGCGCCACCGGGCGACCCGCCGCAAATCCGAAGCTCCTCCAGTACATCGCTGGCTTCACCACGAAGCACCTTCTCGGACTGCGCAGCAATCTCTGCCAAATCAATGGCCTTGCCGTCGTGGTCAGGCAATAGCTCAGGCTGGTACGCCAACGCCCCCATGCAGCGGTTCCCCATATAGGCCAGCCGAATTAAGGGACTGATGTCCGCCCGGTCGAGGTTTTTGTGCTTCTTCAACGCGCGGTCCATCAACAACAGGCCCCAGCCATCGGGCAGTGAGTCGTTGAACACCCCCGGCAGGCCACCAAACAATGCCCGCGCCGCCGGGTTTACCATGCCATCGAAGGGTACCGACGCCGGAGCCAAGTCAAAGCCCTTGGCCAGCCAGTCCCGGTCGTACTGGAACGCGATCACGCCGCCCGCTCCCTCGGCCAGTTCGCCCACCAAGTCTTGGCCATGCAACACCCGTAGCCGGGTAATCATCGGGACCCTCGCTTTCTCTGCGGGGCCACGAACTCATCAAGACTCATCGCCACTGGGGGTGGGAAGAGCATACCGAAAGCGTCGAGACAGCCCAACGCATCGGCCAGTTGCATCAACGCCACCAAGCCAATGGTTCCGGTCACCTCGAACTTGCGAATTGTGGCGGCAGGCACCCCGGAGCGCACCGATAAGGTCTTGCGGGATAAGTTGGCCGCCAATCGACGCGACTTTGCCCGCTCGCCGACTTGCCGAGCCACATCTTCCGGCAGAAGAAAGCTCAATGGCTGATTATTAGTTGATATTCTGATGTTCATTACCGGCGAATTTTATATTTTATTGACACCATGACATCAATATAATTCTTCCGAAACACCACAGCGAGAATGAGCGTCGTAGAGACGGCACCGGCGTTGCAGAAACGCCGTGCTGCCAGCGCCGACTTGCGAACAAGCCGTAGCCATCGCGCGACTGGCTCTGCCCGAAGCCAGTGCTGCGCTACTCTTGCTGCGCGGCCCACGTCGCGCAAAAACGACAACGGGGCCAGTGGCCCCGTTGTCGTTAAGGCGAGGAATCGCTTACAGCGCTGAACTCAGCGTCACGCTAAGCGAATAGTTGCTGTCGACACCGGGCTGACTGAACGTTGTCGTTCCGCCGATGCCCAGACTCCAATCCTTCGAGAGCTTTGCCGTTGCACCAACCGCCAAATAGCCGTAGCCACCCGTTTCATTTTGCGTATCGACGGTCATTGCAGTACCCGAACCCAAGAAGCCCACGGTATAGCCCCGCTTGTCTTTCAGATGCTGGTAATCGTAGCTGAGTTGAGCGTAGGGCCGAACCGGCAATCCTCCCAACTGGGTTTCAGCCGCAACTTGCCAACCAAGACGCGAGCGCGCCTGGCTACGCTTTTGGTCCCCGTAGGTCAGTGGCGCCAGTCCATTGGGGTCTTCATCGTAGGCAGAGACCGTGACTGACTCAACAGCCAAGGCAGCAAACGGCCCGTGTACAAACTGGCCTGTGCGCATGTTGTACCCCACTTGGGTCTTCACACCCGCCTGAATCGCTTTGGTTTCGCCTTTTTCCTTGATAACTGCTGAACCAAGGGTCACATTGCGGGTAGTGTCGTAATTCAACCAAGCAAGCGTACCCATAACGTTGGCATACCAGTGGTCGCCAAACTTCTTCGATCCAAACAGCGATAGCGCATACTCGTTGTAGTCAACGTCGCCTGCGTTACCCCCTAGGTCAAAGTTGTTCTGGGCGTAGCCAAAGGTCGCACCAAGAACTGCGGAGTCTGAAACTGCCGCTTCAAAGCCGATTGTGCCCGTGGTTCCTGCGCCATCCAATGACGGCGAAGACGCTGTTGCATCCAGTTTCTCGGGCGCATGATCAACCGTGGCAAAGAACCCCTTGCCTTGATATGAGAAATTCTGGAATTCACGCAGCCGGCCATCAATAGAACGCCATGCGGCACCGGAGCGACCCATGGGCACACTGGCCAAGGCCCCAAGGCGCGAAGCTGAATTCAGGGTGCTATAAATCCAGTCCGAAATCAAAGTATGACCCAACGTAGAAGGGTGAACGCCATCAGCGAACAGCGCGCCGTTGGTGGGAAGAACACAACCCAGAGACGAAGCCGCTCCACATGCCGGAACCGTGGTGTTAGTGACGCCGAACCGTGCAGGGTCCAGACGAATCGCAGCAAGCAATTTATTGGAATCGAACAATAAGACGCCTTGGCCGGCTAACGCACTGGTCAACGCGTTGTTATAAGTTGAGGACAACGAGGTTAGCCCTGCGGCCCCTGCTCCACCTAAACTAACGCCGTAGGGCGTCGCTCCGATATCAGGTACTGTCAAAACGATAATGTTCTTAGCTCCCGCGGCCTTCAGACGGCCGATTTGTGCCATGGTCGCCGAGGCCGCTGTACCAAGGGCGGTGGCGGCCACAGCAGCACTCCCCCCCCCGCCTACAAACGCCGCCTGAGTAAAGATATCGTTTGCCCCCGCCCAAACAAAATAAGCGGCGTTGGAATCCAAGCTGGGGCGTGCCGTCAACAAGGCGGTTACCTGCGTCGACACAGATGGAATATTGTTCACAATGCCGGCGAAACTTGGCCCGGTGAATACACCCGGGACAAGATCCGCGCGTGCACCCCAACACAAGGTGGTGCCGTTGTTGCCTAGCTAGGGGGGGAAAACCCCCCCGCCCCCGGGGGCAGCGCTATTGATTGCGTAGTATCCAGAAAGCGTCAGGCCTAAACGCGCTGCAAGATTTTCGTTCCAGACTTGGCCTGCGTTGGTAAAAAGATTCGCCGTCGCGCTACCTGTATAAGCCGTCCAAGCGCCAGGGTCACTCAAGCTGTCGCCGAACACATACATGTTGGAGTACTGCGCCTGCGCGCCAAGCGACATCACGCCAACCGCCACACCGACCGCCAACCCCAGGGCGCTTTTCTTTACTGGGCGGTTTCAATGACCAAGTGCAAAAAGTGAAGCGTGATGATGCCTGAAGTCAAAAGGTTCGGGGGACATTTGAAGGTTGGGGACGGGCGGCTGTCCGGGTCTCCGGGTGGGGCTTGGTGTTTTCGTTGGGGGGGGGGGGGGGGGGGGGGGGGGGGGCCGCGCGCGGTCTCCCAGTGGCCCGCTTGGGGGTGTCGACCGCGCGAGCGGTCTTCCGGGGGGGGGGGGGGGGGGAGGGGTGACCGGTGCAACTCAAAGGCTTGCGTAAATGGCGGTGTGATGGTCGATGAGGGAGCGTGAGATGGGGAGCAGGTCGCAGCGCGGTCGCCAGGCGGCCATCGTTTCGTTAGGGGACCCCTGGTTGCGTGGGTGTCAGGTCGCCTTCAGCCACGCTTATTTCATTTCTCCCGATAATGTTGCACTTGGTTTTTGAGCGCGCCCTGCCTTACGCAAACTCTGCTTCATTTGACTTGACTCCTCTAGAGAAACATGGACTGATCCGCAATTGTTGCGTGATGTTACTCATGTAACAATTGCCACGCGCGCTTGCGCGGTCTGCGAACGCAAGATTAGTTTGCGGTCGTTGTATTTTTGCAACCTCAGCGCATGCTCGGCCCAGTGCGCGTTCGCCGCCAAGATTATTGGATAGAGCTTGATCTACATTAACATATATGTTAATGTAAGCGCTATGGAATACGAGATTCGCTATTACAGCGAGGCGGTGCAGGATGACATTCTGACTCTTCCCGATTCGCTGGCCGCGCGCTACGTTGTTCTGACTCGCCGGATGCTTGCAATTGGCCCCAATCTGGGTGAGCCGCATACCAAGGCAATGGGGCACGGGTTGTTTGAGCTTCGGCTCAAAGGAGCCGAAGGGATTGCCCGAGTTTTTTACTGCACAAAGGTAGGCCGGCGGATTGTGATGCTGCACAGTTTCGTGAAGAAGTCGAACCGCACACCGCCGCATGAACTGGCAGTTGCAACGAGCCGATTGAAAGAGGTGAGACATGAAGACGCATGACGACGTGGTCAAGAAGCTGATGAGCCGATCAGGTGTCAAAGCCGAGGTTGAACGCATTGAGCGGGAAGAGGGTGAATTGCTCGATGCCTTGCTTAAGGCCAGGCAGGAGGCGGGCCTGACACAGGCCGAGTTGGCTGCGCGAATGGGAACTCAGGCTCCGGCTGTGGCTAGACTGGAAAGATCCCTTGCCACGGGTAAGCATTCGCCTTCTGTGGCAACATTACGTCGCTATGTCCAAGCATGTGGCAAGCACCTGCATATGCAGGTCAGTTGAGCTGCGCGTAATCAAAATAGAGATGCTTTCGAACGAATCGGACAATCAACGTCTGGAGAGAGCGTTCGAAATCGGATGTGGACTGCCCCACGAGGCACACGAATGGAACAACTCTCCGGCCTAGACAGCCTATTTCTCTACGCGGAAAGCGAAAACGTGCATCAGCATGTTTCTGCCTTCGGCATTTACGACTCCTCGACATTTCCAGGAGACACGATACGTTTTCGTCACCTGCTCGCGCACTTTGAACGGCGACTGAACACCTCCAAGATCTTCCGCCGCCGCTTGCTGACCGTACCGCACAACCTCGACCGACCGTACTGGATCGACGACCCGGATATCGATATCGAGTTCCATGTGCGCCATATCGCGCTGCCCCACCCGGGTGATCGCCGGCAACTGATGATTCAACTGGCCCGCCTGCACTCGCGTGCGCTTGATCTGGGCAAGCCACTGTGGGAAATTTATGTCATCGAGGGTCTGGAGAACATTCCTGAGTTGCCGCCGGGCTGCTTTGCCGTTTTCCTCAAAGTGCACCACGCCGCACTTGACACCGCCGCCGCGCTGCAGATGGTGCGCGACATGCACTCGACGTCGGAAAAAAGTGACGACCCGGTGCCCGCCAACGAGGTCTATTTCGCCGACCGCGAGCCCGGTACCCTCGATCTTTACACCCGCGTCATCGGCCACGGGGCCAAGCGCGCGCTCAATGTCGCCTGGCTTTACGCCGACACGCTCACCCATCTGGCGGCCATGGGCGCCAAGCAGATCGCCGGTCGGCTGCGCACGCTTGGCCATGAGGCTCTGGCCGAGAAGCTGCCGCATTACGCGCGCGCCCCGCAGACCCGTTTCAATGGGCGGGTATCGCCCAACCGGGTGCTCGATTCGGTGCAATTTCCATTGGCACAGATCAGCGAGATTCGCCATCAAACCGGTGAGATCACCGTCAATGACGTCTACCTGGGCATCATCAGTGGTGCCCTGCGCAGCTATCTCAAAAGCAAGAATGAGCTGCCCGTAAACTCGCTGCGCGCACTGCTGGCAATGAGCTTCGATGCCCCCGGCATGCCCTCCAGCCGCGCCAACCGCCTGCCGGCAAGCTTGTTTACAGAGCTGCGCGACCCGCTGGCACGGCTGGAAGCCCTTCACGAAGAAATGCGCGCGCTACGCCAGGGCCCGTACGCTGAGCTAGGCAATGAGCTCCTGCCGTCGCTGCTCGAAGAGATGCCCAATTTTGCGGCCAACCAGTTGATGCGCCACCTGCTGCTCAGTCAGGTTAACTGCATGATCTCGAACGTGCGCGGACCCAACATGCCGCTCTATATCGCCGGCGCCCGCGCCTTGCAGTTTTGTCCGGTAGGCATGATCACCGACCAGGTCGGGCTGTCGCTGACCGGCTTCAGTTATGACGGCCGATTAACGGTGTCGTTCACTGCCTGCCGGGCCATGATGCCCGATCCGGCGTTTTTTGCGCAGTGCTTAAACGAAAGTTTTGCCGATATTGCCGCCGCCGCTGCCAAGCGCCACGCCGCCGCCGAACGCAAGAAGGCAGGCCGGCAGAGCGCTCAACGCTCAGCCACTACCGAATCGACGGAAGCGCTACCGACCGCGCCATGAGTGAACTGGTCGTTATCGCCGCCGTAGCGCGCAACGGCATGATTGGTGCGACCGCTGAGGGCAAGCCGGTGATGCCTTGGCATCTGCCGGAGGACCTCAAGCATTTCAAGGCACTGACCACCGGTCACCCTATCATCATGGGGCGCAAGACGTGGCAATCTTTGGGGCGACCGCTGCCTAACCGGCACAATATCGTAGTCACACGCAACGTCGGTTTCCGTGCCGATGGTGCCACCGTGGTGCCGTCACTTCCTGCTGCACTGGCGCTGTGCGCAGATGCGACCTGCTTCGTGATTGGCGGCGGTGAAATTTACGCGCAGGCGCTGCCGCTGGCGACGCGCCTTGAGCTCACCGAGATCGATGCCGAGTTCGACGGCAATACGCGCTTCCCGGATTTTTCTCGCTCCGAGTTCAGCGAAACCGCGCGCTCGGCACATGTCAGCGCAGGCGGTCTGGCATACGCTTTCGCCAGCTATCGCCGTAACGCCAGCGCCGACTTGCGGTACTCGGTCAGTGCAGGGAGTACGTAGGTACCAACCTGCAGGCAGGCATTTCACGCAGCAAGCAGCGCGTGCAGCTTGGTCGCCGTGGGCTCTTCTACCTCGACAGCATCGAAAAGACTGAGGGGGTAGAGGTAGTCCTCGCCCGAATCATCAATGACACGCACCATCCCGCGTGCGTCCTCGGGGGCCGTGACTTCGTAAAGTCGTCCGAGAGTTAAGTCGTCTGTTGAGAACTCTCCCACGCCTTCGCGTGAAACACACACCATGAATCTCATAGGAATTCCTTTATTTTGAGGCTTACTTTGCCAATGCCGTGCGCTTCGTACCAATGTATCTCAGCTTTCACCATTTCGCCATCCGGCAAGCGAACGGTTGCAATTCCCTTTTTCTTCTTCCAGTTCCCCAAGCCATAACGCGCTCTGAGTTTGGCAAGGTCCCTAATTCCGTTCCCTTCAGCAATCGTTTCAACCGCTTCGATTGCGCCAATGATTGCAAAGTCATTCAAGCCAGTACCCCATTCCCCTGCAGCTCTGCTACGCGACTCGTCCTATGCCTTGACGCAGTCGACGCAGTAGTTCGAGTTGCCGTCGGCATCGTGCTTCACCAGCCCATGAATCTCGGTCTCGAAACCGGGGAACTTGGCATTGAAGTCGCGCGCGAACTGCAGGTATTTGACGATGGCACCGTTGAAACGCTCGCCGGGGATCAAGAGCGGGATGCCCGGTGGATAGGGCGTCACCAGCATCGCGGTGACACGACCTTCCAGCTGATCAATCGGCACGCGCTCGGTCTTGCGGTGCGCCATTGCCGCCCAGGCGTCGCAGGGCTTCATGGCCGGCACCATGGGCGAGGTGTACATCTCGGTGGTCATGCGGGCAATGTCGCGTTCGCGGTACATGGCGTGAATGCCTTTGCACAGATCGGCCAGACCCACCTTCTCATAGCGCGGGTTCTTGGCCACGAATTCGGGCATCACGCGCCACAACGGCGAGTTGTTGTCGAAGGCATCCTTGAACTGCTGCAACTCGGTGACCATGGTGTTCCAGCGGCCCTTGGTAATGCCGATGGTGAACATGATGAAGATCGAGTAGAGGCCGGTCTTCTCGATGATGATGCCGTGCTCGGCCAGGTATTTGGTCAGCACATTGGCGGGAATACCCCAGTCGGCGAAATCGCCCTTGATGTTGAGCCCGGGCATCAGCAGCGTGGCCTTGATCGGGTCGAGCATGTTGAATTCAGGCTCAATGCCGGCAAAACCATGCCAGCTGTCCTGCGCATCAAGCGCCCACTCCTCGCGCGCCGGCACGCCCTCGGCGGCGATGACGTCGGGGCCCCAGACCTTGAACCACCAGTCATCCAGAAACTCTTCGCCGACCTTGCGCATGGCGCGGCGGAAATCCAGCGCCTCGGCCAGCGACTCTTCCACCAGCGCCGTGCCGCCGGGCGGCTCCATCATTGCTGCCGCCACATCGCACGAGGCGATAATCGCGTACTGAGGTGAGGTTGAGGTGTGCATCAGATACGACTCGTTGAACACATCGCGGTCGAGCTTGAGCGAGCCCGGACCATCCGGTTCCTGCACCAGAATCTGCGAGGCTTGCGACAGGCCGGCGAGCAGTTTGTGCGTCGACTGCGTGGAGAACACCATCGACTCCTTGCAGCGCTCGCGCCCTTCGCCAATCGCGTGGTAATCGCCGTAGAACTCGTGGAAGGCGGCGTGCGGAAGCCAGGCCTCATCAAACAGCAGGGTCTCGATTTTGCCGTCAAGCAGGTGCTTGATTTCCTCGACGTTGTAAATCACGCCATCGTAGGTGCTCTGGGTGATGGCAAACAGACGCGGCTTGGCCGTTTTGTCGGTAATGAACGGGTTGGCGTCGATCTTGGCCTGAATACTGGCCCAGTCGAATTCGGAGCGCGGAATCGGGCCGATGATGCCGTAGTGGTTACGCGTCGGGCTCAGAAAGACCGGGATCGCGCCGGTGAGAATGATGGAGTGCAGATTCGACTTGTGACAGTTGCGGTCCACCAGCACGATGTCGCCCGGCGCCACGGCCGAATTCCAGACGATCTTGTTCGAGGTGGAGGTGCCGTTGGTGACAAAGAACAAATGGTCGGCATTGAAGATGCGCGCGGCATTGCGCTCGGAGGCCGCCACCGGGCCGGTGTGATCGAGCAACTGGCCGAGCTCATCGACCGCGTTGCACACGTCGGCGCGCAGCATGTTTTCGCCGAAGAACTGATGGAACATCTGCCCCACAGGGCTCTTCAAAAACGCCACGCCACCCGAGTGCCCGGGGCAGTGCCAGGAGTAGGAACCATCGGCCGCGTAATGCGTCAGCGCACGGAAGAAGGGCGGCGGCAGCGACTCGACATAGGCCTTGGACTCACGCACCACGTAACGCGCGATGAACTCGGGCGTGTCTTCGTACATGTGAATGAAGCCATGCAGCTCGCGCAGGATGTCGTGCGGAATATGCCGACTGGTGCGCGTCTCGCCGTGCAGGAAAATCGGAATGTCGGGGTTGCGGTGACGCACGTTCTCGACGAACGCCCGCAGTTCGGCAATGGTTTCTTCACCTTCATTAACCAGCTCCTCATCGTCAATCGAGAGAATGAAGGCCGAGGCCCGGCTCTGCTGCTGGGCAAAGGAAGTCAGGTCGCCATAGCTGGTGACCCCGAGTACCTCGATACCTTGCTTCTCGATCGCGTCGGCGAGCACGCGGATGCCCAAGCCGGAGGAATTTTCCGAGCGGAAGTCTTCATCAATGATGATGACGGGGAAGTGAAAGCGCATGGCTGTCCTCCTGAAAACGTGATGGGTAGTTACACCAAAGGATACGGCAAGTCGGCGCTGGTGGTACGGCGCTCAGAACGGAATACCGTCCTCGCGCGCTGGTCCGGCAGCGAGTTCCCGGCGGATGTCCTTGAGCCAGACCTTGAGCGCCTTGGGGTTGGCAAACACCCGGAAGTCATGGGCCAGGCTATCGCTCATCTGGCGCAGCTTGATCAGCTCGACCTCGAGCAAACGGGGTAGCACTTCCGGCACCAGCTTAATGTAGCTGGTCAAGCCAAACTGGTAGCAAAAGCGCGCCTCGGTCTGCATGATTTCCATATCCAGTTCGGCCAGCTGATCTTTGAGTATCTGATTGAAATGCTTGAGCCGCTCTTCACTCAGGCCGGCCAGCGCAGCGGCGTCGATATGTTCAAGTTCCAGTTGCAGTTCCAGCAGTTGCAACAGGTTGCGCTTGTCGTAGGCCTGATTGGCGCGCTGCATCAGCGCCGTTTTGCGCGCGCGCTCTGCCGGGTCCGCCTCACGGTCTGGGTGCAGGGCGCTGGCGAGCTTGCGAAAGACCTCACGCAGGGCCTGGCTCACGTCTTTTTCTGCGGCTTCGGCACGGGCTTCTTTTTCCAGTTGCTTTTTTGTCTTCTTGCGTTTGGCGCGCCGCGCTTCGTCTGCTTCAGCCTGACGCTGCGCCTGCGCATGTATCCGCTGCAACAGGTCTTCCGGCGTCGCCGTGCCCAGGTCGAAATCTTCACCCAGATCGATGCCGAATTCCTCCTCGAACTGCTCGCGCAGCAGCGCCGAATCGTGCGCCAGATCGGCTTCACTATCCGCGTCGGGGGCGCTGGGCACATGACGGTTGTACGCCGCCTTGAGTTCATCGCTGGCCTGCTCATCCATCAGCGGGCCGGCAAGGTGGAGCAGCAGATCGCTCATGGTGTCGCGATCGGTCTGACTCAGGCCCTTTTGCAGCAGGGCCTCATCGAGCTGCAGCACCATGCGCACCTTCAGCGCCAGCAACTCGTCGCGCAGCGGGATCAGGCGCTCGGTATAGGCGGTTTGATACGCCGGGATTGCGACTTCCCACGCCGCCAGATCCTTGCGCCGGACGTCGATTTTCTTGATCAGCGTGTTGAAGGCTTTTTGCGCCTTGCTCAGGGTGGCCGCGCCCGCCTTGGTGGAAATGGCAATGGCGTTGGCAGGCGCGCTGTCGCCGAAGAGGTCGTTCATGAGGGGCCTTTGGAAAAGTGGTCAGTTAGCGGCGCTGCTGCAACGCGGCGGCCAGTTGCGTCAGCACGTCGGCCATCTGGCGCGCGGTATCGCCCGAGGGTAGCGGCACGTTGAGCCGGCGCTCACCGGTTTGGGCGTCGTGCGCAATCCACGGGTGCTCGGCGCTGTCGCTGCTCATCGCTGCGAGAAACTGCGTACCGACCTGCAGCAGCGCCGCCCAGGGCGCGGCAGGAGCGTTTGCGGGCGCAGTGGGTGTTGTGGATTGAGTCGGCGGCAAGGTATTTTCCGCCGTAGCCTCACATTCCGCCGTCTCGCCAGCGCCGACTTGCGGTGCTAACTCTTCGGCAGCGCTCACCGGCTCGCTGACGGTAGCCTCGGTCATCGCTCCGGTAACGTTCTCCACGTCCTTCATAAAGCGGTTCAGACGCGAACCGCCCATGGAGATTTCGCTGCTGCCGCCATCGAGTATGCCTGCGGAGAGCGAGCGCTTGAACGCCAGCACAGATAGCATGCCCTCCTCAATCGTGCCCTTGGCGATGAAGTTGACGATCTGCACCGGGCACTTCTGGCCGTTGCGGTGAATGCGCCCGATGCGCTGCTCGAGGATCGCCGGGTTCCACGGCAAATCCATATTCACCAGCGTCGAGGCGTGTTGCAGGTTCAGCCCCGTGCTGCCGGCATCGGTGGATAGAAATACCCGGCAATCGGGGTCGTCGCGAAAACGATCAACCAGGGCCGGGCGCTTCTCGGAAGGCACGCCGCCATGAAAACTGACGTAACCGATCCCGCGCGCGTCAAGACGACGGATGAGGATGTCGTGCGTACGCGTCCATTGCGAAAACACCACCACCTTGGCCTCGGGCTGCGCGAACAGCGCATCGAACAGCGCGGCCGCTTCATCGGCCTTGACGCCGTGATCGGTTTCCTGATCGAGCAAATAGGTGCTGTTGCACGACATGCGCATGTTTTGCAGGGCGCAGGTCAGGCGGCGTTGATCGATGTCCGACAGGTAGCCCGTCTTGCGCCAGCGCGTGACAATACGCATCACGGTCTCGGCGTTTTCCGCGTGATACAGCAGCTGCGGCTCGGTCATCGGTACCAGCAGGTTTTGATCGGTGCGCTCGGGCAACTGTTGCAACACCTCGCTCTTGCGCCGGCGGATCATGACCGGTGCCAGCGTCTGGCCGATGCGCTCCAGATTCGTGTAGCCGGTCACGCGCCCGGTATCGTCACGCAACTGGTGCTCGTGCAGCAGCTTCCAGGTCGGCCCGAGGCGATGCTGATCAACGAACTGGACAATGGAAATCAGCTCTTCGAGCTTGTTCTCCAGCGGCGTGCCCGTCAGCACCACGGCGTAGGGGCTGTCGATGCGTTTGAGCGCGCGGGCGGCGATGGTGTTCCAGTTTTTCACCCGCTGCGCTTCGTCGACGATCACCAGTTCCGGTGCCCAATCGGTGATCAGATCGTGGTCGGGCTGGAGTTTCTCGAAATTGGTGATCTTGCAGAAATCGTCTTCGGCGTAGTCGCGCTGGCGCTGCGCCCGACCGCCAGCGATAACCCGCGATTCACGCCCGGAAAAACGTTTGATCTCCTGCTGCCACTGATACTTGAGCGAGGTCGGACAAACCACCAGCACACGCGTCACACCGCACAAGCGCGCCAGAATCTCGGCCGCCGCGATCGCCTGTATGGTCTTGCCCAGACCCATTTCATCGCCAATCAGGCAGCGCCCGGCGCGCACGGTAAACAGCGCCCCTTCGGCCTGATACGGATACAGCGGCACCTTGAGCAGGCGAGTGAGTTTTTTGTCCTGGCTGCCGCGCGGAAAGGCCTCGGCCAAGGCCGCCTCGCGACGCTGCGCATCGCGACGCCGGGCAATCACGTTCAATGCATCGTCGTACGCGCGCAACTCATGGCCCAGCTTGGCGGCTTTAGCCAGAAAGGCTTCCAGCGCAGCAAAGTTATCGCCCATCAGCGCGCCGTCACGCCGGGCATCAAACAAGGCCGCCGCGGCAATCGCCAGCGCCGGCGGGCAATCACTGCCGGCACGAAAGCAAACGCTGCGCCCTTCGCCATTCAGCCCGTGACGCAGATACAACTCGGAAAATGCCGGGTGATAGCCGGCAGCCAGCGCCTTCTTGGCACCCCGCTTTTTCTCCAGCACCGCGAGGGTGAATTCGATGTGTTTGCAGGTGCCGAGCTCGTTGCTGGCGAAATCGGGGCAGGCGCAAAAATTGTCACCGGGATTGCACCCGCGTATCGCCACGCGATAACTACTCTTCGAGGCCGGATTGCTGATCTGAAATTCGGAAAAGATCGGCTCGCCACCGATGTTTTTCAGCAGAAAGGTTTGCTCGCGGCCAAATTGCCGGCGCAACGCGCGCTGCCAGTCAGCGGCGGAAAGGTCGTTGGGTGGCTTTTGCGGCGAGAAGCGGGGTTGCTGAGGGGCTTTGCTTTTGGGATTGCGGGTAGTTTTACGTGCCGAGGTACTCATAGTGCAAGGCCAAGGCTCAGATTTTTGGCAGCGTCACGCCGACCTGACCCTGATATTTTCCACCGCGATCCTTGTACGAGGTTTCGCACACTTCGTCGGACTCGAAAAACAGCACCTGCGCGCAGCCCTCGCCAGCGTAAATCTTGGCCGGCAGCGGCGTGGTGTTGGAAAACTCCAGCGTCACATAACCTTCCCATTCCGGCTCGAAGGGCGTGACGTTCACAATAATGCCGCAACGCGCATAGGTACTCTTGCCCAGGCACACGGTCAGCACCGAGCGAGGAATGCGGAAGTATTCAACCGTACGTGCCAGCGCAAAGGAGTTGGGCGGGATCACGCAATAGCCCTTGCCCGACACCTCGACAAAGGAATTCAGGTCGAAATTCTTGGGGTCGACGATGGTCGAGTTAATGTTGGTGAACACCTTGAACTCATCCGCACAGCGAATGTCGTAGCCATAGCTCGACGTGCCGTAGGAGACAATCTTGTTCCCATTCACCTCGCGCACCAGTTCCGGCTCAAAGGGTTCAATGATCTTGTGCTCGGCCGCCATGCGGCGGATCCACTTGTCGGACTTGATGCTCATGGGCAGGGGCTTCCGGAGGTCAGTGAGGGAATTCAGGAGGGGTGCAGTATATGCGCCAAGGCTGCCACGCCGGCATCCGGCGCTGCCCGCGCAACGGCTACTAGCGGCACGCTCTGAGTATGACAACTCAGGCTGAGCAGGGTTGCGTCCAGCGGCACGCTGCTACCCGTACTTTCATTGATGGCGATGGCCGCGACGGACAAACCTCGACTGCGCAGCGCCTGTAGGGCGGTGAGCGTATGACTCAGGCTGCCCAGATACGATCCGGCGACCAGAACGACAGGCACGGCCAGCGCCTGCGCCCAATCGAGCACGGTATGGTGTTCATCCAAGGGCACCATGACACCGCCGACGCCTTCGCACAGGCTGATTTTCCGCAAGTCGGCGCTGGTGACACGGCGACTGAAGGCGAGAAGGGCCTCGAAATCGATGCGCCGGCCCTCGGCCGCCGCCGCCATGTCGGGCGAGAGTGCCGCGGCGAAGCGCCAGGGCGAAATGTCCGCGACGCTCGCTGCCGACACCTCGATCCCCTGCGCCAGAAGCAGTTGGCCGGCGTCGCTGGCAGGCAGATTGTCCAACTCCACCCCCGACATCACTGGTTTGAACGCCCGCGTACTCAAGCCGGCGGCCCGCCAATGGCGCAGCAACGCGCACGACAGCCATGTTTTGCCAATGTCGGTACCCGTGCCGGTGATAAAGTAACTCGCCATCTCCCCTCCTTTCGTTGCGGATTCTAATGAGCTCACCCGCCTGGCTTGATGCCGGCATGGAACATATCTGGCTGCCTTACACCCAGATGGCCACGGCACAGCCGCCCCTGCCCGTCGTCTCGTCTGCCGGCTGCCGGCTGCGTCTTGCCGATGGACGCGAACTAATCGACGGAATTTCGTCGTGGTGGACGGCCTGCCACGGCTATAGCCACCCGCATATCCGTGACGCCGTAGCGCGGCAACTTGACCAGTTGCCGCATGTCATGTTCGCGGGCCTCACGCACGAGCCGGCACTGCGTCTGGCTACGCGCCTCGCGGCCCTGCTGCCGGGTGATCTGGAACGGGTGTTCTTCACCGAATCGGGTTCGGTCTCGGTGGAAGTCGCGCTCAAGATGGCGTTGCAGTATTGGCAAAACAAAGGTCAGCCCGAGCGTTCGCGCATCGTCTATTTTCGTCATGGCTACCACGGCGACACCTTCGCCACCATGGCCCTGTGCGACCCCGATGAAGGCATGCACACGCTATTTGCCCACAGCATGCCCAGCCAGATCATGGCCGAATTGCCGACCACGCCGGTGCTCGATGCGGCGCTGGCGCGGGTGCTTGCCACACATAGCGAACACATCGCGGCGGTGATCATCGAGCCCTTGGTGCAAGGTGCCGGCGGCATGAAGATGCACTCGCCCGCCGTATTGCGGCGGGTGGCCGAACTGGCGCGCGAACACGATTGCCTGCTGATCTGCGATGAGATCATGACCGGCTTCGGGCGCACCGGCACGATGTTCGCGTCGGAGGCTGCGGCGCAGTCGGACCTATGGGTGCCCGACATCATTTGCCTGTCGAAAGCACTCTCCGGCGGTACGCTGCCGCTGGCGGCCACGGTGGCGCGCCGCCATGTCTTTGACGCCTTTCTGGGCGATGATCCGGGCCGGGCGCTGATGCACGGGCCAACTTTCATGGCCAATCCCTTGGCGTGCGCGGCCGCAAATGCCTCACTCGACTTGTTTGAGCGCGAACCGCGCATCGCGCAAGCGCAAGCCATCTCCAGCCAACTGCACGAACAACTGGCCGCCTGCCGAACCATCCCCGGTGTTGCTGAGGTGCGGGTGCGCGGTGCGATAGGCGCGGTTGAGCTTTCCGGCCCGGTCGACCTGGGCATGATGCGCCGACGCTTTCCTGAGCTTGGCGTCTGGCTGCGACCGTTTGGCAACGTCGCCTACCTGATGCCGCCGCTGATCATCAGCCCCGACGAACTTACTATCCTCACCAACGCGCTTACGCAGGTCTTGCATGAACGTGCCGCTAACGTTAGCGCTGCGCTCGATTCCGCCCAGAGCCCTGTCGATAGCGCCTGACATCGCATCGAAGTTACATGAAAATCGTCCATTGCATGGCCGATTTTCATGACGTAAAGTACGCCAATGTTCCCCCGCCACATCCAGCCACTGCTCGCGGAAGCCCTGAGCGATACCCCGGTGGTACTACTCAACGGAGCCCGCCAAACCGGTAAAAGTACCCTGGTGCAAACCCTCGCCGGCGGCACTAGGCGGCGTTATCTGACAATGGAACTGCGCCGATCATCTTTTTGACGGCGACCTGTTCGCGCACCCCCTCGCCGCGTGTGATCGCGCCACGTTGGTCGACACGTTGTTGCAAGGTGGTTTTCCTGAAGCGGTAGCACGCAGCAGCGGAAAACGCCGCGCCGCCTGGTTCGAGAGCTACCTGCAAACCATCTTGCAGCGCGACGTGCGCGAGCTGGCAAATCTCGAACAACTCACCGAAGTACCCCACCTGCTGCAACTACTCGCCACGCGCAGCGCCAGTCTGCTCAATCAGGCCGAGCTGTCGCGCACCAGCCGCCTGACCCAAACCACGCTAAAGCGTTATCTGAGCCTGCTCGAAACATTGTTTCTGGTGATACGCCTGCCCGCCTGGTCACGCAATCCGAGCAAGCGCCTGGTCAAGTCCGCCAAAGTATTTCTGCCCGACACCGGGCTACTGGCCTGGCTGACCGACGCTTCGGTGGACAAGCTTCTGGGACTGCCAGGGCTACCGGGCAACCTGGTGGAATCCTTTGTCGCGTGCGAACTACTCAAGCACCTGGCGTTTTCGAACAAAGGATTGAGCCTCTGGCATTGCCGCACCCAGACCGACATCGAAGTCGATTTTCTACTTGAAGATCGACTCGGCAAACTCACCGGTATTGAAGTCAAAGCCAGTGCCAGCGTTGATGATGCAGACTTCAAGGAGCTGAGGCACCTTCAGGAAACCGAGAGCGCCGCATTCCAGCGAGGTATCGTGCTCTACGCGGGGCGCGAAATCGTTCCATTTTCAGATGTCCTGTTTGCGGTGCCCTTGAGTCTTTGGTGGCAATGAGCATGCGCTCCACACTGCTCAATGGACTGTTCACCGCCACTCCCGCGCGGTAGGCGCCGGTAGTGTCGACGCTCAGCTCGACTTGATGACGATGGTAGGAAATTTGGCGCTGTGGTCCTTGGCGCGCTGGGCGATTTTGACCGCCACCTTGCGCGCAATGCTCTTGTAGGTGTGGGCGATGACCCCGTTGGGGTCGGCGACCACCGTCGGGTTGCCGCCATCGACTTGCTCGCGGATGCGCATGTCCAGCGGCAGCGAACCGAGCACCTCGGTGCCGTAGTCCTGCGCCATGCGTGCGCCGCCACCGGCACCGAAGATGTGCTCTTCATGACCGCAGTTGGAACATACATGCGTACTCATGTTTTCGACGATGCCCAGGATCGGCACGCCCACCTTCTCGAACATCTTGATGCCCTTCTTGGCGTCGAGCAGGGCGATATCTTGCGGCGTGGTGACGATGACAGCCCCGGTGACCGGCACCTTCTGCGCCAGCGTGAGCTGAATGTCGCCCGTGCCCGGCGGCAAGTCGATCACGAGGTAGTCAATGTCGTTCCAGCGCGTGTCGTTCAATAGCTGAGTTAAGGCCTGCGTCACCATGGGGCCGCGCCAGACCATCGGCGTGTCCTGATCGATCAGGAAGCCGATCGACATGGCCTGAATGCCGTGCGCCTGCATGGGTTCCAGCGTCTTGCCATCTTCCGATTCCGGGCGCTGGCCTTCCAGCCCCAGCATCGTCGGTTGCGAAGGGCCGTATATGTCGGCGTCGAGCAAACCGACGCGCGCGCCCTCGGCCGCCAGTGCCAGTGCCAGATTGACGGCGGTGGTGCTTTTACCGACGCCGCCCTTGCCGCTGGCCACGGCAATGATGTTCTTCACACCGGGAATCAGCTTCACGCCCTGCTGCACCGCATGGGCGACAATTTTTGAATAGACCTTGACCTCGGCGCGCGCAACGCCGGGCAGGCTGTGCAGGCGTTGCGCCACCACTTCGCGCAGCGCTTGCGCCTGGCTGTGTGCGGGGTAACCCAGTTCGACATCGAGACTGACATCGCCGGCACTGATCCGGATGTTTTTGATCGCGCGTTCGGCAATCAGTGATTTACCGGTTTCCGGGTCATTGAGCCCGGACAGGCAGTTAATAACGTCTTGGTCGGTAATTTTCATGGCTCTTGGAAGTGCGCCACAACGACGCAGTGGAATCGGAAGGCGTAATTCTAGACTGCGCCCCGGCCTTCATTTGACCCAACGCAAAGCCTGTAACGCCAGCAGGGCTACAATTGCTGCATCGCAATATCGGAGTGTGCTGCCATGTCCTACCACTACCTGCATCCCCTCTTCAACCCTCGTGCTGTTGCGGTTTTTGGGGCCAGCGAACGCGAAAACTCGGTCGCTGGCCAAATCGTGCGCAACCTGATCGAGGGTGACTTTGCCGGCGCGATCCATCCGGTCAATCCAAAACACGAGCAGATGTTCGGGCGCAAGTGCTACCCGGCCACCTTCGCCCTACCCAGCCACATTGATCTGGCCATCATTGCCACTCCCGCCGCGACGGTGCCCGGGCTGATCCGCGAAATCGGCGATCACGGCATTCGCAATGCCATCGTGCTCTCGGCCGGTTTCCGCGAAGTGGGGCCAGAAGGTATTGCGCTGGAGCACGACATTTGCAAGGCGGCCAAGATGCATCGCGTGCGCTTTATCGGCCCCAATTGCCTGGGCATGCAGCGACCCGGTCTCAAGCTCAATGCCACCTTCGGCCCGCCCACCGCCAAGGCCGGCGATCTGGCCCTGGTGTCGCAATCTGGCGCGGTCTGTACCGCCGTGCTCGACTGGGCCGAAGCCAACGATGTCGGCTTTTCCAGCATTGTCTCGATGGGTGCCGGTGCCGACCTCGACTTTGGCGAGATTCTGGATTTTCTGGCGGTCGATCCGGCGACCAAGAGCATCCTGCTATACGTCGAGGGCATCCGTGATGCGCGCCGCTTCATGAGTGCCCTGCGTCTGGCGGCCGCGGTCAAGCCGGTCATCGTGATCAAGGTCGGCCGCCACCCCGCCGGCGTGCGCGCCGCGCAGTCGCATACCGGCGCGCTGGTCGGCTCGGACGGCGTGTTCACGGCCATGATGCGCCGTGCCGGCGTGGTGCGTGTGGAAACGATTGTCGAGCTGATCTCGGCCGCGCAGGCGCTCTCGCGGCACGTCCATCCGCAAGGCCGGCGTCTGGCCATTGTCACCAACGGCGGCGGCCCCGGCGTCATGGCCACCGACCGTGCCGCCGATCTGGGCATGAGCCTGCCCGATCTGACCGCCGAGACCGTCGCCGCGCTCAACACTGCCCTGCCCGCCGCCTGGTCGCACGGCAACCCGGTCGATGTACTAGGCGATGCCGGGGCTGATCGCTACAAGATCGCCGTCAATGCCTGCCTGTCCGACCCCAACGTCGACGGCGTGCTGGTCATGCTCACCCCGCAGGCCATGACCAAGCCTCTGGAAGCCGCCGAAGCGGTGATTGACGCCGCCAAGCATGCCAAGAAGCCGGTACTCACCGCCTGGCTGGGGGAAAAACTGATGGTCGCGGCGCGTAACCGCTTCCGTATCGCCGGGGTGCCCACCTACGACTCGCCCGAAGGCGCGGTCGAAGCCTTTGGCCACCTCTCAACCTACTACGAAAACCAGCGCCTGCTGCGCCAGTCCGCCGGCCCGCTGGCCGACATGGACCCGCCCGATACCGAAGGCGCGCGCCTGATCATCGAAGCGGCGCTCTCGGAAGGCCGCACTGTGCTCTCCGAAACCGAGTCGAAGGCCCTGCTTGCTGCCTTCCATATTCCGGTCGCCACCGCGCTGATTGCCCGCTCGCCCAGCGAAGCCTTGCTGATGGCCGAGCAACTGGGCTTTCCCGTCGTGCTAAAGATCAATTCACCTGATATTTCACACAAGAGCGATGTCGGCGGCGTGCGCCTGAATCTTGACAGTGGCCAGGCGGTGCGTGCCGCCTACGCCGAGATGATGACCAAGATCGGCAAAGCGTGCCCCAGCGCCCGTCTCGACGGCGTGGTGATCGAGCCGATGACCACTCGCCCGCACGTACGCGAACTGCTCATCGGCATTGCCTCCGACCCGGTGCTCGGGCCGGTGATCACGTTTGGTGCCGGGGGTGTCGCGGTCGAGGTGTTCAAGGATTCGGCACTGGCGCTGCCCCCGCTTAACCGCTATCTGGCGCGCGATCTGATGGAGCGCACGAAAGTGTTCAAGATGCTCGGCGCCTTCCGCAATCTGCCGCCGGCGGCACTGGGCGACATCGAAAACGTATTGCTGCGCGTCTCGGAAATGGCCTGCGAATTGCCCTGGCTCAAGGAGCTGGACATCAACCCGCTGATGGTCAACGAAACGGGCGTCTCTGCCGTCGACGCACGCATCGTCGTCGCCCGCCAGCCACCCCTGCGCGCCCGCTACGCTCACATGGCGATTCACCCCTACCCGGCCGATCTGGTCGAAACCTGGCAACAGGGCGACGGGCAAACGCTGACCATACGCCCGATCCGCCCCGAAGACGCCGACATGACTCAGCGTTTCGTGCGCGAGTTGTCGGCGCAAAGCAAGTTCTACCGCTTCATGAGCCATGTGCAGGAACTGAACCCCGACGTACTCGCCCGCCTGACCCAGATCGACTACGGGCGCGAAATGGCGTTTGTGGCTACCGTGCCGGATGCTGACACTGCGGGGGCGGGCGAGATCGAGGTTGCGGTAGCGCGTTACAGCACCCTGCCCGACGGTCAATCGTGCGAGTTTGCGCTGGTGGTGTCGGACGACTGGCAGCACCGGGGCATCGGCTTCAAGATGATGACCGTGCTGCTGGAGCACGCCCGCTCGCGCGGGCTGGCGTTCATGGAAGGCGAAGTGCTGGCCGACAACAGCGGCATGCTGACGCTGATGACCGAGCTTGGGTTCTCACAGTCGACGCACCCGGAAGATCCGGCCATCAAGCGGGTGGTGCGCGACTTGTAGGCACCACAGCTCTGCAAACATCCGCAAGTCGGCGCTGGTGAGACGGCGCATTGGGTGAATTTAGCGCTATTGGGCACCCCGTCGCCCCGAGCACCGTCTCGTCATGCACTGATTGATCGAAAAAGTAGTCATTGCATCTAGTCATTTCCTCGGACATACTTTGACCAGATGTTCTAAGCGGAGGCGAGCCATGAGCGTGCATGTTTCGAAAACCGAATTCAAAGCCCGGGCGTTGGAGTTTTTTCGGCAGGTGGAAGCCGGGGGCGAGTCGGTCGTCGTCACTGACCACGGCCAACCGAAGGTGGAGATACGTCCCTACCGGCCCAGCGCGCGCGCACCGCTTGATGTGCTGCGCGGATCGGTGCTCCGCTATGACGCCCCCTTTGAACCGATATCCGAGACGGACTGGGATGCCCAGACGTGATTGTGCTCGACACGCACATCCTGATCTGGTGGGCAACAGGTGACATCAGCAAGTTATCGACCGCTGCGCATGCGGCCATCCAGACGGAGTTGGCCGAGGGTGAAATCGTCATCTCGGCCATCTCGTCATGGGAACTGGCCGCGTTGGTCGCCAAAGGTCGAATTGCGCTCTCGATGGATACCGACGCCTGGCTCGATGCCGTGCAGCAACTCGAGGCGGTGCGCTTCATGCCGGTGGATAACCAGATCGCCGTGAAAAGTGTCACCTTGCCCGGTGAGTTCCACAAGGACCCGGCCGACCGCATGATCGTCGCAACAGCCCGGCAACTGTCGGCCCCACTGGTAACTGCCGATGAAAAGATTCGCACTTACCCGCACGTCAGAACGATCTGGTAGGCACATGGCCCGGGTGTCCGAGTGACCGAGGCCGGTAGAATGCGCCATCCCCCGCATTCACAGGCCGTATTGGCCACCACGCCATGAGCACTCGCAAAATTCTCGTCACTTCCGCGCTGCCCTATGCCAACGGCGCGATCCACCTTGGGCATCTCGTTGAATACATCCAGACCGACATCTGGGTGCGCTTTCAGAAGATGCGCGACAACGAATGCTGGTACGTCTGCGCCGACGATACGCACGGTACACCCATCATGCTGCGCGCGCAGAACGAGGGCATCAGCCCCGAGGCGCTGATCAGGCGCGTGCATGCCGAACACGCGCGCGACTTCGCCGGCTTCCACATCGCTTTCGACAACTACTACACCACTCACTCGGACGAGACCCGCGCATTTTCCGAAACGATTTACGGGCGGCTGAAAGAAGCCGGGCTGATCGACGTACGCCCGGTTGAACAGTACTACGATCCGCAGAAAGAAATGTTCCTCCCTGACCGCTTCATCAAGGGAGAGTGCCCGAAGTGCGCGGCCAAGGATCAGTACGGTGACTCCTGCGAGGTGTGTGGCGCGGCCTATGCGCCCACCGAACTGAAGAACCCGTATTCGGCGGTGTCGGGCGCCACGCCGGTATTGAAGGCCTCCGAGCATTACTTCTTTCGTCTCTCCGACCCGCGCTGCCAGAGCTTTCTGCGCCAGTGGACCAAGGAAGACGGGCGCTTGCAAACCGAAGCTGCGAACAAGATGCAGGAGTGGCTGGGCCACGAGGGTGAGAACAAGCTCAGCGACTGGGACATCTCGCGCGATGCGCCCTACTTCGGCTTCGAGATCCCCGGCGCGCCGGGCAAATTCTTCTACGTCTGGCTCGACGCGCCGATCGGCTACATGGGCTCGTTCAAGAATCTTTGCGCCAAGAAGGGTTTGGACTTCAACGAGTTCTGGGCACCCGAGTCCACGACCGAGCTGTACCACTTCATCGGCAAAGACATCCTTTACTTCCATGCCCTATTCTGGCCAGCGGAGTTGCAGCACGCGGGCTTTCGCACGCCGACAAAGATTTTCGCCCACGGCTTCCTGACCGTCGATGGCGCCAAGATGAGCAAGTCGCGCGGCACCTTCATCACCGCCGAGAGCTATCTGGAGCAGGGCCTGAATCCGGAATGGCTGCGCTACTACTTCGCCGCCAAGCTCAATGGCACGCTGGAGGACATCGACCTCAATCTCGACGACTTCGCCCAGCGCGTCAACTCCGATCTGGTCGGCAAGTACATCAATATCGCCAGCCGCGCCGCTGGCTTTATCGCGAAGCGCTTTGACGGCAAGCTGCTGGCTGGTCACTGTGAGGAGCGCTTCCACGCCGAGCTGCCCGGTATCGCCGCGGCCGCCGACGAGATCGCCGGTCATTACGAAGCCCGCGATTATGGCCGGGGGCTGCGCCGCGTCATGGCACTGGCCGACCAGATCAACCAGTACGTGGACAAAAACCAGCCCTGGGTGCTGGCCAAAGATCCGGCGCAGGGCGCCAAGCTGCAGGAAGTGTGCACGCTGCTGATCAATGCCTTCCGCCTGCTCACGATTTACCTCAAGCCGGTGCTGCCCAAGCTGGCCCATCGCGCCGAGGAATTTCTCAATGTCGCACCGCTGCACTGGGGCGATGCCGGCCACCTGCTGCCGCCCAGCCACCTGATCAATGGGTACGAGCACCTGATGCAGCGCGTCGACCCGAAGCAGATCGCGGCGCTGGTCGAGGCCAACAAACCCTCGCTGGAACCACAGACGCCAAACCCAAGCGCCGTATCGCCAGCGCCGACTTCCCAACATTCTGAACAGCGTCACGCCCAGCACCAGCAGAACACCGAGAACAAGGAACAGGCGCAGGTGAGCGAATGGGAGCCCTTCATTTCCATTGACGACTTCAGCAAAGTCGATCTGCGCATTGCACGCATTGCCGATGCCAGGCACGTCGAAGGAGCCGCCAAGCTGATTCAGCTCACCCTCGATCTGGGCACGGAACAGCGCAATGTCTTTGCCGGCATCAAGTCCGCTTACGATCCGGCCACGCTCATCGGCCGTCTCACCGTCATGGTCGCCAACCTCGCGCCGCGCAAGATGAAGTTCGGTGTATCGGAGGGCATGGTGCTGGCCGCTTCGGATGAGTCGGGCGAGTTCCCGGGGCTGTTCATTCTGTCGCCCGACTCGGGGGCGCAGCCGGGGATGCGCGTTAAATAGGGCCGCGCGAACATCGAACTACAAGACCTCAGCAAGAAGGATTGATCGCTTCTATCATCACTGTACGCATTGCGAGTTTTTGGAGGGGTCGCCGGCCATGGGTCTTGCGTCAGACGGGAAGCTGAAGGCAGATAGCACGACTGCTGAGTGCGGTTATCGACGCAGCGTGCTGCTGGCCGACGAAAGCCACACATTCCAGGATATTTTTCGCGCCCTGTTCAGTAGCATCGACTGTGACGTACTGATCGCCAACGACGGCACCAGTGCGCTGGAACTGGTCGGCTCGCGCTACGTCGACTTCATTTGCGCGGCGCGATCGCTGCGTGATATGGACGGCACCCGTTTGTGTCAGCAGGTGCGCTCACTCACTCAGGATGTGTGCAAGCCATTCGTTTTACTCACCGCCGACCATGACGACAATTTTGCAAAGGCGGCGCTGCTGGCCGGGGTTACCGATGTTTTTCAGCGAAGTGAGCTTGAGCAACTGGCCGCCTATATCCGGCGTTTTCATGTGGCCCGACCGTTGCTTTCCGGCGTCATACTCTACGTGGAGGACAGCCCGAGTCAGCGCGCTGCGCTGTCTGAGATTCTGAGCGGTAGAGGGCTGACCGTGGATGCCTGCGCCTCGGCTGAAGAAGCGTGGGAACACTTTCAGGCAAAACCGTATGATCTGGTCCTTACCGACATCGTGCTCGGAGGGCCCTTGAGCGGGCCGGCACTGATCAATCGCATTCGCCGGCTGACCGATGAGCGCGGCGATGTTCCGGTGATTGCAGTCACGGCCTTTCCGGATAAAGCTCAGCGCGCCAAACTTTCGAACCTGGCGGTTACCGATCACATCCTGAAGCCAATCGTGGCTGAAGAATTGCTGATGCGCATCCACAACAGCTTGTCGATGCGCCGGTACGCCCAAGAGATCAGTGCACAACGCGCTCGGGAACACCAGCTCGTTCTCGAGCAAAGCAAGCGCGATTTTCTGGCCTTGTTCAGCAACATGCCGGTCGGTGCCGCCTTAATCGATATTCTGCGCGACGACCGTGGTGACGCCATCAACTACCGACTGACCACCGTCAACGCCGCCTTTTTCCTGCATACCGGATTAAACGAATCGGTCAGCGGACAGCTTGCCAGCGACGTGTTCGGTGCCGCGCCACCCCCATTCCTGAGCGAACTCGATCGTGTCAGCCGAAGCAAGCGTGCCGCTAAATTTGATCAGCCGCTGGAATCGCTCGCACGCCATTTTCATATCCACGCCTATTGCACCGACGACAACCGGCTGGCCGTGATGTTTGAAAACATTACGGAACGCAAGCAGGCGGAAGACACGATTTCCGAACTGGCCTTCAACGACCAACTGACGGGCTTGCCTAACCGGTTGCTGCTGATGGACAGGATTCGGCAGGCCATGATCGCCAGCGAACGCAGCGGCCGCCATAACGTATTGATGCTCATCGATCTGGACAATTTCAAGACCATCAACGACACCCACGGGCACGATATCGGTGACCTGTTGCTCAAGGAAGTGTCCGCGCGGCTCGCCCTGTGTGTGCGGCCGAACGACGTCATTGCGCGGCTGGGCGGCGACGAGTTTGTCGTCATCCTGACCGAGTTGGACGAGGACGAAAAGACTTCAGCCGCCATCGCCGAGAACATCGGCACCAAGATTCTTCGCGAACTGACCGGCACTTATAAACTGGGGCAGTATGCCCATCGTGGTACCGCCAGCATCGGCGTAAGTTTGTTCGGTGCCACCACACAATCGGCAGAACTGTTGATGAAGCACGCCGACCTCGCCATGTACAAGGCCAAAGATGCCGGTCGCAACACCCTGCGTTTTTTTGACCCGGCGATGGAAGTTGCCGTCAAGGAGCGCACAGCGCTGGAGGAAGATCTTCGCGATGCCGTGCTTGGCATGCAGTTCACGCTGCACTATCAGGCACAAGTCACCGACGCGCACGCCATCACCGGTGCTGAAGTCTTGCTCCGCTGGAAGCACCCCGAGCGCGGCATGGTGTCGCCGATACACTTCATACCGCTGGCCGAACAAACCGGGCTGATCCTGCCTATCGGGCACTGGGTTCTGAGAACGGCCTGCGCGCAGTTGGCGCGCTGGGCAGGTGATCCGCAGTTTTCCCAGCTGACGCTCGCCGTCAATGTCAGCGCCCGGCAGTTTGCTCTGCCCAGTTTCGTCGAGGAGGTGATGGCCCTCGTCGAAGCCACCGGGGCGCCGGTCAAACGCCTGAAGCTGGAACTCACCGAAAGCCTGCTGCTCGACAACACTGAAGACATCATTGCCAAGATGATCCAGCTCAAGGCCTATGGCGTCGGATTTTCCATGGATGATTTCGGCACGGGCTACTCGTCCCTGACCTATCTCAAGCGCCTGCCGATTGATCAGCTGAAGATCGACCAGTCCTTCGTCCGTGATGTGCTCACCGATGCCAGTGATGCGGCCATTGCCCGCACCATCGTCGCTCTCGGGCGCAGCCTGGGTTTAAACGTCATCGCCGAGGGCGTGGAAACCCTGGCTCAACGTGATTTTCTTGCTGCAAACGATTGCAGAGCCTATCAGGGCTACCTGTTCAGCAAACCGTTGCCAGTCGAAGCATTTGAGGCCCTCGTTCGGCAAGGCATCACAAGCCTTTGACCGACAGTGTCAGGCATAAATGACCTGTACGTTGTCCGCGCAAAGCCAGTCGCTCAATTGCCCGATCAGTTCATCATCGAGGCGCACCGCCCAGCCCTGCGGCAGCGGTAACTCAGCGGTCGCGGTGGCGCTGGTGTAGCGCAGGCGCACCTGACAGCCCCCGCTTACCGGCTGCCGGAAGGGCGCGAGCAAGCCGTGCAGCTTGCGCGCCGAATTCGCGTCAGAATTTCCGTTGAGCGTTAGCCGCAGCAGACGGGCATAGCGCGAGCGTGCCTCGCCCAGTGTCATGAGCTTTTCGGCGGTCACCCGCAAGCCACCAGAGAAATCGTCACGCTGAACCTTCCCCTCGACCAGCAGTAATTCGTCTTCCTTGATCTTGGCCCGCTCGGCATCCCACAACTCATTGAAAATCGTCACTTCCAACTGCGTGGTCGCGTCGTCCAGCATCACCACCGCCATCTTGCCGCGCCGGGTCATCTGTGTGCGCGTGCTCATGACCATGCCGGCGAGCAGCACCAGTTCGCGACTGGCTTCAAGCTGCCCGAGGCGGCGTTTGACGAAGCTGGCCAGTTCCTTGGTATAGGCGTGATACGGATGGCCGGAGAGGAAGAAACCGATGGCCGGCTTTTCCTGCATCAGGCGTTCGCGATCCGTCCAGGTGGGCACCTCGACATAGTGTGTTTCCGTGACCGCCGGGCCATCGTCGAACAGGCCGCTTTGCAGCGCATTGCGTTCGGCCTGCTCGGCGGCGTCGAGCGCGTTGGGGAGCGAGGCCATCAGACGCGCGCGGTTGGGTTCGAGCGAATCAAACGCACCAGCGCGGATCAGCGACTCGACTACGCGCTTGTTGACCGTGCGCTTGTCGCTGCGCCGGCAGAAATCGAAGAGGTCGGAGAACGGGCCGTGCTTTTTTCGCGTCGCCAGAATGACCGAAAGCGCGGCCTCGCCGGTGCCCTTGATTGCACCCAGCGCGTAACGAATGGTCGTCGCATCGACCGGCCGAAAGCGAATGCCGGAGAGATTGATATCGGGCGGCAGGAAGGCGAGACCGTTTTCGGTGGCGTCTTTGAAGAAGAACTGCAGCTTGTCGGTGTTGGCCATTTCCGACGACATGGTCGCGGCAGCAAACGCCGCCGGATGGTGCTGTTTGAGCCAGCCCGTGTGATAGGCGACCAGCGAGTAGGCGGCGGCATGCGACTTGTTGAAGCCGTAGCCCGCGAACTTCTCCATGGTGTCGAAGATTTCGTTGGCCTTGTCGGCGTCGATATGGTTACCCGCCGCGCCCGCCACAAAAATCTCGCGTTGCTGCGCCATTTCTTCGGGCTTTTTCTTGCCCATGGCGCGGCGCAGCAGGTCGGCCCCGCCCAGACTGTAGCCGGCCACCACCTGCGCCGCCTGCATCACCTGCTCCTGATACACCATGATGCCGTAGGTGTTGCCGACCACCTTCTCCAGCGTCGGGTGCGGGATGACGGTTTTTTCGCGCCCGTGTTTGCGGTTCACGAAGTTGGGAATAAAGTCCATCGGCCCCGGCCGGTACAAGGCATTGAGCGCAATCAGATCTTCGAGACAATCGGGTCGCGCCTGCACCAGCGTGTCTTTCATGCCGCCGGATTCAAACTGGAACACCGCTGTGGTGTTGGCACTCTTGAAGATGCCGTCGTAAGTCGCCTTGTCATCAAGCGGCAAGGTGGCCAGATCAATCTCGACACCCTCGACTTCGCGCACCAGCGTTACGGCCTCTTCGAGAATGGTAAGCGTGCGCAGCCCGAGGAAGTCGAACTTGACCAATCCGGCTTTTTCGACATCGTCTTTGTCGAATTGCGAGACGACATCCTCAGGGTCGGCGCTGGCGGCGTAGAGCGGGCAGAAATCGGTCAGTTTGCCCGGTGCAATGAGCACACCACCCGCATGCATGCCGACATTTCGGGTAAGGCCTTCAAGGCGCAGGGCCAGATCCCACAACTCCTTGATTTCCTCTTCCGCCTCGACGCGCTCGCGAATGGCGGGCTCTTTGTCAAAGGCATCCTTGAGCGTGATGCCCAACTCGTTAGGGATGAGCTTGGCAAACTGATCGACGAAGTTAAAGCCAAGGTTGAGCACGCGACCCACGTCGCGAATCACGGCCTTGGCCGCCATGGTGCCGAAGGTGACGATCTGCGAGACGGCGTGCGTGCCGTATTTGCGCTTGACGTACTTGATCACCTCGCCTCGATTTTCCTGACAAAAATCGATATCGAAGTCAGGCATAGACACCCGCTCAGGGTTCAGGAAGCGCTCGAACAGCAGGTCGTAGCGCAATGGATCGAGGTCGGTGATCTTGAGGCTGTAGGCGACCAGCGAACCGGCACCCGAGCCGCGCCCCGGCCCCACCGGCACGCCATTGTTTTTGCCCCAGTTGATGAAGTCGGCCACGATCAGGAAGTAGCCAGGGAAGCCCATCTGCACAATGGTCTTGATCTCGAAATCGAGCCGCTCGACATAGCGCGGGCGTGCGGCTTCGCGTTCCTCGGGATTCGGGTAGAGATGGATTAGCCGTTCGTCCAGCCCCTTGTGCGACTCGCTGGCGAGAAACTCCCCAATCGTCATGCCCTCGGGCGGAGGGAAGTCGGGCAAACGACTCTTGCCCAGTTCAACACTCAGGTTACAGCGCCGGGCAATCTCGACACTGTTAGCCAGGGCTTCAGGAATGTCGGCAAACAACTCCGCCATCTCGGCACGCGTCTTGAAGTATTGCTCGTCGCTATAGAGCTTGGGGCGGCGACTGTCACCGAGCACAAAGCCCTCGGCAATGCACACCCGCGCCTCGTGCGCCTTGAAGTCATCGCGCGTTTGAAACTGCACCGGGTGGGTTGCCACCACCGGCAGACCCAGCTGGGCGGCGAGCAGCAGGCTGTCATCAATCAGATGCTCCTGGAGAGTACCGGCTTCCTTGCCCGCCGGACGCTGAATTTCAATGTAATACGCTCCCGGAAAAAGTGCGCTCCATTCGCCGGCGCGCGCGCGCGCTTCATCTGCCTTGTCGGCCGCGAGCAACTGCCCGACATCACCGAAGGCCGCGCCGGACAGGGCAATCAGACCACTGTTGTCGCCATTGGCAAAGGCCATGCGCGTCAGCTCGGCGCGTCCATGCCTACGCGGCGACAGATAGGCCGCCGAAAGCATCTCGCACAGACGCAGGTAGCCGGCACGATTGCGACACAGCAGCAGCAGACGGCTGGCCGGTTCGCGCCCGTCATCGCCCGGCGGTGGGGCGACCCAGACATCGCAGCCGACAATCGGTTTGATGCCTTTGCCCCGCGCGGCCGAGTAAAACTTGACCATGCCGAAGAGGTTGGCCAGATCGGTCAGGGCCAGCGCCGGCTGTTCATCCGCCACCGCCGCCGCGACGGCATCGTCTATCCGAATCAGGCCGTCGGTGATCGAGTATTCGCTGTGCAGGCGGAGGTGGACGAAATCGGGGGCGGTCATGTAGGCGCCATTTTACCGAGCCACTGCCGGCGCAAACAGGCAAAACACCGCAAAGCGCCGTATCACCAGCGCCGACTTGCGGAAAGCGCTACTTGCGCTTGACGACGGACTTCCAGCCGATGTGGCTCGCCAGAAACTCCGCCAGATTTTTGTCCGCGCGACGCGATTCAGCCAACGCCGGCAAGCACTGGAAGACATGCGGCATGCCTTCAAACACTTCAAGGCGGACGGGCACTCCCGCAGCATGGGCCTTGGCAGCCGCGCGCGTTGAGTCGTCAAGCAGCATTTCATTGGAGCCAGCCTGAAACAGCAGCGGCGGCAGCCCGTCAAAATCACCGGTAAGCGGCGACAGGCTTGGGTGCAGATGCAGTTCCGGTTCGGTCAGGTACATCTCACCGAACCAGCGCAACAGAGGCAGGCTGAACATCGGATCGATCGATTCATTGACCACCGCACTGCGTCCGCTGGCTGAAAAATCGGTGGCCGGTGAGAGCAGGACAGCGGCGGCCGGCATCGGCAGCCCGGCTTCACGCGCACGCATGAGCGTGACCAGCGTCAGGTTACCGCCGGCGGAATCACCGCACATCACGATGTTCTCGGCGGGCACGCCATGGTTGAGCAACCATCGGTAAGCGGCCAGGCAGTCATCCGGCGCGGCGGGGTAAGGATGCTCCGGGGCAAGCCGATAGTGTGGCATCAACGCCCGGGCACCGAGCTTGCGGCACCAGCGCGCGATCATGGCACTCTGCATGCGCGGAATTCGCATGCAAAAGGCACCGCCATTGAAATAGAGGAAGACACGATCCTTGCGACTCTGAGGCAGGTCCAGCCACTCGGCGGGAATGTCGTCGCACATCTGCCGGGTAATACGCATGTCGGGGGCGCGGCGGCCAAAGCGCTTATCCACCGACAGCACGCGCTGGCGCATGGTAAATAAGCCACTGGCATCGCGCTGTACGTTTTTGAACGAGAAGCGCAAGACTTGATCAACAATGAATTGCGTAGTCTGACGACCGACGCGCGGAATGACGCGATAGTAGTCTGGTAGCGTCAGTGCTGCGCCAAAGGCCATGTCCAAGAAAATCTCCTTGCTGAGTGCAAGCGCGACTCAGGTTGCGCCGCTCGGCTTGCTCCTCTTGGCCTTACGTTTTACGGGAGCTCGCTTACTCGTTGCTGACACTTGATGCGCTTTGGCCGCCGCCGCATAGGTGCCGGCGCGAGGCCCGGTGGCCACGGCGGCACCGACCAGTTCTTCAAAGGCCTCATTGAGGCACTGCGCAAACACGCCCGGGTCAGCAATCATCTGGCGGCACGAGACAAAACATACCCAGAGCGTGCCGTTGTAGCTGAAGCCGGTGATATTGAGGCCAAGGCCGGTCATGGGAATCGACACCGGCAGGAAAAGTTGCAGCTGTGCGCCCGCCATGTACAGCGGCACATCGGGGCCACGAACATTGGACACCGTGACATTGGCCAGCGAGGTCAACCCGCTCACCAATAGCTTGGCCGCCAGACTGGCGGGCAGCACATTTACCAGTTGCGCCGGCAGATCTTTGCCCAATGCCGCAGAAACGGCCTTGCCCTTGTTGTTGCCGCGACTGACCGCACGCAGACGCTCAAGCGGGTCGGCAATATCGGTGCGTAACGGCAGGGCTGTCATGCCGATGTGATTGCCTGAATCGATGCCCGAATCTGTGCCCGCATCTATACCCTTGTCCTGCCCGCGCGTGGTCATCGGCACCATGGCATTGAGACTACGCTCCGGCAGTTCGTTCTTGCCTTCAAGGTAGTTGCGCAAGGCACCACCCACGGCGGCCATGAAAATATCGTTGATCGTCGCACCGGCAATATGCTGGCGAATCTTCTTGCAGTCGGCCAGCGGGAAGCCCACGGCCTCAACCACGCGATGCGCCGTCACCTCACCATCAAAACGTGTATGCGGCTTGATGCCCGTGCTGGAGCGGGCCTGCTCACTTTCCTCAGGCGATGACACTTCGCGCCCCAGCCAGCGGGCAGCGTAGTGCCTGCCCAGCTCAAGCGCCTTGCCCGAGACAATGAATTCGCCACCGGCGGAGGCAAGACGCCCACCCAAACTGGCGAACAACTTCGTGGCTTGCAGCGCCTGCTGCGTACGGTTGCCCACCGCCCGGGCATATAGCTCAGCGGCCGTTGGCTCGCGATCGGCAACGATGGTCATTGCCGCGCCATCGGTGCCGCCAGAGGCCTCATCAAGCTCTGGCGTCAAGGTGTGGATAGCGCGTATCAACTCCGCACCGGCCTCGCCATCGACCGCCGAATGATGAAACTTGGTGTACATCGCGAAGCTGTCCGGCGAAATGCCCGGAATATTGTTCAGCCCCTCGATGATGTAGGCCTCCCACAACGGCTTGGTCATATCGAGCGGACGCGAGTGAATGCGCGCGACCTGGATCATCAGTTGGCGCCAGTCGCCCGGGTGCGGCAGAGCAATATGACGCACGTGGTATTCGATGTCGATCTCGCCGTCCTCGATCCAGTAGGGTCGATCCAGCCCCAGGGGAGCCATGACCAGGCGGCGACGAAAAATCTTGGCCTGATTCAGTCGATTGGCAAAAAAATTGAGAATCGACTTGAAGCGTACCTTGCCGCCAGGGGCACTGGACGGGTCGTAGACACCGACCCCACCTACATGCATGTACTGATTGCCCTGATCCAGTGTCAGGAACAGATTGTCCAGGCCCGACAGATGCTTCACTGCAACTGGCCTTTGTGCTCGGGCAACAGTGTTACAGCAGGAGGGACACCCTTGACCGGCCGCTTGCGTGCCATTGAACGGTTGGTCGTAGCCGCAGAAAGCCTGTCACTGTTCCGGCGGCGCGGGGCATGATCAGCCATGGTGGCTTGTGAGGCTTCGCGCGTATCCACTTCGGCGCACAGGCTCTCGAAACTTTCGCGCAGGCAGCGGGAAAAAATCTCGGGGTCGGGCATCATTTTTCGGCAGGAAACGACGGTAGCCCAGAGGGAGTCACAGTAACTGAAACCGGTAATGTTTAAACCCACGCCGTCCTTCACCGCGCCAATCGGGTAGTAGCGGCTTAGCCGCGCGCCAGCCAAATACAGACGCACATCGGGTCCGCGGACGTTTGACGCCATGATATTGACGTATTCGCCCACCCACTTGTGCACCAGCGACGTGGTGATTCGGGTGGGTATTTCGTCGGCCAGTTCTTGCAGCAGACCGCGGCCGATGACATCGGCCGTTTGCCGCCGCTCTGCGGCAGCGGTACGGATCGCGTCCAAGCGCGCGAGTCCCGACTCCATTTCGATGTGCAACGGTATACGGCTGTGATGCAACGAATTACCCAGATCACCTCCCGGCAATATATCGCGCGGACCGGCGACGCCTACCGAGGTAGCCGCCTGGACCGGCTCGCCGCAAATGGCCAGATAGCGCCGTACCGCCCCACCCACAATGGCCAGAAACACATCATTGATCGTTGCGCCGCCTGCCCATTTACGCACCTTGTGAATGCTGGCCATGTCAAAACCCACGCCTTCGACAATACGACGCGACGACACCGGACCGGCGAACCGCGTTTTGCTCTCGTGAGCCGGCCAGGCCAGTTGGTCGAAGAAGCTGTCCTTCCAGGTAAAACCGCTGGTCGTGCGCTTGTACAAGGCCTCGGTAGCCAGTGAGGTCACTTTCAGGGCGGCCGTGGTCACGGCCTGCCACAAGCGCACCGTACGCGGCACCACGTTGCCCAAAGAGCGGGTGTACAGCTCGATGGCGGTGGGCGGAGCTTCAACAATGGTCGGCTTGAGCGGCGAGTAATGCTCGGGCACAGAGATCAGCGAATGCAGGGCGCGCAGGATTTGTGCACTTGAGTCACCGTCGACCGCCGCGTGATGGAACTTGATGTACACGGCAAAGCTGCCCGGGACCACGCCCTCGACATTGTCGATACCCTCGATGACATAGGCCTGCCACAGCGGCTTGGCGCGATCCAATGCCTGCGAGTGCAGGCGCGCGACCTGAATGCTCAGTTGCCGCCAGTAGCAGGGCGATATGGCGAATGTGGTATTCAAGATCAACCTTGGCGTCGTCGACCCAATAGGCGCGATCCAGATCAAAAGGCACCTTGACCAACCTGCGACGAAATACCGGCGATACATCCAGACGCTGACGCACATGCGCCATGATGTCACGCAGGCGTACCCGGCCACCGGGCGCGGTACTCGGATCGTAGATGCCCAGCACGGCGACGTGCATGCACTGATTGGGGCGCTCCAGCGCGAGATAGAGTTCGTCGAGACCGGAAAGTTGCTTCATGAAGTCGTGCCTTCAGCGATTTTGAAAACCTTTTGATCTTAGCAGCGTCTTTTAGACGCGGCAGTGCAAAACGACCGGGATTAAGGACTTATTTGGGGGGAGTATCCGCAAGTCGGCGCTGGCGGGACGGCGATTTAGGCGCGGCCAAGCGTTTCAGACGGCGCTGGCCGACAACGGGTCCGCCGTGGCATTGGCCATATGCACCCAATCCACCACTTCGCCGGCGGGTCGGTAGCCACTAACCAACTGCAACAGCAGGGTGCGCAGCGCCAGAATGTCCCCCGCATTTAACGCGGCATCCAGCTCAGTGAGTCGCTCTGATAGTACCGGCCAAGGCTTGAACTCCTCGCGCGCACGCATGATGCGGGGGTGCGAGGTGGACTCGGGGTTGTCACCGATCAGTAGTTCTTCGTAGAGTTTTTCGCCAGGACGCAGACCACTGATGTCGATCGCAATATCGCCCTCGGGATTTTCATCGTCCCGAAGCATGAGACCGGAAAGCTCGATCATTCGTCGCGCGAGATCAAAAATCCTGACCGGCTCGCCCATGTCAAGCACGAACACCTCGCCGCCTTTGGCCATCGCCCCCGCCTGAATCACCAGCTGAGCCGCCTCGGGAATGGTCATGAAGTAGCGGGTGATTTCGGGGTGGGTCAGGGTAATGGGGCCGCCATCGCGAATTTGCGGACGGAACTTGGGCACTACCGAGCCCGACGAACCGAGCACATTGCCAAAGCGCACCATGGTGAAACGGGTTCGAGACGATTCAGCGGCCAGGGCCTGCAGCACAAGTTCGGCCAAACGCTTGGTGGCACCCATGACGTTGGTCGGACGCACGGCCTTGTCGGTGCTGATAAGGACAAAATCCGCAACACCGGCTGCTTGCGCCGCCTGCGCCGCAACCAAGGTGCCGAAGACATTGTTTCGGATGCCTTCGGCCGGGTTATGTTCCACCAAGGGCACATGTTTGTAAGCCGCCGCGTGGTAGACCGTATCGGGCCGCCAGGCACGCATGATCTCCGTCATGCGCGCGGTATCGCGCACCGAGGCGATCAGCGGCACCAACTGGACGTGAGCTTCGTCGGCGCGCAGTGTTAGCTCATCGTGAATGGTATAGAGCGCGAACTCGCTTTGCTCGACCAGCAGCAGACTGGCGGGCGCCACCGCGAGAATTTGACGGCACAATTCGCTGCCGATGGAGCCCCCGGCGCCCGTCACCAAGACACGCTTGCCAGTGATGTTACGTCCGAGCAGGAGGTGATTGGGCGCTACGGGTTCGCGCCCCAGCAGGTCGTCGATGTCAAGCTCGCGCAAATCGGAAGTGGTGACCTTGCCTTGCGCCAGTTCGGTCAGACTGGGCAGCGTACGTACCGCGACATGAGCCGCCCGCATCCGGGCAAGAATGTCGTTGCGCCGTGAGCGGTTGATCGCGGGCAGGGCCAGCAAAACCATGCGAATGTCAAAGGTCGCGACGAGACTCTCCAATTCGTCAGGGGCATAGATCGGCACCCCGTTGAGGATGTGGCCATGCAGACGATCATCGTCATCGAGAAAGCCTGATATGTGCATTTCCATGCTGTTGGCCATCCCTGCAGCCAGTTGTCGTCCTGCAGAACCTGCGCCGTAGATCAACACTTTGGGCAAATCGAGAGAGGTCAGGCGGCTTCTGTACAAGCCCCCTAGCCAAAACCTGGCAAGCGCGCGCGACGCGCCCACGGCAAGCAACAAGAGCATGGGCTGTATCAAGCCTAGCGTTCTGGGCACGCCCTGTATTCCTACGATGGTGACGACGGTAGCGAAGAGCAAGGCGTAGACGCCCGTCGCTTTGGTAACCGTCATGAGCGCTGACCAACCCGCGTAGCGAAAAATAGCGCGATACAGGCCAAACACGGCAAACACGGGTAGTGCGATGCCAATTGCCAGCGCGGACGTAATTTCGGCGGGGCCAGACAAACTGACAAACTCGCCCAAACGCAGGTAAAAGGAGAACCATACGGCCACGACGCACAGGCTCGCATCGACTGTTGCGACAATGAGACGTTTGGCAATTCGGGGCAGCGCCAGTGTCAGTTGGGCAAGGCCAAACGTACTCATCGGTGCCTCCACCGCGGAATTTGCTTTATCCGCACGCTTCGGCGACTACGGCACTAAGGACTTCACAAGTTTTTTCGATGTCTGAAGGCCCAAGTGTGGGGTGCACCAACAGCATTAAGGATGTCTCACCCAGCGCTCTGGCGACGGGCAGGCGTTCCGCCGGTCGCCACTCCGTGCCGTCAAATGCTTTTTCAAGGTAGACCTCGGAACAGCTCCCCCCCGTGCAGGGAACACCGCGGACATTCAGCGCCTCAACGATCCGATCACGCGACCAGCCGGGCATCAGTCTGTGCGGCTCAACGAAAACGTAGCATTTGTAGGCGGCGTGCTCGATGCACTCGGGGATCACGGGCACCCGAAGACCCGCCAATCCCCTGGCGTGCGTCCATATTCGTGCCGCATTTTGTAGTCTTCGAGCATGCCATTCACTCATGCGCTTTAGCTGGATTCGGCCAATCACCGCCTGCACTTCCAGCATGCGCCAATTCGTGCCAAAGCTCTCGTGCAGCCAGCGATATCCCGGAGGGTGCGCTCGCTCGTAAACGGCCTCCCAACTCTTGCCGTGGTCTTTGTACGACCACATGGCCGCCCACAGACTACGGTCGTTCGTCGTGACCATGCCACCTTCCCCGCCAGTGGTCATGATTTTGTCCTGACAGAACGACCATGCACCAATGTCGCCGATGCTACCAACCGAACGACCTTTGTATTTGGCACCGTGGGCTTGAGCGCAATCTTCAATCACATTCAAGTTATGGTTTCGCGCCAAATCCATGATCGGATCCATATCGCACGGCCAACCGGCGAGATGAACGCAAATAACGGCCTTGGTACGCGGCGTCAGTACCTTGGCAATACTTTCGGCCGTAATGTTTTGACTGTCTGGATCAACGTCGGCAAAAATGGGTACCGCACCGGCGGTAACGATCGTTGAAACCGAAGCCAGAAACGTGCGTGGGGTCACTACGACTTCATCGCCGCGCTCAACGCCGGATGCCTTAAGGGCTACATCCAAAGCAACCGTACCATTTGCCAATGCGACGGCGTGCTCTACACCGCACCAATCCGCGAACTCTCGCTCAAACGCGCGACATTCTTCCCCGGTCCAGTAGTTAACCTTGTTTGAAAGCAGTACCGTGCGAACAGCGTCAGCTTCTTCGACTGAAAATGAGGGCCACGGGGGCAGGGTAGTATTTAACATGTTTTGGTCAAAGGTCGAGCCGGGTTACCCACAACGGTCGTACCGGCGGCAACGTCTCGTGTAACCACAGCACCCATGCCTACAATGGCACCAGCACCGATTATTAGCGGTTTCCCTGGTTGCCCATGCTTCAGAATTGCGCCGGTTCCTATGTAGGCATGATCTTCAATATGAACGTTCCCGTTACATTTAACGGCCGGGGCAAAGGTTACAAAGTTTCCGATCCGGCAGTCGTGAGCGACGTAGCTGTAGATGTTTCCGTGAAAATTGCTGCCAATATCTATGTTCGTGGTAAGGGTAACAAACGGGGAAAGAATTGCACCTTTCCCAATTCGGACTTCATCCATCGATATCACGTTTGCCGCCGTAACGGACCACAGTTGCACACCGTCCTCGGAGCAGCGTTCTGCAAGGCGCTCGCGAATGTGGCTATCGGCGATGGCTATTACAACATAGCGCTCGGTCGTGCTCATCCCGACGTACTCGCGATACGTTAGAACCCGATGTCCGTTAGCCACTGCTACGGTTGGATTGTCGTCCACGAAAACCAAACGCTCGCGGGGAATGCCTGCCGCCTCCAGCTGCGCTCTGGCTAAGGGCAACACCTCGCGACCAAAGCCACTCGCGCCGTATATCGCATATAGGGCCGCGCTCATATATCGTCGGACGTCGAGCCAGTGAATTTCGTCATTGTTGCCGAACCGGGTTGATTTACCCCGCGCGCCGAAAAGACCCGTGAAAAAGTCATGAACAGTATTTTTGCATCCAACCAGAATGAGTAATGATCAACATACCAGACATCGAGCCGCAACCGTTCCTCCCAGGAGATAGCGTTTCGTCCGTTTACTTGCGCCCAACCAGTAATCCCTGGACGCACCTCGTGCCGGCGGGACTGCTCTGGGGAATACAGGGGCAGATACTCCATCAACAAGGGCCGAGGACCGATCAGACTCATATCGCCCCTAAGAACGTTTATTAGTTGGGGCAACTCATCGATGCTGCTACGCCGTAGCCACGAGCCAAACTGTGTAAGTCGTACCTCATCCGGAAGAAGCTCGCCATTCCCGTCGCGAGCGACTGTCATCGAGCGAAATTTCATAACCGAAATCGGTAACCCATGCCGCCCAGGCCGGCGCTGAATGAATAGAACCGGGCTACCCAAGAATATCCTGATAAGCACGGCGGTGACCACAAGTAATGGCGAGGTCATGGCAAGCAACGTTAACGCGACTGAGATATCTAAGATCCTCTTCGCTAACGAATGCCTAGAACGATAAGCCTGCTGGCTCATGCGGCACCTGTTTGGGACAACGTTATCAGGGCCGCCTTTACGAACTTGAGTTGCTCCCCGACGATGCGCTCTTGTGAGAACTCGCTTTCCGCTCGGCGTAATGCTTTCTCACCTAGTTCCCCCCGATAGGCGTGATCGGTGAGCAATCGGGCCAACGCGCCTTCAATACCACTCACATCACCAGGTTCGTGAAAGACTCCGGTAATTCCATCTACCACCGCATCAGTTAGTCCATAGATACGCGAGGCAATACAAGGCAGGCCACAGGCCGCGGCTTCTATAACCACAGAACCGAATCCTTCGCGATAGCTTGGCATAGCAAATATGTCGGAGGCGGCCATGAACTCCTCCGGTATCTTTGAGAAGCCAACGAAACGCACGTGATCTGCGCAGCCCGCTAAAATCTGTGTCGCCCGATCCTTCTCGCCGTCCTCGTCCGGGCCAACGACCACAAGGAATGCATCAGGAAAGCGTGGCGCAATATTTCGGAACGCCGCCGCTAGGTCACAAAGCCCTTTGTCGCGATTCATTCGACCGACAAAAAGGACTATCTTCGCCTCCAGCGGAATAGCGAACTCCGCTCGAGTAGCGATGCGCACTTGAGGGTCGGGACGAAATCGGGCCAGATTAACTCCACATATTGACCCCTCACCAAGCACTGCCAACTTTTTAACCGTTGAGACTCTTTGCTCGACAAGAAACTGCTTTTGGGAGTTGCTGTCCACCAGCAGATGCGTCGCGAGCGATGCAATCAGTTTGTCCAGAAGTCTAAAAAGCGCCCGGATCACACCCGATCGTGTAGCCCAAACTTGACCGGTAAATGTATGGATTCGAATTGGGACCCTTGCGGCACATCCCGCGATCATGGCCAACAGCCCGGCTTTTGGTGTGACTGAATGTACGCAATCCGGCTGTTGTCGCCGCAATACGGAATACAAACGCCACAGTGCCCGCAAGTCGCTCTTGATGTCGATTTTCCGTTCGATCTTGACTGAAAGAAAACTTACCCCCTCCGGCAACACAGACTGCACATCGGAAAACTCTCCGGAACATATAACTGTCACGGTGAAATGCTTGCCCATTTCATGAATATGCGGTGCCAGAAAGGCAGTCAGTGTCGCAGGCACTGCGCAAACGATGACGACAGTAGGTCGTTCAGACTGACCGCTATCCATTGCAATTGAGGTCATGCCTGTCTTAACGACTCAGCAATAGCCTGACCGCGACTAACCACGCCAGCGGAACCAGGCATAGTCTGAGTACTGGCCAGCGATGAAGAGTATCCATATTGCTCACTGTCGCCTCAAAAAGGGTGCGATTGCCTGCGATGGCGCTTCGACGAAAATGCTTCGTCAGCCACCAAATCCGTGTCAAACCCTCTGAAACTGGCGCGACGCCGCTCACTTTCGCCCGAGCAAAGTATTTGTTGATTACTACGTATTCCCAGTACGAAATATTGAGTGCATTTCGAGATAGCCCGTGTGGATTTCTTCGATAAAGGTAAAGTGGCCACAGGATGTCACGTACCTGTGTTCCAGCGTCCAGCAGTCTAAGCCATAGGTCAAAGTCTTCGCACGAACGAAGGCTAGTGTCGTAACCGCCAACCGAAAGAAACTTCCCGCGCGAAATCATTATTGAGGCGCCGGTAAGTGAGTTTCTCCAAACCATCGCCCGAGAGTTTTTTACGCAACGCCAAGGGCACGGCGCATGGAAATTCTCCACGCGACTAAACTCCTTGCTGGTGCTGAATCTTTTGACATTGCACGATACCGCCAGCGCCGGATTAAATACGGCAAGCTGAAACTCTATCTTTTGTGGGTGTAGCTCGTCATCCGCGTCGAGAAACGTCAGTACATCGGCCGTAGCGAATTGAGCTCCGGCGTTTCGCGTTGCTGCCAAACCAAGATTCTCTGGGTTTCGGTAGTACTTGACCTCGGGATACCCCGCCAGCACGGACTCTATCCTGGCAGTTTCTGGCGAGCAATCGTTGACAACAATGACTTCCAGCGCTTTGTGGGTTTGGGCACGTACGGAATCCAGTGCGGATGCCAATGTTTCAGAATCCCTGAAACAAGGGATCACAACGCTAACGGTTGTCATTCGTCCCATGTGCCCTAACGCGACACAATGCAAAGAAAAGCAGCGCTTTGAGTCGTGTCTTCATTTCAATACTGGATCTCATTGCTTTTGCGAACCCGTTTGCTGCAGTTTCCCAATCGCCGATCTGCTGCGCGATTCTGGCGATTCGATACTCCAAAAACCCGAAGGCGACGGCCTGTCGGTTTTGCGGCAAGAGGCCCACGTATTGCGAGTACAAGACTTTTATGCGGCTCATCTGCTTTGGTGAAGCAGCGGAGATATTTCCGCCCCCTGCCCAGTAGTATCCCAATGGCATCGCAATACGCTGAAACCTATCAGTTGTGAGTGCTATTCGTACCCAGGTATCGTAGTCCTCCACCGATATCAGGCTGGTGTCTTCGGATATGCCGCCAATTCGCTCAAGTAACTCTTTGCGCACCACCACGCTGGAATTAGGGATGGACATTCCACAGCACAGCAACGAATCAAACATTGTTGACCTCGGCTCGCTCGACACCAACTGATCAGGGAAGTGCTCCTGTCCGATGTGTCTTGCCAAAAACATATCGTGGTAAACGACTTCCGCACCCTTCTCGAGTCGCTCGACGCTCAGGGTAAGCTTTTCCGGGGCCCACCAATCATCCGAATCCAGAAAGGCTACGTAGGACCCGCGAGCCAAGCTAATTCCTCGATTTCTAGGCCGCGCCGGCCCGCCAAAGTTCTCTGCGGTCTCAAATCGAAGATCAAGGCGAGCGCAGTATTCCTGAGCGACCGACTCAGAATTGTCGGTCGAGCCATCATCGCAAACCAACACTTCAAATTTTTTGAAGCTCTGCGCAACCAGGGAATCCAAGCAGCGGCGCAAGTCCTGCGCGCGGTTAAACGTAGGAATGACGACTGATACGAGCGGGGCAGTTTCCGGACCTTCGTTCAAGGCTCACCCTTTTCGGACCAGATGTAGTGAATGTTCAAACGCCAGCATCATGGTCGAGTCAGTTTCTTCGGTGATTTCCACAACACCTCGGCCACTCTCATCAACCCACCGGGAATAGCGAACAAAAGCGCGAGTGGATCTCGCCGAAGAATCTGTCGAAAGTGGAACGGCAAATTGGTGACGCCTGTGGTTGACGGAGCAATCCAGTGAACGGCCCACAAATACATCACATGAGTGCGGAACTTCATGCGCTCGAAAACCGAAAGGTCCAGTTTCCGAATCTGCCCAAGGAGCAGACGGAAGTACTCCTCATAGACGACACGGTCTCGCGTCGAACTTCGAATAGTCGTTTTGTGCTGACGAAACCTGTTCAGCGGTTCAGCCACATAGGCTATATCGTAGCGCGCGGCAACCCTGAAAAACAAGTCCCAGTCGCAGCAAACTCGGTACTCAGCTGACAGATAGCCAACCGCTGAAAAACACTCGCGCCTAAACAGTGCTGCACTCAAGTTAGGAATCACGCATGAGTGGAGCAAAAACCGGGTCGCCTCATCTTTCGAGAGCAACGTATCACCCGCACAACGCTTCCTGAAAGCTGTCTCGCGGATCACAAAATCATCACCTAGTACATGGTCTTCTTCATCCACCATCAGGCTTCGACAAAACGCTATTCCTGCTGAAGAATGTTGCTCAAGTGTAGCGACGAGCCGCTCGATCATTCGGGGATCGCAATCATCGTCGCAATTAGCGAACAACACGTACTCGCCGGATGACATATCTACCCCCTGGTTACTCACTGTCACCCAACCACCGTTTTTCTCCCGAACTGTCAGCCGAACGTTTGGATGCGTCTCGTAGCGACGAAGAATCTCAACACTATTGTCGGGAGAGCAATCATCGATCACGAGAATCTCGATGTTTTGATAAGTCTGGGCGAGAAGACTATCCATTCTCTTGGTGAGAAAACCTGCATGGTTGTAACTCGCCACGACCAAGCTTACTAAGCCGCTACGGGAACGTTGCATTACTTGAAAAGCCCTTTGTCGCGCAACTCCGCAAGACTGTCTTCGAAACGATCTCGCTCAATACGCGCGCCCTGCACCCATTCAACAAAGCGACAAAGTCCTTCTTCAATTGAAACTGCGGGTCTAAATCCAAGCGCACGCGAAACCTTGGTCAAGTCAGCGACATTGTGGCGAATGTCACCGGCACGAAAGTGGCCCGTCACGGCAATCTCAGATTGACCACCAAGATAACGGCGCAGCGTCGTAGCTATCGTGAGCACATCGGTCGCGGAACCAGACCCAACGTTGAACGCATCGATCAATTTCGTGTCGGGATGCTCAATCCCACGCATCGTTGCCTCAACGACATCGTCAATAAATACAAAATCCCGGCTCTCTTTACCGTCCTCAAAAATGTTTATGGGATTGCCGTGGCGCAGGCGCGTAGAGAAAATGGAAAGTATTCCCGTGTAAGGATTTGACAACGACTGGCCGGGCCCATAGACATTTTGATAACGAAACGCCAATGTGGAAACGCCGAGAGCCGCACCAACCGAGAGGAATAGTTGTTCCTGGGTCAGCTTAGTCACTCCGTAAACCGACGATGGATGGAGGGCCGAGGTTTCGTCCGTTGGTAGTAACAGCAATGTATCAGCGCAATGCGGACATGTATGTTCGAAAAATCCCTTCTCCATCTCGGCAGCTGCGCGCGCCCCCGGAAAAGAAATGCCGTGCACTGGACACTGATACTTGCCTTCACCATACACGGCACGTGACGATGCCACGACCAAGCGACGAATCGGGAAGCGTTCGTTAGCAATCAGGTCTAGCAACAGGGCGGTTCCTCCAACATTGACATCTGCATAGTGTCGGATCGCGTACATTGACTGCCCCGTGCCCGTCTCTGCTGCCAGGTGAACAACCACGTCAGCGCCGGGTAGGGCCTTCAGCACGTCTTCGCGGCAAGTGACATCTCCCTTAACGAAATCAACTTTCCCTGCTATCGTCCTGAATAAAGGGGATTCAGAAGAGTCATCGCCATGAATCTGCGGGGAAAGATTGTCCAACACGCTGACGCGATAGCCCGCATCAAGCAATCGCAAGGAAAGCCGGGACCCGATAAAACCAGCTCCACCGGTCACCAGTACTCGTTGGGTCATTGTCTATTGTCCTGTGGCTCGGTGCTGCTTAAGAACTGATCAACCGTCAGGTAGAAAAGGTTCATGTCCTTCTTGATTTGCTCCGAAGGCCAGTCCCACCAGGCCAAACGTAGCAACCGCTCTATTGTTTCGGCCTGAAATCGATACTTGATTACTACCGCTGGCACTCCACCTACGATTGCGTAAGGAGGTATCGATTGAGTAACGACCGATCCTGCCGCTACCACCGCACCATCGCCAACAACAACTCCGGACAGTATGGTTGCGTTGGCACCTACCCACACATCGTTGCCGATTCGGACGGGTCCCTTTGAAAAGGTATCGCGATTGACATCGCCCTCGAAAACCGCAGCAAAGGGAAAGTTCGCAACCGCACGATAGTTGTGCTCACCGCTTGCTATTATCTTTACGCCGTTGGCCACGCTACAGTATTTGCCGATTTCGACCCTGTCGTCGTCGCGAAATAGAAGGACAGTCTGCTCACCAATACCATACGTTCCGCAGCCAATAGAAACCCTCGGGTCGATTGTCGAGAAACCGAGTTGACGCCTGATCCAGCGTGGTAAGCGCGCAAAAAATGAAGCAGTCATCGCGTTACTCTTTATCTCTTGGCCAACTTAATGCTGCAAAGAATAAATCGGCCTGGTGAGGAAAATGATTCCCATCCGAAGTATCTGAAGAGTATTCGATCGATTCCATACCAAATGCGTCCCAAGGGCTCGTAATACCTCTTTGCCGGTTCCTTCAGTGCCGTCACTTGCATCGAAAAGCCCAGGCTGTGCAAATGCCACCCTCTGATCTCGACAGACTCAAACTCATTTGCGCAGAAATTCTTCAACAGATCCACATTGACCGGTCGCTCATGCGGACTCGTCATGGTGTATCCACGAGCTACTTCGGCCCCATGTCTTTCGCTGATCAGTCCCAGCCACTTTGGCAATTTATCAAGTAGCACGAGCAGTGCCGCAGAGCACACTCGATCGATCAATTTGATCGCCAGACTTCTGGATATCACCGTAGTCAGCGGCTCGTACATGAACACACGCCCACCCGGTTTGACGACCGATCCAATCTTTTTTAGGGTCAGCTCAAGCTCACTCTCAGGCAGATGGTGCAAAAAGGCGCTGACGAACACGCTATCGAAATGTCCCTGGTAACTCCCGCTGTCCCAGTCCAAAAAATCGGCACACGCGAAGCTCACATTCTCGACCTTGCGCTTGGCTTTTAACGCGTCGGCCGCATTGATCTGCTCTTTTGAAATATCAATACCGAGTACAGACATACCCCGTTCCGCGAAATGGAATGAGAGCCATCCACCTCCGCATCCTAGGTCCAGGAGTCGTCCCCCAGGCTTCAATAGGTAGTCCACATACTCGCGCTCCAACGGCTCTCTTATCACTCGGTGCAAATACGGCGTTAGTTGCCACTGGTATGTCATGTAGTCGCCATACATGTTCCACCAGGCCTTTTCATCCTGATGCCATTGCGACAAGGCACCCCACTCCGTACTCATTTTGGTTTCGCGGTTAACGCTAGAGCTGCCAACAAGTCTGCCGGGCTAGAAAACAAATCGACGTGTGCATTTAACCAATCGTCAGGCATCTCCCACCACCTCGATGCAAGTAATTTTTCACGTAGCAACTCATCAAAACGATAGCGTATTACCCGTGCGGGAACGCCCCCAACGATCGCATAGTCTGGCACGTCGCGTGTTACCACAGAGCCCGCACCAACAATTGCACCGATGCCAACTTTCAAACCCGCCATGACGAGGGCACCGTGACCAATCCAAACATCATGACCTATCGTAGTTCGTGGCACTGGCTTGCTAAGGTTTAACTTTGAGAACGTCCTCACCAGAGGCGTATCTCTTAAATAAAAAGCCGGGTGGGAACTCACCGTGGTTACCTCATGCTGGGGTAAGCCGATAAACACATTCGTTGCTATCGAGCAAAACTTGCCGAGATCGCAAATCATCGCTGTCGATTCTCTCTGCAGATAGGTGTGATCGCCAACGGTGGAGTCGATCAACACAACACGTGCAAAAAGAACGCTAGAGCGACCCAGTCTGGAGCTCTTGTCAACTAACACTCCGTCATGTAACCGGCAGCTAGGGTTTGTGCGCACTAGCTTGGCATAGCGAAGCTCTGAAACCAAATATTCGAAGCATTTCCTCGCCTGTTGCTTCAAAAACAGCAGTACGGTCATGGCATACACCCTTTGCCCTGGCCTATATCAATACCAATTAACGAAGTCACCGATACACTCAACACGCTCACACCGCACGGCAAACAAAGTGAGTAAGAGGACGTCCTCGACTGCCTTTTACCGTTGGCAATCCGGTATTTGTGACCTGTTCCACGTCAAAACCCGAAGCGTTAAGCGCCTTCTTCCAAAACCATAGGGGATAGTCGCGATCCCCAGTTTGGGGTCGTAAAGGTACCCGGATGAAGAAATGGACGGAGAGGTCGCCTGATACCGCTGCATTAATAAAGCCCAAACAACTCGTACGGCTGCAGAAATCACTGAAACCAGATGACGATAGCCCGGCCATGGCGTCTCATTTAGGACAAAGAGCACCCCTCCCCGTTTCAGACTTCGGCGTATTTCCCTTAGAACCGACTCCAAATTATCGGCGTGATGTAGCGCCGACGAAGCAACCACCACATCCAGAGCCCCATCATCAAAAAGGAGAGGCGCGAACAAACCCTCAATCAAACTGATCTTTTCGGGACACCCATGCATCAGTTCCACTACCTGCGGAAGTAAGTCGTTCAGAAAGTGTTTGCTCGAATCGAGGGGATAAATCATCGCCACGGAGTCCCGACGCGAAAGAATGGCGGTCAGCCAGCCTCCTCCGCATCCCATATCAAGCACTTTTGCGCCCTGCGGAATGTAGCGATCCCACTCCAGTTGCTCAACCGCCGTAATGTAATTACACATATCCCCGATCGTTCCGAGGTATTCACGCGCACCCCTCAGTGAAGCCTGAGAATCAGGGTACGCAGCCATCATCGCCTTATCAAACTGGGAAACCCCATGCAAGGCTTGCGCGACGATCCAGCTATCGCTACCTGATAGCCCTCCGGCTCCGCAAACATCTCCCTTCATTTCATTCACGTGGATACCTTAAAACTGAAGGTCCATCAAAGGGAAAACCCATCGTCGACAATAAGGTTTTGCCCAGTCATAAACTGCGACTGATCTGACAACAGAAACAGTAGCGCTCCGACCAAGTCATTTGGCGACAACATCCCCTTTGATGCACAATGACCGTTGTAAGCGGCTAGAAAACCGGCAGGCTGATCCGCAAGAATTCCACCTGGACTCAAGCTGTGAACCCGGAGGCCGGCACCCTTGAAATACTGCGCAAAGTAGCGGGTAAGCTGAACAACAGCTGATTTAATTGCGGCATATTCAACCGGCATGGTCATCGGCGTCCCTGCATAGATTTCGAATCGTGGAACTATCGTCCCGTATATCGAGGAAAGATTGACGATGTTACCGCCGCCGTGGTCACGGAAGAACAGTCCGAACTGCTGCGCCACAAGGAAGTAGCCGCCAAGGTGCTGTCCGACGTTGTCGCAAAAATCTTCGTAAGTCACATCTTCAAGCTTGCGCCCGTAATTCCGGTTGCGCGGGTACGCATTGTTGACCACCGCGTCAATGCGACCATGTTTTTTCTTCAGTCCGTCGATGAGCGCGCCCACCGATTGAGGATTAATGATATCCAGCGAAGCCGCCTCTGCACGCCCTAGCCGTGACTTATTCATTTCTGCCGCCGCACGAGTTGCAGCCTCCACATCACGATCGGCCACGATGGCGACCCCTCCGATCTTTACGATCGCCGTGCAGAACTGCCTCCCGAGAACACCAGCCCCACCTGTCACAACGACTACTTTATCTGTTAGCAAATGACTACCCCTCTCAAGCATTCCCTTGCAAAAACAAACTTAATGCGCAGTTGAAGCATCCTTTTGCCTCAAAAGCTGGTGAACAAAATGGAGATTCCGAGTCAGATTTTGCCCATCCAGCGGGCCAATATACTTCTCCATCACCGACCGATCGAGGAATGGAGAAAAACGCTCGTGGCCGGACTGGAAATCAATGAATGCTGCGATAAGGTCCGGTACGGTGCCAACGGTAACAAGTTCCGATTTTCCGTCGTATGGTGGGTCAATAACCTCACAATCATTCCTGTAGTAGACGCAAGGAATCCCCAAGCAGGAAGCCTCAAAAAGAGTTTGCGAATACAGTGAGATGTAAAAATCTGTCTGTTCAAGAACCTCATGGAATGGAATCGTGTCCAGAATTTCGTCTACTAACCCCGGGAAATATTCCTGCACAAAATTTTGATATTGCTTGCGGTAACCATTAGCTCTTACCTTGATAACAACCCGCAGGGTTGCTCCTGCTCCTTCACGATTCTTAACGCCGACAAGACATCGTTCATAAATTCGAATTCCACCGCCACGTAGGAGTTCAGGTCGATCGGGCTGTATGCCGAAGTACCTATCGTTACAGTGGGCGTTGCGCGATTTATGGAACGGGGCGTATGCTCGCTGGCGTACAAGTCCATTCGTGGATCGCCAAGACACACTACGTTGTCCATCCCACGGAAATAATTTTCCTTGATACTTGCCGAATAAGCGTTGATGGTGCTGGCGTATTTGCTTTCATCTAAAAACTCGCCTGACATAAAGCCGTTTATTATCAGATAGCTGGGAACTCCTCGTGCTCGGCAAACGCAATCGACCAAGGTGGCAATTAGTCCGATGTTTGCAATCAGGATCGCAAGTTTGATTGGATTTTTGTCGAGATAGCGGATAACACAATCCAGCGCACGCAAGGTTTCTGTAATTTGCCCAAGCACGCGCTGTTCGATGATCCCGACTGCGCTATCACTGATATCAACTCCATTCGCAAGGATTAACTTGCAGCAACGCTGTTCCTGAAAGTGCAGCATCAGGCGGTTCGCCGTGTCCTGATAGTTCTCGAGTCTCCCCCAAACGGGTATGGGACGCTCCGTAAAGTATTTCAGGAATTCCTTGCTCCACGAGAAATGAGCCAGAACCAGACGTGTATCTGCATCTCGCTTCAACCGCTGGAGCAGGTCTCTGGTTGGATAATATTCCTGTACGAAAACTCCCGGCATCTGCCCTCTGCCAAGAAGCCGATCAACCCGTGACATGACTATGCCCTGAACCGCGGTCACGGTATCGCGAAACATCTGCTTCAGCTTTCGCGTCCTAATTTTTTCGTCCATCCAGCGAAATACGGGAAAGAAGTAGGTTTCGGCAGAATGACTCGCTTGACGCTCGACAGGAGAAAACGGGAGCTCCATCTCCCCAAGAATGCTTTCTACGAACCCGATCTCGGTACCGACAAACAACTGCTCAAAATGGAGTTCTCTCAATCGCTCCAGACAAATTCTGTTCCTGACATAGGAAATGTAGTCGTTCCATATCTGCAGTCGAAACGCAAAACCAAAAGGAACGCCACGATAGGTAAAAATATCGGCACCATTTGAGTCCAGATGCCAATCCCTAAAGAACTTGTAGGCTAGGAAGTTATTTTCCTGCATGCGTTGGTTATCAACCAGGTGATCGATGTAGAGGGCAACACCACCCAAGAGGGCGACTTCTTGCTTGAGCGCAAAGTCATAGGTCAAGACAAGATCCAGTGCGGGATCAAACTGGTCTTGGCACGACGCCCACCAAGCACGGGATTCCAGAATCAGGACATTCCTGTAATTTCTACCTGTATTTAGTACGCTCATTGAATACCTGTAAGGGAAGTACTGCTTTTGCGTCTGCTTGGAAGACCTTCCGGGTAACGTCAGTGCAAGCGGCGCACAGACAGCGTGTCCTAGTCTGCCGCCAAGGCCATGTGACGAAAACTTTCGCTACGCTCCAGCAATTGGTCGTAAGTACCCTGTGCCACTACTCGACCATTGGAAAGTTCTACGATGCTGTCGCAGTTTTTAATGGTCGTCAGTCGATGCGCGACGATCACGATCGTAAGTTCACGATCCAGTTCGGCGATGGCGCTCATAACTTCCTGCTCCGTTGCGTTATCAAGGGCGCTCGTCGCTTCGTCAAAAACCAAGACCGAGGCTTGTTTATATAGCGCTCTAGCAATGCCTATTCGCTGCCGCTGCCCGCCGGAAAGCCGAACGCCCCGTTCCCCAACAAAAGCCTCATAACCTTCGGGGCGACTTTCAATAAAGTCCGCAATCTTCGCTTGGCGTGCTGCCTCGCGAACTCGGTCCATATCTATATCTGAACGTGGAACACCAAACGCAACGTTCTCTGCCAGGGTCGTATCAGCCAGATAGATGGTTTGCGGTACGTGCGCGATGACTCGCTGCCAGGCTCTACGATTGTGACCCGCGATTGACACGCCATCCACGCGGACATTCCCTTGATCGGGTTCAATGAGCCCCATGAGTAAATCGAGCAGGGTGCTTTTGCCACTACCTGTCCCACCTACGATCCCAATCCTTTTTCTCTTAGGAATCACCAAATTCAGTTTATCGATAACTGGGAGGCCACAGGTACCATAGCGAAAGGAAGTTTCATCGAAGCGAATCTCCTCCTTGAAGCTTAAAGGCAGAGGCTGCTGATCCAGCACGCCCTCCGGGAGTGGTTGTTCGAGAAAGGCAAGCGTTTCTGCCAAGGCGGCTCGGCTCCCGGCGATGCCAGCCCAAGCAGAATAGCTTTGCTGCAAAGAGGGCAATAATCGCTGGGCCCCCAGTGCTAAAGCCCCCAATAGCGGCAAAGCAGCAGCCACCCCTCCCGGTTGCAAACTCAAGCTGTAGGCCAACCCAACAATCAAGACCATTCCGATAGCCTCCATAGCGAATCGGGGGCTTCCTGCCATAAAAATATTGTTGCCCATGGCTAACCGGAGCGGATAGTCAGCCCGGCGATAGATCTCACAATAAAACGGCTGCGTGCCATCTAGAAGAACATCGCGGATACCACCCAGACCTTCGTGAACCGCCTTGATAACCTGCGTCGACTCCCGTGCGATGCGCTCTGCATTGATCGCAAGTTTCCTTTTAAACAGCCAGGAAATCAGCGCATAGCACGATCCAAAACCAACAGCTGCAATAGTCGCGACCGTGGCGTCAAATGCAAGGAGTGCCAGCATCACAGCAATTAGCTGTGCAACCGAACTAACCAGTGTCAGCAATTGCAGGAGCACTCCAACCGTATACCCAACCTTGTAGTCAAGACTGGCACTCACTTCACTGCTGTTTCGTGACAAATGCACCTGGAATGGTTGATAAAGCGTTCGCCGGTACACCTCAATACTGATGTCCGAACCAGTTACGAAGGCTAGACGTGTATTGGCCCAGAGCAGCAACATCCTGATCCCGGCGGCGGCAACTGCGGCCCCTGCAAACGCGGCAGCAAATGGCAGTAGCAAGGCATCCGCTGAAGTGATGCCTAGCAGATGCGCTAACTTCTCTACATGGGGGTTGGCAAATACCTTCTCAGGCGCGACCAAAATACCGAGAAATGGAACCACCGCACCAAGGCTTACGATCTCAGCAACCGCGCTCACTAGCGTAAGTAGCGATACAAGCCCGAATTGAATTTTTCGCCGACGGCTTAGTTGGCACCAAAGCTGCCAAACAAGGCCGGACAATTGCAGTTTCGAAGGGGTTGCATACTGCTCTGGCATTTCGATAATTTTTCTCCCGCCTTGCCGACCCTAGTTAAATAGAGGCTGGTTCAACTAATTTAACTGTGAATTCTTTACATCGCATTCCCAGTTGACCTCCACAAACTTCGCCCCCAGCACCCCAACCGCAGAATCCAGGCGAGAAGCCAACCGATACCGCTCTACCAAATCGTAGTCGGCTGAATTTTTCTGGTAATAGGATTGAACGTTGTTTGGGTAGAACAACCTGTTACTTAGAATTTCTCGGCCTTGTCGAATTCGTACTTCATTAAACAGGCATTGCAACGGGGAGGGCTCCCATCGATCGCTACGATCAAAAAACTCTTTCACTACGTCCCTTAACTCAGCTGGAGTATTTTCGTGAAAGAGATAATCGCCCCCGATTTTGTGAGAAAAAGACACCCCCTCCCACGGTTCCATAATCCACTCTTTCAGAGACAAAAAACGGTTCTTTGACTTTGAAAAAATATGCTTTGCTACTCCCAAATCCCCCCTCAAGATGGGGTACGTCCACAACCAGTTGGTCATATTCGTCATAATCATCGGACGCTGAAACAACCTTGCAACATCGTAAATCCCTGACATCATCCCAATGTAAACACGACATTGACTGATCAGGTAGACGTCCATCAGTGCGCTTTTAAATTCAGTAAAAGGATAATCAATGACGCGCTCCATTTCTGGAAGCTTTGTCATCGAACGGTCGCCCATCCTTACCACCCACCCACCGCGACTGGTAATTTCTTTTATGGCCTCGATGTAATTGAATATATTTGCATTCCGCTCGCCAAAAGCATCTCTTTCGCAATAGGTCTCAGAATCCCGAAAACCAGATTCTCGTACGTGCAAACATACAAACCAAGCATCCTTAGGAATTCCCATGGTTACCCGTTGCCATTCTGCCTCTAATCGCTTTTTCTCTTCTACATACACGTCTAGGGGAGTCTCTAGTTGCTTAACCCACTGATACCGATTTACGATATCCCAAGAAAAATCCGGTACCTGTGCTGGGTGCCAAAGAGTGCTTTCGCCGATAATTGGTATCCGATACACATTGTTTAAATGGGTTCCAATCAGCAAACGTCTGAACAAGCTAATCGAACGGAAAAATCCGAAGTAAGCTGTAAGCAGAATCCGGCAAACAATGCTTACGATACTATCGTGTGGAAATGCTCGGTATTCAGAACCAACGTTTATCACCTCGACGTTAGTTAACCCGAATTTCAATCGCCCAGGTAGCTCATACGGCCACACGATAAAGAGCTTTTTGCTCTCCCTGCGCGCTTTAAGGAGGCCGAAATAAACATCTTCTGCGCAATTGCCTACTGCAGCCAAATGGGGCGTCAAAATAACCAAACCGGCCTTTTCTCCAAGCCAATCGCAAAATCTGTACAGCACTGAATTAGGGTGAATTTCATAACCTGTCGCCAATTCAGCAGTTGTCTTATGCCCATGCAAACTCGCCAACCAGTTCTTTGCTTTTATGGCCATCTGATTGGCGCCACGGCTTAAACCCATGCCATTACACACAACTCTGAGCGCCTGAGGAAAATCGACTGACTGTGACAATACCCACACAATTTAGTCTGGTATACCCTTTGCTTTCCTATCCCTTTTTTATGGGGCGGGGTGAGGATATGGCGTGGGCGGAGGAAGAATTTGCCGGAGCGGACTTGGGTGACAAGCGACTGAACCGTCGCTTGATCAAGCTGACGGAGCGATTTGCCGACAAACCGACGGCGAGCATCCCGGGGGCCTGTGCCGACTGGAGCGAAACGGCTGGCACCTATCGATTTTTTGATCAGGCCAACAACGAAAAGCGCCCGCTGGGCTGGGAAACCATCCTGACGCCGCACATGGACAGCACCGTCGCCCGGATGCGCCAGCACCCTGTTGCGTTGTGCCTGCAAGACACCACCGAGCTGGACTTCAACGGTCAGAGCATCGGAGGCTTGGGGCCCCTGTCCTTTGAGGCGCAGCGCGGTATGTATCTGCACCCCACCTACGTCGTGACGCCGGAGCGTGAGCCCTTGGGCATCACGGATGCGTGGATGTGGTCGCGTGAAGCCAAAGCGGCGGATGGCACGCGCCCGGGCGTACGCGAAAGCCTGCGCTGGACGGAAGGCTATGCCCGTATTGCCGAGCTGGCTGCCTCCCTGCCGGACACGCGCTTGGTCTATATCGCTGATCGTGAGGCCGATATTGTCGAATTGATGCGTCACGCCCGCGACTTGGGTTACCCGGTAGATTGGCTGATCCGCTCGCAGCACAACCGGTGTTTGCCTGAGGGCGGCAAGCTGTGGGCGCAAACCCTGAACGACGTACCGCTGGGCGAGATCGAGTTCGCCCTGGCGGCTCGACCAGGACAAACAGCGCGTACCATTCGCCAGCAGGTGTGGGCGCGCACCCTGGACATCCCGGATGGGGTGGGCGGCTTGCTCAGCGTGACCTGTGTCGTGGCCAAGGAAATGAGTCCACCGATCGGCTGCAAGGCAGTGGAGTGGCGCTTGCTGACGAATCGAACGGTGACTGACTTTACCGATGCCGTTGCATTGATTGAATGGTATCGCTGCCGGTGGGAAATCGAAACTTTCTTCAACGTGCTCAAGAATGGTTGCCGCGTGGAAGCCTTGCAACTGGGCAGCGTGGCCAAGTTGGAACTGGCGCTGGCGGTGTATATGGTGGTGGCTTGGCGTTTGGCGCGACTGGTGCGCTTGGGGCGCACTCACCCGGATTTGGCGGCGACCGAATTGTTCTCGAGGCCGAGTGGAAGGGAGCATACATTCTGGCAAAGAAGAAACCGCCAACCGAACCGCCCACCCTTCGCGACGTCATCCGCCAAATAGCGATGCTTGGCGGCTTTCTCGGGCGCAAATCCGACGGCGAACCGGGCGTCAAGACGCTCTGGCTCGGCTTCGCGCGCGTCAGAGATTTCGTGGAGGGCGTTGAACATATGCGGCAACTTCAGGATTCAGGTCAAAGTTGTGTGTAATGGCATGGCTTAAACCTTCAAACATTTTTTGCTCAGTACTTCTAGTGGCAGAACCATCAATTTACCTTCCAAGGCTCTCTATAACGCTTCATTGCAAGCGTTCGATCTACGAGGACGACTACACCGCCTTATCAAAATGGCCCGGTGAATTCACGATTTGGCGTGTCATGCGGTCCGCTACGTTGCAGTCGGGAGCACAACTCACGATAACGATCGTCGCTCCTAGGTTCTCCGAGCATTTCCAGCACGGCATCGGCGATTGTTTGCGCACCGGGGTAATAGTGCTCAGCCATAAAGGGGGAGGTTGGCACGGGATAATCGGGAGATGCTAGGCGAACGGGATGTGTCTTGAGCGCACTAAAAGCCAACTCAACGACCTCACTTACCAACTCACCAGAAATGCTACCGGTTCTGAAAGCGGTGTCCGCCACGATCAAGCGTCCTGGCCTTTGAACGGACTCCACGACACTGGTCACATCAAGCGGGCGCACAGAACGCATGTCTAGGACTTCGACGCTAAGCCCCAGCGTAGACATCAGCACCTTGGCAGCCATCAGAGATTCGATAGCCATGTAGGAAAATGCCGCTATTGTTACGGCATCGCCCGTATGCATCATCTTCGCCTTACCCAGTGGCACCCGATAGTGTTCAATGGGAACATTATCTTTTATCTGATGTAGCCAGCGGTGCTCAATATACAAAACCGGGTTGTCATCTTCAATCGCTGCAACCAACATTCCTTTTGCATCATGGGCAGTGGTTGGCATTACCACCTTCATTCCGGGCACTTGGGCAAACATCGCCTGTAAGCTTTGGGAATGTTGCGGACCCTGGCCCCAACCTCGCCCGACGATCATGCGTACGACCAATGGCACAGTCGCTTTGCCATCAAACATATAGTGCCACTTGGCGGCGTTGTTGATCAGTTGATCCATCGCCAGAAGGGCAAAGTCGATACGCTGATGGACCATTATCGGCCGCATTCCGGACAAGGCTGCCCCGACACAAATTCCAGTCATGCCGTTTTCAGCCAGCGGCATGTCGAATACTCGCTCACTGCCGAATTTCTCACGCAAGCCAGCCGTTGTATTGAAGATCGCCTTAGGATCAGGCACCCCTTCCCCGATAACAATGACCTGGGCATTCCTCTCCATTGACTGATCAAGGCCTTCCCGCACTGCTTCGGCAAAGGTGAGTTCGCGCCCCTGACTGTTATGCATAGACTTTCCCTTGGGCTTCAAGGGCACCCGGCTTCGCACTTGACAGCGCAAAATCGAATGCGGCGGCGATTTCTGCCCGTATTTCAAGCTCAATACTGTCGAGCTCATGCCGATTTAGCGCGCCGCTCTGCTCGAGAAGATCCACATACCTCGCTATTGGGCAGTCTCCCTGGCCATCGTTTATTTCCTGTGCCGTCCTGTAGTTTAGGTGGTCGTCGAAATCTGGTCCGCAGTGCTCTCGCCAGCGGTAAACATGGAGTTCGAGGAACTGGGGCCCTTCTCCCTCCCGAGCTAAACCTACTGCCTTGCGCGATAGAGCGAGAACCTCTTCGATATCGTTGCCATTTCCCGTATATGAGGCAATGCCGTGGGACGCGGCCACCTTGTAGATCGGGCGATCAGGTTGCCGTTCATTCAGGCGCGTATACACTGAAAAGCGGTTGTTTTCGCAGACGAATACAACAGGCAGTTTGTGTAAAGCTGCGAAGTTCAATGATTCATGAACAACGCCCTCCTCGAAACAGCCATCTCCTAGGAAGATAACGCTGACGCGTTTTTCTTTTTTCAAGGAGGCCGCCCACGCTGCCCCTACTGCCAAAGGCACTGTTCCGCCCACAATAGGGGTCGCCCCGAGGAACCCAACATTCAAGTCAATCAGATGCATGGAACCACCTCGACCGCCGCAACAACCTGTTGCGCGCCCATAAAGCTCTGCGATCATTGCGTTAAGACTTCCGCCTTTTGCTAGGTAGTGTCCATGAGCCCGATGGTTGCTGAACATTACGTCGTCGTCGGACAATACTTCACACACGCCAGCAGCAATCGCCTCCTGCCCGATACATAGGTGCATCGGACAGCGCATTTCCTGTTCGGCATAGCGGTCGGCAATTGCTTCCTCAATTCTTCTAATGCGCAACATCTTGCGCAGCAAAACCATGGGATTGGTTTGAGTCATATCGGCGGGATAAGCAAACTTACTTCAAGAGTGTGGAGACATATTTGTTGAGGCCCACCGGACTGATTGGCTCTCTATTGCAGACGATTTGAACATCCATCGCCGCCGCTACGCTACCCACAAAAGCTGCCACCTTGGCATCCAGACCTTTGGCGACACACAAGCCGGCAAGCGACAGAAATGCGTCTCCTGCGCCTATTCGATCAATGACTCGTGTAGCTAGCGCCGGTATTTGATGAAATATCTTGGCGCTTCTGTCGTACATCATCACGCCTTTGGTGCCACGTGTTACTGCCAACTGCTTTACATTCACGCGCTCCCCCACTAACCCGACGACTGTCTCAAGGGAATCCGAGCGGTTATGCGCTGCAAGTCGAATCTCCGGTTCATTAAGGGATACGAAGTCTGCGCGAGGGTAGCGATTGATCACGTGATAGCCACGGTTTCCGCTGTTGATTTGGGTATTTACCGCAAGAAACTTTGCCTTGCGCGAAAGAATTTCTATCATCGCCGACGTAATGAAGCCATTTCCGAAATCCGGTACGACTACAGCGTCATAGGCTTCAATGTTTTTTTCGAGCCACTGACATATTTCTTTTTCAAGGTCGCCGGAAACAGCGTTGTCCTTGTAGAAATACACTTCAAAAAACTTGGCCAGGTCGGCATCAACGAAGCGGCGCTTTGTCACAGTAGGAGCGTCGGGGAACTGAACAAACACTGGTTCGACATTCGGCAGCAATTTGTCCCGAATGAAGGTTTCGTGGCTGTCGACGCGCCCTAACCCAGTAAGCAAGGTGACGTTTCCGGCAAAGCCGGCGATATGGTTGGCTACCGCAATCGAGCCGCCGGCAAACTGCTCTTCGCAATCATAGCGAACTGCGAGAAAGGCTCCCTTACCTGTCTGGCCTAGCGGCGTCGTGTAGTGATACTGGTCAATAATCGCGTCGCCAACAACCAACACCTTGAGGTCGCTCAGGGAAGCAATCATTTGCCGAACATCTTTTTCCGGCCATGCATCACGAAATTCCCGCAGGAAGTCTTTTACGTCCGGCGGGAATACGTCGAAATGCGAATTAAGCAGGTTGCTAGAACTGAAGGTGATTTCATCGGTGTAAAAAATATGGCCGCCGTGTGCCTCTACCGCTGCCTGCTCACGGGCAATATTCCCAGTCACATCTTCATTATGGGAGCGGTAGTCGCTGCCTTTTGCATAGATACTGGGCTGGATTTCGTGCAGCGCCTCAACCGCCGAGACGGCATGGTTAATGGCAACGAAGTCGACACAACCCAAGGCCGCCAGACTCTCCGCCCGTAAATGCTCGTTGAAAACCGGTCGGCCCGGCCCTTTGTTCACAAAAGCATCTGCTGTAATGGTTACCAGCAATACGTCGCCTTCCTGCTTGGCTCTCTGCAGGTAGCGAATATGGCCGGTGTGCATGAGATCAAAGGTGCCGTGACACAGAACAACACACTTTCCCTCTGCGCGAAGGTGCCGCGAGCGTGCCGCCAGGTCTGACAGATCCAGAATTTTTTCAGCGCTCATGCTTTCGAACTTCCCGAGCGTCCATATCCCGCCCCAAAACGGTCGGCAACATTGTGCAAAACAAACTGATGGCCGACTTCGACAAGTCCGTAGTCGGTGGCATCAAGCCAGATATTCAGTAGCCCTTGCGTACGCAAGGGGTTGTCATGCAAGAACCCAGACAAGGTAATCACTTTGCCGCCAAGGGTGGCTACCTGTGCGGCGGCGTTACGGATATTGGGCGAGCGGCCACTACTACTGATAGCGATCAATACGTCTCCCGGCTTTGCCATTTGTTCAAGCAGGCGGGAATAGGAATACTCGTAACCATAATCGTTGGCGATGCAGGTCAGAACAGAAGGTTCGTGCAAGGTAAATGCACGCAACTTGGCGACATTGACGAAATCGATGACCGCATGACTAGCAATGGCAGCACTGCCGCCATTGCCAATGACAAATACTGTCGAGCGATTGTCGCGAGCCTCAGATAGCACCTCGCAAACGGCGGTCAAGCCCGCCTCCTGGTCGAGTACGGCTCCATTGATGTCAGTTATTACAGCCCCCTGGACCAACGCCGAGAACTGTTGAACACGTGCCGAGAGGCTCAGGTCTTTCATGGGCTGTGTCATTTTTGCTGCTCTTTCCCCAAATAACGGAACCACGTCGCGGTTGCCTGATCGATGCTAGCCGGGTTCCAGACGGGGGCATCCTTCCAGTCGTCAATGCGCTCAAGCATTCGCGCGACGCCTTCTGCAAACGGGACCCGCGCGCGCCAGTCAAGTAATCGGGCAATCTTTGAAACGTCGGCAAAAGTACAGTCAGGTTCGCCCGGACGCTTGGGGATGTAGTCGACATCGCCGCCCAACAGTTCCACCAAGCGATTGACGCTGTAGTGATTGCCGCTCCCCACATTCATCGCCTCACCTGAGATATGGGACTCCGCCGCACGCAAAAAAGCGTTGGCAACATCTGTCACATAGGTGAAATCCCGTGTCTGAGTACCATCTCCGACAACCGTAAGCGGACGCCCGTTGAGCTTTTGGGCCAGAAACACGCCGAATACTGCGCCATAAGCGCCAGAAGTCCGGGAACGGGTACCAAATACGTTGAACAGCCTCAAAGAAACAGATGGCAATTTATAGATTTTTGCCCAGTGAAGTACCAACTCTTCACCCATATATTTTGTAAGGGCATAGGGATATTGCGGCTGGATTGGGGCATGTTCCGGCGTTGGATAGGTATCCGGTATGCCATAACTGGAGGAGGATGCCGCATAGAGAAAGCGTTTTACTCCGGCCTGTCGAGCGCATTCCAGCACATTGAAGGTGCCGGTTACATTTGTACTGTAGTACTGGGCCGGCATTTCAATGGAGGGAACTATGTCAGCAAGCCCGGCAAGGTGGAAGACCCAATCGATATCTTTAAACAGCGGTGGGAGAGCCTCGATATCGCGGATATCTGCATCAACGAAATGGAATGCCGGACTATCTGAAATGCCCTGCAGATTCTTGAGTCGGCCAGAAGTCAGATTGTCAACAACCGTAACTTCGTGCCCATGGCGGATCAATAACTCGGCGAGATGACTTCCGATAAAACCGGCTCCGCCGGTAATGAGTGTTTTCATATCATCGATCTCAGATGAAATTTACGTGCGGAACCAGCCCTTCACGCAACTGATAGAGATAGCGATTGACTTCATCCATGCGACAATTTTTTCGACATTCTTTTATGTCTAACTCATGTCGAACGTAATTGAAATTAGCCGCCCGGCGCTCCCCTTCCCATATCTGCTGGAATGACTGCTCCTTTAGATTGCCGTACTCGAAGCGTTTATCAAGAAGATAGGCGCTGCATCCGTACACCGCGCCATCGGCCATGACATACGCCCAGAAAAAAGGGGTTGCATTACATTTTTTATAGCGAGCGCTCTCATCCTCGATGTGTTTTTTCATTGTGTTGCTACGAAAAACCACTTGGAATGCGTCCGTGTTCAACCGCTCCAGCGATGATGCCATGGCCAGATACTCACCATAATTGACATTCTCGTAAACATGAGTTTCGCTGAACAGATGCTGCGAGTACGGTTTGATAACCAGATAATCCAATCCGATTTCATCACGGCAAAGCAAGGCCAAGGTCTCCATTTCATGTGCGTTCTCTGGCAGGAGCAGTGATTGCGCGCCTATCGTGCAACTGAGGCCGTGCTTCTTTTTGTATTCAACGGCATGTTTCAGGTTGCTGACCACCCGGTCAAAGTCCCTATCCTTCGTCTGGTGAATTTTTGCGTAGGTCTCTGCAGTGCCTGCGTTAATGGATACCTTGATCCATGAGGTCAGCGGCAGAGACTGCTCGACAAATGCATCGTTGAGAACCGTGGCGTTGGTTGTAAACGACACATCGATACCGGCCTGCTTTGTTGCTCGGACGATCTCGTTGATCTTCTTGTGGAGTAAAGGCTCCCCCTCGCCCGCGTACATGACGCTCTTGACACCAAGCCGCCCCATCTCTTCAAGGCGCGCAGTAAGCATGGGTACGTCAAGCATCTGGCTCTTGTACCCGATATAGTCGACCGCACAAAAGGTGCAGCGGTGATTGCAGGCTCCGACAGGCGAAATTTCGACATAGATTGGGTAGACACTTTTCGCCTTTTGCCAATCATCTCCAGCCTCAAGGAACTGGGAAACCCGCTGCGGATGGTAGACGAGCTTGTGGCTATCGATACGAAACTGATCAGCCATACGAATTCCTTAAGTGATTAACCTGTTGTTGTGACATGAAAAACTGCACGAATTCGAAATCGAGCTCTGAGTCGATATCGATTGAACGTTCTTCCGGCATGACATAAAGCCGCGTATTTTCACCGAAAAGGCCGTCGCTATCTAAAAGGATCTGCCTACGCCAGACATAGATTGAGGCATTCATGTCATAGCATTTGGGCGAGTCCTGCCTCCGTACAACTTTAGACAGGGGCGGTTTCGACAGGCGCGCGATGCCGTCAGCATCCAGTTCAACCAAGTTGAAGTAGGGCGATCGGCGTGCCGGCATTGCCGTAATTACATTGTCGGCACCACTATCTTCAAGAAGCCTTACTGCATTGACAATATCTTCTGCAGACCGGAGCGGGGAGGTTGCATCAAGATCAACGATCGTATCGAAGCTTGTCTCAGCCTGGACCTCGACCTCTTGAACACAGTGACGAATGACAGGCAGTTTAGCCGCCTGGTCGGTTGCCAACTCATCAGGGCGTTTGATCAGGTAGTCGCACCCCCACGCACGCGCTACATCTAATATCTCGTCGGAGTCGCTGCTGACAGCCAGAGAATCGAACATCCCGGAAGCCCGTGCCTGCTCGATGCTGTATGCAATAAGTGGCTTACCAAACAGCGGGCGGATATTTTTCCCTTTGACCCCCTTTGACCCTCCTCGAGCGCAGATCGTACATAGCCGCTTCATCGCGTAATCCAATTCCTTTGCTTGTTTGCACGCTCCGCTGATTCGATCAACTGCAGCGTTGCAAGTGCTGCCTCTATCGAGCAGAGATTGTCGAAGTCTCCGCTCAACATCGCTTGATGCATTTCGCGGTAGGTCTGGTCACGTTCGACGACCAGAGTTTCCCTAGTGCCATTGATCGACAGTGTGCCGTTCAATACATCCGCTTCAATCGTGCGATCTTGCGTATTGATCACCATTTGTCGACGCGCTACACGGTCCAAATAGCTAACCTGAATTGTCACCACGGGACATCTTTCGGACCGCATAAGGAGAACAAAGAGATCATCACTGTCGATTTCAAGTGAACTGACATGGCCGCCCAATGCGGTAAGCGCTGTCCATTCTCCACATAACCAACTAATGTAATCAAGCTCATGACTTAGGTCGCGCAAAGCGCCACCGCCTTGATCGGCGCGTGCCGAGTAGGATTGGCGGTAGTCTGTTCCGGGGCGCCAATCCGGCAAGTACTGACCTACGTAGACTTGGGCTGAAAGGATTTTCTCGCCCGCAAGAATCTCTCGTAGGCGTTTGATTACCGGATGAAAACGCAAGTTGTACGCAACGAAGAAGCCTTTGAATCGCGCGGAGGGTATCGGTTGAGAGTGGTCGAACACGGGCTTCTCAACTAGCACGCTGCCCTCAAAACCTGCGGACGCAAGCGCCAGAACAGTTTCACTGTGCTGGTTGGTCGAATTAGCAACGACAATGTAGTCTGAACAATGAGTTGATAATGCCGATACAAGGTCAGGATATACAGTCGAGAAATCGACTTGACGATGACTGACCACTGCTGTCGTGCAGCCAAGCTGATCAAGAAGGCGAGCATGACGAGCGCCGATTGATCCATATCCGACGACTAGTGCCTTCACCTTCAGCCTTGCGGGAAGAGAACGCTAACTTGCACAGAACGCTCTCAGTATTTTCAAACCAACTTCACCACTCTTTTCCGGATGAAATTGGCAACCAACAATATTGCCCCGCCCAATTGCCGCAGTCACCGGTTGGCCGCCATAGAGGCAATTCGCCAAGCTATGCTCCCGGCTGGTCGGAGAGGCCATGAAGGAATGGACAAAATAGGCGGCTTCACCTGGCACAACAGCATGCAGCAAAGTGTTTCCCCAGCATTTCCTGCCTTCGGGTAGAACCAGACCATTCCAGCCAATGTGGGGAATTTTTTGCCGCAGGCCGTCGATACCAACTGAGGGCACGGGAACTACCCGTCCAGGGATCAGGCCCAAGCCTAGAGTCCTGCCAAACTCTTCACTCTCATCCAGAAGCATTTGCATACCCAAGCAGATACCCAAAAGCGGAGTCCCCTTGCCGGCGAGTTCTCGCACAGCGACATCTAGCCCATTGCGACGAAGTTCCGCCATTCCATCAGCAAATGCGCCTACTCCGGGCAAGACTACCCGAGTTGCAGAAAGAATTTCATCAGGATCGGTCGTCACTACTACGGAGGCACCGCAATGCTCCAAGCCACGCCGCACGCTCAGCAGGTTACCCATACCGTAATCAATGATTACTACGTCACACCGGCTCATAAACTCTCACATCAACGCCAGCCTTCCGCGCGCTAGCGCGAATATCGCCAACAGTCGCGCGGCCGTAGTGAAGGATATCCGCCATGGCGACGGCGTCTGCCTGTCCTTGCTGAACAGCCTCGACAAGGTGTTCGGGATGACCCATGCCGCCACTAGCGATGACCGGAACCCCAACTTCGCTGGTTACGGCATGCAGCAGGGGAAGATCGAATCCTTTGCGCGTTCCTTCTTTATCAACGGAGGTCAGCAGGATTTCCCCAGCACCAAGCGCGACACCTCGCTTGACCCACTCGATCACATCCAATCCCGTTCGCTCGCGTCCGTTATCAGTGTAGGCCTCCCAGCGGTCTGGAGCAATCTGCTTGGCTTCGATCGATAGCACCATGCACTGACTGCCAAAGCGCCGCGCAATATCGCTGATGAGCCCCGGATTCGCTACGGCAGCAGTGTTCACTGCCACCTTGTCGGCACCGCATCGCAAGAGACGGGTAGCGTCGTCGACAGATCGTATTCCGCCTCCAACAGTAATAGGCACAAATACATCCTGCGCCGCTTGCTGAACAATCTCGCCAAGACTGTTGCGCCCATACAGGCTCGCAACAATATCCATGTAAATCAGCTCGTCAGCCCCCTGCTGGTAGTAGCGCAACGCATATTCATTGGGCGCGCCAATGACACGGAGCCCCTCCAGGTGAATTCCCTTGATGAGGTTGGGGCCCTTGATATCGAGTCGGGCGATCAGGCGAATGCTTCTCACGACAACCACTTACGCATGTTCATTCGATAATACGTGACGCAGCATCCATTCGCCGCTTTCGTTGTACCAGAGGTGGGGAGAGCGGAAGGTGTCGGTCAGCAGACGAAAGTATTCACGATCCATAATCGGGCGCTCGAACATTCGGCAGGCCTCCGGAAATTCATGCTCCGGAAGGCTCAGATAACGGAACATCTCGTCGGCAAAGCGCCCTGGAAACTCGTGATCGAAACGCTTAACAAGTGCGACCCCTCCTCCCTAGTGATATCACCAGACCGGATTTCCTGAGCAGCGTCGTAACTGGCACGGGCGATACCGAACTTGGTTCCGGTCGTAAGATAGTGCAGATCATCAATACGGTCATCGATGCTGTTGTACTTTGAATAAGTCCCTGGCGTTCTTTCCGGTGAGGCTTGGAAGCCGCCATGCTCAACCGCATAGTAATAGCAAGCCTGCGGATGCCATTTAAGGTAGTACCCTAGATAATGAACCTCGACATTTTTCTCGGCGATCTTGTTCGGATCAGCAGGCAGATACGGCTGCAGATCATTCTGATCAATGCCGAATTGAGCCTTCAAATCGGGAACCGATACTCCACCGAGAAAAATCTTTGACTGATCGTCGGCGGTAAAGTAAGACCAATCGCGCTTTGCCGAATCCGTATCCCCAATCGGGTTGCCATATTCCGCCTCGTTTTCGCCGTAAAACACCAAAGGAATGTTAAACAGGAGGGCCATTTTGGGGGCAAGTGCTTTTTGCCCGAACATGAAGGCTTGAAATGGATGGAAAAGCAATTCGGTTGAAAGACGCGTCAACAGGCGATGAACACGACCGTTTGGCGTCATCAGATAATTGTCATGTCCGGCGTGAATCCACGACTGGAAATTCTTCCAGCCCCATTCCGTATAGACATGAGGAGCCCAGGTGACGGTCAGAGGGTGCATGCCATACTTTGTTTTCAGAATATGGGATGCGTAAAAACTATCTTTTCCGCCAGAGCCCGGAACAACGCAGTCGTAGGAACCGTCGTTCTTCCGATGCTTGTCGCAGAGTTCCCGCAACAGTCTTTCTCGGTCATTCCAGTCGATTGTGTGACGCTTACGCTCGGCAAAATTGCAGGCATCGCAAACGCCGTTCTCGTCAAAATTGATTGTCACCTTCTTGCTGTCCTTGGTGTGTTTGTACTCCACAGCAGAATTTGGTCGCTGGTTGGATATCACACATTTTTTGCAATAGACGACTTCCGTTGGCAAGCCATAAAGTGCTGTTGGATTTTGATTTTCCTTGGCAAAGGAGGTCATATCCACGGGGTGAGGGTATTTGATCTTGTCCATTTTCTATAATAGTGTTCGTAGTTAACTTGTGCTCTCGGCATTGGCTCGATTTAGATCGTCTGGCCGGCCGACGTCCAACCAAGGCTCGTGCATTGGGTATGCCACGGTGCGACTTCCTTGTGCTTGAAGTCGCTCAAAAAGGGTTGGCATGTCGCAGTGCATGTCGGCGCTTAGTGCGCCCAGCACATCCGGGTTCAGCGCATACACCCCCGCATTCACATGTGTTCGCGCCACCGGCTTCTCCTCAAATCCGATAATTTCGACGCCACGAGTCTGTACGACTCCGAAAGGATTTTGCCATTCATGAACGCGCACAGCCATGGTCGCCGCCGCGTCGTGGTGAATATGAAAATCGAGCAACTCCCCATAACGGATATCGGTAATCACATCGGCGTTAGTCACCAGAAAAGGCAAATCCGGTCTGGGGTTTAGCAGACTAAGCGCTCCGGCAGTTCCCAAGGGAGATTGTTCGCGAAGATATTCAATCTCTACCCCAAGCCGCGCGCCCGAACCAAAGAAATCCTCGATCATATGGCCTAGGTAGTTGATGGCCAGCACAAAACGGGTGAAACCTTCCAGCTTGGCCCGCTCGATAATATGCTCCAGCATCGGCTTACCCGCTACCTGAACCAACGGTTTCGGACAATTCTCGGTATAGGGTCGAAGACGGGTACCCTTCCCGCCAGCCATGATCACCATTGTGTTGACACGCGTCGGCGGCGTGGTGATTTCATCCCAAAGATGGAGGCCGACGATATGCCGGTTTTCATTTACTACAGGAACCTGTTGGATCTTGTTGGCAACCATCAACTGCATGACCGTTTCTCGCGTCATCCCAGGGGGCACGACCAGAGGGTTTCGTTGGATGGTAGGTGAAATGTGGCTGTCTAGATCAAGCCCCTTCAACAAACCACGGCGAACATCACCATCCGACACCGTACCCAACAGTTTGCCATCCTCCCCTGCCACCATTACGATCTTGATGGCAACTTGATCAAGCACACGTATTACCTGCCGAATAGTAGATTCAGCAGGAAGAATCGCTTGGTGCCAGACCTCCTCGGCTGCGCTCACTTAATGCCCCCCCAATTTGCTCCAGGCAGGTCAAAAAAGACCTTCTTGACGAGTCGGTCAAGCGGGTAATTTTTCAATGTATCAACAATCCGGTCGCTGGCTCCTCCATCGCCGTAGGGGTTGCAAACCTTCGCAAGACTCGATCGAAACTCCGGAGAATAAAGCCGACTTATGGCTTCCGAAATGCTTTTCCGCGTCGGATCGCAGTTGATCACGGTTGCCGCCTGCATGCGACCCCGTTGGCGGTCGCCAATGTTGATCGTACCGGTATTCAAAGACGGTGCCTCCAGCAAACCACTGGAAGAGTTGCCGATCACACCGTCGGCGTGTGCAAGACATGACAAATATCGCAACTGACCAAGAGATGCGTAGGCATGCGCGTTTGGATGCTGTGCGACAAACTTCTCCACAGCCTTTATCAGCACTCGTCCATCGGTATCAGCGTTGGGTAGCGTAAAGATCAGACTGGTGTCATCCAGATCGTCGAGAGCAGCAAGCAATTCTTCCATCTGGCCGGAAGCAGTGCCAACTTCAAGGGTGACAGGATGAAAGGTAATTAGCAGTAACTTTTCACTCAAGCCAAATCCAAGCGAGGTTTCAACAGCGTTTCGATCAAGCAGTCGGATACGCTTTATCGCATCGACTCCCAACCCACCAACTAGAAACACACGATCAGGCTGCTCCCCAAGTTGCACGACACGTTGCCGATAGGGTTCTGCCGCGACAAAATGCAGGTGTGACATCTTGGTGATCGCATGACGAATGCCCTCGTCAAAAGCACCTTCGGTGGTTTCTCCACCATGCAGATGTGCCACCGGGATTCTTGCAACCAATGCGGCAGCCACGGCCGCATAGATTTCAAAACGGTCACCAAGCACCACAATTAGATCGGGACGCAACTCACTCAAAGCATCGGCAAAGCCGATCAACCCCAAACCCATCGATTTCGCAATTCCTGCAGGAGTATCCGAACTGGTCAGCATCTCAACTTTACGATCGAGCCTGAACCCATGCTGCTCGATCTCAAGATAAGTCAGACCAAACTCGGGTGACAGGTGCATTCCGGTAGCAACGACCTGCAACGTTAGATCGGGATCATCTTGGATGCCTTGCATAACCCAGCGCAGCAATCCGTAATCCGCACGAGAGCCGGTAATAACGCAAATCTTGCGGGTCACAGTTCGATCAACTCATCAGCAGCAAAATTTCTTGGCGCCGCTCGGCCAACCACCTCGTCCCAGCGCATCGGGGAAATGCCATTGCCGGGGCGCTTAACCGCAAGGTTCTCAGCCGAAAAAACTTCCCCCTGTTTAACCGCCACGCTCGCTACGAGGGACTTGCGGGCAACTGCGGTGTTCCGCGATTCGCTGAAGGTGGGGCGCTTAATGCCGTCACCAAAAGCGAGTTCAACATTGCGGATTGCTGAAATCATTGCGTTTAGCTCTCCAGGTTCCAAGCTGGCCTTATGATCCGGCCCCGGCAGGCTACGGTCCAGTGTGAAATGCTTCTCGATGACAGTTGCCCCTAGAGCAACTGCAGCGATTGCAATTTCAATGCCTTCCGTATGATCTGAAAAACCGATCCTCACCCCGAAGGCCTCACCAATCGAACGCATAGCGCGCAGGTTCACCTCGTGCATCGGCACGGGATACTCAGTGTTGCAGTGGAGGACGATGATCTGGTCCCTTAAGGTGCCTGCTTTTTCCAAAACGTCAATGGCGGCCTCAATCTCGCCCATGTTTGACATGCCAGTCGACAGAATCACTTCTTTGCCGAAACTGCCAATCTTGCGTAAATAGGGCAGGTTGGTGATTTCGCCGGATGGCACCTTAACGCGGGGCAGCCCCAAACTGTTTAGATACTCCAAACTTTCTAGATCAAACGCCGTCGAAAAGAATTCGATATTGCGCAGACGACAATGTGCGATCAGTTCGTCATGCATAGACTCGGTGAGTTCGAGTCGGAGAAGCATTGTGTGCTGCGACTCGTCAGCCGTAGTCGTCGCTTTTTGGTAGTCCGCCTTGGTAGCCGATTTTGTTACTAATGTGTCAGCTCTAAACGTTTGGAACTTCACAAGATCCGCCCCAGCCGCCGCTGCCACGTCTATAAGCTGCTTTGCGATCTGCATGTCGCCGTTATGATTAACGCCAGCTTCAGCAATGATAAGAACGCTCATGTGAGTTTCCTTGTTACGGGCAGTTGCAAGCCATCTGCGCAATCCGCGAGCACCGACTGTCCCATTCCAATTATGCAGCCACGTCCAATAGCCACTCCTTGACGAATGGTAGCCCCACTGCCTAAAAACGTAGTATCGCCAACGCTAACACCACTGTTCACGCGGGCGCCAGTAGCGATGTGACAATGGTCACCAACAACGACGTCATGCTCAACAAGGCAAAGACTATTGACGATGCAGTTTCTCCCGACCACAGCTCCGGCATTTACGACTGCACCGTGCAAAACGATGCTCCCCTCACCGATGCGAGCATGTGGCGAAACATACGCCTTGGGTGAAACAATGGCCGGGGGGCATCGCCCTCTCTCACACTTAGCTCGTTATACAACCGAACTCTCGGCGCTGGCGTCTTGATTTGCCCTACGGTCACCAATGCATACGAACACTTCATCAGCAAGACTTCTAGGTCACTGTCAGAACCAAGTACGGGGTATCCCAAAACTGCCGTTCCAACCTCTTGTGGCAAGCCAACCAATCCGATTATGGTGAAGCCGCCCACCTGTTCGATCACATCAATGCAGGCCTTAGCATGGCCGCCAGCACCAAGTAGTAGCAGGGTGTTATTTGGGTTTGAGCTCACGCCGGTATAGATAAAAAAAGGAAGTCGTTAGCGAGCCAACATAGCCTATCGTCGGCCTACGATAACTAGATGTTATAGCGTCCCGCCTTATATCCGGCGAGGTTGGACTCGTTCGAAAACCACTCGGCAGTTTCGGCAAGCCCCCGCCGCAAACCCTCCTGGCCAGCATAAGTTGGCTCCCAGCCGAACATTAAGCGCGCTTTCGTGTTGTCCGCCCAGAGCCTTTCTACCTCACTCTTTGATGGTCGTAAGCGAACATCGTCGGTTTCGATCTCTACCTGCGCTCCCATTACATCAGCGATCAGATGAACCGTGTCTCGAACTGATATCTCATAGTTGGAACCGAAATTAATCACTTCACCCATCCCCCTATTACTTTTTAAAGCTGCCACGAACCCGCTGACCGTATCCGCAACGTAGTTGAAATCACGCGTTGGATGTATTGCCCCAAGCTTCAGAGAACGCATACCACTTGCGATCTGAGTAATTATTGTGGGGATGACCGCTCTGGCTGACTGGCGTGGCCCGTAGGTATTAAATGGGCGGGCGATAACGACCGGCAAACCAAATGACGCAAAAAAAGAGTACGCCAGCTGATCAGCACCAATTTTTGAGGCCGAATAAGGGGACTGCCCCTGCAATGGGTGTTCCTCCGTAATTGGCACAAAGCGTGCTGTCCCGTAGACCTCACTTGTTGAGGTATGTATTACCCGTGCGACGCCTACTTCCCGAGCTGCCTGAAGTACATTCAACGTACCCTTAATATTGGTGTCAACATAGGTATCTGGCGAATGGTAGGAGTAAGGGATAGCGATAAGTGCAGCAAGATGAAGCACTGCATCACATCCGCGCATTGCCGTACGCACGCCATTGGGGTCGCGAATGTCGCCCAAAAAAACATCTAGATTCGAGCGCACATTCTGCGGCAACTGATCGAGCCAGCCCCACGAGTTGAAAGAGTTGTACAGCACAAAGGCACGAACGTCATAACCGAGCCTTACCAGCTCTTCCGTCAAGTGCGAGCCGATAAAACCATCCGCCCCTGTGACCAATACTTTTTTCATTCTCGCCCCTCTTGCAAAGGTTTGTCGCGCCACACTACGACATAGTCAATCACCACTAAACAGATTCCGGATCTGTATCTCATTAGTAACGCCAACTGATCTCACAGGGGAGCGGTGAGCAATTATCACGCCCTACCTCGCTTGATTGCGTCAAGACCGACGATAACGGAAGAATTAAAAGTGCTGTCAATCGAAGTCATCTGACAGATGATCAGGCCAGCGCCCTCGGCCCGCATGCGCTTCATGATGCCCTAAAATTATGAATCGCGAACCAAACAGGTAGTCGGAGTCAGCATGGCATGCTCAAGAACTACCCCGCAAACTGCTACCACTTTCTGCTATTCCTATTGAAGGAGCAGTCGGTCGTTTTGACGGCGAGGCTCACTCATGCGAGCTTAAACGTACTGCCTTTAAGGTGACGGGAACGATATCGCAACCAATGCCCAGATACGCGTCTAACGCAGCGCGGCCTCAACGCAGACATAAAACAACAATAGGCCCCCTCGCGGCGGCCTATTGACACTCGATTCAGACGCGGATCAGTACAACTTCGGCGGCAACTGCTGGCTGCGGATGCGCTTGTGATGACGCTTGACCGCAGCCGCGTGCTTGCGCTTGCGCTCGGTGGTGGGCTTCTCGTAGAACTCGCGGGCACGCAGTTCGGTCAGCAGACCGGTCTTCTCAATGGCGCGTTTGAAGCGGCGGATGGCGACCTCGAACGGCTCGTTTTCCTTGACGCGAATACCTGGCATATCTTGTTGATCCAGTTAAAAGTTGTACTTGGTGGCCGGGGGCAGAATCGAACTGCCGACACACGGATTTTCAATCCGTTGCTCTACCGACTGAGCTACCCGGCCGGAAAGGCGCGGATTATAGGCACAAAGACCGCTCATTATCAAGGTTTCGGCTGCGCTTATTTTCGGATTCACCCCGAACGTATATCCCGCCATGGCATATCCATAGCGCCACAGCATCTAAGCAGCAAGCCAACCCACCGATAAAATTCGTGCTCTTCGACTGACTCAGAGCGCGCCATGGCAGCCTATAACACCCAGAACGTTTTAAGCGTCCATCACTGGAACGACACCCTGTTTTCCTTCCGCACGACCCGCGACCCGGCATTGCGCTTTGAGAGCGGGCACTTTGTGATGATCGGGCTCGAGGTCGAGGGCAAGCCGCTCATGCGTGCCTACAGCATTGCCAGCCCGCACTATGACGAGCATCTGGAGTTCTTCAGCATCAAGGTCCAGAACGGTCCGCTTACCTCCCGCCTTCAGCACCTCAAGGTGGGCGATCCCGTACTCATCAGCAAGAAGCCAACAGGCACGCTTGTATTACGCGACCTCAAACCAGGTAAGCACTTGTACTTGTTTGCTACCGGTACCGGGCTGGCTCCGTTCCTGAGCATCACTCAGGATCCCGAAACCTACGAAAAGTTCGAGAAGGTCGTCCTGATGCATGGCGTGCGTCAGGTCAATGAACTGGCCTACCAGGATCTGTTTCAGGAGCATCTGCCCGAGCACGAGTTTCTGGGCGAGATGCTCCGCGGCAAGCTGGTCTATTACCCCACGGTCACACGCGAACCTTTTCGCAACAGAGGCCGCCTGACCGATGTGATCGAGTCCGGACAACTGTTTGCCGATACCGGCTTGCCGCCACTGGACCCTGCCGTTGATCGCGCCATGATCTGTGGCAGCCCGAGCATGCTCAAAGACACCGCCGCCATGCTCGATGCCCGCGGCTTCGAGATTTCTCCACACACCGGGGTGCCCGGCGATTACGTGATCGAGCGCGCCTTTGTTGCGCGCTGATGCTGCGACGCACCATGTAAGAATTTCGTAAGCCTTTAAAAGCAAAGAGAATTTTCAGGCCCCCCTGTCAGGCTAACGTAAGTCCTCCTCACCAGAATGCCATCACCGCTACCGCCTGCACAGTTTGGCGCGGGCGGCATTCTGAAACTTAACTAGGAGGAGGCACCATGGCTAAAGAAGCCGTTGCACCGATCACCCCCGAGGAAAAGAAGGTCATCTTCGCCTCCTCGCTCGGTACCATTTTCGAGTGGTACGACTTTTATCTGTTTGGCGTCATGGCGGCCGTTATTGCCAAGAACTTCTTCTCGGCATTGGACGAGCAGACGCGACTGATCTTTACCTTGATGGCCTTTGCCGCCGGATTTGCGGTTCGTCCCTTCGGCGCGCTCGTCTTCGGTCGCCTCGGTGACCTCGTTGGTCGCAAATACACCTTCCTCGTCACGATTTTGATCATGGGTCTCTCGACCTTCGTCGTTGGTCTGCTCCCCAACTACGAAACTATCGGCATTGCCGCCCCGATCATCCTGATCAGCTTGCGCTTGCTGCAAGGTCTGGCCCTTGGCGGTGAGTACGGTGGTGCGGCTACTTACGTAGCCGAGCATTCGCCGGACGGTCGTCGCGGTCTATACACCAGCTTCATTCAGACGACGGCGACCATCGGCCTGATGCTGGCGCTACTGGTGATCCTGGGCACGCGTACTGCCATTGGCGAAGAAGAGTTTGCCAAGTGGGGCTGGCGTGTTCCTTACCTGATCTCGATTGTCCTGCTGGGCGTTTCGGTCTGGATCCGCATGCAACTCTCCGAGTCGCCGGCCTTCCAAAAGCTTAAGGATGAGGGCAAGGTCTCCAAGGCTCCGATCAAAGAGGCCTTCGGTGAATGGAAGAACCTCAAGATCGTCCTGCTCGCGCTGTTCGGCCTCACCGCCGGCCAGGCAGTGGTGTGGTACACCGGCCAGTTCTACGCGCTGTTCTTCCTTGAGAAGATGGCTCGGGTCGATGGTGCTACCGCCAACATCCTGATTGCGGCAGCCCTGATCATCGGCACCCCCGGCTTCATCTTCTTCGGCTGGCTGTCGGACAAGATCGGTCGCAAGCCCATCATCATGGCGGGCTGCCTGATCGCGATCCTGACCTACTTCCCGCTGTTCCATGCGCTGTTGCAGTACGCCAACCCCGACCTCGCCGCCGCTCAGGCCAAGAGCCCGATCGTCGTAGTCGCTGACCCGGCCCAGTGCTCGTTCCAGTTCAACCCGACCGGCACCGTGAAGTTCACCAGCACCTGCGACGTGGCAAAGTCCTTCCTTGCCGCTGGTGGTCTGAACTACAACAACGTCGAGGCCCCTGGCCAAGCCGTTGCCCAGGTGAAATTTGGCGACAAGGTCATCGAGTCGTATGACGCCAAAGGCCCGACCGCGAAGGAAGACGCTGCTCGCTTCAAGGAGCAGATGGCAGCCGCCATCAAGGAAGCCGGTTACCCGGCCAAGGCTGATCCTGCCAAGATGAACAAGGGCATGATCGTGCTCATCCTGACCATCATGGTGATCTACGTGACCATGGTGTACGGGCCCATCGCGGCAATGCTGGTAGAGATGTTCCCGACTCGCATCCGCTACACCTCGATGTCTCTGCCTTACCATATCGGCAACGGTTGGTTCGGTGGCTTCCTGCCAGCGACCAGCTTCGCCATCGTGGCGGCACAGGGCGATATCTACAGCGGTCTGTGGTACCCGATCATCATTGCCGCCATGACGCTCGTTATCGGCGTGCTGTTCGTCAAGGAAACCAAAGACAGCGACGTCTATCACTCGCAGTAATTACTCAAGAAAGGGACTACACCATGTGGAAATATGCCGTTGGATTCTTCGCCTTCGCCGGCCTGGCACTCTGGGTCATGACCAAAAGCGGCCCGGTCGACCTCGGTGGTGAGCATGCCGCACAAGAGGCGATGCACAAGGGTGCCGAGTCCCATAGTGCGGCACCGGCTGCTGCTCCCGCAGCGGCACCGGCGGTGCCTGCTGCTGCCCCTGCTTCGGCTGAGGCACCGGCGGCAGCACCCAAGCCGTAAAAACGACAAGCCGGCCGCAGCAATGCGGCCTTCCTTGAAACCCCGCTTCGGCGGGGTTTTTTATTGCCTCGACTTACTCGACAACGTGGGGGCGAACAACGATCACACTGCAATGGGCCCGCGACACCACCCGGGTCATGGTCGAGCGCACGCGCTCGATACGGTTATTGGCATGACTGGCACCCAGAATGATCAGATCAACGTGATTGTGCTCGGCGAAACTGAGGATACGCTGGGCCGCATCACTCTCTTCAAACACATGCATCGACAACTGGTTCTCAGGCAAGCGCAGGGTGGAGGCCCAGTGCTGCAGGGCCACAATGGTGTCATGCTGGCGCTCTGATTCGTTATCGCCAACCTTTTCTTGGGCATTGCTGCTGGTAATGATCGACAGGCACGAGAGGCGACTCTCGGGCGAAGTGGTCATGGTGCGCCGGGTCGCATTGCGCAAGGCTTCGAGCAGCGCCTCGTCGTCGCTTTCCGGGTCCAGCGCCACGAGCACGATGGGGGCGCGATCCAGTGGATTAATCGCCGTGGTCACGCGCTGGAGCGCCGGGTTCTTGCGCATTCGCCACCAGCGCCGCGCCTGCTCCCAGAAGCCCGCCGCCTCGGTGCGCTGGCGTCGTGGCGTCAGCTCGATTTTGTTTGGATTTTCAAACAGCCAGGCCACTTGGCCACAACTGGGGAAGCGGTCGTCCGGGTTGGCCTCAAGGCAGCGCAGTACCACCTCCTGAAACCAGGGGGGCAACTCGGGGCGCAGACTGCGCGGGGGGGTAGGCACACGCCAGAGGCGCTGCTTCATTTCGCTGTCGGCCTCCATCTCGCCAAAGGGCAGCTTGCCGGTAGCCATTTCGAAGAGCGTCACGCCGAGGGCAAACTGGTCGCTGCGCGGATCATGCCGTGCGCCGAGAATCTGCTCCGGCGCGATATACACCGGCGAACCCACACCCTTCATCTGTGCTTCATAGAACAAATCGGGGCATTGCGCATGATGAGCGAAACCGAAGTCGAGCAGCACAATGTGGCCATCCGGGTGCAGGATCATGTTCGCTGGCTTTACATCAAGATGAATCACCTGCGCCCGATGGATCGCGTGCAGGGCGCGGGCAATGGCCGCGCCGATCTCGATCAGATCTTCGAGCGGCATGGCGCCGCGGGTGGCAATGAGGTTCTCGAGGGTGCGGCCCGGCACGGCCTCCATGACGATGTACGGCTGCTCATCAAGCGCTCCGACGCCATATACCTTGGGCGCATGGATCATGTCGAGTCGCGGCTGCACGAGGCACTCGGTCTCAAAACCAATCAGGCCGGCGACCGGCTGATTGATGCCCAACCGGGGCACCTTCATCAACAGCGATTTATCGTGGTCCGGATGAATGCACTCGTAGAGAAACGCCGCGCCGCCCTGTGCCAGACAGGGGCCGATCTCGAAGCCATCGATGAATTGCCCGCTCAGGCTTTGTCCGCGCCGATTCACTTCACCAACTCCTCCGGCGAATAGTTATTTGCCCAAGGCCAGACGCTGCGCATTCCAGTCCGGCAGCCCCGCGGCGCGAATTTTCTGCGCTGTGATGGCATGGTCATAGGGTATGCGGAAGAAGGTGATGCGGCTTTGCGCGAGATCAACGATGGCGTAACTGCCGGCCGGGTTGCCGTCGCGCGGCTGACCTACCGAACCAATCGTCGCCATCCAGCGCCGCGTCGGCGTCAGATCAATGGCCACCCCGGAACTCGGGCGAAACGGGGCCGGTTGGGAATTTCGGCCTGAGAAATGCCACAGTCGCGGCTCATGGACGTGGCCAGCGGCAATCAGGCGCACGTCGCGCGGAGCGGCGTCGATCGACTGCCGAGCGACATCGGCTTCCTGCACATAGTGAAACTTGTCCGGCTCGTGCGCGCTGCCATGCACCCACAGCGCCCAGCCCTGACGAGCCGTCATCGGCAGCGCGCGCAGGAAAGCAAGCTGCACCGCCGACAACTGCTGCCGCGTCCACACCGCTACCTCGCGTGCACCCGGTGACAGGCTGCGTTCGTCGGCAACCACCGCTTGGTCGTGGTTGCCCATCAGCACAGTGGCCCCGGCCGCCTGCAATTCCATCACCGCCTCGACCACCGCCACAGGGTCAGCGCCGTACCCGACCAGATCGCCGAGAATCGCGAATTGGTCCACCCCCTGCTTGCGTGCGTGACGCAGGCAGGCTTGAAAGGCCTCAAGATTGCTGTGGATATCGGAAAGCAGGGCAAGGCGCATGATCGGGTTCAGGGTGCCAAAACGGTCATCGCAGGGGCCCCGTGGGACGTAAATCGCCGTCCTGCCAGCGCCGACTTGCGGAAGGGTCGGGGAAACGTACCCACTCGGCGACCTCAGACTCTTCGGGTGCCGGGGGCTTGGTCAGCAAGCTACCGACGAGGACCCCCAGGAAACCCATCGGTACGCCGAAAATCCCGGCGGCGATGGGCTTGATATCCCACCACAGCGAGGTACCGAAACCAAAAGGCTCGTAGGTGACGACCATATAGCCCAACGTAACCCCCAGCCCCAGCACCATCCCCAGCAATACCCCGGTGCGGTTGGCGCGCGGCCAGAAAATGCCACAGATCAGGGCTGGAAACAAGGCGGCGGCCGAGAGTGAAAAGGCCGCCCCGACCAGCGTCAAAATGCCAACCGCGCGCAGTGAGGCGAGGTAAGCCGCCACGACGGCAATTACCAACAGCACCACCTTGGCGATCACCAGACGGCGCGTGGGCGAGGCGTCCGGCGCGATGGTCTTGAAATAGACATCATGCGAGAGGGCATTGCCGATGGCCAGCAGCAAACCGTCAGCCGTCGACAAGGCAGCCGCGAGCCCCCCGGCCGCCACCAGCCCCGTGATGACGTAAGGCAAGCCGCCGATTTCGGGCATGGCCAGCATGATCACGTCGCCACTGAGAAATATCTCGGCGCGCTGAACAATGCCATCAAGATTGACGTCCTGCACCGCGAGCAAGGTCTTGTCCACCGCATGCCAGTTGCTCACCCAGGACGGCAGGTGCGCGAAGCTTGAGCCGACGAGGTTCTGGTAGATCTCGAACTTGACCAGAATCGCCAGCGCCGGCGCAGTGATGTAGACCAGCAGAATAAAAAACATCGACCAGAACACCGATTCACGCGCCGCGCGCACCGTGGGTGTGGTGTAAAACCGGGTGAGGATGTGCGGCAATGCGGCGGTGCCCAGCATCAGACAAACGACAAGGGCAATAAAGTTGCGCTTGGCCGCAGACCGCTGCGCTTCATCGGACTCGGTGAAGGCTTCGGCGTGCGGCTTGACCGGGGCGGCACGCTGCAGATTCTCCTGCATGAGCCGCGTCCAGGTGGCGCGGGCGGTGGCCACATCCTGAGGAAACTGGCGCAGTTCGCGTTCCGCATTTTCAATGGCGCGCAAATCCACCGGATCGGCAGCGCGTTGCTGGCCGACGCGCAACACCGCCCGAGCGCGCTCACTAGCGAGATACTCGCTGTCACCGTAGGCCAGACCTTTGAGACGCGTGTCGAACATCTGTGCGCGCTGAGCAAAAATGGCGCGCGCTTCTGCCTCGGCACGGCCTTGCTCGGTGGCCGGATCATTCAGTTCACGCTCCAGCGTACTCAGACGCGGCAGAGTGTAGGTATAGGCCGCCACCTGCGCCAGGGGGTTGCCGGTCTGATTGGCGGAAAGCCAGGCCACCGGCACCAGGTAGGCCAACAGGAGGATGATGCATTGCGCCACCTGGGTCCAGGTCACGGCCTTCATGCCGCCCAGAAACGAACACACCAGAATGCCGGCCAGACCGACAAACACACCAATGGTGAACTCCAGCCCGGTAAAGCGACTGGCGATCAGACCGACCCCATAAATCTGCGCCACCACATACACCAGCGAACACAAAATGGTGGCGAACACGGCAATCAGTCGCGGCGCGCGGCCACCGAAGCGGGTCCCTAGAAAATCGGGAATTGTGTATTCGCCAAATCGACGCAAATAGGGCGCCAGACAAATGGCCACCAGACAGTAGCCGCCGGTCCAGCCCATGATGTAGGCCAAGCCTTCGAAACCCGAGTGGTACAGCGTACCCGCGAGGCCGATGAAGCTGGCCGCCGACATCCAGTCCGCGGCGACGGCCATGCCATTGAACAGCGCCGGCACGCGCCGACCCGCCACGTAATAGTCATTGATATTGGTCGTCTTGGCCATGAAGCCGATCCCGGCATAGATCAGTATCGTCGCGAACAGGAGCAGGTAGCCTAGTGGCTTGTGTGGCACGCCAACCCACTCAAGCGCCGCAATGAGGAGAAAGAAAACCACTAGCGCCAGCGTGAAATATCCGTAGTAACGAAGCATGCGTTGAAACAATGACAAGGGTGATGCAGTCACTTCGGTACTCACTCCCGCTCTGCCTCATCGAGATGGCAGCGCTCATCAATGCGACGCATATGCCACGCGTAGGCTCCGATGATGGCCAGATAGACCAACAACGACCCCTGTGCCGCCATGTAAAACCCGAGCGGGCCAATAAAGGTGAAGTGATTCAAGTCATCGGCAAAAATCATTACGCCGAAGGTGACCACGAACCAGACGGTCAGTAGCACCAGCGACAGACTCCGGTTGGCCTGCCAATGCTGTGTTTGCTCGGGAGTTCTGCTCATCGAAGGCTCAATCGGGACGCAGTTCGTTGGGCGCCATAGCCCCGCCGCGCCGGATCAAACTGACGCGAAACAGCGTGCCGCCCGCTTCGCCGTCGAGCAACTCAACGCGCGCCCGGTGCAGATCAGCGATTTCCTGCACGATGGGCAGGCCCAGACCGCTGCCACTTTCTTCGCTGCCGAGCACGCGGTAAAAGCGCTCGAAGACCTTGGCCCGTTCACTTTCCGGGATGCCGATGCCGGTGTCCTCCACCTCGAGCACGATAAACTCGGTCACGCGCACGCGCACGGTGACCCGTCCGCCGCGCGGCGTGTACTTGATGGCGTTATCGATCAAATTGGAGAGCATTTCGCGCAGCAACAAGGGCACTCCCTCGGTCACATGCGGCCACTCACCGGCTTCGAACGCCAGATCGATGTCTTTGAGCATGGCCCGCGCCGCCCACTCAATGGTTACCGCACGCGCAATTGAACGGATATCGACCGGCTCGAACCGATGCAGCTTCTCGTGACTGGCTTCGGTGCGCGCCAGCATTAGCAATTGATTGGTCAGGTGGGCGGCGCGGTCGGCACTTTCCGCGATCAGTTGCACCGTGCGTAGCAGGCGCTTGGGGTCGCTCTCACCGCTGGCGAGATCCGCCTGCATCTTCAGGCCGGTAAGCGGCGTCTTCAGTTGATGTGCGGCGTCGGCAATGAAGCGCTGCTGTGCCTGCAGGTTCTGCTCAAGGCGCTGCATCATGCCGTTCAGGGCTAGTAACAGGGGCTGCACCTCCTCCGGCGCCTGCCCGGCACGCAGGGGAGAGAGATCGCCGGGATGCCGACTGAGGATGCGCTGGCGCAATTTACGCAGCGGTGCCAAACCGCGAGACAGCCCCAGATAGGAAAGAATCACCACGATGGGGATCATGGCAAATTGCGGCAAGAGCACCCCGCGGATAATGCGTGACACGAGGGCTTCCCGCTCGTTGCGGGTCTCGGCGACTTGAATGAGCAACACACCAGTAGCCTCAGTGGGTACCGCACGGTATGCCACGCGCACGGACTCTCCCTCGAGCACATCATCGCGCAACTGCACTTCGGTGGTGGCCAAGCCACTGACTTCAGTCACCAGCGGAATCTTGCCGACGTGCAGATCGAAGATCGGGTTAGGTGTCCGTACCGCGACCTGCGCATTCATGATCTGCTGCGCCAGATCACTGGTCGCGGGCACCGCATCAGCGGTGGGCGGGGTCAAGGAGCTGATGCGGAAATAGCGACTATCGGCGCCGTCACCGGCCAGCGAAATCAATGCCTGTCTTGGCAGGCGCGCCGGCAGCGGCCCTTCGACATGTTCGGCATAGTGCCCGAGCACACGCACTGCCTCGATGAGCGCCACGTCATAGGGCTGGTTGGCGATTTGGTGCGCATAGTGGTTGGTCAGGCCGATCGAGATCGGCCAGAGCAACAACAGGGGTGCCAGCATCCAGTCGAGAATCTCGAGGAAGAGCGAATTGGATGCGTCCTCGCTGCCATCCCTGTACTCATTGCCAAACAGGCCATTGAGCCCAACCGGCCAGATTCGCTTGAAGCGGCTTTCAGCCATCCGCTGCCGTCGCTGCTGCAGGCTTTTGCAGGCTGTAGCCGAGACCGCGCAAGGTGGTAATGCGCACGCCGCCGGGCTCCAGCTTCTTACGCAGGCGATGCACATAAACCTCAATGGCGTTCGAGCTCACCTCTTCGTCCCATCCGCACAACTGTTCCACCAGCTGATCCTTGCTCACGACCCTGCCCGCCCGCAACATCAGCACTTCAAGCAACGCTAGTTCCCGTGCGGAAAGATCGAGCAGCTCACCATTGAGCCGGGCAACACGTTCGGTCTGGCTGTACGTCAATGGTCCGACCGAGATTCCGGTCGGGTTACCGGTGCCCCGCCGCACCAGGGCACGAATGCGTGCTTCCAGTTCTGGCAAGGCAAACGGTTTGGTGAGGTAGTCATCGGCCCCTGCATCGAGCCCTGCAACGCGATCCTCGAGACCGTCTTGTGCGGTGAGAATTAACACCGGCAGCGAATTCTTTCGGGTGCGCAAGCGCCGCAAAACCTCCAGGCCAGACATCTTGGGCAAACCCAGATCGAGCACGAGCAAATCAAACTGCTCGCGTGCCACGGCCGCATCGGCATCGGCACCGTTGCTGACATGATCCACCGCGCAGCCCGATTTTTTCAGCGCGTGCATCAGACCATCCGCAATGACCGGATCATCCTCGGCAATCAGAATTCTCATAGTCGCGAGCTCATTCCAAGAGTGTTGTTTGTCCTGATTCTAGAGCGAATATAGGGTGGTGCCGGGGCCTAATGACCTTGGGGAGCACGGCGGTCAGTAGGCCCGACTGATCCATAACCCCCACAGGAGCATCGACGCGCTGGCCGTCAGCCAAAGGTAAACCGCGAGCCCCGCCAACGATCGCCTTGGTAGTTGTCCGCAGGGAGTCGCCGCAAGACCGATCAAAAGCATGGCGACGGCGAGAACCACGCCATCGTAAAGGACCCAATCCACAGCGACGGGCGTGCACCTCGCTGCAGGAAAGCCGAGCGCCAGCAATAGCCCGCCAGTGCTCAAGCCGACGAGCATCAGGGCGCGAGCCGGCCCGGTGCCCAGCCAGACCACCAGCGTATTTTTTCCCACTAGACGATCGGCTTGTTCGTCGGGCAGCGCCGTCAGGATGTGTCCGGAAAAGCCCAGCAGCACGCCCAGCAGGCAGTCCACTCCGGTGGGCATGCTCAGCGGCGCGACCAGACCACCCGCGAGCAGCGGCAGCACAATGCCCACGCCAACGGCCTGACACAGACTCCCCACGGGCGAACGCGACCAGCGTAGCGGGCCGTCATAGGCCCAGATCAACAGCATGGCGCCCAGCCAGACCAGAACAAGACCCGGACCGCCGAGAGCGAACGTTACCCCGATGCCGAGCATGCCACCAGCGAGCGCCGCTCTGCGCATCGACCGGGGCGAAAGCTCGCCAGTTGCCCCCACACCCGCTCCCCCTGAAATGAGGGTGCGCGCACGTGGATCGTCAGTAGTGGCGTCACTCGCCTCGTTCGAGGTCATGATCACCCATTGCAGCAGAAGCGACAGACCCAGAGCCTCCCAGAGCGGCAGATCCGCCAGCGATGCGTCGCAAGGCGCGTGCCGGTACAGGCCCAGCAGCATGGGAAAGATCAGGTTCAACTGCGCCGGCAGGCGATAGGCTCTAAGCCAAAGCGAGAGCTGGCGCATCAAATGAAGCCACCGGGCAATGCCCCGGGAAGGCCCAAGCTGAGGTACATTTGCACCATGAGGGAACGAATCGCAATTATTGGCAGTGGTATGGCCGGTTTGGCTGCCGCCTGGTATCTGGGTGAGCAGCACGAGATCACCGTATTCGAGAAACACGGGCGCCCCGGCATCGCGGCCCATGGCGTCGATGCGGCTACGGGTCGGATCGATGTGCCGCTGCGCGTCATTTACCCGGGATATTACCCGCAGCTTTTTGCTCTGCTGCAGGAGTCGGGTGTTGCCGTCGAGGCGCTCGATGCCTCGCTTTCTTTTACCGACGCGGCGGGTCAGTGCTACTTCCGATATACCAATGTGGGGGTGCGAGGCACCACGATTCCGCTGATTTCACCGTTGGCGCTCCTGCGCCGCGACCCACGGCAAATCCTCACTGACCTCGGTCGCTTCATGCTGCAAGTGCCCGCCGAGCATGTGCAGGGCCAGCTGCGCGGCATGTCCATCGGGGCTTATCTCGCCGACCACGGCTACAGCCCCGCCTTCATCAACAAGTTTCTGGTGCCGTGCTTTGCCGGCATCAATACCGTGAGCAATGACAACGTGCGTCACACGCCGGCAGAGTTGATCGCCGGGTACTTCAGCCGTGGCTTTCTGTTTTCCAAAGTGTTTCGCGCGGTGGGCGGTGCCAGCGCCATCGCGGCCGCCCTCACACCGCGCGTTCGCGAGGCCCGCTTCGATGCTCAGATTCGATCGATCCGACGCAGCCCGAACGGAGTGGTGATCGACACCGGGAATGGTGATAACGCCCAGTTTGACCGCGTGATATTTGCCACCCAGGCCAATCAGGTGTTGCCCCTGCTTGAAGACGCCAGCCGTGCCGAGCAGGCGGTGCTCGGAGGCATTCGTTATGGCAAGGTTGATATGGTGATGCACCACGATACCCGCCTGGCACCGCGACGCCGCGCAGACTGGTCGCCGGTCAATTACCTGCTCAGCGACGCGCACGATCGCCCCATGGTCACCATCTGGATCAACGCCCTGCTGCCCGCGCACCAAGCCTCACCGGAGCCGGTGTTTCAAACCATCAATCCGCATATCGAGCCCAACCCTGAGCAGGTACTACAGCGCACCGTGCTGGAACGTCCGATCATTGATCTGCGCAGCGCCCCCTTGCTCAGCCGGCTCGACGCACTCCATGCGGAACGCGATCGGCGGGTGTTTTTCTGCGGCTCCTACGCCGCCAACGGCATTCCTCTCCTGGAAAGCGCCACCGCATCGGCGAAAGCCATCGCCCAGCGCATCCAACGCGCTGCCGGCGCCTGAATCGCCGTCCCACCAGCGCCGACTTGCGGATTTCGTCAATTAAAAAACCCGGCCGCAGTTCGCACTGCGCCGGGTTTTTCGTGAAGCGTCTCTGAAGGACTCCTTCAGAGACGGTATGTATCTCGACGAAGCCGAATTACATCCCCATGCCGCCCATACCGCCCATGCCACCCATGTCGCCCATACCACCCATGCCGCCGCCGGCCGGCTTGTCTTCCGCCAGTTCAGCCACCATGCAATCGGTAGTCAGCATCAGGCCAGCCACGGAGGCAGCGTTTTGCAGCGCGGTGCGCGTGACCTTCGTGGGGTCCAGCACGCCCATCGCCACCATGTCGCCATACTCGCCGTTGGCGGCGTTGTAGCCAAAGTTGCCCTTGCCTTCCAGCACCTTGTTGATGACGACTGACGGCTCGTCACCCGCATTCGCGGCGATTTCGCGCAGCGGCTGCTCGACAGCACGCAGAACGATCTTGATGCCGGCGTCCTGGTCGTGGTTGTCGCCCTTGACCTTGACGGCAGCGCGAGCGCGCAGCAGTGCCACACCGCCACCCGCCACGATGCCTTCTTCCACAGCAGCGCGGGTAGCGTGCAGCGCGTCTTCGACGCGGGCCTTCTTCTCTTTCATTTCCATCTCGGTAGCGGCACCGACCTTGATAAGGGCCACACCGCCGGCCAGCTTGGCGACGCGCTCTTGCAGCTTCTCGCGGTCGTAGTCGCTGGTGGCTTCTTCGATCTGGGCACGGATCTGGGTAACGCGACCCTTGATGCCGTCTTCCGAACCGGCGCCATCGATGATGGTGGTGTTTTCTTTACCGATTTCGACACGCTTGGCCTGGCCCAGATCCTTCAGGGTAGCCTTCTCGAGCGACAGGCCGACTTCTTCAGCGATCACGGTGCCGCCGGTCAGGATGGCGATGTCTTCCAGCATGGCCTTGCGACGATCACCAAAGCCAGGGGCTTTGACGGCGACGGTCTTGAGGATGCCACGGATGTTGTTCACCACCAGGGTTGCCAGCGCTTCGCCATCAACATCTTCAGCGATGATCAGCAGCGGACGACCGGCCTTGGCGACTTGCTCAAGCACGGGCAGCAGATCACGGATGTTGCTGATCTTCTTGTCGTGCAGCAGCACAAACGGGTTGTCCATCAGGGCAATCTGCTTGTCCGGATTGTTGATGAAGTAGGGCGAGAGGTAGCCGCGGTCGAACTGCATGCCTTCGACAACTTCCAGCTCGTTTTGCAGCGACTTGCCGTCTTCGACGGTGATGACGCCTTCCTTGCCCACTTTGTCCATCGCGTCGGCGATGATCTTGCCCACGTCAGCGTCGGAGTTGGCGGAGATCGAACCCACTTGGGCGATTTCTTGCGTCGTCGTGCAGGGCTTCGAGACCTTCTTCAGCTCTTCGATGATGGCGATCACAGCCTTGTCGATGCCGCGCTTCAGATCCATCGGGTTCATGCCGGCGGCAACATACTTCATGCCTTCGCGCACGATCGACTGGGCCAGCACGGTGGCGGTGGTGGTGCCGTCACCAGCCACATCGGAGGTCTTGGAAGCAACTTCCTTGACCATCTGCGCGCCCATGTTCTCGAACTTGTCTTTCAGTTCGATTTCCTTGGCGACGGAAACACCGTCCTTGGTGACGGTGGGGGCGCCGAAGGAGCGCTCCAGCACTACGTTACGACCCTTGGGGCCGAGGGTAACCTTGACTGCGTCGGCGAGAACATTCACGCCACGAACCATGCGCTGACGCGCGCTGTCGCCAAACTGTACGTCTTTAGCTGCCATGTTGATATCTCCTTGAATTCGTTAAATAAGGATGCGGGGGCAATTAAGCCTCGACCACGCCCATGATGTCTTCTTCACGCATCACCAGCAGCTCGTCGCCGTCGACCTTGACGGTCTGGCCCGAGTACTTGCCGAACAAAACGCGATCGCCCACCTTCAGTGCCATGGGACGAACTTTGCCATCGTCCTGAATCTTGCGGCGCTTGACGATCACGCGATCATGCAAGGGACGGATTTTCATGAACTTTCTCTCCTAACAGGGTTTAAAACGATGCCGGGAAATCCCGACAACCGCAATGAGTTATTAGCACTCATGGCTAACGAGTGCTAATAATAGGTGCGACTGCGCCATGTTTCAAGTCCTGTTTGGAAAATTTACCGGTCGTCGCTGCCTCAATCTGCTCAGATTCTCCGAAAGATCGCCGTCTTGCCAGCGCCGACTTGCCGATTTATCGATCCTTGTTTCCATGCAAATGGTCATTTATGTTGCCAAATTGCCTATCACCCCCCTTGCCAGACATTCTGGACGCCACCATGCATGACCCCATTGCCGATGACCGAACAACGAACCTGCGGGACTTGCGAACCAGGGCAACAGCACTCAATGAGGCAGGTAATGCGTAGCCAGTCCCTGCTGTTGCTAGTGCTCGCTTGCGCGCTGCACGGTGCCGCCGGTGCCGCCAGTGCAACCAGCGCAACGACGGTGCCTGCCAAGACCTTGCCACCCACGGTCAGCAACGCACTCGCCCGCGCGCAACTACCCCTGAGCAGTGTGAGCATCGTGGTGCAGCCGCTCGATGCCATCGCCCGCACCTTGTCCGTCAACGCTGACACCCCACGCAACCCGGCCTCGGTCGCCAAGCTGGTCACCACCTTTGTCGCACTGGATCAGCTCGGCCCGGCCTACACCTGGACCACCGAAGCGCTCAGCGACGGGGTGATGGCGGAGGCGCTGAGCACGGGCGTACTGAAGGGCGCACTGTATTTGCGCAGCAATGGCGACCCCAAGTTCAACCACGAACGCCTGTGGCTGCTGCTGCGCGAACTGCGCGACGCGGGTATCCGCGAGATCGCCGGCGATCTGGTGCTTGACCGCTCCGCGTTCGCCGCACAGAGCGCCAGCCCCGGCGACTTTGACGGGCGTCCGCTGCGCCCCTACAACGCGCTGCCCGATGCGCTGTTTTTTCACTACAACAGCGTCACGCTGCGCCTGCGCCCAGGTGAGCAGAGCGTGGCCGTGGGCATGCAGCCGCAGCCGGACACACTGCGCATCGACAACCGGCTGCGCCTGAATCAAGCCAGGGAATGCGGCGACTGGCGCGAGCGTCTGGAGGCAACGCCGCTCATCAGTGACGGCGTGACCCGGCTGGTGCTTTCCGGTGACTACCCGCGGGTGTGCGGCGAGCGGGAATGGCACATTCAGGCCCTGCGCCCGAACGAGCTGCTTGGCGGCACCTTTCGCCGCTTGTGGCAGGAACTGGGCGGAGGCTTCACCGGTCAGGTGCGCGAGGGCACCGTACCCGCCGCCGCTACCGTAATCGCCGTCTCGCCAGCGCCGACTTGCGGGGAGGTGGTGCGCGACATCAACAAGTTCTCCAACAATGTCATGGCGCGGCAATTGTTTCTCACCCTTGGACGCGAATCCTTGCTGCGCAATGGCAACCCCGCCGCCGCGAGAGAGGCCGACGCGGAAGCCGCGATTGCCGGGTGGCTACGCGAACGCAGGCTCGATCTGCCCCACCTGCAACTGATCAACGGCTCCGGGCTCGCACGTGAGGGGCGCGTCACCGCTGGCGGCCTCGCGAACCTCTTGCAACATGCCTGGCGAAGCCCGGTGATGCCCGAATTCATAGCCTCGCTGCCCATCACGGCGGTCGATGGCACCCTGAAAAAGCGCGGGCAGGGCAGTGCGGCGGCGGGGCGCGCGCATCTCAAAACCGGTTTCCTTGAGGGGGTACGTGCCATCGCGGGCTACGTGCTGGACGCGCAAGGGCGGCGCTGGCTGGTGGTGATGCTGGTCAATCATGCCCAGGCCGGCGCGGCCCGCGAAGCCATGGATGCGCTGGTCGACTGGGTGGCGACCGGTGCCGGCACCGCCACCGGCGAGCGCTGAGCGGGAGGTATCGGCGTTTTTACCAACACCGAAGAAAGAATGGTTAATAACACCAATACCTTGCACGCTATTGTCGTGAAACTGGTTTAAACCGGGTAAGCCCGACGATTGCCTCGCATTTTGGGCAATCGAATCGCCGACCCCACCCCCATACTGCCCCTCATTCGTTCATCGGGTTTCGCCGCCGGCGGACAACCGGGGAGACAGGTTATGGCAGATATCATCAGCGTCATTGGCAACAAGGGCGGCACCGGCAAGACCACCATTTCGCACATGCTGGCGCATGGCGTGGCGCTGCTCGGGCATCGCTCGGTGTGTGTGCTCACCGATGCCTGCCGCGAACCGCTCGACCCGGCCAACCGCAACTACCTGATTGCCGACGCCCGCTCGCGCGACGCGCTGGCCCGTGTCACCGACAAGATCCGCACCCTCAAGGCCTGGATGGGCGTCATTGACGGCGGCGGCAACCGCACCGAGATGGATCGCCGGCTCTACGGCCTGTCTGATCTCGTGCTGCTGCCCTTTCGCGATTCGCCCGAAGACATGCGCACCCTGATCCGCGATCTGGAGATGTTCCCGCAGGCGTACGCCGTGCCCTCGCAATGGCCGATCATTCCGTGGCAGCGCGAGTCGGCCCAGCGCGTGATTGACGAGTGGCTGCAGCCGTATCGCGACCGCGTGCTGGCCCCGGTACCGGCACTCTCGTTCACCAAGCAATTGCTGCAAAAGCGGGTGACCGCCCCCTTTCCCGGGCACCTCGATCAGGCCAGTTCCGATCTGGCACGACAGATTCTGGGTCTGCTGCACATTCCGGTCTATGAAGGCGTGAGCCCACAGGCCATGGCGGCCTGAACGTTGCCTGACGGCGGCCAATCGCCGCCCCGCCAGCGCCGACTTGCCAGTACCGGCGTGGCACCCTGATAAACTCCACGCTCTGCCGGTAGCTACTGGCCCAGCAAGGAGTGCACATGAACCAGGTCTTTATTACCGGAACCGGCGTCTGGACACCGGAGCAGGTGATCACCAACGCGGAACTCGTCGCCTCCTTCAACGAGTACGTCAGTCGCTTCAATGCCCGTAATCACGAGGCCATCAGCCGAAGTGAAGTGGCCGCGCTGCAGCCCTCGAGTGTCGAGTTCGTCGAGAAAGCCTCGGGCATCAAGCAACGCTATGTGGTGGAAAAGGCCGGCATTCTCGACCCCGAGCGCATGGCACCAAACATTCCCGAACGTGGCCCGGGCGAGCTGTCGATCATGGCCGAAATTGGCGTCAAGGCCGCCCACGAAGCCCTCGCCGCTGCCGGACGTAAACCCGAAGACGTCGATCTGGTCATCACCGCCTGCGCCAACTTCCAACGTGCCTACCCGGCCATCGCCATTGAAATTCAGGGCGCACTCGGCTGCAGTGGCTACGGCTACGACATGAACGTTGCCTGCTCGGCCGGCACCTTCGGCATCGAGCAGGCCGCCAATGCCGTGCGCGCGGGCAGTGCCAAGTGCGTGCTGGTCATCGGCCCCGAGATCACCTCGGGCCACCTGGACTGGACAGACCGCGATTGCCACTTCATCTTTGGCGACGTAGCCACGGCGGTAGTGGTCGAATCGGCCCCCAGCACCGCCGCCCAATCGGTGTGGGAAATTCTGGGCTCCAGGACGGCCACCAGCTACTCGACCAACATCTACAACAATTCCGGTTTTCTCGATCGCCTCAACCCCGAAACGCGCGATGCCCGCGACAAATTGTTCAAACAAGATGGGCGCAAGGTGTTCAAAGAAGTCTGCCCCATGGCCGCCGAACACATCCAGAAGCAGGTCGCTGCGGTCGGGCTCACCATTCCCGGCATCCGCCGCTTCTGGCTGCACCAGGCCAATATCAACATGAACCACTTTGTCGTACGCCGCCTGCTCGACCGCGATGCCACCGCCGATGAGGCACCCATCGTGCTCGACGAGTACGCCAACACCGCCTCGGCCGGTTCGATCATCGCCTTTCACAAGCACAGCGCCGACCTCAAACCGGGTGACGTGGGCGTAATTTGTTCCTTCGGTGCCGGCTACTCCATTGGCAGTCACGTCGTCCGCCGCGTCTCCTGAGCGATCAACTGGCCTGAGGCCTGAAAACAGGGGGTTGCTATAATGAGTTTATCCCGGCAACTCCCTGATTCCTGAAGCCTCCATGACGTTGTTCGCCCTCGGGCTCAACCATCGAACCGCCCCGCTCGCCGTCCGCGAAAAGCTCGCGTTCGACCCGGCGCATCTGGGCAATGCCCTGCTCGACCTGGTGCGAGGGCAGCGCGTGCAGGGCGTGCACGAGGCCGCCATTCTCTCGACCTGCAATCGCACCGAGCTTTACCTCACCGCCGATCATGTCGAACCTGCGGCGCAGTGGTTGGCGCAGTACCACGCGCTGACCCCGCAGAAGGTACAGCCTTATCTTTACCATCATCCGCAGCAAGCGGCGATCAAGCACATGTTCCGCGTCGCCAGCGGGCTGGATTCGATGGTGCTCGGCGAGCCGCAAATTCTTGGCCAGATGAAACACGCCGCCCGTCTGGCGGAAGAAGCCGGCACACTGGGCACCACCCTGGGCAAACTGTTTCAAAATACCTTTGCCGTCGCCAAAGAGGTTCGCTCCACAACGGCCATCGGTGCCAATGTCGTTTCGATGGCCGCCGCAGCGGTGCATTTGTCAGGCCGAATTTTTGACCGCATTTCCGGCCAGAAGGTGCTGTTCATCGGAGCGGGTGAGATGATCGAGCTGTGCCTGGCCCACTTCGCCGGGCACAAGCCGGCGCACATTGCCATTGCCAACCGCACACCCGCCCGCGCAGAAGCGCTGGCCAATAAATATCAGGCCACGGCCAGTTCGATATTGCGGCTCGATGAAGTGCCCACGCGTCTGGGCGAGTTCGACATTGTGGTCTCGTGCACCGCCAGCCCGCTGCCCATCATTGGGCTGGGGATGATAGAAACCGCGCTGCGCGCGCGCCGACACAAACCCATGGTGCTGGTTGATCTGGCCGTACCACGAGATATCGAGCCAGAGGTCGGCAGCGTCGATGATGTCTTCCTGTACACCCTCGATGATCTGGGCCAGATTGTGGAGTCAGGACTGGAGTCCCGGCAGTCGGCGGTGGTCGAAGCCGAAGCCATCATCGCCGAGCGGGTCGATAATTTTGTCCATTGGCTCGATGCGCGCGAAGCGGTGCCCACCATCCGCGCCCTGCGCGACGCCGGCGAACGCATGCGCCGCCATGAACTGGAGCACGCGCTCAAGGCCCTGGGCCGTGGCGATAGCCCGGAAAAAGTACTTGAAGCCTTGTCACATGGCCTGGCCAACAAAATGCTACATGGCCCCACCCAGGCACTGAATCAGGTGGCGGGTAACGAACGCGTCGAACTGGCTCAGTGGCTGGCACGCATCTACCACCTGCATACCGGGCATTAGCGTCCACAGGCGCTATCGCTTCCCAAACTGCTGACCGGGCGCGATTGTCGCCCCCCTCACCCACCGAATTTTGTAAAGTGCGCTTATGAGCTCTACCTTCTCTTTCGATTTCCCCGGCTGGACCTTGCGCCTGATGCGGCGCACGCTCTACCTTTGGACGCGCCCCAAGGCGTTTCCGGAAACGCCCGACAAGCTCGGTCTCGACCCGAATCTGCCCGTGGTCTATGTCTTGCAGTACCGGCATTTGTCCAACCTGCTGGTACTCGATCAGGAATCGCGCAACCTGGGGCTGCCACGCGTCATGCGCCCCTTTCAGGCCGGCAGCTTCAAGATGCGCAAATCGGCCTTTTTTCTTTCCGCCGACATTGCCTCGGCAGATAACGACGACGACACCGGTGTCGAAGATGAAAGCAATGCCATCCTCAGCCATCTGGCGCAGGAAGCGCTGGCCAACCCGGAGTTCAATGTTCAGTTGGTACCGGTGACCATACTCTGGGGCCGCGCCCCGGACAAACGGGATTCGCTGATCAAAGCCTTCTTCACCGAAGCCTGGCAATCCATGGGCTGGTTCAGCCAGTTCATCGCCACCTTGGTCAACGGCTACGACACCATGGTGCGTTTTTCCGAGCCGGCCAACCTGCGCGAAATGCTGCGCAACGAAACGCAACCCGGCCGCGCCGCCCACAAGGTCGCGCGCATTTTGCGCATCCACTTCCGCCGCCAGCGTGAGATCGCCATTGGCCCCAACCTGTCGCACCGGCAGACCCAGTTGCATGTGCTGCTGGGCAAGCCCGATGTGCGCGCCGCCATTGCGGCCGACGCCATCAAGCGTTCGGTGCCTTTTGTCGACGCCGAGCGCACGGCGCGCGAGTACGCAATGGAAATTGCCTCGGACTATTCCTACTCTGTCGTTCAGGCCTACATCATCGTGCTCAACTGGGTCTGGAACCGCATCTACGATGGCCTGAATGTCCACAACTTCGACAACGTCATCGAGGTGGCCAAGACCCACACCATTGTCTATACGCCCTGCCACCGCAGCCATATCGACTACCTGCTGGTGTCGTTCATCCTGCATCAGCGCGGTGTCAGCATTCCGCAAATTGCCGCTGGCTCCAACCTGAATCTGCCCATTTTGGGTCCGATTCTGCGCAGCGGCGGTGCGTTCTTCCTGCGCAGGAAGTTCAAGGGCAATGACCTTTACGCCACCATCTTCAATGAGTACCTGTCGCTGATGGTCAATCAGGGGTTCTCCATTGAATACTTTATCGAAGGCGGACGCAGTCGCAGCGGGCGCATGTTGCCGCCCAAGTCGGGCATGATTTCGATGACGATGGAGAGCTTCATCAAGAACCGCTCGCGCCCCCTGGCCTTCGTGCCCATTTATGTCGGCTACGAAAAGTTGATGGAGGGCAACACCTACCTTGCCGAGCTCAGCGGAAAACCCAAGAAGGGCGAGTCCCTGCTCGGCCTGATTTCTACCCTGCGCGAGTTGCGCAAGTATTTCGGCAAGGTGCACATCAACGTCGGGAAGCCGCTCTACCTGTCAAACTTTCTCGATGCCCAATACGCCGACTGGGCTACCGCAACGCCCGACCCAAAGGCACCGTGGTTCAGAAAAAGTGTCGATGCCACCGCCGTCGAAATTGCACGCCGGATCAATGCGGCCGCGACGGTCACGCCGATCAGTCTGGTCGCATTGTCCTTACTCTCGACGCCCAAACACACGGCCGACATCCGGCAGTTGCAGACCCAGATCGAACACCTGCAGTACTTGCTGGATGCCGTGCCCTACGACGAATCCACGGTCCCCTGCACCGACTCCACCAGCGAATCGATTGCCCACGCCATTCGTCTCGACCTCGTTTCGAGCAAATCGCATCCGCTGGGCGATCTGGTCAGCGCCTCGCCTGAACAGTCAAGCCTGTTGGCCTACTTCCGCAACAATGTGCTGCACCTGTTTGCGCTGCCGGCGCTGCTCGCTTGCCTGGTCTCGCACAACCGTCTGCTCTCACGCGAGCGGGCGAAAGAGGCGATCACCGGCATTTACAGCCTGCTACGCGCCGAGCTCTTCCTGCGCTGGGAACCCGAGGACCTGGACGCGGTCATTGATCGCATCGAAGAAGCCCTGGCCAAGCGCAATCTCATCGTCGTGGATAGCGAACTGGGGCTGTTCCGTTCCCCCTTGCCCATCCACGAAACCAATGCCGAGCTGCGCCAACTGGGCGAAATCATCCGCCCGACGCTGGAGCGGCAGTTCCTCACCCTGGCGCTGCTGCAGCACCACGGCAGCGGCAAGCTGACGCGGGAAATTCTGGAGGAATCGGGACATCTGCTGGCCCAGCGCCTGTCGCTGCTGTATGAATTCAACTCGCCCGAGTTCTCGGAAAAGGCGCTGTTCGCCAATGTCATCCGCAACCTGATCAGTGCCGATCTGCTGCGTCTTGACGAGGCCGGCTACCTGCACTTTGATCAGCGTATTTCGCAGCCGGCATCACACACCGAATTGCTGCTTTCGCCAGCCGTTCGGCACAGTATCGAGCGCATTGCCCGTGGTGAAACAAGCCCCAATGGCCCTGCGACCAATGCGTCCAATACGACCAATGCGACCAATGCAGCCACAGTACCGGCAGCCTTAGCCGCCGACAGCACGGTGACAGGCGCGTCCAACCCGACTGCGACCACCGAGCCGACAGCGGGCAACGACGCGGACGAACCGGTGGTCGTTGCCGCCATCACTGAAACAGTGGTGAAAGACGTGGTGATCACCGCGCCCACCCCCGGGGCTGGCGAGCCCGTACTGCCCACGGAACCGAGCGTCACTGGGCGGCCGGCCCTGTGAAGCCGCGCATTCTGGACAAGCTCGACCAACTGGCCGAGCGATTGGAGGAACTCGACGCGCGTCTGGGCAGCGCCGAATCCACCAAAGACATGGACAACTACCGCAAGCTGACCAAAGAGCATGCGGAGATCACGCCGGTAGTGGCCTTGTACAAGCGCTACCGGCAAGCGCAGGCCGACATCGCCAGTGCCCGCGAGATGCTGGGCGACCCCGAAATGCGCGAGTTGGCCGAAGCGGAAGTCGGCGCTGGCGAGACGGCGATGTTGGCGCTGGATGCCGAATTGCAAGTCGCCCTGCTGCCCAAAGACCCGAATGACGACAAGAACCTCTTTCTTGAAATCCGCGCCGGCACGGGTGGCGACGAGTCCGCGTTATTCGCCGGTGACCTGTTCCGCATGTATTCGCGTTACGCCGAACGTCAGCGCTGGAAAGTCGAGGTCATTTCGAAAAACGAATCTGATCTTGGCGGCTTTCGCGAGATCATTGCCCGCATCGAAGGCAATGGTGCCTACTCCAAACTCAAGTTCGAGTCCGGCGGCCATCGTGTGCAGCGCGTACCGGCGACCGAGGCCCAAGGGCGGATCCACACCTCGGCCTGTACCATCGCGGTCATGCCCGAGGCCGACGAGCTGGGCACCATCGCCATCAACCCCGCCGACCTGCGCATTGACACCTATCGCGCCTCGGGAGCGGGTGGTCAGCACATCAACAAGACCGATTCGGCAGTCCGTATCACGCACCTGCCTACCGGCATTGTGGTCGAGTGCCAGGACGACCGCTCGCAGCACCGAAACAAAGCGCAAGCCATGTCAGTGCTGGCCGCCCGCATCCAGAACGAACGCGAACGCGAGCAGCAGCAGAAGATCGCCTCGGAGCGCAAATCGCTGATTGGCTCGGGCGACCGTTCCGAGCGCATCCGCACCTACAATTTCCCGCAGGGGCGCGTCACCGACCACCGCATCAACCTGACGCTGTACAAGATCGACATGATCATGGAAGGCGATCTGGACGAGATTGTGAATGCGCTGACCGCCGAGCATCAGACGGAACTGTTGGCTGCGCTGGCCGAGTAAGCGTCCTACAATTACTCAACACCACATTCCCGGAGATTGAACATGTTATCGATCGCCCACCTGACGCGCCCGGAGAAGCTACAGATGATGGAAGCCCTGTGGAGTGATCTTTCACGCGATGAAAAAAGCTTTTCCTCACCAGACTGGCATACCACCGCGTTGCAGCAAGCAGAGCGGGCAATGACTCAGGGGCGCGCCACGCTGCATGACTGGAACGAGGCCAAGGAGTCTCTGCGCAAGGGTTCGACTTGATAATTCGCATCCTGTCGCTGGCTGTTCAGGACCTCGACAGCGGGCGAGGCTTCTACGACAGGCAGCAACCCGGCCTGGGCGACTACTTTCTTGATTCCCTGTTTTCCGACATTGATTGACGCCCTTACTGCTGCGCGTTGCCGCATCCCGGTGAGCGAGGCACGCCTGCTGCTGAGCGAAGTCCTCGGGCAATCGGCTACGTGGCTCATGACCCATGACGACAGCACGCTTTCACCAGCCGAAGGCGAACGTTTCGCCGACTGGGTAGAGCGACGCGCCAATGGCGAGCCGGTCGCTTACCTGATTGGCAAGCGCGAGTTTTACGGGCGCGATTTTTTCGTGGCTCCCGGCGTGCTGATTCCCCGGCCGGAGACCGAACTGCTTGTCGAGGCCGCCGATCCGCAAGTCGGCGCTGGTGATACGGCGATCGGCGCGTCGACCGTGCTCGATCTGGGCACCGGCAGCGGCTGCATTGCGATTTCGATTGCACTGGAAAACCCAACGGCACGCGTCACGGCGGTAGATCAATCCGAATTCGCCCTCGCGGTGGCCGCGCGCAACGCCACCACGCTCGGCGCCACCGTGGGACTGCTGGAGAGCGACTGGTTTTCCGCACTGGCGGGCGCGCGCTTCGACCTGATCGTGAGCAACCCCCCCTACATCCGTGCCGACGATGAACACCTGCGTCAGGGCGATCTGCGGCATGAACCCCACAGTGCTCTGGCCAGCGGCAGCGACGGTCTGGACGCCTTGCGCCTGATCATTGGTCAGGCACCGGAGCACCTGAACCCCGGCGGCTGGCTATGGCTGGAACACGGCTACGATCAGGCGGAGGCGGTGCGCGCCCTGTTGCGCAGCGCCGGCTTTGCCGATGTCAGCAGCCGGCGCGATCTGGCCGGGATCGAGCGGATCAGCGGCGGAGTCTGGGCGGGCTCCGCTTAGCCCGCCAGCGACAACACTACTTACTTCAGTTTCGCCGCCGCCTCCAGCGCGAAGTAAGTAAGGATGCCATCGGCACCCGCCCGCTTGAAGGCCAGCAAGGACTCCATCATGACCGCATCGTGGTCGAGCCAGCCGTTTTGTGCGGCCGCCTTGAGCATCGCGTACTCGCCACTGACCTGATAGGCATAGGTTGGCACCTTGAACTCGTCTTTCACCCGGCGCACGATGTCCAGATAGGGCATGCCCGGCTTAACCATCACCATGTCGGCGCCCTCGGCAATATCCAGCGCCACTTCACGCAGGGCTTCGTCGCCATTGGCCGGGTCCATCTGATACGTGTATTTATTGCCCTTGCCCAGATTGCCTGATGAACCGACGGCATCGCGGAACGGGCCGTAGAAGGCCGAAGCGTATTTCGCCGAGTACGCGAGGATGCGCGTGTGGATATGCTTTTCGCCATCCAGGGCGGCGCGGATGTGGCCGATACGGCCATCCATCATGTCGGAGGGGGCCACCACATCGGCGCCAGCACGCGCATGACACAGCGCCTGTTTGGCCAGCGCCGCTAGCGTTTCGTCGTTCATGACATAGGCGCGCGGGTCGGCGGGGTCGATCAGGCCGTCCTGCCCATGGCTGGTGTAGGGGTCGAGCGCCACATCGGTGATCACGCCCAGCTCCGGGAATTCCTTTTTCAGGCGTGCGACGACGGTCGGTACCAAACCCTCGGGGTTCCAAGCGGCTTCCGCCCCCGGCGTCTTGTGCGCGGCATCGAGTACTGGAAACAGGGCCAGCGCGGGGATGCCGAGGGCCAGCGCACGCTCGGCCACGGGCAGCAAGCGGTCCAGCGACACCCGCTCCACACCGGGCATGGAAGCCACTTGCTCGGTACGGCTTTGGCCTTCGAGCACAAAAACCGGATAAATCAAATCCGCAGAAGTGAGCACATGCTCACGCATCAGGCGGCGCGAGAACTCATCACGGCGCATGCGGCGCAAACGCGTGGAGGGAAACTGGATGGATAAAGCCATGGTCGTTAAAAGGGGTGTTACGAAGAGTTACAGAGATAAAGTGCGTGTCTGGTTGAGTTTTTACAATGCGGGCCTATCTTAGTCCACAGGTGCTCGGGCGTGCCCGGTACCTCCCGCTCCCCCTCCCTGAGCGGGTGCCCGCCAACTCGTTGGATCGGGCCGCTTGACCGCGACACGTTCGCGGTTCGGCCCTCGGCCTCATCCCCTTGGCCGGGGGCCTTTTATTTTGTGTCGGCCGACTCGGTACAACAACGCTCTATTTCCACCGTGACATGCACCAGTTCTTCATGCACGCCCAGTTGCTCACGCACCGCGCTGGGCGTAAGCAAAGGGTCGTGCGTGACCAGGCTCACTGTACAGGCATACGCGCCCTGACCAACGCGCCAGACATGCAGATCAGTGATGCGCGTCTGGCCCTCAACGGCAAACGCCGCAATGACCTCGCGAATCTCGGCGACCACGGGGTGATCCATCTCGCGATCGAGCAGCACCGCCCCGGTCTGTGCTATCAAGCCCTTTGCCCAACTGGCCACCAGCAGGGCACCGACGATGCCCATCAGGGGGTCGAGCCACGCCCAGCCCAGGAACCAGCCGCCCAGCAGCGCGATGAGTGCCAGCACCGAGGTTGCCGCATCCGCCAGCACATGAATATAGGCGGCCTCAAGGTTGAGATCACCTTGATCGCCGCCATGATGCGCGTGGCCAGGATGCTCGTGACCATGGCCGTGTGTGTGCTCATGTTTTCCCGCCAGCACGGCGGCGCAGACAAGATTCACAATCAGGCCCAGCATGGCCACGACGAAGGCCTCACGGTAGCGGATCGGCGTCGGATCTAACAGGCGTTCCGTCGACGCAATCACCATTGCCAGCGCCACGCCAATCAGCAGCAGCGCGCTCGTATAGCCACCGAGCACCTCGATTTTCCAGGTACCAAAGGCAAAGCGCCCGTCGTCGGCATAGCGCCGCGCCAGCGCGTAGGCCAGCACCGAGAGGCCGATGGCAAGGACATGCGAGCTCATGTGCCAGCCGTCGGCGAGCAGCGCCATGGAGTTGTACGCCGTGCCGGCAACGATCTCGGCAACCATGGCGACGAGCGTGATCCAGAGCACGGCCCGGGTACGCCGCTCGGCGACCGGCTTTAACGCGTTAAAGCGGTGTGGGTGGGTCCAGGCAGAAAGTTCGTGATTTGTCACGCGAGCTGAGGCGGCGAAGGAGGCGAGATACGATTGTATCGGGCGGGCAGGCGCCGCCGATGAACCATTGGCTAATCGGCAAGTCGGTGCTGGCAGGACGGCGTTTCCCCTGCCAGCATTACTTTGTCGGGATAGATGCTCCCACGTTTTCCACAAAGGAGTCCTTCGATGAAAAAAACCTTACTGGTTGCAGCAGGCGTCTTGCTCAGTCCAAATCGCTGGACGACGGCCCGCACGGCAAGACGGTCTCGGCCGTCGCTCAGGACCCCGCGCGCAAAGGCGCTGGAGGGACGTAAGCGCGCCGCCGAGGGCGAAGCCCCGAGCGGCACCGACTCACCGCGCTAAGTTAGCCCGCAGTCAGCCGCCCGACTGATCGCTCACGAGACCCGGTGCGCCTGCCAACAGAGCTTGGCGCACTGGGTCGGGCACTTCGCGTTTCTCGAAGCTCGCGGCGTCAACCAGCACATAGGTGATGTCAGCCACGGCCACCGCGCGTCCGTGAGCAGCCTCGGTCATTCCCACGCATAAGGTGAACGAGGTGGTGCCGATGCGCGTCGTACTTACCGCCAGCGCCAGCACCTCGTCAAAACGTGCCGGCGAGCGCCAGTGAATGTCCAGGCGCACGACCTGGGTGTCGTAGCCGCTCGCAATCAGGGCGTGATAGCCGCCAAACAGCGCCCGGTAATACTCGGTAGCCGCCAGATCAACATAGTCTGCATAGCGCGCGTTGAACACCACCTGCTGCGCATCGCACTCGCCATAGCGCACCCGAATCTTGAGGGTGAAGGGATGCGGGTCAGTCATCGCCAATGTCATCGCCAATGTCATCGGCATCAGCATCGGGATCAGCATCGGCCGCCGCAGGCAGCCACGCGCCGACCACCTTGCCCACCTCATCAATGCCGGTCTTCTTCAGGCTGGAAAACAGTTGCACGGTGACCCGCCCCTCATAGCCGGCGAGTTGCCCGGTAACTTCACGCAGGGTGAGCGCCTGCTCCTGCTTGGTCAACTTGTCGGACTTGGTCAGCAGGCAGTGGATGGGCCGGCCGCTGGGCGCGAACCACTCGATCATTTGCCAATCCAGCTCGCGTAGCGGATGCCGTGAATCCATGATCAGCACCAGGCCGACGAGATTCTGCCGGCGCGCGAGATAGTGTTCCAGCAAGCGCACCCAGTCGCGCCGCACCTCTTCGGGCACCTTGGCGTAACCATAGCCGGGCAGGTCGATCAGTGCCGCGCCATTGCGCATGCGAAAGACGTTGATCAGTTGCGTGCGCCCCGGTGTCTTCGACACGTAGGCCAAGCGGGTGTGACCGACGATGGTGTTGATGGCGCTGGACTTGCCGGCATTGGAACGCCCGGCAAAGGCCACCTCAGGCGCACCGCCACGGGGCAGGCCTGAGGGTTTGGCGCAGGAAATTTCGAACTGGGCGTGACGGAAGATGTTCATCGGGGGTGGCTGGTCCGCCCAGACGCCTGTGGCCTCAGGAGGGGAGTTTCTGCTGATCGAGGCGGAACTTTACAAACGAACCGGGCGCATCGTCCAGCACTTTCAGCGCGCCCTTGGCCGGATCGCGCGCCGGAACGCGGGCGCTGCCCTTGTCACCGTCCAGATCGGTGATCCATTTCTGCCAGTCGGTCCACCACGAACCTTCGTGCTGCTTGGCCCCGGCAAACCACTCGTCGGGTGACTCCGGACGCTTGTTGCCGGAGGCGGCATCGTTGGTCCAGAAGCCGTATTTGTTGGCCGAGGGCGGGTTGACGATGCCGGCAATGTGCCCCGAACCGCCCAGCACGAAGCGCACCGGGCCGCCGAGTGCATTCGAGCCCAGATAGGTGCCCTTCCACGGCGCGATGTGGTCTTCGATGGTCGAGATGAAGTAGGCCGGGGTCTTCGACCTGGAAATATCGATGGGCGTATCGAGCAGCGTGATGCCGCCGGGCACCCGCAGCTTGTTGTGCAGATACATGTTGCGCAGGTAAAAGCTGTGCATCTTGTAGGGCATGCGCGTCGAATCTGAGTTCCAGTAGAGCAGATCGAAAGGCACCGGGTCTTTGCCCATCAGGTAGTTGTTGATCATGAACGACCAGATCAGATCGCTTGAGCGCAGCATGTTGAAGGTGGTGCCCATCTCGGAGCCTTCCAGATAGCCACGGCGCTCCATTTTCTTTTCCAGATTGGCGACCTGTGCTTCGTCGATGAACACACCGAGTTCCCCCGGCACCGAGAAGTCGAGTAGCGAGACAAAGAAGGTCGACGAGGCCACGCGCTTGTCCTTCTTGGCCGCCATGTAGCCCATGGCCGCGCCGAGCAACGTGCCACCCAGGCAATAGCCGATGACATTGAGGTCCTGCTCGCCGGTCTGCTGGCATACGGCGTCGATGGCGGCGAGTGCGCCTTCTTCGAGGTAATCCTCAAAACCCTTCTTGGCCAGGCGCCCGTCCGGGTTGACCCACGAGATGCAGAACACAGTGTGGCCCTGATCGGTGGCGTATTTAATGAAGGAATTGCTCTGGCGCAGATCAAGGATGTAGTACTTGTTGATCCAGGGCGGAATGATCAGCAGCGGGCGCTTGAGCTGCTGCTCGGTGGTCGGGCTGAATTGCAGCAACTGAATCAGGTCATTCTGGTACACCACCTTACCCGGCGTGACGGCGACATTGCGCCCGGGCTGAAAGGCGGTCGGGTCGGTCATCTTGACGCGCAGCGTGCCGCCACCGTCTTCAATGTCCTTGAGCAGATTATTCAGGCCCTTGAGAATGTTTGTGCCGCCGGTGAGCACCGTCTCGCGCATCACTTCCGGGTTGGTCAGCGCAAAGTTGGCGGGCGACATGGCATCAAGAAGCTGACGGGTGAAGAAGCTCACCTTCTTGCGGGAAATTTCGTCCATGCCATTCATGCCCGTGACCAGTTCATGAATGTGGCGCGCGGCGATCAGGTAACCCTGCTTGAGCACGTCGAACACCAGATGGTTGTCCCAGGCTGGGTCCTTGAAGCGGTTATCGCCTTTGCGCGGCACAGCCACGGGTGGCGCACCGAGCCCAATCAGACGCGCGAAGGCATGCCGTCGCAAGGCCTGAAAGTCATCCGCCAGCTTCATCTGCAATTGAACGAGCTGAAATGGGTGGGTCAGCAGCGTGCGCGCCAGCTCGCGGTAGGCGGGCAGCAGGCCCAGATCATCGCTCGGCCGGGAAAAGCCGGATTTGGCGCGCTGACGTACCTGCTGCACGCCCAGCCGTGCCGAACGCTGGGCGATCTCGGCCAGCAGCTTGGCGGTCTGCAGGGTGGCGGGCAGGTTGATGGCCGGAGTGGCGCGATCAGGGGCATTCATGGCAAATCCTTTCTGGCGAAATCAATTCACAACATATCGGGTGAGACCGGCTTCATCAATGCGCCGCAGTTGGCTCCGGTGCTGGAGCAGATTCAGGTGAGCAATGGCTTCGCCCATGGCGAACATGACCTGATGCGGATCGGGAATGTCGCGCTCGAACAGCACCGGGATCAGCTCGGCGGCAGTCCTGGGCTCACGGCACGGCGCGATCAAGGCGGCACAGCGGTTCTCGTGGTGCTCATGCAGCTGGCGCACACGCTCCTTGATCCCTCGAAAGGGCCGTCCATGCGAAGGCAACACCAGCGTGTCGTCAGGCAGCTCAAGGAAGCGGTCAATGGAATCGAGAAATTGCTGCAAGGGATTATCGTCGGGGCAGGTCGACACCACGGGAACGTTAGTCGAGATTCGCGGCAGCAGCATGTCGCCGGAAATCAGTACCCCCAGATCGGGACAGTACAACGCCGCATGCTCCGGGGCGTGGCCGTAGCCAATGATGACGCGCCAATCGTGCTGACCCACGCGCAAGGTATCACCGGGGAAAATGCGCCGGTACGTCGCCGGCAAGTGCGGCACCCCCACACCATAGCTGTTGCCGCGCATTTCCAGCGCGGCAAGGCGCTCGGCGTCCAGCCCATGGCGAGCGAAAAATGCGATCATGGTCGCGGTGGTGAAGGGGCCGGCTTGCGCGACCAGTAACTGTGCGAGCAGGTACTCCCCCTGTGTGATCCACAAAGGTGCGCCGAACTCGCTTTCAAGCCATTTCGCCAGTCCCAGATGATCGGGATGGCCATGGGTGCAGACACTGCGCGTCAATCGCCGTCCTGCCAGCGCCGACTTCCAGGCGTCTTTGATCACATCGCTGCAAAAGCCGGTATCGACGGCAGCGACTTCACCTTCGGCACCATCGTCGAGCAGCCACAGGTTGATGTGATCGAGCGCAAAGGGCAACGGCATGCGCAGCCAGGCAAGGCCGGGCACTAGCTGAACGGCAGCGCCTAAAGCGGGCAGGTCGGGAAATGGGTAGTCGAGGGTTGTGGTCATGTCTGTTGTTCGTGGTTAAACTCGCTGAAAAGCATCCTGTGCGGACAACACGAGGCGAGGTCTGGCAAGCTTAACCCGTCCCGCATGTTGCAGCGCAGCACTTACACTCCACTTACACGTCCATGCACACCCCCTGTTCGGCTATTGCGTACTCGCGTCATGCCTTAGAGCGGATGTTCGAGCGTGCCATCGCACCACAAACGGTTGCGCGACTGCTGGCCGAAGGCGAAATAATCGCCGAATATCCCGACGATCGTCCGCACCCCAGTGTGCTGATACTCGGTTTTGATGGCCAACGCCCCATTCATATCGTCGTTGCACAGGAAGCCTCCACGGCATGCTGTGTTGTCGTTACCGTCTACCCACCCGACGCCACCCTGTGGGACGAAGCATTCAAAATCAGGAGAGCGAAATGAAATGCGTCATCTGCAAAACCGGCATGACCCACCCGGGTAAAACCACTGTCACCTTACAGCGCGGCGAGAGCGTCGTATTGGTGCGCGATGTACCCGCAGAGATCTGCGAGGACTGTGGCGAGTATTACCTCGCGGATGACACAGCGAAGCGGGTTTATGCCGATGCCGAAAGCAGCTTCGGGCGCCACATAGAAATCGAAGTGCAACGTTACGCTGCCTGAACTCGTTTTCTGTCACAAAGGCCACATGAGCGACACCTTCACTATCAGCGAGCTGGCCAAAGAATTCGACCTGACCCCGCGCGCCATCCGCTACTGGGAGGACCAAGGGCTGGTCTCGCCCGCGCGCGCCGGGGTGAATCGGGTCTACGACAAACGTGACCGCACCCGCTTGCTGCTGGCGCTGCGGGGCAAGCGTCTGGGGCTCTCGCTGGCGGAAATTCGGGAACTGGTCGATATGTACGATCAAACCAACCTGCCTGAACCGCAAGCGCGTGAAGCCGCCCAGTTACGACGCCTGCTCGACGTGCTCGGCGCGCGCCGTGAGGCACTGGAGCAGCAGCGCGCCGACATTGATGCCGTGCTCGACGAACTGGGCCGCTTTGAGCGGCAGGCGCGCAAAACGCTCAAGAAGCTGTGAACTACCGTTGACGTCAACGTCAACTACAATTAGCGAAATTTACTGGCAAAAGGACTCACCATGATTGGCCTGAACTTCGACCTGGGCGACGACATCGACATGCTGCGCGACTCGGTGCGCGCCTGTGCCGAGAAAGAGATCGCCCCACGCGCCGCCCAGATCGACAAGGACAATGAGTTCCCCAAAGATTTGTGGAAGAAGCTCGGCGACCTCGGTGTCATGGGCATGACCGCGAGCGAGGAGTACGGTGGTGCCAACATCGGCTATCTGGCGCATATCGTGGCCATGGAAGAAATCTCCCGCGCATCGGCCTCGGTCGGTCTCTCCTATGGCGCGCATTCCAACCTGTGCGTGAATCAGATCCACCGCAACGGCACCGCCGAGCAGAAAGCCAAGTACCTGCCCAAGCTGATTTCGGGCGAGCATGTGGGTGCGCTGGCCATGTCGGAACCCAATGCCGGGTCAGACGTGATCTCGATGAAACTGCGCGCCGATAAGCACGGTGATCGTTACGTGCTCAACGGCAGCAAGATGTGGATCACCAATGGCGGCGATGCCGACACGCTGGTGGTTTATGCGCGCACCGATGCCACTGGCGGCTCGCGCGGCGTGACCGCTTTCCTGATCGAAAAGGGCTACAAGGGGTTTTCGCACGGCACGCACCTGGACAAGCTGGGCATGCGTGGCTCGAATACCTATCCGCTGTTCTTCGACGACTGCGAAGTACCGGCCGAGAACGTGCTGGGTGGCGAAGGCAATGGCGCCAAGGTGCTGATGTCGGGCCTCGACTACGAGCGCGCCGTGCTCTCCGGCGGCCCGCTGGGCATCATGGCGGCGTGCATGGACGTGGTGGTGCCCTATGTGCATGAGCGCAAGCAGTTCGGCCAGAGCATTGGCGAGTTCCAGCTCATGCAGGGCAAGCTGGCCGACATGTATTCGACCTGGCAGGCCACGCGCGCCTACGTTTATGCCGTGGGCAAGGCCTGCGACCGGGGCGATCATGCACGCACGCTGCGCAAGGATGCCGCCGGCGCCATCCTCTACTCGGCGGAAAAAGCGACCTGGATGGCCGGTGAAGCGATTCAGGCACTGGGCGGGGTCGGCTACACCAACGACTACCCGACCGGCCGGCTGTGGCGCGATGCCAAACTGTATGAGATTGGTGCCGGCACCTCGGAGATCCGGCGCATGCTGATTGGGCGCGAGCTCTACGCTGAAACGATGTAGGAGATTTGATGAGCACACAAGCGGAAATTCCCATGGCCGGCACGACCGTCCGTGCAGTGGACCGGGGCGATACCCGCGCGATTGCCGAGGTCCAGCGTTTCTACCGGCACTACGCCACCCTCGTGGACGACCCGGCGCTGATCGCCGAGCTTGAGAGCGAGTCAGCCGCACTGCCCGGGCCCTACACCTCGCCTTCTGGACGACTGTTTTATGCCGAGTGGGATGGCCAGCCGGCCGGTTGCGTGGGCATACGCGCGCTCTCGGAAGGTATCTGCGAGCTCAAGCGTTTTTACGTTGCACCGGAACATCGCGGCAAGAGCATCGGCCGTGCGCTGATTCTCGCCGGCATACATGCGGCGCGCGAACTGGGCTACAAGACGCTCATGGCCGACACGCCGTCCGCCATGCGCATCACCGTACAGCGCTACCGGGAACTCGGTTTTCGCAATGCCCCCATGACCTACCAGACCTCGGTCGATGGCGTTCAATTTCTCAGCCTCGACCTGGCTAACTGGTCCGAAGAGGAGGTGAGCAAGGAAAACCTCGATCATCTGTTCAGCTTCAATCAGGCCTGGGCCACGCAGATGATGCGCGCCGAGCCAGGCTACTTCGAGCGCCTGGCGCAACTGCAAACGCCCGAGTATCTCTGGATCGGCTGTTCCGATTCACGCGTACCGGCCAACCAGATCGTCGGCCTGCTGCCGGGCGAAGTGTTCGTGCATCGCAATGTGGCCAATATCGTGGTGCATACCGACTTGAACTGCCTGTCGGTCATCCAGTTCGCCGTCGACGTGCTCAAAGTAAAGCACATCATGGTGGTCGGCCATTACGGCTGTGGCGGCGTGCGCGCGGCGCTGAACCGCGACCGCGTGGGCCTGGTGGACCTCTGGCTGCGCCACGTGCAGGACGTCTTTGGCAAGCACTCGGCGCTGATGAGCACCGTGCCCGAAGAGCAGCGTCATGATCGCTTGTGCGAACTCAATGCCCTGGAGCAGGCGATGAACGTCTGCCACTCCGCCATTGTTCAGGACGCCTGGGCGCGCGGGCAGGCGCTGACGGTGCATGCCTGGATCTATGGCCTGAAGGACGGCCTGATGAAAGACCTGCGCCTGACCGTCAGCAACCCGCAGGAAACGACAGCCCGCTATGAAGGCGCGGTCGCCGCACTCGCCGCCGGCAATAGCCTTGACTAAGGATCTCTTCATGTCCGACCCGGTGATGATTGTCGCCGCCACACGCACCCCGATGGGTGGCTTCATGGGCGATCTGTCGTCGCTCAGCTGCGCACAACTGGGCAGCGTCGCCATCCGGGCGGCCGTCGAGCGCGCCGGGCTGCAAGCCACCGACATTGACGAAGTGGTCATGGGCTGCGTACTGCCCGCCGGGCAGGGACAGGCGCCGGCGCGACAAGCTGCACTCGGTGCCGGCCTGCCGCTAGCCACCGGGGCGACCACGGTCAACAAAATGTGCGGCTCGGGCATGCGCGCGGCCATGTTCGCCCATGACATGCTGCTCGCCGGCTCGGTAAGTATCGTGGTGGCTGGCGGCATGGAGTCAATGAGCAATGCGCCCTACCTGTTGCCGAATGTGCGTCAGGGTGCGCGGGGCGGCCTGCGTCTGGGCCATGGCGAGATCAAGGATCACATGTTTCTCGACGGCCTCGAAGATGCCTATGACAAAGGGCGACTGATGGGCACCTTTGCCGAAGAGTGCGCCGACAGCTATGGCTTTACCCGGCAAGCCCAGGACGAATTCGCCGTGCGCTCGACCACACGCGCCAAGCAGGCCAACAGCGACGGTTCGTTTGACTGGGAAATTGCTCCAGTCACGATCAGCGGAAAGAAAGGCGATAGCGTCATCAGCAAAGACGAGCAGCCGTTCAAGGCGCACCTCGAGAAGATCCCATTGCTGAAACCGGCCTTCCGCAAAGACGGCACCGTGACCGCCGCCAACTCGTCATCGATTTCGGATGGCGCGGCAGCACTGGTGCTGATGCGCGAATCACGCTTTCGCCAAGTCGGCGCTGGTAACACGGCGATTGGGGCGGGCGGTGTGGCCAGATTCGTCGCCCACAGCACCTTCGCACAAGCACCCGGCCTGTTCACCACCGCACCAGTCGGGGCCATCAAGGCGCTGCTGGCAAAAACCGGCTGGAGCGTCGACAGCGTTGATCTGTGGGAGATCAACGAAGCCTTCGCCGTCGTCACCATGGCGGCGATACATGAGCTAAAGCTTGATCCGGCCAAGGTCAATATTCACGGCGGCGCCTGCGCGCTCGGCCACCCTATCGGTGCCTCCGGTGCACGCATCATCGCCACCCTGATCGGTGCCTTGCGCAAATACGGCAAGCAGCGCGGCGTGGCCTCGCTGTGCATCGGTGGCGGCGAGGCCACTGCCGTGGTCATTGAGCTCGTCTGAATGAGCATCCCCGCCCGCACCTGGGGGCAACTAATCGCTGTCGCGTTTTTCTGGGGCGGCACCTGGGTGGCGGGGCGCATTGCGGTCAGTGAAGTCTCGCCGCTGGCCACCGCCAGTTGGCGTTTTCTGCTCGCCGCAGTGCTGCTCGGCGCGATCCTGCTGCGCACCGAGGGCGTGCCGCAATGGGCCGCGCAGGACTGGCTGGGTGTGAGCGCACTCGGCCTGTCGGGCATCTTTCTCTACAACGCCTGTTTTCTGTATGGACTCAAATTCATCGAGGCCGGGCGCGGCGCACTGGTGGTGGCGCTGACCCCCGCCGTCATTGCCCTGGCCGACTGGCTGATATTCAAGGCGGCGATGACCGCGCGCAAGCTGACCGGCGTGCTGACCGCCATGGTCGGCTGCCTGCTGGTGGTCACGCGTGGCGACATTCATCTACTCACCTCCGGCGCGGTTGGTATCGGCGAAGTGCTGATACTCGGGTGCGTGGTGCTCTGGTCGGCTTACACCTTCATTGGCCGGCGCGTGAATAGAACGCTGTCACCACTGGCCGCGACTTTTGGCGCCAGCCTGACCGGTTGGGCAATGCTGACGGTGGCGGCACTGCTTGATGGCAGTTTGTTTGCGCTCGACCGGCTGAGCGTCGCCGGAATCACCAGCATCGCCTTTCTCGGCGTGCTGGGTACCGCGCTCTCCTTCACCTGGTACGCCGCTGCTGTGCGCGATATCGGCCCGACCCGTGCCGGCATGTTCATCAATCTGGTACCGGTCTTTGGCGTGCTGCTCGGCGCGTTGCTTCTCGGCGAACGGCTGGCCGCCGCCACCTACCTCGGTGGCGCAGTGGTCATTGCCGGCGTACTGACCATCAACTGGACGCCACGACCCGCATGATCGTCAGCCCCGAAAAGGAACAGATACGCGACACCCTGCGCGCCTTTGCGCAGGAGCAGCTCGCGCCCAAGGCCGCGCAGTGGGACATGACCGCCCAATTTTCACGCGAGGAATTGCGTGCGCTGGGTGAACTGGGCGTGTGCGGCATGGTGGTGCCCGAGACTGGAAGTGGCGCGCCAGATGGTGCATCACGCCGCCTGCCTCAAGGACGCCGGCCGCCCCTGTCTGAAAGAAAGCTGTTCGCCTCGGAGATGGCTGAGAAGGTCTGTTCCGATGCCATCCAGATTCACGGCGGCTACGGCTATGTCAGCGATTTTCCGGTCAAGCGCATCTACCTCGATGTGCGCGTCTGCCAGATTTACGAAGGGGCGTCAGATATCCGGCGCTTGGTCATCGGGCGATCCTTATCGGCAGCATCATAAATCGTATCAATTGGTGCTATATTTGATGCTTATTTTCGCCTTTGAGAGCCCCCCATGAGGACCACTGTCACGCTGGACGACGAACTGCTGGCACGCGTCGAAGAACTCAGCGGAATCACTGACCGCACGCAGTTGCTACGCGAGGCGCTGCTTGAATTTCGCCATCGTCTGGCATCAGAGCGTCTGGCCTTGCTGGCGGGCACTGAGCCAAACGTGGTGGCACCGCCGAGGCGCCGAGCGCCAGACTTTATCGCCGAGCCCAAGGCAGCCTATGCGGTGTCGAAACGCGCGAAGAAAAGCGGATGAATATCCTCGCTGACACCTCGATCTGGATCGATTGCCTGCGCAACAAAGAGGCATTGATGGCAGACAAGCTCATGCGGGGCGAGGTGCTGATGCATGACTATGTCGTCGGAGAAATCGTTTTGGGTGGCATCAGCGCTGCAAAACTCGCTGTGCTGATGGATCTGCGACGATGCCGCTGCGCCAGCCACGACGAAGTCATGCACCTGATCGCCGAACGGCAACTGGCTGGACGAGGTCTCGGTTACGTTGATAGTCATCTGCTCGCCGCTGCCCTGATCAACCGTCTGCAACTATGGACCCTGGATAAAGCGCTGCAGCAAGTCGCCAAGGAGTGTGGCTGCGCACTGGCCGTCCATTAAGGAGTCATCATGTCCGTCATCAAATCCACCCTCAACACCCGCAGCGAAGAATTCAAGGCCAACGCCGCCGCGATGCAGGCGCTGGTCGAGGATCTGCGCGAAAAAACAGCGCAAGCCGGCGCTGGCGGGACGGCGGATGCCCGCGCCAAGCACCTCGCCCGCGGCAAGCTGCTGCCGCGCGAGCGCGTCAATGCGCTGCTTGACCCCGGCGCCGGCTTTCTCGAAATGTCGGCGCTGGCGGCACACGGCATGTACGGCGGCGACGTACCCAGCGCCTCGATCATTACCGGCATCGGCCGCGTCTCGGGTGTCGAGTGCATGATCATTGCCAACGACGCCACGGTAAAGGGTGGCACTTACTACCCGATCACGGTCAAGAAGCACCTGCGCGCGCAAGAGATCGCCATGGAAAACCGCCTCCCCTGCATCAGTCTGGTCGATTCGGGCGGCGCTTTTCTGCCGGCGCAGGACGAGGTCTTCCCGGACCGCGAGCACTTCGGCCGCATCTTCTTCAATCAGGCGAACATGAGCGCGGTGGGCATTCCGCAGATCGCGGTGGTCATGGGCTCATGCACCGCCGGCGGCGCCTATGTGCCGGCGATGGCCGATGAATCGATCATCGTGCGCAATCAGGGCACCATCTTTCTCGGCGGCCCGCCGCTGGTCAAGGCCGCCACGGGCGAGGTGGTAAGTGCTGAAGACCTTGGCGGCGGCGACGTGCATACGCGCATTTCGGGTGTGTGCGACCATCTGGCCGAGAACGACAACCATGCGTTGTCGATTGCCCGGCGCATCGTTAGCAATCTGAACTGGCGCAAGCCGATGACCATTCAAGTTGCCACCACCGAAGACCCGCGCTACGACCCCGCCGAACTCTGGGGCGTGGTGCCCAAGGATGCACGCAAGCCCTACGACGTGCGCGAAGTGATCGCGCGCCTGGTCGACGGCTCGCGCCTCGATGAATTCAAGGCGCGCTACGGCAATACGCTGGTCTGCGGCTTCGCGCATCTGCACGGCTACCCGGTCGGCATCGTCGCCAACAACGGCATCCTGTTTGGCGAGTCGGCGCAGAAAGGCGCGCACTTCATCGAACTGTGTGCCCAGCGCGGCGTGCCGCTGCTCTTCCTGCAGAACATCACCGGCTTCATGGTCGGGCGCAAATACGAAAACGGCGGCATCGCCAAAGACGGCGCCAAAATGGTCACCGCCGTCGCCACCGCCGCTGTACCCAAGTTCACCGTGCTCATTGGCGGCAGCTTTGGCGCTGGCAATTACGGCATGTGCGGTCGCGCCTACTCGCCACGCTTTCTGTGGATGTGGCCCAACTCGCGCATCTCGGTCATGGGCGGCGAGCAGGCCGCGAGCGTATTGTCGACCGTCAAGCGCGACGGCATTGAAGCCAAGGGGGGCGAGTGGTCCAAGGACGAGGAAGAGCAGTTCAAGGCGCCGATTCGCGATCAGTACGAAATGCAGGGCCACCCCTACTACGCGACCGCCCGCCTGTGGGACGACGGCGTGCTCGACCCGGCGCACACCCGCCGCGCGCTGGGCTTAAGCATCTCGGCCTCGCTCAATGCGCCGATTTTGCCGACCAAATTCGGCGTGTTCAGGATGTAAAGCAACAGATCGCCGTATCACCAGCGCCGACTTGCGGATCATCCACTCACACACCAAGACACCGACCATGACCCAGAATATCCTCACCGAAATCGACCAGGGCGTCGGCATCCTGACGCTCAACCGCGCCGACCGGCACAATGCCTTCGACGACATCACGGTCAGCGAAATCGCCATGGCCATGTCGGCATTCAATGCCGACGACTCGATACGCGCCATTGTCATCTCGAGCACCGGCAAGAGCTTTTGTGCCGGCGCTGACCTGAACTGGATGACACGCATTGCCGGTTACACCACCGCCGAGAATCTGAAGGACTCGACCGCCATGGCCGAGATGTTCCGCGCCATCGCGCAGAGCCCCAAGCCGGTGCTCGCTCGCGTTCAGGGCCCGGCCTATGGGGGCGGGGTGGGTCTGGTGGCGGCCTGCGACATCGCCGTAGCGACCTTCGATGCCGAGTTTGCCCTCACCGAGACCAGGCTGGGGCTGATTCCTGCCGTGATCAGCCCGCACGTGATCGCCGCCATCGGCGAGCGCTCGGCGCGGCGTTATTTCCTCACCGGCGAACGCTTCTCGGCGGCCGAGGCCTACCGCATGGGACTGCTGCACGAAATGGTGGTCGACGAGCGCGCCCTCGACAATGCCTTGGGCGAACTGCTCAAGCACTTGCTGAACAACGGACCGCTGGCCATGCGGGAATGCAAGGAGCTGATCCGCGCTGTCGCCAATAAAACGCTGTCTCTGGAAGTGCTGAATGACACCGCCATGCGCATCACACGCCAGCGCGCGAGCGCGGAGGGCCGCGAGGGCATGCGCGCATTCTTGGAAAAGAGAACGCCCAACTGGATCGCCGGCAAAAAGGGAGTCCCGACATGAACGCACGACCCCAATCACGTATCGACACCGACGAACCCACGCAACGACTGGCGGTGCTGATCGATGCCGACAACGCCCAGGCCGCCGTGATCGAAGGCCTGCTCGCCGAAATTTCGCGCTTTGGCGAAGCTACCGTCAAGCGGATTTACGGAGACTTCACTTCACCGGCAAGTTCGTCGTGGAAAAAAGTGTTGCAGCAGTACGCCATCAAACCGATCCAGCAATTCGCCTATACCACGGGAAAAAACGCGACGGATAGCACGCTGATTATCGACGCCATGGATTTGCTTTACACGCGCAAGTTCGATGGCTTCTGTCTGGTGACCAGCGACAGCGATTTCACCGGGCTGGCCATGCGTCTGCGTGAAGAGGGCCTTACCGTACTCGGCTTTGGCGAGAAAAAGACGCCCGATGCCTTCCGCAATGCCTGCCACAAGTTTGTCTTCACCGAAGTGCTGCGTCCCACCGTAGCGCGCAAGGCCGCCCCCACCACCGCCGCCACCGCCGCCACCGCTGAACCTCCGAAAGCCGGCAAGCGGGCCAAGAAGACCGCCGCTCAGCCAGTGGTCGAAGCCAGCGAAAGCGTCGAGGCCAAGCCGGAGTTCCCGCGCACCTTCATTCTCGATGCACTGGAGCAATCGCTCGATGACAGCGGCTGGGCCAACCTGGGCACCTTCGGCAGCTACCTCACCAAACTGCAGTCCGACTTCGATTCACGGCTGTACGGGTATCGCAAATTGTCCGACCTTGTACGGGCACGCAGCGATCTGTTTGTGACCGAAGAACGGCAGGCTCCGGGCGCCAGTCAAAAGACGCTGTACCTGCGCGCCAAGTAGCCTCGACGGAGAGAAAAATGTTCAAAAAGATACTCATCGCGAATCGCGGGGAAATCGCCTGTCGCGTGATCAAGACCGCACGCCGGATGGGTATCCAGACGGTGGCTGTGTACTCCGAGGCCGACGCCGGCGCGCGCCATGTGCGCCTCGCCGACGAAGCGATCTGCATCGGCCCCGCCGCCGCCAAAGAGTCCTACCTCGTCAGCGACAAGATCATCGCTGCCTGCAAAGCCACCGGGGCCGAGGCGGTGCATCCGGGCTACGGCTTTCTCTCCGAGAACGAAGACTTTGCGCAGGCCTGCGTCGCCCACGGCGTGGTCTTCATCGGCCCGCCGGTCGAAGCCATTCGCGCCATGGGCAGCAAGTCCGAAGCCAAGAAGCTGATGGAAAAGGCCGGTGTGCCGCTCACCCCCGGCTACCACGGCGACGAACAAGCGCCGGAATTTCTCCATCAGCAGGCCGATGCCATCGGTTATCCGGTGCTGATCAAAGCGGCGGCAGGGGGAGGTGGCAAAGGAATGCGGGCCGTGAATGCTTCCGGCGACTTCCTCGACGCGCTTGCCTCTTGCCAACGTGAAGCGCGCGCCAGCTTTGGCGACGATCATGTGCTGATCGAGAAGTACCTGCAGCGCCCCCGCCACATCGAGATTCAGGTGTTCGGCGATACGCACGGCCAGTGCGTGTATCTGTTCGAGCGCGACTGCTCGGTGCAGCGCCGGCACCAAAAGGTGCTGGAAGAAGCCCCGGCACCGGGCATGACGCCCGAACGACGCGCGGCCATGGGCCACGCCGCAGTAGCCGCTGCCAAAGCCGTCGGCTACGTCGGGGCCGGCACTGTGGAATTCATCGTTCCCGGCGTAAACGCCACGGACGGCACCTTCTATTTCATGGAGATGAATACGCGCCTGCAGGTCGAGCACCCGGTCACCGAAATGATCACCGGCCTCGACCTGGTGGAATGGCAGTTGCGGGTCGCCGCTGGCGAACCGCTGCCGCTGGCGCAGGAGCAGTTAGCCATCCGCGGGCACGCCATCGAAGCGCGCGTCTATGCCGAGGATGCGGACAAGGGTTTTCTGCCCTCCACCGGCACGCTTGCCTATCTGGCACCACCCAGCGAATCGATCCACGTGCGCATTGATACGGGCGTTGAGCAGGGCGACGAAATAACGCCCTGGTACGACCCCATGATTGCCAAACTCATCGTCTGGGATGTCGATCGCAATGCCGCTCTGGCGCGCCTGCTGCGCGCGCTGGCCGACTACCGGGTGGTGGGTGTCACCAGCAATATCGGTTTCCTCTCCCGGCTCGCCGGCTGCCCGGCCTTTGCCAATGCCGATCTCGATACCGGCTTGATCGAGCGCGAGCGTCGCTATCTGTTCCCTGCCACCCACGACGTACCCGCCGATGCCTGGCGCGTGGCCGCGCTGGCCGAACTGTTGCGCGATCAGGCATTCGCCCACACCCATGCCGCCAGCAGTAACGACCCGTATTCGCCCTGGCACCGCCGTGACGGCTGGCGCGTAAACGACGCGGCACAACGTGTGCTCAAGTTTCGCCATGGCGACAGTGACATCGGGCTCACCGTCACCTACCTCGGCCCCCACCATTTTGTGCTCAGCGGTACCGGGACCGATACCGTGCTGACCGGTACCCTGGACAGGGCCGGCGCAATCACGGCGAACATCGACGGCCGCCGCCTCAATGCCACCGTCATCGTTGCTGGTGAACGCCGTCACGTCTTTGTGCATGGCATGAGCTACGTCTTTTCTTCCGTCGAGCCGCTCTTTCATGCCACGGAAGGTGGCGGCACCGAAGGTGGGCTGAGCGCGCCGATGCCGGGCAAAATTGTGGCGCTGCTCGCCAACGAAGGCGACCTTGTGAGCAAGGGCGCACCCTTGCTCATTCTTGAAGCGATGAAAATGGAACACACCATCTCCGCACCAGCGGCCGGAAAAGTAAAGGCCTTCCGCTTCGCCGTCGGTGAACAGGTAGGCGACGGGGCCGAATTGATCGACTTCGCGCCGGCCGGCACCGGGCCGCTTGAGAAATAAGTTGTTGCCGCATGGATTTGGCCCGGCAACACGAGTTTTTAAAGACATTGCATAATCAAGCCATGAAGAAATTTTTCGCACTCATCGCCCTTCTGTTCCCGCCGGCGGCCATGGCCACGGAAGGGCTTGCGCTTGAGGTCGGTGCGTGGTCGCCCTACATCGATTTCTCCGCACCCGATCAAGGAATCATCAGCGCAGCGGTCAAAAAGGCGCTGGCGCAAGTGGATATCGAGGCACGCTTGTACGAGGTGTCGTGGAAGGCAGCCGAGGTTCGACTTGACGCGGGGAAAACGACCTCATTTGCCTGGATCAAGAACGCCGATCGACTGCCACGCTGGCGATTCTCGGCACCTATTTGCCGGACGCGTACCGTCGTTTTAACTCACCTGGATCGCCCATTGCCGATGCAATCACTCGCTGACCTCAAGGGCAAGCGGGTCGGCTGGTCGCGCGGCTATAGTTACGGCGACGCCATGGAGGCCCTGCGCGCCGAACTGCGCATTGAGGAAATGCCGACCGACGAGGTCGCGTTGCGCCACCTGCTCGCGGGGGGCATTGATGCCATGCCAATGGATAGCGCCGTCGCGCGTCAGTTGCTCAGCCAGCGCTTCACGCCCGAGCAAGGCCGAATGATTGTGATCGACCCCTCGCCACAACGCACGATCAACTACACCGAGCTACATCTGGTTTGCGGCGTCAGCGACCCCGAGTGCGCCAAGCGCATCACGCGCTTCAATACCGGGCTGCGCGCACTTCAGGGCAATACGCTGCAAGATTGCAGCCGCTGACACGCGCCCGAGAAGCGCCGCCCTGCCGAGGTTTGACTCTGTTGCCGCGCACTACTGACAACAGCAAGCACATAGCTCTCGATCTGGCGGGTGATGTCGGGAGCGGGCAGGTTGCCGTACTGGCGGCACTGCCTTCAGCGATTGCTTTCGGGGCCACCCTCAGCGAACTGCAAGCCTTGCGCGGTTAGAATCACCTGATGGCACTTCCTTCAAAAGTACGCATCGTCGAGGTCGGTCCGCGGGACGGCTTGCAGAACGAACCCACGCCGGTTTCCACCGCCACGAAACTTGAACTCATCCGCCGGCTGGCGGGTTGTGGCTTGAGCACCATTGAAGCCACCGCCTTCGTCTCGCCCAAGTGGGTTCCCCAGATGGCCGATGCCGCAAAGGTGATGGCGGGCCTGCCCACGGGCGATGCCGCCAAGGCCGGAGTGGCCTTCCCGGTACTGGTGCCCAACTTGAAAGGCCTCGAAGCCGCAATGGCGGCCGGTGCGCGCGAAATCGCCATCTTCGGTGCCGCCTCAGATGCGTTCTCGCAGAAGAACATCAACTGCTCAGTCGCCGAATCGCTCGAACGTTTCAAACCCGTGGTCGCCACCGCACGTGAGGCCGGGCTAAGGGTGCGCGGCTATGTCAGTTGTGTCCTCGGCTGCCCCTACCAGGGCGATGTGGCGCCCACCGCAGTCGCCGAGGTAGCCCATGCGCTGTTCGATATGGGCTGCTATGAAATCAGCCTGGGCGACACCATCGGTGCCGGCACGCCGGGTAAGACGCGCGTCATGGTTGAGGCCGTGGTCAAGCGTGTACCCCTCAAGAAAGTTGCTGGTCATTTCCACGACACCTACGGCATGGCCATCGCCAACATCTACGCTGCGCTGCAGTTAGGCGTGACCGTCTTCGACAGCGCGGTCGGCGGTCTCGGCGGCTGCCCCTACGCAGCCGGTGCCTCGGGCAATGTCGCCACCGAAGATCTGGTCTGGCTGCTCAAGGGCCTGGGCATAGATTCGGGCGTGAACCTCGAGGAACTGGTGACCACCGCCGACTGGATCACCGGCGTGCTCGGGCGCCAGCCGGCCTCGCGGGTATCGGTTGCGGTGCTGGCCAAACGTCAGGCGAACTGCGCGTGACCTCACCCTGCATAGGTATCTGCCAGATGGACGATGCCAGCGGCTATTGCATCGGCTGTGGGCGCACTATCGAAGAAATTTCGGGTTGGAGTGGTGCCACTGACCAGCAACGGCAAGCCACCATCGCGCAATTGCCTGAACGCCCGGTACCCACTCCCACTCCCACTCCGACCCCATCGGCGGCAACGCCACCCTTAAAGCCGCATTCGGCTGCCCGGTGATCATCCCCGCCGGCATTGCCGGCATGATCAACGCCTGGAAATCGAGTAAGTTCCCCGCGGCTAAAATAGCCGCATTCGTCCGTTCACTTATCCCTTTACGTCGCCCTGCGTCAGCACATGACCACTGCCCCGCATCTCACCGCTACCCAAAATCTTACCGCCGTCGCTCATCAGGTCGGAGCCCGCGACCGTCACGCCCGCTACGGGCACGCGGGCGCTGTCATTTGGCTGACCGGCCTTTCGGCCGCCGGCAAATCAACGCTGGCCATGGGGCTCGAAGCCGCCTTACTCGAGCGCGGCTACGCCTGCTATACCCTCGACGGCGACAACATCCGGCATGGCCTGAACGCCAACCTCGGATTCTCACAGGCAGACCGCACAGAAAACATCCGCCGGGTGGGTGAAGTCGCGGCACTGTTCGCCGATGCCGGCTTGATCTGCATTACCTCGTTCATCTCACCCTACCGCGCGGATCGGGCCCAGGCGCGCGCGGCGGCACAGCGAACCGGCTTCCATGAAATCTATATCGCCGCCGATCTGGCGGCCTGCGAAGCTCGTGACCCAAAAGGTCTTTATCGCAAAGCTCGTGCCGGTGAGTTGAAAGAGTTCACCGGCATCGATGCGCCCTATGAGGTGCCCGACGCACCTGAACTCATACTCACCACCGGTCGCGAAACGGTCCAAGCGAGTCTGACCGGCTTGCTGAATTACGTCACTGATCGGCTGCCGCTGCGCCGGTGAGCAGATCACGCGTTACCCAAGCACTGTTTGAAGATGTACCCGCGTCGTTGATTTTCTGGCTTGTTTGTGTGAGCGTCCGCAACTCGGCGCTGGCAACACGGCGCATGTCTGCAAATCCAACGCATCTTGACCGCACGGGGGTATGCTGCAGGTCAACTATCCCAACTGCGCACAGGGCCACGAACCATGAAACAGCTATCCGGTAGCGACAACATTTTTCTCGTCGGCGAGCACGCCAATGTCTACAACCATGTAGCCATGATGTTGATCTACGACGTTTCCACCGCGCCCGAAGGCAAGGTGCGCTATCGCGATATCCTCCAACACTTCGAAAACCGCCTGTACGCGCATCCGATTTTCCGCCGCCGGCTGGTCACGCCGCCGTTCGGCATTGACCGGCCCTACTGGGTCGAAGACGACGACATGGATGTCGAGTTTCACATCCGTCACATTGCACTGCCCGAGCCGGGCGACTGGCGCCAATTGATGATTCAGGTGGCACGCCTGCACTCACGCCCGCTGGATCGCACCAAGCCGATGTGGGAAGCCTACGTCATCGAGGGCCTGGACAACATTCCCAAGCTGCCCAAGGGCTCGTTCGCGCTGTTCATGAAGCTGCACCACTCGGCCGTCGATGGCATGGCCGGCATTTTGCTCGCCGAGGCCATTCACTCCCCTACCGCCATCGAAACAATCAACGTGCCCAGCACGCGCATCATCAAGCTCGAAAGCCTGCCCTCACCGATCGAGTTTGTCTCGCGCGCAGTGACCAATAGCATTGAGCGCGTCGGCCGCTTCACCAAGCTGGCCCAGCGCGCTGCCGATGTGGTCACCACGCTGGGCAAAGAGCAGCTTGCACACCGCCTCGGTCGCTCGAGCGAGCCGCCGCTGGCCATGCCGAAACCCCCGCTGACCCGCTTCAATGCCAATGTCTCCGGACACCGCGTTGCCGAAGGGTTCGGGATACCTCTGTCGCGCATCCGGCGCGTACGCGCCAAGGTGCCGGGCGCATCGCTCAATGATATTTTTCTGGCCATATCGGGCGGGGCGGTACGCCGCTATCTCCAGTCAAAACACGAGTTGCCGGCGGAATCGCTGGTTGCCCTGATGCCGATGTCGCTGCGCAGCGATGCCTCCGCAGGAGGCAATGCGATCGGAGCCGCGATGGTGGCCATCCGCAGCGACATTGCCGACCCGCTCTCGCGCCTCAAGGCCGCCCATTTTGAAGCCGGCAAGGGCAAGCGCATCGCCGAAAAAATGGGCGCGGATCTGTTTGCCACGGTGTTCGACGTCGTGCCCTCATTCATGGGCAATTTCGTACTCAACAAATTGCTCATCAAGAACTTCAACATGACCATCTCGAATGTGCGCGGGCCGGACAAACCCCTGTACCTCGCCGGGGCCAAGGCCATGTGCCTTTACCCGATCAGCATTCCGACCAATGGTGCCGGGCTCAACATTACCGGCGTCAGCTACAACGGCGTGATGTGGGTGGCGGCCGTGGGTTGCCGCAACATACTCCCCGATCCCGGCTTCTTTGTGCAGTGCATGCGCGAGGAATGGGAAGATCTGCTCGCGGGGGCCGATGCGCTGCCCGAACCCGGTGATCTGGCCGCAGCAGCGGCAGCGGCAGCAGCCGCCACGCGCTCAAAGCCCGCACCGCGAAAGGTGCCGGTGAAACGCACCAAGACCGCGGCCAAGGCACCCACCAAGGCGGTGTCCGCCAAGCCAGCTGCGAAACCAGCTGCTAAGCCGGTTGCTAGAAAAGCGGCCGCGCCCACCGCGCGTAAAAAAGCCGGCTAAACGCCGGCATGGCTGGCTGACAGCGGCGCGCCGGGCTTGGCCTGGCGCGCCGCTGTGCTTTACAGCTTGAAGCGCCCGATCATGGTGCGCAGATCGCCCGCCAAACCATTGAGATCATGGATCACGGCACGAGCATCATTCATCGCGGTATTGCCTTCATGGGCCATCAGGCTGATGCGCTCGGCAGACTGCGCCATTTGCGTGGTTGCCACTGACTGCTCGTTGGCGGCCATGGCGATTTCCTGAATGCGGCTGACGATGCCCTGGGTCTGGTTGCTGATTTCGCGAATGCGCTTCGAGGCTTCCTCGGCCATCGCCACGCCGTTGCGTACCGAGTGATGGGTCTCGCCCATGCGGCTGACGGCATTTTCGGATTCGCGACGCATGGCGTCGATCATTTCGCCGATCTCGACCGTGGCTTGTGCCGTCCGCTCAGCCAGCTTGCGCACTTCGTCGGCCACCACGGCAAAGCCGCGGCCCTGCTCGCCAGCGCGTGCGGCCTCAATGGCGGCATTGAGCGCCAGCAGGTTGGTCTGGTCAGCAATGTCTTTGATGACATTGACAATGCTGCTGATCTGCTGCGAGCGATTGTCGAGCTCATTCATGACTGACGACAGCTGATCGACCGAACCCGCTACCCGGGTGATCTCGGTGGCCACCCCGGAGACGGCGTTCGCTGAGGCCGCTGAATCATCGCCGGTACGGCGCACGGCGGCGTCGGCGTCATGCGTACTGGCCGCGATGTGGTTGACGCTGACCGTAATTTCCTCGATGGTCGCGGCAGTCGATGACGCCAGCTCACTTTGGGTATCGGCGTCGCGGGCGATGCGGTCGGCCATTTCGTCGATACGGGCCACGCCCGCAGTCAGGCGCACCGTGTCTTGCCTGACGGACACAAACATGTCGTGCAGCTGGCCGATAAAGGTATTGAAGTGGCCGGCGATCTGCCCGGTCTCGTCTTGCGATTCGACCGGCAGCTTTACCGTCAGATCACCCTGGCCGGTAGTCAGCGAATGCATAAGTTCGTTGAGTCGTTGCAGCGGGTGGGCAATCAGGTTACCCAGCCAGACCGCGATGCCCAGCGCCAGCACCAGCACCACGGCACCGATGACCAGCACATTGCGCATGGCATCGAGTTCGGCCTCGCGCACGGCGGCCAGATCTTCATCGGCGGCGACCACAAAAAAGCGGCCCTTGGGCCCGTTGATCGGCACATACAGCGTGCGGAACGAACCGAATTTGTCGGTGTATTCCAGCGCATCGGTCTTTTTGCTTTTGAACACCTCACGCAGTTTTTCCATGGCCGCCTTGTTGTCGTAGTCGGCGAGGTAGTAGTCGGTCTTGCCATCGGCCAGCTCTTCTTCGGTCAGCGACGACTGGGCAAAAACGATCTTGCCTTCGTGCTCGACAAAGCTATACACAAACGGGAGTTTCTGCGTCTTGGAATAGTCCGTAATGCGTTTGCTCATGGCCCGCGACTCGTCGGTGGTCACCTCGGCCTTGGGCTTGAGCGTATCGTGGAACTCGGTCCCCACTACATAAAGGTAACCGCGTGCTGCGGCATCAAGACGTGCATCAATCGCCCCGACCGCCGAGAGGTGCGCGGCACGTATATTGAGCGCTGTATAAACCCCGATCGTCAGCAGGGATACAAACACAAAGGCCAGCCGGACCTTGCTTTTTAATGACCATGCTGAATAAAAGCTCATGCGTGTCTCCCTCTTTGAATTTTGGCGGCAATGCCATTGTTTTGTGCCGCAAGCTTAGCACGATGCCTCCTGAACAATAGCGACGCTGGTATCCTTGCGCGCATGCAACTTGTGCTGCTCAGTGGCCTTTCCGGGGCCGGCAAGTCTATCGCGCTCCACGTCCTTGAAGACGCCGGCTGCTACTGCGTTGACAACCTGCCCGCGCCGCTGCTCGGTGATCTGATTGAACATCTGCGCAGCGAGGGGCATGAACGCGTGGCCGTGGCGGTCGATATGCGCGGTGGCAATTCCATTGCGGCATTACCTTCGCAGTTGCGCTTGCTTGAAGCCAATGGCATCACGCTGCGCTTCATTTTTCTGGATGCGCGCGACGATGTCCTGATTCAGCGCTTTTCCGAAACCCGGCGCAGTCATCCCCTGGCCGATGCCGACACCACCCTGGCCGAAGCCATTGCCCGCGAACGCGACGCGCTGGAATCACTCGCTTCGCTGGGCCACCATATCGACACCAGCCACCTGCGCCCGAGCGCCTTGCGTCAGTGCGTGCGCGAGTTTGTCGCCCTGAATGACTCCGCCTCCCTGATCCTGCTGTTCGAGTCGTTCGGCTTCAAGCACGGTATTCCTCTCGACGCCGATCTGGTCTTCGATGTGCGCTGTCTGCCCAACCCGTACTACGACCCGGTGCTGCGCCCGCTAACCGGGCGCGATGCCGAGGTGATTCAGTTTCTTGCCGGCCAACCCGAGGTCGAGCGCATGCGCGCCGATATCGGCAACTTCATTGCCAACTGGCTGCCCAGCTACATTCGCGACAACCGTGCTTACCTGACCGTCGCCATCGGCTGCACGGGCGGACAACACCGCTCGGTGTATCTGGTCGAGCAACTGGCCAAGCAGTTTGTTGGTCAGGCACAGGTGCTGGTGCGTCACCGCACACTGGCGGGCGCGTGAGCCGCCTGATGGCTCTGCGCGCAAAACAATGGCTGGCGCTGACCCGGCCGGGTGACTGGCTGGTGCTGGCGCTGCTGGGTGCATGTACCGTCCAGCTGTTCGGTATTTTCGCCGGGCGCGGGCCGGTGGACAGGGCCGTGATCCGGCGCGATGGCGAAGTGATTGCCGAAGTCATGCTCGCGGTAAAAAAGCGCATCGAGGTTCAGGGCCCGCTGGGCATCACGGTGGTCGAGATCGAGCCGGGGCGCGCCCGTATTGCCGCCGATCCGGGCGCGCGCCAGTTGTGCGTGCGTCAAGGCTGGCTGGACCGCGCCAATGCCACGGCGCTCTGCCTGCCCAATCACATTTCGCTGCAAGTGCAGGGAAAAGCCGCACGCCATGACACGCTCGTTTATTGAGCTGCCGATCACCGCCGACGACCGGCGCATTGCCGGTTATGCGTCGGCCGCCATCGCCCTGTCGATTGCGGAAGCGGCCATCCCCAGCCCGGTACCGGGGATCAAGCCCGGGCTGGCCAACATCATCATATTGCTGGTGCTGCTGCGCTACGGCTGGACAGACGCCGCCTGGGTCTCGCTGCTGCGCGTGGCGGCCGGGGCGCTGGCGCTCGGGCAGTTGTTCACCCCCGGCTTCTTTTTCAGCCTGGGCGGCGCACTCTGCTCGCTGACGGTGCTGGCGCTGTCGATCCGGCTGCCGGCACGCTGGTTCGGGCCGGTGAGCCACAGCCTGCTGGCGGCGTTTGCGCATATCGGCGGGCAACTGCTCATCGCGCGGCTGTGGCTGATGCCCAACGATGGCGTGCTCTATCTCGCACCCTTCTTTGCCCTGGCGGCGATCGTTTTTGGCGTGATCAATGGACTAGCGGCCGCCTGGCTGCTGGCCCGCGAGGCCAGCGTCGATGAACTGGTCGCACGCGCCGATTCATTGACTACCGCGCGCGCGAACACTACCGCCGTGTTGCCAGCGCCGACTTGCGAATCACGCCCATGACCCAGACCATTGCCCTTGCCTTTACCGGTGCCTCCGGCCTGCCTTACGGCTTTCGCCTGCTGGAGTGCCTGCTGCACGCCGGTGTCAATGTGCAGCTGATCTATTCGCAAGCCGCGCAGGTCGTGGCCCGCCAGGAAATGAACCTGACCCTGCCCGGGCGCGCCGCCGAGGCGCAGGCCGAGCTTTCCGCACGCTATCAGGCCCGCCCCGATCAGCTCCGGGTGTATGCCTTGCAGGAGTGGTTTGCGCCGCTGGCCTCGGGCTCCAACCCGCCCAACGCCTATGTGATCTGCCCGTGCACCATGGGTACGCTGGCCAAAGTGGCGGCAGGCATGGCCGACGACCTGATCTGTCGCGCCGCCGACGTGGTGCTCAAGGAAGGGCGCAAGCTGATCATCGTGCCGCGCGAGTCACCGTTCTCGGTGATTCATCTGGAAAACATGCTGCGTCTGGCGCGGGCCGGTGCCGTCATCCTGCCGCCGAACCCGGGCTTCTATCACCACCCGACTGACCTTGGCGGCGTGGTTGATTTTGTCGTGGCGCGCATTCTCGATCAACTCTCGATTGCCCACCAGCTCATGCCGCGCTGGGGCGCGCCGGCGGACCCCGAATGATCATCCCGCTGTTTCCGCTAGGTGCCGTGCTGTTTCCCGGGGGGCGGCTGCCGCTGCGCATTTTTGAGGCGCGCTATATGGACATGGCCACCGCCTGTCTCAAAGACAACAGCCCGTTCGGCATCTGCCTGATCGCCAGCGGTGCTGAGGTGAGCAAGTCCGGCAGCGCCCCGGCCAAGCCCCACGCGACCGGCACCCTGGCGCAGGTCGGTGAGTGGGACATGCCGCAACTGGGCATTCTCAACATCATCGCGCACGGTACTCAGCGCTTTCGTTTGTTGCGCCAATGGGTTGAGCCATCGGGGCTGATGCGCGGCGAGATCGCCCTGCCCGACGACCCGGCCACGCAGGCGCTGCCGGGTGCCTACCAGCGCCTCATTCCGCTGCTGCGGGCGATACTCGTAGAAATGGGCGACGCCGACAATGCGCCGGCGCAGCCCCACCGTTTCGACGATGCCCAGTGGGTGGGCATGCGCTTTGCAGAAATTCTGCCGATTCCGGCAGCCGCCAAGCAGACCCTGCTTGAGGTGGATGACAGCGTCGACCGGCTTGAGATCATTTACCGCTTTCTGGCCAGCAAGTCGCTCCTGCCCGACGAGTAAAAGGGTGTCAGCTGGCGCAGGGGCTCAAGCCTTGCGGCATTGCCCACTGGCGGCCAGTGCCTGCAAACCCTGCGCCACGCTCACGCGCGGCACATACCCCAGATCGGCGCGCGCCTTGTCGCCGCGCAGCGTGCAGCTCCGGGCCATCACCATGGCCGCATGGCGGGTCAGCGGCGGCTCACCCTTGAGCGACAAGCCGCGCCACAAGGCTTCGCACAGCCACGCCACAACCGCGGCCAAGCCATAGGGAATCGACATGCCGGGCAAGCGCACCTGTGCGCTGGCAGCCATCGCCTCGATCATCTCGCGCAGACTGCGCGTGCCTTCATCAAGAATGAAATAGGCCTGACCCGGCGAACCACGCGTCAGTGCCAGCTCAATGGCATCGACCAGATTGTCGATGTAGGTGGTGGATGTCTGCGCCCGCCCGCCGTTGATCCACACCCACTTGCCGGCCGCCGCCGTCTTGAGGATGATGGGCAACAGCGTCTGATCACCCGGGCCCCAGATAAAGCGCGGGCGCAGTACGATGGTCGTGAAATCGCCCCGGGTGTCATTGGCATCCTTCACCGCCTGCTCGGCCAGCGCCTTGGTCCGGCAGTACGGATACGGACTGCCGAAGGCCAGCGGGTAGCTTTCGTCAGCATCGATCAGGTCTTGTCCGAGCACCAGCGCCGCCTCGGTGCCGATGTGGATGAAGCGCTGCACACCGGCCCGCCGTGCGGCCAGCAGCATGCGCTGGGTGCCGCCGACATTGACTTTGTCCCAGGCATCGGGTTCGCCCCAGGGCTCGACGAAAGCCGCGGCATGAATCACCGTCGCGCAGCCAGCAAGATGCTCGGCGATGACGTCGTTGAGGCTGCAGCGCACCGGTACCGCCCCGAGAGCGCGGATCGTGGCATCGCCGCGTTGTGAGCGCGACATGGCCTTGACAACATGACCGGCAGCGATCAATCGCCGGGCAGCGGCGCCGCCGACAAAACCGGATGCCCCGGTAATGAAGATGTTCATGATTTCAGCTCCTCCAACAACCCCGCCTGCAGCAAAATTCCGCGCACCGGCGCAGGCAACGCCGCCCCCGGCAGAGCCGCTGCGTCAACCCACTGCCAGAGCGCTTCTCCAGCCACGTGTGGTTGATCAATCGAACACAGCAGCGGCGTGATGTTAAGGCGGAAATGCGAGAACGCATGTCGCCAAGTCGGCGCTGGCAACACGGCGCTGGGCGCCACACCGAGCCGTTGCTGCAACCACGATGCCGCTTCCCTACCTGCAGGCAGTTCCGGCAGGCTTTGCAACCCGCCCCAGATGCCCGCGGGTGGGCGTGTTTCCAAGAGCACGCGCCCAGCCAGGTCGCGCACCACGAGCAGGCAGGCGGCACGCTCGGGCACGGCCTTGCGTGGCTTGGCGGCCGGCAGTTCGGCAATGCGTTTTTCGCGCAGCGCAACACAACTCTCGGCCACCGGACACTGCTTGCACAAAGGCTTGCCGCGCACGCACACCGTCGCCCCCATGTCCATCTGGGCCTGGTTGTACACCGCACCGTCAGTCGCCGGCATCAGGTCGGTCGCCAATTGCCACAGACGCTTTTCCACCGCACTGCTGCCAGGAAAGCCGGCAATGCCAAACGCCCTGCACAGCAGACGCTTGACGTTGCCATCGAGGATTGGGGCGCGAGCACCAAAGCAAAACGTAGCGATCGAATTGGCGGTCGAACGGCCAATACCGGGAAGGCTCACGAGCGCCTCGGGCGAGCGCGGGAAAACGCCGCCATGCGCCGCCGCAATGGTCTGCGCGCACTTGTGCAGATTGCGCGCACGGGCGTAGTAACCCAGGCCCGCCCAGAGCGGCATCACCTCATCCACCGGTGCCTGAGCCAGATCAGCGAGGGTCGGAAAGCGCGCCAGAAAGCGCGCGTAATACGGGATCACCGTTGCTACCTGCGTTTGCTGCAGCATGATCTCCGACAGCCAGACCCGATACGGATCGGTCGTGTTCTGCCAGGGCAGGTCGTGGCGACCGTGGCGCGTGTGCCAGCGGATCAGGCGCTGGGCGAACTCGCTCACCCGGCCACGGGGCGCACCCGCGCGGCGGCCAATTTTGCCCGCGCGCGCGCCTCGTTGGTGTCAGCGGCACCCGCGACGGCCACGCCCATGCGCCGCTTCACAAACGCCTCGGGTTTGCCGAACAGACGCAGCTCGCTCTCGGGCACCTTCAGCGCCGCGTCGATACCTTCGAAGGCAATGCCGCTGGCCTCCATGCCGCCATAAATCACCGCCGAAGCACCGGGTCGGCGCAGCGCAGTATCGACAGGCAAACCCAGAATCGCGCGCGCATGCAGCTCAAATTCCGACAGGCGCTGAGTGGCCAGCGTGACCAGCCCGGTGTCGTGCGGGCGCGGGCTGACCTCGGAAAACCAGACCTGATCCCCCTTCACGAACAACTCCACCCCAAACAGGCCGCGCCCGCCCAGGTTGTCGGTTACGGCTTTGGCGATGGCGCGCGATCTATCCAGCGCCAGCGCCGACATGGCCATCGGTTGCCAGCTTTCAACGTAGTCGCCATTGACCTGCACATGGCCGATGGGGGCGCAAAAGTGGGTGCTGATGTCATCAGGCTTGCCATCCTGCGCGGCACGCACGGTGAGCTGGGTGATCTCGTAGTCGAAATCGATGAAACCTTCGACGATCACGCGCCCGGCACCGACGCGTCCGCCGGCCTGGGAATAGTCCCACGCTGCCGCCACCTCGGCCGGTGTGCGCACCAGCGACTGCCCCTTGCCCGACGACGACATCACCGGCTTGATCACACAGGGGTAGCCAATGCCGCTGTCTATCGCCACCTGCAATTCGGCCAGGGAATCGGCAAAACGATAGGGCGAGGTGGGCAGCCCCAGTTCCTCTGCGGCCAACCGGCGTATCCCTTCGCGGTTCATGGTCAGGTGCGCCGCACGCGCGCTGGGGATTACCGTCGCCAGCCCCTCGCGCTCGATATCCAGCAAGCTTGCCGTGGCAATGGCCTCGATTTCCGGCACCACGAAATGCGGCCGCTCCCATTCGATGAGGGCACGCAAGGCGGCACCGTCGGTCATGGTAATGACATGGCTGCGGTGAGCGACTTGCATGCCGGGTGCGTTGGCATAGCGATCAACGCCAATCACTTCGCAGCCCAGGCGCTGCAATGCAATAATGACTTCCTTGCCAAGCTCGCCACAACCGAGCAACATCACGCGGGTGGCAGAGGCAGAGAGCGGCGTTCCAAGCTTCATCGGGCAGTTCCGTCACGATAACGATTCGATTGTACTGGAGACAATTTTGCGGCTAGGGAATGTTGTCTCGTTGCTCTGGCAGCCAGCTGCCTGTTCGGCGCGGCAACGGCCGGCAGCATCACTATCGGCGCTGAGGACGACTGGTATCCCTACAGCGGCGTCATCAATGGAGTTGCCCAGGGTTACGGCGTGGAGATTGCGCGCGCCGCCTTTGCGGCCGTCAAGGTTGAGGCCCTGTTTATACCGCTCCCCTACAAGCGGTGTATCGAAATGGTCACCGCGGGCAGTTGTCTCGCCTGCAACGACCACCCGGACCCAGGACAACGAAGACACTTTCACTGGACAAAAGAGCCCTTGCTTAAGTCGCGCAAAGCCTGATTTATGCCAAGGAGGCAGGCTGCCAAGAACCGGACCGTGCGCCGATCCTCGAAGGCAAGACAGTCGCGGTTACCAATCAACTATGAATACGGCCTCCTTCGATGAACACCAAAATTCTCCGCGAGCGCTCTCCGCCTTTCGCATGCTCGACGCCGGGCGAGCCCAATTTGCGGTGGGTTATGAAAAAGTAGTGAATGACATGCTGAAGCACAATGCGTCATTGTTCACCAGCCCTATCGTGCCGGTCGGTGAAATCTCGGTGACCGATCAATACGCCGTGTTTTCGCGCCGCCACCCTAATGGCAAGCGCTACATGGCGTTGTTCGAGAAAGGCCTCGCTCTGATCCGGAAAAACGGCACCTATGCCGAGATCGAGAAACGCTACCCGTGAGCACCGCCCAGCCGATGCCGTTCCACACGCCTGCCACGCTCAAGCTGCGCCAGGCACTGGGCGACTTCGCTACCGGCGTCACCATCATCACCGCGCGCGGTGCCGATGGTCGGCTCACCGGCATGACCGCCAATTCCTTCGCCTCGGTCTCATTGCTGCCACCTCTGGTGCTGTGGAATCTCTCGCTCGGCTCGCCGTCAGTGCCGATTTTCGAGAGCTGCACGCACTATGCCGTCAACATTCTGGCCACCGACCAGGCCAGCCTTTCGCAGCGTTTTGCCCGGCGCAGCGAGGACAAGTTCAAGGGTTTGAAATGTCGCGCGGGTGCGGGTGGCTCGGCCCTGATCCCCGGCTGCATTGCCTGGTTCGAGTGCCGCGTGGTCGCGCGACACCCAGCCGGCGATCACATCATCATGGTCGCCGAGGTTGAGAAGTTTCGCCGCGCGTCGCGTCGCGCCGGCGAGTGTGCGCTACCTGAACCACTGCTGTTTCATCATGGCAAATACAAGTCGCTCGGCGCATTGGTCGCCCCCTGAACGCGCGGCACTCACCGGGCTGATACTCGCGGGTGGCGAAGGCCGGCGCATGGGGGGGGCCGACAAGGGCCTGCAGGGTTTTCAGGGCCAGACGCTGGTGGCCAGCGTGCTGGCGTGTCTGACAGTGCAGGTCAGCACGGTGCTCATCTCGGCCAACCGCAATCGCGCGGCCTACGGGCGGTTTGGCTACCCGGTCATTACCGATGCCGAAATTTACCGGGGTGAGGGCTACGCCGGGCCACTGGCCGGCCTGCACGCCGGCCTGACCCGCTGCACGACAGAGTGGTTGTTATGCGTACCCTGCGATACGCCCTGCCTGCCCACCGATCTGGCCGTGCGTCTGGCCGCCGGGCGGCAGGGTGCGCCACTGGCGGTGGCCACCTGCCAGGGCGACAGCCAGCCCACCGTGTGCCTGATACACGCAACACTGCTTGCCTCGCTAGGCAATTTTTTAGCCGCCGGCGAACGTAAGGTGAGGGCGTGGCAAGCGCGGGTGGGGGCGGTGAGCGTGAACTTTGATGACCCGCGCCAATTTGCCAATTTCAATACCCTGCAGTCTTTAACCAATTTCGTCGAAGCACAGACCTGACATGCTGGTGAAAGCGCTCCTGCTGGCCATGATCTGCCTACAGCTCAACACTCAGGCAATGGCGAACGAGCCGCTGCGCTTTGTCGCCAACACCGCGTGGGGCATGCCCTTTGCCCGCTTCGAGGGCGAACGCCTGACCGGTGGCGTCATGTTTGATCTGGGCATGGCATTGGGCGCGGCGACAGGAAGGCCGGTGAGCTTTGTGTCCTTACCCCGCAAACGGATCGAAAGGGCGGTGCTGGCGGGCGACGTCGACATTCGCTGCTACACGAACCCGACGTGGATTGATGCCCCCAAGGCCTATCGATGGACCGAGCCGCTCTTCGAACTGCGTGATGTGATTGTGGGCGGCGTGGGCGCGAAGCCGCTGCGTCAGGTGAGCGATGCGGCCCAAGGCAGCATCCTCAGTGCGGTCCTGGGCTATCGCTACCCTTCGCTCGATGCCCACTTTGACTCCGGGCTGTTCAAGCGTGAAGATACGGTCGATCAGGAAAAGGTTCTGCTCAAAGTCGGCGCAGGGCGCACCCCCTATGGCGTCTCCAATCAGGCGGCGCTGGACTGGTATCGCCTCACCACACCACGGCATGGCCTGGCTGACTGGACGCTGACTGTCGCGACCTCGGCGATTCATTGCGCCATTCCCAAGACCAGCCCCTGGAGTCGGGGTACGCTCATCGAGGCACTCAACAGCCTCAAGCGCAACGGCAAGATCGACGCCATTTTGCGTAGTTACAAATAGCTCATTGCGCTGAAGCCACCGGGACCGCGCCGGGCCCCGGGCCCCGGACAATGCCTGTCAATCGCGCCAGAACCCGCGTATTCCGGCCACGCCATGGCATCCGGCCTGTCTTGCCCGGTCAAGATCGCCGGGGCTCAGCCCGCCCAATCCGTAAGTCGGCGCTGGTGACACGGCGATTTGCGCCGCCAGAGCATCCCAGCCCAAGACCGGCGCATCCGGATGGCTGAGCGTGGGCAATACCGGACCAAACACCACGAAATCACAACCCAGCCGGCCCGCCGCGGCAAGTTCGGCAGCGTTATGGCACGAGGCGGCCACCAGCGGCAATGCAGGGCGCGCTGGCAACCGGGCCAATTCGTTGAGCAGCACGGCGGGCAGGTGTACCCCGTCTGCGCCCAGCCGCTGCGCCAACTCGACCTCCGCATGAATCAAGGCGCGCGCACCCGCCGCATGGCACAAGCCCAACGCCGCGACATAAAAGGCGGCACGCTCGCGTTCCGGCAAGCCCGGCTCGCGCAACTGCACCAGGCGCAGACCCCGCTCCAGCGCTATTGCCAGCAATGCCAACTGCTGGTCTGTGCCAATCGCGGCCGCCTGTGTGATGGCGTAGTGCGTCGGCAGGCGCAGCGAAGCGAGCACCGGGCCATTGGCCGGCAACATCGGGCCTACGCGCTCGTCGCCGGGTTGCTGCCAGCTGAGGGCATCATGGACATGATCCGTCACCTCACCCGACCAGTGCCGTACCCGGAAAAAATGCAAGTCGACGTGTGCATGTTCATAAATGTGCTCGCGCCTCAGCCAAGGGTCAGCGCGCTGCACGACGATGCCCAACTCCTCTTGCAACTCGCGCATGATGGCGGCACGCGGGGTCTCGCCGGCCTCGACCTTGCCGCCGGGAAACTCCCAATAGCCTGCATAGAAGGTGCCGGGCGCGCGGCGTCCGAGCAGGTAGCGGCCATCAGGCTGCTCGATCACGGCGGCGGCGACAGCCACGCGTTTGCTGGTGGGCGCTCCCACGATCGCTTACCTCACGCTCTGACCGAGGCGCTGAAACTCGCCCAAAAAACACTCAAGCCCGATGGACCACATCAGGGCATGATCCGCCTGGCCAGATCGGCACCCAGATGGCGCTGAAAGATTTTTTCCAGCGTGCCATCACTGCGCATCGCTTCCATGGCCGCGCGCAAGCGCTCGGCGTCAGGCTCGGAAACCCGCTTGCGCGACAGAATCAGCCCGTGCGGCACCCTGTCATCAGGCGCAATATCGAGGTAGCTCACCTTGCCGTCCAGTTTGTGCCGAAGCACCAGAGGCCCCCACACGACGGGCATGGCCAGAAGCCCATCAATCGTGTTCTCGACAAATGCCGAGAACACGGCATCCGCATCGACATACTCGGTCACCCTCCCCAACGCGCGCAGCGTATCGATCCAGGCATCAAACCCTTTGCCATGTTTGAACGACTTGACCACGCCCAGACGCAGCGCCGGATCGGCATAAAAGGCGCGCAGGGAGTCAATGCGTGCGGCCTTTTCCGGTGCCATCAGCAGATGGTTGCGTGTCTGGAAATAGATGATGAAACGGGCAAACTGGTCGCGTTCGGGGGTGGGAATGCCGGAAACCGACATATCAAGCGATCCCTCGGCCAGGCGAATCCAGATGCGGGCCCGGGCATCGCTTTCCTGACGGAACCGGCAACCAGAACGCCGGCCTATCTCCTCGATCAGGTCTTTGTCGATGCCGACGTACTGTTTGCTCGCGTTCTGATAGTAAAGCGAACCCAGTTCATAAAAAGCGATATCGTAGGGCCCGCAGGCTTGCGCCCACGGGGCGGCCAGCAACAGTGCCACGAGCAGACCCGAAGCACGCGCCAAAACACCAGGGTATGTTTTCATTGACTCGCCCGCCCGGCCAGATCACGCGCAAACTGCCAGGCCACGCGCCCCGAGCGAGAGCCACGGGCGAGCGCCCAGCGCAGGGCCTCGCCACGCACCGCGTCGATCTGCTCCGGGGCCACGCCGTACTCGCCCAGCCAGTGATTGCAGATGGCCAGATAGGTGTCCTGATCCATGGTGTAAAACGACAGCCAGAGCCCAAAGCGCTCGGACAATGACACCTTCTCTTCGGTGGTATCGCCCGGGCGCAGTTCGCCGCGCTCGTCTTGCTGCGCTTCGAGATTTTCGGCCATCATTTCGGGCATCAGGTGCCGCCGGTTCGAGGTGGCATAGACCAGCACATTGTCGGCCATGCCACTGATCGAGCCGTCGAGCACGCTCTTGAGTGCCTTGTAGCCCGGCTCGCCCGCTTCGAATGAGAGGTCGTCGCAAAAAACGATGAATTTTTCTGGCCGGTCAACGATCAATGCCACGATGTCGGGCAGATGCACCAGATCAGCTTTATCGACCTCAATCAGGCGCAGGCCCTGTGCGGAAAAGCGCTCGAGCACCGCTTTCACCAGTGAGCTCTTGCCGGTGCCCCGCGCGCCCGTAAGCAGCACATTGTTCGCGGGGTGGCCGGCGACAAACTGGCGCGTGTTTTGCTCGATGCGCTGCTTTTGCCCATCGACTCCCTGCAAATCGCCCAGGCGGATGCGGTGCGGGTGATAAACAGGCTCGAGCCAGCCGTGTGCCAGCACGCCGGAGCGGCTGCGCCAGCGGAAGGCGGGCGCTTTCCAGTCGATATCACCGGGGGGCGGAGGCAGCCAGTGCTCGGCGCGTTCAAGCAGGCGTTCCAGTCTTTTCAGCAGATCAGGGGGCGTCGACATCGGCTAACGTGGAGGCATCGGATTTCTTGCAATCGAGCTCGATTATGCGCCTGCTTTTGAGTCTGCTGCCAGCCCTGCTGCTGGCTGTACTTGTGCCCGGTTGTGCCGGCCTGCCCCTGCCCCCGCCCGCGCCCGGTTGTCCTGCCCCTGCCTCTGCCTCTGCCTCTGCCGCTGCCCCTGCTACTGCGACCTGCCCGGCCTGCCCGACGTGTCCGACAGCGGAACCGCCCAAGCCGGCCGCCAAGGCGCTGCAGGCCGCCGAATGGAGCGAACTGCCGGGCTGGGCCGAGGACAATGTCTCGCTCGCCTATGCGGCCTTCGCCACCAGTTGCCCGACCCTGCTGCGCAATGAAAAGCGGCGAGCGCTCTGGGCCGGCGTCTGCGCCGCCGACGCTCAACCGGCCGGGCGCGATGCGGCCGCGCTACGCGCCTGGTTCGAAACGCAGTTCCGCCCCTGGGCGCTGACCAATGCCGACGGCACGCGCGAGGGCCTGATCACCGGCTATTACGAGCCCATCATCCGCGGTCGCCGTATCGCCAGCGCCGACTTCCGGACACCCGTGTTCGGGCCACCCGAGGACATGGTGGTGGTGGAGTTGGCCGAGCTCTACCCCGAGCTCAGGCACCTGCGCCTGCGCGGCCGCATCGAAGGCCGCAAACTGGTGCCCTACTACTCGCGCAGCGAATGGGAGCAACAGGAGGAACAGCGCAGCAAAAAGGCGCTGTTGTGGACCGACGACCCCATCGACTATTTTTTCCTGCAGATTCAGGGCTCGGGGCAGGTCATGCTGGAGGATGGCGCGCGCATCCGCCTGAACTACGCGGATCAGAACGGGCACCCGTACAAATCCATTGGCCGCTGGCTGATCGATCAGGGCGAACTGCAGGCGCATCAGGCCTCGATGCAGGGCATCAAGGCGTGGGCAGCGGCCAATCCCAAACGCCTGAATGAATTGCTCAATGCCAACCCCAGCCTGGTGTTCTTCCGCGAACTGCCCGCCACCGGCAGCGGCCCACCCGGCGCACTGGGCATCGCGCTCACCCCCGAGCGCAGCATGGCCATTGATCCGCGCCATGTGCCGCTCGGTGCGCCGGTATATCTGGCGACCACGCGGCCCAACAGCAACGAGCCGCTGCAACGGCTGATGCTGGCCCAGGATACGGGCGGCGCGATACGTGGCGTGGTGCGCGGCGACTTCTACTGGGGCAGCGGCAGTGAGGCCGGCGCGCAAGCCGGCAAGATGCGCCAGCCGGGGCGCACCTGGGTCTTGCTGCCCCGCGCGGCCAACCCCGAGGAACTCACCCTGTAGATGTAGGCCACTGCACTGATGCCCGCCAATTACGCCCGCTTCCTGATCGGCCGCCAGCGCACAGTGGCGGGCAATCGCCAGCTCGGACTGGTGCTGGCCTTCGTGGCCGGGGCACTGAATGCCGGCGGCTTTCTCGCGGTTCAAACCTACACTTCGCACCTCACCGGCATTGTCTCGGCGCTGGCCGACAACCTGGCGCTCGGGCACCTGGGGCTGGTCGTCGATGGGATGGTCGCGGTGCTGGCATTTCTGTGCGGCGCGATTTGCTGTGCGCTGATGGTCAACTACGCACGCCGCCGGGCGATGTCGAGCGAGTATGCGCTGCCCCTGTTGCTCGAAGCGGCTCTGATCCTTTGCTTCGGACTGCTCGGTGCCAGGCTCAGCCACTTTGAAGGTTTGCTGGTGCCGTTCACGGTGGTGCTGCTGTGTTTCATCATGGGCCTGCAAAACGCCATGGTAACCAAGCTATCCAACGCCGTGATCCGTACCACGCACATGACGGGCATCGTCACCGATCTGGGTATCGAACTGGGCAAGCTGATTTACTGGAATCGCAACCCAGATCCGGCGTTGCATGTGCGCGCTGATCGCGAGCGACTGCTGGTGCTTGGCGGCTTGTTCTACTGCTTTCTGTGCGGAGGCATCACCGGGGCCTTCGGCTTCAACTATCTGGGTTACGCGTTCACCGTGCCGATTGCCATCCTGCTCGCCATCGTGGCCATCATTCCTACCCTCGACGATCTGCGCCGCAACCAATAGGCTGATCCGCCAGCAAGCACGCCGGCGCGAGCAGAGGAGCGCAGCAAAGCGGGCTTGTCAGCATTGTTCACCTGCACACCTGTGGCCCATGGCTTCGATTAGCCACCGCGCAGACTCACTAACAGCTTGACTGGCAGCAATTACGCCTGGCGACACCTTGCTTTATGATCCGCATCACGCTCCACGAGCGCCCTTGGCCTGGGTGCACAATGCTCAAGGCCTTTTCCCGATAACACCTGTCATCAACTGGAACCCACCATGCGCACCCTCCTACTGATTCCCGCCCTGCTCGCCGCCCTGCTCACCGCCTGCGGCAAGCCGGAGGCCCCGCAGACCCAGGCCGCCGCTCCTGCCGCCGCCCCTGCGGCACCCGCCGCCGCACCCGCCGCACCCGCCGCACCCGCCGCCGCCGCACCCGCCGCCGCTGCACCCGCACCCGCCGCTGCACCTGCTGCACCTGCTGCCGCAGCAGCGGCCGACACCAAGGGCGCTGATCTGTTCAAGAAGTCCTGCGCCATGTGCCACCAGACCGGAGTCGCCGGCGCACCCAAGCTTGGCGACAAGGCCGACTGGGCGCCGCGCATTGCCCAGGGCAAAGACGTGCTCTATCAGCACGCCATCGCCGGCTTCACCGGCAAAAAGGGCGCCATGCCGCCCAAAGGTGGCGCCGCCAGCATCAGCGACGACGACATCAAGGCCATCGTCGACTACATGGCCGCCAGCGCCCAGTAACCGGGTCTGAGTGAGCGGTAAGGGGTAAGCGGGTAGCGCAAGTCGGCGCTGGTGGGACGGCGCTATCGCTTCTACCGCTCACCGCACGGGATTTCCCTTCGGTAATCGGCGCACCGTATTGGTGTAAGCGCCGCCGCTAGCGCACTGTTTCAGTGCGCGCAGGACGACGGGAGTTGAGTAACTCATTGATCTCTATGGCGCACCAAAACAGGTACGACACTTGCTGCATGCCTCGTTCTTGTGCATACCCCCCCCTGACGAGGTCAATTCATGGAAACTTTCAAGACATCCGCCGACGTACTGTTCATCCTGCTCGGTGCCATCATGATTTTGGCCATGCATGCCGGCTTCGCGTTTCTCGAACTGGGCACGGTGCGTCGCAAGAGCCAGGTGAATGCGCTGGTCAAAATCATTAGCGACTTCGCCGTTTCGACCCTGGCCTATTTCTTTATCGGCTACAGCATCGCCTACGGGTCAAACTTTTTCGCCGGTGCGACCGAGCTCACGCAGAAGAGCGGCTACGAGCTGACCAAGTTCTTTTTCCTGCTCACTTTCGCCGCAGCGATCCCGGCGATTGTGTCGGGGGGCATTGCCGAGCGCGCCAAATTCAACCCGCAGCTCGCCGCGACCTTCGCGCTGGTGGCGTTTGTGTATCCCTTCTTTGAGGGCATTGCCTGGAACAATGCCTACGGCATCCAGCCCTGGCTGGAAGCGACATTCGGTGCGCCCTTCCATGACTTTGCCGGCTCGGTCGTGGTGCATGCGGTCGGCGGCTGGATCGGCCTCGCCGCCGTGCTGCTGCTCGGTGCCCGCCGTGGTCGTTACCAAAAAGACGGCGGAATCTCGGCGCACCCGCCCTCGAGCATTCCCTTCCTCGCTTTGGGTGCGTGGATCTTGATTGTGGGCTGGTTCGGCTTCAATGTCATGAGTGCGCAAACTCTGGAAAAAATATCAGGGCTCGTGGCGATGAATTCGCTCATGGCCATGGTCGGCGGCACGCTGGTCGCGCTGCTCATGGGCAAGAACGACCCCGGCTTCGTGCATAACGGCCCGCTCGCGGGATTGGTCGCCGTGTGCGCAGGCTCGGATCTGATGCACCCGCTGGGCGCGCTGGTCACCGGCGGCATCGCCGGCGGCCTGTTCGTGGTGATGTTCACGCTTACGCAAAACCGTTGGAAGATCGACGACGTATTGGGGGTGTGGCCGCTGCACGGACTGTGCGGTGCCTGGGGTGGCATTGCCGCCGGCATCTTTGGTACGCAAGCGCTGGGGGGGCTGGGCGGCGTCAGTTTTTTCAGCCAGATCGTCGGTACATTGATGGGCATCGTGATCGCCTTTGTGGGTGGCTATATCGTCTACGGCGTGCTGAAGAAAGTGGTCGGTATCCGCCTCGACGCGGAGGAGGAATACAACGGTGCCGACCTGACCATTCACCAGATATCCGCCGGTCCGGAGCGGGAGACGTTGTGGTAGGAAGATCCGGGGGCGGCGCTTCCCGATCGCTCGGCTAGCCAGCGTTACGTTTTTTACGGCCGGAGTCCCGGCGATAATGAAACCAGCGGCGCATCGATCAACTCCACCTTTTCACAAATTAACCCATGCCCACCATTCTGATTACCGGTGCCAGTGGCGGCGTCGGGCAAGCCCTTGCCCGTCATCTGGAAGCCGACGGCTACGACCTGGTATTGGCCGGTCGCGATGCCAGCCGTTTGCACGCGGCGTATGGCGACCGGCACCTGCTGATCGAAGGCGACTGCACGACGCCGGCGGGGGCTAGCGACATTATCGGCAAGTCGGCGCTGGCAGGACGGCGACTGGATGGGCTGGCGCATTGTGTCGGCAACATTCGGCTCGGCGCCCTGCACCGCATGAAGGAGGAAGACTTTTCTGACTGCCTGCAGGCCAACCTGATCAGCGCTTTTCACACGCTGGCGGCGTTTGTCGCCCATTTGCGCGCCGATAGCCGACCCGGGGCCGCGGTCATGGTCTCCTCCGCCGCCGCCCGTATCGGCACACCGAATCACGAAGCCGTCGCCGCGGCAAAGGCTGGCGTCGAAGGGCTGGGCCGTGCGGCCGCGGCGACCTACGCGGCGAACGGCATTCGCGTCAACGTGGTGGCCCCGGGAATTATGGAAACGCCGGCGACCACCGGCATTCTGGGCAGCCAGGTGGCGCGCGACGCCGCGGCACGCCAATACCCGCTACCGGGCATCGGCAGCGCCGACGAACTGGCCGGCCTGATGGCCTGGCTACTCTCGCCTGCCGCTGCGCGCGTGACAGGCCAGGTCTGGTCGCTGGATGGCGGCTTTTCCAGCATTCGGCCCTTGGTAAAGTGATGGCCACCCCGAGCCCAAAGCGCGTCGCGTTGCTGGGGTACGGCGGCCTGCTCCCGTTCATCGGCCTGTCCATCGGCAGCGTTGTTGATCATCACCACGCGCTGATCTGGGTCGATGCCCTTCACGCCTACGGCGCCGTGATCTTGAGCTTTGTCGGTGCGCTGCATTGGGGCTTTGCTATGCTCGCCAACGATCTCGGAGACGCCGAACGCGACGCGCGCTATCTTTGGAGCGTGATCCCGGCGCTGCTGGCCTGGCCGGCGCTGCTGCTCTCGGGCCTGTTGGCCAGTGGCATGCTGGTGCTCGGTTTTGTGCTGCACTACTGGCAGGATCGTCGGCTGGCCAACGGTTGTGCGCTGCCGCCCTGGTACTTGCCTTTGCGCGGGCGACTGACAGGCGTGGCGTGCCTGTGTCTGATCGGCAGCGTACTTGCGAGCTGAATGAACGCTGTACTGCTTGATTTCGCTGACCCCGACTCGGTAGCGCATTGGCACCCGATCAATGATGGCGTGATGGGCGGCGTCTCCAGCAGTGCGATGCGTTTCGATAGGGCAGGCCACGCGGTGTTTGCCGGCAATGTCTCGTTCGCGAACAACGGCGGCTTCGCCTCGGTGCGTTGCCAGCACGACGATCTTGGACGCCGTGGCGTGGTGGCCTATGTGCTCGAGGTGCGTGGTGACGGCAAGCACTACAAACTCAATCTGCGCACCGATCAAGCCTTCGACGGCGTTAATTACCAGGCGCACTTTCATCCAGCGGCCGGTATTTGGGCAATGTGCCGTCTCACCAGCGCCGACTTCCGCGCTTCCTGGCGAGGACGGCGGGTGCCGGATGCGCCGTTGCTCGATACCGCCGCCGTACGGCAGGCAGGCCTGATGATCTCCGACCGGCAGGAAGGTCCGTTTGCCTTGGCGGTGCGCTCGCTTGCCGTGGAAATCGCCTGAGTGTCAGATACCAAAAATAAGTCGGCCCCCGCCCAGAAGCTTCCCCAGGTTGCATCATTTCCCGGTGTGCGGTTTTCCCGCGACGGGCTCTCCAGTTGGTTGTTACCTCATCGGGATTGGCGCGCTAATCGATGGATTTCGGACATCGTGAACAACCCAAGATCGGCGAAGAAAGCATTTGGCCATTGCTTATGATCGCGTAGGCATCGTCCCTGACCCGGTCGGTGCGTCTGCCGGCGCAACATCGCCCGCAATCGACGACGAACAAAGCCATCAATTGACGAGAACGTGAACCGGTGGGCATGTTGGAAGTAGCCATACCAGCCTCGCAGAGTGGGATTAAGGGACGCAATCACGTACTCGATGGAATTACCCTCGTTGCGCTTTGTCTTGGCGCGGATCTTATCCCGCAAAGACATCAGACTTTTCTTGCGCACCTGTCGCTTCCCTGCTTCAAACCGGTAACCCAGAAACTCGAACCCCTGACCCTCGACCCGGCAATCCCCGACGTGGGTCTTATCCGGATGAAGCGTCAACCCGTTCGCACTCACCCAAGCACGCATCCGGGCCAGCGCAGTGTCCGCCTCCTCCCGACTGCGGCATAACACCACGGCGTCATCAGCATATCGCACCATCACCAATCCGACTTCCCGCATTTCTACGTCAAGTTCGTGGAGGTAAATATTGGCGAGCAAGGGACAGATTACCGCCCGATTCAGACATTCAGCGTTTCAGGGACTGCGTTCAGCTCCGGTTGCGCCAATAGCCAGGTTCACGGCGGCAGTGCATGACCGCTACGATAAGAATATTGTCCGGCTCGATCGAATAGAGAACGGCGTAGGGAAATACTTTAGCCAGGCAGCGGCGGATATCGTCCTCAATTATGCGGAAGGACTCCGGCGCAGCTGCAATATGGGCAACGGCCATTTCGACCACATTGGCGAAGCGCTCACCCAGTCCTGTCTGCTGCTGCTCGTAATACTTGGTAGCGGCACGGAATTCGGCCAAGGCTTCCGGGTGGAACTCGACCCTCATCGAGCAATGGCTCGCCGGACTTCCGCGAATGCCGCTTCGGCAGGAACAGTCTGGACTTCACCTCGACGCACCTCCTCCACGCGTCGCTTCGCTTCGCGCATCCAGAGTTGACGGATATAGCCATCGTCTGCCGGATCGAGGCTTTCGACAAGCCGGTCGGCAAGCAGAGCACGCGCCTCGCTGGGCAGTGCCAGCGCCTCGTAAGCGATTTGTTCGACAGTCATGTGCATGGCAGTCTCCAGTATTCTTGACATTGAGCTTATTGTAGTCCCGACAAGCCGGGAAGAAAAAGTCGGCGCCAACCCAACGGCCGGCAAAGCGCCGACCAACTGCCAATGCCCAGAGTGCAGCAGTTAACTGTCGCTAGCCAACCGAGTAGATGAATGTCTCTTGAGGGTCGCTAACCGCCGTTCCACCAGCGCCGACTTGCGGCATGATTTCGGGCCATGCGTGTGCGCCCGGAGTGAGTAGACTTGAGCCGGACAGGCCGACAGTGCTTTGGTGGTGGTCAGCCGAACGCTATTCGCATTGAATCAAAGCAGTCAGCGGAGGTTCAAGCTCAACGGCTGCAGAGCCGGCATTAGCTTGACCAGAATCTTGTAGGTATCGCGATCAAACTGGGGCCGCCGGTTTTCCAGAATCGACCAGACATCCTCCTCGGCTTTCGCGGTGCCCAGATAGCACCAGTGCTCGATGATCAACAACTCATCACCCTCGCGCACATACGCCGGCCCATCGAACGGCCAGGTCTGCAACCGCAGTTTCGCCAGCGCATTCATCAACCGTATCGTGTGCGCGGCATACGGCTCCTTGCCGACGCAGGCACCCCGGCACTTGCGTAACTGGTGCGCAAAGCAGGGTTTGCCCGGCTTCACCTTTTCGAGCCCCAGCAGCGCATCGCACAGCCCTTCGTGGCCGGCAATTTCCTGCAGCGTGGCGGTGGCGGCGCGGGCGCTTTTGAACAGCCCGTACAAATGCGCCTGCCTGCCGAATTCCAGATCGCGGGCATAGACCACGCTCGGCGTCACCAAGCCTTCGCCCTGATCGTGCAGCACGATGGAACACAGTTCGTTGTTGCGGCGTAATTGGCGATTGTGCGTTGGCTGCAGTTCCTTGATCAGTGCCGCCTCTTTGAGCAGGGCCGAAACTTCACCGCCAGTCTCGATCCAGTCGATGCGCCGGACCTGTTGCGCCAGACTCATCTCTTTCGCCGAGGCGTGATCCGCCGAGAAATGCGAGAGCACCCGCTGCCGGATGTTGTTGGCTTTGCCCACATAGAGCAAGGCCTGCTCGGCATAGAACAGATACACGCCGGGCCCGTCGGGTAGCTCATCCACGATACCGGCATCAAGATGCGAGGGCAGGCTGGGGCGAGCGGTCAAGGCCTTGAAGGCCTGATCGATCACCTCAGGCGCATGCTCGGCGTGGATGCGTTGCCAGAACTGATGGATCAGTTGCGCATCGGCCAGCGCGCGATGCCGCCCGTCTGCCTGCAGGCCATGGCGGGCGATCAGGCTGTCGAGATTGTGCTTGGTATGGCCGGGGTAGAGCCTACGCGAAAGCTTGACGGTGCACAGCACCTTGGCGCGAAAATCACGCCCGCAGCGACGAAATTCGTTCTTGAGAAAACCGTAGTCAAAGCGCGCGTTGTGGGCCAGGAACACACGGCCCTGGAGGCGCGCAAAGACTTCGTCGGCCACCTGAGCAAAGCGCGGGGCGGATGCGACCATGGCATCGGTAATGCCGGTCATGGTCTGGATGAAGGTGGGAATGGGCGTTCCGGGATTGACCAGCGTGCTCCATTCCCTCACGCCAGCATCATCGACCTCGATAATGCCGATCTCGGTAATCCGGTCGCGCGTAGCCGTAGCCCCCGTGGTTTCGAGATCGACAAAGGCCAGAGGCGGCCGGGTACTGGTCAAGTTTCAGCTCTGGATAGACGACCTGGGGCGCATCACAGGGTCTTGCTCGCCAGTTTGAAGTCCGGGTCTTCGGCATAGGTCTTGACCCGATAGCCCAGGCTGCGCATCAGTTTTAGCATGCCGCTGTTGTTGGCCAGCACCAAGCCTTCGATTTCAGCCAGGCCTTTTTCACGCGCCACCTCTTCGATGCTTTCCATCATGCGCGAGCCGATGCCCTTGCCGGCAAAGTCGTCGGCGACGAGCAGGGAAAATTCGCAACTGGTGTTATCGGGGTTGGTAATGTAGCGCGAGACGCCGATGATGCGCTCGCTCTCGACAATGTCGCCGCTTTCATCCGCCGTGCGTTCTTTTAACACCGCGACCAGCGCCATCTCGCGGTCATAGTCGATCAGCGTAAGGCGTGCCAGCAAGCCAGGCGGCAGCGATTCCAGCGACGAAACAAAGCGGAAGTAGCGGCTTTCGGCCGAGAGACTGGTGACCAATTTCTGAATCATGGTGGCGTCATCAGGGTGGATCGGGCGAGCGGTGTATTCGCCGCCGCCACGAATCGGCCAGACCTGTGAGTAGCGCGCCGGATAGGGCAGGATGGACAGGTGGTGATAGCCCCCCAGGCGGCCACTGCCCCCCGGTGCCGCGTTGCGGATAATGATGCGCGCATCGACAGCCACCGCGCCGCGTTCATCGACAATGATGGGGTTGATGTCCATCTCGCGCAGTTGCGGCAGTTCGCAGACCATTTCCGAGACGCGCAGCAGCACGCGCTCCAGCGAATCCATATCAACGGCACTGGCACCGCGCCATTCACCCAGGGTTTCGGCCACGCGCGAGCGGTCGATCAGGCGTCGGGCCAGAAACTTGTTGAGCGGGGGCAACTCCATGGCCCGGTCGTTGAGCAGCTCGATCATGATGCCGCCGGCACCAAAGACAATCACCGGCCCGAAGGGGTCGTCGGTCACCAGGCCGACATAAATCTCGCGCCCACGACGCGAGCTGGCCATGCGCTGCACGGTAATGCCGCTGATGCGCGCGTCCGGCCGCAAACGCGCCACACGCTCCATCATGTCGTTGTAGGCATCACGCACCCCGGCACCGCTCATGATGTTGAGCGCAACGCCCTGCACATCGCTCTTGTGGCTGATGTCGGGGGAGTCGATCTTCAGGGCGACCGGAAAGCCCAGTTGCGCCGCCAGCATCATGGCCTCGTTGGCACTGCGCGCAACCATGGTCTGAGTGACCGGAATATTGAACGACGAGAGCAGCGTCTTCGATTCCATTTCTGTGAGCACATGGCGCCGCTCGGCGAGCACACTCTCGATCACCAGACGTGCGCCCTCGATGTCGGGCGTGGCGAGTTCAGACAGCGGCGGTGGCGTCTGCTGCAGCAGGAGCTGGTTCTGATAGAAGGTGGCAATGTTGCCAAACGCACCCACGGCCGCTTCCGGCGTGCGGAAGCTGGGGATGCCCACGGTATTGAACAGGCTGCGCGCCGCGCCCACCGATTCATCCCCCATCCAGCAGGCCAGCAGCGGCTTGCTCAGGCTCTTTTTCATGTCGGCAATGGTCTGTGCCACGCGCGTGGACTCAAGGCCCGGCTTGGGGGAGTGAATGACCAGTACGCCGTCGACATTGACGTCCTGCATCGTCGCTGCGATGGCGTGGCCGTAATGCTCGGGGATGGCGTCCTCAGACAGGTCGATCAGGTCGCTCAGGCTGGCCAATGCCGGTAGCTGGGTGCGCAGCGTTTCAATCGTTTCGGGTGCCAGCTTGCCCAGTTGCAGGTGAATCTCGTTGGCCCAGTCTGCCGCCAGTACGCCCGGCCCACCGCCGTTGGTGACAATCGCCAGACGGGTGCCCACAGGACGATAGCGCGACGCAAGGCACTTGGCGGCCGAGAACAGCTCGACGAAAGACTGCACGCGCACCGCACCGGCGCGACGCAAGGCGGCATCAAAGACATCGTCGCTACCGACAATGGTGCCGCTGTGGGTTTGCGCGGCCTCGTTACCGGCCGGCTTGCGCCCGGCCTTGAGTACCACGACGGGCTTGGCATGGGCCGCCGAGCGCAGCGCACTCATGAACGGACGCGCGCTGGCGATGCCTTCCAGGTAAATGATGATGCTCTTGGTGTGGCCGTCCGCCGCGAGATAGTCAAGCACCTGGGCCATGTCGACCGAGGTGTTGGGCCCGAGCGAAATGACTGAAGAAAAGCCCACCGAATTGTTGCGTGCCCAGTCGAGCATTGAGGCGGTGAGCGCCCCCGACTGCGACACCAGCGCCAGCGAACCGGGCGCGGCCAGGGCCCCGGCCGCGCAGGCATTGAGCTGTAGCTGGGGCACTTGAAAGCCCAGGCAGTTGGGCCCGAGCAGGCGGATGCCTTCGCGCCGGGCAATGGCTTTGAGCTGGTTGGCGGCGTCCACGCCAATACCGCTGGAAATCACCAGCGCGGCGCGGCAGGCCATTCGCCCGGCCAGTTCGAGCGCGGCGGCCACCTCAGCCGGCGGCAGGGCAATGATCGCCAGATCGGCGCGCACTTGCGCCAGATCGGCGAGCGTGCCCGAGGTATGACTATCGACAAACTGCAAGCGCCCTTTGAATTGCTGTGCCGTCAGATTGTCGCGCAGCGTACGCGCGGCGGCCGTTTGCGCGGCGGGGTCGTCGCTGCTACCGGCGAAAACGGCGATAGACGTGGGTACGAAGAGGGGGGTGAGATAGTGCTTGTCCATAGTGGCTTCAGTTTAGGCGTCGTCGCAGAAAACGGAAAATAAAGCGCACAAAGGCCTGGCAAAGAAGTTTCTCGCAAACCAGGGTTTCCAAGACCACAGCGCGAAAATAGCCGCCGGCCCAGTGCTGACAGTGATGGCATCGTTCTCAAAAGCCACGCTCCCATGTTACGGCGGACGCATCGGGTTTGCGATGCGGTATGAACCCATCCGCAAGTCGGCGCTGGTAATACGGCGCTGCGCCAGTGACACCCGCCCGGCGAGCGCCTCGGCAGCGGGTCAGGCGAGCAGATTGACCTGCACAAACCCCCAGACAATGGCACCGATGCCGCCGAGCTCACCAACGATGAGCGCCCAGGTGCCCCAGGTGGTCGCGAAATTGTTCTCGCGGTACTGGTTGTCGGTGGTGTTGGCAACGCCGAGGCGGAAGTATTGTGCGATGGCAGCGGCGAAGAAAAACAGCGGCACACCGGTAATCGCGAGTTGCACGCTGTCGGACCACGGGTTGCTCTTCAGGAGCTCGGCCATGACCAGCGCGGCGAAGCTGTACATGAGCGCGGCGCGGTGGGCAATGTCAATATAGATCGGCGCTTGCCGCTGCGGACTGGCCATGATGCCGCGAAACTTCAATACACCGCCGATCAGGCCAACAAAGAGAAAGACGCCGGAGGCGGTGAGAGTGAGGGTGACGGCGGGGCTCATGAGGTTGGCTCGGTTCTGGCAATAAACAGCGCGAAATCGGCGATGGTCAATGGCCGACTGAAGAAATAGCCCTGATAGGTAAGACAGCCGTTGGCTGCGAGAAAATCGCGCTGGGCCTCGGTTTCTACGCCTTCAGCAATCACATGCAGGCCCAGACTTTGCCCCAGGGCGACAATGGTGCGGGCGATGCTGGCATCGCCCGCGTCTGACAACACGTCGCGCACAAAGGATTGGTCGATCTTGAGCTGGTCCAGGGGTAAGCGGCGCAGGTAATTGAGCGACGAGTAGCCAGTGCCAAAATCGTCAAGCGAAAAACCGATACCGAGGGCTTTGAGCTGCGTCATTTTGCCAATGATCGATTCGATATCGGTCACCAGCAGACTCTCGGTCAATTCGAGCTTCAAGCGCACCGGGTTCGCGCCGGTGCGCGCCAGCACGAGTGTCACGGCGTCGACAAAATCGGCTTGGCGCAGCTGGTGTGCGCTTACATTCACAGCCAGCGTCAGATGCTCGGTACTCGCGGCGGTGGCCCAGGTGACGAGTTGGCGGCAAGCGGTCTCAAGCACCCACTGCCCGATGGGGAGGATAAGACCGCTCTGCTCGGCCAGCGGAATGAACTGTGCGGGCGATACCATGCCGAGCCCCGGGTGCTGCCAGCGCAAGAGCGCTTCGGCCCCGAGCACGCGTCCGTCGCGGCGCACTTGTGGCTGATAGTGGAGCAACAGCTGGTCGTCAGCGATGGCCTTGGCCAGATCGCGTTCCAGTGCCGCACGCGCGGCCAGAGCCTGTTCCATGGCCGGATCGAAAAAGCGTACCTGATTGCGACCGTCATCCTTGGCCTGATACATGGCCGTGTCAGCATGCTTCATCAGTGCTTCGACGGTATCACCACCCGCGCCGAACAGACAGACACCGATGCTGGCGGTGCTCTGGTGCTGGCGTGCCGTTGCCGCGCCGGGCTCGGTAGCAATGTGCAGTACGCTGGGTTGCTCCAGCGCAACCTTGATTTTGCTGGCAACCGTTTCCGCCTGCGCGGCGGCGGCGACGACATTGGCATCCAGGCCTTCGAGTATGACTACGAACTCATCCCCCCCCAGGCGTGCGGCCGTATCCCCTTCCCGCAGGCAGGAGCTCAGACGCGTCGCTACTTCAAGCAGCAACTGGTCCCCGATGTCATGACCCATCGTGTCGTTCAGCAGTTTGAAGTTATCCAGATCGATCATCAGCAACGCGCCCTGGCGTTGCAGGCGCTCGTGGTTGGTCAGGGCGTGGCCAAGCCGGTCGAGCATCAGGCGCCGGTTGGGCAAGCCGGTGAGCGGATCATGAAACGCCAATTGGTGAATGTTCTCTTCGGCCTGCCTGCGCTCGGTGATGTCGCGAGCGAGCGCCACAAAGCGGGGCGAGGGATGTCCTGCCGGTGTCTTGCGCTTCACCGACAGCTCAAACCAGCGCCGGCCGTTGTGCAGATCAAGATAGAACGTATGACCACGGCCGTAACCAGTTTCGGCCGCCGCCCGCAGTGACGCCATCACCTGCGCCGCAGCCTCGGACGGCAGCACCTCGCTCACGGTACGACCCATGAATTGCCTCGCAGGTACCGGCAGCAGATCGCTGCGCGGTGAATGGTAGTCGTGATAACGACCGTCGGCGTCAAACTCGAACATCAGGTCGGGAATGGCATCGAGTACGGCTTTCAAGTGCTCAACCTTGAGGCGCACTTGGCGGCGCAACCAGACCGCCAGCGCCAGCGCCACAATCAGTATCGTCGATAGTACCGCTATACCTTGCCAGACCTGTCGCGGGACCGCGCCTGCAGTACTGCCGCCGCGCCACTTGTTCAGCGTGCTGAAGTAGGCTGAGTCCGGGTCCGCCCGCCAGGCGTCCAGATGTTTGTCGATAGCGGCCAGCACGTCGGCGTGCTGGCCCTGCTGCACCGCAAAAAACAGGCGTGCCGGCTGAAACACCAGTGTCGTGGCGGCGAGCTTATAGCGCTCGGCATGGTAATCGCCAAAGAACACATTGCTGACGACGCCATTCACCTTGCCGAGCTGGGCCAGGGCAAAGCCCTCGTCGAGTGTGGTGACGTGGGTAAGTTTCGTGTTCAGCGCGAAGCCATCAACGAGGTCCCGCAGACCTTTCTCCTGCACGCTGCCACCCAGGACAGCAATACGCTTCCCATCCAGATCGAAGGTCGATTCGATGCGTTGGTCGCTGCGCGCATAAATCTGCGACCAGCTGGTGAGCGCCGGCGACGTGTGGAAGTCGAACAGCTTTTCGCGCGTCTCGTTCAGCGCGACATCGGGCATCAGATCCAGCTCACCGCGCTCGAGCGCCTCGAGACATTTTTGCCAGATGCAGGGAACATACTCCAGTTGCCAGCCCTCGGCGCGGGCGATCAGGTCGAGCAGCTCCGGCAGGATGCCCACCGCCAGCCCGGTGTCGTCCTGAAAAATCTTGGGCGCATTGGCGTAGATGCCGACCCGCAGCGTTCTGCTGTTTTGCACTTGCGCGCCCTCGCTCGCGTGGCCCGCCTCGCTCGACAACACACCGAGCAGCGCCAACAAGCCCGCCAGAAATGCGCGCAGAGTCAGACCGGCGCACATGAGTTAGGCGGGCTCCTTGAGCTTGTCCAAGCCGAAGGCCTTGCTCAGCTTCTCGTCGAACAGGCGCAACGGCAGCCAGCGCTTGAGCAGCGGCAGCCTGGTGCTGTTGTGCCCGCCCCGTACGATGGCCGGCGGTTCCCGCTCCAGCAGGGCATCCACGATCGGAATGGCGAATTCCTCGGCGGGTGTGGCCCCCACCTGCCCTGCCTGCGCGCGCGCATGGACGCTGCGCTCGATGGGTCGATACAATGAATCTTCGGGCAGTCGCAGCGCGGCTTCGGCGCTATTGCCAAAGGCCGAACGCACGCCACCAGGCTGAATGGTGACCACCTGTATGCCAAAGGGCGCAAGCTCCATGCGCAGCGCGTCCGACAAGGAATGAAGGGCGGCCTTGCTCGAGCAGTAGGCACCAGCGAAGGGCGTGGTGAACAGCCCGACAATGCTGCCGACATTGGCCAGTACAGCGCGCCCGTCGCGGGCCACCGCCGCGCGCAGCAGGGGCAGGGCGGCGCGGGTAACAGCGACCGGTGCAATCACATTGGTCTCGTACTGCGCACGCAGATCGTCGCGGCTCAGATCGACCACCGCACCCACCTGACTAAAACCGGCATTGTTGATCAGCAGATCGATCCGGCCGTGCTCTGAGCGCACGGTCGCAAGTGCGGCGGCGATGCTGGTGTCATCATTGACATCCAGGGCGAGGGTCCGGATACCGAGCGCGGCCATCGGGGCGAGTGTTTCGAGGCGGCGGGCCGTGGCAACAACGAGATGCCCCCGCCGATGAAACTCGTGGGCCAGTGCGGCACCGATGCCGCTGGAGCAACCGGTGATCAATACGCAGCGGGACATGTGGCCTCCTGAAACTTGAATAGCGCATAGAAGCGCGGACAGTGTAGTATTGAACCGGGCTTTGGGGTGGTGCCCCAAAGACAAATAACGCGGAGATTCACTATGCTGATTTGCTCTGATTTGCGGCGTGCCGCGCTGGCAATTGTATGCGCCCTGTTCTGCCTGCCCGGCGTCGCCGGTGCTGCCAGTGACAAGGTGCTACGCGTGCTGGCCTGGCCCGGTTATGCCGACCCCGAGGCGGTGAGCAGCTTCGAGAAAAAAACGGGGTCGCGCGTGGAGGTCACGCAGATCGATTCCGACGATGTGCTCTGGCAACGCGTTGCCGCGAATGGCGGTGCCGATTTTGATGTTTTTGCCGTCAATACCGCCGAACTGGCGCGCTACATTGACGCCAGTCTGGTCGCGGTGCTCGACCTGTCGCGCATTCCCAACAGCAAGCTGCAGTTGCCGCGCTTTCGCGAGGTAGCCAAGGTGCCGGGCATTGTCCGGCGCAACAACCTTCATGCGGTGCCCTATACCTATGCCGACATGGGACTGATTTACGACAAAAAAACCTTCCCGGTGGCACCGGACTCCATCGCCGTGATGTGGGACAGTCGCTACCGCGGCAAGGTGCTCGCTTACGATGGCGGCACGCACAATTTTTCCCTGGCGGCGCTGAAAAACGGCGCGCGGAACCCGTTTCGCATTGCCAGCGCCGACTGGCGAATGCTGTCAGCGGAACTGATCGCCCTGCGCCGCAATGTGCTCGGTTTCTATTCCCAGCCTGACGAATCCTTGAAGCTTTATCAACAGGGCAAGGCGGTGTTGCTGTTTGCCAACTACGGCTCGCAGCAGGTGCAGGCCTTTCGCAATGCCGGGCTTGACGTGGGCTACGTGATTCCGCGCGAGGGCGCACTCGCCTGGCTCGATTGCTGGGCGATCATTGCCAAGACGCCGCAACGCGCGCTGGCCGAGGAATGGATCAACCACATGCTCGAGCCCGCCGTAAGCGCGCTGCTGGTAAGCCGCCAGGGTCTGTCCAGCACGCTGGCAGTTACGCCGGGGAACGAACAGGCCTTGCTGCACTGGCTGCAGCCGCCTGAGGATGTCGAAAAGCGCAGCCTGCTCTGGAAGCGCATTATTTCCGGCGACCGCCTGGAGAAAGTCATCGCACCGTGAGCTTTGGCATTGCGCACCGGCTGGCGTTATTGCTGGCCCTTTTTTCCATCGTGGTGGGCGGTATTACCGGCGGCGAGGTCTATCGCTCCAGCCGAGATTTGCTGGTCGAAGACGCGCGCACCCGCTTGCTGACCACAACGCAGGTGCTGGGCCGGCGCATCCAGTCAATTTCGGGAAGCGCGTTGCGCGACGTCAGACGCATCGCCAACCATCAGCAGATCAGTGACTTGCTTGAGTCGGCAAGAAGCGCGCGCACCGACGCGCATGCTGACGACCTTGCCGCCCAGTTTCAGGCATTGCTCAGCGTCAGCCCCGAGTACTACCAGGTGCGCCTGATCAGCGCGGCAGACAACGGGATGGAGCGCGTGCGCGTCGAACGCGCCAACGACGGTGTCCCGCTGCGGGTAGCGGAAGACGACCTGCAGGAAAAAGGTCATTTTGATTATGTGCGCAATACGTTGGCACTACCGGTGGGTGGCGTATTTGCATCCGACGTGCAGATCAATCGCGAAGTCGGCGCTCACGCCGGCACGGACACGCCCACGCTACGTGTGGCTGCTCCGGTGCATGGCACCGGCGGCAAGGTGCTCGGGCTGGTCGTGATCAATCTCAGCCTGTCGGGTGTGCTGCAGGCCCTGGGTGATGACCTGCCCACCGATCTCGAACTGTACCTCACTGACAAGCGCGGCGAATTTCTGGTACATCCCGATCCAAAAAAGACGTTTGCCTTTGATCGCGGGCAAAGCGCGCTGGTGCAGGACCAGTTTCCGGCAACCAAGGCGTTGTTCAATGGCGGCACGGCCACCGTCATTGATACGGTCTCGGCGAGTAACGGGCAGGCGCGTGATGTTGTCGCCGCCTTCGCTCGTTACGAGCCCCGCGGGCTCTCCGGCGGCCGCTTCTTTGTCATCGGCCTGGCGCAGTCGCGCGCTGACGTGCTGGCCAGTTCCCACACTCTGGCAGTGCGCACCGGCCTCGTGGTGCTGGGCTTTTCCATCCTGGCGTTGTTTATCGCCTTCCCTCTGGCGGGTGCCCTCACCACACCGTTGCGATGCATGGCTGAGGCTGTGGGTGCGTTTCCCGCCAGGCCGCTGGGTGATGCGCTGCCAGTGCACCGGGATGACGAGCTCGGGGTGCTCGCCCGCGGCCTGCGCGCGATGGAGCAATCGATTGGTGTTCAAATGGCCGAAGTCGAGGCGCAGCGCGTCAAACTGCATCATCAGGCACACCACGATCGGTTGACCGGCTTGCCCAATCGGGCGCTATTTTCGGATCGCTTCGAACAGGCGCTTGCCCGTTCGCGCCGCAGTGGTACGCCAGTGGCTCTTCTGTTTCTGGATCTGGACGGGTTCAAGGCCATCAACGACACCTGGGGCCATGCGGCCGGGGACCTGATGTTGCAGCAGGTGGCGCAACGGCTGCGCAACGGCGTGCGTGAAGCCGATACCACGGCACGCGTGGGCGGCGATGAGTTTGTCGTGGTCATCGAGGGCACGGACGATCTGGAGTACCTCACAACCATTTCACAAAAGCTGTGTGAACTGATTGGCGAACCGGTGCCATGGAATGAGGGGATGTTGCGCGTAGGGCTCAGTATCGGCATGGCGTGCTTCCCGCGCGATGGCGATACGGTTGATGCGATCACCAGTTGTGCCGATGCGCGCATGTACCGGGTAAAGCAGCGTAACTCGACAGTGATCTGAGTCAGGCGTTACTGATGTTGATTCCCGGCGCGCTATGGTGTGTGCGCCAGCACCGGCGTTTTATTGCAGGCACTTGCCTTCGCGCACCATGGCCTCGAATTTTTCCGGCGCGACCGGCGGTGAGAACAGGTAACCCTGAATTTCATCGCAGCCATGACGACGTAAAAACTCCACCTGTTCCAGCGACTCGACGCCTTCGGCAATCACCGAATGCCCGAGTTGCGAACCCATGCCGGCAATTGCCCCGGCAATGGCGCAGTCATCGCTGTCGTGGGGGATGTTGATCACGAAGCTGCGGTCGATTTTGAGCGTGTGAATGGGAAAGCGCTTGAGGTACGAGAGGCTGGAATAGCCGGTGCCAAAGTCGTCAAGCGCAAGGGTCACGCCGGTCTTGGTGATCTCTGCCATCATGGCAATCACGGCATCGGTGCGGTTCATCAGCATGCCTTCGGTGATCTCCAGTTCCAGCCATTCGCTGCCGATACCCTGGTCGCTGAGCAGGCTGACCACGCGGCTGGGCAGCGCCGGCGAAAAATCGCGCGCCGACAGATTGACCGCAATGCGCACCGGTGCCAGGCCCGCGTCCTGCCAGCGGCGCGCCTGAGCGCAGGCTTCCTCGAGTACCCAGTGGCTGATCTGCACGATCAGCCCGGTTTCCTCTGCCAGTGGTATGAACTCGATGGGCGGTACCATGCCGCGCTCGGGGTGCTTCCAGCGCACCAGTGCCTCGGCACCGATGATCTGGCCGGTGACCAGCGACACCTTGGGCTGATATACCAGCAGCAGTTCGCCACGCGAGATGGCCCTGCGCAGCCCCGCCTCGATCGCCAGCCGCTCAGTGGCGCGCTCGTTCATTTCCGGGGTGTAGAACTCGAAGGTGTCCGGCCCGGTCTCTTTGGCCCGGTACATCGCAATGTCGGCGAGCCTGAGCAGGGTTTCCGGGTCGCTGCCATTTTCCGGGAACACGCTGATGCCGATCGCACCACCCACTGACAGTTCATGCGCACCGACCAGCATCGGCGGGCTCAGGGCCTGCAGGATCTTGTGCGCGACCAGTGACACATGATCGGGCTGGGCGATTTCGAACAGCCCGATCACAAACTCATCGCCCCCGAGACGTGCGACCACATCGGCACCACGCAGGCTGTTGCGCAGACGCGCCGCCACTTCCTGCAGCACCTGATCGCCGACACCATGGCCGAGAGTGTCGTTGATCGGCTTGAAGCGGTTGAGGTCGATAAATAGCAGCGCACCGCCGCGCCCCTTGCGCTCCGCTTCGGTGAGTGCCTGGTCGAGGAGGCGATGCAAGTGCACGCGGTTGGGCAGATTGGTCAGCGCATCGTAGAAGGCGAGGTGCTGGATGCGTCCCTCCGTGCGCTTGCGCTCGGCAATGTCGGCACACACCGAAAAGTAGTGCGTGACGACACCGCGCCGGTTATGCACCGCGGCGATCGAAACCCACGCCGGATAGATTTCGCCGTCCTTGCGCCGGGTCCATAGTTCGCCTTGCCAGCGACCGGTTTCTTCGACCTGTGCGAGCAGCGCATTGTAAAACTCGTCGTCGTAATGCTCGCAGCGAAACATGGCTTGCGAACGACCGAGCATTTCGTCACTGGCAAAGCCGGTGATGCGGCTGGTCGCCGGGTTGATGGCAATGATCCGGTGATTGGCATCGGTCACGATGATGGCTTCGTCGGCCAGCTCGAAGATGCGCGCATGCAGGCGCAGGCTCTCTTCCGCCTCGCGCCGCTGGGTCACGTCGCGCAGATAGCCGATCAGGCCGCTGGGCTGACCGTGCTCATCACGCAACAGGGCGAGCTGCATGCCGGCCCAGAATATTTCGCCATTTTTGCGCCGGCGGCGTACATCGAATTCGCGGCGACCGGGAATGGGCGGGTCATCGCTCTCGTCTTCGACGGCGCCATCGTCGGCGTAGAGAAACAGCACATTGCGGCCAATGGCCTCATCAGCGCGGTAACCGAACAGTTCTTCGGCACCCTGATTCCAGCCGGTGATGTAGCCTTCCAGGTCGAGGGTGAGTACCGACTCCTGGAGATTCTCCAGTATTTGGCGCTGCCGATGCAGTACCTCGGCGAGCGCGGCCTCGGCCCTCAAAGAGTCGGACGAACTCACAATTCGCGGCAGATCTGCAAAGCCCATTGCATGGCTTTGCCCTGGGCTTTCGCCCAAGCCAGATTATCGATGCCCAGAGCCTGTTGCGCCGCGTGCAGTGCCGACGAGGCCTCGGGGGCGCGGGACAGAATGCCTTCGGTGGCTTCGACCAGAGCCAGCATCGGAGCAAAGGGGCCGCTTCGGTTCACCAGTACGTCGGTAATGCGCGCTTCGAGACCGAGTGGGCCGAGTACATCGGCCAAGGGTTGGGAAAAAAGCAGGTCCAGACGCGAAAACATGCCAACCATGAAGGCCGAGTCCTGACCGCCGCTGTCGTGGCCCAGACTGGTGGCCAGGGCCTCCATCAGACCGGCACGCCAGGCGGCCACCGGCAGCAACGGGTTCGCCGGGCCATCGCCCTGCTGGGCGTACAGCAGCAGTTGCAACCAGCGCTGCAACTGACGCCGGCCCAGCGTGGCAATCGCCTGCCGGAAGCTGGTGATCTGGGCACGCGAGGCCAGGCCTGCGGAATTCACCAGCTTGATCAGCTGAAAAGAAAGATTGGGGTCTTGCTTGAGGGTTTTTTCGATGTCGGCGTCGTCGGCATCCAGAGTGATCTGCGACAGCAGTTTGAGCATCACCGTGCGGCCACTGTTGGGCTTGGCGGCGGCGCTTTGCTCTTGCGCATAGTTGCCGCCCAGCCAACTCCAGCCCGCCGCGCGTGCGGCGCTGGCTTGCGCGACCTGATCGATGCGTAGCGCCACATGGGGCCCCTTGCCACCGACCGGGTGGGTGCCGGCGTCAGCCGTGGGCGAAATGCACCCTTGCACGTTGGCCGGTAGTTGCGTCGCGGCGTGGTTTACCTCAAGCAGTAGCGCCAGGTTGGCACTGCCCTTGAGCTGGGTCGCGAGCGCCGCCAGTTCGGCGTTGGCGACGGCTTCATTGGCATCGAGCCGTGGGCGAAGCAGACGGGTACCCTCGCCTGCGAGAAGGGCGGCGTCAACGGTGAGCCCGGCGGCGGGCATCACCGGCAAAATGATTGGCAGTGGCCCGAGCGCCTTGCGCAAACCCAGCTCGTCCAGCCAATGCAGGCTGGCGGCACTCAGTGTCGCGGCGTCAGACGGAAGCGGGGCCTCGATGAGCAGGGCAACCCAGCGATGACGGGCATCGGACAGGGGATGCAGGGTAAGCAGCGGAAAGTCAGTCACAGCAATACTCCTGAGCAGCAAGGGTCGAGGGGCGATCATCAGCCCAATGGTTCGCCTCGTCAAGCCTTCCGCGCTTGTTGTCGCGCTTGTGATGCACTTGGGAGTCGCTTGGCGCCCTTCCCCAAGTCGGCGCTGGCGACACGGCGCCGGATAGCCTGAGCGCCTGGATCACGCGAAACTGCGCATGCCGGTTTCTGTGACCAGCAGGTCCAGCCGGCGGTCGTGGGGCTGCGGGGCAATGCTGGCAATCTCGGCGACGGAAAACCCGATGCCGACGCACTTGGGCCTGACAGCGGCCGCATCGAGCGCCGCCAGCGTGCGATCAAAATAGCCGCCGCCGTAACCCAGACGATAGCCCTGCGCATCGACGCCAAGCACCGGCACCAGGAGCAGCGCGGGCGGGCTGACATTGGCCGAGTCGGGAATGCTCACCCCGTGGCGGTCGTGCTTCAGTGGAATGTCTGGCTGCCAGTGGCGGAACACCATGGGTGCCGCCGTTTGCTCGACCACCGGCACGCACAATGCCCACTTTTGGTCGGTCAAACGCGTCATCAGCGGCAACAGATCGGGTTCGCCACGGAACGGCAAGCAAAATCCCAAGGTGCGGGGGAAGTCGGCGGCCCCGGCTATCGTGCCCAACCAGTGCTCAAGAAGCAGGCAAATCTGACGAGAATGCTGGTTCTGTGCCGTTCTGGGCAATGACAGCCTTTTCGCTAGCAGGGTTTTACGCAGCCGAGCGCGAAAAAGTCCGGAATCCTCAGTGTTTTCGGGCATGGCGGGGCAGTGGGGTGTGCTAAGGTGAGAGTATGAACTACGTTGCAATCTTAAGTGTTTTGAGTGCTCGCGCCCGTGGTGGTTTGGGTGATGGCACGGGGGGTGGCTGGGCGCGTCAGGTGATGGCCGGGCTGGCCGTGTCGGTGGTGCTGCTTTCGCCGGCGATGGCCGTGCCGACAGCACCCAGAACGTCGGTGTCGCCGGAGGGTCCGGGAGACGCCGCGTTTTTAGAGGCGCGCGCCGCCTTCACGCGTGGCGAATCTGTACGTCTGGATCGTGCCAAGGCCGCCATGGATGGGCATCCGCTCAAACCCTGGGCCGAGTACTGGCAGCTGCGCTTGCGCCTTGATGGCGGTGACTCGGCCGATGTCCCCGGCTTTTTGCAACGGCAGGCCGGCAGCTACCTGGCCGACCGCCTGCGTGGCGACTGGGTAAGAAAGCTGGGTGAAACGGGTGACTGGGAAGGCGTGCGACGTGAGGCTGACGGGCTGATTGACTGGGATCGTCCGGCGCGCTGCTATTTTGCCCGCGCCAGCGATTCGGCCGATGCCTTGCGCCCCTTGCTGGACGAGCCGAAGGCGCTCCCCGATGCCTGCGTTGAGGCGCTGACTGAATTTGTTGCACGTGGCCAGATCGGCGACGATGATCTGTGGCGGCACTTCCGGCGACTGGGTGAAAAGAAACTGGCCAATGACGCAGCCCGGCTCGCGCCCTTGTTCAAAACACAGTTGCTCGAGCGAAAAAGTTTGAGCAAAGCGCTCGACGCGGTAGCCGCCAACCCGCTGCGCTATCTTGAGCGTTTGCCGGCTGATTTTTCCCGGCAGCGCAGTGGCCGAGAACTGGCCATCAACGCGCTGCAGCGCCTGGCCATGCAAGATCCGGCCTTGGCCGCACGCCACACCGAGCGTCTGGCGGCGTTGCTCGATCCCGCCGGGGCGGCTTATGCCTGGGGCCAGGTAGCCTTGTTTGCCGCCTACCGGCAAATGCCTGAAGCACAAGCCTGGTTCGAGCGCGCCGCCGGCACGGTAAAAGCCGACCCGGCCTTGAGTGAGCTACAGATGGCCTGGCGGGCCCGTGTGGCGCTGCGTGTGCAAGACTGGGCCGCGCTGGAGGTGGCCATCGCCGCGATGCCTGAGGCATTGGCAGAAACGCCCGACTGGGTGTATTGGCAAGGCCGTGCACTGGCGGCCCGGGGTCGCGCGGCAGATGCCCGCCTGCGCTATGAGCGCATCGCCGGGCAGGCAAATTTTTACGGCAATCTGGCCAGCGAAGAGCTTGGCCGTCTGATCAATGTGCCGCCGCGCGTGCGTCCGGGCAGCACCGATCTGGCCCACGTCGCCGCAATGCCCGGCTTACAGCGTGCCAAGGCGTTGATTCGTCTGGACATGCGCAACGAAGGGCTGCGTGAGTGGGGCTTTACCATGCGCGGCTTATCCGACCGTCAGCTACTGGCGGCCGCCGAGATCGCGCGCACTCAGGAACTCTGGGACCGCGCCATTCACGCGGCCACCCGGACGCAGACCGAGCATGACTTCAATCTGCGCTTTCTCGCCCCTTACCGCGAACAGGTGCAGAGCAAAACGGACGAGCTGGCCTTGGACAACGGCTGGGTCTATGGCCTGATGCGCCAGGAAAGCCGCTTCATCACCCGCGCCCAGTCCAGCGTCGGCGCTCAGGGCTTGATGCAAGTGATGCCGGCGACAGGCAAATGGGTGGCCAAGAAAATCAACCTGCAGGGCTACCAGCCCCATCACATTGCCGAAATGGACACCAATGTGACCCTCGGTACCCACTACCTGAAGCTGGTGCTGGATTCGCTTGACAATCACCCGGTGCTGGCCTCGGCCGTCTACAACGCCGGCCCGGGGCGCGCCCGCCGCTGGCGTGCCGAGGTGCCGCTGGAAGGTGCCATCTACGCCGAAACCATTCCCTTTTCGGAAACGCGCGACTACGTGAAAAACGTCATGAGCAACGCCGTGTATTACAACGCCCTGTTCGAGGGCAAGGCGCAGTCGCTCAAGGCGCTGCTAGGCGTGATCCGGGCCAAGGGTTCCGGCGAAATCGGCGTGGAGAAGCTGCCATGAAAACCATCCTGTTGATCGGTGCCACCGGTTTTGTCGGTACCGCGGTGGTCAGTGAGCTAAGTCGCCGTCTCGCCAGCGCCGACTTGCGGATGCCCACCCGCCGGCGCGAGCGCTGCAAGCACCTGAGTGTGATCCCCAATGTCCGCTTGCTTGACGCTGATGTGCATGATCCGGCGACGCTGGCGCAGGCGATGCACGGCTGCGATGCCGTGATCAGCATGGTCGGCATCTTGCAAGGCGACGAGCCTCAAGCCGGGGAGCCCTACGGGCGCGCCTTTGCCCGCGCTCACGCCGAGCTGCCGGCGAAGATTGCGGCGGCCGCGAGAGCGCAGGGCGTGCGCCGCGTTGTGCATGTTTCCAGTCTCGGTGCGGCGGTCGATGCGCCCTCGTGTTATCTGCGCTCGAAAGCCGCCGGCGAGGCCGCGCTGCAAGCCGCTGATCTTGACCTGACGATCGTCAAGCCCTCGGTCATTTTTGGTCGTGGCGATTCCTTCCTCACCCTGTTTGCCGGCATGGCGGCGCTGGTGCCGTTCTTTCCGCTGGCGGGTGCCGAGGTACGCTTCCAACCGGTGTGGGTCAATGACGTGGCGAACGTGGTGGCCGATTGTCTGGAACGCAGTGAATCTGTCGGGCAGGTCTATGAGCTCGGTGGGCCCACGGTCTATACGCTGGGTGAGCTGGTGCGCTACGCCACCCGTGTTGCGGGCCATCCGCGCCCGGTCATCGGCTTGCCCGATGTGCTCGCCCAGTGGCAGGCGCGCGCCATGGAGTTGCTGCCCAAGCCGCCGATGACACGCGACAACCTGCGCTCGATGCAGATTCCGTCTGTCTGCGCCGAGGGCGTGACCCTGCCGTTCGGGCGCGTGGCGACACCGCTTGAGGCGGTCGCGCCCTCGTATCTGGCTTGAGTCCAATTTGAGTTCAAATTATCCGCAAGTCGGCGCTGGTAACACGGCGATTTCCGGAATTGCCTCGCTCCCCGGCATGAAAACCTACTGCGTCGGTGGCGCTCTGCGCGACGAGTTGCTCGGCCTGCCCGTGCAGGACCGCGACTGGGTGGTCGTCGGTGCGACACCCGAGGCCATGCAGGCCCAAGGCTACAAAAGTGTCGGTCGCGACTTCCCGGTGTTTCTCCACCCGCAAACGCATCAGGAATACGCGCTGGCGCGCACCGAGCGCAAGTCTGCGCCCGGCTATGCGGGCTTCGTCTTTCATGCCGACCCGGCGGTCACCCTCGAAGAAGATCTGGCCCGGCGCGACCTGACCATCAACGCCATGGCGCGGGGTGATGACGGCGTGCTGATCGACCCCTATGGCGGCCGCGCTGATCTTGCCGCCAGGATATTTCGCCACGTCTCACCGGCCTTTGCCGAAGACCCCGTGCGCATCCTGCGCGTGGCGCGCTTTGCCGCCCGCTTCGTTGATTTCTCGCTAGCACCGGAAACCCTGGCGCTGATGCGCGAAATGGTTGCCGCTGGCGAGGTCGACGCCTTGGTCGCCGAGCGCGTCTGGCAGGAGCTGGCCCGGGGCCTGATGGAGGCCCGCCCCTCGCGCATGTTTGAGCTGCTGCGCGACTGTGGCGCGCTGCAAAAGCTGCTGCCCGAAGTGGCGCGCCTGTGGGGCGTGCCACAGCGGGCCGACTATCACCCGGAAGTCGATACCGGCGTGCATGTGATGATGGTGGTCGACATGGCAGCACAATTGGGCACACCCTTGCCGGTGCGCTTTGCTGCCCTGACCCATGATCTGGGCAAGGGCACTACCCCGGCCGATGTGTTGCCCCGGCACATTGCTCACGAACAGCGCAGCGTTACGCTGCTGGGCCCGCTGTGCGAACGCCTGCGCGTGCCGGCCGAGTGCCGCGACGTCGCGCGCCTGGTCGCGCGCTATCACGGTGACATCCACAAGATCGACCAGTTGCGCCCCGATACCGTGCTCAAGGTGCTCGAAGCCTGCGACGCCTTGCGCCGGCCCGAGCGCTTTGCGCAGATTGTGCTGGCCTGCGAGGCGGATTATCGCGGTCGACTGGGCTGGGGCGAGCGGCACTACGCGCAAGCGCAGGTCTGGCGTGATGCCCTGAGCGCTGCGCGTGCGGTCGATGCCGGTGCGCTCGCACGCGAGTGCGCTGATCCGCGCGAGATTCCCGCGCACATTCGTGCCGCGCGCGTGGCCGTACTAACGCCCATCGTCCGCCCGGACAGCGTGCGCTGAGCGGTCTGCCGTTGCGCTAGCATCGGGTTGCCAAACCTTTCTCCGCACACCCGGCTCCTGCCCTGATGAACTCCCGCGATTCCTTTTCCGACACGCGCCCGCGTCTTGAGGTGCTGTCTGTTGCCGCCAGCGACGACAGCGAGCCCGGGCACCCGATTCTTTTTGTTCACGGCGCTTACACCGGGGCGTGGTGTTGGGCCGAGCACTACCTGTCTTTTTTGCCGAGGCCGGCCATAGCGCTTACGCGCTCTCGCTCTCGGGCCATGGCGCCTCGCGCGGTCGGCAGCATCTCGATACCTTCTCCATCGACGACTATGTGCGTGATGTGTGCGAGGTAGCCGACACCCTGCCTTCGCCGCCGGTGCTGGTGGGCCATTCGATGGGCGGTTTTGTGGTGCAAAAACTGCTCGAAGAACGTACCGCGCCCGGTGCCGTGCTGATGTGCGCGGTGCCGCCCCAAGGCCTGCTCGGCTCGGCCATGAACATGCTGATGCGCCGCCCGGACATGCTCAGCGATCTGGGCCGTCTGCTGGGCGGTTCCGGTGCCAGCCGAAATACGCTGCGCGATGCGCTATTCGCCCAGCCGGTCAATGAAGCCGCGCTGGAACGCTACTTCCGTCAGAGCCAGACTGAATCGCATCGCGCCCTGTGGGACATGAGCCTGTTCAACCTTCCCGCCGTGCGCCGCGTCACGCGCACACCGCTGCTGGTACTGGGGGCCGGGCGCGACCACCTGATCGCTCCTGATCTGGTCGAACAGACGGCACAGGCGTATGGTGTGGTGCCGCACTTCTTTAACGGCATGGGCCATGGCATGATGCTGGAGCAGGACTGGCGGCTGCCGGCGCAAGCCATCATTGACTGGTTGAAATAGCGATCATGATCATTACCTTCAAATCCAAAGCGGCAGGCGACGTCATCATGTTTGCCGATGTTGCCGAACGGCTAATGCTCCTCATGGGCAAAGACAAAACCCCGCAGGGCATCATCACGGTCGAGCAGCTGCCCGCCGCCGTGGCCGCGCTGCGCGCCGCGATTGCCGAGGACAAAACCCGGCATGCGGGCTTGGCGGATGAGGACCTACCGCAAAATGAGGTCGCCGCGAACGGCGCGCGCCGCCCTTACGTCAGCCTGGCACAGCGCGCCACACCCTTACTGGAGTTGCTCGAGTGGGCAAACAAAAAAGCCAGGCCGGTGACGTGGGGCGTCTAGACGACGTTCACGCATGAGCACATCGGAAGACAAAATCAGTCTGCGTGACATCGGTCGTGCCTCGCTGCGCCTGCTGCCGGGCGTGCTCGACGCGGTATGCGGAGCGGTGCGTCTGGGACTGGTGCAAGCGCATGCGCGCCGCTCGATTGGCCTGCTGCTGGAGCAACAGGCGCTGAGCAACCCCGACAAGGACTGCCTGCGTTTCGAGGGTCGCCGCTGGAGCTATCGCGATTTCAATGCCTGGGCCAACCGCATTGCCGATGTGTTGCATCAGCGCGGTATACGGCGGGGTGATTCGGTCGGCGTGCTGTTCGATAACGAGCCGGCTCTGCTCGCCTGCGTCGCCGCCATTGTCAAGCTGGGTGCCGTCGCCGGCATGCTCAACCCCAATCAGCGCGGCGAGGTTCTGGCCTACAGCGTGGGCGTGATCAAGCCCAAGACGCTGCTGATCAGCGAGGCTTGTCTGCCGGCCCTGCGCAGCGCTTTTGCCGAGCAGCCGGCGGATGCCGACTGGCTGTGGGTGGGCGAAGGTGAGGCACCGCCCGGCTTGCCCAGTCTGCCCGCGCTGGCAGAACGCGCCAACACTGCCAACCCGGCGATCACCCGCGAGATCGAGGCGCGCGAAGCCTGTTACTACATCTTTACCTCAGGCACCACCGGCCTGCCCAAAGCGGCCCGAATGAGCCATCTGCGCTGGTTACGCAGCGCTTACGGCATGGGCCAGCTGGCGATGCGCCTGCACGCAGACGATGTATTTTATTGCCCGCTGCCCTTCTATCACAACAACGCCCTGACGCTGTGCTGGAGCTCGGTGCTGGCCGCCGGGGCAACCCTGGCCATGGCGCAAAAATTCAGCGCCAGCCGCTTCTGGGACGATATCCGTCACCACGAGGCCACCGCCTTTGTGTACATCGGTGAACTGTGCCGCTATCTGTTGCTGCAAGCGCCGAAAAAGAGCGACCGCGAACATCGCGTGCGCGTGGCGATTGGCAACGGCCTGCGTCCGGAAATCTGGGACGAGTTTCAGCAGCGCTTCGGCATCGAGCACCTTTGCGAGTTTTATGGTTCGAGCGAGGGCAATCTGGTCTTTGTCAATGTCTTTGGCCTGGCGCGCACGGCGGGTTTCAGCCCGCTGCCCTACGCCATTGTTGGTTTCGACACCGAAAATGACTGTCCGCAACGTAATGCCAAGGGCTTCATGCAACGCGTCGCGACCGGTGAGGCCGGATTGCTGATCAGCGAGGTGAGCAAGCACAACCCCTTTGACGGCTACACCGACGAGAAGGCGTCCGAGGCCAAGCTGTTCCGTAACGTATTCAAGCAAGGCGATTGCTGGATCAACAGTGGCGACCTGGTGCGCGAGCAGGGCATGCGCCACATTGCCTTTGTCGATCGCGTTGGCGACACCTTCCGCTGGAAAGGCGAAAACGTCGCCACGACCGAGGTCGAGCGCGCCGTGGGGGCGCTACCTGGTGTCGAGTTAGCGAGCGTGTATGGCGTGCAGGTGCCGCATGCCGACGGGCGGGCGGGTATGGCAGCGATTGTGTTGCAGGCGGGTGCGCGCTTTGATGGCATTTCGGCTGCCAAGGCCTTGCTACAGGCCTTGCCGGCGTATGCCGTGCCGGTGTTCGTGCGTCTGCTCGATGCCCATGAAACGACGGCGACGTTCAAGATCCGCAAAGTGGATCTGAAGCAGCAGGGTTTTGATCCCGCCAGCGTCGATGGCCCCTTGTTTGTGTTGCGTGACCGAGCGCTGGGTTACGAGCCAATGACCGCCGCAACGCTGGCCCGGATTAACGATGGCCAGCTCAGGCTTTAGGCCGCTTCAGCGGGCATAAGTCTGCTCAAGGTAATCGACAATAGCAGCCGACTCGTACAGTTTGATGCCGGTGTTCGGGTCTTCGAGATAGGGCACCTGCACGCGACCATTTTTCGCCAGCAGCTTTTCCCGCTTGCCGCCCTTCTTGGGCTGGTAGCGACCGCCTGAGCGCATCTGTTGCAGGCGCAGGGTGGCCGGCCCCATGTCTGCCATCTGTTCCTTGCCCACGTTGTGCAGCACGTAAGGAATGGCCAGCTCGGTCAGACGCTCGCGTACCAGACGCGAATACGGGCTGGATTCAAAGCTCCAGAGTTCCAGCAATTTTTTCGGCGGCATCGAGGGGCGGTAGCGTAGCCCGCGCAGGCCGCGCACCAAGGAGCCCAGACTGCTGATACGCGGAGTGAGCGGGTTGGGCTGGTAGTAGGCCGGTGTCGCGCGCTTGCCGTAGGTCTCGAACAGGTAATTAATGATGTCGGCCGATTCATACATGACGGTGTCGGCATTCAGGTCGACCAGCAGCGGAAACTGCATCTTGCCGCCCAAGGCCACGGCTTCGGCACGGTAGTGCTCGCCGCCCTTGGGGCAGGGGTAGATTTCGACATCGAGCCCCAGCGCGGTGAGCGCTTCACGCACGGCGCGGCAGTACGGGCAGCCTTCCATGTCATACAGACGCAGTCGCTTGGCCGGTGCCGCCACCTGCTTGACCAGGCGGGTGCCGCGCCAGAGCGCCAGGGTAGAGGTGAGCACCGAGCCGGCAACATCGAGGGAATGCAGAAAAGCTTTGGTCATGGTCAGGGGTAACGCTAAAAAGGGTTTCGCACTCAACCGAGCGCTGCATTCAGACCGTTGGCAAGTCGCCGTCCTGGGTCGTTCATGCCTGCTACAGGAGGCGCTTCGAACTCAGAACAGTTCGATGTCGTCGGACTTGTCTTTCATCTCGGTCATGAACTTTTCCAGCGCTTCCTTGACCGGCATGCCGGCCATGACCGCCTCGAACATGGCTTGTTCCTCGCGCATCGAATACTTCGAGCGAATCTTTTCTTGCAGGGCTTTCCATTCACCCGGGTGGTACAGGCGATTGGTGTCAGAGACCAGCCCCGACAAACTGGCCAGACTGTGGTTGACGTGCGCCAGGCGTTGCACCAGCTTATCGTAGAACTGGAAGGCAATAATGGCCTGATGCACCATGCCCGAGACATGCTGGGTGACACCGGCGAGCTGCTCTTTGGCGACACCGCTTTCACCACTGTCGGGCAGCGCGGCGACAGAATCACCGATCATCTTCATGTAGCCGGCCATGGTGGTGAATGAGTCGGTCAGCACTTCCACCGAGGCGTTGCTGTCTTTCATGGCGCCCTCGATCTGGCCGGCGGAAAGCTCAAGCATCAGCACCGTTTCGCGTACCTGGCTCCAGTCCAGATCGGGTGCGTTGACGCGGGTACCGCGCGGGGTATCGTTCATATGGGCCTCAAGGATTTTGCCATGTCGGAAAGCGATCTTACTTCAGAGCGCACGTTCAAGCGCCATACGCTCGAGCATGGTCACGACCCGTGAAAAATCGGTTTCGGCAATGGACGCAACGTCGTAAAGACGGAGCAGATCTTCTATGCCGTCTTCTATCGTGTGTTCGACGGTTTCGCGTTGAATATCGGTGATGCTGAAACTCTGAATCATGCGCCCCAGGCCCTCAAGCGTGTCTATTGTCTGGCGTTGGGCATTCTGGCGCGCGTCCTGCGCCCGGCGATTGGTCTCGGCCAGTGTGTGGCGCAGTGCCTGGAGCGTGCGCGTGACTTCGTCGTGCATGCGCACAATGGTATCGGTGGCGGCAATGGCCGCCAAACGCGCTTCGGCACCTTCGGCCAGCAGCGCCAGATGGTCACGCAGGCGCCCCAGGCGTGCTTCATCCTTGGTTGGCAAATCGAGCACCAGCAGCGAGACGTGGTCGTAGTTGACGATGCCACGCGAGCCGAAGATAAACAGCCGACCCATGCTGCACAGCGAATCCATGACCGAGTCCTGCAGCGGTGTGGCTTGCCCGGACGCGGCATAGTTGACCTTGCCCGAGGGCATGCGCACCTGTACGGTTCCAGAGAGCCCCAGCGGCAGCAGTGCGGCTAGCACGCAGTTAGCCACCGAAGCCGCATCGGCACAGGCGGCGCTGCGGCGCATGAAATCCATGACCGCACCCAATTCGCCCATGTTGGTCATGGCCTCGAAGGCGACCTTGCTAGCCGTTTGCGAATGATGCGCCAGTTGCCGGCGCTCCGCCATCTGGGTGAGGATGGCTCCGACCTTGTGCCTGACTTCGTCGGCATTGACCGGCTTGATGATGAAGTCATTGCCGCCGGCCTGATAGGCGGCCACACGCTCGGGTGCTGCGTCGTGGCCGGACACAAAAATCACCGGGACTTCGCCGCCTTCTTCGCGGGCACGCAAACGTCGGCAAACTTCGTAGCCATCCATGCCCGGCATATCGATGTCGAGCAAAATCAGATCAAATGGGGCGCTACTTTCCAGAAAATCTTTGCCGCCGACAAACGCGGTGACGTCGTAGTCTTTTTCCAGCAGGGCGCTGACGATACGCCGCAGTACCAGCGCGTCGTCAACGACGGCAATGCGCTGCTTCCTCGCCGACTCGCTCATGCCCCTCCCTAACAGTTATTTTTATAGCAGCGGGGCGAGCCAACGCTCCGCTTCCGGTAGGGCCATTTCACACCGCTTTGCCCAATCCTGCAACTGGTCGCGATCGATTTTGCTGACAGCGAAATACTTGGCCTCCGGGTGCGCCAGATAAAAGCCGGCCACCGAGGCGGCCGGGGTCATGGCGTAGCTTTCGGTGAGGTCCATCCCGGCATTCGCGGAGGCATCGAGCAACGTGAATAACCCACCCTTGGCCACATGGTCCGGGCAGGCCGGGTAGCCGGGCGCAGGGCGGATGCCGCGATAACTTTCGCGCACCAGTTCCTCGGTCGACAACGCTTCATTCGTGGCATAACCCCAGTACTGTTTGCGCACCTGCTCATGCAGCCACTCAGCGGCCGCTTCGGCGAGCCGGTCGGCCAGCGACTTGAGCATGATGGAGCGGTAGTCGTCGTGCGCCGCCTCGAATTCGGCCAGCTTGTTCTCGATACCCAGGCCAGCGGTCACCGCAAAGGCACCGGCATAGTCGCCGCTGGGCGCGACAAAATCGGCCAGGCACTGCTGCGGTTTGCCGTCCGGACGCTCCTGCTGCTGACGCAGGCCATGCCAGGTAAAGGCCGGCTTGCCTTCGACGATGAAGGTAATGTCTTCGTCTTGCCGCGTCACAGGAAAGAGGCCGAACACGGCATTGGCCAGCAGCCATTTTTCGCTGATCAACTGGTCGAGCATGACCTCGGCATCGCGAAAGACACTGCGCGCCGCTTCGCCAACGATGGCGTCGTCGAGAATCTTCGGGTAGCTGCCGGCCAGATCCCAGGTCTGAAAGAACGGACCCCAGTCAATGTAGCGCGCGAGCGTGCCCAGATCGAGCTCGCGCAAGACAGTCACACCAATCTTTTTTGGCGTGACGGGCGCGTAGTCGAGTACGCTTGCTCTGGCCCGGGCCGCCGCCAGAGTAACCATCGGCACGCCTTTCTTACGGGCGTGCTGAATGCGTACGGCTTCGTAATCAGCAGCGATCTCGGCGACAAAACTATCGCGCATGCCATGCGAGAGCAGCTTGGTGACGACGCCGACCGCACGCGAGGCGTCGGGCACATAGACTACCGGGCCGGCATAGTTGGGCGCGATCTTGATTGCAGTATGCGCGCGGCTGGTGGTCGCGCCGCCGATCAGCAGCGGCACCTCAAATTTGAGCCGTTTCATCTCGCTCGCGAAATGGCTCATCTCCTCCAGCGAGGGGGTGATCAAACCGGAAAGGCCAATGGCCTGCGCGCCATGCTCTTTGGCGGCATGCAAAATCTTGTCGGCGGGCACCATGACGCCCAGGTCCACGATGTCGTAGCCATTGCAACCCAGCACCACACCGACAATGTTTTTGCCGATGTCATGCACATCGCCCTTGACCGTGGCAATGACAATCTTGCCCTTCGAGGCCGAACCGGTGCGGCGCTTTTCTTCCTCGATGTAGGGCACCAGATGCGCCACCGCCTGCTTCATCACGCGCGCCGATTTCACCACCTGCGGCAGGAACATCTTGCCCGCACCAAACAGATCGCCGACCACGTTCATGCCGTTCATCAGCGGGCCTTCGATGACGGCAAGCGGTGGCAGGCCTTGCGCGAACTGGGCGGCGCGGCACTCTTCGGTATCAGCCACCACGTAGTCGGTAATGCCCTTGACCATGGCGTGCTCGAGACGCTTGTCCACTGACCACTCGCGCCAGGCCAGGTCCTGCACATTTTCCTTGGCCGCGCCTTTGACCGTAGTGGCGAATTCCACCAGCACATCACCCGGGCTCTTGCCGTCACTCGCATCGCTGCGCTGGCGGTTGAGCACCACGTCTTCGACTTTCTCGCGCAGAGCGGCATCGAGATCGTCATACACGCCCAGCTGCCCGGCATTGACAATGCCCATGGTCAGACCGCCCTTGACCGCGTGATACAGGAAGACCGTGTGAATGGCCTCGCGCACCGGCTCGTTGCCACGGAAGCTGAAGCTGACGTTGGACACTCCGCCCGAGCTCTTGGCGTGCGGCAGGTTCTGCTTGATCCAGGCTACGGCGTTGATGAAGTCGACGGCGTAGTTGTCGTGTTCGGGAATGCCGGTGGCAATGGCAAAGATGTTCGGGTCGAAAATGATGTCTTCGGCCGGAAAGCCGTCGGCGACCAGCAGATCGTAGGCGCGTTTGCAGATATCGCGCTTGCGCGCAAAGGTGTCGGCCTGGCCTTGCTCGTCGAAAGCCATGACGATGACGGCAGCGCCGTAGCGGCGGGCCAGTCGTGCCTGTTCGAGGAACTTGGCTTCGCCTTCCTTCATCGAAATCGAATTGACGATGCCCTTGCCCTGAATGCACTTGAGGCCGGCTTCGATCACCTCCCATTTCGACGAGTCGAGCATGATGGGTACGCGCGAGATGTCGGGCTCGGAACCGATCAGGTGCAGAAAGCGCACCATGGCCGCCTGCGAGTCGAGCATGGCTTCGTCCATGTTGATGTCGATCACCTGCGCCCCATTCTCGACCTGCGAGCGGGCCACCGCCAGCGCATCGTCAAAACGGCCTTCGAGGATCATGCGTGCGAAGGCCTTGGAGCCAGTGACATTGGTGCGCTCACCGACGTTGATGAACAGCGAGTTGTCGTCGACGTTGAAGGGCTCAAGTCCGGACAGGCGTAATCGGAAGTCGGCGCTGGCGAGTTTGTCAAATGCGCGGCGAGGTGTGGTTCCCTTGACCGCCTCGGCAATGGCGCGAATGTGGTCGGGCGAGGTGCCGCAGCAGCCGCCGACGATATTGACCAGCCCCGAACGTGCCCACTCGGCAATCTCGTCGGCGAGCATCTGCGGGGTTTCATCGTAACCGCCGAAAGCATTGGGCAGGCCGGCGTTCGGGTGCGCCGAGATGAAGCAGTCGCAGACGCGCGAAAGCTCCTCGACGTACTGGCGCAGTTCGTTGGCCCCCAGCGCGCAGTTCAGGCCGAACGACAGCGGCCGCGCATGGCGCAGCGAGTTCCAGAAGGCTTCGGCGGTCTGGCCCGAGAGCGTGCGCCCCGAGGCATCGGTAATGGTGCCCGAGATCATCACCGGCCAGCGCCGGCCGGCTTCATCAAAAAACTTCTCTATAGCGAACAGTGCCGCCTTGGCATTGAGCGTGTCGAATATGGTCTCGACCAGCAGAATGTCAGCGCCACCTTGGGTCAGGCCGCGTGCGGCTTCGACGTAATCGCTAACCAGCGCATCGAAGGTGATGTTGCGCGCGCCGGGGTCGTTCACGTCGGGCGAGATCGACGCCGTGCGGGAAGTCGGGCCGAGCACGCCGGCGACGAAGCGCGGCTTGTCGGGTGTGGAGAATTTGTCGGCGGTCTCGCGTGCAAGTCGAGCGGCGACGACATTGAGCTCGAAGGCGAGATCGGCGAGGCCATATTCGGCCTGTGAGACGCGGGTCGAGTTGAAGGTGTTGGTCTCGATGATGTCGGCACCGGCGGCCAGATAGTCGGCGTGGATGCCGCCGATGACGTCGGGGCGGGTAATCACCAGCAGATCGTTGTTGCCCTTTAGGTCTTTGCCATGCGTGGCAAAGCGTTCGCCGCGATAGTCGGCCTCGACCAGCGCGTGCCGCTGCACCATGGTGCCCATGGCACCGTCGAGAATGAGCAGGCGTTGCGTGAGCAGCGTGCGCAGTTCTTCGGTGCGGTCGGGCTGGGGGCGGGTCGGTAGGGCAGCGGCTGCGGTCACGGTGTTCTCCAATCCATGACCGGGGAAGGCAGCGAGCGCATAACCCGAGCTCACCTGCGTACCCCGGCGGAAAAATGCTGGGTAGGGTGAGCGCCGTTGCTACGTGTTCAGAGTACGGCTCCGAGCCTAGGGCAGTACTGCCTTGCAGCGCTCCTCGGAAGCGGGACAGATTATATCGCGGGGTCGCCGCAAGTCGGCGCTGGTGGTACGGCGATTGGCGCTCTGGGTAATGTGTTTCAGCGAGGGGGTTACTTTTTTGCTGTATTGGCGACCGGGTAGAGGAATTTTCTCTGTCTGAACACGCGTTGAACAATGACTGGCTCAAGGCACAAGGGCTGCCGAGCATCAAGACGTTATGGTGCAAGGCGCAGGGTTATTCGTAGTCGTCGAGCGCGCCAGCTCGTTGAACCGCCCACTGCGGACCCGCATGGTGGGTGGTGTGGGGAGGGCCGGTTAGAACCCGGTCCTTACCCGATTGGGCCACGAGGCTGACAGAGGAAATAGCATGCTCAAGGCCAAAAGTTAATTGCAATTACCAGCGCTACTAGGGGAAGCAGTGCGAACAATGAGGACGCACGGACTGCCAGCACACCCAAGACCACCAAGCCAACGACAAGTAGACCGAGCTTGATGAATGCACCGGCCACAGCCCATTCATAGCCAATGAAAAGCAAGTTACCAAAACTTGCTAATGCAGCGATGATAAACAGCACCGTATCAATATCTTGCAGGCGCTCTGACCACCGCTTTGAGTTGTATGGGCCTTCTAACATGGTGATCGTAAGCACCGCGCGCCTTCTGGCGCGCCCCAACAACAAATTATCTTTCGCTGAGGGTTGTGAACCACAGACGTTTTGTTTCTTCCTACCGCGGGTTGAGCAGCAACATCAGCGATGCGGTGAGCACAAGCAGTACGCGAAAGTCGGCGCTGGTAGGACGGCGCACCACTTTGCTTTTGCTTGCAGAGCGCGGAGGAAATGAACAGGCGATTGCTCATTGAGTGTGGGGCCCAACGTGGAAGTCAACGGCGCGGCGCGGCTTTATCGCGCGGCGTCCGTGTGGACTGCAGGGTTGGGGCTTGGCCATCAACGTAAGCGTCGAGAAGTCGGCGAATCATGCGCTGGTATTGAGTGTGATGCTTTGAAGCCTCGGACTTGAAAAACTCGATGCTCTTCTTGCTCAGAGCTAAAGTTACTTTCACACCTTCTTCACGAAATGCCAATTCAGCCGGCGAAGGGAGGAAGTCGGGAACCACCTGAACTTTGCCGAGGGGTTCATCGGTGTACTTGATTTTCGCGCTCATAGATTGCCTTTCCTTTGCGCCAATAACCGGCGCCGATGATTCGAATAACCGAAGCGCGGTACGTGAACCGCACCGTGAGCACACCACCATCAACCTCTCCGAAGCAATAGAACCTTTCTTCGGTTTGGCTGTGCGCCTCGTCCTTGGCTATCACGCGTTGCGGGTCCGCAAAGACGTATTGGGCGCGGGAGAAAGAGACTCCGTGCTTTCCCTGATTTTCGGCGTCCTTGTCGGGGTCCCAATCAAAGCGAGTTTTTGCCATGGACGCAGAGTAGCACTAGCCCATACAAAAAGCCATACGTCAATATGGGAAGCCCAACGTAGAGGTGAATGGGCTGCGCGGCTATTAGCGCAGTTCCGCTCGACCGCCGGGTTGGGCACTGGCACGGACTTCAGTGCTGTCTTTTATTCTGCCAAGACGAACAAGACGAGAAGTGATAGCTCCCAGAGTGCGACCATGCCTTGCTGCAATTTCTTTGACCGGAGTGCCGCTATCAAAGATGACGAGAAGTTGCTTGTCTTCCTCCTCGGACCACGACCTACCGGCGTTGTTAGGGAGCGAGTTGTCTCGGTCTGCTCGCCTTGCTGCTCTTTCGAGCGCACTCGCTGCAACAAAAAGCGCCCGAATTACCTGCGGACTATTGAATGTGCTTTGGGATAGCAGAATCTCCCCCGTTTCTGGGTCAATACCGTTAGCAAGGGCGTCGATGATTTTCTTTGCTTCTAGTGGGGACATGACGATGAATCTCCTAAAGTGCCCAACGTAGAGGTGAGGGGGCTGCGCGGCTTCTTGCGCAGCTCCCCTCGACCGCAGAGTTAGAAGGAGTCGGTGCCACGAAGCCGAGCAAGGAAAGCCTGAACACCAGCGACCCCCAGAATGAGTGACACTGCAACAACTAACTCAACACCGGACGCGAAAAGATTGCCATAGAGTTCAGCGATCACGGCTGGTGGTAAGGGCGAATTTGGCACTTGTTCTTCGAACAGTTGGCGAAAACTGATGAGTTTGGCTGCGCCAAATGCCAAGTCAGCCAGTGCGCGAAAAGCCAAGTAAACCCCGAGGATGGAAAGTAGCACACGCTCAATTTGTTGTGATGCTATCGAGTTGGAGTCCGGTTGTGCTTCAGGCACAAGAGAAGAGACGGACCGCTCCTGGCCGCCAGTAGTCCGCAAGTCGGCGCTGGCGACACGGCGATACCAGCGCCGATAGGGTTGATTTTTACGACGCCCTCAGCCTTTTTTCCGCAGGAAGAGCGCGGCCAGCCCCCACGAGATCACGCTATATACCAGCGCGCCCCAGACGCCGGCCCAGAAACCCTGTACCGTAAAGCCATCGATCAATTTGCCCACCCACCAGAACAGCAGGCCGTTGATCACAAAAATGAACAGGCCAAGCGTCAGCAAGGTCACTGGCAGGGTGAGCAGCACCAGCAGGGGACGGATCACGGTGTTGATCAGGCCAAGCACCAGCGCGACGATCAGGGCAGTGGTGAAACTGTTGATGCTGATCGCGGGCATCAGATACGCCACTAAGAGCAACGACACCGCGTTGACCAGCCAAACCAGAAAAAGTCGCATGGGGAGTATGTGCCAGGAAAGAGACTCGGTTCCGAGTTTATCGGCTTACCGTCAGTAGCCGATGAGGAAAAACGCTGTTCGGTGAGTGCTGACGTGCACGGGTACGGGCTTAGCGCTCACCCTCAAGCGTGGCGGCCAACTTCTTCTGCAGAAACACCGCTTTGCCCAACGCTGGATTGAGCTCGTAACCCTCGAAGCCTATGGCCTGATAGAGCTGGCGTGCCGGCGTATTGCCTTCCAGCACTTCGAGCGTGATCTTGCAACAGCTCAGCGTGCGTGCCTTCTCTTCGACCGCCGCGAGCAAGTCACGGGCAACGCCCTGCCCGCGAAATTGGGGCAGCACGGCAAAGTCGTGGATGTTGAGCAGTGGCCGGCAGGCAAAGGTGGAAAACCCTTCCATACAGATGGCCAATCCTGCGGGCAGGTCATCGACAAAGGCGAGCAGCACGTGCACGCCGGGGCGTTCGCGCAGGCGGTCGATCAGGTGGCGGCGGGCGTAGTCCGATAAGGCCCCGCCGCCGCCCATGGGATCGCGGGCGTAGGCGTCGAGCAGCGACAACGTGGCCTCAGCGTGGGCGGGTTTCCCCAAGTCGGCGCTGGTGATACGGCGATTCTCGGTCAATTGATGGGCTCCGGTAGATGGCGACGACTCAGGAGATACGTGATCAGCCCGATACTGACGCAGCCGGCCATACCTAACGCCAGATGCAAGGTGTCGTTCCAGAGCAGTGGCACGATCAGCGAAGCCGCGAGCGCGTTGGTGGTGGTTTGCGCGACACCCAGACAACTGGAGGCCAGGCCGCGCCGCGCCGGCACCAGATCCAGCGCCAGCAGCTGCAACGAGGGCATCGCCAATGCCATACCCATGGCGTAGAGCACCAGGGGGGCAATGCACCAGGGCCCGGGCGGAACCACGAGGTTGAGCGCCACATTGGCGACCGCGGCGGTGCCCATGATGCTGTAGGCCAACAGCAACGATTGATGCGGCGTGCGCTGGCCGGCCAGACGTCCGGCCAAGGTAGAGCCAGCCATCATGCCGGCGACTGTCGGGATGAACAACCAGCCAAATTGCTGTGGGGTGTAGCCGAGCAGGCGGATCAGGAAAATCGGCGCCGCCAGTACGTAGATAAACAGCCCGATGAAGTTGAAGGCACTGGCCAGCGCCAGACGGCGAAAGCGATGGTGCCGGGCCACGCCGCTGTAGCCAAGCCAGAGAGTGGTCGGGTTGAACGGGTGGCGGCGTTCGGGCGGCAAGGTTTCTGGCAACCGCCGCCACGAGAGCAGGCACAGGGCGGCAGCGAGCAGGGCAAGAAACCAGAAAATGCCGCGCCAGCCGGTGACCAGCAGCAACCCGCCGCCAATCAGGGGGGCAATCGCCGGGGCAATGGCAAACAGCACGGCAATCATGGCCATCAGCTTTTGCGCTTCGACGCCAGCGTACAGATCGCGTACCACCGCGCGCGCGACCACCATGCCGGCGCCGCCCACCATGCCCTGCAGGGCGCGGCCCAGCCACAGCCACTCGATACTCGGGGCGAGGGCACAGACAACCGAGGCGAGCGCGAAGCCGCCCAGCCCGAGAATCAGCACCCGCCGGCGGCCGTGGGAATCGGCCAGCGGGCCATGCCAGAACATCATGAACGCAAAAGGAATCATGTAGGCCGCGAGCGTTTGCTGCACGGCCAGGTCGGTCGTCCTCAGGTCGTTGGCCATGGCCGGAAAGGCGGGCAAATAGGTATCGATGGCGAATGGCCCCATTGCCGAGAGGGCGGCAAGGAGAATGGCCAGACGGCGTAACTCGGGGTTCATCGGCGCGACTATATCTTGTCCGCGAATAGAATCCGGTTCCATGACTCCCGACATTCTGCAGACGCGCAGCGGCACTATCGCGCAGGTGACCCTGTTCAACCCCGACAAGCTCAATGCCATCAATGCTGCGATGTGGCGCCGTCTGCGTGTGGTGATGGAGACACTCTCGGCTGACGACAGTCTGCGTGCTGTGGTGATTCGCGGCGAGGGCGGCCACTTTGCCGCCGGCGGTGATCTGGAAGAGATGGAGGCGGAACGCTCGACACGCCAGCGCGCACAACGTTTTCACGGCGAGACGGTAGCGCCGGCACTAGCGGCGGTAGCAGAATGCCAGCACCCTGTCGTCGCGGCCATTCAGGGCGCATGCGCCGGTGGCGGGCTGGAGATTGCGGCCGCCTGCGACCTGCGTATCGCCGGAACGTCAGCGCGCTTCGGTGCCCCGATAATGAAACTGGGTTTTTCGATGTATCCGGGCGAGCTGGCCGGGCTGCTCGAAGTCTGTGGTGCGGCGACTGCGCTGGAAATTCTTTTGGAAGGCCGCTTGCTGAGCGCCGCCGAGGCGCTGCAAAAAGGGCTGGTCACGCGCGTCGTTGCCGACGAGGCCGTCGCCGAGGAAGCCCTCGCTACCGCGCAACGTATCGCGGCAGGCGCGCCGCTGGTGGCGCGGGCGCACAAGCGCATGATCCGGGCCATGAATCGCCGTGTTACCAGCGCCGACTTGCGGATAGAGTTACCCACCGACGACCCCTTCTGGTTCCTCGACACCGCTGACCACGCCGAGGGCATGGCCGCGTTCCGCGAGAAGCGCGCACCCGTATTCACCGGCCGATGAGCGCGCTGGTTGACTGGTCTGCCATCGATACCGTCCTACTCGACATGGACGGCACGCTGCTTGATCTGCACTTCGACAATCATTTCTGGCAGAAGCATCTGCCGCGTCGCTATGCCGAGATTCACGGCACACGCGCCATGAGCGATGCCGAGTTGCGTGCGCTGTTTCACCAGCACATCGGCACCCTGCCCTGGTACTCAGTCGATTTCTGGTCCGAAGAACTCGGTCTGGACATCGCCCAGCTCAAAGAAGAAGTTGCGCATCTCATTGCCGTGCATCCTCATGTCGAAGACTTTTTGAACCGCGTGCGGGCGAGCGGACGACGGCTCATTCTGGCGACCAACGCGCATCACAAAGCCGTTACCCTCAAACTGGCGCGCACCGGGTTGGAACCGCATTTCGATGTCATCGTCACTTCGCACGAATTGGGTGCAGCGAAAGAGACGCAGGAGTTCTGGCAGCGCTTGCAGGCCCTGGAGCCCTTCGACCCCGCGCGCACCCTCCTGGTCGATGACACGCTGACGGTGCTGGATTCCGCCCGTCGCTACGGCATTGCGCATCTGGTCGCGGTGAAAAAGCCGGACACTCAGGCGGCCCACAAAAACACCGGCGACTACCCGGCACTCGATGACTTTTCCCAATTGATGCCACCCGCACTGGCACAGTTATTCCCGCATGGATAGCGTCGATACCGTCGTGATCGGGGCCGGCGTCGTCGGCCTGGCCTGCGCGCGCGCCTTGGCGCAGCGTGGGTGCGAGGTGGTGGTGCTGGAGCGTCACGCGGCGTTCGGTACCGAGACCAGCGCGCGCAATAGTGAAGTTATCCACGCCGGTATTTACTACCCGACCGGCTCGCTCAAGGCGCAGCTCTGCGTGGCAGGGCGCGAGGCACTCTACGCGTACTGCCGCGAACGGCAGATTGCCCATCGTCGCTGCGGCAAACTGTTAGTCGCCACTAGCGAGGCTCAGGTGGCCAAGCTCGAGGCGCTCCTGGCGCAGGCCCAGGCCAACGGGGTGCATGATCTGCAACGCTTGTCGGTGAGTGAAGCCAAGGCGCTGGAGCCGGCGCTGCAGTGCGTTGCCGCCGCGATCTCGCCCTCCACCGGCATCATTGACAGTCACGGACTGATGCTAGCCTTACTCGGCGATATGGAATCAACGGGGGGCGTTCTGGCGCTGTGCAGCCCCTTGCTGAAAGCGGAGGTGGTCGCCGATGGCTTCGTACTCGACATAGGGGGTGAGACGCCCAGCCGTCTCCATGCGCGCCAACTGATCAATGCCGCCGGCTTGTCGGCCCCGAACCTGGCGGGCGCGATTCATGGATTGGCGCCGGCGCATCTCCCTCGCGCTTGGTACGCCAAGGGCAATTACTTCACCCTGCAGGGCAAGATACCCTTCTCGCGTCTGGTGTATCCGATGCCGGAACCGGGCGGGCTGGGCGTTCACCTCACGCTCGATCTGGGCGGGCAGGCACGCTTCGGGCCTGACGTGCAATGGCTCGCGCAGCCCAGTTATCAGGTCGCCGCGGAGCGCGCCGAACGCTTCTATGGCGAGATCCGTCGCTATTGGCCCGAACTGCCCGATGATGCACTGGCTCCGGCCTATGCCGGCGTGCGCCCCAAGATCAGCGGCCCCGACGAGCCCGCCGCCGACTTCCTGATTCAGGGGCCGGGCCAACACGGCATCGCCGGTCTGGTTAATCTGTTCGGCATCGAATCGCCCGGGCTGACGTCCAGCCTGGCTATTGGCGACTACGTTGCCACCCTGCTCCCCTAACACTCAACGGAGAAAACCTTGGGAATACTGACACAAATCGTTGCGGCCGATGAACACGAGGTCGAGGCCATCGGCGAATCGCTCGACCCCAAAAGTGAATGGAGCGCCGTCGAGCGCCGCGATATCGACATCCCGAAAATCGCTACGTTGATCAGCGTCTTGACGGGGGATCTTTATGACGACTCCGTGGTACTTTGTGAGCCGATCTACATTTCTCCGGCTGAGGGCGCGTTCGTCCTGCATTTTTCCGACATTGCCCGTGAGCGTTTGGCCGAGCTTGAGGAAGAAGCCATAGAAATCGTAGCACTTGAACTGGCGGCGACCGAAGAGTATGAATATGCCGAATGGGATCACGCCGAGCTATTTGACTGGCTGATCGAGCTGAACGAACTGGCGCGTACAGCCGGGTCTGAAGGCCAGTCATTCTTCGTCTGGATGCACCCACTGCGAACCTGAACCCATGAACCTCGTCAATGATCTCGAAGCCACGTTGCTGCTCGCCATCGGCCTCTCGGCCAAACGTGGCCCGGTGGATCTGCCTGCCATCATGGCCGCCGTCGATCTCTCCCCGGGGGCACTGGCGGCGGAATTCAAGCTGACCGATGCGTTCCAGCGCCTGGCCACTCATGGCTTGATCGTGGCCAGTGCGCAGGGTCTGGCCTTGAGCGACATCGGGCAGGAAATTCTGGCCGCGCAGCCCAAAAAGGCCGCCACGCCGGAACTGCGCATCGAACGCCTCAAGGCGACGCTGACCGACTATCACGCCTCGGGCGACGACGAGCCGATCGCGATTACAGTCGAACAAGTGCGCGCCGCAATTTCCTCGCACCGCGCCGGCATTCGGGCTCCGGCAAAAAACATGTTGTTGCCGAAAAAGCCCCAGCCGGAGGCCGACAAGCGCACGGGGCCATGGCGCAAGGGCAAGGGCCCCATGCGCGGCAAGCGCAAGCCGTAGCGATGCGGGTGGCTGAGCTAGACGAGAAACAACCCGTGCAGCAGCTTGGCCAGTAGCAACAAAATCACACCGGCAAAGGCCTTCTTGAGCGTCGCCACTGGCAGCCGGTGCGCACATTTCGCCCCCACGGGCGCCATCAGCACGCTGGCCAAAGCCGTCCCGCCCAGCGCTGGCAGGTAAATGAAGCCGAAACTGCCCTCGGGCAAGCCCCCGCCTTGCATGGCACCGTAACCGCTGATCATATAGCCCAACGTGCCTGCGGTCGCAATGGGCAGGCCGATGGCGGCCGAGGTGCCGATGGCGTTATGCATCTTGACGTTGCACCAGGTCATGAAGGGCACCGACAGCGAGCCGCCACCGATGGCGACCAGTGCCGAAATACCCCCGATGCCCGCGCCCACGCTGAACATGCCAGCCACGCCGGGCAACTGGCGATGTGCCGCCGGTTTGATGTTGAGGATCATTTGTATCGCCACGTAGCTCATGAAAATGGCGAAGAAAATAGCCAGCGGTCGCGTGGGTATCAGCGCTGCCACTTGCGCGGCACTCAGCGTGCCGATCACGATCCCCGGTGCGATGGCGCGTACTACCGGCCAGAGCACCGCACCATGCTGATGGTGCGCGCGCAGACTGGAAATCGAGGTAAAGATAATGGTCGCCATCGAGGTGCCCAGCGCCAGATGCATGAGATGCGTATCGACAAAGCCCTGCGCCGCAAACATCATGGCCAGTACGGGCACCATGATCGCACCACCACCCACCCCCATCAAGCCGGCGAAGAAACCGGCAACGGCACCCAACGCCAGATAGGCGAGGAGCCAGCTCATTTCATCAGCTTGCTGACAATGAACTTCCATTCCGCGGGGTCCACTGGCGTGATCGAGAGGCGATTACCCCGCTGAAGAATGCGCAGGTGGGCTAACTCCGGATGTGTGCGTAGCTCGTCGAGACTGACCAGTTTTGTCTTTTTTACAATGCGCACATCGACATTGACCCAGCGCGGATTTTCCGGAGTGGACTTGGCGTCGTAGTAAGGGCTGGCCGGGTCGAACTGCAGGCGGTCAGGGTAGGCCAGCTTGGCCACCTCGGCCAGACCGGCGATGCCCGGCTCCGGGCATGATGAATGATAGAAAAACACGCCATCGCCAAGCTTCATCTGGTCACGCATGAAATTGCGCGCCTGATAGTTGCGTACGCCCCACCAGTCAACGGTTTGTCCGGGCATGGCGAGTACGTGGTCAATGCCGACCACGGACGGTTCGCTCTTCATGAGCCAGTAACGCATCGCATTTCTCCAGCTTGTCGCAAGCGAACATTTAACCATTGCCGAAACAATCGCGACGCCGGTTTAGTGCGCACAGTCCACCCAGTAACAGCGACAGTGCCTAAATTGCCCTCATCAATCAGCCCGTCGAAACGCCCACCCCACCATGAACCCCACCGACCTGATCGGCAGCAAAGGCAATTATTCCGAAATGGAAGGCGCGCGCGTTTTGTTCCCGGTGCTGGGTGTGTTGTTTGCCATCAGCTGGGCGATCGTGCTTATGATCGGCATCACCCTCGGGGTGTCGCGCGAAGCGGCCTATGTTTCCTGGGCGGTGTTCGCGGTGTTTTCGCTGCTGTTTGGTTTGCGCCATTTTCGCTCCGCCATGCCGTTTTTGCTTGCCAGCGGCTTGATCGCTTTTGTCCCGATGCTGCTCTGAACTGCGGCGAGGTTTGCGCGCACGGCGGTTCAAAAAACTGCCGCAAAAAACAACAAAGCCGATGGTGTGCTACCCATCGGCTTTGTCAATTTAATTCCCCCGCGAGTGCCGTCCAGACCGGCATCCTGAACCGGGATTCAGGGAGGCTGCGTTCCTGCCGCTTCAGGTTCACCCGCGAGGGGCGATCACAACGGCGGCGTCTGGGGTCAGCAGCCAATGCCAAGATGACATTGGTTCAAGGAATATATGGCCTTCGCAAACACTGCAGGGGAAACCTCGGTGAGACGGCCTCGCTGCGGAGGGGTCAGAACAGTTTTTCGTTCAGCTCCAACGCCGCAGTGATACGCGACTCGATGGACTTGATACTACGCCGAAGATTCTCGCTGTCAACGGGATTGCCCGAAGAATTTTGCGGAGCGAGGACCAACTCATGCGCCAGCTCAAGCGCCACCATGACGACCAGCTTTTCGCCCGAGCTGCGATTTTTTTCGCGCGCGCCGTTTAGTCGTGCGGTGAGCAATTCGACTGCCGTTTCCAGAGAGGCACGCTCTGCCGGGGCGCAGGCGATGCGGTAGTCCTTGCCGAGAAGTTGAATGTCGAGGGTATCGCTCATGGGCTCAGGCGTCGGCAGGGAGTTGCGCTTTCAGTGCTTCAAGCCGGGCCGCCGCCATGTCAACGCGGTTGCGCAATTCGTCACGCTCCGCTTGCGCCTGGAGCAGGTGCTGACGCATAACGATGTTTTCCTTGCGCAGGACTTCGTAGCGGTCGAGCAACTGGTCGACCCGGCGTGCGAGGTCGGAGAGGGCAGATGTAGCGAGATTCACGCGCTCAGTTTCTGACAAAAACGCTTATTGGTCAAGCACAAGGAGAAGTATGCGCAAGTGCTTTGCGAACTTCGGGAAAGTTTCCCGTCACCACGGCAACCGGCGTTCGCTGGCTTGCCGTGGCGACAAACCCTGCCCGGAGCAGGCAAGGTTCATGGGGCATCAAGCCAGGGAAATGCCGTAGCGCGCAAAGATATTGGCGTAGCCGGGTTCGCCGCGGAATTTGGCCATTGCTTTATCGAAAGCCGGCAGCAGCCCGACATGTTGCGACTGCTTATTGATCAGCAGTGTCCAGCCGATGTGGGAGAAGTCGTGCGGCAACATGAGAATTTCGTTCTTGGGCGGGGTGTCGCGCAGCAGTTTTTGCATCGTGATCACGTTGTCAACCACGATATCGCCTCGCCCCGCATCGAGCATTCGTGCGATGGTCTCGGTCGGTCCCAGCGCGTAGGTTCTGAAACTGGCGAAGTTCTCGGCAACCCAGCCGTTCCCGGCAAAGGAAATCAGCAGCGGGTCGAGACCACGCAAGTCATCTATGTTGCGCGCCAACCGCAGGGCGGGCAGCAGCGGGTTGTCGGCACGAACGAAGAGGCGAAAAGGAACGCGCATCACATACTCCTGGCTGGGGGCGGCATAGTCCAGCCGTTCCTTGGTGGCCGTCGCACACAAGGCGTCGTGGGCTCCGGTTTGTACCAGGTACTGGGCGCGTTTCCACGGATAGCCGTAATGGTTCAGCGTGATACCCATCCGCTTGCCCAGCACCTCGTCGAGTATGTCGATGAGCAAACCCGCCATGCCATTGGCGCGCAAGAAACTGACCGGGTCGTAGTGCTCGGCATAGGCCAGACTGAGGGGGCTCGACCTCGGGGCGGCGAGCACCCCTGAGGCGCTGAGCGCAAAGCTGGCTTGCAGAAAATTACGTCTGGTCAGACCGGACATGGCCTTCCTCGGAAAGAAATCCATCGCACACTCCCATGGTAGTTCAATAAGGGTCGTCGTCAAAGTAGTAGCCCGGCAAACGTGCTAGCATCCGCGCCCTGTTCGCGGTGCCTGAAGACGTCATGTACGAAGGTGAAACGGGAAATGGGTGTAATCCCCATGCTGCCCCCGCAACGGTAAAGGAGTGCGGTTCGTCACAAAGGCCACTGGAGAGTATCCGGGAAGGCGGCGAACAAAACTCCCGAGCCCGGAGACCGGCCACGGACAGACCACTTGGAAACGCTGCGGGGAGGCAGTGTTCGGTCGCTGCCCGCAGCGCTCGCCTACTCCTTTCCGACGTTTCCGTTCGCACTGTCATTAGGCCTGCGGGGACGCTGGCCGGAAAGGAACATTATGTTTAGTCATCGTTCGAAGGTGGCCATTGCTTTGGCCACTGCATTTGCAGCACCCATGGCTTTCGCCGAGACCGTGGAGACTGTGGTCGTCACAGCTACCCGTTTTCAGTCGGCGGGCAACGAGCAGCCGATTGCTGCACAGGTGATCACCGCTGATGAGATCGCTGAAAGCTCAGCAACGACCGTCTCAGAGGTATTGAGCAAGCTAGGCGGAGTGCACACGCGAATTAACTTTTCTGGTGTCCCGGATAGCCCGATTGATTTGCGCGGCTTTGGGATGACGGGAGATCAAAACACGCTGGTGCTGATTAACGGTCAGCGCATTTCGGAGAATGAGTCGACGACGGCGCGGATCTCCGCAATCCCGGTTGGGAGCATCAAGCGGATTGAGATACTTCGAGGCGCGGGGGCTGTGCTCTATGGCGGCGGCGCCACAGCGGGCACCATCAACATCATCACCAAGTCACCGAGCGAGCCGGGTTTGGGTGGGGGTGCTTCGGTTCTGACTGGTAGCCATGGGTTACGCGACATGCGCGGCGCGCTTCAATACGCGGATGGGATGTTGGGGCTGAGCCTGAGTGCGCAGCGCTATGAGAATGACAATTATCGAGATAACAATCGTGCCGTGCAGGATGCCGTGAACGGCGAGGTGAGTTTGCGGAACGGCGATGACTTCATCGCTTTGAGTTTCAATGCGGATGAGCAGAAGGCAAGGCTTCCTGGGGCGCGCACCGAGGCACAGCTGAAATCTGACCCGCGAGGAACCTCGATGCCCAATGACTACGCTGATAGTGATCAGCAAATCTATGCGCTGCGGGGTGAGAAGCGATTCGATGAGATCACTCTGGCTATGGACATAGGGCACAGAAAAAAGGATAGCGAGTTCCTTGCAGATTCTCGCTCCGGCGCTGATTTCGATACCACGCTGACAACCAGCAACATTGCGGTCACCAGTATTTCACCGAGGGTTCTGTGGTCAACAAAGGTGTTTGGCATCGATAACAAGCTAACCGTGGGGGGAGACTGGAGCGATTGGGACTATGAGCGCTTGGCGATAAACAATGGCTCGTTTTTCGGTTTCCCCTACGGAAGTACCCGAGATGAGAAGGGTGCGCAGAAAAATCAGGCGGTGTACCTTAGGGATGAGATGCAATTTGCCACGGGAACGCGGGTGAGCGTCGGGGCGAGACGGGAGAAGGTTGAGCAGACTTACGAGGATGCGGGGTTTCCAGTCGCCAAAAAGTCGGACAGTCGAAAGCTTTCTGCCTCGGAGTTTGCGGTGCAGCAAGACCTTGTCGGCGGCGCGTCTGTATATGGTCGGATTGGGCGTAGTTTTCGTGTGGCGAACGTTGACGAGAACCGCTGCTTTGGGGCACCGTGCCGACCCTTCCTGGAGCCTCAAAAATCGAAGGAGAAGGAAGTCGGCGTGCAGTGGAAAGGTCGCGGTGCAGACGCGCGCGTCAGCTTTTTTGACATCGATCTAAACGACGAACTCCACTTCAACCCGTTCACTTTTTCAACCACAAATCTGCCGCCAACACGGCGCCATGGCTTCGAGATCGAGGGGCGCTGGGCAATAGGGAAAGATTTTGAACTGGGTGGGCGCTATGCGAGAACAAGAGCTACATTCCGTGACGGAAGTATTGCAGGATTCGATGTCAGAGGTAACGCGGTGCCGCTTGTACCTAATGAGCGTATCGGCCTTGACGCAGGATGGCAGGTGGCCGAGGCGACAAGGATTGGTTTGAATGTCTCTTATGTTGGCGAGCAACGGTATGACAACGATCAGCGAAACCGCTTCCGTAAAATGCCGAGCTACACGGTAACCGACCTTAAATTGAGTCACGATTACGACAAGTGGCGCTTCACAGGGGGTATCAACAACCTGTTCGAGGAAGAGTACTACTCGTACGGGATCGTCAACGGGGCTGCTACGTCGTTCAATGCGTATCCCGAGGACCCGAGAAGGACCACCTATGTGAGTGCCGAGTATCGGTTCTAGTAGGTAAGTGCCATCTTAACGAGGCAGGGTATGACGTTTTGAGACGTGGTATCGTTGTTTTTGTTGTCATTCTGGTCTGGGTCGGGGTACTCCGCGCCCAGACCATACGCTCGCCCGAAGCCGTGTCTGGGCTGGCTAGCAGACCCGCGCCCGCGCAACGCATCGTCAGCCTCGCCCCCCACGCCACCGAACTGGTCTACTCCCTCGGCCTGGGCGAGCGGATTGTGGGGGCGGACGAGTCCTCGAACTACCCGGCCCCGGCCTTGCGCATTCCGCGCATTGGCCGTGCCGGGGCGCTTGATATTGAGCGCATTGTGGCGCTCAAGCCGGATTTGGTGATTGCGTGGGGTAGCGGGAATGTGGCCGGTCAGGTGGCGCAGTTGCGCCGCCTTGGCCTGAATGTGTTCACCAGCGAGCCATCCCGTCTCGACGAAATAGCGGTAGAACTGCGGCACCTGGCGGCACTGGGTGGCGTAAGTGCTCGCGGTGAGCGGGTCGCGGGCGAATTTGAGCAGGGGCTGGCGGAACTGCGCCTGCGCTATCAGGCGAAAGCACCCGTCAGCGTCTTCTACCAGATCTGGCATGAACCGCTGATGACCGTTAACCAGCAGCACAGTATCAGCGCGGTCATACGCCTGTGCGGCGGGCGCAATGTCTTCGCCGGCTTGAGCAACATCGCGCCGACGGTGAATATCGAAGCCGTGCTGCGCGCCGACCCGCAGATGATTATCGGCAGCGGCTCGGACGACACCCGCCCGCAATGGCTCGACGACTGGCGGCGCTGGCCGCAGTTGCGCGCGGTCAAGGCCAATGCGCTGGTCGATGTGCCGCCCGATCTGATGCAGCGTCCTACCGTGCGCATGCTCGAAGGGGCCCGCCGTGTCTGCGCGGCGATTGACCACGTTCGTACCCGGAACCTGACACCATGAATATTCAGCCCGTCCCCGCACTGGAGCGCTCGCGCCGCGACGAGTTTCAGGCCTGCATCGACCAGAAAACCAAGCCACCCGGCAGTCTGGGCCGGCTGGAAGCGCTCGCCTTGCAGATTGCGCTGATTCAGGGCAGCCCCACGCCACAGCTGTGCCACCCGCACCTGCTGGTCTGTGCCGGCGATCACGGCGCTGCGCGCGCCTGTGTCTCGGCCTATCCGCAGGAGGTGACCTGGCAGATGGTGGAGAACTTTCTCGCCGGCGGCGCGGCGATCAATGCCTTTACCCGCGTGGCAGGCATGCAACTGGTGGTGGTCGATACCGGGGTGGCGCATGCGTTTGGCGAGCGGCCGGGGCTGGTAAGTCGGCAAGTCGGCGCTGGTGGTACGGCGTCTTACCTCGAAGGCGCGGCCATGACGCGTGCGCAGTGCGAGCAGGCCATGGCGAATGGCGCCGAACTGGCGGCCGGGTTCGCCCAGCGTGGCTGCAACGTACTCGGGTTGGGCGAGATGGGCATCGGCAACACGGCCTCCGCCTCATTGCTCACGCATTGCCTGACCGGGCGCGCGCTGGTCGATGTGGTGGGGCGCGGTACCGGGCTCGACGATGCCGGCGTGGCGCGCAAGCGCGACTTGCTGGCGATGGCACTGGCCCGCTACGACGGGGCGCATGACGATGCGCTGGCCGTACTGACCCAGTTCGGCGGTTTCGAGATCGCGACGCTGGTCGGCGCCATGCTTGAAGCGGCACGGCAACGCATGCTGCTGCTGATCGATGGCTTTATTGTCACCGCTGCCTTGCTGGTGGCGCATCGTCTGGCACCACAAATACTAGATTACTGCGTGTTTGCCCACCGCTCGGGCGAAGCCGGCCATGTGCATCAGCATGACTTTCTGGGCGTGACGCCCCTGCTCGATCTTGGCTTGCGTTTGGGCGAAGGCACCGGTGCGACGCTGGCCTACCCGCTGGTGCAGGCGGCGTGCGCCTTCATGACTGACATGGCCAGCTTTGCTGACGCTGGCGTGAGCGCGAAAGTCTGATGCGCGCTGCCCTCAAGCGAGAGCTGGAAGCCTTCTTTGGCGCGCTGCGTTTCTTCACCCGTATTCCCGTACCGGCCTGGGTGGGGCATTCGCAGGCGCAGCTCGATCGCGCGTCGCGCTACTTTCCGCTGGTCGGCGTCATCGTGGGGGCCATCGGCGCGGGCGTGACCGAAGCAGCGGCGCTGGTGCTGCCCGTCTCATTGGCCATCTTGCTCGGCATGGTGGCAACGGTGTTGGCCACCGGTGCGTTTCATGAAGACGGACTGGCCGACACCTGCGATGGCATGGGTGGCGGCTGGGACACGTTGCAGGTGCTGAGCATCATGAAAGACTCGCGCATCGGCAGCTATGGGGCGGTGGGCGTGGTGCTGGTGCTGCTGTTCAAGTTCACCGCGCTGGTGGAAATCGATCATGAATTTGGTCCGCCGATGCTGATGTGGGCGCTGATTGCCGGGCATGCCGTGTCGCGCTGTGGGCCGGTATTGCTGATGCGTTGGCTGGACTATGTGCGCGAGGACGAAACTGCCAAGTCCAAGCCGCTGGCCAAGGCCATCGACAACACCGGCCTGGCCGTGGCTCTGCTATGCGGTGGCGCACCTTGCCTTCTGCTGTCCATCCCGATGGCTGTCGCGCTGATGGGCGTGGCAGCCGTTGTGTTAACCAGCACGCTCTGCGCGCGCTACTTTCGCGGCCGGATTGGCGGCTACACCGGCGATTGTCTGGGCGCGACGCAGCAACTGTCGGAAGTGGCCTTCTACACCGGAGTGTTGTGCAGCTTTACCTGATCCGCCATCCACTGCCGGCGGTCGCGTCGGGCATCTGTTACGGACAAACTGATCTGGCCGTGGCGCAGGGTGGGTATGCGCTGGAAAAACTGGCCAGCGATTTACGCCGCCAACTGCCGGCAGGCGCACGCTTCTTCAGCAGCCCCCTGCAGCGGTGCAGGGCACTGGCCGAACGGTTGCACGCCGACGTGAGCATCGACAGCCGGCTGCAGGAAATGAACTTCGGTACGTGGGAAATGCAGCCTTGGTCGGCGATTCCACGCGAGCAACTGGATGCCTGGGCGGCTGACCCGATCCATTTCCGGCCCCCGAACGGCGAAGCCCCCGGGGCGTTACGCGAACGGGTATTGGCCTTCGTGGCCGAGCAGCGTGAGCACAAGCACCGCGATATCGCGCTTGTGACGCACGCCGGTGTGATCAAGGTGCTGGTCGGGCACGTAGAGGGCCTGGCCGACAAAGACTGGCTGGCCTTGTCGGTGGGCTTTGGCAGCCTGACCCGATTGAGCATCGACTGACTCCCGCCCGCGCCGGTTCAGGCGGGCATGAAGACGGGGCCCTTCTCGGTAGGTAGTGCTTCTACGCGGTGGCGATAGAGTCGCGACAACACGTCGGCCGTAAGCATGGTGGCGGTCGGCCCGGCGCAGCACTGGCCGTCGCCGAAGATCAGCAGCGTATGGGTGCAGTAGCGCACGGCCAGATTGACATCGTGCAGGCTCATGATCACGGTGTGGCCGGACAAGCCGGCGAGCAGATCGAGCAGGGCGATTTGCTGATGCAGATCGAGGTGCGTGGTCGGTTCGTCGAGAATGAGCAGCGGCACCGCTTGCGCCAGCAAGGTCGCCAGCGCTACGCGCCGTCGTTCGCCACCAGAAAGTGTGGACGCCAGACGCGGCTCGAAGCTCGCGTCGAGACCCACCTCGCGCAGGGCGGTGCGCGCAATGTCGAGGTCCTGCGTGGTTTCCCCGCGCCACCAGTTCAGGTGCGGCAGACGGCCAAGCAGCACGGCGTCGAGCACCCGTGTTTCGGCGGCAAAGTCGTCATCCTGGCTCATCAGGCCGATACGCCGGGCGCGCTCACGCGCCGGCAGCTGCGAAATCGCCGTGTTGCCAGCGCCGACTTGCGGATTTGATACCGCCGCCAGTGTGACGCTTCCACGCTGGGGCGCACGCAAGCCCGTCAGGGTGTGCAGCAGCGTGGTCTTGCCCACGCCATTGATGCCCAGCACCGCCCAGCGTTCGCCCTGGCCAATGTGCACGCTCAGGTCCCTGCAGATCGGCTTGTCGCCGATCGAAATATCGAGATGGGTCAGCGTCAGCATGGCTCAGCGTGCCTGCGCGGTGCGTGTCAGCAGCCACAGAAACAGCGGCGTGCCGAGCAGAGCGGTGAGTGCACCGATGGGTAGTTGCAGCGGCGCCACCAGAGCGCGCGCCAGCAGGTCAGCCAAAATCAGCAAACTGCCCCCGCCGATGGCACTGGCCGGCAGCAGCCAGCGGTGGCGACGCACGCCGGCGAGGCGCAACAGGTGCGGCACAATCAGCCCGATGAAGCCGATGCTACCGGCGGTGAGTACCACGATCGCCGTGGCGCACGAGGCGAGCAGCAGGCAGACGAGGCGCAGCATCGTGGTGCGCACTCCGAGCGAGGCGGCCATGGTTTCGCCCCGCCCCACCGCATCCAGCGACTGCGCGAGCGGCCAGATACTGCCCAAAGCGATCACACTGGCCGCGAGTACCACGAGCGCCGAGGTGGTGCTCGCCGCCGCCAGATCGCCCATCAGCCAGAACACCATGCCGCGCAGGGGCGCATCGGGGGCCAGCGCGAGCATCAGCGTGATCATCGCCCCCCACGCGGACGAGAGAATCACGCCGGCCAGCAGCAGGCGGGTGGGCAGCAGACCGCCCTGCCAGGCGAGCGCAAACAGGATGGCGAGCGAGAGCAGTGCCCCGACGATGCCGGCCAAACTGGTCATCAGCATCCCCGCCCCCAGCAGCATGGCCAGCAGGCTGAGCGCGCTCGAGCCGCTGGAAATGCCCAGCACAAAGGGATCGGCCAGCGGATTGCGCAGAATCGCTTGCAGTACCGTGCCCGCCAGCGCCAGCAGCGCACCGCAGCCAAAGGCGGCGAGCGCGCGCGGCAGACGCAGGCTCAGGATGATGTCGCGTTGCAGCGGATCACCCGACCCGGTCAGCGCAGAAATGGTCGTGCTCCACGACAGGCCATCACTGCCCGTGGCCAAGGCGAGGGCCAGGCTGAACAGCGGCAACCATGTGACGATGGCGAGCACGGAAAACGTCGGGCGCGTCGTGCTCATGCGGTGAGTTGTTCCAGCCGGGTGAGCCAGCGCAGCGCCTGCTCGCGATCCGTACCGCACATCTCCGCCGAGGGCTGCAAGCCGCCGCAGCACGCGGGGCGTTCCGGCTGCCCGAAGATCGTGCAGCGCTGATCGGCAGCGAGATACCGGCAGGGTATGCCTGCCGGCTTGTTCAGTGAAGAAATCGACGGGGCGATGCAACAGGCACCGCAGCCGGGTCGGCAGTTCATGGGGAAATCGCCGTACCGCCAGCGCCGACTTGCGGACTCAGTTCGTCGCCTTGTACAGTTCGGCACCCGCTTTGACGAATTCGATGGACTTTACTTCCATCCCCTTCTTCAGCGCTTCCTGTTCCGAGACGCCTTGTGCCGCCGCGTAGTCGCGAACGTCCTGAGTGATCTTCATCGAGCAGAAATGCGGGCCGCACATCGAGCAGAAGTGCGCGACCTTGGCACCGTGCTGGGGCAGGGTTTCGTCGTGAAATTCGCGTGCCTTGTCCGGGTCCAGCCCGAGGTTGAACTGGTCTTCCCAGCGGAACTCGAAACGCGCTTTGGACAGCGCGTTGTCGCGGATCTGCGCGCCGGGGTGTCCCTTGGCCAGATCGGCGGCGTGGGCGGCGAGCTTGTAGGTAATGATGCCTTCCTTGACGTCCTGCTTGTTGGGCAGGCCGAGGTGTTCCTTGGGCGTCACGTAACAGAGCATGGCGGTGCCGTACCAGCCGATCATGGCCGCGCCGATGCCGCTGGTGATGTGATCGTAACCGGGGGCGATGTCGGTGGTCAGGGGGCCGAGGGTGTAGAACGGTGCCTCGTCGCACCATTCCAGTTGCTTGTCCATGTTTTCCTTGATCAGCTGCATCGGCACGTGGCCGGGGCCTTCGATCATGGTTTGCACATCATGCTTCCAGGCGATTTGGGTCAGTTCGCCCAGCGTCTTGAGTTCACCCAGTTGTGCTTCATCGTTGGCATCGTAAATCGAGCCGGGGCGCAAGCCATCGCCGAGGCTGAAGGCGACGTCGTAGGCCTTCATGATTTCGCAGATCTCTTCAAAGTGCGTGTAGAGGAAGTTTTCCTTGTGGTGGGCCAGACACCACTTGGCCAGTATCGAGCCGCCGCGCGAGACAATGCCGGTCATGCGTTCAGCGGTCATGGGGATATAACGCAGCAGCACGCCGGCGTGGATGGTGAAGTAATCGACGCCCTGCTCGGCCTGCTCGATCAGTGTGTCGCGGAACATCTCCCAGGTCAGTTCTTCGGCTTTGCCGTCGACCTTTTCCAGCGCCTGGTAAATCGGCACCGTGCCGATGGGCACGGGCGAGTTGCGGATGATCCACTCGCGGGTTTCGTGAATGTTCTTGCCGGTCGAGAGGTCCATCACCGTGTCGCCACCCCAGCGGGTGGCCCAGGTCATCTTGTCCACTTCCTCGGCAATGCTGGACGTCACGGCCGAGTTGCCGATGTTGGCATTGATCTTGACCAGGAAGTTGCGGCCAATGATCATCGGCTCGGATTCCGGGTGGTTGATGTTGTTGGGGATGATGGCGCGACCGCGGGCGATTTCGCTGCGCACAAATTCGGCAGTGATCTCGTCGGGGATGGCGGCACCGAAACGCTCGCCAGGATGTTGGCGGCCCATGAGCTTGGCCATCTTGGCGCCCGTCGGGCCGGAGGTACGCAGGCTTTCCAGATACTGCTGGCGCTGCAAGTTTTCGCGGATGGCGATGTATTCCATCTCGGGCGTGATGATGCCTTTGCGCGCGTAGTGCATCTGCGAAACATTCATGCCCACCTTGGCGCGACGCGGCTGGCGGTGCAGGCCGGGAAAGCGCAGCTCGGCAAGTTGGGCGTCGGCGGCACGCTCACGCCCATAAGCGCTGGACAAGCCGGTGAGGAACTCGGTATCGCCGCGTTCGTCGATCCACTGCTGACGCAGCGCCGGCAGGCCCTGGCGAATATCGATCTTCGCGGCCGGGTCGGTGTACGGCCCGGAGCAGTCATAGACAAACACCGGTGGATTGGCCTCGTTGCCCGTGGCTGACTGGCTGATCTCGCGCATCGGTACGCGAACGTCGTCACGTCTGCCGCTGACATACACTTTGCGGGAATTGGGTAGCGGGGCAATGGCGGCGGCGTCGACGTGCGCGTCGGCCGCTATGAATTTTTCGTTGGCGTTCATGGATATCCCTTCAGCAGGTCGCTGAAGCTACTGGAAAGGCGGAAGCAATGCAACCCGCCGAATTTTGTGGGCATTATGACGTAAAGTTTTGCCCGCCCTGGCCGTGAAAGCAGAAACGACGTTATAGGTGTACAAGGGGAGATCATGTCCAAACTCAGTCAGTCCGTGATGGCGCTTGCCGTTTCTTCGCTCTTTGCTTCGGCTTTCGCGGCCCCGGGCACCGGCCCCCAGGCCGGGCCTGCTTCCGGGCCTTGGCACGTGGTGCTGACTGACTCTCGCGAGAGCATAGCGTTGGACACCTCGCGCGTATTGCGCACTTCCAGTGGCACCTCGGCGTGGAGCCGGATTGCCTTGGGCCGTGCGGTAAATGACGTGTCCGGTGCCTACAACGCCATTGAAGCCGAGAACCTTTACGATTGTGCCGGTGGCCGCTTTACCACATTGCGCCGCGCCTATTTCTACAACGGAAAGATGGTGCGCGAAGAACCTGCGGTGCGCGAGCGGGCCAACCGAATACTGCCGGGAAGCATCGACGAGCGTCTGGCTGAGCAGGCCTGCCGTGCGACGCCCACCCTGGCGCTGGCTGACGGCGGCACCATGACCGGTAAGGCCGTGGCCCTGGCCGATGCGCTGCCGGCCGGCAGCGAACGCCCGGTCGCCATGCCTGCCGACATGCGCACCCTGAGCGGTAGCGCGAACGGCTTCGTCATGAAGGTTTCCGATGCGCCGGCGGCCGCGGAAAAGCCGAAGATGATCGAATTGCCCAAGATCGACAAGGCCGCAGCCGCACGGGAGGCGGCAGCGGCGGGGATTGCCCTGCCGAGCACGAGTGCCGCCAAGCCGGCCCCCGCCGATATTCACGGCACTGCCGCCGCCGCAGACGCTGCGGCGGCGGCTTCGGTGCCAAAAGCTCCGGTGGTCGCCATGCCCAGAGTACCGGTGCCTGCGGTTGCCGCGCCCAAGCCCGCTCCCGCCCACTCGACAGATATTGGGTTAAGCGGGCACGCACGTGAGCTCATGCTCGCGACCTCCGGCCCGCGCAAGGCCAAAAAGAATCCCGCAGAGCAAATGCATGTGCATTGGGGTTACGACGGCGCCGGTGCGCCGGAAAACTGGGGCAAGCTCGATGCCGGAAAAAACTTGCTGTGCGACAGTGGCAAGCGCCAGTCGCCGATCGACATCCGGCCGGGCATTGCGGTTGACCTCGAGCCGATCAAATTCACCTACAAGCCCAGCAAATTCACTGTTGTCGATAACGGCCATACCATCCAGGTCAATGTCGGTGCCGGCAATGTCATCAATGTCATGGGCCAGCGCTTCGAACTCGCCCAGTTTCACTTTCACAAGCCGTCGGAGGAGCGGGTCAACGGCCGCCCTTTCCCGATGGTGATTCACTTTGTGCACAAAGACTGGGACGACAATCTGGCCGTGATCGCCGTGCTGCTTGATGAGGGCTCCGAGCACCCGGTGCTGCAGACGGTGTGGAACCACATGCCACTGGAAGCCGGTGCCGAGGTGGTGGCTGCCGAGTCGCTGGATATTGTCAGGTTGTTCCCCGACAACCGGGCCTACTGGACCTACATGGGGTCGCTGACCACCCCTCCCTGCTCCGAGAATGTGCTGTGGATGGTCATGAAGACGCCGGTGACAGTATCGCCTGAGCAGATCGGCACCTTCTCGCGCCTGTACAAGAAGAACGCCCGCCCGATTCAGCCGAGTAACGGCCGTCTGATCAAAGAGAGTCGCTGAGTACCGCTCCTCCCTGGTTTCGACATCCCTTCCCCGTCACTGTGGCGGGGAAGGGCTTGGCGCTTAACCGCTACCGCCGTGTTGCCAGCGCCGACTTGCCGACACCAATAGCAGAGGCTTTGTCGTTCTTCAAGCCGGCAGGACATCGAACACGGCGACATGCTCGCGAAATCCCTTCAGGGTCAGCGCCTGCCGTGCGCGCAGCGCAGGCATGCCAAGGTGATTGGCCACGCTGGCAGCGACAGCTGCCGATACCAGGGTTGCCCCGCCCTCGGCTTCTGCGCACAGACGGGCTGCCAGATTGGTGACGCTGCCAATCGCGCCGTAGTCACGGCGCCCGTCAAAGCCAATGGCACCGATGGTGGCAATGCCCTTCGCAATGCCAATGCCCATACTCAAAACACAGCCGCGTTGGCTCCACAGGGTTGCCAAACTCTGGAAGCGTTCCTGCATCTGCACCGCCATACGCAGCGCCGTACCGGCGGGGTCGTCAATCTCGATCGGGTCGTTGAAGAAAATCATCATGCCGTCGCCCGTAAAACGCTCGACTGTGCCGCCGTGGTTCGTGATCAGCTCACCCATTGCCGCATGGAATTCGCTGAGTACGCGCATCACTTCGTCGGCCGGAAAGTTTTCGGTAAAAGCGGTGTAGCCACGTAGATCAAGAAAGACCACGACAATCTCGCGCCGCCGCGGGGCCAGGAAGGCGTCCGGGTCGGTGGAAAGCAATACGTCGGCTACCGCCGGCGAAAAAAACCGACGCAGCCTTTCCAGGCGCTTTACCCGCGCGCTTTCTTCCGCGACACGCGCCTCGAGGGTTTCGTTCAACTCTCGCAACGCCCGTGTCTGTTTGCTCAACATGACGGCCTGACGGCGCAAGGCCAGATGCGTATAGACCCGCGCCTTCAAAATGTCCGGATTGATCGGCTTGGTCAGGTAATCGACGGCACCCAGCGCGAGGCCGCGCGTCTCGTCATCAGCACCATCGAGCGAGGTCACGAAAATAATCGGGATGTCATACGTGGCGACACTGGCCTTGAGCCGGGCGCACACTTCGTAGCCATCCATCTCGGGCATGACGATGTCGAGCAGGATCAGGTCGGGGATCTGCGCAGCGACAATCGCGAGGGCACGGGTGCCGGAGGCTGCCAGCTTGACGTTGTAGTCCTGCTCGAGAATGTCGGACATCAACGACAGGTTCTGCGGCGCATCATCGACGACCAGCAGCGTCGGGCGGCGCTCGCTCGCGTCAGTCGTGTGCGTCGGCGCGCTGCGAGCTGAGGCCATCAGTGACCGTGCAGGGCGTAGATCCCTGGGGCATTACGCCAATAGCCTTTGTAGTCCATCCCGCAGCCGAAGAGAAACCGATCCTCCACATCGAGTCCGGTGAAATCGGCGCGCATGCCCGCATCCGCCTTGCGCTCGTGCACCTTATGGACAAGAACGGCCGTGAGTACCTCGGCCGCGCCGGCTTCGCGCAGGTTCTCGGAAATCGCCTTGAGGGTATGGCCTTCGTCGAGGATGTCATCAATGATCAGCACGGTACGCCCGGTCAGGTCTTGCGTGGGCCGCACGCGCCAGTCGAGCAGGGTGCCGTTCAGTGCGTGGCCATAGCGAGTGGCATGGAGATAGGCGGTTTCGAGAGGGAAGTTAAGCTTCGCGATCAAGCGCCCGGCAACAATCAGACCGCCGTTCATCACCGTGAAAATCAGCGGATTGGCGTGCTGCAGGCGGGCGGTAATTTCTTCCGCCAACCGGTCATAGGCTTGATCAACGACCGCTGGCGTGGCCAGGCAATCGGCCTCGGCCATGGCACGACGAACTTCTTCCAGCAGTGTCTCGGGCATTTTCCACTCCATGAACTTTCAAGCACGCCATAGCTCGTGCTGCCCAAGTTTAGCGACAAGCCTTGGCGCTGCACGACGTTCACGCTTGTCTCGGTCTTGGCTTGACAAGTATTTTCGCGCCCAGTAAATTACTGACCATTCAGTCACTAACGGAAACACCTCTCGGAATCGCCGCATGAATGCCTCGTCTGCTGTCAGATCGACAGTTGCTCGAACCGAGCCTGTACGACAACGACGCAAGCAAGCCCGGCCCGGCGAGTTGATTGCTGCCGCGTTGGAGTTGTTTGTGCAGCGCGGCTTTGCGGCGACGCGATTGGATGATGTCGCCAAGCGCGCCGGCGTCTCGAAGGGAACGCTCTACCTCTACTTCGACAGCAAGGAAGCGCTGTTCAAAGCGGCGATCGCAGAGGGCCTGATACCTGTGCTCGATGACATTGACCGAATGTTGGAAACCTTCACAGGCGGGACCAGCGAACTGATGGAAGCCTTGCTCCTGCACTGGTGGCGCAATGTCGGGGCGACGCCGCTGGGCGGCATCCCGAAGCTGTTGATCAGCGAGGCACGGAATTTCCCCGACATTGCCGAGTATTACCATCAGGTCGTGGTTCAGCGTGGGCATCATCTCATTCGCCGGGCGCTGGAACGGGGGCTGCGAGAAAAGGAATTTCGTGCGGTGGATATTGACGCTACCATCGAGATTCTCTTTGCACCTCTGCTGATGCTGGTGGTTTGGCAACACTCTTTCGGTGCTTGCGACGCCGTCACCGACCACCCTTTTCGTGCGCCGGAGAAGTTCTTGCGCACGCACATTGATCTTGTCATGCATGGCTTGCGCCGTGCACAAAACCAAAGGATCGAACCAACATGACCGCCATCAATAACGCTCACGGCACCCTGCGCAGACTGCCTCTGCTAACGCTCTTGGCGGCACTGGCCACATTGGCCGCATGCACCAAACCGCCCCCGGACGAGGTTCCGCTGCGTCCGCTTCAGGTGCTGAAAGTCGGCGCTGGCGGGGCGGCACTTTCCGAATTGCCCATACGCGCCTACAGCGGTGAAGTGCGTTCGCGCTATGCCAGCCTGCTGGCGTTCCAAGTGGGCGGAAAAATCGTGGCGCGCAGCGTTAATGCCGGCGATAACGTCAAGCTCGGTCAGGTATTGGCACGACTGGACCCGGCTGATGTGCGCCTTGCGGCCACTCAGGCTCAGGCAAGCCTGCAGCAGGCAGAGGCCGATGCCAAGCGATACCGTGACCTGCACGCCGGAAATTTTGTCAGCCGAGCCGCGCTTGATGCGCGCGAAACCACGCTCAAGGCAGCACAGTCTCAGGCGGCGCTGGCCAAAAATCAGGAGCGCTATACGGAGTTACGTGCCGACCGGAACGGAGTGGTCGGCTCGGTGATGGCCGATATTGGCAAGGTCGTCGCTCCGGGCGAGGTCATCATTCGCCTTTCCCCGGATGGCGACCGCGAAATCGCAATCAGCATTCCCGAGGCCGAGTATGCAAATTTTCGCATTGGCATGAGCGCAGAAGTCAGCGTCTATGCGCTTCCGGGGCAAACATTCAAGGGCACCGTGCGTGAGCTTTCCGCGCTGGCTGATCCCGATACGCGCACCTATCCGATGCGCGTTCAGGTTAATGGCATCGAAAAATGGCCTACGGGACTGACCGCCAGCGTGCGCTTTCCGCCAGTAGATAAAAGCAGTGCGGCATCAACGTCGGTGGCCATTCCGCTGACCGCGCTGTATCAGCAGGGCCAGAGCGCAGCGGTCTGGATAGTCGGTGCCGACGACACCGTCAGTTTGCGCCCGGTAGAAATCGAACGCTTTGCTGATGATGCCGTATTCCTCAAGAGCGGTTTGGCTCAGGGAGATCAGATTGCCGCCGCAGGAGTGCATCGGCTCTCTCCCGGGCAGAAAGTGCGCCCGGTCTTCGTTACGCCGGCAATTGCCGAAGGCGCCAAATGAACGGCCCCAACCTTTCCGAATGGGCGATCTCGCACCGCCCGATGGTGCTGTTCCTGATTCTGATCAGCATGATCGGGGGCATTTCGGCGTACCAGACTTTGGGGCGCGCTGAAGACCCCGAGTTCACCTTCAAGGCGATGGTCGTGCGCACGGTTTGGCCGGGGGCCAGTGCCGAGGTCATGGCGGAACAAGTCAGCGAACGGGTAGAGAAAAAGCTGATGGAAGTGCAATGGGCCGACTTTGTCAGGTCGTATTCCAAGCCCGGCGAGTCTGTCGTGACGTTTTTTATCAAGGATTCTGCGTCGCGCGCCGATATCCACGAAGCCTACAAGCAGGCGCGCAAGAAGATGGACGAAGTCAAACCCTTGTTGCCAGAAGGCACGATTGGCCCCTTTGCCAACGACGAGTTCGGGTCTGTGCAAGTAAAAATCTGGGCGCTCACCGGCGATGGCTTCGATCTGGCCGAATTGCGCAGACAGGCTGAGGCGATCTCGCGCGATTTGCGTCTGGTCAAGGACGTGCGCAAGATCGAATTGATCGGCGTGCAAGACGAGCGCATCTATGTGGATGTCATCCCGGCACGGCTGGCCAAATTGGGGCTGCTGCCCGAACAGGTTTTCGATGCCGTGCAGCGGCGCAATGCCATTGCGCCGGCAGGCTTGGTGGAAACCGCTACCGACCGTGTGCGCATTCAGGTAAGCGGCGAATTTACCAGTGCCGAAGCGCTGCGCGATGTGCAGTTCGCGATTGGCGGGCGCTATTTTCACCTAGGCGACGTCGCTACGGTGACCAGGGGCTTGGTTGAGCCGCCACAGCCGCGCATGCGCTTCAAGGGAAAGGACGCTATCGGCATTGGTGTGGTCATGGCGCAAGGCGGAAACGTGCTTGAGCTCGGTCGTAGCTTGGACGTTGCGATGGCCAAGCATGTGCGTGACCTGCCGATTGGTATCGACGTGCACACCGTGGCCAACCAGCCGGAAATCGTTAAAACCTCGTTTGAGTTGTTTATCAACTCGCTGGGCGAAGCGATCATTATTGTTTTGGCTGTCTCGTTTCTGAGCCTGGGCATGCGTACGGGTGCGGTGGTCGCCCTGTCGATTCCGTTGGTGCTTGCCATCACCTTTCTGGGCATGCAGTTCTTCAAGATCGACCTGCACCGCATCTCGCTGGGGGCCTTGATCATCGCCCTTGGCTTGCTCGTTGATGACGCCATCATTGCGGTGGAGATGATGGTAGTCAAAATGGAGCAGGGATGGGACCGGGCCAAGGCGGCCACATTCGCCTATACCTCGACCGCCTTTCCCATGCTGACCGGCACCTTGATCACCGTGGCCGGGTTTTCGCCCGTGGGTTTTGCCCAGTCGAGCTCGGGTGAGTACACGGGGGCGATTTTCTGGGTGGTATCGATCGCGCTGGTGGTGTCATGGATAGTCGCGGTAGTGTTCACGCCCTACATTGGCTACATGCTGCTTGACCCGAAGAAGCTGGCGGCCCACGCCGCGACCACAGGGGGCGATCCGTACGCCACACCGTTTTACCGGCGGCTGCGAAACCTCGTTAAATGGTGCCTGCACCACCGCTGGCTGGTCATCTTCGCCACGGTGGCGTTGTTTGTGCTGTCTCTCGTCGCGTTCCAGACGGTCGTACAAAAGCAGTTCTTCCCGCCGGCAAGCCGCCCTGAACTCCTGGTGGATATTGCCCTGAATCAAGGTGCCTCGTCCAAAGCGACAGATCGCGAAATACGTCGTGTTGAGGCCATGCTCGAAGGCGACGAGCGTGTCGTGTCCTATTCGGCGATTATTGGCTCCGGCGTGCCGCGATTCTTCCTGTCGCTCGACTTGCAGCTACCGAATGTCCATTTCGGGCAAGTCATGATCATCGCCAAAGATAATGTCGCACGCGAATCGCTGGCCAAGAGCTTGCGCGAAGCATTTCGCGCCGACGACGGCAGTTGGTCGCATGTGCGCACGCGCGTCGCCAGTCTTGAGAACGGGCCCCCGGTGGGCTATCCGGTCCAGTACCGGGTCAGCGGTACGGACATTGCTGCCTTGCGTGAGCAGGCGCAAAAGATCTCGGCGGAACTGACCAAGCACCCGAATCTGCGCGACGTCAACTACGACTGGTTTGACAAGGTAAAGAGCGTGCGTGTCGAGATAGATCAAGCGCGCGCGCGCGCGCTCGGTGTCAACAGTCAGGACGTTGCGCTGACCTTGCAGGCATGGCTGGTGGGTGCGGCCTTCACTCAGTACCGTGAAGGCGACCAGTTGATTGATGTCGTCTGGCGCGGGGACGCCACCGAAGGGCGCTCACTGGATCGGCTGCCTGATCTGGATATTCTGACCAGCACGGGTCGGCATGTGCCGCTGGCGCAGGTGGCGACGCTCAAGCCGGTGCTGGAAGAGGGCGTGATCTGGCGGCGCAATCGTTTGCCGACCATTACCGTTCGTGCCGATATTGTGGATATGCAGCCGGCCGTGGCGGTAAAGCAGCTGGCACCGAAGATTGACGCCTTGCGCGATCAACTCCCCGCCGGTTTCCATATCGAAGAAGGCGGTTCCGTCAACGAATCGGCCAAGGGCGAACAATCCATTCAGGCGGTGATGCCCTATGCCCTGACGCTGGTGGTGTTGCTCTTGATGATGCAGTTGCAAAGCCTGGGGCGAACGGTGCTGGTGTTGCTCACCGCGCCTTTGGGCTTGATTGGTGTCGCCTTCGCGCTGATTGTTTTCCACTTCCCGTTTGGTTTTGTCGCCAACCTCGGAGTCATCGCCTTGATGGGCATGATCTTGCGTAATTCGGTCATTTTGGTAGACCAGATTGATCAGGATGAGAAAGCCGGAAAGTCATCGTGGGATGCCATCATCGACTCGACGGTGCGACGCTTTCGTCCGATTGTATTGACGGCCATGGCGGCCATCCTGTCCATGATCCCGCTGGTACGTCAGGATTTCTGGGGGCCGATGGCCGGTGCCATCATGGGTGGCTTATTGGGTGCCACCTTGCTCACCTGCCTGTTTCTGCCGGCGCTTTACGCCGCCTGGTACCGGGTCAAGCCGGACGCTACGGTCTGATCGTCCTGATCGGGATAAACTGGAAGTAACCTTTTTCAAGGAATGCGCTCATGAACTTCGAACACGCCCGCTTCAATATGGTTGAACAACAGATTCGCCCGTGGGAGGTCATCGCCCCCGAACTGGTTGCGGCACTGTTCCGGATCAAGCGCGAGCAGTTTGTCGCACCCGCTCTGCGCCACCTGTCGTTGGCCGATACCGAGCTTGACCTGGGGCAGGGCGAAAAGATGTTGCTGCCCGGGTTGGAAGCCCGCCTGATCAATGCGCTGCGCCTGATGCCCTCCGACAAGGTGCTTGAAGTGGGCACCGGCTCTGGTTACATGGCCGCCGTGCTGGGCGTGCTGGCCAGTCAGGTGTCTTCGGTGGAGCGACGTCCCGACCTGGTGGCTGCGGCCCGCAGTGCCTTGCGTGCGACGGGCATGAGCAATGTCACCGTGCATGAAGGTGACGGCCTGGCGGGCCTGCCCGGCGATGCGCCGTTCGACGCCATTGTGCTTTCCGGTTCGGTGCGCGAGGTTCCGAAAGTCTTGCTTGAGCAGCTGAAAACTGGCGGTCGCCTGGTGGCCATCGTCGGGGTGGCACCGGTCATGAAGGTGCAGCGTATCACCCGCATTGCGGCCGCCGAGTGGACCACGCAGAACCTGTTCGAGACCTCTGCCCCCGGCCTGCACGAAACGACAGGTGCCCGTTTCGAGTTCTGACCATGCAGCAAATGAGCCCCGTGCAGGTCAAGGAATGGCTGGATGACGCCGCCGCAGGCAAGGCAGCAATGCCGTTTCTGCTGGATGTGCGCGAGCCGTGGGAATTCGATACCTGCCACATAGCAGGCTCGGTGGCCCTGCCCATGCACTTGGTGGCAACACGACTGGACGAGTTTGAGCGCGAGCGTCCGATGGTGGTGATTTGTCACCACGGCGGGCGTAGCGCCCAGGTCGGCTATTTTCTCGAGCAACACGGTTTTAGCCAGATCACCAACTTGCAAGGCGGCGTTGCCGCATGGGCAATACAGGTTGATCCGGCCATGCCCACGTATTGATTCATTGAACTTTTCGCTGGACCACATTGTCATGACAAGCCGACTCAAACCCCTCACTGTGCTGCTGGCGACCGCGCTCGCCGCCAATTTTTCCGCTCATTCCGCCCACGCCGCCGATTTGCTCTCGGTGTATCGCGACGCGGTGGCGTACGACGCGCAGTTTGCCGCCGCACGCGCCAGTCTCGAGGCGGGGCGCGAGAAAGCCCCGCAGGGCTTGGCCGGGCTGCTGCCGGTGGTCGTGGCCGGTGCCAGCACGACCAAGAACGACATCGATACCCAGTTGCGCACCCCCGGAGCGACGACGACCCGACGCGAGTACAACACCAATGGCTGGTCGGTGAAGCTGACTCAGCCGCTGATCGACTATTCCAGCTGGGTCACCTACAGCCAGGCGAAGTTGTCCGTCGCGGTTTCCGAAGCGCAGTACGAGCAAGCGCGCATGGATCTCATGGTGCGTGCTGCGCAGGCGTATTTCGATGTGCTGCTCGCCCAGGACGCGGTCGCCACGGCCCAGTCGCTCAAGACGGTGACCGCCGAGCAACTGGAATCGGCCAAGCGCAATTTCGAGGTGGGCACCTCGACCATCACCGACTCGCATGAGGCGCAGTCCCGTTACGATCTCATCGTGGCCCAGGAACTGGCCGCGATCAATGACCTGACGGTCAAGCGGCATACTCTGGAGTCGCTCATCGGCAAGCCGGCACCCAGTCTGCGCACGCTGCGTAGCGGCGTACAGATCATGGCCCCGGAGCCGCTTGATATGGGTAAGTGGGTCGAGCAGGCTGATACCGGCTCACCGAGCATTCAAGTGGCCCAGGCCGGGCTGGCGATTGCCAGCCGCGAGATCAGCAAACAGCGCGCCGGACACTATCCGACGCTGAATCTGGTGGCCACCAGCAGCCATAGCGCACAGAACAAATATGCCTTGAGTGTCGCCCCGTTCTCCGGCATCGATACCGACAGCCGCACCGTCGGGCTGGAGCTTAGCCTGCCGCTGTTCACCGGGGGTTATCAGGTCTCCAAGCAGCGTGAGGCCGTGTCTTTGAAAGACAAGGCGCAGGCCGATCTCGACTACGCCCAGCGCAGCGTGCAGCTGGGAGTGCGCCAAGCCTATCTGGGCGTGACCTCGGGGCTGGCGCAAGTGAAGGCGTATGAGGCGGCGCTCACCTCCTCGCAGTCTTCACTCGATTCCAATAAGCTCGGCTACGAGGTGGGCGTGCGTATCAATATTGATGTGCTCAACGCGCAAAGCCAGCTTTACGATACCCGCTACAAGCTCTCCAAGGCGCGCTTTGACACGCTGTTGGCCTCGCTCAAGCTCAAGGCGGCGACGGGCAATCTGAACGAGAAAGATCTCGACGGCATCAACGCCCTGTTGGGCGAGTAGCGTTTCCCAGCGCGGCGGCAATGAGTGCCATGGTACGCTCGGTGGCGCCGCGGTGAGCTTGGGCGAAGTGTTGTCCGGCAGCGCCCAAGGCGGCACGCTCAGTGTCATTACTCAGCAAGGTGCTGGCCACACGCACCAACTCATCGGCTGACCGAATTTGTCGTGCGGCGCCACCGGCCAGGGCCTCGCGCGCGGCCTCGGCGAAATTGAAGGTGGAGGGCCCAATGAGTACCGGGGTGCCCACCGAGCAGGGTTCGATCAGGTTCTGGCAGCCGAAGTCGAGCAGGCTGCCGCCGACGAAAGCGACGTCTGCCGCCGCGTAGTAGGCGAACATCTCGCCCATGCTGTCGCCGATGAGGATCTCGACATCAAGCGGCAGTTCATCCATCTGGCTGCGTCGCGCGACCTTTGTGAACAGGCTGTTTGCCATGCGGGCCACATCGTCGAAGCGTTGCGGGTGGCGCGGGACGATGAGCAGGAGCGGAATCGCCGTGTTACCAGCGCCGACTTGCGGATAATGCGTCCGCCAAGCGTCCAGAATCAATGCTTCTTCGCCTTCACGCGTGCTGGCACAGAGAAACACCCGTCGCGCGCCGATACGCTGGCGCAGCGCTTTGCCTAGCGCCAACTGGGCCTCGGGCGGAGCGATGTCGAACTTGACGTTGCCCGTGACGGTGAGTGCCTGCGCGCCCAGTGCCTTAAAACGCGTCGCATCGGCCTTGGCCTGTGCGCCAATGTGATCCAGGCAAGCTAGCGTGGCATGCGTGAGTCGCGCAAACCGGGCATACCCGGCGGCCGACTTTTCCGACAAGCGGGCATTGACCAGGAGCGTCGGTATGCCGCGCTGGCGCGTGGCGTGGAGCAGGTTCGGCCACAACTCCGTTTCCATGATCACACCGACGACCGGCTGATACCGGGCTAGAAACCGCTGCATTGCCCACGGGGTATCGTAGGGCAGATAAATGCGCTCGACCTGATCGCCATAGAGCGCTTCGGAGGTAGCGCGACCCGTCGGCGTGGTGTGCGTCAGCAGCAGCGCGTGATCAGGATAGGCGCTACGCAGGGCGCTAATCAGTGGCTGCGCGGCGCGCGTCTCGCCCACCGAGACCGCGTGCAGCCAGAGGCAGGGCTTGGAGACTGCCGGCTGGCGCGGATAGAGCGCAAAGCGCTCGCCCCAGTGCCGGCGATAGTCCGGTTGCCGGCGCGAACGCCAGAGCAGATAGAGCATGGCGACGGGCAGCAGCGCCACGACCAGCAGCGAATACAGCCAGCGCGTCACGTCGGCGGCTGGCGCAACTGGGGCAGCAGGCGAGACACGGCAGCGATGGTCTGGGCCACGCTGGGTGGGGCACCGGCCTCGCCCAGATTGAGCGCGCCATTGGGGCAGCGGACATCGGGCATGACGCCGGTCAGCGCCGGAACCGAGGCGCAGTAGAGCGCCACCGTCGGTCGCCCCAGCGCCGCCGCGAGATGCACCAGGCCGGTATCGACACCTATTACGCAGGCCGCCGGCTGCATGGCGGCGGCGAGTTGGGTAATGGAGGAAGGCGGTGCGACCGTGGCGCCGGGGATTTGCCCGGCGATGCGCTCGGCACGCTCGCGTTCCCTGGCGCTGCCGGCGGGGAGTTGGGCCGCGAACCCCTGCTGCTGCAGCCAGTCACCCAATGCCACCCAGTGTGCTTCCGGCCAGAGCTTGTCATCGCGCGAGGTGGCGGTGAGCAGGGTGACGATGGGCACGGGTACCCCCTCAGTTACGCCGCTCTTTCCGCAAGTCGGCGCTGGTGATACGGCGATTTCTGCCTGCGCCAGCCCGTAATCTGCCGCACCCGTGAGCGTATAGCCCAGCGCCGCCGCCGCCAGCAGCCGGTTGCGGGTCACCGCATGCTCGGCGCGTGCCACCGGGTGACGCACATCGTAGAAGCGTGCCGCCAAGGGCTCGCGCGCACTGGCGCTGTCCATGCCGTGTTTGACCCCCCGTGCCTTGCGCGCCAGCCAAGCGCTCTTGATCAGCCCCTGGGTATCAATGACTGCGTCGTAGTGCACACCGCGCACCAACTCGCGCATGGCCTTGATCTCCTGCCAGGTGGCCTGCTTGAGCAAGGCCTTGCGCCAGCGCCGGATCGCCACCGGAATGACCCGCTGCACGGCGGGATGCAGGCGCGGCACATCGGCGAAATTTTCCTCCACCACCCAGTCGATCTGTGCCTCGGGCAGGTGCCGGGCGATGTCGCTGGCTACCGGCAGATTGTGGATGATGTCGCCCAGCGACGAGGTCTTGATCAGGAGGATGCGCATGGGGGAAATTCTACGCACGCTCGGCACGCACGGTCGACAGTTTGTGCGCGGGCGGCTTTCAACTATGGTTTAGCATGCAGCCATGAGTGAAGATTTTGTCGCGCCAGAGTGGGATGAGCGGCTTGCTGCCAATGGGCTGGGCAGTTTTGACGCACTGTGGGCGCTCGACGCGGGCTGGTTCGAGCCGCCGAACAAGCGTCGTGGCGGCTGGAGCGGGGTCTCGCGCTATGAGCTGAGCCTGGCCGATGGCAGCACGGAAGGCGTTTTCATCAAGCGTCAGGAAAATCATCAGACCCGCTCCTGGCGGCATCCCTTGCGTGGCATCCCGACTTTTGAGCGTGAGCTGCGTTTGATCAGGCTGTATCAGGAGGCCGGGATACCGACGCTGGAGCCGTTGTTCTATGGCGCGCGGCAGGTGGATGGCAATGCTCGGGCCATCTTGGTGACGCGGGAGCTGGCGGGGTTCCGGCCGATGGGTGATCTGGTGCCGGAGTGGCTGGAACACGGCGCGCCGCCCCGGCGGGAGCGTTACGCCTATCTGGCCGCTGTGGCCGCTGTGTTGGCGCGCATTCACGCCGCCGGTATCGTGCATAACTGCTTTTTCCCCAAGCATGTGTTTGTCCGCCATGCATCCGACGGACAGGTCGAGGTGCGCATTATCGATCTCGAAAAATCACGCCGGCGGCCGCAGGCGCTGTGTCGCGCCCGGGATCTGTTTGCGTTGATCCGCCATGCGCAATGGTGGCAGGTTCGTGATCGGCTGTTTTTCCTGCGCGCCTATCTCGGCGAACGCCATTTGTCGGCGGACGGGAAGCGTTTGTGGCGCGAACTGCACGAGCGTGGGCGCAAGAAGGACCGCTTCGGCAAGCCGGAGAAAATGTTGCGGGTTTCAATTCAGGGGCCAGCGGCATGAAGTTGGCATTCTCTTTGTTCAAGTACTTTCCGTTCGGCGGCCTGCAGCGTGACTTCATGCGCATTGCCCTGGAGTGCCAGCAGCGCGGCCACAGCATTCGCGTGTATGTGCTGAGCTGGCAGGGCGATGTACCGCCGGGCTTTGACGTCATCACGGTGCCGGTGCGCGCGCTGGCCAATCATGTGCGCGACGAGAAGTTTGTTGCCTGGGTGGGCCGGCACCTGCGCGCGCATCCCGCCGATCAGCTCATCGGCTTCAACAAGGTGCCCGGGCTGGATGTGTATTACGCCGCCGATGCCTGTTACGAAGACAAGGCGCGCAACTTGCGCAAATCGATTTATCGCTGGTCGCCGCGCTACCGGCACTTCGCGCGTTTCGAGCAGGCCGTCTTCGGGGTGCAGAGCGCCACGCGAGTATTGATGATTGCCGAGAAGCAGATACCGGTGTTCCAGCAGTATTACGGTACGCCGCGTGAGCGCATGTATTTGCTGCCGCCGGGCATCGCCCGTGACCGGCGTGCGCCGCCCAACGCGGCCGAGGTGCGCGCTGGCCTGCGCGCCGAGTTCGCGCTCGCCGACAGTGAGCTGCTACTGGTGCAGATCGGTTCGGGCTTCAAGACCAAGGGGCTGGACCGTACCCTGAGCGCCATGGCGGCGCTGCCCGAGGCCGTGCTGCGGCACACGCACCTGATTGTCATGGGGCAGGACGATGCGGCACCGTTTGTGCGCCAGGCGGCGGCGCTGGGCCTGAGTGAGCGGGTACGCATTCTCGCCGGGCGCAGCGATGTGCCGCGCTTTTTGCTGGGCGCCGATCTGCTGATGCATCCGGCCTACAACGAAAACACCGGCACGGTGCTGCTTGAGGCCATGGTCGCCGGCTTGCCGGTGATTACCACCGCCGCGTGCGGCTATGCCCATTACGTCACCGATGCGGGCGCAGGCAAGGTGATCGCTGATCCGTTTGCTCAGGAAACACTGAATGCTGTGCTCGTGGAGTTACTCACAGCCCCTGAGCAGCGCGCGTGCTGCAAACAGGCCGGGCTGGCTTTTGCCGACAGCGCCGACATTTACAGCATGCCCGAGCGCGCGGCCGACGTCATTCTGAGGAACGCGGCCTGATGGCGATGGCGCCCCTGTTTCTCGCGCCGCCTTTGTCCGCGCTGTGGGCCGGCAAGGACGTCTTTGTTGAGGTCGAGGCCTTGCCAGGGGTGGAATATCGGGCGGTGGCCGGACGCCGCACCTTTCGCACCGAGATCGAAGGTCGGGGCTATTTCGTCAAGATTCACCGCGGCGTAGGTTGGCTCGAGATCTTCAAGAACCTGCTCAGCCTGCGCCTGCCGGTGCTGGGTGCACGCAACGAATATGAGGCGATACGGCAACTGGAAGCCTTGGGCGTAGCGACCATGCACGCGGTAGGTTTTGGCGAGCGTGGTAGCGACCCGGCACGTCGCCATTCCTTTCTGATTACCGAAGAGCTGGCACCGACGCAGAGCCTCGATCTGGCCTGGCCGACACTCGCGCCAGCCGCACGGCGCGCGCTGACGGCGCGCGTGGCACAGATGACGCGGCGCATGCACTCCGCCGGCCTCAATCATCGCGATCTGTATCTGTGCCACTTTCTGCTGCACACTGATGCGCCACCGGCGCAGGCCCGTCTGTCGCTCATTGACCTGCACCGGGCGCAAAGCCGCGAGCGGGTGCCGCGACGATGGCGCGACAAGGATCTGGCGGCACTGTATTACTCGGCACGCGCCGCCGGAGTCAGCCGGCACGACAGTCTGCGCTTCCTGCGCGGCTACTTTGGCCTGCCGCTGCGCGCCATTTTTGCGAGTGAGACGCGCCTGCTGCGCTTTCTGGTGCGCGAGGCGACGCGGCTCGATCAACGCTATACGCGCAAGTATTTCAATCAGATCAGTACGGGAGCAAGCACGTGATCCACTGGCAGACCGACTCGGCAGCGCTGGGGCCACAGGCACAATCGGCCTTCGCATCGCTCGACAGCACCTTTGCCCTGGAGGGGGAAGTGCTGGCCAATTCGCGCGTCTCGCGCGTGATTCGGGTGCAGCTCGACGGCCGGCACTATTACGTCAAGCGCTACCTGGGCGCGATCAAGAACGCCTGGCGCGAGCGTCTGGGCACCACGCGCATTGAAGGTGAGTGGGAAAACCTGCGCCGCTTTGCCCAGTGGGGCATTCCTACCCCGCAGATCGTGGCCAGCGGCTTCGAACGCCGGCACCGGCGTTTCCTGCGCGGAGCCATGATCACTGCCGGGATTGCCCATACGCAGGATCTGGCCACGTTGGCATTGGCCGATGACGCGCGTCTGCACGACGCTCATTGGGTGCGCACCGTCGCAGGGCAAGTGGCCCGCGACACCCGCATCATGCACAGCCATGGCTTCGCGCACAACGATCTGAAGTGGCGCAATATTCTGGTCAACGACACCCAGCCGCCGCAGACCTTCTGGATCGACTGCCCGACCGGTACCTTCTGGTGGGGCCCCTTCTTGCGCTACCGCATCATCAAGGATCTGGCCTGTCTGGACAAGTTGGCGTGCAAGCATTTGCGCCGCAGCCAGCGCTTGCGCTTCTATTTGGACTATGCCGGTCGCACGCGCCTGAGTGATTCCGACAAGCGGCGCGTGCGCCGGATCGTGGGCTTTTTCGAGGGCCGCGAGTGAGTTTGCGGGTAACGGTCGCCGAACTGCGTGCCAGCGGTCGCGAGCCGCTGGCACCCGCGATGCTGGACCTGCCGTCCGGAGAGTTTCACTTGCAGGAGTGGCTGCGCGTGCTCCCGGGCAAGCGCCTGACCGGGCGCGGCCTGCGCGAGGGAAGACCCGCCTTGCTCAAGCTCTTCATCGCCGAACGTGGCAGCGAGCGCCACTGGCGACGCGAGTGCGAGGGCTTGGAGTTGCTGCGGGCGGCGACACTGCCAACACCAGCGCTGCTGGAGGCCGGTCAACACCCCGAGAAGAGCTATTACCTGTTGACCGAGTTCCTCACCGGTGCCGCCAGCCCACCGATCGCCGTGTCGCCAGCGCCGACTTGGGTGTTTGCCCTGCTGGGCCGCCTGCATGCCGCCGGTCTGGTACAGGAAGATGCCCACTTCGACAATTTCTTGCGCCGTGGTGATGAAGTATTCCTGATCGACGGTGCAGCGCTGCGCCGCAGCCGGTCAGACGCTGACAAAGCGGACAATCTGGCGGTACTGCTGGCCCAGTTGCCGGCGCAGTTGTCTGAGGCCGTGCGTGATGAGTTGCTCGTCGCCTACCGCACCACCAGCCCGGGTGCGCTTGATGTTGCCGCCGTGTTGACCCGCTGCGAGGCAGTGCGCGAGCGTCGGCTGGCTGACTATCTAGACAAGTGCTTGCGTGACTGCACCCTGTTTCAAGTTGAGCGCAGTTCCTCCCGTTTTACCGCTGTGGTGCGCACTGAAGCCGAGACTCTGGCACCGCTCCTGGCCGATCTGGATGGTGCAATGGCAATCGGGGTGCCGCTCAAGCAGGGCGGTACGGCCACCGTAGCGCAAGTCAGCGTGGCCGGGCGCACCTTGGTGATCAAGCGCTACAACATCAAGAACCGCACGCACGCCCTCTCCCGCTGTTGGCGGCCGAGCCGGGCCTGGCATTCCTGGCTGGCGGGGCACCGTCTGCGTTTTCTGGGGGTCGCCACGCCAGCACCCCTGGCCTTGGTGGAGGAGCGGCGTGGGCCGTTGCGCGGGCGCGCCTGGCTGATTACCGAGCATTGTCCGGGAACCCCTCTGCTTCAACGCTGGCAGGCCAATGCCATGCCTCCTGATGACGAGCTGGCGGCGCTTGATCGTTTGCTCGGGCAACTGAGCCGCTGGAAGTTGGCGCATGGCGATTTCAAGGCCAACAACCTGCTCTGGGCAGCGCCCGACATCGCCCTGATTGACCTCGATGCCATGCACCGGCATCAGCGCGCTGCAACTTTTCGCCGCGCGCATGCCCGTGATCTGACGCGGCTGCTGCGCAATTGGCCGGAACAAAGCCTGTTGCGCTTGGCGCTCCAGGCACGCTTCCAGGTACCGTGATGGGTTGCTTCCCTCGCGGCTGAGCAGCGTCACCGTCTATCGCCGTGTTGCCAGCGCCGACTTGCGGAAAGAATACAAGCCGGCTTTAGTCCGCCCGGAATATGAGGCCGCGGTCACAGACCAGAAAATCGATGCGGTTGTCGGCCAGTGCTTGTAGCGCTTCGTGCGGGGTATTGATGATCGGCTCTTCATGCGCGTTGAAGCTGGTATTCACCAGGCAGGGCAATCCGCGCAGTTCTTTGAACCGGGTCAGGATGTCGTAGTAGAGCGGATTGTCATCGCGATAGACAATCTGCGGCCGTGCCGTGCCATCGACGTGAACCACGGCCTTGATTTCTTCTTGCCAGGCAGGGCGCACATTGGTGGTAATGGTCATGAAGCGGCAGGCATAACGATTTCGCTCGTCAATCTCGAAAACGGCTTCGGCATCCACATCGCGCACATAGGGTGCGAAGGGCATGAACTCAGTGCGGTCCAAGCGCTTGTTGATGCTGTCGTTGGTTTCGCGCTTCTCTGGGCTGGCCACAATGGTGCGGGCGCCTAGTGCCCGCGGCCCCATTTCCATGGCGCCTTCGACGATGGCACCGACCAGACCATCGGTGACCAAGCGAGCGGTCGCGAGGGCGGGATCGCTTTCTGGCTGAAAGCGGAAGCGTTCGTCGGCAGCGTCAACCAGATCCGCTGAGGTGTAGGGAAAGCCGTAGTACAAATGCTTGAACCGTTGCCGTTGCAGCCCACTTACGCCATGACGGCGGACCAGGCTTTCGACCGCGCAACCAACGGGCAGGCCTTCGTCGCCCATGGCTGGGAAAATGAAAATCTCTTCAATGCCCTCAAGCTCTGCGACGCGCTGGTTGATTCTGACATTAGCAAACAGTCCGCCACTCAGTGCAATGCGCGTACTCGGATAACGCTTGCGCAAAGCCCGAATCCAGTCCAGTGTCACCTCTTCTGCAGCCACCTGAATGGATGCCGCCACATCTTCCCGCGACATGCCGGCAAAGGTGGCCTGCAGGAAGGACTTCAGAGCGGCTTCGTCCTTCAGCGTGCTGTCGATATGGCCGTTATCGCGCACCAGAAATTGCTGCTGGATAAGCGCGGCGGCCGTGGGCTTGCCAAAGGCAGCCAAGCCGGTGATCTTGCCTTCGTGACGCAAGGGGGTGAAGCCACAAATCTCGGTGGCATGGGCATAGGCGAGCGCGATGGATGATGCCGGGTTCTGCGCCTCGGTCAGAAGAATTTCGTCTTCGCCAAGGTGCTGGACAAGTTGCCCGTCCTTGAGTTCATAGGCTGAGTAATACGCATGATCGCCGCCGCCATCGTAGGAGAGGTACAAACCTTCGGCCCAGTCCGTGAACATGAGGCTGCCGAGGATGTGTGACTTGTGGTGATTGCAAAATTCGATGGCGGCATCCGCGCGCAAGCCGAGCTCCTTGCGCAGCGCCGGCAGATCGACAATGGACATTTCGTCGAGGGTCTTTAACCGGTACATCTCCCGGTAAAGATTGCGCAAGCGCTTGCCATCGCGCAGCCGGTCAATCATGTCCTTCGCAGGCCGTGACGTCCGCTTGTAGGCGCACAGCGGAATCTTGATCCGCGTCATGGCCAGCACATCGACATCACGGCGCGCTATGCCGCCAATGCGCAGTACTTCGTCGATCGAAGCAAGTGCGAAGACCCCGCCCTGATTTTTGATGCGACTCAGGCGTTCTTCCTTGCAAAAGGCGACCAGAGTTTGATCGCGAAAGAGGGCCGCTCCCGCGTCGTGGCCAGTGTGTATGCCAAGGATGTACATATGTCAGTTCCTGAAATGGATCGTTGGTTTCAGCGCTTTGCCAGCTTACTTGCCAGTCTATTCGCCCGCTGACGCGTCATCATCGGCAAATTGCATGGCATGAAGGCGGGCATAGGCACCGTTGGCCGCGAGCAATTCGGCGTGACTACCCTGCTCGATCAGACGCCCTTCCTCCATGACCAGAATGCGGTCGGCACGTTCGATGGTGGACAAGCGGTGAGCGATAACCAGGGTGGTGCGGCCATGCATCAGTTCGTCCAGCGCTTGCTGAATATGACGCTCCGACTCGGTATCGAGCGCTGAGGTGGCCTCGTCGAGAATCAGGATGGGTGCGTTCTTGAGTAGCGCGCGGGCAATCGCCAGGCGCTGCCGCTGGCCGCCAGATAGCAGCACGCCGTTCTCGCCCACCATCGTGTCGTAGCCCTGCGGCAGTTGTACGATGAACTCGTCGGCATAGGCCGCCTTGGCCGCTGCCACGATTTTTTCGCGTGGCGTCCCCGCGAGATCGCCATAGGCAATATTGGCGGCAATGCTGTCGTTGAATAGTGAGACCTGCTGCGTTACCAGGGCAATGTGGCGGCGCAGATTGACCAGGCGATAGTCTTCGACATCGACGTCGTCAATCAGGATCTGACCCGTGGAGTGGTGATAGAAGCGCGGAATCAGGTTGGCCAGTGTGGATTTTCCGCTACCCGACCGGCCGACCAGCGCGATCATTTGGCCGGGCGCCGCAGTGAAGCTGATGTCGTGCAACACCTGCTTGTCGCTACCGGGATAGCTGAAGCTGAGTTGCTGAACGGACAGCCGGCCGTCAACCACTGGCTTCTCTATCTGGCCGCGATCGATCTCTGGTGTTTCGTCCAGTTGCGCGAAGATGCTCTCGGCGGCCGCCAGGCCTTTCTGTATCGTGCCACTCACTTCTGATAGTTGGCGGATCGGCTTGGGCAGCATGCCGGCGGCCGTGAGATAGGCGACCAGATCGCCGGCGGTTGACTCGCCGCGCAGGTAGAGCACAAGGAACAGCACCACGGCCATGGTGGAGAAGCTGACAAATTGCAGCGCCGGCGTGAAGGTGGCCGAAGTTTTGACCATGCGCAACTGGCGTGCGGTGTTGTTGTCGCTGGCGTTCTTGAAGCGCAGCGACTCATAGCGCTCGCCCCCGAAACTACGCACGACCCTGTATCCCTGAATCATCTCCGACGCGATGTGGGTGACATCGCCCATGGCCGCCTGGATTTTTCGACTCTGCTTGCGAAACTTCTTGCTCGCGCTGCTGACCATCAAGCCGATGATAGGCAGCGTGACTACCATCACGAGGGTCAGCTTCCAGTTCATCCAGAACAGGTAGCAAAAGAGGAAGGTGATGGTCAGACCTTCGCGAATGATGACCTTGATGGCATCGGTCGCCGCACCGGTAACCATGGTGACGTTGTAGGTGATGCGCGAGATCAAATGCCCGGAATTGTGCTGATCGAAATAGGGGTTGGGCAGCCGGAGCAGCCCGTCAAAAAGAGCGATGCGCAGGTCGTTGACAATGCCCATTGACACGCGCGCCAGATAGTAGTTTCCAAGATAGGAACCCAACCCTTGCCAGGTGATCACGATGATCACGAGCAGGGGAACGCCATAGGCAATGTTCATTTCGCCAAGCAAAGGAAAGGAGTGACGAGAATTGTTGGCGATGGTCAGGCTATCGACGAAGTACTTGAGAATGCCTGCCAGCATGGGTTGCGACGAGGCAAAGATGAGGTAGCCCACGATGCTGACGATAAACAGCCCCACATAAGGCTTGAGATAGGTCAGCAAGCGCAGATAGAGCTGCAGCGAACTCATCTGCAAGGATTTTTCTTCCATGGTGGGGGTGCTCATAGGGGGCGTACTCAACTTGGCGCAGCGAGGATGGATGGAATATCGAGCCATGCGTCTTCGCCCGGTTCGCAGGTGTGCCGCATACGCTCGGTGTTGCGCTTGCGCATGTAGGCACTGAGGGGGGATGATTTGTGCTGAAGGTCGGATATGTCAATCAGGCCGAACGAGCCATCAGGCTGGCGAACGATATTGCCCAGATGCAGGGAGCGAAAATAGATGCCGTGGTTGAACAGGGTGTGCACAAAGCGCACCAGTTGGGTGCGGATGTCCGCCAGATCCGCGGGCACCGGGTTCGCGCGAAAAAGCTGACGCAGCGTCTGACCGGGCACCGGATGGTAGTGCACGGCGTCTCGCTCCCGCGAGGGAACGCGGTAGAGCGCGATGACCTTCGGGGCCGCGATACCGCGCTTCACGAGATACGCGGCATTGTCAACGAAGCGCTTTGCATAGGGGTACCACATGGCGGACGAGATCAGCCGCTTGCGCCGGAATAACTTCAAGAAAGTGCCATCAACGAGGAGCAGTACTTTCTCGCCATGGCCATCTTGCTCGATGACCTTCGCGCCCTCGCGCAGAGCCAGAAACTCGGCATCAGAAAGTGACTTCATTCGGTATCGTCCAGCGTTGTTCTCAGGCGGAAAAGCTCTGAGCTCCGTACCGCCTTGCGGAAGTACTCGTTGCTCCCTGTCGCCGGCCATTCTCGTCCGGTGAGCCAGCGCTGCACTATACGACGGGCGACTTTCTTTAACGTCAGGGGTTCTTGCAGGTCATGCTGCATGCCAAGCGCCATGGCTTTGTCCAGTTGTTGGGCGGGCGTCAGGGGATGCAGATAGATGCGCTGTGGATGCCCCGTCACAAAGCGGGGAGGCAAGCCTATGCCGCCACCGGCTGGGCCCATAGGCCAGCGGTCGTTGTTGTGCAAATGATTCGCGTAGAGCAGGTACGATGATGGACGATGACTAGCTTGCTTGACCGCTTCGGCGATGGCTTGGGTAGCGGCAATGTGATCTGGGTGCGGGTCCAGTTCGGGGTCGGGAGTGATGATGGCGTCGGGCTGAAAGCACTCTAGAAGCGAGCGCAGATCGCAGACCAGATTAGTCCAGTTCGGCGAGCCATCCCGGTCGGATGGTAGTGCGATCTTGTTCCAGATCCGGGCCGGGCGGGTGTCGCTCGCGCCCGACTCCAGCGATGGAAATCCTTCGTTGGGGTTGGCGCGCATCGGGCCGAGTTGCATGCAGCAGTAGCCCAACTGTACGCATCGCTCTTGCGCTACGTTGCCCCACAAAGGAATGGCCATACTGTCCCAGCTGCGCAGCCGTCCCTTAAGAGCAGCCGCGCTGGCTGCCGAAAGCCCGAGTCGTTGATATTTCTCAGCCTCGATTTCGCCTTGCGTTAGCGTGACGATCATGATCTCTCGGGTCTGGCTGTAGAGACCAAAGGCGGCAAGTTCCGCATCATCGGCATGCGGGGCAATGACCAGAAGACGCTGCGTTGCGAAATTTTTGTGCTGAAACCCATGCAGCCGAAGCGGGCCTGCGATCTGGCAATGGACCGGCTTCATTTGCTGCGGAGGGGTCTGGAGACACACATATCGTCGTCCGCGCGTACCTCTCTCGAACTCAAAGCAAACGCCATCAATGACTATCCGGGGGTCACGAAAATAGCCGAGCAAGGTGCTGCGGAGAGCAATTTCAAGAACGTACGAGTTGGCGGGAGCCGAGCCGTCGTGAGCGACGATGCCATTAGCAAATTCGACCTCGCGGTGCCAGTCGCTCGCGAACTCGTAGTGATAATCAGCGGATGCTGAATAGAACACGTGATCGGAAAGCCATGCTTCGTGTGCCAGCCAGAAAAGTACCAGACCGCCGGCAGTTAGCCAGATAGGTAGCCAGACCATGGAGATACTGGTCAGCACCAAAGCGGCAACAAGCATCAGCCGCTTCTGGCGGCGATAGTTCCGAAGCAGCATCTGCTTCTTCATCGGTTAGCACTCACGTTCTGTAGCAGGCCGACAAACGACACCAGCGCAACTTGTAGTCTCTGTCGGCGCGACCAAATGAATAGCGCAACGGCTTTCCCAATTGGCGTGCGTGTGCCCATGCCGCCTGTGTGTTCAGATAGGTGAGAACGCTGCCTGGGCTCAAGGACTGGAATGCCGGATCGACGCCGCCGTTGATGTACTCGACACTGATCCATGAGGGCGACTCCACTTGGTAGAGAATTTGAATCGCTGCCGGGCGGCCGTCCACCGACAGCACCGAGCCGGCGAGGTAGGGGCGCATGATCTCCACTACCTCAGCGAGGCGCGACTTGGCCGGTACGGGAAATCCCCAGCGCTTTTCAAAAAGGTCACTGTAGGTTGCTGAAATTTGTTCCGACGACAAATCGCAAATCGGTTGAACACGCCCGCCCGCTTGCTCGAAAAGTCGCAGCTCTCGCCGCTGGTTGTAGAGAAACTTCTTGTTGTACTCCTCGGGCTCGCGCGCCAGTGTCAATGACTCTTTCTGGGGCTTCAGATTACGCACGGCCGGAAGATTGATCTCAGAGACGTAGCGCATTCGGTAACGAATCGACAGACTTCGCTGTGGATCAGTGGGTACGATGACTTCGGCGTTACCCAGATCGAAACAGTCCCGCTTGCCATAGCGCTTGAGCGCTTGACGTGAGAGAGCGAGGTAAGGGCCCCAGGTAGCGATGCCGGCCGAGAAGTCTGCGGTAATCGCGCTTTCGCAGGGAAAGGCCAGATAGCGGGTTGGTATGCCGGCCAGCGCCGAGAGTCCGGCTACGATGGGCGGACAGGTCATTACGCTGCCACCGTAGTGGTTCCATAGCGAGGCATAGGCATCAGCATTGACCTCTTGCCAGCCACGCTCCCGCCACGCTCGCAGCAGATCAGCCATGGGTAGGCGGTCGTGCGCGGCCGTAGGGATTTGCAATCAGGGCCATGGGCAGCAAAACAAGGAGCCAGCGCTCGTCGGGGTTATCGATGATGGTGCTGCCATCAAAAAATAGGGCTACCAGTCCTGCGGTGAGGTAGAGCCCCCATGGGTCACGATGAGTCCAGGCAAGCCGCAGTGTGGTGACGGCAATGGCTAAAAAGAGCAGCAGTCCGGGAACGCCGGTGGTTAGCCCTAATGTCAGGTAAATATTGTGTGGGTGGAGTATTGGGTAGCCGCCGGCTAATGTCTGAATACTTTTATGACCCAAACCGCAACCGGTCAACCAACCGCAGCTTTGCCATTCACCGAGCAAGATTGTCCAAATCTCGAAACGTCCCGAATCCGCGCGCTGAACTAGAGCTGATATTTGCGGTACGGTCGCTAGTGCAACAGCAAAGGTAACCGCAATAGCAATTCCGACGAGCGCAGCACTGATGCGCACTCGGGGCGATGCGCTTGCTGAGTGAGCGGACATTAGCATGCCGACAACCAGCCATGCCAATAGGGCCGAACGGCATTGAAGCACATAGGCAAGCAAGATCAAGCTGACCGTCACCGCCAAGGCAAATTCAAGGTAACGACGCTCTTTGATCCAGACGGGTGTGGCCAGGAAAAAACAGGCGGTCAGCCACATGCTTGTGTAGATTGATCCATCCATCCGTGACAGAAGCCAAAGAATATGTTGACCCGGTGCGTAACGACCCGAAATCGAGTAGTAGAGGACGGCACAGACGATGTAAAGGGCTACTACCCAGAACATTGAGCGCATGAAGGCGGTGCTTCGGAAGACGTCTGGCTTGGTCAGGTAGCCTACGACCAGCAAGAACAGCGTGACATAGGTCAGGTGCTTTAAATCCTGAAACTCACCGCTTGCGCCGACAGCGATCAGTCTCCAACAAAGAAACAAAGTCCACAGCAGAACAATGGGCGATCTGATGAGATATCTGCCATGCCCGGTAGCCAGTGCGATTAACGCAGGGATTGCGATGCCAACGTAATAGACATTGTTGACCATCTTCGCTGTCGGCAGCAGCAAGAAGCTAGCGATGAAAACGAGCAGCGCCAGTTGAAAGTAGCGAAACGGCCACCGGGCCTCGGGGCTTATCGCTTCCGTCATAAAAGAAGCCCTATTGCGATGCCTATGGCAACAGCAACACCCAGGCGCAGCTTTTCACGATTTTTTCGCTTTTGCTTCCGAATCCGTTCGGTCGTCAATTCGACGTGACCGCCAAAGCCCGTATGCAGAACCGCATCGTTCTCAAGAATCAGTGCGTAGCGACCGGCATCAGCATACTTTTTCGAGAGCTCCTTTTCACCTGAAAACTGAGCGAAAGGGGCCAAAGGCAAATAGTCGGCTTTACGCCGCAGCCCAGGGTTTAGGGAAAACCCTTGCCAGTCCGCCTTGTGTGACCCGAGACGGTAATAGGGTATGCCAGCAAGTTGCTGCCGATCCTCGAGAAATACATACGGACTATGGATGCTCAGATCATGAGCGTAGCTACGCAACCATACCTGGAGTGCCTGCTTGTCTGCCTCGAGCAGCTTCTTCGATTCTTCGATGAAGCTCGGACGATAAAACTCCCAGTCGTCCTCACAGTGAAAAATCCACGGTGTTTCGACGTGGCCGTAGGCGAGATCAATTGATTTCAGCTGGCCGAGCTTTGGTTGGTTGATAAAAACCGTCGTGAAAGGGCGCCAGTGCTCCGGCACACAGTCGCGGGCCTCATTTCGTCCGGAGTCCTCTGTAACGAATACCGCGCGAATCGGTTCAGTGTTGAATTTGTCCAGGCTTTCCAGCGTACGACGAAGCAGATCAAATCGCCCGCAACTTGTGACGACGATCGAAACATTGCTATCGTTGGAGAATTTCATTTGTCACACCTCGCGAAGCCCATTTGCGTAACTCGCCACCGATCTTGCGCGGCTAGTCCGGGGTCAGCGAGAAACGCGGTCGCGGCCGACTCTTGCCATGGAGCTTTGTCTTTCCAACCAATGAAGTGGAAATAGGGGAATTCCCGATCACCGTCCCGGTCATTGGTTAAATGACCATGCTGCCAACGCCAGAAATTTGGAAACACCATGCCGCCATCATGCCATGGTATGCGCCCATACGGAGTGCTGAAGGACTCGGCGAACTCGCTGCGCTTGCGTAATGAGTTGAGGTTGTCGCTGGCACGTTGCAGCCACGCAGGCCAGTTTTTGTGTCGTATAAACAAGCGCGTAAATGCTGCCTCGTCGAAGGCGATGTGCTTGGTATCGGCCAGCATCGCCTGCCACCCGCGCACCTGCTGAAAGCATGTGCGCATTTCCTCGGTGTTACGCATCAGGCAAAGATGGCCGGATATCCTGCGTTCATGCGTAGATAGCAGATCGAAGCGCGCCAATCGTTCGTCAGTGAAATAGTTGCGCAGAGCGCCGTACACGAGATCAATGTCGCTGAAGCCCCAGAAGTCGTAGCCGTCTAGCTCAGACACATGCACGTGACCCAAGGCGGGCTTAAGGTCGCAGAGCTTGTACGGGCTGGTTGGGGCAAATCTTATTCCCAGCTTGTGCGATACGTCGCGGCAGTAGCTTGAGAAATTTGTTTGTCGAAATACGGTATTGCCTGGTGCATCCGGCGGCACGTCACAGTCGGTAAAGAACAGCCAATCGATGTCGCGATTGTGCGCACAAGTGCGTAAAAAGAAGGGCATCCAGAACGGCCACTTCCCGAAGTAGGGAATAATGAATCGTATCCGTTGCATGGTGTCAGATCCCCCAGCGGTTGCGCCAACGCGTCCACCGGTTGGGTGCAGGATGCGCGCGCAGGGGGGGCGCCATGGCATCGACAATGGCTTTGCCCAGCGCACTGAAACTGTAGCGTTCGGCTGCCAGTCGGCAACCATTATCGGCAATCATCGCGGCCCGTTCGGGGTCTTTGCGTAGTACATCGAGTTTTTTACAAAGCTCATCAACCGTGCTGTACAGAACAATGTTGTCCATATCGCGGAAACCGAGGGCAGAATTTTCCTCATCCCCCTGATCGAAAGCAAGCAGGACACAACCGCAGGCCATGGCTTCGAAGTTCTTGATCATGTACTCGCCCATACCTACGTCGGCGCTTACGAAGAAACGGATACGGTTGAGCGTCTGCAAATATTCCTCGCCGGAGCGGGTTCGCGTAACCAGTAGCGTCTCGCGCGCCGCCAGATCATCAAGCAGCGCTTTTCGTCCGGAATAGGCCACGCTAGCGACGCTGCCGACAAAGCCTAACTCAATGTCGCGAGTGAGGCTTAGGTTTCTAAGCAAGGCCTGATCGTAGCCTTTGGGCACAAAAGTGGCATCGACTCCTTCCGCGCGCAGACGCCGGGTGACGCAGTAACCGGAACTGACCACTCGTGCCCAGGGTAGCTGAGCGTAATGCCGGCTGAACCGGCCGGTGTATTTGCAAGTGATGTAATTTTGATAGGCGTCATGCTCAAGGATGACAAGGTTGGGCACAGACTGAATGAAGCTGACCTGCCGGATCTCCTGCTTGAACCGGAGAAAAAACAGGATGCGGTCATACGCATCAGTGTCCACTTGCTTGGCAAAGTACCGTCGCAGGTTTGATTGATCAGCTTTATCCAGCCAGCGAGTATCGCATTCACAATTGGCCTCAATGCCTTCATAAAGGCGATCGAGGATAGCGCGTTGCTCTTTTTGAACTAGAAAAAGAACTTTCATTGGCATTCAACCATGTCATTCGGCGCCAATAACCCGTCGACTACAGTCGCGTAGCGGTATGGACTGACCACCGGTGGAGCCAATAGCTTGAGTTTGCCTAGGAATTCAGACGGCGAATTCATTGGGAGGCTTTTCAAAACATCTGGCGATCTTTCCCACCAACACGATTTCAGAAGTTCAGCTACCAGACTCTCCGGGTGGCGCGTACGTATAAACCTTGCGGGGACCCCAGCGACAATAGCGTAAGGCGGGACATCTTTCGTCACCACCGAACGAGCCCCCACCACGCAGCCCGTGCCCAAGCGTACGCCTTCCATGATGATTGCGTCTCGACCGATCCATACGTCGTGCTCGACAACGGCTGGCAGGTTTTGATGTGCGTAAAGCGTGCGTCCGTCGGTATGTTGAAACGGGTGCGTGCTAACCCAGTCTAATGGGTGCCCTGTACGCTCTTGTCCAATGATTACATTGTTTCCGATTGAACAAAATCGGCCAATTGACTTCACATTGATTAGCTCGCAGCCGCTGCGCAGGTAGCTGTGTGCGCCTACGGAAAGCTCGCTGCAACTAAAAGAACCTCTGGCAATTGACGCACCTTCCTCGATTGTCATCCTCAAGCGCGCTTTTCTCAGCAGAACATCAGGCAGCTTTATATCGATTTCCCTTAGTCGACGACGAATCGACGGCTGCTTCACCAGTTTTCTTAGAGCATCAAGGATGTGCATGAGGTCTCTACTTTCGCTCCAGAACAGCAGCGCGAACGGTCCTGCCCATACGTTCTGCCAGCCAAGATGCACCATTGCGAGAAAGATGGTCATCGTCGCGGTACAAAAGAATGTTTTCTCTCACCGCCTTGCAGCCTTCGTCGTCACACATAACGCGCGCCGGGTCAATCTGCACAAGCGACGGAAAGCGATTCAAAACTTTATCCAAGGTAGGGCGATAATCCTTCATCCGTTCCTCTATCTCCGCGTTACTCGTGAAACAGTGGGCTCGTGGCGTCCGCGAAAGCCAACTATTTGGCGACCATGAGACGCACTCTCTGGGGTGGAAGGCCATCTCGGGTATCGCGTGCAGGAAGACCGTATGCTTACCACTCTCCTTGAGCATCTCAAGAGGGGCCGCGAGCGCAGCTTCGAACAAGCGATGACGATGCTCTGTACTGGTTGCCTGCTCCCCCCCGAAACTTGCGGTTTCTTTGGAGTACTCACCTTTGGCATGCTTCATCTCCCGACCAGAGATATAGCTTGGCCAACGGCTGGCGACAAAAACAATGCGGATGTTGCTGGCGCTAACTGCAAATTCAAGTGCAGGAGCGGTGATGCCTGAACAATGGCCGTTCAGAACCTTATCGTCCTTTGAGGCAACGAAATCTTTTAGCACGGGACACGCGCCGGCAGCGATTTGCATGAGGTTGTACCCTTGGTCTAAAAGCGTTTGCCTCAGAACCCAATAATAGTGATTCGCATGGCTGTCGCCAAGCAACAGTGCGTCGGGTGGCCGAGAAGGGTCTGCGATCAAACACTCGCCGCCAACACCGGGAGGCAAATACGGGGCGCATTGATCGCCGAAGCGCATCTCTGTGCCCCACTCCAGGCTTTTGGCGGCTTCTCTGGTTTGGGCATCCTTGAGGCGGAAACTCAGACCGTCTCGATGGTAGATATTTGACGACCCAAGCATAAGCAATGCACCGCTTGCAATCAGTCCCGGGACCACCCAGCGCTTGCGTTGATGGCGGATGGGTTTTTCTATCAGGTGATAGGTGAGCACAGATGCAAGCAGAGCCAAACTGATGGCACCCCATATATGAGTTGCTGCGGGGGCACCTTCGCTAAGAATCCTTAACCAGGTCAATAGTGGCCAGTGCCAGAGGTACAGCGGGAAGCTGATCAAACCAACCCATACCAAAGGCTTGCTGGCGAGAAGCAGACGGTTGACTATGGCCGGCGGTCCGGTTGCGATAAGGAGACTTGTCCCAATTACTGGTAGTAGCGCCCAAGCTCCGGGAAAGTGACGTGAACTATCGATAACGAAAAATCCACAGACAATGAGTACGAACCCGAGCAGGCTGAAAAAGTCGCGAAGTTGAGCACGTGTCCAATGAAAGTGCTGGTGGTAGCTTGCGAGAGCCAGCAAACTGCCGGCAAGGAGTTCCCAAGCGCGCGTAAATGGCAGAAAGTAGCTTGCCCCCGGGTAGCGCGGCGTCAGCACGACGCTAGCCGCAAGACTCAGCAATGCTAGTGCGAAGCACAACTGCAGCAGTCGACGCATTCCGGTTCGCCATGCCCCAAGGAGGAGCAAGGGCCACACCAGATAGAACTGCTCCTCCACGCCGAGCGACCATAGATGAAGCAAGGGCTTGAGTTCAGCATCTCCGTCAAAGTAGCCGGTCTCGGCCCAGAATCCAATGTTGGCTGCGAAAGCGAGACTGGTGAGCGCACTCTTGGCCAGCTGTTTGTATTCCAGCGGAAAGAGGCTGTGCCAACCCGCAAAGAGACAGACGGCGATAACGGTAAGCAGTGCGGGGAAAATCCGGCGAATGCGGCGAGCGTAAAACTCCTTGATTGAGAAGTCACCGTGATTCAGGCCTTTCAGGATGATGAGCGAAATGAGATAGCCAGAGATAACGAAAAAGACATCAACGCCGGCAAAGCCTCCGGGCAGAGCGTTTGGAAAGGCATGAAACACAACCACTGCGAGCACGGCAACGGCACGCAGACCATCAACATCGGGTCGATACGATAGTTGCTGAGTCACGCGCTCAAACTGTGAGTCAAGGCATCCGCCAGATCGAATTTTGAGAAACCGGCCTCTTTCACGATAAGCGAAAAGCGTGCGCGCGCTGCCGAATCGCTGAAGCGGCTTTGCAGAGAGTGTGGATCTAAGGTTCGCTGCGCTGATCCGTTGAGCGCAATTCCCGCCAGTAATTTGGCGAGCGCATTAGCGTCGCCAAGTGGAAACGTGTCTCCGTAACCTAGTACTACCTCCGCACCGCCACCGCAGTCGCTACAGACGACAGGAAGTCGTGCCGCCATGGCCTCCAGAAGTACCATCCCGAACGGCTCATGGTCTGATGTGAGGGCAAAGACATCAAAAGCACGGAAGTATCGCTTGCCCTCCGGGACCTGACCGAGAAATAAGACCTTCGAGGGCACACCAAGCTCAAGCGAGAGTTTTTTCAGTTCGCCCTCCAAGCGACCTGCACCCATAATCGCCAATAGTGCACTATCCGGCAGCTGACTCAGCGCCAAGGCAAATCCTTTGATCAGCGTCGCCTGATCCTTGTCTGGGTGCAGTCGGCCTGCATTGCCTATGACGTAGGCATCCTGAGAAATACCAAGAAGCTCTCTAGCTTGCGCACGCGTAACAAGCTGCCCGCGCAGTGCATCTGCGTCTATCCGGTTGTAGAGTGTCTGAATGCGGGATTCGGGCCAGGTTGGCAGGCAGGATCGGATTTCATTTCGCACGGCGTTCGAGACGCCAAGCAGCAGCAGACGCTGTCGGAAATGGTTCGCAAAAAAACGGCGGGAGCGGCGTATGTAATCGCCGAAGCCGTGATGAACGCCGATCACAGGTAGCTTGCTCGCGAGGCATGCGGCGTAGATTGATTTAAAGCGATGAGCGATAACCAATCCAAACTCTCGACTGCCGATGATTTTCTTTATGTCGCGAATGACGCCCAATTTGAGGCCGCGTAGATCTCTAGAGGTTGCCTCGAGAAAATGAACCTCGTCGGATTTGGCGCCCCGTCGCGCCTCCTGCGTATCTGCGCCGGTGAGAAAGACTGTACAGACCTTGATGGACGTCTCTTTAAACAAAACCGCATACTGACGTGCCACATCAAGAAAGGGACCATCGTAACCATGGCATACCTGCAGAACCCACCGCTCCGTCACGCCATTGACCCTTAAGGAGCCTGCTTCACGACCAGAATATCTTCCATGATCAGATACTCCAGATCTGATCCAAAAAACATGTTCAACGCATCCGTCGGCGAACAGATCATGGGCTCACCGCGGCGATTGAGCGAGGTATTGAGCACGACACCATTGCCAGTCAGCTTCTCAAGCTCCAGCATCAAGTCATAGTAGCGAGGGTTGTACTCACGCTTCAGTACTTGCGCGCGTGCGGTCCCATCTTCATGAACCACTTCGCCCACGCGATTTTTCCACTCATCGTTCACCTCAAAGGTAAAGGTCATGTAAGGGGATGGGTGATCGACGGAAAGCATCTTTTGGGCAACGGTATCCAGCATCGAAGGGCAGAAGGGGCGCCAACGCTCACGGAACTTGATTTGTTCGTTGATACGATTGGCTACCCCCTTGGCACTCGGGCACCCGAGAATGGAGCGTCCACCTAGCGCGCGTGGCCCGAATTCCATACGTCCCTGCAGCCAGGCAACAGGATTTCCGTCGACAAGCAGCTTGCCAATCTGTTCCGGAACATTACTCAGCTTTTCCCATCGGGGAGCACTTGGGTGTCGAGCGCACGCAGCGACTACGTCTTCATTTGAATAGCGCGGCCCGAGATACACGTGCTCCATCTTTTCGACGGGCATGCCCATTTGCTGCGAAACAAAGGCCGCTGCACCGACAGCAGTGCCGGCATCGCCCGACGCAGGTTGTACGAAGAGTTCCTTGACATCGGGGCGGGCGATGATGCGTTGATTGAGCTTGACGTTCAGTGCGCAGCCGCCTGAAAAAGCGATGCGACCCGTTTCCCGGAGTATGTCGCCGAGGTAGTAGTCCAGCATCTCCAGTGACAGCTTTTCAAAGAGCGCCTGAGCGCTGGCCGCGTAATGGATGTACGGGTCGTCGGCAATATCGCCCTCGCGTTTTGGGCCTAACCACTCAATCAGCTTGGGTGAAAAATAGTAACCCTTGCCCTTTTCCTTGTAACGACGCAGGCCGATGACGTTGGCGTAGGCGGTGTTGATAACCAGCTCGCCGTTCTCGAATTTGGCTAAACGGGAAAAATCGTACTTGGTGGCATCCCCATACGGGGCCATGCCCATGACCTTGAATTCGCCATCGAGCATTTCGAACCCAAGATATTCAGTCAGCGCACCGTAGAGTCCGCCGAGCGAGTCCGGGTCGTAAAACTCCTTGATCTTGTGAATCTTTCCGTTTTCGCCCCAGCCAAAGAACGTCGTGGCGTACTCGCCTTTGCCGTCGATACCAAGAATGGCGGTCTTTTCCTTGAAGCCAGAGCAGTGGTAGGCACTTGCGGCGTGCGCAAGGTGATGCTCCACCGACTCAACGCGGGTCTTTTTCAGGTCGAAGCCCAATTGCTGCAGGCACCATTCAATGCGCTTCTTGTACCGCGCATGGCGACGGTTGCCCATCAGAATGGCATCGAGTGCGCGGTCGGGGGCATACCAGTAGCGTCGGGCATAGTGCCAGCGCGCTTTGTCGAACAAGCTGATTGGCGCAAACGGAATGGCCACGCAATCGACATCGGCGGGTTTGATGCCGGCGAATTCCAGACAGAACTTGGCGGCCTCGTAAGGCATACGGTTCTTGGCATGCTTATCGCGAACGAAGCGCTCCTCCTCCGCCGCCGCCATGAGTTTGCCGTCAATGTAGAGGGCCGCCGAGGGATCGTGCGAGAGTGCGCCAGAAAGGCCGAGAATGGTCAGTGCCAAGATTCACTCCGTGGTGGTTGCTGCAACAGGCAGCATGATGTCCTAATTGTGGCACAAGCTACTTGCGTTCAAATCGGGATAGGGGCGGTCAGGATACCTGACCGAGCCCCTCCCACACCACCCGGCATGCGGGTCCGCACCGGGCGGTTCGAGAAGTTGAGGTCATGAGAGTCGGGGTAGGCCAAGTTTGTCGAAATAGGCAATGGTCAGCACCCGCTTGATGTCGCCATTGCTGTTCCTCCACCAACAGCGTGCGTTCTGCGCGACCCGCTTGGCTACGTGGTCAGCCGCGCCCAGATTGATCAGTTCCCGGTAGATCGTGCGTCCACGCTTCCATTGCTTGAGTTGAATGGCCCTGAGCCGGTGCCGTAACCATTCGTCCAGCGTACGCCAGACTCGCGGTGTTTGCGCCAACCCAAAGTAGGCTTTCCATCCCAACAGGTAGGGTTTGAGCTTATCGATGACCTCGGCCATGCTGCGCCCGCCCGAGCGTCGAGTCAGTTGCCTCACCCGTTGCTTGAACGTCGCCATCGGCTTGTCAGCCACCCTCCGCTTGACGCCTTCTTGGCTAAACCAGAAGCTGTAGCCCAGAAACTTCCTTCCCTTGACGCTGGCTACCGCGCTCTTGGTCTCATTGACCTTGAGCCGTAGCTTGCCGTAGCACTTGCGCAGCAACGTCATCACTCGCTCGCCGGCCTTTCGACTGCGCACATACACATTGCAGTCGTCCGCGTAACGCGCAAAGCAATGGCCGTGCTTCTCCAGCACCTTATCCACGTCATCCAGCATCATGTTCGCCAATAACGGACTCAATGGCCCACCTTGCGGCGTGCCTTGATACCGTTCCAGCACTACGCCATCGCTCCGGATGCCGCTGTTCAGATACGCTCTTATGAGCCGAATGATCCCGGCGTCGTCAATACGTTTCCGTAGGCGGTCAATGAGAATGTCGTGATTGACGCGATCAAAGAATTTCTCCAGATCAACATCGACCACGATCCTGCGTCCGGACTGGACGTAACCCTGCGCCGCCAGTATCGCGTCGTGGGCTCGCCGCCCCGGTCGAAAGCCGTAGCTGTGCTCGCTGAATGTCGGGTCAAGCCTCGGTTGCAGCACTTGCAGCAGTGCTTGCTGGATCAGCCGATCCGTGACCGTTGGGATGCCAAGCTCGCGCTCGCCCCCGTCCGGCTTCGGGATCGTTACCCGTCGTACCGGATTGGGCCGGTACGTTCCTCGCAGCAGTTGTTCCCTTATCGTTGGCCATGCCGTCACCAGATGGCGGGCGGTCTGGTCAATGTCCAGCCCATCCACACCAGCAGCGCCTTTGTTGGCTTTGACTCGTTTCCACGCTTGCTGCAAGTTCCCTCTCGTCAGTGCGGCCTGAAGCAGCACCGACCCTGTGCTCTCGGTGTCCCGTCGCGGGTTACCCGTTTCGTCACTGACAGGATCGCGCCCGGCTTCACCGTGCGCTACGCCCGCCCGCTCTGCGTTTGCAGACTTCTGACGCGTTACGTTCAACATCGACATGGTCTCGAACACTTCTCCTCGTTCGGCCCTTCGCCCCATGTTGGCAGCTACTACGGCCTCTGCTGACTTCTCGCTCCACCTTTCGGCGTCGCCCTTTCAGGCGCAAGGCGAGATCTCCCCCGGGTAAGAACGCACTCCTTCACTGCACAACCGCCGGATTTACGCCACTTCGCCTTGATCACGAGAGCTTCGCGGAATCATGCCCGCTCGCCCTGCTCGGCAGCGCCTTCTATCCAGTTCTTGTCCATCGGCTCGCAGTTTCACTCTACGCTTCCTCCCCACACTCGGTCGCCCTCATGCAGTTGCGCTTCGCTTCGTTCGCTGTGATCAACTTACGGGAGGACTTTCACCTCCAAGAGTGCGCCCGTGCCGGGCGCACATGAAAACGGCCTCCCCGAAGAGAAGCCGTTTAAATGCTTGGTAGTGATGGGCGGACTTGAACCGCCGACCCCCGGATTATGAATCCGGTGCTCTAACCAGCTGAGCTACATCACCCCGAACGTAACAGGGGCGGGATTATCCTTTTTGCCGTAGTAGCTTGTCAAGCCAATGCGCCGTGGGCGAGAATGCGGGATGCACGTTGATGTAATCATTGTGGGCGGGGGGCTGGCCGGAACTGCGCTGGCAGTGGCCTTGCGTTCGGCCAAACTGTCTGTCGCTCTGGTCGAAGGGAAAGTGCCCACTCGAACTGCCGGATGGGATGCGCGCATTTACGCGATCAGCCCGGCCAATGCGCATTTTCTCGAATCCATCGGCATCTGGAGCCATCTCGATCGTGCTCGCCTTCAGGCTGTTGAGCATATGAGCATTTACGGCGATACGGACGGTCGGCTTCAGTTTTCGGCCTATGACAGCGGCATCGGTGAGTTGGCCTGGATCTGTGAATCGTCGTTGCTTCAGTGTGAGCTGTGGGAGTCGGTCAAGCGACAGGCGAATGTTCAGCTCTTTTGTCCGGCACGGCCGGCCGCTATGACGATCAATGCCGACCAAGTGACACTGCAACTGGACGATGGACGCCAAATGACCTGCGCACTGCTAGTCGGTGCTGATGGGGCCGATTCCTGGGTGCGGCAGAGTGCCGGCATCGACGCCATCCAGCGCCCGTACGACCAACTCGGCGTGGTGGCCAATTTTGAAACCGAAAAGCCGCATGACAATACTGCTTTCCAGTGGTTTCGCGGCAGCGATGTTTTAGCCTGGTTGCCGCTACCGGGAAAGCGCATCTCGATGGTGTGGTCTATCGCGACTGAACCCGGTCGCGATCTGATTCAGTGTGATGCCGAAGAGTTTTCCCAGCGTGTCGAGCAAGTTGGCGCGGCGCGATTAGGGAAGTTGAGTCTGATGGCAGCACCCGCAGCATTCCCGCTGCGCCTCATGCGTGCCCGTCAAAGTGCGCAGGCGCGTCTTGTACTTATCGGCGATGCGGCCCACGCTATCCACCCGCTCTCAGGCCATGGTATTAATCTGGGTTTTCAGGACGCAGCCTCGCTTGCCGATGTCTTGCTGCAAAAGCCGGAATACCAGGACTGTGGCAGTCTGGCGTTGCTGCGCCGTCACGAGCGCGCACGCAAAGAAGAAGTGCTGGCGCTGCAAACCGTGACCGACACCTTGCATCGCCTGTTCCAGGCACCCGCTGATCCGCTTGCTCCCTGGGTGAGTGTGCGCAATATCGGCATGAATGTCACCAATCAGTTACCCTTGCTGAAAGACCTGCTGGTCCGTTACGCGCTGGCTTCCTGACCAATCCACCCCCACTGAAAATTGATCACTCTGGAGTCACTATGATTAAAAATTTCTCTGCCTTTATGGCGACGATTGCCTTTGCTTCGTCGCTCGCTTCACCGATTGCAATCGCCGGCGAGGCGGACGTCAGAAAGGCCTTGTCTGGACGCGTCAGTAAAGTCGATAAGCTGGCAAAAGCGCCTATGGCTGGCTGGTGGGAGGTGATTGCCGATGGGCGTGTCTTTTACGTCGATGACAAAGGCACTTATGTCATGATCGGTGCCCTGATTGAAACCAAGACCGACAAGAATCTGACGGCCGAACGTCAAAATGGTATCGCGAAGGATCTCATTGCCGGGCAACTGAAGAATGCCGTCAAGCAAGTTCGAGGCAATGGCAAGAACGTGTTGGTGACTTTTGAAGACCCGAACTGCGGCTATTGCAAGAAGTTGGCGAGGGAAGTCCAAAAGCTCAAGAACGCCACGGTCTATACCTTTCTTTATCCGGTGCTGGGTGAGGATTCAATGGAAAAATCCAAGGCAATCTGGTGTGCGGGCGACCGTGCAAAGGCATGGAACGATCAGATGCTCAACGGCAAGGCTAGTGCCGCCGCACCAGAGGGGTGTGATACCAGTGGTCTTGAGGCCGCGATTGATCTAGGACGCAAGCTTGATATTGGGGGTACCCCGGCCATGTTCTTCAGCAACGGTGAGCGGACTCCCGGTTATATGCCAGCAGAAGAAATTGAAAGCCGTTTCGCACGCACTGGCAGTTGATTGACGACGCCGGGACTGAACAGATAGCGCAAAAAAAGACCCCTGGGGCAAGCCCCAGGGGTTGAAGGGAGGGTTAAAACCCTCCTGGAGGAGACAGTACAGATGTCAGAGAACATCAGATACTGAGCACAGAATAGCTATCGCCCCAGAGCCCAGGTAGACTGAGTCATCAAAACGCCAGTATGCGAACACAGGCGTTTCCTGCAAGTCGGCGCTGGCCATACGGCGCTGCGCCCGCAAGACGGAAGTTTGTCGGCGATAGGTCTCTGTTGAGATTCGCCGGCTTGTTTATGTGACACAAATCCGGCGGTTACGGTGAATTTCGTTGTTGATTGCGATTGCACCGCAGATTGTTTTGACTACAATCAAAGCGCAGACATTCACTGCATATCGATACGGGAGACAGTGCAATATGAACAAGCAAGAGTTGCTGGACAAAGTTTCTGAACTGGCCAACATTACCAAGGCGGACGCCGGACGTGCTCTGGACGCCATTCTTGATACGATCAAGCGCGCGATCGCCAAGGGCGAGTCGGTTGGCTTGATCGGTTTTGGTACCTTCAAGTCAACCAAGCGCAAGGCGCGCGCCGGCAAGAATCCGAAGACCGGCGCTCCGCTGAAAATACCCGCAATGACCGTGCCCAAGTTTTCGGCCGGCGCTGCGCTTAAGGCCGCTGCTCAAGGCAAGATTGAGGCCGCGAAAAAAGCTGTAGCTGGCGTCAAAAAGCCTGCCGCCAAAGCGGCCGCCAAGCCCGCTGCCAAGAAGCCTGCGGCCAAGGCAGCTGCCAAGCCCGCTGCCAAGCCCGCCGCCAAAGCAGCCGCCAAGCCGGCTGCAAAAAAGCCCGCCGCCAAGAAGTAATTCGGCCGGCTTCGACATCCCTGCGAGTGCGGGTTTGCCTAGAGTGACTAGAGCGAACCTGACTCGGCAGGGATTTTTTTTGCATGTCGTCTTGTTCCAATTGATTTAGCAAACTCAATGAAACTGCGCCTGTCTCTGGCCTCAACGGCGTTGCTGATGACCGCCATGGTGATCACGGCCTGCGGGCGCGATACGCCACCGCCGCCGGTTAAGGCCCAGCCGGTGCGGGTGCTGGAGGTCGGCGCTGCCGATTTCAGCGAGCGTGTTGTGGCGACCGGATTAGTGCGTGCTGCAGTCGAAGCTCCTTTGGCGTTCAAAACCGGCGGCATCCTTGCCGAGATGCGTGTTACGGCCGGTCAGGCCGTTAAGGCCGGGCAGGTTCTGGCTGCGCTCAATACCAGCGATCTCGATGCGGCACTGGCGCAGTCGCGCGAGGGCCTGGCCAAGTATGAACGTGACCTTGTCCGCGCCGAGTCTTTGCGCGGCAAAGGCATGATTTCCCAACAAGCCGAGCAGGACGTTCGCGCACAGCGCGACATCGCCAAAGCCGGGCTCGCGGCCGCCGCATTCAATCGCCAGCATGCCCTGATCACCGCACCCGCCAACGGCGTGGTGCTGGAAAAGCGCGTTGAGGCGCGCGAGACGGTGGCTGCCGGCCAGCCTATCGTTGTTTTTGGCCAGCTCGACAAGGGCTGGGTGGTGAAGGCCGGCGTGAGCGCGCGTGATGCGGCGAAACTGAGCCTTGGCGACCCTGTGGCGGTGCGCCTTGATGTGGGCACGCAGGCGCTTACCGGGCGCTTGACCCGCTTGGCCGCCGCGAGTGATGCGCGCACTGGAACCGTCGAGATTGAAGTCGCCCTTCCCGCAACCATCGAGCGCCCGGTTTCAGGAATGGTTGCGCGCCTCGAGATCACCAAGGCCGCGCTGGCCACGGCGGCGGGCAGCAGCATCGCTGTACCGCTCTCGGCGCTCCTGGAAGGCGATGCCGGCAAAGGCAAGGTTTTCATTCTCGATGCCGCGGGCGACAAGGTCAAACGCATTGAGGTTCAGACCGGCCGTCTGCTCGACGGCCGCATCGAAATTACGAGTGGGCTATCGCAGGGCGCCAAAGTAGTGAGCGAGGGTGCCGCCTGGCTAGACGACGGCGTGACCGTCCGCGTTCTCCCCTGACCTGCATCGTCGCTGAGTCGCTGCCAAGAGGCCGATCATGGACATTACTGCTTTTGCGGTCAAACGCTTCCAGTTCACGCTGGTCATGTTTCTCTTGCTGGTGGCCATGGGCTGGCACTCGCTGCAGAACATTCCGCGCGCCGAAGACCCGGTATTTCCGATACCGGTCGTAATCGTCAATGTCGTTTACCCCGGTGCCGACCCGGAAGACATGGAGCGCCTGGTCGTTGATCCGCTGGAAGACGCACTCAACCTGACCTCGAACGTCAAGGAAATACGCAGCTTTGCCGGTGATGGCATGGCCCAGGTCTCGGTTGAGTACGACTGGACCAAAGACGCCGAGAAGCAGTACGACGAAGCGATTCGCGAACTGAACACGGCGCGCACCAGATTACCCGCCGACCTGGCCCTGTTCGAGATTGAAAAGGCCAACCCGGGCACGGTCAATATCCTGTTTCTTGCGCTGATTGGCCCCAACAGCGCGGCACGTGAGTTGCGCGAGACGGCCGAGAATCTGCAAGACCGCCTCGAACAGGCCTTCGGGGTGCGCGCGGTCGATGTCAGCGGCTTGCCCAGGCCACAGGTTCAGATCGCCCTCGATCTGCCCAAACTGGCACGGTTCAATATCCCCCTTACGCAGGTCATTGACACCTTGAAGGGGGAAAACGCACTCGTTCCCGGCGGTGCCGTTGAAGTCGGGGTCCGCCGCTTCAACGTGCGCACCTCGGGCAGCTACGAATCACTGGAAGAAATTGCTGACACAGTAGTCGCCAGCACCGGCGGCGCAGCACAGGGTGGCGGACGCATCGTGCGCTTGCGCGACGTGGCCAGTGTGACGTGGGATTACGAAGAGGCGAACTACCTTACCCGCTACAACGGGCAGCGCGCGATCTTCATCGGCATTTCCCAGAAGGATGCGATGAACATCTTCAAGGTGCGCGAGGGGCTGATCAAGGGAAATCGATGCGTTTCGCGCGAACCTTTCGCCCGACATGCGCCTGGAGCTGGGCTTTGATCAGTCAGAGAACGTCGATAAGCGCCTGAAACGCCTGGGTTTCGATCTCATGCTGGCGGTTGGCTTGGTTCTGATCACGCTGCTGCCGCTGGGTCTGCGCGCTGCTGCGGTGGTTATGGTCTCCATCCCCTTGTCCATGGCCATCGGCATTTTCCTGTTGGATATTTCCGGCTTTTCGCTCAACCAGCTCTCCATCGCCGGGTTCGTGCTGGCGCTGGGCTTGCTGGTCGATGATTCGATCGTGGTGACAGAAAATATCGAGCGCTTTCTGCGCATGGGTCATACCCGCGCCGAAGCCGCCGTGGCCGCCACCAAACAGATCACCATGGCGGTGCTCGGCTGCACTGCGACGCTGCTGTTCGCCTTCCTGCCCCTGTTCATGCTGCCTGAAGGAGCCGGCAAGTTCATCAAGTCGCTGGCGGCCTCGGTCAACTTCACCATCATTGCCTCGCTACTGGTTTCGCTCACCGTGATTCCGTTCCTGGCCAGTCGGGTACTTACCGAAAAGGAAGCCCACGGCAATCGCATGTTGCAACTCGTGATGGGGGGCATTCAGGCGTTCTATCGGCCCTTGTTGCATCGGGCACTGACCTGGCCCAAGGCAACGACGGCCCTTGCGGGCCTGCTTTTTGGTGCGGTGCTGGTCCTCATTCCCGGCATTGGCTTTTCGCTGTTTCCGCAGGCCGACGTTCCCCAGTTCATGATCACTATTGATATGCCTGAGGGCAGCTCGGTGCAGGCCACCGATGGGGCCGTCAAGTTTGTTGAAAACGTACTCTCGACGCATGACGAGGTGAAATACATGTTCGCCAACGTCGGCCGGGGCAATCCTCGCGTCTACTACAACGTGTTTCGCCGCGGCACCCGCGCCTCGGTGGGCGAGGTTTACGTCGGGCTGCAGAGTTTTGACCCGCGCACGACCCCGGCCTTCCTTGACCGATTGCGCGATGAATTGGCGAACTACCCTGAGGCCCGCATTGTCCTCAAACGCTTCGAAAACGGACCGCCGCTGGCTGCCCCCATTGCCATTCGTGTGCTCGGCGACGACCTCGATACACTGACCGAGGTTGCGGGCAAGGTGGAGGCCGTCATCAAGAGCGTAGAAGGCACACGTGATGTGAATAACCCGCTGCGTCTGGCACGTACCGATCTGGATCTGGGCATTGACACCACCAAGGCCTCGCTCTACGGCGTTCCGACGCTGAGCATTGATCGCACCGTGCGCTTGGCGGTAGCCGGCGAAATCATTGGCCAGCTGCGTGAGCCCGATGGTGACGAGCGGGCCATCGTGGTTCGGGCACCGATGAAGAATGGCTACCCCCAGCTGGATGTACTTGATGACGTGTATGTCAATAACGTCGCCGGCAATGCCCTTCCACTGCGCCAGTTCATTGACCCAAAACTGTCGGCAGCGACCAATTCCATATCCCGCTTCAAGCGCCAGCGGGTGGTGACGGTGACCGCCGAAGTCGTTAGCGGCTACAACACGGAGAAGCTGACCAACGTGATTATTGCCAAACTTGGCGAGGTCAAATTGCCGCCCGGCTATCGCTTCGCCATTTCCGGCGAACGCGAGGCGCGGGAGGCGAGTTTCGGTGGTTTGGCTACCGCCGGCTTAATCGCGCTGTTCGGCATTTTCGCGGTACTGGTGCTTGAGTTCGGCGATTTTCGTAGTACGGTCATTGTTGCGGGCGTGATTCCGCTGGGCATCATCGGGGGCGTGCTGGCGCTGTTTCTGTCGGGCTACAACCTCTCATTCATGGCGGTGATCGGCTTCATTGCCCTGATCGGGATCGAGATCAAAAACTCCATCCTGCTCGTGGACTTCACGCATCAGCTACGTGACGAGGGCATGGGCCTGCGCGAAGCGATTGAGCAGGCGGGCGAGATACGGTTCTTCCCGATTCTGCTCACCTCGCTCACCGCCATTGGCGGCTTGATGCCCCTGGCATTGCAGGGTAGTCCGCTCTATTCGCCACTGGCCTGGGTAATCATCGGCGGCCTGGTTTCATCGACGTTCCTGTCGCGTCTGGTCACGCCGGCCATGTACTTCCTGCTGGCACCGAAGATGGCGGCCAAAGCCTAGGCCCAGGCCAAGCTCAAGGCCCGGGAATCGCCGTGTTACCAGCGCCGACTTGCGGAGAGTCGCTCCCCGATTTGCTCAGCGGTAGCGTGCGATGGTCAGTCCGTCCATGCTGATCTCGGGCTGTCGCCCACTGATCAGGTCCGCCATGACGCGGCCGGTACCCGCCGCCATGGTCCAGCCCAGCGTGCCGTGGCCGGTGGCCAGCTGCAGGTTCTTGTAGTGGGTCGGGCCGAGCACCGGTGTTCCGTCGGGTGTCATGGGGCGAAGTCCGGTCCAGAACTCGGCTTTGCTGATGTCGCCACCGGTAGGGAAGAGATCGGTCACCACATGATTGAGCGTAGCGCGCCGCGCCTCGCGCAAGTTGAGGTTGTAGCCGGCGATCTCGGCCGTGCCGCCGACACGGATGCGATCTCCCAGTCGCGTGACCGCCACCTTGTGCGTCTCGTCCATGATGGTGGATTCCGGCGCGCCGGCCGGATCGGTAATCGGCACGGTCAGCGAGTAGCCCTTGATCGGATACACCGGGATATCAATGCCGATCGGCTTGAGCAGCAAAGGTGAGTCGCTACCCAATGCCAGCAGATACACATCGCCGGTGATGGGGCCAGCATCGGTGCGCACGCCGGTGATCGCATCGCCAGCCACGTCCAGCGCCTGAATAGTCACGCCGAACTTGAATTGCACCCCGAGCGATTCGGCCATCTTGCCCAGGGTCTGGGTGAACTTGAAGCAGTCGCCGGTCTCGTCGCCGGGAAGGCGCAAGGCACCGACAAATTTTTCCTGCGTCAGCTTGAGAGCCGGCTCGACCTTGCAAAAACCCGCGCGATCCAGCACCTCGAACGGCACCTTGTACTGCTGCAGAATTTCGACATCCTTGCCAATGCCATCCATCTGCGCTTGTGTGCGGAACAACTGCAGCGTGCCCTGAGTGCGCTCGTCGTAGGCGATACCGGTATCGGCGCGCAACTGGCGCAGGCAGTCGCGGCTGTATTCGGCAATCGGCACCATGCGCCCCTTGTTGATCGCATAGGCCTTATCGGTGCAGTTTGCCAGCAGCATCAGGCCCCAGCGCCACATCGACCAGTCGAGCAGTGGCCAGATGACCAGCGGGCTGTGCTGCATCAGCATCCATTTGATCGCCTTGACCGGCACGCCCGGTCCGGCCCATGGGGCAGAGTAGCCGGGCGAAACTTCGCCGGCATTGGCATAGCTGGTTTCAAGTGCGGGTGCGCTCTGTCGATCGACCACCGTGACCTCGTGGCCCGCCTTGGCCAGATAGTAGGCCGATGTGGTCCCTATGACGCCGCTGCCAAGAATGACGACTCGCATGTTTTGCTCCCCGTGGTCTGTGATGGATTATGCAGTAGTAAAAACTGCCTGCAAGTTCAGCCACTAACGCCGGTATTGGCGAGCCGCGCCAGGAGCCATACTAGGCACCCCAGTCTGATGTGGTTTAGCGCGAAGCTTATGGCAAATCAGGAGCAATTGCAGATCTTGCGGACAGGCAAGTGGGCGTGGAATCGCTGGCGCGAAGAGAACCCCGGCATCGCAATCGACCTGTGCGGCGCAGAACTCGCACCGGAAGATTTTAGTGAGGCGACGGTGACTGCTGATGGTCGCATTGACCTCTCGGGACTCAATCTGCGCGAGGCCAGGCTCGATCGTATTCAGACGGCCAGTCTCGACTTGAGTCATGCCGATCTGAGCTATGCCCATCTGCCCTACGCGACGCTTTCCAATACCTCGTTTGACCATGCGGTGTTTGACGGAGCGGATCTCAGTCATAGCAAATTTTGGAGCGGCTCGGCACCCGAGGCCAGCTTCTGGGACGCGGTGCTCGAAGAAACTGTGCTCTCCGGTGCCAACCTGGTTGGTGCCAATTTCACCAATGCCAATCTGCGCCATGCCAATCTCGAAGGCGCAGACCTCTCCGGGGCCGCGCTCTGGCGTGCCGATCTTGAGCAGGCCAATCTGGGCGGTGCGCGCCTGAGCCGCGCCAACATGACCGAGATCAATCTGTTCCAGGCCAATTTGCATCGTTGCGATCTCAAGGGCAGCAACCTGTACGGCGCGCGGGTCTCGCAGGCCTTGCTCGACGAGGCCGATTTGCGCTTTGCCGATTTGCGCCGGGCCAACTTGACGGACGCCAATGTCACCGAGATTCGTTACAACAAAGCCTCGCGCTACCGTGGCATCCGGGTCAAAGACTGCTACGGTAGCCCGCGCTTTACGCGCACCGCAAATGACCAGAACTACATCGAAGAACTGCGCGCCAAAGAGTGGGACCCGTTCGCCCGCTATCGGCGCAAGGGCAGTGCTGATGCATCCGGAAGAAGGCTGCCCGGCCCTTGGCCGCTGGGCGAGTGGCTGTACTGGTTGTGGTTCATTTCGTCGGATTGTGGCCGCTCATTGCTGCGCTGGACAACCATGGCGCTGAGCATCGCCGTGGTATTCGGCATGTGCTTCTATTCGCTCGGTGAAGAGGCCTTCGCTTTTAACGGCCAGGGCGGCAAGCGCCTGGAGTGGGGCCTGCAAACCATGATCTATTACAGTGTCTCGATCTTTGCCAAAGTAAGCACCGGGCAGGTCACGCCGGTGAGCTTTGCGGCCGAGGTACTGGTGATGCTTGCTGGCATTAGCGGCCTGGTGATACTGGGCGGCCTCGCTACCATTCTTGCTGACAAGGTGGCCCGACGCGCCTGATCGGCGTTCGAGGTACTCGGTAATGGTTTCCATAATTCGAGTATTATCGAACTATGGAAACCATTACCGCATCTGAACTTCTGGCCGCACTGGGTCACGAAACCCGCCTCGCCATCTATCGAATGTTGGTGGAGGCGGGTGAGCCCGGCCTTAACGCCAGCACCATCGGCGCGTCACTTGCGCTGCCGCCGGCGACGCTATCGTTCCATCTGGCGCACTTGAGCCGGGTCGGGCTGATCAAGGGCCGGCAGGTCAGTCGCTTCATCTTCTATGCCGCCGATTATCCGGTGATGGATCAACTCATTGCCTTCCTGACGCACAACTGCTGCCAGGGTGAGACCTGCCTGCCGGCAACAGCGAGCACCTGTGCCCCTGCCAAACCCAAAGCCAAGGCCAAGCTGTCGGCCCCGCACACGACGAAAGCCTCCCTATGACCCGTACCCCGCTCAATTTTCTCATTCTGTGCACCGGTAACTCGGCGCGCTCCGTGGTCGGCGAAGCGCTGGTCAGCCATTGCTCGCAAGGCCGCGCCCAAGGCTACTCGGCGGGCAGCAAGCCCGGCGGCGTGGTGAATCCCGTGGCGCTGGAAACACTGATCCGTCACGGCGTGGTCTGCGAAGGTGCGCGCAGCAAATCCTGGAATGAATTCGCCACGCCCGAGGCTCCGCGCATGGACATCGTGATTACTGTGTGCGACAGCGCCGCCAATGAAACCTGCCCGATCTGGCCGGGGGCGCCGGTGCAGGTGCATTGGGGGTTACCCGACCCGGCGCATCTCGAGCCAATGGAAGCAAGGCGTACCGCGTTCGAGTCGGTCTACCAGACCTTGTTGGCGCGCTTTACCCGCCTGTTTGCCGAGCCGCTCGAAGCGCTGAGCGCCGCTGAGCGCAAGGCACTGCTGCAGCGCATTGCCCGCGAGTTGCCATGAGCGCGCAGTGCGAGCTCACCGCCAAGGCTGCCGCAAGGGTGCCGATGAGTGTGTTTGAGCGTTATCTCACCGTCTGGGTGTTTCTCTGCATCGTCGTGGGTATCGTGCTCGGGCAGGTGTTGCCGGGGCCGGTGCAGGTGCTGGGGCACATGGAGTTCGCGCAGGTCAATATCCCCGTGGGTCTGCTCATCTGGGTGATGATCATTCCCATGCTGGTCAAGGTTGATTTTGGCGCGCTGCATGAGGTGCGCAGTCATGTGCGCGGCATAGCGGTGACCCTGGTCATCAACTGGCTGGTCAAGCCCTTCTCGATGGCATTGCTGGCCTGGTTGTTCGTGCGTCATCTATTCGCGCCGCTGCTGCCCGCCGACCAGCTCGACAGCTACATCGCCGGCCTGATTCTGCTCGCGGCGGCACCGTGCACCGCGATGGTGTTTGTCTGGAGCCGGCTGACCAATGGCGATCCCTTATTCACGCTCTCGCAAGTGGCGCTCAACGACAGCATCATGATCTTCGCCTTCGCCCCCATAGTCGGCCTATTGCTCGGCATGTCGGCCATCATCGTGCCGTGGAGCACGCTGATGACCTCAGTAGTGCTCTACATTGTGATTCCGCTGTTGTTGGCGCAATGGTGGCGCCGGTCTCTGCTGGCCAAGGGGGAGGCGCATTTTGCGGCCACCATGGCCCGCCTCGGGCCCTGGTCAATTGCAGCTCTGTTGGTCACGCTGGTGCTGCTGTTTGCCTTTCAGGGCAAGGCCATCATCGAACAACCGCTGGTGATCGCGCTTCTTGCTGTACCGATTCTGATTCAGGTACTGCTCAACTCCGGCCTGGCCTACTGGCTGAACCGCGCCGTGGGCGAAAAGCACAGTGTGGCCTGTCCGTCGGCACTCATCGGCGCGAGCAATTTTTTCGAGCTGGCCGTCGCCGCCGCCATCAGCCTGTTCGGCTTCGAGTCCGGCGCGGCACTGGCGACGGTGGTCGGGGTCTTGATCGAAGTACCGGTGATGCTGCTGGTGGTGCGCATCGTCAATCAAACCAAGGGCTGGTATGAGACCGGCCCGGCACAAAGGAGCCTGTCATGAAAACACTTGAAGTCTTTGATCCCGCGATGTGCTGTGCCACCGGCGTGTGTGGCGTGGAGGTCGATCCGGTGCTGGCGCAGTTTTCCGCTGATCTGAAATGGGTCAGCGAGCACGAGGTGACCGTTACCCGCCACAATCTTGGTCAGGAGCCGCAGGCCTTCGCGGCGAACCCGGCAGTGGTGCGCGAAATGGAAGCGGGCATGGACCGGCTGCCGATTCTCGCCGTCGATGGACACATCATTTCCACCGGCATGTATCCCTCACGCGCGCAACTGGCGCAGAAGCTGGGCATTGCGCTTACCGCTGCCGACAAGCCGCACATCAAGCCGCACATCAAGGTGGGTAGCTGCAACCCGAAGTCTGGTTGCTGTTGACTCGGGAGCCGCCATGCCATTGCCGACACTGACAACCCGCCACGCTTTTTTCACCGGCAAGGGCGGGGTGGGCAAGACGTCGCTGTCGTGTGCTACCGGGCTAGCGCTGGCCGAAGCCGGCAAACGCGTGCTGATCGTCAGCACCGACCCGGCTTCGAATCTGGATGAAGTGCTGGGCGTGGCGCTGGGCGCGACGCCGACACTGATCCCCGAAACAAACACCCTGTACGCCCTCAACATCGACCCGGAAGCTGCGGCGCAAGCCTATCGCGAACGCATGGTGGCGCCCTACCGGGGCGTGCTGCCGGCCGCCGCCATTGCCAGTATGGAAGAGCAGTTTTCTGGCGCGTGCACCGTTGAGATCGCGGCCTTCGACGAATTCTCGACATTGCTCGGTGACCCCACGGCGACCGCCGGTTTCGATCACGTGATTTTCGACACCGCACCCACCGGTCACACCCTGCGCTTGCTGACCTTGCCCTCGGCCTGGGACACCTTCATTGCCTCCTCCACCGGCGGCGCGTCGTGTCTGGGCCCGCTGGCCGGGCTGGAAAAACAGAAGGCACTCTATGCCGCGACAGTCGCGCAACTGGCCAGTCCGGCAGCGACCACGGTGGTGTTGGTCAGCCGTGCCGAGGCCGCGTCCTTGCGCGAAGCCGAGCGCACCCGCGCCGAACTCGCCGAGCTGGGGGTAAGCAACCTGCACTTGGCGATCAACGGGGTCTTTGACAGCGCGGGCAGCACCGATGCCATCGCGCTGGCCATGGGTTCGCGGGCGGTGAGCGCCATGGCCGCCATGCCGGCGGGTCTGAGCGCCCTGCCGCGCGTGACCATTCCCTTCCTGCCACGCGGCACGGTCGGTCTGGCGGCGCTGCGTGCCATTGGTGAAAATGGTGTTCACTCCCCGCGGTCGCAGACGCTTGCAAGAAAGGTCGATGACCTGGAGTTGCCCGACGGTTTACGTGCGCTGGTGGATGAGCTAGCGCAGACAGGTCACGGCGTCATCATGACCATGGGCAAGGGCGGCGTCGGCAAGACTACAGTGGCCGCGGCCATTGCCTGCGCACTCGCAGAGCGTGGTTTGCCGACCATCCTTTCCACCACCGATCCGGCGGCGCATGTCAGCGCGGCGGTGGGCAACGATCTGAAGAATCTGCTGGTCACGCGCATTGATCCGGTGGCCGAAGTGCGCCAATACACCGACGAGGTGTTGGCCAAGGCCAGCGAACATCTCGACGCCGCCGGCCGCGCCATGCTGGAGGAAGATTTGCGTTCGCCCTGCACGGAAGAAATCGCCATCTTCCGCGCCTTTGCGCGTACCGTCGATCAAGGCAAGGACGGCTTTGTCGTGCTCGATACCGCGCCCACCGGCCACACCATTTTGTTGCTCGACGCTGCCGAAGCCTACCACCGCGAAGTGATGCGCACCCAAGGTGACATGCCGGGTGCCGTGCGCGAACTGCTCCCTCGCCTGCGCGACCCCGGCTACACCCACACGCTGATCGTGACGCTGGCCGAAGCCACGCCGGTGCACGAGGCAGCGCGTCTGCAAGCCGATCTCGCGCGCGCCGGCATCACGCCCATGGCCTGGGTGATCAACCAGTCGCTGCTGGCCAGCGGCACTCAGGAGCCGAGCTTGCTGGAGCGCGGGGAATACGAAGTGCCCTACATCCGTGAAGTGGCAGAAGCGCTGGCGAAGCGCTGCGCGCTGATTCCGTGGGTGCCGGTGGTGCCGGCCGGCGTCGAGAGCTTGCGCGCTATCGTTTGCTGAGGATGCGTTGACGCTGTGCTGGGGGTGGCTTGAGCGCGCTGTGCTCAGTCGCCGACGCGCAGGAAGCGTGGCACAGCCTGCCCGTTGATTGTCACTATTTCTGTGAACATGGCCGCCGGCCGCACCCACAAGCCCTGCTCGCCGTAGAGCGCACGGTACAGCGTCATCGGCGCCAGCGTCTCGCTGTGGCGCACGGTGTCCAGCACCTGGTACTCCTTGCCTTTGTAGTGGCGGTAGCGGCCGGGCGGTGTCACGATTAGCGGTGGCAGGGTCTCGTCGCTCATGGTGCCTTCAGGGTTTGCGGTTGAGCAGGTTTTTGAGATCGGCGAAGGGCGAATGCGTGGCCGCGTTCGTCGGCTGCGCGCCGCCGCCCAGTCCGGACGCGGCCTCAAGCTGGCGCTGGTGCTCGTTGTCATGGCAATACAGGCAGAGCAACTCCCAATTGCTGCCGTCGGTCGGGTTGTTGTGGTGATTGTGGTCACGGTGATGCACGGTCAGTTCGCGCAGATTGCTGTGCGTGAACGTGCGCGCGCAGCGGCCACAGACCCACGGATAAATTTTCAGCGCCTGCTCGCGGTAGCCCGATTCGCGGGCCGCGGCGTCTTGCCGCGCCTTGGCGACGAGCGCGTCGAGTTTTGAGGTCTTTTCATTGCTCATTGATGGCCCCTCAGCGGGTCGAGTAGAGAACGCAGACCGTTATGGTCGATCTCCTGCATCAATGCCAGCAGCCGGCCGATGTCACCCCCTGGAAAACCGGTTCGGGCAAACCAGTTCAGGTAGTTGCCGGGCAGGTCGCATAGCCGCCGCCCCTGGTACTTGCCGAAGGGCATGGTCAGGGTGGTCAGGCGTTCAAGGTCGTCCGGTGTCATGGCTGTGCCAGGGCGTGGCGCAACGCGCGCTCGAAGGCTTCCACCGGGATGGTCACGCTGACGCCGGGGTCGAGTCGTTCAATGGCCTGCTCCTGCGCATAGAGGCCGATCACGCACCAGGGGCAGGAAACGTCGGAGACAAAGTCGATCGCGAGGGAGGTGCGCATGAGAGACATCAGGATGGTGTCGGCACCATTGTCGCAGGTGTGGGCGCGCATTGGCATGCCCGCACGGCAGGGCAAATCGCCGTGTTACCAGCGCCGACTTGCGGATTTTTCGGCATGACGCTGGTTTTCTCACGTGCGACGTCACATTGGCACCAGGCACGGGGCGTAAGTGGGGTTGTCTCAGAGAAAGCGCAAAAGCAAGTGCGTCGAGGCGAAAATCAGCCTGACCGGTGAGCCCGGGAGTAATCCAGGCTTAAGAACGGCTTAATAATCGCCCCCTAGTCTGCCGACATGTCATCGTCAAGGAACGAGTCATGTCAGTCGCACAGCGCAAACTTTTGTCGAGCAAAACCGAGGGGCTGCGCACTTCGCATCACAGCGTGGCTTCGCCCCGCCGGGCCGAGGTTGAAGGCTTCATCCGCCAGATCTTCGCCGCGCACTACGGGGCCACGGTGCCCAGCTTTGCCCCCGAGCTGTTCGCGCTTGAGCAGGGCGAGCGCATTACCGCCGCCGCGGGTTGGCGCGGGGCCCAACAAGGGGCGGTGGCCGAGCGCCTGTATCTGGAGAACTACCTCGATATCCCCATCGAGCAGGCCGTCAGCCAGATTGCCCAGCGTGAAATCGCCCGCGACAAAATTGTCGAGGTCGGCAATCTGGCTGCCGTCAAAGCCGGTAGCAGCATTGCCTTCATTGTGCGCATGGCGCGGCACTTTGAGCGTCTTGGCTACGAATGGGTGGTGTTTACCGCCACCGACGAACTGATCCGTATCTTTGGTCGTGTCGGCCTGCCGCTGATTGCGCTGGCCCCCGCCGACCCCGCGCGCGTGGGGGACGATGCCGCGAACTGGGGCCGCTATTACGACACCCAACCTATCGTGGTGACGGGGCGCATCCGCATTGCCTCCGAGCGGATCGGAAAAACCCTGTGAGCGTCGCTCGTTTGTTGGCCAGTCTGGCCCACCGCGCTCCGGATGAGATCGTGCTATCCGGTGCGACCGGCAGCGGTGACGAGTGGACAGCCGCCGCCATTCGCCGTGAGATCGACACGCTCACGCCCCTGCTGGCCGATTGCCGGGTACTCGCCGTACTCGCTGACAACTGTCCGGCCTGGGTCATGGCCGACCTCGCGGCGCTGGAAGCGCGCATCGCGCAACTGCCTCTGCCGGTGTTTTTTACCCGGGCGCAAATGGGCCATGCGCTCGCCGCCACCGGCAGCGATACCCTGCTCACCGACCAGCCGCAGATGGCTGTCCTCCTCTCGGCAGATTTCACTCAGGCAGCGGTGTGGAATGGACTGACGCTGTTCAAACGCAAGGTCGCCACCGTCGCACTACCTGAGGGCACGGCAAAAATATCCTTCACCTCGGGCAGTACCGGCAACCCGAAGGGCGTCTGCCTGAGTTTTGAAGGGTTGGCGGATACCGCCGTGGCGGTGGCTGAGCGCCTTGCCGATTTGCCGGTCAAGCAGCACCTGTGCGTTTTGCCACTGGCGCTGCTGCTGGAAAACGTCGCCGGTGTGTATGCGCCGCTGCTGCAAGGCGCGCGTATCCACCTGTCGCCGTTGGCCGCGCTGGGTTGGCAGGGTATGGCCGGTTTTGCTCCGGCGGCGCTGCAGCAAAGCGCGCTGGCGACGGGTGCCAACAGCGTCATTCTGGTGCCCGAACTGGCCAAAGCCTGGACGGTATTTCTGGCCATGAGCGGTCAGCATGCCCCCGATTCACTCTGCTTCGCTGCCGTCGGCGGCGCACGCGTCGACCCGACGCTGCTGGCGCAGGGGCGCGGCCTCGGCCTGCCGCTGTATCAGGGCTATGGCCTGACCGAGTGCGGGTCGGTGGTTTGTCTCAATCGCCCCGGCGATGACGGTCAGGGTGTAGGCCGGCCCCTGAGTCATGCGCAGCTGCGCATCGTGGAGGGCGAAGTGATCGCCCGAACGCGCGCTTTTCTCGCCTATCTCGGCGATGATCGCCGTGTTACCAGCGCCGACTTGCGGATAAATGACGTCGCGACCGACGAGTTTTCCACCGGCGATTGCGGCCACTTCGATGCCGCCGGCCACCTGCATCTCGACGGGCGCAAGAAGAACCTGCTCATCACCTCCTTCGGGCGCAATATCGCCCCCGAGTGGGTCGAGGCGGCGCTACTCGCCCAGCCCGGCATTTTGCAGGCGGTCGTGGTTGGCGATGCCCGCCCGGCGCTGGCGGCCTTGCTGGTGCCCGCGCCCGGCATCAACGCCACTCAGCTCGCGGCAATGGTGCAGGCGGCGAATGCCTCGCTGCCCGATTACGCCCGCGTCGGCCAGTGGGCGACCGTGCCCGCGTTTACGGTTGCCAATGGCCTCGCTACCGGCAACGGTCGCCCGATGCGCGCGGCCATCCATACCCATCACGCTACCTTGATCGATTCTCTCTACGCCACAAAGGAACCCACCGATGTCGTTTTATGAACAACTGGCAAGCGCCACCGCCGCCGAACGTCAGCAATTGCTTGCCGCGCCCATCATCGCCGACTGCCTGCAAGGCAAAGCCACGCGAGCGAGCTATCTGGCCTTTTTGAGTCAGGCCTACCACCACGTGCGTCACACCACGCCGCTGCTCATGTTGCTCGGCGGCAAGCTGCCCGAGCGTCTGGGCTGGCTGCGCAAGGCGGTGGCTGAGTACATTGAAGAAGAGATCGGCCATGAGGAATGGATTCTTTCCGACATTACCGCCGCCGGCGGCGATGCCGAGGCCGTGCGTGTCAGCCAGCCGCACCTGCCCGCCGAGGTCATGGTCGCCTATGCCTACGACCTGATCAGCCGGCGCAACCCGGCGGGATTTTTCGGCATGGTGTTCGTGCTCGAAGGCACCAGCGTCGCGCTGGCCCTGCACGCCGCCGACAAGATTCAGGCCGCCATCGGCGTGCCCGATAGCGCCTTCAGCTACCTGCGCTCACACGGCACGCTCGATCAGGAGCACACCCAGCATCTGGCGGCGCTGGTCAATGCCATGACACCGGACGATCAGGCCGAAGTCATCCGCAGCGCCAAGGTGTTTTTCAAACTCTACGGCGATGTCTTCCGTGGCTTGCCGACCTGGGCAGAAACGCAGGGGGCGAACTGATGCAACTCACCAATGCCCGCATTCTGCTCACCGGTGCCACCGGCGGTCTGGGCGAAGCCCTCGCCCGCGAGCTGGCAAGGGCCGGCGCACAGTTGCTGATCGCCGGCCGCGACGTGCCAAAACTCGCCGCGCTCTCGGCGACGCTGGGGGCGGGCAGTGCCAGCGTGCGCGCCGATGTCACCCGTCCCGAGGGCATTGCCGCCATTGTCGGCGCGGCGCAGGAATTCAACATCAACCTGCTGATCAACAATGCCGGCATCGGTGCCTTTGGCCTGTACGACGAGCAGAACTGGCCCACCATCGAGCAGTTGATCGCCACCAATCTGGCCGCGCCCATGCAGCTCACGCAGGCGCTGCTACCCTGGCTCAAGTCGCGCCCGGCGGCTGCCATTGTCAATGTCGGTTCGACCTTCGGCAGCGTACCCTTCGCCGGTTTCGTGGCGTATTCGGCGACCAAGGCCGGGCTGCGGGGCTTTTCCCAGAGCCTGCGCCGCGAACTGGCCGATAGCCACATCGCGGTCGTGCATATCGCCCCGCGTGCGATTGACACGCCGCTCAATACCCCCGAGGTCAACGCGCTCAACCGCGATCTGAAAACCGCCTCGGACAGCCCGGCCGATGTCGCCCGCGCCATCGTCACCACCCTGCAAAAGAACGGGAAAGAACGCCATATCGGCTTTCCGGAGCGCTTCTTTGCGTGGCTTAATGGCGTTGCGCCCGGCCTGGTTGATCACGGTGTCGCCGGCAAATTGCCGGCCATCAAGCGTCATGCCTCCACCACTCAGAAAGGTCGTCCATGAAATCATCGTCACTGCTTCGCCACCTGTTACTCGCCGCGTCCATTACGGTCGCGGCGCTGGCCCACGCCGCCACGCCCGACGAGCTGATCAAGCCCATTCAGGACCGCTGGGCGCAGATCAAATATCAGCTGCCCGAAAAGCAGCAGGAAGCCGGCTATCACGAGCTCGGCGCGCAGGCGCGCAAGCTGGTGCAGGACAACCCCGGCGTGCCCGAAGTCATGATCTGGACCGGCATCGTCGTTTCCAGCGAAGCCGGTGCCAAGGGCGGCCTGGGCGCACTGAGTCTGGCCAAGGAATCCAAAGCCCTGCTCGACGAATCGCTCAAGCTCAACGACAAGGCGCTCGCCGGTTCGGCGTACACCAGCCTCGCCACGCTGCTGGCCAAGGTGCCCGGCTGGCCCATCGGCTTCGGCGACAAGGCCAAGGCCGAGGAGTATTTCAAAAAGGCGCTGAGCATCAACCCGAGCGGCATCGACCCGAACTTTTTCTACGCCGAATTCCTGATCGACCGCGATCGCAGCGCTGAAGCCAAGCCGCTGCTGGAAGCGGCGCTCAAGGCTGCGCCGCGCCCCGGGCGCGAACTGGCCGACAGCGGTCGCCGGCAGGAAATCCAGAGCGTGCTCGACAAACTGGCCGAGGAAAAATAATTGCGAATTCTCCTGGTCGAAGACGACGCCCTGCTCGGTGACGGCATCCGTGCCGGGTTACGCCTTGATGACTACGCCGTCGATTGGGTGCGCGATGGCGAGATGGCACGGCGCGCGCTGATCGACCAGAGCTACGATGCCTGTGTGCTCGATCTGGGCCTGCCCAAGCGCGATGGCCTTACGCTGCTGCGCGAGGTAAGAGCGCGCGGTGGCATGGGTAACGCGCTGCCCGTGCTAGTGCTCACCGCCCGCGACACCAGCGCCGACAAGGTGGCCGGGCTCGATGCCGGTGCCGACGATTACCTGACCAAGCCCTTCGACCTGCCCGAGCTGCAGGCCCGCCTGCGTGCCCTGCTGCGTCGCGCCGGCGGCACGGCCAGTCCGGTGCTGGTGCATGGCCCGGTCAGCCTCGACCCGGCGGCGCGGCGGGTAACGATCAAGGGCGAGACGGTGGACCTCTCGGCACGCGAATACGCCCTGCTGCACGACCTGATGAACCACAAAACGCATATCCGCACCCGCACCCAGCTGGAAGAAAGCCTCTACGCCTGGGGCGAAGAGGCCGAGAGCAACACCATCGAGGTCTATATCCACCACCTGCGCAAGAAGCTCGGCGCCGGCCTGATCCGCACCGTGCGCGGGCTCGGCTATCAGCTGGGTGAGGTGGACTGATGCCGGGCAGCGGCGATCTGTTCGAACGCACGCCGCCCTCGCTGCGCCGGCGTCTGCTGCAGCTCATCTCCTTGGCGACGCTGGCCACCTGGCTGGTCGCCGGCAGCCTGAGCTACCGCCAGGCGCGCCACGAAGTCGGCGAGATGATGGATGCGCATATGGCGCACACCGCCGGGCTGCTTCTGGCGCAGGCGATTCAGATGCCGGAACAGACGCGCAATCTGCCGGCGCTGCTCAAGACGCTCGATGGACTCGAACACAAGTATCTCAAGGGCCTGATCATGGAGTTGCAGATCAGTCACAGCGACGGAACGCTGCTCGCGCGCTCACCCGAGGCGCCGGCGGTACCGGTGGCGGGTGACGACGGCTACTCGCGCGTCAAGGTCGAGGGGCAGTCCTGGCGTAGTCTGGTCGTGAGCGCACCACAAGCGGGACTGCGCATCCAGATGCTGCAGAAGCAAAGCCTGCGCAACGAAGAAGCGCTGGAGATCGCCGTCAAGACCGTGGCCCCGCTCGGGGTGATGATTCCGGTCCTGCTGCTGCTGATCTACCTTGCGATACGCCGCGGGCTGCAGCCGCTGGAAGCCCTGACCGGCGAAGTGGCCCTGCGCTCGCCGGAAAACCTGCAGGCCGTGAGCACCGACACAGTGCCCGCCGAAGTCACGCCGCTGGTCACGGCACTCAATCGCCTGCTCTCGCGCCTCGGCCAGTCACTGGAGAACGAGCGGCGCTTCACCGCCGACGCGGCGCACGAGCTGCGTACGCCGCTGGCGGCAATTCGCGTGCAGGCACAGGTGGCGCTGGCCAGCACCGACAGCGAGGCGCACCGGCATGCCCTGAATCAGGTGGTGCTCGGCACCCAGCGCGCCACGCGTCTGGTCGAGCAGTTGTTGCGTCTGGCGCGGCTCGATCCACTGGCCACGCTGACCGACGCCGCGCCCGTCGACCTGAACCGCGTCGCGGAAGACATTCTCGTTGAGCTGGTCGCCGGTAGCCCTGCGCGTGCCGACGATGTGCAGCTCGACACCGATCCCGGCCCGCGCCTGGTTTCAGGCGATGCCCAACTGCTGGGCATCGCCCTGCGTAACCTGATCGAAAACGCCCTGCGCTATACCGAGACGGGGCAGTCGATTACCGTGTTCGTCGGCTCGGATAATGGCGAGGTGGTGTTGGGCGTGCGTGACACCGGCCAAGGGGTACCCGGAGAGGATTTGCCCAAGCTGATCGAGCGCTTTTATCGCGGCAAGGACAACACCAGCGAAGGCAGCGGCCTCGGCCTGGCGATCGCGCGGCGTATCGCCCAGCTGCACAACGCGCACCTGGAGGTAGACAATCTGGCCGGAGGTGGCTTTCTGGCCCAATTGCGCTGGGACCGGCCACAGCAGGCTGCTTCAAGATAGATGGGCACACCGTAGCCTGTCGGACAACGCTTGCGCCTACAATCGGCCATCACAACGCGTTGCCGATCCGATGTCACAGACTCTCCCGCCGACTATTCTTGCTGTCGATGACACGCCCGACAACCTGCATTTGCTCGCCGAATTGCTTCAACCGGAATTCCGCATCAAGGTAGCCAATTCCGGCGAACGGGCGCTTCAGATTGTGGCCGCGTCGCCACCGGACCTGATTCTTCTCGACATCATGATGCCCGGCATGAGCGGCTATGAGGTCTGCGCCGCATTGAAGGCGAATCCGGCGAGTTGCGACATCCCGATCATTTTTGTCACCGCGATGTCGGAGATCGAAAGCGAAGCCGCAGGCCTGGAGCTCGGTGCGGTCGACTACCTGACCAAGCCGATCAGCCCGTCCATCTTGCTCGCCCGGGTGCGCAATCACCTGCGCATGCGCCAGCAGGCCCTGCAGTTGCAGGAATGGAACCGCACGCTCGAGCAGCGGGTGAGCGACGGCATCACCGAGATCGAACGCCTTGGGCGCCTGCGCCGCTTTTTTTCGCCGGCCGTCGCCGACCTGTTGCTGGCGGGAAAGGCCGACGATCCGCTGCGGAATCACCGGCGCGAAATTGTCGTGGTCTTTCTGGACCTGCGTGGCTACACCGCGTTTACCGAGGCTTATGGTGCCGACGAGGTCATGCGTGTGCTGGCAGAATTTCACGCGGCCATGGGTGAGCTGATCATGGCCCATGGCGGCACGCTGGAACGCTTTGCCGGCGATGGCCTGATGATCTTCTTCAACGACCCGATAGAAATACCCGACCCGGTCGGTACGGCACTGTCCATGACGCAGGCCATGCACCAGCGCTTTGCCGCGCTGCAGGAGCTGTGGCAGGCGCGTGGCTACACACTGGCGATGGGTATCGGCATGGCCCAGGGCATGGCGACCATCGGGGCCATCGGCTTCGAGGGCCGCCGCGACTACGGGGCCATCGGCAGCGTGACCAACCTCTCGGCGCGCCTGTGCGGCGAGGCCAAGGGCGGTCAGACACTGGTCTCGGCCGAGGCGGCACGCAACGCCCCGGCGGCCTGTTTGCGCGCCGTCACACCGCTGCCACTGAAGGGGTTCAAAGAACCCGTCACGGCCTACGAAGTGATCTGACCCCGCTACTTCGCGCTGATCTTCAGAACGTCCTGCGCCCATTCGACGCGAAACTGACGCAGCACGTTCATGCCCAGCAGGGCATCCGTTTCCAGGTTGGGCAGCACGGCAATGTCGGTTTGGGTCAGGACAAAGCCGCCAAAGCGCAAATTCACGCCGCGAACAATGCACACATCGACCGTGCCATTGGCGGTTTTGACCTTGGCCCAATGCGCGCACTCGTACAAACCTGCCTCGTTAGCCACGCGTCGGGATACCGCGACCATCGAGGCCCCGGTATCGACCAGAAAACTCACCGGCCTGGTGTTCAGCATCCCCGGAATCCGATAGTGTCCGGCGCGGTCCGCGCGTACTTCCAGCGTCCCCTCGCCGAGCACCGGCCCCATTGCGGAATCAAGCTCTGCCGCGCTTGACGCCGGCGGCTTGCTGCGAAAGCGGAAGCTCAGGCCGGTCGGCAGATCGGGGCTCGCGGCAATGGCGACTTCGCCGATCTGCCCATCGCGCGTATTGAGCCCGTCGCGTATCGCGATCTGCACCGCATCACGAAAGCCGGTGTCACCACACCATATCGAGCCGCGTTCGACCTGCAGTCCGTAGCTGCCGGTCGGCGCGCTGAGCACGGCACGCTGGCGCGTACTGACAAAAATGGACGCCAGCCGGTGCTCGCTGCCCGGCACCACCAGCGTGATGCGCACGGCTGAAGGCGAGTCGTTGATGAACTCTATGCCCGAGTAGTTGGCATCGCTGCGCTTCATGATCGCGGCATCGTGCACTTGCACGCTGCCATGCGTCGGCTCGGCGACTTCGCCGCAGATCGTGCTGGCGACTGCATTGCGGCGCGACGCAGCGGAATCTGCCGGGCTTGCCGGCGCCACTGGCGACACCCCCGTCGTGGTCTCGGGCCCCCAGGTCAGATAGGCAAGCGGCACCAGCAAACCGATGGCCACGGCGATGCCATAGCTGCCCCAGCGCGAAGACTCGGCCATTTATGCGCCGGCCACGCCCATTACGCGCCAGCCGGCTGCAGCCAGTCAACGATCTGTTCGCTGACTTCAGGCTTGCTCAACAGCTCCATGTGATGGGTGCGGTAGGCAATCGCGCACGCCGTGCGCGCAAAGGCGAGGCTATGCTTGGGATCGTCGTGCTTGCCCAGCGCGCTGTTGAGCGGCACCAGCCCATCGCCCACCAGCCGGTCGGCCAGGCAACTGCGCTGGCTCGCGGTCGTGGCGGCCAGCGTGTAGCAGGCAACGCCCGCCGGCAGCGGCAGCCCGTGCCGGCTGTCGGGCTTGCGCGCGAAGCGGTCGTGACCCTGCCAGTCTTCGTCGCGCACATGGCCGTGGCGCAGATCGGTAATGCCGGCGCTGCGCAGCTGCCCGAGCTTGGCAAAGGGTGCCGAGTAGGGCGTGCTGCCCAGAATGACATCGATCCAGTTGCCGGCTTGCTCCAGCGGCGAGCCATGGTGTGGCGTACCCAGAAAGACAATGCTGGCCAGTTGCCCGCGCCAGGCCATGCCGTCGCGCTCGGCGATGTGGCAGGCGCTGCGCGTCACCAACCCGCCCATGCTGTGCACGACAATGCTCAGCTCACTCACCGACACCGGCCAGTGCGCCAGCAACTGCTCCAGTATCGCGGCGAAATCGCGCCCGTTTTCCGAGGTGTGGCGACCGGTGTTGTAGCGCAGATAAACCGGCGTATAGCCCAGGCGCTCAGCCAGCACCGCACCGTGATCGACCACCGGCGCATCGGGCCCGGCCCGTGTCTGCCATTGCAGATCATTCATGCACAAGCCGTGCACCAGCACCACGATCTTGCCAGTGGCATCAGGTACGGCATAGCTACCCTTGCCTGCCAGTGGCTTGCCGCGATAGCGCAGGCTCATGATTGTGGTGAAGGGGTTGTCACTGGCTGCCAGGCGGTCGCCCATGACGCCGTTGAGGGCAGCGAGTACGGCCTCGCGCTCCGGGGTACCCGGCTTTTCATGTTCGGTCGCTTCCAGCAGCGGCTGCAGCTTGCCCAAAGCCAGATCCACACTGTTGCCGACCAGCTGCGTCATGCCGTGAATGCTCTGGTAGACAAGGCCGGTCAAACCGCCGGTTCGCTGCTTTTCCCGCCCCGACATGCCCAGGGTGCCGAGCACTGATTGATGCACGCCCTCTACCATGCGCGTGACGCCACGAGTCGCCTCGGTCGCCAGCTTGGCGGTGGCACGGGCGTCGGCAGCGCGCAAATGCTTCAACGGGTTTTTGCGCTCAGGCTTGGCCATCGGTGTTGCCTCGATGTGCGGTTGAGTTCATCCGGGTTTGACATCAACCAGGCAATCGTAAAACGTGGCACCTTCGCCATGATCGGTCAGCGCCTGACTGGTCAGCGCGTTGACATTGCTGCCGCCCGCAGTATGCGTGTGCCAGAACACGGCGAACACTACAGCCAAGCCGGGGCGCGTACGCTCGCTGATCACCACCTTGGCACGCGTTTGCCCGCGCGCATTGAAGACAATCGCCGTGTCACCAGCGCCGACTTGCCGATTGGCGGCATCGAGCGGATGCAGCACCACCGTGGGTTCGTGGCTGTCACCCGCCAGCGCACGCAGACTGGCCACATTGGCGAAGCTGGAGTTGAGCAAATGTCGTGGCGGCGGGCTGATCATTTGCAGCGGATAGGTCTGCGCCAAGGCGCTGTCCGGCGACTCCCGGTTGGGCCAGACCCGGGGTGCGCCATGCACGGGATGGGTAAAGTGAAAGCGCCCGTCATCCGTGCGAAAGCCGCCCTCGGCAAAGGGCGCTGCGCGCGCTACCGCGAGACGGGCGTGCCCCTGTGTGAGCAGTTGCTCGGTCGTGGTGCCAGACAAGGCCGGATGGTTCCAGTCAAAGGCGTCTGCGGCCAAGTCGACGTCGCTGGCGCGCAGCGCTTCGTCGTGCAGTGCCGGGCAGTCGTCACCGAGCCGCAGGCGCAGCGCAGCCGCCAGCTCGCGGAAAATCCGGCTGTTCGAACGCGCCAGATGCAGCGGCGCGACGGCCGGCCGGTTGAGCAGCACATGCAAATGTCCGTAGGCCGAATGAATGTCGAAATGCTCGAGCTGCGTGGTGGCGGGCAGTACGATGTCGGCGTAGTGGGCGGTGTCGGTCTGAAAGTGCTCAAGCACCACGGTGAACAAATCGTCGCGGGCAAAACCGGCGCGCACCATGGCGCTGTCGGGCGCTACCGCCACCGGGTTGCTGTTGTACACGATCAGCGCCTCGACCGGCGGCACGGTGCGTGTGAGTACCTCGCCGATAGTGCTCATATTCAGCCAGCGCGGGTTGCGCGCGCCGAGCAGATCGGGGCGCTCAAGGGTCTTGTTCCTGGGCACCCATCCCGAGGTGGAGAGTGCCGCGCCGCCCGCCCCCGATGGATGTCGCCAATGCCCGACCAGTGCCGGGAGCGCCAAGATGGCGCGCACGGCATCGCCGCCGCCGGCATTGCGCTGCACGCCGTAGTTGAGGCGGATCGCCGCGGGGCGGGCAGCGGCATACGCCGTTGCCAGGGCTTCTATTTGCGCCTCGGGGATGCCGCAATAGGCGGCGGCGCACGCCGGCGACCACTCGCTGGCGATCAGCAAAAACGCCTCGGCACCGGTGGTATGGCGCGCCAGATAGTCGTGATCGAGCTGGCCGTCGCGTTGCAGCACATGGGCAATGGCATAGGCCAGCGCGGCATCGGTGCCCGGGCGCAGGGCAATGTGGTGGTGGCACTTCTGCGCCGAGTCGGAGGCGTAGGGGTCGATCGCCCAGAGCTGCGCGCCGGCGCGCTTGGCCTGCTGGATCTTGGCCCACAGGTGTACGTGACTAGTGACGGGGTTGGTACCCCAGAGGATGATCAGCCGCGCGTCGACGATCGCTTCCGGGTCCATACCCACGCTGGCGCCCATGCTCATCTTCATACCGCTGCTGCCGGCTTCGGCGCAGATGGTGCTCATCAGCCGGCTGCTGCCCAAGGCATGCCAGAGGCGGCCGGACATGCCCTCGCCCTGCACCTTGCCCATGGTGCCAGCATAGCTGTAATTGAGAATGCCTTCCGGATTGTGCCGCCACACCTCGGCGAGACGATCGGCCACGGTGGTGATGGCCTCGTCCCAGCTGATGGGTACGAAACGACCTTCTCCCTTGTTGCCCACGCGGCGCAGGGGTGTCTGCAAGCGTTCGGAGTGATAGGTACGCTCGGCATAACGGCTGACCTTGGTGCATAGCGTGCCATCGGTCAGGCTGTGCGTCGGATCACCGTGCATGGCGACGGCGCGACCGTCCTTGACCGTGACACGCATGGCGCAGGTGTCGGGGCAGTCGTGCGGGCAGGCAGCCTGAACATCGCCATCAGCGTCAAGCACATGCGCCCAAGAATTCAGCCTTTCCTGCAATTCGTTCCGGATCATGAACCGACCCAATCAATGATCGGTTGCCATTGCTCAAGATCAGGCTGCGCGCGTGAGGCCAGCAAATCAAACAGCGTCATGCCGGCGGCGGCGGCCCGCACGTAGTTCTGGGTATCGCGCAGATAGGTCAGTACAGGGATATCGAGCCCGGCAAAGAAACGCTCGAGTTCAGCCGCCGCACGGGTGCGCGTATCGACGCGCATGCCGATCACCGCGACCTCGCTTTCGCCCTTCCTTAGTGATTTTTCCGCACACAGGGTTTCGAGAAACTGCTGCGTCGCCAGAATGTCGAACAGCGAGGGCTGTACCGGAACCAGGAAGCGACACGGCTGCCGGAGTACCCGCGCCAGCAGCTTGCCGTGCAGACCGGCCGGGGTATCAAGTACCGCATGGGTGGTGCCGCGCGGCGGACGCGCGACGTCATCGGCATCGACATCCCAGGTGTGAATCGCCGGAAGATCGGGTGGCCGCAACCGCAACCACTGGCGCGCCGAATGCTGGCGATCAATGTCGCCCAGCATCACCTCGCCGCCCTTCTGTGCCAGCAGCCCGGCGAGATTGGTGGCCACCGTAGATTTGCCCGAACCCCCCTTGGGGTTGGCCACGACAAAGACTTTCATCGGTTTCCTCTTTCCTGATCGCGAGTCCTCAGTGTAACGCTGCCTGTCAGGTTAGACTGGCTGAAAATCACGGCGCTTCGGAGGAGTCGCATGGAAAACGAACAGTATCAGATGATCATTCACTACCTGTCGCTGTTCCTGATTCTCGGTTCCATTGCCGAAATCGTGGTGCGCAAGATGGGCTTGGGCGTACGCGAAGACAGGCACCGAGACGGGCGCGTTGTTACCAATCGCCTGAGCCTGATGCCGCCGGCCGTGTTGCTGGTGATATCCATCGTTGTGGCTTACGTTACGCTGCCCCGTTGAAACCTGATTCAGCCCACGACGCCCCCTTACTACTGAAAGAGCCTGAACCATGGAATTGATCAAAAAGCTCGAGTGGCGCTATGCCACCAAAAAGATGGACCCGAGCCGCAAGGTGCCGGAAGAGAAGGTCGCACGTATTCTCGAAGCCACGCGTCTGGCGGCGACATCAAGCGGACTGCAGCCCTACGAGCTCATCGTGGTTACCAATGCCGAAGTACGCGAGCGGATCAAGCCAATCGCCTGGAATCAGACCCAGATCACCGACTGCTCGCATCTGCTGGTATTCGCTGCCTGGGACAACTACACGGCAGAGCGCATCAACGGCATGTTTGATCTGACCAATGAGATTCGCGGGTTCAAGAACGAGGGCTGGGAAAACTATCGCAACATGCTGCTGGGCAGCTATCCGCAGCGCGATGCGGAGACCAACTACCAGCACGCCGCCCGTCAGGCTTATATCGGGCTGGGTACCGCGCTGATTGCTGCCGCCAACGAAGAAGTCGATGCGACCCCTATGGAAGGTTTTGATCCCAAAGCGCTCGACGACATCCTGAATCTGCGCGCACGCGGCTTGCGCAGCGTCGCCCTCATGCCCATCGGCTACCGCGATGAGACCGGCGACTGGCTGGTGAAGTTGAAAAAGGTGCGCCGACCCACCGCACAATTCATTACCCGCGTTGATTGAGCACTAATTGACTGGCCAGCAACCGGCATCCGCCTTACTGGCACCCGCCCCGGTGTCGTTCTTCACCGCCTTTCGCTTCTGGCTCAAGCTCGGCTTTATCAGCTTTGGCGGCCCGGCCGGGCAAATTGCCATCATGCATCAGGAGCTGGTCGAAAGACGCCGCTGGATTTCCGAGCGACGCTTCCTGCATGCCCTCAACTACTGCATGATGCTGCCCGGCCCGGAAGCCCAGCAGCTGGCCACGTACATCGGCTGGCTGATGCATCGTACGTGGGGTGGCATTGTTGCCGGCGGTCTCTTCGTGCTGCCCTCCTTGTTCATCCTGATCGGCTTGTCGTGGATCTATGTCGCCTTTGGCGACATGCCGCTGGTGGCCGGATTGTTTTATGGCATCAAGCCAGCCGTCACCGCCATTGTCGTGCAGGCGGCACATCGCATTGGCTCCCGTGCACTCAAGAATCGTGTGCTGTGGACCCTTGCGGCGGCGGCCTTCATCGCCATTTTTGCATTGGACATCCCGTTTCCCGCCATCGTCGCGGCGGCGGCCCTGGCGGGTTATGTCGGTGGTCGTCTGGCACCGGACAACTTCGCGACCGGTGGCGGTCACGGCAGTGACAAGGCCAGCTACGGTGCGGCCCTAATCGATGACAGCACGCCAACGCCCGCCCATGCAAAATTTTCTTGGCCACGCCTCACCACGGTACTTGGCGCGGGACTAGTGTTGTGGGCGATACCCATGGCCTGGCTTGCCGCGAGCTACGGTTGGGAGCACACGCTGACACAGATGGGCTGGTTCTTCACCAAGGCCGCGCTGCTGACCTTCGGCGGTGCCTACGCGGTGCTGCCCTATGTCTATCAGGGGGCTGTCGAGCACTTTCACTGGCTGACGCCGATACAGATGATCGACGGGCTGGCACTGGGTGAAACCACGCCCGGACCACTGATCATGGTGGTGAGCTTTGTCGGTTTTGTCGGCGCGTATACCAAGGCAATTTTCGGCCCCGATAGCCTGTTCCTTGCCGGCGCTATGGCGGCGACGCTGGTGACCTGGTTTACCTTTTTACCCTCCTTCATTTTCATACTGGCGGGCGGGCCCTTGGTCGAGAGTACACACAACAACCTCAAATTTACCGCCCCCCTGACCGCTATCACCGCCGCCGTGGTTGGCGTCATACTTAACCTGGCCCTGTTCTTCGCGTATCACGTATTTTGGCCGAAGGGCTTTGCCGGCCAGTTCGACTGGGCCTCCGCGGTGATTGCCGTTGTTGCGGGTGTTGCCTTGTTCAAGTACAAACGCAATGTCATCCATGTCATTGCGGGGTGCGCGCTGCTGGGATTGCTCATCCAGACACTGCTCTCTACTTGATCGTGCAACTGAACGATCAACGTTGTGGCTTTCAAGAAATGGGTTGGGTGTCATTCCTCCCGCAGCGGTTGCGGTAGCGAGGAGGGCTCCAGCGGCAACGCAACGCTGGAAGGCAAGCGCAGATGCAGTGCGGCTTTGGCCAGCAGGTGCGCCGAAATCGGCGCGGTAATGAACAGGAACAGGCTTACCAGTATCTCGTGCAGACTCAAGCCTTCGCCGGTGACGCTGAAGAAGATCGACGAGGCAACCAGCAGGCAGCCGACGCCGAGGGTGGTCGCCTTGGTCGGGGCATGCAAACGCGTGTAGAAATCGCGGAAGCGCACCAGCCCGAGCGAACCGATGAAGGTAAACGCCGCACCAGCGAGGATCAGGAGGGACAACAGGGTTTCGGTGATCGTGCTCATTCGATGCCTATTCAATGATGTCGCCGCGCAACAAAAATTTTGCCAGTGCTACGGTGCCAACGAAACCCATCAGCGCGATCAGCAGGGCCGCCTCGAAGTAAAGCGGACTCGCGAGATGGATGCCGAGCAGCACCAGCAGGGCGATGGCGTTGATGTAGAGGGTATCGAGCGCAAGGATGCGGTCGGGCGCGCTGGGGCCTTTGAGCAGCCTGAACAGACTCATGACAAAGGCCGCCGCGACCAGCGCGAACGCGATGGTGAGGGCCATGCTCAGCATTCGAAAATCTCCTTGAGCGGCGCTTCGAAGCGCGCCTTGATGGTGGCGACCAGTTCCTGCGGATCGCTGCAATCGAGCGCATGCACCAGCAACTGGTGCCGGTCTGCGGAAAGCTCCGCCGAGACGGTGCCCGGCGTCAGGCAGATGGCATTGGCCAGCAGGCTGATGGCGAGCTCGGCGGTGAGGTCCAGCGGCACCACAACAAAGGCCGGGTGCAGCCGGTCCGGCCCGACCAGGATGAGTCGCGCCACGGCGAGGTTGGCGATGATCACGTCGTAGAGGAATATCCCGGTGAAATGCAGCAGCCGCCCCGGCCGGCGGATGCGCACCCGTTGCGGCCAGAAGCCCAGCGTGAAGCGCGGAATGGCCCAGCCCAGCAGCAGGCCGAGCAGGATCTGCCCCGGCGCGAAGCTATTGTTGAGCAGCAGCCAGATCAGCACCAGCACCGGCGTCAGCAGCGGATGCGGCAGCCAGTTCCCGATGCGTTTCATCGCGCCACTCCTTCAGTTCCCAGTACAGCGGCGATGTAGGCGGCCGGGTCGGCGAGTTGCAGGGCGGTGACGCGGGTGAACTCCACGACCGGCCCGGCACCGAGGGTAAGCGCGAAAATCAGACCGAGCAAGCCGCCAATGGCGACCAGTTCGCGCGTTGCCGAAGACGGTTCATTCAACGGCAGTGGCGGCGCAGCGGCATCGGCGCTCGTGGCGCTGAAAAACAGGCGGCTGCCGGCGCGGGCCAGCGCTATGACACCGGCCAGTGCGGAAACCAGGATCACCGCCCACACCCAGGGCTGCCCCGCCGCGGCCTGGAGGATCAGGAACTTGCCGACGAAGCCGGACAGGGGCGGCAGGCCGGCGGCCGCCACGGCGGCAACAAAAAACACCCCGCCCCACAGCGCGTAGCGCGCCACGTCGGCATCGGAAGCGAAAGCGTCGGCGCTGGCTGGACGACGCCGCCTGAGCGCTTCGGCCAGCAGAAACAGCAGGGCGGCCGCAAAGGTGCCGTGCGGCAGGTAGTAGAGGCCGGCAGCGATGCCCGCCGCGTTCACCGTGCCCACGCCGCCGGGTTGGGCCAGGGCGAAGGCGATCAGCAGCGTGCCGACCGAAGACACCACCAGCCAGGCAGCGAGACGTCCGAGACTGGTCGCCGCCAGTGCGCCGAGCATGCCGACAACCAGCGTGGCGAGCGCCGCCGGCAGCAGCCAGGGCTCGAACAGGCCGGCCAGCGCCCCGGCGCCATCGCCGAACACCAGGGTCGATGTACGCAGGATGGCGTAGGCACCGACCTTGGTCATGATCGCAAACAGTGCGGCGACCGGTGCGGAGGTATTGGCATAGGTCGCCGGCAGCCATAAATGCAGCGGCAGCAGTGCCGCCTTGAGGGCAAACACGGCGAGCAGCAGCAGACCGCCGGCACGCGCCAGACCAAGATTTTCCGGGGCCACACTGGCGGCCTTGGCGGCGAGGTCGGCCATGTTGAGGCTGCCCAGCGAGGCGTAGATCAGTCCGGCGGCGAAGAGGAAGACGGTCGAGCCGAGGAGATTGAGCACCACGTAATGCAAGCCGGCGCGGGTGCGCGCCGCACCGCCACCATGGAGCATGAGGCCATAGGAGGAGATCAGCAGAATCTCGAAGAAAACGAACAGGTTGAACAGGTCGCCGGTGAGAAAGGCACCGGTCAGGCCGAACAACTGCATCTGGAACAGCACGTGGAAATGTCGCCCCTTGCGGTCTGTTCCGTCGGAAGCGTGGATAAGCGCAACCAGTGCCAGCAGCGTGGTGATCAGCACCATCCAGGCGGCGAGGCGGTCGGCCACCAGCACGATGCCCCAGGGCGCGGGCCAATTGCCGAGGCGGTAGACCAATATCTCGCCGCCGGCCACGGCGGCCAGCAGCATGATGGCGATGCCCACCTGCGCCAGCAAGGCGCACAGCGCGAACCAGCGCCGCAGCGGCATGGGCAGGTCACGCAGCGCCAGCAGCAGAACGCCTGCCAGAAACGGCGCGAGGATGGGGGCGATGGCCAGATGCGCGTTCATCGACCGGTGCGGCCTTCATCCTGGCCGTCCACATGGTCGTTTCCCAGTTCGGCGCGCGCGCGCAGGCTCAACATGATGACGAAGGCGGTCATGGCGAAGCCGATGACAATGGCGGTGAGCACCAGCGCCTGCGGCAGCGGATCGGCGAGTTGGCCAAGCGCGGCGGTCGCGCTGCCGATCACCGGTGGCTGGCCGACCACCAGCCGCCCGGTGGCGAAGAGAAACAGGTTCACCGCGTAAGACAGCAGGGTCAGCCCCAGCACCACGGGGAAGGTATGGGCGCGCAGTACCAGATACACACCGCAGCCGGTCAGCAGGCCGATGGCCAGGGCAATCAGGGCTTCCATCAGTTCCTTGCCTCCTTCACCCGCGCGCCGACCGGTGTGCTGGCACGGTGCGCTAGACCGAGGTTGATCAGGATCAGCAGCGACGCGCCGACCACCACCAAATAGACGCCGAGATCGAAGGCCATGGCCGATGCCAGTTCGAATTCGCCGATCCAATGGCCGATCCAGGGCAACCCGGCATGGCCGAAGGCCGAGGTGAGGAAGGGACGGCCGAACAGCCAGCTCGCCGCGCCGGTGAGCAATGCCAGCAGCAGGCCGGCCGCGATCAGCGGATGGGTCTGCGCCGGCAGGCGGGTGTGGGTCCACGCCACGCCGTTGGCGAGGTATTGCATGATCAGCGCGACGGCCGTGATCAGGCCGGCGATGAAGCCGCCCCCCGGCAGGTTGTGGCCGCGCAGCAGGATGAAGGCCGAAACCAGCAGCGCCAGCGGCAGCAGCAGGCGGGCGAAAGTGGCCATGATCAGCGGGTGCAGGTCGGCATCCCAGACGCGCCCCTGTGCATCGTGCGTCGGGGCCGGCAGGCGCAGATTTTCCAGCAGCGCAAAGATGCCCAGCGCGGCGATCGCCAGCACGGTGATTTCGCCGAAGGTATCGAAGCCGCGGAAATCGACGAGGATGACGTTCACCACGTTGGTGCCGCCGCCACCCGTCACGCTGTTTTCGAGAAACCAGCCAGCAATCGAGTCGACCGGCCGCGTCATTACCGCCCAGGCCAGCATCGTGGCACCGCTGCCCGCGACAAGGGCAATAGCGCCGTCTCGCCAGCGCCGACTTGCGGAGGGTTCCGCCGGTGTTTCCTGTGGCAGGAAGTAGAGCGCGAGCAGCAGCAGGATGATGGTCACCACCTCGACCGACAACTGGGTCAGTGCCAGGTCTGGTGCCGAGAACTTGACGAAGACCAGCGCCACGACCAGTCCGACGGCTCCGATCAGGATCAGCGCCGTCAGCCGCTGGCGGTGCAATGCCGTGGCTGCAAGCGTGGCGAACACCAGCGCCAGCGCCGCCATCAAACTGACGCCATCCACCGGCAACAGCGCCCGCGTGCCGCTCAGTGGCGACGGTGCCAGCAACAAGCCGCTGCCGCCAAGCACCAGTGCGCTGACGATAAACAGTGCCGCCTGGCGCTGCAGCGAGCCGGTGTCGACGGCGGCGGTGAAGCGGCGCGCGGTGCGCAAGAGGGCGTCTTCGAGCAGGCGCTCGAAGATCGCTCGCGCATCCAGCCGGCCCTCGACCCGGTCGTGCAAGGTGAACAGAGGCTTGCGGCCAAAATAGAGCAGGACGCCGCCGGCCAGGGCAATCATGCTCATCCACAGCGCCGGATTGACGCCATGCCACAAGGCCAGATTGTGCTCAGGCAGCGGCCCCTGCAACACCGCCGCAGCGGCCACGGTGAGCAGGGGCGCAACGGTCTGTGCGGGAAAGATGCCGACCAGCAGGCAGAGCACAACAAGGATTTCGACCGGCACCTTCATCCAGCGCGGTGGCTCGTGCGGCGTGCGCGGCAGGTCGGTCGGCTCGTTGCCGAAGAACACGTCATGGATAAAGCGTAGCGAGTAAGCCACCGCAAACACGCCGGCCACCGTCACAAGCACCGGCAGCAGCCAGCCGAAGGGCAGCTTGCCACTCGCTGTGACGACTTCTGCGAAGAACATTTCCTTGGAGAGGAAGCCATTGGCCAGGGGCACGCCGGCCATTGCCGCCGCTGACACCATGGCGAGCGTTGCCGTATGCGGCATGGCTTTCCACAAACCGCTGATGCGGCGCATGTCGCGAGTGCCGCATTCGTGGTCGATGATGCCGGCGGCCATGAACAGGCCGGCCTTGAAGATGGCATGGTTGATGATGTGAAACACGCCCGCCACCGCGGCCAGCGGCGTACCGATGCCGAACAGCGCGGTGATCAGCCCGAGATGGCTGATCGTCGAATAGGCCAGCAGGCCCTTGAGGTCGTGCTTGAACAGCGCGATCACCGCGCCGACCAGCAATGTGGCGAGGCCGACGCCGCCGACCAGCCAGGTCCACTCCGGGGTGCCCGAGAGCGCCGGAAACAGCCGCGCCAGCAGGAACACGCCGGCTTTCACCATGGTCGCCGAATGCAGGTAGGCGGAGACCGGCGTCGGTGCCGCCATGGCATGCGGCAACCAGAAATGGAAGGGAAACTGAGCTGACTTGGTAAAGGCCCCGAGCAGGACCAGCAGCAGCGTCGGCATATACAGCGGGTGGGCTCGAAGGATGTCGCCGCTGGCAAGGACGCTGGTCAGCTCGTAACTGCCGACGATTTCGCCCAGCAGCAGGAAGCCGGCGAGCAGCGCCAGGCCGCCGCCGCCCGTAAGCACCAGCGCCATCCGCGCACCGCGGCGCGCCGCTTCGCGCCGACGCCAGTAGGCGATCAGCAGGAAAGAGGAAAGGCTGGTCAGTTCCCAGAACACCAGCAACTGGATCAGGTTCTCTGACAAGACCACGCCGAGCATTGAACCCATGAACAGCAGCAGATAGGCATAAAGCCGGCCCAGACTGTCTTCCAGCGAGAGGTAATAGTGGGCGTAAAGAATCACCAGCAGGCCGATGCCGAGGATCAGCAGGGCGAACAGCAAGCCAAGGCCATCGAGGCGGAAGGCCAGATCAAGGCCGGCGGTGGGTATCCAGGGCAAGCGCTGGATCGTGGTGACACCGCCAAAGCTCGCGGCCATTGCCGGCAGTAGCAGGAGCAGCGCCAGCGCCGCAACCGCGCCGGCACTCCACGCCGCAAGCGCGCGACCACGCCGCGCCGCGAGGGCGACCAGGGCGGCCCCGAGAAATGGCGTCAGGACGGCGAGCAAAAGGTTCATGCGGCTATTTTCGCCGAAATCCGGCGATTCTCTGCCGCGCCAACTCCTGCAGCGTCAGCGGTACCGCGAGCTTGAGCTTGGCAATGGCGGGTTCCATGTACTCGAATTGGCCGCTTCAGACTGGGAAGCGACATTCAACCTTTCATAGCCTCAGACAGGTCGCGTAAATTTCTTGCAATTTCAGCGGTGCCTTCTGCCCGATGAGCTTTCCCTTCGTCCACGGGATTCGCAACTGTTTGGCTTCCATTTTCAGCTCCTTGTGAGTGAATAGGAAGTGAAGTGTGTTCCCTTCCGGGCCGCTTGACCATGTGGTTGTCAATTGACTGCTGCCGGATGGTCAGTATTGCAAGTACAACAAACAATTCATAGTATCAACTGCTGATACAATAAGTCATGCGTGAAGACCCCGGCATCGAGACCCTCATTGATCTCCACAACCAGATCATTGATCAAGGCGGCGGCTACTGGGTAAAGATCGAAGCGTGGCGCGTCGAAGTGACTGCGGAGATACCGCACGGAATCCGCTACGCGTTGACCTTGCACGAACCCTACGGGAAAAGGATTCTGGGTTACGACAATGCGCACGTGGTAAAGCCGCCCAAGAAGTTCAAGTATGCCGGTCGTCGCTTGGCCTACGACCATAAACATCGACACGTAAGTGACAAAGGTGTTCCGTACCAGTTCCAGAATGCACACCAACTCTTAGTCGATTTCTTCGGTGAAGTGGACCTAGTATTGCAGGAGGCAAGGCAGAAATGAAAGCGATTGTGATTGGCATCATGCCGCAGGAAAAGATTCGCGAGCGCGTATTAGCGGTTGCGCGGGGAGAGTACAAGCCGAAGGCCAGCGACCCCAAAGTCTGGTTCACGTCGATGCGCTCGCTTGCCGAAGTATTGAGCGACGAAAATCGTGCCTTGTTGAAGATGATCAACGAGACGCACCCGGAGTCGATTGCATCCTTGGCGCTGACGACCGGTCGCAAGCCAGGCAATCTCTCGCGCACACTCAAGACGATGTCGCACTATGGCATTGTCGAAATGAAGCGCGAGCGAAACCATGTGCGCCCGGTTGCCAAAGCTACCGAGTTCAGAATCGTCGCGTAGCTGCCAAAACGGGCTTGCTGCTGTGAACTGAGCATCGAAGCGCTGCGGACACCACCGGCAGGTCCAGACTGGGAAGCGACATTCAACCTTTCATAGCCTCAGACAGGTACCACTGCTTTGCCGACGGCGGGTCTGAAAGCCTGACCGTCTTCAGGGTCGTTACCCGTCGGCGATACCAAACGAAACATCGCCGTCATAGCACTCAGCTTTCAGGCAAGTGAGCCCAACCGCCGCCCCTCCACCAACGCATACAAGGCCGGGATCACGATCAGCGTCAATAGCGTCGACGAAATCATCCCGCCTACCATGGGCGCGGCAATGCGCCGCATCACTTCCGAACCGGCACCCACGCTCCACATGATGGGCAACAGGCCGGCCATGATCGCCACCACCGTCATCATCTTCGGGCGCACGCGCTCCACCGCGCCTTCCATCACCGCGTTTCGCAAGTCGGCGCTGGTGGGACGGCGCGGGGAATTCGTGGCGCACTGCGCCACGCCCGCGCCGGTCGGCGGCTGTGCAAAGCCGCCGAGAGTCCCGGCCAGGGACTGCGGATTTTCCCTCGCAATCTCTTGTTGCTTCGCCGCCCACGCCTGGTCGAGATAGATCAGCATGACCACGCCCGTTTCCGCCGCCACCCCCGCCAGCGCGATGAAGCCGACGGCCACCGCGACCGAGAGGTGGTAGTCGAGCGCCCACATCAGCCACACGCCGCCAACCAGCGCAAACGGTACAGAGAGCATCACGATCAGGGTCGGCGCGACGGCGCGAAAGTTGAGATACAGCAGCAGCACGATGATCAGTAGCGTGAGTGGCACCACGAGTTTGAGCTTGGCCATGGCGCGTTCCATGTACTCGAACTGGCCGCTCCAGGTGGCGTAGCTGCCGGGCGGAAACTTCACCTCTCCCGCCACCGCCTGCTGCGCCTCTTTGACATAGGAACCGATGTCGCGCCCGCGCACATCGACGTAGATGTACGCCGACAGCAATGCGTTCTCGGTGCGGATCGCCGGCGCGCCGCGCGCAATCTTCACGGTCGCCACTTCGCCCAGCGGCACCATTGAAGGAGCAGCACCCATCTCACCCATGGTCGGCACCAGCACGTTGGCGGCAATCTTGTGCGGGTCGTCGCGCAGTTCGCGTGGGTAGCGCACACTGATGCCGAAACGCTCGCGCCCCTCGACCGCCGTACTGACCATCTCGCCGCCCAGCGCGGTAGCGATCACCTCCTGTAAGTCACCGACCAGAATGCCATAACGCGCCAGCCGCTCGCGGTCGGGCTCGATGTCGACATACCAGCCGCCGGTAATGCGCTCGGCATAGGCGGAGCTGGTACCGGGCACGTTCTTGACCACCGTTTCAATCTGGCGCGCGAGCTTTTCCATCTCGTCCAGATTTTTTCCGAACACCTTGATGCCCACCGGGGTGCGGATGCCGGTCGACAGCATGTCGATGCGCGCCTTGATCGGCATGGTCCAGGAATTGGCCACACCCGGGAACTGCAGCGCCTTGTCCAGCTCGGCAATCAGCGCGTCAGTCGTCATACCTGCGCGCCACTCCTTTTCCGGCTTGAGGTTGATCACGGTCTCGAACATCTCGATCGGCGCCGGGTCGGTGGCGGTTTGCGCGCGCCCGGCTTTGCCGATCACCGAAGCCACCTCGGGGAAACTTTTGATGATGCGGTTCTGCGTCTGCAGCAGTTCGGCGGCCTTGGTCACCGACATCGCCGGCAAGCCGGTGGGCATGTAGAGCAACGTGCCCTCGTTGAGCGTGGGCATGAACTCGCTGCCCAGCCGGCTGGCCGGCCAGAGTGAGGCGAGCAGCACGACGACGGCCAGCGCGATGGTTGCCAGCTTGTGCTGCAACACGCCGGCAATAATCGGGCGGTACAGCGCGATCAGCACCCGATTCACAGGATTCTTGGCCTCGGGCAGGATGCGTCCGCGAATGAAGATCAGCATCAGCACCGGCACCAGCGTCACCGAGAGCAGCGCCGCGCCGGCCATGGAGAAGGTCTTGGTCCAGGCCAGCGGCGCGAACAGGCGGCCTTCCTGCGCTTCGAGCGTGAATACCGGCAGGAACGAGACGGTAATGATGAGCAGCGAGTAGAACAGCGCCGGCCCCACTTCCTTGCACGCCAGCACCATGGCCTCCAGCCGCTCGGCGGGGCTGTGCCCGGCAGGCAAACGCTCCAGATGCTTGTGCGCGTTCTCGATCATGACAATCGCCGCATCGACCATGGCGCCAATGGCAATGGCGATGCCGCCCAGACTCATGATGTTGGAATTCATGCCCAGCGCATGCATGGCCATGAAGGCGATCAGCACGCCCACCGGCAGCATCAGAATGGCTACCAGCGCACTGCGCACATGGAGCAGAAACACCACGCACACGGCGGCCACGATCAGGCTCTCTTCGAGCAACGTGGTCTTAAGCGTAGTGATGGCACGCTCGATCAGCTGGGAGCGGTCATACACGGTCTCGATGCGCACCCCCGCGGGCAGGCCGGGGGTGATCTCGGCGATCTTTTCCTTCACATTGGCGATCACATCGAGCGCGTTCTGCCCGTAGCGCGCAACCGCAATGCCGGAGACCACTTCGCCTTCGCCATTGAGCTCGGTAATGCCGCGCCGCTCGTCCGGCCCCAGCTCGACCCGCGCCACATCGCGCAGGCGTACCGGCGTGCCCTTCTCAGCCTTGACCACCAGTTGCTCAATATCGCTCTTGCCGCGCAGGTAGCCACGGCCGCGCACCATGTACTCGGTCTCGGCCATTTCCAGCACGCGCCCGCCGACATCCTTGTTCGAGTCACGAATGGCGCGGCTCACCGCCGTCAGCGGCACACCATAAGCCCGCAGTGCCGCCGGGTCGACCACCACCTGATACTGCTGCACGAAGCCGCCAACGCTGGCCACCTCGGCCACCCCATGCGCCTTGGTCAGCTGGTAGCGCAGATACCAGTCCTGCAGGGTGCGCAATTCAGCGAGGGTCTGGTTGGCGCCGAGCACGGCGTACTGGTACACCCAGCCGACGCCCGAGGCATCGGGGCCGAGGCTGGGCGAAACGCCCTCGGGCAGGCGGCCGGCGACGGTGTTGAGGTATTCGAGCACGCGCGAGCGCGCCCAGTACACGTCGGTGCCGTCCTCGAAAATCACATAGACGAATGAGGCGCCGAAGAAGGAAAAGCCGCGCACCACCTTCGAGCGCGGCACGGCCAGCAGCGCCGTGGTGAGTGGATAGGTCACCTGATCTTCCACGACCTGCGGCGCCTGCCCCGCGTAGTCGGAATAAACGATGACCTGCACATCCGAGAGATCAGGCAGCGCGTCGAGCGGCGTCTTGACCAGCGCGTAGAGCCCGCCGAGCACGATGAACAGCGTGCCCAGCAGAACGAGGAAGCGGTTGCGTGCGGACCAGTCGATGATTCCGGTCAGCATCTCAGTGGCTCCCCGCGTGCGGCTCGGTCTCAGGGCTCTCGCCTGCTTCACCCATGCTGCCCAGGGCGGCCTTGAGCTGGCTTTCCGAGTCGATCAGGAAGTTGGCGGCGGTGACCACGGTATCGCCCTCGTTCAGGCCATCAAGCACCTCAACGACGTCGTCACTGCGTCGGCCGAGCTTGACCGCGCGCGGCGCGTAACGTCCTTCGCCCTTGACCAGCAGCACCGTCTGGCGCGTGCCGCTGTCGAGCACCGCCGAAGTCGGTACCAAAAGTGGCAAAAGCGGCGGCATCGCCGTCTTACCAGCGCCGACTTGCGATAGCTCGACATTGGCATACATCGACGGGCGCAACAGCCCGCCGGGGTTGGCGAGCACCACGCGCACGGGCACGGTCCGCGTCGCGGCGGTGAGCGTGGGGTAGATGAAATCGACGGTGCCGGTGAGGCGCTGGTCGGGGTAGGCATTAAGTGTGATGCTCGCTGCCTGCCCTACACGGACGCCGGCCAGATCGCGCTCGAACACATCGACGATCACCCACACACTGCTGATGTCGGCGATCTGGTATAGCACCTCGCCGGGCATGAAGCGCATGCCTTGCACAGCCTTCTTTTCCAGCACGATGCCACTCGCCGGCGCGGCGACGCTGAGCGACGCGACCCGCTTGCCCGCAGCAATGTCGGCCAGTTGCGCTGGCGACAGTTCCCAGTTTTTCAATCGCGCCAGCGCGGCATCGGCCACCGCCTGCATGCCTTCGCGCGCATCGGGTGCGGCGTCTTTGAGGCGTGCCAGTCCCTGCGCGGCGACTTCGTATTCGCGCTGAGCCGAGATCAGCTCGGGGCTGTACACGTCGAACAGCGGCTGACCCTTGCGCACCGCCTGCCCGGTCGCGCCCACATGCAGGCGCTCGATCCAGCCTTCAAAACGCGGCGCGACAGTGGCGAGGCGGCGTTCGTCGATTTCGACCCGACCGACACCGCGCACGTTCGTACTCAGTGCCCGGCGCTCGACAACGGCGGTGCGTACCCCGAGTTTTTGTACCTTGGCCGGGCTGATGGTCACTGTGCCGGGTTCATCGGTAGCGGCCCCAGCATCGCCTTCATAGACGGCGAGGTAGTCCATGCCCATCGAATCCTTTTTGGGCGTGGGCGAGGTGTCAGGCAGGCCCATGGGGTTGCGGTAGTAGAGCGGCTTCTTTGCTGCAATCGCCGTCTCGCCAGCGCCGACTTGCGGATCGTGCGCTCCAGTCACCGCGCCGCGTTGACCAAACCAGTACCCACCCACCGCTGCCAACGCTGCCACCGCCAGCGCGACCATCGTTCCACGTATTGTCATTTGCTTTCTCCTGTCAGGCGCTCGATGTCGGCGAGGCGACTCACCTGCTCGACCCGGGCCTTGATGCCGTCTTCCCTGGCCTTGCGTACTTGCCGCTGCGCATCGAGCACGGTGGCGAATCCACCTTGCCCGTCTCGTAACCTACTCGCGCCGCCTGCAGGGTCAGCTCGGCTTGCGGCAGCAGGCGGGTGCTGATCAGTTCATCCATGCGCCGCGCTGCGCCCAGCCCGGCGAGTGCGCTGTCCAGTTCCGCCAGCAAGTCATTGACCGTGGCGCTGCGCCGGTTGCGCGCGGCATCGAGCATGGCCTCGGCTTCGCGCTCTTCATGACGCCGGCGCGTCTGTTGTAATGGAATGTTCAGCTCGATCATCACATCACCGGCGCTCACGCGCGAACGCGTCTGCACCGGCGTGATGCCCAGCGTGACATCGGGATAACTCTCCTTGTAGGTCAGCTCGCGGGATTTTTCGGCGGCCAGAATGCGTGCCTCGTCGGCGGCGAGTTGCGGGTTGCGCTCGCGCACCAGCGCTTCCAGTGCGGCGTGCTCCGGCAGGGCAGCAGGCAAGGCGGGCAGTTGTTGGGGCACGGCCAATGCCAGCCGCCCGGGCACACCGATCAGCGCGCGGGTACGCGCCGCCAGTTCGTCGCGCTCGCCTTCCATACCAGCCAGTTCGCCGAGCAGGGCGCTGCGCTCGGTCTGCACACGAATCAGGTCCTGCTGCGCGCCAAGGCCGGTTTCGTAGCGGCTGCGCGCCACCTGTTCGAGCTGAGCGACCAGAGCGAGATTGGCCTCGGCAAAGCCCTGCCGCGCCAACACCAGATAGTGACGGGCAAAGGTCTGGCGAATGGAACGGGTCAGTTCGCGCCAGACGCCCTCGGCTTTATGTCCTGCTTCGCCCGCCCGCGCCTCGGCAACTTCGCGGCGCAGATCGCGCTTGCCCCACCAGGGCAGGTTCTGGCTCAGGGTGTAGCGCGTAGCGGCGACCTGCGTCGGCACCATGGTAAAGCGGCGGTCGCCTTCGTCACCTGCCGCCCGATAGGCGTCAACCAGCTCGGCCTTGAGCATGGGGTCGGGCATTGCATCAGCCGCGCCAGCACGCGCTTCGGCGGCCTGGGTTTCGGCGCGCATCGCTGCCAGCTCAGGGTGATGCTGGCGCGCATAGGCGAGCAGGCTGTCCACATCGGTACCGGGGGCACCGCCGTTCACTTCGCTTTGCGCGCCCACACCACCGACCATACCGGCGAGCACCAGCGCCAGCGACCATTCTTTGAGTTTCATGATTTACCTCGACAACTACATACCACACGCATTCCGGGGCGACAGGCCCCCGGAACAAGAACAAGGCACTCAGTGCGTTTGTCTGGGCGGGTGGTCGAGGGGTTCGGGGATCTGGCTGGTGAGCTTGCTCACAGCGCCAGACTGCAACACCGGATGTGTGGCCAACCATTGGCCGGCGGCAGCGTTTTGGGCGGTGTAGCCGGAACAGCCATGCTGACAGACCGAGCAGTGCTGACAAGCCGACGAGCCCTCTTCATCGGCTGCCTGGCCCTGCTCATGGCAGGGCCCATCAGCGCTCGCGGCATGCTGTCCAGGGTCGTGACATCGGCGGCCAATGCAGCCGTGCTCGTCAGCATGCTCAGGGGCAGCACGAGCAGCGCCAGGCCCTGCACCGGCAACCACAGGGCAGTGAGCAGCAGCACAAAGAACCTACTTGCAGACCGTGTCATGCGTTCGATTCTAGCTCAGGCATCGGGAACCAGCCTTGACGCCAGTTGCTCCAGCGCCGGCAGGCCGACGATGTCGTCGTCCATTTCGGGCACGGTCATCAAGTCATCGAAGCGGGTGTGCAGCCCGGCACGGGCCGAGTAATAACTGGACAAACGTGCGTGCAATGTCGCCAGCTCGGGGCCGGACGCGGACTTGAGCGCACGTTGGGCGGCGTTCTGCTCGGCCTCGGTAAAGGGCGTCCATTGCGGCCAGGCGCGATTGACGATGACTTTCTTGAGCTGGTAGCCGGCCGCTGCCAGCTCGTCGTGAAAAGCCTCGCCTTCCTGAATCTTGGCGGCATCAAAACTGGTGATCAGGACAAACGCCGTAGATCGGGCCAGCAGCAGTTCGTGCGCCGCGAGATTGGTCTCGCGGATATCGGGGGCTATGGCGTCGATCGCCGAAAAGAAGTCGTTGAAGGTCGCCACGAAGGACGAGCCAGTGAGGAAATTCAGGGCACCCAGCACCAGTTTCATGCCCTGCTTCCAGGCGCTGGCGGCCAGACCAAAGCCACTGCTACGCCCCATGAACATGCTGACAATCGCCGAATCGAACACCGCATTGAGCTTGGCCGGCGCATGCAGAAAATCGGCGGCGTGCGCCGCGGGCGGGGTGTCGAGAATCACCAGATCGTAGTCGCCGCTGGTGGCGGCATCGTAGAGTTTGGACAGCGAGGTGAATTCCTGCGAGCCGGAAAGTGTGGTGGCCATTTGCTGATACAGCGCGTTGGCAAACAAGCGGTCGACGGTCTCCTGGCTTTTGGCATGGCGCTGAATGTATTCGGCAAAGATGCGCGCCGAATCGATGGTGCCGGCATAGAGCTCGCCCGCGTAGCTCTGCTTCGGCACGCGCACGTCGTCACTGCTGTTGGCGATACCCAGCGTGGTCGCCAGACGGCGCGCGGGATCAATGGTGAGCACCAGCACGCGCTTGCCCATGCGCGCCGCCGCCACACCAAGTGCAGCCGCCGTCGTGGTCTTGCCCACGCCGCCGCTGCCGGTGCAGACAATGACGCGATGATTCTCGAGCAGCGCCCTCATGTCACCACCCGGCTCACGGAATCGAGCGCATCGGCCAGCCCCTTGAGCAATTCATCGGCATCAACGGTAGGGATGAGCGGCAGGCAGCGCACCGGCCCGCCACGATCCGAGCCCAGTCGCTTGAGCGCCGCCAGACTGGTGCGCTGGCGCTTGGCAATGCGCTGCATGTGGGCAATAAAGGGGGCGGCCGCGGCACTTGCGGGCAAATCGGCCATGTCCGCCGGCAGATCAAGCAGGCGGTTGCAATACACCTTGGGTGCAATTCCGGTTTCGGCGCGTATTTCGCCGGCCATCTCGCAGGCTTCGCTGATGGGCATCTCTTCGGCCAGCGTTACCAGCCGGTACTCGCAAATATCGGGGTTGCCGAGCAGCCTGACAATCTCGGTCGAATGCGTGTGCATGGGGCCGCTCGATGCGGTTTGCGCCAGGCCGCGCGGGGCTCGCAGCAGGGCCATGAACTGGCCGGTGGCGTAGGCGTCGATCACCACCACATCCACATCGCGCTTGTACCAGGTGTGGCGCATCGGTGCGGTGAGTTTGCCGAGCATGGCCAGTTCGGCCAGGCTGGGCGCGGCGGCGACCAGCGCCTTCATCACGGTATTGCCGAGAATCTTGTCGGCGGCGGCCTTGAACATCAGGTAGTGGGTAATGTATTCACGCAGGGCCCCTTCCACATCCCAGCGCACCACACCGATATTTTCCAGCCAGGGCACGGGTACGTCATCGACCGGCAAACCGAGCAGGGGCCCATAAAAACTGCGGCTACCCAATTCGACCAGCAGCACGCTGTGCCCGGCGCGCGCGTACTGCAGCGCCGTGGCAGCGGCCACTGCCGACTTGCCGACGCCGCCCTTGCCAGTAACAAACACAATACGATGCACCGCGCGGCCGTGCAGGCTGGGTCGCTGCGCGCGCTGGTCGGTCGTCTTGTTTGCCTGCATGGGAGCGATTGTAGGCGGCAACCGCGTAAATCGTCGCGGGATCACCGTATTGCCAGCACCGACTTGGGGCAAAGCGTTCAATGTGCGCACCGTGGCGGTGCCTCTGGGTTGGAGCCTCTAATTCAAACCCTGTTCATTGCCAGCCCACCGCCCTAATATCGACGCCATTGGTACTACGCCATCACCAAGGAACGAACCATGCCGCACGTCAGCGATCCAGAGCTTGCTTCTGCGCTTCCGGTCAGCCCTATGAACGGACTCGACAACCTCAACGCTATCGATCCGGTACTGCTCAAAATGCGTGAGCTGGTCATCCGGCTTGAGCGGGCGATTCATTCCGGGCAAGGCACCGAAAATCTTTGGGGTGAATTGCGCGACTGCAATCGGGAACTATCCGTCGAAGCCTCGCGCACCAGATTTCGCCAGTTGTAAGGGCTACTCAAAGCGCAGGATGCGGTAGCCCGGTGGCTCACCGCGCTGCGGGCGCTGCGCGTAAAGTGCGTGCAGGAAGTAGCGCAGCATAGCGACCTCTTCGATCTGGTGGCGTTCCCACTCGCGCAGCATGGCCTCCTTGAAGGTCGTGGTGCGCAGCAGCCAATTTACGGCGGGTGCGATCAGCGGCCAATCAACGCCGATCAGGCTCTCGACACGGTAGCGGCTTCCCGTTGCAGTCGCCTCGTAGCGGTGGCGAATCTCGCCCAGCCAAAGGCCGGCCAGTTCCGGCCGCACGGTCATTCCACGGGCAGAAAATTCGGTAATGCGCCCGGTGCCCTGGCTGTCGAAGGGCCCGAACCATTCCTGCCGGCCGACCAGCGCCCCAACGCCCATGCCGGGGCGACCGTCCGTTGCCGGCTCAGCGACCCAGATCTTGCCGTGCTCGCTCAGGTGAAACAGGTGATAGAACGGGTAGTGCTGGCCCTGTACCTCAACACTGGAAACGGGCAGCACCTGATACCACCAGGCGAGCATCTCGGGCGTGATGCCATCCAGCGGCAGATGCGTAATCGACACGCGTATCCGTCCGTCAGGCAGTACCTCATGTGAATAGCTCGCGGTTGTGTAGTCGGCGTTGGGCCACGGAAAGTGGCGCGGCGCATCACGCGGGAAACCGCAACCAGCGAGCAGCGCCAGTGCCCATGCCAGCATTGCGAGCAGACGCCCGCGTTGGCTTATTGCGTTCTGAACAGCCACTCGCCGCCGTCAGCATGTCCGGCCGACACCACCGCGCCGTACTGCGGCTCCTGCATGGCGTCTTTTTTTACTTGCCCATGCACGCTTTGCCAGACCTCGATCCCGGGCGTCACGCCATTGACGGCTTCCAGCGCCTTGATCAGGTTCCAGGCAAATATCGAATGGCCGTTGCGCCCCTCATCGGAAACGGGCTCATCACCCCCGGACGACAACACCATCACCGAACGCCGGCGCAGAATTTCATCTTCTGCGCCGCCACGCTTGACCTTGCCTTCCTTGGTCAGGGTACCGGAGTAGCAACTGTCGGAAATCAGTATCTGCTGGCGCGCGGGAATCGCCTTCAGCAACTTGGCAATGTCGGCGTTCGATAGCCAGTTGGCGGGGGTCTTCACCGAGGCATCCACGGGTATCCAGAAGCCCATGCCGATGTCGTCCATCAGATAGCCGTGGCCAGCATAGAAGATCAGTACCGAATCCTCGCTGGTGCTGCTCTGCGCCAAGGCGTTCAGCGCCGTGACGATCTGCGCCTTGCCAGCATCGCGGAGAATCTGGACGGTAAAGCCGAATTTCTGACGCAAGACCTCAGCCACCCGCTCGACGTCGGCCACCGGCGTGTCCAGTGACGGAATCGGCGGCAGGTAGCTCTTGTCACCCACCAGCAAGGCGAGACGGCGGCCAGTAGCGCCAGCACCTGTCTCGGCACCCGGCGCAACAATGCAGAGGCTCTTGTTCGTCTCCGTCCTGGCGCTGTCACCGGGACACAAAGGCACATCGGCCGCCGCGGGGTTCTTGCGCAGTTCTTCGAGCGCCTCGCGATACAAGAGCGTGCGGGACTGGTGACGCTGCATCGAAATAGCGTTCATCTGCGCGCCCCCCGGAATGCCGCCTACAAAGGCGGGCATGCGCATCTGGGCCAGGCCAGGCAGAGTGGTCAATAGAAAAAGTAGCGCGACAATGGCTTTCATGGTCTTGGGTACCGGGCGTGCAAGAAAAAGGCCGCACCCGAAGGCGCGGCCCGATTTTGAAGCAAGCGTTGAATCAGAAGGCCATGCTGATATTGGCGGTCCAGGTGTCGTTTTCGGTATGGCTGCGGTTCGACTCACCCTGATAACCAATACCGCCGGTGATCTTGTTTTTCAGCGAGAAGAAATTCACGCCCGCCGACCAGACAAGGGCCGTTTTGTCCCAGGGCTCCACGGTCTTCGTGCGGCTGGTGTCACGTGCATAGGCGACGCCAACATAGGGCATAAAGCCATCGATCCAGTAACCGACTTCTGCGCCGAGCTTGCCTTGGTTGAGCTTGGTGGTGCCACCGGTGCCGGGCAATTTGGTGCCAGCAAAGACGTTGTCTCCAACGTCTTCCTTACCGTGCAGCCAACTGGCCTTTCCCGTCACCTGGAAGGCACCGTGCCAGTGTGCGTAGGTAAGGTTTGCCGCGTAGAAATCACGGTCGATGTCGTTCTTGGTCTGGGCACCCGTCTTGCGGTCGGCATCGCCGGAGCCGATCGCCACATCCAGCGCCAGCTTCTCGCTGAGTTGCAGGCCGAGATAGGCGGCGACCATGTAGCCATCACTACGCAACCTGTTGCCTGCCGAATCGGCCTTGCCATGCGTAGGGCCTGCGTCTGCGGGCCGGCATTGGGTAACAAGCGATTGCTGGCAACATTAGAAAGCGTGTTGGCGAGCGGCAATATCGCCGCGCGAACATCATTGTCGCTGATTGTCACCGAACCATTGAAGCACGCCGAACCTTCCGCGACATAGAACGGGTCAGACAAATAATAATTCAGCTGGGACTCATAAAAAGAGGGTCCGCTCGCCAAGGCGCTCGCCAAACCTTCGGAGTTGCTCTGGCAGTCGATCGTGTCCGGTGACGCCACAGCCTGCCCACCCAGCGCGCTCAGCACCGCCAGCACACCCAGTTTTGTTTTCGTAATGTTCATTGTCGCTCCTTAAAGAAATTGGCGTGCGCCAAACTGAATCGAGCTCTCGCCCTTGCCCGCCCAGCATAAGGCAAGATCCGGGGCGCTTCAACACCATGGCGGCTCAACGCTCGCTGTGCGGCAGCAAGTGTTGGTTTTTTTGCAACATGCCGTTTCTGGCCAACTCTGCCCAATCGCGAGCCCAGCAGCACTGATGCCCGTAGTCAGGAACGATCACTAGCTGCCCTCCCGTTCGGCGTGCGAAGGGCTCGACGATGAATGGGGGCACGATGCGGTCATCGGCACCTACCAAGTGCCACGCCGGCATTGGAAGGTGGCTGATCGTGTCCGGGTCCTGCCCGCTCAGCGGGCTGATGCCATGGTGCTGTACCCAGGCACCTGTGCGCAACGGGGCTGCCACTGTGGTTAGCGTTCCGACGTCCGGTCGTCGAGCGGCCAACAACGTTGCGATCACGCCACCACCGGAATAGCCGACCAGATGCAGGCGCTGTGCGCCAAGCGTCGCGCTGACTTGCGTCAGTGCCGCATCCATCATGGTGACCACTCTTTCGGAAAAGCGTTCACGAGTCCATAAGGCCGGATCGCAATTCGCCAACTGCGCCTCGGCAAGAAACTGACAGGGTCGGGCCACATAAGCCACGGCCGATGCCGGATCGGCCGCCGCCATGGTCATGACCGTGGCGGCATCGGGCGTGGGATCAACAGGTGGACGAAAGCGACTGGGCCACGCGGCGCCATCACCTTCCAGATAGACCCTAACCGCTTGCTCCGCCTGCCCCCGCCGGAGGAGAACCAGCGGCCTGCCGGACGCATCGGGGTGCATTATCGGTGCAAAGCCCGCAGGCGCAGCCTCGCTAATCAACCAGTGTCGCGCACCACCACCTGCGCACCCGGCCAGTAGCAAAATGGTCCCGCCAACGAGCCCCAGAAAACAAGACGTAACGCACCGGCGACGCCGTTCGAAGGGCACAGTCACCCTGTCGTTGCCGCGTTTGGGGAACGATTCCCGGCTATTTCGGCGCGGCAGGCACCGTTGCCGCCGCGTCACGCGCTGCCCGCCGGTACAGCGAGGCGAGCAACTTGACTTCAGGGTCGGCCGGGCGAGCAGCGGTCAGTTCGGTCAAAGCCTGCTCGACGCGCTCCATCTGGCGCAGCTCGAACATGCCGGCAAGCAGGTACAACTCTGGGTTAAGGTCGCTTTTGTCGGCGTTGGCGCGTAGCTGCTGGTAGTTGGCGTCCACCTTGGCGATTGCCTCGGGCGTAGCAATGGCACGCAGGCGGATGACTCCGGCACGGCCCTGGCTGTCGATGGCGGGCGTACGGGCCAACTGCTTGACGATCACCATGGGCACTTGCTTCACCGCTGGCACCAGCCCTTCATTGGCCTGACTCTCGGCGCTGCCGATACTCAGCTTGCCGGCACCCGTCCAGGTTTCCTGACGGCCGGTTTCAAAGTAGGTAATTTGCAGTCGCGTGTCTTTATCCAGCGCAAGGGCATCACCGGTCTGCAAACGCACAAACGCCTCGAGCGGGGCGCTGGCGCCGGCACGCATGACCTTGCCTTGCAGCGCCGTGATCAGGGCGGCATCAGCGGCCGCCCACGCCAACGGGGCCAGGCTGGCGAGCAGGATGGTCAGCCCGGCGCGCGCAAAATTGTTCACTTTTACGTTCATGATCATTCCCTCAAGAATTGAAGCCCAACACCTCACAGGCCGGCACGGGCTCATGTCGGCCTTTGACATCCAGTTGATGCACCTGTCCGACGCGCACACTGCCACCGGCAAACCCGATTGTCGCCTGACTGGCCAAAATATGGCAACCGGTTTCCTTGGTCTTGCCTTCAAGGCGCGACGCCACGTTGACCGTATCGCCAATCGCCGTGTATTCCATGTGTGTGGGCGACCCGATATTGCCCATGACGACCTCGCCGCTGTGCAAACCGATACCGATATCGAAGGCCGGCAGATCGCGACCCGCAAAACGGTCGCTCATCCAGCGTTGAAAATCGACTGCCACCGCACGCAGAGCGACGGAGGCACGCACGGCGCGCAAGGCATGGTCGGGTTGGGCCAGCGGCGCACCGAACTCGGCCATGATCGCGTCGCCAATGAACTTGTCGATGATGGCCCCTTCCGCCTGCAGCACCTCGCAAGCGCGCGCGAAATAGGTGTTGAGCATCTCGACCACTTCCCGCGCCGTGAGCTTCTCGGACATGGTGGTGAAATTGCGAATATCCGAAAACAGTACAGTGACGGTGCTGATCTGTCCGCCCAACTCGGGTAACTCGCTCGATGACTGCAAGGCCTCCATCAACTGCGGCGACACGTAGCGGCCGAACACCGTACCCAGACGATTGCGCTCACGTTCCTCGCGCGTCAGGCGCCAGAGCGAGAGAAAGGCCAACACCAACACCATGCCCAGTTGCAGGTGCGCTACCGGCACAATGATGTCGCGCTTGAACAGCAGGTAGCCGAATACGATGGCGACTTGTGCCGCAAAGATGACCACAATCACGGCTCGCCAGGGCGGCAGGCGCATACACACCAGGGCGAGCGCACCGAGTACGGCCAGAAACAGCGCGACGCGCCAGCTCGCCGACAGGGGCTCCACAAAGCGCCCGGAAAGCAGCGTCTCGGCAATATTGGCCTGAATTTCCGGGCCGGTCATGAGGGTGTTGGCACCGCCCAGACTGGTGGAGTACGGTGTCGGATGCACGTCGTTCATGCCGGCATAACCGGCCCCAATAATGACTACCTTGCCAGCAAGCGCCTTGACGTCGGGGTCACTCAGGGCATCGGCAGCCAACAGTTTGCGAAACGACAGCGGGTGAAAGGTGCCAGGCGGACCAGCAAATGCAATCGGCAATTCCTGCACCAGATCGAGCGTGCGTTTGCCGAACACCCACTGCTCGGCAGTGATTTGCTGCTGGGTCGCGCGCACCGCCGCCAGCGGGGCAAAAGCCAGGTGCGGCAGGCTTTCACTACGAGCAAACTGGCCAGCCTCGGTCATGGCAAAACGGCGCACCGCGCCATCGGAATCGCTACGCAGGTTCGCCAGCCCGACATGGCCGGTCAGATCCAGTTCGGGTAGCGCCAGCAGATAGTCAGGGCTGGGCAGGACAAAATCATCGATGCTGTCGCCCTCGCCGACGCGAAACCCCGCCAGGAGCACGCCGCCTTGATTGATCTCCTGACGGAAAGGCTGGTCGTAGTTGCGTGAAGCGTCCTTGCCCATGAGCCCCAGCTGCTTTATCCAACGCTCTGGACTACCGCTGAACAGAAAGTCGATCACCACCAACCGAGCCCCGGCCTGCCGCAGTGTCGCTGCCGCCTGGGCAAAATGCGGCGTCCAAAAGGCCAACGGTTCGTCGGGGCGCTCGTTCAGGGTCGGGTCATCGAGCATCACCAGTGCGGTATGCGCAGGCTCGACCCGCACCTGGGCAAAGCGGTGCCAGAGGTCGGTGTAGAGATACTCCATCCGTACGACTGCGGCCGTGCGATACAGGCCCTCGATGCTGAGCACGGCGATCAAGGCCGCTACGGCGGCGAATAGCCAAGCCTGCTTTTGCCAACGCGTCATGCTCGCCACCTTGATCGCCATATTGGTCGCCCTCAGCGCAGGAAGAGTTTGTACCCCGGATGCTGCGATTCATCGCTGTAGCGGTAGCCCAGTTCCTTGCGAAACGCGCGGAAAGCTTTCATTTCTCCCTTGGGTACCTGCATGCCGACCAGCACGCGACCAATGTCGGCGCCGTGATTGCGATAGTGGAAGAGTGAAATGTTCCAACCCTTGCTCATCTGCTCAAGGAAATTCATCAGTGCGCCCGGGCGCTCGGGAAACTCGAAGCGGTAGAGCAGCTCCTGCGCCTGCGCTTCCATTTCGACCGGCGGATGACCGCCCACCATGTGCCGCAGGTGCAGCTTGGCCAGCTCATCGTCGGTCAGATCGAGCGTCGCGTAGTCATGGCGCTGCAAGAGCTCGACCAGCTTGGTCGCTTCCGCCCGGTTGGCGATCTGCAGGCCGACGAACACGTGGGCCGCCTTGGCGTCGTGGTAGCGGTAGTTGAACTCGGTGATGTTGCGCTTGCCCAGCAGTGACAGGAACTTCTTGTACGCGCCGGGCTTCTCGGGCAGGGTCACGGCCAGTACGGCTTCGCGCTGCTCGCCGATCTCGGCGCGCTCAGCGACAAAACGCAGGCGGTCAAAATTCATGTTGGCGCCGGAGGCCACCGCGACCAGCGTCTTGCCGTGGGCCTTGTGCCGCTTGACATATTCCTTGGCCCCGGCCACCGCCAGCGCCCCCGCCGGTTCCAGAATCGAGCGGGTGTCCTCAAAGACATCCTTGATCGCGGCGCAGATGGCGTCGCTATCGACCAGGATCATTTCGTCGACATATTGTTTGCACAAGCGAAAGGTTTCCAGCCCGACATACTTCACGGCGGCGCCATCAGCGAACAGGCCGACGGTATCGAGGCGCACGCGCTTGCCGGCCTTGAGCGAACGGTCCATTGCGTCGGCATCACAGGCCTCGACGCCGATCACCTTGGTGTTGGGGCGCAAGCGCTTGATATAGGCCGCCACGCCGGCGAGCAGGCCGCCGCCGCCCACGCAGCAGAACACCGCATCGATGGGATCGGGATGCTGGCGCAGGATTTCCATGCCTATCGTGCCCTGGCCGGCGATGACGTCCGGGTCGTCAAAGGGGTGCACAAAGGTGAGCTTGTGCTGCTTTTCGAGCACCAGCGCCTGTGCGTAGGCTTCGTCGTAGGAACTGCCGGCGAGCACCACTTCGCCGCCGCGCCGGCGCACGGCATCGACCTTGATCGCCGGGGTGGTCTCAGGCATGACAATGACGGCGCGGATACCCAGCTTCTGCGCCGACAACGCCACGCCCTGCGCATGGTTGCCGGCCGAGGCACAGATGACGCCACGCTTCTTTTGCTCGGCCGTCAGGTGCACGATCTTGTTGTAAGCCCCGCGCAGCTTGAAGCTGAACACCGGTTGCATGTCCTCGCGCTTGAAGTAGATCGTGTTGCCAAGACGTCCGGAAAGGTTGGCCGCAAAGTCGAGCGGGGTTTCGACCGCCACGTCATAGACGCGCGCATTGAGGACTTTTTCGAGGTAATCCGGGTGAGCCATGGCGGTTTTGAGGCACTGGAAACAGTAAGCGACCGATTATGGCATGGCTAGAATCGGTGCCTTTCCTACTGAACGCCGTGTTACCAGCGCCGACTTGCCGACCATGAGCCCTCAGATCACCGGATTCCACAAGCAGTTCGCCAGCGACAACACCGCAGGCATCTGCCCGGAAGCGCTCACGGCGCTGGCCGCTGCCAACGAGGGGTTTCTCCCTTCATACGGCGAAGACCCGATCACCCGTGCGGTTTGTGACCGCATGCGCGAGCTATTCGAGACGGACTGCGATGTGTATTTCGTCTTCAACGGCACGGCCGCCAATTCGCTGGCGCTGGCCTCCATGTGCCAGTCGTATCACGGCGTGGTCTGCGCCGAGACTGCGCACGTTGAAACCGATGAATGCGGTGCGCCCGAGTTCTTCTCCAACGGTGCCAAGTTGCTCACCGTGCCGCAGCAGCTGGGCAAGGTCAGCGCCGATGCGATCAAGGCGATGGTGACCAAACGCAACGACCTGCACTTTCCCCGCGCCCGCGTGCTGACCATTTCGCAGAGCACCGAAGTCGGCACCGTCTATAGCGCGGACGAAATCCGCCAGCTCACCGCTGTGGCGCGCAACCATGGTCTGCGCACGCACATGGACGGTGCCCGCTTCGCCAACGCGCTGGCCTCACTTGACTGCGCGCCGGCCGACATCACCTGGCGTTCTGGCATTGATGTGCTGTGCTTCGGCGGCACCAAGATGGGCCTGCCGGTGGGCGAGGCACTGGTCTTTTTTGACCGGGCGCTGGGCGAGGAATTCAGCTGGCGCTGCAAACAGGCGGGGCAACTGGCCTCAAAGATGCGTTTTCTCTCCGCCCCCTGGCTGGCCATGCTGAAAAGCGACGTCTGGCTGCGCCATGCGGCGCACGCCAACACCATGGCCCGCTTGCTCGCCGAAAAGCTGCGAGCCATCCCCGGTATCGGCGCCCCGCCCCCGCAAGCCAATGCCGTTTTCGCGCAGTTGCCCCCCGCCGTGATGACCGCGCTGCGCGACAAGGGCTGGTATTTCTACGACTTCATCGGTGGCAAGGCGCGCTTCATGTGCTCGTGGGCGACGACCCCGGAGGCGGTCGAGAAACTGGCGGCCGATGTCCGGGCGTGCGCTGCGTGCTGACAGGGACACCCGGCCCGAGCCGACAGCATTTATCCAGACCCCGCCCTATGACCAAACCTGATCGCTTGCAAAAAGCCCGTCGTATCCAGCACTTTCTAGTATCGGAGGCGCCCGACAAGCTAAGTATTCGGCAAGCGCAACATGATGAAGGCAGGCGCGCTGTAAAGCTGGCACTGTTTCTTCTTGCAGTTGTCTTTCTCGTCGGGCCATATGGCCCAGCAGCTCTTCGTGTCGCATCCGTCGAGGTTTATTGGGTAGCCACCATCGGACTTGCTTTCTCGGCCGGGGTTGGGCTCTATTTTTCTTCCTACGAGAAAACCTGGGTATTTGAACCGACATCCATCACCATTACTGATTTCCGAAAAAGCGCGGTAAGGGTTCCGATCGGCACGAGCGCTTTTGCTGAAGTTATCGAAGGGCCCCACTACCAGGGCCCGGGTACCGACCGTATCAATTCATTCCCTTACGAACTGCGCATTCATCTTGGTGCCCACGGTATGGAAACACTGGCTTTCACTCACCGGCCCGGCTGCGAGCGGGTTCTCGCCATGATTTTGAAGATCATTCCCGGCCTGCGTGTGATGAATGAAACTCCGTGATCCGCGACTCACCGTGCGTCAGCCAATCGGGGCGCACGCGACGGTTACTGCTGGCCGCGTCCGGCATCTGGCCGGCAATCCGGGAAGGGGCAGTGCGGCTATTTTGCGCTCTGTGACACCCGGGCGAAGTAAATCAGCACGCCCAAGCCAGCAGTTGTCAGCCCGGCCGCGCTGGCCAGCCAGAAGCCGGTCACACCCATGGCCGGCACCAGCCAGTCGGTAAGCGCCAGTGAGTAACCACCAGCGAGCCCGACACCCCAGAGCGAACCGGCGTAGATGACCATGGGCACTGTCGCGCGCTTGTAGCCCCGCAGGATCTGCACCGCAATGTTTTGCAGCGCATCGACCACATGGTAGAAGCCGATCAGCACCAACAGGGGCGCCACTATGGCTTGCACACCCGAATCGCTGCTATACCACGCCGCCACACGCTCGGTGTTGAGCGTCAGCAGCATTCCGATGACGGTGCTGAGGCCAACGCCGAACAGCAGTCCGTGCACGCCGGCCTGGCGAGCGTTCGCCGGTTCACCGGCGCCAAGCGCCTGGCCGACCAGCACGGCACTGGCCTGCCCCACCGCAATCGGAATCATGAACAGGAACACCGTCACGCTCACTGCGACTTGATGCGCCGCCGAGGCTTGTACCCCGAGACGGGCAACGAACAGGGCCATGAAGGTAAAGGCCGTCACATCGATAAGAAAGGTCGCGCCCACCGGCAGGCCGAGCTTCAGCAGCTCTTTGAGCGCCGGCCAGTTGGGTGGATCGAAACGTTCAAAGACCCCGTACGGCGCGTACTCGGGGTCGTGCCGGCACCACCACCAGGCGCAGGCGGCGACGATGCACATCATCACCCCCGAAGACCAGCCGGCCCCGGCACCGCCCATGGCGGGAAAGCCCCATAAGCCGTACATGAAGACGAAGTTCAGGCCCAGCTTGATCACTACGCCCAGCAGGTTGAATAGCATTACCGGTCGCGGGCGACCGATGCCGGTGGTGAAACCGAAAAACACACGAAAGGCGAACAGGGCCGGCACCGCGAAGGAAGCGCCGTCGAGGTAGGCGCGCACGCGCTCGGCGACTTCCGGTGCCGGCTTGGCCAGCGCCAGAAAAATATCGGGGTTGAGCATCAACCAGAACGCGCCGATGGAAAGCGCCAGCGCCAGCCACAAGCACTGGCGCACATCAGCGCCGATCTCGGTATGGCGGCCGGCACCGTAGTGATGCGAGACCACCGGCGTGAGCGCCAGCAGGATGCCCATGCCGGTGACAAAAATGGTGGCGTAAATGCTGGCACCGATGCCCACGGCAGCCAGATCAAGTGCCGACAGATGCCCGGCCATCACGGTGTCGATGACGCCGCTGGCCATCACCGCGGCCTGCCCGATCAATACCGGCCAGGCGAGTTGCAGCAGCGCGTGCGGGCCGCTGGGTATTGCCGAAACCGCCGCAATCGCCGTATCACCAGCGCCGACTTGCCGATTCGGTGCGCTCACGTGTTCGCCGCCCAGCGAGCGAGGTGCGCATGCAATTGACGCACCCCATCGGTCAATACCGTCGGCCCCGGCTGCAGGATGTCGGTGGATTTGATTTCGAACAGTTGCCCGTCTCGCACCGCCGCTAGCGCCTGCCAGCCCCGCCGTGCCTCTTCGCCGATCAGATACAGCGCCTCGGTGGTCTCTTCGGTCAGGCAGACCAGGCGCTGCGGATAGACGGAACTCATAGGCGGCAGCTTACCACTGCCCGCTTTCCCGCTTTCGCCCTGCTTGGCACAGGGTCTCGGCCTCAGGGTTTGCCCCTAAAATCAGGCGTTCCTGCCACTGCACGAGCACTTTTGGCCATGAACGCCCGCCTGCGCGAAATTCCCTACAACTACACCTCGTTCTCGGACCGCGAGATTGCCATCCGTTTGCTCGGCGAGGAAGCCTGGAAAAGTTTGGACCAGTTGCGCTCGCAACGGGTCACCGGCCGTTCGGCGCGCATGCTCTATGAAGTACTCGGCGACATCTGGGTGGTGCGCCGGAACCCCTATCTTGAAGACGACCTGCTCGCCAACCGTAGCCGGCGCGAGGCCTTGATCGACGCCCTGCATCATCGTCTGGGCGAAATCGACAAGCGGCGCGATGCGAGCACCCCGGGCGACATCCAGGTGGGCAAGTTGCTGGCGGCCGCGCGCAAGGCGGTTGATGATTTCTCGGCCTGGTTCCGCGCCACCTACGACCTGCGCAAAAAAGCGCAGAAGATTTTTGCCAGACACACCCGCAAGGACAATATTGGCTTCGACGGTCTGGCCCGTGTGTCGCATGTGACCGATGCCACTGACTGGCGTGTCGAGTACCCGTTTGTCGTGCTGACCCCAGACAGCGAGGACGAGATGGCTCCGCTGGTGCGCTGTGCCATCGAGTTGGGCCTGACCATCATTCCCCGCGGGGGCGGCACCGGCTATACCGGCGGCGCGGTGCCCCTGGATGCCAAATCGGTGGTCATCAATACCGAGAAGCTGATCGATCTCGGCCAGGTGGAAATAAAGCGCCTGCCGGGTACGGATAAAGATTACGCCACCGCTTACACGGGTGCGGGCGTAGTGACCAAACGCGTCATGGAAACGGCGGAGCATGCCGGCTTCGTCTTTGCCTGCGACCCGACCTCGGCCGAGGCCTCGTGCATTGGCGGCAACATCGCCATGAATGCGGGTGGCAAAAAGGCCGTGCTTTGGGGCACGGCGCTGGACAACCTCGCTTCCTGGAAGATGGTTACGCCCGACGGCAACTGGCTGGAAGTGGAGCGTCTCAACCACAACTTCGGCAAGATTCACGAGCAGGAAATAGTCAGCTTCCGCCTGACGCGTTACGACGCCATCAGCAAGAAGAGACTGGGTGAAGAGCAACTCGACATCCCCGGGCGTCAGTTTCGCAAGGAAGGCTTGGGCAAGGACGTCACCGACAAGTTTCTCGCCGGTCTGCCCGGTGTGCAGAAGGAAGGCACGGATGGGCTGATTACCTCGGCGGTGTGGATTCTGCACAAGATGCCGCCAGTGACGCGCACCGTGTGTCTGGAATTTTTTGGTCAGGTGCGTGACGCCGTGCCCAGCATTGTCGAGATCACGGACTACATGAAGACGCGCCCCGGCGGCGCGATCCTTGCCGGCCTGGAGCACCTCGACGAGCGCTACGTGCGCGCCGTTGGTTATGCCACCAAAGCCAAGCGCCACGGACGACCGAAGATGGTGCTGATCGGTGACATTGTCGGGGAGGACGAAACCGCCGTCATGGCCGCCGCCTCGGAAGTGGTACGCATGGCCTCGCAGCGCTCCGGCGAAGGCTTCATCGCCGTCTCGCCCGAGACGCGCAAGAAGTTCTGGCTCGACCGCGCCCGCACGGCGGCGATCTCGCGCCACACCAACGCCTTCAAGGTCAATGAAGACGTGGTCATTCCGCTGCCACGCATGGGCGACTATTGCGATGGCATCGAACGCCTGAACATCGAGCTGTCGATCCAGAACAAGATTGATCTGGCCAAAGCACTTGAAGACTTTCTCGCCGGTGAGTTGCCCCTGCATTTTGGCGAGGCCACGGTCTCGGCCAGCGAGCTTCTGGGCGACCGGCGCGAGCAAGCGTTGGAACTGATTGGCTCGGTTAGCGAGCAATGGCAAGGACTGATCAACCGCCTCGATGTTCACTTCCCGCGCCTGCAGGACTACAGCCTGCGCGTATCGTGGAAGCGTGAACTGCTGTCACCGCTAATGGAAATTTTCGACGGTGTCGCGTTCAAACCGGTGCTGGACAAAATCACCGCCATCCACAAGGAGACGCTGCGCGGGCGCGTCTTCATCGCCCTGCACATGCATGCCGGCGACGGCAATGTGCACACCAACATTCCGGTCAACTCTGATCACTACGAGATGCTGCAAACCGCCTACCGGACAGTTGATCGCATCATGGCACTGGCGCGTTCGCTCGATGGCGTGATCTCCGGCGAACACGGCATCGGCATTACCAAGCTCGAGTATCTAACGGAAGACGAGATTCGGCCCTTCCGCGAGTACAAGCAGCGTGTTGACCCTGAGGGCCGCTTCAATCGCGGCAAACTCCTGCCCGGTGGCGATCTTCATAACGCCTATACGCCGTCCTTTGCCCTGCTCGGCGTCGAGTCGCTGATCATGGAACAATCGGATATCGGCAAGATTTCCGATTCGGTGAAAAACTGCCTGCGCTGCGGCAAGTGCAAACCCGTGTGCTCCACGCACGTGCCGCGCGCCAACCTGCTCTACTCACCACGCAACAAGATTCTCGGCACCGGTTTGCTGGTCGAGGCCTTCCTGTACGAAGAGCAAACGCGGCGCGGGATTTCGCTGCAGCATTTCGCTGAATTTGAAGATGTGGCCGATCACTGCACCGTCTGCCACAAATGCGCCAACCCTTGTCCGGTCGATATTGACTTCGGCGATGTCTCCATCGCGATGCGCAATTTTCTGCGCAAGGAAGGCAAAAAGACCTTCAACCCCGGTAAAGCCGCGGCCATGGCGTTTCTCACCGTGCAAGACCCGGCGACCATCGCCCTGCTGCGTGCCGGCATGATCAGGCTGGGTTACAAAGCGCAGCGGCTCGGATACCGTCTGGGCAAAGCGTTAAAGCTCATCCAGCCCTCGGTGCAAAAGCCGGCGGCAACGCTGGGCAAGCCTACGGTCAAGGCCCACGTGATCCACTTCATCAACAAGCCTATGCCGCGCAATGTGCCGGCGCGGACCGCGCGCGGGCTGCTGGATGTGGAGGACGACACGCTGATCCCGGTAATCCGCAACCCGCAACAGAATCAGGAAGAGCGGGAGGCCAATGAGGCGGTCTTCTACTTCCCCGGTTGCGGTTCGGAGCGGCTGTTTTCCCAAGTCGGGCTGGCCACCCAGGCCATGCTCTGGCATGCCGGCGCTACCACGGTGCTGCCGCCCGGTTACCTGTGCTGCGGCTACCCGCAGACAGCGGCGGGCGAAGAAGACAAAGGTCAGCAGATCACTACCAAGAACCGGGTGCTCTTCCATCGTGTTGCCAACACGCTCAACTACCTCGACATCAAGACCGTGGTGGTGAGCTGCGGGACGTGCATGGACCAGTTGCTCAAATACCAGTTCGAGCAGATTTTCCCCGGCTGCCGATTGGTCGACATTCACGAATACCTGTACGAAAAGGGCATCCGGCTCGACGGCGTGAAAGGGGTGCAGTACATGTATCACGAACCCTGCCACACACCCATGAAGCACCACTCCGGCATCAAGGTCGCCAATGCGCTGATGGGCCAGCGCGTGGATCTGAATGACCGCTGCTGCGGCGAATCGGGCACGCTGGCGGTCGCCCGGCCCGACATCTCGACGCAAGTACGTTTCCGCAAGCAGGAGGAGATCGAAAAAGGTGCCGCACGCCTGCGAGCCGATTCGGCATTGGGCAAAGCGCACGATCCGCAAGTCGGCGCTGGTAATACGGCGATTGCGGCGATTGCGGCGACTACGGTGACCACTACGACCACTGCGACCACTGCGACCACTGCGATTGCGCCGAGCAATCCCGTCACGCCGGCGGTAAAAATACTGACCTCCTGCCCGTCGTGTCTGCAAGGCCTGTCGCGCTACAGCGACGACGCCAACATTGATGCCGACTACATTGTGGTGGAAATGGCCAAGGGCATTCTTGGCCCCAACTGGCTCAACGACTACGTGGAAAAAGCCAACAACGGCGGTATCGAACGAGTACTCCTGTAGGCACCGACGTTTTTGCGGCGCGGATGCGCGCGCCGCAGCGTGCGCGACTTCCGCCCGGCCAATGGTTTCAATCCCGGCCGGTGGGCTGCGGCGGCAGCACACATGCCGGAAAAATCGGGCGACGGAACGCCCGAGCGGGGTTCTGCCGCATCGCGGCACGTTACATAAATCCTGCCGCGAAAATATTGCCGGACTTGCCCGGGAGGCCGCGCGAGGGCTAGACTCCGCTTCTCCTTGATTTTCCGAGCGGAGTGGTGTCAATGTTTCTGCAAAGCATACGTGCGAAGCTCTGGCTGCTGGTGATTGCCATTGCCGGCGGCAACCTCGTGGTGTTGTTGCAGTTGTGGTTTGTCGCCGACAAGCTCGGCGACACCTTCGCACGCGTGGCCATGCTCATGGTGCTCGGGACGGTGTTCAGCGTGCTGCTGACGCTGGTCATCTCGCGCCGGCTGGTGCGTGCCATCGATAAATCGCTCGGGGTACTTGAACGTGTATCGGAGGGTGATCTGCGCGACAGCATTTCAGTCGGCGGCGACCAGGAAATCCGCCGTCTGCTGCGGGCGACGCAAAACATGCAGGATCGCCTGAAGGTGACGGTCGGTCATCTGCTGCATGCCAACGGTTTGCTCGGTCATGCGTCAGGACATCTGGCGACAAGTTCAGCCACGGTCGCCGGGGATACCGAGCGCCAGCGCGCACAGACCGCCCACGTCGCGGCATCGATCGAATCACTGACCGGCGGCATCAACCGGGTTGCTGACCGCGCTCATGAGGCGCGCAGAACGGCAGAAACCGCCCGCGCCAATTCCGATGAAGGCGGTGCCGTGGTAACGCGCGCGGTTTCCCAGATCATGGTGGTCTCGCAGCAAGTCAGCGCCACTACCAAAGAAATGGAAGCGCTCTCGCAGCGCGCCAATGAAGTATCTCGCATTGTGATCACCATCAAGGGTATTGCCGATCAAACCAATCTGCTGGCACTTAACGCCGCGATCGAGGCCGCGCGTGCGGGAGAGCAGGGCCGGGGTTTTGCGGTCGTCGCCGACGAGGTCCGCAAACTTGCCGAGAGCACGTCGGTCGCCACCGACGAGATATCCGGCATGCTTGATCGCATGCGCGAAGCCACGCGGCACGTCGCCGCGCACATGCAGCACAGCCAAACGCAGGTTTCCGCCTCGGCAGATATCGCCAACGAAGCCCATCAGGTCATGAGCATGATTGGCTTCTCGGCGCAATGCGCCGCCGACATCATTTCCGAAATTACACTTGCACTGGCCGAACACAGTCGCACGTCGGTGGCCATTGCCGCCGATGTCGCTGGTATTTCGAGTACGGCCGAACAAACCAGTTTGCAGATTCAAGGCATTGCCGACGATAGCGCCGAGGTTGACGAAGTCGCGGGTGAAATTCATGAAACCGTATCAATGTTCAGAATCTGACACGGCTTCTGTGTCAGACTGAGATCAGAGACCGAAAATGACCATCCACTTTCCGCTTCCAAGCACTTCCATCGATCACCCGCCGGCGTTTGTCAGCGTTCTTTCTTGCCAGGACTGGCTTGCGGGCGTTCCGCTGGCCAACTCCGCCGCCGCGCAAGTGATGCTGCTCAAGCAGATCAATGCCCTCAACGCCTATACGCTTACCGCGACGGATCGTCTGGCCATGCTGGAAACGCTGCGCCCGACCGTGTCTGACGTGCAGGATGAAATGGCAAAGAAATTTGCCTGCAAGCCCTTGCCGCTCACGCCGCCCGAACAGGCGGCGCTCGACGGCACCATTGCCTTGTGGCATGCCGTGCTCAATGGCTACCTGCGTCTGATCAACTGCGCAGAGAGTGAGCCCAGCCTCACCGAAGAGCGGGCCCGCATCATTCAGCGGGCGCTCGCGGTATGTTGCGACTGGCAACTTGATCTGTGTCGGGGCGCGCTGTTGCCTGGCAGCGATTACTGGTCGGTTTTGCACAAGATTCTGGCCATCGGGGAAAAAATGGCGGTACTCAGTCTGAGTGTCGACGACGGCCCGCGCCATGGTAGCACGTTGACTTCGCCCCTGGCGGCTTACGGCGAAGCGGTGATGCTCTTTACCGCCAATGCCTTCGAACTGTTGCCCCGCCAGCTGAACTGGGTCGCCCGCTGGTCGAAGCGCTGGGGGGTGAAGCTAGCCCTTCTGCAATCCGCCCCCACCACAGTGGGTAACCGTGCGCTGCCAATATTTGTCGACCTGGCCTCCGATCGCCCCCCTTGTTACTTCCCCAAAGAGGCACAGGAAGGGCGCTGGCTCGAAACCACCGCACTGCGCAAGAGCCTGAAGACTCGCCTCGCCCTGCTCGAGAAGGGGGAGCAGCCGTCACGTCTGAACATGGGCGAAGATTGCACCCAACCGGCCGCCGGGCAATTGTTGCTGCGCGCCTATCAGCGCTGGTGCAAGGGCGGTTCGCCGCGCAAGCAGGAACGCAAGAGCACCACCGGCACCTGTGAGTTCATCGTCAGCCTCAATGCCGCACATTACTATCTGTCCGGCCGTCAGGTGTTTCAGCCGCCGATGCTCGACGACCAAGCGTTGCGTCGTGACCGAGAAGCGCTCGCCACGTTTGGTGAAGCCCGACGCAAGAACTCCGATTTCTCGGAGCAACAAGGTTTCGATATCGAGAGCTGGTCGCTGACGGCCGACTGGCAGTTGCTCGATCAGTCCACCAGCGGGCTGCGCCTTGCGCGCCCGCTCAAGGAAGGGCTGCGTGTCGGAGTGGGTCAGTTGGTTGCCGTGAAACTGGCCGGATCGAGCCAATTTGTGCTCGGTACCGTGCGCTGGGCCCTGCAAACGCTGCCAACCGATGGGCCCGCCATGCTATCCACAGGGATCGAGTTGTATCCCGGCATTGCCCAGCCCATTGCGGTTCGCGGCGGCGACCCAGGTACTCGCGAGGCATTCCGGCAAGGCTTGCGGCTGCCCAGTGTCGCCGCCCTATCGGTGCCGGAAACGCTGATCGTACCCTACGGTACCTACCGTGTCGGTCGCCCCATCGAGATCCTGGCGCAAGGCCAGACCGAGAAAATCAAGCTCGCTCATGTACTTGATCGCACGCAGGAATTCGAGCGCTGTACCTTCACGGCAATCTGAGTCTCTCGCCTCCCAAGACAAGCGCGTCAAGCGGCAGTTATCATTCGCTCCATCATGGCTGGCCTGACCGACACCATTCCCGTTCCTACCGAGATCACACTGCATCAGGGCACACGCGTGCTCGAACTGCGTTATGCCGACGGTGCGCACTTTGAGTTGCCGTGCGAATACCTGCGTGTGTACAGCCCCTCGGCAGAAGTACGTGGCCATCACCCCGCGCAGGCGGTACTGCAGACTGGCAAGCGCCTGGTGAATATCACCGCCATCGAAGGCGTCGGCAACTATGCCGTGAAGCTGGTTTTCAACGATGGCCATGACAGCGGCCTGTACTCGTGGGATGTGCTTTACCGCCTGGGTCAGGAGCAAGAACGGCTGTGGGCGGACTATCTCGCGCGACTGGGAGCGGCCGGTGCCAGCCGGGACATTGATCTGTCGCTCATCACCGCAAAGCCCGGCAATAGCTGCAGCAAACATTAGGACCACGTTCATGGCCAAAACCCATTTCGGCTTCCAGAGTGTTGATGAAGAAGAGAAAGCCAGCCGGGTACGCGGAGTTTTTTCTTCCGTAGCACCCAAGTACGACATCATGAACGACCTGATGTCCGCCGGCCTGCATCGGCTATGGAAGAAGTTCACCATTGAAATCGCGGCCCCCAAACGTGGCGAGCGGGTTCTCGACGTCGCGGGCGGCACCGCTGATCTGGCGTCGGCTTTTGCCCGCCGTGTTGGCGTTGGGCTAAAAGACGGTGGCGAAGTCTGGCTCACCGATATCAATAACGCCATGCTCACCGTCGGCCGGGACCGCTTGCTCGACGAAGGTGTGATGGCACCGACAGCGCAGTGCGACGCGGAAAAACTGCCTTTCCCGAGCAACTACTTCGATATCGTCACCGTCGCCTTTGGCCTGCGCAACATGACGCATAAGGATCAGGCCCTGGCCGAGATGCGCCGAGTGCTCCGCCCTGGCGGACGTTTGCTGGTGCTGGAGTTTTCGAAAGTGGCTGCACCGCTCAAACCCTTTTACGATTTGTACTCGTTCAAGGTGCTGCCATGGCTGGGCGAGAAAATTGCGGGCGATTCCGAGTCGTATCGCTACCTGGCCGAATCGATTCGCATGCACCCCGATCAGGAAGCGCTCAAGGCGATCATGGAAGGCGTCGGCCTGGAGCGTGTCGACGTGCTCAACATGACCGGCGGCGTTGTCGCCCTGCACCGGGCTTACAAACTGTGATGCACGCGCTGCCGGCACCGGCTCTGGCATTCGTCAATCACGTGCTGAGCCAGTCCGACTGGGCGCAAAGCCGTCTCAAGCCGTTTGCCGGGCGCGTGGCGCGTATCGACATGGCACCCTTCGATGTGGGCTTCATGGTCGCCGACGACGGGTTGCTTGACGCACCCGACCCGGATGCCCACATTGACGTCACGCTCACGCTGCCGTCGCTCTCGCCGCTATTGCTCCTGCAAGGCGTTGATGCCCTCATGCGCTCGGTGCGTCTGTCGGGCACGGTCGATTTTGCCGAGGCACTGGGCTTCATCGTGCGCAACCTGCGCTGGGATGCCGAAGAAGATCTGTCGAAATTCATTGGCGACATTGCCGCGCATCGACTGATGAGCGGAGCGAAGCAGTTTGCGGGCTGGCAAAATCAGGCGGCGCACAACGTGGCCGAAAACATGGCCGAGTACTTCACCGAAGAGAACCCGCTGATCACCAAGCGCGAACAACTTGCCGAGTTTTCTGCGGCAGTCAGCACGCTGCGCGATGATCTTGCCCGGCTGGAAAAGCGAACCACCCGGCTGAGCAAGGCGTAATCCGCCCTTATAGCGCCATCACTTCATCGCTGTCGTCCGCCCCCGCCGTCTCGGACGGACCGCCCAAACCGAGTTGCTGATCTATGCGGATGAACGCGTCCTCGATGAACTTCTTCTCCAGCATGGTACGTTCATGCAAGGCCTGCAGGCTCGCGGTGGTGCTGGTCAACTCCAGCACCTTGGCTTCAAGCTCGGCAATCTTGGTCTGCAATTCGCTGCTGTCACCTTCCATGCCGTCTGCCGCCGTGGCATCGCGACTGCGCAGCGTCTGCAGCTCTTTCTGAACGTCTTTGAGCTCTTTGAGCAAGCGGCCGCGCTCGGCCTTGACCGACCACAGTTCCGCCTCAATCGTTGTGTTCTTGGCCTGTAGCGCGGCCGCCTGCGTGGCTCCCATGGCCTGGCGTGAGGCCGTCGAGCGCATGTTGAGTATGGTGCCGCGGGCCTGATCGAGTTCCAGGCGCAGGCTCGCCAAGCGCTGGCGCTGAGTCTCCTGGGTCTTGAGCAGGTTGCGTATCTGCATCTGATTGGCACTGTTCCATGCGGCCCAATCTCCTTCTTCGAGATTTTCCAATTCGCCCAACAAGGCCTCGGCAGAGACCATGGATTCATCGATGCCATCAAGGGCTTCGGACGAAATGTTTTGAAACGGCGCTTCGAACTTTTCCGCCCAGGCAGCCTGCTCATCAGGCGAAGCCGCGATGGCTTCCAGCTTGCTGATCAGACGCTGAATCAGCTCGTTGTTCTTTTCCGCAAGATCTTTGGCGTCATTATTTGTGCCTTTGTCCTCGCCATCAATCAGGGGTATCAACTTCATCAAGGCGAAGACATTGACGCCCGCCATGATCAGCAGGGTCACCCCAAGAACGGCAAATGTCATTTGCTCGATGCTCATGAATGCCTATTTGGAGATGAGGGTGATCTGCCCCGGTCCGAGTTTGGCGCGGGTCAGTGAAAAGTCACTGCGGCACGGACTGCGGCGCATGATCTCGCGCAACTGCTCAGGCTTTTGCTTGAGCAACTGGGTCTTGAGCAATTTGAGTTTGCTGCCATCCGAAGCGAGAAACAGCCGTGGAATATTGCTCTCCACAACCCTGAGCATGGCGTCCCAGATTTCTTTGGGCACGTCGTTGGCCTCGATAAAGCGCGAAACCTCCGGCAGTGACGCGCTCGCCGCTCCCACCAGCACGATCGCGGTATGGTCGAGCAAGCACAGCGCGCGTATTTCACCCGAGGCTTCGTGGACGTAGAGGGCGACGGCAGACGGCAGACGGATGTCGTCGGCACCCTCATTGGGTAATTCCATGACCATTACCTTGCGCTCAAGGATGCTATCGAGAACGCCGGTAACGGCATCGGGGGAATCGACGGTCACCGTGATTGGCGTTGCCAGCTCGACCACTGGCGCACTACCGAGCGCGCCATTGATAAGGCGTATCAGATCGTCGTCCTGAAACGGTTTGTTGATGAAAAACACGGCTCCCAGTCGCTTGGCCTCGGCGAGGTTGCTCTGCGCGGATTCGGTGGTGACGAAAGCGACTTTGAGATCGTTCCAGCCACGATTGCGTATCGACTTGAGCAGTTCGATACCCGTCATGCCTGGCATATGCCAGTCGGTGAGCACCATGTCGGGCTTCCAATCGTCCATGATGCGCAAGGCTTCGAGGCCGTCCGACGCGGCCTTGTAATCGAGATCGGCAATACCGGTCTTTTGGAGGGTGCGACGAACGATGGCCTGAATGGCTTTGCTGTCGTCTACGATCAAAAAACGCATACCTTGGTGCTCCTGCTTGTTACGGGTGACTCGGTTCGATAATACTCAGAGACAACACATCGTTCGCACTGTCGGCCAGAAAGTGCGCCGCCAGCGAGCCGCTGTGCTCAATGTTAAGCATTTCATGCTGTGATACCAGGCGGGGCAAACCCACCTCACCATTTGCCAGTTCGCTGATGTGCTGGATGCAACACGACGAGAGGATGTTGGCCAGCTCTTTGCCCGCATCCTGACATTGCTCATCACTCAACGAGTCGTCCGGCTCACCAAACATGGCGCTGGTGAGTGTGGTGAGCAGCGAGGTCGATATCTGGAGTACCAAGCAACGCTCGACACCATCGTTGGTATGAATGGGGATCGCGAAATACTGCGCCTGAGGCAGCTCGGTAGCACTCTGCTCGCTAGGCACGATATGCAGCGCCGTACCGGCAAGCATTTGCCAGGACTCCTCGAGTGCTTTGGTAACGCTGGCGACCTTGCCGAAATCCATCGTTGGAACGTCTCCGTACGCAGTGAGGCAGATACTACCGAATTAACCGGGAGTCAGCGACTTATCCGGTAGCAGGGTCGATACTCCGAACCGGGCAGCTTCATACGCTGCTGACTCACATAGTACGCCAGCATGTCGTCAATTCGTGCCATGAGTTCGGGATCGCCATGCAGATCGAATGGCCCGTGCGCTTCAATGGCGCGAATGCCCTGCGCCTTGACATTGCCGGTGACCACGCCGGAAAAGGCACGGCGCAGATTGGCGGCCAGCTGATGCGCCGGCTGTTCATGGTGCAGATCAAGTGCGCGCATGGCCTCGTGCGTTGGCTCGAAGGTCTGCTGAAACTCGGGTGCAATAGCCAGGCGCCAGTTAAAGTTGTAGGCGTCGCCGCGTTCCTGCCGGAACGTCTTGACTGACTCGATACCCACAGCAATCAGTCGTGCCACTTCCGCCGGATCGTCGATCACGATCTGGTAGCGCCGACGCGACGCTTCACCCAGCGTGGCGGCAATGAAGCCATCGATATGCGCGAAGTAGTCCTCGCTGCCAGCGGGACCGGTGAGCACCAGCGGATACGGTAGTTCGGCATTATCCGGGTGCAGCAGAATGCCCAGTAAGTACAGGATTTCTTCCATTGTGCCAGCGCCACCCGGAAAGATGACAATACCGTGGCCCGCGCGTACGAAGGCTTCAAGGCGCTTCTCGATGTCGGGCAGGATCACCAGGGCATTGACGATCGGGTTGGGAGCTTCGGCGGCAATGATGCCCGGCTCGGAAAAGCCCAGATAGCGCCCGCCCCGAATGCGCTGCTTCGAGTGGGCGATGGCCGCACCCTTCATTGGCCCCTTCATGGCCCCGGGCCCGCAGCCGGTGCAAATGTCAAAAGCGCGCAGGCCCAGCTCATAGCCGACGAGCTTGGTGTAATCGTATTCCTTGCGCGGGATCGAGTGACCGCCCCAGCAAACCACCAGATTGGGATTGTTGGCGGTGCGCAGGATGTCGGCGTTGCGCAGGATATGAAAGACAGCGTCGGTGGTGCCTTCGGCCGTCTCGAGTGCAAAGCGCGGGTTGTCCGTAATCTCGTCAGCGAGGTAGACCACGTCGCGCAACACCGCGAAGACGTGCTCGTGTATTCCCCGAATCATGACCCCATCGACGAACGCGCTGGCCGGCGCGCCGGTCAGATGCAGGCGAATGCCATTTTCCCGCTCGACGATGTCGATCTCAAAGTGCTTGTAGCGCTGGAGCAGTACATGACCATCATCGATGGCACTGCCGCAGGCCAGCACGGCCAAAGCGCAACTGCGAAACTGCGGATACAGCCCCCCGCTGCCTGAGTCGCGCAGACGCGCGATTTCGGAACGGGACAAAATGGCCAGCCGCCCCTCGGGGACGAGTTCGGTGTCGATAGTCGCGATACTCATGCAAAATTCCTTTCAATCGCCGTGTTACCAGCGCCGACTTGCGAATATTGGACACGGTTGCCACTCATAGTCCGCCGAGCGCCTTGTAAATAGCCACCGCACTGTTTTGTATCCCGAGACGCGCCACTAATGCGGTCTGTTGCCCCGCCAGCTTCTCGCGCTCGGCCTCAGCCAATTCAAGGGCGTTGGCCATACCCGCCTCAAATCTTGCCTTCACCAACTGGTAACGCGCCGCCTGTGCATCGGCAGTGTTGTACATCTCGGCGACCACTACCCAGCCGTACGGGCGCGCGACCAGTGCGTCGGCAACATCGCGAAAGGCTCGCTGGATGGTACGCTCGTAATCGGCCACAGCGATGTGCTCGCGCACTTTCGCCACATCGAGTTCAGCGCGATAGCGCCCGGCATCAAAAATCGGCAAGCGCAAGACCGGCAAAAACGCCCACGCTCCGCTCCCCGCTGAAAACAGCTCGTTCAAAGCCAGACTCGCGCTCCCTGCACTGGCGGTCAGGCTGATTCTCGGCAAAAATGCCGCCCGCGCCGCGCCGATGTTGGCGCGCGCAAGACGCAGCTTTTCTTCGGCCGCCTGCACATCGGGCCGGCGCAAAATCACCTCCGACGGTACGGCTACCGCCACCTTCGGGAACAGCGGCACGGGTAAGCCTTTCCCCTCTATTTCAAGCGGGGGAAGCCAGGCCGGATCAACCTCAGCGCCAAGCAGCAAGCGTAAGGCGTTTTCAGCATAGGCCCTCTGGCGGCTCGCGTTGAAGTGCTCGGTACGGGCTACATGGTAGGCGGCTCGGGCACTGCTGGTCTCCAGATCTGAAGTCAGGCCGACGTCGCGCCGCTGCTCGGTCAAGGTCAGACTCAGCTTGCGTGAAGACTCTATTTCCGTGAGTATGTACTCACGTTGCTGCCAACTTTCGAGCGTATACCACGCGCTGGCGACATCACCGATCAGTTGTAGCCTAAACGCCCGGTGGGCGAACTCACTGGCCAGAAAGTTGGCTCGCGCAGCGCCCTCGAGGCTGCGTAGCCGGCCCCAGAAATCCAGTTCGTAGCTGGTCGCAAGATTTACGTCGTAGCGCTGATTGGTACTTCCCGACCCTTGTGACCCGGAGCCAGACGCTGCGCCACTGGAAAAACCCGAGCCCGAAGTGACGGTTGCCGGGGTGTGGCTAACGCTGCGCTGAGCGACCAGCTCCAGCGCCGGCCAAAGGCCCACGGCTGCGAGATCGGCCTGGGCTTTGGCTTCTTCAATGCGTGCCAGGGAAATTGCAAGATCGCGGTTGTTGCGCAGTGCCGCATCTATCGCCTGGTGCAAACGCGTCTCGCTGAAGTAGCTTCGCCAGCTATCTTCTGTCAACGGCGCGATCGGTACCCGCACGGCGAGCATTGGCAACACCGCACCGAGCGTTGGACCGTCGGTAATTTCCGATGCCTTTGGTTCGCTGATCAGATCCACCGGCCATTCTCTCGGGATCGGCATTTCGCCAAGCCAATGTTCGGGCATGAAGGAGCAGCCGCTAGCGCTCAGAATCAACAGCGCGAAAATTAGCTGACGCAGTTCAGTCATGAGGCCTTGGCTTCTTATCGGGAAAAAGGCGGCGTATCACCACAAAAAATATGGGCACGAAATAGACCGCCAATACTGTGGCGGCAATCATGCCACCCATGACGCCGGTGCCGATGGCATGGCGGCTATTGGCGCCGGCACCCGTTGAAATCGCCAAGGGCAATACACCACCGACAAACGCGATCGAGGTCATCAGGATGGGTCGAAAACGCAGCCGGCAGGCTTCGAGTGTCGCGTCGACCAACTCTCTTCCTTGCGACTGCAGTTCGCGGGCAAACTCGATGATCAGGATGGCGTTCTTGGCCGAAAGTCCGATGATGGCAATCAGCCCCACTTTGAAATACACATCGTTGGGGAGCCCGCGCAGCGTGACCGCAAGCACCGCGCCGAGTATCCCCAGTGGCACCACCAGGAGCACCGCCACAGGGATGGACCAACTTTCATAGAGTGCCGCAAGACAGAGGAACACGATAAAGATCGAGGCCGCAAACAACAGCGGGGCTTGCGTGCCGGAACGACGCTCTTCATATGACGTACCTGCCCACTCGAAGCCCATGCCCGGGGGCAGTTGGGTGGCCAGCTCTTCCATGGCGGCCATCGCTTCACCGCTCGAGCGTCCCGGTGCCGGGCCGCCGGAAAGTTTGTAGGAGGGCATGCCATTGAACCGATCAAGCTTGGGCGAGCCGGCAGTCCAGCGCGTGGAAACAATCGCTGACAGTGGCACCATTTCGCTACGGCTGTTGCGTACCGACAAGCGCAGCACATCATCAGGCGTGCGGCGCGTCATTTCATCAGCCTGCATGAGTACCCGCAGTACGCGACCCTGACGGGTGAAGTCGTTGATGTAGGCAGTGCCCAAGGTCATCTGCAGCGTTTCATTCAGCACGCCAATGTCGACGCCATAAGCGCGCGCCTTGAGTCGGTCGATTTTAAGATCGAGTTGCGGTGCCTCCTCCTGGCCCTCGGGGCGAACCCCGGCCAGCGCCGGATGCGCGGCGGCTAGACCAAGCAGCATGTTGCGTGCATTGAGCAGTGCCTCGCGACCGGCACCACCGCGATCCTGCAATCGAAAGTCAAAGCCGCCCAGTGCGGCGAGCTCCGGGATCGGCGGCACATTGATGGCGAAGATCATCGCTTGCTTGATTTGAAAGAAGGCCATGTTGGCGCGCTTGACCAAACTCGGTGCTGAACTGCTCGGGTCGGGTCGCTGATCCCAGCCCTTGAGGCGCACGAAAACGATGCCCCCGTTTTGGCCACGACCGAAGAATGAGTAGCCCGCGACGCCGATGACGTGCTGTACCTCGGGCTGCTGGAGGTAGTGCTGCTCGGCGGCGGCAAGTACTTCCAGCGTACGCTCCTTGGTCGCGCCGGGGGGTAGCTGAAGCACGCTGATGAAGTAGCCCTGGTCTTCCTCAGGCAGAAAGCTCCCGGGCAGCTTGGCGAAGAGCATTCCGGCAACTAGCACCAACAATCCGTAGAAAGCCAGCCAACGGCCCGGGCGCCCTAGTAGCCGCAGGACGGTGTTACGGTAGCGCTCGGTAGCGATAGCGAAGCGTCGATTGAAAGCACCTATAGGCCCGGTCTGCGGCAGCGTGCCGCTGCCCGGGTGCGCGAGCAGTGTGGCGCATAGGGCGGGAGTGAGCGTGAGCGCCATGAGCGCCGAAAAACCCATGGTAAGTACCAGCGTCACTGAAAATTGGCGGTAGATCGCTCCCACGGTGCCGCTGAAGAAAGCCATGGGGACAAACACGGCACACAGCACCACGGTAATCGCGATGATTGGGCCGACAATCTGGCCCATCGCCTTGTGTGTTGCCTCACGGGCCGGCAGGCCCTCTTCGGTCATGATGCGTTCGACGTTTTCGACCACCACAATGGCGTCATCGACCACTATGCCAATGGCCAGCACCATGGCAAACAGTGTCAGCACATTGATGGAGTACCCCATGAGATACAGCCCGACCGTGGCACCGATGAGTGAGATGGGGACGACAATGGTCGGTATGAAAGTCGCGCGCAGATTGCCCATGAACAGGTACATCACGAGGAATACCAGCCCCATGGCCTCGAACAAGGTTTTGATCACTTCGCGAATGGAAATGTCGACAAAGTCGGAAGTGTCATAGGGGATCACCCAGCGTGTATCCGGGGGGAAGTAGCGTTCGAGCTCTTGCATCTTGGAGCGCACAGCCCGGGCGGTGTCGAGCGCGTTCGCTTCCGGTGAAAGACGTACCGCGACGGACGCATTCGGCCGACCATCGACACGCGAAGCGACGGTGTAGTCTTGGGCGCCCAGTTCGATACGGGCGACATCCTTGAGCCGGACGTTCGCACCGTTGGCGTCGGTGCGTAGAACAATTGCGCCGAATTCAGCAACCGTGCTCAGCCGCGACGATGTAACGATGGTGGCGTTTATTTCCTGTGCGGGTGCGGCAGGCAATTGCCCTATCTGGCCGATTGCCAGTTGCACATTCTGGGTACGAACCGCCGCGGCGACATCGCCGGGGGTAAGCTTGAACGCACGCAGCTGCTCTGGTTGCAGCCAGACACGCATCGCGTAGTCGGTGCCAAACATGATGGCCTCGCCCACCCCCGGGACACGACGTATGGCATCAATGACACTGGACGAGACATAGCCCCCCAGTGCCACCGCGTCATGAGTTTGGTCAGGGGAGTAGATTGAGATAAAGAGCAGGTAGTTGCGTGCCGCCTTGGCGACGGTGACGCCATTTCGTCGCACCTCTTCGGGCAAGCGCGCCTCGATGCGCTTGATTCGGTTCTGTGTTTCAACTGAAGCAAGATCAAGGTTGGTACCAGCTTCGAATGTCAGGGTGATCGTGCCAGTGTTTTGCTCTGAACTGGCATCGAGATAGATCAGGCGCTCAAGGCCGTTAAGTTCCTGCTCGATGATGGCGACCGCCGAGTCCTCAATGACGGCGGCCGAGGCGCCCGGATAATTGACGGTAATTGCCAGAGAAGGGGGTGCTACGGCGGGGTAGCTGGCGACGGGTAGCTGACGCAGCGCCAGCGCACCTGCGAAGACAATCAGCAGCGCGATAACCCAGGCAAATATCGGCCGGTCAATAAAGAACTTGGCGAACAACGGCTATTGCCTCGGTTCGCTAGCGCTCTGGCGTTGGCGACGGAGTGGCGCCACCGCGCTTCAGATCCGTTACCAGCACTGGCTTGACCACTGTGTTCGGCCGGACTTTTTGCAGACCATTGACGATTACGCGCTCGCCCGGCTTGAGACCTTCGGCGACCAGATAGTCGGTACCAGCCATACCCTGCGTAACGATGGCGCGCTGTGCTACTTTGTCCTGGTCATCGACGACCATGACACTCTGGCCCTGTACTGATGTGGTAACGGCTCGTTGGGGCACCCGCAACACCCCTTCGCGGACTGCAACAGGTAGTCGCACGCGCACGAACGTGCCAGGCAGCAAAGTACGCTCCGGATTTGCGAATTCCGCACGCAGCGTTACGCTTCCCGTCGTCGGGTCGACAGCCATATCATTGAATCTGAGTACGCCGGGTTGGCTGTATTCACTACCGTCATCGAGCAGGAGCGCGATTGCGGCGTTTCGCGGTAGCGATTTGGTGTCACTTTTAACTTGCTTTTTGAGCAATAGCACATCGGCATAGGATTGTGAAAACTCGACTCTGATGGGGTGCAGTTGCTCGACCGTCATCAACAGCGTCGCCTCCCCTTTGCCTACCAGTGCTCCCTCGGTGAGGAGTGCTCGCCCGGCGCGGCCATTTATGGGTGAGCGCGGTTGAGCGTGTTCGAGATCAAGCCGGGCCTTTTCCAGCGTAGCGGCGGCGACCTTTTCCCGGGCCTTTGCGGCGTCGAACTCCTGCTCACTAACCGCCCTGCTGGACAAGAGCTTTTGGTAGCGCGCAAGAGTGGCTTGTTGGCTTGCATACTCGGCTTCGGCAGCGTCAAAGGCCGCTTGGTAGGCGCGTGGCTCAATGCGGAAGAGCCGGGTTCCAGCGACTACCTCGGTCCCATCGGGCACCATTTGCCGCTCCAGAACCCCTTCCACTCGTGCGCGGATTTGGGCGGTACGCAAGGCTTGCACACGGCCAGGCAACTCGACCGTCATCAGCGCATCGCCTGGCGTGATAGCGATCACATCTACTTCAGTGGGTGGTGCGCCGCTGGTGGCTTTTACCTTCGGTGCATCGCTACCTTTGTCGGCAAGGCCACAAGCCGCCAAGGTTAGTGCCACAAGTGCGTAGGCTGCGGGATATTTCCAGACAGACAGTAGCTCGCAAGCTACTGTCCCTTTTATCAGCGTCACGCTAACGCGACCGACGCTGACTTAGCCACTCAAGCAACTCGTCAAGTGGCATCGGGCGTGCATACAGGTACCCTTGCGCTTCATGGCATCCCATAGCAGTCAGAATTTGCGCCTGCTCTTCTGTCTCCACCCCTTCGGCGAGGACCTTCATGCCTAATGAACGGCCTAGTGGCACAACCAGTTCCGCAATCCGCGGTCCCTGCTTTGGGTCAGTCAGCGCGGTTACAAAAGCCCGGTCTATCTTTAACCGATCAACCGGTAGTCGATCCAGGTAAGAAAGTGATGAATAACCGGTACCAAAGTCGTCGATGGCGATTGCTACACCCCGGTCGCGGAAACCGTTCAACTGCGCGCTGAGGTGTTCGAATCCCAGGACGGATGCTGATTCCGTCACTTCCAGTTCGATGCACGAGGGATTCAAACCGCTACTGGTGAGAGTTCTGTCGAGGTGGTTGAGAAAGTCTTCTGTTGCCAACTGTGTCGGCGACACATTGACTGCGACATGCAGGTCTGGGTAACCAACGTCAAGCATCTTGACGATGGCCGCGGTGGCGGTCGTCAGCACCCAGTTTCCGATCGGCTTGATTAGTCCGGAATTTTCGGCGATGGGAATAAAGCGGTCGGGCGGTATATGCTTTCCATCCGGAAGACGCCAGCGTAAGAGGGCTTCGACACCGATGACGCTGTTGGTTTGAAGGTCTATCTGAGGTTGATAGGCTAGGTAGAGTTCGTCGCGTCGGAATGCGTTACCCAACTCGTGCAGTGTTCGTGAGTGCGCGCGTGCTTCTTCGCGGAACTGGCGTGTGTAGGATGTGTGGCGCCCAAGTCCTTGGGCTTTGCCACGCTTAATGACAATGCTGGCGTCTTTCAGCAGGTCGTTTCCATCCGCGTTTTCTTCAGCTTCAGCGGCCTCAACGAGACTGCTCGATACCGAGATCATTCGCTCTTCGCCACCAAAGACAAAAGGTAGCGCGAGGGTTCGGCGTAGCGCGGGGATCGCTAGTTGCTCTGGCGTGCCCAGTAAAGCGAAGCTATCAGCAGCAAGACGGGCTAGAAACACTTCGCTTGGAAGTGAATCGCGCAGGCGCTTCCCGATACCCCTTAGTACCTCATCGCCATACTCATGGCCGAACATGTCGTTTGTCTCAGCGAACTGATCAATGTCGATCAATGCAACGGCGGTGCAGCTTCTTGGTTTCCCGCGCAAGCGCTGGTTCAGGGTGTCGACAAACGCACGGCGACTGGCAAGCCCGGTTAGCGAATCAACGAATGCAAAGCTCTTTAAGCGCTGAACCAAGGTGAGGTTTTCGGCGCATACGGCTACATTGGCGGAAAACACATCAAGCAGCTGACGACTTGCCAAGGGGGCTCGTTCAACATTAGGCAAGTAGGCTATCAAGGTTTGCGCTGTACCGGCAGCCAAGTGAATGGTGTAGCCGTCAGGGTCGATGAGGCTCCTTCCTTCATTCTGAGACTGCGCGACTCGGGACTGCACTAGGCTGCCATGTGGAACGGCTATCTCATTCAGGCTTTGCCCAGTTGCAGATTTCCAATCACCAACTGCGGCAATCACAGAGAGTGTGCCCTCATCGTCACCGGTGCCAGCAAGCGATCCGGTTGGGGGTACTCCTAGTAGCTCAGCAGCCCGCAGCAGCAGGATTTCTAGCGCAGCCGTCGCACTGCTTGCAGCGAGCATCTCAGCACCCGTTTTAACGACAAGCTCAACTCCTGTGCGAGCGTGGTCAAGTCGTTTCAGATGCTCGTAGGTGCGGATAGACGCAGTTAAAGCGGTGTATATCTTGACGCGGGACAACTCGCTTTTTGTTCGATAGTCATTGATCTGATATCGACGAATCGTCTCTAGTTCAGGTGCGTAACCAGGCTGTCCTGTCCGCAAAATGATTTGTGTATGGGTCAATCCTAAATCGGTTCGAATCGTGCTGATTGCCGCAAGGCCCGCCTCCTCGGTTTCCATAACAACATCTAGGAGTATTACAGCGATATCGTCCTCGCTCATCAGCACTTCGATGGCTTCCGCACCCGAATAGGCATGGAGAAACTGCAGCGGGCGCTCGAGAATTTCCAAGCCAGAAAGTGCAAACTCGGTGGCAGAGTGCACATCCGCGTCGTCATCAACAATCAGAACGCGCCAATGTAGTCCTGAGCTTGTCGGTGCAACAGCAGGTGTGCCTTCGTCGGGCGCGAGGGCTGCCGCAGCGGGGTCATCTTTGAATACGACGAAATCGTCTTTTTCTGAAGACATCTGTGGCTGGTTAGACGGTCTGAGTAGAGTGGTTGGTCAGTTTTCTGATTCTACACGCTGAGCTAGGGTCAAGAATGCCTCAAAGGCTTTGTGCAGGTGGCGTTGCTTTTTGGCAGGTCTCTCGGCTTAGCAATGTGGTCATGATGCCCCAAAATGCATCGGGGCCGACAAATGCTGCGTGACACCGATAGTTTTGCTAGTGAGTTCCCTTGCGCAGCTTCTCGATGGCCGAGAGTTGCGCTACGGCTTCGGCAAGTTCAATCTGGGCCCTTGCATAATCAATCTCCGAGGCGCGGTTGACCATTGCTTCCTCCGCGCGGCGCTTGGCATCGGACGCTTTCGCTTGATCAAGATCGGCACCACGAATCGCGGTATCAGCAAGAACCGTCACCAATCCCGGCTGAACTTCAAGCATTCCTCCGGCCACAAAGATAAGTTCTTCCTTTTGGTTAGGTAGCTTGAGGCGCACGGTTCCCGGCTTGATGCGTGTCATCAGCGGCATGTGGCCGGGCAATATTCCCAATTCACCGGCCTCACCGGGAAGTGCGACAAACTCGACCAAGCCGGAAAAAATCGACGCTTCAGCGCTGACTACATCGACGTGAATTGTCATTGCCATGATGGCCTCGCTCAGCTAGTTCTTACTGAAGGGTTTTGGCTTTTTCGAAGGCTTCTTCGATGCCGCCAACCATGTAGAAAGCCTGCTCCGGCAGAGCGTCGCACTCGCCATCTACGATCATTTTGAAGCCCTTGATCGTATCGGCCAAGGGGACGATCTTTCCAGGCGAACCCGTAAACACTTCAGCCACGTTGAATGGTTGCGAAAGGAAACGCTGGATTTTGCGGGCGCGGGTAACTGCAAGCTTATCCTCAGGTGCCAGCTCATCCATTCCCAAAATAGCGATGATGTCGCGCAGTTCTTTGTAACGCTGCAGGGTGGCCTGCACGCGTCGGGCAACCGAGTAGTGCTCATCACCCACAACCAGCGGGTCTAACTGACGCGAGGTAGAGTCTAGAGGGTCCACCGCTGGGTAGATACCCAAGGAGGCGATATCACGCGAGAGAACAACGGTGGCGTCGAGGTGCTGGAAGGTGGTGGCCGGCGACGGGTCGGTCAAGTCATCTGCAGGGACATAGACGGCCTGGATCGAGGTGATCGAGCCGACCTTAGTGGAGGTAATGCGCTCCTGAAGGCGGCCCATCTCGTCGGCCAGTGTCGGCTGGTAACCCACGGCGGACGGCATACGACCGAGCAGCGCTGACACTTCAGTACCGGCCAGTGTGTACCGGTATATGTTATCGACGAAGAACAGGATGTCGCGGCCTTCGTCACGGAATTTCTCAGCCATGGTCAAGCCGGTCAGGGCGACGCGCAGGCGATTACCCGGGGGTTCGTTCATCTGACCGAACACCATGGCAACCTTGTCGAGCACCTTTGACTCGTCCATCTCGTGGTAAAAGTCATTGCCCTCACGCGTGCGTTCGCCCACACCGGCAAAGACGGAATAGCCACCGTAGGACTTCGCGATGTTGTTGATCAACTCCATCATGTTTACGGTCTTACCGACGCCGGCCCCGCCGAACAGGCCGACCTTGCCGCCTTTGGCGAACGGGCAGACCAGATCGATCACCTTGATGCCGGTGGGTAATAAATCAACGGAAGGGGAGAGCTCGTCGAATTTCGGAGCTTTCGCGTGTATAGGGCGACGTTCCTCGCAAGGGATAGGACCAGCTTCATCAATCGGGCGACCCAGTACGTCCATGATGCGACCCAAGGTTCCGGTCCCAACCGGAACCGAAATTGGGGCACCCGTGTTTTTCACTGACATACCGCGACGAAGCCCGTCGGAAGATCCCATCGCAATGGTACGCACCACGCCATCGCCTAGCTGCTGCTGAACCTCGAACGTTAAACCGACCTCAGCGTTGCCGGTGTTTGCATCGTCGAGGAGTAGCGCCTCGTAAACTTTAGGCATCGCGTCGCGGGGGAACTTGATGTCCACCACGGCGCCAATACACTGAACAATATTTCCGTTGCTCATGGTCATTTCCTTAATGTAAATCTTTAACCCGCTTAACCCGCGATGGCAGCGGCGCCACCGACGATTTCTGAGATTTCCTTGGTGATCGCAGCCTGCCGAGCCTTGTTGTACACCAATTGCAATTCCTTGATGACGCTGCCTGCGTTGTCTGTCGCGGCTTTCATTGCCACCATCCGTGCCGACTGCTCCGAGGCCATGTTTTCTGCAACAGCCTGGTAAATGATGGCATCGACGTAACGGACAAGTAGTTCATCAATCACGGACTGGGCGTCAGGCTCATACAAGTAATCCCAGTTTCCTTCCGGAGCCCCCAAACGATCACCCGACAACGGTAGCAAGGGCTCAATGACTGGCTCTTGCCTCATCGTGTTTACGAAACGGGTGTAGGCGATATGCACTTCATCCAACTCACCCGCCTGATAGGCGTCGATAATTACCTTGATCGGTCCGATCAGCTTCTCGAGATGCGGTGTATCGCCCATCTGAATGGCGTGCGAAACCACGTTGGCACCCAGTCGCTGCATGAAACCCAAGCCTTTGTTGCCAATGCAGGTGACTCGTATCTCGGTTACTCCATTCTGCTCGCTTTGCCGCATGCGCGTCACAGCCTGTCGAAGAATGTTTGTGTTGAGACCGCCGCACAAGCCCTTGTCGGTGGTCACAACAATCAGACCGATGCGGCGCACATTTGCCGACTTGGTGATGAACGGGTGACGATAGTCGGTGTTATTGGCTTGAGACAGATTCGCTACCAGACGACGAATCTTTTCGCTGTAGGGGCGGGCTGCCCGCATCCTTTCCTGCGCTTTGCGCATTTTGGATGCAGCCACCATCTCCATCGCTTTAGTGATCTTGCGCGTATTTTGTACGCTCTTGATCTTGGTGCGAATCTCCTTGCTGCCCGGCATGCTAGCTCTCCGTCAGTGTGTGACTCACGCCCAAGACTTCTTGAACTCGGTGCAAGCGGCCTTCAACTGGGCCTCCGCGTCTTTGTCCAGATCCTTGGTGCTTGCGATCTTGCCCATCAGATCGGCATATTTTGTCTTCATGTACTGATGCAGCGCCGTTTCAAACGCAAGAATCCGTGGCACATCAACATCATCCATGAAACCCTCGTTTGAAGCGTACAGAGAAACGGCCATATCCGCGATGGAAAGGGGGGCGTACTGCAACTGCTTCATTAACTCGGTAACGCGGCGGCCACGCTCCAGCTGCTTTCGTGTGGCCTCGTCCAAGTCGGATGCAAACTGAGCGAATGCGGCAAGTTCGCGGTACTGGGCCAACGCCAGACGCACACCGCCACCCAACTTCTTGATCACCTTGGTCTGAGCGGCACCACCCACTCGGGATACCGAGACGCCCGCATTCATGGCGGGTCGGATACCCGCATTGAACAAGTCGGTTTCAAGAAAAATCTGACCGTCGGTAATTGAAATAACGTTGGTTGGAACGAAGGCAGAAACGTCGCCAGCCTGCGTTTCAATGACGGGCAGGGCCGTTAGCGAGCCGGTCTTACCTTTAACTTCGCCGTTGGTCAGTTTCTCAACCCACGCTTCTGACACACGAGCAGCGCGCTCCAGCAATCGTGAGTGGATATAGAACACGTCACCCGGGTAAGCTTCGCGGCCGGGGGGGCGACGTAGCAACAGAGAAATCTGGCGGTACGCCCAAGCCTGCTTGGTCAGATCATCATAAATAATCAGTGCATCCATGCCGCGATCACGGAAGTATTCACCCATGGTGCATCCCGCGTAAGGAGCGAGGTACTGCATCGCGGCGGAGTCTGAGGCCGTGGCAGCAACCACGACCGTGTAGGCCATGGCACCATTTTCTTCAAGCTTCCGAACTACGTTCGCAACCGTCGAGGCTTTTTGCCCGATGGCGACGTAGATACAGAACATGTCCTGACCTTTTTGGTTGATGATGGTGTCAATAGCAACCGCTGTCTTGCCGGTTTGACGGTCACCAATAATCAGTTCCCGCTGCCCGCGACCAACGGGAACCATGGAGTCAATCGCTTTCAAGCCAGACTGCACAGGCTGCGATACCGATTTGCGCCAAATCACGCCCGGCGCTACCTTTTCGATCTTGTCGGTCAGCTTAGCGTTGATCGGGCCTTTGCCATCAATCGGCTCACCTAGCGCATTCACGACGCGGCCAACTAGTTCAGGGCCGATCGGGACTTCAAGAATTCGACCGGTACACTTTACGGTGTCACCTTCCGAGATGTGCTCGTAGTCGCCCATGACCACGGCACCCACCGAGTCGCGCTCAAGGTTCAGCGCCAGACCGAACGTGTTACCGGGAAACTCAAGCATTTCGCCCTGCATGACGTCGGCCAGACCATGAACGCGGCAAATGCCGTCGGTCACCGATACCACCGTGCCCTCATTGCGGGCCGAGGCGGCGAGTTGCATATTTTGGATCCGACTCTTGATCAGGTCGCTGATTTCGGAGGGATTGAGATTCATGGAGTTGCTCCTAATTCTTTAAAGCGGTCGCCATGGCGGCGAGTTTGCCGCGCACGGAGGCGTCGATTACTTCATCACCCACAGCGATTCGCACGCCGCCGATCAGTTGAGGATCAAGGGTGACCGTTGCATTTATTTTGCAGTCGAACTTACGCTCGAGGTCGGCGACCAGAACATTTAGCGCCGCGTCGCCGATTGGAAACGCTGAGCTGATCAGCGCATCCTTCACGCCCTCGTGGGCGTTGCGCAGCTCCTCGTACAAAGCCGCAATTTCAGGAAGAACGACAAGACGATCGTTGTCTACAAGCAGTCGGACAAAGTTTTGCTGGTCGGCACTCAGCTCCTGCCCCGCGACATCAAGGCACAACGAAGCTAGTTGCTGGCGCGAATATCGCGGGTTACCAATGCATTCGCGCATCTCCGGCCGCTCCGTGACGGCAGCCAACTGGCAAAGACCGTCTGACCAGGCTTTTAGCCCAGCGCTGGTCGCGCCACACGCCAGCTGGAATGCAGCTTCGGCGTAAGGACGAGCAAGTGTCAGATGTTCGGCCATGGTCGTCTAGAGTTCCGACTTCAGTTGCGAGAGCAGATCAGCGTGAACTTGGGCGTTGATTTCCTTGCGCAAAATCTTTTCTGCGCCCGCCACAGCCAACTGAGCCACATGCTCACGCAGTGCTTCCTTGGCACGCTGGGAAGCGGCGGCAGCCTCACCTTCAGCCGCCTCTCTCGCAGCGGCAATGATTTTGCCTGCCTCAACGCGAGCTTCTTCAAGTGTTGCAGTCGCCTGCTTCTCAGCGCCGGTTCGAAACTCGGCCGCTGATTCACGGGCTTTGCGCAACTCGTCAGAAGCCTTCTTTTCGGCGTGAGCCAAATCCGTCTTGGCTTTGTCCGCCGCAGCGAGCCCGTCAGCGATCTTTTGCGCGCGGTCGTCCAGTGCCGTCATGATGGGCGGCCACACGAATTTCATCGTGAACCACCCAAGAATGAAGAACACAGTCAGCTGCGCAAACAGCGTTGCATTCAGATTCACGGTGTACCTCCCTCAATCGCCGAAGGCGAAATTTACTTGAGCACGAACGGGTTGGTGAAGGTAAACATCATCGCGATACCGACACCGATCAGGAATGCGGCGTCAATCAGACCGGCCAGCAGGAACATTTTGGTCTGCAATGCATTCATCAGCTCAGGCTGACGGGCCGATGCCTCAAGGTACTTCGAACCCATGATGCCAATGCCGATACATGCGCCAACAGCACCCAGACCAATGATCAGACCAGCAGCAAGGGCAACGAAACCAAGTACGTGTTCCATAACAACTCCTTTAACAAAAATACGAGTGAGAAGAGAAAAACTACAAAACTACAAAATCAATGCGCTTCGTGTGCCTGACCGATGTACACCAGCGTCAGCATCATGAAGATGAAAGCCTGCAGAACAACAATGAGGATGTGAAAAATTGCCCATAGCGTGCCAGCAAAAACATGCCCAAAGAAGCCGGCGACTGTTGCTGTACTGCCCATCAGTGCAATCAGCATGAAAACAAGCTCACCGGCATACATGTTGCCGAACAGACGCATTCCATGCGACACCGTCTTGGCAGTGAATTCAATCATCTGCATCGCGAAGTTAACAGGGTAGAGCAGTGGGTGGTTACCAAACGGGGCGGTGAACAATTCGTGAATCCAGCCACCAGCACCCTTAATTTTGATGTTGTAGTAGATGCACAGAAGCAATACTCCAATCGACATCCCAAGCGTGCCATTGAGGTCAGCTGTTGGAACCACGCGCTGGTAGTGAATGCCAAAGAGCTCACCAATTCTTGGGAACAAGTCCACCGGGAAAAAATCCATGGCGTTCATGAACAGAACCCAGACAAAGACGGTAAGGGCTACCGGAGCGATAAATGTTCTATCGCCATGAACAATTGACTTCGCCTGAGATTCAACCATTTCAACCAGAATCTCAACGGCAGCCTGAAAGCGACCAGGCACACCCGAGGTTGCTTTGGCTGCGGCTCGCCACAGCAAGAAGATCGCAAGGCCTCCCATGGCCAACGACCAGAAAATGGTGTCGAGGTTAAAGACAGACCAATCAATAACAGCTTCTTGTTTGTGCCCCGTACTGGTCAGATGGGCCAGATGGTGGACGATATATTCGCCTGCGGTTGGCGCGCTTTCGGTACCGGATGCCATATTCAAGTCTTTAGTAAGAATGCGAACAGGTTTGCTTTCAGTGCGGCAAATAGACCAATCAGAAGTGCCAGCCAATGAACCTCAAAGTAAGCTTGGGCTACAGCGAGCAACGCGACCGTTGCCACCACCTTAAACAACTCACCGACAAAAAACGTTGCTGCGCTTGCCTGACCAGATGCTGATGCTATTTGCAGCCGGAGTACAAAAATCGTGTTGGGCAAGAGATACGAAAGGCCCCCTAGCAAAGCTGAGACTGCGCCGTTGCTCCCCAACCACGGCATCATCATTACCGATGCCGCGAGCACGACAGCGCACTGCAACAGAATGACCTTTATCACTTACTGCTTACTGATGTGAAGACGGCGGATCATAGCGAGCGCGCCAAAATCTGTCAATCGCGGGAACCCCAAAATTTACACCGAAGAATTCCGAAGACGAGCGATGATACCGTCCAACTGATCGAGGCTGGCGAATCGAATGGTTAAATTGCCAATACCCTTTCGATTCGAAGACACCTTCACCTCTGCGCCAATCGCATCAGCCAATTCTTCCTCAAGTCGTTGCAAGTCTCGATCAGGCGCGGGCTCGGCAGCTTTCTTGGTGGCTGGATTCAGCTCACGCGCTACCAACCGCTCTGTCTCCCGTACCGATAGGCCTTTGTCAGAGACGATCACAGCCAACCGCCCCTGCTCACTTTTTGGCAACGCCAACATGGCCCGAGCGTGCCCCATCTCTATATCACCCGCCATCAGCATATCTTGAGCCGGCTTGGCCAACTGCAACAGGCGCAGCAGATTGGTTGCGGCCGAACGCGAGCGGCCAAGAGCATCCGCCGCCTGCTGGTGTGTCATTTGAAACTCGTCGATAAGCCGCTGTATACCGGCAGCCTCTTCGAGCGGGTTCAGGTCCTCACGTTGGATATTTTCAATGAGCGACATCGCCAACGCGGCCTCGTCGGGAATATCACGGATCAACACTGGCACCTCGGGGAGCCCCGCGATTTGGCAGGCACGCCAGCGCCGCTCTCCGGCAATGATTTCATAGCGACCTTTACCCACTGGGCGAACTGAAATCGGCTGGATTAAACCCTGCGCCTTGATTGATTCCGCCAGTTCCTCAAGAGAACCGGGGTCCATGCGGGTACGTGGCTGGTATTTACCTGGTTGCAGGGAGCCAACCGGCAAGGTTTCCTGGCGTTGAGTATCCGGAGAGTTGTTACCGGAGAGCAAGGCATCAAGGCCTCGCCCCAGTCCTTTCAGACGGGTTGCGTTCATGTCATTCGTACCAGGTTTTTACACGGGCGATAAGTTCATCGGCAAAAGCGAGATAGGCTTGTGCACCCTTCGCATTCTTGTCATAGAGAACGCCAGGAACGCCATGGCTAGGTGCCTCCGCGAGCCTCACATTGCGCGGCACAATAGTCCTGAAAACCTTGTCACCAAAATGGTCCTCCAACTGAGCAGAGACCTGCGTCGACAACGTACTGCGCGGATCGAACATCACACGCAGCAGGCCAATTATTTTGAGATCGCGATTCAGGTTGGCATGCACCTTTTTGATGGTGTTAACCAAGTCTGACAAACCCTCAAGGGCGTAATACTCACACTGCATCGGAATGATCACACCATGGGCCGCACACAGTCCGTTCAGGGTCAACATCGACAACGACGGCGGGCAATCAATCAAGACAAAATCGTAATCGCCCACGCGCTCTATCAGTGCTGACTTGAGACGCATCTCGCGGCGCTCCAGATCTACCATCTCGACCTCGGCACCAGCGAGGTCACGATTGGCTGGAAGCACATCATAAGCACCACTGGGGGACCTTGTCCGCGTCTCGCCAATTGCCGCCAACTCGAGGAGCACGTGATAGACCGAGCGCGACAGCGAGCGCTTATCAACACCGCTACCCATCGTAGCATTGCCCTGTGGGTCAAGGTCAATCAGCAAAGTGCGCTGCCCTTGTGCTGCAAGGGCAGCCGCAAGATTTACCGCCGTAGTTGTTTTACCAACCCCGCCCTTTTGGTTGGCAATTGCGAAAATGTGCATCCTAGTTCTTTCTCAAAATAACGATGTGGCGTTGCGCGTCCAACATGGGCACCGCGATGCGACGCACATCCTCGACTACCCAGTCAGCAGACAGCGCTTGAATTTCAGGATCGGGCCGAACGCCTTTCATGGCCAACAAATGCCCTCCGTCAGCGACCAAATGGCCTGATGCGGCAACGAAGTCCGAAATACTTGCGAATGCCCTCGAAACTACATAATCGCACGGGATCGCCTCCAGAGTCTCGACGCGCTGGGAGAGCACCTCCAAATTTCGAATACCAATCTCTATTTTTGCCTGCCGCTGAAAGGCTGCTTTTTTCTCTACCGCTTCGATCGTGACGATGCTCCACGTCGATTCAACAATCGCCCACGGAATGCCCGGCAGGCCGGCACCGCTACCCACATCAGCAATACGCAATCGCCGTCCTGCCAGCGCCGACTTGCGGACATCAGCAAGCACAGCCAGACAGTCGAAGAGGTGTTGAACAAGCATTTCGCGCGGATCGCGGATAGCGGTGAGATTGTATGTTCGGTTCCAGCGTACCATCAACCCCAGATAAGCGAGCAGCTGTCGTTGTACCGCCAAACCAAGATCCAAGCCCAACTCACGTAGACCCTCGGCAAGCGGGGTCTCCAGTACCCCAACCACATCGACGGGAGCGGCCGTCATGCCGCGCTACGCCGCTTCAAATGCACTAGGAGCAAGGATATGGCAGCCGGTGTCACACCCTGCACCCGCGATGCCTGACCCAATGTCTGCGGGCGCACATTTGCCAGACGCTGACGTACTTCAATAGATAGCCCAGGCACCGAGTGATAGTCGAACGCGTCTGGTAAAAGCAGGTGCTCATTAGCGGCGGCTTTTTCAATCTCGTCCTGCTGGCGAGCGATGTAGCCCTGATACTTTGCCTGGATCTCTACCTGCTCTATCTCTTCGCTATCAGTAAGTGAAGGAGTAGCCCCCGGTAAGCGCAACATCGACTGATAGTCGACCTCCGGGCGACGTAGCAGGTCGAATAAACTGTACTCGCGCTCTAAAGGCTTCCCGCAAACTTCGATCGCCAGTGCGTCTGAAACGATCCGCGGATTCACCCAAGTCGAGCGCAAGCGCTCCAATTCCTGAGCCACAGAGTCGCGCTTGCGATTGAATCGGTCCCAGCGCGCAGCATCAACAAGGCCTAACTCGCGCCCTATGCTCGTCAAGCGTAGATCTGCATTATCTTCACGCAAACTAAGTCGATACTCCGCCCTGCTAGTGAACATACGATAAGGCTCCGACACGCCACGTGTCACCAGATCATCAACCAATACGCCCAAATAGGCCTGCTCACGACCAGGAGTCCAGGGAGGCAAGTTTTTGGCAAAGCGGGCAGCATTGATTCCGGCAAGCAACCCTTGCGCAGCTGCTTCCTCATATCCAGTGGTTCCATTTATCTGGCCGGCAAAAAACAGGCCCGCGATGGATTTCGTTTCTAGGCTCGCCTTGAGATTTCTTGGATCAAAGTAGTCGTACTCGATCGCGTAGCCCGGACGGGTAATGTGTGCCGAAGCCAAGCCGGGCATCGAGCGGATCAACTCAAGTTGAACATCAAATGGCAGCGAAGTTGAAACCCCTTGCGGGTAGACCTCATGCGTTGTTAGGCCTTCAGGTTCAAGAAAAACCTGGTGACTATCCTTGCCCGAAAAGCGATGAATTTTGTCTTCGATGGACGGACAGTAGCGCGGCCCCACTCCCTCGATGACCCCAGAGAACATAGGTGAGCGATCAAGACCGCCGCGAATGATGTCGTGAGTTTTCAGATTTGTGTGCGTGATCCAGCAAGGAATCTGGCGGGGGTGCATCGTGCGCGAACCCATGAAGGAAAACACCGGCTCCGGATCATCCCCCGGTTGGCGAACCAGCATCGAATAGTCAATCGTGCGCCCATCCAGGCGCGGCGGAGTTCCCGTCTTAAGCCGCCCAACTGGCAACTTCAACTCTCTGAGCCGTGCAGCGAGCGACAGTGCGGCGGGATCACCAAAGCGACCAGCCCGGTAGTTTTCCAGCCCTACATGCACCAGACCATTCAAGAAGGTTCCAGCGGTAAGCACAACCGCCGGGGCTTCGAACTTGATACCTAACTGCGTGACCACACCGAGAACCCGGTCTCCAACCACAAGCAAATCATCGGCAGCTTGCTGAAAGAGCGTGAGATTTGGGTGATTCTCCAAACGGGAACGGATTGCCTGTTTGTAGAGTTGGCGATCTGCCTGGGCTCGCGTCGCCCGCACTGCAGGGCCCTTCGATGCATTAAGTGTTCGAAACTGAATACCCGCCTCATCTGCGGCGAGAGCCATGGCCCCACCGAGCGCATCTACTTCACGAACCAGATGACCCTTTCCTATGCCGCCAATTGACGGATTGCAGGACATGGCACCGAGTGTTTCAATGTTGTGCGTTAAAAGCAAGGTCCGTTGGCCGGCTCGCGCTGCGGCTAGCGCCGCCTCTGTGCCAGCGTGCCCGCCACCAATAACAATGACCTCAAAGCTGTTTGGGTAGAGCACCATAAACCCCAGGTTCAAATAGAGGCGCAATGATACGCCGCAGGCCTGCAAACCTCGGCGGCTCAGATTCAGCTTGTTCAGATTTTTAAGATGTGCGCCATTGGGGACCGATACAGCATCGAAGCGGCAGGTTTGCGAATATCCAAAGAAGGCTTTTGGCGAAGTGTTTCACGTGAAACAACCTCAGCTCAAACCAAATCCATCCCCACCCTTAGGATAAGCGCTATGGAAATACCAAGGAAAGCCCTTCGCACCCAAATATTCCCTCCGCGCAACGCCGCCTGCGCACCAAGCTGCGCACCAAGCACATTGGCAATCGCCATCAAAAGTGCAAGCGCCAACAAAACATTTCCGGAGGGGAGGAAATAAACCAACGCCGCCGCATTCGTGAAGAGATTGACAACCTTGGCTGACCCAGAGGCCTCAAGGAAACCCATGCCAAAAAATCTAACGAAGCAAAAGAGTAGAAAACTCCCCGTCCCCGGTCCGAAAAACCCGTCGTAGAAACCAAGGCCACCACCAACAAAGAGTGATCTCAAACGGGACGGATGTATATAAGCAGGCGACATCAACCCAAAGTCTGGCTGTCTCATTACATAAGTCACAACCAACAATAGCAACACAAATACCACCGGACGCACAAGCTCCACCGGAACCCACGCAACAAAGGCGGCTCCAACAATCGAGAACATGAACGCAGTGATCGCAATCGGGGTAACGACGCGCCAAGCGATAGAAATGCGCCTTGAATAGCGCCATGCAGCGCTGCCCGTGCCAAAAATACTTGAAAGCTTATTTGTGCCAAATAAAGTGGCGACCGGCGTTTCGGGCAACACTGACAATAACGCGGGCACCTGAATCAACCCACCACCACCGGCTACCGCATCGACAAATCCAGCAAAGAAAGCAGCCAGAACAAGTGGGGCAAAATCCAAAGCCGCTTACTTCCCGATGCAAAACGACGAGAAAATGCGCCCCAGCAGATCGTCAGCTGAGAACTCCCCCGTGATCTCTGCCAAGGCCCCCTGAGCCAGCCTTAACTCCTCAGCGCATAACTCCAGCTGACCCAACAATTCCTCAGCCAACACTGCTCGCTCATCAGCACATACCAACGCATGAATGTGCCGTTCCCGCGCCAAGATGACATCCTCACCAGAACCCGACCATCCGGAAACCCGCTTCAGCTCGGTCCGCAAAAGATCGACCCCCTCGCCACTTTTTGCCGACAGTCGTACATGCACATGGTCACCAGCAACAAACCGCGTGGGGTCGAGATGAGCTATGTCACATTTGTTCTCGATGATTAGTCGCTCGACCCCCTTGGGAAGGCGCGCCGAAATGCTATCGTCCAAACACACTAAACCGGTCCGGCTATCGACGACATGAAGGACCACATCAGCCTTTTCAATCTCGAGCCATGCTCTCTCGATTCCCATGCGTTCTACCTGATCGTTAGAGTCACGCAACCCAGCCGTGTCAATAATGTGCAAAGGTATGCCGTCGATTTCTATTGCTTCACGAAGCGTGTCGCGGGTTGTTCCGGGTACTTCCGTAACAATTGCCCTATCTAGACCAGATAGGCTGTTTAGCAAAGACGACTTCCCAACGTTAGGAACACCCACCAGTACCGCGTGCATGCCACTACGCAAAATAGACCCCTGTCGCGAACGCCGTAGCAATCCAGCCAAGTCAGCACGAAAACATTTGAGGCGTTGCGCCGCGTCCGTATCCCGAATGAAGTCAATCTCTTCTTCAGGAAAATCAAGCGTCGCTTCGATCAATATGCGCAGGTCGGTCACCTGCCCAACCAATGAATGGACTGCCTGAGAAAATTCTCCAGACAAAGATCGAACTGCGGAGCGCGCAGCCGCAGCGGTAGTGGCATCAATAAGATCGGCTACTGCCTCTGCTTGCGCGAGATCGATTTTGTCATTGAGATAGGCCCGCTGGGTAAACTCCCCTGGCCGCGCCAATCGGGCACCCAGCTCCAGACAGCGGGTCAGCAGCGACTGCATGACCGCAGGGCCACCGTGCCCCTGCAACTCAAGAACATCTTCACCGGTGAATGAGTAGGGGGCGCCAAAATAGATCAGCAAACCCTGGTCGATTATCCCTCCGTCGCGATCCCGGAAGTCGGCGTTGGTGACACGGCGGGGTGCGGGCATCTTTCCCGCCAACGCAACAACTATATCGCCCAACCGGCGACCGGACACCCGAACCACTCCGATCCCACCCCGCCCCGGGGGAGTTGCAATCGCAACAATGGTATCAGGGTGGTAGCTACGCACGACCCAGGGGCGCTAATCGACTAAAAATACGCTACGCCGATGCGCCCGAGTCAATCATGCGGTTGATCTGCCACTGCTGAGCGATCGAAAGCAAGTTATTCACGGTCCAGTAGAGAACCAATCCAGCCGGAAAAAATAAGAACATACCAGTAAAAATAATTGGCATGATCGCCATGACTTTCGCTTGAATGGGGTCGGGCGGAGTTGGGTTGAGCTTGGTTTGAACCACCATCGTCACGCCCATGATGATGGGAAGAATGAAATAAGGATCTTTCACAGACAGGTCCGCAATCCAACCTAACCACGGTGCGTTGCGCATTTCCACAGCGCCGAGCAATACCCAGTACAACGCTATAAAGACTGGAATCTGCACTAACACCGGCAAGCAACCCCCGAGTGGATTCACCTTCTCACGCTTGTACAACTCCATCATTTCTTGATTCAAGCGGGCCTTGTCGTCCCCATAGGTCTCCTTGAGCTTCATGAGCTTTGGCGTCATTACACGCATCTTTGCCATCGACTTGTAGCTGGCGGCGGACAACGGGAAGAACGCCAACTTGAGCAATATGGTCAGCCCAATAATTGCCCAACCCCAATTGCCGCTCAAATCATGAAGGAACTGCAATACCCAGAATAATGGCGCTGCGATCACCGTCAGCCAACCATAATCAACTACCAACTCTAGACCCGGCGCAATTTTGGCGAGCTTGTCCTGCTCCTGAGGGCCTGCGTATAGTGAAATGACATGCGACCCGTCGGCCGCCACAGGAGAGATGACACCGCTTGAAAAAACGTTGTCGCCCACCTTGCGCATATAAAACTCCCGCTCACCATCACCCGAGAGAATCCAAGCTGAAACGAAATAGTGCTGCACCATTCCCAACCAGCCATCAGATGACTTCGTCGCGTACTTGGCACTCCCGTCGGCAATGTCAGAAAACGCTACCTTTTGAAACTTTGCCGAATTGGTAAAAACAGCGGGGCCAGTAAATGTAGTGACGCCCATCATCATCGAGTTTGTATTGCCTTCGGCTGGCTTTCCATCACGCGTAATCTGGTGGTAAACATGAGTCCCACCTACCAAACCCGAATGGGCAATCTCAATCAAATAACTGCCACGCTTAAAGGTATAGGTTTTGGAAATTCGGTTGCCTTGATCCGAGATGGCCTCGAGGGTCGCCGTGATCTCACCCTCACCTTCCCCTAGGGTAAGTTCTTTCGCTGGTAGCTTCCAATTACTGCGGTGATTAGGCAAACCCTCCCCCAAGGCACCCGATTGGCCAAGGTAGACATGTGCACGGCCTGCATCAAATAGCACCACTGATTTGGTTGGATCAACGCTGTCTGGATGCTTGATCAACTCAAGCTCTACCAGATCGCCACCTTGGGCGGAGATCTTGGCGACATACAGATCGGTACGAACTACGGTAGTGTCCGCAACACCAATGACATCCTTCTCCGGCAAAGGGGCGACCAAAGCCGACGCACCACCACTAACAATTGGCTGCGCAGGCACACTACCCACCGCTCCCACCGGGCTACTTGAACTACTAGCAACAGATGTTGGTACCAAGGGTCTGCTTTGCTTCTGCCATGCCTCCCAAAGCATGATCAGCGAAAAACAAAAAATCAGAGTAACGATCAGTCGACGATTATCCATAGCAATTTAATTAGTTTCACGGGACTGGATCGTAGCCACCAGGATGCCAAGGGTGACATCGACCAATACGGCGCAAAGCCAACGCGCCACCTACGACTACGCCATGCTTTCGCAAAGCCTCAATGGCGAAGGCAGAGCAACTCGGGTAGAAGCGACACCTGCTTCCGATCCATGGACTGATGAAATACTTGTAGCAGCGAATAAGAAAAACCAGCGGTAGCGCGAGCAGTCTTGAAAAGTTCGTCAAGGCTTTCCAATCAACTATGTGACCTGAAGAAATAGCTTCACGATTAGCGATTTAACCCACACCTTCTGATCTTCGCGCGACACCGGGAAATCTTTCATTGGTCTAGACACGCGCAGCACCAGATCCACTGCCGGCAACGTCTCTGCGACTGTCCTGAACGTTTCCCTAGCTTGCCTTTTGATCAAATTCCGATGAACCGCTCGCTTCGCGAATCGCTTTCCAACAACTAGTCCCAAACGAGCCATCGGATGGCCAGAAGCAAAACAGTACAGCTCAAAACAGGAACCCCGGATTTTTGCCCGCTGCTTCATGGCAGCCGAAAAATCGCTGGGGCTATGCAACCTTTGGTTGAACCGGAACTTTTCCAGAGTAAATCACACGCTCAAGCGATGACGACCCTTAGCCCGGCGTGCAGCAATCACTGCGCGCCCACCACGGGTGCGCTGACGAACCAGGAAGCCGTGAGTACGCTTGCGCCGAACGACGGAGGGTTGGTAGGTACGTTTCATGTCTAAATCTCTCTAATCAAACGAAAAACGCGTAATTACACCGCTTGCAGCAAGCTTTGTCAATGCTTTACCGTGTTTCATTTGCCTGAGTGAGTACGCGAAAGTTGCTTCACCGTAAATAAACTTCAGCCTGTGGATAAGTCTAGTTGTTCCGGACTAAAATGAGCCTCGGCTCTGCAAGCCAACCTGCCAGCCACAAAGACGCTGGCATCGCTTGAACTATTTGGCTACCCCAATGGAAAATTTCTGGTCGGCATGCCTGCTTCGTCTCGAGGCCGAGCTGCCTGCACAACAATTCAACACATGGATCAAGGGCTTGCGCCTGCACCCAAACACCACAGAGGGCAGCCTGACACTTTATGCCCCGAATCGTTGGGTAATGAATTGGGTCCGCGAACGCTGCCTTACCCAGATTGAAACCGTCGCCAAAGATTACTTCCACAGTCCCGTTGTTATCGAGCTAGCCTACGAAGAGGCGCAACAAACTCAGCAGTTAGAATCGTTGGCGACCGACGATTCATCAGAGAGTGCGAGCAAGCCGACAGCTACGGTGACGCCAAAGCTTACAAATCACGTACGACTCAGTGAGCCAGCTTATGAGAAGACGCGGTTAAACCCTGAGTTTACGTTTGATACGCTAGTCACCGGGCGAGCTAATGATCTAGCGAGGGCAGCTGCACACCAGGTTGCGCAAAACCCCGGGACTTCCTACAACCCTCTTTTCATTTACGGGGGCGTTGGTTTAGGGAAAACTCATTTGATTCATGCGATCGGTAACGCAATTTACTTCGAGAACCCCCACCGAGAGATTCGCTATGTGCATTCAGAAGATTACTTTTCTGATGTCGTGCGTGCTTTCCAGCAGAAATCTTTCGAGACCTTCAAGCGCTACTATCGATCACTCGATTTACTGATGATTGACGACATTCAGTTCTTCAATAAGAAAGAAAGAACACAGGAGGAATTCTTCTACGCTTTCAATGCGCTGGTAGAAAGCAAAAAGCAGATCATCATCACCTGTGACACTTACCCAAAAGACATTCAAGGATTGGAAGACCGTCTGATTTCAAGATTCGACTGGGGCCTGACGGTCGCGATCGAACCACCCGAACTCGAAATGCGGGTCGCCATTCTAAAAAAGAAAGCTGAGGCAGAAAGCGCACGCTTGTCTGACGACGTCGCTTTTCTGATTGCAAAAAATTTACGTTCCAATGTCCGAGAGCTCGAAGGTGCACTGAACCGAGTCATCGCGTATGCCCGCTTCCATGGCAAAGAAATCAATATAGATGTCGCAAAAGACGCGCTGCGTGACATCCTTGGAGCGACCAATCGACAAATTTCTCTTGAGTTGATACAGAAAACCGTCGCTGATTACTACCGCATTAAGGTAGCGGATATGTTCTCACAACGCCGAAACCGTGCCATTGCCCGACCACGTCAGATGGCGATGTGGCTTGCTCGAGAACTCACCGATCGCAGCCTCCCGGAAATTGGTGATGCCTTTGGAGGCCGCGACCACACCACCGTTCTTCATGCATGCCGAACCATAGGGGAACTTCGATTCAAGGACACCGTACTTAATAATGACGTACATGTCTTAATGCAAACAATCAAGGGATAAGCTGTGGGTAAAGCACCCGAATCACCTGAGCGTAATTTGTGGATAACTTACTCAAACGTCAAATTCGCCAAATCTATTCACAACTATCCACAACATCAACAAGCAAGTCTCCACAGACTTAAAGTTACCTTAGTTATTTGATTTAATTAATAAAAAATACTTTATCAACAGGGACAGCAGAACATCATCATCATCAGGAGTTATATATATGCTCTTATTTAAAGGCTTACGAGACCAACTTCTTTCGCCACTTCAGGCGGTTTGCGGCATTGTTGAAAAGCGACACACACTACCAATCCTTTCAAACGTCTTGATGCAAAAAAAAGGGGATGTTCTCACTCTCCTAGCGACTGACATTGAAATTCAAATAACGACATCTACCATTGCCCCTGGTAGTGAAGATGCCTCTATCACCGTCGGAGCGCGCAAGCTGCAAGACATTCTTCGCTCCCTTGATGATGGCGTTGAGGTGAGCCTGGTTCTTGAAGACAAGCGCTTGCAATTGAAATCTGGAAAAAGTCGCTTCAATTTACAAACATTGCCAGCTGACGACTTTCCGCGCATGACGGTAGCTGACGGGCAGTCAACCCGACTCCAATTTACTCAGGCCCAAATGAAGCGCTTGATTTCGTTGGTCCAGTGCGCAATGGCCCAGCAGGACATACGCTATTACCTGAATGGCTTGCTACTGGTTGCCAAAGCCAGTGATCTGATCGTAGTTGCTACCGACGGTCATCGCCTTGCCTATGCCAGTGAAACCATGGGTGAACCGTTGATACCTATTGAGGTGATACTGCCCCGTAAAACAGTACTGGAACTTTCGCGCCAACTTGCTGATACGGAAGACCCCCTTGAAATCATACTTACGCCGACACAAGCAAGGTTTCGTTTCGGGAATATCGAGTTGGTTTCCAAACTCATTGATGGGAAGTTTCCCGACTACGAGAGAGTCATCCCCCAGAACCACAACAAAATACTGCCATTGAATCGCAACCGACTTCTACAGTCGCTACATCGGGTAGCTATTTTGACAAACGAGAAGTTTCGGGGGGTGCGATTGGTTCTTGCTACAGACAACATGAAAATCATGTCATCAAATTCCGACCAGGAAGATGCGCTTGAAGATGTTGAAGTCAGCTATAACCAAGAACCTTTAGATATTGGCTTTAACGTCACTTACCTTCTTGATGTGTTGAACAACGTCAACGACGAAATCATAGAGTTGCGCTTGGCAGATTCAAATTCCAGTGCGTTATTCACCATCCCAAATGATGATCACTTCAAGTACGTGGTCATGCCAATGCGTATCTAGTAAAAATCTATGACCACCGAAGATCCTAACGACAACCTGCCGGCATACGGCGAATCAAGTATTCAAATACTTGAGGGACTTGAGGCGGTGCGCAAGCGCCCGGGCATGTATATCGGCGACACATCCGACGGTACCGGTCTGCACCATCTGGTTTTTGAGGTTGTTGATAACTCGATAGACGAGGCACTTGCTGGCCACTGCGATGATATTTTGGTCACGATTCACACCGACAACTCGGTATCGGTGATTGATAACGGCCGAGGCATCCCAACGGGTGTCAAGATGGACGATAAACACGAGCCGAAGCGTTCTGCGGCAGAAATCGCCTTGACCGAATTGCATGCTGGTGGCAAGTTCAATCAAAATTCTTACAAGGTGTCTGGTGGCTTGCATGGAGTTGGCGTTTCCTGTGTAAATGCTTTGTCGCAGTGGTTACGGTTAACGATCCGCCGTGAGGGTAAAAAGCATTTCATGGAGTTTTGTCGCGGTGTCCCTGTAGAGCGCGCACTTGAATTGCGTGACGGTCTTGAAGTTTCGCCGTTGAAAGTCATTGGAACCACGGAAAAGCGAGGAACAGAGGTTCATTTCTTAGCTGATCTGGAAATATTCGGGAGCATCGAATTTCACTACGAAATTTTTGCCAAGCGTCTGCGGGAGCTGTCGTTTCTCAATAACGGCGTCAGCATCAAACTTGTCGATCAACGCCACGGCAAAGAAGAGCTATTTGCCTTTGCCGGCGGGGTTCGAAGTTTTGTTGAATACATCAACCGAAGCAAAACTGTTCTCCACCCAACGGTGTTCTATTCGTCGGGTGAAGCCAAGGTAGGCGACACCGGCGTAACGATTGGTGTTGAGGTTGCAATGCAATGGAACGACTCCTATCAGGAGCAAGTCCTGTGCTTCACCAACAATATCCCCCAGTCAGACGGTGGTACTCACCTGACGGGTCTTCGAGCGGCAATGACGCGGGTAATCAACAAGTACATCGAAGAAAACGAAATCGCCAAAAAGGCCAAGGTGGACATTGCCGGTGACGACATGCGTGAAGGGCTAGCGTGTGTCCTTTCCATAAAAATGCCAGACCCGAAGTTTGCTTCGCAGACCAAGATGAAACTGGTTTCGTCCGAAGCGCGACCCGCAGTTGAAGATGTCGTCGCGCAAAAGCTATCCGATTTCTTGCTCGAACGACCGCTTGATGCGAAAGTTATTACGGGCAAAATCGTTGATGCAGCGCGAGCGCGCGAAGCCGCACGCAAAGCCCGCGAAATGACACGTCGCAAAGGCGTAATGGATGGCCTCGGCTTGCCGGGAAAGCTCGCTGATTGCCAAGAAAAAGATCCCGCCTTGTGCGAGGTCTATATCGTTGAGGGTGACTCCGCCGGCGGCTCCGCGAAGCAAGGACGTGATCGAAAGTTCCAAGCGATATTACCCTTGCGCGGCAAAGTGCTTAATGTGGAAAAAGCGCGCTACGAGAAACTGCTGTCGTCGGAGCAAATCGTCACACTGGTCACCGCCCTTGGTTGCGGGATAGGCAATGACGATTTCAATATCGAAAAGCTCCGCTATCACCGAATCATCATCATGACCGATGCCGACGTTGATGGTGCTCACATCCGCACCCTGCTTCTCACCCTGTTATACCGTCAAATGCCAGCCTTGATTGAGCGTGGTTTTGTTTACATCGCCCAACCACCTCTGTACAAAATCAAGCACGGCAAATCCGAGACCTACATAAAAGATGATCAAGAGCTAAACCAGCATCTACTCCGTCTTGCGCTGGATGGCGCTGAGCTATTGCCGAGCGCGGACGCCGCCAGTATCAAGGGTGACGCACTTGCGGAGCTCGCGCGCAGCTTCATTCTGGCGGAAGCCGTCATTCGACGGGTAGGTGATTTTATCGACCCAGTCATCTTGCAAGCCCTGCTCACAGTAGAAGTCATACTGGATGTTTCCGATCAAAACAACGCAGAACGAAGTGCCGCTTCACTCCAGGCAATTGCTGACGCGGGAAAGCACGTGCGTGCCCAGTTTGACGAACGTAGCGAAACGTGGATCATTTTGGTTGAACGCCAACATCATGGAAACACAAAATTTGGCCGCATTGATTCGGCGTTTCTGGTCTCGGGAGATTATGCGCAGCTCAAGAAGACATCGCAGCTCGTCGCTGGACTGATCGGTGAGGGTGCGAAGATCAGTCGTGGTGAAAAATCTGCACCGGTAACTAGCTTTGCTGCCGCCATGCAATGGCTGTTAGGAGAGGTAGAGCGAGGTCTCGCGAAGCAACGTTACAAGGGTCTTGGTGAAATGAACCCGGAACAGTTATGGGAAACCACCATGGACCCAGCGGTGCGAAGGCTGTTAAGAGTACAGATAGAAGACGCAATATCAGCCGACGAAATTTTCACCACGCTTATGGGCGACGATGTTGAGCCGCGGCGAAATTTCATTGAAAGCAATGCACTTTACGCACGCAATATCGACGTCTGAAATAGCATCGACTCCCGACGCTTGCCGTCAGACTCTGACGTAAAAAAGCCCAAGCTTTGCTTGGGCTTTTTTACGTCTTGGAGCGGGCGAAGGGAGTCGAACCCTCTTCATGAGTCGGGTAAGGAGGTGACCTCGCGGCCACCCCCTCCCCTAAGAACCGTACGTGCAAGTTTCCCTGCATACGGCTCAAGCAACTCACAAGCACCTCTACTTGAACATCGAGATGCCGGCAGCGCCGTTTCCCTCTTTGACATGGTGTTGCATGTGGCAATTCGGATGTAGCAGGACCAGGTTGGTCAGCTTGTCCGAGCCTCGTTGAGACCGTTTGATTATGTGGTGAAGATGCCACCCAGTTTCTCTCGTGATCTTCTGATTGCAGATGGGGCATTCACCTTCCTGCCACCACCACAACCATCGAAGCTTTCTGCGCCCTTCGAGCGTTTTGTCCATACGCTTTGCCAGCCGCTTGGAAAAATAATCGTCGAACGCGGGATCGAACGGATTGGCCTCCGCCATGATCTTGGTATGGGGCCGTTTCCGGTATCCCACCAAGACGGGCAAAAGCTTGTCCCGCTCTGAAAATCGCCAGTCGCGCCCCTTGAGACACGTAAAGTAACGCCGCTTGATCCATCGCTTTCCCTTGTTAGGGTGACGACGATTCGCCCAGCGCCACAGTGCAGCCCAGATTTGGTGATCGCATTGTGCAAATGCTTTGGATGCCATCTGACTTCGATGATAGTTGGCCCACCCCCTGACTATCGGGGTAAGTTTTTCAATCACCTCGGCCTGACTGGCCGCCTTTCTTGCCCGTAACACGTCGCGGATTTTTTGCAGAAACGCTTTGATATTTTTCTTCGACGGCTGTGTTACCAGCATGCGATTGAAATACCTGACGTTCCATCCCAGAAAGTCGAAACCCTCCGTCACATGAGTGATTTTGGTTTTCTTCTCCGACAGCCTGAGGCCTCTGATGGCAAGGAACTTCTCTACCAGAGGTTTGACTTCCAATTCCAGAAACTCTTTCGAGCTGCCGGTGATGATGAAGTCGTCCGCGTAACGCACCAGATTGACTTTTGCCACACGCCCCGCCCGTACTGTCTTGAATAGCGTGGTCAGTTCGTGTTGCAGCCCATCCAATGCCAAGTTTGCCAACACCGGGGAGATGATGCCTCCCTGTGGCGTACCTGCGTGTGTTGGGAAAAGCGTTCCCGTTTCAATGAAGCCAGCCTTCAACCATTTCCGAAGGATGCCTTTGTCCATGCAGACATTGGCCACCAGCCAGTCATGACTGATGTTGTCGAAGCAGCCTTTGATATCCCCCTCCAGCACCCATTGCGCTGATGCTTTTCGCCCAAGCACATTGCGTACTTGTTCAATGGCATCCGCGGTTGAGCGCTCACGTCTGAAACCATAGGAATGAGGATCGGCGACTGTCTCGGCGACAGGCTCCAGCGCCAATAAATGCAGCGCTTGCATCGCCCGATCACGCATGGTTGGAATGCCCAGAGGGCGCTTTTCACCATTTGCTTTCGGGATGTGGATGCGTCGTAGCGGTAGCGGCTTGTATCCCTTGTTGCTGAGATTGAGCACCGCACTCCACTTCTCGTCCGGTGTGCCCCAGGTTTGCTTATCCACGCCTGGAGTTTTGCGGCCTTTATTCTCTGTGACCTTCCTTACTGCCAGCACTTTCGCGCTGCTGGATTTGGTCAAGAGTCGTTGCAGGGAGCGAACCTTCCGCCAATCCCCTGCTTTTGCTGCCTTCGCAATACGCGTCTGTAGCCTCGCAACGAACTGATACGCCTTGACCCACGAGATACCGTGCCAAGACTGCCAATCCGTGAAGGCGACATCGCAATCGGACTGCATTGCGTCCATATCAACCTCCGGTTGTATGGAGCGGGTGAAGGGAATCGAACCCTCGTATGCAGCTTGGGAAGCTGCCGTTCTGCCATTGAACTACACCCGCTCTGACCCTCAGAGGAAGACGCTATTGTCCCCGAAGGGATGATAGCACCACCCCCTCGGGTTGCGATTGAACAAACCCTTCTTACGAAGAGTCACCAGATGGAAGTCAGCACGCTTTCGCGTCAGGGCGATCGTTTCATCCCCTATCCAACCCGTTACAGGCTGGCATTCGCTTTTTCCATCATCCTTTACCTGCACAGGTAAAACGACCCTTGCGAGTCGTCGTGTTCTTAACGCATATGCGAAACACCCCGACCAACCTTGCGGCTGACCGAGACGTTGTGAGTTGCCATATTGTTAAAGAACGCCCATACAGGCTTACCACGTTCCGTCCAAGTAACGGAGTTGGGAAGGTCCCGCCTTTTCGCCGGTGATGCTAGCGTCAGCGTGTCCACACCAAGCAAGTGGACAACCGATCACGTGCCTTTTGGCAGAGCCCGATACTGCAGTTGCGTTTGGCTCACCGAACTTAACGACGTTTAATAGCGGTTCACTTGCGTTGACCATCCAACCCAGCCTAGCGCCTCATTCGGATGCAACTTCCGAAATCACGCCAGAACCCCTCACGGGGTTTGACGTACCCCAAGAGGTGGCTACATTGTCGGATCGCTTAGTACCTCACCGTTACCAGTGACGCACCGACCCTAGGCTACGGGGTGCTGAAACCCCGGTTCAACCTATTTCCTACTACTGAAAGCCAAGCATCGGCTCAGAAATAGCAGAACAATTACTTGAACGGCTTACGCCGTCGAAGTTGACCATCCCCTGGGGGATGATCGGTGGCGAGTCAGATTCGTCTGAGAGCGTCAGACAGGGGAACTCGTAAACCTCGCGACTCGTGTCGCACGCTTGGGAAGCTCAGGTAATGCCGTTATACGACGCCCGCATTGGAGCATGATTGTAGTACAGGGCCCATTTACGCGGAGCGCTATCTGAAATCGCCATTACTCCTCCGTGACTTCAGAATCGCCCCATTTTGGTGCGATAGCTAGTGAGCGGCTACCCAATACGGTGCGGGCTATCGATTAAGCGGCGCATCAACCTTCCTAAGGTATTGTTTATAAGAACCATTTCGTGGTGGCACGGTCTTCGCAATAGGAACTGTGCTTTTTCACTTAAAGGAAGGAATCCACCATGAAACTTGTTACTGCCATCATCAAGCCATTCAAGCTTGACGAAGTGCGCGAGGCCCTCGCCGCCTGCGGCGTACAAGGCATCACCGTCACCGAGGTCAAAGGCTTTGGGCGTCAGAAAGGTCACACCGAGCTCTATCGCGGTGCCGAGTATGTCGTCGACTTCCTGCCTAAGGTCAAGATTGAGGCGGCTATTCGCGACGATCTTGTCGATCAGGTCATTGAAGCCATCAGCAAATCGGCAAGCACCGGCAAGATCGGAGACGGAAAAATTTTCGTCGCCGATGTTGAGCAAGTTATCCGCATCCGCACCGGTGAAACCGGTGATTCGGCACTGTAAGGAGATCACCATGAAAAAATTTATCACCATCATGCTGGCGGCTTGTGCTGTCGGTTTAGCTAGCGGTGCCTGGGCAGAAGAAGCCGCCAAGCCTGCCGCTGCCGAAATGGCAGCCGTAACTGAGGCGGGACCCGCTGCCGCTCCGGAGGCAGCACCCGCCGCCGAAGCAGCTCCCGCTGAGGCAGCCCCGGCACCAACCCTCTCCAAAGCAGATAACGCATGGGTCATGGTCTGTGCCGCTCTTGTGGTTCTGATGTGCATTCCAGGCTTGGCTTTGTTCTACGGTGGCTTGGTGCGTACCAAGAACATGCTCTCGGTGCTGATGCAGGTTTTCGTTACCTTCGCTTTGATCAGCGTCCTCTGGGCTGTGTATGGCTACAGCGTTGCTTTCACTGAAGGTAACGAATTCATCGGTGGCTTCAGCAAAATGTTCCTCGCTGGCATCACGCCCGATTCTTTGGGAGCGACGTTCAGCAAGGGCATCTACACCACCGAGTTCGCCTTCGTCGCCTTCCAGGGCGCGTTTGCAGCCATCACCTGTGGCCTCATCGTTGGTGCCTTTGCCGAGCGCATGAAATTCGCTGCCGTACTGCTGTTCATGGTGATCTGGTTCAGTTTCAGCTACCTGCCCATGGCACACATGGTCTGGTACTGGGCAGGTCCGGATGCTTACACCTCAGCTGAGGCCGCCGCAACCGCAGGTGCAACGGCTGGCTACCTGTTCCAGCATGGCGCGCTCGACTTCGCTGGCGGCACCGTGGTGCACATCAACGCCGCTGTCGCGGGTCTGGTGGGTGCTTACATGGTCGGCAAGCGTGTTGGCTACGGTAAGGACTCCATGGCACCGCACTCGCTGACCTTGACCATGATCGGCGCTTCGCTGCTCTGGGTTGGCTGGTTCGGCTTCAATGCCGGCTCCGCACTCGAAGCGGGTGGTGTTGCCTCGTTGGCCTTCGTGACCACCTTGCTCGCAACTGCCATGGCAACCTTGAGCTGGATGGCGGCCGAGTGGGTGTTCAAAGGCAAGCCCTCGATGCTGGGTGCGGCTTCCGGAGCTGTGGCTGGTCTCGTGGCGATTACTCCGGCAGCAGGTTTCGTCGGTGTTAGTGGTGCCTTGGCCATCGGTCTGCTGGCTGGCGTCGTCTGCCTGTGGGGCGTCAATGGTCTGAAGAAGCTACTCGGTGCGGATGACTCGCTCGATGTGTTCGGCGTCCATGGTGTCGGCGGCATCCTCGGTGCCATCCTGACGGGTGTCTTCGCGGCTCCGTCGCTCGGCGGTTCAGGCATCTGGGACTACGTGGGCAACAAAGTAGCCGATGGCTACGACATCGTGGGTCAGGTGATCATCCAGGCCACGGGTGTCGGAATCACGGTGGTGTTGTCTGGCGTCGTTGCTTTCATCGCCTTCAAGATCGTCGATATCCTCATCGGTCTGCGTGTGCCGGAAGATGAAGAGCGCGAGGGCCTGGATGTAACCTCGCACGGCGAAACGGCCTACCACGGCTAGGTCGCACACTGCAAAGTTGTCTAAGTAATGCAACGGGCACCTCAGGGTGCCCGTTGTGCTTTTGAGGGTGCGAGAATGCCTGCTTCGTTACCTACCTTGCAGTGCAAAGCCATGAAGCTCTATACCGCTCCCCGCGCACCCAACCCCCGCCGCGTCGACATGTTTCTGGCTGAAAAGTCAGCGCCGCCGATCGAGCGTATCGCCATTGACATCAATTCTGGAGCCCATCGTACCAGCGAGTTTCGGGCCAAAAACCCGATTGCGCGCATCCCGGTCCTCGAGCTTGATGACGGGCGGCTACTCGCCGAGTCGCGTGCCATCTGCACCTACCTTGAAGGGCTCTACCCTGAACCCAACCTGATGGGTAGCAGCACCGACGAGCGGGCATTCATAGAAATGGCCGACCGACAGGTCGAGTTCACGCTGCTAGCCACGATTGCCAACGCTATCCGTCATACTCACCCAGGACTCGCGGCGCTTGAACAACCGCAGTTCGCTGAGTTTGGCAAATCGCAATTCGGCAAACTCGCCGAGAAAATACGCTGGCTGGACGACCGGTTGGCGACGCAGGCCTTTGTCGCCAGCGACCGCTTCACCATTGCCGATATCACAGCCTTTTGCGGCATCGAGTTTGCCCGGCTGCTCAAGTGGAAACCTGCGGATATCGGCCTCACCCATCTGCAAGCCTGGCGCGAGCGCATTGCGACGCGACCGAGCGCGCAGGTTTAACTTCACATCCGCAAGTCGGCGCTGGTGACACGGCGAAAGCGATTGCCGACACGTGCCTTGCGTCCGACCCCCGCCAGCACCGGTGGCGCGCTCCCCGGAGCGGCAAAGAGCGGCCGGCAATTCCCTCTGGTCAACGCATTAAAGGCGCTCGCGGCACAACTTATCGTCTGGCATCACCTGGCCTACTACGGGCCAATGTCAGATGTCGCCCTGCCGCTGGCTCCTGATCTGATCGGCTGGCTGTACAGCGATGGCCGGTACGCGGTACAGGTATTTCTTGTGCTCGGCGGCTTTCTCGCTGCGCGCAGCCTGCAGCGCGCAGCAAGTACGCGCAAACTGCCGGCGCTGTTGTGGAAACGCTACCTGCGTCTGGCGGCACCGCTGCCCGTCGTCCTCATTATCGCAATCGGTGCCAACGCGTTGGCGGCTCAATGGATGACTCACGATTCCTTGTCGCCGCACCCGACCCTGGGGCAGATTGTCGCCCACCTTGCCCTGGCGCATAAACCGTTGGGTTTCGACTCCCTGTCGGCAGGCTTGTGGTACCCCGCCATCGACTTTCAACTCTACGCCATGCTGGCTCTGGTGGTGGCATTGGCCGCACGCTGGGGCATACCTCTGGCTTGGCTGATCGTATTGCTTGCGGCACTGTCGATTCTGGTCATCAATCGCTGGCCGGCCGCGGACGTCTGGGCACCCTACTTTTTCGGTGCCTATGGTCTAGGCGTGATGGTCGCCCTGAGCGCTGGTCGGGCGACCCCTCCCGCAACGGTGTTGCTGGTGTTGAGCGTCGCGGCATTGTGGCTGGAGTTTCGTGAGCGTCTATTGCTGGCCGTGCTCACCGCAGCACTGTTGTGGCTGGCTCTGCGCCGACCAGCCTTGATGACGCTGGGGCAGAGTCACTGGATTTCCTGGCTGGCTGACCGCTCGTACGCCCTGTTCCTGATTCACTTCCCGGTACTGCTGCTGGTCAATGCCACTTTTGCTCGGCACGTTGTCGAAGTGCCGGCTTGGCATGCATTGGGCATGCTCACCGGCTACCTCGCCAGCCTGGGTGCCGCCGCCCTGTTCTATCGCTTTATCGAGCAGCCTCTTGCACGTCGACTGCGCTAGTGGCACCGGCCGCGAGCTTGTAGCGTGCCAGTGTCGAGGTGCGTGCCACCGCGTGATCAACAATGGGTGGTGGATAGTCGAGCTTTCCGAAACCACTCCAGGTCCAAGGCGCGTGAATGAACTTCTCGGGTACCGAGGTCAACTCGGGCACGTAGCGGCGAATGAACTGCCCGTGCGCATCAAATCGTTCCGATTGCCTTACCGGGTTGAAGATCCGGAACCAGGGCTGCGCATCGCAACCGGTCGATGCCGCCCACTGCCAGCCACCATTGTTGGCGGCGAGATCGAAATCCAACAGGTGTTCAGCAAACCAGGCCTCGCCCAATCGCCAGTCGAGTTCCAGGTCTTTGCACAAAAACGACGCGGTTACCATGCGCAGGCGATTGTGCATGTAACCCGAGTGTGCCAACTGACGCATCGCGGCATCGACCAGCGGATAGCCGGTCTTGCCCTGCTGCCACGCCAGCAGTTGTTCGGGCGCATCTAGCCAGCGCAAGGTGTCGAACTGCGGCTTGTAACAGCGCCCGACCACCTGCGGATGCTGCCAGAGGATCATCTGATAAAACTCGCGCCAAATCAGCTCCGACAGCCAGATGTCAGCGCCCTGGCTGCGCCGCTCCACGGCGTGGCGGACCAGTTGCCGGACCGAGAGCGTGCCGAAGCGCAAATGCGTCGAAAGATACGACGGCCCCTTGAGCGCCGGGAAATCGCGGCGGGCAGCGTAGTCGTCCATGCGCTCAAGGAAATCTGCAAACAAACGCTGCGCACCCGACATACCCGTGGGTAGCGGCAACTCAGCCAGGTTGGTGCGCGTGAAACCAAGTTCAGCCAATGAAGGCAAGTCGTGTGGCAGCGTATCCGCTTGCAACTGCCCGGGCCTTGGCGCTACCACACGCTCGGCGATATCGCCGGTTTCAAGTCGCTTCAGCCAGGCATTTTTATACGGCGTGAATACCCCGAACGGCGTGCCCGCCTGAGTGCGAACCTCCTCGCGGTCGAAAATCACCTGATCTTTGCTTATCCGCAAGTCGGCGCTGGTAGTACGGCGCAATGCCGCAGCGATGGCCTCATCGCGCGCAATCGCCACTGGCTCATAGTCGCGATTGACATACACGGCAGACACACCAAGCGTCTTTGCCAGTGCCGGAATAATCTCCACCGGGCGACCGTGGCGCACGATAAGACCGCCACCCTGTCTGGAAAGCGCCGCGTGCAACTCCTCTACGGCATGCCAGATAAACTCGACGCGCCGGTCTGCGCGCGGCAGCAGCTCCAGGATGTCGCGGTCAAAGACGAAGACGCAATACACCTGATCGTGCTCAGCCAGCGCTGCGGCGAACGCGGCATGGTCATCGCTGCGAAGGTCGCGGCGGAACCAGACAAGGGCAGAGCCAGGGTCAGAGAGCATGCACCCAGATTACAATGACAGCGTCGCTATGGAAACCATCTGCCTCGCCCATCATTTTCTGATCGCCATGCCCAACATGGCTGATCCGAATTTTTCCCGCACGCTGATCTACGTTTGCGAGCACAACAGCGATGGTGCCCTGGGTGTCATCATCAATCGCCCGACCGAGATGAGCTTGGGCGAACTGTTCGAGCGTGTCGACATCATCATGGAAGAGGGCGAACCGCAGCAGCGTTTTGCCCGCCTGCCGGTGTATTACGGCGGCCCGGTTCAGCCGGATCGGGGCTTTGTGCTACATCGACCGGCGGGCACCTGGCAATCGACCCTGACCGTCAATCACGAAATGGGCCTGACCAGCTCGCGCGACATTCTCCAGAACATGGGCACCCACGCCGAACCGGCGCAGGTGCTGGTGACACTCGGCTACGCCGGCTGGACCGCCGGTCAGCTTGAGTGGGAACTGGCCCAGAACGCCTGGCTGACAGTAGCGGCCGAGCCCGTCGTAATTTTCGGTCTGCCTGCCGAAGAACGACTCGCGGCTGCCATGCAACTGCTTGGCATCAGCTTTGCCAACCTTTCGGATGTCGCTGGTCATGCCTGAGCCGGGCATTGACCAAACCGTGCTGGCCTTCGACTTCGGCATCAAGCGGGTGGGCGTGGCGGTCGGCGAGAGCCGGCTGGGTAGCGGCCGGCCGCTGCTGACCATCAGCCACGAAGCCAACGACGCCCGCTTTGCGGCCATCGCCAAATTGATTGCCGAATGGCGTCCGGGTCGCTTGGTCGTCGGCCGTCCGCTCAATGACGACGGTAGTGCGCACGACATGACCGCGCGCTGCGAGCGCTTCGCCCAGCAACTTGCCGGCCGCTTTCGCTTGCCGGTCAGTCTGGTGGATGAGCGTTTCAGCTCGCTCGCGGCAGACGATGCCTTGCGCGCGCGCGGACAAACCGACTGGCGTGCGCGCAAGCAAGGTCTCGATGCCGAATCTGCCCGCGTGATCCTCGACTGCTGGTTCGCGCAGCCCACTGTTTCAAATCCCGTGAACGGATAAGCCCATGTTCTCTACCAACCCGCAAGTTGATCGCCACGGCGAGCTGCGTCACCTGCTCAGCATCGAGGGCCTGCCCGCCGCCCTGATCACCCGCATCCTCGATGCGGCGCAACCCTACGCCGAGAGCGAACAGAAGAAGCAGCCCGTGCTCACGGGCAAGAGCGTGTTCAACATCTTCTTCGAGAATTCCACGCGCACGCGCACCACCTTCGAGATCGCGGCCAAACGCCTCTCCGCCGACGTCATCAATCTGGCGATGAATACTTCCTCCACCGCCAAGGGCGAGACCCTGCTCGACACCGTGGATAACCTCGCGGCGATGCAAGCCGACATGTTCATCGTGCGCCACGGTTCCAGTGGCGCGCCCTACCTGATTGCCCAGCATCTGGCCGCCACCGGGCGCAACCACATCAGCGTGGTCAATGCCGGCGACGGACGCCATGCGCACCCGACGCAGGGTCTGCTCGACATGTACACCATTCGCCACTACAAGAAAGACTTCACCAACCTGACCGTGGCGATAGTCGGCGATGTGCTGCACTCGCGCGTGGCGCGCAGCCAGATCCACGCGCTGACCACGCTCGGCGTGCCGGAAGTGCGCGTGATTGCGCCCAAAACGCTGGTGCCGGCGGGCATGGAGCGCATGGGCGTGCGCGTGTTCAATTCCATGAGCGACGGCTTGCGCGGTGTCGATGTGGTGATGATGCTGCGCCTGCAAAACGAGCGCATGCAGGGCGCGCTGTTGCCCAGCACCCACGAATACTTCAAGACCTACGGGCTCACGCCCGAGAAGCTGGCGCTGGCCAAGCCCGACGCCATCGTGCTGCACCCCGGGCCAATGAATCGCGGCGTCGAGATCGACTCGGCAGTGGCCGACGGCAAGCAGGCGGTGATCTTGCCGCAGGTGAGTTTTGGCATTGCGGTGCGTATGGCCGTGATGGCCATGCTGGGAGGAAAAGCATGAAACTGCACATCAAGGGCGGGCGTCTCATCGACCCCGCGAACAAGATCGATGCGCTGGGGGACCTGTTCATTGCCGATGGTGCGGTCGTCGGTCGGCAAGTCGGCGCTGGTGGGACGGCGATGGCCGGCTTTACGCCCGAAAGCGTACTCGACGCTACCGGCTGCGTGGTGTGCCCCGGCCTCATCGACCTGTCAGCGCGCTTGCGTGAGCCCGGTTCCGAGTATCGCGCTACGCTCGAATCAGAAATGGCCGCTGCCGTTGCCGGCGGCGTCACCCGTCTGGCCTGCCCGCCCGATACCGACCCGCCACTTGACGAGCCGGGGCTAGTGTCCATGCTCGCCCACCGTTCGCGCCAGCCGGGTTTCGCCCGGGTGCACCCGGTCGGGGCGCTGACCATGCAGCTCAAGGGCGAGCGTCTGACGGAAATGGCCCAACTCGCTGAAGCGGGTTGTGTCGCCTTCGGTCAAGCCAGCCGCAGCATTGTCGATACGCAAGTGCTGCTGCGCGCGTTGAGTTACGCCGCCACGTTCAACTTCCCGGTCTGGCTGCAGGCGCAGGACCCTTTCCTGTCACGCGGGGTGGCCCATGCCGGCGAAGTCGCGGCGCGACTCGGACTGGCGGGCGTGTCGGTAGCGGCAGAAACCATTGCCTTGTCCGGTCTGCTGCAACTGGTGCGCGAAACCGGAGCGCGCGTGCATGTGCGCCGCTTGTCGTCTGCCGCCGGGCTGGAAATGCTCACGGCCGCGCGCAAGGAAGGCCTGCCAGTGACCTGCGATGTCACCATCAATCACCTGCACCTGACCGATATGGATATCGGCTACTTCAACCCGCATGCCCGCCTTGATCCGCCGCTGCGTAGCCAGCGCGACCGTGATGCCCTGCGCGCCGGTCTCGCCTCGGGCGCGATTGACGTGCTGTGCTCCGACCACTCCCCGGTCGATGACGATGCCAAGCTATTGCCCTTTGAAGAGGCCGAGGTCGGTGCCACCGGCCTTGAGCTGCTGCTGCCGCTGACCCTCAAATGGGCCAACGAGTGCAAGGTGCCGCTGGCCACCGCCATTGGCCGCGTCACGGCCGACCCGGCACGCATTCTGGGCGTGCCCGATTACGGTTTGTCGGCGGGGCAGCTGGCAGATGTGTGCGTGTTCGACCCGCAGGCGTACACGGCCGTCACCCGCGAGACGCTGCGCAGCCAGGGCAAGAACACCCCCTTCCTGGGCTTGGAACTGCCGGGCAAGGTGCGCTACACACTGATTGACGGCCAGCTTGCTTACGACGGTACGCAGGACTAGGCATGATCCCCAAGTCGGCGCTGGTAGGACGGCGATTTTCGCTACCAGTGCCGCTCTGCATCGCTGCGCTGGCGTCACTGGCCTTTGCTGTCGGCGTGGCCGCCGCGGTTGACCCCGGCGAGATCCGCGAAGCCGAAATCCGCGAGTGCCGTGCCGGCGATCTGGCCACCTGGGGTGATGGACGCGACCGGCCGGCCCCGTCACGACAGATGTTCTTTGCGTACAACCCGACCAATGCCCCCGCCGATTTTTCCCGTGACGAGGTCGTGGCGATGGTGCGCAAGGCCATGAGCGGCTGGGCGGCGTGCGGGCTGCAACTGGACTGGGCGGAATGGATGCCCACACTGGAAGCAGCACCCGATGTGCGTGTGATCGGCTGGATGCCGGCGAGCGAAGACAGCGGCGGCCTGATCGGCGGCGCCGACTTTGTTCGCCGCCGGCTGCTGCTCAGCCCCAAGGTGTTTGCCGTGTTGAAAGCGCGCAATCCGACGCTGATGCAGTCCACGCTGCAGATGACGCTCTCTCATGAGATCGGCCATTTTCTCGGGCTGGTCGCCCACTCGCGCCGCTGTGTCGACGTCACCTCGTACTACCACGATGGCAAGGGCCGGCATTGCCTGACTGAAAACATTGGCGGCATCCGCAGCGTCAAGGGCGTGATCGAGTATCGCAGCGACATGCCAACCGCCTGCGACATCGCCCGCTGCCGCCGCGCCAACGGGCTGCAATAGCCGATAGACTTACGCCATGCCCAAGGCACGCAAAAAACTTTCGCACGATGAAACTGATGCGCTGATCGAGAAGTACGCCCCGCTCGTACGTTCGATTGCGCAAACGCTGCTGCGTCGCTTGCCGCCCTCGGTTGAGTTCGACGATCTGCTGCAGGATGGTTACATTGGCCTGCTGGGTGCCTTGCTGCATTCCACCCGCACCAATGCCGATGGGCAATACCGTCACTACCTCGCGCAACGCGTGCGCGGTGCCATGCTGGATGGCCTGCGCGAGAACGACCCGGCGAGCCGGCGTGTACGAAAAATGATGCGTGACGTTGAGGAAGCGATCCGCAAGCTCAGCCACGAGAAGGGTGAGTTGCCGGGCGAAGGCGAGGTGGCGAAGGCCATGGGTTTGAGTCTTGAGGATTACCAGCACATGTTGCAGGAAGCCCATGGCTACACCTTGCTGTCGCTCGAAGATTTTGGTGAGGCCAGTACCGATGAACGTGATTTTCTGGAGTGGTGTGCGCACACCAATTCCGACCCCTTTGCCGCCTTGCAGCGAAGTGCGCTGCAGCGCAGCTTGCTGGTTGCAATCAGCGAGTTGTCCGAGCGCGAAGACATGGTGATGGCGAGTTACTACGTCGAAGGCCTGACCATGCGCGGCATTGCCGAAAAGCTGGGCCTGACCGAAGGGCGCATCAGCCAGATTCACACCCAGGCGATTGCCAAGCTGCGCGCTACGGTCATGCAGCCCAGCGAAAAGGGCGCGACTCTACTCTCGCCCCGCTGGCGCAGCGCCTAGGCGTTTGCGCAGGCTCAGCTCAAGCCGTATCGCCTCGCCTTCATCGGCGACCGGGAAGCACTCGATGCGAGCGGCCTGTGCGGCCACAGCGAGCTTGGCGGCGGCGGGTGGCTTGCGTTGGGAAAAATAGCCGAGCACGCGCGTGCGCAGTGCCTTGGCGCGGCCGAAGTGAATCGCGGTGCCGGTGCTGTCGTAAAACACGTAGACGCCACGTCCTTCGGGCAGATCATCCGGCAATGTGTCATCGAGCCTGGCGGGCAGCATGGTGTGGGCGCACTGAGCATCCACGGCTTCGGCCAGGGTTTCAGCCAGCGTTGCCGAGCCCGCATGCGCAGACCAAAACTGGTGGATCAGACGCGCGTCGCCCAGTGCGCGGTGCCGGTCCGACACGTTCAAGTCATGGCGCTCGATGAGCGAGTCCAGATTGTGCCTATGGTGCTGTGGGTAAAGCGCTCGCGACAGCTTCACTGTGCACAGCACACGCGCCCGGAAGCACGCGCCCAATCGTGCAAACTCGCTGCGCAGAAAGCCATAGTCAAAACGCGCGTTGTGGGCGATGAACAGATGTCCTGCGAGCTGCTCGCGCACCTGCGGCGCAATCTGTGCAAACAATGGCGCTTGAGCTACCATCGGATTGCTGATGCCCGTGAGCTGCTCGATAAACGGCGAGATCCGAACTTGCGGGTTGACCAGGGTGCTCCACTCTCGTACCCCCTCAGGGCCGACCCGAATGATGCCGATCTCCGTTACGCGCTCACAGGCGGCATTGGCCCCTGTCGTTTCCAGGTCAACAAAGGCCAGACGTGCGGGTAGGACGGGGGGCATGAATGTTCCGAGGAGAGCGTCTGAAAGTCGGCGCTGGTGATGTGAAATTCCCTGAGCGGGGACGGCAAACAGTCCCCGCTGCCGGCGCAGCACCCGTTCGCTTTCCGCGAAACCGGGTGGGTAACAATTTGCTGTTGCACGGTCGGCGCTCATTCTATAGGATGGCTACCCCGTCTATTCGGCCTCTCCTGCATCGACAGAGCGGCAAAACAAACAGGAGCATTCATGAATCGATTTTTCGGCCCGATGCGCGCGGCGCGCAATTGGGTTCCCTATTGGGCGAGTTTGGCGGCAGCACTGATTCTTACCGGCTGTGCCGGCTATCAAAAGCAAATGGGCTCGACCGTCGATGCGGTTCGGGCCGGTGCGGCCGACGCGGCCTTGGCTGATCTTGAAGCCAAGAACGCCGGCAGCGGAGAAAAAGACCTGCTGTACTACCTGGAAAAGGGCGAGCTGTTGCGCATGAAGAACGCCTTCCAGCCCAGCCTCGACACCTGGAACGTGGCTGATGAGAAGGTGCGTGCGTGGGAAGAGCAGGCCAAGCTGGACCCTTCGAAGCTGCTGGGCAATATTGGTTCGGTGGTGCTTAACGATACCACCCGCCGCTATGACGGCCGCGATTACGAAAAGGTGCTGCTCAGTGTGCGTCTGGCTCTGAATCAGCTGGCGTTGGGCAATTGGGAAGGTGCGCGCATCGAGATCAAGAAAATGCACGAGCGAGAGGCGGTGATTGCCGATTTCCGCGCCAAAGATCTCGAAGATGCCAAGGCATCCGCGGAAAGCAAGGGCCTCAAGGCAACCTCATTCAAGGAGCTCAATGGTTACCCGGTCGAGACGCTCGAAGCCCCTGAAATTCTGGCGCTGAAAAATGCCTACGAATCAGCTATCGCCAACTATCTGGCCGGCTTTATATACGAAGCCTCGGGTGATCCGTCGCTGGCGGCTGCCGGCTACCGCAAGGCGATCGAGTTACGTCCCAATCAACCCTTCCTCGAATCGGCGCTGGCCGAGTTGGATGGTCGGGCGCAACAGGGCGTCTGGTTGAAAGATCCGACCATCCCTGCTTACGAAGAGGCGGTCAAGGCCGCTACCGACCCCAAGACCGGCAAGCTCAAGAAGGGCATCAAGCTGCCGCCAGTGCCGCTGCGCAAGCCGGCGGTCGATACGCTCATTCTGGTGGAGTCGGGCCTGGCACCAGCGATCAGTTCGCGCATGATTCCCATTCCCCTGCCCATTCCTTCCAAGGGCGGGCTGCAGGTCGTGATGACACCGATTTCGTGGCCGGTGCTCGAGCCGGTCTCGGCGCTGGATCAGGTCACCGGGCTCAGCATCGGCAGCCAGGCGACGCCACTCACCCTGGTAACGAGTGTGGATCACATGGCGCGGCGCGCGCTGGCCGATGAAATGCCCGGCATCATTGTGCGTACCTCGGTGCGTGCCATCGTCAAGGGTGCGGCGCAAAAAGTGATTCAGGACAATGCTGGCAGCATGGGTTTGGCAGGAACGTTCCTCTCGATTGCCGCCGGGGTCGCTGCCGTCGCCACCGAGCAGGCCGATGAACGTACCTGGCGAACGCTGCCAGCCTTCTACTCGGCGGCTCGCGTGGCGCTGGCACCCGGTGAGCATACGCTGACGGTGCAAACGCCCAGCGGACCGACCACCAAGACGATACAGGTGTCCGGTCGCCATGCTGTTGTCGTATTGCGTACCTCGGGTAATGCGCTTTATCTGGCGCAAGCGCCCTACAAGCCGGCGGCGGCTCAGGTAATTGCCGAGCCCGAACCAGTGCTTTTGCCAGTCAACAGGGTGGATGAAAAAAAGGCCGTCAATAACAAGGCTGAAGCGAAGAAGCAGGATGCTGGCAAATCGGACGCCAAGTCTTCGGGAGCCAAGCCCACAAAACCGCCGATCACCAGTCCCGGAACCGTGAAAAAGGAAACTGCCACATGAAAATTTCAACCTTCGCAGGTGTTGCTGCCTCACTCGTGCTCGCCACGGTGACTTTTGTGCCACCGGTTGCGGCGCAGACCATTGCCTCGAAACTCGAACTACAGGGAAAGCCGAAGTACCTTGAAGTCACTGACCTGATGGCGCGCACGCGCAATGGCCTGATGGCGCTCAACATCGAGATCAGCAACACCGACAATGAACCGCGTGAAGCCTTCTGGCGCGTGAAGTGGCTCGATGACACCGGCTTCCCCGTGTGGGCCGACGAAGTCTGGAAGCCCCTGACCATCCAGGGTGCCGCCAAGCAGAACCTGCAGGTCACGGCACCTACCCCCAAGGCCACCGATTTCCGGATTCAATTCACCGCCAAAGAAAACAGCAAATCCATTTTTTAAGGAACCGCCATGACCCTCACTAGCCCCACTACCCGTCTCGCCGTCCTCAGCGCTTCGCTCCTGCTTTCCGCCTGCGCTACCGTCACCTCGCCCACCGTGGGCAACAATGTCAGCTACGGCGATGCCAAAGCGGTTGAGCAGGTGAATGAGAAGTTTGGCTCGACCGACCTGCAGATGATTGCCGAAGCCATGGCGCGCTCACTTGCCGAGTCACAGGCGGGTGCCAGGATCAAGCCGACCGTGACCATTGCCGAGGTAAAGAACAAGACCAGCGAATACATCGACACACGCTCGATCACCGACTCGATCCGGGTGCAGCTGCTCAAGAGCGGCACCATGCGTTTCGTCACCGACATCGCCGGCATGCAGGACCAGACCGACGAGCTGAACCGCCAGAGCCAGTCGGGCCTTTACAAGAAATCGGCCTCTGCCAAACTGGGCAAGATGGAGGGCGCTAAGTACCGTATCGAGGGCAATATCACGTCCATCGTCAAGACCGGCGGCAACTTGAAAGACGTGTATTACAAGTTCAGCCTGATCATGACGGATGTCGAGGGCGGCACCATCGAATGGGCCGACGAGAAGGAAATCCGCAAGACCGCCAAGCGTTGATCCGCGCTACCCAAGGAGCCTTTTCATGATTCGCCCTCACTTCTGCTTTTCCCGCTTTACCGTCACGCTTTTGGCGGCGCTCGGTCTGGCCTGCGCTCCGCTAGCCTACGCCGCCAAGACCCCGAAGATTGCCGTCACCGATCTCTCGTTCGAGGACACGGTCAGCGGCTATTTCGAGTCGGTTGAAGTCAAAGCCAAGCGCAGCGGCTCAAGCTCAAGCAGCTACCGCGATTCCGACTATTCGTCCAGCGAGCGCGAGTCTGCACGCATGCGTGAGGATGTCTCGGTCAAGGCGACACGCGAGTTCGAGACGCACATCAGTCGAGGCGAGTTGCGCAAGTTTACGGCCGACATCAAGGGTCAGCTGATCAAAGGCGGCTACCAGCTGGTGCAGGGCAAACCGTGGACGGCGACCAATACCGAGAAGCTCTACGACATCATCGGGCGCATCAAGCAGGGCTACTACCCAGGGGCTGACTATGTGCTCTGGGGCAACATCAACAATGTCGAGTTCCGCCAGGACGTCAATCCTATTCAGGGTACCAACGGCACCGTGTCTTCGACGCTGGCGCTCGAGCTGGTGGGTGAGTTCTCGCTGATCAATACCCGCACCTACGAAGTCAAGGCGGCATTCACGGCCATGGGCGAAGGTTCCGACACCAAGCTGCTCACCGGCATGGGTGGCCGCGTGACCAACAATCGCAGCCGGGTAATGATGGATGTGTCGCGCTCGCTGGGCGAGGCGGTGGCTAGCGAGGTCGAGGGTCAATTCGCCGAAGGTGCCGGTGCCAGCAGTCGTCAGCGCAGCGTCGAGGTCGAGACCACCATCAAGGAGGAAAAGGTCATTCGCTACCAGTAAATGCAAGGCGCACGGCGGCGGCACTGACGCCGTCGATGCGCAGGCGCTTCTGGCGGGAAGTTTCGCCGCTGAGTAGCGTGACCGAAATTTTTTGCTTTTGTGGCGTGCGTTGCGTATCCGCCAGCGGCTTAGTACAGCCGCTGGCCGTCGTCCGGCTCGGAGCAGTGCTCCTCGAAACCCCGGACGCCGTCTTACCAGCGCCGACTTGCGAACTGATGAAGGCGATCAGTGCCGCATTGGCCTTGCCGTCGACCGGGGGTGCGGCGAGACGGATTTTCAGCGCCTCGCCATGCGGCCCGACTATCCCGGTTTTCTTTGCCCCGGGCTGTATGTGCAGCGTCAGCACCACCCCGTCGCCATCGCTGCGCAGCCAGGGCATTGGGTGGGCGTTAGCCGATCAAGAGCGGCAGCACCGCGAAGCGTGTGCCGGCCAGCAGCATCAGCCCCACTTGCACCAACACAATCAGCGCCAGGGGCGAAAGATCCACCCCGCCGACGGGCGGAATCAAGCGCTGAAAGGGCCGCAGCCAGGGTTGGGAAATGCGGTTGAAGAGGCCGGCCATCGGCGCGTGTGGATTGACCCAGGAAAAGATGGCCGAGATCAGCACCACGGCCATCACCAGATACAGAGACACTTTGATGGTTTCGAGCAAGGCAAGGAGCAGCAGTCCGAGCAGCAGCGTCGGCCCAAGCCCAATACCGAAAATGGTCACCGCTGTCGCGACGCTCATATTGATGAACTGCCAGCCCAGCGCCAGCATCAGGGTGGCTGTGTCGTAACCGCGAAAGCCCGGGATGTAGCGGCGTGCCGGCAGCACCATCCAGTCGGTCACCGCCATGATGAACTGGCCCAGCGGATTGCGAAACGGTGCGCGGGCGTTTTGCAGGACAAAGCGCGCAAGCAGTGCCACGGTGAAAAACCCGCAGACGGTGTCAACCAGAAAATGCAGAATTTGCGCGCCCATCATGCTTCCCCTAACAGGTCACCCAGCGCTTTGCCACGGGCCGCTGCAGCGAGCACACCGCGGCCGATGGCCGCCGCGAGGTTGTCGCTGGCAAAGGAATGGAGCGCCGCTTCAGTGGTGCCACCCTTCGAAGTTACGCGTTCGCGCAGGATGGCCACCGGATCATGGCTTTGCTGAGCGAGCTGGGCCGCTCCGAGAAAGGTCTCGATAGTCATCTGGCGTGCCGCAGCGACATCGAAGCCCAGGTTCAGGGCGGCTTGCTCAACGGCCTCCATGAAGTAAAAGACGTAGGCCGGGCCGCTGCCCGAGACGGCGGTGACGGCATCCATTTGGTTCTCGTCGGGTATCCACACGGCACTGCCCACGGCCTTGAGAATGCGCTCGGCCTGCTCGCGCCCTTCGCGGTCGACGCTGGCATCCGCCACCAGACCGGTGGTGCCGGCGCCGATCAGTGCCGGCGTATTGGGCATGGCGCGCACCAAACGCCGGTAGTCGCCCAGCCAACGCGAAAGCGCGGCGATACGCAAGCCGGCAGCAATGCTGACTACTACCTGGCCATCGAGCTTGCCGGCCAGGGGCGCGATTGCTTCGCGCATGATCTGAGGCTTCACCGCCAGCACAAGCGCCTCGCAGCGCAGGCTGGCGGCATCGATCGCGGACGTGCAGCGCACGCCAAACGTCTCGGTCAAGCGTTCGCGCGACTCGGCATTGGGTTCAACGACCTGAATGCCGGCGGCCGAGAAGCCCTGCCGCTTGAGGCCGCCGATGAGGGCGACCGCCATGTTGCCGCCACCAATAAACGTAATGCGCATGGTAATTCCCCACTTCAGAATCCGTGAATGGTATTGATTTTTTTGGCAGAATGCGCTGCTCAGTCATAAAACAACAAGAATGTACGCCATGCTCGCTTCGCGCTCGATCCAACTTTCTGCGCTGTCTGCGCTTTTGTTGTGCCCCGCGCTCCCCGCAGCGGCGTTCAGTTTCGCTGACGAAGAGGCCAGGGACAATGCCCCGGTAAAGCGGGTAGCCGCCGCCGCTATCCCCGCTGCATGCAAGGAAAAGCTCAAGAGCGAACGCGTGCTTGTGTTGGTCGCTGAGCGTGGCAGTCAGGGCTTCAATGCGGATCAGGAGCGCTTTGGGTCCCACTTCATGGCGATTGACAAGCGCTTGCGCAAGCAGGGTCTGCGTACCTTCACGCCCGAAGAAATCCGCAAGGTGATTGCGCAGGCTGAAATTGACGCCCACTTTCGCAACGACCCGGATGCCGCACTCAATGCCTCCAAAAAAATGGGTGCCAGCATGACGCTGCGCGGGGTCATGAGTTCGCGTCGCTCGGTTAACCCCATGCTCAAGATCAATGAGGTGGCGGTTAACATGAGCTTCAACCTGATCGCGGCTGATGGTCACCTGATCGCCGATGCGGGGGCTTCGTCCGATTCGTATTCGGGCAGCGATACGGCCAGCATGGCGTTGACCCTGATCAATGAGCAGGCCGATGGGGTTGTCAATAAGTTGATCCGTGGCTATTGCAGCGACGGCGGCAAGTAATTTTCCCAGGATAAACGTGATGATTTCCCTTCGCCCTTTGCTGGCCTTAGTGGCCATCTTCTCTGTGCACGTATCGGCGCAACCAGTATTCGATAGCCCCTCGCCGACGGCCGGCAGTAGCACCTCGATGAAAGCCAATCAGATGGCTGACAAGGGAATGTACCGCGAGGTCGGTTATGCCAACGCTGGCGTTCCCGGCCCCTCACTCGTGGTCGTGCCGGGCGAGATCAAAAGCAATAACGCTACCTTTACTCAAAAGTTTGGCAGCAACAATATTGCCGATTTTGCTGAGCTTGAGCTGGGCAAGGCCAACTTCAAGGTGCTCGATCGCAGCAGCCTGGGTCCAATGATGCAGGAGTTCCAGATTGCTTACTCCATGGGTGACCCGAATGCGGCGCGCAAGGTGTTACAAAAGGGCAAGATGAAAACCACCAAATGGGTACTGAAGTTCGATGTGCTTAAGGCTGAGCAGGTGGCGCAGGCCAATCAGGGCTTTGACGGTGGCGCGGCCGGGCAGATCGTGTCAATTCTTGGCGGTGGCCGGGGTGGTGCGGCCGCCGGTACGGCCATCGGTTCTGTGCAAACGGCAGAAGCGACGGGCGTCTGGATCATTGGCATGCGCTACAAGATTCTGGATGCCAATACCACCGAACAAGTGGCGACGGGCTACAGCGAAGAAAAAATGGAGCTGGGTTCCAAATCGAGCTCGGTGGTCGGTTACTCGCAGGGCGCTTCGGGCGGGCTGACCATGGACGGCATGGTGCAACGCCTGGTGCAAAAGCTGGTTTGGGACATCGATTCGAAGCATAAATAGACTATAAAAGTGAGGGTGGGAAGATGAAAGCAAAGCAACTGGCAGTCGCAATGACACTGGCGGGCCTGATGATGGGTGGCTGCGAGACCAACCCGTCACGGGGCGACCCGAATAATCCGTCGCCGACCTCGGGCAGTGATTCCTCCAACCGTGCCAACGAAATGGCTGATAAGGCCATGTACAAGCCCGTCGAATACGAAAACAAAGGCATCAAGGGCCCGACGCTGGTGGTGATTCCGGGCGAAATCAAGAGCAACAATGCGACCTTTACCCAGAAAATCAGCAGCAACAACATTGCTGATTTTGCCGAGCTTGAGCTGGGCAATGCCAACTTCGGCATTCTGGAGCGCTCGGACATGGGCCCCCTGATGCAGGAGTTTCAGCTGGCCTACACCATGGGCGACCCCAATGCCGCGCGCAAGTACCTGCAAAAAGGCAAATGGAAGACCACCAAGTGGGTGGTGAAGTTCGACATCCTGAAGGCCGAGCAGGTGGCGGAAGCCAACAAGGGATTTGATGGCCGTGCCGTAGGACAACTGATTTCCATCCTGGGCAATGACCGTGGTGGTGCAGCGGCGGGGACCGTGGTCGGCTCGATTCAAACCGGTGAGGCGACAGGCATCTGGATCATCGGCATGCGTTACAAGGTGCTCAATGCCAACACTACTGAGCAGGTAGCGACAGGGTATACCGAAGAAAAAATGGAACTGGGTTCCAAGGGAAGTTCGGTGATGGGTTTCTCGCAAGGGGCCAAGGGCGGGTTGACCATGGATGGCATGGTGCAGCGTCTGGTTCAGAAACTGGTTTGGGAAATTGATTCCAAGCACAAGCCGGCCAAGGCGGCGGTAAAACCCGCTGCTGCCAAACGAGCCCCGGCGAAACCTGCTGCGCAGTGAATGGGTAGCGCAAATCCGGGCACTCAGGTGCCCGGTTTGTCATGGAGAAACGAATGAGTCTGCCGCAACGTTTGGGTAAATACGAGATTCGCCGCGAACTCGGTCGCGGCGCGATGGGCGTGGTTTACGAGGGTTGGGATCCGGGCATCCAGCGCCGGGTTGCGATCAAGACTGTGCGCCGCGACCAGCTTGAGAGCAGCGAGGCGGCAGAGATTCTGCAGCGTTTTCAACGCGAAGCGCAAGCGGCCGGTCGTCTGGCGCACCCCAATATCGTGGGCATTTACGACTTTGGCGAAGATGTTGGTGCGGAAGGGGTGATCACGGCCTACATCGCCATGGAATTTGTCGACGGGCGCGAGTTGAAAAGTTACTTCGACAGCGACGAGCGATTCCCCTTGGCAGAAGTGAAACGCCTCATGGGCGAGTTGCTCGCTGCCTTGGGTCACGCACACAAGCATGGCATCGTGCATCGCGATATCAAGCCGGCAAATGTCATTTTGCTGGCAGACGGCACCGTCAAGGTCGCTGACTTCGGCATCGCCCGCATCGAATCATCGAATCTTACGCAGGCCGGCGCGGTTCTGGGTACGCCGTCCTACATGTCGCCCGAACAGTTCATGGGGCAGACGGTAGACGGGCGTTCTGACCTGTTTTCGGCGGGCGTCATCCTGTACCAGTTCTTGACTGGCGACAAACCCTTCGCTGGTACTGTCACCACCATCATGCACAAGGTTCTGAAAGAAGACCCGGTGCCGCCATCGGAACTGAACTTTCAGATACCGCGCAGCTTCGATGCGGTACTACGCCACGCGCTGGCCAAGCGGCCTGACGAACGCTATCAATCGGCAGCCGAATTCGCCGAGGCTTTAATGGAAAACCCCGCGAGTGCGGCCGCTGACGCCACGGTCGTTGGCTTGGTCGATGCCACCGTAATCGCTGGCGCAGCGGCTGTTGCCGCCCCGGTCGTGCCCGCCGTAGCGCAAGCACAGCCGGCGGTGATGACGCCGGCACCCTCGCCGCAGGTGCCCCCGGTGGCAGCGGCTTCAGCAAAGACGGTGCCGCCGCCTCAGCCACCCCGGCGGAGCAAGTTGCCGGTGGCGGTAGCCGCTGCGGTTGCGCTACTGTCCGTAGGCGTCGGTGGCTGGTATCTGTGGCGCAGCGGCGGGGCTGCCACTGGAGAGTTGGATATATCCGGCGGCATGGTATCGGCACCTTCGCCAACCCAGTCGGGGCTCATGATCACGGCGGTGGGCTACGCTGATCCAAGCGATCCGCGCTACGCCCAAGATCAGGGCCTGATGCAGGCTGACCTGCGTGCCGATGTGCGCCGTCAGTTGGTCGAGAAGGCTGCTGCGCTCTACCTGGCGCCTGAGTCGATGGCCGAAAACTACGGACTAATCGACCAGCGCCTTTTGTCGCGCAGCAACGAATTCATCGCCAGCATTGAAGAAGAACCTGCGAGCAATCAAAACAAAGACGGCTTTGCCTCGCTAACGGCGCGCGCCAATGTCAAAGTTCGGGCGGTACAAAAGTCGCTCAACGAGATGTCGCGCGGCGAACGCATTGACTTTATCCGCAACAATGGCGATCCCAAGATCGCTATCCGTATTGCCACGCGTAGTGCGGATGCGGGCGAGTCGGCCACAGCCCAGCCGTCCCCAGTCGCAGAAAATTTGCTCAAAGAACGGATCCGATCATTTGGTTTTCGCATTGTCGGCGATGCGGCGGCAGGCAAAGAGGCCGAAGACTTCACGGTCTCGGGCGAAGCGAAATTCAAGAAGCTCTCGGCCAAGCTCGAGGCCTCAGGCATCACGATAGAAAAATATGTGCTTACCTCCTGGACCGTGAAATGTCTGGACCGAAAGACCGGCGAGGAGATTTACCACAACACGCAAATACCCGAGAAGCAAAGCTGGGCCACTGAGGATCAGGCACTCAAGGAAATCGGCCAGCTGGTCGGTGATGAATTCTCGAAAAACTTCTTTCTGCAGCACTTCGATTTTGCCAGTCAGAAGGTTATGCTTAAGGTAGCGGGCTTGCCCGGTGCGGAAGTGGCCGACGCGTTGCTGCGAGAACTCAAAAGCCTGCGCCCGGTGTTGGGCGTTGCTGCCTCCGGCGGCTCCGGTGGTGAGGCAACGTATCAGTTGGAGCTATCAGGGGGCCTGACCTCGGCCGCCGATCTGGTGGCCAACGGCATTCTTGCGCCGCTGAACCGCAAACTGGGCAAAACCTGCCTCAATGTCGCCGGGGTCAATGGCGCAGAGGTGGCGGTGCGCTATGAGGCGTCATGTGGCGATCCGCAGACCCGGGCACGGTTTGGCGACTTGCCTCCCGCAGCGCTCATGACCGCTCCGCCTACTCGGCGTGAGGCTGTGATTCGCAATCCGGAAACGCTCAAGCGCATCCAGATTTAAGGTCGGCGGCCCGGCTCAGTCAGCGACGAAATCCACCCCTTCGTCGCCGGCTCCCCGGTCGGGGTGCCCGAAGGTGAAACGCCCGCGACCGCGCAACATCAGCTCTTCGCGCTTCAGGCAAATTTCCGGCTCACCGTCGAAACTGATAAATGTGCCGTTGGTGCTCTGGTCGGCGAGTACAAATTTATCCCGCCGCCGTTCTATCTTGCAGTGCGTTCGCGAGGCGCTGGGATCACGGATCACGATGCCGCTGCTTGCATCGCGACCCAGGCTAATGCTGCTGGCCTGCTCGTCAAGGCGGTAGCTTTGGTTGGCGTGACGCAGGGTCAGTGCTACGACCGTTGGTGCAGCGACCGTGGGCGTGCCAGTCTTCATGGTGAGATCGGCGTCGTCTTGCCAGAGCACTTCCCAGACATGCACGTCCAGTTCCTTGCCCTTGATCGCGAGCGCATCGATCTCCCGCGCTGATTGCCGCAACAGGGCCGGCAGCGCCTGCATGGTTTCGCCGGTGGTCATGATCTGCTGCCCCTTGGCCACGCCGGCCATACGCGCGGCCAGGTTAACCGTATCACCGAACACGTCATTGTTTTCCAGGATTGCAGGGCCATAGTGAAAGCCGACGCGCACCGCCAGCTTCACTTCGCCGAAGGGTGGCAGCCCGTCGACACGTTGCTGAATTTCACAGGCGGCCATCATTGCCGATTCCGCAGTGTCGAAACTCGCCATGATCTCGTCGCCGATGGTCTTGATCACGCGGCCACGGCTTTTGACAATTGCCGCGCGCAGTTGGTCGAGGCAGCCATTGATAATGCGCAAGGCTTCGGCGTCGCCTAGTTGCTCGTAAAGCCGGGTGCTCCCGGATACATCGGCGAACATGACGGCGATAGTAGTGGGTTGAGCGGAGTTCATGAGCGCCTTAACGTGGTTACATGCGAGTGGCGATGATATCAAGGAAACTCCGCAACAATGGCGACCCTCGATGGCCCTCTGGCTGAGTCAGCGAAAATCTACCTGTTGCTTGCCATGGCGCGCAGGGTGAAGCCTTGGTGCGGGTGTTCGAGAGTAAACTCAAACCCTGACCGATGAATAAGGAAAAGTGTCATGCGCGCCCTGAGTGTTCTTTGGCTGTTTTTGATTCCCGGCAGCGTTCTGGCGGCTACTGATCCGGCTTGTCAGGACAGTTGCCTGCGTCAGGGTGGGGGCTATAAATACTGCGCCGACAGTTGCCGCTATCCCGGCGGTTCCACGAGCGGTGCGCTGAGTGGCGGGATGGCCGACCAACCCGGACTGCCAGCCAACCCCGGCTTTGGCCAATTGCAGCAGCAGGGGCAACCGGTCGATCCCAGCCATTACGGTATTGTCGATTCCAAATGCTTTAAAGACTGCATCAAGCGCGGCTACCTGGCCCCCTTATGTCAGAAGAACTGTTCGTTCTGAGCGCGGCTTTTCCTAATGGCGACGGCCGAAAATCGCCGTGCCCACTCGCACCAAGGTGGCACCTTCCATGATCGCCGCTTCCATATCGTCGCTCATCCCCATTGAAAGCGTATCCAGGTGCATGCCTGGTAGTTGATTGATCGCTTCCTGCAATTGACGCAAGCGGGCAAAGACCCGTCGCTGCAGTTCCAGGTCGGTAGTTGGCGCTGGAATGGCCATTAGCCCCCGCAAACCCAGTCGGGGTAGCGGGGCAACGGCCTGTGCCAGCGCAACAACCTCGTCCGGCGGGCAGCCACTCTTGCTGGCTTCGCCGCTGACATTGACTTGCAGGCAGACCTGCAACGGTGCAAGCCCCGGGGGGCGCTGCTCAGACAAGCGTTGAGCGATCTTCAGCCGGTCGACGGAATGCACCCAGGCAAAGTGCTCGGCGACCGGCCGTGTCTTGTTACCCTGCAAGGGGCCGATAAAGTGCCACTCAAGATCAGGCAGCGCACCAATTTTGGGCAGTGCTTCCTGCAGGTAGCTTTCGCCGAACTGGCGCTGACCGGCACTTGCCGCAGCCCGGATATCGGCGACCGGCCAGGTTTTCGATACGGCAAGCAGTGCGACCGATTCAGGCGCGCGTCCAGCGGCCGCGCAGGCGCGCATAATGCGCTCGACGACGGCTTGCAAGTTGGCGGGAATTGATGTCATATGCGCCTGTAACGGGGCCTTCATTGATCTTGCCGAGTATAGCGGCGCACCACAACTGAATAAGGGGAGTTATCGCATGGACATTACCGAACTGCTGACCTTCATGGTCAAGAACAAGGCGTCTGACTTGCACCTGTCGTCAGGGCTGCCGCCGATGATTCGCGTGCATGGCGATGTACGCAAAATCAACTTGCCGCCGATGGAACACAAAGAAGTTCATGGCATGGTCTATGACATCATGAACGACGGTCAGCGCAAGGTGTATGAAGAAAACCTTGAATGCGACTTTTCCTTTGCCGTGCCCGGTCTGGCGCGCTTCCGTGTCAATGCTTTCGTACAGCAGCGCGGCGCGGCTGCCGTGCTGCGCAGCATCCCGTCAAAAATCCTGTCGCTGGAAGACCTCAAAGCCCCGAAGATTTTCAAGGATCTGGCCGACCAGCCACGCGGTCTGGTGCTGGTTACCGGTCCGACTGGCTCGGGTAAATCAACGACCCTGGCGGCCATGGTCAACCACAAGAACGAAGAGGAATACGGACACATCCTGACTGTCGAAGACCCGATCGAATTTGTGCACGAATCGAAGAAGTGCCTGATCAATCAGCGCGAAGTCGGCCCGCACACACTCTCGTTCAACAACGCGCTGCGTTCGGCACTGCGCGAAGACCCGGACGTGATTCTGGTGGGCGAAATGCGCGATCTGGAAACCATTCGCCTGGCCATGTCGGGTGCCGAAACTGGCCACCTGGTGTTCGGTACGCTGCACACCTCGTCGGCAGCCAAGACCATTGACCGGATCATCGATGTGTTCCCCGGTGCAGAAAAAGACATGATCCGCGCGATGTTGTCCGAATCGCTCAAGGCGGTGATCTCGCAGACGCTGTGCAAGACCATGGACGGGTCTGGTCGGGTGGCGGCGCATGAGATCATGGTCGGCACCCCCGCAATTCGCAACCTGATTCGCGAGGCCAAGGTTGCGCAGATGTACTCGGCGATTCAGACCGGCACCCAGTACGGCATGCAAACGCTGGATCAAAATCTGATTGATCTGGTGCGCAAAAAAATCATCACGGCTGACGAAGCGCGGGGCAAGGCAGCCAATAAAGATTCGATCGTTGGCTGATAGGCGTTGCCACGCCAATCCAACGCAAACCCAAAGCCGATTGATTTACGAGATAACGTTAAACCGCGAGGTGAACCATGGAACGCGATGAAGGCCTGAAATTCATGTACCAGCTTCTGCAAATGATGTTGCAGAAGAAGGGCTCTGACCTGTTTATTACGGCGGGCTTTCCCCCGGCCATGAAAATCGACAGCAAGATGACCCCGGCAACGCAGCAGGTGTTGTCGACCCAACATACCGCCGAGTTGGCGCGCTCGATCATGAACGACAAGCAGGCCGCTGAGTTTGAGGCGACCAAAGAGTGCAACTTTGCCATTCAGCCCTCAGGAATCGGCCGCTTCCGTGTCAATGCGTTCTATCAGCAGGGCAAGGTGGGCATGGTATTGCGCACCATCAATGTCTCGATTCCCGATTTTGACGATCTCAAGCTGCCACCGGTGCTGAAAGACGTGGTCATGACCAAGCGCGGCCTGGTGCTCTTTGTCGGTGGCACGGGCTCGGGCAAATCCACATCGCTCGCCGCCATGATCGGCTATCGCAATCAGAATTCCTATGGCCACATCATTACCATCGAAGACCCGGTCGAGTATGTACACGAGCACCGCAACTGCGTGATCACTCAGCGGGAAGTGGGTGTTGATACCGACAGCTGGCATATCGCCCTGAAAAATACGCTGCGCCAGGCGCCCGATGTGATTCTGATCGGCGAGATCCGTGACATGGAAACCATGGAGCACGCCATGGCCTTCGCTGAAACCGGCCACCTGGCCATGGGTACGCTGCACGCCAATAACTCCAATCAGGCCCTGACCCGCATCATCAACTTCTTCCCGGAAGAGCGGCATCATCAGCTGTTCATGGATCTCTCGCTCAACCTCAAGGCCGTGGTCTCGCAGCGCCTGATTCCGGTCAAGGAGGGCAAGGGCCGGGCTGCCGCCGTAGAGGTGCTACTCAATTCACCGCTGATTTCCGACCTGATGGCCAAGGGCGAAATTTCCGAAATCAAGGAAATCATGAAGAAGTCACGCGAACTGGGCATGCAGACCTTCGATCAGGCCTTGTTCGATCTCTACGAGGGGGACCGCATCAGTTATGAAGATGCCCTGCGCTTTGCCGACTCGATGAACGAGGTGCGTCTGATGATCAAGTTGCACGGGAAGGAATCCGCTGCGGCCGACCGTCACTCCGGTATTCAGCACCTCGATATTGTCTAAACCTCCGCAAGTCGGCTCTGGTGATACGGCGGTGCGCCGCTGCATCACCGTGGTCGCCATGCTTGCACCCTGGTTATGCATCGCGAACGCTTCTACACCCTCGCCGCGTCGTGTCCTGACCGCACTGGCATCATTGCCAGGGTGACAGGATTTTTTGCCGAGCATCAAGGCTGGATTCTCGAGTCGACCTTTCATGCCGACGACGGCTCCGACACCAGCGATGGCCGCTACTTCATGCGCATCGAAGTCAAGGCCGACTCTTTGCCCTTTCAATTGGCCGAACTACGCCAGCGCTTTGCGCCGCTGGCGCGCGAGCTGGCAATGGACTGGCGGATCAGTGATTCGGCGTCCAGGAAACGCGTCGTCATCCTGGTCAGCCAGCAGGAGCATTGCCTCTACGACCTGCTGGCGCGCTGGCAGTCGAAAGAGCTCGACATCGAAATTCCCTGTGTCATTTCCAACCACGACAGTCTGCGTGGTTTTGTCGAGTGGCACGGCATACCCTTTCACCATGTGCCAGTCACCCCGGACACCAAGACCAGCGCCTACGCCGAAGTGCAGCGCCTCGTTGATGCCGCGCGCGGCGACACCCTGGTGCTGGCGCGCTACATGCAGATCTTGTCGCCCGAGCTGTGCGCGGCCTACCCTGGGCGCATGCTTAACATCCATCACAGCTTCCTGCCCAGTTTTGTCGGTGCCAAGCCCTACCATCAGGCCTATCAGCGCGGCGTCAAATTGATCGGAGCGACCTGTCACTACGTCACCCACGAGCTTGATCAGGGCCCGATCATCGAGCAGGACGTGATTCGCATCGATCACACCGATGCGGTGGAGGACATGGTCCGCTACGGCAAAGACATCGAAAAGACCGTCCTGGCGCGCGGTTTGCGCTACCATCTGGAAGACCGTGTTCTGGTACACGGCAACAAGACGGTTGTTTTTCGATGACTATCCGCTGCGTCTCTCTGCTCCCGCGCCCCTTGAATTTTCTGTTCAGCGCCCTCGCCCTGCTGTGCGCCAGCCCGGCCTGGGCCTTTGGGCTCAATAACATTTATGGTGGCCAGACGCTCGGTAAGCCCTTTTATGCCGAGATACCCCTGCAGTCGGCGCCCAGCGTCAGTGAGAGCTGTGTCAACCTGCGCCCGGGCGAAGGGACGGCAGATTTCTTCATCGCCGACCTCAAGGTGACGCTGGCCGGTCCGGTCAATGCGCGCCGGCTGGTCATCAGCTCACTGAGCCCCGTGCGCAGCCCGATGATCAGCTTTGTGGTCGACGTGCAATGTGCCGAGGCTGCCATGGCGCGCGAGTACACACTGCTGGCAGAAAATGCGCAGATCGAGCGCCTGCCCCGGCGAACCGAAAGTGTTGCGGTGGCATCGCCGCTTAGCCCTCCTGTTGTTTCCAGCGCAGCCCTGGCCCCTGCTGGCGAGACACTGCTGCTGGCCGGTGCCACCACGCTCAATGCCATGGCGCGTGCGCTCTACCCCGATGATCGCGCGGCGCGCGACGCTTACCGCGCGGCGTTTGCCGCCAGCAACCCCGAGCTGTTCGCCGGCAAAGAAAATGTCGGCTCCGTTCCCCTGCCCGCCGGCACCCGCCTTAAGGCACCGGCAGAGTTGCCCGTAGCGGCACTGCCCACGCGAGCAAAAGTAGTCAGGGTTGCCACGCCCGACGCCGGCTCGGCCGCCGCCGCCCCCTCGCCAAGTGGGCAAAGCACCGCCAAAAGCACCGGGGCCACTTCTGGTGCGAGCAAACCCGAGTCACGCAAGGGCGATCGTCTGAGCCTAGGCACGGCCGCGTCGCAAATGCAAATGCTGGCCGACGCGATCATGCGCCTTGAGGGCACCATGATCGAGCGCGACAAGGTCAATGCCGAATTGGTCGGCGGAGTCTCCAGCGCACTCAATTCCATCATCGAGCTCAAGGACCGGCTCGGCGCGCAAGACAAGCAGGTCCAGCAACTCATTGCCATGCAAATCGAGTCTGAGCGGCTTCGTGCGCTGGAGCGTGAGGCGCAATTGGGCCCCTGGACTTTGCTGGGCCTGTTGCTGGTGGCCATGGTGGCTGGTGCCGGTCTGGTCGCCTTGAATCATGCACTGGCGGCACGCCGGCGCGAGCTGGTCGCTCCGGCGTTCAATGAAGCAGTGGCCAAAGAGGCGGCGGCATCGCGCCCGCGTGATCCCTGGGCGCAGGCGGCTGATCAAAGCAAGGCCGACCATGATCGTTTTGACGACGAACCGGAGCCCTGGCCTGCCCGACCGACTGCTGCGAGTCAGCCGCCTGCGGTAGCCGCAACACCCCAGGCTGCTGCACCCGTAACGCCGGAAGCGGCACCCGCACCGGTTGCTGTGCCTGTGGCCAAGGTGGCCGCCACGCCGCCCGCCGGCGCGTCGGAACCCCTCGAAGAACTCGAACTGGACGATCTGTTCGGACTATTCACCGAGCAGAAGGCCGCCGTGACGAGCATGATCAGTCGTCTGCGCGCCACCCATAGCCGTGACCCGGACGAGTGGCTCGCACTGGTGCGCGAAGCGCGCGAAGCCGGTTTGCTCAATACCCAGGAATTGCAGGTGGTGCTCGCCCAGTTCAAACAGGTATTCAATGCCGAAGTCACCCCGCATAACTCCAGCCCCAGCCTTGATACCTTTCCTCAGGTGATCAAACGCCTGCAGGCTTGCTGGGGGGGAGGCGAGTGCCTCAAGATGCTCAATCAGCTGCTCTACGACAACCGTGAAGGTGGTCGTCAGGGTTTCCCGGAAGACGCGTTTTCCGACTTGGCAATGCTGCGCGATGTACTCGCCATGCGCATCGCCCTGTACGGTGAAGAGGCCGTGCACCCCTCGGTGACGGCTGAACTGCAGGCGGCCGAACTCGCCGCCCGCCGCGCCGAACATCGTGCCGCCGCCAGCAGCACCATTGATTTCCATCTTGAGCTGCCTCCGAGCAAGGACTGAGTCCCCTGTGGTTCGTGCAGTCCTGGTGTGTCAGGGGTTCGCCAGAGGCAGAAAGACTCGACCAGCCACTGCTTGCGCCGTGATGCGCTGCCAGCGACCCTAGGCACCGATGGAAGAGTTGCTCTATTGGCTGGGTCTCGCGGCGGTAGGGGTCTCGGCGCTGACCGGTGCGCTGGATGCCGGACGCAAGCAAATGGATATTGTCGGCCTGATCATGGTCGGTCTTGCGACCGCGCTTGGTGGCGGCACCGTGCGTGACATTCTGCTTGACCGGCGACCCTTCTGGCTGGCGGACGAACTCAATCTCGTGGTAGCCATGAGTACGGCGGCGCTGTGCTTCGTTGTTGCCCGACGCTGGCGTTTGCCGCCGCGCTTGTTCCTGATTCCCGATGCTATCGGACTGGCCTTGTTCACCGTTGTTGGCACCCAGATTGCGCTGCAGTACTCGACGTCCTGGCTGGCAGCGAGTTTGCTGGGCGTGACCACTGGCGTGGTCGGCGGCGTGCTGCGCGATGTGCTGTGCAACGAGGTGCCGCTGCTGTTCATGCGCGGCGAGCTTTATGCCACGGCGGCCTGGATCGGCGCGCTCACGCTGCTGGCGCTGCAGGCCCTGGGCGTTTCGCCGGTGCTTGCCGCCTGGGTGGCGATGGGCGTCATCATTGCCTTGCGCGGCCTGGCTGTGATCTACAAGATACGGGTGCCAATCTTCAGGGAAAAAGGCGGATAGGGGTTGTCGTCAGGCGCGCCCTACCCCATACCGCCGTCTTGCCAGCGCCGACTTGCGGAAACGGGAGTCGCCTACGCCCCGATCTGCTCGCGGACCTCGTCGCAGGTGTCTTGCAGCTCTTCACGCATCGCCGTCACGACATTAGGCGCGGCCTCGCGCGGGCCGGCGGTGAGTACCGTTTCGAGCGAGCCGGCGTAGAAGTTGAGGCGCTCGGCACCCACCTTCTGGGTCAGCTCCTTGAGTGCTTTGGCGGCGGCGAGCAGGGCGGTCGCGTCGTTCGCCGCCTGCGCGGCCTCGATCGTGCCGACCAGTGCCGTGGCCTCGGTGATGAAGTTGCGCAGCGTGCGTCCCTGCAACATCTTCAGTCCGCCGATTCGGCTGATGTCCAGCCGTGGCAATGGCATGGCCGCCAGACGCGCCGGTGATTCGCTGAGCAAGAAGCCGGCATGCATGACTCGCCGGCAGAGCGAACGCAGCAAGGCGACGCCCAGCTCGGCGCTGGTGAGCGTCACGTGGGTGAGTTCCTTGCGCCCGATCGGGTACCAGGCGCTGGCGACCTCGGTCACGGCATCGGCCGCGCGTGCACTGCCGCCCACCAGAGCCATTTCGCCAAAGACTCCGCCAGGGCCAATGCGCTCGACCACGGTGTCATCCACCGTGATGGCGACGCGCCCTTCGACCAGCACATACATGAACATGGCCGCGGCACCGGCCGAGATCACCTTGCCACCCTGATCCATGCGTATCGGCTGGGGGTCGCCTAACGCATGCCGCAGCTCGTTAATGAGCGTGGCGCCGAGGGCATCCCTATTCACCGGCGGCGGCAAGGGTGGCAGGCCGAGCTTGGCGGCACGGGCAAAGCTGCCTTGCATGCGGGTACCGAGAAGACGCATCATGATCAGCGCGAAGTCGGGCATCTGCTGCAAGGTATTGGCAAAGCGTGCCAGATCGACACCGAGCACCACCGCTTCTTTGAGCACCGTGGCGCTGGCCATGCGCGAGGTGCCGCACAGTACCGAGGTCGCGCCGAAAATTTCACCGGGCATGACCAGCTCCAGCGGGCGCTTGTTGCGCGTGAGCGCCACTTGCCCAGAGACCAGCAAATAGAGCCGCGCATCGGGCGCGGCCTTGCCCATTCGCCGCGCTTCGCTATAAATCTTGCTGGCGGGCGCGAATGTCTGCTCCTGACCGGCGCTGCGGAAAAAAGCCAGGGTGGTCTGGGTGTCGATGGGCGACTCGTTGGCGCGTGCTGCACTACTCATGGATTACCTCGCTGAATATTCCGGGGGCCGCTGGTGAAATGAGCCGTAGCCTACACCAGAACAACGGCGATAAGACGGCGCGATTCGGCAGGCGCCCGGCTGGCAATGGCCGGACATCAGGGCCTGGCTTCGCGACTCTGTGGGCCGAGCAGCGCGCGGTAGCGCAGCGCCTCGCCAAGCAAGACCGGCAGGTCATTGTCCTGCCACGGGTTTGGCAGTACGTGGTAAACCCCGGCGATGCTGATGGTATCCGCCACCAGGTTGAGGCCGACATTGCCCGAGACCAGAATGCGCACGGCATGGGGAAAGCGGCCGCGCAGCTGCAGCAGCAGTTCGATGCCTTCCATGTCAATCAGCGTGTCGTTGGCAAACACCAGATCGGGTGCATGTTCATGCACGCTTTGCAGGGCGTGCGCGGCGAGCGCCGCGCAGCGGATTTTCAGCGCCAGGGTCTTCCCTGCAGGGGCTTGCGCGCCCAGCGCTTGCGCCAGCGGGCTGCTCAAATGTGCGGGGTCACCCACCAGCAATACGTTCAAGGGCTGGTGCGCATCGACCACCGACGACGGTTTGTTGCCGTGCCCGGCGGCGAGCTGGCGCTGATGTACCGCGAGTGCGACGCGCCCCTTCAGGTCGTACTCAAACCACGGCTTGGCGAGCAGGTGATCGGCACGCGCTTCGTTGATCGCGCCGAGCGCGCCTTCCAGATCGATGGTGCCGGTGAGCAGAATACGCACGGCCTGTGGCTGCAAGTCGCGCAGGCAGGCCAGAAAGGGAATGCCGTCCATGGCCGGCATGCGGTAATCGACGATGGCGACATCACACACCGCTCCCGCCCGGGCAAGGTGCGTCAAGGCTTCTGTCGGTGAGGTGAAGCTTTGAATCTCGATGCCGTCGATGCCGATATGCGGCGGGCGCAGCAGCTCGCGGCGCAGGGCGTCGATCACGCCGGGGTCATCAGCAACAATCAGGACACGGCAAACCATGCTGGAGTCGGCGCTTTCGGGGTTGTGTCAAAAGGGAGTCGGACGGGTCAGTGCTGCGGCAGCTCGATGCAGATGCAGGTACCGCCGCTCTCGTTGGCATGGGCGCTGATGCGCCCGCCGTGGGCAGAGACAATCTCGCGGCAAATGGCCAGCCCCAGCCCCTTGCCGCCGGCGCCGGTTTCGGTGCTGCTGCTCTGTGTGAAGGCGTCGAACACCGAGGCAAGTTCGCTTTCCGGAATGCCGATGCCGTGGTCAACGATCTCAATGCGTACCATCGGTTGTTCGCTATCAGATTGCAGCGCAGCGCGCAGCACCACGTCGCCCCCGTCGGGGGAAAAAGTAATGGCATTGCGCAGCACCTCGGTGAGTACATCGATGATGCCGATTTGGTCGACCGTGGCAGTGAGCGAGGGGTCAGGCAGTTCGGAGCGCAGGTTAATCGCGCGGGCGTTGGCGGCCGCGCGCACGTTTTCCAGCGCGTTGGCGACCAGGTCTTGCACGGCTACGGGGGTGAGCTGGAAATGGCGTTGGCCTTGCTCCAGTGCCGATAGATCGAGCAGTGCCGACACCAGGGCGAGCAGGCGCTCGCCGCTTGCGCTGATGCGGTCAAAGTACTGCGCGAGCTTTGGCGGCACACCGACGCTCTCCGTAACGCGTTTCTGGCCGAGACGGGCGAAGGACAACACGGCATGCAGTGGCGTTCGCAACTCGTGCGACATATTGGTCAGAAAGACGGTCTTGGCGGCGTTGGCGCGCTCGGCGGCTTCTTTGGCGCGCACCGCTTCTGCCGTGCGCTCGGCCACCATCGCTTCCAGATCTTGTCGATAGCGGCTCAGTTCGTCGTCGGTCTGCGCCCGTTCGGTGATGTCGAGTACGGTGACCAGCACAGCCGTCTCTTTACCTACGGGCAAGGGGTTGAGTCCGACCTCGACCGGGAACTCGGTGCCATCCTTCCGGCAGGCGCTGAGACGGCGGTTGGCTCCCATGCGGCGGGGCGTGGGGGCGGCCTTGTACTCGGCCATTCTGGTCTGATGATGGGCGCGCGCCGCCACCGGAACGAGCCGGGCGATGGGCAGGTCGATCAGTTCGTTCTTTTCGTAGCCGAAAATGTGTTCGGCGGCAGCATTGGCCAGGGTGATGCTGCCTTTCTCATCCGCAATGAGCATGCCAAAGGGCGATGCCTCAAGCACTGTTTTCATGCGTTGATTGGCAAGTTCCATTTGCTGGTAGGTAGAGCGTAGCGATTGGGTCAGTTCTTCGGCCGTTGCGAGTGCGCGGTTACGCCCGCTCATGAGCAGCCAGATCGTCAGCGCCAGCAGCAGGCTCACAACGCCGCCGGCAAGGGCCAGACGCCAGGGCCCCAGCCAGTCGAACCCGGCTTCAAATAGCGCTGTGCTTGCCGCTTGCACGACAAAGGTTTGATTGGCTATCTGAAGGGTGCGTGTCGTGGCAAAGCGCGACAATGCGGGCGCAGGGGTGCCGGCTGCCGACTCTTGGCTCGTCAGTACCGCTTGGGCTTCGCCCTTGGCGTTCAGTTGCGCGATGCCAAAGCGGATCATGCCCTGTGCGCCGATGCGCGCCGGGTTCAGCAACTCTTCATAAACGAGGGGTGAATACACCCAGCCATGAAGCGATGCGGCGCGCGCCTCGGGGTCGGTGGATACGCCGCCGCCGCGATAAACCGGCAGCAGAAGCAGTGCACCTGCGCGCTGCTGGTTGTCTTGTACCAGAGTGATGACCCCGGTCAAGGCGGGCTCACCGCGCTGTGCGGAAAGATCGGCCGCGGCCTTGCGGTTGGTTTCCGAGGCGATGTCCAGACCCACCGCAGCACGGTTATCGGCCAGTGGTTCGACAAAGCGGATGATGTAGGGGCTACCGGCGCTGAGCGGCCCGCCACCCACTCCCTTGACGGCGAAGTCGGGCGCACCGTCAAGGCGCTCGCGCCCGATCAGCGCCTCCAGGTCGCGAGGATGGACGGGCTCGATAACGCCGATGCCGCGCAGTCCCGGCAGTTCGGTGAGCAAGTTGCGCGAGGCCAGCGACTTGCGGAAGGTATAGCGGTCGATTTCTCCATGCGCGTCGACGACACCGCGCGCACCACGCAAGGCATCGATTGTGCGGTCAAAACGTAGTTGGATGTCGGTCTCGAGCCGGTCAATCTGCTGAGTGAAGCGTTCGCCGGCGAGAGCATGCACCTGGTCGTGCAGCACGCTCGCCCGCCAGGCGGTAATGCAAAGCCCGAGCACAAGAACCAGTAGCGCCCAGCGCCAAGGGTGAGAGGGCTTTTCGTCCTTGCTCATGAGGGCCTCATCGGCAGGAGCGTTCGGCTCATGTGGGGACGTAGTGGGGACGTAGTGGCCTCAGTATTTTCGTACTCAGCGGCGAACAACACCGAACAGACGCTCGAACCGTGCGATGTCGAGCACCCTTTGCACACTTTCATTGGCCTGACACAGGCGTACGCTGCCGTCGGGCAGCTGCGCGCGGTCGCGCAGCATCAGCAGCATGCCCAGTGCGGCGCTGTCCAGATAGCTGACACGGGCCAGGTCGAGGTCGATCTGGCGTACTCCGGAAACCTCCAGCGCCTGGCGCACCGTCTCGCGAAAAACGGGATGCGCACGAAAATCAAAGCGCCCCTCAAGGTGCAGGCTTACGGTTGCCTCGCGGCGGCTGAATGAGGCGCGAAAATCGCTGTCGGTGGTGGAGGAATTCATGGCGGGGAGTCCGGTGCGATAACTTACATGGTTTCGAGCGTGGTGATGCCGAGCAGGCCGAGGCCGCTGCGCAGGGTAGCAGATGTCAGGCGGCACAGCTGCAGGCGCGAGGCGCGCACGGTGCCTTCGCTCTTGAGTACCGGACAAGCTTCATAGAAACGCATGAACTGCCCAGCCAGTTGGTACAGATAAATGCACAGCAGGTGCGGCTGGGTTTCACGCGCGACCGCATGCACGGCATCGGCAAAGCGCGCCAGCTCAAGCGCCAGCGTGCGTTCGGCCTCGTCGTGCAACACGATGGGGGCATTGGCGTCAATGGCCCCTTCGGCACGGCGCTCGATGCCGGCGATGCGGGTGTAGGCGTATTGCAGATAGGGGGCAGTGTTGCCTTCGAAGGCGAGCATGGTGTCCCAGTTGAAGACGTAGTCGCTCATGCGGTTCTTGGACAGATCAGCGTATTTCACCGCGCCGATGCCCACCGCGCGGGCAATCTCGTGGCGCTGCGCCTCGGGCAGGTCGGGGTTCTTTTCGCCGACAAGAGCGAAGGCGCGGGTGATCGCTTCGTCAAGCAGCTCGGCGAGTTTGACGGTGCCGCCGCTGCGCGTCTTGAAGGGCTTGCCGTCTTCGCCGAGCATGACCCCGAAACCGACATGCTCCAGCGACATCTCGGCCGGGGCATAGCCGGCCTTGCGCGCGACGGTGAACATCTGCTGAAAGTGCAGGCTCTGGCGCGCATCGACCACATACAGCGCGCGCTGCGCCTTGAGCTCGCTGGCCCGGTGGCGCACGGCGGCCAGATCGGTGGTGGCGTAGAGGTAGCCGCCGTCCTGCTTTTGCACGATGTAGGCGGCGGCCTCGCCGTCCTTGCCTTTGAATTCGTCGAGAAAAACCACCTGCGCGCCATCGCTTTCGACCGCCATCCCCTTGGCTTGCAGATCGCTGACGATGCCGGGCAGCATGGCGTTGTAGGCGGATTCGCCTTTGAGATCGGCGCGGGTGAGCAGTACGCCGAGCGTGGCATAGACCTCTTCGCAATGCGACATCGAGATGTCGAGAAAGCGCTGCCACAGGGCGTGAATCTGTGCATCGCCGCCTTGCAGCCGGACCACAGTGTCGCGGGCGCGGTCGGCAAAGGCGTCGTCGTCGTCAAAGCGCTGCTTGGCGCGGCGGTAGAAGCCCTCAAGATCGTTGAGATCGAGTTCACCGCCGGCCTGCTCGGCTTCGATCAGATAGGCCGTGAGCATGCCGAACTGCGTGCCCCAGTCCCCGACGTGGTTCTGGGCAATGACCGTGTGACCGAGAAAGCGCAGCACGCGCGCCAGTGCATCACCAATGATGGTCGAGCGCAGATGGCCGACGTGCATTTCCTTGGCCAGATTGGGGGCCGAGTAGTCGATGACGACGGTTTGCTGCGGCGGCTGAGGTACGGCCAGCGTGGCACTGGTGAGCGCAGCTTGCGCGCGCGCGGCGAGATAGTCACTGCTGAGGGTGATATTGATGAAGCCGGGGCCGGCAATCTCCAGCTTGTCGGCAATGCCGGCCAGATCGAGTTTGGCCGCCACCTCGCTGGCCAACTGGCGCGGATTCATCTTGCGCGCCTTGGCGGCGGCCATGATGCCATTGGCCTGATAGTCGCCAAACTCGGGGCGACCGGCCGGCTGGACAATGGCCGGGGCATCCGGGCAGCCAGCGGCCGCGAGAGCGGCGCCGACGCGGGCGTTGAGGAGTTCAAGCAGGGTGGGTTCGGCGGACATGGTGACGGCGGGGGCTTGGGAGGGGATGATTTTAGGGCGGTTATGTCGACTGAAAGAATTGCTCGGCAGTGACGATGGGGCGGTCGATTTGGCCGCTCAGGCTGAGCAGATCCTGGTCTCCGGTGATCAGCGCATCGGCGCGGGCGACGATGGCGAGCTGGAGAAACGGCAGATCAAAGGGGTCGCGGCACGCCGGCATTGCCAGCGGCGCCTGGCGAATGCGCACAGTTTCACAGTGGGGCAGGTAGTCGGCGAGCAGTTCTTCTTGGTCTGCCGCACTCAGACGGAACTTTGGGTAGGCCAGTACGCGCACCAGCTCGGCAGCCGTGGCGCTTGAGACGAGCGGCTGAATCTGCCCGCCCTGCCACGCCGTGCGCAGGTGAGCCAGCCGGCCGCTGGCAAACACCAGCGCAGAGAGCACCAGATTGGTGTCGATGACGACCCGCGGTGTACCCGCAGCGGTCTTGCGCCGGCTCACTTCTGGGGTGCGGTGGTGCCGGCCTGCCGTGCCCACGTGACGGCGTCCTTGATGTCGCCCTCACCCAGACCCAGATCCGCCAGCTTGGCGCGTACCGCATCGCCGCGCTGAATGCGCACGGGAGTCAGCACGATCTGACCGTTGCGCGTCTCGACGTCAAAATATTCAGGGGTGCCGACTTCGCTGACAATGCTTTTGGGGAGGGTCAGCTGATTTTTGATGGTCATCTTCGCCAGCATGATGAGATTCTTCTTGGAAAGTAAGGAATCCTTACTTTAGCTCATGGCCGGAGCGACTTCAAGGGTCTGATTCGCCCCCGGTTCTGCCCAGGATCGCCGGTGTTCAGTGCCTATCGCCGTACCACCAGCGCCGACTTGCGAGTTGACCAGAGTAGCCAAGCCCCTACGACGATCATCGGCAGGCTGAGCCACTGCCCCATGCTCACCACATACGAGACGCCGAACACGCCGTGATCCGGCTCGCGGAAAAACTCGGCGAGAAAACGCAGCGTGCCGTAGCCGACCAGGAACATCCCCGAGACTGCGCGGGCGGGGCGCTGGCGTGAAGAAAACCACCACAGCAGCACAAACAGCAACAGGCCCTCGCCGGCCGCCTGATAGAGCGGCGAGGGGTGACGCGGCTGCATATCGACGTAGGGAAAGACCATGGCCCAGGGCAGATCGGGCGAGGCCACGCGACCCCACAGCTCTCCATTGATGAAATTGCCGATGCGCCCCGCCATCAGTCCCAGTGGTACCAAGGGCGCAATAAAGTCGGTGACCTGAAAGAAAGTTTTTCCCTGCTTGCGTCCCCACACGGCCATGGCGACCAGTACACCGAGAAAGCCCCCGTGAAAGCTCATGCCGCCTTTCCAGATGGCGAGAATATCTGCGGGGTGGCTCAGGTAGTAGCCCGGTTCGTAGAAAATTACCTGCCCCAGCCGGCCGCCGAGGATGACGCCGAGCACGCCGTAGAACAACAGGTCGTCCACATCCATGGGCGACATGCCATGCCAGGGCTGACTGAGCGCGCGGCGTTTGCCCAGCCAGAGAAAGGCGAGAAAGCCGGCCAGGTACATGAGCCCGTACCAGCGCACGGCGAGCGGCCCGATGCTGACGGCGACGGGATCGAATTGGGGATGGATGAGCATGGGGGCAGTTTAGCCTTGCCGGCGCGGCCCTCGATTACCTCAATTACACCGCGACCGCCGTGACGAAGTCGGCAAAGCCCCGCACCAGCGCATCGACATCGGCCTCTGTGGTGCTCGGACAAACCAGAATCATGTTGTGGAAGGGTGTGATCAGCAGACCGCGGTTGAGCAGAAACAGGTGGATGGTGTGCTCCAGCGCCGGGTCGAGAATTTTTTCGGCTTCGGTGCCATTCCGGGGTGGGGTGGCGGTGAACTGGAATTCGGTGCGGGCGCCCACCTGGGTAACGCACCACGGCAGCCGGTTCGCGGCGATGACCCGCTTGAGGCCCGTGGCCAATCGGTCGGCCAGCAAAAACATGGTGGCGTAGGCGGCCTCGGTCATCACATGCTCAAGGTTGGCACGCATGGCGGCGCTGGCCAGAAGGTTGGCGGTGAGTGTGGTGCCGATGCCCGAGTGCCCGGGCGCTGCGCTGCGTTTGGCCTGTTCGGCACGGCGGGCCATGTCTGCCGAGAAGCCATACACGGCGCAGGGCACGCCGCCACCGACCGGTTTGCCGAGCACGAACATATCCGGCTTCAGGCCGTGTGCGGCGGTGTAGCCACCGGGGCCGGTGGAGATGGTGTGCGTCTCGTCGATGAGCAGCAGCGAGCCGTGCTTCTTGATGATTTTCTGCGCTGCTTCCCAGTAGTCCGGTTGGGGCAGCACCATGCCGATATTGGTCATGGCCGGCTCGGCCAGCACGGCCGCCACGTCGCCCTCGGCCAGAGCCGCGTCGAGCGCCGCAAGATCATTAAACTCGACCACCTTGGTGAATTGGGTGAGGTCGTACACCTGCCCAAGCAGGCTGTCGCGCTGCGTGGGCACGCCGTCGATCAGATCGACAAACACGTCGTCGACCGTGCCGTGATAGCAGCCGTTGAAAATCAGAATCTTCTTGCGCTGCGTGGCGGCACGCGCCCAGCGGATGACGAAGCGGTTGGCGTCCGACGCGGTCATGGCGAACTGCCAGTAGGTCAGGCCGAAGCGGCGCGCCAGATCTTCGGCGACCCAGACCGCATCTTCCGAAGGCAGCATGGCGGTGATGCCTTTGGCGGCCTGCGCGGCGACGGCTTTGGCCACCGGCTCGGGCGAGTGGCCGAACATGGTGCCGGTATCACCAAGGCAGAAGTCGACGTAGCTGTGACCGTCGACGTCATTAAAGCGCGCACCCTTGGCCGACTCGACGTAGAGCGAGAACGGCGTGCTCCAGTCGTTCATCCAGTGCATGGGCACACCGAACATCAGGTGGGCGGTGGCGCGCTGCGCGAGGGCTTTGGATTTGGGGCGGGCGGCGGCGAATTTCTCGCGCTCAGCGTTGAACAGGGCCTGGGCTTTGTCCCAGTTAATGCCGTGGCGGGTGGTCATTGAGTGTCTCCTCGTGTTTTATACGTGCAGCTGCAGATGCTGGCGTTCCCAGGACGTGATGCCCTTGTTGAAGGTTTCCGACTCCTTGCGCTTGACGGCGCAGAAGGCATCAACAAATTCGGCACCAAGAATGTCGCGCAGCTCTTCGCAGGCCTCAAAGGCTTCGATGGCGTCGTCCAGCGCGCGTGGAAAACCGAAGTTGCCTTCGTCTTCCAGATCGTAGGCGGAGTCGGTCATCGGCTCTGAGGCCTCAATGCCCTCGACCATGCCCAAGTAACCGCAGGCCAGCGTGGCGGCCATGGCGAGGTAGGGGTTCACATCCACGCCCGGTACCCGGTTCTCCAAGCGCCGTGCCGCCGGCGGTGAGTTGGGAATGCGGATGCCACAGGTACGGTTGTCGTAACCCCAGCGCACATTGGTGGGCGCCGCGACATTGGGCACCAGACGGCGATACGAATTCACGTAGGGAGCGAAGATCGGCAGGGCTTTGGGCAGGTATTTCTGCATGCCGCCTATGTGGTGGTAGAAGCGCTCGTGCGCGCTGCCGTCTTCTTTCGAGAAGATGTTCTGGCCGGTCTTGGCATCGACAATGCTCTGGTGAATGTGCATGGCCGAACCCGGCTCGTCCTGCATCGGCTTGGCCATGAAGGTGGCGAAAATCTTGTGCCGGTAGGCGGTCTCGCGCACGGCGCGCTTGAACAGGAACACGCGGTCGGCGAGATCAAGCGCGTCGCCGTGGGTGAAGTTGATTTCCATCTGCCCGGCGCCCACCTCGTGAATCAGCGTCTCGACACCGAGATTGGCGGCTTCGCAAAAGGCCGACAGTTCCTGAAAGAAGGGGTCAAAGTCGTTCACCGCGTCAATCGAGAATGACTGACGGCCGGCTTCGGTACGGCCATTGCGGCCGACGGGCGGGCGCAGCGGCTCGTGCGGGTTGCTGTTCTGCGCGATCAGGTAAAACTCCATTTCCGGCGCGACCACCGGCCGCCAGCCTTTGGACTCATAGGCTTTCAAAACGCGGCGCAACACGGCGCGCGGCGAAATGGCCACCGGGCGGCCGTCGAAGCCTTGGCAATCGTGAATCACCACGGCCACGCGTTCCAGCGCCCAGGGCACCATGCGCACCGTGTTGGCGTCGGGCACACAGACCATGTCGGGGTCGGACGCGCCGGCAAAGCGCTCGAATTCGGCGAACTCACCATTGACCGTGATATTGAGCACGGCCTTGGACATTTTCATGCTGTCTTCCGACATGAACAGGTTTTTGGGCACGATCTTGCCGCGCGCAATACCGGTCATGTCGGGGATGACGCACTCCACTTCGTGAATGCGATTGTCTTTGAGAAATTGAACCAGTTGCTCGTTCATGGCGAGCACTCCTTCCAATAATTTGATCAAACATATCTTGGCGGTTGCCTTGATATGCAGCCGATTCTATTTTCTTGGCCAGTGACTTGTCAATATTTGATCAAATCAATAGAATCCAGAGCATGAAAACCGCCGACTCCGCCACCCTGCAGGACGCCACCTACCAACGCCTGCGCCAATGGCTGACCGTGGGCCGGGTCGTGCCCGGCGAGCGTCTGAAGATCAAAGCGCTGGCTGAAAAGCTGGGCGTCGGGCAAATGCCGGTGCGCGCCGCGCTGCAGCGCCTCGCCGCCGAGGGCGCGCTGAAAAACGTGCCCAATGCCGGCGTCACTGTGCCCAAGCTCAGTCGCGCCGAGTTCGACGACATCCTCGCCACCCGCCTGCTGCTCGAAGGCGAAGCCGCCGAGCGCGGTGCCCGGCAACTGAGCGTGGCCGGCCGCCTCGATGCCGAGCGCCTGTCGCGCGACATGGCCAAGGCCATCGCCGAAAACCGGCTCGACGACTACCTCGATGCCAACGAAGCCTTCCACCTCCTGCTCTACCGCGCCGCCGGCTCACCCCTGCTGCTCGACCTGATCGATACCGTGTGGATGCGCATCGGTCCGCTGTCGACCCGGCTCGACGAAGACCCGCACGTCTGGGCGAGCATGAACGACGCACACGAAGACATCGTCGCCGCGCTGCAGCGGCAGGACGCGGCGGCCGTGCGCCGGGGCATCGAGAAAGATCTGTTCTGCGCCGGGCAGTACCTGCGTAGCGCCTGCGACTGAGCCGCTGCGCGCCACAGGCTTGCACACCGGCCTTGATGTCCATTTGCGTTTGAAACACCGCAAGTCGGCGCTGGCAACACGGCGGTTGCAGCAAATACTTTGGGAAAGCATTCCGGCCAGGGCAATGTTGTGGAAGAATTGCCCTTCATCCGCGATTCTGCGGCTTTTTCCACTGCGTCGATTTGCGCGCGTTTGCCCTGAAGGAATGCCATGCCCACCTATACCCCGCCCCTGCGTGACATGCAATTCGTTTTGCACGAAGTGCTGAATGTGACAGACCACTTCCAGAAGATGCCGGCCTATGCCGAAGTCGACGCGGACACCATCAATGCGGTCATCGAGGCCGCCGGGCAGTTTGCCTCGGAGGTGATAGCTCCGCTCAATGTCTCCGGTGACACGGAAGGCTGCCATCTTGACCCGGTGACGCATGCGGTGACCACGCCGAACGGCTTCAAGGAAGCCTACAAAACCTTCGTGGAGGGGGGATGGCCCGCCTTGTCGTGTGATCCCGAGTATGGCGGGCAAGGGCTGCCGCACACGGTCAACCAGTGCCTGTACGAAATGTGCAACTCGGCCAACCAGGCCTGGATGATGTACCCCGGCCTGTCGCATGGGGCCTACGAGTGTCTGCACGCCTACGGCACCCCCGAGCAGAAGAAAAAATACATGGCCAAGCTGACCAGCGGCGAGTGGACGGGCACCATGTGCCTGACCGAATCGCACTGTGGCACCGATCTGGGCATGTTGCGCACCAAGGCCGAGCCACAGCCTGACGGCACTTACAAGATCACCGGCAATAAAATTTTCATCTCGGCCGGCGAGCACGACATGACCGAGAACATCATTCACCTGGTGCTTGCGCGTCTGCCTGGCGCACCCAAGGGCTCCAAAGGCATTTCCCTGTTCGTGGTGCCCAAGATCAATGTCAATGACGATGGTTCGCTGGGCAGCCCGAACGGCATTCACTGCGGCGGCCTCGAGCACAAGATGGGCATCCATGGCAATGCCACTGCCCAGCTGGTGCTCGAAGATGCCAACGGTACGCTGGTGGGTCAGCCCAACAAAGGCCTGCAGGCGATGTTCGTGATGATGAACGCCGCGCGTCTGGGCGTGGGCGGCCAGTCGCTGGGCCTGACCGAAGCGGCACGCCAGGGAGCCGTGGCCTACGCCAAGGATCGCCTGCAAAGTCGCGCCCTGGCGGGCCCCAAGCACCCGGACAAGGAAGCCGACCCGATCATCGTGCACCCGGACGTACGCAAGATGCTGATGATCGCCCGTGCCTACGCCGAAGGCGGGCGGGCACTGATCCTCTTCACTTCCTTGCAGATCGATCTCTCGCTGCATTCGCCGGATGAGACGACGCGCAAGCGCGCTGATGGTTACGTGACCTTCCTGACCCCGATCATCAAGGCGTTCCTGACCGACAATGCGCTGATGTCGACCTCGCACAGCATGCAGGTCTTCGGCGGCCATGGCTACATCAAGGAATGGGGCATGGAGCAGTTCGTGCGCGATGCCCGCATCAACATGACCTACGAGGGCACCAACACCATTCAGTCGCTCGATCTGCTCGGGCGCAAGGTGCTCGCAGACGGGGGCGCCAAGCTCAAGGAAATCGCCGGCCTGATTCAGGAGTTTTCCGAGCAGGAGATGAAAAATCCTGCCATGCACGAATTCATTACGCCGCTGGCCTGGGCCGGTGAAAAGCTCAACAAGATCACCATGAATGTCGGCATGAAAGCCATGAAGGACCCCGATGAGGTGGGTGCCGTGGCGGTGGATTACCTGCGTATTTGCGGCCACCTGATTTATGGCTATTTCTGGGCGCGCATGGCGAGTGTGGCGCTGAAAAAGGTGGATTCGGGTGATCCGTTCTACAAGGCCAAGCTGATCACGGCGCGTTTCTACTTCGCCAAAATCTACCCGGAAATCTCGATGCTGGTGCGCACCATCGAAGCCGGCTCGGCGACCCTGATGGAAATGGAAGAAGACTGGTTCTGAGTCACCGGGCCTGAAATAGCGGCGGGCCGGGTCTCCGGCCCGCCGCTTTCACTTCTGCGCCCGTCGCGACTGATCCTGTAGACTGCGGCAGAGCGCTTCCAAACTGATTGCCGTGAGTGATGTTTCTGCCCTGATCGCCTGCCATGACTGCGACCTGCTGCAACGCAGGCCATCGAGCATGCAACCCGGTCTGGGCGTTTGTCCGCGTTGCGGTGCCGTACTGGTACGTCGGCATGGCACCCGCAGCAACGACATTCTGTCCCTGGCGCTCACCTGCGCCGTACTGTTTCTCATTGCCAACATCTACCCCATCGTTACTCTGGAAAGCCAGGGGCAGCGAGTGTCGAGCACCCTGTTGGGGGCGATCCAGTTGCTTTGGTTGTCCGGAATGCCGTTTGTTTCGCTGCTGGTGCTGGCCACCAGTTTTCTGATCCCCGGGGCTGAAATCGGGCTGCTGATCGCCGCCTTGCTCAAGTCGGCACCCGACCCGCGCGTTCTGCATCTGCTGGAGCATCTGCGCCCGTGGGCAATGCTCGATGTATTTGTTCTGGGCGTGCTGGTCTCGATCCGCAAACTGGCCGACATGGCCGACATTATTCCGGGGCCGGCGCTGTGGGCATTTGTAATGATCATGCTCCTGACTACGCTGATGCGCGATAACTCCAGTTTGCAGACCCTCTGGGCCCGTGTCGTCCGCCTCCCGCCTTTCGGAACCCCACATGCGCGCTGAAGAGACGGCATGGGCGCAGCACCTGATGCTCTGCCATGTGTGCGGACTGCTTGTCCGTTCGCCTGCCAATCACGACCATGTCAAGTGCCTTTGCCCGCGCTGCCAGGCACCGCTGCACGCGCGCAAGCCGGACAGTCTGCAACGCACGCGCTGGCTGATGTTTGCCGCTTACTTTTTGCTTCTGCCAGCCAACCTGCTACCGATCATGCGCACGGAAACGCTGGGCGGGATGCAGCAAGACACCATCATCAGCGGCGTGATCTATCTCTGGCAGCATGGTGCCTGGCCGCTGTCACTGATCGTGTTCATTGCCAGCGTGGCCGTGCCGCTGGCCAAGCTGGGTACCTTGACGGTACTGGTACGTGCCGTCGGAAGCCCTGGCCGCTGGTCACCCGGGCAGCTGACGCGCATGTACCGGGTGATCGAGTTTGTTGGTCGCTGGTCGATGCTCGACATTTTCGTGGTGACCGTGCTCGCCGCCCTGGTGCGCCTGCAGGTGCTGGCCACGATCGAACCGGGCCCGGGTGCCGCCGCCTTTGGTGGCGTGGTGGTGCTGACCATGCTGGCTACTCGCGCTTTTGATCCGCGCCTTATCTGGGACAATGCGCCCAATTCCCGGTGACCCGTACCGATGACCCCACCTGAACCTTCTATTGACGCACTGCCCGAGGCCCGCTTTGTGCCGCAACGGCGTCGGCGCTTTTCCATGATCTGGTTGTTGCCGGTAGTGGCAATGCTGATCGGTGCCTGGCTCCTGACCAACCTGATCAACCAGCGCGGGCCGACTCTGACCATCAGCTTTCAAACCGCCGAAGGCATTGCGCCGGGCAAAACCCGTATCCGTTTCAAGGATGTCGATATCGGTGAGGTGCGCGAGGTCAAACTGGCGGCTGACCGTAGTCATGTGCTGGTAACTGCACAGCTGGTGGTTGGTGCGGAAGCCTTCCTGGCGGAGGATTCCCGCTTCTGGGTGGTGCGGCCGCGTGTATCTGGCGGCAAAGTCTCCGGCATTGGCACGCTGCTGTCCGGCGCCTATATCGGCGTTGATGCCGGCAAATCCGACAAGGAAAGCAAAGAATTCACCGGGCTAGAGGTGGCACCCATCCTGACCACCGGCTTGCCCGGTCGCCAGTTTGTGCTTGATGCACCGGACATTGGCTCGCTGGACATCGGTGCCCCCGTGTACTTTCGCCGTGTGCAGGTCGGTGAGGTGGTGGCGCATGCTCTGGAACGGGACGGCAAGGCGGTGGCGGTGACCATCTTTATCCACGCGCCGTACGACAAACACGTCAAGGCGCGTACCAAGTTCTGGAACGCCAGCGGTGTCGATGTCTCGCTGGATGCCAATGGCATCCGGCTGCAGTCGCAGTCGGTGATGTCAGTGATGCTGGGCGGCATTGCGTTTGAGACACCGCCCGAGCACGATTCGGTGGACTCGCTGCTTTCAGCCTGGAACGCGGGCAAGGACGTGGAGGCCGAAGAGGAAAGCAATACCGACAACCGCTTCAATCTGCACCCGGACCGCACCACGGCCATGAAGGCCGCGGACGGCGAAGAGCTAATCGTCACTGCCAACTTCAAGGGCTCGCTGCGCGGTCTGTCGCCGGGTGCTCCGGTCGAGTTTCGCGGCATTCCGGTGGGCGAAGTGGTGTCTATCGGCAGCTATTACGATGAAGAAAAAGAATGGTTCGGCTTCCCGGTGCGTATCGCGCTCTACACCGAGCGCATTTCCCTGCGCGGCAAGGACCGGCGTCAGGACGTGGCGCGTCGGGTCACCAAAGGTCTGCTCGACGCCATCAACAAACGCGGTTTGCGCGCCCAGTTGCGCAATGGCAGCTTACTCACCGGCCAGCTCTATGTGGCGCTCGATTTCTTCCCCGAGGCGCCACCACTTAAAGTGAGCTGGTCCGCACCGCCGTTCGAACTGCCAACTACGCGCGGCGATTTCGATGAGTTTCAGGCCTCGCTGGGTCGCCTGATGAGCAAGCTCGACGCGCTGCCGATCGCCCAGATCGGTTCCGATCTGCAGGTCGCCGTGGTTTCGGTCGATCGTTCGCTCAAGGGTATTGACACGCTGGTGCAGCGCCTGGACAACGAGGTCATTACCGAGCTCGGGCCGGCGCTGCGCGAGCTGCGCAGCACGCTGGCGAACGTCGATAAAGTCATGGCCAGCGATTCGCCGGTACAGCAGGATTTGCAGGAAGCCCTGCGGGAAGTGACTCGCGCTGCGCGTTCGGTTCGGGTGCTGAGCGACACCCTCGACAAGCAACCCGAATCCCTGCTGCGCGGCAAATCGGAGACCAATCCATGATGTGTTCCAGACTGATCGCACTGGCCGCCGTCGCAGGGCTGACCGCGTGTGCCAGCTCGCCATCCCCGACCTACCTGATGCTGGCGGCACCCCAAAGCGCACCGGTGGCTCAAGCCGGCCAGCGCGTTGTCCTGGTTGGGCCGGTGAGTGTGCCAGAGAACGTCGATCGCCCGCAATTGATGGTGCATACCTCGGCCAATCGGGTCGAAGCGGTAGCCAACCTGCGCTGGGCTCAGCCCTACAAGATCGAGTTCGCGCGCGCCTTGGCGGCCCATTTGGCGCTGGCAGCAGCCAACCCGCGCGTGGTGCCGATGTCAGCCGCCGTGCCGGCGGAGCCGCATCTGCGGCTGACCGTCGACGTGCTCAGTGTCGAGTTGCGCGATGGCGAGTCGGCGAGTCTGGAAGTGCTCTGGGTACTGCGCGAAAGCCCGGGCGGCAAAGAGTTGATCAGCCAGCGCAGCGTGCTGCGTGAAGTGGTAAACGCTAACGGCGGCGAGGCGCTGGTCGCGGCACAGGATCGTGCGCTGGCGCGTCTGGCGGCCGAGATAACTCCTGCCCTGGGGTCATCGCAAAATGTCGGGAAGAGGGCACGGTAAAGCGGACAATCTGCGGATCGCATCCGGCTATCATCGCAAATGTAGTGTCGGTGTCAGGTAGGGTGCAGGGCGTCACCATAGCAAAATGAGGAGTGACTCGGTATGAATATTGCACGGGGTGCCGATGTCGGCCGCGACTGTACTCGCCGATAGCTCTGCCTTGAACAGTCAGCACCTAAGCCGGGTCACCAGGGGCATTGCCCTGGCAGTCGCTGCAGTCGGCGTGTTTGTTCTGCTTGGCTGGCTCACCGATAACGGCCTGCTCAAGAGTGTCGTGCCCGGCGCTGTGACCATGAAAGCCAATACCGCGGTCGGTTTTGTGTTTTGCGGCCTGGCTTTGTGGTTCCTGACTGATCCTGTCGCCGAGCCTCGATTTGCCAACGTCGTGGCATGGTGCATCCTCGCGCTTGGTCTGGCGACCTTTGGCCAAACCCTGTTCTCGGTCAATCTGGCGATCGATGAACTTCTGTTTAATGATGCGGCAGCCGTCAATACTTCGTCTCCCGGCCGCATGTCACCCGTGACCGCCATCAACTTCGCGTTGGTCGGTGTGGCTATTTTGCTGCGTCATAAACGCCTCGGGCAGGATTGGTATCCCGCGCAACTGCTGGCGGTTGTGATCAGCGTGTTGGGCTATGTCGCTGTTTTGGGTTACGCGCTCGACGCTCAGCCCTTGTATCGCGTCAAGGTATTCACCTCAATGGCAGTGCATACCGCGGTCTGCTTTCTGGTGCTGGGGGCTGGCATGCTGTTGGCCTACCCCAGGCGTGGCCTGATGGCGAACGTGACGCATGGGATAGGCGGTGCACTATTTGTGCGACTGCTTCCCGTGGCGCTGTTTTTGCCTGCATTGGTTGTCTGGCTCACCGAGGTGGGCGTTCAGCGAGGCCACTATGATGGGGGCTTCGGGCGTGCCCTGGCGGTAACGGCGGTCTCGCTCGTGCTGTTTGTTTTGTCTTATCGCGTGGTGCACGTGATCGCCGGCTCAGAGTCCTTGCGTAAAGGCAAAGACACGGCCGAACAGGCGCATCAAAAGCTGCAGCTCGCCATGTCGACGGCGCGACTGGCCACGTTTCAGTGGCAACATGAAACGGGTTTGATCACTCTGGATAGCGCAAGCTGTGCCTCCATAGGTTTTAGTCAGGCCGAGGGTGATGCGATGCGCGAGCTTGCCCTGTTTGTGCATCCCGCCGACCTGCCCGCTCTGTTGGCAGCCAAGGCATCGCTGCTGTCGAGCGGCACGCCAATCCACCTCGAACTGCGCATCCGCAACGCGGCGGATCTCTTTGCCTATGTCGAGCTTTCGGCCATGCCTGCGTTGGGTGACCCCGCGACCTTACTTTGCTCGTTCAGCGACATCAGCGAGAAAAAAGCGGCCCAAGAGCAAACCGCTGCACTTACGGAAAAAATTCGCAGTCTGCTTGATTCACTGCCCGATATCGTGCTCACTTTCGATTCGACCGGAGCCATTGACCAGTTGCACAGTCCAAGCAGTCCCGCACCGAGATTTCCCATTCAGCCCTGGCAAGGAATGACCTATGCCGACGTATTTCCCAAGGAAATCAGCGAAGCATTGGATATCGCCATGGTCAATGCCTTTAGCGAAATTACTCCGCAGGTAGCGCGCTGCCAGTTTGATGCCAACGGCACCTGTCATTACAAAGTCACTGTGACCGCACTCGGTAAATCGCGGCTGCGAGTGGCAAAGTTTCTCGCCGTACTGAACGATGACACGGATGTTCAGAATGCGCAGATGAGCTTGGCTCACATGGCGTTTCACGATCCACTGACGGAACTGCCCAACCGCAGGTTGTTTGAAGATCGCTTGTGTCAGGCAATGAAAAATAGTCAGCGAAGCAAGGAATATGGTGCGATCCTGGTCATTGATCTGGATAAATTCAAACAGCTCAATGACACCAAAGGTCATGAGGCGGGCGATGTCTATCTGCAACAGGTCGCCAAGACCATGCGTGGCAGTGTGCGCAGTGTGGATACCGTGGCAAGGCGTGGCGGTGACGAGTTTGCGGTCATCCTCGAGGACCTCGGTGGCGATGAGCAAGTCGCCGAATCGCGCGCCAAAGAAGTCGTGGCCAAACTTTCTGGTGCCTTGCGGGCAGAGTTCGATCTGGGCAGCACAAGGCACCAGAGTTCCGCCTCGATAGGCTATGCAATGTTCTCTGGCGCAATGGCTGATTCTGTCGAATCTGTCATTGAACTGGCTGACGCGTCGATGTATGCGGTGAAAAAATCCGCGCACTCAGGAACCCGGACCTAATCGATTGTCTGCCCCGGGCAGAGGTTCTGGTCAAGCCTGAAGTAAAAAGCGCCGACCCGCGTTTCCGCAAGTCGGCGCTGGTGATACGGCGATTGCCCTGCTTTTAGTGCGGCAGCAGGCTGTCAAGCAGCGCGAAGGCGTCCTCGCGGGTCATGTAGCGCGGTATCGCGTAGGTGCCGTGTGCCTCGGCCAGCGCACGGCTGACGATGGTGTCGAAGTCTTCGCGGCGCAGCTTCTCGATGGTGGTGGGAATGCCCATACGCTTGTTCATGAGGCGAATGTGCGCAATGAACTTTTCCGCCAGCGCGTGGTCGTCCATCGAACCCTTTTCCAGCCCGGCACAGCGGGCCAACTCAGCGAGACGATGCGCGCAGTCTTCCAGCGAAAAATCGAGCACATAGGGAAGCAAGATCGCGTTGGCGAGACCGTGCGGTACGTGGTACAGACCGCCGAGCTGGTGCGCGATGGCATGCACATAGCCCACTCCCGAGCGGGTGAAGGCGAGACCGGCGTTGAACGAGGCCAGCGCCATGCGCTCGCGCGCTTCCATGTTCTTGCCATCCTTGAACGCAGTCGGCAGGTAGCGAACAATGCTGGCCGTCGCCGCCAACGCCATGCGATCGGTTTCCGCGTTGGCGATGGTGGAAATGTAGGCTTCGACCGCGTGCGTCAGTGCGTCCATGCCGGTTGCCGCAGTGATGTGCGGAGGCAGGCCGACCATCAGCGCCGGGTCAAGAGCCACCATCTTGGGCACCAGCTTGAAGTCGATCACGGCATGCTTTTGCCCGGCCGCCTTGTCGGTGACCACGGCAGCAATGGTGACTTCCGAACCCGTGCCGGCGGTGGTGGGCACGGCGTAAAACGGGATGCCGGATTTGCGCACCTTGAACAAGCCAATCAGGTCGGACGGCGAGCAGTCGTTGGCGTAGCAAGCGACCATGGATTTTGCCCCATCGATGGACGAACCACCGCCGACTGCCAGCACCGCTTCGGCACCAAAACTGCGCAGCCGGGCAACCCCGTCTTCGATCATTTCGTAGCCGGGATCGGGCTCTATCTTGTCAAACACATCGACCTTGAGGCCGGCGGCACGCAAGGTCTCGATCAGGGGCGCGACGACACCGAGCTTGACCAGCGGGCCGTCGGTCACCAGCGTTAACTTCTTGATGCCGGTGGCCGCGATCTCGCGGCACAGGGTGAGAGAGGAATCGACGCCCACAAAGGAGACCGGCACCGGGAAGGGCAATACTTTAAGGCCCAGGCCCAACCCGGCCACACGCAGACGGCTGACCGGGTTGCTGGGCAGAAACGGAAGTTTGATCATGGTGCAGGTCTCCTCGGGGCCTCTTACCAATGCACGCCGTTGAAGACTTGGGCGAATAGCTTGCGTGCCATATCGACTTTGCCTTTGGGCAGATTCTTTTCTTCGGCAGCCGCTTGTTCTGGCGTCAGGCCACGGGCGGCAGCGGAATCAGGGAAGAGCTGGTAGGCCTGATTCAAGATGTATTCGCTGACTTTCGGCGTCAGGGCATGACTTACGGCACCGGCCAGACCCAGCCCGGTGGCAATGCGCGTGGGCTTGTTGATCACGGCCTCGACCACCATTTCAGAGGCCTCATCCGGCGTCAGCATGGGGAAGGCCTTGTAGATCTTGGTGGGCGCGGTCATGGCGGTGGCCACGAGCGGCATGTAAATGGTAGTGAAGTGCACGTTGCGATCGGCGAACTCGGAGGCGGCACAGGTCGAGAACGAATCAAGAGCGGCCTTTGAGGCGATATAGGCCGAGAAGCGCGGCGGGTTGGTGAGCACGCCGATCGACGAGATATTCACGAACTGACCGGTCTTGCGCTCCAGCATGGCGGGCGCAAAGCCCATGATCAGGCGCAGGGCACCGAAGTAGTTGAGCTGCATGGTGCGCTCGAAATCATGGAAGCGGTCAAACGAGAACTTGATCGAGCGGCGGATCGAGCGGCCGGCGTTGTTCACCAGTACATCGACGTGGCCGTGCTTGTCGAGCACGGTCTTGACGAAGCGGTCACAGTCGGCCATGTCGGAAATGTCGCACGAGTAGGCGAAGGCCTTGCCGCCGTCGGCCTTGATCTTGGCCATGGTGGCTTCGAGCTTCTCGGGGGTGCGGGCCGCCAGGATGACGATGGCACCACCCTTGGCGAGCTTGATCGCGGTGTCTTCACCGATACCGGCGGTGGCACCGGTGACCACGATCACCTTGTTGCGCACGGCGCGGTTGAGTTGGGCGGCCCGGCGTGTCTTGACGACCGCACGGGCAACTTTCTTGGTCACTTTCGCGGCCTTGCCCACTGGATTGGCATCAATCACTTTGTTCATCACCTCTGTCACCACCGACGACGCGTCCCTGACCGGTTTGGCGGCCGCCTGCTTGATCGCACTCGCGGTGGCGGCGACCTTGGGAATCGACTGGGCAGCGGCTTTCACGCTGGCGCTGGCGCGGGACGTCGACTTGGGTGCGGCAGTCTTGGTGGCAGCAGTCTTGGTAGCACGAGGGGCAGCGGATTTTGTAGTAGCCATGCGAGTCTCCTGGGGTAGTTGTTAGTGATCTGGTTCAAATTTCGCGATGTCGTCAGGCATCGATAGGGTGCATCATAAATAAGTCGGCGGGTTCCGTATCGATCTTGGTGGCCAATTTGTTGACTTTATCCGCCGAGTCGATAATCGCCTGTGTTTGGCGAACGAAATCGCTGGGAGCGGAAGGCAGGTGCCGCCAGCGTGCTGAGATTTCGTTTCCTTGATGTTGCTCAATTTACCTGCCGGGTAGCCGGAGTACGGCGGTTAGAATTCGCACTCCCTAGTCAGCGTATCCCCGGAGTATTTCATGCCCGCCTACCGTTCCCGCACCTCGACCCACGGTCGCAACATGGCCGGTGCTCGCGCCCTGTGGCGCGCCACCGGTATGAAAGATGGCGATTTCGGCAAGCCCATCATTGCCGTGGTCAATTCGTTTACGCAGTTTGTGCCGGGCCATGTGCACCTCAAGGACATGGGTCAGCTGGTGGCGCGCGAGATCGAAGCGGCCAGCGGTGTGGCCAAGGAGTTCAACACCATCGCCGTCGATGACGGCATTGCCATGGGCCACGGCGGCATGCTCTACAGCCTGCCCAGCCGCGAGCTGATCGCCGACTCGGTCGAGTACATGGTCAATGCCCATTGCGCCGATGCCATGGTCTGCATCTCCAACTGCGACAAGATCACCCCGGGCATGCTGATGGCCGCGCTGCGCCTGAATATTCCGGTGGTGTTCGTCTCCGGTGGTCCGATGGAAGCGGGCAAGGTGAAATGGGGCGGCAAGATCATCCCTGTCGATCTGGTCGATGCCATGGTCAAGGGTGCCGACAGCACGGTCAGCGACAAGGAGTCCGCTTCCTACGAGCGTTCGGCCTGCCCGACTTGCGGCTCGTGTTCGGGCATGTTCACGGCGAATTCGATGAACTGCCTGACCGAGGCGCTGGGGTTGTCTTTGCCCGGTAACGGCTCGGTGCTGGCCACGCACGCCGACCGCAAGATGCTTTTTCTCAAGGCCGGCCAGTTGGTGGTAGAGCTGTGCAAACGCTGGTATGAGCAGGACGATGCTTCGGTGCTGCCGCGCAACATTGCCAGCTTTGAGGCGTTTGAAAATGCGATCAGTCTGGATGTCGCGATGGGCGGCTCGACCAACACGGTACTGCACCTGCTGGCCGCGGCCCACGAAGCGAAGGTTGACTTCACCATGAAGGACATCGACCGCATCTCGCGCCGCGTGCCCTGCCTGTCGAAAGTGGCACCGGCGAAATCCGACGTACATATGGAAGACGTGCATCGTGCTGGCGGCATCATGGCTATTCTGGGTGAGCTGGATCGTGCCGGCTTGCTCAATCGCCACTGTCCCACGGTGCTTTACCCCACCCTGGGTGAGGCGCTGGATTGCTGCGACGTAATGCGCAACAGCAGCCCGGCCGTGCACAACTTCTACCGCGCCGCACCCGGCGGCATCCCGACCCAGACGGCGTTCTCTCAGTCGCGCCGCTATCCAACCCTCGATCTGGACCGCAAAGGCGGCGTGATCCGCGATAAAGCCCATGCCTTCTCGCAGGATGGCGGACTGGCTGTGCTCAGCGGCAACATCGCGCTCAATGGTTGCATCGTCAAGACAGCGGGGGTCGATGACAGCATCCTCAAGTTCTCGGGGCCGGCACGGATCTTCGAGAGTCAGGAAGATGCGGTGACGGCGATTCTGGCCGACCAGATCAAGCCGGGCGATGTGGTGGTCATTCGCTACGAAGGCCCCAAAGGCGGCCCCGGCATGCAGGAAATGCTCTACCCGACGTCGTATCTCAAAACCAAGGGTCTGGGCGCGGCCTGCGCCCTGCTCACCGACGGGCGTTTCTCGGGGGGCACCTCGGGCTTGTCGATCGGTCATGTATCGCCCGAAGCGGCGGCGGGCGGTGCCATTGCGTTGGTGGAAGAGGGCGACCTCATCGAGATCGACATCCCCAATCGAAGCATCGAGTTGATGGTCGGCAAGTCGGCGCTGGCGACACGGCGATCTGTGATGGACGCCCGGGGCGCGGCCGCATGGAAGCCGGTGGCGCGTGAACGCAGTGTCTCCGATGCGCTGCGCGCCTACGCCGCCATGACCACCAGCGCCGATACCGGCGCGGTACGCGATATCAGTCAGCTGGGCTGAACCTGACGCAACCAAGCCCGGAATCTGTCGAATAAGCGGCAAGTTCCGGGCGCATTACAGGGCGGTTTTTCGCGGGTATTCGCGCTTTCGCGGCGATGGGCTTGCGGCATAGTGCGGGCATCTTTCCTTCCCGCGTGGCACGCCATGGCAGACAGAAGCGCTTATAAATTCCTCGTTGTCGACGATTTCTCGACCATGCGCCGCATCGTGCGCAACCTGCTCAAGGAGCTGGGTTTTACCCACGTTGACGAGGCGGAAGACGGTGCCGTGGCCCTCGATAAATTAAAGGCCAACAAGTACGACTTTGTCGTTTCGGACTGGAACATGCCGAACATGGATGGCCTGACCCTCTTGCAAAGCGTGCGCGCTGATGCCAATCTGAAGGGACTGCCCTTTCTGATGATTACGGCCGAGGCCAAAAAGGAAAACATCATTGCGGCGGCACAAGCGGGTGCCTCGGGCTATATCGTCAAGCCCTTTACGGCCGGCACCTTGCAGGAGAAAATGGACAAGATCTTCGACAAGATGGGAATGTAATGGCAACCAAAACGGCAACCAAAATACGTAAAGCGCCCGCCAAGGCCCCGATCAAGACAGTGGCCAAGGCCGCAAAGGTCGCCAAACCGGCCAAGCTGACGGATACGGTCGTGTCGCGTCAACCGGCCAAGGCCAGAGCCGAGACCGGGGTCGTGCTGCAAGAGCTCAAATCGCTGGCCAAGGAATTATCCAAGGCGGCCAAGGGCCTGGAATCCCGCAATGGCAAGAAGGGTCAGCCAAAAGAAATATCGACGGTGCTGGGCAATGTCGAGCGCATGACCGCTGAAGCGGCCACCAAGTCGTTGTACGAGGCCGAAGCAGCGCAACAAGGCGTAAAGATTGTGCGTGACAGTCTGTCGAAGAACTGGTCACGCGAACAGATCGAGGCCCAACTCAAGGATGTCTCGGCGCACCTGACCAACATCGTCGTCGCTCAGGAATTTCAGGATCTGGCGGGCCAGTCGCTGCGTCAGGCCATCAAGGCGCTGGTCGGTGCCATCATCATGGTCGAGGGTGGTGGACCGACCGAAGACCGTCGCTTGTCGCAGACCGAAATCGATGGTTTGTTACAAAACCTTATGGCGTGAATGGAAGTTCGCGCTTGGAGTAGTATTCCGTCCGCTGCTGGCAATCAGGCGCAGCCCCGTCAATTTTCTCTAAGGAGTTTTTCATGAAGTCACTATTAGTTTCTACCTTGGTTGCTGCCGGCCTTCTGGCCTCCGCTCCTGCCTTCGCGAGCAAGGATCTCGCTCAGTCGAAGGGCTGCCTGGCCTGCCACGCTGTCGATAAGAAGTTGGTCGGCCCGTCGTATCAGGACGTCGCCAAGAAGTACACCGCGGCTGACGAAGCCAAACTGATCGAGAAGGTCAAGAAGGGTGGCTCGGGCGTTTGGGGTGCCATTCCCATGCCTCCTCAGCCGGCACTGAAGGACGAGGATGTCAAGACGCTGGTCAAGTGGATTATGGCTGGCGCCAAGTAATCTGCGCGTTGCAGCTGAATGCTTCGGGCCTGCCTTCGGGGGGCCCGAAGTGCTTTCAGGGCTACAAATGGCAGGCTTTTCTGCTTCTTGCTCGATTGACGGGGAGCCGCCAGCTTGTCACAATCGTGGTTCGCGGGCAGAAAGCTGAAAAGCTTGTGATTTCACCCGCTTGGTAGCTTCCTGTTGCTCACCTCTTCACTCATTCCGTTGTTTGCCAACCCAATTGGAGTCATGCATGAAATTCCCCGTTAAGGCTGTATCGCTGTCCGTTATCGCCGCCATTGCCGTTATCGGTTGCGGCAAAAAAGAAGAGGCGGCGCCTGAAGCTGCTCCCGCCGCCTCAGCTGCGCCCGCCGCTCCGGCAGTCACCGTCATCAAAATCGGCAGCGTTGCGCCGCTCACCGGCGGCATCGCCCACCTGGGTAAAGACAACGAAAACGGTGCTCGCCTGGCGATTGATGAGGCCAACAAGGCCGGCATCAAGATCGGTGGCGCAGACGTCAAGTTCGAACTCGTCGCTGAAGACGACCAGGGTGACCCGAAGGTGGGCAACACCGTCGCTCAGAAACTGGTTGATGCCAAGGTCGCAGGTATCGTGGGTCACCTGAACTCGGGTACCACCATTCCCGCGTCGGCCATTTACAACACTGCTGGTATTCCCGTGATCTCCGGTTCGGCCACCAATCCCGCTTACACCGAGCAGGGCTTCAAGGTTGCCTTCCGCGTCGTCGGCCGTGACGACCAGCAAGGCCCCGCTGTTGCCAACTACCTGCTATCTGCCAAGCCCAAGACCGTGGCCGTGATTGACGACGCCACCGCCTACGGTGAAGGTCTGGCGAATGAAGTTGAGAAGACCCTGAAGGCCGCCGGCGTCAAGGTTCTGCCCCGTGAAAAGGGCACCGACAAGACGGTTGATTGGAAGGCTGTGCTGACCAAGGTCAAGGGCAAGAAGCCGGATGCCGTGTTCTACGGCGGCATGGACGCCACCGGTGGCCCGCTGCTCAAGCAGGCGCGCGAGCTGGGCATCAAAGCCACTTTCGCTTTCGGCGATGGCGCGTGTACCGACAAGATGGCCGAGTTGGCCGACAAGGCGGCTGAAGGCCTGGTCTGCTCGCAGGCTGGCATCCCGGTTCAGGCGTCGGGCAAGAAGTTCCTCGACTCCTACAAGGCAGCGTTCAATGTTGATCCGATCCTCTATTCACCCTTCACCTACGATGCCGCCAACCTGATCATCGAAGCCATGAAGAAGGCGGATTCGGCTGATCCCGCGAAGTATCTGGCGGCTCTGGCTGCCAGCAACTACAACGGCGCGTCGGGCAATATCCAGTTCGACGAGAAGGGTGACCGCAAGGACGCCGAAATGACCATCTTTGCAATGAAGGAAGGCAAGATCACTCCGCTGTCCATCATCAAGGGTGGCAAGTCGATGACGCTTGACGAGTACGCTGCTGCCAGCGCTGCCGCACCGGCTGCCGAAGCTTCGGCTGAGGCTCCAGCAGCGCCTGCGGCTCCCGCTGCTCCGGCAGAGGCGACGGCCCCCGCTGCACCGGCCAAGCCCTGATCGGTGAGGTAAAAGGAACGGCACCCTCAGGGGTGCCGTTTTTTTTCCAGATTACGCTACGCAATACGTCGCAATTCCAGCAAGCAAGAATCTCAACGACTGAGCTAACATTCCCGCCGTGGATATATTCATTCAACAACTTATCAATGGCCTGACCACCGGCAGCGTCTATGCCGTCGTGGCCTTGGGCTACACCATGGTGTATGGTGTCATACAGCTGATCAACTTTGCGCATGGCGAAGTAGTGATGATCGGCGCCATGGTCGCCTTTTCCGTGATCGTGAGCCTCGCCGGCAGTGGCTTGCCGCCTTTGGCGATTGTTGCCTGCGGCATCATTGCGGCGATCCCCAGCTGCATGATCATCGGCTATTTCCTTGAGCGCGTCGCCTATCGGCCACTTCGGCATGCCCCGCGTCTGGCGCCGCTGATTACCGCCATTGGCATGTCCATCATTCTGCAGCACCTGGCGCTGCTGGTCTGGGGGCGCAACCCGATTGCCTTCCCGCAGATCATCGACAACCCATCGTTCGCCATTGGTGGCGCCTCTATTACGGGCGTTCAGATTGCCATCATCCTGCTCTGCTTTGCCATGATGGCGGCGTTGACCTGGTTCGTGTTCCGTACCAAATTCGGCATCGCCATTCGCGCGACCGCCGAAGATGTGCGTGTCGCCGGGCTGATGGGCATCAATGCCAATGCGGTGATTGCCGCCACCTTCGTTATCGGCGCGGCCTTGGGTGCCATCGCCGGCGTGATGTTCGGAACCTACTACGGCATTGTGCACTACACCATGGGTTTCATTCTGGGCCTGAAAGCGTTTTGTGCCGCGGTGTTGGGCGGTATCGGCAATATTGCCGGAGCGATGGTCGGCGGTATTTTGCTCGGGCTTGTTGAGGCCATGGCCACCGGCTATATCGGCGAGATCACCGACCTGTGCCGATGGCCCGGCGGCGGCACCAGTTTTCTGGTGGAGCGCTGTGCCGATGGCGGCAATTTTGTGCTGTTCGGTAGCAACTATCAGGATGTCTTTGCCTTTCTGGTGCTGATTTTGGTGCTCGTCTTCCGGCCTTCCGGCCTGTTGGGTGAGCGCGTGGCGGAGCGTGCCTGATGGCGAATTTCATAACCTCGCTCGACAAGAAAAACAAGCTCGGCCTGGCACTCATCGCGGTCGCGTTGATTGTCCTGCCCTTCGTGCTCGCCTCGGCGGGCACAGCCTGGGTGCGCATCCTCAACTTTGCGATCCTGTACGTATTTCTGGCCTTGGGGCTGAATATCGTCGTCGGCTTTGCCGGCCTGCTTGATCTGGGCTACATCGCCTTCTACGCGGTGGGTGCCTACGTCTATGCCTTGCTCGCTTCGCCGCACTTTGGTTTGCATCTGCCCTTCTGGGTCATCATTCCGATCGGTGCCGCCGTTGCCTGCGTTGCCGGCATGGTGCTGGGTGCGCCAACGCTCAAGCTCCGCGGCGACTACCTGGCCATCGTGACACTGGGCTTTGGTGAGATCGTCCGGGTATTCATGAATAACCTGTCCAACCCGATCAATGTGACCAACGGGCCCAAGGGCATCACGCTCATTGATTCGTTCAAGATCGGTTCGTTTGACCTGGGTAAAAGTGATGTCTTTGGCGGTCTGATCTTCAGCGGCCCGATCAAGTATTACTACCTGCTGCTGATCGTGTTGCTGGCGGTGATCGTCATTAACAAGCGCTTGCAGGATTCACGCATTGGCCGGGCCTGGGTCGCGATTCGCGAAGACGAGGTGGCCGCCAAGGCCGCTGGCATCAATACCCGCAACATCAAACTGCTGGCCTTTGCCATGGGGGCCTCGTTTGGCGGCATTGCCGGCGGCATGTTCGCGGCGATCCAGGGTTTCGTCAGCCCCGAGAGCTTTGTGCTCACCGAATCGACCATGATTCTTGCCATGGTAGTGCTCGGTGGCATGGGCAATATCTGGGGTGTCATTGCCGGCGCGCTACTGCTCTCGTTCGTGCCTGAACTGCTGCGCTACACGGTGCAACCCGTGCAGGAGGCGCTGTTTGGCCATGCCATTATCGAGCCCGAAGTGCTGCGCATGCTGATCTTCGGCATTGCCCTGGTGCTGACCATGCGCTTTATGCCCGCTGGTCTGTGGCCCGAAGCTCGTCATCGCCGTGAAATGGAAGCGAAGCGGGAAGGCAAAAAATGAGCGCCACTATCAATGAAGTGCTGATGGAGGCGCGAGGTGTGGGCAAACGCTTTGGCGGCGTGCAGGCCCTTAAAGATGTGTCGCTGACTATCCGGCGTAACGAGATTTATGGCCTGATCGGCCCCAATGGCGCTGGCAAGACGACGTTTTTCAATGTCCTCACCGGGCTCTATCAGCGCGACGACGGCGATGTGCTGTTCGAGGGCAATGTGCTGAACCTGACCAGCCCGCACGAAGTCGCCAGGGTCGGCATCGCGCGAACGTTTCAGAACATCCGGCTGTTCGGCAACATGACGGCCATGGAAAACGTGATGGTGGGTCGTCATGTACGCACGCACCAGAATGTCATTGGGGCAATTTTTCGCACCAAGGCCGAGCGCGCTGAAGAAGCGGCGATTCGCCGCCGTGCCGAAGAGCTGCTGCACTACGTGGGGGTCGCCGACCGCGCGCAGGATCTGGCCAAGAATCTCTCCTACGGCGATCAGCGCCGTCTGGAGATCGCGCGTGCCCTGGCGACCGACCCCAAGCTGCTGGCGCTCGACGAACCCGCTGCGGGCATGAACGCCACCGAAACTGCCGGGCTGCGAACCCTTATCGAGGGTGTTCGCGCCGATGGTCTGACCGTGCTCCTGATCGAACATGACGTCAAACTGGTCATGGGCCTGTGCGACCGCGTGGCGGTGCTTGATTACGGCCAGAAAATTGCCGAAGACGTACCCGCTGTGGTGCGTGCCAACCCCAAAGTGATCGAGGCCTACATTGGCACAAGCACTCATTGAAGTTCTGAACCTCGAGGTTCGCTATGGCGGCATCGCCGCCGTCAGGGGCGTGTCGTTTGCTGTTGAGCCCGGCGAAATGGTGTGCGTGATCGGTGCCAATGGCGCTGGCAAAACCTCGACCCTGAAGGCCTTGGCGCGCATGATTCCGTCGAGCGGCGAGATTCATTACGACCATTTGCGGGTCGAAAAAATGCTCAGCCACGAACTGATCTCCAAGGGACTGGCGCTGGTGCCCGAGGGACGTGGTGTATTTGCCCGCCTGACCATACGCGAGAATCTGCTGATGGGGGCGTATCACCGCAATGACACCGCGGATATCGATGCTGATCTGGACAAGATTTTCGTCATGCTGCCGCGTCTCAAAGAACGCGAAAAGCAGCTCGCTGGTACCCTTTCCGGCGGCGAGCAGCAAATGCTGGCCATCGGGCGCGCGATCATGGGGCGGCCCAAGCTGTTGTTGCTTGATGAGCCCTCCATGGGACTCGCGCCGATCATGGTCGAGAAGATTTTCGAAGTGATCAAGGGCGTGGCGGCGCAGGGCGTGACTGTCCTGCTGGTAGAGCAAAACGCCAAGCTGGCGCTGGAGATATGCTCCCGCGGCTATGTCATGGAAAATGGGCGTATAACGGTGGCCGACACCTCTGCCAACCTGCTCGCCGATTCCCGCGTGCGTGCCGCCTACCTCGGCGAGTAATCATCCCAATGTCCGCCACCGCAAACGGGTTCAGTCTCAAGCGTTTCTTCCTCAGGGTTAATCTTGCGGCTTTGGTGATCCTGCTGCTTGGGCTGGCCGTACTTGGCTCAGCCTATCTGGATTTGCGCCGCACCAACGCCGAAGCGGCCATGCTGCGGAAGAGCAGCGAAGCCATGGCTCATCTGGTGTTGGACGCTGTCCAGATTCAGCAATTTTTGACCGATGTATCGGCCACCGGCGACAGCGCCGGGTTGGTCGATGCACAACATCATCTCGATGGCGCGCGCCGGCAGTTGGCCACACTCGTCATGCTTGATCCGGCACATTCGTCTGACTGGGAGACATTGGGCCGTGACATCGAGCGCATCCATGGGCTCGGTCAGGAAATGGCTAAGGCCTATGCCGAGCAAGGACGCGAGGCCGGCAATGCGCTCATGAAGCGTCCTGGCGATGGCTTTGATGCGGCGGTCGCCAACGTGAGCGAGCGCGTTGGCGTTTTGCGTGCTGCAATAGACAAAGCACATCAGGAGGCCGAGGGCCGGCTGGATCGCCTGGTGCTGCAGATCGGCGTGACCGGTAGCTTGGCGTTTGCGCTGCTGCTGTTGGCCTTGCCGCTGTTGTCCTTTTTCACCTACGCCAAAGTCCGCCGCCAGATTGGCGGCGATCTGCTCACCGCCAACGCAATTGCTGATCGGCTGTCTATGGGCGAACTCAACCAGCAGTTCGACGTGTCTGCTGATCAGCAAGACAGCCTGATCGACCACCTCGCCACCATGCGTCACCGTTGGCTCGATGTCGTCTCGGGCTTGCGCGGACATGCGCATTTGCTGGCCGTCACCAGCCGTCAAACGGCGACCAGCGCCCACAGCCTGGTAATGAGCAGCGGCGAACAGAGTCAGTCGGTGAATGAAATCGGCGCCACCATGGCCGAGCTTTCGGACCGCATCAACCTGATTGCCGAAAGCGCCGCCGACGCCAACGTCAAGGTAGGTGAAGCCGGTCAGCGCGCGCAAAGGGGTGCCGATCTGGTGATGGCGCTGGCACAAGACATGGAAGCGATCGCCAAAATGATCAACCAGTCATCAACCCAGGCGCAGCAACTGGATCTGCGTGCCAATGACATTCAAGGCATTGTCTCGGTGATTCGTGAAATTGCCGACCAGACCAACTTGCTCGCGCTCAATGCCGCCATTGAAGCGGCGCGTGCTGGTGAGCAGGGGCGAGGCTTTGCTGTGGTCGCCGATGAGGTGCGCAAGCTCGCCGAGCGCACCACGCAATCGACCAGCACCATTGCCGATCTGATCAAACAGGTGCACGCCACGACCAACGAGATTGTTTCGACGATTCAGAGCAGTGTCGAACGGGTGGGCGGGGGCATGAACCGCATGCAGGAAACCAGCAGCGAAATTCGCGATGTGGTGAGTTTTTCCGACGAAGTAGCCGCGCGGGTGGGCATGATTGACATGGCCTTGCGTGAGCAGCGCGGCAATATTCAGCAGATCAGCGGCCGCACCGGACAGATCGTAGACCATGCGGCGGCCAATGCAGCCTCGGCACATGGCCTCGCGGAACAGGGTGAGGCCCTGCGCCGAATCTCCGATGCGCTGGAAAGTGAAGTCGCCTTTTTCAAGACCGGAAGCGCAGGCAAAGACGGTGAGACCAACGATCTGACGCTGTTCTGAGCACAGCGCCCGATACCACCGTGCTCGGGTACGGTTGTTTGCCCTCAAATCGCCGTGTTACCAGCGCCGACTTGGGGAAAGTTGAGTTTCAGCCCGCAGCGAAGCTGAAAGAATCTGCGAAGAATTCATCCTCAGGCATCCCTGCCGCCAGGAAGTCGGCGCGCGCCGCATCGATCATTGCCGGCGCGCCGCAGGCATAGACCTGAAAGGCGGACAGGTCGGCATGATCTTCCAGCACGGCTTTATGGACGAAGCCTTTGCGCCCGCTCCAGTCTTCATCAGAAAGCACGGGCACATAGGTGATGTGCGCATGCTCCGCCGCCCACTGTGCGGGCAACTCGGGCAGGTATAGACCAGCCAGATCGCGCGCGCCCCAATAGATGTTCATGGGTCGCGTCATGCCGGCATGCAGCGCATGCTCGACCAATGACTTGATCGGCGCAAAGCCGGTGCCCCCGGCGAGCAGGATCATCGGCTTGGCTGACTCTTCGCGCAGGAAGAAAGTGCCCAGCGGCCCTTGCAGGCGCATGATCTCTTTTTCCTTCATGGTATTAAAGACGTGATCGGTGAATAGCCCGCCAGGAACGTGGCGGATATGCAGCGTCAGGAAGTCGTCGTCGTGCGGAGCATTGGCAATCGAAAAAGCACGGCGCTTGCCGTCCTTGAGCATGAACTCGATGTACTGGCCGGCAAGAAATTGCAGGCGCTCGTTGGTCGGCAGCTTGAGCGAGAGTTTGATCACGTCGGCCGCAAGGCGCTCTATTGCCTGCACTCGCGTGGGCAGGATGCGTATCGGGATGTCCTTGGTTCCCCCGACCTCACGACACTCCACGACCACGTCGCTCTTGGCAATGGCACAGCAAAGGAGTGCCTTGCCTGCCTTGCGCTCGGTCTCGGGCAGGGTGTTGATTTGTGCCTTGCCGTGATCAACCTCTCCCGAGAGGATGGTGCCTTTGCAACTGCCGCAGGCACCGTTCTTACAGCCGTACGATAACGTGTAACCAGCGTCGAGCGCGGCCTGCAGGATGGATGTGTCAGTGCTGACGCTGTATTCGTGGCCGCTGGGCTTGAGCGTGACGCGGTGGGTCTGGCTGGTCATGCGATACTCGATTTCATGAGAACGTTGTTGATCGTGGGTTGTGGCGACGTGGTGCGCCGAACCCTTCCTGAGCTGGCGAAACGGTGGCGGATTATCGCACTGGTGCGTCGGCATGACCCGGCGCTGCGTGCGCTGGGCGTGCGCCAGCTCATCGGCGATCTCGATAACCGCGCCTCGCTGCGGCGCTTGGCAGGCGTTGCCGACGCCGTTATCCACAGCGCGCCACCGCCGACGGAGGGCAAGACCGACTCGCGCACCCGCCGCCTGCTCGCTGCGCTCGCGCGTGGTACCTCGCCGGCGTGCCTGGCCTACATCAGCACCAGCGGCGTCTATGGGGACTGTGCCGGTGCCTGGGTGCCGGAAACGCGCCCCCCGAATGCGCAATCGCCACGCGGTGCGCGGCGCGTCGACGCCGAACGGCAGCTGCGTGCCTATGGTGTGCGCAGCGGCTGCACCGTGAGTCTGTTGCGTGCTCCGGGTATCTACGCCGCCGACCGGTTGCCGCTGGAGCGCCTGCACAAGGGGCTGCCGGTACTGAGTGCGGATCAGGACAGCTATACCAATCACATTCACGCCGCCGATCTGGGCCGGGCCTGTAGTGCGGCGCTGCGCCAGGCGCACCCGGGTCGTGCCTACAACATCTCCGATGATTCCGATCTGCCCATGGGTGCGTGGTTCGATGCGCTGGCCGATGCCTTTGCCCTGCCCCGCCCGCCCAGAATCAGTCGCGCTGAGGCGGCCAAAGTGCTGCCGCCGATGCAGTGGTCGTTCATGCGCGAATCGCGCCGCCTGATCAACACGCGAATGAAGCGCGAACTTAAACTGCGGCTTCACTACCCTACGGTCGCTGTCGGCATTGCCGAGGCGCAATCACTGTAATGGCCATGCTCTGGATCAAAGCCTTTCATATCGTCTTCGTCGTCAGCTGGTTTGCCGGCCTGTTTTATCTGCCGCGCCTGTTCGTCAATCTGGCCATGGTGCCTGCCGAGAGCACGGCTGAGCGCGAGCGCCTGCTGCTCATGGCGGGCAAGCTGTACCGCTTTGTCACGCCCATCGCCTGGCTGGCGATGGGCCTGGGCATCTGGCTGTGGCTGGGCTACGGTATCACCGGCGGCTGGATGCACGCCAAGCTGGCGCTGGTGGTGGGTCTGGTCGGCTACCACCACGTCTGTGGGCGCTTGCTCAAGGATTTCGCCGCTGGCAGCAATACGCGCAGCCATGTCTGGTTTCGTTTTTTCAACGAGGTGCCGGTACTCGCGCTGATCGCCGTGTGCATTCTCGTCGTGGTGAAGCCGTTTTGAACGCCGAGCAGAAACCCGGCCCGCGCGTGGTACGTGCCGTGCGCTCCGCGCCGGCCACGCGCTCGTCGCGCCCGGCGAAACCATCGCCCAAGGGCAATATCTTCTGTCCTTGCCCGCGCGGGCTGGAAGAGTTACTGGTGGCCGACATGATCTCGGCCGGCGGTCGCGATGCCCAGGCCGTGCCCGGCGGTGCGCTGTGCAACGGCGCGCGCGAGGTCGAGTACCGGCTCAATCTCGAATCGCGCATCGCCACACGCGTACTGCGCCGTCTCGCCAGCGCCGAGTACACGAACGAGGCCGACATTTACCGTCTGGCTTATGACCTGCCCTGGCCCAAGCTGTTTCTGGTCACGCGCACGATACGGGTCTACACCACGGCCATCCGCTCACCGTTGCGCAGCATCGAGTTCATTACGCTCAAGGTCAAAGATGCCATCTGTGACCGCTTCAATGCCGAGCTCAAGCGCCGTCCGTCGGTCGATACCAAAGAGCCCGATGTGCGCATCCATCTCTTTCTCACCGCCAGCGAAGCGACGCTCTACCTCGACACCTCGGGTGAGGCGCTCTATATGCGCGGGCACAAGCTGGCCAAGGTCGAAGCACCCCTGAAAGAGAACCTCGCCGCCGGCATCCTGCGCCTTTCGGGCTGGCAACCGGGCACACCCTTGCTTGACCCAATGTGCGGCAGCGGCACCTTTTTGCTGGAGGCCGCCCAGATGGCACTCGACGATGCGCCGGGCTTGTCGCGCGACACCTCCGAGTTCGGCTTTACCCGCCTGGGCGACTTTGATGCAGGGCTCTGGCGCCGGCTGCAAACCGAAGCCGCCGAACGGCGCAAGGAAGTGCCGGCGGGCGGACTACACCTGTTCGGCAGCGATCTGGCCGGCGATGCCGTCGCCCGCGCGCGACAGAATCTGGCCCATGCCGGACTCGATAATCTGGTCACGCTGGAGCGTGCCGACATCCTGCAACGGCAGTCACCTGCTGCATCAGGTGTGCTGGTCGCCAATCCGCCCTATGGCGAACGCCTCGAAGATCAGGAGGCCATGGCCGGGTTCTACCCGCAGCTGGGCAATGCGCTCAAGCAGCATTTCGTCGGTTGGCGCTGCTGGTTTCTCTCGGCCGACGCGAATCTGCCCATAGGCATACGTCTCTCGGTCGGTCGGAAAATCCCGCTTTACAACGGCCCGTTGGAGTGCCGGCTGTACAACATTGACATCGTTGCCGGCAGCGCTCGCAAGTAGTCCGGAAAATCAGATGCGCTTGCTGGCCTTGTCGATCTCGGCGCGCAGTTCGCCGTAATTCATCGTCACCGGAAACTGTGGAAACTCGTCGATCACGTTCTGCGGCGGGTGAAACAGAATGCCGGCGTGCGCCTCTCCGAGCATGGCGGTGTCGTTATAGCTGTCGCCAGCCGCAATTACCTTGAAGTTGATTTCCTTGAAGCGCTGTACCGCCTCTTTCTTCTGGTTGGGCATGCGCAGATGGTAATTGACCAGAAAGCCCTCGGCATCGGCTTCGAGCTTGTGGCAAAACAGCGCTGGCATACCCAGCTGCGCCATCAGCGGCATGGCAAATTCGTAAAAGGTGTCGGAGAGGATGATCACCTGATAGTCCCGGCGCAGGGCATCGAGAAATTCCTTGGCACCATTCATCGGCCCCATTTCAGCGATGACTTTTTGAATATCCGGCAGGCCTAGCTTGTTCTTCTTTAGCAGATCCAGCCGGTACTTCATCAGCACGTCATAGTCTGGCTCGTCGCGCGTGGTGCGGCGCAACTCGGGAATGCCGGTGCGTTGGGCAAATTCGATCCAGATTTCAGGAACGAGAACACCTTCGAGATCGAGACAGACGAGTTGCACGGAATTTCTCCAGAAAGGTTGCGCAGCGCGAGCAGTGGGGTGGCGCGGATTGTAACGCCCCGCAGCAGGATGGCGACCTTGCTCAGAACCAGCGCGAGCATTGGGCAGCGACGGTTCCGAAAGTCCAGCGAGGTTTCCCTTCGGTCTGCGGCGCAGCATTTTTTGGGCTGCTTTTTGGAGGGCCGGAGATGACCAGTACAAGGGCGATACCCGCGTTAGACCCTATTCATTTCAATGTCAAGAGCGAACCACAACTCATCTATAATGTCGCTTGATATAAGTCAATTACCAATCAGGAAGACAGATAATGACCGTTACGCATCGGGCTACGTGCATTCGCCCACTCGTTCTTGCCCTTGGGCTCGCGCTATCTGGCAGCGTCTGGGCCGACGCTGTTACCGATCAGGCGAAGTCACTCATCGAGGCGGGAAATTCGACGCAGGCCTTCGAGTTGCTGATGCCGCTCGAGTCGGCCCGTGCCGGCGAAGAGGCCTATGACTTGCTGCTGGGCATTGCCGCACTCGACAGTGGCCGCCACACCCGTGCGATTTTGGCGCTTGAGCGCGTGCTGGCGGTGAATCCCGACAATGTTCGTGCCCGTGCCGAGATCGCCCGGGCTTACTTTGCCGTGGGCGAACCAAAAACGGCGCGCGAAGAGTTTGAGATCGCCAAAAAGCAGGGGGTCCCGGAGGAAGTTGCCAAGACGATTGAAAAGTTTCTGGCAGCCGTCGAGCGCGTTGAAGATGAAGGCCGAACGACGATCAAAAGTTTCGTCGAGGCCTCGATCGGCTGGGACAGCAACGTCAACGGTGCCACGAGCGATTCCAGCGTGGCCATTCCCGGTTTCGGCTCATTCGCGCTTGAGGGTGCCAATGCCAAACAGTCGGATGGCTACCTGGGCGCCTCGGCTGGCGTCAATGTGCGTGTGCCGCTCGATGCCCGTTTGGCAATAGTGGCGGGCATGCTGACCAACAAACGCATGAACGACACCTGGAGCCAGTTCGATAACGGCTCGTGGGAAGGCAATGTCGGTCTGGTCGTCAAGAACGACAAGGATGTCTATTCGGCCACGCTCCAGGCCGGCACCAACTACGTTGAAAACGATCGTTACCGTGATGTGGTCGGCCTGGGCGCGCAGTGGCAACACAACTATGATCAGCGTAATCAAGCCACCGTTTTCGTACAGTTCAACGACTACCGCTACCCGGGAAGCGCCAACGAATTTGTCTCCAACCCCCGCAATGCCCAGCGTTGGGTAGCGGGTGCCGGCTTTGCCCATGCGCTCGCGGACTTCAAGACCGTGTTCTACGGCAGCGTCTATGCCGGTGCCGAAAACGCTCCCGATCAGCCGACCGCCGCGCTGGACTACCGACTGCATGGCCTTCGCGGCGGTGGTCAGTACCAATTGAGCGGTGACATTGCACTCTTTGCCAGTCTGAGTTTCGAAGAACGCAAACATCTCGATATCTACGGAGGTTACGGCGTCGACCGTGACGACGCGACAACGACGGCAGCGTTGGGCCTTGTCTATTCGCTAGGCAAACACTGGAAGTTCACCCCGCAGTACCAGTATGGCCAGAACCGTTCCAACATCAACTATTTTGCCTATTCGCGCGAGTCCTATTCCATGACCGCTCGCTACGAGTTCTGACCGGGAGATCGCGATGCACACCACTTTCACGCTTAAAAATTCAGCCCGGATGGCTCTGGCCATCTCAATGGCGTTTCCGGTCGCCGCCTATGCCGCCCCGGCGGGACGCGTCGACTTTGTGGCCGGGGCCGTGACCTCGCTCACCGCCGACGGCCGCTCGCGCACCCTGGGCAAGGGTGACGAACTCAATAGTGGCGAGACCATACAAACCGGCAGTGGCCGCGTCCAGCTGCGCTACACCGACGGCTCGCAAGTGTCGCTGCAGCCGGGCACGCAGTATCGTATTGACGACTATCGCTACGAGGGCAAGACCGACGGCGACGAAAAAGGCTTCTTCAGTTTGCTCAAAGGCAGCTTGCGCACGGTCACCGGCCTCGTGGGCAAAGTGAATCGACAAAACTACAAGATCACCACCTCGGTGGCGACGATCGGCATTCGCGGCACCGAGTTCAAGGTGGAATCGGACAACGACGGCGTGCGCGTCTCGACCGGAGAAGGTCTGGTCGAGGTCTGCAACAAGGGTGGATGTATTGTTCTGGCGCGTGGCGAACAGGCCGTGGTGATCAATGCGGAAGGCAAGCCGGTACGCGTGATCAATACCGGTAGCGCGTCGACCAATGAGAAACCGGGCACGCCCTCGGTGATTATTGATAAGACCAGGGAAACCGACATTGCCTCGACGTCAGCGGGCATACCCGGCTATGCATTCGCGGTCTCGGGCTTGATCGGGCTGGATGCCAAGGCCTATTCCTCGGGAACCGCGACCATCAACACGAGCACGGGCGTATTGACCCAGTTCGTTGCCGCGGGATCGGGCAATACCTACGTCGGTCAGATCCAGAATCAACAAGGGACCGACAGTATCATCAGCTGGGGGGAGTGGGCGGCCAGTACCCACGCCCCGGGCGGTGGTTCGGCCACGAGCAACACCTATACACCGTATGTAACAGGCGTGGCAGCGACCAATGTGCCGACTTCGGGAACGGTCTTCTACACCCTGTCTAACAGCACCATCCCTTCTGTAGTGAGCTCGGGTGGCGTCAGGACGGCGGGTGCCGCCTTGACGAGCGGCTCCCTGACCGCAAACTTCGGCTCTGCACAGGTCAGTGTTTATATGTATAGCAGCCAGTTTCCGATGTCAGGGTCCCTTAGCGCCTCCAACCTGCCCATCTCTGGTGTACATTTCTCTGGCAGCACCACCGGCCCTTGTATCTCAGGGGCGTCTGTAAGCGGCATATTTGTCGGCGCTAATGCCGCGCGTGCCGGGGTGACGTATCAGTACATCGACCAGACTAACAGCAATGCGCGCGTCAGCGGTTCCGCCGTGTTCACGCCGGGCGGCGGGGCCTGACCTGCGAATGCTTTCCGTCAGCGGTTTGAGATCAAACAGCGGCGGAAGGCAGCAGCCAATCCTGGTAGCGCCCAAGGGCGCTCATTCCAAGGTCAAGACGAGCGGTTTCGCAGGAAGCTAAGCCTAACTCAGCGCTGAACGCCGGATCTGCTGCGAGGCGCTGCAAGCAAGCTAGCCCTTCTTCGTCGGTATCGAAAAGCAGGCCATTCTTGCCGTGGGCAATCACCTCAGCAAACCCACCGCGACGTTCGCACACGACCGGTATGCCGGTCGCCATGGCCTCAATCACCACGTAGCCCAGCGCTTCAGTGAATAGCGGGTGGGTGCGGTAATAGAAGCAGTCGATGGAACGCAGGAACTCCTCGGGCGCTTGTGCGCCCGCCGGCAGTAGCTCAATGCCTTGTCGGAATCGTCCCAGCCGGGGCGCCAGTACGGTGCCACCCAAAATGCGTACCTGATGCCCCGCCAGTGCCAGTGTTCGGTAAATGGCGATGTCGTCGGGGTGGTGCTTGAACTCGACATCGCGGCTGTGGCGACCGATGGTGAAGGGCCTCGGCGGGCGCGTCGCGGCCGGAGCAAAGCGTTCGGTATCGATCGGCGAGGGGGCGACCAAGCCTTCAAGCCCCATTTCCTTGCGCAGCAGGGCAGAAATGAATGACAGTTCCGGGGCTGGCAAGCCGGCCTGACGCAGGCGTCCGAGTAGCGTGAAGGCCTCGACGTAGGCGCGGTTGCTGGTGGTGTTGAAGCGGATCAGTACGCGGGCAAAGCGGCCCTGCTCCAACCAGGCTCCCGGCTGGTAATACCCGCCACTGATCAGAAGCGTGCCCTCCTTGGGCGCGCCATCCGGGCCGATGTGGGCAATACCTGCGCCGTCGTAGCTCGGGTGCGGCGGCTCATCCGACCACAACTGGACGTGTGCGGCGCCGGCGAGTCGGTGCGCTGTGCCAATGGCCTCTTTGGCGCTGCCGCTCCACGGCACATCGAAGCGGTCGACGATATGAATTCGTTGCGGCATAGTGCAGCCATTATGCACACTCAGCCTGTCGTGACCGAGAGCGAGCGCCGCAAGGCGCTGCTGGCCCGCCTGGGCACCGGTTTGCCGTTCATGGACAACGGCCGGGTACTTTCGCCCGGCGCGGCCTGGTTTTCCCTGGGCGATACCCTGGTGCGCGAAGCGCGGTTAGAGGCCGCGCTGGCCGCCTTCGATGAATCCGACGCCTTGGCCCCCGGCAATCCGCGCGTCTTGCAAGCGCGTGCGTATGTCCTCAGCAAGCTTCGCCGCTACCGCGCCGCCACTGAAGCGCTGCAAGGCTTGCCGCGCACGGCCAGCCGCCTGGCCATGGAAGCGGATCTTGCATTGAGTGATTCCCGGACCACTGACGCCTTACGCTTGTGCGACGCGGCGCTGGTGCTTGACGCCCGCCACTATGAAGCGCGTCTGAACCGGGGCGCGGCACTGCGCTCGCTGGGTCGCCTGGTCGAGGCGCTGGATAACGACCAGCAACTGGTCATCGATCACCCGGGGCAAGCCCTCGCTCATTACAACCTCGGTGATGCCCAACTGGCCAACGGCCAGTATGCCGCCGCGCTGCATTCGTTTACGCAGAGTCAGCAGCTCAACCCACGCCACACGCGCACACGCATGGGCCGGACCATCGCCCTCACCATGTTGTGCCGATTCGATGCGGCAGAAACCCTGCTCGCTGAAACGCGTGCGCTGGATCTTGAGGGCACCAAGGACTACCTGCTTCAGGCGGCCCTGGCGATAGGGTTCTCTGGCGACGCGTTGTTTGACGTCCCGGTGCGCGAGATTTACCTCAGCCAGGCGATGGTCCGGCAACGAGTGTGCGAATGGCCCGAGCGCGATGGCGTGAAGGCCCTGTTGCCTTCATTCACGCAAGCGCTTGCCGAATCCGGCTCCGCCGAAAGTGGCTTGGCCTTTGATAGCCTGCTGTTCGACATTGACCCGGCCGTGCAGCGGTCACTGGCCGCTGCAACGGCTCGGCGCGCTGAATGTAGTGCAACGGACTTTGCGCTCCGCCGCTTCTGGAGCGAGCGCCCACCGGTGCCACGGGCAGGGCGCCGCTTGCGTATCGGCTTTCTTTCCCCCGACTTTCGTGCACACCCGGTGGGCGATAGCCATTGGCGGCAGTTCGCCTTGCATGATCGCTCGCGCTTCGAGGTCGTTGCCTACTCACTGTTCGATGCCGGCCCCAGCCAGACGCTTGAGCGCATCCGTGCTGCCTGTGATGAATTTGTCGATCTGTCGCGTCTGTTGTCCGAGGCAGCGGCACAGCGCATTGCGGCCGAGGGCATCGACATTCTTGTCGATCTTTCTGGCTACACCCAGCACACCCGTCCGGAAATCCTCGCCGCTCGCCCGGCACCCTTGCAACTGCAGCACATGGGTACCCCCGGAAGCAGCGGTGCCCGCTTCATCGATTACCGGCTCACCGATCGTCTGGTGAGCCCACCGGAGCACGAGGGTGAATGGCCGGAGAAGTTCGTTTGGCTTCCGCACACGCTCTGGTTGGCCGACGATACCCAGGTGATCGGGCCGACGCCAACCCGCAGTGACTGTGGCCTGCCGGATGACGGCTTCGTCTTTTGCTGCTTCAACACGCACCAAAAGCTTGAGCCCGAGTCGTTCGCATGCTGGATGCGTCTGCTCGCCGGGGTAACCGGCAGCGTGCTCTGGCTGGCCGAGGGCTCCGCAGCTTCGCGCCGCAACCTGTGCGCCGCCGCGCGCAGCCAGGGTATCGAGCCAACCCGGCTCGTCTTTGCCCCGGGAATGGCCTTGCCCGAACACACGGCACGGCATGCCTGTGCCGATCTCTTTCTGGATACCTTTGTGTACAACGCCGGCGTCACGGCCTTGATTGCACTCTGGTCCGGGCTACCGGTACTCACCCGTCTTGGCCAGGCAATGGCCAGTCGCATGGGTGCCAGCGCGGTTCTGGCCTTGGGATTCCCCGAGTTGGTCGCCGCCGATACGGCCGACTACGAGGCCCGCGCCTTGCGGCTTGCAAGCCACCCGGAAGAACTCGCCGCCTTGCGCCCGCGCGTTGCCGCCGCCCGCGCCACCTCGCCGCTTTTTCGCACCGAGGAGCGGGTGCGTCACATTGAGCGAGCCTACGAAATGATGTGGGACCGCTATTGCCGGGGCGAGGCTCCGGCGTCCTTCGCCATCGACGAGTAGCGCGCTTTCCGCAAGTCGGCGCTGGCGACACGGCGATGGGCTAGAAAACTGCCTTGGTCGCCTGAACCAGCAGCACGATGAGCGCCAGTGACGAGAGCATGAACAGCCCGAAGCGCACCGGAATGTTGTTCACCAAGGCTTGCCACAGGCTGTGCGCCACACGCAAGCCCACATACGTCCATGCCGCCGCCAACGCCGTGCTGTTGCCTGGGTCGGCCAGGGCGCAGACAAAGGCCGTCGCATAGAAAAGCGTCGGCTGCTCCATCAGGTGGTTGTAGTTGTCGGCCTTCCAGCGCACGCGCGCCGGCAACTGGGCCATCAGGTCCTTGGGCGGCACATTGGGGTCGAGCTTGAGGTTCATGGCCGCAATGGCCGGGATGCGGGTGACATACATCCACAACCACATGATCAACGACCACAGGACAAGCGCGACGATGGGTTGCAGCAGGGGGTTGGGGGGCATGATGACAATCTCGCGAGCAAGGGGAGATCGAAGTATCTCACTTGCCCGCGAGTCAGCGTGAAAGTTACAGGCCCTACAGGCCGATGACACCCCCATCGTCTTTGCGAATCACCACGGTGGCCGAGCGTGGCCGCCCGGACTGCGCACCATCGGGCCAGCGCGAAATGGCGGTGGGTGCTGCCGGGTCGGACAATTCGCTCGCAGGTTCGCCGGGGTGCTGGATATTCACGAACAAGGTCCGGTGATCGGCTGTGAAGCTGATGCCGGTGATTTCGCAACCGGCCGGGCCGGTCAAAAAGCGCTTGATCTCGCCGGTGGACGGTATCGAGGCCAGCATCATGTTGTGACCGGTGTCCGCGTATTCCTTCCGGTTCAGCGTCGAGGTCGAGATGTCGGTCTGAATCCAGAGGATGCCGTTGGCGTCGTAGTGCAGTCCGTCAGGGCTGCCAAACGTATCGCCCTGGTAGCGGCCGTTCTTGTGCTCGGGGGCGGTGGCATCCGGGCGCCCGGCCAGGGCAAAAATGTCCCAGCGGAAGGCGGTAGCGGCGGGGTCGTTATTGTCTTCCAGCCAGTGGATGATGTGCCCGAAGAGGTTGTTTTTGCGCGGGTTGGCGGCATCGGTGGGCGGCTTGCCGGCAGCGCCACGGTCCTTGTTATTAGTCAGCGTGCAGTAAATCTCGCCAGGGTTGGCCGGGTTGACGGCAATCCACTCCGGGCGATCCATTTTGGTCGCGCCTACCTTATCGGCCGCGAGTCGCGTCTTGATCAGCACCTCGGCCTGGTTGGCGAAACCAGCCTCGGGGGTCAGCCCGTTTTTGCCCGCGACGAGTTCGCGCCACTCGCCGCGTCCGTCCTCGTGAAAGACAGCGACATAGAGCGTGCCGGCATCGAGCAAATGTGCGTTGTCACGCTTTGCTTTGCTCACCTTGGCTGCGGTGACGAACTTGTAGATGTATTCGAAGCGCTGGTCATCGCCCATGTAGATCGCCAAGCGGCCATCGCCGGTCATGGCCGGCGTGGCACCCTCGTGCTTGAAGCGGCCAAGTGCCGTGCGCTTGACCGGTTTGGACTTCGGGTTGTAGGGGTCGATTTCGACCACCCAGCCGAAGCGGTTGACTTCGTTCGGGTGCTGCTGGCGATTCCAGCGCGGATCGCTTTCGTGCCAGCGATAGAGGGCCTCTTTCGGGCCGACGCCGTAGCGCGTGACATTGAAGTCCTGTGCGTCCTTCGGGGCACTGTCGACAAAATGGTCGGTGAAATTTTCTTCGCAGGTCAGGTAGGTGCCCCAGGGTGTCCAGCCATTGGCGCAGTTCTGGAAGGTGCCGAGCACTTCTTTGCCGGCGGGGTCAGCGGCGGTTTGCATGAGGGCATGCCCGGCCGCCGGGCCGCGAATGGCCATTGGCGTGCTGCCAGTGACGCGCCGAGCGTAGCGCGAAGGTCGCACCACTGACCAATCACCGCCGCGCTGCTGCGCTACTTCGATCACCGAGACACCGACAGCCGCGATCGACTTGCGATAGCTTTCCTCGCTGACCTCTTTGCCACCGCCGGGGGTGAGCAGGCCGGGGTCGAAGTACTCATGGTTGATACAAAGCAAACCGTGCTTGTTGGCGCGCGAGCCGGCTGGCAAGGGGAAAAAATGCATGCCATCGTGGTGCATGCCGGCTTGCAGCGCCTGTTCGGCACTGGAGTTCGAGGCGTCGTGCTTGAAGGCCGGCTGCGCACCCGGGATTCCCGTGGGGTCGCCCCAGGCATACAGCACCTTTGCGCTGTAACCGGTCGGTACGATGACGACGTCGGCGGTGGTCAGGGGAACGGCAGAGAACCCCAGTGACTTGGCCATGGCCATCCCTGGTGCCGACGAACTTGCCGCCATGCTGGTGGCATTGGCACTGCCTGACATCACCCCGGAAAACAGCCCGCTGACCGCCAGTCCGGCACCGCCGGCGAGCACCTGGCGACGACTGATACTGGCCTGAGCAATGGCCGACAGGCTGGGGTTGGTGGAATCGTTGCTGATCAGATCAGCGTAGGTATCTTTGAGTGTCATCGTGTCTCCGGTGTGAGGTAGATCGGTGTGCCAAAAGCAGCGGTCAAACGCTACAGCGCTGGTATTGCAGGGTTGTGACATCGCCCCGCCGGCCCACAGGGCCCCGCATTTGCGCCCGGTAAGCCCCCTTAAGCCCCACTTTGCAACGTGCCTGGCGTCCTTAGACTGACCGGCATGACGCTTACCTGGCTTGCGGCGCTGCGCATCTATACCCACCCGCGGGTGGTCGGCATGCTGTTTCTCGGCTTCTCGGCCGGCTTGCCCCTGCTGCTGGTGCTGGGCACGCTGTCCTTCTGGCTGTCGGAAGCGGGCATCGCCCGTGCCACCATCGGGCATCTGACCTGGGTTGGCCTGGCCTACGGCTTCAAGTTTCTCTGGGCACCGCTGGTTGACAGGCTGCCGCTGCCGCTGCTCACCGCGCGCCTGGGCCGGCGGCGCGCCTGGCTGTTGCTCTCGCAAGTGTGCATTGCGCTGGCCCTGCTGGGCATGGCCCATACTGACCCGGCACTGAATCTGCAGCACACGGTGTTCTTCGCGCTGGCCGTGGCGTTTGCCTCGGCAACGCAGGACATCGCTCTCGACGCCTACCGTATCGAGGCCGTGGCGGTCGAGCAGCAGGGGGCGATGGCCGCCACCTATCAGGCCGGGTATCGCCTGGCGATGATTACCGCCGGTGCCGGCGCGCTCTGGATCGCCGCCAGCGTCACCACGGACGAAGCGCGCTACGACTTCCGCCCGTGGCAGGTGGCCTACACCGCGATGGCCGCACTGATGGGCGTGGGCATCCTCAGCACGCTGCTGATCCGCGAGCCCGAGCGCCAATCGACGGTGCTTGCCGACGCGAACGAGGCGCAGGCGCGCGCGCGTCTGGCAGCGGCCGGGCTCTCGGGCGGTCTGCTGAGCGTGGCGGCCTGGTTTCATGGGACCATTGCCGCGCCGTTCATCGATTTTGTCCAGCGCTACCGCTGGCAGGCGGTGCTGATGCTGGCGCTGATCGCGGTGTATCGCATTTCCGATGTGGTGATGGGTGTCATGAGCAACCCGTTTTATCAGGAGATGGGCTTTACCAAAGACGAGGTGGCCACCGTGTCCAAGGTTTATGGCGTGATCATGACCATCGTCGGCGCGGCACTGGGCGGCCTGCTGACCCTGCGTCTGGGCGTGTTGCGCACCCTGATGCTGGGCGCGGTGCTCTCGGCGGCGACCAATCTGCTGTTCGTCTGGCTGACTGGGCGCGGCCACGATGTGAGTGCGCTGGTGTTCACCGTCTCGGCTGACAATCTTGCCGGCGGCATTGCCTCCTCGGCGTTTGTTGCCTACCTGTCCAGTTTGGTCAATCAGGCGTATTCGGCGACGCAGTACGCGCTGTTCACGTCGGTGATGCTGCTGTTACCCAAGTTCATCGCCGGTTTTTCCGGCGAATTTGTCGACGCCTACGGCTGGGCGGGGTTTTTCACCAGCACCGCCCTGCTCGGGGTGCCGGTGCTGGTGCTGGTCTGGTGCGTTGGGCGGCGGACAGCTTGAGACCGCTGCGGCGCTTTCGCGCTGGCACGAACTCTGCATAACGATGGCTACCGGCAAGGTGCAGTAATTCCGCTTAACCTGCCCGAATCGCTGTCGTAAGTGAACTTAACGCGGGCCGCTGCTACGCAGCTCGCAAGGAGTGAGCCGTGAGCCGTCCCGTTTCCCCTATTTTGCTGCTGCGGGTCTTTGCGTAGGTCCGCGGCGGCCGTTGTTTTCCGAGGTTAGAGCCGTCTCTGTTTTGCCGTTTATCGAGGAGCCTGCCATGCGTGCTACAAGAGATGAACGACCTGCCGAATTTCAGATCCCCATCGCCGGAATTCGTCAGATTTACAACGTCGCCGACGTCGAGCGCGCGCTTGAAGACCACCCTGCCGCGCGCAATGAAATGCTCGCCGCCACCTACGAGAAGATGAGGAAGCTGGGTGGCGATCGCTACCTGATCAAGCCCTCGTCGCCTGACGCGCTGGATTCGCTCTACGACGATTGCCCCAATTTCACCGAGGTGATCGACGATCTGAAAAAGGCACTGGCGCTGGCGGTGTCCGGCAACGAACCGGTCAGCTTCACGCCCATGCTGCTGTTGGGTGAGCCGGGTATTGGCAAAACCCATTTCGCCAAGTGCCTCTCCGAAACCCTGGGCACCGGCTATGAATTCGTCGGCATGAGCTCGCTCACCGCCGGCTGGATACTCTCGGGCGCGTCCAGTCAATGGACGGGCTCGAAGGCCGGCAAAGTCGCCTCGACCCTGATTCACGGCGACTACGCCAATCCGGTGATGGTGCTCGACGAAGTGGATAAGGCCGGTGGCGATTCGCGCTACGACCCGATGGGCGCGCTTTACGGGCTTCTGGAACACGACACAGCCAAGAAGTTCAAGGACGAGTTCATCGAGGTCGACATCGATGCCAGCCAGATGCTCTGGGTAGCCACCGCCAACGACGAGCGCAGCCTGCCCGAGCCGATTCTCAACCGCATGAATGTGTATGCGGTGCCCCGCCCCGACAAGGCGCAGGCCGTCATGATTGCTACCCGACTGTACCGGCAAATCCTGGACGAGCACGCTTGGGGCTTTGACGCCGAGCCGCCGGCCGAGGTACTGGAGCGCCTGGCGGGCTTGCCGCCGCGTGACATGCGCAAGCGCCTGCTGGCAGCCTTTGGCAATGCCAAGCTGGACAAGCGCGATAGCTTGCGTGCCAGTGATTTCGACGCGCAACGTCTGCCGCAGGGGAAACGCAGTATCGGTTTCTAAAGCAGCGCGCGCCTAAAATCAGCGGCTGTTGATTCCCGGGTGACGCAATGCGTCACTACGCCATGCCCCTGTCTCACCTTCTGCTCGCCCTGGCAATTGTTGCCATCTGGGGCAGCAATTTTGTCGTCATCAAACTGGCCCTGGAGCAATTGCCACCACTGGCTTTTGCCGCCTTGCGCTTTGCCTTGGCTTTTCTGCCGGCAGCGCTGTTTCTGCGTCTGCCCGCTACGCCGCTGCGCAATCTCGCCGGCTATGGTGTGCTGATTGGCGTAGGGCAGTTCGGCGTGCTCTATCTGGCCATGCGCGATCAGATCACGCCCGGGCTGGCCTCACTGGTAGTGCAGACGCAGATCTTTTTCACCATCGGGCTATCGATGCTGCTCACTGGCGAGCGTGTGCTGCGCCTGCAGTGGCTGGCGCTGGCCATGGCCGTGCTGGGTGTCGCTTGGATTGCGTTCCATGCCGATGTCAGCACCACGCCGCTGGGCATCGCCATGGTGCTGGCGGCCGGGGCGAGCTGGGCCGGCGGCAATACCCTGTCGCGCGCGGCGGGGAAGGTGAATATGCTGGCCTATGTGGTCTGGTCGAGTGTGTTTGCCGTACCGCCCCTGATCATCCTGAGTCTGATTTTTGAGGGCTGGACGAACGTCAGTGAGGCCGTGCAAGCCGCCGATGCCCGCACCTGGGCGGCGGTGGCCTGGCAGTCCTTCGGCAATACCTTGTTCGGGTATGGTGTTTGGGCGTGGCTACTGTCGCGTCATCCGGCCGCCACAGTGGCACCCCTGGCGCTGCTCGTACCGGTATTCGGCATGGGCGCATCGGCCCTGCTGCTGGATGAAAGTCTGCCGGCGTGGAAGCTGCAGGCCGCCGCCGCGATCATTGGCGGATTGGTACTCAATCTGTGGGCATCGTATCGACAGCAGCGGGCGCGCTGAGCCTGCTGACACTTCGCTATTTTCTGTTCAACAATAGCAATTAATCTGCTTTTTCAGATGAGTCGGCGTGACTAAGCTGGCCGCATTCACTGTAAAGGATGCCTCATGAAAGCCTTGGTCTGGATCACCGCTGCCGTGCTTGCCCTGTTCTGGAGCGGCCTGGCCTTTACCACGATTGCCATGTTTGACTGGCTGGCCGGGGCGATGCCCGGTGGTCAATTGAGCGAGGCTGCCGGTGCCATGGCGCAGTGGCCAGTACCTGCCTGGCTGTCCTTGTGGGTTGATCCGGCCTTCATTCAGGTGGCCCAGTCCATGGTGGTGGAAGTGGCGGCTTGGGTCGATGCCACCCTGCCCGAGATGCCTGATCTGTTGGCGTGGGTGAGCCCGATCATCTGGATTGTCTGGGCCATCGGCATGCTGATGCTGCTGATCTGCGCAGGTATCGGGCATTGGTTGAGCGGGCGCTGGAGCACCGGGGCTGTGGGCAGCAAGCCTGTTTAGCGCCCCGCCCCGACCAGCGTATACGGCGCCCAGAACATGGGGTGTGCATAGCTGTACTGCGTGCCGGCCGACTGCGTCATCAGTGCCAGTGACGATTGCTGCAGTGCCAGTGCGCGCGACAGCCCGGGCTCGGCGGCCTGCCGGCGAAATGCTTCGGTGGTGAGCAGGCGTGCCGATTCGGTTTCGACGGCCCAGTTGGTGACCAGCAGCGACTGGGCACCGGCATAGAAGAAGGCGCGCCCCAGGCCCGAGACCGACTCGTTCGACTGCCCACCCGCCGCACCCGAATTGCAGGCAGACAGCACCACCCATTCGGCGTTCAGGCGTAGCGACAAAATCTCTTCCATGGTCAGCAGGCCGTCTTCGCCATCACCCGTGAGTGCGGGGTTGGACAGCGCCAGGGCGGGCTGGTAGATGCCGGGCATTTCGCCGCTGGTCAGGCCGTGGGTGGCGAACATCAGCACGCGATAGGGCGACAGATCGGTGGCCTTAACCACGGCTTCGCTGGCCCGCCGCTGCAGAAAAACATCACGCTGGCGCTCGGCACCGAGCACCGTTGCCACTTCGTTGATTTCGAGCGCGGTGTCGGGCAGCGGCGGGAGCAGGGCGAAGTTGATGCGGCTGCCGAAATCCGGCAAGGCCCCGGATGAACGCAGCAGTTTCAGTGACCGGCGCGCGATGGTGCCTAGTTTGGTGCCTTGTGTGGTGCCTCGGGTGTTGCCCCGCGTGGTGCTGTGTGCAAGACCGGCAGACGGGCTGCTCTCGGCGTAAAACAGCGGGTCACCGAAACCGGCAAATGCCCGTGCTGCCGGGCTGTCGCGCCGGGCCGCGCGCAAGGCGGGCAGGGCGATGGCGGCAGGCAGCTGGGCGATGCCGACACGCTTGATCAGCCAGGGCGCGGCGGCCATTTCGGCAAACGGCAACCGCGCCGGTGACGCAGAAAAGGATGCGGTGGTCAGTACGCCCAGCGGTAGTTGCCCGAGGCGGCCATGGGGGATGACAATGAGTTCGCGCGCTTCCTGCCAGCCCGCGACCACGGGGGCCAGCAGCCTTTCGTACAACTCGTGGCTGAGCGCAAACGGATAGCGCGGCAGATCGCCGGCCACGTCGGCCAGCGGGTCGAGCGCCGCCCGCAAGCTGGCCACTTTCTGCTCCAGCTCGGCGCGCGGCAAGGCCACCGTGGTCATGATCGACGGCCCTTGGGCAGGAATTGCCCAGACCACGCTACGTTCGCTGCCGGCGTAGAGGGAGAGGACCGCCTCGCCGGGTTTGAGCAGCGCTTGCACGGCGGCAATGCCGACCGGGCGCGGGTTGAGCAGTGCGGCGTAATCGGGAAAGCGCGCCTCGATGCGCGCCAGCGTTTGCGCGTGGGTGGTGCGCAAGCTGGCCAGTTGCGTGCGCATGGTCGCCACAATGCCGTCCTGTTCGGCAACGCGCCCGCGCGCCAGCAGATTGCCAATGGCATCGGCCAGCGCGCTGAGCTCGCGCTGCAGATCCTGCTCCTGCCGCGCCAGCTCGGCCAGTGCCGGGTCGCTGATGCGCGCGCGCGAGGCCGAGGCGGCGAGTGCGCTCTGCACGGTGCTGGCGCGGGCCAGGTCGGCCATGCGAAAGGCTTCGTCGGAGGCGGCGGCCATCTCGGCGTTGCCGGTCCCCGGTACCTTGCCGCTGGCGTACTCGGCCAGCACCGCGATGTAGCCGTCGAGCAGCCAGTTCAGGCGCGCAGTGCGCAGCACACCGGCATCCGAGGAGCTGCGCTCGCCCTTGCTCACCTCCAGTATTTTCGGCAGGCTGCTTTGCAGCTCACGCCGGGCACCCGGCACATCGCCACTGGCATACAGCGCCAGCCCGAGAAACGCGTGCGCTTCCAGCGCCGCCAGTGCGTCGGGGGCAAACAGTTCGTCACGCTTGCTGGCCACGCGGCGCAGCATGGTCAGGGCTTCCTGTGGCTTGCCGACGCGCAGCAGCGTGTAGCCGTACTCGGGGTTGCTCGGGCCGATCTGGCCACGGTCGTCGCCCATGTCCTTGACCAGGGCGGCGCGCTGCTCGTGCCAGGCGAGAGCAGCGGGCCAGTTGGCACGCAACATTGCCAGCTGGGCGAGCAGTTTGTAGGTCGTCGCGCCACGTACCGAGCGTCCGCTGCTGCCCGCAGCGGCGATGCCGGTGATACTTTCGCGCAGCAGCTTTTCGGCGAGCTCCAGCTTGCCCTGCTCCATGGCCAGCGTGCCCAGCGTCTGATTGACACGGATGCGCACACTGCTCCGTTGCTTGACTTCCACCATGCGCTCGGCGGCCATGCGCAGCTGATCGGCCACCTGCCCTGCCGCTGCCAGTTGTCCGTGCGCCATCAGTACCAGCAGCAGGCCACGATTGCAATCGACGAAGTAGCCGCTACCTTCGCGTTCAGGCTGAGCAATCAAGGCAGATTCCGCCGAACTCAGGCAGGCGCGCCAGCCCTCTTCTGCCTTTTCCAGCTGGCCCGCTGACATGGCCAGCGAGGCTTTGGCCTTGGCCAGGCCCGCCTGCCACCATGCGCCATTGATGGCCCAGCGTGGCCTGGCGCGCAACGTGGTCATCAGCTGCTCGAGTTCGCTCAGGGCGGCATGCGCCTGATCCAGCTGATTCAGCGAGCCGTACAGCCCGACCAGACTGATCAGCGGACCGAAGCGTTGGCCGGGGCCGGCGGCAATGTCGAGCTGCAACCGGCTTGTTCCGATGGCTTGTGTGTACTCGCCGGCATCGGAATACAGCGAGCGCAGTCGCTCATGCAGCGGATACGCGGCGCTGGTGCGCTCGCCCACCTCGGCCAGCGCCGCGCGCAGGGCGCTGCGTTCGGCATCGTCGTCGCCCAGTGTGCGTGCGAGCAGTACATCGTCCAGCGCGCTTGCCGTGGCGGGCGCGGGCAGGCTGCCGAGCAGGGTGGCGAGCAGGGCTGCCGTGCGCAACAGCGGGCGCAACCGAGGTGAGGCTGAAGGCTTCATACAGCAGCAAGTATAGGGCGCACAGCAGGGTGAATCGCCGTGTCACCAGCGCCGACTTGCGGTCACATCGCTATTATCTGAGCTTGTTAAAGAAGCCTCTACCTTGCCATGGCCAAACCCCGGCTGCATGACTCTTTCGGACTCCGACTCCCGCTGCTCGGCACCTTGCGCACCTACCAGCCCGCCTGGCTGCGCCATGACCTGATCGCGGGCCTGACCACCTGCGTGGTAATGATTCCGGCCGTGATCGCCTATGCCGAGCTGGTGCATCTGCCGCCGATTGCCGGGCTGTATGCGGCCCTGGCCGCTTGTATCGGCTACGCCCTGTTTGCCAGTTCGCGCCATGTCATTGCCGGCCCGGATGCGGCTATCGGGTTGCTCGCAGGAACAGCGATCATTCCGCTGGCGGGGGGCGATCCGGTCAGAACGGCTGTGCTCGCCGCTGAACTGGCGCTGCTCTCGGGTGGGGTGCTGTTGCTGGCGGCGCGGCTGAATCTCGGCGCGATTGCCGATCTGCTCTCGCGCCCGGTATTGATCGGCTATCTCAACGGGGCGTCCTTGCTGCTGGTGGCCACGCAACTGGGCAAGCTGTTTGGCATTCAGACCGAGGGCGAGCAGTTTTTCAATCTGCTCTACAGCGTCGGCTCGAATCTCGAGCAGACGCATCTGCCCACCTTGCTGATCGGCATTGCACTCCTGCTTTTGCTGCTCGGCGTGGCCCGCTATCTGCCGCGTTTGCCTGGCGCGCTGGCGGTCACCGTCGTGGCAATGCTGGCCACCCTCTGGCTCGATCTGGACGCCTTGGGCGTGGCCATGGCGGGCGCGGTGCCGGTGGGTATTCCTCCGCCCGGTCTGCCGGTCGTGCGGCTTGCCGATCTGACCGCACTGGTGCCTGCCGCGGTGGCGATCGGCTTTCTGGCCTTTTCCGACGGCATTTTGCTGGCGCAAACCTTTGCCGATCGCAACCGCTATGAGATCAATCCGAATCAGGAACTGGTGGCGTTGGGCAGCGCGAACATCTTTGCCGGCTTGCTGCAGGGCTTCCCCGTTTCGGCCAGTCAGTCGCGCAGCTCGGTGGTGGAAGCGGCTGGCGGCAAGACGCAGGTGGCGCAGCTCGTTGCGGCCGGCGGACTGCTGCTGTTCCTGCTCTTTTTCGCGGGCCTGATCGCACTCCTGCCCAAGGTAGCGCTGGGCGCGATTCTGATCGTCACCGCGCTGGGCATGCTGGAGATCGCCTCGCTCTCGGCGCTTTACCGCATCGACCAACGCGACTTCTGGCTGGCCCTGGGGGTCATGCTTTCCATCCTGATTGTCGGGGTGGTCCCCGGCATCATTCTGGGCATGTTGCTCTCGCTGATTGGCGTGCTGGTCGAGATCTCGCGCCCGCGCGATGCGGTACTCAGCCGCCTGACGCGTGACGGCAAGTTTCACGATCTGGACGCCACCGAATCCGCCGCCGAGACCATTCCCGGCCTGCTCGTCTATCGCTTGTATGCGCCGCTGATTTTTGCCAACGCGCGCTACGTGATCAACCGCCTGCGCGAGTTGGTGGAACAGGCCGAGCAAGCCGGTGCACCCTTACGTTGGGTAATCATTGACGCGCAGGCGATCACCGATATTGATGTCACCGCCGCGCAGCGTTTTGCCGAGTTGTACCGCGAGCTGGCCGAGGCCGGCATCGAGATCAAGCTGGCCGACACCCCACGCCCGTTTCGCGAAGAGCTCGGGCGCGTGGGCATTGCCGATCAGATCGGTCAGCCGCAGTTTTATGTCTCGGTAAAGAAAGCGGTCGAGGCGTATCAGCTGAAGTTTCCCGAGGCCGGGGCGATGCCAGTGCAGCGCACGGCGCGCGAACGGGCAGAGGACGCTGATACGGCTTGAATCGCCGTGTTACCAGCGCCGACTTGCGGAAAGGCGCGGCATCTGGCAAGCCGCCTGATGGCTAAACGCTCACCGGCCGCAGCGGCACGGTGAGGGTATAGCGGGTGCCTTTGCCCGGTGCCGAGTCCACCTGAAGCGTGCCGCCCAGGGTCTTGCGCACAATACCCTCGACGATACTCATCCCCAAACCGGTGCCACCCTTGCCGATCTTGGTGCTGAAGAAGGGCTCAAACATTTTTGCCTGTACTTCCTCGCTCATGCCGATGCCGTTGTCGGCGATCGTGATGCGTACCTGGTCGGGTGAGTCGGCCAGCGGCGTCGCGCTAATGCTCAGTACCCCTGCATTCATGCCTTCAAAGGCGTGCAGCCAGGCGTTGTTGATCAGGTTGATGAACACTTGCCCCAATGGCCCCGGGTAGCTGTCGAAGACCAGGCCGGGCGGGATATCGACGTTGAGTTGATGCGCCGCCTTCTTGAGCGTCGGGCGCACCAGGGTGAGGATTTCGCTCACTGTTTCAGCCAGATCAAACTCGCGGCGCTGCTCTGTAAACTGGTCAGCGGCACCTTGCTTGAAACTTTTCAGTAGGCCGCTGGCGCGCTCCAGGTTGCGCTCGATGAGCTCGATTCCGGTAGTGAGTCCCTGGAGCGTTGCCTCCAGCTCCGAGCGCCGCAACTGACCGGCGTTAACGCACTGACGAAAGTCATTGACCTGGTCACGCAGGGTGCTGGCGGTCATCAGGCTATTGCCCAGCGGTGTGCCCATTTCATGAGTAATGCTGGCCACCATCGCGCCCAGCGTGGCTTTGGCCTCGCTTTGCACCAGCTCTTTGCGTGCGCTGTTGAGGTGGATCATGGTCTGGGCAAGTTCTTCAGTGCGCTCCTTGACGCGCAGTTCCAGTGTGTCGTTCAGCGCCTGAATGGCGTGATTGGCGTGGTACAGCTCGGAAATATCTTGCGCAACAATAATAATGAGGTCGATGGTGCCGTTGATCAGTTTGGGAATCAGGGTGACCTGATGCACCATCACCCGCTCTGGCGGTTCGCGCTCCACCGTGCTCAGGTAGTTGGCGATTTCACCTCGCCGGACCTTTTCCCAGGCGGCCGGCGACTGTCCGGAAGTGTTGCGGGCGAGGAATATGCTGGCTGATTGTCCTTTGACTTGATCCAGTGTGACCCCCTGCATCTCGAGCATGCTGGCGTTGGCCAACAGAACCCGCAGTTCGCTGTCGACAATCGCCATGCGCACCGGCATGGCGTTGACCAAAAACTCCATATCGTTCTCGCGCATCGCCAACTCGGCATTGTGCGCCAGCATGGAATCGGTAACCTCCAGCAGCCGCCCGTTGATGCGTTCGAAGGCAGCAAACACGGCGAGGGTGAAAAGTGTCGTGATCCCGATCGAAATGAGCGCCGACAGAGTGAACACCAGGCTGGTAGAGGGGCCTCGTGGTACGTAAAACCCTACTAGCTCGGCAACGCCCAGCCCCAGAATGTAGGCCAGACTCACCAGAGCCAGACCTATTAGCCAGCGCCGGCCCATCACCCAACCCGAAACGGCAATGAGGAAAGGGAACAGCGCGATTGACGAAGAACGCACCCCGGCAAACCACCACATGCCGATGCAGATCGCGATCCATATTCCCAAAGTCAGCAGCATCAGTGCGCGACGAGGGTCGCGCTGAGCGACCCGCTCGCTGAGGTCAGCAAGCAGCGCTATAGCGCCTGGCACGATGCCGCGCGATACGTCACCCGTCTGAAGAACGTTGGCCGCTGCCACGAGCAGCGCCAGAACTCCGATAGCGATATGCAGCCGCCGCGAGGCGCGACGAAAGTCAGCGTCATCGGCAATGGCAAACGAAATCGGGGAAACGGGCATGGTCCGGAATCCGGTAATGCGCTCGCCCCGATTTTGGCAGACTCTGCATGAAAACGGGGGGGGGCGAAAGCGCGTATAACTTGCACGGTTAGACGTTGCGGAATGGCAAAGGTCGCAACAACAAGAACGCCGCAATTGCATGACAAGCGCCGTGGTACCAGCGCCGACTTGCCGAAAATCAGATCGCGAGTAGGGGAAGGTTGCGCGCCCGCAACTGGCCACAACCGCCCTCGACATCCTGCCCGGCGGAGTGGCGCAGTTTGGTGAGCACGCCGCGGGTGTGCAGGTAGCGTGCGAGTTCGGCCGCCTTGTCCCAGCTCGGGCGGCGAAAGGGCAGGCCATCGTTGGCGTTGTAGGGGATCAGGTTCATCAGTGCGTACTTGCCTTTGAGTAGCCGCACGATGCCGTCCATTTCGTCGAGGCCATCGTTGATGCCGTCAAGCAGCGTCCATTGGTACTGAATCGGATAGCCGGTCTGGCGGGCATAGATCTCGCCGCGCTCGACCAGTTCGTCGGGCGTAATGCGCGGAGCCTTGGGCAGTAGTTGTTCGCGCAGTTCATTGCGTGTGCTGTGCAGCGACAGCGCTAGTGCCGGTTTGACCGTGCCCATTGGCAGGCGCTCAAACACGCGCACGTCTCCGACCGTGGAAAACACCAGATTTTTGTGCCCGATGCCGCCTGCGGTACCGAGCAGCTCGATGGCTTCGAGCACGTTGTCCATGTTGTGCGCGGGCTCGCCCATGCCCATGAACACCACCTTATTCACCGTACGCAAGGCGCGGCCAAGTACCACTTGCGCGACGATCTCGCCACTGCTGACTTGCCGAAGCAGGCCGCTGCGCCCGGTCATGCAGAAGGTGCAACCGACCGCGCAACCCACCTGCGTAGACACGCACAGACCATCGCGCGGCAACAGCACGCTTTCCACCGTTTGCCCATCGGCAAGGCGCACCAGCAAACGTCGAGAGCCGTCTTCGCCGCCGTGGTCGGAATGCACGACGGCCAGCGCGGCGAGTTCGGCGGTCAGGCCAGGCAGCGCCTGACGCACGGCCAGCGGCAGAAAGTGGTCGGCCTTGCTCCGGCGCGTATCGAGCGACACCCGCTGTACCCAGGCGCGCAGCAGTCGTGCCTGATGCCCGGGCTTGGCACCGAGCGCGGTCAGACGTTCGCGCAGTTGAGAAATCTTCATCCGAAAATTCGCCGTGCCGGCCTTACGATGTGGATGCGCTGAGGCCGCGGTTCAAGGCCGCTGCAAGGCCTTCGCGATTGAACGGCTTGGACAGGAAGTCGTTCATCCCCGCCGCCTGGCAGGCGTCCTGATCGGACTGCATGGCATTGGCGGTGAGCGCAATGATCCAGGTGGCTTTGTTGGGACCGTCACCTGCGCGAATCGCACGGGTCGCCTCCAGGCCATCCATCTCAGGCATCTGCATGTCCATGAGAATCAAGTCGTAGTGTTTTTCGCTCGCCGCCTTCACGGCGGCAACCCCGTTTTCGGCGAGATCGGCACTGTGCCCAAGACGCGAGATCAGGGTCAGTGCCAGCTTCTGGTTGATGACGTTGTCTTCGACCAGCAACAGCTGCCCCGCGCCCGTCGGCTCCTTGACGTTCACAGTCGCCGCGGCAGGGCTCGCATCGGCCGGGTGGGCGGTCGGCACCAGCGGCAGCTCGAACCAGAAGCAACTGCCCTTGCCCAGCTCGCTGTCGACCCCGATGCGCCCGCCCATGCCTTCCGCCAGTTTCTTGCTGATGGCCAGCCCCAGACCGGTGCCGCCGAAGCGGCGCGTGGTCGAGGCATCGACCTGCGAGAAGCTGGCGAACAGTCGTTCGCGCGCCTCCGGCGGAATGCCGATGCCGGTGTCTTGCACCGCAAAGCGCAAGCCATCTGGCTGACGCTCTACCTGCACCCGCACTTCGCCCTCCTCGGTGAACTTCACGGCGTTACCGGCGAGGTTGAGCAAAATCTGGCGGATGCGCAGCCCGTCGCCAAGAAAAAAGCCATCCGTTTCCGGGCCGTAATCGACGCGAAAGTCGATGCGCTTTTGCCTGACGCGTACCGAGAGCATGGACGCTACAGCGTCCCCCAGGGCGTGCACCGAGAACGCGTGCGCCTCAAACTCCATGCGCCCGGCTTCGATTTTGGACAAATCGAGAATGTCGTTGATGATGGCCAGTAGTGATTCGCCTGATACCGCAATGTTCTGGGCAAAGCCGCGCTGCTCGTTATTGAGTTCGGTATCGAGCAGCAGATTGGCCATGCCGATGACGCCATTCATCGGCGTGCGAATTTCATGGCTCATGGTCGCCAGAAATTGCGACTTGGTGCTGTTGGCCTGCTCGGCACTTTCGCGCGCGAGTCGGCTTTCTTCGGCCACCGTGATCAGTGATTCGGTATGGCGCTGGCGCAGCTTGTCGACCTGCCGGAAGAAAACCAGCAAGACGACAAACAGGCCAAGAAAGATGGCAATCAGTTCGCGCAGCAGTTCATCGAGCTGGCGATTGCTCGCGTCGACCTCATAGGTTCGGTCGGTATAAATCTCGGCAATAGCGACGATCTGGCCACTGCGCAGGACCGGCAGATACGATGACACAATGTGGCCTTTGCGGATCTCGCCGTCAAAGCCGATGAAGCTTTCACGAAAGCTCATCTCCGTCGTGGGCCTTCCCGCACTGGCACCCCGGAACCCCGAGGTACTGGCCTTGTCTTCCCCCAGCTGTTTGGCGTAGGAGGAATAAATCGTGCGCCCCTCAAGGTTGAAAATCTTTACCTTGACGATGTCGGTGTTGTCGACGAAGCGCCGCACAATGGCATCGATTGCGGGCAGGTTGGGGTTGGCCTTTGCCCCGGCTTCATCGACCGTGCCCTTGGGCAGCAGGGGATCGATACCCTCCCACGCATGGTTGGCAAAAATAGCGGTGATGGCGACGTTCGAAGCGGCGGTGCTATCGACCACGCGTGCGTTGGCGGTATGCACCACGGCAATCCAGGTGCTCCACAGCGAGAGGGCAATGGCAACCGCGCCAATGACAGCAAAGAACACCCCGGCCTGCCGCAGATAGGTCTGTTGCCAGAGTGACGTTTTGGTGGAGGACATGGGGTCGATTGATGTGGCGGTCGCCATGGAGTGTACTACCGGTTTTCGCTCGCGGAGACCTGCGTGCCGCGTGCTATTTGCCTTAAGGCGGGTTTAAGCGATTCGCTGTAAAGTGAACTGATGACCAGCCTTACCTTGCTGCTATGGATCGTTCTTGCGGTCCTCGTACAACTGCTGATTGCCTTGCTCTGGGCATATCGGCGCAGTGAGCACAGCGGCGCAACCATCGTGGCGCTACCCACCGCCGGAACCGTGACTGCGCGTGCTTCAGCCAGGGCATCGATAGCCGGCTGGAGTGGCTTTCGCCGGTTGCGTGTGCTGCGCAAGGTTTATGAAGATCGTGCGCAAACGGTGTGCTCGTTTTACCTGGCGGCGGAGGACGGCGGCGCACTACCGGATTTCCTTCCCGGGCAGTACCTCACGTTTCAGATTCCATTACCGAACAGCAGTAGCGAGGCGCAGACGCTAACCCGCTGTTATTCGCTCTCTGATGTGCCGGGCCGTGAGTGCTACCGGGTATCCATCAAACGCATTCCCGGTGGGCGCGGCTCCAATGCGTTTCATGACCACATCGCCGAGGGTGACACTGTGCTGGCGCGAGCGCCTTCAGGACATTTTCATATCGACACCGGGCGTGATCCGGTGGTGCTGATCGGCAGCGGCATTGGCATCACACCCATGCTCAGCATCGCGCAGTGGGTGCTGGCGACTCAGCCGGAGCGTGAGGTGTGGCTGTTTTACGGCGTGCGCGATGGCAGTGAGTTAGTGCAAGGGCCAATGCTCATGGCGCTGGCGCAAGCGCATAAAAAATTTCAGCTGCGCCTGTGCTTCAGCCAGCCACAAGAGGGCGACTGCAGCGATGCACTGCGCCATTGCATTGGGCGCGTGAGCGTCGATCTGTTGCGTCTGCAATTGCCGCTCAAGCCGTTTCACTATTACCTGTGTGGGCCGGGCGCGATGATGGAAAGCCTGGTGCCGGCACTGGAAACCTGGGGCGTTGCCGAAGATCATCTGCATTTCGAAACCTTCGGCCCGTCGACGCTGACCCGCACCGTCTCGACAGCGCCGGCAGCCGCTCCTATGGCGGACGGCAGCCAGATAGTTTTCGCCCGTTCGGGCAAAACCTTGACCTGGTCAGCACAGGCGATAAACGTATTGACCCTGGCCGAGCGTGCCGGTCTCGCGCTTGCTTCCGGCTGCCGCTCGGGCAGTTGCGGAACGTGTCAGACGCGCTTGCTCGAGGGCGAAGTGGACTACCCCCACCCGCCCGATTTCGACCCGGAACCCGGCCACTGCCTGCCCTGCGTATGCCGGCCGCGCAGCAATATCCGGCTGGACGCCTGACCAACATGACCGAACACTCGCTCTGGGGTCGCCACATTTTTCCCTTCGTCACGCTGACCACCTTGCTGGCCGTGGTGACCATGGCCGGCGACTATGTGCTGCACCGTTTCAACCTGGTGTGGGTCGGGCGCTATCTGGGTATTCCGGGCACGCTGCTGATCGCCTTTTCATTGGTGTATTCGCTGCGCAAACGCAAGCTGATCAGCAGCAGCACGCCCAAGGCGTGGCTCAACCGCCACGAGTTTTGCGCGTGGCTGGGCTCGGCTATGGTGCTGGTGCATGCAGGTATCCACATCAATGCCATCCTGCCCTGGCTGGCGACGGTGGCGATGAGCGTCAATGTGCTGAGTGGACTGGTGGGCAAGCTGTTGCTGGGGCGGGCACGTGAGCACATGCAGCTGACTCGGGCGCAGTACGAGGCTCGCGGCCTCAACCCTGCGCAAGTCGAGCAGAAAATGTTTTGGGATGCCGTGGCCGTCGAAGCCATGATGCGCTGGCGGCAGATACACATCCCGATTTTTGTCGTATTCGCGACCCTGGCGCTCGGGCACATCGTGAGCATCTTCCTGTTCTGGGGCTGGCAATGAGCCGCGTGGTCAAGATCATTCTGGCGCTCAATCTGGCGGCACTGGCGTTGTTGAGCTTTGTCTATCCGCAGTTCATGGTCGGGCCGGGCAAGCTGATTCCCGGGCACCATGCGCTGGAAGCCGATTGCTTCGCCTGCCACGCCCCGCTGACCGGCGCCAGTTCGGCGCGTTGCATTACCTGCCACGAACCCAAGGACATTGGCCGCCTCACCACCACCGGCAAGCCGGTACTCAAGCCGCTGACCAAGACCCCGTTTCACCAGAAGCTGGCCCGGCAGGACTGCGTGGCGTGCCACAGCGACCACGCCGGGGTCAAGCGCTTCCGCCAAAGTGGCCGCTTTGATCACACCTTGTTGCCGACCGGGGCGCGCAGCCAGTGCCGTGACTGCCATGCGCCGCCGCGTGATCGCGTGCACACCGACGCCATCGGGCAATGCAGTACCTGCCACAGTGCCACGGCCTGGCGACCAGCGACGCTCAAGCATGATGACTACTTCGTCCTCGATCGCGATCACAATGCGAGTTGTACAACCTGCCATACACGCAACGATTACACGGCCTACACTTGCTACGGCTGCCATGAACATACCCCTCAGAACATTCGTCGCGAGCATATCGAAGAAGGCATTCGTGACTTTTCCAATTGTGTCGAATGCCATCGCAGCGCCGATGAACACGATATTCGCGGACGTGGTGGCCGTGGTGGCCGTGGTGGCGAGGGGCGCGGGCGCGGGGGTGACGACGATTAAGGTGCCCCGGCAATGAGCAGCAGCAACCTGACCCGCTATGCCTGGCTGTCGATTGCCGCCGCGCTTGCCACCATTGCCCTCAAGGGCTGGGCCTGGCATCTGACCGGGTCGGTCGGCCTGCTTTCCGATGCCATTGAATCCTTCGTCAACCTGGCCGGGGCGATCATGGCGCTGGCCATGTTGACCGTCGCCGCCTGGCCAGCCGACGATGGCCATGCGCACGGCCACGGCAAGGCCGAGTATTTCTCCAGCGCCTTTGAAGGCTTGCTGATCTTTGCCGCGGCGCTCAGCATTATCTGGGCAGCCATCAATCGCCTGCGCGATCCGCAGCCGCTGGAGTCGGTTGGCGTCGGCCTCATCGTTTCGGCGCTTGCCTCGTTGATCAATCTGGGCGTTGCCCGCGTGCTGTTAAGTGCCGGGCGCGAATTTCACTCGATTACGCTGGAAGCGGATGCGCATCACCTGATGACTGACGTCTGGACATCGGCCGGCGTGATTGTCGGCGTGGGTCTGGTGATGCTGACCGGCTGGTGGTGGCTGGACCCGGTCATCGCCATCGCGGTAGCGGGCAATATTCTCTTTACCGGCTGGATGCTGATGCAACGCTCCGCCGACGGTTTGATGGACGCCTCATTGCCCGCCGGGCAGGTCGCCCGCATTGAAGAGCTGCTCGATGTCTACCGAGCAGATGGCTTCGGCTTTCACGCGCTACGCACGCGCCAGGCCGGGCGCCGTGCCTTCATCACCCTACACCTGCTGGTACCGGGAGACTGGACGGTCAAGCAGGGGCATGATCTGGCCGAGAAGCTGGAGGAGGAGCTACGCAGTCTGGTGCCCAATTTGCACGCCACCTTGCACGTCGAGCCGATTGACGACCCGGCGTCGATGGCCGACGAGGCGCTGGATCGCGGACCGTAGCCGTGCTCACCCATTGGGTGAAGCCGGCACCCGGATCAACGCGTTGTCTATCTGCGTTTATCTGCGACATCTGCGGCTTGAACTGCTTTTTCTAGGATCACGCAACCTCGGCAGCGCTTACCTGAGGGTGCTTTCGCTTGCCGTGACGGCGCGCTGCCAGCGCACGAACAGCGGCGCTTGCGTCGTCCGGTTCCAGAAACGCAGGGCAAACGTCCGTACCGAGTCGCCGGTACTCATGGGCATCAGCTGGTAGTCGGCAGGAAGGCATGCTTCGGCGTCGCTACCGATGGGTGCGGGCAGCGGGCTCTCGAAGTTTTCAGCGCTGCCCTCTGGCCGGCGGTCAATCAAGGCAATGCTGGTCGGCACCGGTGCGGCAAGTTGTAAGCCGCTTTGCGTCCAGGTTACGGTGAAGGGCGCGGTGGGTGTTTGCGGCGGCCCCGTCGCGACATCGGAGCGGTGCTGCCGGCCTTGCGCATCGCGCCAAATCACCCGCAAGTTTGGCAGCGGCCGATCGAGCGGCCAGAACACATACACATCCTCGCCCAGCCGGCATAGTGTTGAGGCACCGCCGCCGTCGGCACGCACAAAAACGCCGTCGATGCGTTGCTCCACACGCTCGGTCACCACGCCCGCCGGCGCTTGCCAGCGCTCTGACCACATCAGGCCTGCGGGCAGATCAAAGCGCCGCTGCTGGACAATACTGTGCGGCAACGGGGTGGCCGGCAGCCCGTCCAAGCGGGCTTGCTGGATGAACCGCGCCAAGGCATGAACCGGCCCCTGCGCGAGCTGGACGAATACCGCCGGCACAATGATCAGCGACAGGCCGCTGAGCGCTATGCCGGCTGAGTCGCGGCGCGCCAAAGGTGGCTTGGCTAGGCGCCCAACCCCGAGGTGCAGCGCGAAGTACAACCCCGGAGCCAGTGTGAATAGCAGCAAGTACATCACCGCCAGCGCCTCAGGCCCGCGCGTCTGGGTGGCTGGGACATACACCGACAAGGCGCTCAGGCCGAGGATGGGCAACGTCCACAGGCGCAACCAGAGCCAGGCACCGCCGAGGCCACGCCGCGCATAGGCGCGGCGTTCAATGGCCAAGGCGGCGCCGGCGAGCAGCACGCCGGCCAGCGCTATGACACTCCAGATCAGCATCGTGGTGGTACGGGTGTCATCCATGTCGTTGCCCTACAGTGCGTGCGTGCGGTCGCCCCGGGCGAAGCCAAGAAGGTGCGTGTCGATACCGCGCGTCAGCGCAATCACCTTGAACAGTTCGCCCATCTCGTTGGGTGAGATCAGGCGCTGGATCGAGTTTTGTGCGCGATAGGCCGCATCGGGTTTCGCAGGGATCGCCGTATTGCCAGCGCCGACTTGCGGAATGTTTGCCAACAGGTCACCGATGCCGCAGTTCACCAGAAAACTGGCCTGCGTCGTGTAGCCGGCGACCGACAGCCCTTGCGCAAAGCCGGCCTCGGCCACGGCCGTGAAGTCGACGTGCGAGGTGATGTCGGAAAGGCCGGGGAACCAGAATGGGTCGTCATGCACATGGTGGCGGTAGTGGCAGCGTATCGAACCGCCGTCGCGACTCGGGTGGTAGAGCTCGTGGCGGGGCAGGCCGTAGTCAATGAGCAGCAGCGCGCCACGCTCCAGTCGCCGTGCCAGCTCGCTGACCCACGAGCGGACGGCGAGACTGATCTCGCTGCGAAACGGCGCTTCGACTGTGATGGTCGCTGCCGGGTCACGCAAGGCTTCGCCGGGCTCGCCCGGCGCGGCGTGCAGCTGTCCGTCACGCAGGGTGACACCTCCCTCCTGCAGCCCGCTTTCTGTCCACTCAAGCTGATGACTGGGCATGGCGTCGAGCACTTCATTGCCGATCAGCGCGCCAGAAAAAGTCTCCGGCAACTCGTCAAGCCAGATCACGCGCTCAAGGTATTGTGGCGCATGCTCGGCCAGCGTCGCCTGCTGGCGCGCGCGCAGGCTGCCCGAGACCTCGAGAATGTCGTAGCGCTCGGGCAGGCAGCCCAGCGCATCCAGCGCCGGCAACAGATCAGCCGCGAGGCGACCGCTGCCCGCGCCGGCTTCGATCACGCGCGGGGCTGACGCGCGCAAAATCTGAGCGATCTGCTGCGCCAGCGCCTGTCCGAACAAGGGCGTGATCTCGGGTGCGGTGACAAAGTCGCCACCGGCGGCGAAGTCGCCGAATTTGTGCGTGCCGCCGCTGTAGTAGCCCAGTCCTGGCGCATAGAGAGCGAGTTCCATGTAGCGGGCGAAGGGCATCCAGCCGCCGCGACCGGCGATCTCGGCGGCGATGATCTGGGTGAGTTGTGCGCTGGCGGCGGCAGCCTCGGGCCCGGGTAGTGGCAGGCGTGCGGTCATGAGCGTGCGGCCTGCACCGCCGCCGCCATGGCCTGACGTTGTATATCGTCACTTTGGCACAAGGCGGCGACCACGCCGGCACGATTGGCTGCCGGCTGATTCTGACTGACCTTCCATTTCCCGGTCAGCTCGGTGACCTCGATCACGATGCCGACCACGGCCTTGAGCATGTTGTCGATGTAGTCGGCCGGTGCGTCACTCATCTGCCAGGGCGCGGGTTCGCCCGTCTCATGAATGGCGGTGAGTTCGTCGATAAAGGTGCGCGTCCATTGCGCATCATCGATCACGCGCAGCGTACCCCGGGCCTGCACGGTGATGTAGTTCCAGGTCGGTACCGCCTTGCCGTGTTCCAGCTTGGTCGGGTACCAGTTGGGCGATATGTAGGCCTGAGCACCGTTGAACACGGCCAGCACATCCGCCCCATCCGGGTGTTCACGCCACAGCGGGTTGGCGCGTGCCAGGTGACCATGCAGCTGGTTTTGCTCGGGCCGCAGCAGCAAGGGCACCGGGTTGGCCTCGACGCCACGGGCAGAGAGCGTGATCAGGCAAGCCAGTGGGTGTGTGGCTATGGCCGCGTGCAGGGTCTCGGGGCGCGTCTCGGCAAAATGCTTGGGCAGGTACATGGCGGTGACTCAGAGCAGAGCCGAGCTGTGCTCGCCGCGCTCAAACACCACATGCGCACGGCCCACCAGCAGCGGGTCGAGCTTGCTGATCTGTGCGGTGTCCTTATTGGCATAGGGCATTTTGTGCAGGATGTAGCGCAGCGCGTTGAGCCGCGCACGCTTCTTGCAGTCGGACTTGATCACCGTCCAGGGGGAATCCGCCGTGTCGGTATAAAAGAACATCGCCTCCTTGGCCTTGGTGTAGTCGTCCCACTTGTCGAGCGAGGCGAGGTCGATGGGCGAGAGCTTCCAGTGCTTGAGCGGGTGGGTTTCGCGTTCCTTGAACCGACGGCGCTGCTCCTTGCGCGAGACCGAGAACCAGAACTTGATCAGATGCACGCCGCTGCGCACCAGCGTGCGTTCAAACTCGGGCGTCTGGCGCATGAACTCGTTGTATTCGTCATCGGTGCAAAAGCCCATCACGCGCTCTACGCCGGCGCGGTTGTACCAGCTGCGGTCAAACAGCACGATCTCACCACGCGTGGGCAAGTGCTGCACATAGCGCTGGAAATACCACTGGCCCCGTTCCACTTCAGAGGGCTTCTCCAGTGCCACCACGCGCGCGCCGCGGGGGTTGAGGTGTTCCATCATGCGTTTGATGGTGCCGCCCTTGCCGGCGGCATCGCGCCCTTCGAAGAGAATGATCACCCGCTGACCGGTCTCTTTGACCCAGGCCTGCAGCTTGAGCAGCTCGACTTGCAGGTGATACTTTTGCCGTTCGTAACTCTTGCGCGACATCAGGTGTCGGTAGGGGTAGCCCCCCTCGCGCCAGTCCGGTGCCAGTTCCTCGTCGGGGTGCCCGGCGACGGCTTCGCTTTGTTCGAGCAGCGCGGCCTTCAGGGCCTCGATGTCATCGGGCGAGGCACCCTCGACGATGGCTTTGAGATTGTCTGCCCGCTGTTTCGCGGGCAGTCGCTCCGGATGCGCGAGGATATCCCGCAGAGCTTCCACCTTGGCCATTTGCGCCGCGTCGGTACGGTCTTTGGTGACGAAGGCCTCTACGGATTTTTCAGTGTGAGCGGGGGCGACATCACCCGCTGCGGCCCGGCGGACTTTGGTGGCGACGGGTTTGGCTTTGGCAGTGACGGGGGCTTTCGTGGTCATGGTTAGCTCCGGGAAAATGAATTGAGAGGATAGCCCAGCCTCAGTGCAGCGATGCATCCGCACGCAGGCGTGCTACCACCAGGTCGACAAACGAGCGCACCTTGGCCGAAGCGCGTCGCCCCTCGCGGTAAACCACGTGCACCGGCAGCGCGGTGGCGTCGTCGTCGAGCACCCGTTCGAGCTCACCGGCGGCCACCTGTTCGACCACCTGATACGACAACAGGCGGGCGATGCCGAAGCCGGCACAGGTGGCGGTAATCGCTGCCTCGTTGGTGTTCACGGCCAGTCGCGGCTGCACGCGCACACTGTGCTTGTTGCCCGTGCCGCCGAACGTCCATTCCGGAGAACTGCTGATGCCGGTGGCAGCAATGAGACTGTGTTCGCTTAGCTCGGCTACGCGGGTCGGCCGCCCATGCGCTTGCAGATACGCGGGCGAGGCGCACAGCACCCGCCGCACCTGCCCGACGCGCACGGCGTGCAAAGACGAATCGGGCAATTCGCCAATGCGCACGCCGACATCCAGCCCTTCGTCGATGAGATTGACCACGCGATCCAGAAATAGCGCCTGCACAGCAACCTGAGGATAGCGTGACAGATAATCGACGATGCCAGGCATGACATACAGCCGCCCGAACAGCACCGGCGCGGTGATGCCCAGCGTACCGCGCGGGGTGGCATTGATGCCCGCCGCCGCTTCGTCGGCCTCATCGAGCTCGGCCAGAATGCGCCGGGCGTCGTCCACATAGCGCGTGCCCGCTTCGGTCAGGCGCACCGTCCGCGTCGTGCGCACAAACAGGGCGACGCCCAGATGCTGTTCCAGCGCCGCCACGGCGCGCGTTACCGCCGGCGCCGACAGGCCCAGCTTGCGCGCCGCGCCGGCAAAGCCACGGCAGTCGGCGACCGCTACCACTGCGCTCATGCATTGCAGGCGATCCATATTATTGTCAATAGTGAAATAGTAGATTGCATGTTATGCGTATTCACCCGCAAGTGACAATTATCTAGAGTGCCGTTCATTCGCTGATGACATTTCGTCGCAGCGACACTCACTCAAGGAGCATCACCATGGCCCGTATCAATGTCGTTTCCGTCGAAGCCGCCAACGCCGAGCAAAAGGCGCTGTATGACGCCATTCAGGCGCAACTGGGCATCGTGCCCAACTTCCTCAAGGTGTTCGCCAACTCGCCGGTGGCGCTCAAGGCTTTCCTCGGCCTGCACGGCGTCGCCAACGCGGGCAGCCTCGACGCCCTGACGCGCGAGCGTATCGCTCTGGCACTGGCGCAGCAAAACACCTGCGAATACTGCCTGTCGGCGCACACCGCGATCGGGCGCAAGACCGGTTTGTCGAACGAGGAAATGGAAGCCAATCGCAGTGGCACCAGCCGGGATGAAAAAGCGGCCGCCGCCGTGCGCTTTGCCCGCGCTCTGGTCGAGCACAAGGGTGATGTCACTTCCGCAGAGCTGCAGGCTGTGCGCGCCGTCGGCTACGACGATGCGCAGATCGTCGAGATCATTACCCACGTGGGCATGAACCTGCTGACCAATATTCTGGGCAAGGCCAGCCGTGTCGAGATCGACTTTCCCAAGGTGGGTGTGGATTCGCTCGCCGCTATCGCCGCCTGATATCAGCCTGATTGTCCATTGATCGTAGCCGCTCTTTAAGGAGACTCGCATGGCACGGGCATTTTCTGAAATTGCTTTCACCAAAACCGTGCGTGCCCTGCAGTCGATAATGGGCAGCCGCGAGTCCTACGCCGCCTTCGACATCACCCCCGACCGGCGCGACCGGCTGGGGGCGACGGAGGCGGAGTTCATTGCCGAGCGCGACAGCTTCTATCAGGCGACGGTAGGCGAAACCGGCTGGCCCTATGTGCAGCATCGCGGCGGGCCGAAAGGTTTCCTCAAGGTGCTGGACGACAAGACGCTGGGCTTTGCCGATTTTCGCGGCAACTTTCAGTTCATCAGCGTCGGCAACCTGCAAACCGACGACCGCATTTCGCTGTTTCTGATGGACTACACCGCACAGCGGCGGCTCAAGATTCTCGGTCGCGTGCGCGTGGTCAGTGAAGACGACGGACCGAAAGCGCAAGCGGCCATCGCGGCGCTGGAAGTGCCGGGCTATCGGGCGCACGTGGAGCGAGGCTTCGTCATTACCGTGGAAGCCTACGACTGGAACTGCCCGCAGCACATCACGCCACGCTACACAGAGCGCGAATGGGCTGATCGGCAAGTCGGCGCTGGTAACACGGCGATTTCCCCCATAGTGCCGGCGAAAACACCATTGAATGCACCACCGGAGCTCGGCAACGGCCCCCTGCAACTGGAGGTCACTGGCGTGCGCCAGTTGTCGCACCGGGTGCGTGCCTACGAGTTGCGTGCACCTGATCGCAGCGACCTGCCGGCAGTGAGCGCGGGCAGCCATATCGACATTCCCATACGTCTGCCCGATGGCAGCGCCGGCGTACGCAGCTATTCGATCGCCTCCAACCCGGGTCGGCGCGACATCTACGAAATCGCGGTGCAACGTGAGGACGCGGGGCGCGGCGGTTCCGCCGCCATCCACGCCCAGCTGCAGCTGGGCAGTGTGCTGCGCTGTGCGCTGCCGCGCAACAGCTTTGCCTTGCACGACGACGCGCGTCCGGCGCTGCTGATTGCCGGTGGTATCGGCATTACCCCGATCAAGGCCATGGCGCAGGCGCTGCAGGCGCGCGGTAGCGGGTTTGCGTTGCACTACATTGGCCGTGAGGCCGCCGACATGCCGTATCAAGATCGCCTGGCGCGTTGCTTCGGTGATCGCTACCACGCCCACTTCACTCGCGTCGAAGGGTCACCAAAGCCTGATCTTGAGGCGCTCATCGCTGGCGCAGCGCCTGATACGATGGTCTATGTCTGCGGCCCGATACGCCTGATCGACGCGGTGCAAGCGGCGGCGGAGAGCGCGGGAATTCCCGCCGCGAATGTGCGCAGCGAACGATTCTCCGCAGCCTCGCATTCACACTCCGGCGATAAGCCCTTCACCGTAACGCTCACCCGCTCACAGAAGACCTTGACGGTGGCGGCTGAGCACAGCATTCTGGAAACGCTGGCGCACGCCGGCGTCACCCTGCCCTCAAGTTGCCGGACCGGTACCTGTGGCACCTGCGTCACGCGCGTGGTGTCGGGGCAAATCGATCATCGTGATACGGTAATCGACGACACGCAACGTCTCACTCACATGTGCCCGTGCGTCTCACGGGCGATTGGCAGTTCGCTGTCGCTTGATCTCTAAGGAGTCACCATGATCATCGTCTATGAAGCACCTCCCTCCGGCAACGCCTACAAGGTTCGGCTGCTGCTCTCGCTGCTGGGCCAGGCGTACGAAAGCCGCACCGTCAAGCTGGCGGCAGGCGAGCAAAAGTCGGCTGAGTTTCTGGCCATGAATCCGCTGGGCCAGGTGCCAGTGCTGGTCGACGGCGAGACCGTCATCCGCGACAGCCAGGCGATCCTCGTCTATCTGGCCAGGCAATACGGTGGTGCGCGCTGGTGGCCCGATGATGCGGCGAGCCACGCGCACATCGCGGCCTGGCTCTCGACCTCGGCGAACGAGGTGGCCAACGGGCTGGCCCGTTTGCGTGTCCATTACAAATTTGGCCGGCCGATTGATGTCGGGGCGACACATGCCCTGGCCCTGCGCGTGCTCGGTATTCTTGAAGCGCAGCTGGCCGATCAGGCTTTCTTGCTCGGCAGCGAGGTCAGCATTGCCGACATCGCGATGTACCCCTATGTCGCCCTGGCACCCGAGGCGCAGCTGGACTTGTCAGGCTATACCAAGGTGCTGGCCTGGTTCGGACGCATTCGGGCGCTGCCGGGGTATGTGGGCATGGAAGGCATGTGGGCCTAGTCATTCCGCGTTGAGGTATGTCAAGCCATGCGACACGACAGGCGCTCAGGGTCGTTGGTGCGCGCTGCCAAGAGATCGCATGGCCCTTTCAGGGCTTTACTTCAAGAATTGCGGAAAGTAGGCGCCTAGTGCGTCATGAATTGCGGCGTCATGTGCCGGGACGATGACCAGGGTGGGCTCACTTGCCTGAATGGTCGTCAATGCGCCCACGGCTTGCAATGACAGCGCTTTGTCGTTATCGACGATGCGGCTGGAAATCCACATCTTGGGACGCTGCTTGGCGATGGCTTCGGCTTTCCATACCGCATCGCCGACAAACAGGAATTTTTTCCCGGAACCCAGCGTGACATACATCACGATCGAGCCGGGCGAGTGTCCGGCAAGGGGCGCGAACACCACACTGCCATCCTCGAACACGTCCAGACTTTGGGCGAACGGGCCGTACGGCGTGTCATTGAACTTGAACGGCTTCCATTTAATGGATGGGGCCGATAGCTGCGACGGAAAGACGGCGGGTGGGCCGGCTAACGCCAAGTAGTCTTTTTCTGGCTGGCTGAGCCATATCTGTGCTTCGGGAAAATCCACCAGCGCGCTGGCATGGTCCCAGTGCCCGTGGGACAAGAACACGCGCTCAATGGGTGCGTAGCCCGCTGCGTCAAGTTGTGGGCGGGCAGCGGTTACCGGGCCATAGCTGAAGAACGGACGCGCCCACAGCGGCATGTCTTCCTTGAACTGCGCGTCGATATTCCTGCCCAGACCCGTATCGAACAGCAAGCTTCCTTTTGGATGGCGTACCAGTACCGCGACGTGCTGAAGCTTGACGGCCTTGGTGTAGTCGCCTCCGGAGTAGGTGAAGGCCTCCAGGGTGGTGACGTCTGACGTCTTTATGATCGAGAGTTCCACCGCTGATCTGCCGGTTGTGACGGTGCCGCCAGGTTCTTGCGCCTGTGCCGTTTGCAGGTTGATCGCCAGCAGCAGAAGTATGAAAAGTTTTGACATGATCGAAAGGCCTCGCATGGGTTGGTAGATGGTCCGTGCCGATATCTTCCCCGGCGGCCACTTTAAAGGAGCCGGACACCCGGGTGCGCATCAAGGGGCTTCAGGCAAAATGAGCCGCTGCTGCGGCGCTGAGAAAATGTGGACCTGTACCGGGTGTGAGTCTGATTCATGGGTCTAGCAGCGCTTCGAGCTGCGCCACAACCCGCTCTGAAAGCTCAGTCAGCCCGCTGAGTTCCTGATCTGAGAGCGGGGCGGTCATGTGCCCGATGATCTCGTTCTGAATCGCCAGCGTCTGCTCGGCCAGTGCGGTGCCGGTTTTGGTCAGGCTCAGGCGTTTGATGCGACCGTCCTTGGCATCCGCCTCGCGGCGCAGCAGGTCCTGCGCTTCCATGCGCGTGAGCAGCATGCTGATGCCGCTCTTGGCGACGAAGCAGCGCTGCGCCAGCGCTTGTTGGGTGATGCCGGGTGCCAACAGCAAATTGGCCAATACCTCGTGCTCGCCAACGCGCAGGCCCAGCGGTGCCAGCCGTGCTGCGATGGCGGTGTCGCAGAGGTTGTAGGCATGCACCACGCTGAGCCAGGCTTTGCTGGCCGCCGATTGCCTGAGAGATTGCTCTAGTTTTTTGGTCGCCATATCGTTCAATATTGAACTACACTGTTCATAACTGAACTATATCTTAACCGAGGAACCCAAAATGATCGTAGGCAAAAAGTATGTGGCAAGCGAAATTGACTCCCGTTACGACGCCATCGTCATCGGCTCGGGGCTGGGCGGGCTGACTACGGCCGCGCTGATGGCCAACGCCGGCAAGAAGGTGCTGGTGCTTGAGCGTCACTACACCGCCGGCGGCTTCACGCATTCGTTCAAGCGCAAAGGCTACGAATGGGATGTCGGCGTGCATTACATCGGCGAGGTGCACAACCCGAATTCGCCTCTGCGTCGAGTCTTTGATGTGATCACCGACAGCCAACTTCAGTGGGCAAAGATGGATGATGTTTATGACAAGATCATCATCAAGGATACGCACTACAACTTTGTCGCCGGGGCCGCCAACTTTCGCGAGGAACTACTCAAGTCTTTTCCTGATGCGCGCCAGCAGATCGATGCCTACCTGAAGCATATCCGTGCCGCCACGCGCAGCCTGCCAGTGCACTTTGGTCAGCGCTATTTGCCACGACACTTGCAAGGCGTTGTCGGTGGGCTGGTGAGTCGGGCCAGCGGCGATTACTTCAGTCGTACCACCAAGGCAGTGATGGCCGACTTCATCCACGACCCCAAACTCGCCAGCGTGCTCTGTGGCCAGTGGGGCGACTACGGCATGCCGCCGGCGCAATCCAGTTTCGCCATGCACGCCGTGGTGGCGCAGCACTACCTTGGCGGCGCCAACTTTCCGGTCGGTGGTGCATCGCAGATTGCCCACCATATTGAGCCGGTGATCGAGCGCGCGGGCGGGCGTGTGGTGGTCAATGCCGAGGTGGAGCAGATCCTGATCGAGGGCGATCGCGCTATCGGCGTGCGCATGGCCAACGGCGACGAAATTCTGTGCGAAAGCGTCATCAGCGCCGCCGGCCTGTACAACACCTACGGCAAGCTGATGCCCGAAGAAGTGGGCACGCGGCTGAAGCTCGCAGAAAAGCTGACGAGCCTTAAGCCTTCGGTCGCGCATCTGGGGCTGTACATCGGCATCACCGGCTCGGCCCAAGAACTGGCGCTGGAGCAGGCCAACATGTGGATCTATCGCGGCTACGATCACGACAAAGAACTGGCTAAATTTCTGGCCAGGCCGAACACCCATTTCCCGCTCAACTACATCTCCTTTCCCTCGTCGAAAGACCCGGCGTGGGACAGCCACTACCCGGGAAAATCGACCGTCGATGTGATTTCGCTGGCCCCCTATGAATGGTTCAAGCCATGGGAAAACAAGCCGTGGAACAAGCGCGGGGCGGACTACGAGGCTTTCAAAGCTATGCTCGCCGAGAAGCTGCTGGCCGATGTGTACAAGCATGTGCCCCAGGTGCGCGGCAAGGTCGACTATTACGAGTTGTCGACGCCCTTGTCGACGGCGCATTTCAACAACTGCGCGCAAGGCCAAGTGTATGGGCTGGAGCACACGCCCGAGCGCTTCGCGCAAAGCTGGGTCAAGCCGCATACGCCGATCAAGGGTCTGTACCTGACGGGGCAGGACATCCTGTTCTGTGGTGTCGCCTCGGCCATGATGGCGGGTGCCATGACGGCCACCACGGTGCTGGGTGCGGCAGCGCTCAAGGTGGTGCCCGGGTTTATTGCGCCTCAGCAAGCGTGGCCGAGAAGCATTCCCTTCATTTCCACGAAGGCAAAGGCGGAGCACACCACCAAGCTGGCCCCGCCCAAGCCGAAGCAGCGTGCCTTTACGGCGAAATGTCTCGAGGTGCTCGACCTTACCCACGACGTGAAAGCCTTTCGCTTTGCCGATGCCAGCGGTGACGCGCTGGACTATCAGCCCGGCCAGTTCGTCACACTGGCGCTGGACATCGCAGGCAAGAAGGTGTTCCGTTCCTACACGATGTCCTCAACACCGACCCAAGCCGGCTATTTCGAACTGACCGTAAAGCGCGTCGACGGCGGGTTGGTATCGAACTGGCTATGCGATCAGCTCACCGTGGGTGCGTCAATCGCCATGACCGGCCCACACGGCCACTTCACCTGTGCACCGAAGCCGCGTAAGAAAGTGCTGTTCCTCTCGGCGGGTAGCGGAGTCACGCCCATGCTCTCGATGGCGCGCTGGTTGCGCGACACGGCAAACGACGCCGATATCGTCTATTTTCACTGCGCCCGCACCGCCGATGATCTGATCGTTCCTGAAGAAGTCGCGGCGTTGGTGGCCGAAAACCCGCGCTTTGTGCAGCACATCAGCCTGACGCGCAGCCGCAAAAAAGACAAGTGGCGGGGCCTCACCGGCTATCTGGATGCCGCGATGCTGGCGCAGATCGCACCCGATTTCGCCGAGCGCGAGGTGTATAGCTGTGGTCCGACGGGCTTCATGGCTGGCAGCAAAGCCGTGTTCGAAAACGCCGGCTTTCCGATGCGCCGCTTTCATGAGGAGAGTTTTGGCAGCACGAACAGTGTCGACGCGAGCGGCGGAACATTGTGCTTCGCCAACTCGGGCATCGAAATCGCGTGTGGCGGCCAGCAAAGCATTCTGGATTTGGCGGATCAGGCGGGGGTCACGATTGCCAGCGCCTGCCGCACCGGTGACTGTGGCGAATGCAAGGTGCGCAAGCTGTCCGGTGACGCGCCCATGGCCAACACGGCGGGTCTCGATGCTCATGCGGTGGAAGAGGGCTACGTTTTAACCTGTGTCAGCTTTGTCAGTGGTAAGGTACGGCTTGCCGCTTGACGCCCTGCACTCGGAAACATCTGCCATGAACCCGCTCATTACTCTGGACGAAACCATTGAAGTCGACCGCCCTTTGCACGAGGTGTTCGCCTACATTTCCGACTTCCCCCGCATCGAGGAATGGGACCCGGGAGTCGCTCGTGGCGTGCATCTGACCGAGGGGGCCCTGGGGGTGGGGAGTGAATTCCTGATCGTGATGACCTCCGGGCTTGAGTTGACCTACCTGGTCACCGAATGGGAGCCGGACAACCGCCTGCTCATGACGGTCAGCTCCAAACTGTTCACTGCCGTGGAAGAGATCCAGTTCAGTGTGGTGCGCCGGCATACCCGCGTGCGCTACATCGCCAATTTCACGTTTCGCAAACCACTCGCCTGGGCCCTGAAAACCTTTCCCGGCGTGATGGACCGGGTGGGCAAGAGCGCGATGGCCGGCATGAAGGCCGCCCTGGAAGACAATTTCCCCGTGCCGCAGGCGAGCAAGGGCAGCATTCTGGCCGACAAATGGGTCGTACCCGGCTTGTATCGCTTTACCCGCTTTGGCTACCGGAGTTCGCGCAAGCAGTGGAATCCGGTCTCGGCCTACCTGCGTGAGCGGCATATTCTGATTACCGGCGCTACCTCCGGTCTGGGCCTGGCCACGGCGGAAGTGCTGGCCGCGCGCGGTGCCGAGCTGACGCTGGTGGCGCGCGATGCGCGCAAGGCCGAAGGGGTCGTCCGTGATCTCAAGCGCCGCTACGGCAATGCCCGCCTGCATGTCGAAATCGCCGACTTGAGCCTCATGGCCGATATCGAGGCGCTCACCGCTCGACTGCTGCGCAAAGGCCGACCGATCGACGTGCTGGTGAACAACGCCGGCGCGCTGATCAACCCGCGTGAAGAAACCCAGGAAGGCATCGAAAAGAGCTTTGCCCTGCTGCTGCTCGGGCCGTATCGGCTCACCGAGGGTTTGCTGCCGCTGCTGCACAAAGCGGCGACGCCCAGCTCGCCCGCGCGCGTAATCAATGTGCTTTCGGGCGGTATGTACTTCGAGAAAATTGCCGTCGATGATTTACAGAGCAAAGAAGGCAAGTATTCCGGTTCGACGGCCTACGCCCGAGCCAAACGCGGGCTGATGATCGTGACGGAAACCTGGGCCGAGCGCTGGGCTGACCAGCACATCGTGGTCAATGCCATGCACCCGGGCTGGGCCGATACGCCCGGAGTCGCTACGGCCTTGCCCGAATTTCATTTTGTCACCGGCAAAGTATTGCGCACCCCGGAGGAAGGGGCCGATACGATAGTCTGGCTGGCCACCGCCACCGAGGCGGGCAAGACCACCGGTCAATTCTGGCTGGATCGCTTTCCGCATGCCACCCATGTGCTGCCCGATACGCGCGAGACGCCCGCAGAACGCGCCTCGCTGCTCAAGCAACTCGCGGCGGAAAGTCCGGCGGCCAGCGAGCGGGGCTTGTCCGCGGGATAGGTGCCCGTGTGGCGGTGTCCGCCGGCGAATCGCCGTTCCACCAGCGCCGACTTGCGGAAAGGGAGGCAACGCCGAGCGAGCGCACAGGCCGGCACGCTCGCGTCAGCAGAAGGGCGTACCCCCGCGAACGATGATGCCGGGGCGATACGCAATGCTTCCGCGTACCCCGAATTCAAAAACTCGGAACAGCGCCGGAGACCGGATACGTTGTGGCGGCTTTGACGGTCGCGGCAGGGTGGTCGCCTGCAACGAGCTGCTCGAAGTCGGCGAGCGGAAGCGGTCGGCCGAACAGGTAGCCTTGGTACCGGCCGCAACCCAGTTTTGACAGGCACTCGCGCTGTTGCTCGGTCTCGACACCCTCGGAAATGACCTCAAGACCCAGGTTACGGGCCAGTGAGATGACAGTACGAGCGATCGCCACAGAGCTGGGGTCGGTCATGAGATTACGTACGAACGACTGGTCGACTTTCAGCTGATCAAGCGGCAGCAGACGCAAGTACGAAAGCGATGAGTACCCGGTGCCAAAGTCATCGAGCGAGAGAGTGACGCCCAGGGCTTTGATCTGATGCATGCGGGTCGCCACGTCCTCTATGTTGTTCATCAGCGCATTTTCGGTCAGTTCGAGTTTCAGCCGATGCGGATTGGCGCCGGTATGCGCGAGCATGGCGACCAGCAAGTCATTGAAGTCGGGGTACAAGAACTGGCTGGGACTGACATTCACCGCCAGCGTGAGATTGGCGGTGCGCGGATTCCTTGCCCAGGCGGCGAGCTGAAAGCAGGCGGCCTCCAGCAGCAGATGGCCCATCGGCCGGATCAGGCCGGAAGCCTCGGCAATGGGAATAAACTCGTTCGGCGGCACCAGACCCCGCGTCGGATGCGCCCAACGCACGAGAAGTTCTGCACCGATAATCGCGCCCCGGTCATCGACCTGGCATTGGTAGTAGGGGATGAACTGTTGCTGCCACATCCCTTCGCGCATGTCGTTTTCGGTCTTAACGCGCTGGGAAATCTCGGCTTGCATTTGCGGGTCGAAAAAGCGGACGGCGTTGCGCCCGACCGACTTCGCCTCGTACATGGCCAGATCCGCGCGCTGCAGCATCTCTGCCGCGCCCACCTTGTCGCCATTGAACAGCGCCAGCCCGATACTGGGCGTGCTGGTCACTTTTTCATCCCCGAGAAGATAGGGCTGGTTGAGTGCATTCAGAATCTTGGCAGCAATCTCCTGCGCTCTGCGCGCGGCCATCATGGGTTCAGTGCCCAAGCCCTCGATCATCACCATGAACTCGTCACCGCCCAGGCGCACGACCATGTCGGTTTCGCGCACACAGGAGTTCAGGCGCTGCGCGACGGCGATCAGCAGCTGATCACCTGTCGCGTGGCCGTGCGTGTCGTTCAGCTCCTTGAATTTGTCCAGATCGATAAACATCAACGCCCCTTCGCTGCCCGTGCGCTTGCGGGTGGCCAGCGCATGCGGCAAGCGATCGAGCAGCAGGCGACGGTTGGGTAGTTGGGTGAGTGGGTCGTGATTGGCGAGGTGGGCGAGTTCGGTCTGCTGGTTTTTGGCGGTCAGCAGCAGGTCGTTGAGCGAGGCGGCGAGGTTGTCAAACTCGTCGACGCCGGCATCCGGCCAGCGCAGGTCGGATTTATCCCCCTGGCGCAAACGGTCGGCCAGTGTCGAAAACACGGCCAGACGCTTGAGCACCCGTCGGTTCAGCACGAAATAGCTTCCGGCCAGTGACAAGCCCACCAGCAGCAGTGCGTTGGCGGCCAGCAGGGCGGTGGTAATGCGTTGTTCGTTACCCAGATAGCCAGGGCCGGCATGACTGATCTGCGCGGCGGAGTCAAAAATGGCCGTGCGCGCGAGCCATTGATTGCCGCGCTTGGTGACGCTTGTGGTCGTGCCGGTATCCGGCTCGTAGGGCTCCAGGGCAAAACTCACCCCGGTCAATTCCTGAACGCGCGCGAGGAAATCCTGCTCCAGAAACTTGACGAAATAGAGGTACCCGTTGGCGGCTTTCAGGCCATCGGAGTCCGTAATCGGTGAGCGCGCCACCAGCGCGGGACGTTGGCCCAGCCAGACCAGATAAGTCACCGCCTCGGTGGCGGCGCCGGCACCGGCCGGTTGACCCGCCCTGGTCAGCACGCTCACGGTTTCCGCCGATACCGGGCCCAGATTGTCGTCCAGCTTACGCTCAGTCGAGCCAAGTAGTTGGCCGCTCAGACCGGTGACCACGACGGCATCGACGCGCAAATTCTTTATCGAGGCCGCCGTAAAGTTCTCACCCAAAAACCCCGGGTTGATCCCCCTGACGTAGTTATAAGTGTCGGTCCACAGAGCGTTATCGGTGACCGACGAGCGCAGGGCCATCTCGTCAGTCTTTATGACGGCAATGACGCGCGACACTTCTTCGCTGTAGCTGCGGGCATCAAAGGCGTCATAACGCCCCTGCAGTAACCACATCGAGAAGACAAAAGACAAGGACCCGATACCCAGAAGCAGCACGACCAGACGCTTTAAAGTCCAGTGCGCGATGCTTGACCGGTGGGGTGCTACCGGAACGACGTTGCCAGTGCTTGAGTTCATGCGCTCTCTCTCTCGTTATGGCACCACGCCGAGCGTGGTGGTGCCTCTTGAGAAATGGCTTGAGGCTTGGCACCATTTTGCTTCTGTGGGTTTCGCCGGTGTAGGTGCTTCAGTCTGGACAGCAGCAACCGCCAGCGGCGCGACGAGAACTCACCACATTGCGGGTAACGCCTGGCAAACCGGGAATGCGCTTGGCGGGTGCCCGCGGGTCATTCAGCCTGAGGCGGCGAGCAGGGGTTGCGTCAAACCGGTGAGCGCCACGCGCTGGTACCCGTCCGGAGCGAAGTTTTCCGGGGCTAACCAGCGCTGGAAGGCGGCATCCAGCGCCGGCCAGTCACGGTCGATGACGGCATACCAGGCGGTATCGCGGTTGCAGCCCTTGACGATGGCCGCCTGCCGGAAAATGCCCTCGAACGAGAAGCCAAGACGCTGCGCCGCCCGGCGCGAGGGTTCATTGAGGGCGTTGCACTTCCATTCGTAGCGTCGGTAGCCGAGCGCAAAGGCCTCGCGCATCATCAGCCACATCGCTTCGGTGGCAATCGGCGTGCGCTGCATGGCCGGTGCAAAGTTCAGATGCCCGACCTCGATCGTGCCCTGCTCGGGGACGATGCGCAGGTAGCTGGCAATCCCGACCGGTGATGCGCGCGATGGATCGACGATCGCAAAAAACAAGGGATCGCTCCCGGCGGCTACTCCACCTACCCACGTGGCAAACTCGGCAGCGCTGGCGAAGGGGCCGTAGGGCAGGTAGGTCCAGTTGCGCCCCTCGCTGTCGGCAGAAAATTCGGCAAACAATGCGTCGGCGTGGCGTTCGGCGCTCAGCGCTTCCAGACGGCAAAAGCGTCCGGTGAGGGTTCTTGCCTCGGGCCGCCGTGCGCTCTGCCAGTCGGGGACGGCCGCGCCAAGGTTTTGGCCGAGTGAATTGATGGTTTGGGTCATGGCAGACAAACGTAAGGTGAGCGAGCGATGTTAACCATGCCGCACCCCTTGTAACATGGCGAGCATGAATTCCCCGTCGCCCGCCGCTGATTTCGCCCGCCGCTTTGGGGGCGTCGATCGCCTCTACGGCACGGGTTCCCTGGCGCAACTGGCGCAGGCGCATGTGTGCGTGATTGGCCTGGGTGGCGTCGGCTCGTGGGCGGTCGAGGCGCTGGCCCGCTCCGGCGTAGGCCGCTTGACGCTGATCGACATGGACCATGTCGCGGAGTCCAACATCAACCGCCAGTTGCAGGCGCTGGAGAACACGCTGGGTATGGCCAAGGGAACGGCACTGGCACAGCGCATCGCCCAGATCAATCCGGCCTGCGCCGTGACCCTGGTTGACGACTTTATCGACCAGACGAACGTGGCAACGCGGGTGCCTGCCGATGCGGCAGTGCTCGACGCCATTGACAACGTGCGCGCCAAGGCAGCCCTGCTGGCGCTGTGCCGCCAACGGCGGCAAACGGTCGTGACGACGGGCGCTGCCGGAGGCCGCATCGACCCGACGCGGGTCGAGGTCGTCGATCTGGCGCGCACTGTGCAGGACGTGCTGGCCTCCAAGGTGAGGGCAAAATTGCGCAAGGACTACGGTTTTCCGCGTGACCCAAAGAAGAAGTTTGGTATCGAATGCGTGTTTTCGGCCGAACCCGTGCATAAGCCGACGGATCGCCGTGTTACCAGCGCCGACTTGGCGACATGCGAACTGCCGGTCGATGGCGGCGCGGGGCTGGCGTGCGCCGGCTATGGATCTTCAGTGATGGTGACGGCGAGCTTCGGTTTTGCGGCCGCCGCGCGCGTGATCAAAACCCTGCTGGCAACGACTGAATCTTAAGAGAAACGCAATGGATCCGATCCCGCTGTTTTTTGTACTGGGTGTGATTGCCCGCCTGATGCGCAGCGACTTGCGTCTGCCGCCGCCGGTCTATGACGCGCTGTCGATCTATCTCCTGCTCGCCATTGGCCTCAAGGGCGGAGTGGAGATGGCGCGCAGTTTCACACCCGCCATGGTGATCGACATTCTGGTGGTGATGGTGCTTGGTGCGGCCATTGTGTTCGTTGCCTACCCCATCTTCCGCCGGCGCTTGGGGGTGCCGGATGCCGCCTCACTGGCGGCGCATTACGGCTCAATCAGCATTGTTACGTTTGCCGCAGCGAGCCAGATCCTGACTAATCGCGGCATTAGCTACGAGCCTCATCTCTCCCTGCTCGCGGCGGTCATGGAAGCGCCGGCGCTGCTGGTAGGGGCATGGCTGGGCCGGCGTAATGAGAAGAACGCCGAGGTGGGCTCCATGGCGACACTGCTGCACGAAATCGCAGCCAATCGAAGCGTCTTGCTACTGATCGGCGGCATTGCCATCGGCGTAATCGCCGGTCCAGAGGGCAAAGCGCCACTCCAACCGTTGTTCGTGGATCTGTTCAAAGGCGCGCTGTGTCTTTTTCTGCTTGAGATGGGGCTGGTGGCGGCCGGTCGATTTAGTGAGTTGCGTCGAAGTGGCCTGTTCCTGATTCTGGCCGGGATCGGTGTGCCCTTGCTCAGCGCCGTGCTGGGCGCGGCAGCCGCCCGTCTGCTCGGGTTTTCGCAGGGTGGGTGTGCGCTGCTCATGACCCTGGCGGCGAGTGCCTCGTACATTGCTGCGCCCACGGCCATGCGTCTTGCGCTGCCCAAGGCGGATCCGGCCATCGGCATTACGGCAGCGCTGGCGATCACCTTTCCCTTCAATCTCCTCCTCGGCATCCCTCTGTATATACAAGTCGCCGGATCGCTGACGCGCTAGGATAAGACGATGAATAGCGATCTTGCCCAAGATTCTCCTGCGACCCTGGTCAACGGCAGTATCGATCTCGCCTGTGCCGGCTGGGGCTTGTCGGTGACCGCGATCGCGAGTTTCGGCTTTTTCGCGGCCGAGTATCGTTGAGAATTCTTTAACAACAGAACCTATCACGAAGACCTTTGTTTAGAAGCGCTGGCCGCTATACTTGCCGCTGAGTTACAGCAGCGAGGTTCAAAATTGATACGAGACGAAGGTAAAGAGTCAGAGCAGTTGGGTTCCGGGGCGTTAGCATCAGGAATGCTGCAGGACTTTAGACAACTGTCAGTCCCTCTCTGGGCTCGCATGCTCGTGTTGGGAATGGTTGGAATCGTTTTTGTTTCTGACGTAGTGCTAATAGCGATCCTATTTCTACAGGACGTGGGTTTCGGTACGCCTGCATTGCTTACTCCTAAAGTGCCTGAGCGTTGGCTGTCCTCTGCAGTTACTTTATTGAGTTCGATTTTTGTCCCAGTTGTCGTGGTTGCCTACCTAGTTTTTGCAGAGACAGGCGTGAATGCACTGCGGAAAAAATCGAACGAGATACTTTCAAGGCTAATACCAGAGTGCCTTCGTGAAATTAGGTTTCCTTCTCTCAACGAGAAGTTGGTCGTCGAGGTGAGTCCGACGACTTCTCACTCGACACGCTGCCGCTATAGCCTCTCAGGCTGCCAGAATGGTAGTACAAAGCGAATTGACCTTGTTGTGTCAATAAACGTTCGCAAAGCCGGCATCGTAGTGTTAGTACGTCTCCAAGAAAGCCTAAGTGTTGTTGATGCGTACAACTCAATTTTGATTAACCTTCGGCATACTCTTGAAGGAGCTAAGCGAGAGGGCTATACGCTGATGGAAGCTCCAGCGATAGAGAAAATAGATAACCAGTCGTTTGTAGCGTTAGTTCTTTTACGGCCACTAAGCAACGATTTTCTCTGGGATCCTGCGCAAAAACTGCACTTCGCTCAAGACTTCGCTACGTTTTGCCACTCACTTGTTTCAGAGGGCTGGGACGCAGTGCTAAGTTGATTCTGAACATGCTTCAGAAGGTCTTTATCTTAGGGGCTGGGCCAGCCGGTATGTCTGCGGCGCTGTGGCTACGGAACTTGGGTTTTGAACCTATCGTAGCGGAATCTGAATCTGAGTCAGGAGGAATGCAGCGCCTTAATTTCTTAAAGAATAATTGGATTTTGGGTTCTGAAAGCACTACTGGCGTCGATTTGGCCAGTGTGCATAGAGCGCACCTAGAGACTTTAGATATCCCAGTTCTTACTGAAGCGAGTACCAAGGTAGATGTTTCAGCGCAGGGGGTCAAGATAGATGTACTTCGACGTGGAAGTATTCAGAGGTCATTTGAGGCATTAGCAATCATCATCGCTACGGGTACACGTTTTCGGTCGCACGAATATGTTTCAAAAATTGCCGGCTGGGGCTCATTGTTGAGCTCGACTGTTTTTTTCGGACCATTTGCATTTTCGAAGCTTGCTCTTACCGGGCAGTCTGAAGTTCTCATCCTAGGTGGAGGCGATAATGCCTTCGAGAATGCAAAGATTCTTAGGGATCTCGGGTGCAGGGTAACGATAGTTTGCCGCTCAAACCCCAAGGCGCAGAGAAAATTGGTCGAATCAGTCAGAGCTAATCATCCCGGATCGGGAGTTGAGTTATTTTGTGAAAGTGCAGTTGTTAATGTGATCAGATTAGAGGAGAAAGTAGAAGTAAGGCTTAGATCAGGGAAAGAGCAGATTTTTCGACGTGTTAGTCGAATTCACGTCCTGTATGGCTATGAGCCGAATGTCAGCTTCCTCAAAAATTGGTCTTTTACCTCATCAAGTCCGCTTGCGCTTGATTCAGCGGGCTATGTAGTTGTCGAATCGGGTCAAAGAACTTCGGTGAATGGTGTCTATGCTGCGGGAGATGTTTGCAATCCGAATTATCCGTCGGTAATCACTGCTCTAGCGCAAGGGGCCATCGCTGCCAAATCAATTGAAATGGATAGTAGATGCTGACTGCGCGGCAGGCTGAGAAATCCCGCATCGAAGCCAACAAGCTGGCCAAGCGCCTGCGCCGCGAGGTGGGACAGGCGATTGCCGATTTCAACATGATCGAGGCCGGCGACAAGGTCATGGTGTGTCTTTCCGGCGGCAAGGATTCCTTCGCCCTGCTCGACATCCTGCTGCATCTCAAGGCGCACGCGCCCATCGCGTTCGACATCGTCGCCGTTAATCTCGATCAGAAGCAACCGGGCTTTCCAGCGCATGTGCTGCCCGACTATTTGACCGCACTGGGTGTGCCCTTCCACATCGAGAACGAAGACACCTATTCCATCGTCAAGAGCCTCATTCCCGAAGGCAAGACGACTTGCTCGCTGTGCTCGCGTTTGCGTCGTGGCGTGCTCTACCGCGTGGCAGGTGAGCTGGGGGCGACCAAGATCGCGCTGGGGCATCATCGCGACGACATCGTCAACACCATGTTCCTCAACCTGTTCTTCGGCAGCAAGATGAAGGCCATGCCGGCCAAGCTGGTCTCGGACGACGGGCGCAATGTGGTGATCCGACCGCTGGCCTATTGCAAGGAAACCGATCTCGAGGCCTGGGCCAAGGTACGCGATTTCCCCATCATTCCGTGCAACCTGTGCGGTTCGCAACCCAATCTGCAGCGCCAGCAGGTCAAGGAAATGCTCCGCGACTGGGACAAGCGTTTCCCTGGCCGGGTTGAGAACCTGTTTCGCGGCATGAGCAAGATCGTACCCTCGCACATGCTGGATCGAAACCTCTATGACTTCGCCAACCTGAAGGCCGACGGCGTAGCGCGTGACGATGGCGACAAGGCCTTTGACCCGATCGACCTGGCCGCTCCCGGCTCGATGTTTCCCGTTACCCAGCAGATCTCCCGTCAGGACGACTGATGCACGCGCGTACCCTACCCGCCCGCCATGGCATCCTCTGGCTGCTTGCCGGTTTCGCCCTGTTCCGGCGCAATCCGCCGCTGCTCACGGTGCTGACGTTTGCTTACCTGCTGGTGGTGGTGCTGATCAATCTGGTACCGATGATCGGTCCGTTCCTCTTGCCTTTGGCGCTACCCACGCTGACGGCGATGCTGGGCAACGGCTGCCAGGCCATTGAACGGAACAACCTCTTTACCAGTGAAGACCTTGTTCGGCACCTGCCAGAGCGCCGCAATGAGCTGCTGCGTCTGGGCGGCTGGCATCTGGTCGGCTCGACGCTGCTGGTGATTGTCGGTCTGGCCATAGGCACCGACCTGGCGATTGACCCGGAAATGTCGCAGGAACAGGCGATGGATCTGCTCACGAACCTCTCGGTCCTGCTCGCCCTCAGCTCGCCCCTGCTGATGGCGTTCTGGTTTGCTCCCTTGCTTACCCTGTGGGATGGCGTGCCCGCGCTCAAGGCGGTGTTTTTCAGCTTTGTGGCCTGTTGGCGTAACTGGCGTGCCTTTACTGTCTATGGCCTGATGGTGATGGTGGTCGGGATGTTCATCCCGGCGCTGCTGCTGCTGGTCGCGGGCAGTATTTCCGGGTTGTTCGCGCAAGTGCTGGCCATGGCCCTGCGTATGGTTTTGGTTTTTGTCATGGCACCGATGTTGGTCGCCAGCGTCTATTTGTCTTACCGCGACGTTTTCCGAGCCCGACCGGCCGAGCCCGCTGCCAGCATTGATGTCCACGCCTGAAGCGGTCGGCGACTGCGCGCTGAACCGGGTGCCGATGGCCCAACCTGAGCCGATCGGTCTGTTTGGCGGAACCTTCGATCCGGTACATCTGGGGCATCTGCGCCTGGCCGAAGAAGCCCGCATCGCGCTGGGACTGGCGACAGTGCGCTGGATTCCCGCCGGGCAGCCGCCGCTGCGCGCCGAGCCGCAAACACCGGCCCTACACCGGCTGGCAATGGTTGAGCGTGCGCTCGCCGGCAACCCGGCGTTCGAACTCGATGCCGGCGAAGTCCACGCGGCTCAGGCCAGCTACACGGTGCATACCCTGGAGCGGCTGCGCCGTGAGCTTGGCCCCGCGCAACCTTTGGTGCTGTTGATGGGCGCCGACGCCTTTGCGCGACTTGACGCCTGGTTCGAGTGGCGGCGTCTGTTTGAGCTCGCACACATCAGCGTCGCGACGCGCCCCGGGCACAACTTTCCGCAAGTCGGCGCTGGTGACACGGCGATTTTCAGCGAATTCCGCCAACGTCAGGCCGCAGCGCCGGCCCTGCGCACCAGCCCGGCCGGGGCGATTGTGCCCTTCGCCCTGACGGCGCTCGACATTTCTGCGACACAAATCCGCCGCCTGCTCGCGGGGCGGCAAAGCGCCCGCTATCTCGTGAGTGAGCCGGTTCTCGACTATATTCAACACAACCACTTATACCGCTAAGACCATGGACATTCGCAAACTGCAAAAAATCGTCGTCACCGCCCTGGAAGACATCAAGGCCAAAGACATCGAAGTACTCAACACCACCAAGCTCACGGCGCTGTTCGACCGGGTGATCATCGCCTCCGGCGACTCCAACCGCCAGACTCGTGCGCTCGCCCGCAACGTGCACGACAAGGTCAAGGAAGCCGGCGGCACGGTGGTCGGCACCGAGGGCGAAGACAGCGGCGAGTGGGTGCTGGTCGATCTGGGCGACATCATCGTGCACATCATGCTGCCGACCATCCGCGCCCACTACAACCTCGAAGAGCTGTGGACCAAAGTACCCAAGCGCAGCAAGAAGTCGACGGAAAGAGACGAGTCTGAAGCCGACGAATGAAGCTGCTGGTCGCGGCCGTAGCGGTGCGTCCGCCGGGTTGGGTGGAAGAAGGCTGGGCCGATTACGCCAAGCGCATGCCACGCGAAACGCCGCTGCTCCTGCAAGAAATCAAGCCCGAGCCGCGAACCACCGGAAAAACCCCTGAGGCCATGATGGCTGCAGAAGCCAAACGCCTGGAAGCGGCGCTGGCGGGTGCCCACTGGAGACGTGTGGTGCTTGACGAAAAGGGTGATGCGCTTACCACCCGGCAACTGGCGGATCGGCTGCAGGCCTGGCAGGCCGACGGCGACAACGTCGCCATCATTATCGGTGGCCCGGATGGCCTTGACCCCGAGTTCAAGGCCACGGCGCATGAGCGCATCCGCCTCTCCAGCCTGACCTTGCCGCACGCGCTGGTTCGTGTCATCCTTGCCGAAACCTTGTACCGCGCCAGCAGTGTGCTGCGCGGGCATCCGTACCACCGCGAGTAAGCACATGAGCAAAAAACTTGCCGGCATCGATTCCCCTGAAAACCACCTGATCGTTTTTCAGGAGCGTGCCATTCGTCGTACCTGGCACAACGAGGAATGGTGGTTTGCTATCGTCGATGTCGTGGCAGTGCTGACAGATTCGGTACAGCCGGAAGGTTACGTCAAGGATTTACGCCGTCGCGACAGGGAGTTAGCCAAAGGGTGGGGGCAAATTGCCACCCCCCTTGGCGTGGAGACGCAAGGCGGAGTGCAGCGGGTGAATTGCGCTAACACCGAGGGCTTGTTTCGCATCATCCAGTCAATTCCGTCGCCCAAAGCCGAGCCCTTCAAGCGCTGGCTGGCTCAAGTTGGTTACGAGCGCGTTAAGGAAATAGAGAACCCGGAACTGGCCAGTGCCCGCGCTCGCGCGCTGTATCAGGCCAAGGGTTACCCTCAGGCGTGGATCGAGAAGCGCTTGCGTTCCATTGCCGTGCGTGGCGAATTGACCGACGAGTGGAAGCAGCGCGGTGTCGAGGAAGGTAAGGAGTACGCGATCTTAACCGCCGAAATTGCGCGTGCCACGTTTGGGGTGACGCCGGGTGCGCATAGTCGGCTCAAGGGCTTGGATAAGGTGAAGACCGGCAACAACCTGCGTGACCATATGACCGATCTGGAACTGATCTTCACCATGCTGGGCGAGGCGAGCACGACGGAGATTGCCCGGCGCAAGGATGCCCAGGGACTCAAAGACAACCGCAGTGCGGCCAAAGAGGGTGGTGCGGTGGCCGGGAACGCGCGTAAAGAGCTGGAAGAAAAAAGTGGAAAGCCGGTGCTCAGTCGCGCGAATTATCTGCCTCTGGCCGATTCAAAGACTCCGGAGAATCCTCGCCTAAGCGAAAAATTCCGGACCAGTCGCGTGGCCTCAGGTCGTAACAAGAAGAAGTGATTCCATGACCGACACTCGTATCTACCTCGCCTCGCGCAGCCCGCGTCGCCGTGAACTGCTGACCCAGATCGGGGTGCATTTCGAGTTGCTGATGTTTCGTGAGCCGCCCCGGCACGATCACGAGGTCAACGAAGACGAGCATCCGGGTGAGACACCCGAGGTTTATGTGCAACGTGTTGCGCTCGCCAAGGCCGAGCATGCGCTGCGTTTGCTCGCGCACCGGCATGTGCCGCCGCGGCCGGTACTTGCGGCCGACACGACGCTGGATTGTGGCGGCGGCGTCGTGGGCAAGCCGCGCAATGAAGCCGACGCGATGGGCATTCTAGGTCGTCTGTCGGGGACGACGCATCGTGTGCTGACCTCGGTCGTGGTCGCTGATGCCACGCGTACCGAACAAGTGCTGTCGGTCAGCGAGGTGCGTTTTCGCACGCTCGACGCCGACGAGATTGCCCGCTACGTGCGCAGCGGCGAACCCATGGACAAGGCCGGCGCGTACGGCATTCAGGGGCGCGCGGCGATGTTCATCGAAGAGATTCGCGGCTCGCATTCGGGCATTGTCGGTCTGCCCTTGTGCGAGACTGCGCAACTCCTCAAACACTTCGGATTCAAACTGTAATGTCCGAGCAGTTTCTGATCAATTTCACGCCGCAGGAAACCCGGGTTGCCCTGCTTCAGCAAGGTATTGTTCAGGAGCTGCACATCGAGCGCAGCGTCAGCCGCGGGCTGGTCGGCAATGTCTATCTGGGCAAGGTGGTGCGGGTATTGCCGGGCATGCAATCCGCGTTTGTCGAAATTGGCCTTGAACGCACGGCCTTTCTGCACGTTGCTGACATCTGGGGCGAAAAGGGTTGGGAGCAGCGCGGCGGTGTGGATGCGCGCCCCATTGAACGCATCCTGCACGAAGGCCAGGCGCTGATGGTGCAGGTACTCAAGGACCCGCTCGGCACCAAGGGTGCGCGTCTGACCACGCAGGTCTCAATTGCCGGCCGGCTGCTGGTGCACCTGCCGCAAGACAAGCATATTGGCATCTCGCAGCGTATCGAAAACGAACAAGAGCGCGACAAGCTGCGCACGCGCATTCATGCCCTGCTGCCCGACGGTGAGCCCGGGGGCTACATCGTGCGCACGGTCGCCGAAGATGCGCCGGATGAGGAACTCGCCGTCGATATCGTCTATCTGAAACGCTGCTGGCTCGACATCCAGCAACGCGCGCAAACGGCGCAGGCCCCGGCATTGCTGCATCAAGACCTGAACCTTGCGCAGCGCGTGCTGCGTGATCTGGTGACGCGCGAAACGCTGACGGTACTGGTCGACTCACGCGAAACCTTCGCCATGCTCGAGAGCTTTGCGCGTGAATATGTGCCTCAGGTTTCAGAGCGCTTGCAGCACTACACAGGGGAACGGCCGTTGTTCGAGTTGCACGGCGTCGAGGAAGAAATCCAGAGGGCGCTGTCCCGGCGCGTTGATTTGAAGTCCGGGGGTTACCTGATCATCGACCAGACCGAGGCGATGACCACGGTGGATGTGAACACGGGTGGTTTTGTCGGGCTCAAGAGTTTTGACGACACCATTTTCAAGACCAATCTCGAAGCGGCGCAGACCATTGCCCGCCAGCTGCGCCTGCGCAATCTGGGCGGCATCATCATTGTCGATTTCATTGACATGGAATCGGCCGAGCACAAAAGTGCCGTGCTGGAGGAGCTCAATCGCGTGCTGGCGCGCGATCACACGCGGGTCTCGGTCAATGGCTTTACCCAGTTAGGCCTGGTCGAGATGACGCGCAAGCGCACGCGCGAGTCCCTGGCGCATATTTTGTGCGAGCCCTGCCCTACCTGCAGCGGCCGCGGCGAAGTGAAGACCGCACGCACGGTGTGTTACGAGATCATGCGCGAGTTGCTGCGCGAAGCCCGACAGTTCAATGCCCGCGAAATGCGCGTGCTGGCCGCACCGGTGGTCACCGACCTGTTTCTTGATGAAGAGTCGCAGGCGCTGGCCATGCTTTCCGACTTCATTGCCCGCCCGATTTCCCTGCATGCCGAAAGCGGCTACATGCAGGAGCAGTTCGATATTGTTCTTATGTGAAAGGTAGCCTTGTGATCAACACCAAACTGCTCGACGAACTCGCTGGAAAATTCACCACCGTGCTCGCCAACCTTCCCGCCGGAGAGGTGGATAAAAACGTCCGCGCCCTGCTCTCAACCGCCTTTTCGCGGCTCGATCTGGTGAGTCGTGAGGAGTTCGACGTGCAGCAGGGGGTGCTGGCGAAAGCGCGCGAAAAACTGGCCGAGCTGGAGAAGCGCATCAGCGAGCTCGAGGGCAAAAAAAACAACTGAGCGCAACGCTCAGCGCCGCGCGCGCCGGCGGTCAGGTTTCAGCCGTACAGATTGGGCGTTACATACAGCTGTCCGCCATTGGGCGTGGACAGCAGGCTGGCGCTGAAATGGGTACGCTCACTGGCTTGCGGTGAAAGCAGGCGCAGCAGTGACAAGGCTTCGTTTCGGCTCAGTTCCGCAGGGGCGGCGATATCGAGCTTGCCATTGGCGAGTTCGGGCGATTGGATGGCGGTCTGTCCCACAGGGCATCTCCAGGAAAGGTGAGTGACCACTGTTTTGCAAACCCTGTGCCATGCGGAATGGCTGGTTAATGCGCCAGATTCTGCCGGTGATTTTTTGATCAAAAAAAGAATGGCGGGATTTCTCCCGCCATTTCTTGCGTTTGACCGGCAGGCGCGGCGAGATTTGCCGCATCCACCAACAACGATTTTCAGGGCTTACCAGCGCACGCGCACCGTGTAGTCGAGCACGCTACTGCCACCGGCGGGTACCGTGATCGGCCATGCCGCCACGCGCGCTGATTCCTTGCTGTGCTTGTGTGATTCCTGAATCATCTCCCAGTCGCCGGGCAGCGGCTCCTGCACGCGCACCGTTACCGTTTCGTCGCGCGCGTTGCGCAGTTCGATGCGGTAGCTGCTTTCGATCACGTTGTCGGCAATGCGTTTGTAGTTCGTCTGCTTGCGCTCAGCCGTAATGTCGAAGGCTTCCCCAAGCTTGAGCTTCACTGTCTCGTTCTTGGCGGTATGTTCGATCTTGTCTTCGCCGACAAACTGTGCCGCGCCCTGACTGTCTTTGGCATAGACGCGGACCACGCCGGCGGGTAGCGGCTTGCCCAGTTCGCCGCCCTTGTTGGCGAATTCGACGAAGACCGCCGGCTTGAGTTTCTGGCCGATCTGGCCATAGCGTTCGCGGTAGTAGTAGTCGTTGCCTGCGAGCAGATATTCGCGACTGACAGGAATGCTGCTGGCCGAGAGCAGGGCAAGTTGCTTGGTCTGGTTGTCGGCAATCGAGGTCGGGCGCTCAAAGCTGTAGAGGTGGTAATCCATCAGCGATTCCTGGGCTACCTCGGCACGCTTGGCGCGCGCTGGGGCGGCCATCACAGCCATATCCATCATCGCCGGTTGCTGGCGTACGCGGTTCACCGTGCCCGCGACCAGTTGCAGTTTGGCGTTGTCGTAGGCGGCACCGCTGCGGTTGGTCAGCGTCACCCAGCCCGAGAGATCCATGTGCTTGCCGTCACTGGAGAGATTGGCGACGAAGTCGGCCTTCCAGGCCAACCCGCCGGTCAGGTAGGACAGCTCCAGCGACTGGCTGCCGCCGGCGGCGTCGAGCAACACCGAAAGCGTGGGGCGGTCGCGCAGGTTCGCCGGCACACTGTCAAAGGCGAGACGGCCGGGAATACCGGTTTCGATACGGTCAGCAAAACGCAGCACGGTGCCGTTGTTGGACGACAGTACCGTGGCTTTTTCGCTGCGCTCTTCGCCTGTGGTGGGGTGCATGCGCAGCACGCGCACTTCCTCCCCGACATATTTTTCCAGCAGCTTTTGTGGCGTGAGAAGATCGAAATCGAAGTTCTGCTCGATCAAGGAGATCGGACTGCCGCTGACGGCGCGCAGCAGCGCGGTTTCGGGGCGCATCTTGGCGGAGACTTCACGTAGCGACAGGCGCGCGAGGCCGCTGGGCAGAGCGATCTTTCGTCGTTCCTTGACCAGCGCCAGGTCGTCGTTATAGACGGTGATGGCGGTGGCTTCGCGTTCGCCGCTGGTCGAAACAATCTCCTTCGCGCTTTGCGCGTGAGCGATTCCGGCTAGCAAGGTGCTCAGGGGAATGAGTGAAATGCGGGCAATGCGCTGCAGCGTGGTCATGGGCTCTCCGGCGGTAAGTGACGGGGCAGAATAAGCCAGCGGCGGCGTGGCGTTTCGGGATAATGGTAACTGTCCTTTTCACGGTGCTGCGTTCATGGCCCTTGCCACCCTCTTCAGTCGCGCCCTCGATGGCATGGACGCACCGCGCGTTACCGTTGAAGTGCACCTGGCCAATGGCCTGCCCGGGGTAACTCTGGTCGGACTTCCCGAGACCGAAGTGAAAGAGGCACGCGACCGTGTGCGTGCGGCAATTTTGAACAGCGGCTTCGAGTTCCCGCAAAAGCGCATCACCATCAATCTGGCCCCCGCCGACCTGCCCAAGGAATCGGGGCGTTTTGATTTACCCATTGCCCTGGGCATCCTCGCTGCCTCCGGGCAGGTGCCAGCCGCCGGCTTATCGCAGCACGAATTCGCTGGTGAGCTGGCCCTCTCGGGCGAACTGCGGGCGGTGCGCGGGGCGCTGGCCATGGCCGCTGCGATGCACGCCATGGTCGAAAATGGCGCGGTGCACAGCTTTGTGCTGCCTGTTGACAGCGCCCACGAAGCGGCACTGGTCGGCGGTTTGCGCATTCTGCCGGCCGCCAGCCTGCTCGCGGTGTGTGCGCACTTGTCGGGGCGCGAGAGCCTGGCCGAAATCGCCGTGTCACCAGCGCCGACTTGCGGAATTCATGCCGATCTGGGCGAGGTAAAAGGTCAGGCACCGGCCAAACGTGCCCTCGAAGTCGCTGCCGCGGGTGGTCATTCGATTTTGTTCAGCGGGCCGCCCGGTGCGGGCAAGTCCATGCTCGCGCAGCGCTTGCCGGGGATTTTGCCGCCCATGACCGCCACCGAAGCCTTGCAATGCGCGGCGGTGCATTCGCTCGCCGGCAGTTTCACCCCGGCGCAGTGGGGGCAACGCCCGTTTCGCTCACCGCACCATAGTGCCTCGGCGCCGGCGCTGGTCGGCGGTGGCGGCAACCCGCGCCCGGGCGAGATCTCGCTCGCCCATCACGGCGTGTTGTTTCTCGATGAGCTGCCCGAATTTCAACGCAGTGTGCTTGAAGCCCTGCGCGAGCCGCTGGAAACCGGTCAGATTCACATTGCCCGCGCGACCCGGCGGGCGAATTTCCCCGCCGCCTTTCAACTGGCCGCGGCGATGAACCCCTGCCCCTGTGGCTGGCTGTCGCACCCGAGCGGCAAGTGTCGCTGCACGCCCGACCAGGTCGCGCGTTATCGCGGCAAGCTCTCTGGCCCGTTTCTCGATCGCATCGACCTGATGCTCGACGTGCCGGCCGTGAGCGAAGCGGAACTCGCCACGCGCGGCGAGGGTGAGCCCTCGGCGGTGGTGCGCGAGCGCGTGCTGGCGGCGCGCGCCCGGCAGGAGGCGCGACAAGGCAAGGCCAACGCTCGCCTCAGTGCCGCCGAGGTTGAAATTCACGCTACACCCGATGCGGCCGGTGCCGCCTTGCTCGCGCAGGCCATGCGCCAGCTGGGCTTTTCTGCGCGCGGTTATCACCGCCTACTCAAGGTCGCACGCACGCTCGCCGATCTGGCTGGCAGCGATACGGTGGGTGCGGCGCAGGTGGCCGAGGCGATTCAGTACCGGCGCGGTCTGGCGGCTTGAGCGCTCGCCAGCGCCACTAACGCGTGGCCAGAAACCAGCGCACCGAGTTGCGCAGGTTGAGAAAGCAACTGAGCAGCAGCAGGATGCAGGCGATGTACCACTCAAACCCAAAGCCGTCCGTGGTGATCACGTAATCTTTGCCATCGGGCCAGGATTTCAGGTCACTGGCGATTTTTCGCACCTGCGCCGGCTCTTCGTTGGGGGGCGTGATCCATTCACTTTCACCGTCGGCGTCGATCATGAGCACCGCCAAGCCACCGAGATTGCGATTGCCGGCTTCGAAGCTCACCGGTTTGCGGGCCTTGGCAATCTTGGTCGGGGTGGCAAACAGGCCGGCACGCTCCTTGACCAGGCAGGCTTGCGTATCGCAGATCAGGGTGCGCTTGGTTTCGCTCATCACCACCAGGTAGCTTACGGAAAGGGCTACGGCGAGCAGCACCAGCGAGAGCAGGAAGTGCACGACTTGCTCTCCCGTTGTCTTGGGGCGCGAGGGTTCGCTGGAAAGCTTGAGCCAGGGCAGTTTGTCGGACAGGGCCATGAGACGTATCAGGAGCGTGTATAAGGCCAGAATCGCACACTTTTCCTTAATTGAAAATCCCTCGTGAGGCGATAATTCGGCCCTGTTGTATTTTCGTCATTGGTGCTTACCCGTCATGAGCCTTGCTTACCGTATTATTCCTGTCACCCAGTTCGAGCAGAACTGCTCCTTGATCTGGTGCACCGCGACCATGAAAGGCGCATTGGTCGACCCCGGAGGTGATATCGATCGTCTGCTGGCAGGCGCTAAACAGGCCGGCGTGAGCATCGAGAAATTGCTCCTCACCCATGGCCATATCGACCATGCCGGTGCCACCGGCGAACTGGCCGAACGTTTCGGCCTGCCCATCGAAGGCCCGCAGGAAGAGGAACGCTTCTGGATCGACCAGCTGGAAATGCAGGGGCGCATGTTTGGTTTTCCCAAAGCCAAAAATTTCACCCCCGATCGCTGGCTGAACGATGGCGACGAAGTTACGGTCGGTAACGAGCACTTGTCGGTGCTATTTACCCCCGGCCACACCCCTGGGCATATCGTGTTCTTCCATGCGCCCAGCAAGCTGGCGATAGTGGGCGACGTGCTGTTTGCCGGTTCGGTGGGACGCACGGATTTTCCGCGCGGCAATTTTGATGATTTGGTCAGTTCTATTCGCGGCAAGCTGTGGCCGTTGGGCAATGAGGTGCAATTCATACCCGGCCACGGGCCGATGTCTACGTTTGGCGCCGAGCGCCGCAACAATCCCTTTGTAGGAGATCACGCATGAGCAGCTCACATTCCTGGCTTTTTTTCCGCGCCGGCGGTTTTGATCAGGTGCGCCTTGATACGGCTGCCGACCTGCTCAATCTCAAGTACCTCGACCAAAAGCTCTGGGTAAGTCTTTCGTGCCCGACCACGGGTATCGAGTTCGATGCCCGCACCCTGGCCTTGGTCGATACCGATGCCGATGGCCATATTCGCGCCCCCGAGTTGCTCGCCGCGATCGACTGGGCGGCCGCACGACTGTCGACACCCGATGTGCTGGGTCAGAATAAAAACGGGGTGCCGGTGGCCGCGATCAAGGACGAAAGTCTGGCGGAACTGGCCCGCAGCCTGTGCGCCGAGGGCGTAACGCTCTTGACCCCAGAAGCAGCGCTAGCGGCCGAGGCCAAGGCGCTGGAACAGGCGCTCACTGGCTGGGACGCGCAGGGCGCGGCCACGCGCGAGCAGAACGCGACAGCCGCCGCGGCTGTCGAACCCTTGCGCGCCAAGATTGACGACTTTTTTGCCCGCTGCCGTCTGGCCGCGTTCGATGCCCGCGCTGGTGAAGCACTCAACGGGGCCGGCGATATTTTTACCGCGATGGCCCCCGACTCGCTTGCCACGCACGACGCGCGCATCGCCGCCCTGCCCCTCGCGCAAGTCGGCGCTGGCAGGACGGCGCCGCTGACCGGGGAGGGCATCAACCCCGCCTGGGCAGCAAGCATGGCTGTATTTTTGACGGATGCGGTGACCCCGCTGCTCGGTGTCCGTACCGAGCTGACCGACGCCGACTGGCAACAGATCAAAGCCCGGCTCGCCGACTATGACGCCTGGCTGGCGGCGAAACCGACCGCCGAAACCACGACCAGTGACAGCTTGCGCGATCTTGGGCGCTTGGCGTGCTACGTTCGTGATCTGTTGCCGCTCGCCAACAACTTTGTGGCCTTTCGCGATTTCTACATGCGTGACGGCAAAGCCATGTTTCAGATGGGTACGCTCTATCTTGACGGACGTTCGGCCGAGTTGTGCGTGGCCGTCAGCGACGCTGCCAAGCATGGCGCGCTGGCGAGCCTGTCGCGCATGTGTCTGGTGTATTGTGAATGCACCCGTCCGGGTGAAAAGCAGACCATTGCCGCCGCCTTCACGGCGGGCGATTCGGATCAGCTGATTGTTGGCCGCAACGGCATTTTTTACGACCGTCAGGGCAGAGACTGGGATGCCACCATCAGCAAGATCATCGATCACCCGATCAGCCTGCGGCAGGCGTTCTGGTCGCCTTACAAACGACTGGGGCGTCTGGTCAGCGAGCAGTTGCAGAAAATGGCCGCGAGCAAGGCGGCGGGTGTTGATGGCAAGCTGGCAGGAGCCGCGGGCGACGTCGGCAAGGTGGCGACTCCCGCCGCCGCAGCGGTTCCCGCACCCAAGGCACCGCCGACGCCCTTTGATGTCGGCAAGTTTGCCGGCATCTTTGCGGCCATTGGCCTCGCCATCGGGGCGATAGGTACGGCGGCGGCTTCGATGGTCACGGGCATGCTGGGTCTGCACTGGTGGCAGATGCCGCTGGTGTTGCTTGGTTTGATGCTGCTGATTTCCGGTCCGTCAATGATCATGGCCTGGTTCAAACTCCGTTCGCGCAATCTTGGCCCGTTGCTCGATGCCAACGGGTGGGCGGTCAACGCCAGGGCGCGCATCAATATCCCTTTTGGCACCTCGCTGACGCAGATGGCGGTGTTGCCCGCCGGTGCCGAGCGCGCGCTGATCGATCCGTATGCCGAGAAGCAGTCGCTCTGGAAGCTATATGTGGGCGTGATCGCGGTGATCTTTGCTGCGCTGGTGTGGGTGTTGCGGTAGGGAGACGCAGGTGTTGGTGCGGCGGTTGAATCTGGGCACGCATTGCGCGCATCGGCCACCGGCGAATTCTGATCGGCGCGCGCAAGTCGGCGCTGGTGGGACGGCGATTGGATCGCTACGGGTTGCTCTCGTGTTGGCGAGACAGCGAACGGTGTGAGGGTGGGACGTTGTTTATCAGGTGCTACTAAATTTTGTTAAGCGGATGAAATGATGCAGGCTTTCCGTTGTGAAAATGGTTTTCCGTCGTGTAGGCCGCTGGCTTTACGTTGAGCAGCATCAGTCAATCCCTAGATGCCACAGCCACCGCCCATGTACGAGAGGGGAAAGCTTCTTCCACTACGCCACCGGTTGTTGTGGATTCTGATTCGGACTGTTGCGTTGATTCTCGTTGCGCTTGGCATGATCACCGCATCCAAGGCATATGGCGGAGCTGCATGGCACTGGGTTGGCGGTGGTTTATTGCTGATGTTGCTGGGCTTGCTACTGGAACGCAATCATGCCCACCTCCTGAAAAACCGCTGGCCTGCCCAATGCCCCAAGTGTGGTTGCGTAATGGATACAGCGCATAAGCTATGGGAGGCTCCTGACGATTCACCTCAGTGGTATGTGGAATACACGTGCCGTTCCTGCCAAATGCGATACACCAACGATGTCTTTGGAAAGACGGTTTACGGTTGGCCGCCAAAGGTGCTGTACATACCCCGCGAGCGAGAACCTCTCACTTTAGCTGACGGCATTAAGGCAGTTGTTGCCTTGCTCGTCGGTATCGCCATCATTGCATTCCTGTACTGGACTGGACTTGTAGGAAACCTAAAATGCGACCCGAACTGTTTTTGAGGGGACGCCAGACGTTGGCGGCCAAGCCCCGACCCGGGAGTCCATACCGGCGCTGCGCGATAAAGCTGCGCAGCTCCGGCGACTTTTACGTCAGGCGTTCCAATTCGAGTTTGAGGTTTGCATGAGACTTGAGCTGCGGCACTCCGATACAGAACTAGTGATCTATCGAGAGAAGCTGGGTGCGATCGCATACTGCTTCACGTTGGGAGTCGCTTGCGTGGTAGTTGCCGTTGGCGCATATTTCCTGAGCAATCAAGCAGGTGTCCCTAAGCCGTTCTTCATTGGCTTCTCTTTGATTTTCGGCCTTGCGGGTGCAGCCTTTCTGCTTCGCTTGCCTGCAGAGTCCAAAAAATTCGCTGTCGAAGGCGGGGCTCATGTGCTATCGGCAGATTCTTGGGGGCTTTGGATTACTGCGAACCTCGGGGCGAGGAAGCAGCGCGTACTGTGGACTTCCATAAAGGAGGTGGTGCTCGCAAAACGCTTCAAGACAATTCACCTCGGAGAATCTTCCTGCTTGGGGCGTGCCGTCATTGTCTTTCTGACGAATGACGAGTACGACTCATTGAGTTTCTTGGATCGAAGAAACGTGGGTATTTCCCGATCAGGTGACGATCGCCCATTCTTGCATGTGCCCTATCCCGAAAGGCAAGAAGAACTATTGATAGGGGTTCTTCGTAAATTCGCGCCTGAGTCGGTGAGAGTTCGGTCAGAACAGGTTGCAGTATTTGACTTCAAGAAGCATGCTGACTCCTACCTGAACGCCTAACCATTCCAGCGAGCGGATGCCACAAAGGCTGCGCCTTTGTTTCCCCGCTCATGTCAAACGTGTGAGAACCAAAGGGGACCTGCGACCAGGCTCAGATCAAATCGATCTCACGCTACCGCTGAGCCGGGTGCGACAGACCGCTCATGACCAGACGAGTTACGGCCAGTTCGCTTTGCCAGTAACCAGCGATCTTAGGTAAGCCGTCGCTGACTTCGGCGACATGCCGGTGGTAAAAAATATGCATGGCCGGGTCGGGTAAGGCTGCGCGTTGCAGCAGGTTGCGCGTTGGCACAAAGGCCAGTTGCATGAAGGGAGCCAGGCGCAGAAAGCCGAGTACCGGTGCATGGCACACGGGGCAGGTGCCGCGACGCAGCGCAGGTGGCAATCGGTAACGCCGGAACTGTAGGTTGCAGGGCTCTGGCAGTTGCACGGCGCTACCCCAGAATACGGTCACATCGGCGTAGGTCTGCTGGTATACCGCCTGACAAATCGTACAGTGGCAGAAAAACCGCCCGAGCGGCCGGCCGGCAATCTGCGCCGCAGAGGCACCGCAGGGACAGCGGCAGCTGAAGAGGGGTAGGGCCGTTGGCTCAGTCATCGACTTTCCGGGGGGCAATCGCCACACCCCATTCGGGACGCAATTGTGCAGACCATCATGCCGACAGCGGTCCGATCTGGCTGTGGCGATTTGGTCAAATTACTGAACCAGCCAGCCGTCAAAGAGCAACATCTTTACATCCTCTGATTTCAGGGCCTTGTTAAGGGCTTCGGCAGCTTCTTCTGAGAAGGTGGCCATGAAGCTGGCGGTTTGCACCAGATTGACGTCCTTGCCGATGAGCTTGAGGATCAGGCTGTGGCGCAGCATAGGGGTGTGAGCTTTGATGAAGTCGGCCTTCGTCGGGTCCTCCAGTTTGAGCTGGGGAGTGAACTGCAGGAAGTGGCCGCCGCTCAGATTGACGACCAGCGGGTCGAGCTTGAGGATGGAACTGGCCGCGCCCCCGCCATCACCGCCACCACCACCGCTGGCAAGCGCCAGGGAGCTGGTCATGAGGAAGGCGAGGCTAAGAAGAATTCGTTTCATGGCGAATGTCCATTCGTGATCGGTGGCTTACAGGATAAAGGGAATCAGCCACCAGCTGCGGCGCTTGTATTGCGCCCACTCCGGGTAGCGCGACATGCTGGCCTCCTTCATGGTCATATTCACCGCAAACAGGCCGAGCCAGACCCACGCCAGCACAATGACCGGGAACCAGTGCCATGCCATCATCGCGAAGCTGCCGTAAATCATCATCTCGCCCAGATAATTGGGGTGGCGCACGAAGCGATGCACGCCATCGGTGATCAGCCCGCGCTTCACGCGCAGGGTGTAGAACTTCTGCGCGTCGGCGGCGATCATCAGCACCGAGCCAAACAGACACAGACTGATGCACAGACAAAACCAGGCATAGTCGGGTAGCGGATACTGCGGCTGCGAGGTGCCCGAAATCAGCAGCCAGCCAAAGGCCCAGTAGGGGCCGAGTACCAGTACAAAGGCATTGATGCCGCCGAGTATGGTGACCCGTCGCTGCCAATTGGGGTCGGGGAAGCTCAGATCTTTAAGCAGCCAGATCAGGCCGTAGGTGCCATGCATGGCCAGATACACCCAGGCGGCAATCGAGGTGTTGCCGTACCAGGCCATGAGCGCACCGAGAAACAGGAAGGTGCCGCACTTCTGAAAGTTGACTACCCAGGCCAGCTTCCAGGGCCGTGGCCCGCCGCCCATGTCATTGACCAGCCAGTCGGAGAGGCGGCGCATGCGTACGGCCCACCCTGGCGGGGCGGTTGCGATCGGGGCAGTGGCTGCGGGCGTGGCGGTCATGGTGTCCTCGGGCGATTCGGCAGGGCTGGCCGGCTATAGTAGGCGATTGCTGCATTCGCGGCAAACACGCCACTTACCTGCTTACCTGCGACTACTCCGGCCCGTGACATCCAGCGCAAATCCGCATCTTTACGTTGATATCTCCGCCCACGGTCTTGGTCACCTTGCGCAGACCGCGCCGGTGGTGGCCGCCCTGCGTCAGCGCTGGGCCGGGCTGCGCCTGACTGTCGCCAGTGCGTTGCCGCGCGAACGCCTGGCGGCTCGTATCGCCGAGCCGTTCGGACACCTTGCGCAGGCCAGCGATTTTGGCTTTGTCATGCACAACGCGGTCGATATCGACCATGCCGCAAGCGCCGAGCGCTATCGGCAGACGCACGAAAAGTGGGCGCAGCGGGTGGCTGCGCTGGCGGACGCATTGCGCGCGCTGGCTCCCGATCTGGTGCTGGCCAATGCCGCCTATCTGCCGCTGGCCGCCGCAGCGCAGGCAGGCATCGCGAGTGCGGGGATGTGTTCGCTGAACTGGGCGGACCTCGCGGCGCAGATCTTTGCCGGCGAGACCTGGCTCGCGCCGGTACTGAGCGAGATGCAGGCGGCCTATAACGCCGCCGATGTCTTCTTGCGTGTGTCTCCCGGCATGCCAATGCCCGCGTTGGTTCGCCGGCATGAGATCGGGCCGATTGCCGCGTTGGCCACGCAAGACCGGGATCATTTTCGTGGGCACTTGGCGACAGCGCTGGCATTGCCGCGTGAGGCGCGCTGGGTTTTGCTGGCAATGGGGGGCATGGAATTTCGTTTGCCGATCGATACCTGGCCCAGGCATCAGGGCTTTATCTGGTTGTGTCCGGCCGCTTGGGGCCTGCAGCGTGATGACGTGCGGACTTTTGACCCGCCGGGGAGCAGTTACCCCTTTGCCGAACTGCTTGCCGCCTGTGATGCCGTGCTGACCAAGCCCGGCTACGGCACGTTTGTCGAGGCGGCGTGCAATGGGGTGCCGGTGCTGTATCTGCCTCGTGATGACTGGCCCGAAGAACATCCCCTGGTGGACTGGATGCAGCAGCACGGTCGGATCGCGGCCGTGCACCGCGCTGACCTGCTTGCCGGTCGCGTTCATGCCAGGCTGCAGGCGCTATGGCAACTTCCTGCACCTGTACCACCGTTGCCGACCGGGCACGACGAGGCAGCCGCCACGCTGGCATGCCTGATCGGGCGCGGCTGAGCCCAGGGGCTTCAGGTCAGTCGGACGCGCTGCCTTAGATAGCGCCCCGCGTGCCTTGTGGTTTCACGTCAAGTGCCGTCTCCTTCGCTTTCAGCCCGGGCACTTTTCTGCAATCATGTGTCCATGGAGACTACATCGCGCCTGAGACTGGGCATTGACCTGGGCGGCACCAAGACAGAAATCGTCGCGCTGGCGGACGATGGTTCGATATGTCTGCGCCAGCGCGTGGCGACGCCGCCCAACGACTATGACGCCACGGTGACCATGCTGGTCAGGCTGGTGGCCGATACCGTTGCGCAAGTCGGCGCTGGTAACACGGCGGTTGCGGCCATTGCGCCCATTACGCCCGACACACCCGTCGGCATCGGCATCCCGGGGGCCGAGTCGCTGGTCACTGGCTTGGTCAAGAACGCCAACTCGACCTGCCTGATCGGCCGCCCGTTGCGCGCCGACCTCGAGGCCGCACTCGGTCGCCCGGTGCGGCTGGCCAATGACGCCAACTGCTTCGCGCTGTCGGAAGCCGCCGATGGTGCCGCTGCCGGCGCGCGCAGTGTCTTCGCCGTAATTCTGGGGACGGGCGTGGGGGGTGGTCTGGTCATCGATGGCAAGCTGTGGGTGGGTGCCAATGCGATTGCCGGTGAATGGGGACACAACCGCATGGCCGGTGAGCAGGAACAGCGCGCTTGCTATTGCGGTCGCCGTGATTGCATCGAGACCTACCTCTCCGGGCCGGCGCTGGAGGGCGAATACTGGCGTGGTCAAGGCAGCCGGCTGGGGCTGAAATTCACGGCCGAGCAAATTTCTCGCGCAGCTGACAGAGATGATGTGTTCTGCAATGCCATCATCACGCGCTTTGAGGAACGGCTGGCCCGTGCGCTGGCTTCGGTGATCAATGTGCTCGACCCCGAAGTCATCGTGCTTGGTGGCGGTCTGTCGAACATGACGCGGCTCTACCGCAACGTGCCGCATTTGTGGGCCCGGCATGTGTTCTCCGACCAGGTGGCAACCCGTCTGGTGCCACCCATGCACGGCGATTCTTCTGGTGTGCGGGGTGCTGCCTGGCTCTGGCCATGAACCGATCTTGATGAGGTCGGCACCGACGCCCAGCCGATCCACGATTTGGCTGCGTCTGTTTGTTCCGTTCGCGCTGGGCTACTTCGTCTCCTATTTCTTGCGCAATGCCAATGCCGTCATTGCCGAAGACCTGATCCGCGAACTGGGGCTGACGGCGGCTGACCTGGGGCTGCTCACCGGCGCTTATCTCGCGGCGTTTGGGTTGGCGCAACTGCCGCTCGGCTTGCTCCTCGACCGCTATGGTCCGCGCCGGGTCGAGGCCAGTCTGCTCTTGATTGCCGCGGCCGGTTGCCTGATTTTTGCCATAGGTGAGTCCTTGGGCATTCTGTTGGGCGGACGCGCGCTCATCGGGTTGGGTGTATCCGCCTGTCTGATGGCCTCGTTTGCCACGTTCGCGCGCTGGTTTCCGGCCAAGCGCCAGGCCTCGCTCAACGGCGCGGTGATGGTCGCGGGTGCCTTGGGAGCGTTGTCGGCCAGCTCGCCGCTGGCCGCCGTGACGGGCGAGATGGGTTGGCGCTCCACCTTTGTTGTAATGGCTGGGATTGAGGTGCTGATGGCCGTGCTGATTTTCACGACCCCGGAAAAGCTCGCGGATGCCGGCCATGCACCAAGCGCCCGCCAGCAGTGGCAGGGTGTACGGACGATCTTCACCAGTCGAGCGTTTTGGGCATTTGCTCCCCAAGGGGTATTTGTGGTGGGCGGATTCATGGCGCTGCAAAGTTTGTGGGCGGTGCCGTTTCTCACTGGCGCTGAAGGCTTTTCACGAGCGCTGGCAGCCGAGCGCATGTTGGTCTCGGCGGTCGGCATGCTGGTCGGCTTTGCTGCGGTTGCGGTCGGGGCCAGTCGCCTGCTGGCTCGGGGACTACCGCTGGAGAGCGTACTGGGCGGCAGCTATTTGCTGGGCGCGCTCGCGCTCGGTCTGATCGCTGCTGGCATTGATCCGGGCGGCATTTTGTGGTTTCTGCTCGGCGTCTGTTACGCGGTGGCAAATCTGGCTTATGCTTTGCTGCAGAAGCGGTTCGATTTGAGGCTGGCCGGCCGGGTCAATACCGCGTTAAATTTGATGTCGTTTTGCGGTGCCTTCGGGGTGCAGTGGTTGTTTGGCGTCATGCTTGATCTTGCCTCTGCCGCTGGTATGGCCACGCCCTTGGCGTACCGCCTGGCGATGGGTTCGCTGGTGATCTGCCAGATGGCGGGTGGATTGTGGTTCTGGCGCATATTGCGCGTAATGGAAGGGAAAGCACATGGCGGGTGACATCGATCCTGATTCCGAGGCTCCAGGGCTGGGCCTGAGCTACGATGCTGCGGCGCGTGCGGTCGTTGCCCGGATCGACACTGGGGTCCCAACCTCTCCGATCACGGAAGCCTGGCTGCGCGCCGCGCTGGTCAGCAGGGGCTGGGGCAATTTTTCGGTGCTGGAAAATGCGCTGACCCTGCTGCTGGCCGCCTACCACAAGGGTAGCCCGGTCGAAGCGCTATGCATTGCTCGGGTCGAGGATGCGACATTTGAAATAGTCGTGAGCGACGACGGCATGCAGGCCTTGCTGACGCTCTTTCCGGCGCACGGCGGCGAGCCCGTTGGCACCGATCGCGTCATGCAGTACCTCGCTGACATGGGCATTGTCAGCGGTATCGATCACGAGGCGCTGAACGCCGTCATCGCCAAAGGCAGCGGTGCTGAGGTGGTGGTGGCGCGCGGTAGCGAAGCCCAGCATGGCGAAGATGGCCGGCTTGAGCGGCTATTACCTGCAGTGCGCGATCGAACGCCGAAAATCAGCGAGAGCGGGCAGGTCGATTACCGTGATCTGGGCGATATCCTCGTGGTGCACGTGGGCGATGCACTGATGCGCCGCCACCCGCCGACGCCAGGGCAAGCGGGCCGAACGCTGACCGGTGAGTTGTTGCCGGCGCGAGAAGGCAAGTCGGTCATGTTTGGGGGCAATCTGCCCGGCACGCAAATGAATGCCGGCGATCCGGATATTCTCGAAGCCGCCATTACCGGCCAGCCGGTGGAGGTGCGCGGTGGCATGATGGTCGAGCCGGTACTGGTGGTTGAGGCGGTGACCATGGCCAGCGGCAATATCAATTTTGAAGGCAGCGTGGTGATTCGAGGCGACGTGGCTTCGGGTATGAGCGTTACCGCCACCGGCGATATCGAGATAGGCGGCGTGGTCGAACTGGCCACTCTGGATGCTGCGGGTAGCATTGTGGTGCGTGGCGGCATTATTGGCGGTCTGGGGCGCAAGGATGGCGGGGTCCAGATGCTGCGCGCCAAGGCCAATTTTGAGGTCGGCTATGCGCAGAACGCGCATATCGAAGCGGGCGATTGCATTGTGATCGACGATACGGCCGTGCAGTGCGAACTGGTTGCCACCAATCACATTTTGGTCGGGCGCAAAAAGCGGGGTTGCCTGATCGGCGGCAAACATCAGGCTACGCTTAGTGTGACCGCCAAAGAAATCGGCAGTGCTCAGCGCGTGGCAACGGTGTTCGAAATGGGCATCAACCCGGCCATGCATAAACTGATGCTCGACCTGGCCAAGAGCCGCGACACCAAGGAAGGGCAGTTGCTTGAAGTGGGCAAGCTACTGACTCTGGCGCAGCAGATGCCGGGAAAACTGCCCGAGGCGGCGGTGAGCAAAGCACGGCAGACGGCGGCCGTGCTGGAGCAGGCCATTGCCGAATTGCAGGAACAGTGCGAGGAAATCAATCGCAAGGTCGGCCTGGCAATGGGTGCACGCGTCATTGCGACGCAAAAGCTGCACGAGGCGGTGGAGGTGCGTCTGGGCGAGCGCCGCTTCCGGGTACCCAGCGAGTTTGCCGCCTGTGCCGTGGGGCTGGACCGCAAGGGCAATCTCGGGTTGCTGGCGGTGGATGAAGAAGAAGGTGACCCGAGCGTTTGATTCCGTTTGATTCCGTTTGATTCCGTTTGATTCTTTCGGCGCGTGTGACTCGCGCAAGCGCCCCGACCCGCGCGTTCAATGAGGGTCAGGGCAGCCTTACCAAGCGCCTTTCGGGCTCGGTCCAGCGCTTTTACTGACCGATGTATTTGACTGGCTTACCCTCTTCAATCAGCACGCGTTCGCCGTTGGCCACCGGGCTCTTGTCGGCCTCGAAGTCAAAGTCTTTTTGCTCACCGCTGTCAAACTTGACGGTGACTTTGACCATCTTCCTGGTTTTCAGCCGTTCTTCAAGCTTGTAGCCGCCATACGCGCCGCCTGCCGCACCGCCCACCGTTGCCACGGTCTTGCCCGTCCCGCCACCGACTTGATTGCCCAGCAAACCGCCGGCCACGCCACCGGCAATGGCACCCAGGGCAGAGCCTTCACCCTGGACCTTGTAGCGGTCGACCGCCACTACCACGCCGCAGTTGGGCTGACACTGATCTTTCGGACGCTGCTTGCTGCTCGCCACCGCCGCCTTGCTGCTGGCGCCGGCGACGAAGGTCTCGTACTCGGCGTAGCTGGCCTGGCCGTCCTTGTCGGTGTCGATGCTGTCGAAGTTTTGCCGGACTGGATCAAAGGCTTTGTCAGTCAGTTTGCCGAGCTCAGCGCGCGATAGCCCGCCGCTGTCGTTCAAATCGGCACGGCCAAATTGGCTGGCGGTAATCTTGACTTGCTTTTGGGACAGGTGAGCCTCGTATTCGCTGACCGTTACCTGACCGTCCTGATCGGTATCAATGGCAGAAAAGTTGGCCTTGATCGGCTGCAGCTTCGTTGACTTCGACTTGCCCAGTTCAGTCAATGACAAGCCGCCGCTGTCGTTGAGGTCGGCTCTCTTGAAATCGGCAAGCCAAGCGGGACCCGCTGCGAAAGCTGCACCGGACACGCAGAGCAGAGAACTCATGATGAGGGCTGTTTTATTCATAGCAACTCCTGTGGGTCGGAAAAGGAACCTGAAAAGGCTGGAAAAGACAATCGCCTGCCATCAAGTATGGGTGACGGTGGTGTCGCCGTCAATCTTCTGCGCTGCCGGGAACATCTTGGCGACACGACGGTAATTACAGATGCGCTTCCTGATAGTCGAGCAGTTCTTCAAGGTGATGCATGACCTCGTCGCTGATTTCGTTGGCGCGCCATAAACGGATCAATTCTCGTCGCTCGGCCTGAATGGCTTCGTGCCGCAGGCGTGCAATCAGGTCGGAACGCGGCGTGTGCTCGGCACCGTCGGGCGCGGCAATGTTGATGCGGTCGAGCAGTTCGCTGCGCAAAGTCTCGACCGTGCTGGCCGGGATGCCCTCGCTGCGCATACGCTCATCGAGCACCGACAGGGCGGCGCGGCTCATGGCTGAACGAACGCGCTGCTGTTCGCCGCGAAGGCTCCAGTTGCTACCTACGTTCAAGCCGCGGATTAGCGGCGGCAAAGAGAGTCCTTGCACGACCAGAGTCACGGCGATGACGAAAAAGGTGAGAAAGATGATCAGCTCACGCTGCGGAAAGGCACTGCCATCGGGCAGGAGTACCGGCAGCGACAAGGCGGCGGCGATGGAGACAATTCCGCGCATACCGCACCAGCTGACAATGAACAGCTCGCGTGGATTCGGCTTCGGTTCCTCGGGGCGATTGCTCTGTGCCCAGCCGCCGGGTACTGCGGCGACGGCATAGACCCAGACGAAACGCACGCCGACAGCGACCAGACTGATCACGCTGCCGAGCGTGAACAATTCGCCGATGGAGTAGCGCGAAAGTTTTTCAATAACATCGGACATTGTGATGCCGATCAGCATGAAGATCAGGCTGTTGAGTATGAAGGTCAGCAGTTTCCAGACCGAACGGGCAATGATGCGCATTTCGGCGGAGACGATTTCCGGGGCATAGCGGCCGCGTACCATACCGGCCGCCACCACGGCCAGTACGCCCGATACGTGAAGTTTCTCGGCGGCGATATAGACCACATAGGGCAGCACCAACGTGGTCAGTACCTCAATGAAGGGGTCACCCAGGCGCTTGTGAATCTTGATGAAGAGATGCGCGAGTGCGATGCCGATGACCACGCCGCCGGCCGAAACCAGCGCGAACTGGGCACTCGCCTCGGCGAGCGAAAAGGCCCCGGTGAGTACGGCGACGACGGCGATCTTGTACACCACCAGACCGGAGGCATCATTGACCAGACTCTCGCCTTCGAGCACGGTGACCATGCGGCGCGGGATATTCAGGCGCGACAGGATGGCCGTTGCGGCGACGGCATCCGGCGGTGAGACGATAGCGCCGAGCACGAAGGCCGCCGCCCACGGTACTTCCGGCACCAGCAGCTTGAGCGCGGCACCGACGGCCAGCGTGGTGGCGATGACCAGGCCGATGGCGAGCAGGCTGATCGGGCGCACGTAACTTTTGAAATCCGACCACGAGGTCAGCAGCGCCGCCTGATAGAGAATGGGCGGCAGCACCAGAATCAGGATGAATTGCGGGTCAAAGGGAAACTGCGGCAGATTGGGCACGAGGCCGAGCAACGCGCCACCGACCACGAGCGCGATCGGGTAAGGAAATTCGAGTTTTCGCGCAATCCACCCGAGGCCAACAGCGCAGATCATCAGCAACAGAATCAGTTCAAGTAGCAGCATGAGCGTCAGAGTTCTAGCGGGTCGACATCAATATGCCAGCGCAGGCCGGCGGGTAATTTCATGGCATACACCGTGTCCAGCCAGCGGCCGAGGAAAGCCTGCAACGCCGGACGGCTGGCGGATTCCACGAGTAACTGGGCACGTTCCAGCGATTTTAGACGGGCCATGCGCATGGGTACCGGATCGTAGAGCATCACGTGCTCGTTGAGCAATGATTGCGCCAGATCGCTGGCTTGCTGCAAAAAAGCCAGCGATTGCGCCATATCGCGTGCTTCGGCTCGCAGCAGCGCCTGATGGCTGAAGGGAGGAAATCCGGCGCTTTCGCGTTCGCCAAGCAGTGTCCGGGCAAACCGATCGTAGTCGTGATCGACCAGGGCGCGGTAGAGCGGGTGGTCGGGGTGCTCGGTCTGGATCAGCACTTCGCCGGGCAACTCGGCGCGCCCGGAGCGCCCGCCGACCTGCATCAGTTGCGCAAAGAGTCGCTCGGGCGCGCGAAAATCGGCGGCGAACAGAGCGGCGTCAGCACCGATCGCGGCAACCAGCGTCAGGCGCGGGAAGTCGTGGCCCTTGGCAAGCATTTGGGTGCCCACCAATATATCGGCCTCCCCGGCGTGAATGGTCGCGAGCAGCGCCGCCCACTTGGCCGGGGTGTTGGCCGAGTCGCGGTCAATGCGCAAGATGCGCGCACCGGGGAAGCGCTCGCCCAGCATGGCCTCCAGCCGCTGGGTGCCACGGCCGAAGGGGGAAAGGTCGATATTGCCGCAATCTGGACAGGCGCGCGGGATGCCGGTTTCGAGCCCGCAGTGGTGGCAGCGCAGGCGCCGGTCCATCAAGTGCACCACCAGATTGGCGGCACAGCGGTGGCAGCGCGAGATCCAGCCGCAGGCGCTGCAGGCCAGCACCGGCGCGTAGCCGCGCCGGTTGAGAAAGATCAGGCTCTGCTCGCCGAGTGCGAGGCGACGCTCGATGGCGGCCAGTACGGCGCTGGAGAGGCCGTCTTGCAGCTTTTCGCGCCGCGTATCGATGCAGCGCACCGCCGGCATCGCCTCGGCCACCGCCCGTTCCGGCAACTCGAGCAGACGGTAGCGGCCGCTGTGCGCGTGATGAAAAGTTTCGAGCGAGGGGGTGGCCGAGCCTAAAACCACAGGAACATCCCGCTGACGAGCCCGCCAGATGGCGAGATCGCGCGCCGAGTAGCGTATGCCGTCCTGCTGCTTGAACGAGGCATCGTGTTCTTCGTCGACGATCATCAACTGCAGCCGCGGCAGCGGCATGAAGACCGAAAGGCGCGTGCCCATGACAATATCGGCGCGCCCCTCGAGGGCATCGAGAAAGGCACGGCCGCGCGCGGCATCGGTCATTCCGCTATGGGCGGTGACGATGTGGGCGCGAGGGAAGCGCTTGCCGACCCGCTCTTCGAGTTGCGGCGTCAGGGCAATTTCCGGCACCAGCAGCAGCGCCTGGCCGCCGCGTGCCAGCACGGCGTCGATGGCACGCAGGTAAACCTCGGTCTTGCCGCTGCCGGTGACGCCATGGAGCAGAAAGGCGTCGAAGGCCTGACGCGTGAGAATGGCCTCGACGGCCGCTTGCTGGTGCGGGTGCAAGGCGGGCAGTGGCGGTGAATCGGCGCAAATCGCTGACCCCGTGCCGGGGTCCTCCTCGGCTCTGCATAGCCTCGAACCGGCGTCGGCATGGCGCGCTGCGCCATGAATTCCCGTCGCCGTATCACCAGCGCCGACTTGCGGATCAGGCTTAGCTTTTGTGCTGCGGCGGGGCAATTTGCCGCGGCGCAGCAACGGGGGCAGCGCGAAGGCGGTGACTTCGCCGAGGGGTGCCTGGTAATAGCGGGCGGTGAATTCACACAGGGCCAGCCAGTCGGCGGGCAAGATGGGCATCTCGCTCAGGATGCCCTCGGCGGCTTTCAGCTTGTCAGCCGGCTGATCGCTGTGAGTGATCACTTCGATAATCAACCCGACCCGTGAACGCGGGCCGAAAGGCACCCGGACCAGCCGTCCGACGTCGCCGGCAGTTGCCTCCGCGCAGAGGTAGTCAAAAAGACGTGGCAAGGGCACGTCGAGGGCGACACGGACAATTTTTGGCTCTGGCGGGGGCGAAGAAACAGGCGTTTTCATTTGCCGTCAGGCGCTTGTTTTTGACTTCTCGATATTACATCGCAAAAGCGAGTTATCCTATTGTTTTTAATCAATAAAAACCTTACCCACAAAAACTGTGGATAACTATGTGGAAAACTCTCTGGAAAACCTCGCCAACGCCCGCCAGTCAAGGCACTTGTTACTATTGTGCAACATTTGAACAGAAAAAACTCGTTTAAAAACAATGAAATAAAAAAAGTGATTTCTCTGCGTTCAGTGCTTGACAGCGGTCGATGCCTATGCCCCGCAACTGTGCATAAGTCAAACTGTCCACAGGCCCACCAGATTGTGTTAAGCCTGCCCGAAAACGCCAAATTTGTGCCGAAAAATAGCTCTTGACACGACGCAAAGGCAGGCTGGGCCTGGGGCTGCCTGCCGTTATCAGCAAACGAGGTGCCCCAAGACATGGCGGGTGAATTGACCGGTGTTTTGGCCTTATTTCCGGCGACTGTGTTCGTGCACCGTATCCACCAGCACGCGCACGTTCTCGGGCGGGGTGAACTGGTTGATGCCGTGGCCGAGGTTAAAGACGTGGCCGCCGGTGTCGTTCGAGGGGCCGAAGCTGTCGAGAACGCGCCGGGCTTCCTTGGCCACGCTCTCGGCGTTGGCGAACAGTGCCATGGGGTCAAAGTTGCCCTGTAGCGCCACCCGATCGCCGACGCGCTTGCGTGCTTCACCCAGATCGGTAGTCCAGTCCAGGCCAATGGCATCGCAGCCAATGTTGGCAATGGACTCAAGCCACTGCCCGCCGCCTTTGGTGAAAACGATGTTGGGGATTCGCTGGCCGTGGTGCTCTCGTTTCAGTCCGGCGACGATGCGCTGCATGTAGTCGAGCGAGAACTCGCGGTAGGCGGCGTGCGAGAGCGCGCCGCCCCAGCTGTCGAAAATCATCACCGCCTGTGCGCCCGACTCGATCTGCGCGTTCAGGTAGTCGGTCACGGCCTGGGTGGTCACCTCGAGAATGCGGTGCATCAGGTCGGGCCGGTCGTAGGCCATGGTCTTGACCTTGCGGTAGTCGTCCGAGCCGCCGCCTTCCACCATGTAACACGCCAGCGTCCACGGGCTGCCGGAGAAGCCGATCAGCGGCACCGAGTTGTCCAGCGCACGGCGAATCTCGCTCACCGCATCCATGACGTAACGCAGATGCACATTGGGGTCGGGGGCGGTGAGGTCGCGGATTTCCCATTCGTCCTTGAGCGGGCGCTCGAACCTGGGGCCTTCGCCTTCAGCGAAATACAGGCCCAGACCCATGGCGTCGGGCACGGTCAGGATGTCGGAGAACAGGATGGCCGCATCGAGGTTGTAGCGCGCCAGTGGCTGCAGCGTGACCTCGCAGGCCAGATGCCGGTTCTTGCACAGGTCGAGAAAGCTGCCGGCGCGCTTGCGCGTCTCGCAGTACTCGGGCAGGTAGCGGCCGGCCTGACGCATCAGCCAGACAGGGGTGTAATCCACCGGCTGGCGCATTAGCGCGCGCAGGAAGGTGTCGTTTTTGAGGTGGGACATGGTGCGCTCTCGTGAGGGAGAAACCGCGATTATCGCACCCGGACCTACTTGCGCCAGAACGCCGGCGTGAGTACGACCAGCAGCGTGAAGATTTCCAGGCGTCCGAGCAGCATGGCAAACGAACAGACCCACGTCTGTAAATCCGTGAGCACCGCATAGGTGGTGGCCGGACCAACCTGATTCAGCCCCGGCCCGGTGTTGTTCACGGTGGCCACCACGGCCGTGACCGCGGTGACGATGTCCAGCCCGGTGAGCGCGAGCAACAGGGTCAGGCTGACGATGATGCACATGTAGGCAAAGCCGAAGGCCAGAACGGCACTCTGGATATTGGCGGGAATGACGCTGCCACCGACACGGATCGGCCAGACGGCATGGGGGTGCATTGAGCGGAGCAACTCACGATAGACCTGCTTGTAGAGAATCAGCGCCCGCATCATCTTGATCCCGCCGCCGGTGGACCCGGCACTGGTGGCGAAGCTGCACAAAAACAGCATCCACAAGGGCGCAAACATGGGCCACAGACTGTAGTCAACACTGGCAAAACCAGTGGTGGTGGCGATGGAGACGACATTGAACAGCGCATGGCGCAGGGCGGTCAGAAACGCCGGATACACCTCATTCAGCCACAAATAGGTGGCGATCATCAGGCTGCTGCCCAGCACCACGGCAAGGAAGTATTTCGCCTCCGGGTCCTGGGCGTAGGGCCTCAGCGAGCGGCCGCGCAAGACCAGAAACAGGGTCGCGAAGTTCATGCCGGCGATCAGCATGAAGAGTACGGTGATACCCTCAATCAGCGGCGAGTTCCAGTAACCGAAGCTGGCATCGTGGCTGGAAAAACCGCCCAGCCCCATGGTGGTGAAGGCGTGCATGAAGGCATCAAACCAGGTCATGCCGGCCCAATGAAAGGCGTTGATGCAGGCCACGGTGCATAGCAAATAGACCAGCCACAGGCCTTTGGCGGTCTCGGTCATGCGCGGTGTGAGATTGGTGTCTTTCATGGGGCCGGGCGTTTCGGCCTTGAACATTTGCCGACCCCCGATGCCGAGCATGGGCAGAACGGCGACGGCCAGCACGATCAGGCCCATGCCGCCAAACCACACCATCAGGCCGCGCCAGAGATTGATCGAGGGCGGCAGTTTGTCCAGATCAGAGAACACCGTTGCACCGGTGGTGGTGAGTCCGGACATGGCCTCGAAGTAAGCATCGGTAAAAGAGGCATTCAGATGAAACACAAAAGGAAGGCAGGCGAATACGGGCAGCACTGCCCAGACAAGTACGACGAGCAGGAAGCCATCGCGCACCTTCAGATCGCGTCGTTCCTTACGCGCTGAAAGAAATAGCACCAACCCGGTGATCAGGGTCAGGCCAAAAGCTTCATCAAAGGCAGAACTGGCCTCGTCGCCGATATGCCAGGAAAAGCCCATGGGAATCGCCAGACAGAGCGAAAAGCCGATCAACAGGGCACCGAAGACGCGAACGACGGGGTAGTAGCGATCCATACCGACTCAAAAGAACGAGAAGCCGACCGCGAACAGCTTCTCGACCTTGGGCACTTCCTGCTTGCGCGTGCAAAACACCACCACGTGATCGTCGGATTCGATCACCGTGTCATGGTGCGGAATGATCACCTGCTCGCCCCGCACCACGGCGGCAATACGCGCGGTGCCGATGGAAGGCAACTCCTCGATGCGCCGGCCGACCACCTTGGAGGTTTTCTTGTCGCCACGCACAATGAGCTCCAGCACCTCGGCCGCACCCCGACGCAGACTGTGTACCTGCACCACATCGCCGCGGCGCACGTGCGCCAGCAGCGAGCCAATCGATACCTGTGCCGGCGACATGCCAATGTCGATCGGCCCGCCCTGTACCATGTCGGCATACGCGCGGCGGTTGATCAGTGCCAGCACACGGCCGCAGCCCAGGCGCTTGGCCAGTGAGGCGGCCATGATGTTGTCTTCGTCGTCGTTGGTCAGCGCCAGGAACATGTCCATCTCGTCGATGTTTTCTTCTTCGAGGAGGGTTTCGTCGGTGGCCTCGCCGGTGAGCACCAGCGTCTCACCCATTTTTTCGGCAATGAATTCTGCCCGCTCCCGATCCTTTTCGATCAGTTTGACCTGGTGAAATCGCTCGAGCACGTTGGCTACGCGCAGGCCGATATTGCCGCCACCGGCAATCATGACCCGGCGCACCTCCTTCGCCTCGGGCACGAGGATGCGCACTACCTGATGAATATGCCGGCTATCAGCGAGCAGAAACACTTCATCGCCCGCCTCGATCAGGGTATCGCCGTCGGCCGGAATGGCGCGGTGCTCGCGAAACACTGCCGCAATGCGCGCATCAATGGCGCCAAACAGGCGCTGGCGAATGACCCGGATGGAATGCCCGACCCAGGCGCTGTCCTTGTTGGCGCGCAGGGCCACCAGCGTGACGCGCCCTGCAGCAAAGGTGAGTACCTGCAAGGCCTGGGGAAACTCGATCAGCCGGGCAATGTAGTCGGTGACATCCTGCTCCGGGCAGATCGCATGGCTGACTGAAAAGTTGCTGTCGTCGAGCAGCTCTTCGGCACCGAGAAAGTCGGCGGCACGCAGACGGGCAATGCGCGTGGGCACGTTGAACAGGCTGCGCGCTATCTTGCAGGCCACCAGATTGGTCTGGTCCGACTGGGTAACGGCGATCAGCAGTTCGGTATCGTCAATGCCCGCCTGTTTGAGCACGCTGGGCAGTGCCCCGTTGCCGATGACCGTGCGCACGTCGAGGCGGTCGGCAAGATCGGCCAGTGCACGCGCATCGCGATCGACCAGGGTAATGTCATTGGCTTCCGAGGCCAGGGCTTCCGCCACCGATTCGCCGACCTGCCCGGCGCCCAGAATGATGATGCGCATCAGCGGAGCCCCAGATCCTTGAGTTTGCGATACAGGTGGGTGCGCTCCAGTCCCGAGCGCTCGGCCAGACGTGTCATGTTGCCGCCGTCGCGCTTGAGGTGGTAGTCAAAATACATGCGCTCGAAAATCTCGCGCGCCTCACGCAGGGGCAGGTCGACGGTGCCCGGCGGCAAGCCGGGAATGCCTTTGTCCTCCTGCGCCACGGGTGCCAGGAAATCCATCACGGCCTTGTCTTCAATCAGTTCCTCGGCGCTGGCCAGCGCGAGCGAGCGCACGGCTCCCTTGAGCTCGGCATAGCCGCCCGGCCAGTTGTGCTGGCGCAGCAGATTGAGTGCCGCGGTAGAGAAGCGGCGCAGTTCGCAGGCGCCGCTGTCGGCCAGATGGTCAAGCAGGTGGCTGGCAAGGTCTGGCACCTCGTCCGGGATGTCGGCCAGGGTGGGTACGCTCAGGGTCGTATCAAACAGTCGCGTCAGCACGCCCTCGTCCCAGCCCTGGCTGGCGAGTTCGGCCTGGCTGTGGGTGGTCGCCACGAGCAGGTGCTGCTTGTGTGTCTCCAGCCGCTCGAAGGCAAAGACCAGGTTTTTCTGTTGCAAGCGAGAGAGGTGTGCCAGTTCTTCGCACCACAGAACGGCTCCTGCGGCGCGCTGAAGAGACTCCAGGCCCAGCGGCTGGGATTCTTGCGCGAGGTCGAGCCAGGTACGGCCAGTAACGCGGGCTGTGTGGGCCACCACTTCGGCAATGCCGCCGGGTCGTGAACGTAGCAGCAGCACCGGGCTGCGGGCGAGAAGCGCATCAAGCCGGCGCTTGATTTCACGTAGTGTGGCGGAGCGCGTCAGGTCGTTGAGCGAGGGCGTGTTGCGTACCGCCCGAGGGCCGGCCTCGAGGGCTTTCTTCACGGTTGCCAGCAGTTTTTGCATGCCGATGGGTTTTTCCAGGCAATCGACGGCACCCAGACGGGTGGCCTCGACGGCCGTCTCGATGGTGGCGTGGCCCGACATCATCACCACTGGCATGGTCAACTGGCCGCTTACGCCCCATTCCTTGAGCAGCGTAATGCCGTCGGTGTCCGGCATCCAGATGTCGAGCAGAACGAGGTCCGGACGGAAATTGCTCAGCGCCGCGCGTGCGGCCGTGGCGTTCTCGGCCAGGGCCACGTCGTGCCGTTCGTCACGCAAAATCTCGGAAAGCAATTCACGAATGCCGGTCTCGTCGTCCACTATCAGAATTTTTGCCATACCTGTCTCCTACGTTGTTGCGTTCGCCAGCGGCAGCCAAAGGCTAACCATGGCGCCGTCCTGATTGGCCAGACGGATTTCGCCGCCATGGTCGTCAATGATTTTTTTTACGATGGCCAGACCCAGCCCGGTACCCTTGAGCTTGGTCGTGACATACGGTTCAAAGGCCCGCGCGAGTATGGCCGGCGCAAAACCAGGCCCGTTGTCGCGCACACGCAGCAGCGCCCGGTTGCCGTCTACGGCCAATTCAATACTCAGGCTGGGGTGCGTGACCTGGGCCTGTGCCTGCGCCGCTTCCAGTGCCTCGAGCGCGTTCTTCACCAAATTGTGCACAATCTGCCGTAACTGGCTGGCATCGGCACGCACCCGCGGGAAATCTGTTCCGCAAGAAACGTTCAGCAGGGGGTGAATCGGGTTGCTTTCATACAGCGCCAAGACTTCATGCAGCAAGGCCGGAAGATCGACGGCAGCCAACTGCGGAGGGGGTGTGCGCGCGTAGTCGCGGAATTCATTGACCATGTTTTTCATCGCCTCGACCTGATTCACGATGGTCTGCGTCGCTCTGTCCAGAAGCGCCCGATCGGCGGTGTCGAGCTTGTCGGCGAGTTTGATTTGCAGGCGTTCTGCCGAGAGCTGAATCGGTGTCAGCGGGTTCTTGATTTCATGCGCCAGCCGGCGCGCCACCTCGCCCCACGCAGCGCTACGCTGCGCAGTGATCATGGGGCTGATGTCGTCGAAGACCACGACGTAGCCGCCACCACCGCTCTCGGGCAGTGTCGTGCCTTGGAGCAGGAGCACCTGAATCCGACCCTGTCCGTCATCGAGTTCCAACTGGGCCTTCCAGTCGCTGACCTGATCGGCAAAACCGATCTCGATCGCCTGCGCCAGGCGGGCGTGCCGCGGCCACTGTGCAAGGGTGAAATCCTCGAAGCCCGTGAGCTGGTCCCCGAGCACGGTCAGGGCACCTTTGTTGGCGGAACGCAGGCGAAAGCGGGTATCGAACGCCAGTACGCCGGCCGAGAGGTTGGTCAGGACGCTTTCGAGATACGCCTGCGCGCCTTCCAGCGCCGTCCGGCGTTCCTCGGCGTCGCGCCGGGCGTCGGAGAGCTGACGGGTCATCTGGCTGAACGAGCGCGTAAGCACGCCCATCTCGTCGCCGGTGGCGAGTTCCGCGCGCGGGGTGAAGTCGCCGGCGGCTACCGCTTGCGTGCCCTCGGCGAGGATGAGCAGCGGCTCGGCCATACGCTCGGCGAGGAAAAAGGCGAGGGCAATGGCCGCAAAAAATGCCAGCAGCAACGCCAGCGTCAGTGTCAGAGTGTACAGGCGCTTGAGACTGCCGCTTGCAAGCTGCAACTCGCGGTAATCGCGGTGCGCCTGCTCGACATTGTGGGCGCTGTCGGAGATGCTGCGCGGTACCGCCTGAATCAACTGCAGAATGCGCGGCTCGCTGCCAAAGCGGATGCTGGTCAGCGGTACCAGTACCCTGACGCTGATGAGGCTGCCAGGCGACCCATTGACGCTGGTACCCGGGTTGTCATTGAGTTGGGTGAGGCCGCTGCTGTTGCGCGCCTGGCGCAACTCTGCCGGCGTGGGCAGACTGGGCACCACCTCGCCCATGTCGGCGGTGCTGACGGCTTCTGCCTGGCCATTCAGGCTGATGACGGCAGCGCTGTCGGCCCCGGCGGCTTCGCGCAGGCGGTTCAGTTCGCTGATCTGTATGTAGTTGTGCTCACTCAGATCGAGGGCCATTGACTGAGCCTTTTGTAGCAGCCGCGCCTCGGTGCTTTCCAGCACGCTGCGACCGAGATTCAGGCCGCCCTCAAGGGCGGCATCGACGCGCACGTCGAACCAGGAATCGATACTACGCACTGCGAACTGCATCGAAATGGCATACACCAGCGCGCCGGGTAGCACCGCCATCAGGGCCAGTGTGCCCAACAGACGGGCTTTCAGGCGCGAGCCGAAGACCCGCCTGCGCACATCGCGCAGGAGCTTGCCTACCTGAATGGCTACCAGCACCAGCAGGGCCAATGCGGCAAGACCGTTGACGATCAGCAGCACCGGGTAATACTCGGCAAACAGTGCCGTGTTGGCCGATGCCTGCGCGAGCAGGAACAGCAACACGGCGGCCAGCGCGGCGAAGACCAGCAGAGAGCGTCTCATCGATGCGGTCTCATGGCGACGAACTCATGGCGTCTGAAACGACCAGCGGCGCGTCTTTGACTCAACCTTCCAGGCGTTGCTGGTCAGCGCATCGAGCTGAAAGGGTTTGGGCAACTGGCTGGCATCCAGGGTCAGGCGTACCGCCGCTTCGTAGCGGGTGGCCGGCAACAGTTTGCTGCGTTCGATGACGGGCAGTGCGCTGGCGCGGCCCAGCAAACGAAGAGCGTCCGGTAGTGACGCAAAGTTCTGATGCAGGCTGCCGATCGTGATCCGGTATTGGCGGGTCAGGCCGCTGTAACTCAGTCGATAGCTCTGTGCGTAGCTGGAAATGTGCTCGTCGACCCAATAGTCACGCGGCCGTTCGATCACGCATTCGAGCTTGAAGCTGAGCGTGATGCCTCGGGTCAGGGCGTCTTCCAGGCGCGAACCCAGGTCGATGGCAAAGGCGGCAGCGAGCAGCCCATCGCTCTCATCCAGCGTCAGTTGCGCCTCGGTGGGCTCGATCAGGGCGGCCTTGGCGGGGAGCGGCAGCAGCAGTCCCAACAGCAGTGCAAAGAGCAGTGCGGGCACGCCCAGCGCGCGAGCGCTAATGCTTTGCCAGCAGCGCATAAAAGAAGCCGTCGTGGTGATCGTCGGGCAGCAGGTCGAGCACTGGGTCAACAAGAGCGGCATCGCGGTGGCGGTGGAGGAACTGGCTCAGTTGCCGCGAGTTTTCGCGGGCAAACACGGAACACGTGGCATAAAGCATTTTGCCACCGGGCGCGAGCGTCTGCCACAGCGTATCAACAATTGCCGCCTGAGTTTGGGCAAAGCGTGCGATGTCGCTTTCCCGGCGCAGCCATTTGGCGTCGGGATGCCGACGTACAACACCTGAGGCGGAGCAGGGAACGTCGGCAAGAATGCGCTCGAAGGGCTGACCGTCCCACCACTGCGACAACTGTCGCGCATCGGCAACCCGCACCTTCGCGCTCAGACCCAGGCGCTTCAGATTGCTTCGAATGCGTTCGGCACGCATGAAATCCGCATCCAGTGCCAGCAGGTCGATCCTGGCGTGCTCAAGCAGATGCGCCGCCTTGCCCCCGGGAGCGGCGCAGGCATCGAGCACGCGCATGCCGTCACTCACATCCAGCAGCACGGCGGCGGCCTGGGCACCGGCGTCCTGCACCGAGCAATCGCCCTCGGCAAACCCGGGTAGCTGCGCCACCGGGCAGGGCTGCGGCAGGTAAAGCGCGCCATAGGGCCCGTCGTCACAGGCGATATCGACGCTGTGGAGGCGGTTCCGCAAGTCGGCGCTGGTGACACGGCGATTGTTCGGTCGCAGACTCATCGGCGGGTGCTGGTTGCCGGCCGCGAGAATGGCCTGCCAATGCTGCGGATGATCGGCACGCACCACGTCTATCCACCACGACGGGTGCTGCCAATGGGCCACCTCGTCAGCCGCTGAAGCGGCAGCGAGTGTGGCCTGCTGACGCAGGAAATTTCGCAGCACACCATTGACGAGCGCTTTGAGCCGGCCGCCATGCAAATGCGCGGCCGCGCTCACCGCCTGATCGACCGTGGTGTGGGCCGTGGCTGGTTCGGTCTCCAGGCGCTGCAAGGCAATAAGCAGCAACGCCCGCACATAGGGTGCCCCAGGCTCCTTCAAGGGCTTGGCCAGCAACTGCGTGAGAAAGAAGTCGCCACGCCCATAGGCGCGCAAGGTAGCAAACACGGCCTCCATGACGGAGGCGCGCAGATTGGCATTGACCTGAGTGAGGGCGACGTCGGGGGTCTGCCCTTGCAGCACGCCGGCGACAATCATTGCCGCCTGACGCAAGGTGGCCGCCAGTGGTGGCGAAGGGTGCAGCGCGGGTGGTGACGATGATGAAAGCGTTGGCATGCCAGCAGTGTAGTCCCGGCATCTCGCCCTGTTGATGCCTGTTGATGCCTGTTGATCAGCCTCAAGAAATTAAACGGCAGACCTCTTTACAATTGGCGGCTTCTGTCCTCAGGCCAGTGCCATGCATTTGTTGCTGATAGTTATTGTTTCGGGCGTTATTTTCTATACCAGGATGTCCCCCAAGCGGGCCGCGTTTACCGGCTTGCTGACCGGGCTGACGCTGGCCTTGCAAGCGGGCAGCACCTTCGATAGCGTCATTCTGGTGCTGATCAGCGTGGTCTGTGCCTACATGACCGCAATGATCGCCAAGTAAACGGCCCAGCCCGTTTTACTGGCCGGTACGCAGAATGCGACCGAGCAAGGCGCGCACGGTGCGCGGCTCGAAGGGTTTATCGCAAATTCCCGATACCCCGGCTTCCTCGACGGCGGCCAGCCGCCCTTCGTTCGATTCGCTGGTCACCATCAGCACCGGCACCGACGATTGCCAGCTCTGGTTGCGGATGTAGTCAAGCAGGCCTTTGCCGTCCATTTCCGGCATGTTGTAGTCGGTAATGACCAGATCGAAGGCCGTGTCGGTCAGGATCGCCACGGCTTCGACACCGTTGTTGGCTTCCACGAACTGACAGATGCCCAGATTTTCCATGGTACGGCGCATGAAGCGACGGGCGCTCGGGCTGTCGTCGACCACCAAGACCTTGATCGAACTCAGATCCACTTCCACGACATCCAGCGCCGCATCGCTGTCGAGATAGTCCATGGTTGCGCGCAGCGCGGTATTCAGCTGCGTCTCCGTGAACGGTTTGGGCAGAATGCCGCATACCCCCGACTGGCGGACGGGGTCGAGCACCTGCGGCCGCGTTTCGCTGGAGATCAGCACAAAGGGTGTGTGTTCCAGGGCCGGGTCGGTGCGCATGCGCTGAACCAGCTCGGTGCCCTGCATGTCGGGCAGGTACAGGGCGCTGATGACCAGCCCCGGTGGATCTAGTTCGCTGACCTTGAGCATTTCGCCGGCATTCTCGAAGCGGCGCACGTTCAATGCGCCACGTTTTGCCAGCATGCCGGTGATCACCTTGGCCTGAACGCCCGAGGGCTCCACCAGATAAACCGGAATCGCTGCGATATCTGCCAGCATTCTCACCTCCGTGCATTGGGGCGCTTCAAGCGCGCATCTGCGTTCAAGTATAGTCGTTCCCATGACCCTGCCCCAGCCTTCGCCCGATGCGGCCGAGATCGGCGCCGCGCTTGCCGCCGCCGGCGTTCCCGCAGGGCGCTTCCTCATTGACGTGCGCGACGACGTGTCCTCAACCAACTCGACACTGATCGAGCTTGCCGAGCAGGGCGCTGCGTCCGGCACCGTGCTGCTCGCACATTGCCAGCGTGCCGGGCGCGGTCGGCGTGGGCGTCAGTGGCACTCCAGTCCGGGCGACAGTCTGACCTTCTCGCTGCTTTGGCGCTTTGCTCCCGGAACGGTTCCGGCTGGCTTGTCCCTGGCGGTCGGTGTCGCGCTGGTGCGTGCGCTCTCTCAATTCTCGCAAGTCTGCGCTGGCGACACGGCGCTTGCGCAGCGCCTGCGCCTGAAGTGGCCCAATGATCTGCTGCTCGACGAGCGCAAGCTGGCGGGGGTGCTGATCGAGTTAGTGCCTGGTGCGCCGCACGCGGCCGTCATCGGCATTGGCCTGAATCGGCGCTTGCCGGCAGACCTGCCACCCGAGGTGTGCGCGCTGGCTTGCGCCTGGCCGCCTGCGACTCCGCCCGCCCGCCTGCTCGCCAGCTTGCTCAAGGAGCTTGGTCGCTGTGCCGACGAATTTGCGCACGGCGGCTTCGCGGCACTGCGCAGCGAGTGGCAAGGGCATCATGCGCATCAGAATCAGGCCGTTCGCCTGTGCGATGAATTGACCGGCGAGCGCCATGGCGTATGCCGGGGGGTGGACGTAGATGGTGCCTTGCTGCTGGAAACGCCGGCCGGGATTGAACGCGTGATCTCCGGCGATGTGTCGCTGCGTGGTCCGGGCTCCTGAGCGCATGATTCTTTGTCTGGATGCGGGTAATACCCGCCTGAAATTTGGCTTGCATGACGGCTCGGTCTGGTACCGGCAGCAGGCGGTCGAGAGCGCCACGGTGCTGGCTAATCCGGGACGCTGGGTTAGCGAAGTGGGCCAGCAGTTGCGCGAGCCGCACCAGCAAATTCCTGAGCGGGTAGTCGCCTGCAGTGTCGCCGGCGCGGCGATGGCCGCAGCGCTCGAGGGCCTGGCCGCGCACTTGGGGCTGCCGCTCGAGTGGCTGCGCAGCAGTGACGCCGCCCTGGGGGTGAGCAATGGCTACGCGAACCCCCGCCAGTTGGGTAACGACCGCTGGGCAGCACTGCTGGCGGCCCGTCAGGTGACTCATGACGCCTGCCTCGTGGTCATCGCCGGCACCGCAACCACGGTGGATGGCCTGAATGCACACGGCCGATTTGTTGGCGGGCTGATCCTCCCCGGCCTGCGGCTGATGCGGCAGTCTCTGGCCGGTGGCACGGCACAGTTGCCCCTGGCCGCGGGCCACTATCAGCCCTGGCCGACGAATACGGACGACGCCGTCACTACCGGCAGCCTGCTCGCTACCGCCGGCGCCATTACTAGCCTGCGTGCGCAACTGGGGGACTCTGGCGAGCGTGTTTCCTGTCTTCTTTCCGGGGGGGCTGCCGAGGCGTTGCGTGCGCACATTGCCGAGCCGCTCATCATTGTTCCGGAACTGGTGCTCGAAGGCGTAGCGCGCTTCGCCTGCGCGACAGGCGCGAGATGCGGCACAATGCGGCCACCATGCGCCTGACCTTCCTCATTCTTCTGTTAGCCAATCTTGGGTTATTCGTCTGGAGTGCCGGCTATCTGGGCGAGCGTACCGGGGGGCGCGAGCCGGGGCGGCTGGCTGTCCAGCTCAGTCCCGAGAAACTGCGTCTGCATCCGCCGGCGGCGGTACGCGTATGCGAGCAACTGGAAGGGCTGGAGACTGATCAGTTGGCCAGTCTGCGTAGCCACTTTGAAGGGCAGCGCGATGTCGAGCTCACCAGCAGCGAGCACAAGGCAGCAGCGAGCTACTGGGTGGCGATTCCAAATTTGGAAAGCAAAGAGCTCGCCGAGCGCAAGCAAAGTGAGCTGCTCAAGCTGGGTGTGGCCGAGTTGTCGGTGCTCGAGGATGTCCGGCAGGGCCCCTGGCTTGTCGTGCTGGGCACGTTTGCCGAGTCGGCAGCGGCGCAGAAGCTGCTCGATGAGCTGGGTCCGCGCGGTGTGCGTTCGGCCCGGCTGCTCACTCGCGAGTCAGCAGCGAGCACGTTTTCTGTGACGCTGAACTGGCCTGAACCCGTCAGCAGTGCACGTCGCCAGTTACTTCAGGACTGGCTTGCCGGCCTGCCTGCCGGCCACGCGGTGCGCACCACCGCCTGCGCCGCGAAGTAAGCCCACGATGGCGGTGCTGGCCCCTGTTATTGGCCTCACCGGGGGTATCGGCAGTGGCAAGAGTGCTGTTGCAGAGGTTTTTGCTGCCCATGGCGCGGTTATTGTCGATACCGACGCCATTGCCCACACGATGACCGGTCCGAGCGGCGCGGCCATGGCCGCGGTGGCGACCGCCTTCGGTTCGGCGGTACTCACCCCGGCAGGTGCGCTGGATCGTGCCGCCATGCGTGAACTGGCGTTCGCCGACCCGGCGGCACGTGCCCGGCTTGAGGGCATCCTGCACCCGGCAATACGCGCCGAGAGTGCCCGTCAGGTGGCTCAGGCCCAAGCCGACCCGGTTGTTCCCTACGTTATTCTTGCCGTCCCGCTGCTGGTGGAGTCGGGTGCCTACACGCGCGGCAATGGCCGCGTGGATCGCGTCTGCGTGGTCGATTGCGCTGAAGAAACCCAGATTCTCCGGGTCATGGGTCGCTCTGGCTTGAGCCGTGAGCAGGTGCTCGGCATCATGTCGGCGCAGGCGACGCGGGCCCAGCGGCTGGTGGTGGCCGACGACGTCATCGACAACAACGGCACCCTTGCCGCCTTGCAGGCGCAAGTCGCTGTCCTTGACCTGCGGTATCGAAGGATTAGCGGGGGAAATTCGCCAAATGCCGAGTAAATATTGTTGTTTGCGCTCGGCTGCGCGAGAATCGCGCGGTGGATGAACTTTTTCTGACTGTGTGACTACCTACGAATACCCGCTCAGCGAGCGCGTGCGCACCCTGCTGCGTCTTGAAGATTTGTTCGAGAAGCTGGGCCACTTCGCCGAAAGCGATGCGGGGCATGACCATCACGTCGCGCTCACCACGCTGTTTGAAGTGCTCGAAGTCGCCAGTCGCGCCGACCTTAAATTCGATCTGGTGCAGGAACTGGAGCGCCAGCGACAGATTTTGCTCTCGTTCCGCAACAACCCCGACATTTCCGAAGAGGCACTATCCGGCGCGCTCTACGAGATCGAGCAGGCCTCGGCATCCCTGCTCGCCATGCATGGCAAGATTGGTCAGTATCTGCGCGAGAACGACTGGCTCATGGCGATCAAGAACCGGGTGGCCATTCCCGGCGGGGCCTGCGAGTTTGATTTACCGGGCTATCACTACTGGCTGAATCTGACCCCCGATGTCCGCCGCCGTGATATCAACGGCTGGGTTGCCCCAATGCTGCCGATTCAGTCGGGTCTCGCGATCGTGCTGCGTTTGCTGCGTTCATCAGGCCGCTCAGAAAATCTCGAAGGCAAGCGCGGGGCGTTTCAGCTCATGTTGCAGGGGCGTACTGCGCAATTGATCCGCATTCGCATCGCTGATGGCGAGCCCTATATCCCCGAGATTTCAGCAGGTAAATTCGCCATCAACATTCGCTTTCTCGCTCCCGACATGTCGGCCAGGCCCAAGGCGGTCGAGGCGGATGTCCGCTTCGCGATGACGATGTGCAACCTGTAACCGCACCAGCGGTTCGGTGTCTCTAGCGCGCCGGCAGCACCAAAGAAAACTCGACCTGCTTGTCGTCACTGAAGCTCAGCGTAATGTCACCACCATGCGCCCGGGCAATCTCGCGCGCTAGCGCCAGCCCGAGGCCGACGCCTTCGACCGTACGGCTGTGCGCCGCATCGGCGCGGAAAAAGCGCTCGAACAGTTTTTTGCGCTGCGTGGCCGAGATGCCGGCCGAGGCATTGCTCACTTTCACCTCGACGCGCTGCGACCAGTGCAGCAGCGTGATGCGCACCCACCCGTCCGGGAGGTTGTACTTGATGGCATTGCTGATCAGGTTGTGCAGCACCTGGCGCAGCATAGTGCCATCGGCCTGAATCACAATGCCGGGGGCGATATTGCCATCGACAGTGAGGTGGGGTGCCAGCATGCGCGTGTCTTCGATCAGATCGTCGAGTGCCTCCGAAAGATTGAAACTCTCGCGCAGCAGACTCATGTGCCCGGCATCGGCTTGCGAGAGCAGCATCAGCTTGCGTGAAATGCCTGACAGCCGGCGCACCTCGTCGAGAATGCCGGACAACTGCGCCTGCAGCGGTGAGCCATCGTCGGCACTCTGGATCGCCCGCTCCAGCTGGCCTTGCAGGATGGCCAGCGGCGTTTTCAGCTCATGGGCGGCATCGGCGGAAAAGCGCTGCGATTGCTTGAAACTGCGCTCCAGCCGTTCGAGCATGCGGTTAAAAACCTCGATCAGTTCGCCAAACTCTTCGTCTTCGTCCTGTGTGGCGATGCGTTGATCCAGGCCCTCTGCGGTGACCTTGCGTGCGGCGAAGGTCAGTTTGCGCAGCGGTTTGAGTGCTCGGCTGGCGACCACCCAACTGGCGACGCCGATCAGCACTAACGCGAAGGGCAAGGCCAACAGAAAGGCATTGCGCATGCTGCGCATGTCGTCGGCAATCACCTGCGCATTGACGGCAATAGCCACGCGTCCGTTGTCAGTCACGCCGAGGCCAATGCGCCATTCCTGACCATCGACTACGCGTACCAATTGTGCGGTGGCAGGCGGAACGCGGCGCGGCGGCGGAAGGGATTCGAGGGGCGGTGGCGGCAAACCGGTGCCGGGTGGTGGGCGTAGCTCCTCACTGGCTGTCGCCCCACTGTCGGCAGTGACCGGAGTGGCGGGCTCGCCCGGGCTCGTCGATGGCGGCGGGAGTGGCGGCTGAAGCGGCGGCGCAGAAAATACGGGTTCGGAGGTGCTGCTGGCAGGGCTAGGTGGCGGTAGTCTGAGCGCCATGCCTGCCGGGGGCGGAGCGCTCTCACCGTTGGCGTTGCTTGCAACACCACGCGGTGGCTGATTGCCGGCACGCGGCGGCGGGAATGGACCACCGATCCCCGCAGGACCACCGGGACCACCGGGACCACCGGGGCCACCCATGCCCGGGCGCGGGCGACCGCCACCAGGTGGTTCCTGTGCGTGGGCCGAGGCAAACAGCCAGCTACCACTATCCACCACCGGTGCCACGCCCGGCACTGGCCAGGGCAGTGCGTCACTATCAAGCCCGGCGGGCCAATGCGGCGAACGGTACACGGTATCGCCGCTTTCATCCTGCACCAGCAGCACCAGATCGGTGGGGTTCTTGACCCCGATCGCCGTGGTCATGCGCCCGAGCGGTCGCTGCCAGTCGATGACTTCAACGAACCGGGTGACCTCGCGCTCGGCATGAGTCCTCACCTCACTGTCAATGCGTTCGAGTTTGATCGAGCGCACCAGCCACCACGTACCACCGCCAAAGGCGATCAGCACCAGGCCCGAAAGCAGTGCACTCAACAGCGCAATGCGCAGGCGGAAGGAGCGGGTCATGACGCCTCAGTCAGCTTGCGAAAACGGTAGCCGACACCGCGCACCGCTTCGATGGGCGATTCGCCATCCGCGGCCACGCCAAGCGAGGCGATCTTTTTGCGGATACGCTGTATGCACACATCGACCACATTGGTGCTCGGGTCGAAGTCGTAACCCCAGACGTGCTCGAGAATCTGCGTGCGCGTGAACACCCGGCCGGGCGAGCGCATCAGGTATTCGATAAGGTTGAATTCGCGCCCGGTCAGATCGACCGTCTGACCATGCCAGGTGACTTCGCGGCTGATGCGATCCAGGCGCAGTTCGCCCACCGCCAGAATGTTCTGCCGCTCGCCCGAGACGCGGCGCAGCAGCGCCTGCACTCGCGCGATCAGTTCTTCAACGAAGAAGGGCTTGGCCAGATAGTCGTCCGCCCCGAGTGACAGGCCTTCGACGCGGTCATCAAGCTCATTGCGTGCGGTGAGCAGGATGACCGGTGTGGCATTGCCCGCCTTGCGCAGGCCCTTGAGGATGGACAGCCCGTCGCGCCCGGGCAGCATGATGTCGAGCACGATCACATCGTAGCTGCCGGTGCTGGCGCGGGCAAAACCCTCGGTGCCGTCGGCACAGTGCTCGACGACAAAGCCCTGCTCCTTGAAGCCGGCGCATACGAAGTCGGCGATTTTCTTCTCGTCTTCTACCAGCAGCACTTTCATGGGCGGCCTTCCCGTGTTTTTCCTGCATGGAGATTAGCGCGCGCGGCCGTGCACCGCCAATGACAAATCTGTAATCAAAGCGCGGGGGTAGGCGTTAGGCGCCGGGTAAATCATTCGCTCCAGCAACGCAACACAACTACACCACATCACACCCAAAGGAGCAGCGCATGACCGCACGACAAGTGGAGTTTCCCAAGACCGAGGTACTGCAGCGATTGGCGCTCAGTGACAGCGGCTTTGTCTTCGATCCGCTCAGCGGCGCCAGCTACACCGTCAATACCACGGGCATTGCCCTGCTGCGCCGCCTGCAGCATTACGACGGCGACATTACCCGCCTGGTCGCTGGCCTGCGCACAGAATTCGAGGTCGATGCCGCCGTCGCCGAACAGGACACGGTGGAGTTTGCCGGCGTACTGCGGAGCTACTTCAAATGAACGCCCTGCCTGTGAGAACAATGCACACTGACCCGATCACCGTCGCTATCACCGGCATGAACGCACTGCCGGAAAACCCCGGCCCCGGCCTCGCCGTAGCGCGCTGCCTGCGCGAAGCCTTGGGCGAGGGTGTGCGCATTATCGGCCTGGGCTACGACGCGCTCGATCCGGGCATGTACCTCGACACCTATACCGATGTCGCCTACCTGCTCTCCTACCCGTTGCATGGCAGCGAGGCATTGCTCGAGCGCTTGCAGGAGATTCAGCGCATCGAGCAGATCGACGTGCTGATCCCCTGTCTGGATGCCGAGTTGCCACTGATGGTGGCGTTGGCCGAACAAATTACGGCCATGGGCATTCGCACTTTTTTGCCCGATGCCACGCAATTGCAACGACGCACCAAGGATCGTCTGCCCGAGCTGTGCAAAACCGCCGCCGTGGGCTGCCCGGAGATACAGCCGCTCAACAGCGCGGCCTTCTTCTACAGCGGCGAAGCCGAGGGGTGGAGCTACCCGCTGGTGGTCAAGGGGCCTTTTTACGACGCCAAGATTTGTCGCAATGCCGCCGAGGCCACCGCCGCCTTTTACGCCATTGCCGCTGAATGGGGTTACCCGGTGCTGGCCCAGCGCTTCATTGCCGGCGAGGAATACAACCTCGCCGCGTTGGGCGACGGCAAGGGCGCCATGCTCGGTGAAGTGATGATGAAAAAGCGCGCGCTGACCGCCAAGGGCAAGGCCTGGGCCGGCATTGCCATCAATGATGCGGCGCTCGGCGACTTCGCCCGTCGTCTGGTCGCGGAGCTGAAATGGAAAGGCCCGCTCGAAGTCGAAGTGATGCGCGACGAGCACGGCCAGTACCAGCTCATCGAGATTAACCCGCGCTTTCCGGCGTGGATCTATCTCTCGCAGGGCGTGGGCCGCAACCTGCCGGCGCTGCTGCTGGATCTGGCGCTCGGACGCACGCCCGAAGCACTACCGGCGTCACGCCCGGGCACGATGTTCATCCGCTACGCGCAGGAAACCATTGTCGAGCTCAGCGAGTTCGAAACCATGATGATCAATGGCAGCACCGTCAATTTCAACCCGCCCTTCAATCTGGGCAAAGGAGAATAAACATGGGACACCTTCACCCCTGGATCAAGCCCGTACTCACCGCCCACCGCGCCGGTGTCATGAACAAGTTCGGTGCCGTGCGCGCGCAGTTTCATCAGCCCGATGTCGATGGCGTGGACATCACCGGCCTGATCGAAAAGTTCGGCTCGCCGCTCTACATTCTCTCCGAGAAAACCCTGCGCCAGACCGTGCGCCGGCTCAAGCGCGCCTTTGCCACGCGCTGGCCGCGCGTGCGCCACGGCTGGTCGTACAAGACCAACTATCTGGGCGCGGTGTGCACCACCCTGCATCAGGAAGGCTCGTGGGCCGAAGTCGTGTCGGCCTACGAGTACCAGAAGGCACGGGCGCTGGGCGTGCCCGGCTCGCGCATCATCTTCAACGGCCCGCTGAAAGGCGTCGAGATTCTCGAGCAGGCCATCAATGAAGGGGCCACGCTGCACATCGACCATTTCGATGAGCTCTACGCCATCGAGCAGATTGCCCAGCGCCTCGACAAGCAGGTGCCGGTCGGCCTGCGCCTGACCTTCGATACCGGCTACACCGACGCCTGGAGCCGCTTCGGCTTCCATCTCGAATCGGGCGCGGCCATGGACGCGGTGCAGCGCATCGGCGCCAGCCGCCACCTCAAGCTCACCGGCCTGCACAGCCACATTGGCACCTTTGTGCTCGACGTGCGCGCTTATGCCGCGCAAGCCAAGATCATGGCCGGCTTCATGGAGCAGGCCGAACAGGCCATCGGCTGCCGCATCGAGTATCTCGACATTGGCGGCGGCTTCGCCTCGAAGAACGCGCTGCAGGGCTTGTATCTGCCGCCCGAGCAGGTGGTGCCCAGCTTCGAACAATACGCCGAAGCCATTACCGGCGCGCTGCTGGAGGCCACGCGTGAGCGGGCAGGCAAGGGCAAGCCGCTGCCCGAGTTAGTGCTGGAAACCGGCCGCGCCGTGGTCGATGAAGCGGAAGTGCTGATCACCAGCGTGGTCGGCGGCAAGCGCCTGCCCGATGGGCGGCGCGCCGCGATTCTCGATGCCGGAGTCAATCTGTTGTTCACCGCCTTCTGGTACAACCACGAGGTGCGCCCGGTGCGCCCGCTCGATGGCATTGCCGAAGACACGGTGCTCTACGGCCCGTTGTGCATGAACATCGATGTGCTGCGCAGTTCCATCATGCTGCCGCCGCTCAATGTCGGCGAGGCGCTGGTGATCCGTAATGTCGGTGCCTACAACAATACCCAGTGGATGCAGTTCATCCAGCTGCGCCCGGCCATTGTCATGGTGCGCGAAGATGGCAGTGTCGATCTGATCCGCGACGCCGAGCAGGTGGAAACGCTGAGCAACATGGAGCACCTGCCGGCGAATCTGCAGCAGCCGTTTCCGAAAGGATTGCCGCAGTGAACAGCAGCACCGCAAGTGCCGGAACCCGCCGCATGCCTGATCATCGCGCAAATCGCCGTGTTACCAGCGCCGACTTGCGGAATAGCGTAGGCAATCGACTGGAAAGCGCATTTCGCGGCCACTTGGAAAGCGCCTTGCGCGCCTACGCCGGGGTGCTGTTCTGCACCTCACCCCGGCTGGGCGCCTGGCTGGCGGCGATCACCTGGTGTGCGCCGCGCGCGGCGGCGGCGGGCACGCTAGCGCTGCTGGCGTCCATGCTCTGGGCACGGCTGTTTTCGCTGGAGAAAAGCGGCGAGGGGCATCTGGTCAACAGCCTGCTGGCCGGGCTGTGCCTCGGTGCCTTTCATGCCTTTGACAGCGTGCTGGCCGGCTGGCTGTTGGCTGCGTCACTCCTCACTACCCTGCTCACCCACGCGCTGGCCGGCCCGCTCTGGCAGCTGGCGCGCCTGCCGGTGCTCAGCCTGCCCTTTGTGCTCGGCAGCTGGGCGGTGAGCCTCGGCGCGCATCAGTCCTTTTCCCTGTCGATGACCGGCACTACGCTCAATCACCTCGCCGGGCCATCGTTCGGCAGTTGGGGCGATGCGTTTTTTACCGCGCTGGGCTGGCTGTTGCTGGTGCCCTACCCGCTGGCGGGTGCACTGATCTTTGCCGGCCTCATCGCCGCCTCGCGCTATCTGGCCCTGCTCGCGCTCGCTGGCTATCTGGCCGGCCAGTTGGTAATCGCGCTGCTCGCCCACGGCGATACGCAAGCCACCGGCTTCAACTTCATGCTCGCCAGCATGGCGCTCGGCGGCACCTTCGCCGTGCCCGGCCGGCTGAGCTTTGCCGTTGCGCTCGGTGGCGGCGCGCTGGCCGCGGCGCTGGTCCTGATGCTCGCGGCACCCCTGGGCGCACAGGGCTTGAGTCTGCTCACCCTGCCCTTCATTCTTGCGGTGTATTTGTGGCTGGCAGCGCTGGGCAGTCGCGTGCACTCCGGCTCGCTGCAGCTACGTCTGGCACACCCCGGCGACCCGGAAAGCGCCTTCGCCGCCGAGCGGCTGGGGCGGGCGCGCGGTCTCGCCGGCGACAGCATCGACAGCATTCCGCTGGCCGTACCCTTCTATGGCGAATGGCAGGTCACGCAGGGCTTCGATGGCGAGCACACGCATCAGGCATCGTGGCAGCATGCGCTGGATTTTGAAATCTTCGCAGACGATGCGCCCGGCAGCGGCAACGGCGATGCCCGCGAGGACTATTTCTGCTTTGGCGCGCCTGTGCTGGCACCTGCCGCCGGCACCGTGGTCGCCACCGTCGATCACCTGCCCGACTGCCGGCCCGGCGAGGCGGATCTGGCCAACAACTGGGGCAACCATGTACTGATCCGCACCGCCGGCGGTGTGTACGTGCTACTTGCGCATCTGCGCCAACACAGCCTCTGCGTCCAGCCCGGTGCCTGGGTGACGGTAGGCGAGCGCATCGCCGCCTGCGGCAGCTCGGGCCGCTCGCCGGTGCCGCACCTGCATCTGCAGGTGCAAAGCACCGCCGCGCTGGGCAGCCCGACCCTGCCCTTTCATCTGGTCAATGTCATCGTGCGCCAGGCTGATGCAGAGAGCGAGTTTCGCCTCTGTCATCGCCCCACGCAGGGCGAAGCGATTGCCGGCGTGCAGCGCGACGAGGTACTGGCACAGGCCATGGTGCCGACCGTGGGCATGGCCACACACTACCGCTTACCTTCTGGCGGGCAAGCCAGTCTGCGCGCCGAGTTGACCCTGCTCGGGCAGGCTCGTCTGCACTGTGACAACGGCACTCAACATGCCTCCTGTGCCTTTGACGGACAGGGGGCGAGCCTGGCCGCCTATGATCGGCAGGGGCCGCGCAGCCCGCTGCTCGATACCTGGCTGCTCGCCCTGGGCCTGAGTGCTCTGAGCAGCGCGGCACAGAGCTGGCGCGATGCCCCGGCACTTGAGCTGTGGCCGCTGGCACCCTGGCAACGCGCCCTGGTCGCCCTGCTCTATCCGCTGGGCGCGGCCGGACGCAGCCACTACCAGCGCCACTGGGATCTCGCCGAGCAATGCTGGCGCATTGACGGTACGCATCACTTCACTCTGTTGCCCGGACTACGCGCCCTGCACTGGCAGGCGACCACCCACGCCTGGGTCGCCCCCGGCCAAGGCGTTCGGCGCCTGCACGTAAGCATGGACGATCGCTGCTGGTTGGCACACCTCGAATCACCCACCCACTAAACGGAGAATCTCATGAAACTCAAGCTCAATGCCCTGCTCGTCGTTGCATCAATCACCTTTGCCGGTTCCTCGGCGTTTGCCCAAGCAAGTTCGTGGAAGGACTCGTACGGGCACGAGAGCGGCGGTCGCTACGCGCAAGCCGCAGAAGCCATGGAGCAGGTGCTGCGCGAAGCGCCAGGGCACAGTTTTGCCCTGATGCGCCGCGGCTGGCTCAACTACCTGCAGGGCCGCCATGCCGAGGCGCTGCGCGACTATGACAACGTGCTCTTGCGCAACCCTAATGCACTGGAAGCGCGCCTGGGGATCACCTTGCCGCTGATGGCGCAAAAACGTTGGCCCGAAGCCGCCGCCGAGGCGCGCAAGGTGCTGGCCGTGAATGCCTGGGACTACACCGCGCACACGCGTCTGCTGGCCTGCGAAGAAGCCGAGCGGCAGTGGGACGAACTGGCCCGGCACGCCAATGCCCTGGCCGTGCGCTACCCCTCGGATGCCACGGTGCTGGTGTATCTGGCCCGCGCCGAATTGGCGCGCGGCAACGCGAAGGGCGCGCGCAGCGCCTACGCGCAGGTGCTCGAGCGCGCCCCGACGAATGCCGAGGCCTTGGGCTATTTCAGCAAAAGCACCTAGCCCCGAAACTGCCGGACAGCCTCGACCTCAGAATCACTTCAACCATAGTCTGGTGCGGACTAAGGTTCGAGCTCAGGCAGTCGGGATTGCAGCGAAAGCCTATGCGCTACCGACGGAACATTGGCAACGGATTGAGCGGGTGTCTGAACAGCCATTTTGTACCAAGCCGCAACAGCTGCATGTGAAATCCGGCGTTGGGGAACGCCGCTTTGGTCTGGGCAATTAAAGCGGCAGGAATTCCAATTGCCACCACGCCAAGGGAAAAGTCAGCGATGTCAGCACGACGGAAAGCCTCGACGAGAGCAAATGAGGAGTCCTTGCATGAGCAGATGCAATGATGCATTGCGATCATTTCGGTGATCTCCGCATTCCAGGCCCCCAGTCCTTTCTCATTCAGGTACCTGGATGCCTCCGACTCTGAAGGAGGCAAATAGTCCAATGTGCCAGCTGTCCAGATGCCGATGTCATGGAAGCAGCCCGCGAGTTGGATTTTCTCTTTCTCTATGGCGGAGAACTGACCGAGAGAGAAGCACAGATTGATGACTCGGTAGACGTGATTTCGATAGGCATCGAAGTCGCCACCGATACACGCTTTGTACTCACTGAGAATCTCTTCAATCAGCGGCAACTGCTTTTCAATAGTCATTAGCACAGTCCATTCTTTGGTCGGTGGGTTCACTGATCAAGTGAAAAAGTGAAATGTGATGATGATGCCGTCTGAAGTGAAAAGTGTCAGCAGAGAAACGCCCACGGTCCTCTTCCGAAGGATCTCACGCGGTAAGCTGACGCTTGACATCCCCCATGTCGAAATGCGCGCGCTTCTCGACAATCTTCCCATCCTTGATCGTCAGCATGTGCAGTAAAGAAATGCGGATATCCCTTCCGGTCGGCGGGATGCCCAAGGACTCGGCGCAATGGTTCTTGCCCTCGAAATACATGTACGCGGCGACCTTGTCGCCTTCGGCAATCAACGTGACGACAGGAAACTGGAAGCTTTCAAACGCCTCGAACGACTTTTTCTCCGATTCGACCAAACCGGCAACGCCCGGGAAGGGCGTGTCGACCTGAGGGTAAAAAACGAAATCCTCATGCACCATGTTGCTCAGCGCGTCGAACTCCAATCGCTCGATGGCCTCATAAAAACGCTTCACCAATTCCTTGTTCGCTTCAATCGACATTTTCATTCTCCTTGTGGGGTATTCGCCTGAGTCAGGCCGCGATTCAGAAGCGATAGCTCTGGCCGTCGTTGGGCACCAGCACGCGCCGCTTATCCAGCTTCTGCTCATCGATGAAGGCGCGCAGTTCCTGGCGCGTGAGCATGGCGTGATTGACCGATTCCATGTGCACGCCGACGATGCTTGCCTTGGGTGAGAAGCGGTAGGCGCGCGCCACATCGTCCTTGCCCATGATGATGGAGCCATCGAAGCCGCTGATCTGCGCGTAGCCAGTGTTGAGGAACACCACATCGGGTTGATAAGCGGCAAGCGCGTCTTCAACATTCTGGTTCCAGACCGTGTCGCCGGCGACATAGGCGGTGGGATGATTCGGGCGCTGGAACACGATGCCCATCACGTCGCCGAGCAGCTCGGCCACCTGGGGCACGGCAAAGAAATGGTTGCTGCCGTGCTTGCCCAGCGTTTTGATCAGGCGGGTGCCCTTGAACTCAAGGCCCGCTTCCGTCAGTACGCGCACATCGCTGAAGCCATCTTCGCGTACCTTGGCCGCGTCCTTTTCGTCCTGGGTGAAGATGGTCATTTCGCGCGGCACCAGAAAGCGCGCGACGGGGTCCCAGTGGTCCTCGTGAATGTGACTCAGGATGATCGCGTCGGTTTTGAGCACCTCGGTAATCGGCACCGGCAAATTGACCAGCGGGTTGCGTAGCTCGCTGCGCGGCGTGCCCTCAAAGCCTTTGTAGGCACCTTTGACGGCCAGCATGGGGTCGATCAGAAAAGTGGTGCCGGCATAGGTAAGTTTCATTGTGGCATTGCGGATCAACTGGAAGCCCACCTGCTTGGACGCCGCCTTCGCCTTGCCAGGGTGGGCGTGGCCGGTTTCATGCGCTTGAACCGTGCCGACGGTGCCGGCGGCGGCGAGCAGCAAGGCGCACATCAGGCCGCAGGTAGTGCGCAATAGCGTGGTTGATTTCATTTTGTTTTTTCCTTTTCGTGAGGTGGGGAAAATGGAGCCGAGGGGTCTCGGTGAAGCGGTGATCGAATTTTCACCAAAGGATGAAAATCTCACCATTGGCCCGAATGACTATCAGCGATACAATCGGGCCATAGTGCTTGCTCTGCATTGGGAGGTGTCATGCAGCCCGTCCGTGTCGCAGTCCTCGCCTTCGAAGGCGTCAGCCTGTTTCATCTCTCGGTGCCCGGCATTGTGTTCGGCGTCGAGCCCAGGCCAAGCGGCCTGCCACCGTACGACGTGCGCTATTGCACGCCCACACCCGGCCGCGTCCGCAGTGATCAGGGGATTGAGATCGAAGTGCCCGACGGCCTGGAACTAATGACCAGGGCCGACATCGTCGTCGTCCCGGCCTGGAGTCACCCGGAGCACAGCGCTCCGCTGGCCTTGACCAAGGCGCTGCAAAAAGCCCATGCCCGTGGTGCGCAGGTGGTCGGCTTGTGTCTGGGTGCTTTCGTGCTGGGCGATGCGGGTCTGCTCGATGGGCACCGCGCGACCACCCATTGGGCCGCCCGTGAGCTTTTCGCCCGGCGCTTTCCCAAGGCCGACTACCACCCCCACGTGCTGTATGTCGACGACGGCAATGTCATTACGTCGGCCGGGACCGTCGCCGCGATCGATTGCTGCCTGAACCTCATCCGCCAACGCCACGGGGCCGATGTGGCCAATCGCGTCGCGCGAATGCTGGTGACGCCGCCGCACCGCCAGGGCGGACAAGCGCAATACATCGAACAGCCCGTGCCCATCCTGCCCAGCGAGAGCCGCCTGCCGAACGTGCTGGACTGGGCGCGGGAACATCTGTCCGAGCCACTGTCTGTGGATACGCTGGCCGACATCGCGCGTATGAGTCGACGCACCTTTACCCGACGTTTTCGTGAAGCTACCGGCACGACCGTGATCAAGTGGCTGGCCCTGGCGCGTATCGCAAGAGCGCAGCAATTACTGGAGACAACGGATATGCCGATTGAGCGGGTGGCGGCAGAAGTAGGCTTTGGGTCAGCGCTGTCGCTGCGCCAATATTTTTCGGGCCAGGTGGGTACTTCGCCGTCGTTGTATCGGCGGACCTTCCGCGATGGTCGGCGGGGAACCGGTGAGTCTCAACGTCCGACTTGATCTGCATGCCAGGATCTGCCATGTGGCCGGTCGCACCCACACAGCGATACGTCAGTAAGCACAAGTCGGCAAACAAAGCTGTTGCTGCCGCAAGCCTTGCGGATTAGCCGATATTGCATTCAATATCAGTATGATAGCTCTCGATGCCAACGTTCTGGTGGCGGCCTTGCGTTCTACAACTGGATGTTCACGCGTTCTACTCAAGCGTGTGCTTTTGGGCGAGTTCTTGGCCGTTGTGTCGGTTCCGCTGTTTCTTGAGTACGAGGCGGTGCTGACTCGGTCCAAGCATCTGGCAGCGTTTCAACTTGCCGAGCAGGAGGTTGTCGAGTTTCTCGACGGTCCGGCCGGTCGGCTTGCGCCAGTTGAAATTTCCTACCTCTGGCGTCCGCAATTACGCGACGCCAGTGATGAGATGGTGTTGGAAGCGGCTGCCAATGGCGCAGTCAGCCATCTGGTCACGTGGAACGGCAAAGACTTCCTGCCCGCGGCCGAAAAATTTGGAATCGCTGTAGTGACTCCGGCCGCATTTATAGCGGCCCATCTACCAACTCGACAGAAGGAGTGATCCGATGCGTACCAATAACTTTGCCTTGCGTTTGCCTAACTCGCTGATGGCCACCCTTCGGCAGGCCGCTGAAGATGATGGTGTCGCCATGAATCAGTACATCACCGTTGCCCTCGCGGAAAAACTGGCCACTCGCAAGACGGCCCTGCAGTTTCTGGCAGAGCGTGCTCAGCACAGCAGTCCGGCCCGCGCACTGGAAATCCTGGAGCGCGCCGGCAGGGCGGTTGACGAGGTTTGATGTCCCGCCACCGCTTGCCTGGCTCACGGATAGATTGATACCACGATGGTGAATCGCGCCCGCTGGTTCTGGGAGGAGGTTCTTCGCCATCGATTGGCCAGATGGTAAATCTGGCCTTCCAGTGGCATTTCGCGCGCAATGCCCTCAAGAACCTCAATGTGATCATGGATCTGCCCTGTGATGGTCTGGCCGATGGGCAGCCAGTCAAACGCGAAACATTCGCTGCAATGACGAGCGCGCCGAGCAATCCGGTGATCAGAGTGAAGGCCCAGGCAGTCATCGCACCACACGCCAGCGGATGGAGTCAGGTGCGCGGCTCAATGGCGCGCCTGCAGGTGCAGCCATAGCTGCGCATCGAAAGGCACCTTGCGTGCACCGGCATGAGGGCTTGATGCAACCCGATCCGCCGACCCGAACAGGACTTTCTCATACGATAGTTTGGCCAGCGCGAAGGGCGAGTTGGCAAACGGAACGGCCAGACGGTGCAACAGCGCCGGGTCAAGCAGCACTTGCGCGGCCATTTGGCTGCCGGACAGGTGCGTGGGTTTTGCTAACGCGGTATCGGCCATGTGTTGCGACAACCAAGGATAGTTGACCGCCCTGCCGAGCCCAAGCGTCATCGGCTGTTCCGCATCGGATGCGTGTGCACTTAACCAGTCGGCGACCAGACGCTGATAGGTAACTTCATCGATGGTGCATGCCGTAAAGGCATCGGTGTGAGGACGCAGGATCGCACCCGAGTTGTGGTCCTCGATCCAGGGCGTGCATGCCAGCACCGGCGGGCTGAGGGCGAGGAAGACGAGGGGAAGAATGCGCCAGGTCATGCCTAAAGGAAGTGAAGAAGAATCAGCATGCCCGTATTGTGCGCGCCGACAGCGGCCTTGAACAAGACGGGTTTGCTTGGGCGTGGCTCCGGATGGCCGGCCAGCGCGCAAATCGCCGTGTCACCAGCGCCGACTTGCGGAAAATGCATGGACATCCGCGCCAAGCACCGTCAGCCAGCGCTCCCCACGTGCACCAGCTCATCGCGCCACTGATCCCAGGTCACGCCTTTGCCCGTGGTATCGCGGTAGTCATGGCGCACCGAGCGGCCTACGCTCGGCGCATACCAATAGGTTTCGCTGATGCGGCCCTGCCAGCGATAGCGGCCATCGGTCGCCTCGTAGCGCCCCTCGTGCTCGATGCGCAGCGCCTCGAAACGTCCGGCCGGCGTGCTCACCGCTTCGTAGCCAACGACACGCGCGGTCTGGTTCACGCTGACCGGGTTCTTGCCCGCGTAGTCATAGCGAAACGACCACGACTGCCCGATGACGAGCGGAAAGCGCAGCGGCTCGTAGCGTCCGCGCAGCTTGGCGTCGGCAAAGGCCTGCGTGGCCGCTTCCATCTGCTCGTCGGTCACACTGCCCTGACGCGTACTGTCCTCGGAGGATTCGATGGTCCAACGCACCGTCCATTGGCCCTGCTGCTCGGACACCAGCTGTTGGGAAAAGCGTTCGATCTCCTGGTTGCGCCACTGGTCAATACGCCGGTAGGTCAGGATTTGCCCGGCACGCAGCGTCGGCAAGGCGGCGAGATTGGCGGCCTGGGCGGTGGTGAGCTTCGGCTTGCTCGGCGCGTTGCGTGTGGGTGGCGCGGCGCACCCCGTGGCCAGACTCAGGAAGGTCAGTGACAGAAAAAAGTGCTTGCTCATGGTCGTTCGCTGGCTCACTTCACCTCCCGCACCAGACGCACCAGGTTGGCCATGCGCCGCACATCGCCCTGCGGCCCCATGCCAGTGGGGTAGTCGGCAGCATTTCCCACTTTGGGGTCGCTGCGTTGTGCGCCGGCGCCATGCACGTCAATGAGCGTCGGCTGGGTGCCGGAGCGGGGAAAGCGCATGAAGCCAAGCGCGTCACCAAAGGCCACATAAACCGCCGCGCTGCCGGGACGGGCGCCGTCGAAGTGCGAGGTACTGCTCCAGTAGAAGCCGTAGTTGCTCTGCCCGCCTTCATCGACGATGGCTGTGGCCTTGAACAGCGGATCGATGGCGGCACTGCCCGTGGTCTGCGGCGAGCGCTGGTAGTCGACGATGCTTTGCAGCTCCTTGGCATTGGGCAGGCGCCAGTCGGTGTGGCCGGCATAGCTCAGCCCTTGCGCCCACGCCAGGGCCTGGGGCCAATCCATGCGCCCGTCACGGCTCGGCCCGGCCTTGAGATGGCCGCTGTCTTCCTGCATCCACATCAGGCCGGTGGCGTGATCAGTGAGGGTGCCATCACCATTGGCGCGAAACTGGTTTTGCCCATAGCGGCTGTCGCCGCGGACATAACGCACAAACAGTCGTTGCTCGCCGCCGCCGGGTTTGACGCTCGGGTAGGCCTTGATCCGGCCATCGGCGAAATTGACCCCGAAGATCATGTCGCGGCGGTTCATGGCGCGGCCGACGTACGGCGTTGCGCTCCAGAACTGCACGTCGATCGGACGCTCGCCCGCGCTGGCGTCGCCATAGCGGAAGGAGAACAGCGGCGACAAAAACGCCTTGCCCGAGCGCCCCGGCATGGGCGTGCTGCCGGAAAAATCCATCAGCGAGTACAGCTCCTTGAGGGTGGGCAGACGCCAGTCGGTGTGGCCGGCCAGCGCCAGCGCCGCGGCACCGTCACCAGCGCCGGCACGCGCCTGCGCCCAGGTCACTTTGGCCGGCAGGACCTGCTGCCACATCAGGCCTGTGGTCAGGTCGCTCACCGTGCCATCGCCGTTGTCGCGATAACGCAGCTCCTGCGTGGCAAAAGCCGCATCTTGCCCGGCCAGGGGACCAACGCGTGCGCGGCAGGCCATAACGGCGCCGGTGGTGTTGTGGCAAGTACGCTGGCCGGTGGGGGCCACGGGGTAAGAGCGTTCCACCGCGCCGGCCAGCGCGCTGAAAAATACCGCTACGAGCGCCAGAGGCCAATGAATCGTGGGCATGATGTGCACCTTGGAGAGTGTCGTGAAAGCGTGTGTGGCGATGGCCACAACGACATTCTTGTCCCCGCAGATGTCGGGGCAGCGCACCTGCGCATTACAGAGTTGTCATCTACCGTGGGCGCGTCTGGGCCCCGACGCGCGATGCGTCACCTCAGGCTTACCGCAGGCTGTAACACCCAAGGTGGCCAGCGCCAGCACCAGATCGCGGCCACCTTTGGCCAGCGTGACCACCAGAAAAAAACGCCCCAGTGGCTCACGCATGACGCCGGCAATCAGCGTCAGCGGATCGCCGACCACAGGCAGCCAGCTGAACAACAGGGACCAATGGCCATAGCGCGTGTAGCGGGTGCGCGCCGCGTCGCGGCCCCGAAGGCCGCGACGAACAAGTCCAGATAGGCGCTCAATGCCGGGGTGGGTTGCAGAAGAGCGTAGCGGGTGACTTACAGATTGATGGTTTCGCCCACTTGCATTTCCCGCATCGGCGTCTTGACCTTGCGCGCCTTGAGCTCGGCCGCGAGTTCTTCAGGCTTGCCGTGCAGCACGGGGTAGGTGCCGAAGTGCATCGGGATCACCATCTTTTTAGGTTGCACCAGACTTGCGGCCACCGCCGCACGGGCAGGGCCCATGGTGAATTTGTCGCCGATGGTGGTCAGCATGACATCGACGGGGCGGAAGTTTTTGATCAGCGCCATATCGGTAAAGACATCGGTATCGCCGGTGTGATAAATGCTCGGCCCACCCTTGACCGAGACCAGGAAGCCGCCGGGGCTGCCGCCGGGTGCAATCTCCTTGCCATACGCGACTGCCGAGCTATGTACCGCAGGAATGAAAGCCACCTTGACCTCGCCCGCCAACAGGCTGAGCTCGCCGCCGAAGTTGCCGGTGTTGTCACGCGGAAACTGCGCTTCGGGAAAGTTTTGGTATTGCGTAATGGCCTTGCCCAGATCAAAGGTCGCCACCAGTTGTGCGCCGGTCTTTTGGGCGATCGCCACGGCATCGCCAATGTGGTCGTTGTGGCCGTGCGTGATCAGGATCAGGTCGGCTTTTTCGATTGTCGCCAGATCGGCCTCGCCGTTCTTGTTCGCCGGATTTTTGATCCATGGGTCGAGCAGCACCACCTTGCCCGCAGGCGTTTCGATCTTGAAGGCGGCATGGCCGTACCAGGTGAGCTTGCTCTGAGCGGCGGCGCTGCCAGCAATTAGCAGTGCGGCGCAAAACGAGACGGATTGCAGCAGGGTTTTCATGAGTGTTCTCCTTGGTGGGGGTGGGGGTGGCGGTTCAGTGTAGGCAAAAACGGGTCAAGAACGCGTGCGAGGCGCACGCGATGCCGCGCAAAGCCGCGATAGGCGAAGTTGAGCAAGGGCTGCAGCAAAGGGCGCGAGAGCAGCCAGGCCAGCACCGGCAGATCGGCGCGCTGATAGGCTTCGGCAAATACGCTGACACCGCTGAGCATCTGGCCATCGGCAAGCCGCCCGTGCATGGTCGCCAGGGCGATGGCGCAACTCACCTCGCAGGGCAGTGCCTCGGGGGTGCGCGCGATATCCACGAAACTCAGCAAGCCCTGCCGGTTGCGTCGCTGAAGCAAAGCAATCTCCGTGGCGCACAAGGGGCAGTTGCCGTCAAAGAACAGGGTCAGTGTTTGCATGGCGGGGTGGCGAGGGCTTCAGGGCTATGCGGCAAAGAGCAAGGACCATCTGAAGGCACGAGTAAGTGAGTTGTAGTGGACAATAATAAGAAATATCGAGAATTATTGGGTATACTACGAATCAATACATCATCTGTCCATGACAAAAATGTTACGCTATCCGATAATCCAACGCCTCCGACACTTCTGCCTTCTGATCGCTGTACCCCTGTTGCTCACCGCCTGCGCCCTTGGTCCGGCCCCCGGCGTAACCCCGGTGAGCCCGTTTGCGCTCGAACGCTATCTGGGCACCTGGTATGAAATCGCCCGCCTCGACCATCGCTTTGAGCGGGACATGTCCGATGTCAGCGCCCGCTACAGCCTCAACGCCGATGGCAGTGTGCGCGTGCTCAATCGTGGCTACGACACCGGCAAAAGCGAGTGGCGCGAGGCCGAGGGCAAGGCGTTATTCATTGATGACACCAATACTGGCTCGCTCAAAGTCTCGTTCTTTGGTCCGTTCTACGGCGGCTACCATGTGGCCGCGCTCGACCCGGACTACCGCTGGTCGCTGGTGATCGGGCCCGACCCCTCGTATGCCTGGATTCTGGCGCGCGAGAAAACGCTGTCGCCCGAGGATAGGGAGCGCATCCTGAACGTGGCCAAGCGCGCCAAGGTGGATACCGATGCGCTGATCTGGGTCAGCCAGGACAAGACCGACCCGGCCGCCAAGTAGCGCACATAGTTCGTCTGCAAGCAGGCGTCAGGTTTCGTTGCTGCGCTTGAGCGGCTCGACGAAATGAGCCAGCTTGGCGCGCACCTCGCTGCGCAACTCGGGGAAGTGAACGCCCTTGAGTGCCAGCGCGCCGATCATCACCATCTTGGCAAAGCGGCCCATCTCGGCCTCGGTAAAGGTGCCCGAACGCTTGTTGATCAGTTCCGCGACACCAATAATTTCTCCGCGCGCTGACGTCAGGGGTACGCACAAGATAGTGCGTGTGATCACACCGGTTTCCGCATCCACCTGGCGATTGAAGCGGGGATCGGCATAGGGGTCATCGATGATCTCGGGCTTGCCCGAGTGGAACACATGACCGGCAATACCACTGGTGTTGGGTATGCGGATGACGTGGGATGAATCGCTCTCGGTGGGGAAGAAAAACAGTTCTCGGGTGACGGGGTCGTTGAAGAACAGCGAGCCCATTTCGGCGTCGATTTCTGTCTTCGCGATGGCGATGATGGCCGAGACGCCCTCATGCAGGGTGTGGGTGATCGAAAGCCGCGTGGATATGGCCAGCAGCAACTCCGCTTCGCTGAGCGCGTAGGGTACTTGCTCGACCGGAACCTGGCTTTTATCGATGGGTGGCATGAAATAGTGACTTTCAGTCAATGACAACAACGGTTACAAGGCAGGCTTTTTACCACCTGCGCTGCTGGCGGTGAGAAAACAGGCGCGTACATCCACCCGCGCCTGAAGGCGGGCAGCGAGCAAGTACACGCCGCCAATCTTGCGATGCAGAAAAATGGCATCCACCGGTGGGGTATGCCAATAGTCGCGGTCAAAACCCAGTTCCATGCCCAGGCTGTTGATGCGCCTGGCCATATCGGTCTGGCCAAAATCATAGGTACCCGCATGGCGTAGTGGCTCACAGGCGATCATGAAGATGTCGATCACCACGTCCTTGTGCCGGGGCAGGCTATCGGCCTGAAAGTAACCGATATCGCGTGCCGCCGATTCGAGCGCGGCGCGATCTTCGTGCATGCCGGCACTGAGCAGGCGGTGATAGGCCTCGATGCGGTCCTTGCGATACACCCGCGTGGCACCAAAATCGAGCAGCACGAGGCGGTCGCTGACCGGGTCGTAGCGGTAATTGGCGAAGTTGGGGTCGGTCTGCACGCGCCGGAACTCGAACATCTCGCGCACCAGCAGCGAGAACAGCAAGGTGCCCAGACGGTCACGTCGCGCCTGCGGTGCCGAGAGCTGATCTTCAATGGGCGTGCCGTCAATGAAGGACATGGCCAAAATATTCTTGCGCGTGAATTCCTCGACCACGCGCGGCAGCACAAAATCGTCACTGCCAGCGAGCAACTCGCCGTAGTGCGCGAGGTGCTTGCCCTCTTTGACGTAATCGGCTTCTTCGTGCAACTGACGCTTGGCTTCCTCGACCAGGGGGTCGATGTCCAGACTGCGCGGCACCAGCCCGGCCATGCGCAGCAGGCTCACGACATTGGCCACATCGCTGTCGATGCTCTGGCGCACACCGGGGTACTGCACCTTGATCGCGAGCTTTTCACCGTCGTGGGTGCGCGCCGCGTGCACCTGCCCGATCGAGGCGGCGGCCACCGGCGTAAAGTCGAACTCGGCGAACTGCGCTTCCCAGCCCTTGCCCCAGGCCTTGTTGAGCACTTTCATCAACTGCTCGCGCGGCATGTGGTGGGCCTCGGAACGCAGACGCCCCAAAATGGCCGTGAGCTCCGGGGGCAGCAGATCGCCGGCATCCATGGACAGCATCTGGCCCAGCTTCATCGCCGCACCGCGCATTTGCGCCAACTGGTCGGCAATGCGCTGGGCATTTTTGGGTGTCAGCAGCAGATCCGATACGCTCGGCCGCTTGCCCTGCGCCAGCTGACGCACGCCCTCCGCCAGAATATTGCCGGCAATTCCCGAGGCCATTCCGCCTAGCCGCGCCAGGCGCGAAAGACGTGCGGACGGTACTGCCGAGGCTTCGACTTTTTTATCTTTCATGCGGCCCTCTTCATCGTCATCGGCGGTGCGGTCAGTGGTCGGCCCGGAGGCTGGCGCGCCAAATGCCGGTCGTCAGGATGGTACCCACAACAATCAGCAAACCGCCGGTGATGAAGCGGGGTGTCAGACTTTCATTGAGAAAGACCACACCCCAGAATGTGCCAAAAAGCGGGATCAAAAAAGTGACCGAGAGCGCACGCACCGGCCCGACATCGGTAATCAAACGGAAGTACATCAGGTAGGCTGCGCCGGTGCAAAGAATACCGAGCGCCAGTGCCGAGCCCCAGGCCATAGCCTCAGGCTGTCCGGGAAACGGAGCGAGACAAAAGGGCAGCACCATGAGGCTGGAGGCCCCCATGCTGCCGGCGGCATTCTCGAATGCGCCGCCGGCCTGCGGCGCGCGTTGTGCCAGACCACTGGCAATAGCGTAGCACAGGGGCGCGAGCACTGCCGCGAGGATGGGCAAGCTGCTGCCGACGGGCAGGTGCGCGCCCTCGCCCAGCGTCATCAAGGCTACGCCGCTGACGCCCAGCGCGAGACCAAGGCCGGCGGTCGCCGTGACCGGCTGCCTCAAGAAAACAAGACCCAGGAGTGCGCCCCAGATAGGTGCCGTGGAGTTGAACACCGAGAGTACCGAGGCGGGCAGGGTACCTGCCGCATAAGCAAAAAGCAGGAAGGGCAAGGCCGAGTTGAACAGGCCGATGGTTGCGTAGTGCCGCCAGTGCGCACGCCAGTCGATACGCCGCCCAAGCCAGCGGCCGACGCCAAGCAAAAACAGGAACGCAATGCCGACGCGCAGCTCAATGATCCAGCCGGCACCGAAGGCCGGCACTCCCAGGCGCAAAAACATGAATGACGCACCCCACAAGGCCGCCAGCAGCACCAGCAGACCGAAGCTGGCCGGGGTCATCGGCCGCGGGCAATGGCGATGGGCACTACGGTCGCCGCCGCTGGGCGCTCGTGCGCCGTCCCCGGCGTGCCACGAAAGCCGATGACGTGGTCGACGGCCAGACGGATGCCGATCTTTTCACCCACCGCGTGGTTGTGGTGCGAGGGCACCAGCGAGAGCAATTCGCGCCCCGATGCCAGGCGCAAGGTATAGAGAAAGTCGGCACCGCGAAAGGACTTGGCTACGACCTCGGCCTGCAGCTCGCTGGCATCGTCATGCACAATGTCGTCTGGGCGCAGCAGCACGTCGAGGTGGCAGTCGCGCTGGCAGGTCATGCAGGTTTCAGCGCATTCGAGGGGCAGGTCGGAATGCAGCACGCCCAGCTCGACCTGCACCTCGCCCTTGCCCACCACCTCGCCGGGCATGAACACCCCCTGGCCGATGAAGTCGGCCACCGCGCGCGTCGCCGGTTGGTGATACAGCTCGTAGGGGGGTGCCCATTGCTCGATGCGCCCGTCGCGCATTACACCCACCACATCGGCCATGGCAAAGGCCTCGTGTTGATCATGCGTGACCAGAATGGCCGAGGTGCCCGAGCGCTTGAGGATGTCGCGCACTTCGAGCGAGAGGCGCTCACGCAGCTCGACATCGAGATTAGAAAAGGGCTCGTCCATGAGCAGCAGATGCGGTGCCGGCGCCAGTGCCCGCGCCAGGGCCACGCGCTGCTGCTGGCCACCGGAAAGCTCGTGCGGATAGCGCCCGCCCTGAGCCGCCAGCCCGACCAGGTCCAGCATTTCCTCAATTCGCCGTATCGCCAGCGCCGACTTGCGGTCAGGCAGGCCAAAACCGACGTTCTGGGCAATGGTCAGGTGCGGAAACAGAGCGTAGTCCTGAAACACCATGCCGATGCGGCGCTTTTCCGGCGGCAGTTGCCGGCGCGCATCGGCAATCAACTCGCCACCCAGCGCAATGCGGCCAGCCTGCGGCGTTTCGAAGCCCGCAATCAGGCGCAATACCGTCGTCTTGCCGCAGCCCGAGGCACCGAGCAGGCAGGCGATATCCCCGTGTTCGAGGGCGAACGACAGCTCACGCACCACGGGGGTCTTTCCGTAGGCATGGGATAGGGCATCCACTGAGAGGATCGCGGACATCAGGAAATGGGCTTCAGGTAATTGAGAGTCATTCGCAATGAGTATACTGGGCTGGCGCCCTTTTCGACCGCCCTTGTTCACTCACTTCGCCAGCGACCCCTTCACCTTGCCGCGCCTGACCGTTTCCCCTCTGACCGCACTGGCGGTAGTGCTCGCCTTTGCGGTGGCCATGCCGGTGCTCTCGGTCGCCGCCAACCTGTTTGACGCCGGCACCTCGGGCACCTGGGCGCATCTGGTCGACACCGTGCTGGCCGACTACATACTCAATTCCCTCTGGCTCTGTCTGGGCGTGGGTCTGGGTGTGGCGGCGCTGGGTACCGGCTCGGCCTGGCTGGTGGCGCTGCATGAGTTCCCTGGCCGGCGTACCGCCGAATGGGCGCTGCTCTTGCCGATGGCGATGCCCGCGTATGTGCTGGCCTACGTCTACACCGACTTTTTGCAGTTTGTCGGCCCGGTACAAAGCGGCCTGCGCGAGGGCTTTGGCTGGAGCAAAGCCGACTACTGGTTCCCCGAGGTGCGCAGCCTGCCGGGCGCAATTGCACTGTTTTCCTTTGTGCTTTACCCCTATGTCTATCTGCTGGTGCGCTCGGCCTTTCTCGAGCGCGCCGCCGGCACGCTGGAGGCGGCGCGCAGCCTCGGCCTGTCGCGCGGGCAGGCCATCGTGCGCGTGCTCGTTCCGCTGACCCGCCCGGCGATTGCCGCCGGCGTGGCGCTGGCGCTGATGGAAACACTGGCCGACTATGGCACTGTCGCTTACTTCGCCCTGCCGACGTTTACCACTGGCATCTACCGTGCGTGGTTCTCGCTCGGTGACCGCACCGCGGCGGCGCAGCTGGCCGGCTGCCTGCTCAGCTTCGTGTTGCTGCTGCTGCTGGTCGAGCGCGCCAGTCGCGGCCGTGCCCGCTACCACGACACCTCAGCGCGCACACGCAACCCCCGGCGACCGCTCACCGGCCTGCGTGCCCGGCTGGCCCTGGCCGGTTGCGCCGTGCCGGTGCTCATGGGCTTTGCCCTGCCGGCGTGGCTGCTGGTGCGGTTGGCCCGGCAAGACGACGCCTCCTTACCTTTCGAGCGCTTCTGGCACCTGGCTGGGAACAGTGTTCTGGTCGCACTGGTGGCCGCCGTGCTGGCCGCCGGATTGGCGCTGCTGCTGGCGTACGCCGCACGCGGCACCCGCCCGCAACAACGTGTGGCCAAAGTGGCCGCGCGCCTGACCAGTCTTGGCTACGCCGTTCCCGGCTCAGTGATTGCGGTCGGCGTGCTGATTCCCGTGACCCGGCTCGATCACGCGCTTGGCAGCGCCTGGCAGGCGTTGAGCGGAAGCCACCCGGGCCTGCTGCTCACCGGCGGCATTGCCGCGTTGGTCTATGCCTATCTCGCCCGCTTTCTGTCCATTGCCCTGCAAACCATGGACGCCGGCTTTACCCGCCTGACGCCGAGCATGGACGCCGTCGCGCGCAGCCTAGGGTGCACGCCGGGGCAGACGCTACGCCGGGTGCATCTGCCGGTGCTGCGCGGCAGCGTGCTCACCGCCGCGCTGCTGGTGTTTGTCGATGTCATGAAAGAGCTGCCCGCCACGCTGGTGATGCGCCCGTTCAACTTCGACACGCTGGCCACGCAAACCTACACCTTCGCCGCCGATGAGCGCCTGGGCGAAGCCGCCGTGGTATCGCTGGCGATTGTGGTCGTCGGGCTATTGCCGCTGATCGTGCTGGCGCGACAGATCGGCAAGGGGCAAAAAGTGTCGGGCTGCTGAACCAAGACTCTCAGGGCCCGCAGTCGAACTCGCGCGTTGCGCGGCTTCTGTCGCATGCACATCGTTGGCGATGGCGGTACTGTGACAACGGGCAAGAAAAAAGCCTCGCCCGGCAATCAAGCCTTCCCCGCCTCCCCACTCCCCGCCGCCTTCCGCGTTCGCGGCGCCGTCTTGGCGTGGGGCATATCCGTCATCTCAATCAACTGCTTCATTTCCTTGCCCATTGCTTGCACACGCTCCCAGATGTCATGGTCCATCTTGAGCTTGTGGTAGGCCGCTGTGACCAGCGGGGCGATGCCCTTCTCATAGGTTTCAGACAGGCTGCGCATGGTGGCGGCAATAGCCGGCGATTCCGCCACATCGACCCGTATGCTCGGTTGCAATGCCGCGATCATGTCGCGTAGCGCCCCCAGCTCCCGCGCCCAGTCCGGCGTACCGGGCAGCGGGCTGGCGAGTTGGGTTCTGAGGCCATCGAGGGTCATGCCGATGTCGGCAAGCAAATTGGCGACCCGGGTGGCACCGTCGCTTTCGCTCCCGCCAAGTTTCTTCAGGCGTCGGTAGCCTTCGGTGATGGTCGTCCAGCGGGCCTGCTCCTCCTTGGTCGGCGTGCCAATCAGTTGCGCCAGTTTCAGCAGATTCTCCTCGGCACCGGTGGTCAGCGTCTGCGCTTCGCCTCGGTAGTGGTCGCGCAGCAGTGCGTCGAGTTCTGCCGGCTCCATGATCGCGGTGACTTTCACTGCCAGCTTGGCCATGTTGCGGTAGCTGCCTTGGAGCTTGAAGGGCGGTTCGACCCTGTAGTCGTCGTCCTGCGCTGCGGACAGAATGTAGGCTTGATTGACCCGCAGCAGGACGTCGCGCACCTTGAACAAGCGTTGCATGATGCCGGTCAGCTCCGTGAGCTCGGCGCTGCTGTAGCTGTGGGCGAAGGCACTGGCGGGGATATCTTCGCCCTGGGCGAGTTTGACCAGACGCTCGATGTCTTTCGGGTCGCGGGTGGCCAGCGGCATCAGCGCCGGGTTCGCCGTCAGGCTGTTTTCGATATAGGACAGCGCGAAGCTGGCTTCCTTGCCCGAGAGCACGTCGCCGAGGTTGTAGATGTCGGCGCGATTCGCCAGCATGTCGGGGATCTTGAAGGCCTCGCCGGACTCGGTATAGGGATTGCCGGCCATCACCACCGCGAAGCGCTTGCCGCGCATGTCGTAGGTGCGCGGTGCGCCCTGCCAGACGCCTTCGATGCGGCGGGTGCCGTCGCACAGCGCGATGAACTTTTGCAGAAATTCCGGGTTCGTGTGCTGGATGTCGTCGAGATAGAGCATCACGTTGTTGCCCATCGCCAGGCCGAGGTTGAGCTTTTCCAGTTCCTGTCTGGCGCCGCTATGCGGGGCCTGGGTGGGGTCGAGCGAGACCACGTCGTGGCCCAGCGCCGGGCAGTTGATGCGCACAAAGATCAGCCCCAGGCGGTCGGCGATGTATTCCATCAGCGTGGTCTTGCCGTAGCCGGGCGGCGAGATCAGCAGCAGCATGCCCATGCGGTCGGTGCGCTTGGCGTCGCCGGCCGCGCCGATCTGCTTGGCCAGGTTGTCACCGACCAGCGGCAGATAGACCTCGTCGATCAGGCGGTTGCGCACAAAGCTGGAGAGCGGCTTGGCCTGGAACTGGTCGAGGTGGAGTTGCGCTTTCTCGCTGGCCAACACTTGCTGGCGCAGCGCCTGCCAGCGCCGAAACTGAGGCACGATGCCGTTGGCGTGCTGACGCAGACGGCCGTGGAAATCGTTGAGATTGAGCGCAAGCTGACCGTTCTCGATGCGCGGGTGTTCGCCGCGCAGGCCCGCGACGGTGCAGGCGAGGTCGGCGTTGTGGCGCTGGCGCGGCAGGTCAAGCACCAGCGTCGCCGCCGCTTCGTCGCTCCAGGCTGCCTCTGTCGGCGCGTGGGCTTGTTGGTAGCTGCCCACCCAGTCGCGCGCGAGGTGCCAGGCGTCGAGCGGGGTACAGTCGGCGAGGCTGTCTCGCCAGCGGGCAAGCTGTCCCTGGCGTTCGAGATGGCGGACGAAGGCGTCGGCCAGGTCGAGTGCCGCTCCGCTGGCGATCCATGCGCCGTCGCTGGCGAGTTCGTCGACCAGGTAGGCGGCGGCCTCCTCACTGAGTTCCGGCCCAGCGGCCCAGAGCTTCAGCAGGTGTTCGCGCTCGGCGATGCGTGCGATATCGGGTGCCCAGCGGGTGATCAAGGCCTGGCGGACATTGGCTGCGCCGAAGAGTTGATAGATCTGCCCGGCGCTGGCGGCTTGACGTTGCAGGCGCGGACGTTCAATCATCGGCGCACCTTGCAGCCAGAACAGCGCGGCCAACACGCGCGCCCGTGGGCTGAAGGCCAGACGGCTGGCCTGGGCTTGCATCGGCAGCAGGGCGGTCAGGATGGCGGCGGTGTCGTGGTCGTGCACGCCCTTTTGGTAGCCTTCCTGATAGCGGGCGGCGCTGAATTCGCGCACCAGTGCCAAGAGCCCCTCCTGCGTGTCGGCGCTGCACAGGGTTTGCAGGGTGTCGAGGGTGGTTTCATACTCGCCGCGCTGGCAGGCGTGCAGAATCTCTCCAGCGAGGTATTCGGCGCGGTAAAGGGTGGCAGATTCCGAGACCAGCGCCATCGTCCAGAAGGGCTTGAGCGCTTGTGCTTCTTCGTGTTGCAGCGGCACCAGATAGTCGGTGCCGGTGAGGTGATAGGCCAGGCCTTGCTCGCCGGGAACCAGCGTCAGATCGAGCGCCTGGTGACCCACCGTGAACGCGTGCCGCCCCAGGTGGATGGTATTGCCGTCTTCGCCGGTCAGTTCGGCGCGGTCGCGCACGGCGCGAATGGCCTGGTCGCGGGCAGTCTTCAGCCGGGTGTCAAGGTCGTCGGCCTGCAGTTGCGCGCCGATCTTGCGCAATTCGTCGCAGACGCTGCGGCATTTGGCCAGCAGTGGGTCGCCGGCGAAATAGCCATGCACCTCGGCCAGTTCCTTGAATTGCTGCACCCGACGGGGGATGCCGGCGATGATACGTTGGGCGGAGTCCATCAAGGTCTGCGCGCGGCGCTGGCGGGTTTCCAGCAGTTGCTGCTTTCGGGCGGTCAGCGCCTCGTAGACCGCCTCGCGCTTTTCGCTGAGGTCGGCGGCGAAGCCTTCCTGTTCGCCGAAGCGTCCTTCGAGTTCTTCGAGCTGCGCCAGCAGCCGCGTCATCGCATCGTCGCATTGTTCGGGCGTGTCGACCCGCTCCAGCGCGCTTTCGACGGACTGGGCGAAGAGCTTGAACTGAGCGCCGAATTCGGCGGAGAGTTCGACGCTGGCGAGGTGCTTGCGGCGATTGCGCACCTCTGCCCGCAGCCGGTTGGTTTCGGCGTAGGTGCTGGAAATCTGCTCGAGGATGCCGGTGCGCGCGGTGGCGTCGCCGCTGGGCAAGTTAGCGACCAGTTCGTTCAACAGGTCCAGGGCGTGGGCGGTGTGTTCGAGGGCCTTGCCTTGCTCGTCAAGCTGGGTCGTGGTTGTTGCGGTGCCGATGGCAGCTGAGGTTGCGACCAATGCGCTCAGATAGGGCTGAAAGGCTTTGTCGGTGAGCAGGAAGGCAAGGGTCTTCTCGCCGATTCGTAGCTGTTCGGAGGCCAGTTGCTGGTCGATGGCGTCGATGCGCGGCAGGTCGATGTAGCGCTGCTCGCGCAACGCCAGTAGCCGCCCGCGCTCCATGCGCAGGCGGTCGAGCATGGCGACGAATTCGTCCGGGTGCTGCCAGAGCTTGGCGGCGATGTCGGTGAGCAGTTTGTGCTGCTCGCCTTCGGCCTGGGCGAGCAGGCGGGCAGCTTCGCGGCGGATGGCAGCGACCTTGTCGAATTCGTCGAGCGCGGCTCGGGCTGTCCCGGCGATAGCCTTGAGATCAGCATCGGCATGGCCCGCTTCGTCGCTGGCCAGCCAGAAATAGCCGTCGAGAATGCGGCTGCACAGACGCAGCAGGTCTTCATAGACCACGCGCGTCGGTGCCTGCTCGCCGACCGCGCGAGTAATTTCCATCGATTCGGCGATGCCGCGCACCAGTTCGGCATTGCCGATACGGCCGAAGAAACTGGCGCGATCGACGTTACGCTCGGCGTGATCGTCGCTGACGAAGGGCGTTTGCCAGAGTTGCATCGGATGTAGCCGCGTCGGCTCGTCGGCATCGCTCTGGAACACCAGCATGCGGCCGTCGTCGTAGCGGGCGTAGCCGTGGGAGAAGACCGGCGTGCCGAGACGCTTTTCGATCAGGTTGTAGGTGAATAGGGCATATTGGCCGCCACCGGGCTGGTAAAAGACGTAGAGCACGTCTTCGCCGTTCGGCGAGCGCTGCATGCGCTTGAAGCGTAGGCCGGTATTACCCATCGTGGCGTCGGGGGGCAGGTCGAAGCGCTTGTGCTCGCCGGCTTGCAGGTAGTAGCCGCCGGGGAAGATGATGCCGTGGTCCTCCGGCAGTTGCACGCACGACGGGCCAATGGCGTCGATGCGGACGACCTGCTGGGTGCGGTGGTTATAGACCAGATAGCGGTAGTCCGGCTCGCGGTAGGGCTTGATCTTGAGCAGGATCAGCGAACCGAGGCGAACATAGTAGATCTCTGCGTCGGCCAGCGACTGGTTCTTGTCAACGACGGGTTCGGCATAGATGCCCAGCCCGCTTTCTGTGTTGTTCTCGATTTTGACGGTGAGATCGCCGCCAACCGTCTCGACGAAGATGGTGTTGAGGATATTGATGTGGGGGTGGCGACCCGTGATGTGGTCTTCGCGGCGGGTGGGTAGCCATTCGAAGTCGTGAGCCGCCGGTAGCGCGATGTCGCGCTCGCCGCGGTTGTCGATGTATTTAAGGCTACCGTCGAGTTCGATGGACCAGCGGAAAACGCGCAGATCGGTGAGCTGCTGGCCGATCTGGAAGGCGGCGAGGAGCTTGTGCTGGTTGATGCGCAACTGCGTCAGGCTGGCCTGCTTGTAGTAGCTGTAGAGCTCGCGAAAATCCATCTCGAAACGCGAATCGGCGAGGAAGCTGCCCTCCAGCGGGACAGCTTCCAGTTCTTCGCTGCCCGCCGCCTCGTTCAGGCGATAGAGGCTGAACACGTCTGCTGCCTGGATGTCCTTGCGCAGGCCCATGAAGACGTTGTAGCCGAAGACCAGGGTATCGCCGACCCGGACGATGTCGCGGGCGACACAGTTGTTCTCGGTGCGCGCGCGCAGGCGGGCTTGCAGCTTGAGGTCGGAGCGGCCGAAGGCGGTCAGGCGCGCTTCGTTAAGCTGCTTGATTTTGCCGGCCAAGACCTCGCCCTGTTGCTGGAGGCGCTTCCTCAGCAGTTCGTAGCTGCCGCCAGCGGCAACTGCGGCTTCGACTTGGGTGCTGTCTGTTTCGGCTTGGGTCATGACGGTTCGTGGTGTTCCGAGGATTCCATTCGGTCAGGCTCGGCATTCAAAAAGGCAAGCATTTCTCGCCGCTGGCCCTGTTGCGTCAGCCATTGACGCATCTCACACAGACGCGCAAATTCGGCAGCCCCAAAGCGAGCGCTGCAATAGCAGAACAACTCGGCTGCGCTCGCTTTTTTGCGTGCCGTCATTGCGACTAATTGCGCAAGCTGGTGACGAATTTCTGTAATGCCGAGCGCTGGTCCGCCGTGCCCTCCTGCATCACCTTGGTCATGATCGCGGTCAGGCTCAGGTTTTGCAGCTCGGGCGACGAACTGCCCAGTGCGCCGATCAGACCTTGCAGATCGCCGACCATGTCGCGTTCGCCGGCGAGGTGATCTTTGAGCGCAATCTGCAGCGTTTCGCTCTTGGCGATTGCGCCGTCAATACCCTTGCCGACTGCCAGCGCATTGACGAAGCGCTGGAAGTAATCGCCTTCGCCGCCGACGATGTCGATCTTGGCGTGGCTCATGGCCGATGACAGGACTTCGGCCTGTTCTTTGGCGATACTGGTTTGTGCCTCGATGCCCTTGAGGATTTCGATATGGGCGTTGTTCACGCGCACGCGATATTCCTCGTGCGCCCGTGTCTCCGGCGACATTTCGGCCATGGCGGCGAATTTTTCCTTCAGACCGCGCGCTTCCGCAATCATGCGGGCTTCGACGGCTTCGCCTTCTGCATGGCCTTGCTTGCTGACGGCTTCGGCGTCGGCGGCTTTGATAGTCACGGCGGCCATGCCGAGCTGCTGGTTGCCTTGTGCCTGTGCTTCGAGCTTGAGGCGCAGCACATCGGCTTCGGCAGTGCCGTATTTCGCGGTGGCGTCAGCGTCGGCGATTTTCACCTTGGCGGCGACCATGCCGAGTTGCTGGTTACCCTGTGCCTGTGCTTCGAGCTTGAGGCGCAGCACATCGGCTTCGGCGGTGCCGAATTTCGCAGTGGCGTCGGCGTCGGCGATCTTCACCTTGGCGGCGACCATGCCAGCTTTCTCGTTGGCGTCGGCAGTGGCCAGTTGCACCTTCGCGGCGGCGAGGCCCGGGGCGGCGGCGTAGGCTTCGATACCCTCGGCCTCGCGCTTCTTGGCCTCGGCGTCCTTTTCGGCAACCTTCAATTTGGCTTCGGCCAGGGTCAAATCCCGCGTGGCTTGATGACGCGCCTTGCGTTCATCGGACTCCGCGGCTTTCACCTGCAGCACCAGATCATGCTCTGCCTTGCCTTCCGCTTCGATGACGGTTGACTTGCGGACGCGGTCAGCCTCTGACACCAGGCGAACTTCCTTGATCGCTTCCTCCTGCTCGGCGACCGTGCGCTCGACGATGACCCGTTCGCGGATCACATCGGCGATGGCCTTCTTCTGCACTTCGACCGCCTTGTCCTTGTCTATGGTCTGCAGCGTGACTTCTTTCTCGCGGTCAACGATCTCCAACAGGCGGGCGCGGGTGACGCGCTCTTCCTCGATGGCGACAGCGCGTTGGCGGTTGTTGGCGGCCACTTCGGTTTCGCGCCTGACGTTTTCCTTTTGTACCGCGATCAACTGGTCGGCCTGCAGCCCGGCCAGTTCGCCCTTGGCGCGCTCTTCGGACTGCACCTTGCGTGATTCGGCCTCTTCACGGGCTTGAACGACGGCAATTTCCCGAAGCTGACGGGCCTGCGCCTCGGCTTGCTGACGCTCCAGCTCATAGATGGTTTCCTGCGTCTCGACGTCTTTCTTCTTTATCTTGGCCTGTTCGTCGCGCTCCCACTGATTGGTCTGAATATGCTCGATGGCGGTCAGCTCGGTGATCTTGCGGATACCTTGGGCATCCATGATGTTGCGGGGATCGAGCCTGTCGAGCGGCGTTTGCTCCAAATAGTCGATAGCGGCGTCTTCCAGCACGTAGCCGGACAGGTTGTCGCCGATCTGGCGGAGTATTTCGTCCCGGAAGCGGTCGCGAGCCTGATAGAGGTCTTCGAAATTCATCGACTTGCCGGCGGTCTTAAGGGCTTCGGAGAATTTGGCGGCGAAGAGTTCTTCCAGGGTTTCCTGACTCGACGCACGGGCGCAGCCAATGTTCTGAGCGACCTTCATCACGTCGGCGGTGGTCTTATTGACATGCACGAAAAAGGTAACTTCGATGTCGGCGCGGATATTGTCCTTGCAGATCAGCCCCTGATTTCCGGTGCGCTTGATCACGATGGTCTTGATGGAGATTTCCATCATCTCCATCTTGTGAATGATCGGATACACCATGCCGCCGGTGAAGGTGACCTCCGGCATGGCGGAGAGGTTATTCACGATCATCGCGTGCCCCTGTTCCACCTTGTGATAGAACTTCGCGAACAGAGCGAACAGTCCGAAGACGAAGATCGCCAGTATGACGATAGCAGTGAGGATCAGTTCCATTGGTTTGCCTTTCGGTGGGTTGTAGTCAAACGGGATCGGTGGTGGCTGGGTCGACGCCAGTGACGCGGTAGCGCTGAGCGGCTTCGTCGTAGTTGATTATCAGCGCCTGCGCTCCCTTGCAAAGGGTATTCGGTTCGGCGGCGGCAATGCGAATATTGAAGCTGCCGGTGTGATCGGCGCCCTCGGCCTGACCAAACGCTTCGCCGACTGTCAGCGTAGTGACCCGGCAGTACAGGCCGATCAGACCCTGGCTGGATCGCGCGGTATGGCGCACGAACAAGCCACGTATTGGCTGCACCAGGAGCGCAGTGAGAAAAATGGACGGTGCCAACGCGAGCACGGCAACGGCCAGACCCGCCACGGCACGCAAGGGCGCAGTGGGCACCCAGGACAGGAGGTATTGGGAAATTAGCCCGGTGATTACCCAGGCGATCAGGGTTACCAGGCTGATCACTATCGAGAACGGCACGCCGCTCAAGCCGAAGGCGACAACGTAACCGGCGATGGTGGAAAGATGCTCGCCGCCGCTGTGGTTGGGCACCTCGTGGTGGGCATCGATATGCAAATGGCCGTGGTCAAAATTGACGACGCCCACCAGCGCCATCAGCCAGTACAGCACCACCACGCCAAGCAATACCGTATAGACACCCGTCGGCCAGCCGACAATCAGTGTTAGCAATGCGTCCATACCCGTCCTCGCTCAGTTCGCGCCGCCAAAGCCTGTCATTGTGCGGCTATGGGGAAAGTCAATCAAGTCGAATTTGATGACGGCGCGCTTGAATTTGCTGCCGAAGACTCTCTGCGGCAACGGTGAGTCAGCGAGTCTGCGAGGCGATCCAGATCGCCAGCCCCTGAGCATCCAGTTCCAGATCCATGTCCCAGATCTCCAGCAACTGCACATCTGACTGCTGACAGCCGTGGGCGCGCGCTTCGGCCAGCAGGTAGGTGCGCAGGTGCTGATGAATCGCCGCAATCGCCGTGTCACCAGCGCCGACTTGCCGCGCAATCGCCACCATGCCGTCCAGCCGGCGCAGCAGGTCAGTCGCTAGCAACGCGGGCGGTGCGCGCCGGCTGTAGTGGGTGAGATACACCGCCTCGGGCTGGCAGGCGAGCATGCGTGCCACCGAATCGCGCATGGCCTCGGGATCAAACTGGCTGGGCGTGGTGGTGGGGAAGATGAAGGCGCGGCCATCGACATCGCATTCGCGATAACTCAGTCCAAAGGTATCGCCGGTGAATAGGCCACGCGCGGCGTGATCGTGAATGAAGACATGGTGCTTGGCATGGCCGGGGCAGTCATGAAAGCTCAGGGTGCGTGCGCCCAATGTCAGCATCATCCCATCGGTGGTTTCGAGCACGCGTTCGGCTGCAATGGGGATAAGCGCACCGTAGAGTGCCTTGGCGCGCTCGCTGCCGTATACCTCTTCGGTCGCGGCCCAGAGCTTGGCGGGCTCGATCATGTGCCGCGCCCCGCGCGGGTGCACCACCAGTTTGGCGTGCGGAAAGGCCTGCATCATGGCGCCAGCGCCGCCGGCATGATCGAGGTGAATGTGTGTGAGCAACACATAGTCAACGCAGTCCGGCGTGAGGCCCAGCTCGCTCAGCGCAGCTTGAGCGGCCGGCAGGCTGTAGTTGCTGCCGCAATCGACAAAGGCGGCGCGACCGTTGTCGATAATCAGGTGGATCGCCGCCAGTTGGTGGCGCACATAGGTGGCGTCGATGGCATGAATGCCGTTGCCGTAGTCGATGCGGGGGGTCATTGCTTTCTCCGTCTTTCCAAGACCGGGAGTATCGCTCAGGCGCTCACTGCGGCGAGATTCAGGTGCCGCTGGGCGAGGGGCGAAGGTGCCCGTGAGGCCTTACCCCTCCGCCTCCAGAAAACTGATCTAGCGCAAGAACCCGGCAGCGTGGACTTGCTAGACTGCGCGCCATGTTCTCCGGTTTCGATGTGCTGCTGATGCGCCTGCGCCGCCATGGCTGGGCCTTGCTCGCCCTGGCCTTGAGCCTGGTGCTGCTGCAAACCGCGACGCTCGCCCGTAGCGCGCCTCATGGGAGCGTCGGCGGCGAAAGCGGGCTCAGTGAAATCTGTACCGTACAAGGTGTCATCACCGTCAATGCCAACGGCGAACCGGTGCTGCCGGCCAGCAGCGACGCTGGCCACGATTGCTGCGTCAGTTGCATTCTGGCTGCCCCGGCACTCCCCGATACGGCCCGCATCGCCGTCCCGCCAGCGCCGACTTGCGGAACGCAAGCCGCCCACGTCGCCGCGCCTTACCCTGGGCGCGACCAGTACCGCGCGCCGCCGAGCCGCGCCCCACCCTCCGCCTGAGTGTTTTCCGGTGGCCCTGTTCCTGCGAACAGCGGCCTTTGGTTTCTCACTTTTGTTCAGGAGGGATTCATGTCCCCAGAGAGTTGCATTGGCTTCGCCCATGGCGAAGCAGTTTTGGTCGCTGGCATGCCCGGACGCTGCTGGCGCATTCATCAAGGCGCTGTCCGCCTCACCCGCTGGGTAGACGACAGCGAGCACTTTGCCGGCCTGGCCCGCACCGGTGACCTGATCGGGGTCGAGGCGCTCATGGGTAATGACAGCACGTTCAGTGCCTATGCCTTGAGCGAACTTATTCTTGAGCCCAAGGGTGCGCTGGACAGTGCCGCCCTGCTGGCCGCGCTCACCTCCAGCGAGCAACGAGCCGCCGAGGCGCTCGCCCTGTGTCGCGGCACGGCAGACGAACGCATCGCACGTCTGATGACCCTGCTGGCCAAGCCCACCGCCAGCGGCCACGCCCGCGTGCAAATGCCCAGCCTGCGCGAAATGGCCGAGATCACCAACCTGACGCAAGAGACCATCTCGCGCGTGGTCAGCCGCTTGCGGCGTCTTGGCCAGTTGGTGCGCAACAGCCGGGCGCAGGCCGAGTTCATTCCCTGCCGTGGGCTGGCCACCGGCAATCCGGGTCTGAGTCTGGCGGCCTGATCACAATTCCCTCCACTGCCCACTTCATTCACCTTAGCGAAAGAAATCCCATGAGACTCAAACTTGCCGCACTCCTCACTGCTCTCCTCGCCACCGCGCTTGCCAGCCAGTTCGCCGTGGCCGAGGTCAAGGTCGCCGACGCCTGGGTGCGCGCCACCGTGCCCGCCCAAAAAGCCACCGGTGCCTTCATGACCCTGACGGCTGACAAGGCGACCCGTCTGATCGCGGCAAGTTCGCCTGCCGCCGAGGTGACCGAGGTGCATGAAATGGCCATGAGCGACGGCATCATGACCATGCGCCATTTGGAGAAAGGGCTGGAGCTGCCCGCCGGCAAGGCCGTCGAGCTCAAGCCCGGTGGCTATCACTTCATGCTCATGGGCCTGAAGGCACAGATGAAGGCAGGCAGCACCGTGCCGCTCACCCTCAGCTTGCAAGACGCCGATGGCAAGAGCCGGACCGTCGCGGTCGAGGCCGTGGTCAAGCCGCTCGCGGCCCCGGCGGCAGGCTCCAAGCACCACTGAGCCACTGAGTAACGGCCGCGCCATGCACAGTTGCCGTCTGCGCCACCCGGCTCCGGCATGGCTCATGCTCGTGCTGGGCCTGCTGGTCTGGTGCGGTCAGGCCATTGCCTTTCAGCGGCTGGCGCAGGCTGAACTGGTGGCGCTTGATCCGCTCGCGCGCATCGTCGCCGCTTCGCTCTGCACCAGTCATGGCGGTGAAGCCGGCCCTGTTGCCCAAACCCATGACTGCTGCCTCAGTTGCGTCGGCGTTGCCAGCGGTGGCATCCCCGGCAGCGCGCCAAGCGCCGTCTCACCAGCGCCGACTTGGGGACTGTTCGTTACCGGCATCCACGCACCACCGCCAACACCTCGCTATCTGCGCCGCCCGGCGCGCGAGCCACCCCTCGCCTGATCGACACCCACTGATTCCTCCACGTGCGCGCCGCGCACCGTGGCCGTATTCCCTGTCGATTGGAAGAATTTCATGATGTCCACCCGCATTGCGCTCGCCGTCGCCACGGCTTGCACCAGCCTTTCCGCGTTCGCCGTCCATGTGGACGCCCCCCTCACCATTACCGTCACCGCCACGCGTGAAGCCAAGGCCATCGCCGAAACCCCGGCCAGCCTCAGCGCCGTCGATGGCGAAGCCATCCGCGAGCAACGCCCCACGCACCCCAGCCAGATCCTCAATCAGCTGCCCGGCGTCTGGCTGAGCACGCTCTCGGGTGAGGGTCACTTCACCTCGATCCGTCACCCGCTGACCACCGGCGCGGTGTATCTGTATCTCGAAGACGGAATCCCGACACGCTCGACCGGCTTCTTCAACCACAATGCCCTGTACGAAATCAACGTGCCGCAAGCGGGCGGCATGGAAGTTTCGAAAGGGCCGGGCAGCGCGCTCTACGGCTCGGATGCCATCGGCGGCACCATCAACGTGCTCACCCGCGCGCCGGACAAAAGCAATGGCGGCGAGCTGACGCTGGAAGCCGGCAGCCACGGCTGGCAACGCGCCCTGGGCAGTGCCAGCGTGCGTTGGGGAGACGCGGGCCGGGACGGCCTGCGCGCCAGCGTCAACCTGACACGCACCGACGGCTGGCAGGACGACGCCGGCTACGACCGGCAGGCCGGCACCCTGCGCTGGGACCGCGCGCTGGGCGATGGGGCGAATCTCACCACCGTGCTCTCGTATTCGCACGTCGACCAGCAGCATGTCGGCAGCCTCAACCCGGCGCAACTGCGCGCCACGCCCGAGCACAACAACATTCCGTTTTCCTATCGCACGGTCGATGCCCTGCGCCTGTCCAGCACCTTTGAAAAGCACAGTGGCGAATGGCTGCTGAGCCTCACGCCCTACTACCGTGACAACCGCATGGAGATCATCCCCAGCTGGTCCGTCACCTACGACCCGAGCCAGTACGTGAGTGCCAATGAGTCCTTCGGCCTGCTCGCCAAAGTGCGCCGCGATTTCGTGCCCATGCGTGCACAGCTGATCGCCGGCATCGACCTCGACCACAGCCCCGGCATGCGCAAGGAAGATTCGATCCGCCTCGCCTCGACCACCAATGCCTTCGGTGCCAGCGACTACACCCTCAACACCGCCACCGCGCCGGTGCGTATCTACGACTACGACGTCACCTACCGGGGCATCTCGCCCTATCTGCACGGCGAGATTTCGCCCCTCGAACCGCTGCGCATTACCGCCGGCCTGCGCTACGACCGCATGAGCTACGACTACGACAATCACATGGCCGACGCCGCCACACGCGGCGTGCTCACACCCGCCGGATTTCCCGCCGGCGGCTTCTACGGCCACGCGCCCAGCCAGAAGGTCAGCTACTCGCACCTTGGGCCCAAGCTGGGCGCGACCTGGCGTTTCAGCAAACAGCTGTCGGCCTTTGTGAATTACGCCAATTCCTTCCGCACGCCCTCCGAGAGCCAGGTGTTCCGGGGCAGCCGTGAATCGAATGCGCTGCGCGCGCAAACCCAGGCGCTCTCGCTCATTGAGCTCAAGCCCGTGGTGGTGGACAACGTCGAGACCGGCGTGCGCTTCGCCAATGGCCACTGGAGCGGCAGCCTCTCGGTCTATGACATGCACAAGTCGGACGACATTGTCAGCTATCAGGACGCGACCTTGCAGCGGCGCACAGTCAATGCCGGCTCGACGCGCCATCGCGGTACCGAGCTGGCGCTGGGCTTGCGTTTCAACGACGACTGGCGGGCCGATCTGGCCTGGAGCAGCGCCCGCCACACCTATGAAAAATGGCTGATCTCGGGCACCACCGATTACAGCGGCAAGACCATGGAAGCCGCACCGCGCTACATGGGCCACCTGGCGCTGGCGTGGACGCCCGCGCTACTCAATGGCGGGCATGTGCGGCTGACCTGGCATCACATCGGTAGCTACTGGCATGACCCGGCCAATACCCAGAAGTACGATGGCCACACCCTGCTCGGCCTGCAAGTGCGTTACCCGGCCAGTGAGCACTGGGAGCTCTATGCCAATGCTGAAAATCTGGCCAACAAACGCTATGCCGATACCGTCGGCGGCACCGATGCCGCGCCCACCTATGGGGCCGGCCAGCCGCGTACCGTCACGGCCGGCGTGCAGTACCGTTTCTGAGGAATCCATCATGAGAATTCTGCTTTTCTGTCTGAGCCTTTTTCTGGCCACGGCCGAGGCCCACGACATGAGTGCCCACTGGAAAACCCTGCACCAGACAAGGGGCGGGCTGGCCACAGCGCTCGCCAGCGACAGCACCGGCGCGCTCTGGCGCGTCGAAGCGCGGGCCGGGCACCTGTGGGTGAGCCGGTCCACCGACACGGGCAAGACTTTCAGCGCCCCGGTGCGGGTCAATGCCGAGCCGGAAACAGTGATGGCCGAAGGCCAGAACCGGCCGCAGATCGCCGTACTGGAGTCGTCCGGGCAGGCCCCGGTCGTGGTGGTAGCGTGGGTACGGGCGCGGGAAAAAGTGTTTGCCTCGGAGGTTCGCTTTGCTCGTTCGGTCGATGGCGGCGTCAGCTTCGAACCGGCGCGCACGCTCAATGACGACGGCCAGACCGACATTGGTCACAGCTTTGTCGCCCTCGCCGCACAAGGCGCGCAGCTGACTCTGGCGTGGATCGACGCCCGCGCATCGCACGCTGCCCGCACCGCCGCCGGCGGCAAGCGCGACGCCTATGCCGGTAGCGCCATTTTTGTTGTCGAGTCGCAGGACGCCGGCGCGAGCTTTGCGCCCAACCGCAAACTGGCCGACCACAGCTGCGAGTGCTGCCAGCTCTCGCTCGCCAGCCCGGCGACGGGGGCGCCACTGCTGCTCTGGCGACACATCTTCGAGGGCAAATTCCGCGACTTTGCCCTGGCCGATGTCAGCACCGGCGTGATCACCCGCGCCAGCAGCGACGGCTGGGCGATCACCGCCTGCCCGCACCATGGCGGTGATCTGGCCATTGCCGCCGACGGCCGCCAGCACTGGGTATGGTTCACCGGGGCGGCCGGCGCCCCCGGCCTGCACTATCGCCATCAGAGCGGCAATCAACTGTCCCCCGCGCAAGCCGTCGGCAATCTCGACGCGCAGGCGAGCTTTCCGGTCGTCTGGGCTGGCGGTGCGCCGAATGAAGTGCATCTGGCCTGGCGCGAATTTAGCGACGGCGCCTACGCGCTGCGTACTCGGCGCTCGCAGGACGGCGGTGTGAGCTGGTCAGCCGAGCGCACCGTCGCCAGCAGCCGCAACGCCGCCGACAACCCGCGCTTTGTGCGCGCCGCCCCGCGCCCGCTGCTGGCCTGGAACACGCAGGAGGAAGGCACGCGCGTGTTTGATCTGGGGGTGCAGCCATGAGTCTGCTGCGCAAACTCCTCGGCCTGCTGGTGCTGGTCGCGGCCACGACCGCGTTCGCCAGTGCGCCGGTCAAGCCCTTTACCACCGAGAGTTATGCCGCCATTCTCGCCGCGCACCGGGGCCAGCCGCTGGTCGTCGCCTTCTGGTCGCTGGACTGCGCCCATTGCCCGGGCTCGCTGGCCACACTGGCCAGGTTCGCCCGTGCCCATCCAAAGGTGTCGGTGGTACTGGTCGCCACCGACACCGGCGCAGACCCGGCGGCACTGGCCAGCCATGTGCGGCAGGCCGCTCTGGCGCAGGCCGAACAGTGGGTCTTCGCCGACCCGCTGCCCGAGCGCCTGCGCCTGAGCATCGACAGCCGCTGGTGGGGCGAACTGCCGCGCAGCTATCTGATCGCCGCCGACGGCACGCGCAGCGCCCATTCCGGCGTGTTAGACGCCGGGCAGCTGGCCCAGTGGCTGAGCGCGCAGCGGCAGCCCTGATGCAGCAAGCCCGGCGCGCCCGGTGCAACGCCAGCGCCAGCCGCTGGCTGCTGGCGCTCGGACTGCTGGTGATACTGATGCAGGCCACGGCGCGGTGGCCGCAGGCACGCACCGTGTCGCTGCAGATGACGCAGGTATGCACCGCGCACGGCATGGTGTCGGTAGTGCTGCCGGGTCCACCGGCACAGAGCGCGCCGGGCGCGCACGAGTGCTGTCGCGACTGTGTGCTGAACACCCCCGCGCCCCCGGCGCTGCACGCAATCGCCGTCCCGCCAGCGCCGACTTGGGGGCTTTTATCCAGCGCGGTCAGTACATCGATCACGCCGCCCCGCTACCTGCGCCACCCGGCGCGCGCGCCGCCGCACGCCTGAGCCTTTTCCGGCCTTTTGGCTGTCCTGTTGTCTGCTCTGTGCGCGCACCGCGCGGTGCGTATGCATACGCGTATCCGCCTGCCGGCGGCGCTCCCCTGATCTTTTTCGGAAAGTCTTCTGTCATGAAACGCAAACTGCTCTGCACCGCCCTGGCGGCGCTGCCCCTGATCACTCTGGCCGACGAGGCCAGTCTCGCCACCATTGTCATTACCGGCCGGTCCGCTGAGCCGGCGACCGCCGGCAGCATCGGCCCCCGCCAGCTGCGCGCCCAGCAGGCCGCGACCTCGGATACCGCCAGTCTGCTCAAGGATGTACCCGGCGTCAGCCTCTATGGGGCCGGCGGCGCGTCCAGCCTGCCGGTGATCCACGGCCTTGCCGACGACCGCCTGCGCATCAAGGTTGACGGCATGGATCTGGTGGCCTCCTGCCCCAACCACATGAACCCGGCGCTCTCTTACCTCGACCCGAGCAATGTCGCCAAGCTCAAGGTCTATGCCGGCATCGCGCCGGTGAGTGTGGGCGGCGACAGCATCGGCGGGACGATCCTTGCCGAAACGCCGGCGCCCGAATTTGCCACGGCCGCTGCACCGAGCTTGTTCAAGGGCGAGATTGGCGGCTTTTATCGCAGCAATGGCGGCGCGACCGGGGGCAATCTCTCGGCCACGGCGGCCACTGAAACGTTCAGCCTGAGCTATTCCGGGTCCATCGCCAAGTCGGACAACTACGAAGCGGGCGGAAAGTTCAAGACCCGCACCGACACCGGCCGCACCGGCCACAGCCTCGATCTTGATGAGGTCGGCTCCACGGCCTACGAGACGCGCAATCAGACGCTGGGCATTGCGTTCAAGAATGGCCAGCATTTGCTGGAAGCCAAGCTTGGGCGGCAGGACGTGCCCGAGCAGCTGTTCCCCAATCAGCGCATGGACATGCTGAAGAACACGCAGGATCGCCTGAATCTGCGCTATGCCGGTGAGTTCGCCTGGGGGGCGCTGGAGGCGCGGGTGTATCAGGAAAAAGTCGATCACTTCATGGATTTCGGCGCCGACAAGCAGTTCCAGTACGGCACCGCGCCGGGCATGCCCATGAACACCGTAAGCAAAACCACCGGCCTCAGTATTAATGCCAACCTCGACCTGCGCGCCGGCAACCAGCTGCGCCTGGGCACGGAATTCCAGCACTACGCGCTGAACGACTGGTGGCCGCCCTCGGGCACGGGCATGATGTCGCCCAATGCCTTCATCAACATCAATGACGGCCAGCGCAACCGCAGTGCTGTCTTTGGCGAGTGGGAACAGCGCGCCTCGGCGCAGTGGCTGAGCGTGCTCGGGCTGCGCTACGAGCACGTCAGCACCGATGCCAGCAATGTCGCCGGCTATGCCGCCACCAATATGATGGGCTCGAACCAGCTGCGCGACAGCACGGCCTTCAACGCCCGGGATCGCAGCAAAACCGACCACAACTGGGACCTGACGGCCCTGGCTCGCTATACGGCCAGCGCCACCTACGACATCGAATTCGGCGTAGCACGCAAGACCCGCTCGCCCAATCTCTATGAGCGTTATACCTGGTCGACCTGGGGCATGGCGGCGATCATGAACAACTTCAATGGCGACGGCAACGGCTATCTGGGCGATGTTGAGCTCAAACCCGAGGTAGCTCACACCGCCAGCGCTACCTTCGACTGGCACGCCGCCGATCGCAACTGGGGGTTCAAGGCCACGCCGTACTACACGCGCGTTGCCGACTATATCGATGCCGTGCAATGGGACGGCACCAGCAACGTCGCCGACACCACGCCCGCTGTCGGGGCGTTCTCGGTGCTGAAGTATCGCAATCAGTCGGCGCGCCTTTACGGGCTCGACCTTTCCGGCCATCTGCCACTGGCCACGACCGCGCTGGGCGAATTCGGCCTGAAAGGCGTGTTGAACTACGTCAATGGCAAGAACCGCGACACCGGCGATGACCTGTACAACATCATGCCACTCAACACCCGACTGACCCTGACCCAAACGCTGGGCAACTGGTCCAACAGTGCCGAGCTGGTCACGGTGAAGTCCAAAAATCACGTCTCGGATGTGCGCAACGAAATCGCCACCGGCGGCTACAGCCTGATCAACCTGCGCGCGAGCTACGCATGGGCCAAGGCGCGCATTGATGTCGGCGTGGAAAACCTGTTTGACAAGCGCTACGACCTGCCGCTGGGCGGCGCCTATGTCGGCCAGGGCAGCACCATGTCCACCAACACCGCCAACCTGCCCTGGGGTATTGCGGTTCCCGGTGCCGGACGGTCGCTCTACGCGGGCTTCAACCTGAAGTTCTGACCTGAAATGCGGCGATCGGGACGAAGCCGTGACTCGCCCCGATCGCCGTTTCACCAGCGCCGACTTGCGGGCCCGGACTGTCATCCTGCGGCAAGACAGCCGGTTCATACTACGGGCATGAACGTGTTGCCGACCCAGCTCCAAACCGCGCAAGGCCTACCCTCTGCCCCGACCGATCTGGCGACCTGGCGCCAGCGCCTGCTGGAGCGCCTGCTTGGCGTCATCATTGTCGCGGGCTGGCTGGTCGCCCTGCCCAGCATTGCCCTGGCGGTTTATGAGCGGCTCTGGCCGCTGGTCGTCGTCGACGTGGTCGCGCTGGGCTGGCTCTCCCTGATTTACCGCAAGCGCCAGTGGGACTACCGCTGGCGCACCTGGCAGTTGCTCGCCCTGCTTTATCTGATCAGCGTCGTCCTGCTGCTGACCATCGGCCATGCCAGCCAGATCTACCTGATGGCACTGCCCGTATTGGCCGTGCTGTTGCTCTCGCTGCGCGCGGCCATCGGCTGTCTGGTGCTCAACGCGCTGACCCTGGCGCTGGTGGGCACGCTGCTCCAGGTCGACAGCGGCATGGCGGCACTGGGCGAGAACCCGCTGCTGCGCTGGGGGGCGATCACGCTCAATTTTCTGCTTATCGACACGGCCCTCACCATTGCCTGCGCCTTTCTACTGCACGGCATGGAGCGCGCCCTGGCCGAGCAGCAGGCCAATGCCCGGCTGCTCGAACATCAGGCCATGCACGACACCCTGACCGGGCTGGCCAACCGCCGCCTGCTCGACGACCGTGTGCATCAGGCCATTGCCCAGGCCCAGCGTCAGGGCGGCGTGGTCGGACTGGTGTTGCTCGATCTGGATCACTTCAAGCTCGTCAACGACGGCCACGGCCACGAACTCGGTGACGCGCTCATCGTCGCCTGCGCACAGCGGCTGACCGCCGCCGCGCGCGCCGGCGACACCGTCGCCCGCTTTGGCGGCGACGAGTTTGTCGTGGTGCTCACCGGCCTGCGCACGGAAAGCGAATTGCCGGGGGCCATCGAACGCCTGCATGGCGCCATTGGCGGCCGCTACGAATTACCCGGCCATGAGCTGCATGTCGGCACCAGTATGGGCGTGGCGGTGTACCCGCGTGACGGCGCCGACGCCACCAGCCTGATCAAGAGCGCCGACACCGCGATGTATCGGGCCAAGGAAAAGGGGCGCGACGGCTTCCAGTTTTTCCAGGCAGAAATGAACGATCGGCTGGCGCAGCGTTTGCAGCTGGAGAACGCCCTGCGCGACGCCCTTGAGCGTGATCAGCTGCGCCTGCATTTCCAGCCCCGCGTGGGTGCATCCGACGGCCGGCCGCGCGGTGGCGAGGCCCTGCTGCGCTGGCACCACCCCGAGCTGGGCCTGATCAGCCCGGCGCAGTTCATCCCCATCGCCGAGGAAACCGGGCTGATCGTGCCCATCGGCGAATGGGTGGTGCGCACCGCCGCCGAGCATCTGGCGCAGTGGCAGCAGGAGTTTCCGGTCATGTGCCTGAGCGTCAATATTTCGCCCCGGCAGTTTCGCGCTGCCGGGCTGGAGCCGGCGATCCGTGCCGCCTGCGCGCGCGTCGCGCCGGGCACCCTGGAAGTGGAGATCACCGAGAGCCTGGTCATGCATCAGCCCGATGCCGCCTTCAGCCTGTTGCGCCAGTGGCGTGCGCTGGGTGTTGGTGTGGCCATGGACGATTTCGGTACCGGCTTTTCCAGCCTGGCGCGGCTGAAGTCCTTTCCGCTCGATGTGCTCAAGATCGATCAGTCGTTTGTGCGCGGCATCGGGCAGGACGCCTCCGATGCCGCCATCGTCAAGACCATTGTCGACCTGGCCGGGAACCTCGGGCTGACCACCGTCGCCGAGGGCGTGGAGACGGACGGGCAGGCGAGCATTTTGCGCAAACTCGGCGTGCATGAGTTGCAGGGCTATCTGCTGGCGCGGCCGATGCCGGCGGACGACTACCTGGCCTGGTGGCGGGCACAGGCCGCCGCCCCAAGTGGCGGACACGTGGCAGAATAAAGCCGTACGCGCCGCTCTTCGGTGGCCGGCGCATGCACTGCCCCTGACTATCCACGCTAGCCACCCCTCCGGGAGAACCTCATGGATCGACGCGACACTCTGCTCGCCCTTGCCGGCGCCGGCCTGCTGGCCGCCAGCGGCAGCGCGGCTGCCAGCAACCACCAGCATCATGGCCACCACGGTCACAGCATGGCCCTGCACGACGCGCTGATCGCAGCGGCGAGCAAATGTGTGAGTACCGGTGAAGCCTGCCTGGCCCACTGTCTGGTGCTGCTCGCCGATGGCGACAAGGCCATGGCCGAGTGCGCCCAGTCGGTCAATGAAACCCTGGCTATCTGCGGCGCGCTGCGCAGCCTCGCCGGCCAGCAGTCGAATCACACGCCGGCCATGGCCAAGGTCGCGCTCGATGCTTGCCTCGAGTGCGAAAAGGAATGCAAGAAGCATGCCGACAAGCACGCCGAATGCAAGGCCTGTATGGAGGCCTGCGCCGACTGCGCCAGGGAGTGCAAGAAGCTGATCGGCTGAACCAAACCGGCGCTGATCCGTCGCCGGTGCGTGACAGCGCCGTGTCACCAGCGCCGACTTGGGGTAGCCGCCTGAACCTCGCCGGCGAGGCGGCACCCGCAGGCCGCGTGCTTACTTCCAGCCGGCGCGATCAAATACCTTTTGTGCGGTGGCGGCATGGTTCGCCAGTTGCGCGACGGGCAGCGCATCGGCCTTGAACGGCCCCATGGCCTTGAGTGCCGGGTTGTCGACCTTGACACTCGCCACCACCGGCCACTCGTTATTGCCATCGGCAAAATATTTCTGCGCGCTGTCCGAGGCGAGGTACTCCAGGAACTTCACGGCCGCTTCCTTGTGCGGAGCTGTTTTCAGCAGGCCGCCACCCGAGACATTGATGTGCGCACCCAAGCCTGAGGCCTGCTCGGGCCAGACCACCTGAAACTGGCTGGCCAGCTTTTTGTCTTCGGGTTTCTCGCTGCGCAAGATGCGCGCGACGTAGTAGCTGTTGGCAATCGCCACGCCGCATTCGCCGGCGGCCACGCCCTTGATCTGGTCGGTGTCGCCACCCTTGGGCGTGCGCGCGAAGTTTTGCACTACGCCACGCGCCCAGGCCTCGGCACGCGCCTCATCGCTGTGCGCAATGATCGAGGCCAGCAATGAGATGTTGTACGGGTGCGCACCCGAGCGGCTGCACACCTGACCCTTGAGTTTGGGGTTGGCCAGGTCGCCGTAGCTCTGCACATCGGCCGCCTTGACCAGCGCCGGGTTGATCACGAACACGCGGGCGCGGGTCGAAAACGCCAGCCAGGTGTCGGCGCGCAGGTTGGCCGGCACGCGTGATTCGATGGCTTTCGACTTCACCGGCGCGAACAGACCCAGCTCATCGGCCTTGGCCAGGCGCGAGGCATCGACGGTAATAAACACGTCGGCGGGGCTCGACGCACCCTCGTTCTTTAGCCGTTCGAGCAGTTCGTCTTCCTTGCCTTCAATGCGATTGATCTTGATGCCGGTTTGCTTGGTGAAATCGGCATACAGCGCTTCATCGGTCTGGTAGTGACGGGCTGAGTAGAGGTTGAGTTCGGTGTCTTTGGCCTGAGCAGTGGAAAAAGCAGCGGTCATGGCGAGAAAGAATGCAGCGCGTTTCATGGGCGGGTTCCTTGGGTGGAGTGGAGAACGTACGTATCTTAATGAGAACGATTCTCATTCTACTTGACTTATATCAATCCACAAATGAGAATGATTCCTAATAATTCATCCCATTCACTGATCAACTTACCTGTCATGACCCCTCTCAACACGTCCCTCGCCCCGCCTCGCCCCGACCAGCCCGTGCCCGTGCACCGCATCAACGGCATGGACAGCCGCACCCTGTTTGCCGGGGCCAAAGAAGTTCTGATCCTGCATCACGGCGAGCCCTACCGCCTTCGCGAAACGCGGCAGGGCAAGCTGATCCTGACCAAGTAAAGGAGCCACCATGTACGTGTGCATCTGCAATGCGGTACGCGAAGCCGACATCCACGCTGCCGTCGCTGGCGGTGGCTGCCGGAAAGTGCGAGACTTGCGCACGCAGTTGGGGGTAGCGGCCGAGTGTGGCCGCTGCGCCGGCTGCGCGCGCGAGGTGCTGCATCAGGCTCTGCAAACCCGTGCCTCGAACAACCCCGCGGTCCGCGCCTGTTGCGCCGCCGCCTGAACGGAGATTTGCCATGAAAGGCGACGCCCAGGTCATCAAACTGCTCAACAAGCAACTGGTCAACGAGCTGACCGCGATCAACCAGTATTTCCTGCATGCGCGCATGTACAAGAACTGGGGCTTTACCGCCCTGGGCAAGCATGAGTACGAGGAGTCGATCGAGGAAATGCATCACGCCGACAAGCTCATCGAGCGCGTGCTGTTCCTCGAAGGCTTGCCCAATCTGCAAGCGCTGAACAAGCTGATCATCGGCGAGAACGTGCCCGAATGCATCGCCGGCGATCTGAAGCTGGAAAAGGGCGCGCACAAGGATCTGGTCGAGGCCATCGCCCACTGCGAGAGCGTGCGCGACTACGTCTCGCGTGATCTGCTGCAGGAGATTCTCGACGATACCGAAGAGCACATCGACTACCTCGAAACGCAACTGGAGCTGATCGAGAAGGTCGGCGTGCAGAACTATCTGCAGACGCAGATGGGCTCGCCCTCGTAGCTTTGCAACACTGACGGCCGGGCAGTCTCCCGGTCTTTTCCAGCCAGCCAGCCGGCGCGCATGATGCGCCTGGCAAGCCAGCCAACAATCATCTTGTTTGGAGGTTTGCCATGCGCATCGCGCGCCTTGCTGTAGTTGCCGCATCACTCACCACCCTGACCACCCTGCCAGCGCTGGCGCTGGAATACCCCATCGGCGCGCCGAAGGAGGTCAATGGTCTCGAAGTCGCTGCCGTTTATCTGCAGCCCATCGACATGGAACCGCCCGGCCACATGCGCAAGGCCTCGGAGTCGGACATCCACCTCGAAGCCGACATCAAGGCCTTGGGCAAGAACCCCAACGGCATTCCCGAAGGTGCCTGGGCGCCTTACCTGCACGTCACCTTCGAGCTGACCAAGGCCGGTGACAAGGACGTGATCAAGGGCGACATGATGCCCATGGTCGCCAGCGACGGTCCGCACTATGGCGACAACGTCAAGCTCAAGGGCCCGGGCAAGTACAAGGTTAAATTCACCGTCTACCCGCCGGGCGATGCCGGCAACCCGCATGGTGCGCACTTCGGCCGCCACACCGACCGCGCCACCGGTGTCGGTGCCTGGTTCAAGCCCTTCAGCGTGGAGTGGGACTTCACCTACGCCGGCATCGGCAAGAAGGGCGGCTACTGATGCCGCCTCGTGGTGGCCGCTGGCTCGCGCACGGCAGCTTTGTCGCCGCACTCTGGATCGGGCTTGGCCTCGCCGTGCCCGAGCCGGTGCAGGCGCAGGCCAAAGCGCTGCCGGCATTTACCGCCACCGTGACCGATGGCGTGTTCGCCCCGGCCCGCCTCGTCGTGCCGGCCGGCGAGCGGGTCAAGATCATCCTCAAGAACGAAGGCCCCGGCCCGCTCGAATTCGAGAACGACGACATGCGCATCGAAAAGATTGTCGCTGCCGGAGCGGGTTCGTTTGTGGTGCTGCCACCGCTCAAGCCGGGGACGTATGAGTTCATTGATGAATTCAACATCGCGACCGGCGTGCTGGTGATCGAGGCGCAGTAATCGTTGTGCACACCATCGTATTCCATCGCCAACCGCCGTTACGCCAGCGCCGACTTGCGGTACTTGCGCGCATTGGCGACTGGCTGGCCACGCACCGCCGCGTCATCCTCGGCGTGCAGTGGGTGGTGGTCGCGTGCTATCTGCTGCTCGTCGCGCTGCCCGCCTTCCTGCCCCTGCCGGCGGGCGACGCACACCTGTTTGGCTCGGCACTGTGGCATGAACGTGTGGTGCTCTTGGCGCAATACCTGTTCTGGGGCGTGTGGTGGCCCTTCGTCATTCTGTCCATCATGCTCATGGGCCGCGTCTGGTGCGGCGTGCTCTGCCCCGAGGGCGCGCTCTCGGAATGGGCCAGCCGGCACGGGCGCGGCGGCGCGATTCCCAAATGGCTGCGCTGGGGCGGCTGGCCCTTTGTTGCCTTCGTACTGACCACGGTTTATGGGCAGCTGGTCAGCGTGTATGACTACGCGCAGGCGGCACTGCTGATCCTAGGCGGCTCGACCGTTGCCGCGATGATCGTGGGCTATTTCTACGGCCAGGGCAAGCGCGTCTGGTGCCGCTACCTGTGCCCGGTCACCGGCGTGTTTGCGTTGCTGGCGCGCTTAGCGCCCATCCACTTTCGCGTCGACCGCGCCGCGTGGGCCGCCTACCCGCAGCGCACGCCAGCGGTCGATTGCGCACCGCTGCTGCCCGTGAGCCACCTGAATGGCATGGCGCAGTGCCACGCCTGCGGCCGCTGCAGCGGGCATCGTGATGCGATGACGCTGGCGGCGCGTTCGCCCAATGCCGAAATCCTTGCCGGCGATGCGCCAACGCACTGGGACATGGCGCTGCTCTGCGTCGGCATTTTCGGCGTGGCGCTGGGCGCGTTTACCTGGAGCCTGGCGCCGACGTTTGTGGCGCTGAAACAGACAACGGCCGCATGGCTGATCGAGCGCGACATCCTCTGGCCGCTGGCCGAGAGCCCGGCCTGGTGGCTGCTCACGGCCTACCCGCAGGCCAACGACGTATTCACCCTGCTCGACGGCGCAGCCATCCTCGGCTGGATCGCAGCGACCGCACTGGTGCTCGGCGGCGGCATCTGGCTGACGCTGCACGGCGCGGCGCGGCTGGCCCAGGTCGATGCCCGTCGCCTGGCCCTGGGTCTCGTGCCACTGGCCGGCGCCAGCCTGTTTCTCGGCCTCTCAATGATGACGGTGAATCACCTGCGCGCCGAGGGCGTGCTGCTGCCCTGGCTTGAGGTGGTGCGAGTGGGCCTGCTGGGCGGTACGGCGCTGTGGTCGGCCGCGCTGCTCTGGCGACTGGCGGCGGATCGCCTCGCCGGCTTTCTAACCGCCCTGCTGCCGGTGGTCGCGGTGTGCAGCGTCTGGACGCTAACGCTGCTCAAATGAACGTGCGCACAACCACCTTGATCGTGTCCTCGCCGACACAGATTCTGAGCTCTGCCTGTCACTGCGCACTGGTCGCCGGCGTGCATCTGGCGGTGCTGGCATGGCTGTGGCAGGCGGTGCCGACCGCTGTGCGCGCGCCGCTGGTGTTGCAGATGCGCATGATCGCAGCAGGGGTAGCACCAACGGTCACAGCGCCACTATCGGCCGTGTCCCCACTCCAGTCGCGCCGGCAAAACGCCGTCCTGCCAGCGCCGACTTCCCGACCCATCGTTGCACCCGTCGCGCCACCCATAGCATCACCCACGGCCACATCGCCCGTCGCCGTTGCCGATGCGCCCGCGCCAACCATCGCCGCCACTGAGAGCTTCGCCACGCCCACCGAGAGCACCCCCGCGAGCGCCCCGGTCGACCCCACGCCGCCACGCTTTGACGTCGGCACGCTCGACAACCCCACGCCCGCCTACCCCGCGCTCTCGCGCCGGCTGGGCGAGCAGGGGCAGGTGCTGCTGCAGGTCGAGGTCGGCACCGACGGCCGCGCGCACAAAGTGGCGGTGAAACGCAGCAGCGGCTACCCGCGTCTGGACCACGCGGCGCTGGAAACCGTGCGCCGCTGGACCTTTATCCCCGCCCGCCTGAGCCGCCTCGCCATCGCGGCCAGCGTGCTGGTGCCAATTCGTTTCTCGCTGAAAGAGTGATGTGATGGACTCCGCTGCAAACCCCATGGGCCTCGCCCACTTCATTGCCCACGCCGACGCCGTGGCGCGCACCCTGCTGCTCATCCTGCTGGTGATGTCCATTGGCACCTGGTCGCTCATTGTCGGCAAGGGGCTCAAGCTGTGGCGCGCGCACCGCGCTGCCGGCGATTTCCTGCGCGATTTCTGGGCCGCGCCCAGCCTCGATGCCGTGGCGCAGCGCATTACCGAGAACGGCGTCACCGACGCCTTCTCGCACCTCGTGCATCACGGCTTTACGGCTGTGGCGCAGCATCGCGCCGGGCGCGACGGCGAACAGCCGCGCGGCCTGATCGACGCCGGCACGCCCGACGAGTTCCTCACCCGCGCACTCAAGCGCGCCATCGCGCAGGACAAGGCGCGCCTCGATGCTGGCCTCACCTTTCTCGCCACCGTCGCGTCGAGTGCGCCCTTCGTCGGTTTGTTTGGCACGGTCTGGGGCATCTACCACGCGCTGATCGCCATCGGCGCCAGCGGCCAGGGCACGCTGGACAAGGTCGCCGGCCCGGTCGGTGAAGCGCTGATCATGACCGCCATGGGTCTGGCGGTCGCCATTCCCGCCGCCATGGCCTACAACGCCTTCGCCCGTGCCCAGCGCAACACGCTCGCCGAGCTCAATTCGTTCGCCCACGACGTGTTCACCTTTCTTGCCACCGGGCTCAAGCAAGCGCCGGTAGCGCGCGTCTGAGCGGCCAACACCATGAGCTTCGCCACCCTCGACCCCGACGATACCGCCAGCGATCTGGCCGAGATCAACATGGTGCCGCTGATCGACGTGATGCTGGTGCTGCTGGTGATCTTCATCGTCGCCGCACCGCTGCTCCAGCATGCCGTGCCGCTCGATCTGCCACGCGCCGCCAGCCAGCCGCAGAGCGCGCCGGCCGAGCACATCAAGCTCGCCATCGACCGCGCCGGGCACATCTACTGGAATGGCACGCTCACCCCGCTGGCGCAGATCGAGCAACGCCTGACCGACACCGGTACGCGCGCCCCGCACACCGAGTTGCACCTGTCAGCGGACAGCGCCACCGCCTACGAACGCGTCGCCCAGCTGCTCGCCGCCAGCAGTCGCGCCGGGCTGACGCGGGTGGGGTTTGTCACCGATCCGAGGGCGAAATGAACCGGTACTTACTGCCGTTCGTCACCGAGGTCGGGCGTCACATCGGGGGCGCGATCCAGCACAGCGAGAAAATCACTGCGCCGGCCTTGCGCCGCCTCGGCGCGCAGGTAGTCCAGCGTCATTACGCTGGCCATTTTTTCGGCGGCGGCACTGGCAATGAACTGATTCACCGACACGCCGTCGCGCGCCGCCAGTTCCTTGATGCGCAGATGCACCGAATCGGGCAGTCGTATGGTCAGGGCAGTCATGGCAGGGTCTCCAGATGACGAAGGAAATTACCGGGCGTCATGGCGACCACACCCAGCTCGGAGGCACGCGCAAAGTCCTTGACGTTGTGCGTGATGATGAATTCGCAACTCGCCGCCACGGCGCACTCCAGCACCATGTCGTCGTCCGGGTCGCGCAGGAAGGGACGCCACAGGTAGTAGATATCCTGCAAGTGCGCAATCGAGGCGAGATAGCGCAGAAAGCCCTGAATCTGCTCAACGCCCACGCCGGGCGGTCGATGCTCAGGGCGCGTCAGCACCGCCTGCCACTCCATGTACAGGGCGACGGAAAGTGCCGGCGTGAATTGCGTCGACGGCAGGCCGCGCAGCAAGCCCTGACTGGCGCCCTGACGGGAACGCAGGGCGGCAACGAGTACCGAGGTATCAATAACGATGCGCATCATGGTTACACCAATATACCCATCGAAGCACTATTACGCAACTCATGAATACCTGATTGCGTCGAATATCAACCCCTGCCAGCCAGCCCCCGCAGTCCTTTCTGCCGCCAGCCAGCCTTGAACACTTGCTCCCGGAAAGGAATGCCATGTCCCGTTTTACCCGTTTCACCTCACGTCGCCAGCCGCTGGCGGCTGCCGTCGCCACGGCAATCGCCGTCCTGTCAGCGCCGACTTGGGCGCAGCAGTTGCTCCAGGAAACCGTCGTCTCCGGCTCGCGCATCGAGCAGGAAATCGACAGCGTGCCGGCCACGCTCACGGTCATCACTGACGAGACCATTGCCCGCGAAAACCCCACTGATCTCGACGACCTGCTCAAGCATGAGGCGGGCGTTTCGGTGCGCAGCCAGCCCAATCGTTCGTCGGGTGTGTTCCGCGCCGTCGGCCGCGCCGGCAACGAGGGCGTGAACATTCGCGGCCTCGAAGGTGACCAGGTGCGTCTGCAGGTCGATGGCGTCGCCCTGCCCATGACCTACAGCAGCGGCCCCTACGCCGCCGGGCGCGGTGATGTGATCGACCCCGAGGGCTACAAACAGGTCGAGATCCTGCGCGGGGCGGCCTCGACCCAGTTCGGTTCCGACGGCCTCGCCGGGGCCGTGAGCTTTCGCACCAAGGACCCGGCCGACCTGCTGACGCTGGGCAAGGACGTGCAGGGCAACATAAAGTTGGCCTATGCCTCGGCCAATCGCGAATGGCAGTTCGCGCCCTCGGCCGCATTCAAGACCGACAGCGTGCAGGGCATGGTGCTGGCCAGCTACCGGCGCGGTCATGAGACCGAGACCATGGGCACGAACAACGCGCACAGCGTCAATCGCACCAGCGCCAACCCCTCGGAGCGCGACGCCGATTACCTGCTGGCCAAGCTGGTCTGGTCGCCCTCGGCGGCGCATCAGTTCAAGCTCACCGCCGAGTCGCTCAAGCGCGACAACGCCACCGATGTGTACACGTTCTTTGGCGACCCCTTCGCCGCCGCCACGCTCACCGACGTCGAGGTCGAAGAAAAGGTCACGCGCGAACTGGTCAAGCTCGACTACCGCTACGTGCCGCAGAACCTGTGGTTCGATCTGCTCGAACTCTCGCTCTATACGCAGGCATCGGAAAACCGCCAGCTCGGGCTGGAGCGCCGTTCGGCCAACCCCCTGCTGCGCACCCGCGATACCCGCTATGCCGAAGACACGCTGGGCGGCAGCCTGCTGCTGGAGAGCAATCTGCGCTTGGGCAGTACCGAGCACCGCGTGGTCGGCGGGCTGGATCTCGTGCGCAACGACGTGACCTCGCTCAAGGATGGCTACAACAGCTCGGGCGCCGCCTTCGTGGCCAACAAGAGCTTTCCCGATACCGGGTACCGCACGCTCGGCGCTTTCCTTCAGGATGAAATCCGTCTCGGCCCGGTCAGCTTCACGCCGGGGGTGCGCTACGACGAATTCAAGCTCTCGCCCAAGGCCGACGCGCTGTATCGGGTGAACAACACCGTCGCCCCCGCCGCGCTCAAAGGCGATGAACTCTCGCCGCGTCTGGGCGCGATCTGGTCCGTGTCGCCCCTGCTTCAGCCCTACGCGCAGTACGCGCACGGCTTTCGCGCGACCAAACCCAGCCAGGTCAATGGCGGTGTCACCAACCTGACCACGGTCACCGGTTCCGGCCCCTACACCTCGCAAGGCAACCCCGACCTGCTGCCCGAAACCAGCGACACCGTCGAGCTCGGCCTGCGCGGGCGCGACGCTACCCGGCGTTACAGCGTGTCGGTGTTCAAGGGCAAGTACAAGGATTTCATTGCCTCCAATCAGCTGGTGGCGAGCAATGTGGACCTCGGGCTGGGGCCGCTGGTCGATGTCTTCCAGACCGTCAACCTCTCCCGCGTCACCCTGCAAGGTTTTGAAGCGCGCGGCGAATGGGCATTCGCCAAGGGCTGGCGCACCAGCCTCGCCTACGCCCACGTCAAGGGCGACTCGGATGACGGCAACACCAAAGCCCCGCTGGCCACCGTCGACCCCGACAAGCTGGTGCTCGGACTGAGCTACGAGCAGGCCGGGCACTGGGGCGCATCCGCCACCGCGACGGCGGTCGAGCGCAAGCAGCGCAACCCGGACCCGACCACCTACACCGCGCCGGGCTACCGACTGCTCGACCTCTCCGCGTGGTACGCGTTCAGCAAAGCCACGCGCCTCGCCACGACGCTCAACAATGTCTTCGACCGCAAATACGTCGAATGGGCCGACGTGCGCGACCTGGCGGCGACGAGCACCGTGCTCGACGCCTATACGCAGCCGGGGCGCAACTTCACCGTCAGCCTGACGCACAGCTTCTGACATGCGCGCCATCTTGCTGTTACTGCTGTGCGTGGCGAACTTAACCTGCCACGCCGCCCACCTGCTGGTCGTCACCACCGGCCCCGTCACCGCCGGCAAGTTCCGTGTGCTGGACGAGGCGGCGCGGGCGCATGGCCTTACCATCGAAGCGCGTTTTGTCGAGAAGCTCGACCGTCCCGTCAATGCCGACTTCTGGCGTGGGGCGGACGCCGTGCTGTTCGACACCCCGCGCGAACACATGGAAGAAGCCGTGCGCGCCAAGGTCGCCCCGGCGCTGCCGGCCCTGGCGCAGGCCAAGCTGCCGGTGCTCTGGGCACCGGCCAGCGCGCCGCGCGCAAGCCACCTGCCGGACGAGCTGGCGCGCCGGCTGCACGCCCATTACGTCAATGGCGGGCGCGACAACAACGCCGGCTTTGTCGCCACGCTGGCGGCGCACCTGCAAGGCAAACCGTGGCAGGCGTTGCCCGGCATCAAACCGCCCATCGTCTTTCCGGCCACGGCCATCTACCACCCGCGCGCACCGGCGACGGTGTTTTCCGACACGGCGGCGTATCGCGCGTGGCATGGCCGACGCGCTACGCAACCCGTCGTCGCCATCGCCTTCCACCAGCAGGCCATCGCCGCCGGCCAGACCGGTCTGATCGACGACCTGATCGCCCGCATCGAGGCGGCCGGGGCGCTGCCGCTGGCCTTTTACAGCCCGGTGATGGACAACACGGCCATCACGGCCTTGCTCAAACCCAAGGGCGAGCGCGTCGCCGACGTCCTGATCAACACCCAGATCGTGCTCAACCCGGAGGGGCGACGCAGCGAATTCGCCGCGCTCGGCATCCCGGTGCTTCAGGCATTGCACTACAAGAAAGGCGACGAGGCGGCCTGGCGTGCCGACACGGTCGGCATCACGCTCATGGACGTGCCCTTCTATGTCTCGCAGCCCGAATACGCCGGCATCCACGACATTCAGGTGGCCTCGGTCACCGACCCGGCGACCGAGCTGGTGACGCCCATTGCCGATCAGGCGGCGAGCGTGGTCGGCAAGGCGGTAAATCTGGCGCGCCTCGCCCACCTGCCCAATCGCGAAAAACGCGTGGCGGTGATGTTCTGGAACTACCCCTCGGGCGAAAAAAACCTCGGCGCGTCATTCATGAACCTGCCCGAGAGCCTCGCGCATACCTTGCGTGAAATGAAAGCTGTCGGCTATCGCGTGGAAACCCCCGAGCCGCGCCAGCTCACCCTGCTCTTGCAGCGTCTGCTGGTGCCCTTCTACCGCCCGGCACTACAAGTCCGTGACGAGATGGAAACGCTGCTGCGCGAAGGGCTCGCCGAGGCGATACCGATGAGCGCGTACAAGCGCTGGTTCGACGCCCTGCCCGAGGATGTGCAACAGCGCTGGCTGCAGGCCATGGGCTACCCGGAAAAATCCGGCTTCGCCATCCGTCGCGACGGCGTGCAGTACTTCGTCGTGCCGCGCCTGAAACTGGGCAATGTGACCATCCTGCCGCAGCCGCCGCGCGGCGAGCCGACGGCCGGCAGCCTCGCCGCCACCGAAAAGGCGCTCTACCACTCCAGCAGCGCCGCGCCCACGCACTACTACATGGCCGCCTACCTGTGGCTGCGCCAGCAGATGCAGCTCGACGCGCTGGTGCATTTCGGCACCCACGGCACGCAGGAATGGCTGCCCGGCAAGGAGCGCGGGCTGGCACTCACCGACTACCCGCTCATGGCGCTAGGCGACGTGCCGGTGATCTACCCCTACATCATCGACAACATCGGCGAGGCGGTGCAGACCAAGCGGCGCGGGCGCGCCGTAAATATCAGCCACCAGACCGCACCGTTCACGCCCGCCGGCCTGCACGATGCCTTCACCAAGCTGCACGACGAACTGCACGCCTGGCTGGCGCAGGACGCCGGCCCGGTACGCGACCAGATTCGCGACGAGCTGATCGCGCGCGTGCTGCGCGAAAACCTGCACCGTGACATGGGCTGGGACGAAGCGCGCATGACGCGCGAATTCCGCCCCTTCATCGACGCCCTGCACGACCACCTGCACGAGCTGGCGCAGGCCGCGCAGCCTGCCGGGCTGCACACCTTCGGCCGTGGCGCGGGCGAGCATGCACGCTTGGCCACGCTGCTCATGATGCTGGGCAACGAGTTCTGGGAGGCAGCCTACAAGCACAGCGGCGGCGACCCGGCCGAGGCGGACGAGGCGATCATCGCCAACTACGACCAGCTCGCCGGCACCACGCCCTATCGCCTGCTCAAGACGCAACTGGCGCAAGCCGACGACACGGCGCTGCCCGAGCCTTTGCGCACGCACATGGCGCAGGCGCGGCGCTGGCATAGCGACCTTGACGCGCGTTCGGAAACACAGGCGCTGCTGGCCGCGCTGGCCGGGCAGTACATCGCCACCAGCTACGGCGGCGACCCGATCAAGAACCCGGACGCCCTGCCCACCGGGCGCAACGTCTATGGCTTCGACCCTTCGCGCGTGCCCACCAAGGCCGCATGGGAAGCGGGCAAGGCGGCGCTGGAGCAGCTGGTCGCGGCGCACAAGGCCAGGAGCGGTAGCGCACCGAAAAAGCTTGCCTTCACGCTCTGGTCAGTCGAGACCATGCGCCATCAGGGCATGCTCGAAGCGCAGGCGCTGTGGGCGCTCGGTGTCGAGCCGGTGTGGGATGCCGGCGGGCGCGTCACCGATGTCAGGCTGGTGTCGCGCAAGGCGCTGGGCCGGGCGCGCATCGACGTGGTGCTCTCGGCCACGGGCCTCTACCGCGACCACTTTCCCAATGCCATGAAGCAGCTGGCCAAAGCCGCGCAGCTGGCCGCACAAGCACCGGAGGCAGTGAAAGAAACGGATAACCCGGTGACGCAGAATGCCCGCGCACTAGTCGCGCAACTGACCACCCAGGGCTGGAGCGGCGCCGCCGCGCAGAAGGCCGCCGCCACGCGCATCTACTCGGCCGCGAGCGGCAACTACGGCTCGGGGCTGGACGATGCCGCGACCGCCACCGATACCTGGCAGAGCAAGGCCGAAGGTGACAAAAAACTGGCCGAGCTGTACCTGAAAAAGATGCAGTTCGCCTTCGGCCCCGATGAAGCCGACTGGGGCAAGAGCGGCGGCGATCTGGCACGCGAGGCGGGCGTGTCGGAAGAGCAGCTGGAAAAAGCCGCAGAGCAGGGCAGCCTCGCCGTCAATCTTTACGCCGCCACGCTCAAGGGCACCGAGGCGGCGGTGCTGGCACGCACCTCCAACCTCTACGGCATGCTCACCACCGACGACCCCTTCCAGTACCTGGGCGGCATTGCCACGGCGGTACGGCATCTCGACGGGCAGGCACCCGGCCTCTACATCGCCAACCAGCGCGGCAGCGGGCCGGGGCGCATCGAGGAGGCCGGTGCCTTTCTGGCCAAGGAACTGGCCACGCGCCAGTTCCACCCCGGCTACATCAAGCACCTGATGGCCGAGGGCTACGCCGGCACGCTGGAACTGCTCGACGGCATGAACAACTTCGCCGGCTGGACGTCAGTTGCGCGCGAGATCGTGCGCGATGACCAGTGGCAACAGTTCGCCGAGGTCTACGTGCAGGACAAGCACAATCTCGGGCTGGACAAATGGTTCGAGGCGCAGAACCCGCACGCGCAGGCGCAGATGGTCGAGCGCATGCTCGAAGCGGCGCGCCACGGCTACTGGCAGGCCGATCCGGCGACCGTTGAAACACTGAAGGCACGCTACCGTGACCTCGCCGTGCGCTATGACGTGCGTACCGATAACGTCGCCCTGCAGAAGTTCGCCGGGCTGCCCGGGTACGGGCTGGGTCGCTCGGTGGCACCGCCGCCCGAGGCGGTAGCGCAGCCGCCGGCGGCCGCCTCACGACCGGCGCTGCGGCAAACCGCCGTACCACCAGCGCCGACTTCCCGACCCGCCGCCGAACCAACACCCCTGATCACCGGCCAGAAGTTGCAGAAGGTCGCGGACGCGGTTGTCGAAGCAACGCCATGGCTGGGAATGCTCGCGCTGATTCTGATTGCGCTGACACCCCTGGGCGGCGCACTGCGGCAATGGCGGCGCGCATGAGAGCCGGCCTTATCACTCTGCTGCTGATGGCCAGTCTCGGCACGCAGGCGCACCCGCTGGATGGGCAATGGTGGGACGTCAAGGCGCAGCGTTTCAGCGACGAGAAGAGCGTGCAGGCGCGTGCGACGGCGGCGCGCTACGTGCTGCTTGGCGAAAAGCACGACAGCGACATTCACCACGCCGAGCAGCTGGCCATGCTTCAGGCACTGGCCAGCCACGGCTGGCGCGGTGCCCTGGCCATGGAGCAGTTCGACCAGATAAACCAAGCGGCCCTCACCGCCGCACAACAGACCGGCGCGCGCGATGCCGACACACTCGCCGACGCTGGCCAGCTCAATCGCAAAGGCTGGCGCTGGCCAATGTACAAGGACCTGATCGCCTTCGCTGCCGCGCAAGGCTGGCCGCTGCGGGCGGCCAACCTGTCGCGTGCCGAAGGGCGCGCCATTGTGCTCGGCGAAACCACGCCCACGCTACCGCCGGCCGACGCGGCACAGACGGCCGCGCTGGAAGTCGACGTGATTCAGGGCCATTGCGGCGAGGCGCCCGAGCCGGCACGCCTCACCGCCATCGTGCTCGCCCAGCGCGCCCGCGATGCACGCATGGCCGAGGCGCTGCGCGCGGTCGGCACGCCCGTGGTGCTGATCGCCGGCGCCGGCCATGTGCGCACCGATCGCGCCGTGCCGCGTTACCTGACGCCGCCGGACTCGGCGCTGGCCATTGCCTATGTCGAAATCGACGCTGGAAATACCACACCTGCACAGTACGACCTCGCCGGCTTCGATCTTGTCCGCTTCACCCCGGCCACGGTGCGCCCCGACCCCTGCGCCGTGCCGCTCACCGGTTCCGTTTCACCCTCATCAACCAAGGAAAAACCATGAACGACAGCACCCTGATTGAACTTTTGATGTACCAGATCGGCCAGCTTTTTTTGCTGCCCGTGCTCGGCCTCGTCGGCCTGCTCTTTGTCTATGCACTCTGGGTGCTCGGCCGCTTTGCCGTGCAGGCCTGGCAGCGCCGGCAGGCCAGTGCCGCCGGATTTCCCTTGCGCGCCTACCTGCAGCGCCGCCCGCAGGCCAGCGCCGACGAGCTCGACCTCTATGCACACAAGCTGCTCGAACCCGAGCGCCTGGCCAGCCGCATCGCGCCCATGCTCGGGCTGGTGGGCACCATGATCCCCATGGGCCCGGCGCTCAAGTCGCTGGCCGATGGCAATCTTGCCAAAGTGTCAGGGAATCTCACCGTCGCCTTCTCGGCCGTCATCCTCGCCCTGCTCGCCGCCAGCATCACCTACTGGGTGTCAAACGTGCGCAAGCGCTGGCTGGCCGAAGAGCTGGTGGCGCTGCAACAGGGGGCAGCGGCATGAGCCTGAAAATCCTGCATGAAGCGGAGAACGACGATCCGATTCTCTCGGTGGTGAACATCATCGACATCTTCCTCGTCATCATCGCCGCGCTGCTCATCACTGTCGCGCAGAACCCCATGCTCAATGCCTTCAGCCAACGCGACGTAACGGTAATCACCGACGCCGGCAAACCGACGATGGAAATGATGGTCAAGAAAGGCGAAAAGATCGAACGCTACAAATCCCGCGGCCAGATCGGTCAGGGCGAAGGCGCGAAAGCCGGCACCGCGTATCGCATGAAGGACGGAGGGATTGTTTATGTGCCGGAGTGAGGAAGCGCGCCAAGCGCAAAATTCCAGACGATTTCGCCTCTTCCTGCGCGTGACCGGTGCTTTGATGCAGATAGTCAGCTCAATGGTGGGCCTTGAGCGCCCGCTCCAGAAACTGGAAGACTTTTTCAAGATTCTGCGGTGTCTCGAACTGCGGGCCACCATGACCCGCTCCTTCGATGATTTCCAGGCTAACCCTTTCGGGCCCACCGATGCGACGAATCGCCTCGGCAAACTGGATCGACTGCTGCGTGGGCACCAACGGGTCCTTTGAACCATGTTGAATGAAGAAGGGCGGTGAGTTCGGGGTCAGATGCGAGGCGGGGTTGGCCGCCTTCACAAGATCCGGAACCTTGTTGATGGCCTGACCAAGGTACCGTGATTCCGGCGAGCCTTGTGCAGAGTGATCTGGCCGCCCGATTCCCGATGCGGCAAATTGTTCATCCATAGTCAGAAAGTCGATCGGACCAAACCAGTCGATGACCGCCTGCACGCGATCATTTTCGTCGCGACCCGCCGCACCTGCCCAGGCGGCCAGATTGCCACCCGCCGATCCGCCCCACGTCGCAAAGCGCTTTGTATCCAGCTGATACCGGCCTGCATTGATCCTTAGAAAGCGAATGGCAGCCTGAACATCATCGGTCGCCGCAGGAAAAATTGCTTCGCCACTCATGCGGTAATTGATCGACACGACCGCATAGCCGCGCTTGATCCCAGTCAGGGGGGCATTGAGCTGCCCGTCGGCCTTATCCCCCATCATGAAGCCGCCACCATGAATGGCCACAATCACGGGAAAGGGCCCCGTGCCAGTGTCGGGAAGATAGATATCCAGTTTTTGCGCGGGCGATTGCCGCCCATAGGGCAGATCGATCCACTTTCGTTGCACCTGGCTCGTATCGGCCGCTTTCGGCATCATCCCTCCGGGTGGCGGCCCCGGCATTTCGGCCAATGCCGTTTGTTGGATGCCGACGCACGCAGCAATCAGAAGAAATACGCTTCGGGAGGTGGAATCAGATTTTTTCATGGGGTCCTTTCGTCTGGCGATGGCGGCTTCAAGATGGCAACACTCTCTCGGTTAAGCCAACTCCGTCAGCCCGCCTCGAGCGTACATGCGCAATCAGATCAAAGTCAAACAAGACAGGTAGGCGCAGGGCTATTGTCACCTGATGTGGCCACGCTATGACGCGTATCGCAAAAATCAATTGGGCGCTGTGTGCGTGGCTGCCTAGTATCCGGTCAAGCCACAACACGCCGTTCAACCCCTGCCTAGGAGATCCAAATGACTAGCCAAGCTAAATGCCCTTTCGGCCACGGTGCCCAAGCCCAGGCCGCTGCCGCCACCAACGCCGGTGCGCGCAGCAACCGCGACTGGTGGCCGAACCAGCTCAATCTGGGCATCCTGCACCAGCACGCCCCGGCCTCAAATCCGATGGACGACGGGTTTGATTATGCCGAGGCGTTCAAGACGCTCGACTACGCCGCGCTGAAGGCCGACCTCACCGCGCTGATGACCGATTCGCAAGATTGGTGGCCGGCCGACTGGGGCCATTACGGCGGCTTGTTTATCCGCATGGCCTGGCACAGCGCCGGCACCTACCGCACGGCGGACGGTCGTGGCGGCGCGGGCACCGGCAATCAGCGCTTCGCCCCCGTAAACAGCTGGCCCGATAACGGCAACCTCGACAAGGCGCGCCGCCTGCTCTGGCCGCTCAAACAAAAATACGGCAACGCCATTTCGTGGGCCGACCTGATGATTCTCGCGGGCAACGTGGCGCTCGAATCGATGGGCTTCAAGACCTTCGGCTTTGCCGGTGGTCGCGCTGACATCTGGCAACCGGAAGAGGACATCTATTGGGGCAATGAAAAGTCCTGGCTTGGTGACAACCGTTACAGCGGCGAGCGCCAGCTGGAGAACCCGCTGGCCGCCGTGCAAATGGGCCTGATCTACGTGAACCCGGAAGGCCCGAATGGCTCGCCCGACCCGGTCGCCTCGGGCCGCGATGTGCGTGAGACCTTTGCCCGCATGGCCATGAACGACGAAGAAACGGTGGCCTTGGTCGCTGGTGGGCATACCTTCGGCAAGGCGCATGGTGCCGGTGACCCGACGCTGGTCGGACCCGAGCCGGAAGCCGCGCCCATCGAGGCGCAGGGAATGGGCTGGATCAACCAGCTCGGTAGCGGCAAGGGCGTCGACACCACCACCAGTGGCATTGAAGGGGCCTGGAAGCCAAACCCGACGCAATGGGACAACGGTTACTTCGACATGCTCTTCGGTTACGAGTGGTCGCTGGTCAAAAGCCCCGCCGGTGCCTGGCAGTGGCAGGCCGCCGACGTGCGCGAGGAACACATGATTCCCGACGCCCACGATCCGGCAAAGAAGCACCGACCGATGATGACCACCGCCGATCTTTCATTGCGCTTCGACCCTGCCTACGAAAAAATTTCGCGCCGTTTCCACAAAGACCCGCAGGCCTTCGCCGATGCCTTCGCCCGCGCCTGGTTCAAGCTCACGCACCGCGACCTCGGGCCGAAGGCACGCTATCTCGGCCCGGAAGTGCCGAGCGAAACCTTGCTCTGGCAAGACCCGCTGCCGGCCGTTGATCATGCCCTGATCGACGCCAGCGATACGACCGCACTCAAGGCACAGGTGCTGGCGTCCGGCCTGTCGGTCACGGCGCTGGTCGAAACCGCGTGGGCCTCGGCCGCTACCTTCCGTGGTTCCGACAAGCGTGGCGGTGCCAACGGCGCACGCATTCGTCTCGCGCCGCAGAAGGACTGGGCCGCCAACAAACCGGCTCAACTGGCCAAGGTGCTGGGCGTGCTGGAGGGTATTCAGGAAGCGTTCAACGTCCGAGCGACTGGCGGCAAGAAAGTCTCGCTCGCCGATCTGATCGTGCTCGCCGGCAGCGCCGCCGTCGAAGCCGCCGCCAAAGCCGCCGGTCAAGCCATCGAGGTGCCTTTTACGCCCGGCCGCGTCGACGCCACGCAGGCGCAGACCGATGTCGCCTCGTTCGCGGTCCTTGAGCCGCAGGCGGACGGCTTCCGCAATTACCAGCAACAGACCTTTGCGGTAGCCGCCGAGGCCCTGTTGGTGGACAAGGCGCAGTTGCTCACCCTCAGCGCTCCCGAGCTGACGGTGCTGGTCGGGGGCCTGCGCGGCCTGGGCGTAAGCCACGGCGCTCACGGGGTATTCACCGACCGTGTCGGCACGCTGAGCAACGACTTCTTCGTCAATGTGCTCGACATCGCGACAGTCTGGGTGCCGACCGCCAGCGATGCGCAGGTCTTCGAAGGCCGCGACCGCAAAGCAGGAACGGTGAAATGGACAGGGACACGCGTCGACCTGGTGTTCGGTTCCAACTCGCAGCTGCGCGCACTGGCTGAGGTTTATGCCCAGAGCGATGCGCAAGGCAAGTTCGTGCGTGACTTCGTGACTGCCTGGACCAAGGTAATGAACCTCGACCTATGCTGAGTGTGCCCTGAGCCGCTGGCCGCCATAACGCCTGGCGGCTAGCGGTATAGCTCATGAAAACACGGTCGCCGTGCATGGCAAAGCGCCGTGTCGCCAGCGCCGACTTGCGGAAAAGAGGGGCTTCAGTCTGTTGTCGCCCGGGTCGAAATATCCGCCAGCGTCAGCCCGATTGCGAGGATGACCGGTCCGAGGAAAATGCCGACAAAGCCGAAGGAAAGGACTCCGCCGAACACGCCCAGCGCGATAAGCAGGATCGGCAGGCTTGCCGTGCGGCTGATAAGTATCGGCTTGACAAAGTTGTCGACGCTGCTGATGACGGTCAAGCCGTAGACAAGCATGAAAATCGCCCAGCCGGTTTGGCCCTGGTCAAAGAGCCACCAGGCCGCGCCACCCCAGATCAGCGGCGGGCCCACCGGTATCATCGACAGGAAGAAGGTCGCAGCGGCGAGCAGCAGGGCGGCCGGAACGCCGGCAATCAGGAAGCCAAGCAGAGCAACGACACCTTGTGCGGCGGCGGTGCCGACGATGCCGATCACTACTCCCATGATGGTCGATTGCGTCAGCTGCAGCATGCGTGTGCCAAGGTCGCCACCGATCCGGTTGGCCATGCGCGCAAGCCGCTCGGATAAAACGCGGCCATCGCGATAGAAAAAGAAGGTGATGAACACCACCAGTGTCAGTTCCAGCAGGCCCTGGCCGATGAGTCCGGTGGCGGCGAGCAGGAGGCGGCGCGTTGGTTCGAACAACTGCTTGCCGAGGTTGGCGAGTTCGGTCTGACTGCTGGCAAGTTTGCGCCAGTAGGCGTCGAGGTGCTCGCCGACGACGGGCAGACTGGCCAGCCAGGCCGGCGGTGCATGATCGGTGGATTCGAACCAGGGCCGCAGCAAGATAATCAACTGCCCGACGCCGTCGGCGATGGTGGCGGCGAGGTAGGTCATCGGCACCAGTACGGCGAGCGCCAGAATCAGGGTGGACAGCAGGGCGGCAAGGGTAGTGCGGCCCTTGAGCCGCGTTTCAAGCCAGGCAAACAGCGGCCAGGTGCTCAGGCACAGAATCGCCGCAAACAACAAGGCGGCAACGAAGGGGGCGAGCACCCAGAACACGCCGATGACCAGCAGGACAACCACCGTCAGACGCGCATTGCGGAGACTACTTTCGATCATGGTTGCCCCCGAGAGGTGGATTCCGGCCACGGCACTCGGCCGAATTGGACGCCGCGAATTTGCGGCTGTAAGGGTGCCGATTGTACATAGCCCAGCGACATCAGCCAGGGCATCCCAAGTCGGCATCCCAAGTCGATCAAGACGCTCAGTTGCGTGGCGTCGCCATGCCACACAGGCCTCATCCTCAGTAGACTGCGCGCATGTGCACGCGCTATATCCCGCCTGAGGTAGCCGAGATAGAACGGCTGTGGCATATCGGCCACCACAACCCGCCGGCCTGGCCGAGGGAACTGTTTCCTCGCGCCCACGGCCCCTTCATACGGGCCGAGCACGCCGACAGCACACGCCAACTGGTCGTCGGGCAGTGGGGGCTTGTGCCCTGGTTTGCCCAGACGCCCAAGCTGAGCTACGCGACCAATAACGCACGCTTTGAAGCGATCACGAGCAAGGCGTCCTACAAGCAGCCGTGGCTGCGTGGCCAACGCTGCATCATCCCGGCGCTGTCGTTCGATGAGCCCTGCTGGGAAACGGGAAAGAATGTCTGGTGGCGCTTTCGGCGTGCCGACGACACCCCCTGGGGTTTGGCGGGCCTGTGGAACACCTGGGTCGACACGGCGACCGGCGAACGGGTCGAGAGCTATACCATGCTGACCATCAATGCCGACGATCACCCCGTGATGTCGCGCATGCATAAGCCTGATCCAACGCTGCCGCCCGATCAGCAGGACAAGCGCAGCGTCGTCGCGATTGAACACGCCGATGTAGATACCTGGCTGCGTGGTTCGCTTGATGAAGCGGCAGACCTCATGCACGCACCCGCTGTCGAGCGCCTTGCACTGTGCAACGACCTTCAACCTGCACGCCCCGTATCGCTAAGGTGACACCGACATGAATTCACCCCTGCCTGCCCGCCTGTTTATCGCCCTCGGTGCGCTTGCGGCGGCCTTCGCCGTGGGATTGGGTGCGGCAGCGGTGCACGTGCCGGCGGTGATGGCGGCGGCCGCAACGCCGGGCTTTGTCAGCGCGCTGCAGTTGCACCAGTTTCACGCCCTCGGCTTGATGATCACGGGGCTTGCCGCCTTGCACTGGACCAATTCGCGTTGGCTGCTTCTGGCCGGGGTGCTGATGCTCTATGGGCTGCTTGCCTTCAGTGGCAATCTTTACCTGCGTACGCTGGCCGGTATCGACACCTTCCGCGCACTGGTGCCCTCGGGGGGCGGGGCATGGATGCTGGGCTGGCTGGCGCTGGCCGTGGGTGTAGCGCGCGGGCGCGTCGAAAGGATAGTTCCTTAGGAGCAATTCGTTTGCCCCGCCACGGAGAGTGCCGCCATGGTGATGGGGTATCTGATCGTCGGGAAAAATCACGCAGAGGGAAACTAACGCCCTCTGCGTGTTGTTGCGCAGTCGCCGACTACTTGTCGGTTTTCATCGGGCAAGTGTTGAAGCCGAGCAACGAATAGGCGGGACACGCGCCCAGCGCACCGGTCGCCAGCGGCACAAGGCCGATCCACGCCCACACCGGCCCGCCCATCAAGGCCCAGGCGACCAGCGCCAAGCCCGCGACAACACGCAACACGCGATCGATACTACCCACATTTGCTTTCATGATTGACTCCTGTCATGGTTATTCATCGTGCAAGCATTGGAGCACAGTGGATTCGCGTTCTCAGTGACTTTGGTCACATAGCCTTATGTAGCGATGCGGCGCAAGCCTGCCGCGTCAAGGATCTCGATCCGCTCGCGCCCCAGGCGCACCAGCCCCTGCTCGGCAAAGCCCTTGAGCAGACGGCTGACGATCTCGCGCACGCTGCCCAGTTCATCGGCAAGCTGCTGATGGGTGGTGTGAAGCTGTGCGCCATGGCCAAGCAGCACAGCCGCTAGCCGCTGGTCGAGCCGGCGAAAGGCCACTTCCTCCACCACCTGCATCAACTCACTCATGCGTTCGGCAAAAAGATTGAAGACGAAATCGCGAAACGGCGGGTGTTCAAGCAAGGCAGTGAAGGCCGTCTTGGGCAGGAAGATCATGACGGTGTCTGCTTCGGCAATCCCGCAGGCACGATAATCAACCTGACCCAGCAGACAGCTCGAGGTCATGATGCAGCTCTCGCCGGGCACCACGCGGTACAGCGGCAGTTCGCGCCCGTTGGCGGCACGCTTGATCACGCGAATGGCCCCGCTGAGCAGGAAGGGAAAGCCGGCGCACGGCTGCTGCTCGTCAAAGACTACCGTCCCGGCGGGCACGCTCATTTCACGGGCCTGCGCCAGCAAGCGGTCGCGCGCCGCGTCGGGCAGGACCGCAAGCGCGGGGTAGAGGGAGGCCAGTGCAGCGTTCATCGTAACGCCATTTTGCCGCAGGCCCTTGCCATCAGGGGGTTGCGCGCGCTACATCCTTGGCATGCGCAGGCTCGCAAGCAAGCCTGCGGCGTCAACCGGCGTCAACCGGCGTCAAGATAATCGCGCCCGAGCGCCTCTTCTGCCGTTTCGAACACCTCTCGTTCTTCGAAGCGCACATGTGCAATCAGTGCTTCGCTGAAGGTGGCCAGATTGTCCAGCTTTCCGCTGCCTACCTCGGCGCTCAGGGCGCGCAGCTGGGCATGGTCGGCCAGGGTGCGCTCGACGAGCTCGGTATGGCCGGCCGCTCGCAGGCGTGGCAGCAGTTCGCGTTCTTCATATTGGAAGTGCGGTTCCAGCTCACTGGCAAAAATCTCGGGAAGTATCAGTGCGAGCGCATGCCGCTCGGCGGCACTGGTCGCTTTTTCAATGCGCTTGGACAACACCAGAGCCTTATGGTGATCGTGAGACAAGGCGGTGAGGGCAGGGGAACGTTTCATGGTGGGAGACTCGCTTGAAGAAATCACAGGGGGCCACGCTGGACCCCATTGTCACCTGATTCGGCCACGATGTTGGTGGCGGACGAACTATCGGCCGAAAGGGGCGTGGCGGTTTGTTCCTGACCGAGCTTAGCGGAAGCCAGCATAATTTTCTTTGCTTCCTGATAATTGCGCCCATGACCATCAAACGGTACGTCGCCGACTACACCCTGCACCACGCCACGCCGCCCTGGCAGCGACGTTTGCTGTGGCTGGCGGGCGTGCTCAGTCTCGTCTTTGCCGCTATCGGGGTGGTCCTGCCCGGTTTGCCAACCACGCCCTTTGTACTGCTGGCGGCCGGCTGCTTTGTACGGGCCTCACCGCGCGCCCATGCCTGGCTGTTGCGCAGCCATACCTTCGGACCACTGATCCGCGAGTGGGAGCAGCATCGCTCCATACCCCGTCGGGTGAAGCGCTTCGCACTACTCACCATGCTGTTGACCGGAGCCGTTTCCTTGGGGTTTCTTGCCGGTCAAGCGTGGCTGCAGCTGGCGGTTCTCGGCGGCATGAGTTTGGGTGGCGTGATGGTCTGGCGCTTGCCCACTCGTCACGAATAGTTTTCGTTGGACGCGTGCGAGGCCACGCTTTGCTGAGCCAGGGCAGGTAGGCCGCGTTACACTAAGCGCACACGTATCTAGAAATGCGGGGCAGTGCCAATCATTGAAGCGGCCCCGCTAACGGAGGCTGCACAGATGACAACCGATGCCGAGGGCGCCGCCCTCACTTCTCTCACCGACGATCCGGCGATGCTCACCATCATCGACGACGATCTGGCACAGGCCGAACCGGTCGCGAGCGCGGAGGCGGATGTCTGGCAGGTGCTGCTGGTGGATGACGACGCCTCGCTGCATATCGCCACCAGATACTCGCTCACCGGGGTACGCTACAAGGGGCGCGCCTTGCAGATACTGAGTGCGTACTCGGGTGCTGAAGGTTACGAGATGGTGGTCAAGCACCCCGATCTCGCGCTCATTTTGCTGGATGTGGTCATGGAAACCGATTCGGCGGGGCTGGATCTGGCGCGCCGTATCCGCGATGAACTGGGTAATCGCATGGTGCAGATTGTGCTGCGCACCGGCCAACCGGGGCACGCGCCTGAACGCTCGGTCATCGTCGACTATGAGATCAACGACTACAAGAGCAAAACCGAGCTTACTGCCGAACGCATCTTCACGACGGTCATGGCGTCGTTGCGTTCCTTCGAGCAGCTGCGCGCTATTCGCCGCCAGCAGGACGAGTTGAGCACGCTGGCCCATGCCGCGCACCGTTTCGTGCCACAGGAATACCTCAATCTGCTGGGAAAAAGCAGCATTGCCGACGTGCGTATGGGCGATCAGGTGGTTGCCGAAATGACGATAATGTTCATCGATGTGCGCAGCTTTCTGTCGCTCTCGGAAACCTGGACGCCCGAGCAGACACTGGCCTTCGTCAATCGCCTCCTGGCCTGGGCCAGCCGTGTGGTGCGAGAACACCACGGCTTTGTCGATAAGTATCTGGGCGACGGTGCCATGGTGCTCTTCCCCCGCTGTGTCGATGATGCGGTACGCGCGGCGCTTGCGATTCGGATTGGCGCGCGTGAAGAGAATCAGCGCCGCCGCGAGCGTGGCGAAGTGCCAGTGCATCTGGGCGTGGGCATTCACTTCGGGCCGGTCGTGCTGGGTATCGTCGGCGAGGAAGAGCGCCTCGAAGCCACGGTTATCGGCGATGTGGTCAACAGCACCTCGCGCCTGCAGTCGATCACCAAAAACCATAGCCAGGACGTGCTGATCAGCGAGACCGCCATTGCCAACTTGCGCGACCCGGTGAACGTCGAAACACGTCTGGTTGATCGTGCCTGTCTGCGCGGCATGAGCCGCGAGATCGGTATCTACGCGCTGCCCGATGAACCCGAATGCGACGATCTGATGTAATCGCCGTCTCACCAGCGCCGACTTGCGGATACTCCGATGATTACGCTCTACACCGCTGCCACACCCAACGGGCACAAGATATCCATCGCTCTGGAAGAGCTCGGCCTGCCCTACCGCCTGCACGTCGTCGACCTGGCCAGGAACGAACAGAAAGAGCCCTGGTTTCTCGCCATCAACCCCAATGGCCGCATCCCTGCGATTGTCGATCATGACAATGGCGACTTTGCCGTGTTCGAATCCGGTGCCATCCTGATTTATCTCGCGGAAAAGACCGGCAAGCTGATGCCGCTAGAGGCCAAGGGGCGTTCGCTGGTGCTGCAATGGCTGATGTTTCAGATGGGCGGCGTGGGTCCGATGATGGGTCAGGCAAACGTTTTCTTTCGTTACTTCCCCGAGAAAATTCAGGCCGCCATCGATCGCTATCAGGGTGAATCAAAACGCTTGTTCCGCGTGCTTGATGGCCATCTGGCCACCCATGAGTACCTGGCCGGCGACTATTCCATTGCCGACATTGCCACCTGGGCCTGGGTGCGCATTTATCGCTGGTCCGGCGTACCGATTGACGATTTGCCCCATCTGCGCCGCTGGCTCGACCAGATCAAGGCACGTCCAGCGGTGCAACGCGGCATTGAGCAACCGCCGTCACAGTTGGAAGCGCGCATGCAGGACGAAGCCGCGGTAAAGAAGTTCGCCGAAGAGGCACAAAAGATGGTCGAGACCGGCAAGGGTGCATGAAGCGAATGCCGCCGCTCCTGCTGCTTGTTTTGTGCGCGACGGCGATGTGGCTGGTGGCCCCCGCGAGCGAGCCCGCATCGAGCGCGCGAATAATGTTAGCGAGCGCGCTGGTGCTCTCCGGGATAGTGGTGGCGGTGGCCGGTGTCGTTGAGTTCCGTCGGGCCGGCACCACCGTCGATCCGCGCGTACCGCACAAAGCTCAGGAACTGGTCACCAGCGGCATCTTTGCTTTCAGCCGCAATCCAATGTACGTCGGCATGGTGCTCGTGCTGATTGCTTGGTCGATCGCCTTGGGCAGCTGGCTTGCCGCTCTGGTTTGCCCGGTTTTCTACGTGTGGATCGATCGCGTGCAAATTCCGTTTGAAGAGAAGCACATCGTCGCGCTTTTTGGCGACGACTACACGCGCTATTGCCGGCGTGTGCGCCGCTGGATCTAGGTCGGGCAGTGTGCGCGTCGGCTACGCGACGCTACGCAAGCGTCGCCAGATTGCCGTCATCAAGATTGAAATAGGCTACCCGATTGCGCCCGTCAGCCTTGGCTTGATAGAGCGCCATGTCGGCACCGGAAATCAGGCTGTCGGCGGTACTGCCAGCCCCTGGATGCATCGTCCCAACGCCCACACTGATGGTGACGGGGCGATGCCGGTCTGTGGCCAGAGCGGCCTCAACCTGGGTGCGCAGACGTTCAGCCACCAGGCAGGCACCGGCGCCATCTGTTGCGGGTAGCACGACCGCAAATTCCTCGCCGCCGTAGCGGGCGATCTGGTCGCCGGAATCGCGCAAACCATCGGCCAGTGCCTTTGCCACCATTTTCAGGCAGACATCGCCGGCCGGATGACCAAAGCTGTCGTTGTACGCCTTGAAGTGATCAATATCGATCATCAGCAGGCTAAGTACGGTATTGCCGCGCAATGCACGCCGAAACTCCATGTTTATCGTTTCGTCAAACTTGCGCCGGTTGCCAATGCCGGTGAGCGTATCGCGGTACGTGCGGTCGCGTAGTTCGGTCGACTGAGTGCGCAACTGGTCCTCGCGCCGGGCACTGGCGGTGACATCGGTGATCTGAATCAGGCAGCCCTCCGCGCCCTTGAGCGGCACAATATGAATGAGCTGGCGCATGCGCAGATCAACGCGCCGATCCACCGGGCGCTGATAAAGGCGAAGCAGCGGCGCATTGAGTCCGGGCGAAAGCAGGCTGGCCATGCGCTGCGTCAGCGCTGCGTCAATAGCGCGCTGCAAACGGCTGTCCCTGACCTCGGGAAAAACATCGCTGAGCAGGGCGTTGCGCGCCGTGCTCTCCTCGATACCTGCATGGCGCACCAGCCAGGTGTTCCAGAGCTGGATGCGCTGCTGCGCATCCAGCAGCACTACGCCCACTTCAAGATGATCAAGCAGGGCTTCGCTCATCGCAGGCCCTGCTCGATCAGGTATTTTTCCAGGCAATCAAACAGCGCCTCCAGTGACTGCACGCCGAGCAAAAACAGCAGGTGTCCGACCACGTTGGCCTGATTGATCTTCATCGACACCTTCAGCAGCAGCACGAATTCAGCGTCGTAATCGCTCTCGAAACCCAAGCCATCACGGTCGCTGAAGCGGTGCTTGGGCAAGCCACCATTGAATTCGACATGAAACAGATCCGCCAGCACGCTGATACAGGCATTGAGGATGATGTTGCCCACTTCGCACATTGCCTCTTGCTCGTACTCGGAAAGCTCCTCGGGCGAAAGGTGCGTGCCCAGCATGTGACTGACGATCACCAGCGCATTGGCCTCGGGGAAAATCAGCACCGCCTCGGCATCGAACGGCCCGCTGAAACTCTGGCTGACTGAACTGAAGTGCAAGAACTCGCCGCCCGACAGGGTGCTGCGCACCTGATTGATAGGCACCAGTTCGACCTGCGGTACCGACAACTCGATCTCGCTATGGACAATCTGGCTCAGGGCACCGGCCGCACGACCGACCCCAATGTTGAAAATCTCGCCCAGCGCATCCTGTTGCAGCTCGTCGAGTTCTCTCATGGTGCGGCTTCCCAGAACGCCAGCGACTCGGTCACCGAGCGCTCGGTAATCGGCTTGGAGACAAAGCCGATACCGGCCTGAGCCGCGGCATTGCGCGTGCTTTCCTGAATGTTTGCGGTGCACATGACGATCCGCACCTCGGGATGCTTGATGCGTATCCGTGCCGCCGCCTCCAGCCCGCTCATGCCGGGCATATTCACATCCATGCTGACATGTGTCGGCACCTCCGCCTCAACTGCCGCCAATGCCTCGTCGCCGTTGCCGGCTTCAACGAGCCGCCAATCCGGGCGTAGCTGGGCGATCAGGCCGCGAATCAGCATGCGGGATGTGCGGCTGTCATCGACAATCAAAAGCAGGGGCGTGGTCATTTCTGAGTTACCGGAAGTGAAGTTGCGCCAAGTATAGGCCGGAGCAAACCGCTAGCGATGCCGCTGCCCGGAGTGCGCGCCACTGGCCTTGGCCGACGGTGCGCGCGGCTTGCCGGCAGCACCACCGGCGCCACCCGGCCCTGATCGCCGTCCTGCTGGCGCCGACTTGCCGCCGGTACCCGGTTTTGCGGATCGCGGTGCGTGATTGCGGCTCGGATGCGGCGCGGCGCGCGGCACGGCCGGCTTGCTCGTCGGCTTGTCGTGCGGTTCGAAACCGGCGATCACGCTGCGCGGCAAATCCTTTTTCATCAGGCGCTCGATGTCGCGCAACTGCACGCGCTCTTCGGCACTGACCAGGCTGATGGCCTCGCCCTCGTTACCCGCGCGGCCGGTGCGGCCGATGCGGTGCACGTAGTCCTCGGGGACATTGGGCAGATCGACGTTGATCACGCGCGGCAGCGCCACGATATCGAGGCCACGCGCGGCAATGTCGGTGGCCACGAGCGCGGCCAGCTTGCCGGTCTTGAATTCCTCCAGCGCCTTGGTGCGTGCGCCCTGCGTCTTGTTGCCATGCAGCGCCATGCTGCGCACACCCGCGTGCTGCAGGCGCTTGGCCAGTGCATCGGCGCCGTGCTTGGTGCGGCAAAACAGCAAGGTCTGATGCCAGCCGTGCTGCTCGAACAGATGCAGCACCAGATCACGTTTCTTGTCGGCATCGCAATTAATAACGATCTGGTTCACCAGTTCGATCGGCGCATTGCGCCGCGCCACTTCCACCGTGACCGGGTTCTTCAGAATGGTCTGCGCCAGATCGCGCACTTCCGGCGCAAAGGTGGCTGAGAACAGCAGCGTCTGCCGCTCTTTGGGAATGCGCTCGACAATCTTGCGGATGTCGCGAATGAAGCCCATGTCGAACATGCGGTCGGCTTCGTCCAGCACCAGCGTCTCGACCTTCGAGAGATCAATGGTGCGCTGCTGCATGTGATCGAGCAAGCGCCCGGGACAGGCGACGACGAGGTCGACGCCACGACGCAGCACCTGCACCTGCGGCTGCATGCCCACGCCGCCATAAATCGCCAGGCTGCGGAAGGGCAGATTGGCACCGTAACTGCGGATGCTTTCGAGAATCTGCGCCGCCAGCTCGCGTGTCGGGCACAAAATCAGTACGCGCGGTGCCACTCGCGCAGCGCGCTTGAGCGGGGTGTCCGCAGCAGCATGCAGGCGCTGCAAAATGGGCAGCACGAAGGCTGCCGTTTTGCCAGTGCCGGTTTGCGCCATCGCTTCGAGGTCGCGACCGGCGAGCACGTGCGGAATGGCCTGCACCTGAATGGGGGTGGGAATATCGTAACCCTCGGCCTGAACAGCAGAGAGCAGCTCGGGCGCGAGGCCCAGTTCGGAAAATTGCATGGAAAATGCCTTGGCAGCCGACCATTCGCACGGGGCGAACCAGTCCAAGAGGGCCGCATGGGGTGAAACCGGAAAAGCAACGTGCTTGTCAGGTGCGGCCGGCGGACTGAGGCGCGGTCGCTGGGCTTGTTTTGGTTAAGCCGGGGCGCACTTTAGCACTGCCGGGAGGGCAGCTTTAGATCGCAGCCACTATATGATGGCGAAGTGCTATCTTTTGCCCCTCAAACCACCCGATGGAGTCCGTATGAAAAATCTGCGCACCCTTAGTTTTTTGGCCGCCAGTCTTGGCCTTGCCGCTTGCGGCCCATCCAGCGGCCCTGAAGTGAGCACCACGGCGGATGCAGTGCCTGCACCCGCCGTTGCCAGCGGCCCCGCACCCACAGCCGTGCCACAAATCGGTCTGGTCATGAAGACTCTGACCAACCCCTTCTTTATCGAGATGGAAAAAGGCGCGCGCAAGGCCGAGAAGGAGCTGGGCGTCAGTTTGCAAGTGAAGACCGCCGCTCAGGAAACCTCGATCGAGCAGCAGATCCAGCTGGTTGACGATCTGGTCGCCGCCAAGGTCGCGGCCATTGTCATTGCCCCGGCAGAATCCCAGCGCCTGGTACCCAGCTTGCAAAAAGCCGCCGCGGCTGGTATCAAGCTGGTCAATATTGATAACCGGCTCGACCCCAAGGCGATTAAGGACGCGGGCATGGCACCTGTGCCCTTCGTCAGCGTCGATAACGATGCCGGCGCGTTCAAGGCCGGCACGTTCCTGGCGAGTTTGGCCAGCGGGCCGGCCAAGGCAGCGATTCTTGAAGGCATACGTGGTGCGGACAATGCCCGCCAGCGGATGGAAGGAGCCAAACGTGGGCTGCTGGCACAAAAAGGCATCAGCGTTGTGGCTTCAGAAACCGCCAACTGGAAAATTGACGAGGCCTACAGCGTCACCAAGGCGCTCTTTGCCAAGCACCCCGATGTCAGTCTGCTTTTTGCCGCCAACGACATGATGGCACTGGGGGCACTCAAGTACTTGCAAGAGACCAAGAAAACGAAAGTCAAGGTTGCCGGCTACGATGCCATGAGCGAGGCCCTGACCGAAATAAAAGCCGGCACCCTGGCTGCCACCATCGACCAGCAGGCGGCCGAGCAGGGCTACCAGGGCGTCGCGCTTGCCATGCGCTTGCTCAAGGGCGAAGCCGTCCCCGAACTCACCTTGATTGACACCCGACTGATCACCGCCGCCGAACTGCAATAGGCGCACGGGCAGGGGCACGACGGCGGTGAAACTACGCCCGAACATCACGGTCAAGCTCGTCGGCTACCTGCTGGTCGCCGCGATCGTACCGCTGCTGGTGTTGGGCGTCAGTGCGCTCGAAATTGCCCGCCGGGTGGTGATCGATCAGGCGCAGCAGGCCAATCTGGTGGGCCTTGGGCGGTTTTCCGCCTATTTGCGTCTGTATCACGACCAGATTGAAGATCTGGCCGCCAATGTGGCTGGCAACGAAGCCATCAGCCGCTCGCTGCGCGCTGCCGACGGTGGTCGCGCGGCCGGGTTTGATGCGCTCAACACGCGCGTGCAGGTCGGCTACATCCTGAACAGCTACGTGCGCACCAAAGGCCTGGTGTCGCTCGACCTCTTTTCGGTGGGCGGCGAACACTTTCATGTCGGTGAAACCCTGCAGACCGGCACCGTCCGGCGCGATATTGCCGACAGCATGCTGATCGAAGCGCTCAGTGCCGCCACGCCCACGCTGTGGCGTGGTATCGGACCCAACATCAACAGCGGCTCGCGCTTCACGCAGGTGACCAGTGTGGCGCGCGTGATTCGCGATTTCTCGCCCAAGACCGGTCGCAACGACACCGTCGGCGTGATGGTGATCAGCCTGTCGGACGAGATCATGAGCGAATACCTGCGCGATACCCCGCTTGCTGACGGGCGTCGGCTCATGGCCGTCGACCACCATGGCAAGATCATGCTGCACTCGGATATCCGGCTGGTCGGGCAGCCTCTGTCGCCCGCGCTGCTCGAGTTGGTGCGCACGCCGCAAGGCGCGCGCACCTTGCGTCTGGACAATGAAGAGGTGCTCATGGATGTGCTGCCCTGGCGCGGTGCCCAAGGCTATCTGGTGTCCATCGTACCGCGCCGCCTGCTCACCGCCGGCACCGACACACTGGTCGTGACTACCGGCGTGCTACTGCTGGCAGGACTCCTCGTGATCATGCTGATGACGCTACGCTACGCACGCACTGTGGTGGCCCCGATCAAGGCCGTATCCGAAGGCTTCGAAGCCTTGCGCCTGCGTCCGGATGCGGCCCATCAACCGCTGACCAGCCGTGTCGCTGATGAGGACGAGATCGGTCAATTGGTGCGTGGCTACAACAATCACCTTGAGGCGCTGCGCACACAGCGTGAGGCTACCGAAGAACTGCGCGAATCGGAGGCCGCACGGCGTGCCACCGAAACCATGCTCACTGCCGCCATAGAAGCCATCGGTGAAGGTTTTGTGGTCTACGACGCCGAAGACCGCTTGCTCTTCTTCAACGAAAAGTACCGCGAGATCTACCGTGACTCAGCCCCGGTGATGGTGCCGGGCAACAGCTTTGAAACCATCGTCCGCTATGGGCTGGCGCAGGGACGCTACCCCGAGGCAGCGGGCCATGAAGAGGAGTGGCTGGCCGAGCGCTTGCGTGTGCACCGGGAAAGCAACCGGGCATTGGAGCAGCAACTCCCTGACGGACGCTGGGTACGGATTGTCGAACGCAAAACCCCGTTGGGGCAGATCGTCGGATTCCGTATTGATATCACCGAGCTCAAGCGTACGCAGCAGACCGCAGAAGCCGCTAGCCAGGCCAAGAGCAACTTCCTGGCCAATATGAGCCACGAGATCCGCACGCCCATGAACGCCATGCTGGGCATGATGCAGTTCGCCCGTGAAGCGCACGATGAGCAAGAGCGCAAGCTGCTCATCGACAAAGCCCTGAACTCGGCGCAAATACTGCTGACGCTGATCAACGAGATTCTCGACTTTTCGAAAATCGAAGCCGGCAAACTGGACATCGAACGCATTGTCTGGTCGCCCGCGCGCCTGATGGATGAAGTGCGCGACCTGTTCGGCACCAGCGCCCGCGACAAGGGCCTGGCCCTGGCCTTTTCCTGCTCAGCCGAGATTCCCGAGGCGCTGTGGGGCGACCCGCTGCGCGTTCGCCAGGTGCTACAGAACCTGCTCAGCAATGCGCTCAAGTTCACCGCCGAGGGTTCGGTCGAGGTGGCTTTCGGCCGCCGTGGCCAATGTCTGCGGGTGTCGGTGACAGATCAGGGAATCGGCATCAGCGATGCCGAGCAGGCCCGGCTGTTCGAGTCGTTCTCGCAGGCCGATGCCTCGACCACCCGGCGCTTTGGCGGCACCGGGCTGGGACTGGCCATCAGCAAGCGTCTGATCGAGCTGATGGGCGGTGAGATCGGGGTGATCAGCACACCGGGCCACGGCAGCACCTTCTGGTTCGAATTACCCATGGAAGCCGCTCCGCCCGAGCAGTTGCCCGTGGAGGTGAATGTCGATACCGGCACGTTGCTCAAGGCGCTGGCCGGCAAGCATGTGCTGCTGGTCGAAGACAACCGGATGAACCAGGAAGTCGCGCTGCGCTTCCTCGCCCGGGCCGGCATTAGCGCCGTGGTTGCCGAAAACGGTGCCGAGGCACTCGATACCCTGGAAACCCAGCGTTTTGATGCCGTCCTGATGGACTGCCAGATGCCGGTCATGGACGGTTATGAGGCAACGCGCCAGTTGCGCGCCGACGCCCGCTACGCCACGCTGCCGGTACTGGCCATGACCGCGAATGCACTGGTCGGGGATCGGGAGCGCAGTCTCGCTGCCGGCATGAACGACCATCTGACCAAGCCCCTGGTGGCTGACCAGTTCTACCGCTTGCTCGGGCGCTGGTTGCTCGGCAAGGCGGCGCGGGAGGCGAGCACGACAGGTGTGGTCAAACCGGTCCCAGGCACCCCATCAGGGACCCAACCTGGCCCGGTCGGCGGGAGTGCGCTACCTGGGGACGCTACTACCGTGCGGCTCGACATCGATCAGGCGTTGCGCCAGATGGCCGGCATGCGCGATCTGTTTAACGACGTCGCACGCATTTTTCCCGAAGAGGCACTCGCGCACCTGGCCGCTCTTGCCGAACGGCTCTCGGTTGGCGATTTCGCCGTGGCCATGCGCGCGGCCCACAGTATCAAGGGCATGGCGGCCAGCATTGGTGCGACTCAGTTACGGGCACTGGCCTTGGGCGCAGAAACCGCCTGCAAGCAGAACGCACAGGCCGCAGCACTTGCCACCTTGCCCGCGCTCGAAAGCGAATTGAATGCGGTGATTGCCGAACTGAACGCCTACCTGGCAAGCCCCGCTGCCGAATTGGCCAGCGACTAGCGCAGAGGCAATCTGCTGGCTGTATTTCCGCAAGTCGGCGCTGGTAACACGGCGATTCTGGTGCTGATTACGCGCCCACCGTAAAGGTTTCCGTTCGGTCGGGCTCGATGCAGCGCAAGCTCCGGTCAGGCGGGCAGGCTGACAACGATACGGGTGGAGCCGGTTTCGTCGCTGGTTTCCATGCTGATGGTGCCGTTCTGTGCTTCCGTGAGCAGGCGCGCCGAATAGGTGCCAATGCCGGTGCCTTCCTTTTTCCCCGCCGTGGCGTATTTCTCCCAGAAGGTCTCGCGGATCGACACCGGCACGGCACCCTTGTTATCGATGGCAATGCGCAGGGGTTTGGCTTCGGCACTCGGGTAAATGGTGGCGGTTACTGCGGTGCCTTCGGGCGCAGCCTCGCAGGAATTTTTCAGCAGGTTCTGAAACAGCGAGTAGCACAGCATCGGATCGCCCAGCGCCACCAGGGTATCGTCGCCGACACCGTGCGGCACGGCGACCGCAATGGTCAGATTTTTCACCGCGAAGGCTTTGCGTTGCAGCTCGGCAATACGGCGCACGATCTGCGCGACAGGTACGGTTTGGGGCTTGAGCTGGTAACGCCCGGTCTCGATCTTGTACAGCTCGTTCGAGAGGTTGATCATGTTCAGCGTTTGCAAGGCCGCCTCTTCGGCCATGCGCAGCATCTCGCGCTGATCGTCGGTGAGGTTGGCGGCGTCGGTCATGCTCTGAATCAGACCCAACACGCCCGCCAGCGGTGCCTTGATATCGTGGCGGGTCATGCGTTCGACATCATCGCGCAGGCGCGCGTTGGCCATCATCTCGTCGTAGTCGTCCTGCAGCTGGGCGTGCAGCTCGATGTAGCGCATGAAGTTCTGCACGCGCACTTTGAGGGCTACCGGGTCGATCGGCTTGGTGACGAAATCGACCGCGCCGAGTTCCATGCCTTTGAGCCGGCTGGCTTCGTCGGTGAGTGCTGTGACGAAGATCACCGGCACATGCTCGGATGAAGGATGCTCGCGCATGCGCCGCGCCACCTCGAAACCATCCATGTCCGGCATCATGACATCGAGCAGCACCAGATCGGGCGGGTTGTCGGAATGGCAGATCGACAGTGCTTTTTCGCCGTTGTGGGCGATGCGTACGCGGTAGTCTTCCTTAAAAATGCCGGCGAGCAGATGCAGATTGTCGGGCGTGTCGTCGACCACCAGAATGGTCGGGCGCTCGGCCTTTTTGGCCGGGGCTGGCTCGGCGGACGCGGCAGGCACCGGGACGGCGGCAGGTATCGCAGAAGGTTGGGAAGTCGGCGCTGGCGGTACGGCGCTTTCCGCGAGCGCCGGCGCGGGTGCCGTTGTTGGTGCCGCTCCTTTGATTGCATACCCCGTGCCGGCCATGGCGACCGCCGCATTGAGGGGGCCACTGACCCGCGGCTTCCAGTCCAGTGCCTTTTCAATCCGTTCCGCCAGACGCGCGGCGGTGTAAGGCTTGACCAGCAGTTCGGAAACACCGCCCTGAATGGCGGCGGTCACCCGGTCGCGCTCGGCCTCCGCGGTAATCATAAGGAAGGGAATGCGGCAGAACTGCTCGCTGGTGCGCAGATTGAGCAGCAACTCCAGCCCGGTCATGACCGGCATGTTCCAGTCCGACAGCACCATGGTGATCGGCATGCGCGCCATCATGCGCAGGGCCTCGGCACCGTTGCTGGCCTCGACCATCTTCACCGCGCCGAGCTGCTTGAGCTGGTTGACGGTGACCTTGCGTATCGAGTCGAAGTCATCGACCACCAGAAAGGTGCCGGACTTCATGCGCGCGGCAAATTCCAGCCCGGTGCCGCGCCCGGCCTGCTTGACGAAGGGGAAGTTCATTGCGGCGCTCCGCTCAGGCGGTCGAGTTGCTCTTTCTTCTTGGCCATGTCGTCATCGGAATCGGCGTAGCGCGCGGCGACGGCCTTGAATTCCACCTGCAAGTCGACAAACGCATCGACCATGTCCGGGTCAAAATGCGTGCCCCGTCCTTCGACGATGATGCTCACGGCCTTGTCGTGCGACATGCCGTCCTTGTACACACGTCGGCTGATCAGGGCGTCATAGACATCGGCCACCGCCATCAGGCGCGCCGAAACCGGAATGTCATCGCCCGCCAGACCCTCGGGGTAGCCGGAGCCATCCCACTTCTCCTGGTGACCGTACGCAATTTCCTTGGCCATGGAGAGAAATTCAACCTCCATGCCAAGCGAGTCCTCGGCATGTTTGATGGCATCCCGACCCAGGGTGGTGTGCGTCTTCATGATCTCGAATTCATGCGGCTCGAAACGCCCGGGCTTGAGCAGAATGCGGTCAGGAATACCCACCTTGCCGATGTCGTGCAAGGGTGCCGACTTGAACAGCATGCTGATGTAGCTGGATGTCAAGGTCGCTGAAAATCGCGGATGGCCCTTGAGTTTCTCGGCCAGTACCTTGACATAAAACTGCGTGCGGCGAATGTGATTGCCGGTGTCGGAATCGCGCGTTTCCGCCAGTGACGCCATGGCCAGAATGGTCACGTCCTGAATGGCCATCACTTCGGCGGTACGCCGAGAGACTTCGGTCTCGAGAAAATCGCTCTTGTCGCGCAGGAAGTCCTGTTGCGCCTTCAGCGCCAGATGGTTCTTGACCCGGGCCATGACAATGGGCGGGCTCACGGGCTTGGTCAGGTAATCGACCGCACCGAGTTCCAGGCCTTTTTTCTCATCTTCCACCTCGACTTTGGCGGTCAGGAAAATCACCGGGATGTCGCGCGTCGCCGGGTCACCCTTCAGGCGCTGGCAGACTTCATAGCCGTCCATGCCCGGCATCATGATGTCGAGCAGGATCAGGTCGGGCGGGTTGTCCGACTGCGCGATTTTCAGCGCCTTCTCGCCGCCGTTGGCCACCTTGACCTTGTAGTCGTCCTTGAGCAGGCCGCTCATCAGTGACAGGTTGTCGGGGGTGTCGTCGACCACCAGTACGGTGTGCTTTTCAACGAAATTAAGTTCGAGTTCCATGACGTTTTTCCACAAGTTAGAGATCAATCAAACAGTTTCGGCAATTTCCAGATCGGTGAGCGCACCACGGTCGTCCGCGAAGTTCCGCGCAATCCGCTCCACCTCGGGCAAGGCGTCGACCAGCACCTTGACCAGGTCCGGATCGAAGTGGCCGCCCGCCTGCTCGGTAATGTAGGCCATGGTCTGCGCCATTGAAAACGGCGGCTTGTAGGGGCGCGCCGAGAGCAGGGCATCAAGCACATCAGCCAATGCCACGATACGACCGAGCAACGGAATGTCTTCGCCCGCCAGCCCGGCGGGGTAGCCGCTGCCATCCCATTTTTCATGATGGGTCAGCGCAATCACGCGCGCCGTGGCGAGCAGATCATCCTCATGTTCACCGATGATGTCAGCCCCGATCGCCGGATGGGTGCGCATCACTTCCCACTCGCTCGGGTCAAGCTTGCCCGGCTTGCACAAAATATGGTCGGGGATACCGAGCTTGCCGATGTCGTGCATGGTGGCGGTGTCGGTCAGAATATCCAGCGCGACACCCGACACGCCCACGCGCATGCCGATCAGGCGCGCGTATTGGCTCATGCGCAGCACATGGTTACCGGTTTCGTTGTCCTTGAATTCCGCCGCCCGGCCCAGCCGGCGAATGATCTGCGTGCGCGAAAGCTTGAGCTCGGCAGTGCGCTGCGCCACCATGCGCTCCATTTCCCGCGTCTGGTCGTAGAGCGCCAGATGCGTGCGCACGCGCGCTTCGACAATGGCCGGGCTGAGGGGCTTGGTGATGTAATCCACCGCGCCCAGCTCCAGGCCCAGGCGTTCGTCGTCGAGACTGTTCATGGCGGTGACAAAAATCACCGGGATCTTGCGCCGGTCGGGGTTGGCCTTGAGTCGCTGGCAGACCTCGTGCCCCGACATGCCGGGCATCATCACATCCAGCAAAATCAGATCGGGCGGAGCGTCGGAATAGGCCTGGCGCAGCGCGGCTTCGCCATTGGTCGCGACCTTCACCCGATAGTGCTCGCTCAGCACATTCCTGAGCAGTTCAATATTCGCCGGCTCATCATCCACCACCAGAATCGTCTGCCGGTTGCGCAGGTCAGTCATGACAGGGTTTCCTCTCCACAAGGCGAAGTCTGATCATACGCTCAGGCCAGCGGGCAGACGGGGCCAGGCTAGTTCAGCTCACCGGCCGGCGATTTCCGCCAGTGAGCCCGCGACGCGCAACGGCACGCCGTTTTTATCCCGCAAGGTAGCGCCACGCGCCCGATACCAGCGGTACGTGCCGTCCTTGCGCTGCAGCTGGTACTCGATGTCGTAGGGGGTCTTGCCGCTGCGGTCATTCAGATGGGCGGCAAAGGCCGCCAGGGTGCGTTCCTTGTCGTCCGGATGCAGGCGATTGGCCCAGCTGCCCAGCACATTGGGGAAATCATTTTCATCGGTGAATCCGAGCAGAGCGCGGAACTTGTCGGCCCACCAGAACTCGTTGGCCATATTCACCGGGTCGCCGGCGACCACTGTCATGTCCCACAAGCCTTCGCTCGTCGCCTGATTGACCAGCTCGAAGCGCTCGTTGATCGTGGCAATTTTTTGCTCCGCCCGCTTGTGCTCACTGATGTCGCGATAGACCACCACGGTACCAATCAGCTGTTCGCCCTTGAAGACCGGGGTCGTCGAGTACTCGACCGGAATCGCCGTGCCATCCTTGCACCAGAGCACCTCGTCCGCCACATTTCGTGGCTTGCCATCGCGCGAGGTCTGGTACATCGCACACTCATTGACGGGGAACTCGCTGCCGTCAGGATGATGGTGATGAATCAGGCCATGCAGCTTGCGTCCGAGAAACTCATGGTCGGGGTAGCCCAGCAGGGTGTGGGCAGCGGCGTTGGCAAAGGTCACCGTACCGTCGTTATCGAGGCCGACAATACCGTCCTTGACCGAACCCAGAATCTGCCGGCTGCGCTCTTCGGCGGCCTTGATTTCGTACTGCTGCGCTTCCATCTCGACCGTTTGCTCTTCCATCTGCGCGGCCTGCTTCTCCATGCGTTCGGCCTGCTCCTGGGTGGCGGCCAGCAACTCCCTGGTTTTCAGGTTACGGTCAAGAATTTCCATGCTGGTGGCCAGCACCGGCAGCAGGGACTCCAGCACGGCGCGCTCGCGCTCGGTGAATTTCTGGAACGAGGCCATTTCGAGCACGCCCAGCACGCGATCACCGTGAATCACGGGCAGCACGATGATGCTGGCCGGCGGGCCTTCGCCCAGGCCCGAGTTGATGCGGATGTAGTTCTGGGGAGCGGTCAGCAGGATGGGGCTCTTTTCCATGACGCACTGCCCGACCAGCCCCTCGCCAATCCGGAAACTGTTGGACAGACTCTTGCGCTCACGGTAGCCGTAGCTGGCCAGCAGGCTATAGGCACCCTCGCTACCGGCCACATAGAACGCGCCATGGCCGGCGTTGATCGCCGGCGCCACCCGGGAGACCGCCGCCTGGGCCAGGGTGGGAAAGTCTTCAGCCTGCTGCAACACGCCACCGATGGTGGAGACGTGGGTCTTGACCCAGTGCTGGTCATTGGACTGGCGGTAGATGGCTTGCAGCACGCCAATGGCCCGCGCCATGACGCCCACTTCGTTGGGGTAGTCGGCGCACGGAATGGCTCCATCCACTTTGCCGGCGGCCAGATCCTCCACCGCCTGACGCAAGCGGTCGTTGGGCCGCTGAATCGAGCGACCGATCACGATGCCCAGGCCAATCGCCAGGCCCACGCCGGCCAGAAGCATGCCCAGCGCCAGATTACGTGTATTGGCCGCCGCTTCGCGGGTCTGGTGCAGCGAGGCTTCGGCGGCCTTTTCCTTTTGATCGGTGAGCTCGTGCAGTCCGCCATCGGCGGCGGCGATGAGGGTGCCGAACTCCTTGCTGGTGATGAACTGGGCGGCGGCGGAAGGATTCATTTTCTCGCGCTGGATCATGCCGACCGCTTGCTCGATGGCCTCCAGTGCCTTGGTCAGGTCACGCTGGAACGCGTCATAGCGGGCAATGCCCGCCTCACGAATAATTCGTTTTCGCGCCTCGGCCAGTTCTATGATTAGTTTTTCGCGAGAGCGCTTGATGGTGGCCAGAGCAACATCGCGCGTGGCGTCATCCTGTGCAATAAGCATGTGGCGCATTGCCCGGCTCATGTAGATCAGGTTGAGGTTGGCATCCTTGATGTGCGAGATGCCCTGCAGGTCGATGTCGTACATTTGTTCCAGGTCGGCTTGAAGTCGCGACAGGCTGGATAGTGCGCTGAGCCCGATGATGATGGCGATGACAAGGCCGATGCTGAAGCCCATGAGCAGGTTGGCGTTCAGCGATACGCGTTCGAGTCTTGCGAACAGGGCATTCATGGGCATTCCTTGACGTTGTTTCAGTTTCGCTTGCGGTACAGGCGATGATAGTGATCGATAGGCACAAACAGTGAATTGCCGACAAAACTCAGGGATTCGGACTGCCCGATGAACAGCAGTCCCTGCGCGTGCAGGGACTGGTGAAAGCACTTGATCAGCTGATCCTGCAGGTGCGATTTCATGTAGATGAGCAGATTGCGGCAGCTGACCAGATCGAGCTTATCCGGCGGTGTAACGGCCAGCAGATCGCACTGTTCGTAACGCACGCAGACGAGAAGTTCCGGGTTCGCCTGATAGTGCTGGCCATGGGCTGAGAAGTAGCGCTCGCGGAGTGCGGGGTCCATCTCCTTGAAGGCCGTGGCGCGATAGCTGCCCGCGCGGGCCAGCGCCAGCGCCTCGGGGTTGAGGTCGGTGGCGGTGATCTCGATTGCACGCGCCCCGGCCAGCTCCTTGAGCATGATCGCCAGCGTCAGGGCTTCCTCCCCCGAGGCACAGCCGGGCACCCAGACGCGGACCGGCTCGTCCGGGCGCTTCGCGGCAACCAGCTGGGCCAGTGACGCCTTCAGCGTGTCGAAGGATTCCCGGTCGCGGAAAAACGAGGACACCGACACCAGAAACAAGTGCTGCAAGATCTTCAGTTCCTCGGGGTGGTCGCGCACATACGCCTGATAGGCGGGTATTGAGGCCATACCCAGCGTGTCTTTGCGCTTTTCCAGGCGGCGCAGCAGGGTGTCTTCCTTGTAACTGGAAAAATCGATGCCCGTGGCGTTGAGAATTTGCGGCAGCAGGCTTTGCAACTCGCGATAGGCTGGGTCGACCACCACTGGGTCGGCATAGTCCGGTGAGACCTCGGCCAGTGCGCGGGCCAGTGCCGAGGGCGCATGGTCGGGCGCTCGCCAGTCGGCGCGCGGCTGACCGGGGAACAGCGTCGCCAGTGTCGGGCCGATCTGGTCCGCCGGCAGAATCTGACCGATGGCCTGGGTCGCGATGGCCGCCGTTGGCATGCCGTCAAACTTTGCGTCAGCGGGTTGCTGCGCCAGTGTCAGCCCACCGCTGGCCTTGATCGCCCGGCAGCCCTGTGCGCCATCAGTACCGGTGCCCGAGAGCACGATGCCGATAGCCTGGTGGCGCATCGATTCGGCCAGTGAAACAAACAGGGCGTTGACCGACGGCGTGGACAGATGCCCCGCGCCCGGCTCTTTCAGGCGCAGCGTCTCGCCATGAACCTGCCCGTCTTTGCCGGAGGGAATGACATACACGGTGTCCGGCAGCAGCTTTACGCCTTCCGTGCCCAGTACCACGGGCAGCGCCGATTCGCGCCCGATCAGGCGCACCACCAGCGCGTCGTGACCGTCCTTGGCCATGTGCTGGGCGACCACATAGGCAACGCGCCCGGTCGGTCGCATGGCGGCAAACATCAGCAGCATGGCCTCCAGCCCGCCGGCCGAGGAACCGACGCCGGCGATGTGCAGCTCGTGTTTGCTCAACATCAAGGATCGGGGCTGACTGGCAAGCGTGGCGGCGATCAGGCCCTGCCGTCAAGTAGCAGGGCCAGTGCGCTGCGTACGCTGGCAACGTCGGCCGTCGATAGCTTTCCAAGCTCTCCACGTACCAGACGATGGTCAAGGGTAAAAAGTTTGAAGCGCACCAATGAAGGTGATGGCAAGCCCGCAGCATTGAGGTCGGCAATCGGGCAGTCGAGTGGCCAAGGTGCGTTACCCAGCGAGGTAATCATGGCCATCACGGAATGAGCTGCCGGGGCATTGAATGCAGTCGCATCGGAGAGCACCAACGCGGGGCGGTTCTTGGTGGCATTGCGGTCAGTGAACGGAAACGGGACGCGGACCACCGTGAAGCGCTCAAAGCTCACGGTAGGCCTCTTCGTCCGCGCTGCCTGCCCACTCGGACAACGTGCCCGCGACGGCATGCAGATAATCGATGTCGAGCGGCTGCACGCGACGTACCGTCGCCGTCCCGTCAGCGCCGACTTCCCAAGCGATCAGGTCACCAGACGACACATGCAACGCGGCGCGTACACTCTGCGGTATGGTGGTTTGACCTTTGGCCGTGATCTTGGCAACAGCGAGCATGACATTCTCCGGTAAGGATTGCATTACATTCTTACTTTACAGCGATAATGATAGAAGTGCTGGTCACATTAACCGCTCTGGAAGCGGACGATGTTCGACTCTCGCCTTAACGTTGCAATTCTGGGTGTCTCATTACCCTATTTGCAACATCAAATAAGCCGCAATTTTTCTAAAGCCGCATCAAAATCAAAGCCTTCGATGTCGATGGCGACGGGCTTGAGCTTGCTGGCCAGGGTCGTGCCTTTGGCCTTGTCGATCAGCGCCGAGAGCATGTCGCCGGCTTCGGAATCGCTCTCTTCGAGCAGTTTGGTGAGCTTGGCCAGCGTGGCTTTCAGTTCCGCCTCGGGAATGGCCGGGGCTTTGGCGGTTTGGGTCGCAATCGCCGTCTCACCAGCGCCGACTTGGCGCAAGCCCTCGAGCACCGGGGCCAACTCGGCCAGCGTCGTCTGCAACAACTCATGGATGCGCTCCGGCGGGGCGTGGGCGTTGCAGGCGTGCTCCAACTCGCCTGCCGCGGCCTGTACGCCCTTGGCCCCGATGTTGCCGGCCGTGCCCTTGAGCGTGTGTGCTGCGCGCGCGGGCGCGACCGGGTCGGGGTCGGTCAGTGCGGCGGCGAACAGGTCGGCAAAGTGCCCCTGGCTGTCGCGAAACTTGGCCAGCATGCGCAAGTAAAGCGATTCCTTGTTCATGGTCGTGGCCATGCCGGCCTTGATGTCAATGCCGGGCAAGGGCGGCAGGCCGCCGACGGTTTTCGCCATGGCGGCGGGGGCGGCGGGGATCGCGGCGGGTGCGGCGGATGCCCGTGGTGCCTCAATCGCCGTGTCGCCAGCGCCGACTTGCGGAATCACCGCACCGGCCGCCGGCCCGACTCCGGGTTTGATCCACTTGGCAATCGTAGTGAACATCTCGCCGACGTTCAGCGGCTTGGCAATGTGATCGAGCATGCCGGCCTCCACCACCTTTTCCTTGTCGCCAGCCATGGCATTGGCGGTCATGGCGACAATCGGAATGTCCTTGATGCCTTCGGTCTTGCGGATCGCCCGCGTGGCGGTGTAGCCGTCCATCACCGGCATCTGGCAGTCCATCAGCACGCCATCGAAGCGCTGATCTTTCGCCAGAATGTCCAGCGCCTCCTGCCCGTTGTTGGCCACGACCACGTCCATGCCCGCCTGACTGAGCAGTTCCATGGCCAGCTCCTGGTTCATCTCGTTGTCTTCGACCAACAGCACGCGCACACCCTTGAGTGCCACCATAGCGTTGTCGTAGCTGTTAGCTTTTTCGGCAGTGCGGGTCTCGGTCATGAGCCCTTTTCCCAGCACCTCGCCAATGGCTTCGAGCAAGGTGGAGGGGGTCACCGGCTTGGTCAGCACGGAGCGCAGTACCACGCCGTGCTGTTCAGCGTCGCCCAGTGCTTCTTCACGCCCGTACGCGGTGACCATGATGACTGCCGGTGTGTGGTTGAGGTGCTGGTCCTGCAACTGATGCACAGTCTCAATGCCGTTCATGCCGGGCATCTGCCAGTCCATCAGCACCAGATCATAGGGTAGCTGCTTCATCCCAGCCTCGGCCACCAGACGCAAGGCTTCTGCACCGTCTCTGGCGACATCGACTTCGAGCCCGAAGCTGCGCGCCATCGTCGAGAGAATCTCGCGGGCCGAGGCGTTGTCGTCGACCACCAGCACGCGCAGGCCGAGCAGCTCGTCGGCGCGGAACATGCGCCGGGGCATGGGGTCTTTCTGCAGGCCGAATCTGGCGTGGAAGTGGAAGGAGGAGCCCTTGCCCGCTTCGGATTCGACCCAGATCTTGCCGTGCATGAGTTCGACGAGGTTCTTGGAGATGGCGAGGCCGAGTCCTGTACCACCGTACTTGCGTGTGGTCGAGGCATCGGCCTGGGAAAAACTCTGGAACATCTTGCCGCACTGCTCCGGGGTCATGCCGATGCCGGTATCCCTGACCCAGAAGTGCAGTTCGACCTGATGGTCGTGATCGGCGATTTTTTCGACGCCGACGACGATCTCGCCCTTCTCGGTGAACTTCACCGCATTGTTGCCCAGATTGATCAGCACTTGACCAAGGCGCAGCGGATCGCCTACCAGGGCGGTAGGTACGTCGGGCGCACTCTGGAAGAGCAATTCCAACCCCTTGTCCTCGGTTTTCATGCCGGTGAGGTTGGCCAGATGTTCCATGACATCCTCAAGCCGGAAGTCGATGTGCTCCATGGACATTTTTCCGGCTTCGATCTTGGAGAAGTCGAGGATGTCGTTGATGATGCCCAGCAGGTTCTCGCCCGAGCGGTGCACTTTCTCGATGTAGTTGCGCTGCTTCTTGTCGAGCGGGGTCTGCAAGGCCAGGTGCGACATGCCGATGATGGCGTTCATCGGCGTGCGAATCTCGTGGCTCATGTTGGCCAGGAAGTCGCTCTTGGTTTTGGTGGCTTCGAGAGCCACCTCCTTGGCCTTGAGGAGTTCGTACTCTGCCAGCTTCTCTTTTGTGATGTCCTGATAGGCACCGTACATAAAAAGAATCTTGTTCGTGGCTTCTTCGCGTACCAGTTTGCCGGCGGCGTGCACCCAAACGATGTTGCCGTCGACCGGGCGTTTGTAGGCGTAAATCGAATCGTACTGCTTGTATTTGCCATCGATCGCGCCCTGGTAGCGTTCAGAGGTCAGCGCTGCAGTTTCGGGATTGGCTTCCTGCAGGCGCGCGAACCATTCGCCATCGAGGTCGTAGAGGCCATCAGGCTTGATATGCTCCCCGAGGATGCGCGCCGCCCGCTCGGACTGGTAGTACCGGTCGGGATAGTTGTAATCAACATACCAGTAGCCGCTTTTGGTCAGTTCCAGCGCGATGTCGGTTAGGAAGTTGGCGCGCTTCATCTCCTCTTCCATGCGTTTGCGCTCGCTGATGTCCTGATGAATGCCGACCATGCGAGTGACTTTGCCTGAAGCATCGCGACCCACTGCAGCCCCGACGGCCAGTATCCACTTCGGTTCCCCGGATTTTGTCTTCATCCGTAGTTCCATTCGGTGCTCAGGGATTTCGTTGTTCACGTACTTGCCGAAGGCGTCCACCGCTTGGTTCATGTCTTCCGGCCAGACCATGTTCGCCCAACGTGAAGCGGTGTTGCCATACAGCGCGTCCAGTTCTTCGCGCGTGTAGCCAAGCATTTCTGACCAGAGGTCGTTGGTGATCAGTACGTCGGGATCGGCCTGCCAGTCCCACAAACCGAGGTTGGCCCCCTTCATGGCCGCGCCCAGCCGCTCTTCGCTCTCCCGCACCCGCTGTTCTGCCGCCTGGCGGTCGGTCACATCGCGTATCGACGCACACACGCAAATGCCGCGTCCGCCCAGCGCTGGCAAACGCGACAAGCCGACCTCGACCGGAAAGACCGATCCGTCCTTGCGCTGCCCCTTCAGCTCACGATCGCGCATGGCACGATCAACCTCGCTACCGCCGTGCATGTACGACTCACGCTGGCCGCCATGCTTGCTGCGAATGCCATCCGGCACCAGAATTTCAATGGCCTTGCCGATGAGCTCACCGGGGGCGTAGCCAAACAGCGACTCGACCTGCGGATTCACCAGCACGATACGACCGTGGTCATCGGCCACCAGCATGCCGTCCGGGGCGGATTCGATAATGCCGCGAAACCAGGCCTCGGTGGCCTTGATCTCGGCCTGCTGGGCTTCCATCTCGACCGTCTGCTCTTCGAGGCGCGCCGCCTGCTTTTCCATGCTCTCGGCCTGCCGCTGGGTCTCTTCGAGCAGGACGCGGGTCTTGGCGCTGCGCTCGAGGATTTCCATGCTCATCGCCAATATGGGCAACAGGCCATCGAGCAGTTCCTGCTCCTTGCCGGTGAGGGGACGGAACATTGCCAGTTCCACCACCGCCAGCAAGCGCTCGCCACGCAGCACTGGCAGCACCGCGATCGCGCGCGGCACGCCTTGCCCGAGGCTGGAGCCGATGTGTACATAGTCTTCCGGCGGATCGCTGATCACGATGGCCTGCCGCTCCAGCGCACACTGGCCGACCAGCCCCTGGCCGAGCTTGAAATACTGATCCAGATGCTTGCGCTCGACATAGGCATAGCTGCCCAGGAGGCGCAGGCGCTGGCGTTCTTCCTCATAAACAAAGAACACGCCATGACCCAGCTCGATGACCGGCGCCAGATGCGACAGGAAGCGCTGCGAGAGCTGGGTAAAGCTGTTGGCCGATTGCAGTTCGCCGGAGATCGCCGACTGGTGCGTTTTTATCCAGCGCTGGTCTTCCATGCGCTGCGCTTCGGTTTGCAGCACGGCAATCGAGCGGGCCAGGTCGCCTGTCTCGTTCGGGTAATCGGTGTGCGGAACCACCTGCTGGAGTTCCCCGTGAGCAATGGCGTCTACTGCCGTGCGAATTTGCTCGGTAGGCCGACGGATCGAGCGCGCGATCAGGCTGCCAAAGAGCAATGAGAAAAGCGTTCCGCCCACCAACCAGATGAGGGTGGTGAATTCCTCATAGGCGGCCACTTTCTCGCCTTGCGCCACGGCTTTGCGCGCACCGGCTTCTTTGGTGCGCGCCATTTGCATCAGATTTTCATTGGCCGCGATGCCCGGCGACTGAAAGTCCATGGTGGCCACGTAGGCCCTCGCCTCGGGCAATTTTTCCTGCCGGGTCAGGCCAATGACACGTTCCACATTGCGCCAGTAGGCGCTGTAGTTCTGCTCGAACAGCGCCAGCTGCTTTTTGTTCTCCGCATCATGAGTGCGCTCGCGAATCTGCTTGAGCGCTGCTTTCATGGCGCTCTCGGCTTCTTCCAGCTGCTTGAGCACGCGCTCACGTTCGGCAGGCTCCGGGCTCAGAATCACCGAACGCACGATGCGGCCAACCTGAACATAGCGGTACTGGGCATCCTTGATAGCCGAAATGCCGAGCAGTTCCTTGTCGTACAGCTGATGGATTTCGGACATCAGCCGGCGCTGGCCCAGCAGCGCATCAATACCGAGCCCGAGCACCACCAGCATCAGCCCACAGAAGGCCAGCAGCAGCTTGGTGTTCAGCGAACGGCGTGCCAATACACTCATCAGCCGGTTCATTGGGTATCCCCTTTGTTTGCTGCGGCCATCGCCTGTCGCGCCTGCTCGGCGTCTTCCGCCAGGCTCAGCGCCGCGAAGCGCTCCTGCTGCAAGGTAGCGATCAGGTGTCGAATAGCTTCCGGATCATTCAGATCATCAACCCCGGCCGGGCCGTCATTGCCCATTTCTGCGGCAAAGGCCTCGGCTTCGATCTGAATCGACTGCAGGGCCGCCGACTCATAGACTGGTGCCTGACCCAGCGTTTCGGCCAGCCGATTGACCTCGTGCTTCAGTTCGAGAATGCGTCCCTCCCGACGCTGGGTAAGGCGATTGAAACGTTCGGCGTCGGCCAGGCGGGCGCTGTCGTGCTCGGCCTGCTTGACGGTGCTGACATCGATGAAGGTGCCTACCAGGCCGCCGGGCTCGCCACTGGTCTGGCGAAAGGCGGCCACGAAGTAGATCGTGTCGTGCAATGTGCCGTCGGCAAAGGGGATTTTCATGTCCCGCTCAATGGTGCCTGCCTGCGCAATGGTGGCTTCGTCTTCCGCCTGATAACTCTGCCGGTCCGCTTCGGGAAGGTACTCCAGATCCAGCACGCGTTTGCCGATGAGGTCTGCGCGCGCGACATTGAAGGTGCGCTCGTAGGCCTTGTTGACCCCCATGAAGCGGGTGTCGGGCCCTTTGTAGAACACTGGGTAGGGAATGGTGTCGATCAGCGCCTGCTGAAAGTTCAGCTGCTCGGCCTGGGCGCGCTCGGCGGCCACCACTTCTTCCAGCGTGGTTTGCGCGGCGACGGTGCGGCCGAGAATTTCCAGATTCATGGCCAGCAGGCGCGTCATGTCGAGCAGACGTTCGTGATCCGCCGCCCCGGGCACGTTCAGCAAGGCCAGTTCCACCACGCCCAGCAACTCGTCCTTGAGCAGCACGGGGGCAATCAGCAGTGCCGCCGGGGGCGTCGAGCCGAGGCCGGAGTGGATCACGCCCAAGCCGGCGGGAATGTCGGTAATGATCAGCGGCCGGTGGTCGCGCGCGCACTGGCCGAGCAGCCCTTCGCCCACCGCCAGACGGCTGGCGGGTTCCTCGACACAGGCATAGGTGGCTCGCCGTACCAGTTGCTCAGGGTGATCGGCATCAACCAGATAGACCACGCCCTGCAAGGCATGAAAGATGCGGTGCATCTCGCCCAGAAAAGTGTGCGTCAGTTCCTCCCAGCTCTTGGCGTATTGCAGCAGCAAGGCGGCGGCCGCTACCTGCTCTTTGTGCACGGCCTGCGCCTGCTGCTCGTGCGACATGCGGGCGAGCTCGTCGGTGGCCAGCGCCTGCCGGTGATGGCTTTGCAGTACCTTGAGCACCATGGTGCCCAGCAGCAGCACCAGCATGGCGGTGAATGAACCCACCCCGAGCCGCTGCGTCAGCGGCACGGTGCGGTCGAGGTCTTCCATCAGTACCAGTGTCCAGTCACCAAAGGGATCGTTCCACTGCACGGGTGCCCGGGTGACGGCGAAGCGGCGACCATCGAAGGGCTGTACGCCCGCTTCAATGCTGATCGGCAGCAAGGCCGGCTCGGCGCTGTCAAACATTTTGCCGAACTGTTTGAGCTCACGGATGGCCTTGAGCCGCTCGGGCGTAGCGGTGCCCGCCAGCCGCCCGATCCATTCCGGCCGGCTGCTGGCGAAGACCACGCCCTGGGGCGAGAGCAGCACCGCGGCATCGGCCTTGTCACGCAGCAGATCATCGACTTTGAGCAGGCCTGTGCGGGCCACGACGACGCCGATGGTGTCGGTGGCGTTGGTGGTATCGACAAACACGGGCGCCGAAAAATACAGGGAGCGATCACCGCGCGCCAGGCTGACGGCGGCATAGACATTGCCCAGGCCCTGCATGCCCATCTGATAGTAGGGGCGAAACTTGACGTTCAGGCCCGTCGAGGGCTTGCCGCTGTTGTCCCAGGAGGTGCCCACCACACCGCTGGTCGTTACTACAAACACTCCATCGGCGTCATAGCTGCGCCCCACGCTCTCCAGTACCTGGCTGATGCGGGCATTGTTGGGGGGCAGCTGGCCCAGCGCTTCGCGCTTGATTTCGGCGTCGATCAGGCCGAGCAGCGACACGGAGCCCATCAGGTTGCCATTGAGAGTAGTGGACATCAATTCGAGGGCACGGCGGCTGACATCGGTTTCGAGCAGCGAGAGGCGCTCGGCTTCGCGCACATCGCGCATGATGTTGGTCGCCAGCAGTGAGGCCAGGACGACGCCGGTGAGAAACACCAGCCAGGCCAGTCGTCGATGTTCAAAAATGAGCCTTGCAAACAGGTTCATTGCCCAGCTCCGAAGAAATTAGCGTTCGCGTCGCGCATGTGCCTTACCCTTCCGCCAGCGTCAGGCCGGCACTTTTGATCCCGGCATGGAGCCGCGTCAGTGCGGTGTCGAAATCAAAGGCCTCGACGGCACCGAGGATGCCGGCCCAGCCACTGCCCAGGGCACGACGAAACTCCTCGGCGTGATCGGCGACGAGTTCGGTGGCGGCGGAATCGTCATCGGCCAGCAGGCTGGCCAACTCGCGCAGCAGTGCGTTGATATCAACGCACGCCGGGGCCGGCGCACCCGCTTCAGACTCGCTCAGCGCGGAGCCCATCGCCGTCTCGCCAGCGCCGACTTGCGGAATGGCGGGTGGCTTGATCCAGCGCAGCAGCGCCGCCCAGAGCTCATCCGGGGCAATGGGCTTGGTCACGAAATCGACCATGCCCGCCGCGAGGCACAGGTCTTTGTCGTGTTGCATGGCATTCGCGGTCATGGCCACAATCGGCAGCGCGTCGAAGCGTGCATCCTTGCGTATTTCTTTGGTGGCGGTGACGCCATCCATGATCGGCATCTGCATGTCCATGAGTACGATGTCATAGGGCATCTCAAGACTGGCGGTGACCTTATCCACCGCAATGCGGCCGTTCTCGGCAATCTCGACCTCGAAGCCGGCATCGCGGAGAATCTCGCTGGCGACTTCCTGATTCATGTCGTTGTCTTCCACCAGCAGAATGCGCGACCCGGCCAGTGGTGCCAGCGCCAACAGCGGGTCAACCGCCTCCGCCACTGCCTCACCCGCGTCGCCGATGCCCAGTTGTGCCGTGAACCAGAAGGTGCTGCCCGCGCCGGGCACGCTCTCGACGCCCACACTGCCGCCCATGAGCTCGGCGAATTTCTTCGAGATCGACAAACCCAGCCCGGTGCCGCCGTATTTACGCGTGGTCGAACCGTCGGCCTGCGAAAAGCTCTGGAACAGCTTGCCTTGCTGCTCGGGGGTCAGGCCAATGCCGGTGTCGCGCACCGCGCAGTAAAGCAGCACGCCGGTCTCATTACGTTCCTTGACCCGGAGGATGACATCGACCTCGCCAGCCTCGGTGAACTTGACGGCATTGTTGGTGTAGTTGACCAGCACCTGGCCCATGCGCAGGGCGTCGCCGATGAGATTTGGTGGTACGTCATCGGCCACGTCAAAGGCAAATTTCAACCCTTTCGCCGCAACCTTTTCAGCGACCAGATTATTGACGTTCTCCAGCAAGGCATCCAGCGCGAAGGGGGCGTGCTCGACCGTCATCTTGCCGGCCTCGATCTTGGAGAAGTCGAGAATGTCATTGATGATGCCGAGCAGATGCTGGCCGCTCTTGTGGATCTTCTGCACGTAGTTGGCCTGGCGCGGGTTGAGCCCGGTCTTCATGGCCAGGTGGGCCATGCCGATAATGGCGTTCATCGGCGTGCGGATCTCGTGGCTCATGTTGGCCAGGAAATCGCTCTTGGTCTTGGCGGCCTCTTCAGCGGCCTCTTTGGCGCGCTGAATCGCTTCCTCGGCGTTAGCCCGTTCGGTAATGTCGTAGATCCAGGTGACGACATGGCGGCCACCGAAAATATCTTCGATGCTCGCCGCCAGCAACACTGTCATGGGCTTGCCATCACCGCGCACAAAGCGGGCGGTGTAATCGTCCACCCTTCCTTCGTGCTGCAGCACTTCCAGAAAGGCCATGCGGTCCACGGGGCTCAGCCAGTAATCGGTCGTGGACAGGCGGGTCAGTTCTTCGTTGGTATAGCCGAGCAACTCGGCGAGTCGGCGATTGCGGAACACCGAGACACCGGCTTCGGTATTGATGGAGATGCCCACCGGGCTGAGCTCGAGGATGGTGCGCATGCGCTGCTCGCTTTCGCGCATGTCGTCTTCAAGCCGCTTGCGTTCGTCAATGTCCTCGACAATCCAGATAGAGGCGGTGTTTCCGGTCTTGACAATCCGCTGGCCCGACAGTCGCGCCCAGAACAGGGAGCCGTCAGCGCGCGCGAGCTGACATTCCGTTGAGCCACGCCCTTCGGTGTTGAGTGCCGGCGCGACCCTGCCGTAGGCTTGCCCCATCTCGCTCGGCGAGCGGAAAAGAATTGCCAGCTCGGCATCGATGAAGGCTTCCAGGGGGCGGCCAAAAAGCTTTGCCATACCCGAGTTGGCCCGAACAATGAGCATGCGACCCGGCACCGACATGGCATACATGATGCCCACCGGCGCATTTTCAAAAATCGCGCTTTGCTCTTCGGCGAGCAATTTGATGCGTGCCTGTTGCGCTTCCAGCTCGCTGGCCTGCTCGCGCGTGGCGTCGAGCAGTCGGCGCGTGTCGTCATTGCGCTCGATCACTTCCATGCACAAGGCCAGCAGCGGCAGCACGGCGTCAATCAGGGCCGCCTCGTCGCCGCTCAGCGCGCGCAGCGGCATGAGCTCAAGCACGCCCACCAGTTCGTCATGATTGACCACCGGCAGGAGCCGCAGTTCGGCCGGCTGACCGCTGCTGAGGGCGCTGCCCACCCGCCCGTAGGCACCGGAAGGAGGAGTCAGCCTGAGGGCGTGGCGGTCCAGCGCACACTGTCCGAGCAAGCTCTCACCGAACGGAACCTGCTCGGGCAGTGAGCCATCGGACAAGCGGCCATAGCCAGCGCAGAGCACCAGGCACTTCGCCTCGTCATGCACACGGTACAAACTGCCCTGACCCAGAGGTAGGTAGCCCGCCAGGCCGCCAAGCAACACACTGGCCAGGTCCGGGAAGCTTTCGGCCGCTTGCAATTTCGGCCCGAGATCATTGAGCACACTGGCACGGGCGATCTGGGCATTGAGCGTGGCATTGGAGGCATCAAGATCATCGAATACCTTGCCCAGGGGGCCACTGACATCCTTGGCCAGGACACGCGATATCACGAGGCTCAGGCCGACGATGAGCAGGAAAAGACCGCCCAGAACAAAGGTCAGGCGCGCAGACCACACACCGAAATCGCTGGCCGGAGCCATGGCCACCATGTGCAGCTCCTGATTGCGCAGCACGATCTTTTCAATGCGCGCAATCCATTCGCTGGCATCCACCGGCGAGATCACGCTCAGAGGATTCGAAAGGCCCCCGGTGCTCTTGGCGGCCTCGGTCAGCGCGGCCGCGACAAGCGGAAGCAACGTATCGTCGGGCGCTTTCAGCAAGGCCGCTGTGGCGGCATCGCGGCTCAGCCCGGCGTCTCGTGGCAGTCCCAGCAGCTTGCCATCGGCGGACAGCAGGGTGACCTGACCATGGGTGCCGTAGCGCAATTCACTGGTAAATCTGGATAAATCCGTCAGCAGAATGTCAAAAGCGACCACCTTGTTCTCCCCGCTGGCCGGGTCTGTGAACCGTACCGAGGCGGTGATGCCGGGTTCCTGCGTGGACTGAAACAGGTAGGGGGCCGTCCAGTGGACCTGCCCCGGCGGGCTCGCCATCGCGCCGGTGAACCAGGGGCGTACACGCGGGTCATAGTCAGCATCTTTCCATTCCTGCCCCATTTGCGTCTGTTCGTCCTTCCATTCCAGCCAGTGCTGGCGCGTGCCTTTGGCAGGCACATCGGTAAGGCGATTCTTCCAGCCGGCGGGCAGACGCAGCAGGAGAATCTCGCGGCCGCTGTCGGTGGCGAGGTGAACGCTGCTGATCATCGGCCGGGACTCGACCATCGGCACCATGAGGCGATTGAATGTCGCCGGATCTTCGATACGCGCCAGATCATTGCGGGCCCAGGACAGGCTGGGCAGCAGCAGGCGCTCCACCTGTTCCTGCAGTTCCTGCACTTTGTCATCCAGGCGCAACTTGTCCTGCTGGCGCAGGGCGGCGGCGGCGGTTGCCAGCGGCGCGGCCTGAAAAAAATACAGCGTCACGGCCACCGCACCGGCCACCATGATCACCAAAAGGGCAACCACCGGCCCGAGCCTGTCCAGCCAGCGGCGAAGACGCCGGGCGAGTTGCTGGCTGGTGTGTTCGGCAACCGGCTGGGGGGCGGTAGCGGGCATAGAGAAATCCATGACGGCAGCGGAAAATCGGCTCAGTCTATCGCCAAGCGCCGCTTATTTTTGTGCCGGCAGTGCAACCGCCAAAGAATTGTCAGGCAGACGCCCCTCCCGATCTTGCGGCTTGATCGGTAGCGTACGCCGGTTGCCGGCACTGGCGTCGTCGTCTCCCGGCCTAGCCGAAGGAAAAAGCGGAGAGTGTCGTTTCCATGACCCGGTCGGTAAATATCCGCCGGCCTTCGTCTTCACCCGCCGCCCCTGCGACAACCATCAAGGGCAACAGGTGTTCTTCGGCGCGCGGCGGATGACACCAGCGTGCGGCGGGTGCCAGTTCCCAGTCGCCCAGGGCCTGATGGCGCGCCTGCCAGGGCTGACCGACCGATTGCGTCAGCCAGCGGTCAAACTCGTCGGAAACGGGACCAAAGTGCGGATCGCCATAGCCGCGCATATTGTGAAAACTCATTCCGCTGCCAATGATCAGGATGCCCTCGTCACGCAGTGGTGCAATGGCCCGACCGGCTTGCAAGTGCGACTCGGCGTCCAGACTCTGCAGCAGGGACAACTGAACAACGGGAATGTCGGCCTCGGGGAACATCAGACACATCGGAATGAACATCCCGTGGTCGAAGCCACGTATCGCATCCGAACTGGCTGGCACACTGGCCTGCGCGAGCAGCGCGGTGAGGCGCGCGGCGAGTTCGGGTGCCCCCGGGGCGGGATACTGCAAATCATAGGTGTGCGACGGAAAACCATGGTAGTCGTAGATCAGCCCCGGAGTCTTTCCCCCGGTGACCGCAAAAGAGGCTTCGAGCCAGTGTGCCGAAATCACCACGATGGCCTTGGGGCGCTGCGCCAGGGACGCCGCCAAGTGGCGCAGGAATCCGGCCATCTTGTGCCAGGCATCCGGCGGATTCCACTCCATGAAAAAACAGGGGCCGGCTCCGTGTGGCACAAACCAGGTGGGCATCCGGGCTGTATCGGGCCTGTGGCTGAGGGGGTGAGACATATCGAATCTCCTCGAATCTCCTGATATTCGGTGGCCTGGTCCCGGATCGTCTCGATGCCGGGCTCGACACGCCCGGACAGATTACCGCCTCCGGTACTGCCCGGGCGAGAGCCCGGTCATGCGCCGAAAAGCGCGGCCGAAATTGGCGGCGTCGCCATAGCCGAGACTCTCACCGATCTCGCCGACGGTATAGCGGGCATCGCCCAGCAGCTTGCAGGCCAGCTCGAGCTGGCGCGCCGCGCGCAGTTCGCCGAAGCGGGTGCCCTGCCCGGCCAGGCGCCGGTTGAGCGTGCGCGGCGACAGGCACAGGGCGGCGGCCAGTTCCTCGAGGCGGGGCAGCGCCGGGGGCGTGCGCAGGCGCCCGGCGCCCGCCACTCCCTGATCAAAACGGCCGGCCAGCCAGTGGTCGGCACGCGCCACCACGTCGTCGGGGCTGAGCACGGCATCGAGCGCCTCGCGGCAGCGCTGCAGCGACGACGCGTAGGTCTTTTCGTCATGCAGCGGGCAGGGGATGCCCTTGAGCCCGACCGGCATGGCAATGCCGTCAAAGCCCGCGTGAAACTGGCAGCGCGCACGCAGCGCCTCAGGGTAGCGCTCGGCGTGCGCCGGCGGCGGTCGGCGCAGGCACAGCTGCACATCGACGGCATCGAGCCCGATCACGGCATCGACATAGCTCAGGGCAATCTGCATCACCAGCTCGAGCGTCGGTAATTCCAGTTCGCCCAGCGGGTAGAGCCCGGTATCGACGTGCAGCTCGATGTGCTGTTCGCTCTGTCGCGCCTCGAAACCCAGGTACGGGGCGCGGATGCGGGCAAAGCGGCCGAAGACATCAAGCCCTTCGCCCAGCGTCGGCGCCGACAGGGCGGCAAAGCCGAGCGGGCCGTGGCTGTTGATATTGAGCTGGCGGCCAAAATCGAGCGCCCAGTCGGGGCGCCCGGCCAGCCGCCCGGCATTGCGAAAGACCTGCAGCTGCTCGCTGACGGTGATGGTCGCGCGCGCGGCGAGGGTGGCGAGGGTGACGCTTTGCAGCGCGGTGCCCGCGAGCAGGTCGGCGGCCTGGCCCGGCCAGCGCTGCACCAGCAGGCGCGCGTAGGTGCTGGGCACGGGCAGATTGGCAATTTCGCGGGTCATGGGCCATTATTGCCTGAGGTGGCGATAAATGACCAATCAATTGTCGCAAACAGCAATTTATTGCGCCCGTCGTGCGGACTACAGTGCGTTTCATCCCGATCACAACGACAGGAGGAACCCGGTCATGACCACCTACGCGATCACGCACCCGCAGCAGGGCACGATCACCTACCGCGACCGCAAACGCTGGCTCTGGCTGGCCTCGATGGTGTATCCGCTGGTCTCGGTGTCGGGCATTCCGCTGTATCTGTGGAGCGGCAACGAGTGGGCGCTGCTGGTACCGGTGCTCAGCGGCTACTTCGGCGTTACCGCGATGGACTGGCTGTTCGGTGCCGATCAATCGAACCCGCCCGAGGCCCTCGTGCCGCAGCTGGAAGACGACCCCTACTACCGCTGGCTGGTCATCCTCACCATTCCCATGCACTTTATCGTGCTGCTGGTGCTCGCCACCTTTGCCGCGAAAAGTGGCGTGTCGCCCCTGGGCATGCTCTTTCTGGCGATCACCGCCGGGCTGTACAGCGGGCTGGGCATCAATACGGCACACGAACTGGGGCACAAGAAGTCGGCGCTGGAACGCTGGCTGTCGCGCATCGTGCTTGCCGTGCCGGCCTACGGGCACTTCTGTGTCGAGCACAACCGCGGCCACCACCGCTATGTCGCCACGCCGGAGGACCCGGCCAGCTCGAAGATGGGTGAGAACATCTACGCCTTCGCCTGCCGCGAGATTCCCGGTGCCTGCCGCCGCGGCTGGCAGGCGGAAAAGGAGCGCCTGCAGCGTACCGGGCAGTCGGTGTGGAGCCTCGACAACGAAATCCTGCAGTCCTATGCACTCTCGGCGGTACTGCAGGTGAGCCTGATCGCCGCGCTCGGCTGGGTGATGGTGCCCTTCCTGCTGATCCATAATTTCTATGCCTGGTGGCAGCTGACCAGCGCCAACTACATCGAGCACTACGGCCTGCTGCGCGCGCAGGACGCCAGCGGCCGCTACGAGCACTGCCAGCCGCACCACAGCTGGAACGCCAACCACGTTGCCTCGAACCTGCTGCTGTTTCATCTGGAGCGGCACTCCGACCACCATGCGCACCCGACCCGCCGCTATCAGAGCCTGCGCGCCTTCCCCAATCTGCCCGAGCTGCCCACGGGCTATTTCGGCATGTTCCTGCTCGCGCTGTTCCCGCCGCTGTGGTACCGGGTAATGGATCGTCGCCTGCTCGCTTTGCCGCACATTCGGAGTGATTTCAACAAGATCAATGTGTTGCCCGCGCGCCGCGCCGAATTGGTCGCGCGCTACGCCGGTGCGTTCGCCAAACCGGTCAATACCGGGCTGCCGGCATGAGTCGTTATGTCTGCCCCGACTGCGGCTACATCTACGACGAAGCCACGGGCGAACCGCACCAAGGCTACGCGGCTGGGACGGTCTTCAACGAACTGCCGCCGACCTTCGTTTGCCCCGACTGCTATGTGCGCGGCAAGGAGGACTTTTTGCCGCAGAACGACTGATGGAAGTCTGGGTCTGCGTGGTCTGCGGCTATGTCTATGATCCGGCCGAAGGTGATCCCGATCACGGGATCGCACCGGGCACCGCCTGGGCCGATGTACCTGCCGACTGGGTCTGCCCTGAGTGCGGGGTGGGCAAGGCCGATTTCGAGTTACAGACGTTCTGATTGCCGCAAGGCCGGAGCTGCCCGGAACAGGGTGCGGCCTGATGGCCACCCTGCGGGTTCGATGAGCCCCTCCGCTGCGGGAATGGCGCTGCTGGCAAGTCGGCGCTGGTGACACGGCGCTTGGGCGTCGCGGCGTACGGCTCCGCGGCCGGCCCGGCACGAAAGGGCAACCGGCGCTAAGCTCTGTCGTGGCACACACGCCCCCAACAAGGAATCTCACCATGTCCGCACCTACCCCCAAATCACTTCCCACTTCCGGGCTCGAGCTACGTTCGCTCATCAAGCGCAGCGGTGTGCTGGAACTGTCGCTGGCCCGCGTTGCGATTGTGCCTCCAGCGGCCGACGAAGTGATCGTGCGCGTGGAGGCCACCCCCATCAATCCCTCGGATCTGGGGCTGCTGCTTGGCCCCGCCGACCCCGCAAGCGCCGTGGCCTCGGGTACCCCGGTCAATCCGGTGACCGCGTTCCCGCTCAATGAGACGCTGATCAACGCCATGACTGCCCGGCTCGATCAATCGATGGCTGTGGGTAATGAAGGCGCGGGGGTGGTGGTCGCTGCCGGCAGTGGTGCCCAGCATTTGCTGGGCAAGACGGTGGCCGTGATCGGTGGCAACCTGTACGCCGAATACCGCCGTGCCAAGCTCGCCGAGTGCATTCCCCTGCCACCGGGCATCACGCCGGCGCAGGGTGCCTCGGTCTTCGTCAATCCGATGACCGCGCTGTCGATGGTCGACAACATGCGTCGTGACGGGCACAAGGGCCTGGTGCATACCGCTGCCGCCAGCAATCTGGGACAGATGCTCAACCGCGTCTGCCTCAAGGATGGTGTCGATCTGGTGTGCATTGTGCGATCACAGGCGCAGGCCGCCCTGTTGCGCGAACAGGGAGCGAAGTTCGTCTGCGATTCAAGCTCGCCCGACTTCGCCACAGAGCTCACCGCCGCACTGGTTACCACCGGTGCCACACTGGCCTTCGACGCGATCGGTGGCGGCGAACTGGCCACTACCATCCTGAGTCGCATGGAAGCCGCCGCAAACCAGACGGCCAAGGAATACAGCCGCTACGGCTCGAACACCTACAAACAGTTGTTCATCTACGGGGCGCTGGACATGGGTCCGACGGTCCTCAAGCGCAATTTCGGCTTCAGCTTCGGGGTCGGTGGCTGGTTGCTCTGGCCATATCTGCAAAAGATCGGCCCAACCTCCGTGATGGCTCTGCAAAAGCGTGTGCTCGATGAGATCACCACCACCTTCGCCAGTCATTATTCCGCCGAGATTTCGCTGCGTGATGTGCTCGACCCGGCGATTATTGCCCGCTATGGGCGTCGCGCCACCGGCGAGAAATTTCTCATTAATCCCGCCCGCTGAGCACGCAATGAAGCACCGTGCCAATCGCCGTCCCGCCAGCGCCGAGTAGGGGAAAATCAGTGCGGGACGTGCTGTGTAAGCACGGTCATGTTTGCGCTGACCTCAGATCGGTAGTGTCACTGTCGGCCCGCCTTTCTCCAGTGCGCGCTGGTAGGCCGGGCGCGCTTCGATGCGCTGCATGAAGGCGCGCAGCTTGGGGTAGCCGTCGGCGGCAGCGCGGGAGAGGCCGGCATCGACGGCAAAACTCATCTGAAAGTCGGCCATCGAGAGGGCATCACCGGCAAACCAGGTGTGTTTCTTGAGGTGGGCTTCCATGAAATCCATGCCGCCTTTGACATTGGGGTCGATCAGCTGGCTCATCACCTTGGCCGAAATGGCCTTGGCAATCGGACGCACAAAAAAGGGCATGGGCTGGGTGGGAATCACCTGAAACACCAGCTTCATGACCAGCCAGTTCATCAGCGAGCCTTCGGCATAGTGCATCCAGAAGCGGCACTGGCGGTGCTCGGGCGTACCTGACTTTGGCCAGAGCGTGGCGATCTCGCCCTGCGCCTGATCACCATAGGTTTCAACCAGATATTCAATGATGGCGCCGGATTCGGCAAGGGTCAGCGCGCCATCGGTAATGACCGGCGATTTGCCCAAGGGATGAACCTTTTTCAGCGCCGGCGGTGCCAGCCTGGTCTTGGGGTCACGCTTGTAGACTTTGATTTCGTAGGGTACGCCCAACTCCTCGAGCAGCCAGAGAATGCGTTGTGAACGGGAAAACTCCAGGTGATGCAAAACAATCATGACGGGCCTTTCGAGCATGGGTGAAAAATCAGTCGTTCATGATACGCGGCTTGATTTGGCGCAAATATCCCGACGGATAACGCGTTTACATTTGCGGCATACGCCGCATGCTTACCGTAAAACCCGATGTCCGACGAACTTCGCTCACAGGTAATTGCCGCCGCACGCCAGCTGTTCATGGCGCGCGGCTACGATGCCGTGGGCATGCGCGAGATTGCCCAGGCAGTGGGCAAGCAGCCGGTGCAGGTGTATCGGCTGGCGCTGAGCAAATCCGACATCCTCGCCGAGGTGATCATTGCCCTGAATGAGGATCAGATCGCGCAAGTGCCCGTTCTGCTCAGACGTATCAAGGCCAGAGCGCTGCCGGAACGCATCAGCGCCTATCTGCGCGAACTGTATGCACTCGATATCGCCAGCCTGCCGATCCGCTCGGTGGGTGCCGCTTATGGCTGGATGTGGTCGCCGGTGCACGAGGCGCGCGTGATGCGGCAGGTGCTGCAGTTGGTTCAGCCGGTGGCCGACTGGCTGCTGGCCGCCGGCCTCGATGACATTCCGGCGCGCTGCATGGGCCTCTGGTCGCTGTATTACGTGGGTTACCGGCAGGCGGTGATTCATGGCGGCAGTGCTGACGATTGTCTGAACTCGATTCGGCCGAGCCTGCATTATTTTTTGCAACCCGCTCATGGCGTCGCGCAGGCCACGCCATGAATAGCTATCCCGTTTTCGGAGACACTGTATGACGACACCCTGGTTCTACTCGCGGGAGCGTGGCTTTACGCTCATGGAGATCGTGATTGCGCTGGCCGTTGCCGGCATTCTGGTGGCGGTGGCGGTGCCGCTGTATCGCGATTACGCCACCAAGGCCGTAGTGACGGATGCGCTGGCGGTCGCGGAGGAGGGGCGAGTAGCGGTCGAGCTGGCTCTTGCTGAAAGCCGTGATGTGGGAAAAGAGCTGAATGCCCTGATGGCCGCGGCAAACTCAGCGCGCTCGGGCGCGATTCAACTCCGTTGGGACGCAACGCGCGAGGCCATCGTCGCCACCGCCAACATTCCCACGATGGGCACCAGGACGGTGCTGGCCCTGGTGCGCAAGGACGGCGACTGGCGCTGCGTTCCAGCGCAAGCAGACAAAATGATGAGCGAACTTATCGACCCCAAATACCTGCCTGCCAGCTGTCGCGATTCCGCGCCCATGTCAGCGCCTAAGACCGCTCCCTTGGCGGGCGCAGCGACGCCCAGCTCAGCGCCAGCGGCAGCACCGACTTGCCCGCCCGATCAGGAAATGGTCACGCTCCCCACGGGCTCCGCCTGCACACCCAAGTGCGCCGCAGGCAATGAGCGCGACAAAGCCAATCCGACGCAGTGCAAGGCCATTGTCTGCGGCCCGAACGAGGAAAAGATTCCCGACCGAGGGTGTCTTGCCATTCCACCCAAGCCAGACTGTGGTGCGGGAAATGACGCCTTCCGTGGTTATTCCGCCAGCAACGATCCGACCTGGAGCTGTATGACCGCGTGCCCGCCGGGGCAGATGCCGGGCAAGGCCTTCAGGTGCATCGCTGATCCGAATGCCAAGCCGGCCCCGGCGGCCACACCAGCGGCTACACCGCCCGCCAAGCCAGCTGCCGCTCCGGTCATCCAGACACCGCCGGTGCAGTTGGCGTCCATCAAGTGTCGCAGCTGCATTGCCGGCGCCGAGGATGCCTGTGAAGTGTTGCATGAAGAAATCACCTGCACGGAGCCGAACAACTATTGCGTCACCTTCGTCGACAATCAGGATGACGGCAGCAAAATCGTCAAGCGTGGTTGCGCCAACTTTGAGCGTGTGCGTGTCGAGTGGTACCAGGGAACCTCGGACGACGACAAGTGCCGCGAACGGATCAACGTTCAGCAGAATCTGGCGTTTACCTGTACCTTCGGCTGCACCACCGATAACTGCAACGACAACCTGCGTCCCTCGACCGAGAGCTTGTACCAACCTAATTAAGCCCACGCATGACCGAAAAATCCACTCCAGCCAACGAGCTGCTTGACGACGCCGTTAGAGCGGCTGCCGGTGAGGCGACGCGCGCCGCACCGGGGGCCGACAGCCAGCGCCGCGCCCCGTCGGCCCCGACGCCTGCCCTCTCAATCGCGGAAGTGCTGCAGCAACAGGCGGGTCACGGCAGCAGCAGCAGTGGGTCAAGACCAACTGACACGAACCACGGCGCGGTGCGTCGCCCTGTGGATTCCTCACTGAAGGCGGCAGTCTCGGAAGTCGGCGCTGGTGAGACGCCGCTTCCTCGTGCTACACCGCCAGCGACGCGAGCCGTCTCGGCCGAAGCCTTGGCCGATGCGCTGTCAGGCTTGGGCGCAGCGATGCCCGCACAGTCCACGTTTCAGTCAGGTCAGCAACGACGACGCAAATTCATCGCCGGTCTGGTTTTTCTACTGCTGGCAGCGCTCGCCGGCTACAGCTGGTGGTGGTGGCAAGCCGACGCATTGCACGCCGGGCCGGCCGCGCCAGCGGCCACCGCTACTCCTGCCACCCCGACCAAGGTCTTGCACGACCTGGCGGCAGCGCTTGAGCAACACCACGCGGCCCATCACGGGCAGTGGCCGCACTCGCTGAAAAATCTGCAAGGCTTTCCGCCGGATGCGATCGAGTGGCAAGCCGCGCACTGGAACGCCCGCGACGCATCAGGACGGCGCGAAATCATCTGGCTACCCCAGGGCAAGCACTACCGCATCGTGCTGCGTCAGGGCAGCGAAACGTGGACGATCAGTGATAGCGAGCGGGTGCCGAAATTACTCAAGAAAACGAGCCCCTGACATGACTGAAACAACCCACCCGCTGGTCGCCGCTGCCCGCCGGCGTCATCCCGAGGTCATGCTGCCCCCTGGTGCCAGTATCTCGCCGGCTACCAGTGAGGCCTGGGCTCAGGTGGCCGGCATTTTCCAGATAAGCACCGGGGAACTCGCCGCCTGCGTTGCCGAACTGTTTGGCGCCGAGCCCGGCGACCTGAAACGCTTCCAGCCCGCCGCAGGCAGCTGCCTGCCCGAGCGCCTGTGCCGGCAGATGAATCTCGTGCCCTTGTGGTTCGACGAGACGACCGTTTGCGTGGCGCTTGCCGATCCGCGTTTGAGCCCGGATCAGCTCAGTCAGCTCGGTTTTGCCTGTGGCCGCAAGCTGCGCATCTCCGTGCTGCCACCCGATGATATCGACACCTGCTTGTTGCGGCTGTTTGCCGGTGGCCAGAGCTACGCCGCGTCCAAGCTGCATGCCATCGATTTGCTCGCGTCTATCGACAATGATGCCAATCAGGCCACGGTCAAACTGGCGCTGGCGATTTTTCGCACCGCCATCGACCGCAATGCCTCCGACGTGCACATCCACCCCTTTGTCGGCGGCGGGGCCATCCGCTTTCGTATCGACGGGCGCATGCGGCGCATGGCCACCATACCGATGGCCTCGCTCGAAGGTGTGTCGCGCTTTTTGCGCAGCAATGCCGGGCTGGAGCTCTCGACCCTCAAGGCACAGGACGGACGGCTGCGGTTCAAATACGGCCGGCGCGAAATCGATGTGCGCCTGTCGATGCTGCCCACCTACGACGGCGAGCGCATTGTCTGCCGCCTGCTTGACCAGAGCCGTAACTTCTCGCTGCAGCAAAGCCGCTTCTCGCTCAGCGACCAGCAGGCCCTGCGCCGCCTGACCGCGCACAGTGCCGGTATCGTACTGCTCACCGGCCCCACCGGCTCGGGCAAGACATCAACGCTGTATGCGCTGCTGGCCGAGCTCAATAGTGTCGACGTCAACATCATGACCATCGAAGACCCGGTCGAATACGTGCTGCCGGGCATTTCGCAGGTGCAGGTGAATGAACGCCAGGGGCTGTCGTTCGCCGATACGCTGCGCGCCATCCTGCGTCAGGACCCGGACATTGTGCTGGTGGGCGAAATTCGCGATGAAGAAACCGCGCGCATTGCCACGCAAGCGGCGCTCACCGGGCATCTGGTGCTCTCTACCCTGCACACCAACGATGCGCTGGGCACCATCCCGCGCCTGCTCGATCTGGGTCTGGAAGCGAGCACGCTGGCCGATGCGCTGATCGGCGTAGTCTCGCAGCGCCTGGTGCGCCGGCTGTGCGAGCACTGCCGAGCGCCACGGCAAGCACCCTCGCTGCCCATCGAAGAGGAATTTTCCCGCATCACCAAGGAGCTGCCGGCCTATCGTGCGGTCGGTTGCGCGGAGTGCGATTACAGCGGTTACCGCGGTCGTCTGCCGGTGATCGAGCGGCTGGAAAACTCGCCGGTGCTGCGCCAGAGTCTGCTCACCGGCGGGCGCAGCCTGGCCACGCTGAAAGAAGCTAGCCTGGGCTACCGCCGCTCGATGGCCGCCAGCGCCAAAGACTGGATCGTCTCGGGCTGGACCACGCCGGGCGAAGTGCAGCAGGTGCTGGGCATGAAGTTCTGGAATGAACTGGCCGAGGAACATGGTGTGGACCTCGGTACGCTCAACTTTGATGTGAGCGGTGACGGCCGCGCCGACCGGCGCATGAAGCTGCTGCTCGTCTCGCACGACACTGCGCTGGGCGAAACCCTGGCCGCGGCACTGCCCTATGGCGTGGCGCGTGTGGCCGATGCCGCAGGCGCACTGGACTATCTTGAGCAGCAAGGCAATGTGATCGCGCTCGTGTTTGACAGTGCGGCCAGCGGCAGCGACCCCGAAGCCTGGCTGACGCAGTTGCGCACCGAACTGGCCAGCGCCGGCTTGCCAGGGCTGTTCATCGTGCGCGACCAGGCGAGTACCCTGCAGAGCCTGTTGGTGCAGCATGGCGCGCCCTCGCTGCCCCATGCGGCCGTGGCCACCGATGAACTGCCGGCAACACTCACTCGCCTGCTGCAAGGTCACGCCTGATACGCCACTTACCCCTATCACTGCACCTCGGCCGCACCCAACCTCAGGAAAGCACACCCATGAAAATCGCCATCGTTGATGACAACAAAACCATGCGTGATGTGCTGCGCGCCATTTGCGAGGGCGAGGGCCATGAGGTGGTCGCCGAGTTTGGCGACGGGGTCGGCCTCAGCGATTATGTGGTCAATCATCGGCCCGACGTGATCTGCCTGGACTTCAATTTGCCCGGCGAAGACGGCCTGCAACTGCTCGCCCACATGGATGCCGTGGCCAACAATGTGAATGTGATCATGATCACCGGCTCCGACGACCCCGAGCTCAAAGGTCATGCCGCCGATCTGGGGGCGGCCGGCTTTATCCGTAAACCGTTTCAGGAGGTGCAGGTCATTGACGAGCTGAAAGCGATTGTCGAGACGCGCCGCATCACCGCCAAAGCGGCCGAGACGCCGGTGGTGGCGGTCGCCGCAGCGGCCGTGCCGGTGCCCAGTGCGGCACCAGCACTGTCGGTTCAGGATATGCCGGTGCTGCCGCGCACGGCGGTGATCATCGATGACAGCGCCTCGGTACGCCTGCTGCTGAAGGGCATCCTCGAAGAGCTCGGCATCAAGGTGCTGGGGGTTGCGACCAACGGCCGCGACGGCGCGGAGATGGTGCGCCGCTCGCGACCTGCCGTGGTCTGTCTGGACGTCGATATGCCGGTCATGACCGGCATCGAGGCGCTGCCCCACGTGCATGCCGCCAGTGCGCGATCGCAGGTGGTGATGATTACCGGCAATGCCGGCCGCGAGATTGTTCAGGCGGCCGTTTCCGGCGGAGCCAAGGGTTATTTCTTGAAGCCGATCCGCCCCGCCAAGGTCGAGGAATTCATGAAGAAGCTGCTCAAACTCCCGCTAGCGTGACGGCCGCCGGCTAAGCCGGCGCGTCGGGTTTGCTGCTTGCTATTGCTGCTTTGGTGCGCAGCTTGGCGTTGATGTAATCACCATGGCCGATGTAGAGCAGATCGGCAATTTTGCGCATGACATGCTGCTCGTGCGCTGCCAGGTGCCCATCGGCATAGGCAATCTGCCAGAGGTATTCGAGCAGTTGCACCTTCTCGGGCAGATCGAGCGCCTGATTCAATTGCGCGGTAAAACGCTGATAGTCGTAAGCGTCGGCGGCCATCTGGTGCGCGCGGGCCAACAGTTCCACGCTGTCGGCAAGGGATAGCGAAAAATGCTGCTGCAGAACAGCCAGCACGGAGTCCTGCTCGCTTAGCGCCAGGTCGGCATCGCTGCGCATGACCTCGACCAGCAGAACCGCCGCCGCCAGTTGCAGCGCTTGCTGGTGGTCACGCGCCGGGGCAGCCGCCTGCCCGGGCACCAGGGTATCGAGCAGATTTTTAAGGGCGGTAAGCATGGTGTGCGCTCAGCAAGCCAACAAGTCAGGCGACGTCGCGGAAGGCCATAAGCAGAAAACGTGCAGGCGAACCCGCCTGACCAAAGCCGTCGGCAGAAAACTGCTCGGCGAAGAAATCGAGCAGCTGCGGGTGACTGACCAGATCGGTCGCGGTCAGCGCACGATAGCCCATGCTCCAGTCGGCAAAATCACGCTGCGCCACTTCGCGCGTGATGACCCGGCGCACCGCCTCGTGACGAGGGTCGGCCTTGATGCGCTCATACAGGGCTTCTACTGCGTCGCGCGCACCTTCGAGCACCTGAATGAAACGGCCGTCGCTGTAGAGCAGGATGCCGGTCAGGCCCTGTGGCGGATTGTTCGCGTGTGATGCGGCGAGGATCGCCCCCAGCTCCGTCTCGCTGAAGGCGTCGGTCGCATGGCTGGTGTAAATCAATTGCCAAAGCAGTGGGGTCATGGCCGGCGATCATACGCTCCGGCAGAACAGACGTTCCGCCGGAGTTCCCTGCGTCAATGTGACGAATGCCGGATCAGGTAATCAAAGGCCGACAGCGCGGCTTTTGAGCCCTCGCCCATGCTGATGACGATCTGCTTGTAGGGCACCGTCGTGCAATCACCCGCCGCGAAGATACCGGTGGCCGAGGTTTCGCAGCGGGCATTGACCTCGATCTCGCGGAACTTGGAGAGCGTCACCGCTTCTTTGGCGAAGTCGGTATTGGGCAGCAGGCCGATCTGCACGAAGATGCCTTCCAGCTCAATCTGGTGTGTCTCGCCACTGGCGCGATCCTTGTAGTTCAGGCCATTCACCTTGTCGGTGCCGGTGACCTCGGTGGTCTGCGCGTTCATGATGATCGTGACATTGCCCATGCTGCGCAGCTTGTCCTGCAACACCGCATCGGCGCGCAGCTTGGTGTCGAACTCGATCAGCGTGACATGGCTGACAATGCCGGCCAGATCAATCGCCGCCTCAACGCCCGAGTTGCCGCCGCCGATCACCGCCACGCGCTTGCCCTTGAACAGTGGGCCGTCGCAGTGCGGGCAGAAGCACACACCCTTGCCCTTGTAGTTTTGCTCGCCGGGCACGCCCATCTCGCGCCAGCGCGCACCGGTGGCGAGAATGATCGATTTGGCCTTGAGCGAGCCGCCGCTGGCCAGCTTTACTTCGGCGAGTTCGCCGGGTGATGGCGCCGCTACCAGCCCCGCCGCTTTCTGACCGCGCATGATGTCCACGCCGTATTGCTTGACATGCTGCTCCATGGCCGCGACCAGCTTCGGGCCTTCGGTGTAATCGACCGAGATGAAATTCTCGATGCCCATGGTATCCATGACCTGCCCGCCGAAGCGCTCGGCCACGATGCCGGTGCGGATGCCCTTGCGCGCGGCATAGATCGCCGCTGCGGCACCGGCCGGGCCGCCGCCGACGACGAGCACGTCATAGGGCGCGCGCTCGGCGAAGCTTTCCGCCGTGTTGCCAGCGCCGACTTGCGCGAGGATCTCTTCAATGCTCATGCGCCCCTGGCCGTAGTGCTCGCCATTGAGGAAGACCATGGGCACGGCGAGCACGTTCTTGGCTTCGACTTCCGCGCGGTACAGCCCGCCCTCGATCATGACGCTGCTGATCTTGGGGTTGAGCACCGCCATCAGGTTGAGCGCCTGAATCACGTCCGGGCAGTTGTGGCATTCGAGCGAGACGTAGGTTTCAAAGGCCAGCGGGCGGTCGATGGCCTTGATCTGGGCAATGATCTCGGGCTCGACCTTGGGCGGGTGCCCACCGGTTTGCAGCAGGGCCAAGACCAGCGAGGTAAATTCGTGACCCATGGGCAGGCCGGCGAAGGTGATGCGTGCCGGCTGGCCGGGCTCGCCGACGGTAAAGGATGGCACGCGTGCATCCTTGCCATCAAAGCGGGCGCTAACTTTGTCGGAAAGGCTGGCGATGTCTTCGACCAGACCGCGCATTTCTGCGGCAGGCTCGCCGCCATCCAGCGTCGCCACCAGCTCGATGGGGCGCTGGAGCTTTTCGAGGTAGGCGGCGAGTTGGGCTTTGATATTGGCTTCGAGCATGATGTTCTCCGGAATGATCGTTAAAAACTATTGATTGGGTCAAAGAAAGGGCACCGAAGTGCCCCCTTGGGGTTAGCGCTTAGATCTTGCCGACGAGGTCCAGCGAGGGAGCCAGGGTCTTGGCGCCTTCTTTCCACTTGGCGGGGCAGACTTCACCGGGGTGCGAGGCGGTGTATTGAGCGGCCTTCAGCTTGCGCAGGGTCTCGGACACGTCGCGGGCGATCTCGTTGGAGTGGATTTCCACGGTCTTGATCACGCCATCGGGATTGATCACGAAGGTGCCGCGCAGCGCCAGGCCTTCTTCGTCGATATGCACGTCAAAGGCGCGGGTCAGCTTGTGGGTCGGGTCGCCGACCAGCGGGAACTTGGCCTTGCCAACGGCCGGCGAAGTCTCGTGCCAGACCTTGTGCGAGAAGTGGGTGTCGGTGGTCACGATATAGACCTCGGCACCGGCCTTCTGGAATTCGTCGTAGTTGTTGGCGGCGTCTTCGATTTCGGTCGGGCAGTTGAAGGTGAAGGCGGCCGGCATGAAGATCACGACCGACCACTTGCCCTTGAGGCTGGCTTCGGTGACTTCAATGAACTTGCCGTTGTGGAAGGCTTCGGTCTTAAACGGTTGAACGGTGGTGTTGATGAGGCTCATGCGATGCTCCTTGGTGGGGTTGGGTTGAACGACGAACGAATAGTAGGGCGCTCGTCACGATTAGAAAAATGATTTGTCGCTATGAAGCTGATAGGTTTTGCCTAATCGACGCCACGCTCAGGATGCCGTCAGGCCTCCAGCAGGCTGCGCAGCATCCAGGCCGTTTGCTCGTGCACCTGCAGGCGCTGGGTGAGCAGGTCGGCGGTCGGTTGGTCGTCGGCCTTGGCCACCACCGGGAACAGGCTGCGGGCGGTACGCGCGACGGCTTCCTGGGCCTTGACCAGATGCGCGACCATGTCGTCGGCCTTCGGCTGGCCGGCAACTTCCTTGATCGAGGTAAGCGCGGCGTACTCGGCAAAGGTGCCGGGTGCCGGAAAGCCCAGCGAGCGGATGCGCTCGGCGATCATGTCCAGCGCGTTCCACTGCTCGGTGTATTGGGCCATGAACATGGCGTGCAGGCTGTTGAACTGCGGCCCGGTCACGTTCCAGTGGAAGTTGTGCGTCATCAGATACAGGCTGAAGCTGTCTGCGAGCAGTTTTGACAAGCCATCGGCGATGGCCTTGCGCTCTTTTTTGTTGATTCCGATGTCCATGCGGGTCTCCTGAGTGGGTGAAGGGTTGGCAACAACTTTACCCGCTTGGCGTGAAAGCGGCGATGGATTTGCTGCGTTCTGACTCGCCGCTTTCCAGTCTCAATGGACTAGCAGCGTCAGCACCCCGAGCACGGCAAAGATCACGGCGGTGACTTTGTGCACCACCGCCACCGGCAGCTTGCGCGTAATCGCTTCGCCAAACAGCACCACCGGCACATTGGCCAGCAGCATGCCGATGGTCGTGCCCATCACGACGGGAATCAGGTCGTTGAAACGGGCTGCCAGCGCCACTGTCGCCACCTGCGTCTTGTCGCCCATTTCGGCGAGGAAGAAGGCGATCAGTGTCGCCGTAAAGGCGCCGAGCGCAGCCTTGGCTTGCGTGTCGTCATCGTCGAGCTGGTCGGGGATCAGCGTCCACGCCGCCATGGCGAGAAAGGAAAGACCGACAATCCAGCGCAAGGTATCTGGCTCCAGCGTGGTAGTGATCCAGCTGCCCAGCGTGCCGGCCAGCGCATGGTTGAGCACGGTGGCGACAAAAATGCCGGCGATGATGGGTAGCGGCTTCTTGAAGCGCGTGGCCAGTACCAGAGCGAGCAACTGCGTCTTGTCGCCGACTTCGGCGAGCGCCACTAGGGCGCTGGAGAGGAGGAAGGCTTCCATGCAGTTTTCGCAAGTCGGCGCTGGTGGTACGGCGCTTGGACCTGAATCAGCGGCAGGGCATCGTCCCGGGCAGCGCGCAGTCCAGCAGTGCGCCGCGTATCAGGTCGATCGCCTTGTTGCGCGGAAAACTGGTGCGCCAGACCAGCCCTACCCGGCGCGTTGGTGTCGGTTCGGTAAAGCGCTTGACCCGCAGCAGGGGATCATTGCCGGAAATGCGATCCACCCCCGAGGCTGGCATGACGGTCACGCCCACGCCCGAAGCAACCATGTGACGGATCGTTTCCAGCGAACTGCTTTCCAGCACCTGAGGCGCAGCACCGATGCTCGCCGCACACAAGTCGAGCACCTGATCACGGAAACAGTTGCCGGCACCGAGCATGAGCAGGGGCTCGTCGAGCAAGCGCTGCGGGTCAACACTTTTTAGCTTCGCCCACGGGTGGGCCGCCGGCACGAGTGCGCGGAAGGCTTCGTCATAGACCGGCTGCGCCACGATGCCCGGCTCGCTGACGGGCAGGGCCAGGATCAGCACGTCAAGCTCGCCACTTTTCAGTCGCTCGATCAGCTGCGAGGTGTAGCCCTCGCTGATATAGAGCGGCATATCGGGTGCACGTTCTTTGAGCAGCGGCACCAGCGCCGGCAACAGATACGGCCCAATGGTGTAGATGGCGCCCAGACGCAGCGGGCCGGCCAACGGGTTCTTGCCGGCCGCCGCCAGCTCGGTAATCCGCCCCGATTCCGCCAGTACGCGCGCTGCCTGGGCAATGATTTGTTCACCGATGGGGGTGGCGCGCACCTCGCCGACCCCGCGCTCGAACAGGGGCACACCGAGCTGCTCTTCCAGCTTTTTGACGGCCACGGACAGCGTGGGCTGGGACACGTGGCACTTCTCGGCGGCGCGGCCGAAGTGGCGCTCCCGGGCAAGGGCGACGATGTAGCGAAGGTCGGTCAGAGTCATTGCGCAATTATGCCGAGATCGCGCCCAGGGCGACAGGGTACAAGTTATAGCATCGAGTTTCTCGATCATTTATTAACAAAGAATCGGTTTGATCGAGTTATCAGCGCGCTCTACAGTGAAGCCTGTCATCAACCACGCAAGGAGAAAACGATGCACATGCACATTCATGCCGACGGCTTCGAACTGACGGCCGGACTACGCGCCTACGCTCAAGGCCGCTTCGCATTCGCCCTGGATCGCGCTCGCCACCTGGTCAATCAGGTATCGATCCGGCTGGCCGACATCAACGGGCCCAGAGGTGGCAAAGACAAGCAATGCAAGGTGCAGATCACGCTGCCCAACGGTCGCGACGTGGTGATCAATGATCTCGACAGCGATCTGTATGTGGCCATCGACAAGGCCGCTGATCGCGCCAGTCGCACTGTCTCGCGGCGCATGGAGCGCCGGCGCGACCACCGGCACGGCCCGGTGCCCCGCTACACCAAGACACAAGAGCCACTCACTGACGAATCCTGAAGGAACATCTCATGCGCCATTACACCCCCGATAGCCCGCACGCCGCTGCACGCCTCCTCGCCCTGGCCATCCTGGCTGATGGCGGATTGGACGTGGCCGAACTGCGCGTTCTTGACGACTATGAAATTGAAGGCAAACTTGGTATCGACAAGCGCCTGTTCGACGAGGTAATCAAGGATTTCTGCTTCGACCTCGCCCAGTACTCCGACCGTGAGTTCGTTGCACAGCTGGAACTCGACCGCGAGACGATCGGGCACCTGCTGCGCGACATACGCAACGCGAAGGCGCAAATGGAATTGCTGCGCATGATGGTTGATATCGTCAATGCCGATGGTTCGCTGGTCGGCGGCGAAGCGGTGCTGATCGCCGAGGCCATGGTGGTCTGGGGTCTGGACCTGCATCGCGTCGCCATCGATTCGCGTTCGGCGCGCGGCAGCGTTTCGCCGCGCGCACTTGATCGCCGTTCGGGGGATCGTGGCAAGGTGCGTCGCATCGCCTGACCCACAGCGGCAGTTTGATGCGGTAGAGTCGTGCTTCGCGCCGCCGGAGCACGACCATGAAAAAATCCCTCAAAGCGCATTACGAGCACCATGTCCTGCCGCACCTGATCGAACTTGCCTGCGGCGCCGGGCCGATGATGAAGACCCGCTCCAAGCTGGTGCCACAGGCCGAAGGCCGGGTGCTGGAAATCGGTATCGGTACCGGGCTGAATTTATCTTTCTACGATACCAACCGGGTCAGCTCGATCACCGGCGTTGATCCGGCGGCCGCCATGCACAAGCGGGCGCGGACGCGCGCTAAAAAATTGCCGATCCCGGTAGAAACGGTCGCGCTTGAACTGGGCGAGATTCAGGCGGAGCGCCACTCGTTCGATACCATCGTATGCACATTCACCCTGTGCACCATCCCCGATGTGCCCGGGGCATTTGAGGAAATGCGCCGGGTGCTAAAACCGGGTGGCCGGCTTTTATTTGCCGAGCACGGGCGGGCGCCCGAGCCATCGGTATCACTCTGGCAAGACCGGCTGGGACCTCTGTGGACACCGATGGCAGGCGGTTGCCACCTCAACAGGGATATCCCGGAATTGATTCGTGCCGGCGGCTTCAGTATTGAAGACATGGAAGCGGGCTACCAGAAGGGCTGGCGGCCGATGAGCTATGTCTATCGCGGCTCGGCGCGCTGAACCCTTACCAGGCAATAGTAGGCATGCTCAACTACCTGACTGCTGCGAAGCACCTACAATGAAGCGGCGTTAACACGCTTAACCGGTGCTTGATTAGTCATGATCCCCAGCGTATCGCTGCACTTGCTGACGCAGGACAACACGATTCCGGGCAACCGGAAGGACGGCTTTCGTTACCACCACCTGCTTTTTCTGATCGTTGCTACGCCGATTTATCTGTGGCTTGAGCTTGCCTTCGGCGTGCGCCTGCTCGACGCCATGAGTACCCACGTGCGCATCGAGGAGACAGAGGCTATCGGCCACAGTGGCCGCCTGATCTCGGGTGCGGCGGTGGCCTTGTTTCTGGTTACTGGCTGGTTTCGGCAATGCGAGAAGAAAGATTTGGGCCTGGGTCGGGCAGCACTGGTCAGTGTGCTGATCGTGCTGCTTTCGTTCTTCGTCACCTGGCATGTGCAAGAGATCATCCTGAAGTTTTACGTAAAGCGCTCGCATGACGAATTGCCCTGGGCCTTTGCCAGTCTCGCCCTGCTCTGTGCAGCAGGTTATGGCTTGTACCATCTCTGGCTGCTTAAGCTCTCGGGCAAGGGGCGCCGCATGCGCTACCTTTGGCTGGGGCTCGGTGCGGTGGTATTGCTTGGCCTGGGGTACGCTCAGAGCCAACTGCTGCGCAATGTCGACAAAGGGCGTCTCGATCGGCTGGGAGTAGAGCGTCAGCAGACTGCCACACTGACGATTTATCGCCGCGGCCTGCAGGAGGGCCTGGTGACACTGCCCGGGGGCGACCACCCCGAATGGGCCCTGAAGAGCCCTGAAGGCAAGACCTACCTGGCCCTGTTTCCGATTTTTGCTCAGGTATACGATCAGGAAGTGTTTGCCGCCGAGCGCCCCCGCCTGATTGCCGAACTGGCCTATCGTGACTGGGATGCCGAATATGGAGAGCAGGTCTTTGCCGGCTATCAGGAAGTTGATCAGCGCCTGATGCAGCGCTATACGGACGAATACGTGGGCAGCAAGCGCCCGCTCGTGCTGGGGCAACGTAGCGTTGAGCCCGGGTTGAGCGAAACACAGTTCAAAAATTCGGCTGCCGCCCAGCACTATCTGCGCAAGGAACTCGCCTGCTTCGACTGCGAGTTCACCATGGGCATGAATCGAAGCGAGTTCGGACGCGAGCTCTTCAAGTGGACCCGTCAGCGTGAAGTGCAACAGGCTATCGAAGACTTCGCCTCTCCGGAGACCTTCAAGTCCGGTGAGTGGGGCGACCGGGCTGCCCGCACCTATTGGGCACCTATCCTTGCCCTGTTGTTCTCGATGCTCGGGGTCTTTATCCACGTTTTTCGCCTGATCGTGACCCTGGCGGCCTACCGGCATCGGCTGACCTTCGACCGCATCGGTGCCGCCGATTCGCCCCTGGCCAACGAGGTGCTGCGTAACAGCGCCCGTGTCACCGCCGCTGCGATCATTTGCATTTTCCTCTTCACCTATTTTTCCGATAACCGCATTACGGGTGACCCGGGCTATACCGAGCATCGTGCCGAGATGTGGCGTACCCGTCCCTTCGTGGGGGCCATTGCCGCCCACTGGACCGTCAACGCGCAGGGTTTCGTTTACCCATTCACCAAGAAAGTTCGCCCGGACTGGATGACGTTTGATAAAGATCCGATGCCTTACATCCCCATCGTGAACCTCTGGTTCCAGGAAGACTACCGGTAATGCCATGATCGGCTTTGTCACCGTCGGGACCAACGACCTGCCGCGCGCCGCGGCCTTCTACGACCAGCTGTTCGAGGCCATACATGGGCATCGCGTGTTCAGTTCCGAACTCGGCGTGATCTGGAGCCTGTCACAAATTTCGCCCGGTTTCGGAGTCTTCACCCCCGGCGATGGCCAGCCCGCCACCGCCTGCAACGGCAGCGTTGTGGGATTGGCAATGGTATCCCGCGCCGCCGTCGACAAGCTTTATGCGCAGGCCCTCACGTTGGGCGCGCAGTTCAGCGACGCTGGCCCGCATCAGACCCATCACCCGGAGCGCTTTTACATCCATTACTTTCGCGATCTGGACGGCAACAAGCTGGGTGTCTACTTCATGGACGAATTCCGCCACCACGGGCGGTCGTGACGGCTGCGGCTCAGTCCAGCGCCCCTCCGCAGCTACTTCCCTGCCCCGCCGTACAGCCATGGCAGTGGCCAGCCACGCTGATTGGTTGCGCCTCGAGCGTGGTGTTCAGCACGTCACGGAGGTAAACGCCACCCGCGCCCAGAGGCAAACCCAGCATCTGGTTGAAGTCACAGTCATACACGCGCCCATCCCAACCGATAGAAACCAGGCGGCGGCACATCACGCCATCCATGTTTTCAGGTCGGTGCGCGCCTTGCAGCAGGGCCAGATACGTGTCGAAGCGCCCATCAGCAAGCAACTGGCTGCCAAAACGCTGGATGGGCATGTTGGTCAAGGCAAACAACTGGTTGAACACGATGCCATAGCGCGTCGCCAATTGTTCCTTGTAGGCCAGTTCCAGCGGTGCTTGGGTGGGCGGCAATGAGGGCCCGAGCGGGTTGTAGACCAGATTGAGCGTCAGGCCGGAACCGGGCTGGCCATAGCCCAGCGCATTGAGCTGGCGCAGGCCGGCAATGCTGGCCGAAAAAACGCCATCACCGCGCTGGGAATTCACGTTCTCTTCGAGATAACAGGGCAACGAGGCCACTACCTCGACGTGCTGGTCCGCGAGAAACTCGGCCAGATCGTCCTGACCGGGTTCGCCCAGTATCGTCAGGTTGCAACGATCGATCACCTGCAGGCCCTGCGCCCGCGCCGCGCTCACCAGACGGCGGAAATTGACATTGAGCTCGGGCGCGCCACCCGTCAGGTCAAGGCTGCCAGCGTTCTGCACGCGGGCGAAGTCCAACACCAGTTCCATGGTCGGCCAGTCCATGGTCTCGGTACGCTTGGGGCTCGCGGCCACGTGACAATGCAGGCAGGCCTGATTGCACCGATAGCCCAGATTGACTTGCAGGGTTTCCAGCCGGGCGCGGCGCAAAGGCGGGAAGGCAATTTTTTTCAGGTGAATGAGTGTGGGCAGCATGGCCGGAGCTTACAACATGCCGGCGTGAGCCACGGCGCAGGCCGCAGGAAACTCACGCCACAGCCGTTCCAGATCGCCGGGCTGATCGACATCCCACAAGGCTGGCAGGGCCAGCCAGCGCAGGTTCAAGCTTGTGAGTCGTGCGACGGTTTGCGCAAAGACCTGGTCGCTGCCCCAGGCAATGTTCTCGAAGACCTCGGGATACAGGCATTGCATGCCGATCAGCACGTAGCCCCCGTCGTGCGCAGGAATCAGCACCACCTCATACTCGCTCAACGCCGTGGCCGCCTGACGTAAGTGCTCGGGGGCAAGCGCCGGGCAGTCGCTGCCTACGACCAGGGTCGCCACGCCGGGCGGGCTGGCGGCAATGGCGGCGGCCATGCGCTGCCCAAGATCACCCTCGGGCTGGGCACGCAGGCGCAGGTCGGCGGGCAGGGCCAGCGGCGATGGTGCAAAGGCACCGGTATGCCAGAGCGTCAGGGTACCGACCCGGCTCGCTCTGGCGTTGGCCAGCGCCTGCACCAGCATCCAACCGTGCAGCGCGGCGGCGCCCTGCGCGCCCAGTGCCGGAATCAGCCGCGTCTTGGTTTCGCCGGCAATCGGCGCACGTCCGAACACCGCAATCTCTACCGCGAAATCAGACATCGTCAGCAACAGGCGGGTAGCCGTATGCGAGCGCCAGTTGCGCCGGGTCAGCACCGAAAAAGTAGCGCAGACGCAGTGACCACATCAGCAGCACGGTACGCGCGATGCCGTGCTTCTCCCAGCGCCGGCCCGACGTGGTGACGCGAGTGCGCAGGCACGCAGGCTGCGATGCCTGGCGCAGCCGGGTAGTCAGTTCCACATCTTCCATGAGCGGGATCGGCGCGTAACCGCCCAGCGCTGAAAACAGATCGCGGTGCACAAAAATCGCCTGATCACCGGTGGCAATGCCGGTGAGTCGGGAGCGCAGATTCATCATGGCTGCAATCAGCGCCAGCCAGGCTGAGCGGCCCGCAATGCAGACATCGAAACGTCCCCAGCGCGCGCCCTGCTTGAGCGCCTCGGTCAGCTGTGCGAGAGCGTCAGCAGGCAGGCGCGTGTCGGCATGGAGAAACAGCAACAGCTCACCTGTCGCTGCAGCCGCGCCCGCGTTCATCTGCCGGGCGCGTCCGCGCGGGGCACGGATGAGCGTCAGGCCGGCCGCCTGTACCTGCGAGGGCGTTGTGTCACGACTGCCGCCATCAACCAAAATCAGTTGTGCACCAGCGGCCTGCAGGGGGGTCAGATGAGCTATCAATTCGCCAATGCCAGACGCTTCGTTGAGCACCGGCACGATGACCGACAGCTGCATCGGCTCAGTCACACGGCTCGTCATCGCGCACGAAGCGGAACTCGGCAAAGCCGGCGCGCGCTTCTTCGCCCGTATTGTCGGTATCGGTCGCCACCGCCACGCCGGTCAGGCGCAGCGGTGCGTAGCCAAAGGCAGTCCGGAAGTCGGCGCTGACAGGACGGCGTTCGCTGACCCAGCGACCGGCATCACCGGCCCCGGTGCGCAGCACCCACATCATCGATCGGTCGGTGTACGTGCTGGCCTGAATGCGCCCGACCGGCTGCTTGTTGTCCCATACGTAATTGATCGCTGCATCGGGCACCTGCGGTCCGCGCAGCGCGCGTGCGGCTGCCAGCGCAATGCGCGTACCGAAGCCGAGAGTTTCCGGCGGTACGGAAAAGCTGAGATAGATGCGCGCGGCATAGTCGTCGCCGGCTTTGGTGGTCATGTCCGCAGCCTGCAAGGCTGCGTCGATGCGCCAGCGCCAGCACAGTACCGGGGTCTTGGTCAGATCAATATCCACGGGGCGCGCCAGCAGGGCCATGCTTTTCACGGCATGTGCCTCGACCGCCGCCACGCCATCCCACTGCCGCAGGGTATAGCGGGTGGGCGGATAGTTATTGGTCGGTTGCGCCACCTGCCAGGGCGCAGGGATGTCGCCGCTCTCGGGAAACTTGCCGATCCAGACCGGGTCGGCGGCCACCGGGGCGCTGGCGAGGCTCAATACGATCAGCCAGCGTTTCATGCGCCACCTCGTCGCCAGGCATGAAAACGGGCCACCCAGGCCAACAGATTTTGTGGCGCGTGCGCCTTTTTCCAAACACCGGCCGCGTACTTGTTGGCCTCGGCCAGGGTTGGGTAGATGTGGATGGTGCCCAGAATCTTGTTGAGGCCAATGCCCTGCTTCATGGCCAGCACATACTCGGCGATCAAATCGCCGGCATGCTCACCGACAATGGTCACGCCCAGAATCTTGTCCTTGCCCGGCACGGTCAGTACCTTGACAAAGCCATGCGCCTCGCCGTCGGCAATGGCGCGATCCAGATCGTCGATGCCGTAGTGACTGACTTCATACGCGATTCCGCGCTCTTTCGCCTCCAGCTCGTTCAGGCCAACGCGCGCCACCTCGGGCTCGCAGAAGGTTGCCCAGGGAATCACCGTGTAATCCGCCTTGAACTTCTTGAACGGATCGAACAGCGCGTTGACCGCCGCGTACCACGCCTGATGGGCTGCCGTGTGTGTGAACTGATACGGCCCGGCAACATCACCTGCCGCGTAGATGTTGGGAAATTTGGTTTGCAAAAAGGCATTGGTCTCCACCGTACGGCCGGTCGTGATGCCCAGTTCTTCGAGCCCGTAGCCACGCAGGTTGGCCGAGCGGCCGACCGCGACCACCAGGACATCGAAGGGAATGCGCACCTCCTCCTGTCCATGCCGGGCGATAAGCCACTTTTCACCATCCACACGCTCGAAACGCTCTGCGGCATGCCCGGTCAGTACCCGGACGCCCTCGCTCGCGAAACGCTGCTCGATCAAGGCGGATACTTCAGGGTCTTCGCGCAGCAACAGGCGCGGAGCCATCTCGACCTGCGTCACCGTGCTTCCCAGGCGTGCAAAGGCCTGCGTCAGTTCGCTGCCGATCGGGCCACCCCCGAGCACAACCAGGCGACGCGGCAACTCGCGCAGTGACCAGAGCGTATCCGAGGTCAGATAACCGGTCTGGTCCAGTCCGGGAATCGGTGGCACGGCCGGTCGGGCGCCGGCGGCGATGACGATGCTGCGCGTCGTCAGGCGCTGCACCGAGCCATCAGCCTTGGTGATCTCAACTTCCCAGGGCGTGACGATCCTGGCGGTGCCGGTGAGTACGTCGACGCCCAGCTCGGTGTAGCGCTCGATCGAGTCGTGCGGAGCAATGTCGTTTACCACGCGCTGAACCCGCTCCATCACCTCGGCAAACCGCAAGTCGGCGCTGGCAGGACGGCGCAGGCCGCCTAGCCCGTAATCTCCGGCACGCTGCATCTGGTTGAAGAGCTTGGCCGAGCGCAGCAGTGCCTTCGACGGCACGCAACCGGTATTCAGGCAATCGCCCCCCATCGCGTGCTTCTCGACCAGCGTCACTTTCGCTTTCACTGCCGCCGCGATATAGGACGTGACTAATCCCGCCGCTCCCGCGCCGATGACGACGAGGTTGCGCTCGAAACGCGGCGGGCGTGCCCAGCCGGCGTAGACCTTGCGTGCGCGGGCCAGCTCGACCAGCTTGTTTGCCAGCAGCGGAAAAATGCCCAGCAGGGCAAACGAGAGCAACAACCCCGGCGAAACAATGCCACGCAGGGAATCGATTTGTGCCAGCTGTGTACCTGCATTCACATAGACCACGGTGCCCGCCAGCATGCCCACCTGACTCACCCAGAAAAACGTCCACGGGCGCATGCCAGTGAGCCCGAGCAGCAGGTTGATCAGAAAGAAGGGAAACACCGGCACCAGGCGCAGGGTGAATAAATAGAACGCACCCTCGCGCCGCACACCTTCGTCGATTGCCGCGAGGCGCTGGCCAAAACGCGCCTGCACCCAGTCGCGCAGCAAAAAGCGCGCCGCGAGGAAGGCCAGCGTCGCGCCCAGGGTTGACGCGAACGAAACGATGAGCGTGCCCGTCACGACGCCGAACAGCGCGCCACCGGCCAGCGTCATCAGTGCCGCGCCGGGCAGCGAGAGGGCCGTCACCAGCACATAGGCAACGAAGTAGAGGAGCACAGTGAGTGCAGGATTTGCCAACCGGTAGGCCTCAATCGCCGCCTGCTGGGCCTTGAGCCCCTCAAGACTGAGAAAGCGGCCGAGGTCGAGCCCGATATAGGCGCCGGCAAGGGCCGCGATCAGTGCGGCAAGAAGTGCTTTTTTGATCATGTTCTCAGGGCAGGCAAGGGTGTTGGTGTGCGTACACACTAGCGAAAATCGGTACAGGGCGCGCTTCGATTCGCGCGCCAGGGCACCGAACTGGGCTTACGATACGCAGCTGCGCCTTGACGACAACAACAATCCCCAGGAGACCGCAATGCCGACTACCCCACCCAATGGCGCGCAAGCCATGCTCCAAACGCTGGTCGACGCCGGCGTTACCGTCTGTTTCACCAACCCCGGCACGTCGGAAATGCACTTCGTCGCGGCGCTGGATACCGCGCCGGCAATGCGTGCGGTGCTCACCTTGTTCGAAGGCGTCGCCACCGGGGCTGCCGATGGCTACGCACGTATGGCCGACAAGCCGGCGGCCACGCTGTTGCATCTGGGCTGCGGCCTCGGCAATGGCCTGGCCAATCTGCACAACGCGCGCAAGGGCCGTGTGCCGGTGGTCAATATTGTGGGTGATCATGCCACCTACCATGTGAAATACGATGCGCAGTTGCAGTCCGACATCGAAACCGTGGCACGCAATGTGTCCACCTGGGTACGCACCTCCAGTTCGACCGCCGAGCTGTGCAAGGACGTGACCGAGGCGGTAGCGACCTCGATGGGCCCTCCCGGCCAGGTCGCCACGCTGATCCTGCCTGCCGATGTGTCGTGGAGCGAAGGTGGCGTGGTGGAGCCGCCGAAGGCCCTCACGCCGCCGCCTTGCGCCGACGAGGCGACCATCGCGGCGATTTCCGGTGCACTGCAATCGGGCACGCAGGACGGCAAACGCAGCGCCCTGCTGCTCGGCGGTCGCGCCCTGCGTGAGCCTGCGCTGATGGCCGCCGCGCGCATTGCCGCCAAGACCGGGGCCAAGCTCTATGCCGACGTCTTCCCCACTCGCATCGAGCGCGGTGCCGGCTTGCCGCCGGTCGAGCGCATTGCCTATCTGGCCGAGTTGGCCTCGGTCCAACTGTCCGAGATCGACCATCTGATTCTCGTCGATGCCAAGGCGCCGGTCTCGTTCTTTGCCTACCCGGGAAAGAAGAGCTACCTCGTGCCCGATCACTGCACGGTGCATACGCTGGCCTCGTTCAGTCAGGATGCGCTGGGCGGACTTGAACGGCTGTGTCGGCAAGTCGGCGCTGGTGATACGGCGCCTGCCCTGCAAAAGCCGGCCCGCCCGGGTCGCCCGCGCGGCAAACTGACTTCCGAAAAAGTATGCAAGGCCATCGGCCATCTGCTGCCGGAAAACGCAATCATTGTCGATGAGGCGCAGACCTCGGGCGTCATGCTGCCGATGTTCACCGCCGGCGCCCCGCGTCACGATGTCATCACCCTCACCGGTGGCGCCATTGGTCAGGGCCTGCCCAGCGCCGTCGGTGCAGCCGTGGCCTGCCCGCAGCGCAAAGTCATCGCGCTGGCCGGCGACGGCTCGGCGATGTACACCATTCAGGCCTTGTGGACCATGGCGCGCGAGAAGCTTGATGTGGTGTCCATCATCTTCAACAACGGCTCGTATGCCATTCTCAATGTCGAGCTGCAGCGGGTGGGTGCGCGCGATGCCGGGCCCAAGGCCAAGGCCCAGCTGGACATTGCCGATCCGCCACTCAATTTTGCCCAGCTCGGCCAGAGCATGGGCGTGCGCTCGGTGCGCGCCACGAGCACCGAAGACTTCGTGCAGGCGCTGGAAAAGGCGCTGGCCACCCCCGGGCCGCACCTGATCGAAGTGATCGTGCCCAGCGCCATTTCCGGCCTCAAGCTCAAGGCGCTGCCGCATGTACTGAGCGCGCTGGATGGTTTGCCGCGCTCGCTGGCACGCGCCATCAAGCGCAAGGTGGCTCCCTGATATGGCACTCAACCCTGATCTGGATTTGGTTCTGCAACGCGATGTGGACATCTCTGCGGCGGATATCTGGCGCGGCTGGACCGACCGCGACATCTTGATGCAGTGGTTCTGCCCGCTCCCCTGGAAAGTGGTCGAGTGCACCATCGACCTGCGTCCCGGCGGGGTGTTTCGCACGGCAATGCAGTCGCCGGAGGGCGTCACAATGCCGGCCAACGACGGCTGCTACCTGCTGGTCGAGCCCGAGCGCCGTCTGGTGTGGACCAACGCGCTCGGCCCCGGCTTTCGCCCGCAGCCTGCACCTGCCGACCCCCACCTTGGTTTTCAGTTCGTAGTCGATCTGCAGTTGCAGCCGCTCGCGGCCAGCAGCACGCGCTATACGGCCACGGTGATGCATGCCGACAAAGCGGGGTGCGAGAAGCATGCCGCAATGGGTTTCGAGCAAGGCTGGGGGATTGCGCTGGATCAGCTCGTGGCGCTTGTTGTGAGCGGGCTACCGCCGGCTCAGTAACGCAAAGCACCCACAAGTTTGGTAACAGTTTCGTGACGACGACATCGTTGCAGCGTGTGTGGCGCGAGCTAGACTGAGGGCTGACGCGTTTAACGGAGTAGCCATGAATCGACGTAAGCTGTTGCAAGCCCTCATTGCACTGACCGGGACGACGGCGCTGAGCAAAATCAGTGCGGCGGAAGAAGGCAAGACACTGCCGACGGTGAAGAAAACCAAGGCGCAGTGGCGCGAGATTGTTTCGCCTGCGGCCTATGAGGTGTTGTTTGAGGAAGGCACCGAGCGGCCGGGCTCCAGCCCGCTCAATGGTGAAAAGCGCGAGGGGACGTTCCTCTGCGCGGCCTGCAATCAGCCCCTTTTTGCCAGCTCTGCCAAGTATGAAAGCGGCACAGGCTGGCCCAGTTTTTATCAGGCGCTGCCGGGTGCCATTGGCACAAAAACCGATTTCAAGATTGTGCTGCCGCGTACCGAGTATCACTGTTCCCGTTGTGGCGGGCATCAAGGACACGTCTTTGACGACGGCCCCAAACCTACGGGCAAACGCTATTGCAACAATGGGGTCGCGCTGAGCTTTGTCGCTCGTGGCGAAAAACTGCCGGCGCTGCGCACATGAGCCCCGTTCGTATCGTCTGGCTGTGTTTGCTCAGCGGGCTGGGCAGTTTGACTTCTGCTGCCGTGATGGCGGCCCCGGTCAGCACGGCAAGCACCGCCAGCGCGATTTTTGCGGGCGGCTGTTTCTGGTGTACCGAGGCCGATTTTGAAAAATTTTCCGGCGTGCTGTCGGCAGAGTCGGGCTATACCGCAGGCGCAACGATCAAGCCGACCTACGAGCAGGTCAGTGGGGGCGGCACCGGGCATACCGAGGCGGTGCGGGTGACCTACGACCCAGCGAAGGTGAGCTATGCGCAGCTCGTTGAGTATTTCTGGCGCACCATCGACCCCACGGTCAAGGACAGGCAGTTTTGCGACTCGGGCAGCCAGTATCGAAGCGCGATTTATTGGGCCAACGACGACGAGCGAAAAGCGGTCGAAGCCAGCTTGCAAGCGCTGAAAGCGAGCGGCCGGTTCAAGGAGATCCACACCCAAGTGGCCAAGGCGAGCGTTTTCTACCTCGCTGAGGACTACCACCAGGACTATTACAGCAAAAACCCGATTCGCTATAACTACTACCGGCGCGGCTGCGGGCGTGACGCACGACTGGCCGAGATTTGGGGAAGCAAGTAGCGTTCGGTAGTTCGCTCTACCCTTGACTGGTGCGCGTCTCGCGCCCTTCGGCCAGTTGCCGGATCAGCCCTTCCTGCGTCACGCAAGCGACCAGGCGGCCATCACGGGTAAAGATGTTGCCGCGATTGAAACCCCGCGCATGCCCCGCGGCGGGGCTGTCGCAGGCATAGAGCAACCAGTCGTCCATGCGGAAATCGCCATAGAACCACATCGCGTGATCGAGGCTGGCGGTCATCAGGTCGCGCTGAAAATAGGTCACACCGTGCGGGCGCAGGCTGGTGCCGAGCAGGCCAAAGTCGGAGGCGTAGGCCAGCAGGCAGCGGTTAATGGTCGGGTCGGCGGGCATCTTGCCGACGGCTCGAAACCATTGATAACTGACCGGTGCTTTCTTCTCGGGTGCAAACGGATTGACCGCATCGATCTTGCGAATCTCGATCGGCCGGTCGCAGGTGAATTGCTCGCGGATGCGTTCCGGGATGCGGTCGGCGACCAGACGCGCGAGCTCGACTTCCGAGCGCAGCGATTCCGGCGGCGGCACCTCGGGCATCGCCATCTGATGCGCAAAGCCGTCCTCCATGATCTGAAACGAGGCCGACATGATCAGGATGGGCTGCCCCTTCTGGCTTGCCGTCACCCGGCGCACACTGAAGCTGGCGCCGTCCCGAATGCGATCGACCGCGTAGTGAATCGGCGCGCGGGCATCGCCGGCACGGATGAAGTAGGCGTGCAGGGAATGCACATTGCGGTGATCGCAGGTATTGGTCGCCGCCACCAGCGACTGGCCGAGCACATGTCCGCCGAACAGGTTGCGAAAACCGAGGTCCTGGCTCTGGCCGAGGAACACGTCGGTCTCTATTGGCTCCAGCGTCAGCAGGCCGAGCAGTTCATCGAGAACGGTTGCCATTTATCTCAATCCTTAAGGTGAAAATCGCCGTGTTACCCGCGCCGACTTGCGGAACGACCCCTAAAAGCGCAGCACAATCGGCGCCACATCCTCACCCTGCGCCACGACCCGGCCAATACGCGCGGTGTGCGCATAGCCCAGAGCGCGCAGGGCGGCGATGCACGCCTCCGCCTGCGCCGCCGGCACACTGGCAAGCAAGCCACCCGCCGTTTGCGGGTCAAAATCAGCGCGTAGTTAGGGTGATTCACTGCCGCTTCCTGATTGCGCAGCGCCCGACGCAGGCGCACGTTGGCCGGCTGCAGCGAACTGAGTATGCCCGCCGCCGCCGTCTCTTGCGCGCCGTCGAGCAAGGGCAGGGCATCGAGATCAAGTTCGGCATCCACGCCCGAGGGCTTGGTCATCTCGACCAGATGCCCGAGCAGGCCAAAGCCGGTGAGGTCGGTGCAGGCGGTCGCGCCATGCGCGATCAGGCAATCCACACCAGCGCGGTTGGAAAGCTGCATCGACGCCAACGCGGCATCGATCCACCGGCCCCGCGCGGCCAAGCGGGCATGCGCCGCGAACAGCGTGCCGGTGCCGATGGGCTTGGTCAGGATGAGCACATCGCCTGCCTGCATGCCGCCCTTGCGCAGCACGCTGACCAAGCCTTCATCAATCAGCCCGTTAAGCGCAAAACCCAGCGCCAGTTCCTGCCCCTCGCCGGTGTGGCCGCCGACCAGCGCGCAGCCGGCCTCGTTGAGTACCTCGACCGCACCGGTCATCATCTGGAACACCGTGTCTTCCACCTTGGCTTCCAACCCCGGCGGCACGGTGGCAATGGCCGTGGCCGACTGCGCCTGCCCGCCCATGGCGAACACGTCGCCCAGTGCATGATTGGCGGCGATGCGCCCGAACACATAAGGGTCGTCAATGAAGGCGCGGAAAAAATCCACGGTATGCACCATGGCTTGCCCGGGCGGCACGCGCACCACGGCGGCATCGTCCGGCGCGTGCAGACCGATGAGCACATCGTCGCGCTCGATGGGGTGCACATTGGCCAAGGCGCGTGAGAGCACGGTCGCGCCGACCTTGGCACCGCAACCGCCGCAACGCATGGCCAGCGCCGAGATGGCCTGCGTCTGCTCGCTGGTGTCGAGCGCGATGCGCGGGCGCGCCTTGCCGGGCTCAGGCATCTCAGTAGGGAACTCGCTGAACTTGCGCATGAAGCGCCGGTCGATCCAGTCTTTCCAGCGCCAGATCCAGTCACCGCGGGCATAGAACGCCCCGCGCGAGGCGACCGCGTGCTGATCGCCGGTGCTGATCAAGGCGAGCCAGCGCCGCTGCGGACGGTAGTCGTCGAGCGGCTCACCAACCACCATGCGGCGCAGGTTTTCAGCCAGCGGCCGGCCCATGCGCACGGCAAACACGCCGGCCTTTTCCAGCGGACGCTCGGCAAAGCTGGCGCAGTCGCCAGCGGCGAAAACCAGCGGGTCGGTTTCGGTTTGCAGCGTGGGGCGCACGCGCACGAAGCCTGCCTCATCGAGTGCCAGCCCGGTCGTGCGCAACCACGGCGCGCCGCCGGCTTGCGTTATCCAGAGAATTTCATCCGCGGTAATGCGTTCGCCATTACCTGCCTGCACGACGCCGCCGCTTACTTGCTGCACCTGTGCATTGAGGTGCACGTGCACCCCACGTTCCAGCAGCGTATTCATGAAGGCCGCGCGCACCCGACTATTGTGCGTGGTCAAAATTTGCGCATCACCGGAGAATAGATGGAAGTGCAGTTCATCGGGGTTGCGTCCCAGCGCGATCAGCTCCTTGCGCAGGCGATGCTGCATGGCCAGCGTCATCTCCACGCCACCGGCACCGGCCCCCACCACGGCGATCGTGGTCGGCCCGACATGCGCACGCACCCGCGCCAGCAGCGCCAGCCAGCGCTCGTTGAACGCACGAATCGGCTTGACCGGCACGGCGTGCTCGGCGGCCCCGGGCACGCCATCGAGGCGCGGGGTGGAGCCGACATTGATCGAGAGCGCGTCGTAGGGCACCGGCGGACGATGTCGGCACAGTACCTTGCGCGCCGCGCGATCAATGCCCACCACCTCGTCACGGCAGTAGCGCGCCCCGGCAAACTCGGCCAGACGGCGCAGGTCGATATGCACCTCGTCGTAGCTGTAGTGGCCGGCGACGTAACCGGGCAGCATGCCGGAGTAGGGCGTGTCGGTATCGGTGCAGATCACGGTCAGGCGCACGCCCGGCTCGGGCTGCATGGCGAACATGCGCAGCGCGACGACATGGCTGTGGCCGCCACCGATGAGGACGATGTCGCGCAGGACGGGAGTAGCCGGGGAACGCATCAGTAGCGCTTCGCCGCGGGTGAATACGAAAGTTGCCTTTGATGTTTCAGGGCCAAAAGCACCATTTCTGCCTCAGAGTGAGCGTACAAAGCGATGCGCTGACCTAATACGTACTCGCGCAAGTTGGGCAAACCGGCTTTTTCGGCAAGTTGCTTTACCGCGTCAGCTCTCAGCCGTGCCTGAGCCGAGCGCCCGGTGAGGAAACGTGCAGGACAGCTGCTGGCAGGCGACCAACTCACCACAGCGATCATATCGCGCAGCTCAGCTTTGAGTTTTCGAAAAGATTGCGCTGCCGATTCAGCATCCTGTGCGATAAAAAACAAATGCGCCGCTTCCGGGTGAGCGAGAAAGTTCGGCGTAGCGTCGGTTCGCACCTTGTCAGCCAATGACATTAATCCGCAAGTGCCGCCATCAACTTTTTGGTCGCTATCCGTTGCCCCGCAAGCATTTGCTTGAAGCCGGTTTCCGCTTCGTCCAGCAAGATCAGGTTGGCATGCTCCGCCTCAAGCGCATGGTAGTAGTCAAGCTTGCGCGCATCCACAATGGCGACAAAGCTCGAACCATTCTTGGTCAGCACCTTTTCCGCTCCTTCGCCGACAACCTCTTCGGCGAGCTCAGTCAATCGGACACGCGCTTCGCTGATGGGAACCACATCGCTCGTCGGTAAAGCCACGGCATTCCCTTTAACGTAAGTGTTAATTTTTATTGTACGTTAGATTGAAATTGGCGCTTGTTGGGCGTGCCACTTTGAACGCGCGGCACGGAAAAGACGCCGAAGTTTTCCTTAACGCCGGGGTTCTAGTACGAAGCTCAAGGGAAGCGCTTCGGTCATGAGCTACCGCAGGGTGTATTACTTGCGATATCGCTGTATCACCAGCGCCGACTTGCGGACGGCGGTGGCCAAGACCTGCCGATAGCCAGCGGAAATTGTGGGGCGGGAATGAACCTATTGCGCCCGTTTAGACCCGCATCGCACGACGGAGCCTTTGCCTTAACGGTTAGACAATACCCAGAAAAACGGCCAACAGTCGATCCACCTGGGCCAGCGTCTCTTTGTCGAGTTGCCCGAACACCACGCCTATTTTTTCTCGGCGAATGGTTACGATCTTGTCGATCATGATGTGAGTTTCTTCACGCAGTCCATTGGTAGGATCGGGTTGTACAGGCACACGCATCAGAGGTGCATCTACGAGCGTGCCGGTAGTGGGAATTATGGTTACGGACGGATGCTCGGAAAACGCATCGGCTTGGATGACCAACGCCGGCCGCGGCTTACCAATGTCGCCCTGTATGACGACCGTCACCAGATCGCCCCGCTTCACGCCGTCCAGCCGTCCAGGTCAGTCAGCGCCGCGTCCATGAATTCGATAAGCCCAGCATCGGCATGGTCAGCCTGCGCAATAAGTAGTGATTGCCGTCGGCACTCGGCGACAAACGCCGGTTGCCGGGAGTCCGGCACCCAAAGTTGCACCGGGCGCAGCCCGGCGGCACGAAGTGCATCGCGGTGTTTTTGAACTCGGTTAGCGGCGGAGGTTCGCATTTTGGTCTCCTAGAGGGCGTTACATGAAACATGTTAGCGCGTTACATGAAACGGCACCAGGTTTGTTTTACATAAACTGCAAAGCCGCCGCCACCATCAGGTCAAGACTGTGGGGACCCAGTGGGCGTGACACCAGTAACCCGACGCTCAAAAACCTCGCCGTTTTACCAGCGGCAGCAATGCGATGCGACCCCCTATGGGCCCTGTCGGCCATGACCGGTCACTCACCATGCGCTCAAATTCTCCCTGCTGAACGTGGAGGAAGGGCAGCTTTGTGTCGACGAGCTTTTAACCCGGTTTACCTCTCAGCAGCTATGGCGTTCACCGGTAGATCAGATTTTCGGCTTGGGCAACTTCAGCACCACCTCAAGTCCGCCTTCCTTACGATTTTTCGCGGTTAATGTCCCGCCGTGTCGTTGCGCCGCGTTCGCTGTGATCGCAAGCCCTACCCCAGTTCCGCCCCCAGCGTCTGCGGAACCATTTGATGCCCTGTAAAAGGGCTCAAAGATGCGCGGCAATTCCTCTTCAGGAACACCCGGGCCACTGTCCCTGATGGCAATTTCGTAGTGATCATGCGTTTCGCGCAGCGTGGCCATGACCGTACACCCTGCGGGCGTATAGCGCAGTGCATTGCGCAGCACATTCTCGACGCCACTCGCAATGATCGCCTGATTGCCTGTAAAGGGCGCGACATTGAGCCCGTCGAACCGCACCTCCTTGGTAGCCGGCTCACCCTCAACTTGCGCGTCCTCGACGAGGGCGTGCAACATGTCAGCGAGGTCGAATGACTCAGTCCGCAGGGCATTCGCGGCATGCTCAGCGCGCGACAGCGCAAGGATTCCGCCGATCATGCTGTTCAGACGTCCGCACTCGTTCAACATGCGCTCGAAACTCGCGCTGCCTTTACCGCCCGCCCGCAGTTCCTCCAGTTCAATCGACGCTTGCAGGCGGGCCAGCGGCGAGCGCAGCTCGTGGGAGAGATCGCGCAATAAGCGCTGGCGCGCTTCGCTCGTCAGTTTGAGTCGCTGCACCATCGCCTGAAATTCGCGCGCCAAATCGCCAATCTCGTCGCGGCGGCGCGCCGCCTCGTCAAGGTCGGCATGCTCGAAGTCACCGTCGCCAAGGCGGCGGACGGCGACACGCAAGCGTCTGAGCGGCCGTGTCAGGGAGAGCGAGAGCAGCAATGCCACGATGCCGCTAGCGACGACCGCAACCGCAAGCCGGCGTGGGGCATTGGGTCCCTGCCACAGGCTTGAGGCGGGGGCCAGCGCCACATCGGTAATCGGCAGCCAGAGCAGGAGTTGCCCCGGAATTTTCTCTGCAGAGCTAGCAACAGCAGCAGGGCCGAGCACCATGCGTTGCTCGCGCATGTGCATCAACGGCCCCTGCGCGCGATGCGCCAGAAAAAAATCACGCACGCTTGCCGCTACCGGTTGGTCCAACAGATCTTGCCCATCGTCACCCAACAGGAAGAGGTCCATGCCCCGGTTTTCGCGTACATCACGGGCAAACTGCGCCAGGCCGTCCAGACCGCGCCGCTGGAAGACCGTCGCGGTGCGCTCCTGCATTTGTTGCCATTGGCGCAGCTGCGCGGACCCGAGCGGCTGAGGTTCGGCGGTATCGTCCCAACGGTCAACTACGAACGAGAGCCCGGCCAGCAAGAGCAAGAATGCCAGCCAGATGCCGGCAAAGAGCTTGATCGCCAGGCGCGACATCACGATGCGGCCGCTACCACATAGATATAGCCAGCCCCACGAACTGAGTTGATGCGGGGCCGCCCGTCACGTGTCGGGCCGAGCTTTTTGCGCAGATTGCTGACATGCGTATCCAGACTTCGGTCAAAGGGCTCAAGACGACGCCCCAAGGCACGACGACTCAGGTCGTCTTTTTTGATGAGCTCGCCAGGGCACTTCAGCAGCTCATGGAGCACGTTGAATTCGGTGCCGGTCAGATCGATCGACAGGCCAGCGCAATGCACCTGCCGTGCGCCCAGATTGAGTTCGAGGTCGCCGACCCGCAGCAGTTTGTTGTCCGCACTTTTTCTGGTCGTTGAATCAAGGTCGGCGGCAGAGGTCCTTCTGAGAATGCTGCGCACCCGTGCGGCAAGCTCGCGCGGACTGCAGGGCTTGGGTAGATAGTCATCGGCGCCCAGTTCGAGCCCGAGCACCCGGTCAGTTTCTTCGCCGCGCGCACTGAGCATCAGGACCGGAGTTGATCCGCTCCGGCGTACTTCGCGCAGGACATCGAGCCCCATCATGCCGGGCAGCATGATGTCGAGGATCAGAAGGTCATAGCTGCCCGACGCCAGCGCTTCGAGTACGGCGTCGCCACGATGCACGGCGTCCAGTGCCATGCCATCGAGGTCAAAGTAGTTGCGCAAGATGTCGCAGAGTTCGACGTCATCATCGGCGATGAGCAAACGTGGCATGGCTTTTTCCTTAATTCTTCGCCGAGTCTAGCATCTCGATTGAGCCCCGCTGAATGTCAAGAAGTGTCAAGCCGATCCTTGCATTTCATTGCACTGCGCAAACACTGCTTGTCACCCCGCTACCTAGTATTCGCTCATGGACTTGACGCAGTGGTGAAGCGCAAAAACGCAACACCTCCGATCCGGCCCTGAGCGCCAAACAGTGCAACCGTCTGGCAACTCTTGAAGGCAGTTTTCACTCAATCAGTCAATTTACTAAAGGAGCAAAAAAATGAAATCCATCAAAACTCAATTGATCTCGATCGCCACAATTCTTGTGCTCGGCACCCAAGCGTCCGCTGCGCTGGCCAAGACCCCGTCGCAGAACCCGGCAAACAACATTCGCCACGCACAAAGCGTGGGTGGGGACTCGACACCGCTGCACACGGCCAAGAACAACATTCGCTATGCACAGAATGCGGATGTGGGTTTTGCCAGAAGTCCGGCAAAGAGCCAGAAGAACAATGTCTATAAGCAGGTCATGAACAACGGGAAGTAAACCCGATAGCCCGACGACTCTCGAATCCAGTTATCAATCGATTAGCCAATCTACCCAAGGAGTAAAAAATGAAATCCATCAAAGCAAAATTGATCTCGGTTGCCGCAGTTCTTGCGTTCGGCGCTCATGCAACGGCGGCACTTGCCCAGGCCCCTGCCCATACACCGGAGAACAACACCCGTCACGCACAAGAGGCGGGTGGCGGACAGGGCACTCATGGCGCGAGAAGTCCGGAAAAAAACCAGGCCAACAATGCCTACAAGCAAGCCATCAAAAACGGACAGACACCAGCGAACAAGCCGCAGAAGCCGCAAAAGCCCAAGCGTCCGCAAAAAGCTCAGTAATCAGTGCAAAGACTCGACCCGACGGATTCAGTCAACATCACCAAGACTGAATCCGCCGGTCAGAGTGTTACGACGCCTCTGTGCCGACTATTTTCCCATTGCACCCCCAACGAACCCATAAGGTACTCACATGCGCAACGAATTGACGCTTTGTCTGACCCTGCTTGCCGGCGCGATTGCGAGTTCGCTTAGCCTGAGCGCGCCCGTTTTTGCGCAGACGCCGTCGGATACGACCTGGCGGCTTATCTCCCGTCTGGGCTACGGTCCAACGACCGGTCTGGTCGACGCCATCGCAAAGACGGATGATGCGCCTACGTGGGCACTCCGTCAGGTCGATATTGCCCATGCGGCGAGCAAGGAACCCGCGCGCGTCCCCGCCTGGACCCAGCGCGCCAGTTTGTCGCTGGCTGAAATTTTTCCGGAATTCACCAAGGAACGTGAGGCACGCAAGGCAGGACAGGAAAAGTTGCAGAAGTCGGAGAACGGTGAGGGCCCTGGCGGTAACGCCAATCGCAGTGAGCGCCCCTTCAGTGCACTGGTGGCCGGTGAAGCGGCCGCTTGGCGCCTTGCCGCCTGCAGTGCGCCGGACATTGAGCACCCCTTGCTCGCGAGAATGACCGAGTTCTGGTTCAATCACCTGAATGTTTTTTCCGGCAAGGGTCCGGTGCGACCGTTCGTTGGTCGCTATGTGCTTGACGTGATCCGTGCCAATGCCCTCGGCAAGTACGAAGACATGCTGCTGGCCAGCGCCAAACATCCGGCCATGCTGTTCTACCTCGATCAGGCCCAGAGTGTTGCGGAGGGCAGTGCCGGTCACCGGGGCAATGCGCGTGGCTTGAACGAAAACTATGCCCGCGAGTTGCTGGAGCTGCACACCTTGGGCGTGGCCGGTGGCTACAGCCAGAACGACGTGCGCGAACTGGCGCGAATCCTCACCGGCTGGACGGTGGCGCCCAACCGCGACGATGGCTTTCGCTTCAACGCGCAGGTTCACGATAGCGGCGAGAAGCGTCTGCTCGGCGTGGTGTTCCGCGATAGGGGCGTGCAGGAGGGCGAGGAAGCCATCCGCATGCTGGCGAGGCACCCGGCGACTGCGCGGCGAATCGCCCAGCGCTTGGCCACTTTCTTTGTCGCCGACAATCCGCCTGCGGCCCTCGTCGATGAACTCGCGCGCAGTTTTGTGGACTCGGGCGGCGATATCCGCACCACCCTGAAGACCTTGATTTCCTCGCGCGAGTTTTGGCAAGCCGATCAACGTCTCTTCAAGACACCGTTTGACTACGCCTGCTCGGCACTGGCAGCAACAGGGGGGCTGCGCAACCCCAAGGAAGCGGCTCTGGCCATGGGCTTCCTGGCGCAGGCCGGGCAGCCGGTGCATGGCTGGCAAACACCCGATGGCTACAAGACCGATGCGGCCACCTGGCTTTCGCCCGAAGCACTGACGCGCCGAGCCGATTTCGCGGTGGCGCTGGGCAAGCGCACAAAGACCCCCGATTTCCTGACGCCCTTCCTGAGCGAGGCTTCACGACAGCGCATCGCTCAGGAACCTGCCACGCTGCACACGGGGCTCATGCTCGCAAGCCCCGAATTCATGAGGAAATGGCCATGACTGATCACGACACTTCGGTTTCAGTGGGCCGCCGACGCCTTTTGCTCGGCATGGCCGCCGCCTCGGGCGCATGCCTGCTGCCCACGGCCTGGGCCCAGCCCATGCCCGCACTCAAGGAAGGCCGGCTGGTTGTGGTCCTGCTGCGTGGCGCCTACGACGGGCTATCGGCGACCATCCCGTATGCGGACCCGGACTATCGACGCTTGCGCCCAAGCATTGCCATTCCCGCACCGGACGGCACGGATCAGGCGTCGATCAAACTTGATGCAACCTTTGCCCTCCACCCGGCCCTTGCGCCCTTGCTGCCGCTGTGGCGCGACGGTGTGCTGAGCTTTGTTCCCGCGAGTGGCTCACCCGACCCCACGCGCTCTCACTTTGAAGCACAGACGCACTGGGAGATCGGTATGCCCGGCAAGAGCAATGCGCCGCGCGGTTGGCTCAACGCCTTGGCCGGCATGGCCACGGCCACGGCCAGCGGGAGTGTCGCCGCGGGCATCGGGGTCGGTGATGCCAATCCAAAGATTCTCTCGGGGCCGGCGACGGTACGCTTGATTCCCCGGGGCAAGGCTGCGGCTACTGAAGGCAGCCTGGGCAATCAACGCACCCGTGAGGCCTTGCTCGACCTCTATGGGGGTGATGACGAAGTCTCGCAGGTCTTTCGTCAGGGTGCCGACAGTCGCATGTCCAGCACCCGGCAGCTTGCCGTTGAGGAAAAGGCAGCTCAGGGCGGTGCCTCGGCGGCGGGCTTGCCGCTGGATGCTCGGCCCCTGGGCACACTCATGCGCAATGACCGCACGCTTCGGGTCGGCTTTCTCTCCGCCGGGGGGTGGGATACGCACGCCAGTCAAGGCGGTGTTAGCGGAGGTCTGGCCAAAAGCTTCGGCAGCCTGGCCGCCGCCCTGGTTCAGCTACGCGCCGACTTTTCAGAGCCGGGTGACATCATTGTCGTTGCCAGCGAGTTTGGCCGCACCTGTGCGGAAAATGGAACGCGCGGCACCGACCATGGCCATGGCAACACGCTCTGGCTGATTGGCAATCGAATCGCAGGTGGTCGTTGGCATGGCACCTGGTCGGGGCTGTCGTCAGCCAATCTTTACGAGGGGCGCGATCTGCCGGTGCATCATGATTTTCGGAGCATCTTTGCCCAGGTGCTGCAATCGGGCTTTGGCCTTCGTGACAGCCAGTTGCAGGATATCTTCCCCGGCGCTAAAGACGACGCGCGCTTGGGTCGCCTGATCAATAGCGCCTGACTTCGTAGGAGAGCATCGCGGAAGTGGCCGCCCGCTGGAGCAGGTAGTTCGGCAAGTCGGCGCTGGCAAGACGGCGATCATTCGCCGCATCGCCTTCCTAAATCGGTCACGCCCCCCGCGCCCCTTTTCGGGGGCGATTCAACCGGGCAGGCGAAGCTCCACCTGCAAGCCTCCCGCCGCTTGGTTGGCGGCCAACACCGTACCGCCGTGCGCGCTCATGACCCGTCGGGTGATCGCCAGACCCAACCCGTAACCGGCAAAGCTGTCTGCCCCTTCTGAGCGCAGGAAGGGCTCGAAGATGCGCGCCAGATCGGCCTCGGGCACGCCGGGGCCCTGATCACTAACCTGAATGAGGACTTGGCCCCCGGTCCGCTCCCGACTCAAGGCAATGTCCACGCGGCCACCCTCAGGAGAATGGCGCAGCGCATTGCGCACCACATTTTCCAGTGCCCGATGCAACAGCTCACGATTACCCGGCACCAGGCCCTGATTGGCGATATCGACATTGACCGTGCATCCCCGCGGCTGACCTTCAAAGCGGGCGTCTTCGGCAACCTCGTCAATCAGATCAATCAGATCGACGTTATCCGAACACGTACCCGCTAGCCCGGCGTCAAGCCGAGCCAAGGTCAGCAGCTCGCCGACCAGGTGATCCATGCGCACGGTCTCGCGCTCGATGCGGGCGATGAATTCGGCGGCGCGCTCGGGTTGCTGGGTGAGCAGATCGCTGGTTGCCTGCAAGCGCGCCAGCGGCGAGCGCAGCTCGTGCGAGACATCGTGCAGCAGGCGCCGCTGCGCATCAACCAGCCCCTGCAGGCGCTCGGCCATGTGATCGAAGTCGCGCCCCAGATCCGCCAGCTCATCCCGCCGCTGGGCCATCGCATCCCCCACCCGCGCCGTCAGATCCCCCGCCGCCGCGCGCTCGAAAGCCGCACGCAAGACCTGAATCGGGCGCGAGAAATACCAGGCCAGTGCCGCCGCCATAAGCACACTGACCAGACTTCCGGCGAACAGCGGGAGGAAGGGCGGACGTTGCCAAAATGCCTGCTCGTCGTGGCGCGGAGGGGGCACGTACTCGACGGGGCCGCCGGACCCGGGCACTCTGTCGGGAGGCCAGGGCATGGGGGCCGACATCGCACCCGGAGGTGGCCCACCGGGCGGACCCCCGAATCGGCCCTGAGGATGCAGTAGCCAAATCCCTACGCCCACGCCGACAGCGGTCACGAGTTGGGCCGCCCACAAAAACAAGAAGAATTTCCAAAAGAGTCGGCCGGGGCGCATCGGCTCAGACCACCAACAGATAACCCTTGCGGATTACTGTTTCAATCGGCGAACGCCCGTCGGGCAGATTGCCCAGCTTCTGCCGTATAGCGCTGATGTGAACATCGATGCTGCGATCAAAGCGGGTGAGCACCCGTCCCAGCGCCTGCTCCGACAAATCCGCTTTGCTCACTGCCTTGCCAGCCTGACGAGCCAGCAGTTCCAGCAAACTGAATTCGGTACTGGTCAAATCGAGCAGCATGCCCTGCCACTCGGCGCGACGGCGCCCCGGCCAGAGCATCAAGGGGCCAGCCGCCAACGGCTGCAAACTTTCGCTGGCCATCTCGTGCGACGATAACGAACGCTTGAGGATGGCACGCAGGCGCGCCGTCAGTTCGCGCGGCGTGCATGGCTTGGGCACGTAGTCATCCGCCCCCAACTCCAGTCCCACGATGCGGTCAGTGTCGTCGCCGCGTGCGGTAAGCATCAGCACCGGCAGCGGACTCGCGGCACGAATCCGGGCCAGCGCGGCAATGCCGCCCAGCACCGGCATGGTGACATCAAGCACCACGATATCGTGGCGGCCGGAAAGTGCCTCGGCCACACCAGCTTGGCCGTCGTGCACACAGGTCACCGTGAACTGCTCGCGGGTCAGGTAATCACGCAGCAGATCCAGTAGCTCAACATCATCATCAACCAACAGCACTCGTCCATTCATGCGCTGCATCTTAGGGCAGAGCCTTTGTCATGCGCCGCGCCTTTACCGAAATTTACCCGGCCATAACAGCACCTTACATGCGCCGCCGCAAGAATTCGTTGCGTCACGTTCGTGTGACTTTCTACAGGAGAACTTCATGAAGAAACGCTATTCCATCCTCGCTGCCCTGGCCGTTAGCGCCGGCCTGATCACCGCCACTGCGTGGGCCTGCCCGCCCGTTGGCGGCCACTTCCCCGGACCGGGAATGGGGCCGCCAGCGATGCACTCGCTCAAGCTGACCGATGCGCAACACGAGGCACTGTTTGCGCAAATGCAGGCCGATGCTCGGCCACGTCACGAGGCCATGCGCGCCGCCCACCGCAGCGCTGAGGCCCTGCGCAATTTGGCGCAGGCCGAGGTCTTCGACGAAGCCAAAGCCAAGGCCCTCGCCAGCGAGCATGGCCAGCAGATTGCCGAACTGGCATGGCTGCGCGCACGCGCTGAAGCCAAACTGAGCGCCATCCTGACACCCGAGCAGCGAGCGCAGCAGGCCAAGGCGGAAGATGACCCGCCGCGCGGCAAGCACTGCCGCGCCGACGAGCGCTCAGGCCCATGAACAAGCCGCAAAGCCCTTGCCGCGCCACGCGCTTTACAGCGCTTAACGCGGCAATCCGGGGTGGCATATTTTTCCGGCGCAGTGGGTTGCGGCTGACCGGCGATCTGGTGATTGCCGCGTGCCTCGCCGGCACGGTGGCCTTTTTCCTGCCGGCACAGGCCGAATCATGGCTGGCCTTTACTTACCTTTACTCGCCTTTACATGCCAACCCCTGAATTGGCGAGACTTTTGGCCGACAACTTGCAATGAAGGCAGTGCACGCAACCGCGTGACTCGAACCGACTCAGGAAAGGAAACAACGATGAGCACCATAGGCAGCTTGAGTAGCATGAGTGGCGGCTTCGCCATGAACCCGATGGGATCACGCCCGCCACGCCCCGACGCCAGCGCCATGGCGGAAAAGCTCTTCGCCAAGCTCGACAGCAGCGGCAAGGGCTATATCGAGCAGGCCGGGTTCACCTCGGCGCTCGAAAATGTCACCAGCAGCAGCGATGCCACCGCCTTGTTCGCGGAGCTCGATGCCGACAGTGATGGCAAGCTCACCGAACAGGAGTTCAGCAGTAGTCTCAAGGCGCTGAGCGAGCAGCTCGATCAGCAGTTCATGAGCCTGCGCCTGCAAGGCGGCATGCCACCGCCCCCACCTCCGCCACGCGGCGGCGGTGCCGACGAGGGCTTCAGCAAAGACGAGTTGCAAAGCCAGCTGAACGCAATCAGCAGCAGCCAGAGCGGTGGTGACACCCAGCGCGCCAGCCTGATCAGCAGCGTCATCGAAAACTTTGATACCGCAGATACCGACGGCAACGGCAAAGTGAGTTTTGCCGAAGCCATGGCATTGGAGCGGAGCGCGGGTAGCGAATCAAGTACCAGCCCTACATCCACGGCCAGTGCTTCGGCCAGTGAAAGCAGCAACCAATTGCGCTGGATGCAGCAGATCGTGCAACTAATGCGCGCCTATGGTCTGGAGCAAAGCCCTGGTGGCGGCACGCTGAACTCGGTCGCCTAGTTTTCAGGACGCAACCATCAACGGTGGCAAATGGCCGTCGGTGTAAGTTGGCCAGCGGCCGCTTCGTAGAAGCGAAACTTGAATAGCGGCTTTAGGCGCTGCAGCTGCTTTGGAGCGATCATCGCCCGCAGTCACATCCGTAATTCCTGTTCTTTCAGGTCCTGAACCAGCTGGCGCAACGCAGCGCGCTCGTGCGCCGGCAAGAACAGTGGCGCGCGCGCTGCGCACTGCTGGGTAAGCGTGGCGAGCAGCGGATCGCCGTCTCGCCAGCGCCGACTTGCGGTCAACAGGGTCGCCAGTGCCTCGGCGTCGTTCCACGGAAAGTAGCCACCGTAGTCGGCACCGAGCATGCCGACATTGCCATCGACGCGCGAGGCGAGCACCGGCGTGCCGCAGGCGGCCGCCTCCATGATCACGTGCGCGCCACCTTCCATGCGGCTGCAATGCACCAGCACATGGGCATGCTGAATGCGCCGGCGCGTTTCGGCATACGGCAAGCCACCGAGCCAGTGGTAGTTCGGCGCCACGGCCATGGTCGCCTGCGCGGCTTCGCCCAGCGCCGGATCGAGCGCGACGCCAATGTGGTCAATGCGAATGCCCAGTTCATCACGCAGCAGGCGCGCCACAGCGAACAGCGTCTGCGGCGATTTTTCTTCGCGCAGGTGGCCCACCATCAGCGCGCGCAAAAAGCGTGTCGGCTTGGCCACGGTGCGGCGCGCGGTGGTCGATTGAAAGATCACGCGCGACTTGGCGCGTAGGGCTGTGGGCAGTTGCTGCGGCGCGCACTCCTGCAGCGTGACCAGAATACGGGCCAGTTCCAGCGAGCGCTGTGCGTCGGCATCGCTGGCAAGATCGCGATACAGATCGGTGCCGGTCAGCGCCACGCACAACCCGGCACTGCCGCGCTGCGCGTGCCACGCTGCCACCGAGGCCGCCGAGCGGCGCGCATGCAGGGCGATCATCACCTCGTCACCGGCGGCATCGGCATCGGGCCAGGCCTTGACCAGGCGCACCCGCGCCACCGCGGCGAGATGCGCGGCCCAGCGCCGGGCGGTCTGCCAGTTGCCGTTGTTGGCATCGGCCAGCGCCGGGGTGACAATGACGACTTGCGTCTTCAAACCTTTCAAACGATCTGCTCCATGACCACCGATTACTCCATTGCCACGCGTGCGCGCACCGCCAATGCGGCGACGCTGACCAGCATGCTGCAGGATACCCGCCAGCTTACCCTCGCGCTGCTCGACGCCTACGTGCAAGCGCTCGGGCCGGCGCTACGCATTCCGTACGCGCCCGAGCTCAATCCACCCTTGTGGGAAGTGGGCCATGTAGCGTGGTTTCAGGACTACTGGCTGGCGCGCAATCCCGAGCGCGCACGCGGGCTCGCGGCTAACCCGGAGTGCGCCCGCCCACCGGGCCGGGAGGCTCAGGCTGATGGCTGGTACGACTCCAGCCGGGTCGCGCACACTGCCCGCTGGTCGCTGCCACTGCCCGATCTGACAACCACCTGCGACTACCTCGCCGCCAGCCTTCAGGAAAGTCTGGCGCTGCTCGCGGACGACGGGCAACGCGGTGCCGACCCCTACTTCTATCAGCTCGCCCTGTTCCACGAAGACATGCATGCCGAGGCGGCGTGCTACATGGCGCAGACGCTGGACATCGCGCTGCCTGCGACCCTGATGCGGCAGGCCAGGCAGTTACCACTCGCGTACGACATTCACCTTGCCGCGCAATCGTGGACACTCGGTGGGCAGGGCGTGGGTTTCGCTTTTGACAACGAGCTCCCAGTGCGCCCACAAGCGCTGGCGCGGTTTGCCATCGATAGTGTGCCGGTCACCTGGCGACGCTTTCTGCCACCAGTCGAGGCCGGATGCCTGCCTTGCCCGGCCTATCTGCGGCGGCGCGATGGCGAGTGGCAGGCCAGGTGCTATGGCAGCTGGCAAACCCTCGATCTCGACACTGCGGCGGAGCATCTGACCCAGTACGAGGCGCAGGCCTGGTGTGACTGGGCTGGCCGTCGCCTGCCCAGCGAAGTCGAATGGGAATGCGCCGCTCTGAGCGCAAGCGGCTTTCATTGGGGCGAGGTTTGGGAATGGACAGGTAGCCGCTTCGCACCCTTTCCCGGCTTTGTTGCCCACCCCTATCGCGACTATTCGCGCTTCGGCTTTGACGAGCAGCGCCCGGTGCTCAAGGGCGCCAGCCGGGCCACCCACCCACGCATGGCGCACCCGAAATACCGCAATTATTTTCCTGCGCAGCGCTTCGATATGCATTCCGGCTTTCGCAGTTGCGCGTTGTGACCTTGCGGGCATACCGCTTGCGCTGCTGTTGATTGTCAAGCAGTCAGTGGGTAAGTTCAGCGGGCAAATTCGGTGATTGACTCGGGCAGTCAACATAGAGATACTCACAGCGCGCGCGTTCGACTTCCTGGTCTTTTTTGCGCCATGCGCGCCAGCCAGTCATGTGCACGCGATGTGTGCAGAACAACAACAGCATCCAGCGAATGGCCGCAGGCTTAGCGCGGGCAGAACGCGATGCAGCATGGAGGGAAATCGCGACAATGTCACCGGTTCGGCGTCGTTGGCACCTATGGCTTGGCCTCGCTGTTGCGGTGCTGCTTGCTGCGGCGTGCGGGCGCATCGAAGCGCCGCAGCGCGAGGGCGCACTGGTGGTTGCCGCGTTTCCCGAACCGGGCGCGATCGTCTTGCCTGATGGCACCCACGCCCACGGCATCGCCTACGACTACCTCGACGGCTTCGCGCGGCAACTGGGCGTGCCAATGCGCTTCATTACCGTGGAAAGCTTCGAAGAGCTGGAACTCCTGGTGCGCGAAGGGCGCGTGCATATCGGGGCGTTCATCAACTCGACCCCGGCACCCAAAGGCGTCATCTTTTCCAAGACCCTGGCATCAATGCCGCTCTGGGTCGTGCAACATGCCGACAATGTCGGGCCGCACGCAATATCCGACCTGCCGGGACGAACGGTTCATGTCGCCTACGGCTCGCCCGCGGCCGCCGCACTGCAGGCCATGCGTGCGGAGCAGCAGCCGGTGATCATGGAAGTCCGTGACACCAATCAGCAGGACCTGTTGCGCCTGGTTGCCAACCGGCAGGTTGACTATGCCGCGGTCGACGAACTGAACATGCGCGTGGCGGCCAATTTTCAGCCGGACCTGCAGCCCGTGGTTCGGCTGTTTGGCAAGCGCGAGTTCGCTTTCGCCTTTCCCGAGGACATCGACCCGGTCTTGTATGAGGCGATGGAAAAATACATTGATGAAGCCTCTGCCAACGGCACCACACAGCGGCTCTACGACACGTACTACGGGCACATTCAGCGCATCGGCCCGGCGCTCGCCGATGCCTTTCTGGCTGACGTAAAGACGCTGCTGCCCCGGTTGCGGGTGCACTTTCAGCGGGCGCAGGAACGCACCGGGCTGGACTGGCGTCTGGTCGCTGCGCTGGCCTATCAGGAATCAAAGTGGGACGCGACAGCGACGTCATTTACCAGTGTGCGCGGCCTGATGATGCTGACCGAGGACACAGCCGACTTGCTCAATGTCAGCAATCGCCTGGACGCAGGCGAAAGCATTCGTGGCGGCGCTGACTACCTGTTGTATCTGATGGGCCAGTTGCCCGAGTCCGTGGTTCTGCCCGACCGGCTCTACATGGCCCTTGCCGCCTACAACCTGGGCATGGGCCACCTCAAGGGCGCGCGCGCCATTGCGCTGAGCGAAGGCAAGAATGCCGATGTGTGGGTCGAGCTCAAGCAGGTCTTGCCGTTGCTCAGCAAGCCCGAGTACTACCAGCGCCTGAAGTCCGGGCGGGCACGGGGTGGTGAGGCGGTCATTCTGGTCGAGAACGTGCGCAACCTGTTCGGCATGCTCTCACGCATTGAACCGCCCTATGAAGGACCTCTGGCCAACCCTGAAATTTCGGTTGGCCGCACCATGGTGGCGACCATTCAGCCCTCCACCGCCCCCCCGCCTACGGAAACCTTGCCGGCATCTTTGCGCCAGGGTACACGCTGGATGCTGCCTACGGTGGGCGACCTGCGCTTGCCAGGGGTGCGCACCTTGCCGAACCTCGGCATGGGTGCGAATGCCGGCGAGGTCAAGCCGACACCAACCAGAAACTAGCGAACCGGTGCCCTCGATTCAGGGCCGTTTGACTCTGAATCGAGGCCTGGCTTTACCGCGTGCGCGCCTGGGCGGCGAATATGGCAAACCAGCCGAGTTCGTCGCTCCAGTGGTGCAGTTCGCTAAAGCCGGCCTGGCGCAACAGCGCCGCGAAATCATCGACACGCCACTTGTAGGAATTCTCGGTATGCAGGCGCTCGCCCCTGGCGAAGTGGCGTTGGCCGCCGGGCCACCTGACCGTCACCGCGTGCACCGCCTCAAGGTGCATCTCAATGCGCGACTCCTGCTCATTGAATAAGGCGACATGCCGCCAGTCCTCAATCCGCAAGTCGGCGCTGGTGAGACGGCGAAGATGGCGCAAGAGGTTGCGATTGAACGCTGCCGTCACCTGCAGGGGGTCGTCGTAGGCCAGTTCGAGCACCTCGCGTGGCTTGACCAGATCGACACCGATCAAGAGCGCACCGCCCAGACTGGCAGCGTGCGCCTCGCGCAGAAAACCCAGAGCGTCTGCGGGAGTGAAGTTGCCGATACTCGAACCGGGATAGAAGAGCGTGCGTGGCCCCGTGCCCACCTCGTCGGGCAGACGAATGTGCGTAGAAAAATCCAGCCCGACGCCGAGCATGTCCATCTGCGGGTGCTGGCGCTGCAGGCAGTGCAGTGAATCGCGCAGGTAATCGACCGAAATATCGACGGCGACATAGCGCGCCACGTCAAATTCGCTGAACAGACGCGCGGCTTTTTCGCAGTTACCCGCCCCCAGATCGACCAGGGTACCGACGACGCCGAGCGTCTTCGCCATCTCGGGCGCATGCGCGGCAAAGATCGCGGCCTCAGTGCGCGTGGGGTAGTACTCCTCAAGCTCGGTGATCGCGGCAAACAGGCGGGAGCCCAGCGCGTCGTAAAGATACTTGGGCGAGATGGTGGCCACCGGCGCCGAGAGACCGGCGAGCAGTTCGGCGCGGATAGCGGCGGGATCGCTCTGTGCGATCTGCAGGAAGCGTGGCGTCTTCACTGGACGGCCTTGATACCGTTGGCCGCCTTGGGCAGCGCGCGCTCGTCGGCATCTTCCGCCATGGCATTGACCGGCGTGTCGCGCCCCGAGGGGTTCCGCGACAGCGTGGCACCACAGACACTGAGTAGAAAAGAGATCGCAGCTGGCATCAAGGTGTTATTGGTGAAGTGTGCAAGCATCAGGAAACCTCCAAGTAAAGCGGAGCGAGCGTCTGGGCGTTATTCGCTGTGCAGGCTAGTGCCCAGCCCAACAGAGGCGGAGATTTTTGGTTGAGCTCTGCATCTGGCGGCACGCCTGCTGTGCGCGAAATCTATTTTTTGCGCACAAAAATGAAATCGCCGCCCTCGTGACCCACTTGACGGATGTCGCTGTACTGGGGTGTCTGTTGGGCGCTCAACACTACCTGGCGGCGCATCGAAGAGAAAATCTGGCTCATATCGACGATACCGGTATTGGCCCAAAGCGCATCGAGGAAAGCCTTGGCAAACACCGAGTGGCTGCCGCCGCCCGCATCCTCGACCGGTTCGAGTCCGCCGGACACGAGGGCGGTTCGGGCTTTTTTATGCGCCAAGCGGGTGAAGTCGTCGAGTGCATTCATCTGCATTGAGAGGCTGCGCGTCAGCGTGCCGGCATAGCAGCTGTCGGCTACCAGCAGGACATGCTTGGCGCGCGTGCCACGCACCATGTCGGCAATGTCGGAATTCGACAGCCAGTTGGCGCGCCGATTGGCGTCGGCATCCACCGGCAACCAGAATCCGCGGTCGGAATCGACGTCGAGATAGCCGTGCCCGGCGTAGTAGATCAACAGGTTGTCAGCGTCGGTGAGACGACGGCGCAGATCGTCAAAGGAATCCAGCATCTGGTTGCGCGTGGGGTCGACCAGCAGAGTGACCTTGAAGCCATATTCTTTCTGCAGCAGATCCGCTACCGTGCGCGCGTCATGCACGGCGGTCTTGAGCGGCGTGACCGAACGGTACTTGTCGATGCCGATCACCAAAGCATGGTAGTTACCAAAGTTGAGCTTGGTATTGGTGGGCTGTGCCAGAGGCTTCATGCGCGCCGGTGCCGCCTCGCCAAGCGCGGCGAGCCGGGAACGGGCGAGACTCTCGAAACTACCGTTGGGAAACTTGTGCAAATAGGCCTGAAAGTCGGCCGGATTCGTGCTGGCCTTGACGCTATCCCAGAAGGCCAGATCAATGCTGGCAGGGGCTACGGTCGGCGAGGCCATTGCCTGCGTCGATGCCACCAGCGCGGGCAGGCCGGCAACCAGATTGGCGACCGGCGTCGATTTATCGAGACTGTCGCCAAAGCTGCTTACTGCCTGATTCCAGGCGGGCAAAAAGTTCATGCTGAAGGCGGGGAAGGGCACCGCCGATTTGCCCGCGCTGGCCAGTTGATCGAGCGGTGCGCCGCTGCCATCCACCAGCGTTCCGGCGAAGTTGACGGTATGTTCGGCGAACGATACCTGACGGAGGGTAATCTGGATGTCGAGCGCCAACGCCAACTGGCACTTCTGCTCCTGCAACTCGCCCAGAGAATTGATTTTTACCGTTTCACGAAACCGCGAGGTGAGCATCTCGGTGAGCTCGGTCACGCGCGCCTTGGGGTCAACTTCGGCGGACTGGGCGCCCCATTGCGTGCCGAGCGTGTGCATTTCACCGAGGTGGTTGAAGGCCTTGGTGGTGTTCTCGGTCAGCATCAGACACATTTTGGCCGCCGCGTACTGGCGGGCCGCGCGCGACGACAGCGCCTTGAACGGGTCGTCAGCCTTGGAATACTGCGGCGGAGTGGCGCAGGCACTAAGCAGCAGGGTCAGGGCGGTGAAGAAAGGGAGGCGGAACTGTGTCCGCGCGGACTTTGCGGCAGGCATGCGATCTCCCGGATGGTGCGACGAATCCGCGTCATGTTACTCGCTACCCTGTGCGACAACCGAACACAACCGGGAATGCTGACCTTCACGGGCAAAAGAGGCTTCGCTCCCGGCCTGCATTTTGCGCATGACCGTCGCGCCCAACATCACCTAGCCCAGGGCAACCAACGAATCCAACTCGTTGAAACCCTCGAAGGTCAGGATGGCGATGTGCATGAGAACGCTGCCCCACCTGCACCGATGACCAAAAGGAATCCCTGCGGGATTTGCGGATGCTGGCGACGATAGCTGTGCCTCAGTTGCTCGGAAAGCTGAACTGCGCCTTGGCCAGCGGCTGCATCGGCCAGCGCTGGGTCAGGGTCTTGCGCCGGGTGTAAAAACGCACGCCATCAGGGCCGTAGATGTGCAGGTCGCCAAACAGCGAACGCTTCCAGCCGCCGAACGAGTGATACGCCACCGGCACCGGCAGCGGCACATTGACGCCGACCATTCCGATTGACACGGTGTCGCAGAACGCTCGTGCAGTGCCACCGTCGCGGGTGAAGATGCACACGCCGTTGCCGTATTCGTGCGCTTCAATCAGCGCAATGGCTTCTTCCAGCGTCTTGACGCGCACGATCTGCAGCACCGGGCCGAAGATTTCTTCCTTGTACGAAACCATATCGGGGCGCACGTTGTCGAGTAGCGTGCCGCCGAGGAAGAAGCCATTCTCATGGCCCGCGACTTTCAGGCTGCGGCCGTCGACCACCAGCTTGGCGCCATCTTTCTCGGCGCTGTCGATGTAGCCTTTGACCTTGTCGCGATGCACTTTGGAGACCAGCGGGCCCATCTCGCTGCTGCGGTCCATGCCGTTGCCGATCTTGAGCGATTGCACCTTGGGCGTCAGCTTGCCAATCAGCGCGTCCGCGACTTCGTCACCCACGGCCACGACCACCGAAATCGCCATGCAGCGCTCGCCGCACGAACCGTAGGCGGCACCCATGATGGCATTGGTGGCGTTGTCCAGATCCGCATCGGGCATGACCACGGCGTGGTTCTTGGCTCCGCCTAGCGCCTGCACGCGCTTGCCGTGTGCCGTGCCGGTGCGGTAAATGTACTCGGCAATCGGCGTCGAGCCGACGAAGCTGATCGCCTGCACACGTTTGTCGGTGAGCAGGGTGTCGACGGCTTCCTTGTCGCCATTGACCACGTTGAACACGCCGTCGGGCAGACCGGCTTCCTTGAGCAGTTCGGCGACGATCATCGGGCAGCCGGGGTCTTTCTCCGACGGCTTGAGCACGAAGGTATTGCCGCAGGCGATGGCGATGGGGAACATCCACATCGGCACCATCGCCGGGAAATTGAAGGGGGTGATGCCGGCCACGACACCCAGCGGACGCATCTCGGACCACGAGTCGATCTCGGGGCCGACATCGCGGTTGTGCTCGCCCTTGAGCAACTCGGGTGCGCCACAGGCGTATTCGACCACTTCAATGCCGCGCTGCAATTCACCCAGCGCGTCGTCCCACACCTTGCCGTGCTCGGTGGTGATGGCTTCGACAATACGGTCGGCGTGCTTTTCCAGCAGCGCCTTGAAGTTGAACATCACGCGCGCGCGCTTGAGCGGCGGCGTCGCGCGCCAGGCCGGGAAGGCGGCTTCGGCGGCGGCAATGGCCGACTCGACGGTCGCCTTGCTGGCCAGCGCGACATGGAGCTTGACTGCGCCAGTGGCGGGGTTGGTGACGGGGGCGGGGCGATTGTTGTCGGCGACGATAGTGCCGTTGATCCAGTGGCCGAGGGTAGTAGTCATGGTGGTTATCCTTTACGCAATGGCGCGCAGTTGCTTGCGCACAGTCTCGACGATCCGTTCGAGTTCGTCGTGAGTGGAATTGAACATGGGAGAGAACTGGATGATGTCGCCGCTGTTACGCACCACGACGCCGTCGTTGAAGGCACCGAGGAAGACCTCGAAGCCGCGCTTGCCCGGCTCGCCGGCGCGCGGTGCCAGTTCGACGCCCGCCATCAGGCCGACGTTGCGGATGTCGATGACATTCGGCTCACCCTTGAGCGAGTGAATTAGCGCTTCGAACTTGGGCTCCAGCGAGCGCACCTGCGCCCAGGTGCCTTCTTCTTCGTAGATTTCCATGCAGGCGAGGCCCGCGGCGGCGGCAATCGGGTGGCCCGAGTAGGTGTAGCCGTGAAACAGCTCGATCATGTGCTCGGGGCCATTCATCAGCGTGTCGTAGATGTGCTCCTTGACCATCACGGCACCCATGGGGATGACGCCATTGGTCAGGCCCTTGGCCATGTTGATCATGTCCGGCTTGACGCCGAAACGCTGGGCACCGAAAGCGGCCCCGACGCGACCGAAGGCGGTAATCACCTCGTCGAAAATCAGCAGGATACCGTGCTTGTCGCAGATCTCGCGCAGCTTCTGGAGATAGCCAATCGGAGGCACGATGATGCCGGCCGAGCCCTGCGCCGGCTCGACGATGAGCGCGGCAATATTCGAGGCGTCGTGCAGCGTGACCAGGCGCTCCAGATCATCGGCAAAGTGTGCACCCCAGGTCGGCTGCCCTTTCGAGTAGCCCATGTCGGGAATGCTGTGCGTGTGACGGATGTGATCGACGCCGGGCAGCATGGCCGCCGAGAACACCTTGCGGTTGGGCACAATGCCGCCGACCGACATGCCACCGAAGTTCACGCCGTGATAGCCCTTCTCACGCCCGATCAGACGGGTGCGCTGGCCTTCGCCGCGGGCGCGGTGATAGGCCAGGGCGATCTTGAGCGAGGTATCGGCTGACTCGGAGCCCGAGTTGGTGAAAAAGACGCGGGTGAAGCCCTTGGGGTCAGCGTTCGGGTTGGCCATCTGCACAACCTTTTCCGAGAGCTGGAACACCTTCTCGTGGCCCATCTGAAAGGCCATCGAGTAGTCGAGCTTGGCAACCTGTTCCTGCACCGCGGCCACGATCTTCGGGTGGCAGTGGCCGACGCCCGAGGTCCACAAACCCGAAAAACCGTCGAGCAATTGCCGACCGGTGTCATCCGTGTAGTAGTGGCCCTTGGCCGAGACCAGCATGCGCGGCGCTTTCTTGAAGGCGCGGTTGGCGGTGAAGGGCATCCAGTAGGGGTTGAGGTTGGCCATGGCGTCTCCTTATGGGTGATGGATCGCATCTTAGTGGGTGATTTACATGCAGAAAATGACAACCTATGCAATGATAGTTTCATGACTGCGAAACAAAGGCGAGCACTTCTGGCTCAAGTCAGCGAAGCCGACCTGCGTCTGCTGCGGGTGTTTATTGCCATTGCCGAATCTGGCGGGCTCTCTGCGGCCGAGCTGTCGTTGAATATCAGCCGTTCGGTGATCAGCCGTCACCTCAAGGAGTTGGAAGGACGCCTTGCCGTGCGCCTGTGCGAGCGCGGACGCGCCGGCTTTGCACTGACCGGCGAAGGTGTGGTGGTTCTTGACGCCGCACGCCGCCTGCTCGGGCAACTCGATGCCTTTCGCAACCAGATCGCCGAACTGCACGACGAGTTGCGTGGCGATCTTCACATCGCGGTGTTCGACAAGTTCGTCACCAATCCAAACTGCCGCCTTGCTCAGGCCATTGCCGAATTTGGCGACGCCGCCCCGTCGGTGCGCCTGCACCTGCACATCGACTCCGGGTCGGCCATTGAGCAAGGCATCATCGACGGGCGGTATGCCTTAGCGGTACAGCCCTTTCACCGCGCCAGCGACAGTATTCGCTCGCTGCCGCTGTTCCGCGAAAAGATGCATCTGTATTGCGCCGCGCATCACCCCTTTGCCGCCAACCGACCATCGGACGAGGTGCTGCGCCGGGCCGCTTTTGTCGGGCTGTCGTACCATTCCCAGAACATGGAAACCTACTGGCGGCTCGGGCTCGAACCGCGCGCCACGGCCACAGATCAGGAGGGCACCTTGGCCCTGCTCGCCTCGGGGCGCTATCTGGGCTTTCTACCCGAGCACTACGCGCGGCGCTTCGAAGAGGCGGGGATGATTCGGCGAGTACCCGCCGACGGCTTCAGTTACGAGTGCGAGTGGCACGCAGTCGTACGCCGCCTGCCGGCACCTACGCGTCTGACCAACGAGTTTCTCGAACGCTTGCTCAGCGCTCATGGCTGAGCCTGCTCGCTGCCAAGTGACTCATCCTCATCGTCCGGGGCTGTACCCGCGACCCGGTACGCTTCGCTGGCCCAGGCCCCAAGATCAAGCCCCTTGCAGCGCGCCGAACAAAAGGGACGAAAACGGCTTTCGGGAACCCAGAGCACCTTGGCCCCGCATTTGGGGCAGGCGACCTGGCGCGGGGCAGTGGTAGTCATGGTGATTCCTGTCGACTTGGTCAATTGCAGGGCTAAGACAAGGTAAACCGGCAGTGAGCCAGCGGCTCGATCAAGGCCGCAAATTTGTCTGACTGTTCGCGCTGGTCATTGTGAAAGCGCTGCCACTGCCGGGTGGCCGAATCGTAATACAGGGTGCTGCCGTCGATATCAATCGAACGCCCGGCGAACTCGATGACAAAGCGCCTATCTCCATGATGCAGTGTGGCTTTGCGCAGCGCGTCCGACTGCTCCAGATAAGCGTTCAGCGCCGCGTCAATCGGCACTCCGCCGTCGGCGGGGCAAAGCTCGGGCGGCCTGGCCGGTACCTGACTCACCCAGGCGGCGATTTCGCGCTCGAAACGAGCCATGCTCATCGAATCCAGTACCGAAAACAGAGGCAAAGCCAAGGCGATGCCGACCGGCAATGCGGCGAGACGAGCACCGGTACGCCACCAACCCGCAAGGCGACGCTGACGCTGGCGCATGAACAGCAGATCCCCTGCCCGGAACACGATACCGGGCAGGGCGATGATCAACACCAGCAACAGTGGGTGCAGTTCGTAGGGCCAGCGGGTGGCAAGAAGATGCATCGCCCACAGGGCGAGGCTCGCCCATGCGAGCAAGCATGCAGCACTTCGCCGTTGAGGCCAAGCCAAACTCTTGGGGGAATCTGAAGGGGGCTGCACTGATGCCCCGGGCTCCGCAGTCGGGCCTATTTCCATAACCCGCGCTCCTGAAGCAGTACCTTGTTACCCTTGCTGATACTCAGCGTCCCACCTTCGCCATCCAAATCTTCGCCAACAAAATAGACGCGCTTGCCATTGCGAAAGCTGTAGCCCACAAAACGACAAGGCGTTACGCCATCGGCACAGGTAGTGCTCACGGTCACCCCGTCGCGCAGGGCGAGCGCCGTACCGGTTTTTTTGTTGACGCTTTTGTAGCTCACCTGTTCGCAGGTCACAAATCCCTCTGCGCAGTGCGGGGTGATTTCGACAGTGTGGTTCTCTGTCTCCAGCACGTAGGTAGTGAAGCTCTCGGCGGCATGCAATTGCTTGGCGATGAAAAACACGGCAACGATGCCGACGATGATTTTCATTCAAATAACGAGGCTGACGAAGGGGGATGATTCCGGGGACAAGATGGCCGTCTGCGGGCGGCTTACCCTGCTTCAGACGCAGTCTAGCTGAACGCGACGGTGATCGACTCTGCCGTCGATCAGCACGAAAAGCTCAGAGACTGAGTGGCTCTGCACGCCGACACGCGCTTCGCCCGGTACTGCGCCGCGGTGTTTGATTTTCTCTATCGCAAGCAGGCGCATGGCGGCAAGGACAAAGAGGCCGCGTGATCAGAGCCGTCGGGCCAGCAACAGAAACAGGAGCAGAAGATTGAGCGCCAGCGAGCCGCCGGCGAGCAGCTTGAGTGCCAGCCGCGGGTCGCGCTGCAGCAGCGGCGTGCGCCGGGCCACGCGCAGCGGGCGTTGCGCGCCGCGCTCCAGCGCCAGCAGAAATTCTTCGGCGGTTTCAAAGCGGTCTTTGGGCGCGCGCGCCACCGCCTTGAGCAGGATCGATTCGAGCCAGTCGGGAATGTCCGGGCGATAGCGCGTGGGCGGTACCGGATCGCCAAAGCGCGGGTTCTGGAAGGGCTCGATCTCGCCATACGGGTACTTGCGCGTGAGCAACTCGTAAAGAGTGACGCCGACGGCATACAGGTCGCTGACTTCGTTGGCCGAGGCCGGCGTGCCGTTGTGTACATTGTGGGCGAACAGTTCCGGCGCCATGTACGAGGGCGTGCCCGGGTTGTTGATCTCGTTGAACAGGGTGGCCGCGTCGTGGCCGTCCGAGGCGGCCACGCCCAGATCGAGCAGACGCAGGCGGCCATCGGCACCGAGGTGAACGTTGTCCGGCTTGATGTCGCGATGGATGATAGCTAGCCGGTGCAGCACCGCCAACGCCTTGAGCGTACGCGCGGCGAGATCGGCGGCCTCGGCCACGGTAAAGCGTCGCCCCTGTTGCAAGTGGCGTCCGAGCGTCGCACCGGCGTGCCAGCTCATCAGGTAGTACAAGTGCCGGCGCGCCGGCCAGGGGATGATCTGCGGGAAGTCGGCGCTGGTGATACGGCGACTGAGCCACTCTTCGTGCGCCAGCGCGGCGGCATCGGCGGCATCGGTGTCCGGGCGCAGGGTCTTGAGCACGAATTCCTGCGTGGGCGCTTCGACGGTGCGTACGCGGTAGAGCAGCGTGACGCGCGACTGGTGTAGGGTCTCGACCACCTCCAGCCCGTCCAGTTGTTGTCCGGGTTTCAGCGCGGGCGGCAGCACCAGTGCCTGCACCCGCGCCAGCGAGTCGCGCAGCCCGTCCGGTGGCAGGGCCACGATGCGCACCACCAGCGCCGTGGCGTTGTCGTGGCTGCCAGCGCTCAGGGCGGCATCGACCAGCGCGCTGGCGCAGTCGTCGGCGCTGACTTGCAGGGCTGTGCCCAGCAGCCGGGCCAGACGCGCCTCATCGAGCGCGCCCCAGACGCCATCGCTGGCGATCAGGAACACATCACCCTCGGCCAGATCGCCGTCGCCGTAATCGACGGTCAGTTGCTCGTCCAGTCCGACGGCGCGCGCCAGCACGTTGTTGAGTTCAGGGTGCGCCCAGACATGGTCGCTGGTCAGGCAGGTGAGTTGTTCCGCTGGCCCCTCGCGCCAGCGGTAGATGCGCGTATCGCCGACATGGGCGGTGACATAGCGGCGGCCGCGCAGCACCAGTGCCGAGAGCGTGGTGGCCATGCCGGCGGTTTCCTTGGCCCGCCGGCTGTGGCTGTAGAGCCAGCGGTTGAGGGCGACGATCAGCTTATCGAGTGCGTGCGCAGTGGCCCAGGTGTCGGGCGTGGCGTAATAGTCGGCGAGCAGGCTGCGCACGCAGTATTCCGAGGCTTCGCGGCCGTTGGCGTGACCGCCGACGCCATCGGCCACGGCCGCCAGAATGCCCTTGCTTTCCAGCTCCTCGCCGGCCGGGGTGACGCCTGCCGCGTAGTCCTCATTGCGTGGGCGCGGCCCGGCCTGAGAGGCATGGCCGAGATCGACACGCAACGGGGCTTGAGCGGGTGGCATGCCTATATTTTCGCCGCAGTCAGGTGCGCTGCGCCCCAGGTGGTGCGCCAGCGTTTTTTGACGCCGGTCAGGCCGGTCAGCGCCAGCACCGCCAGCGCGGCGAAAATCAGGAAGCCGGACTGATAGCTGCCGGTGACCTGCTTCGAGTAACCCAGGCTGGAAGCCAGGTAGAAACCGCCGATACCGCCGGCCATGCCCACCAGCCCGGTCATCACGCCGATCTCTTTGCGAAAGCGCTGCGGCACCAGCTGAAACACCGCGCCATTGCCCATGCCCAGACTGAGCATGGCCCCGACAAAGGCGGCCAGTGCCAGCCAGGGCGTGGGCAGGCCAACGCTCACCAGCGCCAGAAACCCGGCGGCGAAGATATACATCACGGTCAGCGACTTGACGCCGCCGATGCGGTCGGCGACGTTGCCGCCAATCGGGCGCACCAGCGAGCCGGCGAAGACGCAGGCAGCGGTGAAGAAGCCAGCGGTTTTGGCATCCAGCCCGTACTGGGTGTTGAAGTAGATGGTCAGCGAGGAGGCCAGGCCGACGAAACCGCCGAAGGTCACCGAGTAGAAAAACATGAACCACCAGGCGTCCTTGTCCTTGAGGATGGTGAAGTATTCGGCCAGCGATTTCGGCGCCGGACAATCGGGCGCATCTTTGGCCATGACCAGATACAGGATGAACACGGTGATCAGCGGAATCAGCGCCAGACCGAAGACATTGGTCCAGCCGAAGGCGATGGCGAGGCTGGGCCCGATCAGTGCCGCCAGTGCGGTGCCCGAATTGCCGGCACCGGCAATGCCCATGGCGGTGCCCTGATGCTGGGGCGGATACCAGCGGGAGGCGAGCGGCAGCGCGGCGGCGAACGAGGCACCAGCAACACCGAGGAAGCAGCCCAGAATCAGCGCTTGCTCATAGCTGTGAATGCCATGCTGCCAGGCGACAAACAGCGCGCCGATGACGATGACCTGACCAATGGCACCGGCCATTTTCGGTTTGAAGTGATCGACCAGCACACCCATGACCAGACGCAGCAGCGCACCGGCCAACACCGGCACGGCGACCATCAGGCCCTTCTGGGCATGCGACAGTTGCAGTTCGCTGGCGATCTGCACGCCCAGCGGGCCGAGCATGACCCAGACCATGAAGGCCAGATCGAAATAAAGAAACGCGGCGAGCAGCGTCGGCGTGTGGCCGGCCTTGAGAAAGTCGCTCTTGAGCATGATGTGACTCCGTGGAATGACGATGTCAGTGACTTTGCAAGGGCTGTGCCAGACGTGTGGCTGCCCCGGAAACCCCTGCCGCTACTAGTTTTCCGGCGGAAAGTGGATGATTTGGTCGCCGGTGTGATCGCTCGGCGCACAGGCTTGGTGCAAGTGCTTGTGCTGCCTGCACCGCGATGGCTCTGCCCGCTCTGCCGGTGCTAATCGCCGTCTCGCCAGCGCCGACTTGCGGAATAAGCCCGTTAAACCGCTTTCGCCCCGGCCACCACCAGCAGCGCAATCGCCAGCAGCAGCGATACGATTTTCCAGAACATGACCGGATGCCGTTCGATCAGCGGCGGCCGGGTTTTGCTCAGAAAGGCCTGGTTGGGGTGATGCAGGTCGAAGACGAACTCGGAGAGCTCCTCATAGCGCGCCAGCGGGTCGGGGTCGAGCGCTTTTCTCAATGCCTCATCAACCCAGGCGGGAATCTCGCGGTCATCGCGCAGCGCCGAGTCATAGGCGAGTTTTTTCTGCGCAGCACGGGTGCGCGCCTTGGCGGGGTTGGCGCCGTAGGGCAGCTTGCCGGTGAGCATCTGGTAGGCAATCACGGCCAATGAATACTGGTCGGAGCGCGCTGAGCCAGACTCGCCCAAGAAGTATTCGGGCGCGGCGTAGGCGGCCGAGCCCAGCAGGTTGATCTGCGCAATGCTGCTGGCCATCTCGCTGATGCCGGCAACGCGCGTGGCACCGAAGTCGATGATCTTCAGCGTGCCGGTGGCATCGATCAGCACATTGTCGGGCTTCACATCCTGATGCAGCATTTCCAGCCGGTGAAAGGCCTGCAAGCCGCGTGCCATCTGCTCGATAAAGCGGCGCACGGTGGCCAGATCCGGTTTGGGGTTGTCGATCATCCACTGCGCCAGCGTCTGGCCTTCGATGAACTCGGTCACCACGTACAGATAGTTGCGCGGGCGCGTCACCGAGCAGGGCTTGAGCACATGGGCGCTGTTGAGTCGCCGGGCGATCCACTCTTCCATTAAAAAACGTTCGAGGGCGGCCGGGTTGTCCTGCTGGTCAATCGAGGGCGTCTTGAGAGCCACCTGTTCCCCGGTTTGGCTATCGACCGCCAGATAGATGTGGCTGCGGCTGCTGCCCTTGATTTCACGCACGATCTGGTAGCCATCGAACACCGTGCGCGGCGCGAGCAGCGGCGGCAGCGGCAGGGCCGCCAGCTGGCGCACCATCTCGTTGGCCTCCGGTCGCGGCAGGGCGTCGATGCGGACGATTTGCAACGTCAGATTGTCGGTGCTGCCACGGCGCAGGGCTTCGTCGCAGAGGGCGTGGGCGGCGGCGTCAAAATTATCTGTGTGCGCTGCCAATGTGGAGCGGAGGAATTCCACATCGAAATAGTCATGCACGCCGTCGGTGGCGAGCAGAAACACATCACCCACGGCCAGTGGCAGCGCGGCGTAATCGACCTCAAGATGCCGGTCCATGCCTAGTGCGCGCGCCAGATAACTTTGCTGTGACGACAGCCAGGTGCGGTGATCTTCGGTGAACTGTTGCAGCACGCCATCACGCAGCCGGTAGATGCGCGCATCGCCCACATGCAGCAGATGCGCGGTGTGCGACTTGAGCACCAGCGCGCTGAAGGTGCACACGTAGCCGCGATCTTTGTCGTAGCGGTGATGGCTTTGCTGCGTTTGCGCGTGCAGCCACGAATTGGTGGCACTGAGCACGCGCTCACCCGAGGTCTTGACCGACCACGATTCTGAGGTGCAGTAGTAATCCTCAAGAAAGCCGGTGACCGCCGACTGGCTCGCCTCCTGGCTCACCGGGCTGCTGCTGATGCCATCGGCCAGCGCCAGCACAATGCCTTTGCTGCTCAGTTGCGGCTCTTTCGGAATCAGCAGGCCGTGGAAATCCTGATTGATCTCCTTGCGGCCTTTGTCCGAGTATTGGCCGACGCTGACGCGCAAACTCATTTCAGCTGAACGTGCGCTTCGGGGCTGTCTTGATGTGGGTCGAATACAGCGTCAGCCCGGTGAAGGCCAAGCCGCCGACCAGATTGCCCAGCACCACCGGGATTTCGTTCCAGATGAAATAGTCGAGAATCGAGAAGTTGCCGCCCATCATCAGGCCCGAGGGGAAGAGGAACATATTCACCACCGAGTGCTCGAAGGTCATGGCGAAGAACAGCATGATAGGCATCCACATGGCGATCACCTTGCCGCTGACCGTGGTGGAAATCATCGCGCCGACCACGCCGGTCGAGACCATCCAGTTGCACAGCATGCCGCGCATGAAAATGGTCAGCCAGCCGGCCAGCCCGTATTGCGCATAGCCCAGTGTGCGCGCTTCACCGATGTGGCCGATCTTGGTGCCAATGTCGTTGGGTGCGGTCGAGAAACCGTAGGTGAAGACGAACGACATCATGAACGCCACCGTCAGCGCGCCGAGAAAGTTGCCGGTGAATACCAGTCCCCAGTTTTTCAGAATGCCGGAAATGGTGACGCCTGGGCGCTTGTCGAGCCAGGCCAGCGGCGTGAGCACAAAGACGCCGGTGAGCAGGTCAAAGCCGAGCAGATAGAGCATGCAAAAGCCCACTGGAAAAAGAATCGCGCCCACCAGCGGCTGCCCGGTCATGACGCTCGCGGTGACGGCAAAGACGGCAGCCAGAGCCAGGATGGCACCGGCCATATAGGCACGAATCAGCACGTCGCGCGTGGCCATGAAGATTTTCGATTCGCCCGCGTCCACCATTTTGGTAACGAATTCGGAAGGTGCCAGATACGCCATGGTGTGTGTCCTTTTTCTACGATGGTCAAAAAATGATCAGCGACCGCAGGTCATTGCGTTCGCTGGTGTTGGTAGTGCCATAGCAGCGTTCGTGCCATAGAGAAAATGCATCGCTTGATCCTCGCCGCATGGCGCGCTTGGCCCAGTATTGACAAGGGATCGCGGTGTATCGCGTCCGGCAGCGGCGGGATAAATTGCCATGCACGACTACGGTGCGAGAGCGGCGGCGCTAGGCGCGCTATTGGTGCATGAGCCTGCGACATGGTGCATCCATGCGCTGCGATGGCCCACGGCAAGGGCGTTTCGCGGCGTGGCACAAGGCTTGCTGAACAGTCTTCATCTCGTTGCAGCACGCTTTCTTGTTGAAAGGCTTTTCATGAAAAAACAAAAACTCGTCGTGGTCGGTAATGGCATGGCCGGCATCCGTGCCGTGGAAGAGTTGCTCAAGCTCGCACCCGATCTGTACGACATCACCGTCTTCGGCAGCGAACCGCACCCGAACTACAACCGCATTCTGCTGTCACCGGTGCTGGCTGGTGAGATGACGATTCAGGACATCATCCTCAACCCGTTGCAGTGGTATGCCGATCACGACATCACCCTGTACACCGGCAAGACGATTACCAAGATTGATCGGGTGAAGCGCACGGTGAGCACGAGCGATGGTTTTGAGGAGACCTATGATCGTCTGCTTCTCGCCACCGGCTCAACGCCCTTCATTCCGCCGATTCCGGGCAAGGATCTGCCCGGCGTGATCAGCTACCGCGACATTCGCGATACCGACGAAATGATCTCGGCGGCGAGCGACTACCAGCATGCCGTGGTGATCGGCGGCGGCCTGCTCGGTCTGGAAGCCGCCAATGGGCTGGCCTTGCGCGGCATGAATGTCACCGTCGTGCATCTGGCGCCCTGGCTGATGGAGCGGCAGCTCGATCGCGTGGCGGCCGGCATGCTGCAAAAATCGCTCGAAGCCAAGGGCCTGAACTTCCTGCTGGAGAAATCGACCGAGGCCTTGATTCGTGGTGAGGCAGGTCGCGTTTCCGCGATTCGCTTCAAGGACGGGCTGGAGATTCCCGCCGACCTTGTGGTGGTGGCCGCCGGTATTCGCCCGAACACCACACTGGCCGAGTCAGCCAAGCTGTACTGCAACAAGGGCATTGTGGTGAATGACACGATGCAGACTTACGATCCGCGCATTTACGCCGTCGGCGAGTGCGTCGCGCATCGCGGGATTGCTTACGGGCTGGTCGCACCGCTGTTCGAGCAAGCCAAGGTGTGCGCCAATCATCTGGCCAATTTCGGCATTGCGCGTTACACCGGTTCGGTCACCTCGACCAAGCTCAAGGTGACTGGCATCGATCTGTTTTCGGCGGGCAATTTCATGGGCGGTGAGGGCACCGACGAAATCGTGCTCAATGATCCGTCGGGGGGCGTGTACAAAAAGCTTGTGCTCAAGAACGACACACTGGTCGGCGCCGTGCTTTATGGCGACACCGCCGATGGCGCGTGGTATTTCCAGATGGTGCGCGAGGCCAAAAACGTCAACGAGATTCGCGATCACCTGATGTTCGGTCAGTCAGCGGTGGGCGATGTGGGCCATGCCGGTGAATCCAAGGCCGCCTCATTGCCTGACACCGCCGAGGTGTGCGGCTGCAACGGTGTGTGTAAAGGCACGATCGTCAAGGCGATCAAATCGCAAGGCTTGTTCACCTTGGATGAGGTACGCAAGCACACCAAGGCCTCGTCCAGTTGCGGTTCGTGCACTGGACTGGTCGAGCAGATTCTCGCCTCGACTGTGGGCGGTGCCTACACCCCGGCACAGTCGAAAGACAAGGCCGTGTGTGGCTGTACCGACCACTCGCACGGCACCGTGCGTGCGGCGATTCGTGAGCGGCATTTCCTGACCATTGCGCAGGTGATGAAAGAGATGGAATGGAAGACGCCCAACGGCTGCGCCTCGTGCCGCCCGGCGCTCAATTACTACCTGATCTCGACCTGGCCGGGCGAAGCGAAGGACGATCCGCAGTCGCGCTTCATCAACGAGCGCGCCCACGCCAATATCCAGAAAGATGGCACCTACTCGGTGGTGCCGCGCATGTGGGGCGGGCTGACCACGCCGGCCGAACTGCGCGCGATTGCCGACGTGGCCGAGAAATACCAGGTGCCTACGGTCAAGATGACCGGTGGTGCGCGCGTCGACCTGCTCGGCATCAAGAAGGACGACCTGCCCAAGGTCTGGGCCGATCTGGGGCAGGCCGGCATGGTTTCGGGACACGCGTACGGCAAGAGCATTCGCACGGTGAAGACCTGCGTGGGGGCTGAGCACTGCCGCTTCGGCACGCAGAAATCGATGAGCATGGGCGTGCAGCTGGAAGAGATGCTGTTCGGCATGTGGAGTCCGCACAAGGTCAAGCTCGCCGTCTCCGGCTGCCCGCGCAACTGCGCCGAGGCCGGCATCAAGGACGTGGGTGTGATCGGTGTCGATTCTGGCTATGAGATTTATGTGGCCGGCAACGGCGGCATCAAGACCGAAGTCGCGCAGTTTTTGTGCAAGGTGAAGACCGACGAGGAGGTGAAGGAATATTCCGGTGCCTTCCTGCAGTTGTATCGCGAAGAGGGTTTCTATCTGGAGCGCACCTGTCACTACGTTGAGCGTGTCGGACTCGATCACGTCAAGGCGGCGGTGCTGGGTGATGCGGGCAAGCGTCGCGAACTCTACGAGCGCCTGCTCTTTGCGTTGCAGGATTACGAAGACCCCTGGACCGAGGCCGTGGCCAAGCCGGCCGTGCGTCGCGAGTACCAGACCATTGTGCTGAAGGAAGTGAGTGGGGTGACGGCATGAGCGCGTGGAACCGTGTTTGTGCGCTTGATGAAATCGCCCCGCTGGGGAGCCGCGTCGTCGCCTCGCATCATGGCGATATCGCTATCTTCCGCACGGATCGCGATACGGTATTTGCCTTGCACGACAAATGCCCGCACAAGGGCGGCCCGCTGTCGCAGGGCATCGTGCATGGCGATACCGTGACTTGCCCGCTGCACGGCTGGAAGCTGGGGCTGGCCGATGGTCAGGCGGTCGCGCCGGACAAGGGCTGCAGCAAACCGTTTGCGGTGAAGATCGATGGGGGCGAGGTCTGGCTGCGGCTGGACTGAATCGCCGCCCGATCGCCGTATGACCAGCGCCGACTTGCGGACCATGGAAACGAAATCGACCTGTAGCTACTGCGGCGTCGGCTGCGGTGTGATCATCGAGCACGACGGTGCGCAGGTCACCGGCGTGCGCGGCGACCCCGAGCACCCGGCCAACTTCGGCAAGCTGTGCACCAAGGGCAGCACGCTGCACCTGACCATGACGCCGCAGGCTCAGGCCAACCGGCTGACGCATCCATTGCTGCGAACTGAAAAGTCCCCGCCGCGCCAGCGCGTGAGCTGGGACACGGCGCTCGACCATGCCGCCGAAAAATTCGCGCAGGCCATCGCCGAGCACGGCCCCGACAGCGTCGCCTTCTACATCAGCGGCCAGTTGCTGACCGAGGACTACTACGTCTTCAACAAGCTGGCCAAGGGCCTGATCGGCACCAACAATGTCGACACCAACTCGCGCCTGTGCATGAGCTCGGCGGTGGCTGGCTACAAGGCCACGCTGGGGGCCGATGCGCCGCCGTGTTCCTATGAAGACATTGATGCCACCGACTGTCTGCTGATTGCCGGCAGCAATACCGCGTGGGCGCACCCGGTGTTGTTCCGGCGCATCGAGGCAGCGCGCGAGAACAACCCGGCGCTGAAGCTGATCGTCATCGATCCGCGTCGCACCGACACCGCCGAGGCGGCCGACCTGCACCTGCAGATCCTGCCCGGCACCGACATCGCGCTCTATCACGCGCTGCTGCATGTACTGCTCTGGGAAGACCTGATCGACACGGCTTACATCGCGGCGCACACCGAAGGCTTTGCCGAACTCAAGGCCATTGTGCGCGACTACACGCCGGCCATGGTTGCCGACATTTGTGGAGTGAAAGCCGAAGACATCGCCACCGCCGCACGCTGGTTCGGCCAGTCGAAAACCGCGCTCTCGCTCTACTGTCAGGGCCTCAATCAATCGACTCACGGCACCGACAACAACATCGCGCTGATTCACCTGCATCTGGCCACCGGCAAAATCGGCAAGCCCGGCTGCGGCCCGTTTTCGCTCACCGGTCAGCCCAACGCCATGGGCGGGCGTGAGGTCGGCGGCATGGCCAATCTGCTCTCGGCGCATCGCGATCTGGGCAATGCCGAACATCGTGCCGAGGTGGCGCGCCTGTGGGGCGTACCGGACGTGCCGGAGAAGCCCGGCCTCACGGCGGTCGAGCTGTTCGAGGCGGTCGGGCGCGGTGAAATCAAGGCACTGTGGATCGCCTGCACCAACCCGGCGCAGTCCATGCCCGACCTGAACGCCGTGCAGGCTGCGCTGGCCGCGTGTCCGTTTGTTGTGGTCCAGGAAGTCGCCGCGCAGACCGACACCACCGCCTTTGCCGACCTGTTGCTACCGGCCGCCGGTTGGGGCGAGAAGGAGGGCACGGTGACCAACTCCGAACGGCGAATTTCACGTGTACGCGCGGCCGTGGCGGCGCCGGGCGAGGCGCGGGCGGACTGGCGCATCGTGGTCGATTTTGCGCGCCGCCTTGCACCAAAACTCGCAAGTCGGCGCTGGAAAGACGGCGATATGCGCGGCGAAATACGCGGCGATATACCCGGCGATCTATTTCCCTACCTTTGCCCGGAAGACATTTTCAACGAGCACCGTGCCACCACCGTCGGCCGCGATCTCGACATCGGCGGCCTCTCCTACGCACTGCTCGAAGCGAATGGCCCGCAACAATGGCCGTTGCGCGGCGGCGCGAGCGCAGGCACCGCGCGTCTCTACGAAGACGGCCGCTTTGCCACGGCGACGGGCAAGGCCCGATTCAAGCCGGTACAACACCGACCCACGGCCGAGAAAACCGACGCGCGCCAGCCCCTGCATCTGCTCAGCGGCCGCCTGCGCGACCAGTGGCATGGCATGAGCCGCAGCGGCGTGGTGCCACGCCTGCACGCCCACGCGCCTGAGCCGGTCATCGAAATGAATGCGCGCGACATGGAACGGCGCAGTATTGCCGAGGGCGATCTGGTGACGGTGCGCAACAAGCGCGGCGAATTGCGCTTGCGCGCGAGCGCCTCGGCGAGCTTGCGCCCGGCACAGACCTATATTCCCATGCATTGGGGTGGGCAGTTTCTCAACGGCCTGGGCATCAATGCGCTGACGCCGCCCACCGTTGACCCGGTATCGCTCCAGCCCGAGCTCAAGCACGCGGCCGTGCAGGTCGAGAAATTCGCCACCGGCTGGCAGTTGCTGGCCTTGCGTCGCGACGAAACCGGTGCGTTGCACAGTGCGCTGCAGCCCTGGCTAGCGCGCTTTGCCCACGCCACCCTGACGCTCGCCGGCCGCGCGCACGGCGTGGTCGTGCTGCGCGCCTGGGGAGCGGCGGACAGCGAACCGCCGTCGCCCGAGCTGCTCACAGAACTGTTGCAGGCGTTGGGCCTCGACCAGCCCCAACTCCTCGCCTTCGATGACCGCAAGCGCGGCATTGCCAAGCGTGCCCTGATCGAGGACGACCGTCTGGTCGGGGCGCTGTTGTGTCAGGAAATCCGCGCCGGTGACTGGCTGCTGGATCTCATGGTCAGCGGTGCCAGCGCCCAGCCGGTGCGCAAATGGCTGTTCGCGCCGCTCTCGGCACCCCCGATCAGCGGCCCGCCGCGCGGGCGTGTGGTGTGCAATTGCCATGACGTGTCCGAAAACGAAATCCGCGCGGATTTTGCTACTGGCCTCGATCTTGCGGCGGTGCAGAGAAAGCGCGGCTGCGGCACCTCATGCGGTTCCTGCCTGCCCGAATTGAAACGGCTGATGAGCGAGTCAGCCGGTATGCATGCCAAGCCGGTATCCATCTACTAGTTCTTGGGCGATGTAGTGGCGAGGGAGCGTATTGCGATAGTTGGTGATCAGGCAGTGTGATTCGTACTAATCAACGGGGACAGTTTGTCTTGCTTCGATCCACACCGAACGCAAACACATGGCCATAACGCATGCGGCAAGTCGGCGCTGGTGGGACGGCGGCTGACGATCCTAAGCCGACCTTAGCGCTTCTAATGGCTATGACGGCAGTTCGCCTCATTGCGGACTTACAAGGTTCGATCCATGCAGTTGCACACCCCGACCCTTAGCGCAAGTAGCGATCTTCAGCCCGTACGCCAGGTATGCCGCGACTGCCGCCGTAGGAAATTTTCGACACCGCGCGTTTTTTCGCAAGTCCCTTTGCCAGCCGCGGCCGACGCGTAGAGTTTCGAGGGGCTTGAGCGGAAAACCGGCGCGGTGAAATGGGTGGCGCGCGCGTCGATCTGGACTTCGGCTCGAACTCGCAACTGCGTGCTCTGGCCCAGGTCAACGCGCAAAGCAACACACAGCAAAAGTTCGTGCGCGATTTCGTCGCTGCGTGGACCAAGGTGATGAACCTCGACCGTTCTTGAGTGCGAAACGGTGCCGATGGCTAGCGAGCTAGTCAGCGGCCGGGTGCATCTGACTGAGCGGGAGTCAGCAGTGACAGGACATGCCCAGTCATGCCCTTGGCCAGTTCCTCTTCGCCGAAAAACACGGTACCCAAGCCGTCTTGCTGGAGCAGTTGCGCCTCGTCTTCGCTGTGCGTACGCAAAATGATCTTGACCGCCGGATTGAGCGTACGCGCCACATCGACGATCTGGCGCAAATGCATCGGATCGGGCGTGGCCACGACCAGCATGGCGGCATGGGCAATATGGGCTTGGATCAGCACGGCCGTGTCGGTGGCATCGCCCGACACGGCCGGAATGCCGCGTGCACGAAGGGCCTCCACCACCTCGCGGTTTTGCTCGGCCACCACATAGGGCTGGCCGCAGGCATCCAGCGCCTCGGCAATGCGCCGACCGACGCGACCATAACCCACCAGCACCACCTGACCTTCCAAATACTTGCGGTCGGTGCTCATAGGCAGCGCGGCAAAGGGGTCGGCGCGCTGATCGAGCCTGCGTGCCCGCTCCGAGCGCGCCACCACCCAGCGGCGCACCGGCTCAATGCTGGTAAACACTAGGGGATTGAGCGCCACCGAAATCAGCGCGCCAGCGACGATGAGGCTCTGGCCCTCGGGCGGTAGCAGCCCGAGCGAGACACCTAATGTAGCCAAAATGAAAGAAAACTCGCCAATTTGCGCGAGGCTGGCCGAAACCGTCAGCGCGGCATTGAGCGGGTAGCGCAAAGCCAGCACCAGCCCTGCCGCGGCGAGCGACTTGCCCAGAATAATGATGGCTACCACCGTAAGCACCTGCAGCGGCTGCGCAAGCAGGATGCGCGGGTCGAAGAGCATGCCCACCGAGACAAAAAACAGTACAGCAAACGCCTCCTGCAGCGGCAGCGATTCGTTGGCGGCGCGGTGGCTGAATTCGGATTCACGCATCACCATGCCGGCAAAGAAGGCACCAAGCGCAAACGACACGCCGAACAGCTTGCCCGCCGCAAAGGCAATGCCCAGTGCCGCGGCCACCACGCACAGGGTGAACAGCTCACGTGAGCCTGTGCGCGCCACCAGCCAGAGCAGGCGGGGAAACAAGCGCCGCCCGACGATCAGCATAAAGGCGATGAAGGCCGCCACCTTGAGCAGCGTGATGCCAAGCGACATCCAAAGCCCTTCGCCTCCCCCTTGACCCGAGAGCAGGCCTGCCAGCGGTGGCAGCAACACCAGCACCAGCACCATGACCAGATCTTCGACGATCAGCCAGCCCACCGCAATGCGGCCATTGAGCGAATCCAGTGCACCCCGCGCTTCCAGCGCGCGCAACAGCACCACGGTGCTGGCCACCGACAGCGCCAGCCCGAACACCAGCGCGCCGCCCAGCGACCAACCCCAGCCATAGGCGACACCAGCGCCCATCAGCGTGGCGACGGCGATCTGCAAAACCGCACCAGGTATGGCGATGTGGCGCACCTCAAGCAGATTGTCGAGCGAGAAATGCAGGCCAACGCCAAACATCAGCAACATGACACCGATCTCGGCCAGTTCCGAGGCCAGCTTCACGTCAGCCACGTAACCCGGGGTAAACGGACCGATGACAATGCCGGCGAGCAGATAGCCGACCAAGGCCGGCAGTTTTAGGCGCACGGCCAGCACGCCAAAGACCAAGGCAAGGCCGAAGGCGGTGGCCAGCGTGGCGATCAGGGGAACATTGTGGTCAGGCATGGCAAAGCGCTCAGGAGGTGCGCCGAGGATAGCGCAAACCGCCGTCTCGCCAGCGCCGACTTGCGAACCGACCTGCCGTCCGTGCAGATCAGTTAGGAGCCAGCCGTAGGATCGAAGGCTCTCCTCACTCGGCCATGGACCCGCAAGACCCGTTCGGTTTCGGTTGCACATTGACAGCTTTGCCGCGTCACATGGAGCACCGCTTAAGCCGCGTCAACGATCATTGGCGATAACATGGAAATATGCTTTGATCGGCCGGATCCGCTACGAAGAAGACACCAGTGGACGAAGCGTCGATACTTACGAATTGCGATCTACAATCCCAGCACGTGCGTGGCAACGCCCCGTTGAAAAAGTCGTATCGTGCTTCGTGTTACACCGAGCATGCAGGAAGACCTTTTGGACTAAGTTATGATGACCACTGCCGTTCGCTATTTCATTCTGCTGCTCGGCCTTGTCGCCGAAGTAGCTCTTGCCGCAGACGAACCGACCCTGCTGGCCGGGCAAACTCTTTACTTGCCAGTCTATTCGCATGTCTATCACGGCAATCCAGGTAAGGATGGCATCCCCCAGCAGACGTTGGTCTCGACCCATGTCAGCGTCCGCAATACCGATCCGAAAACACCGATCCGGCTTGTCTCTGCGCGCTACTACGATACCCAGGGGAAACTGGTGCGTTCTTACCTCAATACGCCAGTGACAATTCCGGCGCTAGGTACCTATGAGCTATTTGTCCCACGAACCGATACCGCTGGCGGCTCTGGTGCGAACTTCCTGATTGAATGGACAGCTGAGACAGCCGCCAATCCGCCCATCATAGAGGCGCTTCACGCCGACATCCGCGAAGCTAGAACTTTGATGTTCGTCACCACCGGACAACCGATCAAAACACGCTAGTGATGCCTAGATGACCTGCGCTCTGCTCCATTTTGAAACCGCTAGTTATGGGTGACTGAATGAAACTTTCGACTTCCTTCGACAACGATGCACTGTAGTTGAGCAGGCTCTGGGTTTGACGCCCAGAAAATGTTGAAAGGTGCATATCACTGGCGCAAGAAGTTCGCTACCGAAATCGTTTATTCAAGGCATCGGTCTGGAATAGCAGTGTCAACGGCCATATGAGAGTCATTTGTCGGCAGACCGCTTGCAGTCGGTGACCTGCCGGACGCCTTGGACAAATGTGTTTCCGCGTATGGCCGACTGTGTGAGCAGATCGAAACCAACGTCAACGTCCGCAGTAGGTTCAGAGCCGACCGACGGCACGAGATGATGACGGACCGCTCATGGCCGTAGCCAGTCAGTGACTTTCGTTGGCAAGTCTCTCGTTTCGGGGAGCAACACCAACGGCATACGCAAAAGCATTGGCACGTCAGGCACAGACTCGGCGACAATGTGCGATCCCTTCCCGTGAGAGTTCGCCATGACGCTGTTTGTAGCACTTGCCGCTGTGTTCGCGGTGATTTTTCTGCTGATTTGGCGCAGCCACGCCTTGCGTGCCCGGCGCGCCGAATACATCCGTCACTATGTGTTGCCCAAAGGTTTGTACGCCAAGCTGACGACGCGCCATCCGGCGTTGACGCGCAAGGAATGCGAACTGGTCGCGCAGGGCTTGCGTCAGTTTTTCCTGTGCTATCTGATGAGTGGTCGGCAGCACGTCTCGATGCCCTCGCAGATTGCCGATGATCTGTGGCACGAGTTCATTCTTTACACCAAAAACTACGACCATTTTTGCCGCCTGGCATTCGGCAAGTTTTTGCATCACACCCCCGCGGCTGTCCTCAGCGGTGGGCAGGCAACGAGTAATGCCGGCTTGCGCCGTGCCTGGACCTGGGCCTGCCGTGATGAAAACATTGACCCGAAAGCCGCTACGCGCCTGCCGCTTCTGTTTGCGCTGGATGGTAAGCTGGGCGTCGCCAACGGCTTTCACTATGTCCCCGATTGCTCCGGGGTAGCGCGCTCCGGTGAGAGCGGCGGTGGCGGCAGCGTGCATTGTGGCGGCAGCTTTTCGGATAGTGGCGTTGACGGGTCGACCGCCGGTTTTTGTGATGACTGTGGCGGCAGTAGCAGCGATGGTGGTGATGGTGGCGGAGGCTGCGGTGGCGGGGATTAGTCTCCGGGTATCTGATTTTTTCTGGGGCCGGGAATCGCTCCAGGGAGGCACGAACCCGTGTCACGAACCCGTGTCACGAACCCGTTGCCAGATGCCAAGGCAAGCAGTACAGTGGGCATCAAAATAGCGTCAGCACAAACAAGGGAATGATATGACAGGACTACGGGTAGCGCTGGCCATCGGGCTGGTATCGATGGTGACATGGGCCGGCAGCTCGGTGGCAGCCAACGAGGCAGGGGGCGCACCAAGCGGGAAGGCGGCGGCAACGGCAAAGGGCACGGAAACGCTCGCCAACCGACCGATCACGCGCACGCTGCGCTCGATCTCCGTTGACGATCTGGTGGCACGCAATCTGACTACCGGCGTCTATGAAGGCTCGCCGAAGGTCATCGCCAACCGCGCCCAGTACGAAAAAGAGTTCTACAGCACGCTGGCTTCGTATGCCGGCAAGCCCATTGCGCAACAGGCGCCACCCCCGTGCGACCAGCCGCAGCCCACGGGCTACGACGCCGAAAACTGCCGGCTGGTGATGTCGATGTTCACCGACGTAAAAGACCCGGTCAAGCGCGAGCAGTATCGCGCTCAGGTACGTCGCGGTGCCGACGTGTGGTTCAAGGGCACCTTCGGTAACCAGGACTATTTTGCCAAATACGTGGGCAAGACCCTGCGTCACGGGGTGGCTATTGCGCCTGATTACAGCCATTGGCTCGATACCCGCAAGCGCAAGGAGCGTTACGCCAAGTACGGCATGATGAATGACCCCGACTGCACAGAAGGCGATGCATCAACCTTCTGGATGGATCGCTGCAAAGATGCTCACGCGACCGGCGTCATCGGGCTGCGCAAGTACTACAACGACAAACCGCCCGCAGGTTTCGATCCGTACACGACGCCGTACCAAGATGGCGAACTCACCGACAGCCGCCGCTTTGTGATTGGTCAGGCGTGCGCGGTCTGCCACGCCTCGTTTGACCCGACCAATCCGCCGGCCGATCCGGCCAACCCCAAGTGGGAAAACATCACTGGTCACATTGGCAACCAGTTCACCAATAACGGGGCGGCGCAGCTGTTCGGTGCCCAGCCGGGGCACTTCTCGCACGTCATGTATGACGCCATGGCGCCGGGGCAGGTGGACACCACGTCGGGTCATATGGATTACATCTACAACCCGGGCACGCAGAACAACGTGACCGATTTGCATACGCGCCCGCTCTTTACCGAAAAGATCAAGCACCCCATTACCGGCGAGGTGAAAGAGGCGCGCACGCGCCATGTGCTCAAGGGAGGTGAAGATTCGGTGGGAGAGCATCTGGCGTTACTGCGGGTGTATCTGAACATCGGCGTGTGCTATGCCGAGTGCAACGAGGCCAACTTCCCGGTGCCGGGCACCCTGTTTGGCGACAAGAAGCACTACAAGCCCTTTAGCGCCAAACAGTGCTATCAAGCCTGTGAGCCCTGGAATCACGCCGACGCCAAAATGCTGGACCTGGCGGTCTACCTTGCTTCGGGCGGCCCTTTCTACTTACGCGATGCGGTCGATGTCGACGGCACCCCGGGACGCAAACTCATCAAGGATGACCTGGTGCCACGCGGTCGCGCGGTGTATGCCCAGGAGTGCGCGAGTTGCCATTCCAGCAAGGTGGCACCGGAGTCGGTACGTGCCGACAAAGTCGCTCTGGGGCGTTTCTACGGAGGGCATATTTTCGGTCGCGAAGCCGACTGGCGCAGTGAAGTCGGCGCCACCGCTGCGGCCGATCCGGATTTTTCCGGCAAGCACCTCGCGGGCGGCCGTCCGGCGCAGTTCGCCAAAGATGGGATCTACGGGCAGGACTGGCTGGGCAACGAGCAACCGACGGCACATAACATCGTCGGTACCAATCGCTGCCGGGCCATGCACGGCAATCAGGTTCCGGGTGCCGTGTGGTCGGAGTTTTCGTCTGAAACCTACAAGGAGCGACCTGCTCCGCCGGGCAGTTACGCCAAGGTCTTCAATCCCATGCTGCCCCTGATCGGTGGCAAGCCGAATCCCTTTGGCATCAACGAAGAGATCGACAAGGGGCGGGGCTACTACCGCAATGTCTCACTGCTCAGCATCTGGGCCCATGCACCCTACCTGCACAACAACATGCTGGGGCCGCTGACCCGGCGTGCCGACGGGGGCATCGGCTACACGGTCAAGGAAATGGTCGATATGTTTGAAGGCGGTATGCGCGAGTTGCTGACCTCGGACAATCCCAGCGTGACGCCGCACCGTCCGCAAAAGGTCACGCGCTTCCCGGTGGACTTCAAGATTCCCTTGAAGGCGGGCGGCGAGCCGCGCATCACCGTCAAGGCGGGTACTCCGGCGTTTCACGTCTGGAGCGTCAATCCCTTCAGCCCACTGTTCCTGACCTGTGCCGACGAAGTCGAGAACAAAGGGCACCAGTTTGGCGTCGATCTGAGCCCTGAGGACAAGAACGCGCTGATCGAGTTTCTCAAGACGATCTGACCGCGGGGCAGTTGCGGCGGCGGGCTACTTCCTGCTGCCGCTTTCTTCCGGCGACACGGCGGTGTCGCCGTGTCAGGGGAACTACCTGCCGGTGCGCGCGTTCAGGAACGAGAGCGCACCGGGCTCCACGCTCACCATGGTGTCATCGCCTCGCTACCTGGCCTTGGCGGGAGCCTTCGTGACCTTCTTGGTGGCCGGCTTTTTCGCTGCAGGCTTGGCGGCAGTCTTTTTGGGCGCAGCCGCCGTTCCCGCTGCGGGGGATTTCATCCCACCAGCACCGATGACCGAAAGAAGTTCCTGTGGGGCTTGCGGACCAGCGGCCGAAGCCTTCGCCTTGGCGGCCTTGGGCGGAAACTTGCGCTCCTCGAACTCGAAGCCGACCTTGCCGTTCTTCTCGCGCACCAGGAAAGCCGAGAACTTCCGCTTGGTGCGGTTGGAGACAAAGCCCTTGAGCAGGCTGGTCTTGCCCTCGTTCAAGAGCTTCTGCATCTCGGTCTTGCTGATCTCCTGCTGCAAGATCACCTTGCCCGAGCGGAAGTCGCAGCTCTTGGCCGGGCCGACGCTCTTTTCGCAGACATAGGCCATGGGCTGGTCATAGACCTTGCTCTGGCACTTCGGGCAGGCACCCAGCGCTTCCTGCCCGGAAAAGTCGACCGGTTCGCCGTCATCCCCCTCATCATTACCGAAGTCGAAACTGGGGGCATGATTTTCGTCGAGCTTGATCACCGCGGCAAACGCCCGCCCCATCTTGCTGCGAAAGCCCTGTATCGGACCGATCTGGCGTTTGGACAGCAGTTCTTCAATTTCCTCGGTACCCCACTCGCGGCTGGCGACCACCTTCCACAACTTGTAGCCACATTTCTCGCAAGTGAAGTGTTTGTAGCCCTCGTGAATCTTGCTGCCGCATTTCGGGCAGGGCGTATTGAGTGTGCCGAAGTCCGGATCAGCGAATTCGCCGGTCTTGATGCGTTCGACCATTTTTGCCGTCTGCTCGACGATGCTGGTCATGAACTGCTCGCGTTTGAGCTTGCCCTGCTCCATTTCCTTGAGCCGGTATTCCCATTCGCCGGTCAGTTCGGGCGAGCGGATTTCGTCGACTTTCAACTGTTCGAGCGCAAACAGCAGCGAGAAGGCTTTGGGGGTGGGCTGCAGTTCGCGCCCGTTGCGATGCACGTATTCCTCGGCGATCAGGCCTTCGATGGTGGCGGCGCGCGTGGCCGGCGTGCCCAGGCCGCGCTCGCTCATGGCTTCGCGCAGCTCTTCGTCGTCGATCAGCTTGCCGGCGCCTTCCATGGCGGTAAGCAGGCTGGCTTCGTTGAAGCGGGCGGGCGGTTGGGTGGCTTTGGATTTGACCTCGACATCCTTGGTCCAGATGCGCTCGTCCTTTTTTAGTGGCGGCAGGTTGGGGGTTTCTTCTTCGTCGTTGGCGGCCTCCTTGCCATACACGGCGAGCCAGCCCGGCGTCACCAACACCTTGCCTTCGGTCTTGAAGGCTTCCTTCTCCACGCGCGTGATGCGGGTGGTGATGTTGTATTCGGCTGACGGGTAAAAAATCGCCAGAAAGCGCTTGGTGACCAGATCGTAAATCTTTTGCTCAGGCTCACTGAGGGTTTTCGGCGCGGTACCGGTAGGGATGATGGCGAAGTGGTCGGAAATCTTGGCGTTGTTGAAGATGCGCTTGTTCGGGTGTACCCAGCCGTTTTTAAGAATGGGGGCGGCATGCTTGGCATACGGGCCTTCGAGATTCGCCAGCGTTTCCTTGACCGCGCCAATGTAGTCCTCGGGCAGGCAGCGGGCATCGGTACGCGGGTAGGTCAGTACCTTGTGCTTTTCATACAGCGCCTGAGCCAGACCCAGCGTGTTCTTGGCTGAAAAACCAAAGCGACCGTTGGCCTCACGCTGCAAACTGGTGAGGTCATAGAGCATGGGGCAGGCCTCGGTCTTGGGCTTGCTCTCTTCTTCCACCGTGCCGTGCTGGCCCAGGCAGGCCTTGCGGATGGCCTCGGCCTTGGCTTTGTCCCACAGGCGCTCGGCGCGGGCGTGCTCATCGTCTTCCTTCTTCTTGAACTTCTCGTCGAACCAGCGACCCTTGTAGGTGCCGGCAAGGCACTGGAACTCACCCTCGACTTCCCAGTAGTCTTTCGAGACAAAGGCCTTGATGCGCTTTTCGCGCTCGACCAGAATCGCCAGCGTCGGCGTTTGCACACGCCCGACCGGGGTCTTGTAGAAGCCACCTTCCTTGGAATTGAAGGCGGTCATGGCACGTGTGCCGTTGATGCCGATCAGCCAGTCAGCCTCGGAACGGCAACGGGCGGCGTCGGACAGCGGCTGCATTTCGGCATCGGTGCGCAGATGGGCGAAGCCATCGCGAATGGCGTTGGCGGTCATCGACTGCAGCCACAAGCGAGACACCGGCTTGCCGCCCTTGGGTAACGCGTGTTGCGCGACATAACGGAAAATCAGCTCACCCTCACGCCCCGCGTCACAGGCATTCACCAGACCGACCACATCCTTGCGCTTGATCAGGCGGGTGAGCAGCTTCAAGCGCGCTTCGGTCTTCTCGATCGGATTGAGGGCGAAGTGCGGCGGAATCATGGGCAGGTGGGTAAAGCTCCACTTGCCGCGCTTGACGTCGTATTCCTCGGGCACCGCCAGTTCGAGCAGGTGGCCAATGGCGGAGGAAAGCACATAGTGCTCGCTCTCGAAATAGTCGCCTTCCTTGGAAAAGCCGCCCAGCGCTTTGGCGATGTCGTTGGCGACGGAAGGTTTTTCGGCAATGATCAGCTGCTTCATGGGCGGTACCGATGTTACGTAAGTAATAGACGTGTTGAATCAAGAGCGGCGCAGCATACTCGCCACTCCTGAATTTTGGGAAGGGGGCTAATTAAGGAGGATGTGCTGGGTGTCGTCGGACGAGGACTCATCGTCATCCTCGTCTTCGGCCAGCAGTTCTTCGAGAATCAGTGCGTCAATGGCTACCTGACGCCGCCAGATTACCGCCAGCACGATCACTTTGAGGCGATCCACACTCACCGAATTGCCCGGCAGGGCCATGGCACGCTCGATGATGGTTTCACGCAACTGGGCGTCAATCGCCCCGTTTTGTTCCAGGAAGGCCAGAAAGCCCCGGGCCTCGACGGACAGGCGTTCAAGCTCGACATCGGCAAAGACGCGCAGCGAACCTTCTGCCGGGACGCTCATGTCGGCCTGCTCGCCACCGGTCAGCCCCTCGAGCCACGCCAGGGCCGCCGTAATGTCATCCGCCTCAAAACCTGCTGCAGTGAGCTTTTTGGCCAGCACGGTAGGCGCCGGGCAGGCGTCGGGCTGGTAGTTCTCGAACAGGTATACAAGGATGTCGATCATGGTGACCTCTAAATGGTTACGCAGACCCAAAATTACAAACCTACTAGCTGCTGGTACAAGCCGCCGGGATGTTGCTTCACTTTCCCCCCCAGCTCCATGCTCAGGAGAATGGCAAGAAGCTCGGGAGCCGTCAAGCACGTTCTTTGTAACAAAACCTCGACTGTGCAAGGGGCATGGCCCAAGGCAGTGAGTACCTGCTCATGCTGCGGGTCTTGCGAAATCGCCGTCTCACCAGCGCCGACTTGCGGACATGGGTTGCTGTTCGCCGGAGATTGGGCGTCATCGCCGGTCTGTTTGCTGGTCATTTCCCAGCGCAGCTCCTCCAGAACGTCGTTCGCCGTCTCCACCAGCTTCGCCCCCTGCCTGATCAGCTGATGGCAGCCTTTGGACTGCGGCGCGTGGATGGAGCCGGGAATCGCGAACACCTCGCGCCCGCTTTCGCTGGCCAGCCGGGCGGTGATCAGCGAGCCGCTGCGTGGTGCCGCCTCAACCACCAGCGTGCCTTTGGCCAGACCGGCAATGATGCGGTTGCGCCGGGGAAAGTTGCTGGCAATCGCCGGCGTGCCCAGCGGGAACTCAGAGACGATGGCGCCGCGCTCGGCAATTTGTCGGCCCAGGTCGGCATTGCGCGCCGGGTAGAGGCGGTCGGCACCCGTGCCGATAATGGCCACCGTCCCAGCGGCACTGCCGAGCGCGCCGCGATGGGCCGCCGCGTCGATGCCCAGTGCCAGACCGCTGACGATGGTGAGCCCGGCGTCGGCAAGGTGGCGGGCGAAGGCCTCGGCATCGCGCTCGCCCTGGGCGGTGGCGTTGCGGCTGCCGACCATGGCCAGCATCGGGCGGTTCAGCAGATCGACACGCCCCTTGACGTAGAGCAGGGTCGGCGGGTCGGCACTTTCAAGGAGCGCTTGCGGGTAAGCCGGGTCGGCCAGGGTAAGAATCGCATTGCCCGCCTGCTGTGCCCATGCCAGGGTGGTCGCAATGGCGGCATCAAGCCCGTCGGCATGGCTGGCACTGGCTGCCAGCAGGCGTCGGCTGATAACGCTCCCGACGGCCTGCTCTATCGTTGCCGGGCTGGCGGCGAAAATGGCTTCAGGCAGGCCAAACGCGCTGAGCAGGGCACGCTGGCTTTCGCCACCGATACCCTCGATCAGCGTCAGGCGCAGCCAGGCGGCGAGGCCGGAATCCGCCATGGCTGGCTGCGGCAGCGAACTACGGCGTGTGGGCGGAATCGCCGGCTTGCACCGGGCGCTCCGCTTCCATGATCAGGCCATACGACACATGCTCAAAGGTGCGGAAAATGAACACCAGTCCATTGCGTTGTTCGGGCAACTGGTATGGCGTGGTCTTGCCCTGATAGCGGTCGTCGACCTTGTCGCCGGCGCGGTCGAGTGCCAGTACATGACCGAGCTCGATGCCATCGGCTTTGCCTTTGTTGACGCTGATCACGTTGTTGCGGCCGCCATAGGCCACTCCGCCGGCGAGACCGACCACGCGGCCGCGGATCTCTTTTTGTGGCGCACGCGGGGTGTAATTGACCACCTCGGCCTTCGGGGCCGGCAGCAGATAGTAGTTGGCGGTCACTTCCTGCGTCGTACTCTTGACCAGAAAGTCGGCCGGCTTTGCTTCATTCAGTTGGCGCGCATCCCCGACATAAAGGGCTTCATGACCGAGAATGGCCTCGGTTTCCGGGTCTTTCAGCGGTTCGCCCAGACGGAAGATCTGCCAATCGCGCTGTGCTTGCACGACATTGGCGACGTAAATGTGATCACCGGCACCTGCAATGACGCGGTTGTCCTGAATGCCAATGACGCGTGCGGCAGCATCCAGGGCCCCCGGCTCAATGACCAGCGGCTTGCTCAGGAAGGGCGCGATGGCCTCTGGCGAAACCGTCCATAGCTCTTTCTTCAGGGACTCGGCATATTCGCGGGGTTCGAGTTTCACCGTTTCGATGCCCAGGCTGGGACCGTTGCGGTCCAGCACCAGCACCTGCCCAGGGTAGATCAGGTTGGGGTTCTTGATGGTGTCTTTGTTCTGCTTGAACAACTCATTCCATCGGTAGGGATCTTTGAGAAACTTGCTGGCCAGGCTCCAGAGCGTATCGCCGGATACCACCATGTAGCGGTCCGGTGCGCCGGGGGCGAGCTTCAAGCTGGAGGCACTGACCAGTTTCACCGGCTTGGGTTCGGCGACCGTCTGCGCCAGGACAGGGCTTGCCACCACGACCGTAAAGCTCGCGGCCAGTGCGGCGGCAAGCGTGGTAATGGCCGTAGCGGATACGGGCTTTTTGCTCGCCCGGGCGTTGAATATAATCTTGCGCATAATGCTTTCCTCGCATAAGCCCGGCGATCAATGAGGTCTGTTGCGGTTCCTGTGTCGCCGGAAGCACTCTGATTCTGCACGACAATGCGTCGGGCATCAATTCCTGAATAGACGATTTCATGGCCCTATTGCCGATTTTGCACTACCCCGACCTCCGATTGCATACCAAGGCCCTGCCCGTGGCCGAGGTCGATGGGCGTATTCGCGCGCTGGCCGCCGATATGGCCGAGACCATGTATGCCGCCCCGGGCATCGGCCTGGCGGCGACCCAGGTCAACGAGCACATCCGTCTGGTGGTAATCGACGTGAGCGAAGACAAAACCGGCCTGCTTACCTTTATCAATCCCCAGATCATCGAGAAATCGGGCCAGTGTGAAGGCGAAGAGGGCTGCCTGTCGGTGCCCGGCATCTACGAAACGGTGCAGCGTGCCGAGCGTGTCAAAGTTCGCGCCCTGAATGCCGAGGGTAAGCCTTTCGAGATGGAGGCGGATGGCTTGCTGGCGGTGTGCATTCAGCACGAACTTGATCACCTTGAGGGCAAGGTCTTCGTGCAGCATTTGTCGCAACTCAAGCAAACGCGCATCAAGGCCCGGATCGCCAAGCTGGCCCGGGAATCGATGTGAAGCTCGTTTTTGCCGGTACCCCGGAGTTTGCCGCGCAGGCATTGCAGGCGCTGATCAAGGCCGGACACGAAATTGTGCTGGTTCTGACCCAGCCTGATCGCCCGGCCGGACGCGGCATGCAACTGCAGCCCTCGGCCGTAAAAAGAGTGGCACTGGCGTACGAAATCCCGCTTTTTCAGCCGGAAAAGCTGCGCGATCCGGCGACCCACGAACCCATTCGTGCGGCGTGTGCGGAGCACGGTGCCCAGGCCATGATTGTCGCCGCTTACGGGCTGATCTTGCCGCAAGCCGTGTTAGACATCCCGCCGCGAGGCTGCCTCAATATCCACGCCTCGCTCCTGCCGCGCTGGCGTGGCGCCGCGCCGATCCAGCGCGCGATCGAGGCGGGAGATGGGCAGACGGGCGTCACCATCATGCAAATGGAGGCCGGACTCGATACCGGACCCATGCTGCTTAGTGAAATTCTCCAAGTCGGCGCTGGTGATACGGCGGCTGTGCTGCATGACCGTCTGGCCGCACAGGGCGCAGGCCTGATTGTCGAGGCCCTCGCCCGGCTTGATCAACTGGTGCCGCACCCCCAGCCTGAGTCAGGCGTTACCTACGCGCACAAGATAAGCAAAGAGGAAGCTCAGCTGAGCTGGGCGCTGCCCGCTGCCGAACTGGCGCGCAAGGTGCGTGCCTTCAACCCGTTTCCGGGTGTTGGCCTGTCGCTCGCCGGCCAGCCGGTAAAGGTTTGGCAGGCCGAGGCGGTTCCCGGCGCGGGTGCGCCCGGGCAGGTGCTGGCCGTGACCGGCGAGGGCATCGTTGTCGCCTGTGTTGAGGGCGCACTATGCATAACCGAGTTGCAGAAGGCGGGTGGGCGCCGTCTTGCCAGCGCCGACTTCCTGCGCGGGCATCCGGTGTCCGCCGGTTGAATTGTTCCCGAACGGCTGCCCAAAAGCGCAGCCGGTTGCCGGGGCCTGTGCGTGCGGAATCGTTATGCCAAGCGCGAAGGGTTGAATTGCCGCTAGCATAGCGTTCTTAGGTTGGCGTCAACGTAGCGGAGGCGATGTGCTCAAGGTCTATGTGGTAGACGATGATGCGATTTCACGGCTGACAGCGCTCGCAGCGCTCGAAGGTTTGCCGGTTGAACCTGTCGAGGTGAGCAGCGGCTCGGCGGCGCTTGCCGCCATGGCCGACAGCCCTTCCAGCGAAGATGTGGTGCTGCTGGATATCGAAATGCCGGGTATCGACGGGCTGGAAGTCTGCCGTCGCCTGCGCGCAACCGGCCACGCCCGCAAGACCATTGTTTTTCTCTCCTCGCACGACGATCTGGAAACGCGCTTGACCGCTTACGAGGCCGGCGGCAATGACTTCATCGTAAAGCCCGCCGATCTCGATGCGGTAGCGGCGGCCGTGAATCTTGCGGTTACGCTCTATGAGGAACGCTGTGCGCTTGCGGCTCAGGCCGACAGGGCGGCGACCACGGCGATCAGTGCGGTCGCCTCGGCCAGTGATCTTTGGCCGCTGGTGGAGTTCTTGCGCAGCGGCCTGCAACTGCGTTCGGTGTCCCATGTTGGTCAGGCGCTCGTGCAGGCGGCCTCGTCGTACGGCATGGCGGTGCTCGTCGGCCTGCGCGGGAGCGCCGGGGCGGTGCTTTCCTCGCAGGGTGAGTGCTCGGAACTTGAGCGCTCGATTCTCAGCCATGCGGCGACCATCGACCGGGTCTTCGTGATGGGCAATCGCATGGCCATCAACTATCCCAATGCCACGTTGGTGGTATCCGGTCTGCCCAAGGACGATGAGCCGCGTGTCGATCGGTTGCGCGACTACCTTTCAATCATGGTCGAGGCCGCGAGTAATCGCGTCGAACTGCTGGGCAAAGAGCAGCGGCAGATGCACCAGGCGCAAGGCATCGTCGCCGCGGTACAGGACTTGTCGCGCACCATCGACGACATTCACGAAAGCAGCCGGCAATTGCACGAACAGACCAAGACCATCTCTGACAATATGGTCTGCGAACTGGATCGGCATTTGCGTGCGGTGCGCCTGAGCGACGATCAGCAGGCCGCGCTGATCGGGCTGGTGCATGACGGTATTTCGCGCATTGCTGAACTGCAGTTGCGCGCCGAGCAGACCTCTGCCGGGCTCGGTGTTGTTACGACACAGTTAAAGGCTTTGGCGCGCAGACCGTAACCGGGTGCGTGCGAAATGGCGGCTGGGGGCGGGGCATCAGTAGGCAGAGAAATGCCGGTAAGGCGATAATCGGAAGGCAGATTGATAAAGGGGGGGCGCTGTGGATGAGAAGCTGATCAGTAAGGTACTGGTGCTGGATACGCATGGCGACTTGCGCCGCGCCATCAAACTCAACTGCGCTGAGTTCAATCTGGTTTCTGTCACGGCCAGTCGTTCGCGCCTGCTGTCGGTGCTGCGCTCCAACATCGATTTGGGGGCGGTGCTGTGCGCAGAGGACTACGCCGGCTCGCCAGAAGAAACCGTGCGTCTGGCACAACAGATTCGCGAGTTGCGCCCCGAGTTGCCGATCGTTATTCGCCGTACCGCCAGCGCCGACTTGGCGAATCTGCCCGAGGGTGCCGAGCAGGTCTTCTGCGCCGCTTTTTCTCTCGATGTGCCGGGCAGCCTGCGTGATTTTGTCGATACCTACATTTTCAGCCTCGAGTATCCCACCGCGCTGGTGCGCGGCATTGGCGAGATTTCCGAGACGGTGCTGGGCAGTCAGTTTCCCGGACTCACGGTGAGCATGGGTGCGCCTTACATCGTACGTGATCGCCTTATCTATGGCGAGGTATTCACGCTGATCCCGCTCGACTCGGCGTGGTGTCGGGGTTACATGCAAATGCTGGTCGACCAGGAGCCGGTGCTCGAGTGGCTCAACGCCCGTCGCTACGACGGCCTGACCAAGGCCAGTTTTCGTGATGTGAATAGCATTCTGGGCGAGGTGACCAATCTGATCTGGGGGGCGTTCAAGAACCGTTATATCGGTGATTCGGCGGGTTTCTCCGGCAGCCAGATCCAGGTGCCCATCATCGTCAACCAGCCCAACCGCTACATCTCCTTCGGCACCGAAAACCCCCAGTTGTGCTTCATATACAACTTGAGCGATGATCAGACAGGTGAGTCGATCACCTTGCATCAGCGCTTTGTTTTCAACCTGAGCTGGTCGCCTGAAGACTTCAAGGAAATCATTCCCGAAGTGGCAGACCTGGCCGACACGGGCGAACTGGAACTGTTCTGATTCGTTAACTATTTGCTTGCCAGTAGGCAAACAGTTCGTCGGGGCTCATGGCTTTGGCCCAGTGCCAGCCTTGCCCGATATGGCAGCCCAGGGCGAGCAGGGCGTCGAGTGTCTCTGCATCCTCGACGCCTTCGGCGACAATTTCCAGTGACAGACTTTTGCCGATTTCGGTGATGGCTTTAACCAGTGCATGATTGTGGTCGTCGCGCGCCACGTTATGCACGAATGAGCGGTCGATCTTCAGGCGGTCTACGGCAAACTGACGCAGGTAGGCGAGGTTCGAGTAGCCGGTGCCGAAGTCGTCGATGGCAAATTTCAGTCCAAGATCACCCATACGCCTGAGCATCTGGGCAAAGTTTTCCTTCTCGCCCATGAGCATTGATTCGGTGATCTCGAGTTCGATGTGGCGGGGATCAATGCCATGAAGCTCGAGGGTATTGATCACCAGTTGCTCGATATTGTCGCGGCGGAATTGCACGGGAGACAGATTGACGGCGAGCACTACGCCGCGCATGCCGGCATCTTCCCAGACGCGCAGTTGCCGGCACGCTTCCTGCAGCACCCATTCTCCGATCTCGATAATCAGGCCGGAACGCTCGGCAGCGGGGATGAATTGTCCCGGAGGAATTAGCCCGAGCCTGGGGTGGCGCCAGCGGATCAGCGCCTCGGCACCCACCATGCGACCGGTCGCGATCTCGATCTGTGGCTGGTATTGCAGATAAAACTCACGCCCGACCAGGGCGGCCCTCAGACCGGAAATGACGTGCAGATGCGCGAGCATTTCCGAGTTCATTTCCTCACGAAACAGCTTGAAGGTATTGCCTCCGGCTTGCTTGGCATGGCGCATGGCGATGTCGGCATTTTTCATCAGGGCCGGGAAATCGCTGCCATCGCCCGGGAACAGGGCCACCCCCATCGAGCAGGTGGTGACCACTTGCACCTCACTCACCGTCCAGGGCTTGGCCAGCGCGTCGCGCAGGCGGTTGGCCAGTGCCGCAATATCTTCGCTGCCCTGAATCGACTCGGCGATGATCACGAACTCGTCGCCCGACAGTCGTGCGGCGTGCACGCCGGCACCGGTAAGTGGCTTGATCAGTTTGCCGACGTGGCGCAGATAGGCATCACCCAGTTCGTGACCAAGACTGTCATTGACCGCCTTGAAGTTGTCGATATTCAGATGCAGCAGCGCCACCTGGCTACCGGACGAACGTGCCACGTCGAGCTGCGCCGGGAGTTGCTCCTCAATGGCGCTGCGGTTGAAAAGGCCCGTGAGGGCGTCTTGCTGGTTCATCGCTCGCAGCTGGCGGATCTGCCTGGTCATGACTTCGATCATCTGGCGGAATTCACGCGAGATGATGGCCATGACAATCCCCAAGGTGGACAGAATGGTCACGTACATGATCATGGCACTACCCGTGACGCCGATCGGGCGATGCGGCTTCCAGCCGGCCAGTTCGGCAACTCCGACCACCAGCACGATGGCCAGGGTGATCCCGGTGGTGAGCAAAATTGCGCGGCGGTTTGCGGCCATGCCGGTAAGGATGATGGGAAGCGTCAGTGCGAGCGCAACCGAGTCACGCAGGCCATGGCCATCCCACAGCGCACTGGCCAGCGCGGCGAGCAAAACGCCCACCGCAAGGATCACCGCCTTGCGCACTTTGCCCTCGGACAGCATCTTCAGGGCGGCACAGAGAAAACCCAGAAACAGTACGCTGACCAGGGCCCGGGCGGTGAGGCTGTCCTTGATTGCCACCGACAGGCTGATCAGCCCGAAGATCATCAGCGCAAAAATGGCATTGCGCACGCGTGGTGCGATCAGCGCTTTCTGCGTTTGACGCAGCAGCAGATCGTCGCTCGCCGGCCGGTCGGATGCGAAGTCTGATACTTGCTCGGCAAGACGCTGGGGCATACGAGGGAAAAAGCGGCGGCGCTGGTTTGGACGATTCGGGACCCTGATCATACCCCCAAGTCGGCGCTGGTGAGACGGCGATCGCACCCCGTCTGCCCCAAAACCGTGCGGCTGCGCGGCGCCGGTGCGTGGCGACCGGCCCTCGGTATTTTGCTGTGTGTACCTACTCGAGTTTGAGTTCCTGAATCTTGCGAGTAATCGTATTGCGTCCGATGCCGAGCAGGTTTGCCGCTTCGATGCGGCGGCCCGCCGTTGCGGTCAGGGCACACTGAATGAGCAGTGTCTCGAATTCGCGGTTGAGCTGATCAAATACCGCGCCCGGCGCGCTGGCAAGCAGGCGCTCGACCTCTTTTGCCAGCCCGGCTTTCCAGTCGCCGGAGGTGTGCACGGGGCTCTCGCGCAGTTCGGCGGGCAGGTCGGCGATGTCAACGATTTGCCCGGGAGCCATCACGGTAAGCCAGTGGCAAATATTTTCCAGCTGCCGTACGTTGCCCGGAAAATCGAGTCCTTGCAGGTACGCCTGAGTGGGGTCAGCGAGGATTTTGGCCTCAACGCCGAGTTCCATCGCGCTTTTCTTCAGGAAGTGGCGGGCGAGCAGGCCGATGTCTTCGCGGCGCTCGCGCAGCGGTGGCAGACGCAGGCGAATGACGTTGAGCCGGTGAAACAGATCTTCGCGAAACAGGCCTTCACGCACCCGCTCGTCCAGGTTCTGGTGCGTGGCGGCAATCACGCGCACGTTGGCCTTGACCGGCTGCTGGCCGCCGACGCGGTAGAAGTGCCCGTCCGAGAGCACCCGCAGCAGCCGCGTTTGCAGTTCCGCCGGCATGTCGCCGATTTCGTCGAGAAACAGGGTCCCGCCTTCGGCCTGCTCGAAACGGCCGCGGCGCTGTGCCTGGGCGCCGGTGAACGAGCCCTTCTCATGCCCAAAGAGTTCGGATTCGAGCAGGTCGCGGGGGATGGCGGCCGTATTGATGGCGATGAAGGGTTCGTTGTGGCGCGGGCTGTGGCGGTGCAGGGCGCGCGCGACCAACTCTTTGCCAGTGCCTGACTCACCATTGATGAGCACGGTAGCGTGGGAGTGGGACAGGCGACCGATGGCCCGAAAGACTTCCTGCAGGGCCGCTCCTTGGCCGAGAAGTTCGGGCACCTCGGTCGTCACTTCAGGGGCACCAACTCGGTGCCTGGATTGATTGAGGGCGCGCTGAACCAGCTCAATGGCCTGGTCGACATCAAACGGCTTGGGCAGATACTCAAAGGCACCGCCCTGAAACGCCGAGACGGCCGAATCCAGATCCGAGTAGGCGGTCATGATGATCACCGGCAACTGCGGGAAGCGCTCCTTGACCTGCTTGAGCAGTTCGAGCCCGCTTTGTCCGGGCATGCGGATGTCGGAAAGCAAGACGCTGGGAGCGATGCCCCGACCCAGGGCGCTCAGTGCTTCGTCAGCGCTGCCAAAGCTGCGGCAGGGAATACTTTCGCGTGCAAGCGCTTTTTCAAGAACCCAGCGGATGGATTGGTCGTCATCGACGACCCAGACGGATGGTGTCATTGGGAGTCTTCCTTGGCTTTCCCCGAGTCACTGACGGTGATGGGAAGGATGATGCAAAAACAGGTTTTGCCCGGACGCGAGCTGACATCGATCGTGCCGCCATGCTGCTGCACAAAGCTTTGCGCCAGCGTCAGACCCAATCCGCTACCGCTTTCGCGCCCTGACACCAGCGGGTAAAAGATGCGCTCGCGAATCGCCTCGGGAATGCCGGGGCCGTTGTCGCAGATCTGCAACTCCAGCGCGAGCGGGTAGTGGCGCTTGGCCACGGTCACCTGACGAGCGGGGCGGGTGCGAAAGACAATTTCCGCCTTGTGGGTGCGTTCTTTTTCACTGTCGAGTGCCTGTGCCGCATTTCGTGCAACGTTGAGGATGGCCTGGATCAGATGCTCGCGGTCGCCGGTAATATCAGGCAGCGAGGTGTCGTAGTCGCGCTGAACGCGAATATCGTGAAATTCGGCATGAATCAGGCTGCGCACACGTTCAAGAATCTCATGCATATTGACCAGCCCTGGCTGCATCATCCGGTGGGAGGAGAGCAGTCGTTTCATGAGCTCTTGCAGGCGATCGGTCTCTTTGATGATTACCTGTGTGTACTCGCGCAGCGCTGGCGAATCGAGTTCGCGTTCAAGCAGTTGCGCCGAGCCGCGAATCCCGCCGAGCGGGTTTTTGATTTCGTGCGCCAGATTACGCACCAGTTCCCGGCTCACCTGTTGTTGCTGGGCGATCTGTTCTTCTTTGGCGGCCTTGAGTTGCTGGTCGATGGGGCGGATTTCCAGCAGCAGGCGTGCGCTGCCCACATTGATCGGGCTGACTGTGCAGTCGATGTGATGCACTACATTGTCGCCTGTGGTGCACTCAAGGTTGTGCGCGCTATAGCTCCAGTTGTTATCCAGGGCCGTACGCAAGGCGGGCTCCAGCTCGGGCAGACGCCCGAGCAAGCGAACCAATGGCATGCCTTGAAGATTGCGCCGGCTGATGGCAAAGAGGTTTTCAGCGGCGGGGTTGGCATGCCGGATGGCGAGCTCGGCATCGACCAGAATTACCGCGTAAGAAAGCAGCTCGAGTCCGCTCAAGGGCGAGGGTTGGGGGGCACCGGAAATAGTGTCGAAGGCCTTCATTGCCAGGTTCTACGCAAGAAGCGCACCAGCCAACAATCGTGGCGGTAGTCAAGCACAAGCCGCTAGCGCAGCTTGGCCATTTCCTTCTTCAGCGCCTCGATGTTGCGCTCATGCAAGGCCACGGAATCCTTGAGCGTGGGCGGCGGTGGGGAGGGTAGTTTCTGCGCCTCGGCCAGCCGCTTGCGTGCTTCGTCGAGCTGCGTTTGCTCGTTGCGCATTTCGCTTTCGAGAATAGTCCGACGGTCGGTATCGCGCGCCTGTTGTTCGCCCTGCCCCACTTTGGGGAAGTCGGCGGGAGTGGGGGTGCGCGTGGCGGGGGTGCCGCCGGCGGGACGCGTACCCGGTGCCGGGGGTACCATCACCGAGAGCACCGTGCAGTTCTTGTGCGCGCTTTTCTGATTGGTGTAGAGGGTGTTGCCGCTCGTGTCGGTGCAGCGATAGAAGGTGTTGGCACCTGCCAGTGCGGGCCACACGACAGGTAAGGCGGCGAGGGAAAAACGTAACAGGCGGGGAAATTTCATGTGGCCAGTGTAGCAAAGAAAAACGGGGCGACCCGGATGTCCGGATCGCCCCGTTGGTAAGGCAATGTTGCGCGCTTAGATCGAGTAGTACATCTCGAATTCGATCGGGTGCGTGGTCATGCGGAAACGCTGCACTTCTTCCATCTTCAGATCGATGTAGGCATCGATGAAGTCGTTGCTGAAAACACCGCCACGGGTCAGGAACTCGTGATCTTTTTCAAGATACTCGAGTGCCATTTCCAGGCTGTGGCAGACGGTAGGAATCTTGGCATCTTCTTCCGGGGGCAGATCGTACAGATTCTTGTCAGCGGGGTCGCCGGGGTGAATCTTGTTCTGCACGCCATCCAGGCCAGCCATCATCAGCGCGGTGAAGCACAGGTAGGGGTTGGCACCCGGGTCCGGGAAGCGGGTTTCGATACGGCGGGCCTTGTCCGAATGCACGTGCGGGATGCGGATCGAGGCCGAGCGGTTGCGGGCCGAGTAGGCCAGCTTGACCGGGGCTTCGTAGCCGGGCACCAGACGCTTGTAGGAGTTGGTGGCCGGGTTGGTAATGGCGTTCAGCGCGCGGGCGTGCTTGATGATGCCGCCGATGTAATACAGCGCGAACTCGGACAGGCCGGCGTAACCGGTGCCGGCGAACAGGTTCTTGCCGTCTTTCCAGATCGACTGATGCACGTGCATGCCGGAACCGTTGTCGCCCACGATGGGCTTGGGCATGAAGGTCGCGGTCTTGCCGTAGCTGTGGGCAACGTTATGTACCACGTACTTCAGGTTCTGCGTCCAGTCGGCGCGACGCACCAGGGTGTTGAACTTGGTGCCGATTTCGTTCTGGCCGGCGGTGGCGACTTCATGGTGATGCACCTCGACCGGGATGCCGATGGCTTCCAGCGCCAGACACATCTGGGCGCGGATGTCATTGTGGCTATCGACCGGGGGAACGGGGAAGTAGCCGCCCTTGACGGCGGGACGGTGGCCGGTGTTGCCGGTTTCGAACTTGTCGGCGGAGGCCCAGGCGGCTTCCTCGGAAAAAATCTTGTGCGAGGCACCCTGCATGTCGACTTTCCACTCGACGCTGTCAAAAATGAAGAACTCGGGCTCGGGTCCGAAGTAGGCGGTGTCACCGAGTCCCGATGACTTCAGGTAAGCCTCGGCGCGCTTGGCCAGCGAACGCGGGTCGCGGTCGTAGCCCTTACCAGTGTCCGGCTCGACCACGTCGCAGGTAATGACCAGGGTGGTCTCGTCCATGAACGGATCGATGAAGGCCGTGGCGGCATCGGGCATCAACTGCATGTCGGAGGCTTGAATGCCTTTCCAGCCGGCGATTGACGAGCCGTCAAAGGCGTGGCCGTCCTCGAATTTTTCCATGCCGAAGGCAGAAACCGGCACGCCCACGTGCTGTTCTTTGCCGCGCGTGTCGGTGAAGCGGAAATCGACAAACTTGACGTCCTTTTCTTGGACGAGCTTCAAAACGTCATTGGGGGTCATGCAAGTACTCCTGAGTGAAAGTCTGAAATGGGACGGGAAACCAGCCACCCGAACTTAGCGATTTGCGTGCCAAGCAGAGAATCCGAGGCCGTCGGTACCGGCGCAAGCGCCGGCAAAGCCCTGATTTGCCGTGCGCTGCATTGTGCCACAGGGCGGCTTATTGTCACGACGGCCCTGACAAAAGCCCGTTCTTCAGCGCGGGTTTTGCGACAGCTGTTGCGTTGAATGCACCATGATGAAGCGTTGTTCGTCAAGATTGCACCGAAGTGGTGCGACGGGTTCAGCGCCGACCCGCCGACCCGGTAGCCGATTGACGCGGACACGCAAGCTATACTTGCGGCCCGTCCGCCTGCTTGCCTGGCGCGGCACCTGCCTTCACCTGTTGTTGATTTTCTCTGGAGCCCTCATGGCCACACTTGACGAACTGCTTGCCCGTGCCACGCAGCGCGCTAACGAATTGAAGTTGCCCTACGCCGGGGCGTTCACGCCCAAAGAGGCGCATGAGGTGCTGGCGTTGGCGAGCAATGCCCGCCTGCTTGATGTCCGCACCCAGGTTGAGTGGAGCTTTGTCGGACGCATTGAAGGGGCTCTCGAGCTGGAGTTCATGCACTACCCGGGCATGACCCCGAATCCCAATTTTGTCGACTCGCTCAAGGGCGTGGTCACGCCGGACGACCTGCTGCTGTTTCTCTGCCGCACCGGCGGCCGTTCCAACGCGGCCGCCACCGCCGCCACGTCGGCCGGTTATGGCAAGTGCTACAACATTCTCGAAGGCTTTGAGGGCGATCTCAATGCCGACGGTCAGCGCAACAAAGTAAACGGCTGGCGTGCCGCTGGCCTGCCCTGGAAACAGGCCTGATCCTCACCCATCGCCGCTCAATCGCCACCTAAGCGCCGCCTAATCGCCGTATTGCCAGCGCCGACTTGCCGATCTACTGACATGCACACTGCCACTATCTCGTTTGACCGCTTCAACCGCCTCGCCGACACCGATGCCGGCGAGCGTATTCGCGCTGCCAAAGCCAAGCTGGGTAAGGATGTGGTGCTGCTTTGTCACCACTATCAGCGCGCCGATGTGTTCGTACACGCCGACCTGACGGGCGATTCGCTCAAGCTCTCGCGTCTGGCCTCGCAGGAATCGGCCAAGCACATTGTGTTCTGTGGCGTGCACTTCATGGCCGAAGTCGCCGACATCCTCTCGCGCCCCGAGCAGATCGCCATCCTGCCCGATCTCGCCGCCGGTTGTTCGATGGCCGACATGGCCAATCTGGCCAAGGTCGAGCGCGCCTGGCGCGAACTCAAGAGCGTGCTTGACCCCGATGAAAAGGTCACGCCGGTTACCTACATCAATTCCGCCGCCGACCTCAAGGCCTTCTGCGGCGAGCATGGCGGCATTGTGTGCACCTCGTCCAACGCCAGGACCATTCTCGACTGGTCGTTCAAGCAGCGCGAGAAAGTTCTGTTCTTCCCTGACCAGCATCTGGGGCGCTGGAGCGGCCATCAAATGGGCATTCCGCTCGACGACATGGTGATCTGGAATCCCGATCTGGAACTGGGTGGGCTGACGCGTGAGCAGATCGAAAGGGCCAAGATCATCCTCTGGCATGGCTATTGTTCCGTGCATCAGATGTTTCAGCCGCGCGACATCATCAAGTTTCGCAACCAGTACCCTGATGGCCTCGTGATTTCGCACCCCGAAGCGCCGTTCGAGGTGTGCCGGCAGTCCGACTATGTGGGCAGTACCGAGTACATTTTGAACACAGTCAAGGCGGCGGCACCGAATACGCGCTGGCTGGTCGGCACCGAGCTGAATCTGGTCGAGCGCCTGGCGAAAGAAGTGGCGCATGAGGGCAAGAGCGTGCAGTTTATGGCCAGCACCATCTGCATGTGTTCGACCATGCAGCGCATCGATCCGCAGCACCTGGCCTGGACGCTGGAAAATCTCGTTGAGGGCAAGGTGGTCAACCAGATCAGCGTGCCCGAGCACGAAGCGAAACTGGCCAAAATTTCTCTGGAGCGCATGCTCGCGGTGTCTTGATTTTTCGGCTCAGGCGCGCGCGAACGACGACTGGTACGACCGCGCTACCGACTGCAATCTTTTCCGCGTGCGCACCTGATCAGCAGCTGTTGCAGGGCCAATGCAACAGGGTTGCATTGGCAACTGTGTTGTGATTAGAATGTCGGCATGACTCTCACCGCCACTACGCTGCCCGTCGATGACCCTGCCATTGCTGCCCTGCGCGGTGTCGGTGCCAAGGTCACGTCCGCCCGCGTGCGGGTTTTGCAGCAGCTGCGTGCCGCACCGGGCCCGCTGACGCATCGTGAGTTGCTCGATGCTGTTCAGACGCCGGGCGGTATGCCGGTTGATCGCGTGACGGTCTATCGCGTGCTTGATTGGCTGGTCGAACAGCAGCTGGCGCAAAAAGCGGCCGACCAGCACGGCGTGTTTCGTTTTGCGGCCGCCCAGGGGGCGGGAACCCACGATACCCATGTGCATTTTCGCTGTGCCACCTGTGGCGGCGTGTTTTGTCTCAAGGACGCGCCGCCGCCGCGCCCGCGCCTGCCCAAAGGCTTTCGTCTGACCCGCATGGATGTGGATATTCAGGGCGAGTGCGCCCGTTGCGCGAGGGCGCATTGATCATGGCCATACCGCTGCTGTTTCAGATAGTGCTGGCGACCGTGATCGGCGGGCTGCTTAGTGTGGCGGTCGCGGCGCTCATCATGGTGGGCTTGCCCAAGCGCTGGCTGACCAGGGCGGTGAGCTTTTCTACCGGGCTGCTTCTGGCCACCGCGTTGCTGCATCTGCTGCCCGAGGCGCTGGAAAGCGGTATGACGCCGCATGAAGTCTTCCCCTTGCTGCTCGGTGGCATCCTTGGCTTCTTTGCCCTGGAAAAGTTCGCCTTGTGGCGACACTCGCACGCTACGGCTGATACCGATGCCCATGACGGCGAGGAGCACTGCCACGATCATCGTCACCACCACCACCACGCGCCCGGCGATGGCGGCACGCTGGCTATCCTCATCGGCGACGGCTTCCACAATTTCACCGACGGCTTGTTAATCGCGGCGGCCTTTCTCGCCGACCCTGTTTTGGGTTGGAGCGCCGCTGCGGCCATTGTGGCGCACGAGGTTCCGCAGGAGGCCGGCGATTTCGCCATTCTGCTCGCCGCCGGGTGGAACAAGCGGCGGGCGCTGCTCTGGAATGGCGTGTCGAGCCTCACCGCCGTCGCTGGTGGTGTGGTCGGCTATTTCTGGCTGGAAGGTGCCCAGGAGTGGGTTCCGGTCATCATTACCCTGGCCGCAGCGAGCTTCATTTACATTGCGGTGGCCGATCTCATGCCCCGCCTGAAGCGCGAGGCGCATGGCATTGGCTGGCACGGCATTTTGCTGGCGGTCGGCGTGGCCCTGGTGGTCTTTGGTACCAGTCATACGCATTGATCAGGGAAAAGGACATCAAATGCGCACGCTGACTTCCCCTGTGAAACTCGTACCATGGCTCGTGGCGATGCTCAGTGCGCCGGTCTTGGCGGCTGGTGCCCATGACCATGGTGGCGGTCGTCTTGACGTGTCCATCGAGAAAGAGCGCATCACCATTGAGCTGGAACTGCCGCTGGATGTCCTGGTCGGTTTCGAGCGCGCGCCGCGCAACGACAAGGAGCGCGCGGCCTTGGCGGCGGCCGGAAAGAAACTCAATGACGGGGCGGCACTTTTTTTGCCAACGGCGGCAGCGGAGTGTCGCTTGACCAAGACCGAGGTCAGTCTGCCCTTTGCCGAGGGCACGAAGACCGCCGCCACGGGCGAACATGCCGATGCCGATGCGCGCTATGAGTTCGAATGCGCCCAGGCCAGGAATCTGGCGGGTATCGAAACGACTCTCTTTCGCGATTTTTCGCGTCTCTATCGGCTGGAGTTGCAGCGTGTCGGGCCCGTGGGTCAAGCCGGCGGCCGCCTGACCCGTAAAGCGCCGGTGGTGCGCTGGTAGTCACTGGCAGGCACGGACAATGCGCGCGGCACCAGCCTGCATTTCGGCTCAGAGCCTGCGCTATCGCTGGCCGGGGCAGGCGGCAGACTGTCTGAACTGCGTGCAGATGGAGATTCGCGCCGGTGAACGCGTCTTTCTGCACGGTGCCAGCGGTGCCGGCAAGAGCACCTTGCTCGGTCTGGTGGCTGGCGTGCTGGTGCCCAGCGCCGGTGAACTATTGGTCATGGGTCAGTCGCTGGCGGCACTTTCCGGCCCGCAGCGGGATGTGTTTCGCGCCGATCACATGGGCATTCTGTTTCAGCAGTTCAACCTCATCCCCTATCTGCCGGTGCTCGACAATGTGCTCCTGCCCTGCCGCTTTTCCAGGCGCCGGCTGAGCCGTTGTACGCAGCCGGCAGACCCCGTGCAGGATGCCCGTCGTCTGCTCGACCACCTCGAAATCGGCGTGGAATTACATGGTCGCGCCGCCAGCCAGTTAAGTGTCGGTCAGCAGCAGCGGGTGGCGGCGGCACGCGCCCTGATCGGTCGGCCGGAATTAGTGATTGCCGACGAGCCGACCTCGGCCCTGGATGCCGCGCGCCAGAGTGCATTTCTCGATTTGCTGGCGCGTGAATGCGGCGAGAGCGGGGCGACCCTGCTCTTTGTCAGCCACGATCTGCGTCTGCAGGCACACTTTGACCGGGTGGTGTCGCTATGAGCTTCCTCGCCCGGCTGGCGCTGGCCAGTGCGCTCAACCGGCGCTGGACCCTGGGCCTGACGCTCGCCGCCGTGGCGCTGAGCGTGGCCCTGCTGCTCGGTGTCGAGCGCTTGCGCGAGGGGGCTCGTACCGGCTTCGTACAGTCGGTGTCCGGCACCGACCTGATTGTCGGGCCGCGCACGGGTGGCGTCCAGTTGCTTCTGTACTCGGTGTTTCGTATCGGCAACGCGACCAACAACATCAGTTGGGTGAGTGCGCAGGTGCTCGGGCAGCATCCGGCGGTGGCCTGGACCATTCCGGTTTCGCTGGGTGATACGCACCGCAGCTTTCCGGTACTGGGAACGACCGAGGCCTATTTCACCCATTTTCGCCATGGCGATCAGCGCGCACTGAGCTTGGCGCAGGGCAGGCCGTTTGCCGGCCTGTTCGAGGTGGTGCTGGGCAGCGAAGTGGCGCGGGCGCTGGGCTATCAACTGGGGCAGGGGATTACGCTCAGCCATGGCGCCAGTGAACTTTCGCTCGCCGCCGAAGCGTTGACGCAGGCCGCCGAACATGGCGACAAGCCCTTTACCGTGGTGGGCATTCTGGCGCCTACCGGAACCCCGGTTGATCGCACCTTGCATGTGACACTGGAATCGATGAGCGCCCTGCACCTCGATTGGCAAGGCGGTGCGCCGCTGCCGGGGTTGAAGATTCCGGCGGAATTCGTGCGCAAGTTCGACCTCGCACCGAAGGATGTCAACGCCGTGCTGGTCGGCCTGAAAAACCGCAGCGATGTGTTTCGCATGCAGCGCTTTGTGAATGAATTTCGTGGCGAACCCTTGCTGGGCATTCTGCCCGGCGTGACGCTGGATGAACTGTGGGGCTTGCTCGCGGTGGCCGAGCGCGCGCTAAAGGCCATCTCGGCACTGGTAGTTGCCGTGGGTCTGGCCGGACTGGTCGCCGTGGTGCTGGCCGGCCTCAACGAGCGCCGGCGCGAACTGGCCATTTTGCGTTCGGTCGGGGCCCGGCCGGGTGACATCTTTGCCCTGCTCATGGTCGAGGGCGTACTGGTGATCGGGCTTGGCGTGGTGCTGGGTGTGGTGCTGTTGGCCGCCGTGTTCACCGCAGTGACCCCATGGGCGCAAACCCAGTTTGGGCTGGCACTGGGCGGGACGATGGGCGGGACGCTGCCAGCGGCCGCCGAGTGGCCCCTGATCGCGGCGGTGTTTGCGGCAGGCACGCTGGCCAGTGCAGTCCCCGCATGGCGGGCTTATCGTTTGTCGCTGGCTGACGGATTGACGCCGCGCGTGTGACAATTGGGCGCGTGAAGCTCTTGCGCGTCGCCACCTGGAATATCCACAAAGGTTTTTCCGCCTTCAACAGCCGCGTCATCGTGCGCCAGCTGCGCGAACGCCTGCGTGCGCTCGATGCCGACATTGTGTTTCTGCAAGAGGTGCAAGGCGAACACAATCGCCACGCCGAACGCCACGGCGACTGGCCCAGCGAAGCGCAGCACGAGTTTCTCGCGGAAGAAGTCTGGGCGCACACGGCCTACGGGCGCAATGTCATTTACGACGCGGGCCACCATGGCAATGCCATCCTCTCGCGCTACCCCATCGTCCATGAGCACAATCAGGATGTCACGCACCTGCCCTTTGAAAAGCGCGGCCTGCTGCATTGCGCGATCAAGGTGCCGCGCCTGCGCGAACCGGTGCACTGTGTTTGCGTGCATCTCTCGCTGTTCGCGCGCTCGCGCCAGCGGCAGGCCGATGCCCTGGCCGAGCGCATTGATGCCGTGGTGCCCGCAGATTCGCTGCTGGTCATCGCCGGCGACTTCAACGACTGGGGCAATCAGGCGGGTCCGCATCTGGCGCGTGCGCTCAAGCTGGACGAGGCGCACACGGTGCTGCACAAGCGTCCGGCGTTCAGTTTTCCGGCGCGCCTGCCGCTGCTGCCGCTTGATCGTGTGTATGTGCGCGGCCTCGACGTGGCGCACAGTGTCGTGCATCGCGGCAGCGCCTGGGCGCGCTTGTCCGACCACGCGCCGCTGAGCGCCGATCTGATCCTGCGCTAGGATGAGCTTTGCTGCCCCCCGCAGTTTTCCCCGTCCGGCCGAGCTGCTGCGCCGTCATTTTGGCGGCGACTCCGAATTTCGCCCGGGCAATTGTGTCGAGCTACTGGAATCGGGTGTCGCCTATTTCCCCGCCCTGATCGCGGCCATTGCCGATGCGCGCGAAGAAGTGCATCTGGAAACCTACATTTTTGCCGATGACGTCATTGGCCGGCAGATCGTCGGTACGCTCTGCGCTGCCGTGCGCCGTGGCGTGGCGGTGCGGGTGCTGGTCGATGGCTTTGGGGCGCGCGAGTTTCACGATCATCCGGCTCTGGGCATGCGCCTGGTGCGTGTGGGCGGCGAGGTGCTGGTGTATCGCCCGGACATCGCCCGTTTCGCGCTGTCGCGCCAGCGCTTGCGCCGTTTGCATCGCAAGCTGGTGGTGATCGACGGCCATGTTGGCTTTATCGGCGGCATCAATGTGATTGACGATTACGACATGGGCACCACGCCTGAGCAGATTCCGCCGCGCTTCGATTATGCGTTGCGCATCGAAGGGCCGGTCGTGGACGACATGCATGAGTCCTTGCGCGAGGTATGGCAACTGGTGCGCTGGGCCACCTTTGCCTCCCGGCCACCAGCCCCGGAGCCGTTGCGCCGCTGGACCAATCCTGCGACGCTGGCGATGCGCCCGGACCTGGTCAGCGCCCGCTTTGTGCAGCGCGACAGCCTGCGCTTCCGGCACGCGATCGAGGTCGCCTATCTCGAGGCGATTCGCGCGGCCAAGGACGAGATCGTGATTGCCAATGCCTATTTTTTACCCGGCCGCCGCTTTCGTCGCGAGCTGCAAGCGGCGGTCAAACGCGGCGTACGCGTCACCCTGCTGCTACAGGGGCGGGTCGAATACGTGCTGATGCACTACGCCACGCTGGGCATGTACCGCTTGCTGACCCGCTCGGGCATTCGCATTTTTGAATATCGATCCAGCTTTCTGCATGCCAAGGTGGCGGTGATTGACGGGCAGTGGGCGACGGTCGGCTCGTCAAACATCGACCCCTTCAGTCTGTTGCTGGCGCGCGAGGCCAATGTGGTGATCCGCGACCGCGTCTTTGCCGGGCGCTTGCGGGCCAGCCTGACGGCGGCCATTGCGCGCGGCGGCATCGAGGTGACGCGTACCGAGATCCGCGCCTGGCCGTGGTGGCTTCGGTGGCTGACCCAGCTGGCCTATGGTGGGGTACGGGCGGTGATTCGTCTGGGCGGCAAAGACCCGGACGTGGAGCATAGTGCATGAAACGGCCGCACTTGGGCGCACTACTGGCCAGCCTGTGGCTCGCCGCATGCAGTGTGCTGACGCCCCATCCGCAAGTCGGCGCTGGTGACACGGCGATGGCGGCGCAAACCGTGCCGGAAGCCGCCCGAGAGGTGGTTCTGAGCGCGCTGGGCCTGCTCGAAACCGGCTACCGCTTCGGCGGCAGGAACCCCGAGGCCGGGCTGGACTGCAGCGGCATGGTGAACTTTGTCTATCACAGTGCCGTGCAGCGTCGGCTCGGCAGTTCCGCCGCCGATATGGCGACCAGGGGAATGACGGTGGCCTCAGGGAAATGGCGGGCGGGGGATCTGGTGTTTTTCAATACCCGGGGCGCGCCCCACAGTCACGTCGGCATTTATCTGGGCGAGCAACGATTCATCCATGCGCCCAGTACCAAGGGCAAGGTGCGCATCGACCGGCTCGACACCGGGTGGTTTGCGCCGCGCCTGACCGAAGTCAGGCGCTATCTGGAGTGAGCAGGCCAGGGCCGGTCATTTTTTGTACCTGGCCTTCTCGTCCGATAAAACCAGCGCGCACAACTGCCGGGCGATATCCTCCGGCGAGCGTGAGCCACCGGGATGGTACCAGTGGGTGCTCCAGTTCATGGCACCAAGTAGCAGCAAACGGGTGATGTGCATGTCGCCCTTCAGGATGCCTGCGGCGGCCAGTTCATCCAGTGTTCGGCTCCACAGCACTTCGTAGCTGTCCTTGTGGGTTTGTACCTGCGCCCAGGCCTCGGGATCGAGAAAGCCGCATTCGCGGATCACCACGGCGGCGAAATCACGCCCTTCCGGGTTGAGCAGCGCATCAAGGTGGGCGTGGATCATGGCGCGAAAACGGCTGCGCGGCTCGGGCTCGGCCTGCGCGGCGGCAACCACCGCATCATGAATCGCCGCAATGCCATCAATCGCCACGGCCAGCAGCATGTCGTGCTTGGTCTTGAAGTGATAGAAGGGCGAACCCGAGCGCATATTCACGGCAGCGGCAATATCGCGGATGGTGGTGGCCTTGTAGCCTTTTTCGCGGAACAGCTTGCCGGCGGCGCGCAGAATGTCGCCGCGACGGTTGCCAGCGTCTTCCGCCGGCGAGGCACCCGTTGCCGGGGCCTCAGTCAAACTGCCCATGGCGGCCCTTTCCCTGATGAAATTGTGTGGCACCGGCGACGGTTTCGCCGCTGGCCATGACAGCCGCGCCGCCGATAAATTCCTCTGTGATCGCTGCCGCCTGCGCCATTCCCCACTGCTGGTAGCTGGAAAGACGATCCGCGCGCAGGCAGCGCTGCGGGAAGGCGGCCAGTTGTGCGGCCAGTTTTTCGGCTTCGGCACGTGCGGTGCCCTGGGCGACGACGCGATTGGCCAAGCCCCAGGCGAGGGCTTCTTCGGCACCGACCGCGCGCCCGGTCAAGATCATGTCTAGCGCGCGCGAGTGGCCGATCAGGCGCGGCAGGCGCACCGTGCCGCCGTCGATCAGGGGCACACCCCAGCGCCGGCAAAAGACGCCGAAAGTGGCGGTGATTTCGGCCACGCGCAGGTCGCACCATAAGGCCAGCTCCAGACCACCTGCGACCGCGTAGCCGTCGACCGCCGCGATTACCGGTTTGGAGAGCAGCAGGCGCGAGGGCCCGAGCGGACCATGCTTGCTGTGCTCGTCCAGATTCCATGAGGCAATGTCGGTCGAGACGGCATGCAGATCGGCACCAGCACAGAAGCTGCCCCCGGCCCCGCAGAGCACGGCGACACGGGCGCTCTCGTCCTGATCGAAGGCTTCAAAGGCCGCCACCAGCGCCAAGGCTGCTTCCGGATTGACCGCGTTTTTTACCTCGGGCCGGTTGATGATGACGGTGGTGACCGCACCGTGCGTCTCGACCAGAACGGTGCTCACAGGCCAGCCTCGGGCCAGGCCCGGCTGATGATCGCCGGCACATGCGCCAGCACGTTTGAGGGCAGCACACCGAAGGCGGCACCCCATTCGCGCGAGGCCAGACGGGTGGCGCAGAAGCTCTCGGCGACAAACGCTGGCGCGTGCCGCAAAAGCAAACCTGCCTGCACGGCCAGCGCGATGTTCTGCATCAGCTCGCGCCCGCGCGGTTCCAGCTCGGCCGCCGCAGTTGAACAACCCGCGAAGAGTATCTTGAGACCGGCGACATGCGCATCGTAGTGTGCGTTGCGGCCCAGTGCCGGGGCCAGCTCCGCTTCCAGCGCGGCGACGGTCTCGGGCGCTTTGGTCATGGCGCGCAGGGTGTCCAGGCCCATGACATTGCCCGAACCTTCCCAGATCGAGTTGAGCGGTGACTGGCGGAAAAACATGGCCATCGGACCGTCCTCGACATAACCGTTGCCGCCCCAGACTTCCATGGCTTCGGCGACCATCGGCGGGCAGCGCTTGCAGATCCAGTACTTGGCCACGGGGGTGAGCACGCGACGCAGGAGGGTTTCGGACGCATCACCCTGACGGTCAAAGGCGGCAGCGAGGCGCAGCGCCAAGGTTTGCGCGGCCTCGGTTTCCAGCGCCAGATCGGCGAGCACGGCCTGCATCATGGGCTGTTCGACCAGACGCTTGCCGAACGCGGCGCGATGGCTGGCGTGGTGCGCGGCGTAGGTAAAGGCCGCACGCATCAAGGCCGCCGAACCGATGGCACAATCGAGGCGCGTATAGGTGGCCATCTCGATAATCTGGCGCACACCGCGGCCTTCCTCACCGACGCGCCAGGCGCGGGCGCCCCAGAACTCGACCTCGGTGCCGACATTGGATTTGTCGCCCAGCTTGTCTTTCAGGCGCTGGATGCGGATATCGTTCTGCGCGCCGTCCGGCCCGAAGCGCGGCAGGAAAAAGCAGGTGGGCGTGGGGTTGCCGTGTTTGTCTTTGCTGCCGGTCTGGCCGAGGATGAGAAAGGCGTCCGACATCACCGCCGAGAAAAACCATTTGTGGCCGACGATGCGGTATTCAGCGCCCCATTCGCTCTCGCCCACGTAGCCCGCCTGTGTCGAGTTGGTGCGCACGTCCGAACCGCCCTGCTTTTCGGTCATGCCCATGCCGAAGGTCACGCCCTTTTTTTGCAAGCCGGGGATAAAGCGCTTGTCGTACTCGTACGAAAGCGCTTTATCGAGCCAGGGCTTGAGCTGCGGCTGGTCGGCAATGGCGGGGATCACCGCGTAGGTCATGGTGGTCGGGCACAGCGTGCCGCCATCGATCGCGCCCTGCATCATGTAGTAGGCGGCACGGGCGACGTGAGCGCCTGCTTTCGGCTCAGCCCAGGGCCGGCCAGACCCGCCGTGCTTTTTCACGTAGGCCATGAGCGCGTGATAGGCGGGGTGAAACTCGGCCTGATCGGCGCGTTCGCCGGTGGGGTGAAAGAGCTTGAGCGTGGGCGGGTATTGGTTGGCGGTGCGCCCGAGCCCGATCATCTCGGCGCTGCCCAGCTCCGCGCCACGCTCGGCGAGCCAGGCATCAGCCCAGCCCGCCCCGTCACGCGCCACTGCCTCGCGCAGGGCCAGATTGCTCAGGTAGATATTGGTGTCCTGCAGCGGGGGTACCTGATTGGTGACCTGATGCGTGGCGTTGTTCATGGCGTTGGGCGGGGTCATGTCCATGACGGGGCTCCCGGATTAGGCAATGACTCATTCTGGAATAGGGGGGCAGCATAGTCAAGCAAGTGCTTGGTTGGTTGCTACCTCAGGGGCTTCACCTTGATTTCGGACACGCGCTGCCGCGCGAACCCTGCCGCGCAAACCCTGCGACGGTGTCGCCCGGAATGGCCTCAATGGCGCTTGTCTGTCGGTTGCGCCGGTGACGCGTGGCGACGGAGTATGTCGGCATGGGCACCGCTGCGCTTGAGCTTTTGCAATCCGTCGTTGAATGAGCGCAGCAGTTCCGCGGAGGCCGCCTTGGCCTTGGGCAGGATCAGAAAATACGCGACCTCTTCGCGGACGCGGGGGTCAATGTGTACCCGCGCGGCCTCAGTCACTGGCATTTCATGCAAGAGCATGCGTGCGACGAGTTCGCTGGCATAGACATAGTGGGTGTGACCGGTGGCGAGCATGCGAAAGCAATTGATCAGGCCAACGGGGCGCTCCCACGCCAGGCCCTGCGCTTTGACAAAGGGTTCAATGGGCCCGGTGGGGTAGCCAATGGGAATGCACATGGTGCGCGCCGCCGACGTGCCACCGGCTTGCACATTGTCGGCCACGTAGAGTCGCAGCGTGTCGACCATGAGCGGGTCGCTGTACCAGAACACCGCAACGCGCTCCTCGGTGCGCAGATACGGATAGGTGCCCGCGTACGGGCCGTCCAGCGTCCCTTCGTAGCCGCGCCGCCATGGCTCATAGACGACGGTGGTCGTGAGGCCTTGCGCAGCAAACGCTGCTTTGGCGATCTCGGTGGACGGGCCGCCAGCAGGCAAGGTTTCCGCGACAAAGGGGGCATAATCGCCGCTGACCAGAGCCACAGCGGTCAGCGGTTCCGAGGCGATCGGGGCCGACAGGGCAGTACCAGCGAAGGCGATACCAATCGCGGTAACCCAGGTCGTCACGGGGCACCCCGCGCGGTGCCGGACACCAACTATTGCGACGGACATCATTTCTCCTCCATGCGAAGATTGTAGGCTAGGGCGTCGCATGCGGCCGATGCGTGCCAGTGCGTGGCCAGTGCGTGGCCAGTGCGTGGCGCTTGGAGAAGTCCATATATTAGAATAGACTAATACATATGAAACGCACCACTTTGCTTGTTTTGCTGCAACTCGCTATGCCGGCCAGTGGGCTGGCTACTGGTGTTGATGGGGTAAATGGTGTCAATGGTGTCAAGGTGTCCGCCGCACCGGCGGGCGAACTGGCCAGCCACCTGGTGAATGTGGCACCGGTACCCACCGGTTTTTCCGCCGAAGCCCGTGTCGAGGCGGTGCGCTCGGCGACGATGGCCGCGCAGATCGCCGGCCGGGTGACCGAGGTTCGCGTCGAGCCCGGACAGGCCGTCAAAAAAGGTGAGCTGCTGCTGAGCATCGATGCGCGCGAGTTGGCCGGCATGAACGCCGCCGGGCAGGCCAGCCTGGCCCAGGCGGCGGCGCAGTGGCAGCGTAGCCAGCAGCTTTACCAGCAAAAATTCATCAGTCGCTCGGCGCTTGATCAGGCCGAGCTGGCCTACAAGGCGGCGCAGGGCAACGCGGGTGCCAGCGGTGCCAGTCTGTCGCATGCCCGGGTGAGTGCACCGATCAGCGGTGTGGTCGGCGAACGGCTGATCGAACCGGGCGAGATGGCCGCACCGGGGCGCGCCCTGATGACCGTGCATGATCCGGCGGCCTTGCGCGTGGTCGCCAGCGTACCGCAGAGCCGTTTGCCGGCGCTGAAGGCGGGGGCAGGCGGCGCGCCGAAGGCGGTGGTGGAAGTCGTCGAGTCGGGTCGCCGCCTGGTGGTGACGCGGGTCGAGGTGCTGCCCATCGTTGACCCCGTCAGCCATACTGTCACCGTTCGTCTTTATCTGGACGCTAGCGAGGCCGGGCTGACCCCGGGTATGGCGGTGCGCGCGCATCTGCTCACCGGCAGTGCCGAAAAGCTGACCATACCGGCGCAGGCGGTGGTGCGTCGGGGTGAAGTCAGTGCGGTGTATGTGCTGGCCGAGGGCGCGGCCCCGCGCCTGCGCCAGATTCGCTTGGGCGATGTGGTGGCTGACGGACGCCTGGAGGTGCTTGCCGGCTTGCGCTCCGGCGAACGGGTGGCGCTGGACCCGGTCAAGGCCGGCATTGCGCTCAAGCAGAAATAATCGCCGTACCACCAGCGCCGACTTGCGGTAATCACGCTCACTCATGCCATCTCTCGGCCTCTCCGGGCGCATTGCCCGCTACTTTCTGCGCAACTCGCTGACGCCGCTGCTGGCGCTGATCGCCTTGCTGCTGGGGCTGTTTGCCACGGTGATCACGCCGCGGGAAGAAGAGCCGCAGATCAATGTCACCCTGGCCAATGTTTTCGTGCCCTTTCCGGGGGCCACGGCCAAGGAGGTCGAGGCGCTGGTGGTGCGTCCGGCCGAGCAGGTGCTCGCGCGCATCTCGGGCATCAAGCACATCTATTCCACGGCGCGCAGCGGCATGGCGGTGTTCGCTATCCAGTTCGAGGTCGGTGAAGATGCCACCGCAGCCATTGTGCGTCTCTACGACACCGTGCATTCCAACCGCGACTGGATCTCGCCCGAGCTGGGCGTAGGCGAGCCCATCGTCAAGCCGCGCGCGATTGACGACATACCGATTGTGGCGCTGACGTTTCACACGCGTGACCCGGCCATCTCGGCCTTCGAGTTGCAGCAGGTCGCGCGGGCGACCGAGACCGAGCTCAAGCGCGTCGCCGGCACCCGCGACATCAGCAGCATCGGCGGGCCGGGGCACATGATCCGGGTACTGGCCGATGCCGACCGGCTGGCGGCCTACCGCCTCACCATGCAGGACCTCAAGGCCGCGCTGCAGATCGCCAACGCCTCGCAACCCTCGGGCACGCTGGTCGCTGCCAACAAGGAAATTCTGGTGCAGACCGGCACGTTTATTTCCAGCGTCAAGGACGTGATGCAACTGGTGGTGGGCGTATTCAACGGCAAGCCGGTGTTCATGAGCGATGTGGCGCGCGTGATCGAAGGGCCGGACGAGCCGACCAATGCCGTCTGGCATATCGACCGCGAGGGCGACTCACCGGCGGTGACGCTGGGCATCTCGAAAAAGCCCGGGGTCAATGCCGCCGATGTGGCAAGCGCGGTGGTTACGCGTATCGAGTCGCTCAAGGGCAGCGTCATTCCCGAAGGCATCGAGGTTACCGTGGTGCGCAACTATGGTGCTACCGCCACCGAGAAGGCCGAGCAACTCATCGGCAAGCTGGTGTTCGCTACGGCCTTTGTGGTGCTACTGGTGCTGGTTACGATGGGGCGGCGTGAGGCGATCATTGTCGGCGCTGCGGTGACGTTGACGCTGGCAGCAACGCTGTTTGCCTCGTGGGCTTACGGCTTCACCCTCAATCGTGTGTCGCTGTTCGCGCTGATTTTTTCGATTGGCATCCTGGTCGATGACGCGATTGTCGTGGTCGAGAACATCCACCGCCGGCATCTGCTTGAACCCGCGCGGCCTTTCTTTGACATCATTCCCGAGGCGGTCGATGAAGTTGGCGGCCCGACCATTCTGGCCACCTTCACGGTCATTGCCGCGCTCATGCCCATGGCCTTCGTGCCCGGGCTGATGGGGCCGTACATGAGCCCGATTCCGATCAATGCCTCGATGGGCATGGCCATCTCACTGGCGATTGCGTTCGTGATTACGCCCTGGCTCGCGCTCAAGTTGATGAAAGCGCACGGGGATGGCGCAACCCATCCGCAAGTCGGCGCTGGCGATACGGCGAAAGGCGCGGCGATTAGCGAGGAAGTGGACGGCACCGAAGCCCGCATCGAAGGCTTCTTCCGCCGCCTGATGACGCCACTGCTCGACCCGGAGACGGGGCGTGCCGCGCGGCGCAAACTCTGGCTGGGCTTGCTCGCCGCGATCGCGTTCTCACTCAGTCTGGCGGTATTCAAGCTGGTGCTGCTCAAGATGATGCCTTTCGACAACAAGAGCGAATTTCAGGTGGTGCTCGACATGCCGGTGGGCACACCCTTGCCGGAGACGAACCGGGTGCTGCGCGCGATTGCCGACGAGGCCCTGACGGCCCCCGAGGTCACTCACCTGCAGCTTTACGCCGGCACCGCCGCGCCGATGACCTTCAACGGTCTGGTGCGCCAGTACTACCTGCACGGCGAACCTGAAATGGGCGACCTGCAAGTCAACCTCGTCGACAAACAGCACCGCGATCGGCAAAGCCACGAGATTGCCGTGTCGCTGCGGGCGCGCATCGAGGCGATCGCGGCGCAGGCCGGCGGCAGTGCCAAAGTGGTGGAAGTGCCGCCCGGCCCGCCGGTGCTGGCGCCCATCGTCGCCGAGATCTACGGCCCCGACTATGAAGGTCAGATGGCGGTGGCCAAGCGCGTGCGCGAGGCCTTTGCCGGCACCGTCGATATTGTCGGCATTGACGACAGCGTCGACGAAGACGCCACGAAGCTGGTGCTCAAGGTCAATCAGGCCAAGGCGGCGCAGCTGGGTGTCGCCCAGAAAGATATCGTCGAGGTGGTCGGCATGGGGCTCACGGGGCAGAACGTCACCCCGGTGCATGGGTCCGACGCCAAGCGCGAGATTCCCGTGCGCATTGCCCTGCCGGCCGAGCAGCACGGCAGCCTGGATGCGCTGCTCTCCTTGCAGATACGTGCCAGTCTGGGCGCGCAGGCAGGGCGGCTGATACCGATCTCGGAGCTGGTGCACATCGAGCGCACGACGCGCGACAAGACCATCCTGCACAAGGATCTGCTGCCGGTGGTGTATGTCATTGGCGATCAGGGCGGCCCGCTCGATTCGCCGCTGTACGGCATGTTTGAAATTCGCAGCAAGCTGGCCGCAATGACGCTCGACGATCTGCCGCGTGCGGCCGGCAAGCTGGCCCAGACCTTTGTCTATGCACCCGAGGACCCCTACGCCGGTTACGCCATCAAGTGGGACGGCGAATGGCAGATCACCTACGAAACCTTCACCGCCATGGGCAGCGCCTATGCCGTCGGGTTGATCCTGATCTACCTGCTGGTGGTGGCGCAGTTCAAGAGCTATCTGGTGCCGCTGATCATCATGGCGCCGATTCCGCTCACCATCATCGGCGTGATGCCCGGCCACGCGCTGCTGGGCAAACACTTCACCGCCACCTCGATGATCGGCATGATCGCGCTGGCCGGCATCATCGTGCGCAACTCGATTCTGCTGGTCGACTTCATCAACGAACAACTGGCCGCCGGCGTCGAGTTCAAAGAGGCGGTGATTCAGGCCGCCAGCGTGCGCGCCAAGCCGATTGTGCTCACCGGGCTGGCGGCCATGCTCGGTGCCTTGTTCATTCTCGATGACCCGATTTTCTCCGGGCTGGCCGTCAGCCTGATCTTTGGCATCTTCGTCTCGACCCTGCTCACCCTGCTGGTCATTCCGGTGCTCTATTACGCGGCCATGCATCGACGCCTGAACGTGCGTCATTGACACCACATCGGGGCATAATGGCCCGCGATGAGTACCGACCCGCTCCCCGCTACCAAGTACGCCGAGCCCCGCAAGGGCGACGAGAGCCCAGAGCTTTCGCTGACGCGCATGCGTCTGCCGCTGCTGGCGCTGCTGGCGGGCTTGATCTTGACCGCGCTGGTGACGCAGAAGAACTACCAGATCGAAAGCGATGAGGTTCAGGGCATCGCCAAACCACGACTGCTGGGCATGATCGAGGCGGTCAAAGCGCGCAGCGCCGCCGTCGTGAATGTGGGCGATGTTGCCGCGCGTTTCATCGGGGCCACCGGGGTTCCCAGCGGTGCCCAGTGGGAAAGTCTGATCAATGCCTTGCAGGTGAGCCGATATCCCGCCTTTGGGGGCATGAGTCATGCCGTGATTGTCCGCGACAAAGATCGCTGGCAGGCACCGATTGTGCACCAGGAGGGTTTTCATGACGCCCATCCGCTGCTGCGTTCGGGGCAGGATGTCATGGCTGACGCGCCGATCAAGGAGGCCATCCTTGGCGCGTTCGAAACCGGGCAAACCGCGTGGAGTCTTCCGCAACGCTGTGGTCCGGGTCCGTGCGTTGTACAGGTCACCCCGATTTTCACCGGTGGTATCGCGCCCCCTACCGTTGAGCGGCGGCGCAGTGATGCACGCGGCGTGCTGCTGATCGAGCTGTACCCGGAAAAAATGGCCGCTGCCGTCGGTCAGAATGCGCCAGTCGGCGACCAGTTGGCCGCCTTTCCGCTGGCCAGTGATGGCCCGGGTCCGGCTATGTTCAACATTGGCGTTGCGGCCCCGAGCGTGTTGAGCGAGCGTGTCGAGTTTGTGGCCGGCGGGCGTCAATGGTTGGCCGTGGCGGGCTGCAGCGAGCAGTCGTGCCGTGTGGCCAGCCGTGCGCGTTCGCGGGCGGTGCTGCTCGCTGGCGTATCGCTGACGCTGCTGCTGGCTTCACTGCTGGGCTATCAGGATGTGCTGCGCGCGCGTGCACACGCCCGCGCGACCGAGATGACCGCCGCCCTGCGCAAATCGGAAGAACGCTACCGACAACTCTCGGACATGTCGTTCGACTGGTTCTGGGATCAAGACGCAGACTATCGCTTTACCCATATGTCAACCAGCATCGGGGCGCACGGACGTGATCCGGAAAGTTTTCTCGGGCGCACCCGCTGGGAGGTGGCGGGCAACTGGACGCCAGAGCAGATTGCCGAACACAAGGCGCTGCTCGACCGCCATCAGCCCATCCGGGGCTATGAGTACGACACGACAGGGTTGGATAACACGCGTCGAAGCTACATGATCAGCGCCGACCCGCTGTTTGACGAGCGTGGTGCCTTTGCCGGCTACCGTGGCATAGGCAAAGACGTGACCGAATCGCGACGCATGGCGCGCGAACTGCGCGACAGCCATGACCATCTGACCCGTGAAGTCGCCGTACAGACCGCCGACCTGCGCGCCGCCAAAGAAATGGCCGAAGCGGCCAACCTGGCGAAAAGCGAGTTCGTCGCCAATATCTCGCATGAGTTGCGTACACCGCTGCACGCCATCATGTCGTTTGCCACTATTGGCGAGCGCAAAGCGCACGAGGCTCCCCCGGAAAAGCTCAAGGCGTATTTTGAGAAAATTCATGCGGCGGGCGACCGGCTGCTCAAGCTGATCAACAATCTGCTTGACCTTTCGAAACTGGAAGCCGGGCGCATGATTATCGAGGCCGCGCCGCGCGATCTGGCTCACCTGGTGAGTGAAGTGGCTGAGGAACTGCACGCGCTGGTCGATCAGCGCGAGCAAAAACTGGTATTGCCCGAGATCGGAAAAGTACCTCCGCTAGCGCTCGACAACTCCCGCTTTGCGCAGGTGCTGCGCAATCTGATTTCGAACGCCGTCAAGTTTTCGCCGCCGCGCTCAAAGCTCATCATCGAGCTCGTGACCGAGCCCCGGGTGCTGGGCCGGCGTGCCGAAGACAGCCCGCAGCAGGCCGTGGTGCTGCGCGTGCTCGACCAAGGCCCGGGCATTCCCGAGGCCGAGCTGGAGGCGATCTTCGATAAGTTTGTGCAGAGCAGCAAGACCAGGAGCGGTGCCGGCGGAACCGGCTTGGGCCTGGCTATTTCGCGCGAAATTGTCGAGGCACATCAGGGGCAGATTCACGCCTACAATCGGCCGGGCGGCGGGGCGGTTTTCGAGGTAGTCCTGCCTGCGCAGTCGGCGTACGATCCGGGGATATAAAAGCTATGACATGGCACATTCTGGTGGTCGATGACGAGCCGTTGAATCGCGAGATCATCGGCGAATATCTCGACGACCCGGCCTACGTACTGACCATGGCCAAAGACGGCCAGGACGCCTGGGAGCAACTTTCGCTCGCCGGTACCCGCTGCGATCTGATCGTGCTTGACCGCATGATGCCGCGCATGGGCGGCATGGAGCTGCTGCAACGGGTCAAGGCCGATGCGCGCTTCAGTCATGTGCCGGTGCTCATGCAGACGGCGGCGAGCTCGTCCGAGCAGGTGAGCGAAGGCATTGCCGCCGGGGCCTACTATTACCTGACCAAGCCCTACAATCCCGGGGCGCTGCTGGCGGTGGTGCATGCCGCGCTGGATGATGTACGCGACCAGCGTGCGGCGGCGGATGCGGGCAAGGCCGGAACGGGGTTTTCCCTCGCCGTCGGTGATGAGCGTGTCATTGTGTTTCATACGCTCGACGAGGCCCATCATCTGGCCGGCGAGCTGGCCAATTTGGGGGCAGATGTCTCGGCCCTGGCCATGGGCCTGACCGAACTGCTGGTGAATGCCATCGAGCATGGAAATCTCGGCATTACCTACGCTGAAAAGAAGCACCTGCGCCAGAACGATGGCTGGGAAGACGAGGTCAATCGCCGTCTCGCCAGCGCCGACTTGGGGGCGCGCCGTGCGCGCATCACGATTGCGCGCCAGCCAGAGTCGTTCACCTTCACCATTGAAGACGAGGGCGCCGGCTTTGACTGGCAGCGTTATCTCGAGTTTGACCCCGAGCGTGTCTACGACCCCAACGGCCGGGGCATTGCCATGGCCAAGCGGGTCGCGTTCGGCACGCTGGAATACCATGGGCGCGGCAACGTCGTTGTCGCTACCGTTTCTGCCTCACCCACCGCCTGAGCTACCCCTTATTTGACGATCTGATCATGACTGAACACTCCCCTGTTAATCGTGCCGGCATCAAGATACTGGTGGTTGATGACACCGCGACCAACCGGCAAATCCTCGCCGCCTTTCTCAAGAAGCTTGGTTTTAGCGTGCTGATGGCCGAAGACGGCGCGCAGGCCGTAGACAAGTACTCCAAAGAGCACCCCGATATCATTTTGATGGACGTGATGATGCCGGTGATGGACGGCTACGAGGCCACGCGTCGGATCAAGGCGCTGGCCGGTGAGCGCTGGACGCCCATCGTCTTCCTCTCGGCGCTGGATAAAGAAGAAAATCTTGTTTCCGGGCTGGATGCCGGTGGCGATGACTACCTCAACAAGCCGGTCAATTTTGTCATTCTTGATGCCAAGCTGCGTTCCATCGTGCGTACGCTCGATTTGCAGCGGCAGTTGAACGACAACGCGCGCAGTCTTCAGGAGTATCACGATGCGCAGGAAGCCGAGAACGCGCTGGCACAAGACATCGTCGAGCGGCAGATGCTGCGCGCCGGACTCAAGGACCCGAAGGTTCAGCACTGGCTGACGCCGGCCGACAACTTTTCCGGCGATATCGTTGCGGCGACGCGCGGCCCTTGCAGTGCCCTTTATGTGCTGCTCGCCGACGCCACCGGTCACGGCCTGGGTGCCGCCATTTGCACGCTGCCGGTGCTGTCGGTGTTCTACAGCCTGGCGGAGTCGGGCACACCCTTGGCGCATATCATCAACGAGATCAACCGGCAGTTGCTGGCGACCATGCCGGTTGGCCGATTTGTGGCCGTCTCGGCGCTGCGCGTTGATAGCGTCGCCGGGTGCGCCGAGGTCTGGATCGGCGGCACGCCGGATGTGCTTCTGCTGGATACGCAGGGGCGCCTGCGGCGCTCAGTGGCGGCCAGCCATCTGCCGCTCGGGGTCACTGAATTTGACGCGGCCGAACTGGTGCCCGAATTAATCGACGTCGCCGCCGGCGAACAGTTCGTGCTGTTTTCTGACGGGCTGCTGGAGGCCAGTAATGCAGCCGGTGAGCAGTTCGGCTTCGGTGCCATGGCTCAGGCGCTGGCCAGTGCGGCCAGTACGCAGCGCGTAGCCGCCATCAAGGACTCGCTCGAGCGTCATCTGGCAGGGCTGGCCCCGCATGATGACGTCTCGCTGATGATTATCGATTGTTGAACAGGCGGGCGAGTTCCGCGCCTGGCGATTGGGCGCGCATGAACGTCTCGCCGACCAGAAAGGCCTGAACGCCTGCGGCACGCATGCGCCTGACATCGTCGGCATCGACGATGCCTGATTCAGTCACCACAATGCGGTCGGAGGGAATGCGCGGCAACTGCGCCAGCGTGGTTTTCAGGCTGACCTCAAAAGTGCGCAGATTGCGGTTGTTGATGCCCAGCAGCGGGGTGCTCAAGCGCAGGGCCAGATCCAGCTCCGCACCGTCGTGGCATTCGACCAGCACGCTCATGCCCAGTTCATGGGCAATGGACTCCATTTCCCGCAGGGCCGGTAAATCGAGCGCATCGACGATCAGCAAGATGGCATCGGCACCCATGGCCCGGGCCTCGTAGACCTGATACGGGTCGATCAGAAAATCTTTGCGCAGCACCGGCAAGGTGCCGGCTGCGCGCGCTTGCTGCAAAAATTCCGGCGCGCCCTGAAAGAACTGTCGGTCGGTCAGCACCGACAAGCAGGTTGCGCCATGGCGTTCGTAGTCCACGGCAATAGCCGCGGGCTGAAAGTTTTCGCGGATCACGCCCTTCGACGGGCTGGCCTTCTTGATCTCGGCGATAACGGCACTGCCGCCCGCCGTGGTGCGCTTGGCAATGGCGGCGGCAAAGCCGCGCGTCGGGCCGGCACGCTCGGCGACTTCGCGCAGAGCGTGCAGGGACATTTTCGCCTTGGCGGCGACTACTTCCTCGCGTTTGACAGCGAGGATTTTCTCCAGAATGTCGGCGGCCATCAGCCGTATTTCCGGGTGAATTGCACGAACTCTTCGACCTTCTTGCGCGCCGCGCCCGAGGCAATGGTTTCGCGTGCCAGGGCAATGCCGGTGGCAATGGAATCGGCTTTGTTGGCGGCGTAGAGCGCTGCCCCGGCATTCAGGCAAACCACCTCGCGCGCCGCCCCCGCGGTGTTGTCCAGCGCCGCGAGCATCATGGCTTTTGACTCGCTCGCATCGGCCACCTTGAGTTGGCGCGTCGAGCTCATGGTGAGGCCAAAATCTTCGGGGTGCACTTCGTACTCGCTCACTTCGCCGTTCTTGAGTTCGCCCACCAGCGTCGCAGCGCCGAGCGAGAGCTCATCGAGCCCGTCTTTGCCATGCACCACCAGCACATGATCGGCCCCCAGACGCTGCATCACGCGCAGTTGTATGCCCACCAGATCGGGATGGAACACGCCCATCAGCGTGTGCGGCGCACAGGCCGGATTGGTCAGTGGTCCGAGGATATTGAAAATGGTGCGGATGCCCATTTCGCGCCGTACCGGGCCGACGTTTTTCATCGCCGGGTGGTGATTGGGCGCAAACATGAAGCCGCAACCGACGGCCTGAATGCACTCGCCCACCTGCTCGGCGTTCAGCGCTATGTTGGCCCCGAGCGCCTCGAGCACATCAGCGGCACCCGACTTGGACGACACCCCGCGATTGCCATGCTTGGCCACCGTGGCACCGGCTGCGGCGGCCACGAACATCGAGGCGGTGGAAATGTTGAAAGTGTGGGAGCCGTCACCGCCGGTGCCGACGATATCGACAAAGTGCGGGTTGTGCGGGACGCTGACCTTGGTCGACAACTCGCGCATCACCGTGGCCGCCGCGGTAATCTCGCCGATCGTTTCCTTCTTGACCCGCAGACCGGTAAGGATGGCGGCCGTCATCACCGGCGAAACCTCGCCGGCCATGATCTGGCGCATCAGTTGCAGCATTTCGTCGTGAAAGATCTCGCGGTGCTCTACCGCGCGTTGCAGGGCTTCTTGGGCAGTGATCATGGTCAGGCTTTCAGGAAATTGCTAAGCAGCTCATGGCCGCATTCGGTCAGGATGGATTCGGGGTGGAACTGTACGCCCTCGACATTCAGCGTCTTGTGGCGCACACCCATGATCTCGCCGTCAGCGGTCCAGGCGGTGATTTCCAGGCAGGCGGGCAGCGTCTCGCGTTTGATAGCCAGCGAGTGGTAGCGGGTGACGGTGAGCGGGTTGGGCAGGCCGCAGAACACGCCCTTGCCTTCGTGCTGCACCGGCGACACCTTGCCGTGCATCAGTTGCCGGGCATGCACGATGTCGCCACCAAACGCCGCGCCGATGCTCTGGTGCCCCAGACATACCCCGAGCAGCGGAATCTTGCCGGCGAACTCCTGTATCGCGGCGACCGAAATCCCCGCTTCCGCCGGCGAACAGGGACCGGGTGAAACAACAATGCGCGCCGGCTTCATTGCCGCGATTTCCTTGACGGTGATTTCGTCGTTGCGCACCACCCGCACCTCTTCACCCAACTCGCCCAGATACTGAACCAGGTTGTAGGTGAAGCTGTCATAGTTGTCGATCATCAGCAGCATATCGAGCTTATCCTTTTGATTTATAAAGCGCCGGTTCCGGCTGACGCCTAAACGGGTTAGCAAGCTCGCCGCTCAGATACCCGCTATTTACTTTGATACCCGGCTTGCTACGTGGAACTCGGGAAGTCCATTTTCCCCTAATACGCGCCAGATTCAAACAATGTCGGCCCGTAATCGCTGACCCCTGCCGGGGTCCTCCTCGGCTTTGCACAGCCTCGGACCGGCGCAGGCGCAACGCATGCGTCGCGAATTCCCTGCGCCGTCCCACCAGCGCCGACTTGCGGACTTATTGCCAATTGGCGAGCCTTTTGATCCCCGCCCGGGTAGCGTGTCCGGAAATACACCGATGCCTTGAGTTGGGCGGCGTGGATGTGACGCACGTCGCTGGCGCTTAGAACGATGCGTGAATGTGTGGGTCGATTGCCTCTGTCAGTGCGGCAAACTAAGCCGTCAGGCCAACACCTCAAGCCCCTTGCGATCAATGACTGACAGTAGTCGGAGCGCAGAACCACTCGGTTTCTTCTCGCCGTTTTCCCACTTTTGCACGGTCGAGACGCTGGCGTTGAGGTAGGCAGCAAAGACGCCCTGACTCACATGCAGGCGCTCGCGCAGGCCGCGAATGGTGTCGGCGGTGTAGCACGGCGGCGGCAAGGCCCCCGCCTCGAAGTCGCGCAAGGTCTGCTTGTCGATGGCGCCCGCGTCGTGCAGGCTGCGCATCGTCTCGCGCATTTCATCAATCATCCGTTTTCTCATCGCTCAACTCCCTCAATTCTCCGTGCTCTAGCGCCTTGGTCAGGGCAGTGTCATCCAGACCGAGTAGCGCACCAGCCACCAGCTTGAACGTCTCCAACTCTTTGCTGCTGATGTTGTCACGTTCGTTCTTCTCAAACCCGTACAGAAAGAACAGCACCCCGGCAAACCGTGTGGCGACGATGGTGCGCGTGCTGCCGCTTTTGCCGCGCCCTGGCAAGGCCACCGGTTGCTAGAACAGGTTGCCACCAAGATCGGCGTCGATCAGGCCACGTTTCATCTGCCCCACGGCATTCAAGAGCGCGCCATCGGTAACACCAGCCTTGCTAGCCCAGCGCTCGAAGGTTTTGGTCTTGAATGCTCTCATGCGTTATTGTAGCACTCGGTGCAATAGAGATTGTCCGGGTTACGTGGCACGCTCATTTCCTTTCCCACGTGCGCATTGAATCTCCGAGCTACAAAAGGCAAAGGGCCACACCCGAAGGTGTGACCCCTTGAGCCGGCAGCACGCTGTCGGCGGGTATGTGCGGGGGTTCTATCCTCCCCAATGGAACTCCGCAAAGCAGAATTGAGCAGAATTGAGCAGACCCCCAATCGAATCGGATACGCCCCGCAATGACTACTGAATCGTTCGCGCCGCTTGCTCTCCATTCCTTCTCTGCCGTTATGGACGGGGCTTTGGCTGACTTGAGTGCAGCCGTTACGGCGGCGCCAGGATGCCAACAGTCGTGTGGTGTTGCACTCATCAATGGCGGCCGAAGCGGTAGGGTCTGGCTTTGCCAGAGCGGTGCCTGGCATTCTCGAAAAAGCTGTGAAATGTTGCATTGATGCGCATAGCGCGGACGTCAACCACGCCGTTGCGCCACGGCCGTGGGCTCTCTGCCTATTGTTGGGCACAGTGCTGCGCGAAGAGCGCGACTGGATGGCCTCTCCGCTATAGTTGACCACAACTTCATTTTTGCCTGCCGCACGATGACTTCACTTCCTTACACCGCACTGATTACCTTGCTCACGCTCGCCTTGCTGCTGGCGGTTACCATCAATGTTGGCCGTGCACGTGGCAAATACGGGATCAAGGCACCCGCCGTCAGCGGCCATGAGATGTTTGATCGCGCCTTCCGGGTGCAGATGAATACTCTGGAAGGCATGATGCTGATGCTGCCGGCGCTCTGGCTCTGTGCCGCGTTTTACAGTGACGTGCGGGCGGCATGGCTCGGCGCGATCTGGCTGGTGGCCCGAACGTGGTATGCCGCCGCGTATTTGGCCGACCCGGCGACGCGTGGGCGCGGCTTTCTCGTCGCTTTTTTGGCCTTCATCGCGCTTTGGCTGGGCGCTCTGGTCGGCGTGCTGCGCGCGCTTTTCTAAACTTTTATGTCAACGACCATTCTCGCCATCGGCGCCATGATCTTTCTGGCGCACTTTCTCTCCCTGTTTTTTCGCAAGACCAATGTGCCCGATGTGCTGGTGCTGATGGGCGTCGGCCTGTTGCTGGGCCCGGTGCTGGGCTGGGTGCATCACGATGATTTTGGCAAGATAGGGCCGATCATTGCGACCATTGCACTGGTGGTCATCTTGTTTGAAAGCGGCACCTCCCTGCGCCTCGACGTCATGTCGCGCTCATTGGCCACGACGGGAAAGCTGACCTTTGTCTGTTTCAGCCTGACGGTTTTGTTGGTTACTCTGGTGGGTTTTTACATTCTAGAGTTGCAGTTTCTGCCTGCTCTCCTGCTGGCCGTGATCCTGGGTGGCACCTCGTCGGCGGTGGTGATTCCCATGGTCGAGTCGCTGCGTCTGAGCGAGAGGGTCGGCACGACGGTCGTGCTTGAATCGGCCTTGACCGACGTGCTGTGCATCGTGGGCGTTTTTGCCTTGCTCGGCGTCTATGAGCAGGGCCACGTTGACGCGGGAAAGCTGCTTGGCAGTGTGCTCGCCTCCCTGGTCTTTGCGGCCGCTCTTGGCGTTGCCGGCGGCATCGGCTGGTTGCTGATTCTGGGCCGCGTGCGCGATTTCCCCAATACCATTTCCTCCACCATTGCGTATGCCTTCATTGTCTATGGTGTGACCGAAACGCTCGGCTTTGCCGGGGCGATCGCAGCCATGGCGCTCGGGCTGACCCTGACCAACTATGAGCAAATGGGTCTCAAACGCTTCAAATCGCTGTCACAGGACATCGAGCCTTTGACGGCGACGGATCTGTCGTTCTACCGTGAGTCGGTATTTTTGCTCAAGACCTATTTCTTCATTTACCTGGGCATCTCGATCCAGTTCAGCAGCAGCATGCTGGTACTGATCGCACTGGCAGTGATGGTCGCGGTGACATTGATGCGCACCGTGCTGGCCCGTTTCGTTTTTCGTGCCGACGAGTTCTCCCTGCGTGATACGGCGATTGCCTCGACACTGGCACCCAAGGGTCTGGCAGCGGCAGTTCTGGCCGCCGTGCCGCTTCAGGTCGGCGTGCCGGGCGCCGAGGTGATTCGCGATGCCACCTACATGGTGGTGCTGGTCAGCATTTCCCTGTGCGCATTGCTGGTGGCGATTTACCCCCTGAGTGCGGTGCAGTGGGCTTACTCGGTCCTGCTGAACAAGCCCCGCTGAACATTGTTGGTAACGGGGCCTTTGCCCCTGCTATATTTCGCTGCATTGCCTTGCTGAGCCCACGATCATGGCGGAGATGCCGAAGGACACCCCCGGACACTTTCTGACCCCCGACGAACTGCGGGTCGGAATCTTTGTGATCATTGATCTGCCCTGGTTCAAGCATCCGTTTACGCTAAACACGTTCAAGATCAAGAGCGAAGAACAACTGCGTGAGTTGCGCGCGCTGAAACTGGCCCGCTACTGTTACGATCCGGCGCGCAGTGACGGCGTTGCGCTGACCGGCGATCAACCCCTGGTTGATGTTTCCGAGGCGTCTGATGGGTCACCCGGCAGTGTGGCGAGCGCGACGAGTGCCCCTGTCGCCGGCCATGACGATGATCCGGCGATGGCGATCAAACGTGAGCGCATGGCCAAGCTCAGCGCCCGTCGCGATCAGGTCGCCAATGTCGAGCGCGCCTTTACCAAGGCGACCGCAGTGATGAAGAACCTCAACCGGAACCTGATGTCGCGACCCAAGGAAACCCTTGAGGACATGGGTGCCGTCATCGGACAGATGATCGAGGCTTTTCTGGAGAGCCCCGAGGCCACCCTGCATGTCATGGGAGACAAGGCCGGCGGCGACGAGGTGTATTACCACAGCCTGAATGTGACCATCCTGGCCATGATGTTGGCCAAGGACCTCGGGTTTGACGCGACCACGGCGCGTGACCTGGGGGTCGGGGCGATGATTCACGACCTGGGTCTCATGGACATTCCAGACCGTGTGCTCAAAAAGCCGCCCGAGGAATACAACAATGCCGAGCGTTCGCTGCGCCAGCAGCATGTCGAGTACGGCGTCAGCGCTGCGGTGAAGCTCGGTCTGCCTTCGGGAGTGCTGGCGGTAATTGCCCAGCATCATGAACTGGCCGATGGTACTGGCTTTCCCAAAGGTGTTAAGGGTGCCACCATGACCCCGGCGGCGCGGCTGGTTTCCCTGGTTAACTACTACGACAACCTGTGCAATCCGGTCGATATCAACAAGGCGCTGACGCCGCACGAGGCCTTGTCGTTCATGTTTTCACGCGGCCGCAACAAGTTCGACCCGACCGCGCTGCAACTGATGATCCGCAGCCTGGGCGTCTATCCGCCGGGCTCCATCGTGCAACTGTCCAATGACGCCATGGCGGTGGTAACCTCGATCAACCCCAAGAAGCCCTTGCGGCCGTGGGTGATGGTTTACGATGCGAAAGTGCCCAAGGACGAGGCCATCATGCTTGATCTGGAAAAGGAAACCGAGATCAATATCATCAAGTCGGTCCGCCCGGCACTGCTTGAGCCCAAGGTGGCGGCCTATCTCAACCCACGCAAGCGCGTGACCTACTTTTTTGATGCTGGCAGCGGCGATGGCGCGGGCAAGCCGGCCTGATGCGTCCTGATGGCTCGTCACCGACAGACCCATGACCGCCGGCCCCGACACCGCAGTGCTTGACCGACTGCTCCTTGAGGGCAGCAGCGAAATTCTGCTGCTCATCGACGGTGATTCCCTGGCCATTCTGGCGGCCAACGCCGAGGCCAGGCGGCACATGGGCGATGGCCTCATCGGGCAGGCGATCGGCGAATACGAGTGTGCCTTGGCTGACATGTTTTTCTGGGACGAAATGCGTGGCCATGGCGACAGCGTGATCAGTGCGGAAAGCGCGCTGCGTTGCGCCGACGGCCAGGTGCTCGACGTGGCCAAAACGGTGCGCAGGGTAAGCACCACTCCGCTTATCTACAGCGTGTGCGCCACGCCGGTAGCCAGCCACAACCGTATCGAGAGCGAACTGGCGAACATGGGTTCGCGCCTGCGCGCCACCCTGGAGGCGACCGCCGACGGCATCCTGCTGGTCGATCAGGAGGGCGCCATCATCAATATGAACCAGCGCTTTTCGGCCATGTGGCAGTTGCCGGAAAGCCTGCTGGTGAATCGTGATGATGCCGGTATCTTCCGTCACCTTGATGCGCAGCGCAAGGGCAAGGCCGAGACCGCCGAGACCGATGAGGCTGGCGTGCAGGTGCAGTATCTCAATGACGGACGCGTGTTCGAGTGCAGCGTACACTCAGCCCATGCCGGTGAAGAGGTGATCGGGCGCGTGTACTCGTATCGCGATGTCACCGAACGCTACCGTACCCAGCGCGAGCTGATCAGCGCGCGCGACGAGGCCAAGCGCGCCAGTGCTGCCAAGGGCGAGTTTCTGGCCATGATGTCGCACGAGATCCGCACGCCGATGAATGGTGTGCTGGGGATTGCCGAACTGCTGGCGGGCACGAAGCTCGACGATGAGCAGACGGATTTTGTGCGTGTGATTCGCTCCAGCGGCGAAACCCTGCTGGGCATCATCAATGACATTCTTGATTACTCGAAGATCGAGGCGGGCAAGCTGAGCCTGGAGCAGACCGAGTTTTCCCTGCTGCCGCTGCTCGAAGAGGTCACGGCGCTGTTCCGCTTCCGTCTGCGCGAGGGCGGCCCCACCTTTCACTGCACCGCCGATGGCGCGGTACCGCACGTGCTGCGCGGTGACCCGGTACGGCTGCGGCAGATTTTGTTCAATCTGGTGGGCAATGCCTTCAAATTCACCGAGCGCGGGCGCATCGATGTCGCGGTGACACGGATGCAAGTACCGCAAGTCGGCGCTGGTGAGACGGCGATGCTGCGCTTTTCGGTACGCGATACCGGCATCGGTCTTTCGCCCGAGCAATGTGGCCGCTTGTTCCGCAGCTTCGAGCAGGCCGACAACTCGGTGACGCGCAAATACGGCGGCACCGGGCTGGGCCTGGCGATATGCAAGCGGCTGGTGGAACTGATGGGCGGTGAGATTGGCGTGCGCAGTGTCGTCGGCAGCGGCTCCGAATTCTGGTTCACTGCGCGTTTCGCCATCGCTGCGACTCCGACGGAACGTGTCACCGACGCCCCGGTCGTCACCCAAGGCAGCCTGCTGACGCCGGCAATACGCATTCTTCTGGTCGAAGACAATCCGATCAACCGCAAGGTCATTTCGGGTATGCTCAAGAAGCTCGGGGGGGCTGAACCCAGTCTGGCCTGCGATGGGCAAGAGGGCGTCGATAGTGCACTGCGCGAGTCCTTCGATCTGATTCTGATGGATACCCAGATGCCGGTCATGGACGGTATGGAAGCCACCCACCGGCTGCGTGCCGCCGGCCTGCGCACACCGATCATTGGCGTGTCCGCCGGTGCGCTGGAGGAGGAGCGTGCAGCGGCTTTTGCTGCCGGCGTCGATGACTACGTGCTCAAGCCGGTCAATCTGGCCAGCCTCAGCGCGGCGCTGAGCCGGGCGTTGAGCAAAGATTCCCGTGACTAGCACTCGGGGTCAGGATCGCGATCCGTCGCCTCAGCCCGATCTGACCATGACGCGCAAGCTGGCGCTGGCCGCCGGATTGAAGCTTGGCGTTAAAGGAGTGCGGCGATGAAATCGCAGGTGTATGGCACGGCGGGTGTATGGAATTTTGCAAGATCGAGGCCATGGTGGCCATCGGCTGTACCGAACAGTGGCTCGAGAGATTGAAATAGCGAATCGATCGGCGACTACTTTGGGCGGCGCGAATCGTTATTATTCATCCCTACGTTTCGTACCCACCCCCTGCCCCATACTTGAAAGGCGTTATGGCCAGCCTGCGCAGCCCGGATGACAAGCCAGTGATTCTGGTGGTGGACGACACACCACAGAATCTGTCGCTGATGTGCGAGCTGCTAGAGCAGGACTACACGCTCAAGCTTGCCACCAGTGGCGCTCGTGCGCTGAAGATTGCGACAGCCAGCACCCCGCCCGATCTCATCTTGCTTGACATCATGATGCCGGAGATGGATGGCTACGAGGTCTGCCGGCAATTAAAGGCCGATCCGGCCACTGCCGATATTCCGGTCATTTTTGTCACGGCACTGGCAGAGATCGAAAATGAAGAACAAGGCTTCGCGCTCGGTGCCGTGGACTACATCACCAAGCCGGTCAGCCCCTCGATCGTGCACGCGCGAGTGCGCACGCACATTCACATCAAGGATGCGCGCGACCACCTTGAGCAACGCAACCGCGACGACCGCGAGCGCTTCGAGCAGGCCATCGGCCAGCAAATGCAGCTCAGCGCCTTCAAGTCGTCGTACTTGTCGATGGCGACGCATGAGTTTCGTACGCCCCTGACCTCGATTCTCTCGGCGCAGGATCTGCTGCTCAATTCCGCCGACAAACTTCCCGCTGAAGAGCGCACCGAGATGCTGAACGAAATCGGCCAAGCGGTTCAGCGCATGATGGACATGATCGACGACGTGCTCGAGATGGGGCGCGCCGAAGACAATCTGAGCAAGCTGACACCCAAACCGCTCGATCTGGCTGCGTTGCTGCGACACATCGCGGGGGAAGTGTCCACCGCAACCGCCCTGCGCGGCACCCACCCGGTCTCGCGCATCCATCTGGATGTGGCACCCGATGCGTCGATGATCGTCGCTGACGAGCGCCTGCTGCGGCACATTTTTGGCAACCTGCTATTCAATGCGGTGAAATACACGCTCGATGGCAGCGACGTGCGCGTCACGGTGACACGCACTGACGACGGTATCCGCGCCGAGGTCAGCGACAGCGGCATTGGCGTTCCAGCCGCTGACATTGTCAAATTGTTCAGCACCTTTTTTCGCGCATCCAATGTGGGCAAGATTCCCGGCACGGGCTTGGGTCTGGCCATAGTCAAGCGCGCCGTGGACACGCACGGCGGGCAGGTCGAAGTGATCAGCGAGCAAGACCAGGGCTCGCGCTTTGTCGTAATACTGCCCAACGTTGCGGCTTGATGCCGCAGGCGTGATCAGGGGTAATAGACAGCTCTTTCGGGGTGTCAGCCCAGCGTCTTCTCCCCGCATGGCGGCAATGCCGCCATGCGTGCGTCATACCAGGTTTATTGACTCATGATTTTGTCGTACGCGCCAGAGGCCTTGAGCTTCTTCATCCCGGAGTCCAGCTTGTCGGCAAGCGCTTTGGAGTTCGGATTCTTTTTGGAAAAAATAACGAAGTAATCGTCAACTGCCACATTTTTGGGGTGGGTAGTGAACTGCTTTGCTTCCTCGGGGGTGAAGTGCTTGTTGATCGTGGCCCAACCGACTGTCTTGGACGTTTGGTAAACGTCGATTCTTCCGGCCAGCATTTTCTTGAAGTTCATCTCCTCACTGGGCGCCGCATCTGCCGGAATGCCGAGATCCTTGTAGCCTTGCTCGTTCTTGTAGCCCACCGTAACACCCACTTTGTATTTCTTCAGGTCCTGAATCGTGTTCCAGTCAAAGGCAACTTTCGGGAGAAAATGTTGGGACTAGCGTTGAGCTTGAAGGCGGCGCTGTCCAACCGCGGGTTAAACCGGGGCCGGGGGGGGCGTTTCGGGGGTTGGATGGGGGGCGGTGGGGGGAGGTTCCGGGGAGCCCGGCGCGCCAGAAGCACGCTGACGTCGGCGGCGGCACGCCGTGGGGGGGGTGCCACCTCAAGGGGGTCGCCGGAGCAGTGCACCTGGCGCTGGGCTCGGCGCATTCCCACAGGCAAGCGAACCCAGCTTTCGCCCCCACTGGCTGGCACACGCCGCCCCCCTGGGGTGGCCGCGGCGACACGCGCGCCCTGGCTTCATGTCCGCCGAATTGTTCTCGCAACGCTTTTGACTTCAGGCTCTCACGCCACTCTTGCCGGTCATTGAAACCGCCGTCAAAGGGCTTTCCTTTGAGGTGAAAATAAACCCCGTCATCCGCCAGAACCGGCACTTTGTGGTAGATGTAGATTGCTTCGCGGGCATCCGTTCTGTTCCATGGAAAGCTGGCGTCAGACGCCCCTTCTTCGACCATGGTGGAGCTTCTCTTCCAGGGGAAATAGGAAAACTTTACATCAACGCCTTCGAGCTTGTAGGCCTCGGTGACCACCTTTTCGGTAAGCTTGCCCTTGGGGTCTTTTTCTGAGGTAAATGGGGCCCACTCACCAATAGCCATGTTTACGACGTCAGCGGCGAAAGCGCTGGATTGACAGATGGCAAGACAGAAAAACAGGGACATTAAGCGTTTCATGATGGTGCTCCTCATTAGTTGTTGTGTGGTGTGACGCGAGGATTGCCTCGCCTTGACTACGTTACTGCCGACAGCGGGCGAGTGTCAACGTGGAGCATGAGTTTGGAGCATGAGCTTGGGCTAACACCTGCGAGCATGCTGGCCGCACAACGCTACAACTGGGTGTCGAGCCCCGACTCGGCCATCTCGGCGGCGCGTAGTTGGGCGCGTGCTTTGTTCAGCGTTTCTTGCCATTCCAGTTCGGGGTCGGAATCGGCGACGATGCCGGCGCCGGCCTGAACAAAAATGTGGCCGTTCTTCACCACTGCTGTGCGGATGGCAATGCACACGTCCATGTCGCCATTGAAACCTAAATAGCCTGCTGCGCCGGCATAAATGCCGCGCTTGCTCGGCTCCAGTTCATCGATGATTTCCATGGCGCGCACTTTCGGCGCGCCTGAGACGGTTCCGGCGGGGAAGGTGGCCTTGAGCACACTCATCGGACCCTCGCTGTCGCGCACGGTGGCCTCGACATTCGAGACGATGTGCATGACGTGCGAATAGCGCTCGATGCTGAATTGGTCGGTGACCCGTACCGTGCCGGTCTTGGCCACGCGCCCGGCGTCATTGCGGCCAAGATCAAGCAACATCAGGTGTTCGGCGCGCTCCTTGGGGTCGGCGAGCAGGTCGTCGGCCAGGGCTTGATCTTCGCTGACGGTTGCGCCGCGCTTGCGTGTGCCGGCGATGGGGCGCACGGTGACTTTCTTCTCGGTGCCATCCTGCTCGAGACGCACCAGAATTTCCGGTGACGCGCCGACGACATGGAAGTCCTCGAAGTTGAAATAGAACATGTAGGGTGAGGGGTTGAGCGAGCGCAAGGAGCGATACAGCGCCAGCGGACTGGCGGCAAAGGGCTTCTTCATTCGCTGCGAGAGCACCACCTGCATGATGTCGCCGTCGACGATGTACTGCTTGGCCTTGGCCACAGCGGCCTTGAACTCTGCCTCGCCGAATTCAGAGACGGCGGGCTGCGACTCAGTACGTACATCGGCAGGAATCTGCACCGGCGCGCGCAGCTGGGCGAGCAGCTCGGTCAGCCGCGCCTGCGCCTGCTTCCACGCGCCTGGGAACCCCGGGTCGGCGTAGACCACCAAGGTGAGCTTGCCCGAGAGGTTGTCGACGATGGCGATCTCTTCCGAGAGCAGCAGCAGAATGTCGGGCACGCCTTCGAGACCGTGCGCCTCGGGCTTCTGCCCGTCGGCAAGTTTTGGCTCGATAAAACGCACGGTGTCGTAGCCAAAAACCCCGACCAGGCCGCCACAGAAACGCGGCAAGCCTGGAAATTCGGGCACCTTGAAGCGGGCCATGAATTCCGAGATGAAGCTCATCGGGTTGGTGTGATCGCGCCGCTCGGCGACCCGGTTACCGGTGAGGAGCAGAATGGCGTTGTCGATCACGGCTATGCGTGTCGAAGCGGCCAGACCAATGAAGGAATAACGGCCGAAGCGTTCGCCGCCCTGTACCGATTCAAGCAGGTAGGAGTAGGGCTGGTTGGCCAGCTTGAGATAGATCGACAGCGGCGTATCCAGGTCGGCGTAGGTTTCGAGCGTGACCGGAATGCGGTTGTAGCCTTCAGAAGCAAGGCGTTGGAAATCGGATTCGGTAAGGCGGATCATGGCGGGCTCCGGAAGTTCTGGTACGGCAATCTCGGGGTGCGCCGCTGGCGGCGCGTACGTGAAACGGAAAGGCAGTTCAGGCCCGCCAGGGCCAGGCCTCCGCCCAGTGGGGCAGGGCCCCGGGGGCAAGCGCTTTCACGACGGTTTGATTGCGGTGGAACATAGTGCGGGAAGTCGGCGCTGGTAATACGGCGATGGGTGCCGTCCGAGGCACTATAGCATTGGCAAAGTGCCCTTTGCCGGCGCGTGCTGCGAATCGCCGGTGCGTCGGTTCAGACGTAGGCTGGCTTCACCATGACGCGACGTTCGCCGCCATCCACTTCGATAAAGAAAATTTACTGCCGGTTCTTTTTCTTGACCACGCGGATCACGCGCGCCTTGGGTGACGACAGATACTGGTAACGGAAGAAATACTCGTCCTGACGCCAGACCTCACCCCCCCCTGAAACTTGAACAGGGTGCCGTGAGCGCGAAACCCATTGAATACCCCCGCTAGCCGCCCCTCGAAGATGGTCTGCTCCAGGTCGTTTTCGTCGTCGTTGTTTCCTGTCATTTCCTGCGTCGTGTGGCAAGGACTCGGAGCGGTCGGATCGGGTTGCCGGAGCGAAGACTGCATCCACAGTATAGGCAGCGTAGTCCGGTCCGCAAGTCGGCGCTGGTGATACGGCAATTGGCGATGTCGTTGGCCTTACTGCACTGGTAAAAGCCGCTTTACAACGGCGGAAAGCGCAACTGCGAGAATGCTCGCCAGGCCTGAATCGCCCGCCGTTCAATCTCGGCGGCCGATTCGATTGCGCCGTTTTGTTCCAGAAAAGCCAGAAACGCCCGTGTGCTGATCTTGCGGCCATTGTCGGGCACCATGAAGCTGGCACGGGCGATTTTGTGGTCTTCAAAAAGGAAGACGCCGGTCTTGGGCGGTTCAAGCAGAGCGAACTCGTTCATGGCTTCCTGAATGGCGGTCTCGCCGAGATGAGCTTTGCGCGCTGCCTCGGGCTTGGCGGTCTGAGTGGATCGGCTGGCTCTGGCCAGTTGATAGTGCTGAAAGGTCTTGGTGGTGCGCACCGACACCCGATTGGCCTTGATCCACCTTGAAAGTTTTTCGCTGGTCGGCGTGGTGTGGCGGGTAACTTCGTGCTGCACCATATCCACCAGCATTACCGTCCAGCCCGGCTTGAGCAGCAGGTCCAGCGCATCGGCATAAGCCAGGGTAATCAGCGGCCCGGCATCGGGCAGCAGGGCGATGTCTTTGGCTTGCATGGCGCCGTCAGGTCGAGGTCAGACCGTCGGCAGCGCCTTGAGTTGGTCGACCATGGATTGCGTTACGTCGTCAGCCAGCCGGGGCATGGGTAAATGGGCCTGCGCCATCAGCAGGAACAAATCCTCGTCGCTGTCGATGCCCAAGGTACGCATGGCCTCGCTGCCGGACAGCCGCCCAAATGAGAAGTCGAGCAGCACCTTGAAGTTCTGGTTGCCCGAGGTCTCTGCGGTTTCAAAGGTTTCCACCAGATAGCGCAGTTCGGCATTGAACAGCGCATTGACAGAGGTGTCGGTCTTGGCGGCCATGACTTTGGCTCGTTTGAGCAGGTCGCGATCAACGGCGCCGGTGAAATTGACGGTACTGGCCATGACAAGTTCCTTAAAAATGGGTGCCATCCACACATAAATAAGTGCAGCACTTGAATGGGTGTGCGATGCGGTCGTAGTACCTCCCTGCCAAGGATCAGTCTGCAAGTCGGCGCTGGTGACACGGCGATTGGAGGCGCTTCGGAAGCTACCGCGCCGGTATCGCGCGCTGCGCCGCCTCCAGCAGGCTATCCACAATGGCATCGCAGGCGATGTCGCGTACGTCATCCCCTTCGTTGTAGCCGTAGGGCACGAGATATACCGGACAGCCGGCGGCACGCGCCGCATGCGCGTCGTGCTTGGAATCGCCGATGTGCAGGTTTTCCCCGGGGCGTGAGCCGAGCCGCTCGCAGGCGTGCAGCACTGGCATGGGGTGCGGCTTCTTCTCCGGCAGGGTGTCGCCGGCCACGGCAAACTCGAACCAACTGGCCAGACCCGTCACCGCCAGCAGCGGCTCGGTGAAGGCGCCGGCCTTGTTGGTGATCACGGCCATGCGCAGCCCGGCGTCACGAAACGCCGCCAGCCCTTCCAGCACGCCCGGGTAGGGGCGCGAGCGCTTGCCGTTTTCGATGGCGTAGTGGCGCTTGAAGACGGCCTGCGCCGCGTGCAGCGCCTCGCCCTCGACGCCGGGCAGGCAGCGCCCGACGAGGTTGGGAATGCCACGGCCGACAAAGGTGCCGACCGCTTCTTCGGGCAGTTCAGGGCGGCCCAGTTCGCGCAGCATGGCATTGGCGGCAGCGGCGAGGTCGGGAATGGTGTCAAGCAGGGTGCCATCAAGGTCGATGGTCACGGAGCGGATACGTGTGGTCATGGCGGCACTTTAGCCCAAGCCGATGCATAGGCGAGGGCGCCGCGTTAGAGAACGACTTGCGTACCCAGTTCGACTACCCGATTGGGCGGCAAGCCGAAAAAGCTCGCAGCGCTGCCCGCGTTGCGGAACATGGCGATGAAGATTTTTTCGCGCCAGAACGGCATTTCTGAAGTCATGCGCGGAATGATGGTCTCGCGCCCGAGGAAGAAGGAGGTGTCCATCGGCTCGAAATCCAGACCCTGCTCGGCACACCATTCAAGGGCCTCGGGAATGTTTGGCTGTTCCATGAAGCCATAGCGCAGACGTACCTGCCAGAAGGCATTGCCCATAGGCTGTACGGTAACGCGCTGCGAGTCCTCCAGTCGTGGCGTATCTAGAATTCCGACCGACACCACAATCACGCGCTCGTGCAGCGCCTTGTAGTGTTTAAGGCTGTGCAGCATCGCCTGCGGCACGATCTCGGGGTTGGCGGTCAGAAAGACCGCCGTGCCGGGCACGCGGGTGATGCTGCCATCAATGGCCCGGACGAATCCGGCCATATCCATGGCATCGGCCAATAGGCGACGGCGCAGCAGTTCGCGGCCGCGTTTCCAGGTGGTCAGCAGGAGGTACACAAAGAGCCCGAAGACCAGGGGAAACCAGCCGCCATCGGCGATCTTGGTCGCGGTGGCGGAAAGAAAACCCAGATCGATCAGGACGAAAGGCAAGGCGCCGAGCGTCGCCTTCCATGCCGGCCAGCCCCACACGTGGCGTGCCACCAGAAAGGCCAGGATATCGGTCACGAGCATGGTGCCGGTGACGGCAATGCCATAGGCCGCCGCCAGATTGGACGAGTTCTGAAAGCCGATCACCAGTGCGACTACCGACAGCAGCAGCGCCCAATTGATGCTGACCATGTAGATCTGCCCTCGTTCGTGCGCCGAGGTATGACTGATCTCCATGCGCGGGGCGAAGCCCAGCTGCATGGCTTGCTGGGTGATGGAAAAAGCGCCGGAGATGACCGCCTGAGAGGCGATGACGGTAGCCATGGTCGCCAGCGCCACCATGGGCAACAGTGCCCATTGGGGGGCGAGGAGATAAAAGGGGTGTTCGATCGCGGCAGGGTTTCTCAGCAGTAATGCGCCCTGACCAAAATAGTTGAGCACCAGGCCAGGCATGGCCAGACCGAACCACGCCAGCTGGATCGGCCGCCGGCCGAAGTGACCCATGTCGGCGTAGAGCGCTTCCGCACCGGTCACGGCCAGCACGCAGGCGCCCAGCGAAAAAAAGCCAAGCAGCGGGTTGGCAGCGAAGAAGCGCAGGGCATGCGCGGGATTGAGCGCGCCCAGTACGACCGGAGTGTCGACGATGCTGGCGACACCCAGACCGCCCAGCGTCAGAAACCAGAGCACCATGACCGGCCCGAACAAGGCGCCGACGGCACCGGTGCCGCGCCGCTGCATGAGAAACAGGCCAACGAGGATGATCATCGACAAGGGCAGGACGTAGGACTGGAAGGCGGGGGTCACAATCGCCAGACCTTCGACGGCGGAGAGCACAGAGATCGCGGGAGTGAGGATGCCGTCGCCATAAAAGAGCGCCGCTCCGAACAAGCCGATGACCAGGATCAGGGTGCGCGTTTTTGAGTTTTCGGGCTGGGGGCGCAAAGCCAGCGCCATGAGCGCCATGATGCCGCCCTCGCCCTTGTTGTCGGCACGCGTGATGAAGCTCACGTACTTGAGACTGACCAAAATCATGAGCGACCAGAAGATCACCGAGAGGATGCCGAGCACGTTCTCGGGCGTGATCGGCACCGGGTGGTGCGCGCCGCCGAACACTTCTTTTAGTGCATACAGCGGGCTGGTGCCGATGTCGCCATAGACGACGCCAAGTGCGGCCAGCGAGAGCGCGGCGAGACGTTTTTTGCTGGGGCTTGCGTGGGTGCTCATCATCAGGTCCTTCACGATTGAAAGCGGTAGCCGACGCCGGTTTCGGTCAGCAGGAATTGCGGTTGGGTGGGATTGCTTTCCAGCTTCTGGCGCAACCGGTTCACGTAAACTTTCAGGTAGTGCCCCTGCTGGGCGTGGCCGGGGCCCCAGACTTCGAGCAGCAACTGGCGATGAGTCAGCACTTTGCCGTCGTTGGCCAGCAGCGTCGCCAGCAAGCGGTACTCCAATTGCGTCAGGTGGAGCGGTGTTCCGGCGCGCTGCACCAGTCGCCGTGACAGGTCGACCTCGATGTCGCCAAAGCGGCGCACCGGGGTAGCGGTTTCTGCCTGGTGCTGCCGGCGCAGCAGCGCGCGCACGCGGGCGAGGAGTTCGGCCACACCGAACGGTTTGGTCAGATAGTCATCGGCGCCGTGGTCCAGTGCGCTGACCTTGTCGCTCTCGGCGGTTCGCGCGGAAAGAATCAGAATCGGCACCTGCGACCAGTCGCGCAGGGTGCGGATAAATTCAATGCCGCTGGCGTCGGGCAGGCCGAGGTCCAGAATAACGAGCGCCGGGTTTTCCGCCGCCGCCAGTGACAGCCCCGACGAGACACTTTCTGCTTCCAGCGTGGCGCAACCCTCGCGGTGCAGTGCATCGCAAACAAAGCGCCGGATACTGTGTTCGTCTTCGACGACCAGTACCGTGTCTTTCCCGGTAGTCACGGTACTGACTCCTCAGTCAGTGTGGGCGGTACGCCGAGCGGCAGGGTGAAATGAACGGTGGCACCGTCAGCGCTGTTCTCTGCCCAGATTTCTCCGTGATGCGCCGCAACGATTGCCTGACAGATCGCCAGGCCCATGCCGGTGCCGCTCGCAGCCATCTCGGCGCTACCGCGCACGAATAGTTTGAAGACGGATTTCAGGGCGTCGCTAGGAAAGCCTTGGCCCTGATTGCGGATGCCAATCTCAAGGTTTGCATCCGCAGAACGGACGGTGAGCCTGATCGGGCTGCCCGCCGGGGAATACTTCAACGCGTTTTCAAGCAGGTTGCAGACCACGCGCTCGATCAGCACGGCATCGAAGCAGACCAGTGGCAGATCACCGAGGATCTGTACGTCGACTGGCCGGCTGGCCAGCGCCGGCCCGAGCAGGCGCAGACTGGAACCGATGACATCGTCCACCGGTTGCCATTCCTTGTTCAGGCGCACCTCGCCGCCTTGCAGACGGGCCATTTCGAGCAGGTTCGACAGCATGTGGTGCATGGCCAGCGCCTGATCGCGAATGGTGCCCGCCGACCGGGCCACCGCCTCGTCGCCGAGGCCGGGTCGTTGGGTAAGTTCATCAGCCAGACCGACCAGGCTGGTCAGCGGTGTGCGCAGATCGTGCGACAGCGAGGCGAGAATCGAGGTGCGCAGACGCTCCTCGGCAGAGTGGAGTGCGCTGATCCGTGCGGCCTCGACCTGATGCAGATAGTCGAGGGTGCGCGCAAACTGGTCCGCGCCGGCCTCCAGCAGCGAGCGTAGCGCACGCAGCGGTTGCGGGTCCTGTTCCGGCGTGCCAATGGCCAGCACACCCAGTGCTACCTGGGCACGCTGTTCACGTGGGGCCACTACCAGTGGCAGAAACAGAATGACGTCACTGACCCCGGCCAGCGTATCCGCCTCAATGATGCGCTGTTGTTCGAAGGCCGAGTGCGCGAAGCTAAGTTCCAGCGTCGTCAGTCTTTCCTGACCGAGGGGGCTTAAGACAGAACCGGAATCCGGCAGCGAGGGCAAGAGTGCGATGGCCCTGAAGCCAAACGCCGCAACAAACCGGGTGGTGGCCGCCATCGCCTGCTCGGCGTCGAGCGCCACCCCGAGTTCGCGGCTGAAGGCATGCAAAAGACGTGTTTGCCGCTCGCTCTCTTGTGCCGCCGTCGTGCGCTCGGCCAGGCGGGCCACGAGCTGCGAGGTAATCAAGCCGACCAGCAACATGACCGCGAAGGTAATCAGGTACTGCGCATCGGCGACGGCAAACGAGTAGTAAGGCGGAATGAAAAAGAAATCGAACAACGCGACGCTAAAAAACGCCGCCATCACCGCCGGCCCGCGCCCGCACCAGATCGCGCTGGCGAACACCGCCAGCACAAACAGCATGTCGATATTGGCGACATCGACCTGGTCGCGCAAGGGCAGGGAAAGGAGCATGACCGCCAGGCAGGTGCTTGCCGCCACCGCATAGCGTTGCGTCGTGCTCAGTGATCTAAATTTCAAGCGGGCACCCGTTTTTCGCAAGGACGACGGGTGCAGTTTTCTACATGACGGGTAAAAAAGGGGTAAATGAGCCGCCATGCGTCGAGCACGGCGGCCAGGCCGGGGTCCGCTTACGGCACCGGAGTGCGTTCAATCTGGGTAATCAGCATCTTGCCGGCTTGCACGTCGACGACGAAGCGCACGGCATCGCCGGGCTTCAGGCCATCGAGCTGCCTGGCATCAGCCAAGGGAAAAACCATGGCCATCGGCGGCATGTCGATCACCTTGATGTACTCATGCTTGAGGGTGATCTTGGCATTGGCGGCGTCGATCTTGCGTACTTCGCCATTGGTCCATTCCTCGGCGTGGGCGGCCGGGGCCGCAAGGGAGACAAGGGCGGCCGTGGCGGCGAGGGCGAACAACAGATGCTTGCGCATGTTCAGCGATACTCCTTGTAGATACGATGGGAGCCGTTTTTGGCGATGAGCAGCACATTGTAGGGGTCGCGGCGACCGCCATAGGCCGGGCCATCCATGCCGGGCGAACCGATGGGCATGGCCGGGACTGCCAGCCCGAGCGCCGCCGGGCGCTCGCGTAAAAGCTGCTCGATTTCGCGCGCGGGCACATGGCCTTCGAGCAGGTAGCCGTCGGTGCGCGCGGTGTGGCAGCTGGCGTAGCGGTCGGGCATGCCCAGCTTGGCGCGGGCGTCGTGATTGCCGGTGTCATGGACCTTGGTGCGGAAACCGTTTTGTTCCAGGTGCGCGATCCAGTCCTTGCAGCAGCCGCAGTTGGGGTCTTTCCACACTTCGATGGTGCGTTCGGGCTTGGCCCAGACGGGCACGGCGATGCTGGCGGCGCTGGCGGTTATGAGTGACAGAAAGCGGCGGCGGGTGAATGTGTTCATGCTCATTTTCCTTTCGGGGTAACGGTAATGGTGCCGCGCATGCCCGCCTGATAGTGGCCGTTGATCAGACAGGCGAAGCCGAAGCTGCCGGCGCGGTTGAAGGTCCAGACGATTTCGCCGGTTTTCCCGGGCGGCACGTGGGCCATGTAAGGCTCGTCGTGTTCCATGTCGGGAAAGCGCACCATGAGGGCGGCATGCTCGGCCAGGGCCTTGTCGGTGCCGATGACAAACTCGTGCATGACGGCACCGTCGTTTTTCATGCGCAGGCGCACCGTGTCGCCTTCGCGAAACTGCAAGCTGCCGGGGGTGAAACGCATGTCGTCGTCCATGCGTATGTCGATAGTGCGCAGGCCCTTGGCGGCATCGCCGGCAATGCCCCATTCCTGTTGCTCTTTCTTGGCCGGTTCATTCGTGGCGTGGGCGGCTGGGCCGTGCGCCCAGGTGGCGGAAGCGGCCAACGTCAAGCCGATCAGGACGGTGGTGCGTAGAGGTCGATTCATGGTGTGCTCCTTAGTGGTGGCTGCTGTGACCAGCGTTGCCGCCGGGTTTGCGTACGGTGAGTTCGACGGGACCAGCGGGTGACGTGGGCGTGCCCGGGTCGCGGGTTGCCGGCGTCATCGCCGTCTCACCAGCGCCGACTTGCCGTGCGACGGTGCCTGGCGGGTGCTTGAACCAGCCTGGGTCGGAATAGTCGCCCGGCTTTTGCTCCTTGCGCACCTTAAGCACGCTGAACATGCCGCCCATTTCCAGCGGACCCATGGGGCCGGTGTCGGTCATCATGGGCACGGTGTTCTCGGGCAGGGGCATCTCCATCTCCTGCATGTCGGCCATGCCGCGCTCGCCCATCACCATGTAGTCGGGCACCACTTTCCTGATCTTGGCGGCCAGACCCGTGTGATCGACGCCAATCAGCGTGGGCAGCTTGTGCCCCATGGCGTTCATGGTGTGGTGGCTCTTGTGGCAGTGGATGGCCCAGTCACCCAGCTCGTCGGCAATGAACTCGATCTGGCGCATCTGGCCCACCGCAATGTCGGTGGTGATCTCGGGCCAACGTGCCGATTTGGGCGTCGGTCCGCCATCGGTACCGGTAATCTCGAACTCGTGCCCGTGCAGGTGGATGGGGTGGTTGGTCATGGTCAGGTTGCCAATGCGGATACGCACCCGGTCGCCTTGCCTCACGTTGAAACTGTCGATGGCCGGGAACATGCGGCTGTTCCAGCACCACAGGTTGAATTCGAGCATGGTCATCACCTTGGGCGTGGCGCTGCCCGGCTCGATGTCAAAGGCGTTCAGGATGAAGCAGAAATCGCGGTCGACCTCGGCGATCAACGGGTGTTTCTGCTTCGGGTGCGTCACCCAGAAGCCGAACATGCCCATGGCGATCTGCACCATTTCGTCGGCGTGCGGGTGATACATGAAGGTGCCCGGCCGGCGGGCGGTGAATTCATAGACAAAGGTCTTGCCCGCCGGAATCTGCGGCTGAGTCAGGCCACCGACGCCGTCCATGCCGTTGGGCAAACGCTGGCCGTGCCAGTGCACCGCCGTGTGCTCGGGCAGCTTGTTGGTCACGAAAATGCGCACCTTGTCGCCTTCGACCACCTCGATAGTCGGGCCGGGCGAGCTGCCGTTGTAGCCCCACAGGTTGGCACGGGTACCAGGGGCCAGCTCACGCACCACGGGCTCTGCGATCAGATGGAATTCCTTGACGCCATCTTTCATGCGCCAAGGCAATGTCCAGCCGTTCAGGGTGACTACCGGGTTGTACGGGCGGCCGTTGTTCGGGACCAATGGGACCTGCGTGAGCGGCGAGGTTTGGATCACCGGTTCGGGTAGCGCGGCGAGGGCGCTGCGGCTGACGGCGGTGGCGGCGGTAGCGGCACCGCCTAACGCAGCGGCGGCTCCGAGTTGTAAAAACTGTCGGCGGGAATTCATCTCAATCTCCGGATTCAGGGTGGCCCATGAGGGCGGACTGCAGGGCAATGTCGGCCTGCCAGAAAGCCGCGAGGGCGGCCAGCGCCGCGCGCTCGGCATCGAGCGCTTCGCGGGCTACTTTGAGCAGCTCGTCAGGGCCAATGAGCATGCCGTTGTAGCGCAGCACGCTTTCTTCGCGCAGCTTCTCGACCAGCGGCCGAATCTCCTTTTCATGACGTTGGGCGACGGCCCAGCGATGGCGATAGGTGGATTCCAGCTCGGCCAAGCGCAGGGCCAGCGGTGCACCAGGGCTAGCCTGATTGCTGCGCGCCAGCAACTCGCTTTGGCGCGGGGCGGCGAGGAGCGCAGTGGGCAGTGCTGGAAGATTCTCGGGCAGGCGCAGGCTGGCGGCGGCGACAGGGTCGAGCTTGATGTGTCGTGCCAGCGCCCAGCGTGCGTGCTGCCGCTCATGCACCGCGTCGAGACAGCCGATCGCGGCCTCGGCGCGGGCTTTCTGCTCGTGCACCGCTTCGGCCAACGGCAGATTGCCCACCGCATGCAGGCGGGTGGCGAGGTCGGCGGCGGCATCCACCGCGTCATAGTGGCGTGCGGCCAGTTGCAGGCTGGCCTCGGCATGTACCGCCGCCAGCCACGCAGCGCGCGCCTTGCTCGCGGTGGCGACCAGATCGCCATCGACGGCCACGCGGCGGCTGGAGCCCTCGGCCTGCTGCCATGACAGGGGCGGCCACGGCCGGGGGGCCACGGCGGCGGTCATGGCCGCCGCACCGGTGAGTGTCTCACCCGTCGTCGGCCCGGCGATGGCGCAGGGGCTGGTGTCGTTCGGCAAGCTGTCGCGGGCATAGGTGCGCCAACCGCCGATCTTGGCCACGCGCTCGTTGGCGTTGCGCCATGCCTCATCTTGGCCGGCGGGGGCCACAGCCGCCGCGGGGGCGACGCCGATGCAGAGCGTTGCCAATGCCATGGGAAGCGCCATGGCGCGCGGAACCAATAGTTTCATGATCTCTCGCTCAAAAAATGCAGACCGCCGAGGCGCTGCCGAAGCCGGCCCTTGGTGGACCGGACCTGTTTTCAGAGGAGCGAGGTTTTGGGAGGGCGCCTGTGTTGCGCCAGATCCGCCGAAGCGAAACGCACGGCGGCTGCCAATGGCGAACGACATGCGTTGCTGGTGGCGGATGGTTCGCAAGTCGGCGCTGGTAACACGGCGACACAGCACGGTGCGGCGTGCGGCGTGCCCTCGCGTTCGTTCCCTGAGGGTTCGCCCGTGAGCGCTGCGCTCGCGGGCGCGTGATCCGCGTATGCAGGCTCGTGCAGCGACACATCTGCGCCGCCACAGTGGGTGCTGCCAGAGCCGGCAGCTGACCAAGCCGGCAGAGGCATCAGGACAATCAGCAGGAGGGCGAGCCAACGGCGCAGAGATTTCACGCTTTGATTATCGCGCACTTCTTCCCGGCGGCCAGCGACCCGTGACACGACCCGTGACACGACCCGCAGGTGTGCGTGCCGCACACAGGTCTGATCAGACCTCCAGATGCTGGTACAGCACGGTGGAAAGGTAGCGCTCACCAAACGACGGAATGATCACCACCACCAGCTTGCCGGCATTTTCGGGGCGCGCCGCCACCTGCAGCGCCGCCCAGGTGGCGGCACCGGACGAAATACCGACCAGCAAGCCCTCGGCAGCCGCCATTTGGCGGGCAGTGTTCAGGGCATCGTCGTTGGCGACCCGAACGATCTCGTCGTAGATCGTTGTGTCGAGGATGGCTGGAACAAACCCGGCACCAATCCCCTGGATCGGATGCGGGCCGCGCGCGCCGCCCGAAAGCACCGGGCTGGCATCAGGTTCGACCGCAATGATCTGTACTCCGGGATTTTTCGCTTTAAGTGCGCGGCCGACCCCGGTAATGGTGCCGCCGGTACCGATTCCGGAAACAAAGATAGCGACCTGTCCATCGGTATCCGCCCAAATTTCCTCCGCCGTTGTGGCGACGTGGATGGCCGGATTGGCGGGGTTTTCAAACTGCTGCGGGATCAGGTAGCGCGCATCGGCAGTGGCCATTTCCTGCGCACGCTTGATTGAGCCGGGCATGCCCTCGGGGCCGGGGGTGAGAATCAGCTCGGCCCCGTAGGCCTTGAGAATGAGCTTGCGCTCGCGACTCATGGTTTCGGGCATGACAAAGGCGCAGCGATAACCACGCGCCGCGCAGACCATGGCCAGACCAATGCCGGTATTGCCCGAGGTGGGCTCAAGAATGATGGTATCGGGCGTGATCGCCCCCGCACGTTCGGCGGCGTCGATCATGGCCACCGCGATACGATCCTTGACGCTGTGTGCCGGGTTGAAAAATTCCAGCTTCAGGGCAATGGTGGCACCGGTGGTATTGAGTTTTCCCAGCTTGACCAGCGGGGTGTGACCGACCAGGTCGGTAATGCTGTTGGCAATTTTCATGAGCGTATCAACAAGAAGAGTTCAAGGGAATAGTCGGGAGAAAGAAGGGTGCTCGGCGAGTGGCTGCCTTGTCCGCAGGTCGTGCCTCAGGCAGTGGAGATTTCATCCTGGTGATTGGCAATGTGCAAGGTGTGGGCGATGGCGTAGTCGGCCTTGCTCAGATCACCATAGGCAAAGTGGGGCTTGAGCACCCCGCTATGGGCTTCAAAGCGCTTGATCGCTGCACGCAGACGAAGCGCCGGCGCTTGCCAGTCGCCTTTGGCCAGGGGTGCGGCACCCGGAATGGGTGCGGCCAGATCGTGGCTCATGCGCCCGCGCCATTTGAAATAGGCAAAGGCGGCCGCGCCGGCGGTGCCTTGGAACAGCGCTGATTTTGACTCTGGGTAGCCGTCCATACTCATTTCGATGCTTTGGGCCAGATGATCAAGCACGGCCGTCAGGGGCCAGGCTCCGGACATTTTCGCTGTGCCGTTTGCGTTCATGGCGTCCAGCCAGCGCAAGGCGTCGTCAAGGTTCTGAACCTTTCCCGGCTGCGCCGCCAGGGCAGCGAACGGGACATACAGTGACAAGAGTAAAAATGCACGACGGTTCATTGAAGGCGCTCCAGCGGGGACGATGGTACAGCATAGCGTATCACCGGGGTCACCGAAATACGTGTCGTAGGGCTGGCAAAGCATGGGCCCAGGGGGGGCTTAATGCAATAATCCCGGCCTCGCCGCCTTGTTTGCCGCCGTGTTCGTGGCTGTTCTTCCGTTGAGTGCCTGATGACCGAAACCACTGACCCTGTCGCTATAAAGAAAGTTGTCGCCAGCAGCCTCTCGATGTTCGAGAAGGAGCTATGTGAGCTCATTGATGAGTTGGGTCCGGCGCTGATGGAAGAAGCGCAGGCGCTCGCTGCGCTGGCCCCAGACCAAGCCAAACGTACCGCGTGCTTGCACCTGCGGATCGATTTGCAGGCCGACTGGTCCAAGGTGACGCCGCGCCTGCGCGCAACACTGGCTCAGAGGGTAGCGCTGAGCCAGCCCGCTGAAACCGCCCGCTATACCGATCAGGCGTTGGCAAACCTGCATATCCTGAGTGATGATGAGCTGACCGTGCAGTTGGCAATGCGTGAGCTGATTGATCGTGTGACGTCGGCCTGCGGCGAAGAAACGTTTGCACTCGAGCGCCGGCTGGCGCACCTGGTTTTGCGCGATGCCTTGCCCCGGGGTGACAGCCCGTTCCGGATCGATGCTGTCTGTGCCTGTATTGAAAGCGCCTGCGCCGCGGTATTTCCTGAACCGGCACGGCGCATTCTGTTGTTGCAGATGGTGGGCGGCCATCTGGTCTCGGAGTTGCCCCAACTTTACCGGGCGATCAATGAAAACCTGATCGATGCCGATATCTTGCCGCGCCTCAAACGCAACTACCGTGACACCGCGCCCGCCACGGCCGCTGCTGCAGAGGCTGAAGCCAGCAAGATGACCAGTACCCTGGAGCGGCTGGTCAAGGCGAGAACGCCGGCAGGCAGTGCCCCTGCACACGAGACAAAGGTGGGCGGCCGCGAGTTTCTCGATTCACTGAAGACCTTGCCGAAAGCACCGGCGAAAGAGCCCGCCGGAACGTATACCAATGTCGTACGAATGGCCGGTGACAGCGAGGCCGCGCGCAATGTACGCCCGATCGAGGCGGTTACCATCGAGATTGTCTCGACCTTGTTTGACCTGATCTTCGGCGACGAGCATGTGGCTCCGGGGATCAAGGCGCTGGTCAGCCAGTTGCAAATGCCGGTGCTCAAGGTGGCCATGGTCAATCAGCATTTCTTTGCTGACCGCAGCCATCCGGCCCGACGTTTTCTGGACAGCCTGTCGGGCATCGCGATCCGCTGGGGTAAGACGGTCAATACCGATGACCCGTTCTATCGCAAGCTTTCCGAACTGGTCGATCGCATTCAGCATACCTACGATCGCGATATATCGGTTTTCGAGGTGGCAATCAGCGAGTTGGCCGATTTTATTGCAGAGCGCGAAGTCATTGAGGCAGAGGCGAACCGCGAGTTGGCCGAAGCCGTGCGGGCCCGCGAGGAAGAGATTCGCGTACAGCGCGAAGGCCAGGCGCGCGCGCAGCAGATCGCCAACCAGTCTCTGACACCGCTATTGAAGCAGCGACTGCCGGAGGCGATCGAGGGTTTTCTGCGCAATTACTGGCGTGATGTGTTGCAGGGGCGAATTTTTTCTTCCGGTCCCGATGGCGCACCTTTCCGTGAGGCATTGCAAAGTGCGCTGGAACTGATCTGGAGCGTCGGGCCCAAGAAAGAGGCGGATGAGCGCCGGCAACAGTTAAGCTTGCTGCCCGCCCTGCTCAAAAAGCTCAACGGCGGGCTCGATGAGATCGGCGTGACCACGGAGGAACGCAAGGCATTCATGGATTTACTGGTCGAGCTGCAACTGGCGGCCTTGCGTGCCGAAAAGCCTGTCAAGCCAAAAGTAGCCAGGTCAGCAGCGGAACCGCCGCCGATCAAAGGCCCTGGCCCGACCTTGCAGGTCAGTCATGCGACCAAATCCGGGGTGCATGTGCAGGATATTTCATTGCCCGGTAGTGAAGCGCTCAGTGCGGAAAATACGCCGGACCCGACAAATTTGCGTCGAGTACGGCAAATGGTGCGTGGCGACTGGGTCGATTTCGTTGGTATTGGGCCCACCCGCCGTGAGCGCCTGACCTGGATTAACCCCAGCCGCTCATTGCTGCTGTTCAGCAATCACGCCTCCGAGTGCGCCATTTCGATCACCCCTGAAGCCCTTGCCCTGCGCCTGCGCAATCGCACGGCCATGCTGGTCAAGCGTGATACGCCCATGTTCGAGCGCGCACTGCACGGGGCTGTGCAGTCGATGGAAGCGCAGAAAAAATAGCCTGTGCTAGCGAGGGTGGTCGGTTTCGCACGCGGGCGGGAACTGCAGGCGACCGGTGCGGATTAGCTCATTGAAGACGAGCAAGGCGGCGTGGGCATCGTCAGCCGCGTAAATGAGTTGCGAACTGCTCAGAGTGCTTGCCGCCCAGTTTGAGGTGGTCGCCTTTTTTGACTTGCGCAAGCGCAACCCAAGTACGATGGCCACGGCGGCCTTGACGCCTACCGCGTCCTTGTAGCCCAGTTTGCGGAACAAGGGACCGAGATCGAGCCGGTGGCGCAGCGCAATATTCAGCTTCGCGCGTAACGGACCGTGGTCGTTGTTCAGCCCGAAGCCGACTTTGAGAATGCTGTCGGATTCCAGTATCTGACGCAAAAAATCGGTGGGCGTGTATTGATCGATCTGCACAATGAAGGCCATGTCGCGCGTGGCCAATTGCAGCACATGCGGCCCGGTCTGCCGCGCATCGCTGCGAAACAGAGGCTTGCTTTCGGTATCGAAGCCCACCACTCCTGCTGCCGCAATCGCTGCGGCTGCCAATGCACACTGGTCGGCATGGGTGAGCAGAACAATGCGCTCAGGTGGCAGCGATTCAAAGGCGGGCATGGCGGCGATGGCGTCGCTGCTGGGGCGCGGTATTTTTGGGGCAGTGGTCATGCAGGCATCGTTGTTGGGGATAAGCCGCTCAGCTTAGCGTGGCAGACGCTGCTTGGTGGCCTTGTATGGTTCAATGCGAGCCATGCGCCGCCGCTTTCCCGTTTCCCGCGAAGAAGTCGAGTTTTCTGCCATCCGTGCGCAGGGGGCGGGTGGCCAGAATGTAAATAAGGTGTCGAACGCCGCCCACCTGCGTTTCTCAATTGCCGCTTCATCCTTGCCCGACGCGGTCAAAGCGCGCCTTGTGAGCTTGGGCGACCGGCGCATCTCCAGTGAGGGCGTAGTGGTGATCAAAGCCCAGGAATACCGCAGCCTGGAGCGCAATCAGGCGGAAGCACTGGAACGACTGCAACTGCTGGTGGATATGGCCTCGCAGCCGGTGTTAGTGCGCCGCGCCACGCAGCCAACCCGCGCATCCGTCGGCCGGCGTCTTGAGGGCAAGGCGCGACGGGGGCGGCTTAAAGCGGCACGCGGGCCTGTTTCGGGGGAGTGAGCGGACCGTGAGCGAATGTCGTCAAGGTGAACAGTCAAGCGTCGCCCTGTAGCGAATGCTTATGCGGCGCGCCGCAGTCAGTGGACAAGAGAGTCTGAATTCGACGCCTCACCCGGACAACTTCCCAGAATGCCCTCGCTATCAACATCAGAACAGGTGACGGCGAGCAGAATCAGTACCTTGCGGTAATGGCGCGGCTTGCTTGATATAAGCCCAGGTCAGATAGGCGGCATGGAGTGCGACCAGATCGTCGTGCGCGCGCGCATCACCGGAGGCAGCACGACCAAACAAAACCTCCTGTCGATCTTCAATCGAACGCGCCAACTCGCCCTCGTTGGTCGTTATGGCAACACGCAGCAGTTCGCTGACCGTGATCACTGCACAGCCTCCTCCGTCAAGACCAAGGGGAACATCGTCTCGCTACCCGGCCCTCTCAAGGCTGGCACACGCGTACAAATCCGCAAGCAATTTTTTGTAACGAGCGCAGAGTCAGAGACTCATTTGCTTTACCTTGGCGTTGGCTAGCCGTAGCGACTCCGGTATAGCGCTTCCACCAGAACACTCGCTTGGTCAATGCGGGGTTCGCCAAGTACTGTTCTGCCCTCACGGTAAACCCGCGCGATCCATGATCTGGGTGTTTCGGACTCCCGACGTGCCAACCCCAAGGATGCAAGCTCCTGCTCCATAGCGAGGAACAGGCGCAATTCGGCACTCCGAGGCTCTGCTTGTGCCGCGCTCGCGGCAAGTTTCTCTCCGGACGCCTGGCGCATGCGCTTGCGGCCCTGGAACGCTAACCAGGTCAGAAAGAGCGCCAGTAAAACGCCTGCCAACCAGTTACCGACGGGTTTTTTCGCCGCCATCAGGGCCCGACGCAGTTCGGTGAGCCGCCAACCGAGAAACGATATGAAGTCGGAAACCGGGCGAAACACCGACGCGCCATCTTCCTCGATCGTCAACCAGATCGACGGCGTGGTATCGATTTCCAGCCACCTCCCGTCTACAAATACCTCGGCCCACGCATGTGCGTGGCGTGGCCGTATAAGAAATGCTTTTTCAAGACTGCTGTATTCCTGTAGAGAGTAGCCGGTGACGTAGCGAGCACGCATCCCCAGTGCTCGCAGTAGCAGAACCGTAGACGTGGCGAAATATTCGCAGTGACCAGCGCGGTCAGTCAGGAGAAACCGCTCTAGATCACGCCCACCGCTCTGCGCGTCGCCAAGAAACAGCGTGTACTTGAAATTGGCCGCAAACCATGCTTCAACCCCGGCAAGCCTGTCGCGCTCGCTGTGTTGAGACAATGCCGCCAATTCGGGTAGGCGCTGCAGCAGCTGCTCGAAGCCTTTCGGCAATGCCAGTTCTTCGTCACCATTCGTCACCGCGGTTGTGTCTGCTTGCGCGTCCGGCACGTTGGGTGAGGCCGCCGCCACGGCAAATTCAAGCACGGGTGGTGCGTCGCTACTGCGCACCACACCGTAGGCGTTACGCTGCAGCGTGCCCACATTCCCGCTGATCTTCCCGGCATCGACGGGAAGCGGCAGCAGCGCGCTGCCGGCACGGCTTTCTCCGTACAGAGTCAGTCGTCGGGGTTTACCGTCCAGGGGGGCGACGGGAGCGGCAGCCAACGGCAAGAACGAATCGCGCCGTGCCAGCCAGTTGCCGCTGACGAAGCGCGTGAACACGCCACTGCGCAGAAGCAACGGAACGGTGGCCGGCGGTGCCTGGTCGACCCGCCAGACAATGCGGTCAGAGAGCTTGACCCGACCCAGGTCTCCAATTCTCGTCTGGCTTTGATAGGGGTCGCTATCCGTGTTCGACAGCGCATCAACCACCCACTCTTGCAACGCCAAGTGAGCCCTTACAAGCCCGATGCTGGCAGCAAAAGCGCCACCTGTCGCGACGACTGCAGCGAGCAGGAAGGCGGCTATCCGTTTGTCCCCATGCGTGGAGCGCGCGACGAGCAGCCAGGCAACTATGAGTCCGGCCAAGGCCCAGAAAAACCACGGCGATTCCTTGGCCAGCACGCTTGTGCCAAGAAGCGTCAGAGCGAGATACGGGCCATCCAAACTGGGCACCTGGTCTGCGTCGGGGCGCGTGGAATTACGCATACCTAGCGCCAGATGCCGCAGTCGTATCGGGTTCTCGCTCAGGCCGCTGATGAGCAGTAGCGGGAAAAGCGCCACGGGCAACCAGCCGGTCGCTGTTTGCAGGCCCCTGGATACGCCATGAGCAGAAAAGAGGCCGAGCACCATGATGGCGATAGCGACCACAGTGAGATCGACCGCACGGATGAGGTCCCGATGGGTCAAATTCATGCGGAATCCGGAGGCAGGTACCAGCAAGCGGGCGCAGGCGAGCAGCAGACCAATCATCGTTTGGCTGGCGGTGATGCCCCACAGCACAAGGCCGGCGGCTTGCAGCCAGATGGGTGTGATCATGCCGCTCTCAGCACCGGGTGTGGACGAGGTACAGCAATGCGGTGCACGATGCCGGCAAAGCCATCGTCATCGTTTGGGTGTTCCGTGGCGTCGTGCCCGATCAGCAGAACCGTCGGCCGAATTCCGCGCGCCAGCAGGCGGCGTATGGCACTTTGACGGGGCTCATCCCAGACCAGGAAGATGGCCACTAGCGAGGACACTTGGGCCGCGTTGCGTTCAAGTGTTGCCAGCAGCGGCGTAATACTCTGTGGCGGCGTGGGCGCAACTGTCGCAAGTACCCGCAACAGTGTGTCGGCCCCCCCCAGTCCGCGACCTGCGGTCATGCGATGCACGCGGTCAGCCACAAACATCAGGTCAAGCAAGCTGTCGGTATCGTGCGGTCGGACCACCAGCCAGGCCGCTATGGACACCGCCGTCTCGAAGTCCGGCGCGAACGGGTACGATGCCACCGTATCAAGGACCAGCGCATGACGCGAAAAAAATTCCTCCTGAAATTCGCGCACCATCGGTTTGCCGGTGCGGGCAAAGCTACGCCAGTGTATGGACCGTAGTGGATCGCCAGGACGGTAATCGCGCAGGGAGCGAAATTCCTCGGCGTCACCCACATGCTGTGCCTGAGAAATGCCTCCCGGCTGCAGCACCCGATGGCTGGTTGCCGGGGATAGTGCGACGGCCAGCCGTTTCGGCAAGGCCGGGATCGTTGCGGTGGTTGTGCTTACCGCTACACGCGTTTCCACCAAACCCAGCGGCCCGGTCATGACCAGCCAAAGTTGTTCGAACACCGCCAGCCCGCGCGCGGTCGGTTTCGCCGGCACATCAATGTCCGCCCGTTGGCCGGCAAGTAGCGGTGGCAATGAGATCCGTTCCAGATCTATCACGCGCAGCCGTTTAAGTATGTCGATGAAGGCGGGGTAGCCGACCTGCTGATCAAACCGGTTTATCGATAACCGGTCCCGATGTTGCAGCATCGATTCTGCTGAGGGCCATTGCTGCCGCATTTGCTCGACCAGGACACAAGCGGGAGCGCGTCGCGGTCCCTGATTGCGCACTTCAATCCGGTAGCGCATCGGCTCGTCAGAAGTAACGAACGCCGGCAGGTGTCGATGTGCCGACAGTTGCGGTAACTGACGGCGCAGCAAAAAGGCCGCGAGCGCATCCACCACAACAAAGCTGAATCCGAGTACAAACACCATATGCGCCAGATTGGCTTGCGTATCAATACCGAACGCGCCAGCGAAGGATGTCAGCGCCACGACGACCATGCCAGACGGCGTCAGTCGCTCGCGCAACCAGCGCGATGAGAGAAAAACGAAGCGAAACAGCGCGAGCTTGCGCATGGCCGGCAGCGGGTGGTTGTCAGACCGGCACAGGGTTCTGCGCGAGGATCTCGCGCACCACCTCGGCACCGGTGATGCCTGAGTACCTTGCCTGCGGGTCAAGCGCCAGACGATGCGCCAATACGTCCGGCGCAATCTCCTGAATCACATCGGGTGTGACAAACGCTTCGCCGTCAAAGAGCGCCAGGGCTCGCGCCAGCTGAAAAATCGCAATCGATGCACGCGGGCTGGCACCCATCTGCACCGCGGGGTGGCTGCGCGTTGCCTGCACCAGCGTAATGATGTAGCGGCGCAGCGCTGGCGCAACAGTGATCGTGTCTGCGGCCGCTCGTGTCGCCAACAGGTCGGCGACGGTCGCGCAGGTTTGCAACTGATCAAGCGGATGGTGTTCGGCGGTGTAATCGAGCAGACGTTCTTCTTCTGCGGCACCGACATAACCCAGACCGAGCCGGATGCCAAAGCGGTCCAGCTGCGCCTCCGGCAGCGGATAGGTACCGGCTTGTTCGACCGGGTTTTGTGTAGCAATGACGAAATAGGGTTGCGGCAGGGCGCGCTTTTTCCCGTCCACGGTCACCTGAGCTTCCGCCATGGCTTCGAGCAATGCCGATTGGGTGCGCGGAGAGGCCCGATTGATTTCGTCGGCAAGAAGCACATGCGCAAACACCGGCCCCTCGTGAAAGCGGAATGCTTGCGTCTGTGCATCAAAAATGGAAACGCCGACAATGTCGCTGGGGAGTAAGTCGGGTGTGAACTGTACTCGGGCAAAGCGCGCCTCGACCGAGCGCGCCAGCGCCTTGGCCAGTGTGGTCTTGCCCGTGCCAGGGTAATCATCAAGGAGCACGTGCAGGCCGGCAACCCAGGCGGAAACAATTTTTCGTAGATTGGCATCTTGCCCTTGGAGTACCGTCGCAAGGCCGGCGGCGATGGTGCGAGGCGTGCTATTGTCGGACATGCTGATCGTTGCTCCCTGGCTGGATTTTCTGCGTGTGTGGCAGAGTCTATCGAAGGCCGTGCAGGCAGGCTGACAAAGTTCAGGAGTTGCGCGATTGGCCGTGATACCGAAGGGCAAAGATACTCCAGAATGTCGCGTTGGAATTCCTGCCCTTTCACCTTCATTGCCAGAGAACGCCATGAACTTCCTCTTGAGCTTTATAAAAGGCGTCGGTCGCCTGATAGCAGGCTTCATCCTTTTCATCTCGCTCTGCATGGTTTGGATAGGAGTGCTGTTCGTTTTTAAACCATGGGACGCGTCCAGTTCAGGAGAGTGGGCCGGCTCGCTGCCCATCGCAGTGACCAGCGGGATGACTGACAAGACACAGATCATTCGATTTCGCCAGTTTGCCGATCAGACCAAGGCCGATCCTTCGCTGGTTCCCTGGCCGACGACACCCTCCGGGGTCGATCCGGGGGCGGCAGGTCACGCCACATGGAAAATTGTGGGTGGCAAGCCCTGGCAATTTGAAGTCGTTATCGACGAGCGAGACCGCATCATGGAAAGTCGCTATCGACTGGAAGGTGAAAAGCCAGTGCTGGTCGAATCGCGCATGCGAGATCCGGGGCTGGCGTTTCAGGGCATTATTTTGGCGGTGATTTCGTGGATTGCGTGGCGGATCGTTCGATGGGGGCGGAACCGCAGGGTGCCAACACCCTCAAAGTAACATTGAGGGTTGCGCCAAGCGCACCTTCAACGGGCGAGCCTCAATATGCACTCAAGGCTCTCTGCTTTAGCAAAGCGGCATGACGGCTTTTTTTGCTGTCGCAGGCTTCGCAGTTTGGATCGATGGCCGCTATCGCGGCTGCGTCGAGCCGGCTGATCGCCAACGCGGGATAGGCAGAACTGCAATAATCGTGCGAATCCCGGGTCGTGGTGACCTGGGTAACAAGAGGTGTTTTCCATGGATGCAAGTTCTATTCAAAAGTTTCAGGACATCGCGATGCAGTACGTGATGGATTTTGGTGTCAAGGTCTTGGCGGCGATTGCCTTCTGGGTCATCGGCCGGATGCTGATCGGTTTTGTCGTCAATCTCGTGCGCGCAGCGCTGGAGAAGCAGAAAGTTGACCCGACGGCACTGCGGTATGTCGGCTCCATCATTACCGTGACACTGAACGTTTTGCTGGTGATTGGCATACTCGGCTATTTCGGTATCCAGACCACGACGTTCGCCGCTTTGCTCGCGGGTGCCGGTGTCGCCATCGGCATGGCCTGGTCAGGACTGCTGGCGCATTTTGCCGCCGGAGCCTTCCTGATCGTTTTGCGGCCGTTCAAGGTAGGCGATTTTGTTCATGTCGCAGGAGTCACCGGCACGGTGCGTGAAATCGGCCTGTTCGCTACCTCGCTCGATACACCTGATGGCGTTTTCACGACCTTAGGTAACAACCGGGTATTCGGTGACACCATCCAGAACTTCACTACCAACCCGCAGCGACGTGTTGATCTGAAGGCCCAGCTGGCAGGGTCGACCGATCCGGCAGTGGCGATTGCCTTGCTCAAAGAGCGCATCGCGACGATACCGAATGTGCTGGCAACACCTGGCGTCGAGGTGGAAATCCTGGAATTCAACTTGGTGGGGCCGGTTCTGGTGGTACGGCCTTACTGCCACAATGATCATTACTGGCAAGTGTATTTCGACACCAACCGCATGATTCGCGACAGTTTTGGTGCCGCCGGTTTCGCGGCTCCGACACCCTCGCAGCTAATCACCGTGCAGGGGTCGCTGCAGCCGGCTTCGCATTAAATCGTCCAGCCACCCTATCGTTGGTTCTCTGGGCCTCATCACCGTGAGGCTCAGGGTTCAGCAATAGAGATCGCCCGTTTGTATTGGAGGCCGGCGAGCGGCTATATCCCCAGTTGCCGCCCGGCCAGTTCCTTCATGATCTCGTCCGCGCCGCCACCAATCGAGAGCACCTTGACTTCGCGATAGATGCGCTCGGAGAGCGTGCCGCGCATGAAGCCCATGCCACCCAAAATCTGCACGGCCTGATCGGCACAGAACTTCATGGTGTCGGTGGCGGTGACCTTGAGCATGGAAATGCGCGCCACGCGCTCGGCCATGGTGCCGCGGTTGGTTTGCAGGGCATTGGCCAGATCCCACGCCAGCGTGCGTGCGGCATCGATGCGCATGGCCATGTCGACCAGCTTGTGCCGGATGACCTGATGTTTCACCAGCGGCTTGCCGAAGGTTTTTCGCTCGCGCGCCCAGCTCAGCGCTTCCTTGTAGCATAGCTCGGCAAAGGTGTAGGCCATGGCGGCGATGGCCATGCGTTCGCCGTTGAAGTTGTGCATGATCGCCAGAAAGCCGGCGTTCTCGACGCCGACCAGGCGGTTGGTGGGGACTTTGACATTGTCGAAGTGCAAATGTGCTGTATCCGACATCCACCAGCCCATCTTCTTCAGTTCGCTGCGCGTCAGCCCCGGGCTGTTGCCGTCGATGACGAGGATGGAAATCCCGTTCGGGCCCTTGCTCTCGGGGTCGGTGCGCACAGCGACGGTAATCACGTCGGCGCGCATGCCCGAGGTGATGAAAGTCTTTTCGCCATTGACGAGGTAGTGCTCACCTTCTTTCCGTGCGCTGGTTCGCACGGCCGCGACATCGGAACCGCCGCCCGGTTCGGTCACCGCCAGTGCGGCAATTTTCTCGCCGCGCAGCACCGGCACCAGCACTTCCTGCTTGAGCGCCTCGCTGCCAAAAGTGGCGACCATGGGCATGGCGATGTTGTGCGAGCCGAGCGAGGCGCACAGGCCGCCCGAACCGCTGCGCGCCAGTTCTTCGGCACCGATCAGGCGGAAGTATTCGTCGGCGGGTGTGCCGCCATAGGCCTCGGGGTAGCCGACGCCCTGAATGCCGACGGCAGCGGCTTTGGCATACAGCTCACGCGGAAAGCGCCCGGCTTCGTCCCATTCATTGACGTTGGGGGTGATCTCGTCGGCGACAAAGCGCCGCGCCATGTCGCGAAAGGCGCGGTGCTCGTCGTTCAGATACGGGGGGTCGCTGAACATGCTTTCCTCCTCAGCGAGCGGCAAGGCCAAGGCGGATGCGTGCCTCGGCGGGTGAGGCAATCGCGCGCCCTGCGTTCTTTGCGCAGTGCGCCAGCGCTTCGATCAGCACTCCGTTACCGCCAGCGCGCGAGCCATCGGGCAGGTAGAAGGTATCTTCCAGACCGGTGCGCAGCATGCCGCCCAGATTGGCGGTGGCCTGATGCACGGGCCAGATTTCCTGACGGCCGATCAGCGTGGTTTGCCACGTCACTCCGGGCTCGATCTGGCGCGAGAGCCAGTCGAGTAGTTCGGCATCGGCCGGCATGCCGGATGCCACGCCCATGACGAAGTTGTAGTCGATGTGGTCAGTCATGCCCGCCTTCTTGAACATCGCCACTGAGCGCGCAATGCCGACATCAAAACACTCGAACTCCGGCATCGTGCCGCATTCCTTCATTACATCGAGAAAGGCTTTTACCTTCTCGACCGGGTTATCGAAGATCATCGGCGGCCAGGCCCAGCGGCCGTCATCGCGAATCTTCAGATAGTTGAGCGTGCCGGCATTGCAGGCAGCGATCTCCGGCTTGCAGCGGCGAATGCACTCGGCAGGGCCGGAGATGTCCTTGCCCATGACGCCCGTGGTCAAGTTGATGATCACACCCGGGCAGGCGGCGCGAATCGCCTCGGTGACTTCCCAAACCACCTCCGGGTCCCACGAGGGCAGGTGGCCCTGACCTTCTTCCTGACGGCGGATATGCACATGCATGATCGAAGCGCCGGCATTGAAGGCGTCTTTTGCTTCCGCCGCCATCTGTGCCGGGGTCACCGGCACCGGGTGCTGTTTGGGGTCGGTGAGCACGCCGGTGAGGGCGCAGGTGAGGATGGCTTTTTCCATGAGGTTTCCTTTCGGGAAATTAACGGCCTGTAAAGACTGCCTTGCGGCGTTCGATAAACGATTGAATGCCCTCGGCCGCATCTTCGCTGGCCATGACGGGCTTCAGATCAGCAAACATTTGGGCGACGGCGGTGGCGCGGTCTTCAGCGAGGCCGGTGCGCGTGGACTTGAGCACGCCTTGCACGCCGAGCGGCGCGTTGGCAGCGATGGTTTCGGCAAGCTCCATGGCCTTGGCGAACTGGGTGCCAGGCTCAATCACTTCCTGAACCATGCCCCAGTCCAGCGCCTGTTGTGCTGACCAGCGCTCACCGGTGAGCAGCACCTTGTGCGCGTTGCCCCAGCCGATTTGCGCAGGCAGGCGCAGCGTGGCGCCGCCGCATGGGTAGATGCCGCGTTGCACTTCCAGCATTTGAAACTGCGTGTCGCTGCTGGCGATGCGGATCTCGGTATTGAGCAAGATCTCGACACCCCAGGTGAAGCAGTAACCTTGCACGGCAATGATGAGCGGCTTGCGGTGGCGCTCACCTGTCAGCCCGAACGGGTCGATCTCGTCGGCCGCCACGGGAAAGGCGTTGCCGCTGGCAAACACCGGCGCCCATTTGTCGAGTTCGATGCCGGCGGTGAAATGCTTGCCCTCGGCATGAAGCACGGCAACGCGCAGGTTCGGGTCGCTATTGAGCTGCGCCAGCGCCTGCCCGATGCCGTGATACATCCCCGGCGAGAGCGCGTTGAACTTGTCCGCGCGGGTGAGGCGGATGAGCAGGATGTGGCCCTGCGTGCTGACGTCAATGTGCTTCATGCGGGAGCCTCTTCTGTGCGCGCCTTTGCGGTGGCGAGATAGAAAACAAACAGCAGCACCACGCAGACATCAAAGACAATGGCGATGCCCGCCTTGCCCAGATACGTTTGGCCGTAGATCAGCACCAATGAGATAAACGTCAGCTTGCTCAGGCAGGCGATGGTCAAAATCAAGGGCCGGCTCGCCGGGGTGTAGGCCCCGTAAATCAGCAGGCCGCCGACCAGCGTGATCAATGCGCCCCAGTTGCGCACCACAATATCGACCAGCGGCCCGCCTTCCAGCGTTGCCCCGAAGGTCGATTGCAGCGCAGCCTGCGGGTCAATCAGCGCATAGACCATGGTGCAGGTGAGTACGCCAGAGACAAGCATGATCGGTTTGATTTTGCTGGTGATCCAGTTCATTGCGTTGCTCCTTGGGAGTGGTTGGCTTGGGCGGGTTGAGGAAACGTGGGTGATTTGCGCATCGACTCACACATGCGGAAAGCTCGGGTTGTGCGCCACTTCCCAGAGGCAGCCTTCAGGGTCGGTGAAGTAGCCTGAGTACCCGCCCCAGTCTGTGGCGTGGCCCGGCTTGGTGATCGTGGCGCCGAAAGCCGCCACGCGCGCAAGTAAGGCATCCACCTCGGCCGGCGAGCGCACGTTATGCGCCAGCGCAAAGCCACGGAATCCCGAACCTTCGGGCGCAACACCCGCATCGGCGGCCAGGTTTTCACGCGGCCAGAGGGCCAGCCAGGTCTTGCCCAATTCGAAAAAGGTGATCGATGGCGGCGTGTCGATCCGGGGCAGGCCGAGACATTCGGCGTAGAACCGGGTCGCCCGTTCCAGATTGGCGACGCCCAGTGTGATCAGGCTGATGCGGGGTTCCATGGGGTGTTCTTTAAGAGGGCGAGTGGCTGCCACGTGCGTTGTTCAGTTCGCCAACATGGAATGACATCATCAACGGGAGCGGTCTACAATGTGTAATCATTGTCTCTGGAATACACATCATGCGTACCAACATCGTCATTGATGAAAAGCTCATGCAGGCCGCACTCCGGGCGACGGGGGCAAAGACCAAGCGCGAAGTCGTCGAGCGCGGATTGCAAACACTGGTGAGCTTGCGCAAGCAGGAGGAAGCGCGGAAATTGCGCGGCAAGATTACCTGGGAGGGCGATCTTGACGACATGAGGACGGACAAGTGATTCTTGTCGATTCGAGCGTCTGGATCGACTACTTCAGCGACCGCGCTACGCGGCAGGTCGAATTTCTCGATGGTCTGTTTGGCCAAATCCCCTGGCGGTGGGTGACCTCATCGTCACCGAGGTTCTGCAAGGCGTGAGGGACGACCGTCAGTTCCGTCTTGTACGTACGACGCTTGATGCCTTTGAGCCGGTTGAGATTGCTGGTCATGCGATAGCAGTAAAGGCGGCCATGAACTTCCGCTTGCTTCGTGCCAAGGGCGTCACCGTGCGCAAGACAATCGATACCCTCATCGCGACACGATGTATCGAAGATGGCCTCACGCTCTTGCACAATGATCGCGACTTTGATCCGTTTGTCGACCACCTCGGGTTGCAATCGGCGCTGAAGTGACGGCGCGACAACGCTGCGCCGAAGGGGGGGGCCGGGGGGGGGGGGGGGGGGGGGGGGGGGGGGGGGGGGGGGGGGGGGCGGGGGGGGGGGGGGGGGGGGGGGGGGGGGGGCCGGGGGGGGGGGGGGGGGGGGGGCCGGGGGGGGGGGGGGGGGGGGGGGGGGGGGGGGGGGGGGGGGGGGGGGGGGGGGGGGGGGGGGGGGGGGGGGGGGGGGGGGGGGGGGGGGGGGGGGGGGGGGGGGGGGGGGGGGGGGGGGGGGGGGGGGGGGGGGGGGGGGGGGGGGGGGGGGGGGGGGGGGGGGGGGGGGGGGGGGGGGGGGGGGGGGGGGGGGGGGGGGGGGGGGGGGGGGGGGGGGGGGGGGGGGGGGGGGGGGGGGGGGGGGGGGGGGGGGGGGGGGGGGGGGGGGGGGGGGGGGGGGGGGGGGGGGGGGGGGGGGGCGGGGGGGGGGGGGGGGGGGGGGGGGGGGGGGGGGGGGGGGGGGGGGGGGGGGGGGGGGGGGGGGGGGGGGGGGGGGGGGGGGGGGGGGGGGGGGGGGGGGGGGGGGGGGGGGGGGGGGGGGGGGGGGGGGGGGGGGGGGGGGGGGGGGGGGGGGGGGGGGGGGGGGGGGGGGGGGGGGGGGGGGGGGGGGGGGGGGGGGGGGGGGGGGGGGGGGGGGGGGGGGGGGGGGGGGGGGGGGGGGGGGGCGATACGTTGGCGAAAGGGCGTCTGGTGACAGGGCGAAATGGGGCATGGGCACGGGTCACGCATCGGTGGGCTTTGCAATGACGCCATAGGTATTCAGCGCGCTGGCAACCTGAGACGCTTCGGTCGTTCCCGGGATCAGGCGATAGCTCGGGGCCATGATCGGTTCAACCGCGGTGACAGTGATGGCGATGATGCCCGGGATGGGAAAGGCACCTTGCGTGATCTGGGTCAGGGGGGCCAGCCATTCAGCGTAGCGCTGCGCTGTTGGCGTAACAATTTCGGCTACCCGCGCAGCTTGTAGCCCCCTTTGGACGAAGACCTCCACAAAGCTCAGGCAGACATTCGGGTTGGCCAGAATGTTGCGAACGCTGCCCGGTGAGGCAATGTGAGCCACCAGAACCCTGTCGCGACCAAATGCGCAGAACACCTCTTTCGGCGATACGTTGGGTACCCCGTCAGCGTCAGCGGTGGCCAGCCAGCACAAGACGCTGCGCTGGATGTAGTCAAGTACGTCGTCAGTGAGCAGGGGCGGCATTGGAATCACTCGCCCCGTTGCCTTCGCGTCGTTACGCTTTCACCAGCGATGCCCCAGTTGTCTGTATCGACTTCATCAATGACGACTACGGTTGTTTTTGGGTTCTTGCCCAAAACATCAACCAATAACTGAGTGGCACCCCGTATCAGACGTTCTTTCTGCTCGGCAGTGACGCCTTCCCGCGTGATTTTTATATTCACATACGGCATTGTCTATCCTCCTCGCCCCGGGTTTGACTGCTTCTCGATTGCCGGATTAGCCGGTATGGCCAACTTGCTGAACCACGGCAAATAGTGGACGCAGCACGACTTATCCTCCCGGCGGTAGTGACGCATCGACATCAGCCGTACTGCCGCAAGTCGGCGCTGGTGGGACGGTGATTAATTGTGGGTTGTCCCATATTTATTCCGGTTTGGGCAGACGTATTAGGTAATGAACCGAGTCACGAGAGACTCGAAGTGGATGGCGACGTAAAGCAATGTTGCGAGATTTGCGAAGAGCAGAACAGGAATAAGCCAGAGCGCGAGAGGGATGAGCGAACCTTGATGCATGTAAATGACCGATAGCGAGAGTGCCAGCCCCAAGTAGAGATCAATTCCAACTTGCCGTCCCCATTGAAGCTGCGCCATGCTTCGGATGCTTTTGAAGATATTTTCTCTTCGGCTGCAATAGACGGAATACGCTGTAAAGAGCAGAAACGTTGCCCACACAATGCCCTTCGCTGCACCCATCATCCCGCTGAAACGCCAAATCGAGTCATGCCAACCCAAGCCAACAGCGCAGACCACAAAACCTGCGAATACGCCCCATGAAATCAAACTCTGTCTCACGCTATCCTCCTATGCCTAACTTAAAGTAACAGCCAAATCGGCCAATAAAGGCTTGATCGGTCAGGTCGAGTGGATTGTCATATTATTGATGGAAAAAAATTTTCGGTGTGGCCAGCCATCTTGTCCAATAAGCCCCTGCCCTCACGCCGCCAACTCCAACTCAACCAACAACGCCCCTGCGGCCACTTGTTCCCCCATAGCGACATGCACTGCGGTGACCGACCCGGCCGCCGAGGCGGTCAGCCACATTTCCATCTTCATTGCTTCGACGCAGACCAACTGTTGACCTTCGACCACGGTGTCGCCGGCGGCGACTTTGACTTGCACCACGGTGCCGGCGACCGGAGCCTTGGCGCGGCGCGGGTCGTGACCGTTGTCGGTCGTGGGAAAGGGCGAGGCTTCGCGGAACACGAAGCGGTGTTTGCCGCGCGCCAGATGTACCTCGTCGCCGACGCGTACGGCGATGGCCTTGCCGGTGACGCCGTCGAGTCGGTAGCGTAGATGCGGGCCGTCGTGGCCGAGGATTTGTACGTCAATCGCCGTGTTACCAGCGCCGACTTGCGAAATGGCGTGATCATGCCCGTGTGGTTGCACCAGTATTCGCTCCTGCGCTGCGCCACAACTCAGCTTGATCGATAGCGCTGCGCCGTGCTTGTTCGGGTCAGCGAGCAAGGTGGCGACGATTGCCCAGTCCTGCGCTGTCGGTTGCGGCGCCTGCAAGATGGCATCGCTGTTGTCCAGCCATTCGTCGAGGCGCGTGGTGTGCAGCTTGGCCTCGCGGAACTCGGGGTGGTCGATCAGATCACGCAGGAAAGTGCCGTTGTTTGCGAGGCCGAGCAGCGGCGAATCTTCCAGCGCCGCGATCAGGCGGCGGATGGCGTCGTTGCGATCACGTCCGTGGGCGATCACCTTGGCCACCATGGCGTCGTAGAAGGGCGAGACGGCATTGCCTTCCCGGATGCCGTCGTCGACGCGCACGCCGGCATGCTTGGCGCTATCAGGCCGCCAGTAAATGATCGGGCCGGTCTGCGGGGTGAAGCCGCTGTAAGGATCTTCGGCATACAGCCGCGCCTCGATGGCGTGCCCGCCGTGGGCGATGCGCTGATCGATGTGCGCTTGTTGCAGCGGCAGCACATCGCCGGCGGCGACGCGCAGCTGCCACTCGACGAGATCAAGGCCAGTGATGCACTCGGTGACCGGGTGCTCGACCTGCAGGCGGGTGTTCATTTCCAGGAAGTAATGCTTCATGTCCTGATCAACAATGAACTCGATAGTGCCTGCGCCGCGATAGCCGACGGCGAGGGCGGCCGCGACGGCGTCTTTACCCATGGCAGCGCGCATTTCGGGGCCGACGATGGGCGAGGGGGCTTCCTCAATGACTTTTTGCCGGCGGCGCTGTGCGGTGCAGTCGCGTTCGCCCAGATGCACGGCGTTGCCGTGGTTGTCGGCGAACACCTGAATCTCGATGTGGCGGCCGTGCTCGATCAGGCGTTCGAGCATGAGCGTGCCGTCGCCGAAGGCCGAGGTCGCTTCGCGTCTTGCGCTGTCGATGGCTTCTTTCAGCAAGTCGGCGCTGGTGACACGGCGCATGCCACGGCCGCCGCCGCCGGCGACGGCTTTGACCAAGAGCGGATAGCCGACTTGTTCGGCGGCTTTGATGAGGCTGTCGTCGCTTTGATCTTCGCCCAGATAGCCGGGCACGGTGGGTACGCCGGCCTCGATCATGCGGCGCTTAGCGGCAGCTTTGTCGCCCATGGCGGTGATGGCGCTGGCGGGTGGGCCGATGAAGACGATGTGGTTGTCGACGCAGGCTTGGGCGAATTCGGCGCGCTCGGAGAGGAAGCCGTAGCCGGGGTGGATGGCGTCGGCACCGGTTTGTTTGGCGGCGGCGATGATCTTGGCGATCACCAGATAGGACTCGGCGGCGGGGGAGGGGCCGATGTTTATTGATTCGTCGGCTTGGCTTACGTGGGGCGCGTGTTGGTCAGCGTCGGAATAGACGGCGACCGTGCGGTAGCCTAGGTTTCTCGCGGTGCGGATTACCCGGCAGGCGATTTCGCCTCGGTTGGCTATGAGGATTTTTTTGTAGTGGGTCATGGCGTTTGGTCCATATGTGTCGACGTGGCGAGCGTCTGGTTTCGCCCTGCGGGGCGAGTGACTTTCTTTTGCTTCGCCAAAAGAAAGTCACCAAAGAAAAGGCGACCCGCCTCGCCGGTCGTTGCGATAAAGCCGCAACGACTTCCCTGCGCAGCCCCCGCCAGTTCCGAGTAGCGCAAGGAATCGCTGCGCAGCAGCGACGCTGAACCGGGCTCGCCTTTTCTTTGGCTACTTTCTTTTGGCGAAGCAAAAGAAAGTACGCCCGCCCCACAGGGCGGAACAAGGCGGTAGGGCAAGCGCACTGCCTGGAGTGCCAAGAAACTCAAACCGGCACCCACGTAGCCTTCCTCTTCTGCACAAACGCCGCAATCCCCTCTTCGCCTTCGGCCCCCAAGGCCGCCTGTGAAAACACCTCCGCCGCCTCTGCCACCAAGTCCTGCGGCCGAGCCAAGCGCGCCTTGCGCACCAGTTGCTTCGTCGCCGCCAACGCTCCGGGAGCACAGGCCAGAATGTCCGAAATCGTTCGCTCCAGCGCCGCATTCAGCGACACCGTCGCCGGGTGATATTCATGCACTAATCCGACGGCCAGCGCTTGCTCGCCATCGAGCTTGCCGCCAGTCACCGCCAGCCGCCGCGCCTGCGAATAGCCCAAGCGCTCCACCAGATACGGGGCAATCTGGGCCGGCACCAGCCCGAGCGAGGTTTCGGAAAGACGGAAGCTCGCGGTATTGGCCGCCAGCGCCACATCCACGCAGCAGGCCAGCCCAAATCCGCCGCCCATCACCGTGCCTTCAAGCACCGCAATCACTGGCAGGCGTGAGTCGGCAAACGCGGCACACAATTCGCCAAAGCGTGCATTGACCTTGGCAATCGCCTGCGTATCCGAGCCAGACGAAGCCATGACCCGTGCCCCCGCCATGTCTTTCAGATCGCCACCGGAACAGAAATGTCCGCCAGCGCCGCGCAGCACAATCACCCGTACCGCCGCATCCCCTTCGGCGGCGGCCAGTGCGGTCAGCAATTCATCCACCATGGCCAGCGACATGGCATTGCGCGATTCGGGACGATTGAGCGTCAGGTGCAGCACACCGTCTTTGATTTCGCTCAGTAGTGTTTTGTAGGTCATGGCGATATTTCCTCAGGCCTTGGGCAAAGTGCCTTCGTACTTGGCGATGATGGCCAGCATAACTTCATCCGCGCCGCCGCCAATCGAGACCAGGCGACCATCGCGATAAGCACGTGAAACCCGGTTGTCCCACGTATAACCCATGCCACCCCAGTACTGCAGGCAGGCGTCGGTCACTTCGCGGATCAGGCGGCCGCACTTGAGCTTGGCCATCGAGGCCAGACGCGTCACATCCTTGCCACTGACATAGCCCTCACAGGCTTGGTAAGTGAGCGCACGCAGCGCCTCGACTTCGGTGCGCAGCTCAGCGAGGCGGTAGTGAATCACCTGATTGTCGAGCAGCGGTTTGCCAAAGGCCTGCCGCTCGCGCGTGTAGGCAATCGTCTCGTCAATGCAGCCGTCAAGCATCTTGAGCGAGCTGGCTGCGCCGTACAGGCGCTCTTCCTGAAACTGCAGCATCTGGAAGATGAAGCCCATGCCTTCCTGGCCGATGATGTTGCGCGCCGGCACGCGTACATCGTCGAAGAAAATCTGGCCGGTGTCTGAGGAGTTCATGCCGATCTTGTGGATCTTCTGACGCGTGATGCCTTTGCTGTCCATGGGCACCATGATCAGCGACTTGTTCTTGTGTGACTTGCCTTCGGACGTGTTCGCCAGCAGACACATCCAGTCGGCTTGCAGGCTGTTGGTGATCCACATCTTGCTGCCGTTGATGATCAGGTCGTCGCCATCACGGCGCGCTGTGGTCTTGATATTGGCAACGTCCGAGCCGGCACCGGGTTCCGAGACGCCCACGCAGCCGACCATGTCACCGGCAATCGCGGGGGCGAGAAAGTTGCGCTTGAGTTCGTCGGAGCCGAACCGTGCCAGCGCCGGCGTGCACATGTCGGTCTGCACGCCGATGGCCATGGGCACGCCGCCGCAGGTGCAGGTACCCAGCGCTTCGGCCATAACCATGGAATACGAGAAATCGAGGCCGGCGCCGCCGTATTCCTCGGGGTACTTCAAGCCGAGCAGGCCGAGATTGCCCAGCTTCTTGAACACCTCATGCGCCGGGAATTGCTCGGCTTTTTCCCATTCGTCGACATGCGGGTTGATCTCTTCCTTGACGAAGCGGGTGACGGTCTCGGCGATCTGCTTATGTTCCGTGGTGAATTGCATGCGGTCCTCCTTAATTACATTCGGGCAACGCCGAAAGCGTTGGGTTGCAGTTGGCGCGCGTCGGCCTCAGCACAAATGGCGAGGCAGAGTGAGAGCACGCGGCGCGTATCGCGCGGGTCGATGATGCCGTCGTCCCACAAGCGCGCGGTGCCGTAGAGCACGGTCGATTCCTTCTCCAGCCTCAGGCGCAAGCCCTCGCTCATGGCCTTGAGCCCGTCTTCATTCACGGGCGCGCCGGCCTTTTCGAGCTTGGCGCGGCTGACGATTTCCATCACCTTGGCGGCCTGCGCCGCGCCCATCACCGCAGTGCGCGCCGAGGGCCAGGTGAAGATGAAGCGCGGGTCGAAGCCGCGCCCGCACATGCCGTAGTTGCCCGCGCCAAACGAGCCGCCGACGACGATGGTGAGCTTGGGCACGCGCGCGTTGGCTACCGCCTGAATCATCTTCGAACCATGCTTGATCGCGCCCGCGCGTTCGGCCTGCGAGCCGACCATGTAGCCGGTGGTGTTCTGCAGAAAGACGAGCGGTGTTTGCGACTGGTCGCACAATTGAATGAACTGCGCCGCCTTGACCGAGCCGGTCGGCTGGATTGGGCCGTTGTTGGCGAGGATGCCGACCAGATGGCCGTCGATGCGGGCGTGGCCGCAGAGCGTGTCGGTGGCGTAAGCGGCCTTAAATTCGAGAAAGTCGGAATCGTCGACCAGGCGGGCGATGAGTTCGCGCGCGTCGTAGGGTTCGGTGTCGCTGGCTGGGACGACGCCCATGAGTTCTTCGACGTCGTAGCGTGGCGGCTTTCCGCAAGTCGGCGCTGGTGACACGGCGGTCCAGCGCAATTTATCCATCACCTCACGCGCCATGGCAATGGCGTGCTCATCGTTTTCGCACAGGTATTCGCCCAGGCCAGTGACGGTAGCGTGTGTTTCCGCACCGCCCAGCGTTTCGTCGTCCACATCCTCGCCCATGGCCGCCTTGACCAGCGGCGGGCCGGCGAGATAAATCGACGAACGCCCGCGCACCAGTATCGTGTAGTCCGACAGGCCGGGCAGGTAGGCACCGCCCGCCGTCGATGAGCCATGCACCACGGCAATCTGCGGAATGCCCGCCGCAGAAAGTCGTGCCTGATTGGCAAAGCTGCGCCCACCGTCAACGAAGATCTCGGCCTGATACATCAGGTTGGCGCCACCACTTTCCGCCAGATAAATCAGCGGCAGTTTGTTCAGCGCGGCGATCTCCTGCATGCGCAGGGCCTTCTTCAGCCCCATGGGCGGAATGGTGCCGCCCTTGATCGCGGAGTCACTCGCCGAAATCACGCAGCGCTTGCCGGCGACGATGCCAATGCCGGCAATCGAGCCGCCACCGAGCACCGACTTCTTGCCGTCGTCATCGTGCATGGCCAGACCGGCGAGCGTGGAAAACTCAAGAAAATCCGAGCCGCGATCAATCAGCCGAGCCACGCGCTCGCGCGGCACGATCTGCCCGCGCTTTTCAAACTTGTCGCGCTTGCTGTTCGATTCGTCGCGCACCATCTGTTCCAGACGGCGCACTTCGCCCAAGCGCTCGTTCATGCGTGCGACATTGGCGGCAAACGCGGGCGAGCGGGTGTTGAGGGAGGAGGTCAATGCGGGCATGGGCTTATCTCATGTCGGACAGACGGGTATCGGGGGTGGGTTTGGGGTCGATGCCCTGAGTCAGCGCATCGTGATGCTGGCGCTGCACCGCACGTTGGTAGGCAGGGCGTTGTTGCAAGCGCTGCCAGTAGGCAGCCACCGACGGCGTGAAGCGCTCGGCGAGGCCCAGATGCTGGGCAAAGAGCAGGGCGTAGCCGACTGAAATGTCGGCGGCGGTAAAGCGGCTGCAGAGAAAGTCCTGCGCGGCAAGTCGCGTCTCCAGCGTGCGCAGGCGAGCCAGAAACCACTTGGAGTAATCCTCAACCACCTGCGGCTGGCAGCGCTCGGGTGGCTCGAAATGCTGGTAGCGCAGGACGAGGGTTTGCGGAAAGGTCAGCGTCGCTTCACCGAAGTGCAGGAAGTTGAGATAGCTGCCGAAATCGGCGTCGCTGCTATTGACATGCAACGGTGTCGGCCCATGGCGCGCCGCGATGTACTCGCACATCGCCGCCGATTCGCTCATGCACGTTTCGCCGTCGACCAGCCACGGCACCGTGCCCAGTGGATTGGTTTCCAGGTAGGCGCGGCTGCGCACGCGCGGCGGAAACGGCAGCATGTGCAGTTGATAGGGCAGGCCCATTTCTTCCATTAGCCACAACGGCCGGAAGGACCGCGCGCTGACGCTGTGCCACAGCTGAATCATTTGCCGTCTCCAGCAAGAACCTCTGGCATCACCACCCGGTGAAAGCCATTGAAGGGAAATTCGCGCAGCGCCTGCTGGCGGGGGAACACCGGATTGCCCAGTGAAGCACCGCCGTCGATCTGCAGCGTAACGCCATTGATGAAGGCCGCCCCCGGCGAGAGCAGGAACACGATGGCAGCGCTCACTTCGCTCTCGGTCGCCATACGCCCGAGCGGCACATGTTTCTTGAGCTGCGGAATCATGGCTCGGGCAGCGCCCTCGTACTTGTCCATACCCGACGACATGATCCAGCCCGGCGCGACGGCATTGGTGCGCACGCCCGCGTAGGCCCACTCGAAAGCGGCCGTCTGGGTCAGGTTGGCCATGCCGGCGCGCGCCGCGCCCGAGTGCGCCATGCCCGGCATACCATTGCGAAAGTCGGCCGTCATATTCACGATGGCACCGCCGTGCTTTTGCAGGCTCTGGTTGAACACTTCGCGCATCATCAAAAAGCCGCCAGTGAGGTTGTTGGCGACCACAGCCTCGAACCCCTTCTTGTTGATCGCCTGCATGGGCATGGGGAACTGGCCGCCGGCGTTATTCACCAGGCCGTCGATGCGTCCGTGCTTGGCCACCATGGCTTTGACACCGGCAGTTACCGCATCCTCGTCACGAATGTCGAAGGCAATGCTGTCAACCGACCCGCCATCGTCGCGAATTTCAGCGCAGACGGTATCCAGCTTTTCGGGCTTGCGCCCGGAAATGATCACGGTGGCACCCAGCGCCGCCAGTTCATGCGCCACGCAACGACCGATGCCGCTGCCACCGCCCGTAACCCAGATGAACTTGCCGGCAAACAGGCCGGGGGTGAAAACGCTGTGGTAGTGCGGGGTTGTCATCGAAAACGCTCCGGGGAAACCAAGTGGGGCTCATGCTACCCATAGCTTACGTATACGTCAACAAATGACCTCAATGTGGACAGATAGGCAAATTGGGTTAAGCTGCGCGAGCAGTTTGTACCCCACCCTATTACTCAAACATCAAGGAGTCAGCATGGATTTGCAAGCCTGTACCGAAGCCCTGCGCACCAAGGTAGGCACCGACAGCACCCTGGGCGCTGTTCTCAAGTTTGATTGCGGCGCCGACGGCGTGGCCGTCATTGACGGCAAGTCGTCGCCCAGCAGCGTCGATAACAATAATCGCGATGCCGACTGCACCGTCACCATCACCACCGAGAACCTCTCGGCCATGCTCGACGGCGATCTGGACCCGATCACCGGCTTCATGTCCGGCAAGTTCACGGTCGCGGGCGACATGAGCATCGCCATGAAGCTCAAGAGCGTCGTTGGCTAAAGTCGCGGCAAAGAAGCCCGAGCGTGCGGTCGCCGAGGCACCGGGACAACCCCGGACTCCGGCGTCCGACGCTGCAGTGCAGCGCGCGGCGCGCGCTTTCGTTGCCTCGCATCACGAGGTCGACGATGCCACCGTCTATGGCATTACCGAGTTGGCGGATGAGCTCGGCATTTCGCCACGCGCGATCCGTTTCTACGAAGACAAGGGCCTGCTCAAGCCCCGGCGCATCAACGGCGGCCGCGCCTACGCCCGGCGCGACAAGGTACGCCTCATGCTCATCCAGCGCGGCAAGGACATGGGTCTGTCGCTGGCCGAGATCAAGCACGTGCTCGACCTCTACGGTGACAAGGGTGAGGGCGAAGTCAAACAGCTGGAATTCATTATCGGCCGCCTTGACGACGCCATGGCCATGCTCGAGGCACGGCGCGACAGCATCGCGCTGACGCTGGTGGAGATGAAGCTGATTCGGGCCGCTTTTGCCAAAGAACTGAAGAGTAAACCGCGCGCATAATCAAGGCGCAAAGGAGCTCTCATGACCCGATGGATTTATGCGCTGTTGCTGGCTGTTGTCACGACGGGCGCACACGCTTTTTCACCCTGCCTGGATCGTCCGATCCGTTTTTCGCATTACGAGTTCGGTTTGTTGTACTCGGAGGGTTACGGCGGCATTGACGACGACATTCAGAGCGAACTGGCGCGCCGCTCAGGCTGCGCGTTTACCGTCGATCTGCGTCCGCGTGCGCGCATCTGGTTCGAACTGGAAGCTGGCACGCTGGATATGGCGGGGTCAGGCGTGCAGACCCCCGCGCGTGATGAATTTGCGTGGTTTGAGCACTATGTCCTCGAAGATAACCTGGTGCATCTGGGGCCAAACGTGCCCGCCAGCGTCAATTCGATGGAGGCTTTTCTTGCCAGCCCCGAGCTCACCATCGGCGGCGTTCGGTCCTTTAGTTTCAGTCCGTATTACGACCAGCAGGTGAAGCAGTTGATGGACGCGCATCGCTACAACAGCGTCACGGATACCAGGCAGTTGTTCCGGATGTTCGACAAGGGGCGGTACGACCTGTTCATCGCGTCGCAACTACTCTCCTTGCATTATTTCAAGGTGCTCAAGCTGCCGGCGCCAGCGCGCATTGCTGACTGGGACCCGGGCCCTGCCACCCCCAGCGGCTTGGTTATTTCCAAAAAAACCTTTACCCCCGAGCAGGGGGCCTATTGGCAGAAGCTGATAAGCGCGATGATTGCCGACGGCACGGTGCGCGCGATTCTGGTGCGGCACATGGGCGAGGGGCCGGCACTCAAGGCCGAGTACCGCAAACCCGAGCGCACGCGCTGACAGAGTGATGCGCGGAGGCCGCCGGTCCGCAAGTCGGCGCTGGCGGTACGGCGATGTGGCGGTACGGCGGTCGTGATCAGACACCCGCGATCGCCGCGCGCAGCTGCGCAATAACACTGTCGTAGCGGTGCGGGTCGCTATCTTTGCCAGCACCAAACACCGCTGATCCGGCAACAAAAGTATCCACCCCCGCGCGCGCCACTTCGGCGATGTTCGCCGGGCCGACACCGCCGTCGATTTCGAGACTGACATCCAGCCCGCGCTCGTCGATCATTGCGCGCACCCTGCGTGCCTTGTCGAGCACGTAGGGGATGAACTTCTGCCCGCCGAAGCCGGGGTTCACGCTCATCAGCAGCACCATGTCGATCTTGTCCAGCGTCCATTCCAGCACCTCAAGCGGGGCGGCCGGGTTGAACACGAGGCCGGGCTTGCAGCCGTGGTCGCGGATCAGGGCGATGGTGCGGTCAACGTGATCGGAGGCGTCGGCATGGAAGGTAATGTAGGTGGCACCGGCCTTGGCAAAGTCGGGCACGATGCGATCGACCGGCTTGACCATCAGGTGCACATCAATGGGTGCGGTGACGCCATGCTTGCGCAGCGCTTCGCAGACCAGCGGGCCGATGGTCAGGTTGGGTACGTAGTGATTGTCCATCACATCGAAGTGGACAATGTCGGCCCCGGCCGCCAGCACCTGATCGACTTCCTCGCCCAGCTTGGCGAAATTGGCGGAAAGGATGCTGGGGGCGATGCGGTAATTTCGGGCGGTCATGGCAGGCAGGGAATGCATGGTTACAGGAAAGTCATTGTATCCTGCGCCGATTACAACAATTTCACGGGGAGTTCGTATGTCAGTCATCAGCAAAATTCGCGTCGCCATCAACGGCTTTGCCCTGCCCTTGATCAACTTTCCCAAGCCCTTCACCTTTGTCGGGCCCGATTCCTCGCTCTCGATGTGCGAAGAGATCGTCGGTTTGGGCATCAAGCGCATCATCATCATTACCGACGGCCCGCTGTTCAAGCTGGGCATTGCCAATGCGGTGGTGGACAAGCTCAAGGGCGCCGGCGTCGAGGTCGATGTCTTTGCCGAAATCGAGCCCGACCCCGGCTACGAGCTGGTGCTCAAGGGTGTCGAGCGCGTCAAGGCATTCAAGGCCGATGCCATTCTGGCCATTGGCGGCGGCTCGTCGATTGACGGTGCCAAGGCCGTGATGATGTGCCACGCCAACGACTGCCACCCGGAAAAGCTCACCGGCATCTGGCTCTACGCCGCGCCGCGCAAGCGCGGCCTGCCCTTCTTTGCCATTCCTACCACGGCCGGCACCGGTTCCGAGGCCACCATCGCAGCGGTGGTGACCAACAAGCAAGAAGGCATCAAATACTTCATTGCTGACCCCAAGGTGGTGCCTTCGATGGCGGCGCTCGACCCCAAGTTGATGACCGGCCTGCCGCCCTTCATTACCGCGCCGACCGGCATGGATGCACTGACCCATGCGGTTGAGGCCTACATTTCGACCATGGCCTATGCCGAGACCGACGAGCTGGCACGCATGGCCACCGCCAGCGTCATGCGTAACCTGCCCATGGCCTACAGCGATGGCAAGAACCTGCAGGCGCGTGAGCGTATGGCGGTCGCCTCGTGCATGGCTGGCCTGGCCTTCACCCGCGCCGGCGTTGGCTACGTGCATGCCTTTGCCCACCAGATGGGCGGCCTCTACCATGTGCCGCACGGCCTGGCCAATGCCATCATCATGCCTTACGTGCTCGACTTCTCGAAGCCCAACTGTGCACATCGTCTGGCCGATCTGGCGCGCATTGCCGGCATTGGTGCCGCCGGGAACAGTGATGAGCAACTGGCCGATGCCTTCATTGCCCGCATTCGCCAGATGAATGCCGACATGCAGATCCCGACCGTGATCAAGGATTTGAAAAAGGACGATTTCGAGAAGATCATCGAACGCGCCTTCACCGAGGCGCACGGCACCTACGGGGTACCCCGCTACCTGACGCGTGACGATGCACGGGCCATGCTGGCGAAGCTGATGCCCTGACCGGCGGTGCGCTGTCCAGCGCGCCGACCGCTGCAACAAAAAAGCCCCGCACAGCGGGGCTTTTTTGTTGGAGTAAAAGCTTACTTTTTCAGCGCCTTGGCCAGATAGTCCAGCTCGTCAGCCGCACCTTTTTCCAGCTCGCCCATGACGAATTTTTCTACGGCACCGCCCACCAGCGGCACGCTGCACTTGGCTTTGTGCTGAATCGCGTATTTGCAGCCTTTGCCTTCGACCGTCAGCGTGATCTCGCCACTGATTTTGACCGGCAGGCCAACCAGTTCCATGACCAAGGCACCGCTATGGCCTTCGCCGTCTGGGCTCCAGGTTTCCTCAATGGTGATCGAGCCCTGCTTGGGCAGGACCTTGCCAACCATGCCTGAGACTTCGCGCTTCACTTCCCGCTGCATGCTGACCGTGGCACCCTTGGCCGTCTTCTTGGCTTTGACGGCGGCAGAAATCTCGCCCAGATCAAGGCAGCGCTTTTCCAGCCACTTGGGGTCGGTGAGTAACTCGTAAACTTTGTCGATGGATGCCGTGAATTTCTTTTCAACCATGGGTGTCTCCTCCTTGTTGGTTTAGCTATTTGGGGTATGTCGAGGGGCCGGATTTTCCACGCCCGCGCGTTGCCATTGTGCCATCGTTCTTCCCTTGGTTCGCAGGCTAACGACAGAAACCGCCCTTCGCCATTACGGGTGCAATTCCAGAACCGCGCGGGTATTCGCCGCCACGTCGGCCTCGCTCAAATGGTGCTGGCGGTAGTGGCCGGCGACGTGCAGCGCGGCCTGGTCACTGAAATGCGCATCACCGCGAACCCCGCTCTGACCCACCGGATTGATCCCCACACTGTTATCGGGGCTGCCAAAGTCAATGATGCGCCGCGTCGATGGCCCAAAAGTCACCGCGAGCGGTAACGGGCCGATGGGGTTGGAGAGATTGTTCGGTGTCTCGTGTCCGCCCGGTGCCGGGAAGGGGCCGATGTTGAAAAAGGGAGCCAGCCATTTGTTGCTCCCCAGCGGGTGCTTGTGCGTCAGCGTGTGCGCCCGCGCCCAGGCCCAGTGGCGGGGGTCGGGCCCGAACTGGCGACTCAAGTGCGCGAGCGTCGCCTGCCAGGCCGCCAGCACCGTTTCGGTACGGGTTTCGACCTTCGCGGTGCCCCGTTTGTCCCACCACACCGAATCCGGGGTGGCGAGCAGGCGCGGAATGGCGCGGTCCATGCCATTGACCCGCACCAGAGCGAGGAACATCTCGGCACCCACGTCGTCTTCCATCGCGGCGCGCGGAATTTCATAGAGCAGCTGGTTGAAGACGGTCGGCGCGACCAAGCTCAGTTCGTGCCGGCCATCCCACCCGGCGAGCCACTCGATCAAGGCGGTGTCCTGGCTACCGATGCCCGGCCCGTTGCTCAGGGCGGCCCGCAGCAGCGGCAAAAGCAAGGCCAAGGTGCGCGGCGCGTACGCGGTGCCGGAATCGAGCTGCAAGGACTGGGTCATCTCGACCGTCCAGCGCTGGACGGGGTCAGCGAGTTGGCTGTCGAGCCGCTCGGCACGCGCGGGGATGGCGTAGTAGCCGGGAACCTCGATGCCACTGGCCGGCAAGGGCTGATGGTTGGCCGAGACGATGTAACCGCGCGGCGGATTTTCTTCCTGCGGATTGGCGCTGAAGGGGTGCCAGCCGAGCTTCTCGGCTTCGCCCTTGCTGGCGTCGAGCAGGAAGCGCGGGTTGACGCCAGCCGGTCGGCGCGCCAGCTTGCCGGCACCCCACCAGGCGATGTCGCCATCGGCGCTGGCCCAGAGCACATTCAGGCCCGGCGCATGTATGTTGCTGGCGGCGGCGCGGGCCTTGGCGCGGGTGTCGGCGCGGTTCAGGGCATACATGGCGTCGAGCAGGCTGTTGTCGGCCTGGTAGAGCGTCCACCACAGGGCAATCGGGGTCGTGGGCCGGGCGGCAGAGCGGCCGTTTTGCAGCAGTGGAAACGCATCGTTGAGGATGGGCCCGTGCGGGCCATCGCGCAGGGTCAGCGGCACGCTGGCCGCGCCCTTGACCGCAATGTGGGTATGGCGCTCGCTGAGCGGGGCATCGGCGGCCTCTCGCACCATGTCGATGTCGTCGTTCTGGAACATCGTCAGGCTCCAGGCGAAACGTTCATTGAGCCCGAGCAGCGCAGCGGGCACCAGACTGGGGAAGTGCCCATAGAGCGTGAAGCCGGGCGCGCTGAGGTGCGCTTCATACCAGACGGCAGGGTTGGCGAAACTGATGTGCGGATCGCCGGCCAGCAGCGGCTTGCCGCTCGCGGTACGCGACCCGGCCAGCACCCAGGCGTTGCTGCCGGTCAGTTGCGCCAGGCCCGCTTCGGTAATGCCATCTGACGACAGGCGGGCAATGTCGGCGAGACCCGCCCAGGTGCCGGCATCCAGACGCGAGCTGTTCGCGGGGGTGACTGGGGTTTGCGCGCTGACTTTGGCGGTGTTCGTTGCAACGTGGGCGGGTCGCTGCGAGGGGATAACGCCGTCGCCATGCCAGTCCAGATCAAAAATTTTCAGATAGTCCGGCCCCAATTCGTCGCGTACATAGCTCATCGGCGCTTCGGTCTTGAACGCCGAGGCAAACGAATACGCCAGATAGCCGGTGACCGAGAGCGTGTCAGCGACGGTGAATGGACGCTTCGGAATGCCCAGCAGATCGAATTCGATGGGCGTGGTTCCGTGCGCCACGAACTGATTCACGCCGTCCAGATAGGCCGTGAGCGATTGTGCGGCGGGGCTGTGCAGGTTCAGTTGCGCGGCCTGCGCATCCGCCCAGTCGCGGATGCGCAGGGTGCGGAACAGCCGGTCGGTATCTACCAGCGCCGCACCCAGCACTTCGGCCAACTCGCCGCGTGCCAGCCGGCGCGCCAACTCCATCTGAAACAGGCGGTCTTGCGCATGCACATACCCCAGCGCTCGGTACAGGTCGGCTTCGTTCCGGGCATTGATGTGCGGCACGCCGAAGTCGTCATAGCGCACGCTGACGGGAGCTGTCAGGTCTTGCAGGGGAAGTGCCCCGCTGCGCACGGGGCGCTTTGCCGACAAGTAACCATGGAAGGCCCCGAACAGGGCAGCGCCAGCGAAGGTGGCAAGAATGGCGAAACGGGCAGCTTTATTCACTGAGCCAACCTCTGCAAGCGAACTGGAACGCCCAAGACCTTGAGCGAAGAATGCCGCCCAGTGTATCGCTGCCCGTAACGCTCAGGGGCTGGCGCCGGCGCGCGAACGCAGGTAGTTGATCCCGCCACGCAGCAATTCGGCCGCGCCGTAGCGTTCGCGCATGTTGCAACCGTCGCACAGCGACGGAATGTGCGCCATGGCTTCGCGTCGTGCCAGGATGTCACGCACGCTGTCATGAGCGACATGGCCGATCGGGTGTTTGTGGGCGACGTCGTTATAACAATAGAGGTAGTCGCCGGAAGCGGCGATGAACAGATCGACATTGCGCGGCACGCACTTGAAGCGGTTGGCACACCATTGCTTCGCAATGTCGCCTGCGCTTGGGATGAAATCAAATTCCTGGGAACGCAACCCGTAGCGCTGGATCATCTGGCGCAGCTTTTCGCTGGCCAGTTCATGCTCGGTGAGCGTACCCCCACGGTTGTACAGCGTCGGCGACATGGTCAGGGTGTTGATGCCCTGGGCCTGTAGCCAGGCGATGGTATCGGGCAGCGAGTCAAGGCATTCGGGCATCGGTGTCAGGCTTATCGCCAGCCGGGTGTGCTTGAGCACGCGTTGCGCCGTTTGCAGATTGGCCATCACCCGCGCCTGATCAAGATTGACGTGCACGCGCGAATAAATCTGCGGGTCAATGCTCGAAAACGAAACGATGAGCAGATCGATCGCGCCGTCAAGATGGCGCAGTTTGTCTTCATCAAGCAGGTGGCCGTTGCTCACCATGTCGAAGCGCACCGGGTGCGCGCGCAAGGCGTCGATGAAGTCAAAGAAACGCGGGTGGGTGGTGGCTTCGCCGTAACCGGCCAGCACGACGCGAAATATCTCCTTCGATTGCAGGCGTTGCAAGATGCTGTGCCAGGTGTCGGCCAGCATCAGTTGCGGTCGCTCGATCAGGTCGCGCGGGCACATTGAACACAGGGCGTTGCATTTGCTCGTCCATTCGATATTGACGGCGACACGATACGAAGCATTGAACATGAGGGGATTTCCAGGGAAAGATCAGGGCGCAGGGACAAGCAGGGGAATGTGCTGGGCGCAGTTGGGCACTACCTGCTCGATATCGACCCGCACCGCGCGTCGGCAATCAGGCAGCAGCGGGAACAGCGCACCGGCTTCCGCGCCTTCGCAGATCCGGGCGCGGCCATTGACACGCAATCGGGCGCCGTCGGTAAAGTCAATGAACAGGCAGCCGACATGTGGATTGCGCAGCAGGTTCCCCAGGCTCATGAAGGCACCATTGCCGTCAAAATCGGGAAAGGCGAAACAGCGCTTATCGATGATGCGTATCAGGCCGGGGCCGCCGCCTTTGAACGAGCAGTCGCAACGCCCTGTATCGTCACTGGTGGCGAGAAAGAAAAATGGCGCGCCCTCGATTCGGGCGTTTAGCTCGGGTGGCAGATGGTCCCACAGCAGTCGCTGGCGACGCGCGGTATCCCATAGACCCGGCGTGCCCCAGCGGTCTTGCGCGGCAAGTTCGCCAGGGTGAAAGGGAGGCGCTACGGCAGTCAAGGAGGTGGGCATGTCCGGCTCCGGAAAAGAGCCCCATGCTGCGCCGTCAGAATTAACTGAGGCTTAATCCGTTGGCCGGTGTTGGTGACGGGCCCAACCGCGAGGCCTTAACGACCCTTGCGCTGGCTGAGTGGATGGCGCGGCACGGCGGGGTGACGGCCGGCGGTCTTGGAGTGGGGTTTGGCGGGCGCCTTTGCCGGGGCGGAGCCGGTACCGGAACTTAAGCGCCGTGTTGCCAGCGCCGACTTGCCGGTGATTACTTTCGCACTTGCCATTGAATCCGTCTTCGCACTCGACTTTGCGCAGACGGTGGCACCCGGCCGCGCCGTGTGGCGGCCGACCAGGCCCGCCGGTTGATGCGCTGGCACCAGATGGCGCTTGCCCGGCCCGATCAGATCGGCGCGTCCCATCTGTTGCAGGGCTTCGCGCAGCAGCGGCCAGTTTTCGGGATCGTGGTAGCGCAAAAAAGCCTTGTGCAATCTGCGTTGCCGCCCGGTGCGCACAATGGCGACATTCTCGGAGTCGGCACTGACCTTGCGCAGCGGATTTTTCTCGCTGTGCCACATGGCGGTGGCCAGTGCCAGTGGCGTGGGCAGGAAGGTCTGCACCTGATCAAGACGGAAATTGTTGCGCTTGAGCCAGAGCGCCAGATTCATCATGTCTTCATCTTTGGTGCCGGGGTGCGCGGCGATGAAGTAGGGGATCAGGTATTGCTCCTTGCCTGCCTCACGGCTGGCTTTTTCAAACAGTTGCTTGAAGCGTTCATAGGCCCCCATGCCCGGCTTCATCATTTTTGCCAGCGGCCCTTCTTCGCTGTGCTCGGGGGCGATTTTCAGGTAACCGCCGACGTGGTGGGTAACGAGTTCCTTGATGTACTCGGGCGAGCGCACGGCCAGGTCATAACGCAAGCCGGAGCCGACCAGAATTTTTTTGATGCCGGGCAGGGCGCGTGCCTTGCGGTAGAGCGAGATCAGTGGCGCATGATCGGTATTGAGGTTTTCGCAGATGCCCGGATAGACGCAGCTCAGACGCCGGCAGGATGACTCGATCTTCGGGTCCTTGCAGGCCATGCGGTACATGTTGGCGGTAGGCCCACCGATGTCGGAAATGACGCCGGTGAAGCCCGGGGTCTTGTCGCGGATTTCTTCAATCTCGCGAATGACCGAATCTTCCGAGCGGCTCTGGATAATGCGTCCTTCATGCTCGGTGATCGAGCAGAAGGTGCAGCCGCCGAAACAGCCGCGCATGATGTTCACCGAAAACCGGATCATCTCCCAGGCGGGAATCTTGGCGTCGCCATAGCTCGGGTGCGGTGCGCGCGCGTAGGGCATGCCGAAGACGTAATCCATCTCCGGCGTGGTCAGCGGGATGGGCGGTGGGTTGAGCCAGACGTCGCGTTCACCGTGCCCCTGGATCAGCACGCGTGCATTGCCCGGATTCGATTCCAGGTGAAAGGTGCGCGAGGCGTGGGCGTAAAGCACCGGGTCGTTGCTCACTTGCTCGTGGCTGGGCAGACGAATGGCGGTTTGGGATCGCTCGGCTTTCTTGGCGGCGAGTCGTTCGGCGCGGGAGACGAACTTGATCGGAATCGCCACAGAAATCGCCGTCTCACCAGCGCCGACTTGCGGAACGGCCGGCTTGGGCGTGGTCACGCCCTCCATTGCATACGGGTCGGGATGCTGAATCAGTGCGCCGGGTGTGTCGACCGCCATCGAGTCAAGCTCACTCCACTCGGGCGAAGGCTTCCAGCCCCGCGGCACCATGAAACTGGTGCCACGCACATCGCGTATCTCACTTATCGGCACACCCTTGGCCAGACGGTGCGCGACCTCGACCAGCGCCCGCTCGGCATTGCCGAAGATCAGCAGGTCGGCCTTGCTGTGCGGCAGGATGGACGGGCGAACCTTATCGCTCCAGTAGTCGTAATGGGTAATGCGGCGCAGCGAGGCCTCGATGCTGCCAATGATGATGGGCACGCCGGGGTAGGCTTCGCGCGCCCGCTGGGCATAGACGATGACCGAACGGTCGGGGCGTTTACCCGGCTCGGCGTTGGGCGTATAGGCGTCGTCTGAGCGGATCTTGCGATCCGCCGTGTAGCGATTGACCATCGAATCCATATTGCCGGCCGTGACCCCGAAAAACAGGGCCGGTTTGCCCAGCGCCTTGAACGGGTCGGCCGAACGCCAGTCGGGCTGGCTGAGAATGCCGACGCGAAAGCCCTGGGCTTCGAGCAGGCGCCCGACCAGCGCCATGCCAAAGCTGGGGTGGTCGATGTAGGCATCGCCGGTAACCAGAATGATGTCGCATTCGCTCCAGCCCAACTGCTCCATCTCGGCGCGCGAGACAGGCAGAAACGGCGAGGTACCGAAGCGTTTGGCCCAATAGGGCTTGTAGCCGTGAATCGGCGGGGGGGCAGCGGGCGTCAATGGGGTAACCTAAATTTCGGGGGCGATGCGGGGAATGGTGATACTGAAGTGCGAGCCTTTGCCTGGCTCGGAGTCGACATGCAGCGACCCCCCCAGCGTTTTGCGCACGATGCCTTCGACAATGGTCATGCCCAGCCCCGTGCCGCCCTTGCCGATCTTGGTGCTGAAAAATGGCTGGAACAGGCGGGTCAGGGTGTCATGCGTCATGCCGACACCATTATCAGTGATGTGCAGCGTGACATGGTCGGCGCCGGCGTCAGCACTGATGGTCAGCGTGCCCTGCGCGATAGCTTCAAAGGCATGCAGATAGGCATTGTTGATGAGATTGATGACCACCTGGCCCAGCGGCCCGGGGTAGCTGTCCAGGGTCAGTCCATCGGCAATGCGCAGGTCGATCCGATGGGGCGAGCGCTTGAGCTGCGGTTGCAACATGGCCACGACGTCGCCAATGCAATGGGCAAGGTCGAACTGCCGGCGTTGCTCACTGGTCTGGTCGGCGGCGACCTGCTTGAAGTTGCCGAGCAGCGTCTCCGCACGGCGCAGATTGCGCTGAATCATGTCGGTGCCGTCGCGCAGCGCGGTGAGAAAGGCGGTGAGTTCGGAACGCTTCAGTTGGCCGGCCTCAACGTTGCGCAAAAACTCTTTGGCCTGGTCACCCAGCGTGCTGGCGGCCATGACGCTGTTGCCCAGTGGTGTGTTGAGCTCATGGGTGCAGCTGGCCACCATGGCGCCCAAGGCGGCCTTGGCTTCGCTTTGCAGCAGTTCTTCCTGTGCGCGGTGCAGCGTTTCCATGGCTGCAGCCAGTTCGGTCGTGCGCTCGGAAACGCGCAGCTCCAGGGTATCGTTGAGCTCACGCACTTCCGCTTCGCGCAGCGCCAGCACGACATTGTGCTGACCCAACTGCTCGGACATGTCGATGGCCCGCTGCTGGCTCTCCTGGAAGTTCGCGTAAGCAAGGTGCACCACAAACGCCAGGGCGACGACGGCACCGGTGTTGAGTGCCAGCGCCAGCAGGACCGGCGCACGGGGTGTCGGGTGCATGAGCCCGAGGAGTTCTGCCAGGGCCACAAGGACCATGAGCGCCAGCGTGGCCAGCGTCAGTGTTACCAGCCAGCGCTTGCCCAGCACCCAGCCGCTCAGAGCGATCAGAAAGGGATACATGATCATGTTGGCGCTATGGATGCCAGCGAATATGGCCGTGGTGATAGCCATCGCCACCCAGAGCCCGGCCACCAGCGTCAGGGTGGCGTACCGCGGACGCTTGTCGAGCAGCCACCATGACGTGGCGATTACCGCAATTGTGAAGAGGCCCAAGGGCATGCGCGCGATGTCGAAGCTGGGTGCCGAGACAGTGGCCCCAATGATCAACATGGAGTTGATCAGCATGATGCCCAGAAACACCCGCAAAAACGCCTTGTACGAGCTGGCATCTTTGATAAACGTATCAGCGGGAGTCGGCTGGTTCACGATCAGGCAGCCAGCAGTCGGCTGCGCGCTGGCAGATGCTGGCTGAGAAAATCCATCTGGTCCGCCAGGATGTTGCGATTGCACAGAATCAGGTATTCGGCCTTGTTGGGGACATACGGTGCATAGAGCAATTGCATGCTCGCCTGCTCGGGGGTTCGTCCGCTCTTCTTTTCATTGCATGGCCGGCAGGCCGTGACCACATTCATCCACAAATCGCGCCCCCCCTGCGAGACCGGGACCACATGGTCGCGGGTCAGGCGCTGGGGCGTGCCGGCGTGGGCGCAGTAGGCGCAAATATGGCGGTCGCGGGTGAACAGTTCGCGGTTCGACAAGGGGGGCACGGCCATCAGGCTGGCCCCCGACAGTGCCCGGCCGCGAATGGCAATGATGCTGCTGGTAGCCAGACTTGATCGCTGGCCAGTCAGACGGCACCGGCCGCCATAGAAAGTGAAGCGGGCTTCACCGGCCTCCCAGGCCACTTGTTCGCGTGCCACATACACGCAAGCCTGCTGCCAGCTAACCCAGCGGTGCGGGCTGCCGTTTTGGTCAAGCGTGAGAATCAGGGGGTGACGCGTCATCGCTGGCCTTTCGTAAAGCTGGCGGCAATGTATCAGAAGGCGGCAGACTCAGGCTTTCGGTATGAATCCCGAATACCCCTACTTTCCTGTCGGAGAAATAATGTTTCAGGCTGCGCTTGATGGTGCGAAAGGCGATTTCGCCCCAGGGGATGTCGGCCTCATCAAACAGGCGCACCTCGAGCGATTCTTCCCCGGCCGCAAAATCCAGATCGAGCAGCCGTGCCCGGTAGATCACATGTACCTGGTGAATGTGGGGCACGCTGATCATGGCGAACAAGGGGCCGAGCTCAATACGGGCGCAGGCTTCCTCGAGTGTCTCGCGGATAGCGCCTTCCTCGACGGATTCGCCGTTTTCCATGAATCCGGCGGGCAGGGTCCATTTGCCGTAGCGGGGCTCGATGGCCCGCTTGCACATCAGCACCTTGCCCTGCCATTGCGCGAGTGCGCCGACGACCAGGCGCGGGTTGCGGTAATGCACCGTGCCGCAGGCCTCGCAGATACCGCGAGGCAGGCTATCGCCGGCCGGGATGCGCTGTACCACGGGGGCGGCGCAAACGCTGCAGAAGTTAAGGGCGGGATCCATGGCCCTGATTCTAGTCCGGCCAGCGAGTGCGTTCCTGTAGTGATTTTTCTGACAAAACAAAGCGGCTTCTGATGATTATTAGCTTGTCTCATCAATGTAATGATGTCATCGCTGCAAAGAGTACATGCGCCCGGACTGAAAGAGGCGACTGTTAAAGATTCGGGCAAACCAACCAGAGGAGCAAGCGATGAAAGCGAACGACACCTACAACGAAATCAAGGAAGTCAATCTGGCCTACATGATTCTGGCTCAGAACATGGTTCGCTCTGATCGTGAGAGCGCCATTTTCCGTCTCGGCATCAGCAGCGAAATCGCTGACGTGGTCGAGCGCCTGACCCCCGGGCAGGTACTGAAGATGGCCAGTTCCGACATGATGCTGTGCAGCTTCCGCTTTGACGACAAGTTGTTGCTTGATCTGCTCGCCAATCACGAGCGTGATCGCGGTGTCGGTCATGTGCATGCCACCATTCTGGCCGCCGGCAGGCCGGTCGAGACCATGGTCTGACGGCCGCTGACCACCCATTACTAAAAAAACAGAGCGGAGATCGCCATGCGCAACAAATCAGTCGTATCAGAGGCCCGGGACATTCGTCTGGCTATTGAACTTATCGAGTTGGGTGCCCGCCTGCAGATGCTGGAGGCCGAGACCAATTTGTCGCGCGAGCGTCTGCTCAAGCTCTATAAAGAAGTGAAGGGCGAGTCGCCGCCCAAGGGAATGTTGCCGTTTTCGACCGACTGGTTCATGACCTGGCAGCCCAATATTCACGCCTCACTGTTCATGGCCTACTTCCGCTTTCTGGGCAAGAACACGCCGCTCAAGGGGTTGGAACTGATCATCAAGTCCTACCGCATGTATCTGGAGCAGATCAAGCGCGGCCAGATGGATGTCGTGTTGTCGCTGACCCGCGCCTGGACCATGGTGCGTTTCTTCGATGCCAAGATGCTGCAGACCTCGTGCTGCAAAGAGTGCGGCGGCGAGTTCATCTCGCATGCCTTCGACCCCACGCGCGGCTACGTCTGCGGTTTGTGTCACATGCCGGCGCGTGCCGGAAAGACACGCAAGGCTGCGGCGGCGCTCGCAGCCGCCGAGGCCGTGCCAGCCTGACCTGAGTCGGGGGTAACGCCCAAAGGGCGCCCGTTCTGCCAAGGCAGGGCGGGCGCCTTTTTCATTTGCCTCCCGCGCCTGGGGGGGATTCCCGGCAGTGCTTGAGCGCATCCCAAGCGCTGCTGGCGATCTGACGGCGCGGAATTGTGCGCAAACGCAAATTGCCGCTATGATTAGCCCGACTGCATTCGCGGGTTGCGGACGCAGATTGATTGTGTGTAGCGGAGCTGAGGGCGCCCATGTTTCTACTAGTCGGCTATGTAATTATTCTGGCGTCGTCGATCGGCACCTATGCCGTCCATGGCAGCCTGGCGGCGCTGTGGGTGCCGCTGGAGTACATCGCCATCATTGGCCTGACCATCGGGTATTTCGTCGCCTCGAATTCACCGGGCAACCTCAAGTCCGTGCTCAAGGCGGTGCCGACCGTGCTCAAGGGCTCTCACCTGAACAAGGCGCTGTACATGGATCTGCTCGCCATGCTCTACGAGATCCTTTCCAAGGTGCGCAAGGAAGGCCTGATGTCGATCGAGGGCGATATTGAAAACCCGGAGGCAAGTCCGGTCTTTTCCAAGTACCCGAGCATTACTCATGATCACCATGTCATGGAGTTTATTTCCGACTACCTGCGCATGATGGTGGGTGGCAACCTCAATGCCTTCGAGATCGAAAACCTGATGGATATCGAGATCGAAACCCATCATAACGAGGCGCATTTTCCGGCGCACATGGTGCAGGCTATCGGCGGTGCCGTTCCTGCGATGGGTATCGTGGTGGCGGTGATGGGCGTGGTGAACGTGATGGGCTCGGTGGGCGAGCCGCCTGCCGTGCTGGGCAAAATGATCGGTGGTGCGCTGGTGGGTACCTTCCTCGGTATTCTCGTGTCCTATGGTTTTGTCGAGCCGGTCGCCAATCAGCTTAATGCCAAGTGCGAAGAGGGCAGCAAGATCTACGCGTGCATCAAAGCGGTGCTGCTGGCCAGCATGAACGGGTATGCCCCGCAGGTCGCCGTCGAGTTCGGGCGCAAGACGCTCTACTCGCATGACCGCCCCACATTTGCCGAACTTGAGGAAGACCTCAAGGGTCGCAAAGGAAAATAATTGACAGTGATCGCCGTGTTGCCAGCGCCGACTTGCGGGAATCTCGCGTTGCGTGCGCGAGTTAGCCAATGAGCGACGATACCCAGCAACCAATAGTCGTCAAGAAGATCAAGAAGGGGGGCGGTGGTGCCCATGGCGGCGCATGGAAGATCGCCTACGCCGACTTCGTGACGGCCATGATGGCCTTCTTCCTGCTCATGTGGCTGCTTGGCTCTACCGCCCAGGGCGACCTCAAAGGGATCGCCGACTACTTCACCAACCCGGTAAAAGTTTCCTTATCGGGCGGCTCCGGGGCGGGTGACGCGACCTCGATCATCCAGGGCGGCGGCATGGATCTGACCTCCACGTTCGGCCAGAAAAAGCGCGCCGAAAACGAGACGAACAAGAAGCCGACGCTCAAGCAAATGAAGGATGCCTTCGAGAAGTCGGAAAAAGAAATGCTTGCCGGGCTCAAGGCGAGTATGGAAGCCATCATCGAAGCCACCCCCAGTCTGGCCCCGTTCAAGAACCAACTGCTTCTCGATCTGACCACCGAAGGGCTGCGCATCCAGATCGTTGACGAAAAATCGCGCCCTATGTTTGATTCGGCCAGTTCCGAGCTCAAGCCTTACACCAAAGACATTCTGCGCAATATCGGCGCGATTCTTAACAAGGTGGAAAACCGCATCAGCCTTTCCGGGCATACCGACGCCCAGCCCTATGCCGGGGGTGCCTTCGGCTTTGGCAACTGGGAATTGTCGACCAATCGCGCCAACGCCTCGCGCCGTGAACTGGTGGCGGGTGGGCTGGATGGCGAGAAGGTGATGCGTGTGGTCGGCTTGTCGTCTACCGTACTTTTTGCCCCCGACGATCCCTACAGCGCCGTTAATCGCCGCATCAGTATCGTGGTTTTGAACAAGCGCACCGAAGAGGCCATCATGGCCGACGGGCGTAGTACCGAAATCACCGAGAGCACCGATGTCACGCCCGAAATGCTGCAAGAGGGTGGTGCGCAGGCCCCTGCCGCAAAACCTTGAATGGGTGCATGGTGGAGCGACCCTGTGCTTTCCACGCACGGCACCTGATATCAGGAGCCCAGACCGATCTCTGTCTGGCTCAAAATAATCCAATCAATAGCGGAGCGCCATGAAGTCACTCACAAAACTTTCATTCTGGGCGGGCATCGCCTGGGCGCTGCTATTGGCCGGTGCGGCAGGCATGTTCGCGCCCGAGCAGTTTGGTCACGCTGGCTGGGTCGTCGTGGTGCTGGCGGGTGCCGGTTGGCATGCGATTTACGCCACCGTCGCGCGTAGCGAAACACTGGCAGAGCTGCAGGCCGGTAATGCCAAAAGCAAGGCCGAAGAAAGTGCGCTGATGGGCGAGTTTCAGGTCCTTCTCGATGAGTGCAACAAGCAGTTCAGCAGCCAGTTTCAGGCGGCCCGTGGCGAACTGGTTCGCGTACAGTCACTGCTCAGTGGCGCCATCGAGTCGCTGACCGAAAGTTTTTCCGGAATGCATGCCCAGACTACGCGCCAGATCGAGCTGACCTTGTCGGTCACTACCGGTAGTGGCGAAAACCCACAGCAGTTCGACGAGTTTGTCACCAATACTGCGGGCGTCATGCAAAAAGTGGTCGATAGCGTAGTCACCAACAGCAAGCTCGGTATGGAACTGGTCGAACTGACCGACAGCATTGCCCAGAGCACGCAAAACGTGCAGAGCATTCTTTCCGAGATTGGTTCCATCGCCAAGCAGACCAATTTGCTGGCGCTCAATGCCGCCATCGAGGCGGCACGCGCCGGCGAAGCGGGCCGTGGGTTTGCCGTGGTGGCCGACGAGGTGCGTGATCTCTCGGCCCGAACCACCAGCTTCAGCCAGCAAATCAGCACCCTGATGATGGGTATGCAGGGTGCCGTACGGCAGACCGAGCATGCGATTCAGGCGATGGCCGGTCAGGACATGACCTTTGCCCTCGAATCGAAAAGCCATGTCGAGGAAATCATCAGCACCATTGAAGCGCAGAACCGTGGGCGGCTTGACGCTATTGGCAAACTGGCGACCAGTGCGCATGGGGTCGAGAAGCAGGTCAATCAGGCCATCACAGCGCTCCAGTTTCAAGACCTGGTGTCGCAGTTGATTGGCCATGTGCACAAGCGAATTGATGCGCTCGATGGTGTCGTCGCGCATCTGGGCGGGCTGGCGCGGGCGCTCAATGAAGATGCCAGCACGGCCGATGCCCGCACGGCGTTGGCGCAGCTGGCCGCCGAGACCAGACACGTGGCCACCAGTTTGCAGAGCATGGCGGCAAAGACCGAGCACAATCCGGTCGGGCAAAAAGCCATGCACGACGGTGACGTCGAACTGTTTTAGTGTTTAATCGCACGATTCAAAATTGCTTGCTTCAGGCAAATCCAGGAGGGGAGTTTTATGGCAAAGTCGATTCTCGCGGTTGATGATTCCGCATCCATTCGCCAGATGGTTTCGTTCACTCTGAAAAGCTCGGGGTATGAAGTCACTGAAGCGGTCGATGGGATGGATGGTCTGGACAAGGCCAAGGCGAAGTCTTTCAATCTCATTCTTACCGACCAGAACATGCCGCGCATGGACGGTCTGACGCTCATCAAGTCACTGCGCGCCCTGCCGCAGTACAAGAGCGTGCCGATCCTGATGCTGACTACCGAGTCATCCGATGCCATGAAAGGCCAGGGCAAGGCGGCAGGGGCCACCGGCTGGCTGGTCAAGCCCTTCGATCCGCAGAAGCTGATCGAAGTCGTCAAAAAGGTCATTGGCTGATTTCAGCCTACCCCTGGTGTCCGGGTTTTCTCGGTGCCATGAAATGAACCGTAAACTCTGACGGAGGTGCCATGTCCATCGACATGAGTCAGTTCTATCAGGTGTTCTTCGAGGAAGCTCAAGAACACCTGGCGAGCATGGAGTCCCTGCTGCTGGATCTGGATGTCGCCAATCCTGATCCCGAGCAACTCAATGCCATTTTTCGTGCCGCGCACTCGATCAAGGGCTCGAGCGGCACGTTTGGCTTCACCGACCTGCAGGATGTGACCCACATCCTCGAGAATCTGCTCGATCGCATCCGTAAGAGCGAGCTCGCGCTGCGCAGCGAGATGATCGATGCCTTTCTCGATGCCGGTGATGTGCTCAAGGGATTGCTCGCCGCTCACCGCGGCGAAGGTCCGGCAGACCCCTCGCAGGTGGCGACGATATGTGCGCGGCTCAAGCAACTGACCGCTGACGAAGGCAGCGCGGGGGATGTCTCTGCGGTGGTGGCGAAGGGCAAGGCGGCGGCTGGCAGCGATTCCTGGCGGGTTAGTTTCATCATTGACCAGACCGGCGATGCGGCGGCGACCACCGTTGAAAACCTGGTGGCCGAACTGGCCGCCCACTGGCCGGTACGCATTGTTGGCCGGCCGGCGGCAGCCGGCGGGCGCTGGACGCTCGAGGTCGGCGTTGCCGCCGACCCGGAGATCGTGCGCGGCATGCTGGATTTCGTCGCGCGCAGCGACAGCATTCGTATTGGCGACACCGCCAGCGCGGATGATGCCGGGGGTGCGTTCGGCTTTTTTGACAACGACAGCGGTGCCGTCGCGGGCAGCAGTGCCCCCGCCGATGAGGGCTTTGGCTTTTTTGACGACTTGCCGGAGGTTCCCGGTGCGGCTGCGACCCCGGTGGCTGAAGTGGCTGCCGCACCTGCGACCGACCCCGGCTACGGATTCTTTACGGATGAACCGGTACCTGTCAGTGCGGCGGTTTCAGGAACCCCCCCAAGCTGGCGGCGAGCGCCGGTAGCGAGGGCGATGGCTTCGGCTTCTTTGTCGATGTACCGGCACCCCAGGCAGCCACAGTGGCTGCGGTGGCTGCGGTGGCAGCGGTGGCGACCGCGCAGGAAGCCAGTTCTGGTGCCAGCGTTTCTGCACCTGCCACCATGGCAGCGAGCAAGGCGCATGGGGAGTCCGACAAGCCGGCCGTCGACCGCCGGGCCAAGGCCGAGGCCGGCGACACCACGATCCGTGTCGGCGTCGACAAGGTCGATCAGTTGATCAATCTGGTGGGCGAACTGGTGATTACCCAGGCCATGCTGGCGCAGTCGGCGCAGGGCGTTGATCCGGTCGTGTTCGAGCGCCTGCACAATGGCCTGGCGCAACTCGAACGCAATACCCGCGATCTGCAGGAAACCGTGATGTCGATCCGCATGATGCCGATGTCTGTGGTCTTCTCGCGCTTTCCGCGCGTGGTGCGCGATCTTTCCCAGAAGCTGGGCAAAAAGGTCGAGCTCAAGACCTCGGGCGAATCGACTGAACTGGACAAGAGTCTGATCGAGCGCATTACCGACCCGCTCACTCACCTGATTCGCAACAGCCTCGATCACGGCATCGAGATGCCCGAAGATCGACAGGCCAAGGGCAAGCAGGAGATCGGCACCATCACCCTCAAGGCCTACCAGCAAAGCGGCAATATCGTCATTGAAGTCGGTGACGACGGTGCCGGACTCAATCGCGACAAAATTCTTTCCAAAGCGAAAGAAAAAGGGCTGCCCGTCCATGACCAGATGTCGGATGCCGATGTCTGGATGCTGATCTTCGAAGCCGGCTTTTCTACCGCCGACCAGATTACCGAGGTCTCCGGTCGTGGCGTCGGCATGGACGTAGTCAAGCGCAACATTGCCGCGATGGGCGGGCGGGTCGAAATCAGTTCCATGACCGGCATCGGCACGCGCATGACTGTCAAGCTGCCGCTCACTCTGGCCATTCTCGACGGCATGTCGGTCGCGGCGGGCAAAGAAACCTACATCATCCCGCTGGGTTATGTCATCGAGTCGCTGCAGGCCGAGAAGGGCATGATCAAGAGTGTATCGGGTGTGGAAAAGCTGGTGCAGGTGCGCGACGAGTATCTGCCAGTGATCGCGCTCTACGAGCTATTCAAGATCCCCGGCACGATTACCCGACTCGACGAAGGCATCCTGATCGTGGTCGAGGTCGACGGCACCAAGGCGGCGCTGTTTGTCGACAGCCTGGTGGGCCAGCACCAGGTCGTGATCAAGAGCCTTGAAGCCAACTACCGCAAAGTCAACGGCATTGGCGGCGCGACCATCATGGGTGATGGCCACGTCGCGCTGATTCTCGATGTCGTGGCGCTGGTGCAAATGGCGCGCAGCACCCTGCCCAGTCTTTCTAAAGCCGCCTGATCCATTCCATAGCGAATACACCCCGAACCAAGGAGATTTCAATGGTCACAGACAACAAAGCCGGCGTCACCGACGAAGGCGGCTTCGCTCAGGAATACCTCACCTTCACGCTGGGTCCTGAGGAATATGCCATCGACATCCTCAAGGTGCAGGAAATTCGTGGTTACGAGAGCCCGACCACGATTGCCAATGCCCCCGATTTTCTGAAGGGCGTGATCAACCTGCGCGGCACCATCGTGCCTATCGTCGACATGCGCATCAAGTTCAATGTCGGCAAGATCGAGTACACCCCCTTTACCGTGGTCATCATTCTGTCGCTGGGCAAGCGGGTCGTCGGCATCGTGGTGGATAGCGTTTCGGACGTGACCATGTTGCGTTCCGACCAGATTCGCCCAGCGCCCGAGTTCGCCGCTACCGTCGATACCAAATACATCAACGGGCTGGGTACGCTGGGTGAGCGCATGCTGATCGTGGTCGACATTCAGCGCCTGATGCTCTCGAGCGAGATGGCATTGGTCGATGAGGCCATCGCCGCCTAATGGCCCTCATCCCCAAGTCGGCGCTGGCAACACGGCGCTTGCTGACTAACAGCGGCAGGCGAGCAGCCGGAGCGCAAGCCGACGGGGCTGCGTGACGACATTACGATGAAGATAAGCGGAAGAGACCATGGGATTACTAAAGCGCATTGACACACTGCAACTCACCACCAAAATGGCGCTGCTCGGCCTGCTGGCCCTGGTGCTATTTGCAATTCCCACCTATCTGGCACAGCAGACGCTGCAAGCCGGTATTGCGGTGGCCCAACTGGAGCGGGATGGCATGGCACCCATGCGCGACCTGCTGGGCGCGGTCAAGGTCATGCAGGAACATCGCGGGCTGAGTGCGCGCGTCCTTGGCGGCGATGCAGCTGCCGCATCCGCACGCAGCGCCAAGCAGGGCGAGGTCAGCGCGGCCCTGAATAAAGCCAGTGCCACCTTTGCCGCCGGCATCGCCGGTAGTCCGCTGGAAAAAGTCTGGCAGGACATCCAGTCAGACTGGAAGATGCTCGCGGGTGAGGTGGGCGCAGGAAGCATCAGCCCGCCCGATGCCTTCAGCCGCCATACCCAACTGGTGGCAGCCAGCCTCGATCTGCTCGATCTGATGGCCGATTTCTACGGGCATTCGTATGACCCGGCGGCCAATACCTACCACCTCATCATCGGGGCCTTGCTCAACCAGCCACGCCTGATCGAGTCTTTGGCGCAACTGCGCGGCAAGGGCGCGGCGGTTCTGACAGCCAAAGAACTTTCAGTGTCCGAGCGGGCGTTACTGGTCAGCAATGTAGGTCTCGCCGAAAGTGCGTTCAAAGACATGTCGAAAAACCTGCACAAGGCCGAGGCGCTGGATGACACCATCAAGTCGGCACTGGGGTCCTTGGTGAGTGAGGCGGACAGAGATACGTCTGGCGCCATCGCGCTGACCCGCTCGCAGATCATTGATGCATCAAGTCTGACGGCCGACCCGGCTGCCTATTTTTCCGCGATGACCAAGCCCATAAACCAGCTGATCGAGCTCAACGGCAAGGCCATCAACATTCTTTCCGACGCCCTGGACAGGCGCATCGAGGAATCGCGCATGGCGATGTATTGGCTGCTTGCCGAGGTGATCGGCATGGCAGTGTTGGCCGCCCTGTTCGGTGCCTTCGTAGTGCGTTCCATTCAGCGGGGCATGAGCCAGGCGGTGAGCGTAGCCCAAGCCATTACCGACGGGCGTCTCGACAACGCCATCGATGCCAGCGGCACCAACGAGAGCGCCCAGATGATGGCGGCACTGGAAAAGATGCAGTCCGGGCTGCGCGAGCAGATCGAAAAGGATCGCGCCGCGGCCGCCGAAATGCTGCGCATCAAGATTGCGCTCGACAATGCAAGCACCGGGGTCATGATTGCCGATCCGCAACGCACCATCATCTATTGCAACGGCGCGGTGCAAAAAATTCTCAAGGAAGCCGAAGCCGATATCCGCAAAGTAATACCCGCCTTCAATGCCGAACGACTGGTGGGTCAGAACATTGATCAATTCCATAAAAATCCGGCACATCAGGCTGGCTTATTGAGCAAGTTGAATCAAACCTATTCGGCCGACCTCGCGATAGGCCGCCGCCGGATGCAGGTGGTGGCCAACCCGGTGATTGACGCGCAGGGGCAGCGCCTGGGCTCGGTCGCGGAGTGGAAAGATCGCACCGAGGAACTCAACCGGCAGGAAGCCGACGCACGGGTTGCCGCCGAGAACCTGCGCGTGCGCATGGCGCTGGATACCGTCAACACCCCCGTGCGCATTGCCGATAACGACGGCAAGGTGATCTACGCCAATCAGGAGTTGTTGACCGTGCTCCGGCGCATTGAAAGCACTCTCAGGAAGCAGAATCCGCAGTTTTCGGTCGAGGGCTTTGTCGGCAGCAGCATCGGCAATCTCTACGGCGACCCGGACGCGGCGCTAAGGCGCCTGGCCGGTATTACCACCACGGTGGATACCGTGATGGATATCGGCGGACGCACCTTCCGTGTCGTGACAACGCCCGTGCTCAATGCGCAAGGCGAGCGTCTGGGCACCGTGGGTGAGTGGCAGGATCGTACCGACCAGATCGCCGCAGAAAGAGAAATCGCCGCGCTGGTAGCGGCCGCTGCGAGCGGCGATCTGACCCAGCGCTTGAGTGTCGAAGGCAAGACCGGCTTTTATGCGACGATGGCCGACGGCTTGAACCAGTTGGTCGGAACCACTCAGGACGCGCTGGACGCCACCCTGCGCGTACTTGCGCGCGTCGCCCAGGGGGATCTGACGCAGACCGTCGAGGCCGAACTGGGCGGCACTTTCGGACAACTCAAAGACGATACCAATTCGACCATCGAGCGTTTGCGCGAGGTGGTTGGACGGATTACCGAGGCCACCGACCTGATCAATACCGCCGCCAAAGAGATCGCAGCGGGGAACACCGATCTCTCCAGTCGTACCGAAGAGCAGGCCAGCAGCCTTGAAGAAACCGCGAGCTCGATGGAGGAGCTCAATAGCACCGTCAAGCAAAACGCTGAAAATGCCAACCAGGCCAATACGCTCGCCCGTACCAGCAACGAGGCGGCGGTCAAGAGCGGGCAGATGGTGCAGCAGATTGTCAGCACCATGACCGGCATTTCGGAAAGCTCGCGCAAGATTGCCGACATCATCGGCGTAATCGACAGCATTGCCTTCCAGACCAACATACTGGCGTTGAACGCCGCCGTCGAGGCCGCGCGTGCCGGCGAGCAGGGGCGGGGCTTTGCCGTGGTGGCCACCGAGGTGCGCAACCTTGCCCAGCGCAGTGCCACAGCCGCCAAGGAAATCAAGGAACTCATTGCCGAGAGCAGCGGCAAGGTCGAAGCGGGCACGCGGCTGGTGGGTCAGGCAGGGGGCTCCATGGATGGGGTAGTGACCAGCTTCCGGCAAGTCGCGGCCTTGGTGACTGATATCGCCAATGCCAGCCGCGAGCAGTCTGGGGGTATCGAGCAGGTCACGCAGGCCGTGGGCCAGATGGACGAAGTGACGCAGCAAAACGCTGCGCTGGTGGAAGAAGCGGCGGCGGCGGCCGAGAGCCTGCAGGAGCAGGCAGCTCAACTGGCGGAGGCGGTGGCGAGCTTTACGCTACAAGAAGGTGCAAGCAAGAACCTTCCTGGTCGGGCGTTGCGCAGTTTCACCCCGCCGCAGCTGACCCGCAGCGGTTCGGCGGGCAGGTTTGATTTCGAGGCGGCAATGAATGCGCACATGGCATGGAAAGGACGCCTGAGAGATTTCATTCAAGGCCGGGGCGAGGCGCTGGATCCGGCGGTTATAAGCTGTGACGATCAGTGTGCCTTGGGTAAGTGGATTTATGGTGATGGGCGTGCGCTTTCCCATCATCGCCATTACGGTGAGTTGAAGCGCCACCATGCGGAGTTTCACCAGTGCGCCGGCGATGTCGTTAAGGCGCAGGTCGACGGCCAAATCGAGCGTGCGCTTGAGTTGATGAGCAGCCAGTTTGGCTTGAAGACTGCCCAGGTAATCCGCAGTCTTACGGCGCTGCGAGATGCGACGCAATCGTCCGGTCGGAAAATTGCCCCGGTGTCCGTCTCCGCGAAATCGCAGCCGGTGTTGCCACAGGGTGCTGACGAATGGGAAGAGTTTTAATGTCGGCAAGTCGGCGCTGGTAACACGGCGCTCGGCGTTACGAAGATAGACGCAGCATAAATATCAGGAGGAAGCGTATGCGTACCAATTTGCCAGTGACCGGAAAAGAGCTGATGCTCGCAGACGATGCGATGATCGTCTCGAAGACCAACCTCAAAGGACAGATCACCTACATCAATAAAGACTTCCTGGACGTCTCCGGCTTTACCGAGGCGGAGCTGATCGGCGAGCCGCACAACATCGTGCGCCACCCCGACATGCCGGTGCAGGCCTACGAAGATATGTGGGCCACCCTCAAGGCGGGTCGCCCCTGGATAGGCTTGGTCAAGAACCGCTGCAAAAACGGCGACCACTATTGGGTCGAAGCCCATGCCACGCCGATTCTGGAAAACGACCAGGTCATCGGCTACATGTCGGTGCGCAAAAAGCCGACACGCGAGCAGGTAGCTGCGCACGAGTCGACTTACCGCTTGTTCCGCGAGAAAAAGCAGGGCGGCCTGCGTATTGAGCTGGGCAAGGCGCGCAGCGGCGGCCAACTGCTCATGAAAATCGCCGATGTCAGTATCAGCAAAAAAATGATCATGGCGATGGCACTGGCTTCGCTGGTGATCTTTATGGTGGGCATTCAAGGGCTGTGGGGTATGCGCAAAGCCAAAGACGGCTTTCAGACAGTGTATGAAGACCGAGTGGTGCCCATGGGCCAGCTCGATTCCATTGCGGAGCTCGTGAACCGCAACCGAATCTTGATCATGGATCAGCTGATGTACCCGACGCCCGAAAATATCAAGAAGCGCGGGGATGAGTTGCGCGGCAATGTTGCGACGGCTGCCGAAACATGGAAGGCCTACATGGCAACCTATCTCACGGAGGAGGAGAAGGTATTGGCGGCAGACCTCGCTACCGTTCGTGGCCAGTATGTCAGCCAGGGTTTGCTGCCGACACAAGCGCTGCTTGAGGAAGGTAAGCTCGACGCGGCTCGCGAACTCTACAAGACGCAGATCAGCGGCACTAACCCTAAGGTTAGAGAAGCCAGCGAGCAACTCTTTGCTCTGCAAAAAGACATCGCTAAAGCGGAGTACGAGGCGGCGCTTTCACGCTATCAGGCAGGCCGTCTTCTCGGCATTACGCTGATGGTCTTCGGGCTACTGCTCTGTGCTGGCACGGCGCTCTACATTGTCCGTAATCTTCGCCGCCCGATTGAAGAGGCCACCCGCTTCCTCAGTGACCTGAGTCAGGGAATGGCACCGGCAACCATGGACATCACCCGCAATGATGAGCTGGGTAAGTTGTTGCAGGTGATGGAGACCTGGAATACCCGAGCCGGGTTTGATCAGGCCGAGGCCAAGCGTGTTTCCGACGAGATGACCCGCATCAAGATTGCTCTGGATGGCGCGGCCACTGCGGTAATGATCGCTGATCCGTCGCGAACCATTATTTACGCCAACACGTCGGTCAAGCGCGTGCTGAAAGAGGCCGAGGCCGACATTCAGCAGGTCTTGCCGAGCTTCAATGCCGACAATTTGATCGGTCAGAACATTGACCAGTTTCACAAGAATCCCAAGCATCAGGCCGACCTGCTGGGCAGCCTGACCAAGGTGCATAGCGCTGAACTGACCATTGGCAAGCGGCGCATGCAGGTGGTGGCCAATCCGGTGATCAATGACAAGGGCGAGCGCCTCGGATCAGTCGCCGAGTGGAAGGATCGTACCGAGGAGCTAAGCGCGTTGGAGCGTGAAGCCAAGGTCTCCGCCGAAAATCTGCGCATCAAGATCGCGCTTGACAGTTCGAGCACGGCCATGATGATCTCCAACGTTGATCGCGTCATCGTCTACGCCAATGCCGCGGCCTTTAAGGTAATGCAAGACGCTGAGTCAGAGATGCGCAACAAGTTTGCCGATTTCCGCGCGCAGAATCTGGTCGGTATGAAGATCGACGGCTTCCATCGCGATCCCGCGCGGCAGACCGCGATGCTCGACAAGATGAGCAGTTCTCATACCTTCGATGTACAGGTTGGTCCGCGAAGCCTGCGCGTGGTCGCTAATCCCGTCATCAACGAGAAGGGGGAGCGCCTGGGCGCGGTGGCGGAATGGACCGACCGGACGGGTGTCATCGCGATCGAGCGCGAAATCGACGGCCTGGTCAATGCCGCCAGCCAGGGCGATTTGTCACGCCGTATTGATCTCGCCGGAAAAGACGGGTTTTTCCTGAGCGTCAGCAAAGGCCTGAACCAGTTGGTCGACAACACCGAAGCCGCGCTGACCGCGACCTCGGTCGTGTTGGGAAGGGTCGCCCAGGGCGATCTGACCCAGACAATCGACGTCGAATTGTCGGGAACCTTCGGCCAACTGAAAGACGACACCAACAGTACTATCGAGCGGTTGCGGGAAGTGATTGGTCGTATCAAGGATGCGACCGATCTGATCAATACCGCGTCCAAAGAGATTGCTGCCGGTAATACCGATCTGTCGAGCCGCACTGAAGAGCAGGCCAGCTCGCTCGAAGAGACCGCCAGTTCCATGGAAGAGCTCAACAGTACGGTCAAGCAAAACGCCGAAAACGCCAATCAGGCCAATACGCTCGCCCGCAGCAGCAACGATTCGGCGGTCAAGAGCGGGCAGATGGTGCAGCAGATCGTCAGTACCATGACCGGCATTTCGGAAAGCTCGCGCAAGATTGCCGACATCATTGGCGTGATCGACAGCATTGCCTTCCAGACCAATATCCTGGCCTTGAACGCCGCCGTCGAGGCCGCACGTGCCGGCGAGCAGGGCAGAGGTTTCGCGGTCGTGGCGACCGAAGTGCGCAATCTGGCCCAGCGCAGTGCCACGGCGGCGAAAGAAATCAAGGAACTGATCGCCGAGTCGACCACTAAGGTCGATGGCGGTACGCGCCTCGTGGGGCAAGCGGGTAGTTCGATGGAGGCGGTGGTGATGAGCTTCCAGCAAGTGACGGCGTTGGTGACAGATATTGCCAATGCCAGCCGCGAACAGGCCAGCGGCATCGAGCAGGTGACGCAGGCCGTGGGGCAGATGGATGAAGTGACGCAGCAGAATGCGGCCTTGGTGGAAGAGGCGGCAGCGGCGGCAGAAAGTCTGGAAGAGCAGGCGCTGCAACTCGCCAACGCGGTGGCCATGTTCAAGCTGGACGGAAATGCGACGCGCAATGTGCCGGGACCGGCCTTGCGGGATGCCACTCCGCGCCAGCTGCCCGGCAAGGCCGCACCCTCACGCCCGAGCTCGACCGGTCGCAAGCTGGCACCCCCGATGGCCAGTTCCGATCCGGGTGACGAGTGGGAGGAGTTCTGATGCATCCGCAAGTCGGCGCTGGCGAGACGGCGGTAACGAACAGGTAATTTTCAATGTCAGAAGTGATGAAGGAAAAGCGTGAGTTCGCATTCACGGCCGCTGATTTTGAGACAGTCCGCAAGCTGATCTACGAGCATGCGGGTATCTCGCTCGCTCCGGTGAAGTCGGACATGGTGTATAGCCGGCTGGCACGCCGGCTGCGCGCCCTCGATCTCACCGACTTTCAGAGCTATCTCGCTGTCTTGCAGGCGGATGATGGCCCGGAGTGGGAAACCTTTGTCAATTCGCTGACCACCAATCTGACTTCGTTCTTCCGTGAGGCGCATCACTTCGAGATTCTCACCAAATTCTTGCAGGAGCAGAAACAGCGGCCAGTGCGAATCTGGTGTTCGGCAGCATCTACCGGCGAAGAGCCCTACACCCTGGCTATGACAGCCTGCGAGGCGTTCAATACACTCAGCCCGCCCGTCGAGATTATTGCCAGCGACATCGATACCAATGTGCTGGCCACCGCCGCCCGTGGTGTGTATGCCATGGATCGGGTCAGCAAACTCAGCCCAACGCGTCTCAAGTCATTCTTTCTCAAAGGCACCGGGACCCAGGCGGGGCACGCGCGGGTGCGTCCCGAACTGCAGCGACTGGTCAGCTTTACCCGTATCAATCTGCTCGAAAAGATTGATCTGACGGGGCCGTTCGACGTGATGTTCTGCCGCAATGTCATGATCTATTTTGACAAGCCGACGCAGCATGCCATTCTCAAAAAGTTCTCGCCGCTGCTGCGGCCCGACGGTTTGCTTTTTGCCGGCCATTCAGAGAGTTTTTTGCACGCCGCCGATGTATTCCGCTCGCTCGGACGCACAGTCTATGAGCGCACTGACAGCCCGCTGGCGGGTAAACGCCAGTACCGCTAAATCATGATGGACGCCGGGTTCGTAGAACATCTCGCGACAAATCGCTACTTTGACCGTACCTTCAATTCGGAGGCGGTCAAGGTATTGCCCGGCGAATACATAGTCACTACCTCAAACATGGTCCTGGTCACGGTGCTGGGTTCCTGTGTGTCGGCGTGTATTCGAGATCGGGTCAAGGGAATCGGCGGCATGAACCATTTCATGCTGGCGGAATCACAGGATCGCGGCGCACTCTCGGCTTCGGCCCGCTATGGGGTCTATGCCATGGAGATCCTGATTAACCACTTGCTTAAGCTAGGCGCATCGCGGGCCAACCTGGAAGCCAAGTTGTTTGGCGGCGGGCGGGTGATGGCGGCATTGGGCAGTTCCATGGTGGGCGAACGCAATGCGTCATTTGCGCTCCAGTTTCTAAAGACCGAGGGGATTACTGTGGTCGCCCAGGATCTGCTCGATATCACGCCGCGCAAGGTCTACTTTTTTCCCTATACCGGCCGCGCACTGGTCAAAAAGCTGGCGCAGACCAACAACGACACGCTTGCCCGCCGCGAGAAGGAATACCTGGCGCGCCTCACCGAGGCACCCGTGGCTGGCGATGTCGAGCTGTTTTAAGGAGTCAATGTGACGATTCGTGTACTTGTGGTCGACGATTCCGCGCTGATGCGGGCGTTGCTCACGCAAATAATCAACGATGCTCCCGACATCGAGGTGGTGGGTTCGGCTCCCGACCCGATTGCGGCGCGGGAGATGATCAAAGTGCTCAACCCTGACGTACTGACACTGGACGTCGAAATGCCCAAGATGGACGGTCTGGAGTTCCTTGACCGCATCATGCGTTTGCGTCCTATGCCGGTGATCATGATTTCGGCCATGACTGAACGTGGGTCCGAAGTCACGCTAAAGGCGCTGGAACTGGGAGCGGTAGATTTTGTGGCCAAGCCGCGCGCAGAGAGTATTTCGCTGATGCACAGCTACGCCGAAGAAATCTGCGACAAGATCCGCGCGGCCAAAGGTGCCCGGCTCAAGGGAACGCCAGCCCGCACGCTTGCGGCGGCGGTTGCCGCACCGGCACACAAGGCAGGGACATCGGCGGGCTTTTCCCAGCGATTGCTCAATGACACGATCATCGCTATCGGTGCTTCGACCGGCGGCACTGAGGCGATCAAGGATGTGTTGGTTGCCCTGCCTGCCGACATGCCGCCCATCGTCATGACGCAGCATATGCCGGAGACATTTACCCCCTCGTTTGCCAAGCGACTCGATACACTCTCTGCACTCACGGTGATCGAGGCACAGGGTGGCGAGCGCCTGCAGCCGGGTCACGCCTATCTGGCGCCGGGACACTCGCACATGGTGATCCGGCGCACGGCGGGCGGCTACGTTACTGAACTCAATCAGAATGAGCCGGTGAATCGTCACCGCCCGTCGGTCGATGTTCTGTTCTGGTCGGTGGCTGAGCAGGCCAAGGGCCCCGTCATTGGGGTGATACTGACCGGTATGGGCAAGGACGGCGCCCAGGGCTTGCTCAGTCTGCGCAATGGTGGCGCTCACACTATCGGCCAGGATCAGGCGTCCTGCGTGGTGTATGGCATGCCACGTGAAGCGGCGCTGGTCGGCGCAGTCGCCGAGGTCGCCAGTCTGGATGGGGTATCGAATGCGATCTTGAATCAGTTGCGAAGGCTGGATCGTGGATGAGCCCAAACACGGACAAGCCGCTTTCCCGCACGCAGGTTCGGGCTATACTCGGCTCAGGTAATCACCGGTTTTCAATCAAAAAAGAACGGAGTGAATAATGCAGGCAAGCGTAACGGTAGTAGAAGGCAAGGCGGTCATCAAACTCCAGGGCCGGTTCGACTTCAATGCGCATCGCGAGTTTCGCGAAGTGGTCGACAAGGCAATGGAAGGGCCGGCGAAAGAGGTCATGGTGGATCTTTCGGGGGTGGATTATCTTGACAGTTCCGCTCTGGGCATGTTGCTGATGCTGCGCGACAAGTCCAAGACAGCCGCGCGCGAAGTGTCCCTGACCAATTGCTCGGGCGCGGTAAAGCAGGTACTTGATATCGCCAATTTCAGTAAGCTGTTTCGCATTGTTTGAGTGAGCTCATGGGCGCTCAATTGCGCTGACCGCGCCCGGCCAGACAAGGCTGCGCGTGGGCCCGTTTTTGGCGTAAGATGAATCGCAAGACGATGCTTTGCAAGGCAATGGAAGCGCGAAAAAAACGAGGAGTGTGCGTGGTGTTGGCAACGCAGAAAGGCATGACCGATGTCTGAGCTACTGAAGAACATTGATGCGCGAACCCGGCTGGCAGGCACCAACAAGCTGGAAATCCTGCTGTTCTCGCTTGGCCGCGATGCTCGTACCGGGAGAACCGAAACCTTCGGCATCAACGTTTTTAAAGTGCGCGAGGTGATGCGTACGCCAGAAATAACGTCGGCCCCGGATATGCCCGCTGCCGTCAAGGGCATGGTGAGTTTGCGCGGTGCTTTGGTACCGGTGATCGATCTGGCGGACTACATTGGCATGACACCCGAGACCCCGCGCGACATCATGATCGTGACTGAATACAACGGGCACACGCAGGGCTTTCTGGTGGAGTCGGTCGATACAATCTTGCGCCTGGACTGGGCCCAGATGCGTGTGCCGCCGCAGATGCTCACCGCCAATCTCGGCGGTCTGGTCGTCGCTGTGACCGAGCTTCCCGACAATCGCCTGGTGATGATGTTCGATGTCGAGCGCATTTTGGCCGAAACATCGAAGTACGACGACACGATGACCTTTTCGGCCATTGAGCGCGTCCCGAAGGAAAACCTTACGGTGCTCTTTGCCGACGATTCATCGGTGGCGCGGGGGCAGATCGAACGCACCCTCACGGCATTGGGTGTCAAGTTTGTTGGTGCGGTCAATGGTCGCGCGGCCTGGGACGAATTGCAGAAGATCGCAGGCTACGCGACCGCCAGCGGACGTCAGCCAAAAGACTTGATCCAGCTGATTTTGACTGATGTCGAGATGCCCGAGATGGACGGCTACATTCTCACCAAGACCATCAAGTCTGATCCTCGCTTCGCAGGCATTCCAGTGTTGATGCATTCATCGTTGTCGTCGATGTCGAATATGCAGCTAGGCAAGTCGGTCGGGGTGGATGAGTATGTGCCCAAGTTTGAGCCACAGCGCCTCGCGGAGACGGTGACCCGGCTGCTGCTCGGGCACGCGGCACCGCCCAAGGCGATATCTAATTAACGGAGACCGTCATGGCTACTTCATCTTCCACTTCGATGGCCGAGTCTCATGGCGGTCATTCGCTCATGGAAAACGTGGATGCCCGCACCAAATTGGCGGGTTCCAATCGCATGGAGATCCTGCTCTTCTCGCTGGGCACGCACGAGACATTCGGTATCAATGTGTTCAAGGTGCGCGAGGTTTCCAAGACCCCGACCATTACCAAGACACCCAATATGCCGGCAGGTGTTGAAGGCCTGATCAGTCTGCGCGGCAATGTTATCCCCGTACTGCAACTGGCCGAGGCCATGCAGCTCAATGACCGCCCCAGCAAGCGCGGGGCCTCGATGATGGTCACCGAGTACAGCAAACGCACCCTGGGTTTTCTGGTGCATGCGGTCGATCGCATTATTCGTGTCGAGTGGGACAAGGTGCGCGCCCCCGAGTCCGTGACAAGTGGGTCGGCCTCCTACATCACGGCAATTACCGAACTGCCGGACGGCAAGCTGGTGTCGATTGTGGATGTCGAGTCGATCCTCGCCCACACTTTCGGCGAGAGCGCTGTGGGTCAGATTGACTCGATGCCCGATGCACAGGATTTCAACGTATTTTTTGTCGATGACTCTTCCGTGGCGCGCAAGAAGATCGGCGAAGTGCTCGACAAGCTGGGTGTAAAGCACAAGCATGCGCAAAATGGACTGGAGGCATGGACGCGCCTTTCGGGCATGGCGGCCCACTGTAGCCAGTTGGGACGCAGCGTGCGAGAGGAGGTCAACCTGATATTGGTTGATGCCGAAATGCCCGAGATGGATGGCTACGTACTGACCAAGAACATCAAATCCGACCCGCGTTTCGAGGGGATTCCCGTCGTGATGCACTCCTCATTGTCGTCTGAGGCTAACCGGGCAATGGGCAAGAGCGTGGGCGTTGATTCCTATGTGGCAAAGTTTGATGGCGAGATACTGGCCGATACTATCCGGCCGATGTTGATGAAGTCCGCACGCGATTAAGACACCACCAAAGCCAGAGATTGTCAGGAGAAATGTATGGCTGTTGATCCGACCAAAATGAAATTCCTTGTCGTCGATGATTTCTCGACGATGCGTCGCATTGTGCGCAACTTGCTCAAGGAAATATCCATCACCAATGTGGAAGAGGCCGAGGATGGGGCCATCGCCCTGCAAAAACTGCAGGCAGGTGGCTACGACTTTGTCATTTCCGACTGGAACATGCCGAACATGGATGGCTTGACACTGCTGCAGTCTGTGCGTGCGCATCCCACGCTCAAGAGTTTGCCGTTCTTGATGATTACTGCGGAGGCCAAGAAGGAGAACATCGTCGCGGCCGCTCAGGCCGGAGCTTCCGGCTATATCGTCAAGCCGTTTACCGCTGGCACCTTGAGCGAGAAGCTGGGCAAAATTTTCGAGAAGCTGAATAAGCCCGCCTGAGGCATGGCCCAGCGCGCTGAACGAAACCAGGAACGCTACTGATGAGCCTCGACGAAACCGGCGATTCGACTGATCTCCAGGATCTGTTTGATAGCATTGCGGGTGGCCCCGCGAAAGTAGTGGCACCCCCGCCGCCTGCGCCGGATCGCTCAGGCGACTCCGACGACCTTCAGGATTTGTTTGATTCTGTTGCCACGAGTGTCGCTGCACCACCACCACCCGCACCGCCGCCGCCCGCCGCAGCGGCAGCCCGCTCCGGTGACGATGGCATGGGTGACTCCGACGACTTGCAGGCATTGTTTGACACCGTTGCCTCTGAGTCGGTGCCCGCAAATGTCGGCAGCAGCGAGCACGAAATGCAGGACGCGGCGCAGGAAGCAGTGTTCAACAATCTGGGCAAGATGGCGCGACAGTTGCACGACAGCTTGCGCGGACTGGGTTATGACCAGGCCTTGCAGGAGGCGGCAAGTCAAATTCCGGACGTTAGCCAGCGCCTTTCCTACATTACCCAGATGACCGAACAGGCCGCGTTGCGCGTGCTCAATGCCACTGATATTGCCAAACCACTGGTCGAGGACATGGAGACGACTGCGGCGGCCATGTCGGCGCGGTGGGAGCGGATGTTCGCCAATCAGCTCTCGGTCGATGAATTCAAGGCGCTGGCTGCGGACACCCGCGGCTTTTTCAATACAGCGACCGGAAAGCTGAGTCACGCTAACCAACAGCTCACTGAAATCATCATGGCGCAGGATTTTCAGGATCTCACCGGCCAGGTCATCAAGAAGGTGGTGGATATGGTGCAGGGCTTCGAGCAGCAGTTGCTCAAAGTACTGGTGGAGGCGATGCCGGAAAAGCGCAAGGCTGAAGTGCCCGATGGGCTAATGAACGGACCGGTCATCAATGCGGTCGGTCGTGACGATGTGGTAACGGATCAAGCGCAGGTCGATGACCTGCTCGAGAGCCTGGGTTTCTGAGCCCGAGTTAGCTGATAGATAAAGGCAGGGAGAGAGTCATGAGCGATTTTAGTTACTACGTAACCCGCGCTGCGCGCGCGTTAGTCTTCACTGAAATCGCTCCAGGAGAAAAATCATGAGCGATTTTGGCGGAATGGAAGACCTGCTGCAGGACTTCCTGGTGGAGGCCACGGACTTGCTGTCCGGCGTCGATAACAAGCTCGTCGATCTGGAGAAAAATCCAGATGACAAGAGCATGCTCAACGATATCTTCCGTGGCTTTCACACCATCAAGGGAGGGGCTGGCTTTCTTAATGCAACGGAACTGGTCACCCTGTGCCACCTGACTGAAAATCTGTTCGATAAGCTGCGCACCGGCGAGATGGCGGTGAGCAAAGAGATGATGGATGTCATTCTCGAGGCCACGGGCTCAGTGCGTGACATGTTTGGCGAGCTTGAGCGCGCTACGCAGCCTGGCCCGGCATCGGCATCGCTGTTGGCGAACCTGAAGGCGGCGCTGGCGGGGCAACTCGTGGGTGGCGCGGCAGCGGCCCCGACACCGGCCCCGACACCGGCCCCTGTCGCCGTCGCAGCGGCGGCGGTCGCACCTCCGGCCGCTGCCGGCGGGCCTGATTGGACCGCACTTCACGGTGCCGTGACGAATGCCGCAGTGGCCCCGACACCGGCCCCGGTCGCTCCCCCGGTAACGGCGGTGGTACCTGCGCCGCCGCCGGTCGCTCCGACTCCGGAACAGATCATCCAGCAAGCCGTGGGCCGGCGCACGTCCGACAAGCCGGGTGCAGCGCCGGTAGCCAGCCGGCGCGAACCAGAAAAAGCCCGCGACAACTCCATTCGCGTCGATACCTCGCGGCTGGACCAGGTGCTTAATCTTTCGGGTGAGATCGGCCTGACCAAAAACCGGTTGACCTCGCTGCGCTCCGACATTCTCAACGGGCGCTCGGATACTGACACCCTGCATGCGCTCGATCAGGCGGTGAGCCAGCTTGATCTGCTGGTTTCGGATTTGCAGAACGCGGTCATGAAGACCCGGATGCAGCCGATTGGCCGGTTGTTCCAGAAATATCCGCGCATCGCTCGCGATCTGGCGCGTAGCTTGGGTAAAGACGTTGAACTGGTGCTGGTGGGTGAAGAAACAGAAATTGACAAGACCATGATCGAGGACTTGTCAGACCCGATCATTCACTTGATTCGCAACGCGGTGGATCACGGTGTCGAGCAGACCGCCGACCGTCTCGCCGCAGGCAAGCCGGAGAAATCCACCGTACGTCTCGAGGCGCGTCAGGAAGGCGACCATATCGTCATCGTTGTCTCTGACGATGGTCGTGGCATGAACGCCGAACGACTTCGCGCCAAGGCGCTCGAGAAGGGCGTCATCTCCGACGAAGAAGCCAACACCATGGATGAACGTCAGAGTTTCAATCTGGTTTTCCTCCCCGGCTTCTCGACCAAGGACGTGGCCTCGGATGTTTCGGGACGTGGCGTCGGCATGGACGTCGTCAAGACCAATATCCAGAAGCTCAACGGCAATATTGAAATCAAGTCAGTACAAGGCAAGGGCTCGAGCTTCGTTATCTCTTTGCCGCTGACCTTGGCGATTCTGCCGGTACTGCTGGTGTCACTGGGTGATCAGCCATTTGCCGTCCCCCTTTCCATGGTGCGCGAGATTCTGCCTATCGATGTCGCCGACGTGCAGGAGGTAGGTGGCCGTGCGACCATGGTGGTGCGTGGCGAGGTGATGCCGATCTACCCGCTGCGCGGCCTGCTGGGTTGGGCACCGGAAGGTATCCCCGAGTACGGTGTGCTGATGCAGACGGCCGAGCATTCCTTCATTCTGGCCATTGATGGGTTTATGGGCCGCGAAGATGCAGTCATCAAGTCGCTTGAGGATTTCCGTCCGAAGGGCGTTGCCGGTGTGACCACCCTGTCGAATGGTCAGATCGTCCTGATTTTGGACATGAAGGAAATCCTTGCGGCAATGGGCGAAAGCCGGGGTGTAGCCCGCTCGGCCTTCATACCGTTGGCAGCGGCATAGCACGCGTTGAATTTCCGCAAGTCGGCGCTGGCGGGACGGCGCTGATTTGCAGGGGCGGATGGTTTTAGGGCCACTTACCCAATTAACGGGGCATTGCGAGCCTGTTTGAGGGTTCGCGTTTTCTCATCACGGCAATAATTGCCGGTATGAGAGAAGAATTCCGTGGCTGAAGAGAGCGACCTCGAAAAGACCGAGCCAGCGTCCTCGCGCCGCATTGAAAAGGCGCGCGAAGAAGGCAACATTCCGCAGTCACGCGAGCTGACCGCGTTCATGGTTCTGGCCGCCGGCACAGGAACACTCTGGGTGATGGGCGACTGGTTCGCCCATCGCACCACCGCGCTGCTCAGCGAAGGCTTGCGCTTTGACCGTGGGGCTGCCTTTGACGCCACGCAAATGGCGGTTATTGCCTACAAGCTTTCCTATGAGGCGTTGGTCACGCTGGCCCCCCTGTTTCTTCTAACGATTGTTGCCGCCATCCTCGCTCCGGCGGCCGTGGGTGGCTTTGTGCTTAGCCAAAAGGCAATGCAGTTCGACTTCGGCCGAATGGATCCCATCAAAGGGTTTGGCCGGATGTTCTCGTGGCAAAGTGTTGCCGAACTGACCAAGGCCTTGCTCAAGGCCGCCTTGATTGGCGGCGTCATTTACTGGGTGGTCCTCAGTAAGCAAGGCGACTTGTTTGCGCTGATTTTGCAGCCTGTCGAAATGGGCCTGGGTGCCTTTGTGCATATCTTGCTGACCGCCCTCATGGCCGTAGTCGGTGGTGTGGCTGTCATTGCTCTGATCGATGTGCCATTTCAGCTTTGGCAATATTACGATCGCCTCAAAATGACGCGCGAAGAGTTGCGCCAGGAGCACAAGGAAATGGAAGGTGATCCGCACCTCAAGGCGCGCATTCGCAGTCAGCAGCGCGAGATCGCACGCCGGCGCATGATGTCAGAAGTGCCCAAAGCGGATGTCGTGGTTACCAACCCGACGCACTTTGCCGTAGCGCTGAAATATGACTCCGGCAAAATGGCTGCGCCTCAGGTCGTCGCCAAGGGCATGAATATGGTCGCCGCGCGCATACGCGAACTGGCTGCGGAAAATGGCGTGCCGATCGTAGAGGCACCGCCGCTGGCGCGCGCCCTGCACCGCCACACCGAGTTGGGGGATGGCGTACCGGCGGGTCTGTATACGGCAGTCGCCGAAGTCATGGCCTATGTCTATCAGCTGAACGAGTTTGCGCGCTCCGGCGGACGCCTGTTTCGACCCGTGCTGCCCGAAAATATTCCTGTGCCTGCAGACCTTGATCCGGGTCCGCAGCGAGATGCGCACGACGCTGAACTGACTGGCGCAATGGCATGAACCAGTCGCTCCTGGATTTCCTCAAGCGAATGAATGTGCGCCAGATGATGGCACCCGCGATCATCGTGTTTGTGCTCTCGATGATGGTGCTGCCGCTGCCACCCTTGATGCTGGACGTGTTTTTTACCTTCAATATCGCGATCTCGATCATCGTCCTGCTGGTGGCGATGTACGTGCTCAAGCCACTCGATTTCTCGGTGTTCCCGACGGTGCTGCTGGTTACGACCTTGCTGCGCCTGTCGCTCAACGTTGCGTCCACCCGCATCATCCTGCTCGAAGGCCATAACGGACCAGAGGCCGCGGGAAAAGTCATTGAGGCCTTCGGGCACTTTCTGGTCGGTGGTAACTACTTCGTCGGCATCGTGGTGTTCGTAATTCTTACGTTGATCAACTTCATCGTCATTACCAAGGGCGCGGGCCGCATCGCCGAGGTTTCAGCCCGATTCACTCTCGATGCCATGCCAGGCAAGCAGATGGCTATCGACGCCGACCTCAATGCCGGTCTCATTGGTGAAGATGCCGCACGCAAGCGCCGCGCAGAGATCGCCCAGGAAGCTGATTTCTACGGCTCGATGGATGGTGCCTCGAAATTCGTGCGTGGTGATGCCGTTGCGGGAATCCTGATTTTGGTCATCAATGTGATCGGGGGGCTGATCGTAGGCATTGTCCAGCATGACTTGTCTGCAGGCGACGCCGCCGCGACCTACACCCTGCTTACTATTGGCGACGGACTGGTTGCCCAGATTCCGGCGCTGATCATCTCGACTGCCGCCGGTCTTGTCGTGACCCGCGTTGGCGGCGATGATCGCGATATCGGCACCCAGGTCGGTCAGCAGGTCTTCGGTAACCCCACGGTACTGATGCTCACCGCCGCCATACTTGGTGTGCTTGGCCTGATTCCCGGCATGCCCCATTTTGCCTTCCTGCTTCTGGCCGCTGTGATGGGTGGGGGCTCGTGGTGGTTGCAGATCAAGAACGCTGCGGCAGCAGCGGCTCCCGCTCAGCCAGTGGCGCCGGTGGAGGCTCTGCCCACAGAGAACCTGGAAGCGAGTTGGGCGGACGTCGCCCCGGTGGATGTGCTTGGCCTCGAGGTTGGCTATCGCCTGATTCCGCTCGTTGATAAGGGCCAGGATGGCGAGTTGCTCAAGCGCATTCGCGGCCTGCGCAAAAAGTTCGCTCAGGAAATTGGCTTTCTGGCCGCGCCCGTGCATATTCGCGACAACCTTGAATTGCGCCCCAATGCCTATCGCATCGCCATGAAGGGGGTTGAGGTCGGGCTGGGCGAGGCCTACCCTGGCATGTACCTGGCGATCAATCCTGGTCGTGTCACCGGCACGCTGCCCGGTACGCCCACCAAAGACCCCGCTTTCGGGTTGCCTGCCATCTGGGTCGAGGCAGGGTTGCGTGAGCAGGCGCATGTGCTCGGCTACACCGTGGTGGATGCCAGTACCGTGGTCGCGACCCACCTGAACCATCTCATTCTTTCGCATGCCGGCGAATTGCTCGGCCGTCAGGAAACCCAGTCATTGCTTGATCATCTCGCCAAAGAGTCGCCCAAGCTGATCGAAGATCTGGTACCCAAGCAGCTCAGTCTTGCGGTGGTGCAACGGGTGTTGCAGAACTTGCTGGACGAGGGCGTGAGTATTCGCGACATGCGCAGCATCATTGAAACCCTCGCGGAATGCGCGCTGCGTACTCAAGACCCGATGGAACTTACTTCGCAGGTGCGCATCGCCCTGGGCCGTTCCATCGTTCAGCAGTTGTTCCCGGGGACCAGTGAAATGCAGGTAATGACCCTCGATCCCCAACTCGAACGAATTCTTGGTCAGGTGTTGCAGGGCGGCGGCGATGCGTCCGGCATTGAACCCGGCCTCGCGGATACGCTGTTGCGCGAAACCGCCATGGCGGCCCAAAAGCAAGAAGACCTCGGTTTGCCCGCCGTACTACTGGTGCCAGGTAGTCTGCGCTGGCTACTTGCACGCTTTTTGCGGCGTGCTGTTCCACAACTCAAAGTGATCGCGAATACCGAAGTACCGGATTCACGAACATTGAAAGTAACAAATCTCATCGGAGCCACTAGATGACAGTGAAGCGATTCGTAGGCGCCACGGCGCGCGAGGCCTTGCGCCGGGTGAAGGATGAACTCGGACCAGACGCCGTAGTGGTTTCGAACAAGCCGATTGAAAACGGCGTCGAAATCCTCGCTATGTCCTCGGACAGTCTGGATGCACTGTCTCAAGGTGTGCCGACCGCTGGTGCGCCGACCGCCCGCGTTGCGCCTGCCGTGGCTTCGACCCAGAGTGCGCCATCGGCACCCGCCAGTCGGGTAGCGCAGCCCGCTGCCGCGCCGCGTCGTCCCGCCCCGCCGCCCACGTCCTCGGCAGCGCCGGCGATCAACGATAGTGATGATGATTACCGGGTGTTGATCAGCGGCGCTCGCCGCCAGGCCGCTGCGCGCAGCCAGTCGGACGCGCCTGTTCCGGGGTCATCACCGACCATGCGCCCCTGGGTGCCACCGGGCATGGCGCCCAAGGCGGCAGCACCGGCGATGCCGGACCCGGGCGAGAACGCTCGTCTGCGCCCCATTCCGCCACGCCATGCCGAGCACGCTGATATCCTGCCTGCTGCGCAAGTGGCCGCACACCTGCGCTCAGCGGCAGCACCCGGCGGAAATTTGCAAAGCGAGCCAGAGCCGCGTATTGACGGGCATGACGATCTGAGCGGCATGCCATCGCCGCAGGTGAGTGCGCTGATGGATGAAATGCGCACGATCAAGACCCTGCTGGAACGGCAGCTGTCTGGCTTTGCCTGGGGCGAACTGGCTAAACAGTCGCCCGTGCGCGCCCTGTTGCTGGGCGAAATGCTCGAGGTCGGTTTTTCAAGCGCGTTGGCGCGCAAACTGGTGCAAGAACTGCCCGAGGCCATGGCCGAAGAAGACAGCCGGCGCTGGATGCGCGCTGCCGTGAATCGCCGCTTGCGCACTCTGCCTGCCGATGGCGACTTGATTGATCGTGGCGGTGTCTATGCGCTGGTCGGCCCGACCGGCGTAGGCAAGACCACCACCACCGCAAAACTCGCCGCGCGCTGCGTGGTTCGCTACGGGGCTGATCGTCTGGCGCTGCTCACCACAGACGGGTATCGTATCGGTGCCCATGAGCAGTTACGCATCTATGGCCGCATATTGGGTGTGCCCGTCTTCACGGTGCGTGACGGCGATGATCTGCGGCGCACACTGGCGGATCTGCGCGACAAGCACATGATCCTGATCGATACCGTGGGCATGAGTCAACGTGACCGCATGGTTGCCGAGCAGGCCGCGTTGCTCTCGCGCTCGGGCCAGGTCAATCGCTTGCTCCTGCTCAATGCCGGTGCGCGGGGTGACTTGCTTGATGATGTGGTGCGCGCCTACGCCGGCGAAAATCTCTCGGGCTGCATCCTGACCAAGGTCGACGAAGCGCCCTCGCTTGCACCGGCCATGGACTGCATTGTGCGCAACGGCCTGACGCTGGCCTACGTCGCCAATGGCCAGCGCGTGCCGGAAGACCTGCATTTGCCCAACCGTACCTATCTGCTGCACCGTGCCTTCAAAATCGGCGCGGCGGCGACGGCGCACAGCCTGCATAAGGACGAGGTGCCGCTCGCGATGGCGGCGCACAGTGGCGATGCCTCCGCACCTGGCCCCGCACTACGCGCACAAGGGTATCCGCTTGCCTAAGCCGGCTCCCGGACCCGTTGCCGATCAGGCGGCGGGGCTGCGGCGCATGTTTGACCAGCGGCCGCATCAACTGGTCGCCTTTGCCGCGGGTGACGAGCGTTGCGGGCGTACGCCGCTCGTGGTGCAAACGGCCCTCGCGTTGGCCCAGGCCGGCGAGCGGGTGATCATCATTGATGAGAACAGCGGGCCGAAACGCGCCATGGCCAAGCTGGGCGTGGATATTCCTGGCGACCTGTGGGATTCGCTGATCGCGCGCATCGCCTTGCAGCGCCTGATCGTGCCTGTGGCACACAATCTCTGGGCACTCGCCGCCGACGGGGTCGCCGCGCGCTTGCACCAGGATGTGCCCGAAATCCGCGAGAAGCTCGATATGGTCATGAACCCGATTATGGGTGGCGCCGAATTTGTGCTGGTTGACAGCAAGCTCTCGCGCGAAGGGCACCTCTCTTTGCTGTCGTCCACTGCAGAACACATGGTCGTGGTCGTCGGTGCCGAAGGTGACTCGATCACCGAGGCGTACGGGCTGATCAAGCGTCTGAGCCAGGAGCGAGGACGCGATGGGTTTCATATTGTCATCACGCGACCAAAAAGCGACGACATCGGACGCAAGGTTTTCGAGAATCTCAAACGCACGGCGCAGCAACACCTCGGGGTCAGGCTGGATCTGTTGGCGGTCGTCATCTCGCCCACGTCAGGAGACCTTGCCGAAGAACTGTTCAGTCGCCTGCCGCACCCCATAGGAAACACCATGGGTCATAGAATCACCGAGCTGCGATGAGCTTGCCGCTTGGCGAATGCCCAGGTGTTCAGTGGTATAGTCGGCTGGCGCTTGGCAGGCCAGCTGCCGCCCCGAAACCCCACTCTCGACACCGCTCAATACACTGATGTATACCGCCCAGGGCACGCTTGACAAGGAGCATCTGGTCACTCGCTATGCACCTCTGGTGAAGCGTATCGCGTTTCACTTGATGGCGAAGCTGCCAGCCAGCGTCGACATTGATGATCTGGTACAGAACGGCATGATCGGTCTGCTTGATGCGCTCGGGCGATTTGAAGAGGGCATGGGCGCGCAGTTCGAAACCTATGCCGTGCAGCGCGTGCGCGGCTCGATGCTCGATGGCCTGCGCGACAACGACTGGCTCCCGCGCGGCCTGCGGCGCGAAATGCGTCGGGTCGAAGCGGCCATACGTCAGCTGGAACACGAACATGGACGCCCTCCCTCTGAAGGCGAATTGGCGACGGCTTTGGGCATGCCGCTCGCGGATTATCAAAAACTGCTCATGGACGCACGAGGCCACCAGTTGGTCTATCTCGAAGACCTCGTTGATAGTGACGGCGATGATTATCTGGATCGACATGCCTCGGATGCGCTGGCCCCCGACCCGCTCGAGGTCATCGAGCAGACCAGCGTGCGCAATGCCTTGATTGCGGCAATCGAAATGCTCCCGGAGCGGGAAAAAATGATGATGGCGCTGTATTACGAGCAGGATCTCAATCTGCGTGAAATCGGCGAGGTGCTGGGCGTGACCGAATCGCGGATTTGCCAGTTGCATTCACAGGCGGTGGCGCGTCTGCGTGCGGCTGTGGTCGGTGAGGCGAAGCCTATAGCGAAGGCCAAGCGCGGACGCAAACCCAAGGCGGCGGCCACCACGACAGCGGCCGCGACCGCCACCACCAAGGCCAGCATAGGTACAGGAGGGTAAACCGATGGATCGCATCAGCATCGCCGGGCTGCTTCTGGGACTTGTAGCCATTCTGGGCGGGCAGGTTCTGGAAGGGGGCAGCATTGGTTCCCTGGTGCAGCCGACCGCCTTTCTTATTGTGCTTGGTGGCACTATGGGAGCGGTCATGTTGCAAAGTCCGTTGCCGGTGTTTTTGAATGGCATGCGCATGGCCAAGTGGGTGTTGGTACCACCAGTGACAGATCCCGAGCGTCTGATCAAGCAGATCGAACAATGGAGCAACATCGCGCGCAAGGAGGGCCTGCTGGCCCTGGAGAACCAGATTGCCGCGCTGAAGGAGCCATTTCGCGCCAAAGGTCTGCAACTGCTCGTCGACGGTGCCGAGCCGGACCGCTTGCGCGATATTCTTGAAGTCGAGATCAGCGCCTGGGAGGTTTCCCAGAAAATGGCAGCCAAGGTGTGGGAGGCCGCTGGCGGCTACTCACCCACTATCGGAATTTTGGGCGCGGTCATGGGGCTGATTCATGTGATGGAAAACCTGGCCGATCCCTCGAAGCTTGGAGCCGGCATCGCTGTCGCCTTCGTCGCCACGATCTACGGCGTGGGCGCGGCCAACCTAATTTTTCTGCCGGTGGCCAAGAAACTACTGGCGAATATTGCGCGCATGGTGATCCTGCGCGAGATGCTGGTCGACGGCCTGGTCGGGATCGCCAATGGTGAAAACCCGCGCATCATCGAAAGCAGGCTGCGCGGTTACCTTGCGTAAAAAAGTTCACACCACCATGCGCCGCAAGGAAGAAGAAGAGCACGAGAACCACGAGCGCTGGCTGGTTTCCTACGCCGACTTCATCACGCTGCTGTTCGCTTTTTTTCGTGGTGATGTATGCCATCTCGTCGATCAACGAGGGCAAGTATCGGGTGATGTCCGATTCCATCTCATCGGCGTTCAGGAGCACGCCTGGGCAAACCGTGGGGTCGATGACGGTTGTCAATCCGGCAGCGCCGTCGCCTGTCATGATCCCCATGAAGCGGCCGCAACCGGTCAAGAGTGACGAGAAAACCACGCAAAAGCGGGAAAAACTGCGCAACATGGCCCAGGAAATCAATCAGGCGCTGTCGTCACTGGTCGCGCAGGGGCAGGTCAAGGTGACGGAGGGGGCCCTCGGAATCACCGTAGACATCAATGCCAGCGTGCTCTTTGCTCCTGGTGAAGCGGCACTGAATCTTGAGGCTGTGCGTGCGTTGTTCGCGGTGGCGCAGGTCATGGCGCAAAGTGAGTTTCCGATCACCGTGGAAGGACATACCGACACCACGCCAATCAATACCGTAGTGTTTCCGTCGAACTGGGAGCTTTCCGGTGCCCGTGCGGCCAGTGTGGTGAAGTTGTTCATGGCGGCTGGCGTTGATGGCCGGCGACTCTCGGCGACCGGCTACTCAGATCAGCGACCGGTCGCTGACAATGCCACGCCTGACGGGCGTCAGGCTAACCGGCGCGTGGCGATCACGATTGAGTCACGAACCCCGGACAACGCGGTACAGACGACGCTGGAGTGAACGTGTCCGCAAGTCGGCGCTGGCAAGACGGCGATCCGGGCCAGCGCAATGCAAATAATGATGCTCAGGCGCTGCCCAACGTGCGGCCACCGCCCGTACCGATGCGTTGATGACCGTCTGGCCCGTAGGTCAGTGGCTGCCCGCCGGCGGAAAGCAAGGCGGTCATGGCTTTTTGGTTTTGCGCCATTCGAATCGCGATCAGCTTGCCATTCAGTTCATGCTCGTTGCGGCACTCTTCGCCCAGCAGGAGCAGACGCGCCCAATGCTCGGCATTTTCTTTGCGTACCGCGTCAGGTAGCGTCGCCAGCCATGCGTCCATGCCGCTACGCCCGGTGCCATGGTTCATTGCGCTCAACAGGGCCTCACGGGCTTTGAGCAGTTCGCCCAGACGCGCGGCCGCCACGGCCTTGCCGGTGGTCAGGTCGGGCAGGCTGTCGATCTCGGTGGATTGCAGCAGCGCGCTCTCTTGTGCCAGCAGGGCGCGAAAGCGGGTGAGCTCGGTCAGCTCGTCGTGCAGCTTGAGCGCGAGACGGCCGCTATCGGGGTGCACGGTGGTTACGGAATGCTTCAGGCGCTCTTCTGTTGGCGATCAGCGAGAAACTCGCGCACACTTTGCAGCAAGCCATCGGCAATTTTCTCGGGGTTGACCTGGAAGCGCCCTTCCGAAATAGCCTGGCGAATCTCGGCAACGCGGGCCGCACTGAAGTCGTCGCCTTCCTGAATGATCTTGGTAGACGTGCGCGACAACTCAACCTGTGCCGCGAGCGGGTCGGGGGTGCGGGCAACCGCGACCCCCTGGGCGGGCGCACGGGCTGCTGCCGGCACCGCAGGCTGGCCATTTAATCCCTTAATTGAATTGTCTATTTTCACAGCACTATCCTTTCTATCGTGGTCCCGGCACTACCCGCTCAACGCTGCCTGTAGAGCGGGCATCCGCAGCCCGTCATGCTAACTATGCTATTTACCTGCAAGACTTAACGGTCGTATTGCGGCTGACTTTAGCGCTATTACGCTTCGATAGTCACTCGGCAACGAACATTTGCGCGTCCACGTTCCTTGGGTCACGAACCGAGCCGCACCTCTCCGCGATCGGTCGCGACGCCATTGACGACTTGTCCGTTCGCCAGGCGCACCCGGATCAGACTGCCGGCGCCTCCACTATTCAGCGCCATGCCCGTGTTGCGGACTTCAAAGCCTGCGCCGCCCGCAAGAACGGTGACCGATTGACCGCTGCGCACCACTTCAACCACCTTAAGCAGCGCTGGCCGCAGTGCCTGGGCACCCGCGAGTGCGGTGCGGGTGACGTGTCCCAGTGCCTGTTCCGGCTGCGTGAGTGTACCGGCGGGCAGCGTGCCCAGGTCCCCGGTACGTGTGCTTAGATCGTCCGGGCCGAGTACCTGACCGGCGGGGATAGCGCGGGCGGTCACCACATAGGGTGCGATGACTTGAATTTGTACCGGCACCAGCAGGCGCCAGGAGCCCACCAGCGCAGGGCAGCGTACCGCCACACTGCTGCGTCCCAGGGTGCGCGCACCTGACGGAGTGCTCAGGCTGAACGCGGGGCATTCGGGCAGGGCGGTGTGCTCGGGCAGTGCGACCACGACCTTCACGTCGCCGGGCAGGTGGGCGCTTTGATCGCGGACAAAGCGCTCGATTTGCCTGTGCAGGGAGGCGACTGCAGGCACCAGCGCCGACGTCTGGGCATGGGTGTGTGCGCCAACCAGGGTCAGAAACGCCAGAGCGAGAGCGCGGAAAAGTGCGCAATGAGGCGGGGTGCGGCAGGCAGGCAGGCAGGGGGAGTGCGGCATGTGGTGAGTTTGATTGATACGCTATGGCTATTGAAGCAGATTCCTTGCCCGGCGATCGGACAAACAGCCCCGGCTAGCACCATGATCGGCACGGCAAGATTTGCCGGACACGCTGCGCCAAACCCAGCCCACGCCTGCTGCAGCAACAAATTGCGCCTATGGCACGCTTGATGCATATCGTGGCTTGCTGTCGCCTTTCCACTTGCACTTCTGCCCCTGACCCGCCCCGAGAACCCTCATGAACATGACCGATCGCCTTGATGCCGAACTGGCTCCCCAGCGCAACCTGCTGGCATTGCGCGGCTTTCGTCAGGAATTGCTTGCCTCGAACATCGCCAATGCCGATACCCCGCACTACAAGGCCCGCGATATCGACTTCAGCTCCGCCTACGCCAAAGCCATGAACGGGCAGATGCAGGCAGCCCTGGCCATGGAACGTACCAGCAGCGGGCATTTGAAGGGTGCAGGTGCCGGAGCCTTTGACGGCTCGGTCGCCTATCGCACCGAGTTTCAGTCGGCGGTGGATGGCAATACCGTGAATATGGACATCGAACGCGCCGCCTTTGCCGAGAACGCGATCCAGATGGAGGCGTCCCTGACCTTTATCCGCAGCAAGTTCCAGGGTCTGCAGACCGCCCTGCAAGGTCAGTAATCATGAGCCTGTTCAACATCTTCTCGATTGCCGGATCGGCGCTTACCGCGCAGTCTGCCCGACTTAACGCCGTGTCAAGCAACCTCGCCAATGCCGACAGCGTGGTCGGTGCCGATGGGCAGCCGTATCGCGCCAAACAGGTGGTTTTCAACGCCACCCCGATGGGCGCGAGCAGTCACGGCTTCGGTGTGCGCGTTTCCCAGGTGGTCGACAGTGCGGCACCGATGCGCCTGGTGCACGACCCGGCCAACCCTGCCGCCAATGAAGATGGTTATGTCGCCATGCCCAACGTCAATGTGGTCGAGGAAATGGTGAACATGATCTCGGCCTCACGGTCGTATCAGAACAACGCCGAAGTCATGAATACGGCCAAGAGCCTGTTGCAAAAAACACTGGCCATCGGCCAATAACAAGGAAGTGAGCTGAATCATGGTGACCGCTACCGCCACTAACACACGTACGCCCGCCGAGGTTTACGCCTCGCTGAATACCAACAGTAACTACGCCGAGCAGGCCAGCGGCAAGGCGACCGAGCAGCAGACCCGGTTTCTCAAGTTGCTCACGGCGCAGCTGAAAAATCAGGACCCGACGGCACCGATGGATAACGCCCAGATGACCTCGCAACTGGCCCAGATCAGCACGGTCGATGGCGTGGAACGCCTGAATCTGACGCTACAAAAGCTGGTGAACGGCTCGCAGACGAGCCAGAGCGTTCAGGCCGCAGTGCTACTGGGCAAGGGCGTGCTGGTTCCGGGGGCAACCACCACGCTGGCCTCAGGCCAGGCGCTGGGAGGCTTCGATCTGGCGTCCGGCGCAGAAAAGGTGACGATCGAAGTGCGTGACGCCAACGGCTTGCTAATGAAGACCATGAACCTTGGCGCGCAAACCGCAGGCATTCACGGCTTTGCCTGGGACGGCGTGACCGACGCAGGCACGAAGGCGGTCGATGGGAAATATTCCTACAACATCACCGCGAAGAGTGGCAGCAACGGGGTGACGGCAACCGCACTGGCTTATGGCACGGTGATCGGGGTCGCGGGCACCGATGCAGCGACGCAGGTCAGCGTGGGCGGTCTGGGCGATTTCGCCACGGCGGACATCCGCCGGATCATGTAAGCAGGCCCGCACAGAAAACAAGCACCAGTAGAAATCTCAGGAGACAGGTATGAGCTTCCAACAAGGACTAAGCGGGCTGAATACATCAGCAAAAGCACTCGACGTGGTGGGCAACAATATCGCCAACGCGAATACTGTCGGGTTCAAGACGGCGCGGGCTGAATTTGCCGACGTGTTTGCCAAATCGTTGTCCGGTAGTGGTGCCAGCCCCGTCGGTGCGGGCGCGGCGCTCGCGACAGTAGCGCAGCAATTTACCCAGGGCAATATCACGTCCACAAACAGCCCGCTGGATCTGGCCATCAATGGTGGCGGCTTCTACATGATGTCGGCGAATGGTGCCCTGACCTACAGCCGAAATGGGCAATTCCAGCTGGACAAGGAAGGTTTCGTCATTGATGCGGGCCAGCGGCGCTTGCAAGGCTATGTGCCCCAGGATCTGGGCGGCCCCATTGTGCCCTCTTCGCCAGAAGATATTTTTGTCGATCCGTCCGATCTGCCGCCTAACATCACCAGCGAGATCAGCATGGGCGTAAACCTTGATTCGCGCAGCGCGCCGATCGACGGTCTTACCAATCCGTTTGACCGTAACAATCCGCTGACCTACACCGCATCGACGTCGCAGAGTGTGTTCGACAGTTTGGGCAACCCTCATGTCCTGTCTTACTACTTTGTCAAAACGCCCACTGCCGCTGAATGGCTGGTTTACGGGAGTGTCGATGGCACCAGCCCCGCCGGTGTTGATTTCGGCGCTGGCTTTAACGCGCCCGCCAACCTTACCTTCACTACGGGCGGCGCCGTCGCAACGATCAATGGCGTCCCCGCGGCACCGGTAGTTAATGCCGCCATCGATCTGACGCAGGTATTCACCGAACTGAACGCAACCGTTCCGATTCCTGTTCCTGCCTTGGTCAATAGCGCTGCCGCGACGATCCCGTTTGCAACCTTTGACATGACCTCGCTGACCCAGTTTGGTAGCCCCTTTGGTGTTAACGCGCTAAATCAGAACGGCTACTCCTCAGGCCGACTCGCCGGTCTCAGTGTCAGTTCCGAAGGGCTCGTGCAAGGTCGCTACACTAATGGCCAGTCACGTGATCTGGCTCAGGTCACGCTGGCTCGCTTCACCAACCCCAACGGGCTGGTCAGTCTGGGCGGTAATCAGTGGCAAGAGACCGACGATTCAGGACAGGCTCTAATCGGCGTACCGGGTTCGGGATCGAACGGACTCATCAAATCGGCGGCGGTCGAAGAAGCCAACGTTGACCTCACGGCGGAGTTGGTCGCCATGATCACCCTGCAACGCAGCTATCAGGCCAACGCACACACCATCAAGACACAGGATTCGATCCTGCAGACGCTGGTCAACCTGCGTTAATGAACAGCAATCCGCAAGTCGGCGCTGGTAACACGGCGATTACGGCGATAAGCGACCATGGATAGGCTGATCTACACCGCCATGAGCGGCGCCACCCAGACCATGAACCGGCAAGCGTCGGTGGCGCACAATCTGGCCAACATCAGCACCGACGGCTACCGCTCGGAAGAGCACCGGTTGCGTGCCGTGCAGGTCAATCCGCAAGGCTTTGCCCGGGCCACCGCCTTGCCCACGCGTGCCTTCGCGGTCGATGCCAGTACCCACACCGATTTTTCGTCGGGCCCGATGCTGGCCACCGGGCGGCCGCTCGATGTGGCGGTCAAGGGCAAAGGCTTTATCGCTGTCGCGCTGCCGGATGGTTCCGAGGCCTACACCCGCGCCGGCAGTCTGACCATTGACTCTGAAGGCATTTTGAGAACCGCCAGCGGCCGTGCGGTGCAAGGCGATGGCGGCGAGATTGCGATACCCCCCGACAGCCGTGTCGTGATCGGTGAGGACGGCACGATTTCGGTGGTTCCCGAGACCGGTTCCAAAGCTCTGGTCAATGCCGTGGGCCGCATCAAACTGGTGGAACCGCCCGAGGCCGATCTGGTCCGTGGTGAAGACGGGCTGTTCCGTCTGGCCGGCGGCGGCGTCGCACCGGTCAGCGAGACCGCGCGCATTGCGTCGGGCTTTATCGAAGGCAGCAATGTCAATCCGGTCGAGCAGATGGTAGCCATGATTTCTCTGGCGCGTCAGTTCGACATGCAACTCAAGATGATCCAGAACGCGGACGCGAATGATCGTGCGGCCACGCAAATACTCTCGCCGCGCTAACTGAACCGGAATAGGCCCGCCCCATGATTCGCTCTCTCTGGATTGCCAAAACAGGTCTGGATGCCCAGCAGACCAATCTGGATGTCATCTCGAACAACCTGGCCAACGTATCGACCAACGGCTACAAGCGCCAGCGGGCGGTGTTTGAAGACTTGTTGTATCAGACGCTCCGCCAGCCCGGTGCGCAGAGTTCGCAACAAACCCAGATCCCCTCTGGCCTGACGCTGGGTACCGGTGCGCGCACCATTTCCACCGAGCGCGTCTTTACCCAGGGCAACTTGCAGCGCACCGATAATTCACTTGATCTGTCGATCAACGGCAACGGTTTTTTCCAGATCCAGATGCCCGACGGCACCCTGGCCTACACCCGTGACGGGGCGTTCCAGAAAGACAGCACGGGTCAGGTGGTGACCTCCAGTGGCTATCCGCTTTCACCCGCGATCACCATCCCCGATGACGCACTGTCGGTATCCGTGAGTCGCGACGGTATCGTGCAGGTCATACAGCCGGGCAGCACCACCCCCGCCCAGCTCGGGCAGATTCAACTGGCCAGCTTCATTAACGTCGGCGGGCTGCAAAGTGTCGGCGAGAACCTGTTTGTCGAGACCGCCTCCAGTGGTACGCCCACCCCGAACAATCCGGCCAGCAACGGCGTCGGCGTGCTTAACCAGGGTTTTGTCGAGACCTCGAATGTCAATGTCGCCGAGGAGTTGGTCACCATGATCCAGACCCAGCGCGCTTACGAACTTAACTCCAAGGTAGTGGCGACTTCGGACGCCATGCTGGGACGCCTGGCGCAGCTGTGAGGAAACGGATCATGAGCACTAACTTCCATGCAAACAAGATTGTTGCACCCGAGACTGGGGGGGGGCGCCCCCCCCGGGGGGGGACAAGCCCCCACTACCCCCGGGGGGCGATATGGCTCGCGCTGATATCACACGCACCCCCTGTATCCGCTAACTGGCGACACCTGATGCTCTTGGCAACGACCGCGCTGCTGCTGGCGGGTTGCGTCACCACCACGCCGCCGACGGCGGTGCACCAACCCATGACCGTACGCCCGGAAGCGCGGCAGATGCCGGTGCCGGCCAGGGGCTCGCTGTTCAATGCGGCGTCCTCGCGCCCGCTGTTTGAAGATCGTCGCGCGCGCTTCATTGGTGATCTCATCACCATCAACATCGCTGAAAACGTGCAGGCGTCGAAGAAATCCGACACCAAGTCCGAGCGCACCTCGGACATGAATGTTTCCCTGCCCACCTTTACGGGTCTGCCGCTGAACAACAGCGTGTTCAAAGATATTATGGGTATCAGCATGGCCTCGACGGGCAACACCAATAATTTCCAGGGCAAGGGCGAGAACACCTCCTCGAACAACTTCACCGGCACCATTACCGTTACGGTGATCGAGGTCTACCCGAACGGCAATCTGCTGGTCTCGGGCGAGAAGCAGATCGGGCTGAAAGAGGGCGAAGAGTTTGTGCGCTTTTCCGGGGTGGTCAATCCCAACATGATTACCTCGTCGAATACCGTGCAGTCGACGCAGATTGCCGACGCACGCATCGAATACAAGGCAAACGGCTTCCTCGATTCGGCTCAGGTCATGGGCTGGCTGGGGCGCTTTTTCCTGACTTTCCTTCCTTTCTGACACGGAGACGGTCATGGGACGCATAGAAAAAGGCTTTCTGATCTTCCTCTGGATGCTGGCCTTCCTGCTTGTTGCCGACGCGGCACGCGCCGAGCGCATCAAGGACCTGGCCTCCATCGGCGGCGTCAGGGAAAACCAGTTGCTCGGGTATGGCATTGTCGTCGGCCTCGATGGCACCGGCGACCAGACCACGCAAACCCCCTTTACCGTGCAGAGCATGATCAGCATGCTCTCCAACCTCGGCGTCACTCTGCCGCCTGGACAGTCGCTGCAACTCAAGAATGTGGCGGCGGTGATGGTGACCGCCAGTCTGCCCGCCTTCGCGCGTTCCGGTCAGACCATCGACGTGACGGTGTCATCGATTGGTAACGCCAAGAGCCTCAAAGGCGGCACGCTGCTCATGACGCCGCTCAAGGGGGCCGACAGTCAGGTCTATGCCGTGGCGCAGGGTAATCTGGCCATCGCCGGGGCAGGGGGGGCATCGGGCGGCTCGAAGGTGACGGTCAATCATCTCTCGGTCGGCCGCATTCCCGGTGGGGCGACGGTGGAGCGCGAGGTGCCGATGGACGCTATTCAAGGCAGCATCGCCACGCTGGAGTTACGCAGTTCCGATTTTGCTACGGCGCAAAGTGTGGCCGATGCCATTAACCGCCTCTCGCCCGGCTCCGCTGAGGCGACTGACGGACGCCAGATCATGGTGCGTTTGCCACCGGGGTCCGAGCGTATCGGTTTTCTGGGCAAGATTGAGGCACTCGAGGTGACACCGGCGATTGCCTCGGCCAAGGTCATCGTGAATAGTCGCACCGGTTCGGTGGTGATGAATCGCTCCGTATCGCTGGAGAACTTTGCCCTCGCCCATGGCAACTTGTCGGTCGCCGTCGATGGCGGTGGCGGTGGCGCGGTGGATATCAAGCAAGAGGGCGGCGGGCTGCTCAATGTCAAAGCCAGCCCCAATCTGGCCGATGTGGTCAAGGCGCTCAATGCTATCGGGGCCACGCCGCTCGATCTGGTGGCGATACTGCAGGCCATGAAGTCGGCCGGTGCCTTGCGTGCCGACCTCGAGATCATCTAGCTCCCGCCTCTACCCAGATCTATGTAAATCGCCGTGTTACCAGCGCCGACTTGCGGTATTTTTCGCCCGATTTTCTGATCATCGCCCCCCTGAGCTTGCTGTCATGCTGCTCGCCATGAACCTTGCACCCGATACCGGCCCGATCAACGCCCTAGACCCGCGGGGTGTCGATAAGCTAAAAGCGCTGTCCAAGACCAAGGACCCGGCGGCGCTGAAAGCGGCGGCGCAGCAGTTCGAGGCCCTGTTTTTGCAGATGGTGCTCAAATCGATGCGCGAGGCGACGCCGCGCGAGGGGCTGTTTGACAGCGACCAGAGCCGCATGTACGAGTCGCTCCTGGACCAGCAGCTCGCACAGGTGCTTTCCAGCAAAAAAGGCACGGGTCTGGCCGAGGTGATCGAGCGCCAGTTGCGCCGCGCCAGTGACCCGGAGGCCAGTTTCCCTGACGGTTTGCCATTGAGCGCGCCGACCCGGTCCTATCTGCTCGAAAGCCTGGGCAAGCATTCCAGCCAACTGGCAGCGGCCAGCCCTGCCTCGGCCACGAAGTTAGCACCCGCTGGCGATGCGACGCTCGGCAACACCCTCGCCGACATTGCGCGCGGCGCAGCCGATGTGCCGGAAAATGTGCGCAACTTCGTCAATCGCTTCCTGCCCGAAGCCAGTCAGGCCGCCAGCGCGGCCGGCATTCCGCCGGCCTTTCTGCTCGCGCACGCCGCGCTGGAATCGGGCTGGGGCAAGTCGGAACCACGCTTCGCCGACGGTCGGCCGAGCTACAACCTGTTCGGCATCAAGGCCGGTGCGCAGTGGAGTGGCGAGCGGGTAGTGGCCAGCACCACCGAAGTGATCGCCGGCGTTGCCCAGCGCCGTGACGAGCCGTTTCGTGCCTACGCCTCGTATGCCGAGGGCTTTGCCGATTACGCCCGCCTGCTCTCCGAGAGCCCGCGCTATGCCGGGGTCGTAGGCAGCACTGACGCCGCCGCCTTTTCAGCCGGCTTGCAAAAAGCCGGCTACGCCACCGACCCCCATTACGCCAGCAAGCTCCAGCAGGTGATCGCGCGCCTGCGCTGATCTGCGCTTAGCCGGGCCGATAGCGCCCCGCTTTTACCCTCTTTGCCCTTGCTGCCCGACGGTGGCACGGCGATTGCAAATCCAAAGACAAAGATCGTTTTCGCCGGCAATTCCTGCCGGCCACGAGTGAGTCGAGGGTGCTATGGGCAGTGGTGTTTTCAATGTAGCGGTTTCCGGCCTGAATGCCGCGCAACTGGGCATCCAGACGACCAGCCACAATATCGCCAATGCGTCGACCACCGGCTATAACCGGCAGCGCATTGAGCAGGCGACCAACACCCCGCTATTCACTGGCGCTGGGTTTATTGGCCAGGGCACGAACGTCGAGACGGTGAGCCGCGTTTACTCCCAGTTCCTCACGGAGCAAGTGCTTGCGGCGCAGTCGAATGTGGAAGAGGCCAACGCCTACCTGGCCCAGATCGAGCAGATCGACAACCTGTTGGCTGACCCGAATGCCGGTTTGTCACCGGCCATGGCGGAGTTTTTCAAGGCGGTGCAGGATCTTGCGGCGAATCCGTCCTCCATTCCCGCGCGGCAAGCGACGCTTTCTGCCGCACAGGCCCTGAGCGCACGCTTCCAAAGTCTCGATAACCGGATTCAGGAGGTGCGCGACGGCGTTAATCAGCAAATGCTGGGTGAAGTGGAGGTCATCAACAGCCTGGTCGCGGCCATTGGCGATGCCAACCAGCAAGTGATTCTTTCCCGAGCCGCTGGCCCCGGTCAAACCCCGAACGACCTGCTCGACAAGCGCGATCAATTGATCGCCCAGCTCAATACCCACATCCGGGCCGAGGCGGTGGCGCAGGATGACGGTACCGTCAATATCTTCATTGGTACCGGGCAACCGATGGTGGTCGGTACGCAGGTATCGACACTGACCGGCAAGCAGGCGCTGGACGATCCGGAAAAGACGTCGATCGCCATCAATAGCCCGTTTGGCGGCAGTTTTTACCTGCTCGAGTCGCAACTGACCGGCGGCGCCCTCGGCGGACTGGTCCGCTTTCGTGCTGAGACACTCGATGCGGCCCAGAACAATCTCGGGCGCATTGCGCTGGGGCTGGCGCAGACCTTCAACTCGATTCATAAAAGCGGGCAGGATCTTTCCGGGGTGTTGGGTGCAGATTTCTTTGCCGTCAGTGCCCCGGTGGTGAATAGCAGTCTGTTGAATGCCAGCAACGGCACGCTGATCTCTGCACAGATCATTACCAGCGACTACCGAGTGGTTTTCAATGGGGGCAACTACGACATCACCCGTCTGTCTGACGGGGCCTCATTCCCCGGTCAGAATTTGCCCTGGTTTGCCGATGGCGTTGAAATTACTCAGACAGCGGCACCCAATGCAGGCGATGTGTTTGTCGTCAAGCCCGGCAATCCGCCTGGCCAGCGCGTGCTTGCCGAGTCGACCAACACCGGCACCGGTGGCCTCGATTCCACCGGTTCCAATCTGGCCGCGCTGGACGGTTCGGACTATCGTCTTGACTACATCGGGGTCAATCAGTGGCGCTTGACCCGCCTGGGTGACAACACCATCTGGACGGCAGCGGGAGGCTCTGATCAGCAGGCGCTCGACAATCTGCTGCAAAACCAGCCCGGCTTTTCCATGACGCTCGCGGGTGTCCCCCCCACGGTCGGCGATAGTTTCATGATTCAACCCACGCGCACCGTGGCACGCAATATTGCGGTGGCGATCAACGACCCGCGCGCGCTGGCCGCTGCTGCACCCTTCCGTACCTCGGGGGCGCTCACCAATACCGGACTGGGTGCCATCTCGAGCGGTTCTGTCTCTTACGTCGGCAATGGCAATCTGCCCATGGCCCCCTCACCCGGCGGCGACATCACGCTGACCTTCAATGGAGCCATCCCCGGCTTTACCGTGGCCCCTGGGGCGGCCACCATCGCCTACAACCCTGCGACGCAGACCAAAATTGATATCACCGTCAATGGCCTGAGTTTCAGCATCTCGGGTGCGCCGGCGACCGGTGACCGCTTCACCCTCGCGCGCAATGACAACGGGGTTTCCGATAACCGTAACTCCCAGTTGCTCGGTGCAATTCAGACCGCCAACATCCTCAATGGGGCCAGTTCATCCACCAGCACCGGGGCCAATGCCACGCTGCAGTCGGCCTACTCACAGATCGTTAGCCGTATTGGCAGCAAGGCGCGCGAGATCGAGGTCACCGGGCAGGCGCAGGAAAGTCTGGCCGATCAAGCCACGCAATCGCAAGCGCAGCTATCGGGTGTGAATCTCGATGAAGAAGCCGCCAATTTGCTCAAGTACCAGCAGGCCTATCAGGCGGCGGCCAAGCTGCTGGCCATCGTGGGCACCTTGTTTGATGAACTGCTCGCCTTGGGCGGCTGATTCCGGAGATAGTCATGCGTGTATCGAGTAGCCAGATTTTCAATGCCGGCGTCCGCACCATCAATAGCCAGATGGCGAGCCTGCTGCACGTGCAGCAGCAGGTGGCGTCGGGTCGGCGCATTCTCACTCCCTCCGATGACCCGGTGGCCGCCGCCCGCGCGCTTGAGGTCACGCAGTCGGAATCGGTAGTCACACAGTTTCAGCTCAATCACAATAATGCCTCGTCCGCACTGGGCCTTGAAGAAGCGCAGCTTTCCAGCGCCAGCGATCTGATCGCCCGGGTGCGTGAATTGACGGTGCAGGCCGGTAACACGCTGCTGTCAAACTCCGATCGCCGAGCGCTTTCGTTCGAGATGCGCGCGCGCTTTGATGAGTTGGTAGGTATCGCTAATGCGACCGATGGTGCCGGCCTGCACGTCTTCTCCGGCTTCATGGGCACTACCAAGCCCTTCGATGGCACGGTAGATTTCCTCAACGCCAGTCTGGGCAATGAAATCACCTATCAGGGTGACGAGGGGCAGCGTCGTTTGCAGGTATCGACGACCCGTTTTCTTGAGATATCCGATTCCGGCACCGCCGTATTCACTCAGATCAAGCAGGGCAACGGTACCTTTACCTCGAGCTACGGCCCGACCTTCAACTCCACCAACGGGCTTTGGGATCAAGTCAATTCAGGGACGGGCATTATCGATGGCGGCGTGGTGATCAGCCCGGCGACCTGGGCTGATCCCGCCACGCCCAAAAACTATGTCATCAACTTTGGTATCGACAACACCGTAGTGCCGCCGGTCACCTACTACGACATAGTGGACAATGACCCGGTCAGCCCCACACGGGGGAATTCGCTGCTGACGGGTGCGCCATCCATCTTTGGTGTGCCCGACGCCTTGGCCTCCGACGGCTCGACCGTGTTGGCCGGGGCCATCGCGCCACCCTCATCGCCCATTCCCGCCCCCACCGTGGCCAGTGGCCTGAATGTGTATCGCAGCGGTCAGCCCATCAGTATCCCGAATGCCGGTGCCAATGTGCTCATTACCGGTGACCCGGCACAGAACGATAGCTTTACGCTCAATGCCAGTGGCTCGCAGAGTATTTTCAAGACGATGGCGAACGTGATCAAGGCGCTGGAAACCGCGACCACCGAAAACCCGGCAGCGACCGCCAAGCTGGCCAATGATGTGGGCTTTGCCCTGACCAATCTCGATCAGGGCACAGAAAATATTCTCCGGGTTCGCGCCGCCATTGGCACCCGCCTCAAAGAGGTCGACTCCCTGGGCAGTGTGCTCGAAGATCTCAAATTGCAGTTCCAGCAAACCCTGTCGCAACTGCAGGATCTGGACTACGCTAAAGCGATCACCGATCTCACGCGCAAGCAGACCGACCTGCAGGCGGCACAGCAATCGTTTGTGCGCATCTCTGAACTCAGCTTGTTCAACTACTTGCGGTGATCGTCATGATCCGTCGCCACCTGATTTCACGGGCTAGTCTTGCGCTGAGCGCCGCTTTGCTGCTGGGCGGTTGCAGCGTTCTGGACAAGCTGGTGGACCAGGAGCGCTACATGAAAGATGGCGGCAAGGCGCTGGTTGCCTCAAGGAACTTCAATTTGAGCCCGAGCGTCACCATCCCCGTAGAAACCCTGATGTTCTGGGGCGCCTACACCAGCGTGGCCTACCTGATCATTGACCCCTTTGCGCCCAACTGGGAGATCAAGCAGGCGGCCTTCCCCGACGAACATGTGCTGATCAATTTAAAGATGAAGCGGGTGTACAGCGGCGGTGCGGGCGAAGCCCGGCAGGTGTTTCAGCGCCGTGCCGGCGAACTCATGCGCAGCGGCGGCTTCAATGGCTATCAGATCGTCGAGTACAGCGAAAGTCTGGAGTCTTCCATTCTCGGTTCGCAACGGGTCGCCCAGGGGGTGATCAAGCTGACCCATACCGAGGGCTGAGGTCGCAAGCTCAGTTAGCGTGCTTTTCCGCTGGAGGTCAAGAGCACCTGTTCCATAGCGTTGAATCCCTGATCGAATATCGAGGACAGCGCGGCACTGAGGTAGGGCAGCGAGAACATCAGCACGGCGAAGCCCACCGCCAGCGTGACCGGAAAGCCGACGGCAAACAGGTTCAGCGTCGGGGCAACGCGTGAGAGCACGCCCAGCGCAATGTTGGCGATCAGCAAGGCGGTAATCAGGGGTAGCGACAAGAGCAGGCCGGTCGCAAAAATTACGCTTGACCAGCGCAGCAAGACAGCCAAGCCGCCCGATTCGCCAAATACCGGGCTCACGGGCAGCAGGCGAAAGCTTTCCACCAGCGCTTGCAGGATCATGAGATGGCCACCCAGCGCGAGAAAGATCAGCGTGGTCAATAGGCCAATGAATTCAGTCAGCACCGGGGTTTGTCCGGCATTTTGCGGATCATAGGCCACAGCAAACGACAGACCCATCTGCAAACCGATCAACTCGCCGGCGATGTCTATGGTGACAAACGCCAGGCGTAGCGTGAAACCCATCATGATGCCAATCAGGATCTCGCGCGCCAGTACGGCAAAGCTGAGCCAGGAACCACTGGGGATAGCAGGCATCGGTGGCAGGATGGGGAGCAGCGCCAGCGTAATGGCCAGGCCGACGGCCAGGCGGGTGCGTACCGGAATGCCGGCGTTGTTGTACACCGGTGCTGTGGCCATGAGCGCAAAGATGCGCGCCAGCGGAAAGAGGAATGCCGCCATCCAGGCATCGAGCTGCGCCGACGTGAACGAGATCATCCGATCAGGCCGGGAATTGCCTCATAGAGCCGCCGGATGTAGTCGGTCATCATGGTGATCATCCACGGGCCGGCGAGCACCAGGGTGACAAAGATGGCGATCAGCTTGGGCACGAACGAGAGCGTGGACTCGTTGATCTGCGTGGCCGCCTGAAAGATGCTGATGATCAGGCCGGTGGCCAGCGCGGCGAAGAACAGCGGGGCCGAGATCATCAAGGTGAGCTCGATGGCGTGGCGACCAATATCGACGACGGTTCCTGGGGTCATTGCTTACCCAAAACTCTGCACCAGCGAGCCGATCAGCAAGTTCCAGCCATCGACCAACACGAACAGCATCAGCTTGAAGGGCAGCGCCACGATCACGGGCGACATCATCATCATACCCATCGACATCAGTACCGAGGCTACCACCATGTCGATGATCAGAAAGGGGATGAAGACGATGAAGCCGATCTGAAAGGCGGTCTTCAGCTCCGAGGTCACAAAAGCCGGAATCAGCACGCGCAGGGGGATTTCGTCGGCATTCGCCGGGGCCGGCAGCTTGGCGACCTTGGTGAAGGTCGCCAGGTCGGCTTCGCGCACCTGCTTCATCATGAAGGCGCGCAGCGGCACCGCGCCCTTGTCGAGCGCTTCGGCAAAGCTGATCTTGTTTTCCGAGAGTGGCAGGTAGGCGTCGGCGTAAATCTTTTCGCCGACCGGGGCCATGATGAAAAAAGTCAAAAACAAGGCGAGCCCGACCAATACCTGATTGGGCGGCGAGGTTTGCGTACCCAGTGCGTGGCGCAGCAGCGAGAGCACGATGATGATGCGGGTGAAACTGGTCATCATCAGCATCATCGCCGGCAGAAAGGTCAGGCCGGTGAGCAGCAGCAGGGTCTGGATCGACAGCGACCACTGGGTGCCGCCGCCAGCGACCGACTTGCTGGTGACGGCGGGCAGGGCTTGCGCCAGCGCGAACTCGCTGCCCAGCGCCAGCGTGAGTCCGGCAGCGATGAGCAAGCCGCTTTTGAGTGTCAGGCGGCACCGGGGGGGCGTGGACATCTCAGCCTCCCAGGGTCGGCGCGCGCGGCGGCGAACCGGCGTTCGCCAAGTCGGCGCTGGCAACACGGCGATTGTCGGCAAACGCCGCGGCGACCGTCGCTGCCGTGGCCTGCCGGGGCACTTCGGCCAGCGGTGTGACGCGCCCGGGGGCGACCCCCAGTACCAGCCAGGTGCTGCCCACTTCCACAATCACCACACGCTCACGCGGCCCTACGGCGGTTCCTGCTACGACCTTGAGCAAGGCCGACGGCCCGCCACGGCGTTGCGTAAGTTGCTTGAGCAGCCAGAGCGCGCCCACCATCAGGGCCAACACGGCTGCCAGACCAAGCAGCATGGTCAGCATGTTGCCGCTGAAATTTGGTGCAGGCACGGCTACGGGTACCGCCACAGCGGGGGCAACCGCGTTCGCCGGGGCGCTGGCCGCCACTTGCGCCCAGATCACGGGTGACGCGGCAAGCAGGAGCAGCAACATGACTACAGAAATCAGCCGGGTGAGCATGCAGTAGACCAAGGAAGTGATCGGGGGAGGTGAGCCCACAGGCTAGCGCCGGCAAATTTTGCCGAAAGCGCAATCAGGCGGCCTTCCTGGCGAGTGCTCACGGTTTCGTTGCCAAGGCAGGCGGCAAACAGTTGTTTAATTGAGCGAAAGTGAGAGAATACTGTGCATGGGCGCGTAGTTTCGGCTATAAAGGAAAGGCTGCGCCAGCACTGTGGGAAGTCATGCCGCTTTGCTCCCGTGCCCGGCCACAACGTACTCAATCACCCCGTTTCTGGAGCTCGCCATGAACACTCCCCGCCTTGCGCTTTCGCTCACCCTCTCGCTGGTGGCCAGTGCGGCCCCGGCCCAAGTGGTGCTTAGTTCGACAACCACCAAACTAGCAGCCCCGGTGGCGGTTAAGGTGGCTCCGCTAGCGGTGCCCGCTCCCGCGCCGGCCCCCGCGCCGACGCAGAAGGCGGTAACCACGGCCATCGCGATGCCGACCCCGCTGCCTGTGATGAAAACCGATGTCATGCCGGCTACGCTTCCGGTAGTGAAGACCGATTTGGTGCCGAAGCTGGCCATGCCGGTCAAAGAGACTTCGCCAACACTGACCCCGCTGCGTCCCACGATCCAGCCTACCGCCACCTTGACGCCATTGAGTTCGCCAAAATCTGAAAAACTCCCGACCCAGGCTGCCGATGCGCCTGGCGTGCAGATGGCGCCGGGCTTGAAGCTCCCGGAGTCGAGAGGTGCCGACCTGGCTGGCGCGAAAATCGATGCGTCGTCGCTAAAGCAGGACATGAAGCTTGATGAGATGTCGAAGCAGGGCGGTGGCAAGGGCATGGACAGTGTGCGCGCCAAAATGATGGGCCTGGGAGGCGAGGAGGGCAAGACGCCCGGTAAGTCAACCATTCTGGGGGGTGGAAAATCGGTCGGTAGCGGTGGCGCGGCAGCGATTACCGATGCGGTCGGTGAAGGCGGCCCAATCGAAGGTTCCAAGTATGGTGATACCTTCGGTGGTCAGCGAGTTAATGGCAAGCAGCAGGGCGGGAAAAACAATTTTGCCGGTAACGGAAAGGGACGGACGAGCCAAGGAGGGGATGATGAAGGCGGGGCACCGGCCGGCACCATTGCCCAAATGTTGACCGACTCAGGCGGTAAGCCTAGCGGCGACACGGGCAAAGATGCAGTGGAACTACAGTACGCCATGTCGGTGGGAACCGATGGTTACGCGGCCACCAAGGATATGTCCACTGAAGAGCGCAAGGGTTACTGGGAAGCCGAGAGGAATCGCCAGTTGGTCGGTTCGGACCGCCCGCGCGAGGACGATAACCCCTCGGGCGGCAGCGGTGCGCCGATGGGACGTCAGGACATCATTACGCAAGAGCGAGGCTTGGCCGGCAAGCGGGCCGGCGCCGGTGGTGCTGATGACGGGCGTACCGATCAGCAAACGGGCGGTGGCAGCAATGGCCAGATGATCGCTCGCGGCCTGGCGGGAGCGGCCGAGCGCGAAGCTGGTGTGGGCACCCTGAATATGGATGCCGTGCTCAAGATTAACCAGGTAGCTCGCCCGGTCGAGAATCAGTAGCCCGTGCTGGTGGTACGTTGCGCCGCTGGCTCAATGTGGCGAGTGGGTTGCCGTTAACTTTTCACCTTTCCGTTTAATCTGATTCAGGATTTCCTTATGCGTCGTATGCTACATCGCTTGAGTTTTGTTGGTCAGCGTTATCTGCGCTGCTTTGCCGTCGGTGTGGCGATGGTTTCTACCTCCGCTTGGTCTGCCGTAGATACGGCCACGCTGGAACGGGCGGAGGCCATGCTCAAGGAAGGCAAGGCCGAGGAGGTGTACCAAATACTCGAGCCACTGGAAGTATCCGGGGCAGGTGACCTGATCTTCGATTACCTGCTCGGAACTGCCGCACTGGAGACGGGCAAGTACAGCAAAGCCACCTTTATTTATGAGCGCATTCTGGCGGTTGACCCGACTTACGTCGGAGTACGTGCCGACATGGGGCGGGCCTATTACGGTCTGGGCGATTTCGCGCGGGCTAAGATCGAGTTTGAAACGGTACTTACCTTGCAGACGCTGCCGCCGGATCTGCGTAGCCAGGTTGAGCTCTATGTCAAGGCGATTGCCGAGCGTGCCGAGGGCAAGCGCACGATCTTTACCGCCTATCTTGAGCTGGGCCTTGGGCACGATACCAATATCGGCAGTTCTACCGCCGCTCGGTCTTTGATCCTGCCTTTGGCGACGGGGCCATTCACCTATATCCCCTTACCGCCCACCGGCCGCAGAACAGCGGATACCTACACCACCGTGGGCACCGGGGGCGAAGTCAATCATCAACTGGACGAGCGCTGGAGCCTGGTGGCGGGTGGCGATGTGCGTTGGCGAGGGTATGAGACGTATCACGACCCGAACAATTGGTCGGCGGACGGGCGAGCTGGTGTCGCTTACTCCAGTGGCGCCTGGCAATTGCGCGGTGGCGTGACAGGGGGCACCTACTACTATCAGGGTGAGCGTCTCATCGACAACGCCGGTGTGAATCTGGACTGGCGCTTGGCCGTGGGTAGCGCCGACCAAGTGACTGCGGGCACGTCGCTGGTGCAGCGGCGCTACGTTGCCGACGCCTCCAGCACCGAAGATACGGATACCTACTCCGGCAATTTGGGTTGGCTCACCTCGCTTGATGGCGGTACTGCGATTTTCAGCCTTTCGGCCTCCGGTGGTGTCGAGAACGCCATAGAAGGCCGTGGCGAGGGCGACAAGCGCTTCTTCGGGCCCCGAATCTTTGTGCAGAAGAGCTTTACCCCGACGATAGGGGCCTACGTCACGGTCGGTGCTACGCATTCTGCGTTTGAAGAGGAAAACACCCTGTATCTTAAGGAACGCCGTGAAATGCTCTATGACCTTGGCTTGGGTGTGACCTGGTCGGTGGCCAAGGGGATGTCGCTGCGGCCGCAACTTTCCTACGTGAAGAATCGTAGTAACGCTGAGCTGTATTCGTACAAAAAAGGTGATGCCTCCGTCAATCTCCGTATGGACTTCTGATCATGACCACTCAAGCAAGCGCATCGCTGAACGGCCACGCCAACCTTCAGCGTGGTTTTCTCGGAGTGCTTGCGCCCCTGCTGCTGTGCCTCTTGTCTTTTGGTACTCTGGCGCAGACGAGCGTCGGCACGGTCATGGTGTCGACCGGTCGGGTCGTAGCGATCGATCAACAGGGGCGCGAGCGCGACTTGCTCAAAGGTGGCGAGGTGTTTCCGGGTGATCGAGTGGTGACTGCCGAAGGGGCGCTGACGCAGATTCGTATGCTTGACGGCGGCTACTTGTCGATTCGCTCAAGCACTGAGATGGCGATTGAGAAGTTTGTTCACGACGAGAAAAATCAAAGTAACTCCAGCATCGTGCTCGGTCTGATCAAAGGCGGACTGCGCTCCATTACCGGCCTGGTGGGACGCAACAACCCGGCGGCTTATCAGGTGCGCACTTCGACGGCGACCATCGGTATTCGTGGCACGGACCATGAGCCGATGTTCATACCGGTGGGGCTGCCGGGCGTCGGTGGCGCCAATGCGGCCGTGGCCCCTGGTTTGTATGACAAGGTTAACTCGGGAGAAACGTTCATTCGCAACGACCTGGGGACGATCAGCCTGAAGCCGGGACAGGTTGGTTTTTCGCCTATCAAGCCAGAGGTGCCTCCGCAGACACTGGTCAAGATTCCCGAGTTCTACAAGGTGAAGCTGGAGGTGGATCGACCGGAGGGTAAGGACGCGGAAGAGGGTGAGCGCAAGCCCGCTCCCGTGAGCAAGGGTTTGCGTCCGACCACCGCGAGCCGGCTGGCGACGCAAAAACCGCTCGAGGGTGGCGCGACGGCGGACAGGACCGGAAGCACAACGCTCGTTGGCACCAAAACCATGGCCAGCGAGCCGGTGATGGCGACCACCTCGACCGCCAAGTTGGAGCCGACGACGACTTCGGCCTCCAGGTTGGAGCCGATGGCGACCACTTCGACCAGCAAGTTGGAGCCGATGAGCACGAGCCCCACACTGATCGCACCGACCACACTGGACGCGAGTACGACTACCTTGCAGCCGAAGACGACACTTTCCACGTCGCCGACACCCACGGCGCCTACTACCACTACGCTCACTGCGCCGACAACCACGACTATCCAGCCGAAAACGACGGCTATCGCCCCAACCACGACGCTCATTGCCCCCACGACCACCACGCTGATAGCACCAACAACCACTACTGCCACCACGCTGATCGCACCAAAGACGACTACCACCACCACGCTGATCGCACCAAAGACGACCACGACCACCACCACACCAAGGTGATGAAATGCACGAACCAACTGCAAGGAGAACTGTCATGAAAGCCGCCCTACTAACTCTGCCCCGAATTGCTTTGGTTTCAGCTGCACTTGCTTATACAGCGCCCGGTTGGGCGGTGACGGCGGGTACGTTGCTTTTCGCTCAGCCGGGGGTCGAAATCATTGATGCCGCCGGCGTCAAGCGAGTGGCAAAGCAGGGCGATAAGCTCCAGGAGGGCGAGCGACTGCTGACACCACCTAATGCCATAGCCCAGATCGGTTTGGCGGATGGAAGCCTGCTGGGCTTGCGCCCAGGGTCCGAACTGAAAGTGGAGCTGCCTGCGGCCGCCTCTGATCAAGCCCAAAAAGTGGTCACCCTGCTGCAAGGCTCAATTCGCGTGATCGGTGCCGAGTTGATGGAAAAGGCTACGATCGCGCCGCTGACCCTGAAAAGCGGCATTGCCAGCATGCAGTTGCGCGGTGCCGATATTGAGACTGAGTTGGTGCGCCCCGAAGTGTCGCCACGAACGGACGCCATGGCACCGGGCACCTACAGCAAGTTGCTGGTTGGCTCGGGTGTGATGAAGTCGGGTGATGTATCGACCGCGCTGGCACCCCGGCAGGTGGCATTTCTCGGTGCTGCGGCACCCGCACCCACTTTGGTAACAGCGATGCCGACCAAATTGCTGGCACCACTACCGATCGCGCCGATTAGTACCGGCACGACCACGCTCGCCAAGACAACGTCGCTGACGCCAGTCTCGACGCTTTCGTCGACCACCCTGAGCACTTCGAAGCTGCTTATTTCGCCGCTGCCCATTGCGCCATCACCAACGTTGGCAATTGCGCCCACGGGAGCGCTGCCAACAAAGACGACGACACTTGCCTCGCCAACTATTGCCTCGCCAACCCTTACGGTGCCAACTCTTACGATGCCAACGTTGACTACCAAGCTCGTTGCGCCTGTCATGCCAAAGCCTATTGCGCCAATAACGATGATCCAAGTTACTCCGACGATTAAGCCAACCTACGTTACCTGTACCAACTTCGTCATCAATAAGCTTGGGCAAAAGACTTGCGTGAGGTAGATCTCCCGCAAGTCGGCGCTGGCAAGACGGCGATTTTGGCTGCGGCCTGACGCCACTGCCGCTCAGCGGTGCAGCTTGCGCATCCGTTCCTGCGGCGTGATGATGTCGGTCAGGCGGATACCGAATTTTTCATTGACCACCACGACTTCACCCTGAGCGATCAGGGTGCCGTTGATCAGCACGTCCATCGGCTCTCCTGCAAGGCCATCAAGTTCGACCACCGAGCCGTGCGCCAGTTGCAGCAGGTTGCGAATGGAAATCTTGGTGCGCCCGAGTTCTACGGTCAGGGACACCGGAATGTCCATGATCATGTCGAAACCTTGTGCCGCGACCTTGTCGGCTCCGCCGGCAAACTGCTCGAACTGCGCTGGCTGAGCGGCTGGCCCATTGGCCCCCGCCATCATCTCGTCGACGGTCGCCTGCTCGCCCATGGCGGCCGCCCAGTCGTCTTCCGAGACGCCGTCTTCTGCTGTTTCGTTTTCGCTCATCAGCCTATCCTCACTGGTCCTGCTCTACAGCAAATTGTTCGAGTTTCAGGGCGTACTGGCCGTTGCGCACGCCATAGCGGCAATGCGCCACCGGCACGCCGTCGACACTCATCGGAACCAGCTCTGGCACGTCCAGCGGGATGACATCACCGACCTTCAGGCCGATCACCTCGGCGAGCGTGGCGCGGGCGTTGCCCAGCGTCGCCAGCAGCTCGATTTCGGCGGTTTGAATCTGGCGCACCAGCGTGCCGGTCCAGCGCGCATCGCTTGAGGCCTGCTCGCTGTGCATGGTGCTGTAGAGAACATCGCGGATCGGCTCGACCATCGAATAGGGCAGGCAGAAATGCATGTCTGCCGTGTTGCCCGAGAGTTCGATGGTGAAGGTCACCGCGATCACCACTTCCGAGGGCGTGGCGATATTGGCGAACTGGGTGTTCATTTCCGAGCGCATGTACTCGAATTCGATCTCGTACACCGGCTTCCAGGCTTTTTCGTACTCGGCAAACACGACGCCGAGCAAGCCCTGAATGATGCGCTGCTCGGTGGCGGTGAAGTCGCGCCCCTCCACCCGGGTGTGGAAGCGCCCGTCGCCGCCGAACATATTGTCCACCACCAGAAACACGAGATTGGGGTCGAACACCACCAGCCCGGTTCCGCGCAGCGGCTTGGCCTGCACCAGATTCAGGTTGGTCGGTACGACCAGATTGCGGATGAACTCGCTGTATTTCTGCACCCGAATCGGCCCGACAGAAATTTCGCAGCTGCGATGAATGTAGTTGAACAGGCCAATGCGCAGGTAGCGGGCATAGCGCTCGTTGATGAGCTCCATGGTCGGCATGCGACCGCGGACAATACGTTCCTGCCGGCCGAGGTCGTAGGTTTTTACCCCGCCCGACTCTTCGGCGACTTCCTCTTCGTCAGCCTCCCCCGTGACGCCCTTGAGCAGGGCGTCGACTTCTTCCTGGGAAAGAAAATCCTGACTCATAAGATTGGCAAGTCGGCGCTGGTAGGACGGCGGTGCCGCTTACTGGATGATGAAGGTGGTGAACAGCACAGCCTGTACCGGAGCGTCGTCCGCCGCATCGGCCGCAGGGGGCGCGGCATGATCATCGGCGGCGGCCCCCTTCTTTTTCTTGGGCGGGTGCAGGGTGTGATTGGCCGAATCGCGAATGGCCCAGGATAGTTCCTCCACTCCCTTGGCAGTGTTCAGGTCAGCGGCGGTGCGGGCGAGCAGCAGCAGCGTGATCTTGTGCTTGAGCTCGGGTTCGGCGTTCTTGATGGCATCGACGCCGGTGGCGTCGAGCAACTTGAACTGGGCCTCGATCTGCAAGTAGGCTTCTTCACCTTCACCGCCGGCAAGACGCACCGTGAAGGGCTTATCGAACTTGTAGAAAACGGGTGCGGCGTGCGCGCCCTTGTCGTCCTTCTTGCCCTTCTTTTTGTCGACTTCCTCGGTTTGTTCCTCATCCCCGTCTTCGGCTTCGATGGCCTTTTTCTGGCTCATCATGAAGAAGACCAGACCCCCGCCGACCAGCAGGACAAGCACCACCACGCCGATGATGATGAACATGATCAGCTTCTTTTTGCTCTTGCCCCCGCCGTCTCCTTCAGGAGCTGCTTCTGCTTTCTCTTTCTTTTCCGCCATCATCGTCTCCTGCGCGCACCCTGTGCGCTGCGCCTAAACCTGTTTGCACTGGCCGGTCAGCCACTTACCACTTGCCACTTGCCGCGAATTGAGCCATTGCCGTGCTGCCGTCGGGTCGGCGCATCGAACCTTTGAGACGCCAAGCGATTTTTACGGCATTTTCAATAAACAACTTTAAGCTATTTTGCTAAGCATCTGATTGCTTGAGCTTAAGCAAAAAGATCTACCATTCCTCGGCGTTCGCCAGGTCGGCCCAGGTTGACCGTGCCTCCGGCGGTGATCGCGCTGTCAATGTCGGCACCGATATCGCCGCGCATGCCGCTCGCCTGACGTTGCCCGTCCTGCCCCTGCTGCTGGGCGAAGGACTGGGCACCGACGTCGGCCTGACCGAGGTTGAGCCCGGAGCCGGCAAGAATTTCGCGCAGACGCGGCAGAGAGTTCTCAAGCATTTCACGCACCGCCGCGTTGGGCGAAGTGAATACGGCATTGGCCTGATCGCCATTTACCGTCAGCGACACCTCGATGCGGCCCAGTTGCGGCGGGTTCAATACCAGGTCTGCCTGTTGGCGCTGACTGGACACCATCCAGGTCATCTTGTCGCCCAACTCGGTACTCCAGTTGGGGTGACCAACTGGCGAGCGCATTGCCAGCGCCGCCTCGCTACCACCGGTACGGCCGCCGTTGCTGACCGACAGTCCGGATGACTGGCCATCGCGGACCTGCCCCAGCAACTGATTGAAGTCGGATGCGCCGGCAGTGCCCTTGGTGGCGAGTGTGCTGGTCGTCAAGGCGGCTTCATCGTCGCCCGGTGCGCCCGCGATGGCCGTCAGGTCGGGTCCTTCGGTAGCCACAGTGAGTGGTGTTGCCAGCTCGCCTTCAGCGGCGGCCGCCAGCGCCGCGGGGTCAGTCGCTAGTGCCTCACCGCCAGCCTGTCCGGGCGCTGCGAGCTTGCCCGGAATGCCGTCGGTGCCGCTTTCGCCCTGACCCACGGCCAAGGCGAGCCCTGGGGTAGCGGATTCGCTCGTGTCGCCGGTGCCAAGACTGCGAGCCAGTTCGCGCACCATCGCTCCGAACGGTGACTTGGCATCGGCCATCACACCGCTCTCAATGGCATCAGTCGTCGCGGCGATCAGTGCGGCCGGGGTCATCTGTACCAGCACGGCGGCAATGGGCGCATTGGTGATGGTGTCGTCCGCGGCTGCATTTTCATTGGCCGCATCGTCCTTCTTATCGGTTGATGACGCGTTTTTCTTTTCTGCACGCGCAATGCGTTCGCTTTCGCTCGCTGCCTCGGCGGCCGCATTGGCCGTCTCATTGGATGACTCGTTGGCCGCAGCGGCAGATTCTCGCCCCTCCTGCGACTTGCCGGCTTTTTCTGCCGGTGTGCTCTCCGGTTTGGTCAGCTTGTCCGCGCGCTCTTTCAGTACCGAGGAGAAGTTCGGCGCGTCGCCGCTGAGCCCGGCCGAATTGCTGGAGGCACCGTAGGTACTGCTCGCCGGACCCGAACGCATGCCTGCGAGCAGGCCAGAAGGCAAGGCGGAGGAGGATGTATTTGCGGTCGAGAGGTCTGACATGGCGAGGGTCCTTAGAGCGGTTTGCAGGATTCACTGCAAGAGCCATACCATGCCTGTTGCTTGTTGTCTGCGGCCGATCGCCCCGAGCCTTACAGATCAGTGTCGTCGTCGCTCAGGTGGTAGCGGCGCGCCGAATGTTCGTCGCCCAGCTTTTGCTCACTACGACGCTCACGCTTGACAGCAGCCTGACGGTGGCGATCGGCGAGCGTATCGTAGGCTTTGACATGACCACGCTTTTCAATCCAGGCCTGCTGCCCGCGCACCGTGTTCGCACGGCTGTTGTCCAGCATCTGCTGAGCCTGCTCGACCGCATGGTCGAGCTTGGCCAAGAAGCTGCGAAAGTTTTGCCACTCGCTCGGTGCCAGGCCGTTTTGTGAGGCAGTGACAAAGCGAGCCTGGTATTCGGCGCGGTACTCGCTGAGCAGATCGACACGCTTTTGCGCTTCTTGCTGACCCGTCATCAAGGTGCCGAGCTTGCGCGCGGCTTCGTCCAGTCGCAGCTGGGAAAGGTCGAGCAGGGTTTGCAGGGGGAAGCGCGGGCTCATGCGGAAATTATGGGTGCTGGCGGGCTATCCGGCAAGCAAGAAACGGTGCGCTGATCAATGCGCGCCGAAAATCCGCCCCAGGTCATACCAGGCGGCTGGCAGCTCCGCGCGCTCGTCGATGGCCTGCTGCAAAAAGGCTTCAAATATTGGATAGAGGCGGATGGCCTGATCGAGTACCGGATCGGAGCCCGCCTGATACGCGCCTACGGCCAGCAGATCGCGGGCGCGCTGGTAGCGCGAGTAATACTGCTTGAACTGGCGCACCTGGCCGAGCTGTGCGGCATCGATCAGATTGGGGGCGACACGAGAAATCGACTGCTCGATGTCGATGGCGGGGTAGTGCCCGGCGTCGGCCAGCTGCCGGCTGAGCACGATGTGGCCATCGAGGATGGCGCGGGCGGCATCGGCGATCGGGTCTTGCTGGTCATCGCCTTCGGCCAGCACCGTGTAAAACGCGGTGATCGAGCCGCCACCGGACATGCCGTTGCCGGCGCGCTCGACCAGTTGGGGCAGGCGGGCAAACACTGAGGGCGGATAACCGCGCGTCACTGGCGGCTCGCCAATGGCGAGTGCAATCTCGCGCTGGGCCATGGCGTAGCGGGTGAGTGAATCCATGATCAGCAAGACATGCTGACCGCGATCGCGAAAGTGCTCGGCGATGGCGGTGGCATAGGACGCCCCTTGCAGGCGCATGAGCGGGCTGACATCGGCCGGAGCGGCGACGACCACCGAGCGGGCCAGCCCTTCTTCGCCCAGATTCATCTCGATGAATTCCTTCACCTCGCGCCCACGCTCGCCGATCAGGCCGACCACGATCACATCGGCGGCGGTGTAGCGCGCCATCATGCCCAGCAGCACGCTCTTGCCTACGCCCGAGCCGGCGAAGAGCCCCAGACGCTGCCCGCGCCCAACGGTGAGCAGGGAATTGATGGCGCGAATGCCGACGTCCATGCTGTCGCGGATCGGCTCGCGCTGCAAGGGGTTGAGTGGCCGGCTGGCGAGCGAACGGGTCTCGGTGAGGCGCACGGGTCCCAGTGTATCGAGCGGGCGGCCGTTGCCATCGACCACGCGTCCCAGCAGCGCGTCGCCGACCGGCAGGTGCTTGGCGCGGTCGCGGGCATGACGGGTGGCGGGCAAGGGTTGGCCAGGACGGGGGATGTCGACGGCGTGATCCTGCGCGGTCACCAGCATGCCCGGGGCCAGTCCATAGACATCGTCGCTGGGCATCATGAACAGGCGCTCGCCGGAGAAACCAACGACTTCGGCTTCGACGACCTCGGCTTTGCCAGGGCCCGTCTGGCCGCGCTGCCGTTCGCCCACGTGAATGTGCGCGGTGGCCCCCAGCGGAAGCTTCAGGCCGCTGGCCTCTATGACCAGACCGTTGATGCGCGTGAGACGGCCACCCAGCAAAGAGGGCTCGGCTTCGCGCACCAACTGCCGGCAATCGGCCAGATAGCGGCTAAGGCTTTGCAGGCTCATCGGACTCAGCTGCTTCGGCAGCGATAACCGGCGCAGCCGGCTCAACCGGCTCAACCAGCGCTTCAGGCTTCACCGACGTTTCGGCGCGCAGGGGTGGTTCCTTATCCGCGGGTTCATGGTGCGCTGCCGGCAAGCTGTCCCAGTTGCTCACCGGGCCCAGCCCATCCAGAGCGCGCTGCCAGCGGGTAGCCAGTGTCGCATCAAGGTGGCTGCCGCCAGCATCGAGCAGCACATCGCCGCGCTTCAGTTTGGGGCTTTCATGGATGCGATGACCCGCGTGGGCCAAGATCTCGCCAGCATATTGTCGGGCGAGCGACGCGTCTTCCGGGTGCAGCGCAATGGTGACGTGCTGCACCGGCAACTGGGCCAGCGCCTGCTGCACGATCTCGACCACGACCTCGGGCTTGACGGCCAGCGTATGGCCCACCATCTTGCGTGCGATTTCCATGGCCAGCGCCAGCAGTTCGTCGGCGACGGAATGACCGAGTGCGCTGATGTCCTGATCGAGTTGACTAACGAGCAGGGCGAAGGACTCCGCTTGTTCGCGGATCAGGGTCTCGGCGAGCGTGCGCCCGGTTACCTCGCCATCGCTGTGGCCGGCGCTGTAGCCCTCTTTGTGACCAGCGTCAAAGCCTTCCTTCTTGCCCTGCATGAAGGCCTCTTGATACGCGGCGTCGCGCACGGCGGCGAGTTCGAGTTCCGCAGGCGTGGGCCCTGCGGGTTGCGCTGGCACCTGTCCGGAAGTCGGCGCTGGTGAGACGGCGATGGCAGGGTCGGTGGTGCTCGCTGTGGGCTTGTCGTCGAAGCTGGCCAGCTCCCAGCGCTCCCAGGCGGTTAGCCCGCGTGCGCTCATGGGTTAGCGGGAAACACAGGATGGGTGACGTGTGATTTCGAGCGCAGCGAGCCAATAATCAGCCCCGCCCCGGGGGTGGAGCAGGGGTTTCGCGGGGCATGCCCCGCGCCTGCGGAACGGCACAGGTATGCAGACCTGTGCGCGCCCTGCAAGCGGGGTTGGGGTGGGGGGCTTGGTTTGCTGCCTTGATGGAAAGCGAAGCCGAAAGACTTCATCATCAAGAGCGCAACAATTTTGATTGCATGGAAGTTACACATAGGCGTCGCCGTCGCCACCGCCGCCGAGGTTGATCTGGCCTTCTTCGGCCAGACGGCGGGCGATCTTGAGGATTTCCTTTTGCTCGCGTTCGACTTCCGAGAGCTTGACCGGGCCCTTCGATTCGAGGTCTTCGCGCATCATTTCGGCGGCGCGCTGCGACATGTTCTTGAACACCTTTTCGCGCATTTCCGCCGAGGAGCCCTTGAGTGCAATGATCAGCGAGTCGGACTGCACTTCGCGCAGCATGGTCTGGATGCCACGGTCGTCGACGTCGAGCAGGTTCTCGAACACAAACATCTCATCGAGAATCTTTTGCGCCAGTTCGGGGTCGTACTCGCGTACGTTGTCCATGATGCCGGTCTCGGCGGCCTGACCCACGAAGTTGAGAATTTCTGCGGCGTGGCGCACGCCGCCCATGGCGGCCTTCTTGACGTTGGCCGAGGCACCGGCGAGCACGCGCGTCATGGCTTCGTTCAGCTCGCGGATGGCGATCGGCTGCACGCCGTCGAGCGTGGCAATGCGCAGCAGCACGTCGTTGCGCAGGCGCTCGGTGAAGTGCTTGAGAATCTCGCCCGAGTGGTCGAAGTCGAGGTGCACGAGGATGGTGGCAATGATCTGCGGGTGCTCGTTGCGGATCATGTCGGCCACTGTCGCGGCGTCCATCCACTTCAGGCCCTCGATGCCGGCGGTGTCGCCGCCTTGCAAAATACGCCCGATCAGATTGGCGGCGCGGTCGTCGCCCAGCGCCTTGGTGAGCATGGCCTTGATGGTTTCTTCATCAACCTGCACCGGTGCACCCTTGGCCGCCTCGCCCTGAAACTCGTCGAGCACCTGCTCGATGCGCTCGCGCGGCACCTGCTTGAGCGCGGCCATGGCGTGACCGAGTTTCTGCACTTCCTTGGGGCCGAGATTCTTGAGAATTTCGGCGGCTTCGTCCTGGCCGAGCGCGAGCAGCAAGATGGCGCTGCGTTCGACCGGATCGTTTCCGTCTTTAGGTGCCGCCGGCATCCATCCACTCCTTGATCATGTGCGCCACGGCCTTCGGATCGCGCTTGGCAAATTCGCGCGCGGCGTCAATCTTCTTCTGGTAGATGGTTTGCGCGTCGTGAATCTCGACGGATTGCAGGTCGACCATTTCTTCAGCCTCGCGTGCGGCTTTTTCCTCTTCGGTTTCGGGCTTGGGCGGTGGTGGCAGCAGTCGGGCAATGATTCCCTTGAGCCAGTTGCTCCAGATGTAGAACAGGGCGGCGGCAATGATCAGATAGCGGCCCAGTTCCTTGATCAGGGCGATCAGCTCGGCGTCCTGCCAGACCGGTATGCCGGACACATCGGACGGCTTCTCGGCCGCAAACGGGGCGGCCGCGACATTCAGCGTGTCGCCACGTTCGTTTGAGAAGCCGATAGCCTCGCGTGCCAGATCGTTGATCTGCTTGATCTTGGCCTCGGGTAGCGGATCAGGCACGGTCTTGCCCGATTTGGCATCGGTCTTGGTCGGCTCGTTGATGACAATCGCGACCGACAGGCGCTTGATGACGCCGGGCACGCCGCGCGAATGCTTGATCACCTTGTCCACTTCATAATTGACCGTGGCGTTGCGCGTATAGGCAATGTTGTTGGTGCTGGTGCCGCCCGTGCCCGTGCCAGAACCTGCCGGCACGGGGGGTGTGGTAATGGGGGCGGTCGCCGGGACAGGCGGCTGGTTGGTCAGGGCGCCCGGTATACCCAGCGCGCCCGGCGTGCCATTGCCGGATTCAGCGGTTTGCTGGCTGCGGATCACGGTTTCCGGCGTCGGGTTGGGCTTGTAGTTTTCCGCCGTTTGCTCGGTCACCGAGAAGTCGACATCGGCCGTGACCTGCGCACGCACGTTTTCCGAGCCCACCACGGGTGCCAGAATCGCCTGCACGCGTTTGGCGAAATCGGCTTCGAGGTCACGCACATAGGTGCGCTGGCTCGGGTCCAGCCCCGCATCGCCCAAGGCCCCGCGCTTTTGCGAAATGAGCGAGCCGTTCTGGTCGATCACGCTGACATTGGCCGAATTGAGCTGGGGCACGCTGCTCGATACCAGATGCACGATCCCGGAGATCTGCCCGGCCTCGAGCACGCGCCCGGGGCGCAGATTGACGATCACCGAGGCGCTGGCCTTCTGGTCGTCGCGCAGAAAGGCGGTCTGCTTGGGGATCGCCAGATGGACCCGTGCGCCCTGCAATGAAGACAGGGAGGCGACCGAGCGCGAAAGTTCGCCTTCGAGGCCGCGCTGATAGTTGATCTGTTCGGCAAACTGGCTGATCCCGATTTTCTGGTTTTCCATGATCTCGAAGCCGATCATGCCGCCCTTGGGCAGGCCGGCCGAGGCGAGCTTGAGTCGCACGTTATGCACCTGCGCCTGCGGCACCAGAATGGCGCGGCCGTTGTCAGAGATCTTGTGCGGAATGTTCTGCTGCGTGAGCGCCGCTACGATATCGCCGCCGTCGCGCTCTTCAAAATTGGAGAACAGCACCGCGTAAGGCGGCTCGCGGGTCCATAGCAGTCCGCCGACCAGCAGGGCGATCATCAGGGCGAGCGCCACCGCACCCAGCATCTTCTGCCGGGCATCCAGACGGTTCAATGCATCAACCAGCGGTTGAAACGGATTCGCCGTGGGCAGGGGTGCTGCAAGTTCCTCAGCCGCCATCGTTACTGCGCTTCCTTGTCGTTGTTATAGGTAGATACGTCGGAATCACCAGCATTTGCTCCTGCTACATTCGCGAAGCTGCACTAATTTTTCCGCTCCCGGATTGTGGTCTTGGAAAGCAAGTCCGGTTCCCGAAAGAAGCGGCAATTTTTGCCGGCAAATCAACCCCCTGATTTTTCAGGAGAAGCCCATCATCGCTTCCCATGGTCACTATGGCGAACGTGCGTTCCGATTCTGCGGCAGGCGAGCTTGGCGCGGGTGCGGCTGCGTCGGGTACGGTGGCGTCCGCCGCAAGCTCGCCGGCCGAGGTTTCGCCCGGCGAAGCCCAGCGCCTGGCCGAAGCCTTCCGTATCTTCAATCAGGCGTCGGAAGAGCTGGCCGGCGCCTACAGCCACTTGCAAAGTCAGGTGGCGCAGCTCACCGCCGAACTGGCGGCGGCGAATGGCGCGCTGCGCCAGCAGTATCAGGAAAAAGCGGCGCTGACCGAGCGCCTGACCATTTTGCTCGACGCGCTGCCGGCGGGGGTGGTGGTGCTTGACGGCGCGGGTCGCATCGAACAGACCAATCCCGCGGCCGAGGCCATGGTGCCCGCTGCGCAAGTCGGCGCTGGCTGGACGGCGCTTGAGGGCGCACCGCTGTGCGCGACGGACGCTCCGGGGGAGTTTCTCGTCGGTAGCGAGGGCAAAGCGCGCCGTCTGGCGGTGGTGGTGACGCCGCTGGATTCGGCGGGTGGCCGCATCGTCCTGCTGCACGACATTACCGAGGCGCAGGAACTGCGCACGCAGGCGGCGCGCAACCAGCGTCTCGCGGCCATGGGCGAGATGGCCGCGCAACTGGCGCACCAGCTGCGCACGCCGCTGGCGGCCGCGTTGCTCTACACCGGTAATCTGGAAAACCCGGACATACCGACCGCCACGCGGGTCAATATTGCCCAGAAGGCGGTGTCGCGCCTGCAGCACCTGGAGCGCCTGATTCAGGACATGCTGCTATTTGCCCGGGGCGAAGTCCTCGGGCGTGAGGAGTTTTCCATTACCGAACTGCTGTCTGACCTGCGTCAGACGTTTGAGCCCCTCGCCGGCGCGCGCGAGGTGCTGCTCGCGGTGAGTGACCGCAGTGCCGGTGGGCTGGTGATCGGCAATCGCAAGTCGCTCACCGGGGCATTGACCAATTTGCTGGAAAACGCCTTGCACGCCGCACCGGGTGCGAGTGAGCGTGGTCTGGTGCCCACCGTGTCCTTGTCGGCCGAGACCATCATGAGCAACGACGAGGGCGCCGCTACGTGGCAGATTCGCATTACCGACAATGGCCCAGGCATGGACGCCGATACGGCGGCGCGTCTGTTTGAGCCTTTCTTCACCACGCGCACCGAAGGCACCGGCCTCGGTCTGGCGATTGCCCGCGGTGTGGCGCGTGCCCACGGCGGCGCGATTGATGTGGTTTCCAGCCCCGGCAACGGGGCCGAATTTATCCTGACACTGCCATGCCCACTCCCGACAAAGCCCTGAACCTGCTCGTTGTTGAAGATGATGCGTCCTTGCGCGACGCTTTGCTCATTACGCTGGAGGCCGGGGGCTTTCGTGTCACCGGGGCCGACGGCGGGCCGGCCGCGCTGGAGGTGCTGGCCAATCCTGGCAAGACGGGCGGCGTGCACATGGTGGTTTCCGACCTGCGTATGTCGCCGATGGATGGCCTGACATTGCTCGGCGAGATTCGCCAGCGGCATCCCGGGCTGCCGGTGATGCTGATGACGGCGTTTGGCGATGTCGACAAAGCGGTGGCGGCGATGCGCGGCGGGGCGTGCGATTTCATGCTCAAGCCCTTCTCGCCTGCCGCCCTGATTGAGGCGATTCGTCGCTACGCCGTGCCGCCGACCCCGGCCGAGGGCGTGATAGCGGCGGACCCGCGCACCAGCGATACACTCCTGATGGCCGCACGCGTCGCCAAGACCGATGCCACCGTGCTGCTCACCGGCGAGTCGGGTGTGGGTAAAGAAGTTTTTGCCCGTTACATTCACGACCAGTCGCCGCGCAAGAGTGGGCCCTTCGTGGCGATCAATTGCGCCGCCATTCCCGACCAATTGCTCGAAGCCACCTTGTTCGGCTACGAGAAGGGTGCCTTTACTGGCGCGCAGGCCGCGCAGGCTGGCAAGTTCGAGCAGGCCAACGGCGGCACGCTGCTGCTCGACGAAATTTCGGAAATGCCGCTGGGTTTGCAGGCCAAGCTGCTGCGCGTCTTGCAGGAGCGCGAGGTCGAGCGCGTCGGCGGCAAAAAGCCGTTGCCCATCGATATCCGGGTGCTGGCCACCAGCAACCGCGACATGCTCAGCGAAGTGCGTGCCGGCCGTTTCCGTGAAGATCTCTACTACCGGCTCAATGTCTTCCCGCTCGAGATCGCGCCCTTGCGCCAGCGCCCCGGCGATATCGTGCCACTGGCCCGGCATACGTTGAGCCGGCTTGCCGCCGCGCAGCGCAAAGCGGCAAGATTTGCCGCTACCGCCGAGGCGCGTCTTGCCGCCTACCCGTGGCCCGGCAATGTGCGCGAACTGGAGAACGTGGTTCAACGCGCGCTGATTCTCGCGGCGGGCGAGGTCATCGGGCCGGACGACCTGGTGCTCTCGGGGGCGGCCACGGCGACCTTTGAAAGTGCTGCGGTGCCGGTAATCGCCGTGTCACCAGCGCCGACTTCCGGGTTCACTCCCCAAAGTTATCAACCGCTTAGCCCGGTTGCGCCGGTTAATTCAGCCTCTGCGGCGGCTCCAGCGAACATGAAAGATCTGGAGCGCCAGCACATCCTCGACACTCTGGCCAGTTGCGGCGGCTCGCGCAAGAAGGCGGTGGCGGCGCTAGGTATCTCGGAACGAACCTTGCGTTACAAGCTGGCGCAGTACCGTGACGAGGGATTTTTTAACGACGAGGAACAGGAATGAGCTCAAGAATCCGGCAGGCATGCCGATTGCTATAGAAATATCGGACAAGCTCTGCTAACGTAACCCACATGGCCATCGACACCCAAAAACTCGACCAGATGCTCACCGAGCTGCGCTCGGCGTCATCCCTTGCCGGCGGCAAGGCGGCGGGTAATGTGGCTCCCGCGGATGGCCCCGACTTTGCCTCTGTGCTCAAAGGCACCATCGACCAGGTCGCCGCCGCACAGCAAGAGGCGAGCAAAATGGCCGAGGGCTTCGCCGCCGGGCAGGGCGATGTCAATCTTCAGGACGTGATGGTCAATCTGCAAAAAGCCAATGTCTCGTTTCAGCAGATGGTGCAGGTGCGCAACAAACTGGTGTCGGCGTATCAGGACATCATGAACATGCAGGTCTGATTTTTCTCAGGCCCCAATGAGCAAAGCCCCGCGAGGGGCTTTGTTGTTTCTGGCGCGGGTATCGGCGCGGCTTAATACCTGTGCATCACGGCTCGCGGAAGGCCCCAAACGTGCGGCGGGTAATCGGCTCGATCAAATACACCAGGAAGCTGCGCTCGCCCGTCTTGATGACCACATCGGTGCTCATGCCCGGCCTGAGCACCCGGCCTTGCAGTTTGGCCATGCCTTCGTCGGTCACTTCAACGCGCGCCACGTAATACGGCTGGGCCAACGGTCCGCCGCCGGGCGGTGCTTCCTGTGCGTCAGCGGACACCGAGATCACCCGCCCGGCTACCACCAGGCCAGGCGCATCGATAAAGGCATTGATGCGCACGTCGGTTGCCAGCCCTTCCCGCAAGCGGCTCGCTGCGGTAATGGGTACTTTGGCTTCCAGCACCAGGCGGTCACCGGTGGGGACGATCTCCATCAGCTTGGCGCCACCGGGAATCACCGACCCGGGGGCCATCGGCATGAGCGAAACCACCTGACCTGAAATCGGTGCATGCACGATGGTGCGGTCGAGTTCGAGTTTCGCGTCTTTCATTTTCTCGCTCAGTGACGCTACCTCTCGTCGGGTTTCTGCGGTCTGTGTTTCCACCTCTTTGAGAAAGTCGTGGCGGCGCTGCAGGATGCGTAGCCGGATCTCGGAGGCCGCGCTTGACTCCTTTGCGCTTCGCGCTTCCATGTCGCTGATCACGCTGGTCAGCTCAGCCAGTTGGCGTTCCTGTTCAAGATAGCGATTGCGGGCGGTATAGCCGGACTCCACCAGCGGCTTTACCGTTTCCAGTTCGGCGGCCAGCGACTGTGATTGGCCACGCTTGGCCGCCAACTGCCGACGCAAGCCCTCAGCCTGCGCGCGCGATGCGTTGAGAGTTTCACCCAGCATGGCGACTTCACCGCGAAAGGATTCCTGGCGCGCCCGAAACAGTTGCTGCTGGGCCCGGAGCAAATCCTTGCGTTCGAGCATGTCGGCGAAGCGTTCCACTTCCTCTGGAAAGAGCACCTCAGATGAGCCTTCAATCTCTGCTTCCAGCCGCGCCAGACGAGCCGACGCCGACACGAATTCCAGTATGGTCGTGTCATACGCTGTTTGCGCACGCGCGGATTTGAACTCCAGCAGAATTTCGCCTTCCTCGACCATCTCGTGCTCGCGCAGATGCACCTGCTCGACGGTGCCTCCGGCCATATGGGTGATGACTTTCCGCTTTGATTCGACCATTACCGTGGCGGGGGCGGGAATGCCTTCCGCCAGGGGCGCGAAACCGGCCCACAGACCACAGAGACCGAAGCTGATAAAAATGACCCGATAGCCGAAGCGAATCGCGTCAGCGGGGTCATCCAGATCGTCAACCGTGGTGCCGTCAGGTGCTGCAATTTTTGGTCGTTCGCCGGGGTTAAGCGCGTCTGCAGCCGTGGCGGGGGGGGCTTTCTGTGCGGGCGTTTTGCTCCCGAACAGTCGCTTCCACCAGGGTAGGGTTTGGGCTGCGGTCATGGCTTACTCGGCAGCCTTTGGCGCACTGGCGGGGGCTGCAGCGCCGCCCTTCTGGGGGGGCGGTACGCCAGCGGCGACGGCGAGCTTGGCCATGACTTGTTCGCGCGGGCCATAGAGCGAAACCTGCCCGCCCTGCATGACCAGCATCAGGTCGCAGTTACGAATCGCGATGGGGCGGTGGCTGACGATCAGCACTGTCTGCCCGCGCTTCTTGGCCGCTTGCAGGGCTCGGTCCAGCGCCAGTTCGCCCGCTTCATCGAGATTGGCATTGGGTTCGTCGAGTACCAGCAACGGGGGCGAGCCGTACATCGCCCGTGCCAAGGCAATGCGCTGGCGCTGGCCACCGGAAAGAAAGCCGCCACTGGCCCCGACCTGCGTGGCGTAGCCATCGCTCATCTGCAAAATCATGTCGTGCACTCCGGCGTCGTTCGCCGCAGCGATGACCTTGTCGCTCTCTACGGCACCGAGGCGGGCGATATTGTCGGCCACGCTGCCTTCGAACAGCTCCACATCCTGCGGCAGATAGCCTACGTAGGGCCCGAGCAACTCGCGCCGCCAGGTTTGCAGGTCAGCCCCGTCCAGACGCACGGTGCCCATCTTGGGTTGCCAGACGCCGGTGATCAGCCGCACCAGTGTCGATTTACCCGAGGCACTGGCCCCGACAATCGCCACAATGACACCGGCGGGAATTTTCAGATTGATGTTCTGAACGAAAGGCGTCGAGACGCCGGGAGCGCCACCGAAGATACCCTCCAGCCACACTTCGCCCTTGGGGGCCGGCAGGGTGACATTGGAATACTCCTTTTCCTCGGTGACCAGGGCGTCGTTCAGCCGTTTCCACGACTCGTGGGTGGTGCCCCACTGCGACCAGGTCATGGTGAGCGCTTCGATCGGCCCCATGATCCGACCCGAGAGTAGGAGGCGGCAAAGACGATCCCCGGAGAAACATCCGAGGTCACAAACAGAAAGCCGCCGACCGCCATCGAAAGACCTTGATTGGTAGCGCGCACGAATTTGGAAATACTTTGCGTGACGCCGGCCCGGTCCGAGGCTTGCGCTTGCTTGATCAAGTGCATGTCCTGCTTCTCTTGCCAGCGTCTTAGCATCTGCGGGAACATGCCCATGGCTTCGATCACATCACCATGGCGCATGTTGATGGCGACAAACTGCTGCGCCTCGGCGGCGCTGTTCTGTGCGTCAATGAGCGGCTCGTGCGTCGAGCGCTCGGTCAGCACGGTGAGCAACGCCATGAGCACGCCGCCGCCGACGGTGACCGCAAAGAGCAGTGGGTGGAGAATGAATGTCACCACGGCAAAGATGGGCACCCACGGCGCATCAAGCGCCGCCAGCAGTGAATGGCCGGTGAGGAACATGCGTACTTGCTGCAGGTCGGAGAGCAGGCGACGACCATCGGGCGACTGTTCCAGCTCGCAGCGATGGGATATGGCCAGCAGGCGGGCACCGACGCGCTTGTCCATGCGCACCCCCAAGCGCACCATGATGCTGGTGCGGGCCCATTCCAGCGCACCATTGACCGCGAAAAACACCATGGCCACGAGGCTGAGCATGAGCAAGGTGGTCAGGCTGCGACTGGTCATGACGCGGTCGGAAATCTGCATCATGTAGATCGTCGGCGCCAGCATCAGAAAATTGATGGCGAAGCTGAAGATGAACACGGCAACCCAGGCTTGCCTGGATTCGCCAAGCACAGTGATGAGCGGCAGGCGACCGAACTTCCCCGATTTCCCCTTGCTTTTCGGGTCGTCAGCGTGCGCTTTGGACGGAGATAATGCCATTGTGCGAGTTTACGGTGCCAATCTGGGTGCCATGGAAGCTAACAGAACGGCAAAACCGCGCTAAACCGGGGCTTGCAGGCCCGGCGCGTACCAGGTTGCGCCATGGGGAACGCCGTGCCAGAAGCAGAGATTGATTTCGAAGCGCTGCAAAAAACGCTGATCGCCGCGATAAGTGCCCAGCAGGCGGGCGATGAAGCGGGGGCGGAAGCCTTGTTCCGGCAGGTGAACCAGACCGTTCCCGGACACCCGGCCGCCGCCTATTCTTTGGGCGTCATTGCCCTGCGCCGGGGCGACTCGGACGCCGCGCGCTATTGGGCCAAGACGGGGCTTGAAGCCACTACGAGCTACGCACCGCTGTACTTTTTGGCGGGGGCCGCAGTGCGCGCCGCCGGCGGCGATGCCGATGTGGTGGTGCAGTTCTATGATCGCGCCGTCGCCTTGCAACCGGATTATCTGGAGGCGCACGTCAATGCTGGTGTGGTGCTGCGCGATTCCCTGCGGCACCGTGACGCCCTGGAGCGGTTTCAACGCGCGCTGGCCGTCAATCCGCGCTATCCCACCGCCCTGGTTAATGCCGGCATCCTGCTCACCGAATTCAAGCGCAACGAGCAGGCCATCGAGATGTTTGCGCGGCTGCTCGAGGTTGATCCCGACTACGAGTATGGGCTCGGACTGCTGCTGTTTGAAAAGATGCACATCTGCGACTGGACTGACTATGAGCCCATGAAGGCGCGCGTACTCGCGGCCAACCGTGAGGGCAAGCGTAGCTGCAAGTCGTTGTCCATGATGGCGTTTTCCGATGATTACCGCGATCACCAGCGTGCGGCGCAGACGTTTGCCGAGCATCTCTACGGCCCCAGCGACAAACCGCTTTGGCGCGGTGAGCGCTACCGTCACGAGCGTATTCGTCTGGCCTACATTTCACCCGATCTGCGCGAACACCCGGTCGGGCACCTGATTGCCGGCGTGATCGAGCATCACGACCGCACGCGCTTCGAGTTGATAGCCATTTCGCTGGGCATCGAGGACCAAAGCCGCATCCGGGCGCGAATGCGCGCCGGCTTCGATCGTTTCATCGATGTGCAACGCCTCAATGCCGTGCAGATTGCCCGTTTGATCCGTGAGTTGGAAGTCGACATTCTGGTCGACCTGGGCGCCTTCACCGCCGATTCTCGCCCCGACGTGCTGGGGCAGCGACCCGCACCGGTGCAGGTGAATTACCTCGGTTACTGCGGCACCATGGGCGCGAGCTATATGGATTACCTGATTGCCGACCGGCAGGTCGTGCCGCCCGAGCACTGGGGCGGCTATCAGGAAAAAATCGTCTATCTGCCCGATAGCTACTTGCCCACTGACGGCTCGATCGCCGTGCCACCAGCACCGACTAGGGGACAGCACGAGTTGCCAGAGACGGGATTTGTGTTCTGCGCCTTCAACCACGACTTCAAGATTTCGCCGGACATCTTTGCCATCTGGATGCGCCTGTTGCAACGCACTCCCGGCAGTGTGTTGTGGCTGATGTCGCGCCATCCGCTATCGCAGCGCAACCTGTGTGCCTACGCGCAAGCGCACGGAGTTGATCCGGCGCGGCTGGTGTTTGCCAAGCGTCTGCCCAAGGTTGAAGACCATCTGGCGCGCTACCGGATTGCCGACCTGTTCCTCGATACCTTTCCCTATAACGCCCACACCACGGCGGCCGATGCGCTGATGGCCGGTTGCCCGCTGGTCACCTGCATGGGCAATGCCTTTCCGGCGCGGGTGGCGGGCAGCTTGCTGCATCAGGTGGGCTTGCCGGAGCTGGCGACGCGCTCGTTGGGCGAGTACGAAGAACTGGCCGGGGCACTCGCGGCCGACGCGCCGCGCCTGGCGGGAATTCGCACCCGTCTGGAAGCCGCGCGGAGCACCTCACCACTGTTTGATACCGCCCGCTATTGCCGCAATCTGGAGGCCGCGTATTTCGCCATGTGGCGCAAGCAGGAGTTGACGGTGGCGGATGCGCTGTAAGGAAAGCGCTTCGATATAGCAGTAATTGTTCGGCGAGGCGATTATCGTGGTACCGCAAGTCCCGCAGGGTTTTCCTTCGGTCATCGGCGCTGGTGCGATGAAATGCCCCGTAGCAGGTACGGCGATCGAGACGAACTCGGACTCAGTCAAGTTCAGAGCCTAGACTGGCTGCTACCAGTCGGGTATTGCCCGTCAGCGTTGGCTGTCGGTTTTCTCTTGCTTCCATCAAGCAAAGGTAGTTACCTGGAGGAAGAAACGGCATAGAGTTACGGACAGGATCATCGCTGGACTTGCCAAAATTTGCCAAACATTGTAGTGTGCCGCCCATGACGACAATGAACATTTCTCTCCCTGATACGCTCAAGGAGTTCGTGGATCAGCAGGTAAGCACCGCTGGTTATGGCACGTCCAGTGAGTATGTGCGCCAACTGATTCGTCGCGATCAGGATCGGTTTCGGTTACGTAATCTATTGCTCGAGGGAGCGCAGTCGCCCCCGACCGGTATAGCCGATGCAGACTACTTTGCCTCACTTCGTTCAGACATCAAGACGCGATTGGCAAAATCAGCATGAAGCCGTTGGTCCGCCGCAAGTGTGCGGACTTGGATGTTCAGGAGGCTGTTGATTACTATCTGCTGAATGCTCCCGAGTATGTTTTGACTTTCGTTGATGACTTGGAAAAAGCATACCGCCACATTCAGCGCCAACCCGCTACTGGGTCGCCTCGGTATGCGCACGAATTGAATCTGCCGGGATTGAGATTTTGGGGCTGCAAGCGATTTCCCTACTTGGTGTTTTACTTTGAGAGCAACGAACAGATCGATATCTGGCGGGTGCTTCACGGTAGTCGAGATATCCCTGCCTGGCTAAGCGATGAGCCGAATCAGGAGAATTAGCTGGGGCTATCTGAGCCCCAGCGTTGTTCCAAAAAGTCGATCAGACGAAGTGTCTTGACCTAACGCGGCTTGAACTGCCGCTTTGACATCGTCGTCTCTGTACGCGAATGGCCGGTTTTGTTTTCGCGACTGTCGACCGAGGGTCGGGGCTGTCTTAATCGGGCCGGTCAGTGACCGGCTGCAAAGGAGGCGGTTTCTGTCGTAGCAAAATCACACCAGCGCCGACTGCCCGGCGCTAGCCGCCCCCAGCCCCGAACACACTCAGCAATCGCTGATACCCGCGCGCCGCGCAATGCGCGAGAAACTTCTCGCGCACATGGCCGGGGCGGATTTTCTGGGCCAGCGGTGAGGCGATTTCGAGCAGCGCGTCTTCACTCAGAAAGAGCGGCATGTTGTCGGGGCCATGAAAGCCGAAGCTGGGCCCACGGCGCTCGCCCGTTTCGTACGAGAAGGCTGCCGCGAGTTCGGTGGAGGCGAAGCTCAGGCCCTGCGCTTCGAGGTGCGTGCGGTAGAGCCGGCCAATCACGATGTCTTCGGCGCCGCCAAACGCAATTTCGGGGTGCCGGCGCAAACGCACGTCACGACAGGCCAGCATCAGCTTGCGACTACGAATGCAAAAGCCGCCGTTGCCGATATTGGCACCGTCTGCCGCCCAGGCCCACGGGGCGCCAATGTAGTCGTGTGCCAGAAACTCACTGCGCCAGAGTGAGGGCTCGGTGATAAAGCCGTCCCAGTGCACGATCATGACAAACTCAGTGCCTATGAAGGGCCACAGGCATTTAAAGACGAACTCGCTGTAGGTGTCGATGGAATCAAAGCGCTCGGTGCGCACGAAGCGTTCGCCCAGGCCTAGCGGCTGGCCACCGAAAAACAGCACTTCTTCCACGGCCAGCGCGCCCAGTGAACGGTGTACCGCGTAGCGCGTCAGTGGATGCGAGACGGGGTCGGTGTCAATGGCGACGAGGGTAATCGGCAGGGTCATGCGTTGGCCCCATGGCGAACGGCGGCCTCATCGGCAACACGGGCAAGTGTGGCGAGTACATGGCGGGCGGTGGCTTCCGGCGCGGCTTCGCGTAGCAACCACTGTCGCGCGCCGGCACCAATGCGGGCAAAAAACTGCGGGTCGGCGCGTACTTCCAGGGCCAGCTTTTGCGGCAGAAAGCTGATCTCTTCCAGATCGACGGGGATGTACTCCTGCCAGGCTTTGGGCGGCGCGGGCAGGGAAAAGCCGTATTTGGTGAAGTCGAGTTGCAAGGGGGCGCAGCCGAATGCGCAGGCTTCATAAAAGCGCCAACCGTCCCAGCGCATCACTTCGACTGGCCCCTTGAAGCGGGGGAACTTGCAGTGCACGCTTTGCGCGGGGGCATCGTCTTTGAAGTAGTCGAACACGAGCTGGCCGCCATAGGCGAGTACGGCGCTGGCGGCGGACATGCCGTCGAGATACTGCTCGAGCGAGCCGCCGAGGCTGCGCCGCACATGGAAATGCCGGGTCAGCGCCGGCACCATGGCGAGATCGAGCATGTCGCGCACGTTCTGGTTCCAGGACGGGCGGAAGTTGCGCAGTACCGAGCCGTCACGCGGTCGGGTGGCCAGTTTTTGCTGCTCAATCAGTGTCAGCAGATCCTGCGAAACGCCCAGTTGAAACGGAAAATGCCGGCCGCTCATGCTCGCATGGTGGCTGTGGTTGGCGGTGAATACGATCCAGGTGTCGGGGTAGCTGGCCAGCGTGCAGTTGTCGTTCATGTTGAACAGGATGACCGGACGCTTGGCCATCTCGGCCGCCACCATGCCCCAGTCTTTCGGGTTGCCGAAGGTCAGGTCGACGAACAGCGGGCCATGGCCGAGATCGCTGCTTTTGCGAAAGCGCGTCGGCGTGAGCAGCGAGTAGGGCGGGTAGATGTTGAAGCCGCCACTATTGCCCACGCCGTCAGTGCGGCCGGGCTGGAATTCCAGATCAGTCAATACATCAACGCCAAGCCGCTCCAGCCCTTGCACGATGTGCAGCAGGGCATTGGAGAGTTGGCCGGACGGCGCGGTGACGGTAATGGCGGGGATCATGGGGTTTGGCTTTTGATCAGGTCGGTGATACCCGTCTCGAGAGCAATTTTAGGGGCCCAGTCAGGCAGGCTTGGGTGCGGGCTCAGGGGCGACATGATTTCGCGCGGTCGGTAGGCGCGTGCACCCCAGCGCACCGTCAGCGGCCGGCCTGCCAGGCGCTCGATCAGTGCCACCAGTTCGCGCAGGCTGAGGGTGCGGCCGCTGCGCAGGGCGTAGTCGTGAAGCGGGTGGGAGGGGAGCGCGCCGTCAGGCAGGCAATCGCCGTGTTGCCAGCGCCGACTTGCGGAAACGGTGTTCAGCATGCGGTGCGCAACGGTGAGCAAGGCATCGGCGACGTCGTCGGCGTGCATCAGGTCGAGCCGCTGCTCGCCGGGCGACAGTTCCAGTGCCTTGCCATCGGTCATGGCCTTGATCAGCGCGCTCACCAGCTTGCCACGCGGATCGTCGGGCCCATAGGTGTCGAACAGATGCACGCTCACCGCCGGCTGTTCACAGGCATCGACGTAGTAACGCAAAATGTCCACGAAGGCCTGTTTGGTCGCCGCATAGAGATTGGCTGGCCGATAGGCGCTGCCGTCCATGGTCTGCCAGGAGGTCGCGACATTGATCAGTGGCGGGCGATTGATGTCGGCCAGCGCCTCAAGCAGTTGCGCGCCCAGCGTGACATTGGCGGCGATGAGCGCCGGAATGTCGTCGGCGCGATGCTGAGCGAGGAACAGGGTGGCGAGATGAAAGACACAATCGGGTCGCTCGGTGCCGAGCACCGTTTGCAGGCTGGCCAGCGAGCCGTCGTAACCATGATTCTTTACCCCCGCCAAGGACGAACCGGCGGAGCCTGCCGGCACCAGCACCGCGACGGCCCATCCGTCGGCACGCAGGCGGCGGACGAGGCGCGAACCCAGGTAGCCGGTGCCACCCGTCACCAGCGCCCGGTTTGTCTCAGTCATGGAATGGGCTTTGCAGATCACACAAGGCGGGCAGGGCGCGGTCGCGCGCCGAGACAACGGGTGTGCTGATCGGCCAGGCAATCCCGGCTGAGTCCCAGCGCACGCCACCATCATGGGCGGGGTCGTGTGGGCAGGAGGTCAGGTAGATCAGTGTGGCGGGCGCCTCAAGCACGGCAAAACCATGGGCGCAGCCGGCGGGAATGAAGAGGCTCTGGCCATTGCCTGCATCCAACTGCCGGCTCAGATGGTGCCCAAACGTTGCCGAGCCGCGCCGAAGGTCGAGCACGACATCAAACACGGCCCCGGTCACACACTGCACCAGCTTGGCGTGGGCTTTGGGCGGCCATTGGCAGTGCAATCCGCGAACGACGCCGGCGGCCGAGGTGGTGACAAAGACTTCCTCGGGTGCGAAGTCGAGCCCGAGCGTGGTGAACTCGGGCTGATGAAAGGTTTTCAGGAAGCTGCCGCGAGCATCGTGAAAGGGTGGGCGATGCAGCGCGATGCAGCCTGCGATCTCGGTCGCACAGGCCGTGTAAGCGCTCAAAACCCAACCCCGAGAAAGGCTTCGATCTTGCTGGCAGCGTAGTCAAGCATGGCTTCCGAGAGGCCGGGGTAGACGCCGATCCAGAAGGTGTCATTCATGACCTGATCGGTGACGGTGAGCGCACCCGAGATGCGGTAGTGCCGCCCGATCATATAGGGCTGCCGGGTCAGGTTGCCGGCAAACAGCAGGCGTGTTCCGATCTTTTGCTGGTCGAGATAGGCCAGCAGGTCCACCCGGCGCACGTTAGCTTCCGGCCGTAGGGTGAGCGGAAAACCGAACCACGACGGCTCGGACTGAGGCGTGGCTTCCGGCAGGACCAGCAGCTCGGCACAGGGGGCCAGACGTTCCTTGAGAAAGTGGAAATTGGCCCGGCGTGCGGCTACGAAACCCTCCAGTCGATCAAGCTGCGCCAGCGCACAGGCGGCTTGCATGTCAGTGATCTTGAGGTTGTAGCCGAGGTGGCTGTAGGTGTACTTGTGATCGTAACCCTCGGGCAGATTCCCCAGCTTCCAGCAAAAGCGCTTGCCGCAGGTGTTGTCTTTACCGGGCGGGCAGTAGCAGTCGCGCCCCCAGTCGCGGAAGGATTCGGCAATGCGTGCCAGTTCGGGGTTATTGGTGAACACCGCCCCGCCTTCCCCCATGGTGATGTGGTGGGCGGGGTAGAAGCTGAGCGTGCCAATGTCGCCGAAGGTGCCGACCGTCTTGCCGTCATAGGTGGCACCGAGCGCATCGCAGCAGTCTTCGATGACCCAGAGCTTGTGCTTCTTGGCCACACGCATCACTTCCGCGAGATTGAACGGGTTGCCCAGGGTATGGGCGAGCATGATGGCTTTGGTCTTCGGGCTGATCGCGGCTTCGAGTTGCGCGGCGTCAATGTTGTAGGTACTTAAGCAGACATCGACAAACACCGGCACCGCGCCAAATTGCAGGATGGGATTGACCGTGGTCGGAAATCCGGCGGCGACACCAATAACCTCGTCCCCGGGCTTGATCGCGCGCTCACCCAACATGGGCGAAGTGAGTGTCGAGAAGGCGACCAGATTGGCCGACGAGCCGGAGTTGACCGTAAGCACATGCGCCGCACCCAGCACTTTGCCCAGCCGCTGCTCGAATTGCTCGTTGAAGCGCCCGGTGGTGAGCCAGCCATCAAGCGCCGCCTCGACCATCAGTTTGAGTTCGGGGGCACCGATCACCTTGCCTGACGGCGGGATGACCGTGCTGCCGGGCACGAAGGCTTGGTCGGTGAAGCTCAAGGCCGCGTAGTCATCGACGAGGGCGGCTATTTGTTGGCGCAGAGACTCAGGGGTATTCATAGCGGGGACGTGTTTTCGTAATCGGTGATCTGTTGGCGGGTGATGGCGCGCATGTCGGCGCCGCGCCGCCAGGCGTTGTGCCACTCCAAGGTACGCGCCAACGCCGTCTCGATGTTCCAGCGCGGGTGCCAGCCCAGGCGGGTACGTGCCTTGGTGCTGTCAAGCTTGAGCGTGCCGGCTTCGTGCGGTTGCGGGGTGCTGTCGACGGTGATTTCGGGCGCTTCCTCACCCAAATCGCCGTGTTGCCAGCGCCGACTTGCGGAAATGGCGATCTCGCCCACGGTCTTCTCGTCGTCGGGGTTGGGGCCGAAGTTCCAGGCCTCGGCATATGCCGCGCCGTCTGTAAGCAGCTTTTCTGCGAGCGCCAGATACCCCGAGAGCGGCTCGAGCACGTGCTGCCAGGGGCGGATGGCCCCCGGATAGCGCAGGTGCAGCGCCTCGCCTTGCGCAAAGGCACGCAGCATGTCGGGCACCAGACGATCAGTCGCCCAGTCGCCACCGCCAATCACATTGCCGGCGCGGGCGCTGGCCAGAGCCACTCCGGCCTCACTCAGAAACGAGCGCCGGTAGGCCGCCGTGACCAGCTCGGCGCAGGCCTTGCTGCTGCTGTAGGGGTCGTAGCCACCGAGCGCGTCACTCTCACGGTAAGGCTCGCGGCGTTCGAGGTTTTCGTAGCATTTGTCGGTGGTGACGTTGATCACAGCGCGCACCGATTCGCACTCGCGCACGGCATCGAGCAGATTAACCACGCCCATGACGTTGGTGGAGTAAGTTTCGGCGGGGTCGCGGTAAGACTGGCGCACCAGTGGCTGCGCGGCCAGATGCAGCACCAATTCGGGCTGTACCCGCTTAACGCATGCTGCTAGCGCGGTACGGTCACGGATGTCGCCAATGGTGGAATCCATCAGAGCGTCGAGTTGCGTGACCTCGAACAAACTGGGCATGGTCGGTGGGGCCAACGCAAAGCCACTGACCTGCGCACCCAGCGACTGCAACCAGTGGCATAGCCAGCCGCCCTTGAATCCGGTGTGGCCGGTGACCAGGACGCGCTTGCCTGTCCAGAACTTATTCTTCATTTGCCATTCGCAGCGCATCGCTGGGGTTGCTCTTCAGCCCGCTTACATTCAGTGCTTCCATTCAGTGCTCCGGTGGGGCTGTTGGGTAGGCATGCTATTTGAGGATGTTAGCGTGAATGACGAAGTAAGCTTTTGTCGTGCTCGACACTTTCACCTGCCCATGACAAACAACTCACCTTTGCCAAGCGAGTTTGCCTGTTGCGCCAGCATGCTGGCAGCGGTGAGCGGGTTGTGAACCTCGATACCGTCACGCATCGGATAGCTCTCTGCCACGGGGGCGACTACCCATTTGCGCGTGGCTCCCAGATCGATGGCGGCGCTGTAAAAGCCTTTTGACACCGTCGGTGCCGAAGAGCGCTTGATTTCGACGATCCAGGTGTCACCGTTGCGAAATTCAAGCACTAGATCAGCTTCTGCGCCGTGAGTAGTGCGATAAAAGCTGGCCGTTGCATCGGGTACGGCAGCGATTAGCTGCTCGATGACAAAACCCTCCCAACTGGCACCGGCGACGGGGTGGGCCAGCAGAGAATCAATGCTAGCCAAGCCTAACAGTGAGTGCACCAGGCCGCTGTCACGCACATAGATCTTGGGTGCGCGAACCAAGCGCTTGCCGACATTGCCATGCCAGGCAGCCAAGCGCCGTACCAACATCAAATCGCACAACAGATCGATGTAGCGCGCAACGGTCTGCCCGTTGATGGCGAGTGAAGCTGCCAACTGCGATTGGTTGAGCAAGCCCCCTTGATTGTGTGCCAGCATTGTCCACAGGCGCCGTAATGTTGTCGAAGGGATACGCGGGCCGAGTGCGGGAATGTCCCGTTCCAGATACGTGGTGATAAAGGCATCTCGCCATGCCAAGCTCGCCGAGGCACTTTTTGCCAGCCATGAAAGCGGGAACCCACCCCTGACCCATAGTGCACTCAGATCGTCGGCACTGGCAGAGGGCTCGAGCAGTTCGCGGGCCTGAAAGGGGGTTAGTTCGAGGTAGGCAACTCGCCCGGCCAGGCTCTCGCTGGCTTGGTTGAGCAGCACGCCGCTGGCTGAGCCCAGTAGCAGGAATTGCCCAGCCGTTTCGCCTTCTTGACGACGCATGTCAATCTCGCTGCGCAATATGGCAAAAAGTTCAGGCTTTCGTTGCACCTCGTCGAGTACGACCAAGCGTTTGCGATGCGCACGCAGAAAGGCTTCTGGGTCGTCCAGTTGGCGCTGGGCGGAAGGCAGCTCAAGGTCGAGGTAGAGGGCGTTCTCGCGCCGCTTTGCCTCGAGCAGCGCTAGTGTCGTCTTGCCTGTTTGCCGGGGCCCAAGTAAGGCAACGGCGGGAAACTGGGTCAGTAATTCAGCGAGGCGGGATTGAGTTAAACGTGGATGCATCCGTGTAATTTAACATTGCAATATGCAAATTGCACGGTTAACCCCATACTTTCCACGGTGCCGTGTTGTCCTGCCAGAGTTGCTCCAGGTGAATCTTGTCGCGCAGGGTATCCATGGGTTGCCAGAAACCCTCATGGCGATAGGCCGCGAGTTGGCCTTGGGCGGCTAGTGCTTCAAGCGGCTCGCGCTCCCAGAGGGTGTCATCGCCGTCGATCAGACCAATCACCGAGGGCGACAGGACAAAGAAGCCCCCATTGATCAGACCGCCATCGCCCTTGGGCTTTTCCTTGAACTGGCTGACCCGGTTGTCGGCGGAAATGTCGATGGCACCGAATCGCCCCGGTGGATAGGTGGCGGTGAGTGTCGCCTGCAAACCTTGGGCTTGATGGAACGCGAGCAGTTGGCCGATATTGATATCGCCGACGCCGTCGCCGTAGGTGAAGCAGAAGGAGGCTTCATCCTTGACGTAGGGAGCGACGCGCTTGAGCCTGCCGCCGGTCTGCGTGGTGTCTCCGGTATCAACCAGCGTTACCCGCCATGGCTCGGCATGACGTTCATGCACCTCGACCGAATTGTTGGCGATGTCAAAGGTGATGTCCGAGGTATGCAGAAAGTAATTGGCGAAGTATTCCTTGATCACATAGCCCTTGTAGCCACAGCAGATGACGAAGTCATTGATGCCGTAATGCGAATACAACTTCATGATGTGCCAGAGAATCGGCTTGCCGCCGATCTCGACCATGGGCTTGGGCTTGGCGGAGGTTTCTTCCGAGAGGCGGGTACCGAGGCCTCCGGCGAGGATGACGGCTTTCATGAGCGTGAAATACAGGATGGGCGACGTGTGATATCGAGCGTAGCGAGCCTTATAGAAGCCCCGCCCCGGGGCGGGGTTTGGGGTGGGGGGCTTAGTTTGCTGCCTTGATGGAAAGCGAAGCCGAGAAATTTCATAATCAGAGGTGCAATAAGTGTGACTGCATGAAAGTTAGGTTGCGATCCGCTGCCTGAAGTAGGCGATGGTTTCGCGCAGGCCGTCTTCAAGCGCTACCTTGGGCTCCCAGTCCAGCACGCGTTTCGCCTGCGTGATGTCCGGCTGGCGCTGGCGCGGGTCATCTTGCGGCAGTGGCTTGAATACCAGTTTTGACGCGCTGCTGGTCAGCCGCAATACGTTCTCGGCGAGCGCCAGCATGGTGAATTCGCCCGGGTTGCCGATGTTGATCGGGCCGGTGATATCGGCGGGCGTATCCATCAAGCGCAGCATGCCTTCGATCAGGTCATCTACATAGCAGAAGCTTCGTGTCTGCTGGCCGTCGCCATAGATGGTGATGTCTTCGCCGCGTAGCGCCTGCACGATAAAGTTGCTGACCACGCGGCCGTCGTTGGGGTGCATGCGTGGGCCGTAGGTATTGAAGATGCGCATCACCTTGATCTGCAATGCATGCTGCCGGTAGTAGTCGAAAAACAGCGTTTCGGCGCAGCGCTTGCCCTCGTCGTAGCAACTGCGGATGCCGATAGGGTTGACCCGGCCCCAGTATTCCTCACGCTGCGGGTGCACCTCGGGGTCGCCATAGACCTCGCTGGTAGAGGCTTGCAGAATCCGCGCACGTGTGCGTTTGGCCAGCCCGAGCATATTGATTGCGCCATGTACGCTGGTCTTGGTGGTCTGCACCGGGTCATGCTGGTAATGCACAGGGCTGGCCGGGCAGGCGAGATTGAAGATGCGCTCAACCTCGACGTACAGCGGAAAGGTCACGTCATGACGCTGTAGCTCGAACAGGGAATGGCTCATCAGGTGCGCAATGTTGCGCTTGTCGCCGGTGAAGAAATTGTCGACGCAGAGTACGTCGTCACCGCGGGCGACCAGGCGGTCACAAAGGTGTGAGCCAAGGAAGCCGGCACCGCCGGTCACTAGTGTTTTTCTCATGGCTTAAAGCGTGAACCCGGCTGACAGGGCGTCCGCATGGAACATTTTGACGGTATCGAGCGAGTAGTCATCAAGGTCATATCCGACCAGCGCGAGCTTTTTGAGAATGTCGTTGGTGACGGTGATCACGTGGCAACCGATGGTATCTGCCTGAAAGATATTGAGCAGTTCGCGGGGGCTGGCCCAGATCAGTTCTGAAGCGGGTGCCAGCTTGAGCATTTCGACGGCGGCGGTCATCAGCGGCACGGGGTCGCGTCCGGTGTCTGCAATGCGCCCGGCGAATACCGACACGTAGCTGGGCACGTCCGGGTTGAGTGCAGCCACGACGTCACGAACCTGGGCCAGGGTGGTAAGGGCGGTGACATTGAGCTTCACTCCTTGTGTCGAGAGTTTTTTGACGAGGGCACACGAGGACGCTCGGCTTGTGTTGGTGACTGGGACCTTTACAAAAACGTTACTTCCCCAACTGGCGATCTCCAGCGCCTGGCGTTCCATTTCAATAAACTCGTCAGAGAAGACTTCAAATGAGATCGGCTTATCGCGAATGCTGTCGAGGATTTCGCGGCAAAAGGCGCGATAGTCGCGTATGCCGGCCTTTTTCATCAGCGTAGGGTTGGTGGTCAGGCCTTTGACGAAGGGCTGCGCGTACATGTCCAGCATGCCTGCCTTGTCGGCACCGTCGGCAAAAATCTTCACTTTCAGGTTACTGATGGCAGTCATGGTGTTACCCCAAGAATAATGTCAGCAGCATCGCGCAAAGAGGAAGCTTTGTAATCGAAGGACTGCGGCTGCTTTTCCGCGTAGTTGTAGTCAATGAAAATGGTTTTGCACCCGGCGTGTTGTCCCGCCTCGATGTCGCGCCACCGGTCTCCGACCATAAAGCTGGTCGGCAGACTGATTGCGTGGCAGGCGGCGGCGGCGATCAGGGCACCCGGTTGCGGCTTGCGGCACAGGCAGTGATCGGTGGAATCGTGATAGCAGGTGCGAAACTCGTCGAGCGGCAAGCATGACTGCAGATGGGCATTCATGGCGTCGACCTGCTCACGGGTGGTTTTGCCACGGGCAACATCGGGCTGGTTGGTAACGACTATGAGCAGCCAGCCCGCCCTGTGCAGGTCGGTCAGGGCAGATTCCACTCCAGGCAGTATCTCCAGTTCGGCCAGGGTGTCGGGTGGATGGGGCGTGCCGTTGCGAACAAAGGCGCGATTGAGCACGCCGTCCCGGTCCAGGAAGACCGCACGACGCAGCCGGTCGGAGGCCTCGTACATCAGCGGGTGGCAGATTCCCATTTGGTCTGGCTGGCCTTGAGCTTGGGGTGCGAGACCAGCAGATGCCAGACCACTGCCTGAAAGGCCTCGGAGTGGGGCGTTACCGTATCGGGATTGACGGTCGGCACGATCAGGCAGACATCTGCCATTTGCGCGGTGTAGCCGCCATCACGGCCGACCACGCCGGTGATGCGAGCGCCTACCGACTTGGCAAACTTGATCGCTTCGACGAGATTGGGGCTGATATTTTTTTCCAGATTCCCGCCGCCTACCGAGAAAATGAACAACGCGTCACTGGGGCGCAGGCGGCTTACCTTGAGCCACTCGACAAAGACGCTGGCCCAGCCTTCATCGTTGGTACGGGCAGTTAGCTCGGAGACGTTATCCGTTGGCGCATAGCATTCGATGCCGGCAATCTTGCGAAAGTCATTGACGGCATGCGAACAGTTGCCGGCACTGCCGCCGACGCCAAGAAAAAACAGGCGCCCACTGTCGGCCTTGACCCGGGCCAGCAGTGTCGCCATGTCTTCGATAGCGCCTGCATCGATTCGGGAGATTATGTCTGCAGCTTCCTTGAGGTGTTGCTGGGCGTAGCTCATGGGGACTCCTGACGGTTGAAATAGGACTCGGCATCCCTAAGCCCGCTGTGCGAGCCAATTTCGTAAAAACGCTGGTGCACCTCAAACCCGGCAAGCTGCCCGGCGACTGAAAGACGCTGATACAGGTCGGCGAGGTCAAATGCCTGATTTTCTGGATAGGGCTCCAGTGTTGAAGCGGACAGCACGCCCAGCCCGTAGTCTATGTGTGCCATCTGTTCCTTTGGCTCGCGCTTGTTGTATTCGACCAGCCGACCGTCACGAAACAGCACGTTGCTCTTGTCCCATTGGTTGCTATTGGCCATGATCGTCATCAAGGCGGGTTGCCCGCTGGCCATGAAGCAGGCCTCGACCCGGGCATATTCGATTGGTAGATACGAGTCGCCATAGAGTACAAAAAAGCTGGAACCTAGCGCCGGCAGTGCCTTGCGCAGCGCACCGCCGGTGCCGGCCAGGCGCTCGCCGTCATACGAGTAGCTCACCCGCAGGCCCCAGGCCGTGCCGTCGCCGACCACGTCATGGATCATCTCGCCAAGGTGCCCGACACAAAGGACGACACGCTCAAGCTGCTGGGTGCGCAAATACTCCAGTTGACGGACGACAAAGGGCTTCCCCGCCACGTCGACCAGCGACTTGGGGATGGTTTCCGTGATTGGTCGTAGCCGGGTAGCGAGCCCGCCTGCCAGTATGGCGACGGGTAAGGTCATGAGGTCATTACGACCTTGGTGCCCTCATAGTCAAACTTGAACCGCACCTCCTCTAACCCGGCCTTGGCCATCGCGTGACGAAGGGCACTGCGGTCCTGTGCCAGAAACATTAAAAAGCCACCACCGCCCGCACCGACCAGCTTGCCGCCGATGGCTCCATTTTTCATGCCGAGATCGTACCATTGGTCGATCTCGGGATTGCTCATGCCGCCCGAGCGACGCTTCTTGTGCTCCCAGTGTTCGTGCATCAGCTCGCCAAACAGGCGCGTGTCGCCGGCCACCAGGGCTTTCTGGCTGCGATAGCCAAGCTCCTTGACATAGTGCAGATTGTTGATCATCTCGGCATCGTTGCGTTGGGAGCGCACTTGCTGATCCTTGAGAATGCCGCTGGCACTCCGAGAGAAGCCGGTAAAGAAGAGCAGCAGGTTGTCTTCAAGCTCAAACTGGGTGTCCATTCCGATCGCCAGCGGGGCGCAGCTAACCCTATCGTCGCGATGAAAGGTAAAGCAGGTGACGCCGCCCACGGCAGCAGTGTACTGATCCTGCTTGCCGATTGGCTCACCCAGGCGGTCGATCTCGATATGACAAGCGAGCTCGGCCAACTCTTCCTGATGCAGATGGCGCTTTCTGTGGGTATGGAGCGCTTTGAGCAAAGCCGTGGTAAAGCTGCCAGACGATCCCAGTCCAGTGCCTGCCGGAATGTCCGCCAGCGTGGTGATCTCGACCTGCGGCGTCTTGAACCCGAGCATTTGCAGAGCTTCGCGAATGATCGGGTGCTTCACCTCCGGGATGAGCGCAACCTGCTCCAGTTGCGAGTACTTGAGGTAAATGCCCTCGGTAAAGGGGCGCATGACCGTGACATATACGTACTTGTCGATCGCGGCTGACACCAGAAAACCTTCGTGCTCCCGGTAATACGAGGGCAGATCGGTACCGCCGCCTCCCAGGGTAATGCGCAGCGGGCTACGTGCGATGATCATGGCCAGATTCCTGGTAAATCGTCTCGATGATGTGCAGGGCGGCCTGTGCGTCGTTCAGGCCGGAGGTCGGGTGTCGGTCGAGGCGAATGTCGTCAAAAAATTCCTGTAGCTCGACGGCCCATGAATCATCCGCCATGGGGTACTCCCAGGTCGTTGTCTCGGGTGGGCCCATTTCAGGAAGCATGCGATACCAGGTGATCTTTTCGACCCCGTAGCTGCCCCCCAGGCCGCTGATGTCCAGCTTTCCGTCTCGGCCGTAAATTTCCATAGAAAAGAGGTTTTTCCACTCGGTGCACGAAGCATGCAGGAACGCCACCTGATGCTGTGCTGTTTTCAGCAGCATGAAGCCATTGTCGTCAACGGGCATGTCCCAGTAGTAGGTGTGAGCATAACCCGTGATGTCCACGAAGTCGCCTAGGAACCAGCGGGCAAGATCGATGAGGTGCGGCCCCTGGTCAATGAGTTCACCACCGCCGGAAAGTGCCGGGTTTGCGCGCCATTCGCGGTCGTATCCGGGGCGACCGCCATGTCCATAGCGAGCCCGAATGAACATCAGCGGGCCGAGGGCACCGCTGTCGATCAAGGCTCTGGCCTTGCGCAAGGCGCGGTGGTAGCGGTGATTGAAACCGACATGCACCTTGCCGCCGAAACGCTGTTGAGCATCGATCACCGGCTGCAGTTCGGCGGCTGTGCGGGCGGCCGGCTTTTCGACCAGCACATGCTTGCCCGCCGACAGTGCGGCATGCGTGATGTCGGCCAGGGAGTCATGTAAGGTCGCGACAACCACCACATCAATGGAGTGCAAAGTCAGCAATGCCCGCCAATCAGCCAATGCGACTACGTTGTCCGAGCTGCTCGCCAGTGCGACAGCACGCGAGTGCTGAATGTCCGCGCAGGCGACCAGGCGTGCCTGCGCTCCCAGTGCATTGGCGCGCTTTGCGCCAATGAGTCCGCAGCCGATTATTCCGACTCCGAAAACAGGAGGTGTATTCACTTATCACCCCAGCTAATTCCACGATCCCGACCGGTGATGCGCCTCAGCGTGTAGGCATCGCTGCCGCAAAGTTCATCCAGGTGTTCCGGCCAGCATTCCCAGTTGTCCCATAGTGCGCTGATGAGCTTGCCGGTGATGCCGTCACTGGCCGGGCTGGCCAAAAACACCGCCAACTCTGCTGCTCTGGAAAGCGGTGCACCACCCTCAGACTTTTGCTTGAGCGAGCGTTCGTAAAAGACTTGCCCAACTTTGTCGGGGCCGGCGTCCAGAACTTCGTCAAGCATCCGTGTATTCAGGGCGCCGGGGGCAATCGCATTAACATCAATGCCCGTGCCACGCAATTCTTCTGCAAGCGTTTCCGCGAAGCGGATGACGGCTGCCTTTGATACGGCATAGGCACTGATACCCGGCAAGGGGGCGGTGGCACCCCCTCCCGAGAGTTGGATAATCTTGCCGTAAGCTTGGGTTTTAAAGTGGGCTACCAGCGCGCGACAAGTTAGCACGGAGCCGTTCAGGTTGATCTCGATGGTGTGCATCCATTCTGACCAATCCAGGCTCTCGACGGGCCCCTTGGGGCCATATATTCCGGCGTTGTTGACCAGAACATGACAGCCGCCGAGATCGCTCAGCGTGCGCTCCGCCACGCGATTTACATCGTCGGCACACGCCACGTCAGCACATTCCATGAGCACTTTCTGATGGGGGGCAGACAGCGCCAGGACTTCCTCGTATGCTTGGCACATAGTGGTTTTGGTTCGTGCGCAAAGCATGACATCGGCACCGGCCCGGACGTAGTGGCGGGCAATTTCAAGGCCCAAGCCCTGGTTGGCACCTGTGATCAGGGCTTTCTTTCCGGCCAACGTGACAGCCATCAGCGGATCTGCCTGCTTAAAGAAGTGCCGACAGCGACATAAGGGTAGGCGCTGTTCCCAAGCTGGGCATAAAGGTGACGGTTGGCATCGATGATGAGCATGGGCGGGGTGCCTTCGACGGCAGGAGTTGGCAGTTGCATTGCGCAGTCGCGGAATTCGGGCCATTCGGTACCGATAATGAGCGCATCTGCGTTGCGGCACGCCGATAGTGCCGAGTCACATTGCGCTACCTTGCCCTCCCACGAGGGCGGCAAGGCCTTGACCACTGGGTCGAAGACACGCACACGAGCCTCTTGCTGAATGAGCCAGTTGCAGTATTCGACAGCCAGTGATCGCCTGAGGGTGTCAGTGCCTGGCTTGTAGGTCAAACCCCATACCGCAATGGTTTTTCCCGAGATGGTGCCTAACAATTGTGACAGCTTGCGATATACCCAGCCCTTATGGGCCGTATTGCTAGCCTTGACCGAGGCCATTAGGGGTATGTCCAAGTGGTACCGGGTCGCCTCGTCGCACAGAAAGCCGATGTCCCGCGCAAGCGTTCCCCCAGCAAATGCTCCACCTGGTGAGAGGTACGCTTTGGGGCCGATACGCGATTCTGTCTTCAGTCCGCGTTCGACCTCTTTGGCGTCGGCACCAGTGAGCTCGCACAAAGCCGCTATCTCATTGGCAAATGTGACCGAGGTTGCCAAAAAAGCATTAATGGCATGCTTGGTCATCTCGGCTGACTCGATGGACATCCATTCAATACGATCGGTCAAAGGTGTGAACAACTGCTGCAATTTTTCGCGAGCCTGCTCGCTGCGCACACCAATTACTACCCTGTCCGGATGCATGAAAACGTCGATGCTTTTGCCAAGGCGAAGATTTTCCGGGGAGCAGGCAAATTCGATTTCTCTATGCGGTAATGTTTGTCGGGCGAACGCTTCGAGGCGACTGATAGTTCCGATCGGAAGTTGTGATGACACAAGTACCGTGGCCTGCGCCTGCAGATGCATCAGGGCTTCCTGTACTTTTGTCTCAACCCAACTGACATCGGCCTGGTCGTCGTCGTTGACTGGCGTATCGAAACACACCCAAAGCACATCGGCTGTGGCAAGAGCGTCTGCAGGAATGCTCGTAAACGCAAGCTGACCGGTTTGAATGCTTTTCTGCAATAGCGCGTCTAACCCAGGTTCATAGAGTGGCGCGCGTCCCTCAGCAAGGCACGCCAGTGCCGTTTCGTCGGAATCAAGGCCGATGACTTGGTGACCGGCCTGCGCGCTACAGGCGGCGGTGACCGAGCCCAGATGCCATAAGCCAAGAACACAGATTTTCATGATGCGCGCAGCTCAAATACCCACTCGTTCTGGCGCAAATAAGCCACTGTCCTAAGCACGCCTTCCTGAATTCCAAGTCTGGGTGACCATCCCAGCGCCCGAATACGTTTGGTATCGAGGAAGATGAATGGATTGTCGCCAATCCAGCCGCGGTCGCCCCCGGCATAGTCCAGCGCCGGTTGAACGCCTAGTGCATTGCAGATCCAGCCAATCGAGTCATTCACTTCGCAGTAAGTGTCGACGCCCAGGTTGAATATGTTGACCTTGTCCGGTGCCATTTCCATGGCCAGCAGCATGGCATCAATGCAATCTTGCACGTAGAGATAGGACTTGCGCTGCTTGCCATTGCCCAAGACCGGCAAGCGCAGTGGATCATCCTTCAGCTTCTTGTAAAAATCGAAGACATGCCCATGGGTATATCGCTCGCCGAGTATGGATACGAAACGAAAGATGCACGACTGAAAGCCGAAGCCCTCGCAATACGCCGCTATCAACCCTTCGCCGGCGGCTTTTGATGCGCCATAGAGCGAGGTTTGAATAGGGAAGGGGCCATTTTCGGGAGTGGGAATGACGGCAGACTCTCCGTACACGGAGCCGGTGGACGAAAAGGCGATTTTTCGAACGCCGTGGGCTCGCATCGCCTCCAGTACGTTGTATGTGGCGATGGTGTTCTGCTCGAGGTCTTTACGGGGATGTTCGGTGCCAAAGCGCACATCGGCGTTGGCGGCGAGGTGGTAAACCACCGTACACCCCTTGATCGCTTTGCCTAGCGTTACATCGTCAAGCAGGTCGCCTTCAATGAGGCTGAAGTGGCCTGAGCTGAGGGCTCCGTCTAGAAAGCGGCGCTGTCCGGTTGAAAAGTTGTCAATACCGATAACGTCATGTCCTGCAGCAAGAAGTCGGTCGACCAGCGTGCTGCCGATAAATCCGGCACAGCCGGTAACGAGTGTCTTCATGATGCAAATGATTGAATTAACGAACGCGAGCCCATTGCAAGCCACCTTGCGGCGGACTGCTAAAAGCGACATGAACGTGGTGAGAGGGGTGCTGGGCGATGATTTCGTCGTGAATACGCGTTAGCTCATAGCCCAGACTGATCAGAAACGCTTCCAGTGCCGCTCGGCGCGGCAGGTGCTCGGGGTGCTGCCAGCTCTCCAGCATGATGGGAGGGAAGCGATGCTTCTGTAAGGTGGCAACGGCCCCCTTGAGGACGTCAAGCTCCATGCCCTCGACATCGAGTTTGATGAGGGCCGGAGCTTTGGGTAGGTCGATGCTATCGAGAGGCTGCACCGGGACGCGCGGCGCAGCGCTTGCCATGGTGAATCCGGGGGCATGCAGGTCGACGCCGGATGGTTGTGCGGGGTCGAGCGAAAAGGCCCCGATGTTTCCAAACTGGTCGTAATTGATGTCAGGAATTTCGGTTTCGCCGGGGTGTTCGCCCAGCGCCGTGTTGAAGGCGTAAACGCGCTGCAGGCGGTTGAGAAAGATGTTTCCGCACAGTTGGTAATAAATGATGCGCTGTGGTTCATAGGCGAAAATCAGTCCGCCATCAGGACATATTTTCTGTGCGATTGGAACGGAAAATGCGCCCAGATTGGCACCAATATCGATCACAAAAGGGCCCTCAGTACCCTTAATAAATGCTAGCGCAATATCCAGCAGCGGCTTGGCCCAGTAGCCATTCATGTAAACGGTGTACGAGATCGAATCAGGCGTCGAAAACATGAGATAGTCAGTTTCGTCCGTCCGAATCAGGTTTACGCGTGGCAGCATGTCAATGACTCAGGAATACATTGTTGAATTGCTTGATCACTGATTCGGAACTGAATCGTTCCGAATACATGTCCCACGACCGATCCCTTAGGTGATCTTTAGTGATGCCCATCAGGTAGGTCCAGAGATCCTGAGGGTTGTTGTAGATCATAGCCTTACTTCCAAGAATCTCAATGTGGGCCTTGTCATGCGAATGCGGATCACCCAATCCTGACCAGGTCAGCACCGGCTTGTTGGCAACGGAAAACTCACCAACCGCAAGCCCAAACGTTTCGCCGCCATGGCGAGCGTGCAGCATGATGTCGCACGCATGGATGAAATTGAACTTCTCCTGCTCTGTCTCGACCCAGGGTAAGAAAATCGCCCTTTCGTGCTGGAAGAATTGATCTGTCGATAGAAACAGAAAATACAAATCTGGCCGCTTCTCCAGCGCCAGCTTGACAACTTGCTTCACGAAATCGACATTGAACGTCATTGAGCCACCGCAGCGACCTACGACCAGCGCATGATCGGGTATGTTGAACTTCTTCCGCCAGTTTTCGGTGGGGGGAAAGTTCTTGATGATGTGGGGGACGTATAGCGACTGACCGAATCGTCTTGCAAGAAACTCCGACACACCCGCGTAGATGGTTCCGTGCGGTTCGTTCATTAAGAAAACACAGTGAACGCCGGTGGGGCAGTTGTCGGGCGTCTTGCCATCGTTCTGGCCTGACTTAACCATATAGAGAAAATCAAGCTTTTCCTTGGCGGCTATTGTCGCCAAATTGCTCCTGACTGCCTCGGGCTGGGATGATTCATACAAGATTGTTTTGAATCGCTTTTGTATGGCAGGGAGCCCTTCATTGGCTTGGTGCTTGGTCGTGATGAATATCGGCTCGTGTCCAAGGATGTCTGCCATGGCAGTTCCATAGTCGAGAGGCACTTTTCCGGTACCCCGACCGTCAAACTGCTCGCTGTGTATGCCTATGCGCAGTCGCCTAGAGGAAGCCATCGCGGTTGGCGGGGGCGTTGTGATAATTGTCGGCAGGGACATTTCTTTGAGAACCCCTGATGTTATCAGGTGATTTCTGGCAAAGAGAATATCGAGCTGCAGTAGTTGGTTTTTCCAATAGTGAAGCTCATAGATGTCAAACATTCCAAAGCCAATACTGCGCATGTAACTGATTACCGCATCAGCTAATGGTGCCCCATGATTGGCATTCACAAGGGATACTTCAGCAAGGACATAGTCGACGGGATGCTCTCTTAAGATTGCCGAGCAACCCTCTAAAACATCAATCTCAGCGCCCTGAACATCAAGCTTGATGAAATTTATTTTCTCCAAGCTGCGCTCTTTCACGATCTGATCCAAGCGCTTCATGGGAATTTTTTTTACCAGCGATCCATCGTCATAAATTGGCGTGTTCTCCTTAAATATCGATGCACCAGTACTCCAGAGCGGGTCGGGTTGGGTATAAAAATCTACGACCCCCTGCAGTTTTCCCACAACTCCCAAATGGTAGGGATAACCGGTGGCCAGTAAGTCGGATTCATGACGATCATCGGCCTCGATCATTAGTATCTTGGCTTCAGGAAACACCGAACAGAGCATCTTGGCCCAATCGCCCTTGTGGGCGCCAACATCCAGTACGGTGGCAGCACGCCAGCCGCTTTGCTTTAGCCAGTTCAGGCGCTGAGCATGACTATTCATTTTGCTTGGCACAAGTAGCGAATGATATTGACAGGCTCACGTGGTGAGCGAGAGTGGGCGTGAAACTGGGCTTCAAGCCCGGGTGGCTTCGACCGACCGCCTTCCGGACACGATCTCGAGTCGCTCGCCGCTCGTGGGTTTGGCTATCGGTTTTTGTTTCCATCAATATCATTCGCTACTTGAGCCATATAAATTAGACAACCTGCTGAATTGGCCCTTCGAGTGTCCCGCGTGACGTATGGAGTGCCATTTTTGAGCCCTAATTATTTTTGACTGCCAGCATTGAAATGCATTTGGTTGTACTCGAGCCATGTTTGCAAGTGCTCCCAGCCTTCCGGTAAGCTTGAGAAGTTTTTGTATGGGATCAACTGCTCATAGTTGCGTGAGTAAATATCTCGTCCTTCGCGGATTGCATTTCGTATGTGACTAGCGCGCTTAAATTCATCCTGGTTGAATTCGCCGTGAGCGAACTGTTCGATCTTGCGTGCGATCTCCTCGATTGTGTTGAAGTAGGACATGTGCCAGCCGGCATTTTTCATTACCCTGCCGTTCTGGTTGTGCTGGCGTACATGTGTGATTGAGGTTTTCTCGATCTGTTTGTCATTCTTCAGGAAGGCGTGGTACCAGAGTGCGCTGCGCGTATGCTTGAAGTTGTAATAGAAAAACGTCATCTCAAGATATAGCGGGTTGTCAGCAAGGAGATAGAGCTGCTCTCTGTCAGTCAGAAGTTCGCGTCGCGGGATTTCGTCAACGTCGCATACCGAGAGAATGAAACGTCGGTTCTGATTGATCATAATGATTTGATTCAGAGCATATTCACGCTGCAGCCCTTCGCGCTCCCAATTTTTGTTGCCATCTTTAGAGTAATGCGGAGTGTCTGAAATGATTTGTGAAAGCGATGGAATTTTGACAATTTTTATTTTGTCCTGATATTTGCTCAGGGCTTCCATCTGTTCGTCGATATAGTATTTGCCCTTATTGAGACCGGAATGAGCCTCGATCGATTCGGTGATGACGAACTGGTCCACATACGGGTAGAGGTAGTGGATACGATAGTGCATGATCGGCTCCCCGTTATACATGAAGGTGTCCACAAGCAACGGAACTTCTCTGTCCGGGGGCGTCGGTGTGGTGAGCATAATCAGGTTTTCCGTACCAGAAATGTATACGACTCGACGTTATATCCACCCGCCAGATCTCGATAGACATCGAGCAAGTGGCAGCCGGTCGCACGAATGATTGCCAGCACCTTGTTCATGGGTAGCGCGTGGAGTTCGAAGTCGGTGACACGATGCTGAGCCAAGTGCGATCGAATGTTGTAGCGATAATTTCCACCGCCGGTAATCGTTTGGAAAAAACCGATGCCACCGGGTGCAAGCTGTCGTAACAGGTGGTTAAGAATAAAGGCCTGTATCGGTGGCGGGTTGTGCTGAAGCACCATGCGCGAGAAAAGTACTTCGAACGCACCTAGTTTGGTGAATTCGTCTGGTGACTCAATCTGGCGCGTCATTGCGTTGCCAACGTTCAGTGCTAAAAAAGTCCGCTTGGCTTCCGCAAGGTTTCCCGCAGATATGTCGAGCCCGGTAACTTTCTTGAACAGCTTTGCCAGATGTACGGTAACTCGTCCGACACCACAGCCTAACTCCAGGCAATGTGTGTCGGGACCAAATCCGACCGAATTGCGCTGACAAAGCTTGATGAACTCGTTTACTTCAGTGACCCCCGTGTTGTAGAACTCGGCGAGTTTCCCCGGGGCGGCAATATTGGCAGGCGACCACTCATCAATGCTAAGCACGGAGAAGTGCGGTTTGGTGGCACCCAGATGGCGCCATTGTTCGGCGATCACACTAAAGAGGGTGTTCAGTGTGGCCTCATCCACGTCTACCTCAACCTGCCGACCATCGAAGTCGGCACCTGACTGCAGATGGCTATTGACGAGATCGCTGGTCTGCTTTTTGATCTGCGCAGTGAGAACGGGTGACAGGGCAAGCAGTTGCGCGCAGAACTCGGGGTTCTGAGCTAGCGCCAGGACTTGATCGCTGGACAATGTGGGCAATGGGGAGTCGTTCATGAACTTGTGAGATTGCCTAACTTACTTCCGTCCAGTCAAAGCGGATCAGGCTTTGAGGTTTGGGAAAGCCGGTGGCCGCCTTATATTGAATCAGAGCCTGGTTACGGCTGATGTCCCGGTTGAGATCTTTCGTTCGGTGGCCCAGCTGGTAGAAGGTGATCTCGCGAACAAGTATGTCTGGGCCGACGTGTCGGCGCCACATGTTTCTGAACAGCACATCTTCAAATCCGTAGTGCTTGATGAAGTCTTCGTCATAGCCGCCAGCCTTAAAGAAGCCAGTACGTTTGATGAGGTAGGTGTTGATGTGTGGCTCGACAAAGACACCGTGGTGAACTCTGTTGAACACATGTAAGGCATTCGGATTAAGCGCATCGAGATTGTTCACCATGAGGCGAATATTCTTCTCGGGTGTGATGGCATCGACGTCGAAATAAAGCACCCAGGGAGATGCGGCATGCACCGCTCCCAAATTCCGACAGCCGGGCATATTCCAGTCAATGTCATCATTAACGCGAAAATGACGCAGGTTCAGGTTGCCTTTGTCTATGAGCAACGGGGGAGTGGAGTAGTCGTCGATAACAATAAATTCAAGCTGATCAAGTAGATCAGGCGAATACTTCCTCCACTCCTCTATTTGTTGATTTACGCCTTCCTGGGCGTTATAGACGTGGGTAATCAACGTGAGTTTGCTCATGCGGATGGTCTTTCCTCAAATATCTCGAGAAAGCTCTTGTGCCCCATCGCGCGGCAGTTTTGCACGAAGGCATCTCGCACCGGGCCTTGGCGAATCTTTCGCTTTAGTGGATTTGCGAGTTTGATCAAATCCGCTTCGTTCATGTTTAGGGGCATATTGTGCGGGGAATGGAAGCCAAAGGTTCTGCCAGGGAACGGCCCGGTCTCGTACGAGAACCGCGCAGCAATTTCCCGGGGAGCGAAACGCATTCCCTGAGCTTCGAGATGTTGGCGATGAATACGGCAGATCACTACGTCCTCCGCGCCGCCCGATTGAACTTCAGGGAAACGTCGCATTGTTGGTGACCGGCACTCCATCAGCAATCGTTTGCTTCGGATGCAAAAGCCCCCGTTCCCAACATTCATTGCATCTTTGTAAAAGTCCCAAGGCGCTCCGATGTAGTCGAAATCAAGGAAGGCATCTTCCCAAAGTTGCGGATTCGATGCGAAGCCGTCCCAATGAACAATGAAAACGAACTCGGTACAAATAAATGGCCAAAGGCACTTGAAAACAAACTCACTGTACGAGTCAATGGAATCGAATCGTTCGATTTTTACAAAGCGCTCGCCGAGCCCAAGAGGCTGCGTGCCAAAAAACAAGACTTCCGCCGCATTGACTCCGGATAGCGTTCGATGAACCGCATAGCGCGTCAGGGGGTGTGATACCGGGTCAGTATCGATCGCCAGCAACGTTAACGCCTTCAAAGCAACCCCCTTCGTGTTAGCAAGTGCGCCAAGGTTGCTGAGATGCCACTCCAGGGGAACTGTGTAGCGACGAGGTCAGAAAAATAGAGTCGCTGCTGCCGGTCAAAGGGACTGTCTTGAATGCACGCGCGCAATATGTCAATCAGCGCGCCTTCCTCGGGTTCCAGATAGGTGGCCAGCCCATGCCCAGCGAGAGTCACATTGGAATGGAGTTTAGATGGTATGCGAATCGAGTTTTCGGCATGGCAAAAGTCATCTGTGGCACCACCACCGGTAACGATGGCAGGAGTGCCACAGGCAAGAGCTTCAATCACGGGAAGGTTGAAACCTTCTGCTCGGTAAGGAGATGTGTAGTAATCAGCAAGATTGAATAATTCACGCAGTTGATCCAGACTCAGGTCACTTCCGATAACCCTAATATCTTTCAGAATATCGCCGGCACTTGGTAGTTTGGTTTCATGCAGGGCATCGATCACCATGCGTTGGCTGCTAACGCCGTAGATTGACGTTTGATCCTTGAGAATCAGCTTCGCGTTGGGTGCTGAGTGGCGAACGTGGGCAAAGGCCCGGACCAACACATCAAGGCCTTTGTTCCAAAAGCCTGCGCCGACATTCAGAAAGATCACATCGCCTTCATTGAAGCCAAGGGAGCTGCGAATTGCTTGCCGTTGATTGACTGGCAGGGGAAAGAAGATGTCAGACGATATTCCATGGGGTACAACAAAAATTCCCTCTTGGGCTATTCCAATATCTGTAAGTCGCGCCTTTGCCCATCGTGATGGTGTCACGACCAGGCCTCCCGAATCTTGATATGGGCGGATCAGCGGTCTGAGGCGGTTGACGTCATCCGGATTGAGACCCATCTCCGTCACCATGAAGGTAGCAACACGGTGCGCTGAATCTGGTTGCAAGTTAAACGGCGAATGAATGCGAAACACGCCGTCATGCGCCTCGCCATGCCACGGCGTTAGTGCGCGAAGCTTCTGGTCGTAATGAGATGGAAGCCCCGACTTCTGTCCAGGTTCGCTCCAGCGCGGCAGCAGGAACGGCGCGTCACGATGAAAAATCTTGATATCCGGCTGATTTGCCCAAGCAAAAAGCTGGTATTGATTGACGAGAGCATACGAGTGGGCGATCCCGCGCCAGCCTTCAACCAGTAGACGAAAAGGCGCATTGGCGACGAACGCGTTTCCTTGAGGGGAAATCGCCACGCCTGCTTGAACGTTGGGCATGGGCGCGTTGTCTTCACGACTGATCGGCAGGGCTTTCCCGATCGCCTCGAAAAATACATCTTCAATCTGACGAGTCAGTTTTGGGCTGTCGAAGACTGGTGATATTGCCCGGCGGGCAAGAATTAGCTGGCGCAGTTTTGCGACTCTGTCCCGGTCGTGTGCAAGGGCAACAGCGGTATCTTCATAGTCCGCTAGTGTCTCAGTGACGAGTTCGGGTAGTTGAAAAGACAGCAGCAGACTGCCCGCCATACGTGATGCAAAGCTGCGGCCAGAAAGAGTGACGACTGGCAGCCCCATCCAGAGGGCATCCGCAACCGTGGTCCCTCCGTTAAACGGGAAGAGGTCAAGGAACAGGTCGGCAGCCGCGTACCGACCCAGGTAGTCGGCGACTGACACTCGAGGCGCAAAGATCAGACGGTCTCGACGAACGTTGTGCTGGTCGGCGCAAAGCCCCAGATTTTCCTTAGCTTTTTCGTTGTCTGCGAGGAGCCACAGAACGCTGCCCGGCGTGCGCTGCAGGATTCGCATCCAGGCGGCAAAAATTTCCGGGGTAAATTTGATATTGTTATTAAAGGCACAATAAACGAACGCATCGTCCGGCAGACCGTACTCGGTCCGTGATTTTGGCGAGCTGCACTCGCGTTTGCGATCATTGATTTGGTAGCACTCGGGTAGATAAAGCGGCTTTTCGGGGAAGTAACGTGCGGACCCCTCGGGAACAATGTAGCGATCGCACAGCACATAGTCGATCTCAGGCAGCCCCGTAGGGCCGGGGAACCCAAGGTAGGTAACCTGCACCGGTGCTGGCCGCATAGCGATAATCGCAGGTCGGCAGCCCGCCGTAAGTCCCTGAAGGTCCACCAATACATCAATCTCTGCCTCGCGAATGGCTCTGGCCGCCTGCTCATCGCTCATGTCCTTGATGCGCACGAAGTGATCCATGGCGCGGATGATTCGTGCGCGCATCTCGGTATTGTCTTCCGGGCTCCAGCAAAACCCCCACACCTCCACACGGCTGCGGTCATGAAGCTCATACAGTTCCGCCGTGAGGATTGAAACCGCGTGCATACCAAAGTTGGATGACAGATAACCCACCCGAAGTCGGCGATGGTGATACGGCGCTAAGGGTGGCAACCTCCTAATATTGGACGGAACCTTGCTCGGCCCCTGCACCTGAGCTGTGCGTAGCTGTATGGCCGGGTCATCGGTAATGCTCAGCATGGCCACCGCCGAGGTGGCATTGCGCTGATCTTCCTCGCTGATCCCTGGTAGCGGGTCGTAAATCGGCCAGGCACACTGCTTTTGCCGCAAATAAATGCGGTGATAGAGCACCGCGTCCTGCTTCGGGTTGACCCGCAGGCTGCGTACCAGCATTTCCTCGGCTTCGGTGTAGCGCTGGGCGATCTCAAGCCGCCGGCCAAGGTTATTCAGTACGGCGCAAAGCAGATCGGCCGGAGGGGCCGTGGCGAGGTCCAGTTGTTGTAACGCGGTTCGCCAATGCGCCAGTGCCTCATCTGCCCGGTTTAAGGTTTCTAGCGTTGTTCCGATGTTGATCCGGGCATGAATGCACAACGGGTTGATTTTTATCGCATTTTCATAGGCAGCGACAGCGCCTGGCGCGTCGCCACTGTTGCGCAGCATGACGCCCAGATTGAACCAAATCACCCACGCTGACGGCGAGTTGTTCTCGCTAAGCCAGCGGCGGTATAGTTCAATGGCCCCTTGCCGGTTGCCTGCCGCTTCCGTTTTCTCGGCGGCAGAACTTATCTCGCCGATACCTGTTATGGCCGCCTGAACAGTGGGCGGCCCTATGGCGGCAACAGGGGGTTTCGCTTTCGGAGTTGTGCGTTTGCTTTTCTTCACAGATTGACCAATTTGACGCGGTGCAGCACCCGATATTTTTCGGAGTTGAGACTAAAGTTTCCTTCATAACTCCCGTAACTCTCAACGAGGTGGAGTAAAAGTGTGCCCAAGAACAGAGACGCGTTTCTCCTTCACTTGTCTAGTAACATGATTTTTAACGTAAAAGTTTTTCAGGAATTTTGATCGGTTAGTTAGAGGCTGACGTGCCGCTTCTTGGGTGCGATTTTTGCTTATTTGATTTTTGACCTGCAAGCATGGGCTTGCGGAGAATTTTTTAACGGTGCGCGTCAGGCGCAACTGGGGTAGATCATGGCGATTTCGGCGACAACTGTTCTTTCTGGGTACACGACCGATCAAATTGAGGCGCTGACGACAGCTGATGCCTTGATATTGACTTCAACCCAGTTGCAGTCTCTCGGGACCAATATCTACGCCCTTGAGCCGGCGGACCTTGCGCTGGTTAAAACAACCGCGATTTCCGGCCTGACGTCGGCGCAGATGGGAGTTTTGGTTGATGCCCAATTGGCGGCCTTGAACACGGCGCAGGTGTCAAAACTAACCTCCAGTCAAGTAGTGGGTTTGACCTCTGACAAGATCGACGCCCTCGATGCTGTCGATGTCGGCGTACTCGCCAACGCAGTGATCAGCGCACTACGCACCGACCAGATTCGCGGCATGACCACGGCTCAGATCGATGGATTGACGGCCACACAGGTGGCCGTGCTCACCAGTGCACAGATGTCGGGTTTGACCTCTGATCAGTTGGGGGCGATCACAGCGACAGATTTAGCCTCGCTCACCACTCGCTCACTTGCCCAACTAACCGATGCGCAATTGGATGGTCTTAAGACCGCCCAAGTAGCTGCACTCACCTTCCAGCAGGTAGCGGCACTGACCTCGGCTCAGGTGGCCAGCCTGTCTGATGCTCAGGTGGTCGCACTTGGCACTGATATCGGTGCCTTGAGCGCTGCGGGAATCTCCAGCCTTACCGTCAGCGCAGTCGATGCGCTGACTACAGGGCAGGTGCTGGCAATTACGGCAACCTCGGTTCCTGGACTCGGTACGGCCCAGGTTGCTGTACTCGATACGGCGCAGGCGGCCGCATTGAACTTTGGCCAAATCGCCGCCATGACCACTACACAGCTGTCTGCGCTCAGCTCGGCGCAGTTCGGCACTTTCTTGGTCAGTGAGATTCCGGCAATCAATAGTTCGAATATTGCGGGTCTGAGCACATCGGTAATTTCGGCGCTTACGTCGTCGCAGTTAGCCGCTATTACGCCCACGAATATCAAGGGTCTCAGCACCACCCAAATTGACGCGCTAAGCACAGCGCAAGTTAAAGATTTAAGCGGGTCACAGGTCGGTGCCCTAACGTCAACTCAATGGTCTGCATTTGACACGGCTCAGGTTCGGGCACTCGATACGGCCGATATCGGTCAGATAACATCCACGGCAATCGCGGGGCTGTCAACCGAAAACTTGCAGGCCTTGACGACAGCGCAGATTGCCGCGTTTTCTGCCGCTGCAATTCAAGGTTTGACGACATCAGCGATTGATGCGCTTAATACGGCCCAGGTGGCCGGATTGAACTCCACGCAGTTTGGTGCGCTTACTTCAGCTCAGTTGCAAGTGCTCTCTGCCGATCTGGCAGTCGTCGGCACTGACGACATCGCCCAAATCAAGAGCTCGGCGATCGCTGGCCTGCAGTTGGGCAATATCGCTACCATGACTACCGCACAGGTTGCCGCGATCTCGGCCGCAGCAATCAAGGGCTTGACCACAGCCCAGATTGACGCGATGACTACTGCGCAGCTGGATGCCTTGTCGGTGAGCCAGCTTGGTGCGTTTACCTCAGGTCAGATGGCCGGCTTTGCTGGCAGCGACTTGGCGGCAATCAATACCTCTGATTTCGCCAGCTTTGCGGCAACGGCCATTGGCGGGCTGTCAGCTGGCCAGTTGGATTCGGTCACCACGGCACAGCTCAAGGCCATGACGGCCAGCCAGCTTGCCGCGTTGAACTCCGCACAATTGGCCAGTCTGGAAGCGGCCCAAGTGGCTGCCATAGAAACCGTAGACATCGCTAGCATCACGAGCGCCGCAATCAGTGGCTTGGCCGTGGCGTCGATGACGACTGCACAGGTTGCCGCGCTAAGCGCCACTGCGGTCGGTGGATTGACCACCGCGCAGGTGCATGGCCTGTCCGACGACCAGGTGACGGCATTGACTGCAGCCCAGATTGGGGCGTTGAAATCGAGCCAACTCGCGGTGTTGACCGGTACGGACATTGATCTGCTCACCACGACAGAAGTGCGGGCTATCACCTCCGCCGGAATAACGGGTTTGACTAGTGATGCCATCGGCAGCCTTGATGCAAACCAGATGGCCGCTATTGCTGCCGGGTCGATTGCCGGCATCAGCTCCGCTCAAATCGCCATGTTGGCAACGCATCAGCTGAATGATCTCACGGCCGCTCAGATTGCGGGCATGACCTCCACTCAGGTCATGGGGCTCGGGGCTGACGATATCGCCACGCTGACGGCACTATCTCCGATAAACGCCAATGAGGCGGCCGTTGCGCAGGCCCTTAAGCCCTGGATCGAAGCATCAACAGATCGTATCTCGACTTACCTCGGATTAGCGGCAAATACCAGTCAGCAGGCTGCCCTTGAAGTCAACTTGTTCAATGGTTCGGTAGGCGGTGTGGCCGCCTCTGTGTCGAGCAATGGAGTGTCGCAGACACTAAATATCGACATGGCGGATTTCTCGCCGGCGAATCTGCCGAATGGTGGTACCGCGCCTTTCTACAACGACCGCATCATCGCGCATGAGATGGTTCATGCGGTAATGAACAGTGCACTTTCCACGTATCAGATGGATAACTGGAGTGCTGCCCTTACTACAGCGCAGTTAGCTTCGTGGGAAGACAAAATGCCCACCTGGTTCCTGGAGGGCGTTGCGGAACTGATACACGGTGCGGACGAACGCGTTCTCGCTGATCTTGGCGGTGCTGCGCTGACTACTGCGCAACTTGCCACCAATGCAGCCTCGATGGTGGGTGTGCTTGATGATGCTTGGGCCGGCACCAGCAAGCAGTACTCGGCCTCCTACATGGCGGTTCGCAAGCTGCATGCCGAGCTGATTGCCTCTGGAGCCACAGAAGGTATCAAGGACCTGTTGGAGTACATGCAGGCGAATCCGAGCGCATCGCTGGATGACAGCATTGATGCGCTTGATGGAGGTGGTACTGGTCTTGAGAGCTTCGTGGCCTCGTTCACTGGCGCGGCTGGCGCGGCATTTATTACCAGCCAATACAGCACGCTGACGAATGCCGACACAGGAGCGATAGGTGGAGCAGATGTTTCTGGCGGTAGTGTGCTCACTTCGCAGAGCATCATCAGCTATGACCCCTTGGATGAAACAACGGCGAGCACCTTCACCTCAAACGGCTTCACTGTCACGATGGACGCCGGGCTGTCCAACCAACGCTTGATTGCATCGATCAGCAGTAGTGCCATCAAAGGCTTCAGCACCGATCAAATTGCCGCGTTGCAAACGGACCAAGTGGCAGCCTTCTCGGCAACGGCCATCAGCGGTTTGACCAATGCGCAACTGCAAGCGATGGGGACCAACCAGATTCAGGCCCTCACCACCGCTCAAATCGCCCAAATCAGTAGCGCTCAGGTAGGCGGTTTGCGCACTGATCAGATGGCTGCCATGCAAACCGAAGATGTGGCCAGACTGACAAGCGGTGTCATCGGCGCGCTGACTGGTGCGCAGCTGTCGGGATTCGGCACCGATCAAATTGTGTCAATGTCGTCGACACAAATCGGGTCGTTCACGACGAACAACATCAGTGGTCTGACGTCTACCCAAATTGCGTCCATCGAAACAAGCGACATCGCCGCGATCAAGACCTCAGTCATTGCGGCATTGTCGGCAGGGCAAATTGAGGGGCTCTCCAGTACGCAGATAAGTGCCATGACGGCCGCCCAGCGCGCCATCCTGCCCGCGGGTGCCATCACCACCTCGGCGATCACTGCGATGACCACCGTCGAAATTGCGGCGCTGTCATCAAGCACACTCCAGGGGTGGACCTCCACCCAATTGCAGCAGCTCAATTCGGTGCAGATAGCGGCGATCACCACGGCCAACATCAAAGCGCTGCTGACCAGTCAGGTTGACGATTTGCTGCCCAGTCAGGTCGCGGCACTGACATCCACCCAGGTTGCCGCCTTGGCATCAACTCAGGTGGTGGCGCTGACCACAACCCAACTGGCAAACATAGAAACGGGCGATATCGCTTCTTTGGCGTCATCCGGGTTAGCTGTGCTGTCGTCGGCTCAAATGGCCGCATTGGCTGAATCGCAAGTGACAAATTTGTCTCAGGCTCAGTTCGGGGCGCTGGGGACGACGCAGGTCCAAGGCTTTAACGCCGCTCAGATTGCTGCCATAGAAACCCGAGACCTCGCTGCACTGAAGACGAGTGTCATCGCAGCATTCTCGACAGACCAAGTTCGTGCTTTGACCGAGAGTCAAGTCTCGACCATGAGCTCCGCGTCACTCGGGGCGCTGACCAGTACCCAGTTGAGCGCGCTTACAAATACTCAGTTCCAAGCATTGAATACTGCGCAGATCTCAAGCTTGACCACGGCCCAGATCAAGGGCGTCACCGACGCACAGGTTGCACAGATTGAAACGGCAGACTTGGTCGCTATAAAGACGTCTGTGCTTGCTGCAATGACGACCAGTCAGATCAGTAGCTTGACGGTCGACCAGATCGCTAAGCTTACTTCTGGCCAGTTGCAGGCCTTGTCCACGGACCAGGTACGTGCCATCGGTATTCCTCAGATTCAGGCGCTGACCACCGCGCAAGCTGCCCTGATCAAAGATTCGCAAGTGGCAGGATTCTCGACGCAGCAAATTGCGGCCATCGAAACTGCCGATTTGCAAAAGCTCAGCACAGGCTTTATTGCTGGCATGACGACAGCCCAGGTCGCCGCGCTTACCGCCGACCAGATCGCCGCGCTGACGACTGCCCAATCAAGCGTACTGAGTTCTTCGCAACTGGGTTCGCTCAGCCCAACCGATACGGCGGCCCTGACCTCGGACCAGATAAGTCGCTTGACCTCGTCACAAATTGGTGGTCTCTCGACAGGGCAGGTTGCAGGCATCGAACCCTCAAATATCGGGCTGATCAGTACCAGTGCAATCGCAGGGGTCTCAGCAGCGCAGATGGGCGCACTCTCCGCGGATCAAGTGGCGCAACTCAGTACCAATCAATTCTCCAAGCTCTCGTCTACGCAAGTCGGAGGGCTGTCGACGGCTCAGATTCAAGGGATGAGTACCACCCAGGCAAACTTGCTGAGCACCACTCAGGCAGGTGGCCTGACGTCAGCGCAGATCGCACGCATGGATGTCGACGATGTTCAGGCTCTCAAGAGCGGTGTAATCGCCAGCCTGAATACTCTCCAGTTTACCGGGCTTACCGCCGATCAGATCGCCGCATTGACGACGGCGCAGTTTAGCTCGATCAACTCTGCCCAGTTGTCGCGGTTATCGTCCGACGAGATTCAGGCGCTGCGTACCGACCAGACGGCGCGCCTGACGTCAACACAGATTGCTGGCTTGACGTCAGATCAGATCGGCAAGCTTGAAACACTCGATCAGCAAGCCATCTCTACGGCAGCTATTGCTGCTCTGACTGATACCCAGATTGATGGTTTCTCGGCTCAGCAGATTGCCGACCTGACGACCAGTCAGGTTAAAGCACTCAGTTCGTCGCAGATCGCTGGCTTCTCTACGGCGCAGATCAGAGCGATTGAAGCTGAAGATATCAAACAGTTGTCCACCGCAGCCATCGCGGCGCTGACGACGCTTCAGGCTTCAGTTCTCACTGGGGACCAAGTACTTGCCTTGGGAACGGCACAATTTGCCGCTTTTGAGGCCGCCGATCTGGCCGGGCTCTCGGCCAGCGCCTTGCAGGCGATGACTACGGCACAAGCCGCCGCCATGGGCTCTACCCAAGCGGCGGGCCTGACCTCTGCCCAACTTGCCAATCTGGAAGCGGAAGATTTGGCGGCGCTGTCTCAGGCGGTAGTCGGTAGCCTCAGCGACACCCAGCTCGACGGTTTGCTTGCACAGCAAATCAAAGACATGACGACGGCTCAGTTCGCTGCACTGAAAGCCACTCAGGTAGCGGGGCTTTCGAGTGTTCAAATTGCCGCAATTGATACCGATGACATTAAACAGTTGAGCACGGGCGCCATTGCGGCATTGACCACTGCTCAAGCAGCGCAACTCAATGCCGAGCAATTGGCAGCATTGACTACGGCTCAATTCAAGGCGCTGGAGCCTGCTGATGTTGGCGCACTGGGTACCAATGCAATCTCTGGTCTGACGTCTGCTCAGGCAGCAGTTTTGAGTGTGGCTCAGTTGGGGCAGATGACATCAGCTCAAATTGCGAAACTCGATGCTGATGATGTCAAGCAATTTGGCACCTCTTTGATTCAGGCGCTTACCAATTCGCAAATCGATGGAATGACCGCAGAGCAGGTCAGCGGCATGACCACCGTCCAACTTGCAAAGCTGACTGCTTCCCAATTGGCCAGCTTCGACAGCACACAATTGCAGTCATTGACCACCGAACAAGCCGCTGCATTGGCTGCCACTCAAATCACAGGGCTAAGCTCAGTACAGCTCAATAAACTAGAGGATGTGGACCTCAAGGCGCTCTCAACCAGCGTCATTGCTGCGCTCAATAGCGTGCAAATTCAGGGGCTATCAGTCCAGCAGATCGCCGATCTCACGACAACGCAGGCGGCTGCGCTCACCATCACTCAACTCGCCGGCATGACCACGACGCAGGTGGCGGCATTCGAACTGGATGACGTCAAGAAATTGTCGACAAGCTTGATCGCCGGACTAAATACAGCGCAAGCGGCTTCACTGAGTGCAGATCAGTTGGGTGCAATGACGACCGATCAGTTCAAGGCATTGGACGTCACCGATCTCGGCAGTATCGTCACGTCTTCAATCGGTGGTATGACGACGGCGCAAGCCAGTGTGTTGTCCGCAACGCAGGCGGTTGGCTTGACCTCTGCTCAGCTCGCGCGCATTGATGCGGAAGACATTGCCAAGTTTGCTACCTCTGTTATCGCTGGATTGACCAATACCCAGCTTGATGGATTGACGGCAGACCAGATGGCTGCGCTGAGCACCGTGCAATTCAGCAAACTGTCGGGCAATCAAATTGCAAATCTGGACACAGCCCAGCTTCAGGCCATTACCACCGATCAGGCCAAGGCATTGACTGCCAGCCAACTCGCCGATATCACTTCGACGCAACTAGGCAAGCTTGAGGGGCAGGACTTGGCCCAATTGTCGAACAGCGCCGTTGCGAGCCTGTCTCCAACACAGTTGGATGGTCTGACGGTTTCCCAGATTTCCGATTTGACAACAACCCAGAAAGCGGCACTCACCGCGACCCAGATTGCAAGTCTCTCGGGCGACCAACTCAATGCGCTGGGCTTGACCCTTTCAACATCGGCGATCGCTGGTTTGACAACGGCACAAGTCAATCAGATGAGCGCCGATCAAATCGCCAGTCTGACGACAGATCAATTCAAGGCACTGGACGCCGAGAGTATTTCTGCCATCAGCACTTCTGCTATCGCAGGCATCACGACCGAACAGGCCGCACAACTGTCGGCAACGCAAGCAACCGGGCTCAGTTCTGCGCAGATCGCCGGGTTGGAGGTGGACGACTTCAAGTCCCTGGCTACCTCCGTTATCGCGGCCCTCAACGACGGGCAACTTGCCGGCATGCGCGCAGATCAACTTGGTGCCCTGCAGTCGGCCCAGTTCTCGAAGCTTTCCGCAAGTGCCTTTGGCGCGCTCAGCGACCAGTCGCTACAGGCAATCACGACGGCACAATCGGCTGCACTGACTGTTTCGCAGGCGAGCAGCCTGACCTCGACACAGCTTTCCAAACTTGAGCCGGATGATATAAAAGCATTCGCTACCTCAGTAATCTCGAACTTGAGTAACAGTCAGATTGACGGGCTGACTCGTGACCAGATCGGTGGGCTGACGACGCTGCAGGTAAGCAAGCTTTCAGCCAATCAAATTGGTAATCTAGATACCCAGCAACTGCAGGCGCTCACAACCGCCCAGGCTGCCACCCTGACCGGGACTCAGATCGCAGAACTGTCATCCGCACAACTGTCCAAGCTCGAAGCCGAAGATATTGCAGTGTTGTCGCAGTCGGTCATCAAGGCACTCAGTGATTCCCAGCTTGATGGCCTGTCTGCTCAGCAAATTATTGATCTCACGACCACGCAGGCTGCTGCTTTGACGGCTGTCCAGGTAGCTGGGCTGACGTCCACGCAGTTTGCGGCCATTGCGGTTGATGATCTCAAGGTACTAAGTACCAGTGCCATTGGTGGGCTCACCGAGACGCAAACTGTCGCGATGACAGCAGACCAACTGGCAGCTCTGACATCCAATCAATTCGAAGCACTTCAGGACACCGCTTTGGGGGCGGTTACCGCTGCTCAATTGACGGGGCTCACAACGTTGCAAGCCAGCCTCATGGGCGCCACCCAGATTGCCGGTTTGAACTCCACTCAAATCGCTGGACTCGATGCCGCAGATTTTGCGAAATTCTCGACATCGGTAGTCGGTGCGCTGACGGCTGAACAGGCTAAAGGTCTCACCGCGGATCAGTTGGCCGCCATATCAACCCAGCAGTTTGCGAAGCTGGGGGCGGAACAGTTGACGCAATTGGGTAATGACCAGATTCAGGCTTTGACCACCGATCACGCCAAGGCCCTCTCTGTCACCCAACTGGGCGGCTTGACCTCGGCGCAGCTGAACAAACTGGACGCGGTGGATGTAGCGCAATTGGGCACCTCGGTGATCCAGGCGCTGACGAATTTGCAGATGGACGGCTTGACGGCGGAGCAGATCGGTGCGATGAGCACGCTGCAGATATCGAAGCTGTCGGCGAGCCAGTTGGCGAGTCTGGATTCGGCGCAGTTGCAAGCGCTGACGACCGATCACGCGAAAGCACTGACCGGGACGCAGATCGCGAGCCTGACCTCGACCCAGATTGGCAAGTTGGAAGACGTCGATCTGCAGCAACTCTCGACGAGCGTGGTTGCTGGCTTGAGTGGCGATCAGATCAAAGGCCTGTCGGCCCAGCAAGTGACCGACCTGACCACCACCCAAGTGGCGTCACTGACCGCGACCCAAGTGGCGGGCATGACCACCGTGCAGATTGCGGCGATCGACACCAACGACATCAAGAAGCTCACCACCAGCGCGATTGCGGCACTGACCACGGATCACGCGGGGGTATTGACGGCGGATCAGCTGGGGGCATTGAGTTCTGACCAGTTCAAAGCGTTGGAAGCGGCGGATCTGGGCAAGATCAGCACCAATGCCATCAGCGGCATGACCACCGACCAGGCGAAAGCACTGACCGCGACGCAGGCGGCCGAACTGACCTCGGCGCAGATCAACAAGCTGGATCTGGCGGATCTGCAGCAGTTTGGCACCTCGGTGATTCAAGGATTTAGCACACTGCAACTGGATGGCATGACGGCCGATCAAGTGGCCGGACTGAGCACCCTGCAGTTCTCCAAGCTCACGGCGAGCCAACTGGGCAGTCTTGACACCGTCCAGCTGCAGGCCATGACCACCGACCAGGCCAAGGCCATGACGGCGGCGCAAGTGACGAGTCTGAGCGCAGCGCAGCTGGGCAAGCTGGAAGATGCCGATCTGGCCCAATTGTCGACGGGCGTGATCGCTGGATTCGATAGCAACCAGATTCAAGGTCTGACAGCCGCACAGATGGCCGGACTCACCTCGACCCAACTGGGTGCCTTGACGGCGACACAAGTCGGAGCGATGACCACCGCGCAGATCGCGGGGATCGAGAACGTCGACATCAAGTACCTGAACACCGGTGCGATCGTGGCGCTGACGACAGCACAGGCAGGGATATTGAACGCGGATCAGCTCGCTGGATTGACGTCGGCCCAGTTCAAAGTGCTGGAGGCGGCAGACATTACGGCCTTGAGCGCGAGCGCCTTCTCCGGCCTGACCTCGGATCAGGCAGCCGTGTTGACCGTGACGCAACTTGGCACGATGACCTCGGCGCAGCTGAACAAACTGGACGCGGTGGATGTAGCGCAATTGGGCACCTCGGTGATCCAGGCGCTGACGAATTTGCAGATGGACGGCTTGACGGCGGAACAGATCGGTGCGATGAGCACGCTGCAGATATCGAAGCTGTCGGCGAGCCAGTTGGCGAGCCTGGATTCGGCGCAGTTGCAAGCGCTGACGACCGATCACGCGAAAGCACTGACCGGGACGCAGATCGCGAGCCTGACCTCGACCCAGATTGGCAAGTTGGAAGACGTCGATCTGCAGCAGCTCTCGACGAGCGTGGTTGCTGGCTTGAGTGGCGATCAGATCAAAGGCCTGTCGGCCCAGCAAGTGACCGACCTGACCACCACCCAAGTGGCGTCACTGACCGCGACCCAAGTGGCGGGCATGACCACCGTGCAGATTGCGGCGATCGACACCAACGACATCAAGAAGCTCACCACCAGCGCGATTGCGGCACTGACCACGGATCACGCGGGGGTATTGACGGCGGATCAGCTGGGGGCATTGAGTTCTGACCAGTTCAAAGCGTTGGAAGCGGCGGATCTGGGCAAGATCAGCACCAATGCTATCAGCGGCATGACCACCGACCAGGCGAAAGCACTGACCGCGACGCAGGCGGCCGAACTGACCTCGGCGCAGATTAACAAGCTGGATCTGGCGGACCTGCAGCAATTTGGCACCTCGGTGATTCAAGGATTTAGCACACTGCAACTGGATGGCATGACGGCCGATCAAGTGGCCGGACTGAGCACCCTGCAGTTCTCCAAGCTCACGGCGAGCCAACTGGGCAGTCTTGACACCGTCCAGCTGCAGGCCATGACCACCGACCAGGCCAAGGCCATGACGGCGGCGCAAGTGACGAGTCTGAGCGCAGCGCAGCTGGGCAAGCTGGAAGATGCCGATCTGGCCCAATTGTCGACGGGCGTGATCGCTGGATTCGATAGCAACCAGATTCAAGGTCTGACAGCCGCACAGATGGCCGGACTCACCTCGACCCAACTGGGTGCCTTGACGGCGACACAAGTCGGAGCGATGACCACCGCGCAGATCGCGGGGATCGAGAACGTCGACATCAAGTACCTGAACACCGGTGCGATCGTGGCGCTGACGACAGCACAGGCAGGGATATTGAACGCGGATCAGCTCGCTGGATTGACGTCGGCCCAGTTCAAAGTGCTGGAGGCGGCAGACATTACGGCCTTGAGCGCGAGCGCCTTCTCCGGCCTGACCTCGGATCAGGCAGCCGTGTTGACCGTGACGCAACTTGGCACGATGACCTCGGCGCAGCTGAACAAACTGGACGCGGTGGATGTAGCGCAATTGGGCACCTCGGTGATCCAGGCGCTGACGAATTTGCAGATGGACGGCTTGACGGCGGAACAGATCGGTGCGATGAGCACGCTGCAGATATCGAAGCTGTCGGCGAGCCAGTTGGCGAGCCTGGATTCGGCGCAGTTGCAAGCGCTGACGACCGATCACGCGAAAGCACTGACCGGGACGCAGATCGCGAGCCTGACCTCGACCCAGATTGGCAAGTTGGAAGACGTCGATCTGCAGCAGCTCTCGACGAGCGTGGTTGCTGGCTTGAGTGGCGATCAGATCAAAGGCCTGTCGGCCCAGCAAGTGACCGACCTGACCACCACCCAAGTGGCGTCACTGACCGCGACCCAAGTGGCGGGCATGACCACCGTGCAGATTGCGGCGATCGACACCAACGACATCAAGAAGCTCACCACCAGCGCGATTGCGGCACTGACCACGGATCACGCGGGGGTATTGACGGCGGATCAGCTGGGGGCATTGAGTTCTGACCAGTTCAAAGCGTTGGAAGCGGCGGATCTGGGCAAGATCAGCACCAATGCCATCAGTGGCATGACCACCGACCAGGCGAAAGCACTGACCGCGACGCAGGCGGCCGAACTGACCTCGGCGCAGATTAACAAGCTGGATCTGGCGGATCTGCAGCAGTTTGGCACCTCGGTGATTCAAGGATTTAGCACACTGCAACTGGATGGCATGACGGCCGATCAAGTGGCCGGACTGAGCACCCTGCAGTTCTCCAAGCTCACGGCGAGCCAACTGGGCAGTCTTGACACCGTCCAGCTGCAGGCCATGACCACCGACCAGGCCAAGGCCATGACGGCGGCGCAAGTGACGAGTCTGAGCGCAGCGCAGCTGGGCAAGCTGGAAGATGCCGATCTGGCCCAATTGTCGACGGGCGTGATCGCTGGATTCGATAGCAACCAGATTCAAGGTCTGACAGCCGCACAGATGGCCGGACTCACCTCGACCCAACTGGGTGCCTTGACGGCGACACAAGTCGGAGCGATGACCACCGCGCAGATCGCGGGGATCGAGAACGTCGACATCAAGTACCTGAACACCGGTGCGATCGTGGCGCTGACGACAGCACAGGCAGGGATATTGAACGCGGATCAGCTCGCTGGATTGACGTCGGCCCAGTTCAAAGTGCTGGAGGCGGCAGACATTACGGCCTTGAGCGCGAGCGCCTTCTCCGGCCTGACCTCGGATCAGGCAGCCGTGTTGACCGTGACGCAACTTGGCACGATGACCTCGGCGCAGCTGAACAAACTGGACGCGGTGGATGTAGCGCAATTGGGCACCTCGGTGATCCAGGCGCTGACGAATTTGCAGATGGACGGCTTGACGGCGGAACAGATCGGTGCGATGAGCACGCTGCAGATATCGAAGCTGTCGGCGAGCCAGTTGGCGAGCCTGGATTCGGCGCAGTTGCAAGCGCTGACGACCGATCACGCGAAAGCACTGACCGGGACGCAGATCGCGAGCCTGACCTCGACCCAGATTGGCAAGTTGGAAGACGTCGATCTGCAGCAGCTCTCGACGAGCGTGGTTGCTGGCTTGAGTGGCGATCAGATCAAAGGCCTGTCGGCCCAGCAAGTGACCGACCTGACCACCACCCAAGTGGCGTCACTGACCGCGACCCAAGTGGCGGGCATGACCACCGTGCAGATTGCGGCGATCGACACCAACGACATCAAGAAGCTCACCACCAGCGCGATTGCGGCACTGACCACGGATCACGCGGGGGTATTGACGGCGGATCAGCTGGGGGCATTGAGTTCTGACCAGTTCAAAGCGTTGGAAGCGGCGGATCTGGGCAAGATCAGCACCAATGCCATCAGTGGCATGACCACCGACCAGGCGAAAGCACTGACCGCGACGCAGGCGGCCGAACTGACCTCGGCGCAGATTAACAAGCTGGATCTGGCGGATCTGCAGCAGTTTGGCACCTCGGTGATTCAAGGATTTAGCACACTGCAACTGGATGGCATGACGGCCGATCAAGTGGCCGGACTGAGCACCCTGCAGTTCTCCAAGCTCACGGCGAGCCAACTGGGCAGTCTTGACACCGTCCAGCTGCAGGCCATGACCACCGACCAGGCCAAGGCCATGACGGCGGCGCAAGTGACGAGTCTGAGCGCAGCGCAGCTGGGCAAGCTGGAAGATGCCGATCTGGCCCAATTGTCGACGGGCGTGATCGCTGGATTCGATAGCAACCAGATTCAAGGTCTGACAGCCGCACAGATGGCCGGACTCACCTCGACCCAACTGGGTGCCTTGACGGCGACACAAGTCGGAGCGATGACCACCGCGCAGATCGCGGGGATCGAGAACGTCGACATCAAGTACCTGAACACCGGTGCGATCGTGGCGCTGACGACAGCTCAGGCCAAGATTCTGAGTGCCGACCAACTGGCCGGGCTCACCACGACCCAGTTCAAGGTGCTTGAGGCCGCGGATATTGGCCAGCTCTCGACCGCAGCAATTGCTGGCATGACCACGGCGCAGGCCAAGGAATTGGTGGCCGGCCAGATAGCGAGCTTGTCATCGGCTCAGATTGCCAAGATCGACGCGGAGGACTTGCAGCAGTTCTCGACGGCGGTCATCGCCGCGATCACGGTGGATCAGGCTAGGGGCCTGTCTGCCGATCAGGTCGCTGCGCTGAGCACGTTGCAGATTTCGAAGTTGGGTGCGGATCAGTTGGCTCAACTCGGCAGCAACCAGATTCAGGCACTCACCTCTGATCAGGCCAAGTCTCTGACAGCGACACAGGCGGCTGGATTATCTTCGTTCCAGATTAGCAAGTTGGAAGAGATTGACCTCGCCGCATTGGGCACCAGCGTGATCAGTAACTTGCGTGACGACCAGTTGGTTGGGCTATTGACCACACAAATTGGCGGTCTGACCACGTTGCAGGCGAGCGTGCTTACCGTGTCACAGATAGCCGGGCTATCGACCGCGCAGATAGCCAACATGGAGGCGGCAGATATCGCCAAGCTGACAACGACCGTTATTCAGTCCTTGTCTGATACCAAGCTGGCAGCACTCAAGCAAGACCAGGTTGAGGCACTGACGACCCTGCAGTTCAGCAAACTCAGCTCAGACCAATTGGGTGATTTCCGTACTGATCAGATTCGCTCGCTCACTACGGCACAGGCGGCAGCGATGACCGCAACCCAGGTTTTGGGGCTGGATTCTGCTCAAGTTGCCAGCCTAGAAGGCGAGGACTTATCGAAGTTCTCGACCGCAGTAATTGCGGCACTGACCAATAGCCAGATCGACGGTCTTTCCAATCTCCAGATCGGTGAATTGACGACCACTCAGGCAGCCGTTCTGACGGCCGGGCAGATCGGTGGCATGACCACATCGCAAGTTCTGGCCATCGATGCCGTGGATGACTTCCGTCGCCTCTCGACGGCTGCGATCAGTGGATTTACTACGGATCAGATGCGTGCTCTGGACGGAACCCACTTCGAGGCCTTTACGACGACTCAATTCGCGCGTCTGAGTCTTGATCAGACGGGTGCTGTCAGTACCGCAGCAATCCAGTCACTGACGACCGACCAGGCAAAGGTACTCAGCGCCACGCAGGCCGATGGGCTAACGTCTGCACAGATCGCTAGAATCTCTGATGCAGGCATCGAGCAATTCGCGACCGCAGTAATAGCGACACTGGACGACGCCCAGATGAAGGGCCTGACGCAAAGCCAGATCCAGATTTTGACCAGCACCCAATTCGCGAAGTTGTCAGCGACCCAGGTGGCGGCTTTGGGTACCAATCAAATTGACGATCTCACCACGTCGCAAGCGGCTCAACTCACTGCCACGCAGTTCGCCAATCTGAATTCGGCGCAAGTCAATGCAATGGAGGCGGATGATGTGAAAGTCTTGTCCGGCAGTGTTATTGCGGCTATGACAGCGGCCCAGATAGACGGCTTGACGAACAACCAGATTCAGGAATTGACAACCAGTCAGATCGAGAAGCTCACGGCCGTTCAAGTGACCTCAATGGATACGGCTCAGATTGCAGCGCTTCAGGACGTCCAGGTCGCGAAATTGTCGACGGGCGTCATCCAGGCGCTGGGCACCGAGCAGGTACGGGCGCTTGGCGCAGATATCGAGGCGCTGACCAATGCTCAGTTCCTCAAGCTGTCTGGAGACCAGTTGGTCGGTTTGAGCACGGCGCAGGTGTTTGCGCTGACCACCGCGCAGCTCTCTGTAATGACGGCGGGGCAAGTGGTTGGGTTGGGGACTGACGATATTGACGCGCTGCAGGCCTCGTCATTCGTGCTGCTTTCGACCACAGCAATTGCTTCGCTCGATTCCGCTCAGGTGCGTGCGCTTGATCAAAACAAACTGGGTGA
>JADJEF010000021.1 GCA_016702335.1 Rhodocyclaceae bacterium
CGCCAACACAGCCTGCATGCGCGCCACGTTCGGCGACTTTCTTCCGGTGTGCCATCCGATTCGCAGAGCAGGATAGCGGCAGCGCGTCGAGGTTGTAGTCGCCTTGACGAAAGGTTCGACGGCGGCGGTCGCGGCTCCGGGGTCCATCATTTCAGCCCGGCGGGGATGATGCTGGCGGCGATGACGGCTGCGACCGCTTCGCCGGCTTTCAATACATCGTCGAAGCTGCTAGAGCAGGCACTGCGCCGATTGCGGCTTGGGTGAGCTGACGCTGACCCCGGTCACCACGCCGCCAGGCCTGAGCCGATGAACAGCGCAAAGCAGATCATGTCAGCATCAGCGTGGCTGCCGAACCCGACACCACCATCGATCAGCACGACCCGCACCCGCAGCACGCCAGGCACCGTGAGCCCGTATTTGAGGCAATGCACGCCGTTCTGCTCGGCGACATCGCCGCCGATGCTGCAGGCGATCTGCGAACTGGGGTCAGGCGCGCAATACAAGCCAAACGACGCGACCGCTTCCGGAGAGATGAAGAGATTGCACGCCGTGGGCTGTACCACCGCCAATCGAGCCGCGGATCGATGCGCACAATCCGCTCCATCTTCGGCCAGGCTCAGCACGATGCCGTCTTTCGTGCGTGGCAGCGCGCCACCCGACAGCCCGGTGCCGGCCCGTGCCACGACCGGCACGCCGGCTCGGTGGCAGGCCTCAACACGGCGATCACCTGCGCCTCGGTTTCGCCAGTGCGACAGCACGCGGCAGCCGCTGATAGGCCGAAAGGCCGTCGCACTCGTAGGGTCTGAGGTCTTCCTCGCCGGTCAGGAAGATTGCCCGCCGGCAGCAGTGTCGCGGAGTTCGGCTGGCAGCAGCGCCGACTGGCACGGTAGAAAAATACCGGTCGTGCTCGGCGCTGTGCAGCGAAGGCTTACGCGGGTGTGGTCATAACAGCAGAATCGCACGAAAATCATTGACGTTGGTTCGGGTTGGCCCGGTGACAATCTGATCGTCGGTGGCCAGAAACCCACGATACGCGTCATTGTTGTCGAGAAGCTGACGCGCGTCGAGCCCGGCCGCGCGCAGTCGTTTCAGGCTGTCCGGGGTGATCACGGCACCGGCGTTGTCTTCGCTGCCGTCGATGCCATCGGTATCGGCCGCGAGTGCGTAAATGCCGGGGTGGCCATCGAGGGCAATCGCCAGGGCGAGCAGAAACTCCGTATTGCGCCCGCCGCGGCCACTCTGGTCACGCAGGGTCACCGAGGTTTCGCCGCCCGAGAGCAACACGCAGGGGCGGGGCAGGGGCGTGCCGGCGTGAAAGCAGCTCAGGGCGATACCGGCTAGCGCCTTCGCGACCTCGCGTGCTTCGCCTTCGATGCGGTCACCGAGCACCAACGGGGTGATTCCGGCAGCGCGGGCGACTTCGGCGGCGGCGGAAAGACTGCTCTGGGCGGTGGCGATCACGCGGGCGCTGCAACGGGCATGGTCGGTGGCGCGCCAAATCGCCGTCTCCGTGGGGAGGGGCGATTCGGCTATCGCCGTCTCGCCAGCGCCGACTTGCGGAAAGGCAATGCTGTAACGGGCGCAGATGGTCTGTGCATCGGCCAGTGTGCTGGGGTCGGGCACGGTCGGCCCCGAGGCAATGGTGGCCAGATCGTCGCCGGGTACATCGGAGATCGCCAGCGTCAGTACTCGCGCCGGAGCGGCTGCCAGCGCCAGACGCCCGCCTTTGATGGCGGAAAGGTGGCGTCGAACACAGTTGATTTCAGCAATGCTGGCACCACTGCGCAGCAAGGACTGAGTGATCGCACGCTTGTCCGCCAGCGTGAGGCCGGGGCGGTGCCACCAGCAGCGCCGAGCCGCCGCCCGACAACAAGGTGAGCACAAGATCGTTTTCGCTCAGGCCGGCGACCATGGCCAGCATGCGCTGCGCCGCCACCACGCCGGCCGCATCGGGCAGCGGATGCGCGGCCTCGATCACCTCGATGCGGCGGCCGTGCTCACCAGCCGGCAACGTGTGCCCGTAGGGGGTGACCACCAGGCCGCAGATCGACTGCGTGGCGGGCCAGTGCGCCTCGACTGTCTGTGCCATGGCGGCCGCGGCTTTGCCCGCGCCGACAACGACGGTACGTCCGCGCGCGGGGGTGCGGGCAGATGCGTGGGCAGACACAGCCCTCCGGGGCGGCGGCGAGCGCGGCATTGAGCAGCGAGCGCAGGAGTTCAATCGCGGGCATGGCCAGAGTGTTCGCCAGTTGGGTGGTGGCGATCAAGATAAATCAATCCGCGAAACTCGCGTGTCGTCAACGCTAGACTTGTCGGTACAAAGAAATGGCACGCCACCGGTTCGCGCTCACGGTGGCTGTCTGTCTGAATCGGAGGAGTACCGTGATACGGCCCAAGTCGACTTGTTTAATCAGGAACACCAGCGAGTTGCCCCGCCTGTGCGGGCACGCCCCATGGGTCACTGACCGAGGCCGGCGGCGATGACGCTACGCTCTGATTTCATTCCCATTTTTGACGAGGAGCCGACGCAGGCGGCGTCGGCCGCCTTGCCCCTGGCGTGTGCTGATCGTTGACGATGATCCCGAAGTGCACCGGGCGACCAAGCTCGCGTGCTTGGGTTTGCGCTTGCTGGATCGCCCGATCGAGTGGCTGGAGGCCTACTCTGGTGCCGCCGCAACCCGCGTCGCCACCGCGCAGCGCGGGCTGGCCGTGGCCATCGTTGATGTGGTCATGGAACGCCCAACCGCCGGACTGGATCTGGTCGCCTGGCTGCGGGAGTCATTACGACCCCAATCTGCGCATTATTTTGCGTACCGGGCAGCCCGGCTATGCACCCGAGCTTGAGACGGTGCTGCAGCCGACATCAATGCCTATCGCACGAAAAGCGAGCTCACCAGCTCGCAGTTGATTGCGGTTCTGGCGACCGCCTTGCGCAACTATCAGGAAATGCAGCGCGTGGAACTGGCCAGCCGGGCGGCAAATCTGGCGGTGGTTGCGGCGGATGCGGCCTGGCTTCTGCCGGTGCCTTCGACCGGGCGGATCATGCCGAGCAGCTATTGCGTCATTGCGCCGACTTGATCGGGGCCGCCCCGGTTTGTGATGGCTTCGTCGCGGTACAGGCGGGTGCGGGCCTGCCCATGTTCGTGCTCTACGGACAGGGGAGCTACGCGCCGCACAGTGGTCAGCCGGTCGCCGAGCTTGGTGCCAGTGCGTGCGGTCACATCACGCGCATTGTCGAGGAGCAGCATTCCCATGTGGCTGACGATCATGTCGGCTTCGGGTTTTTCCCCGGCGCGGGCTTTTTGGTCATCGCCTATGTCGCCAGCCTGAATACCAGGACCGCCTTGAACTATGTCGATCTCTTTGCCAGACACATTTCGATGTGCTGGGAATCGCGTCGGCTCAACCATGCCTTGAGTCGCGTCGCCTACATGCACGCCGGAACGCGATTGCCCAATCATGCAGGCATCTTGCGCGCGCTGGCCAGCCGCGAGAGTGCTCACGGTCTGTTACTGATCGCCATCGACGACCACGACAGCATCAGCGAGTTGCTCGGCCCGGAGCGCATAGAGTTGCTCCATGAGACGGTGGCCACGGCACTTCGTGGCAGCTTCCCCGGGCGCGTCATTGGCTGCGTCGGGTCAGGCGTTTTCTGTGTCATTACCGAGATCACCGATAGGGGGCTGGAGCACGTCAATGCTCAGTTTCAGCAGTCGCTGGATCTGGGGGGCTGAGCACACGGATCACGCTTTCGGCGGGGGCGACGGATGCCGATAGCACGCTGGCACCCGAGCGCATCTACCATCAGGCGGTGCTGGCGCTGGCCGCGGCGCGCCCCCGCGGACATGCCCAACTGGTGCGCTACGATTACGCCATGAGCTCACGCGCGCTGGTGCGCCGGCGTATTTTCGAGCGCTTGTCGACGGCGTTGACCCAGCGCCAGTTGCGCGTGGTCTATCAGCCGAAAATCGACCTGGCGAGTGGTGTCTGCGTCGGGGTCGAAGCGCTGGCGCGCTGGCCCGAGGGCGAAGTGCCGGTGGACCCGGAAAGCTTTATCAGTGTGGCCGAAGAGTCAGGTCTGATTGCACAGCTTGGGCAGCAAGTCATGGACATCGCGATGCGTGACTGGTCGCTCATCGAGCAGGCGAACGGCCGGCCGACGGGTATGGCGGTCAATGTCTCGGTGGCACAGATTTTCATGGCCGATGTTGTGGCGGAAATTGCCCAAGGTCTGGAACTTCATCGCATGCCCGCTGACCGGCTGTGCGTGGAGGTGACCGAGAGCATTGCCGCCGACTTTGCCGGCACCAAAGATTTCGTTACCGGTTTGCATGGGCTGGGGGTAAAGATAGCGATCGATGATTTTGGCAAGGGTTTTTCCTCGCTTTCCTACCTGGGCGACCTCAACGTCGATGCCTTCAAGATCGACCGTTCATTCATCAGCGCCCTCGATGAGGGCGGTGCCAAGTCGCGCGTCTCACAGCTGGTCGTGAATTTGTGCCATGTGCTGCACCTTGAGCCGCCGGTGGCGGAAGGCGTGGAAACCGTGCTTCAGCGTGACCGGCTTCTGTCGATGGGGATACAGGTCGGTCAGGGGTATTACTGGGCGCGCCCCAAGCCCTTACCGGACTTGCTGGTCTGGCTGCGGGAGTTGAGGTTGGCCAAGCCCGCGGCCGAAGCCTCTGGTTTCGACGCCTAGGCCTCTCGCCAGCCCAGCGTCTGGGCGGTGGTGGTGCTCGGCCGATACTCGCAACCAATCCAGCGCCGGTAATCCAGACGCTGCAACTCGGCAAACAGAAACGGAAAGTTGATCTCGCCCGTGCCCGGTTCATGCCGCCCCGGGTTGTCGGCAATCTGGATGTGGCCGATGCGGCCAATGTGCGTGCGCAGGGTGTGGGTGAGATCGCCCTCCATGACCTGAGCGTGATAGATATCGTATTGCAGGCCAAGATTGGCGTGGCCGACCGCTTCGATGACCGACAAGGCATCGCGGGTGGTAGCAATCAGGAAGCCCGGCACGTCGCGCGTGTTAAGCGGTTCGATCAGCAGACCCATACCGGCACGAGCGGTTTCGGCCGCCGCATAGGCGAGATTGTCGATTAGCGTCTGACGCACCTGGGCCGGGTCTGAGTCGACCGGGGCAATGCCGGCCAGACAGTTCAGCCGCGGTACGCCCAGCGCCTGGGCGTAGTCGATGGCCTGGGCCACGCCGGTGCGGAACTCTTCGCTGCGCCCGGGGTGGCAGGCCATGCCGCGCTCGCCGGCCGCCCAGTTGCCGGCTGGCAGGTTGAACAGGACGATATCGAGCTCCGAGGTGAGCGTCACCTCGGCGAGTACGGCCGCGTCATATTCGTAAGGGAAGTGAAACTCCACGGCGGCGAAGCCGGCTTCGCGAGCCAGGGCAAAGCGCTCCAGAAACGGCGCTTCGGTGAACAGGTAGGAAAGGTTGGCGGAAAAGCGCAGTGGCAGCATGGGCGGGTGGGGGGGGGGGGCGGAAACGGAGGCAGCATAGCGCGATACCGGGGCGTTCAACTTACCCTGTCCCGTTGATCCGTCGGTGTCCCGTTTTCAGGGATGAATAGCTTTGGTGCGGGCTACCGAGCCAACTCAGCGTCGCCGACGCCGCGGCGTCCAGCCCGCCATGCCCTTGATGATGTCCAGCCAAGGCCACTGACTGAACTCGCCCAGACGCAGCTTGCCGGCATACAGCAGGCGCTGCACATCGGGTGCCGGCGCGGCGGGGTCGAGCGTATCGCGCAGGCCCGAGAGCCCGCCGCCCTGAATCTGGCGCAATTCTGCGGCACCCGGTGCCGTGGCTGCCGCCGCCATTTTGGCGCCGGTATTCAAGCGCCGTAGCGCGAAGACCGACTTTTCCACCAGCAAGCCATTGAACTCGGCGCAGGCGGCGCGCGCCAGCGGCTGGGAGCACAGCGCCCGGGTGGTCAGCGTTTTGGCTTGGGCATTGATGCGTGCGAACTCGCACACGGCCACGCGCTGACTCAATGGCCGGGCAAACACGCAGGGCAACCAATTGATTTCGCTTTTCGTCGGGGCAAGGTTGGCGCAAGGCACGTTGGATTCCATAACCACAGCTTAGCGGCATTGGCGCGGAGGCGACGCGCAGCGACCGTCAGCGCCCTTGACGGGGGGTAATTGGTGTTCTAAAGTGGGAAAAAGTGGGGTATTGTGGGTTTACTGGCTCACGAATGGGGGAACGATGTTTCAGGGTGCGGCAGCGCTGAATCTGGACGCAAAAGGGCGAATGGCCGTTCCGGCCAAGCATCGCGACGCCCTCGTTGCGCACGGCGCAGGCCATCTGGTGGTCACCGCGCACCCGCACCGCTGCCTGCTGCTCTACCCCGCACCGGCCTGGGAGCCGATCCGAAATCAGCTCAATGCCGCCTCCAGCCTTCAGGTCGAGTCGGCCATGGTCAAGCGCCTGCTGGTGGGTTTTGCCGAAGATATCGAAATGGACAGTGCCGGGCGTCTGCTGCTCTCACCCACCTTGCGCAAGTTCGCCGGTCTGGAAAAGGAAATCTGGATGGTCGGGCAAGGCAGTCACTTTGAAATCTGGTCCGATGCCGGCTGGCAGGCGCAGCAGGAAGCCATTTTTTCTCTGGGCGACAAGCTGTTGCCGCCGGGGTTGGAAAACCTTGCGCTGTGAGCACTTCAACCCACGTCACGGTGCTGCTGGCCGAGGCCGTAGCGGCGCTGGCCATTCGTCCGGACGGCATTTACGTCGATGCCACCTTCGGGCGTGGCGGCCACTCGCGGGCGATCTTGGCGCAGCTGGGGCCGCAGGGGCGCTTGATTGCGCTCGATCGCGACCCGGCCGCGATTGCTGCGGGTCAGGAGTTGCTGGCCAGCGACCCGCGCTTGAGCCTGTGGCATGCGCCCTTCAGCGCGCTGGCGCGGGTACTGGACGAATTGCAGGTGGGTCAGGTGGACGGTGTGTTGATGGATATCGGCGTGTCGTCACCGCAACTGGATACGCCCGAACGGGGCATGAGTTTTCGTTTCGATGCGCCGCTGGATATGCGCATGGATACGACGCAGGGGGAAACCGCGGCCGATTTTCTGGCACGCGGATCGCAAACTGAAATTGAGAGGGTGATCAGAGACTATGGCGAAGAACGGTTTGCTCATGCGATTGCAAAGGCGCTTGTTGCTGCTCGGCTCGAGCGCAGTATTTCAACAACCGGAGAGCTTGCCACGCTCGTGGCACAAGTCGTCCGGACGCGGGAACCGGGCCAGCACCCGGCGACGCGCAGCTTCCAGGCTCTACGGATTCACGTCAATGCCGAGCTTGAGGAGCTGTCGCTAAGCATTCCTGCGGCGATTGACCGACTCGCGGATGGAGGGCGGCTGGCCGTGATCAGCTTTCACTCTCTGGAAGATCGCATCGCCAAGCGGGCGCTGCGCGAAGCAGCGACGCCGGTGCAACCGCCCAAAGGCGTGCCGGTGCGGGCGGCTGAGTTGCCGGCAGCCAAAATTCGGCTGATGGGTAAACCAGTTTTTCCTTCCATTGAGGAGGTAAAGCGCAATCCCCGCTCGCGCAGTGCGGTGCTGCGTGTTGCGGAAAAGATGCCGGAAAGGGCGGGTACGTGAGTTTGCGGCTGGAGTTTTCGCTGCTCTTGATCGCGGTGCTCCTTGCGCTGGCGACGGTCAATTCCAATCACCGTGCCCGCAAGCTCTATACCGTGCTCGAAGCAGAGCAAAAGCGGATGCGCGACCTGGATGTGGAGTGGGGACAGCTGCGCCTTGAGCAAAGCACCTGGGCGGCGCACGGGCGTATCGAGAAGGTGGCGCGTGAGCGCTTGCACATGAACGTGCCGCAGGCAGGGCGTGTCGTGGTGATCGAGCCAGTGACACAAGGAAGCAAGCCCTGATGCGCCCGCTCCGCTTTTCCCGTAGTCCCTTGCTTGACCAGAGCCTGCCACCCTGGCGGCAGCGCTTCGTTTTGGGCCTGTTGCTGCTGGGGTTTGGCACGCTGGTTGGGCGTTCGCTCTACCTGCAAGGGATACGCAATGACTTTTTGGGCGATCAGGGCCGTGCGCGCTATGAGCGGGTGATCGACATTTCCGCGACGCGCGGGCGCATTACTGATCGCCAGGGCAATATGTTGGCGGTGTCGACGCCAGTGAAGTCGCTGTGGGCGATTCCCGAAGACGCACAACTCACGCCGGCGCAACTGCGCGATCTGGCCAAGTCGCTGGACATGGATGCGCGTGAGCTGACGCGCAAGCTGGCCTCGGAGCGTGATTTCGTATTCGTCAAGCGCCAGTTGCCCCCCGAACTCGCTGAACGCATTGCCGGCATGAAGTTGCCTGGCTTGCATCTGCAAAATGAATACCGCCGCTACTACCCCTCGGGCGAGACCACCGCACATGCTCGGCTTTACCGGCATCGACGATACCGGGCAGGAGGGCATCGAACTGGCCTTCAATACCGACCTCACCGGCCAGGCGGGCAGCCGCCGTGTGATCAAGGACCGGCGCGGCAACATCATCGAAGACGTGGAAAGCGTCAAGCCCCCGCGCGAGGGCAAAGATGTTGCGCTGGCGCTTGATGACAAAATTCAGTACCTCGCCTACTCGGCATTGAAAAAAGCGGTGACGGTGAATAATGCCACGGCGGGTAGCGTGGTGGTGCTGGATGTGCGTACCGGGGAGGTGCTCGCGCTGGCCAATCTGCCCACCTACAACCCGAACAATCGCACCAAACTTGCTGGTGCCCAATTACGTAATCGCGTGATTACCGACACCTTCGAGCCCGGCTCGACCATGAAGCCCTTCATTGCGGCGATGGCGCTGGATTCGGGACGGGTGCGTTTCGATACGCCGATCAATACCGCGCCGGGAAAGATGACTATCGGTAGTGCGACGATTTCTGATGCGCACCCGCACGGCACGCTTTCTGTCGCCGAGGTGATTCAGAAATCCTCGAACATCGGGGTCGCCAAGCTCGCACTGTCGATGAAGGCTGACGACATATGGGGCACGCTCCAGACGCTGGGCTTCGGTCATCCGATCAAGCTCGGTTTTCCCGGCGAGAGCGCGGGCCGGGTACGGGCCGCCAAGACCTGGAAACCCATCGAGCAGGCCACCATGGCCTACGGTCATGGCCTGTCGGTGACGCTGATGCACATGGCTCGCGCCTATCAGGTGTTTGCCCGTGACGGCGACCTGTTGCCGATATCACTGACCCGCGTCGATGCGCCCAGTCAGAGCGGCACGCAAATCTTTTCGCCCAAGACGGCCGGTGAGGTGCGCACCATGCTTGAAATGGCCGTCAAACCCGGCGGCACCGCACCGCAGGCACAGATATCCGGATACCGCGTGGCTGGAAAAACGGGCACGGCGCACAAGATCGAGGCGGGTGGCTATGTCAATAAGTATGTGTCGTCGTTCGTCGGCTTTGCGCCCGTGTCCGATCCGCGCTTTATCGTCGCGGTGATGATTGATGAGCCCAGCGCCGGCAAGTATTACGGCGGCGCAGTCGCCGCGCCGGTGTTCGCCGAGATCATGGCCAGTTCGCTGCGCGCCCACGGGGTGCCGACCGATGCCCCGCTCAAGCCCCTGATCATGGCCAACGCGCCCTCGACACCGGAGGAAATGTGAGCCGTTCCCGCGCCTTGCTGGCCGACCTCGCTGCACGTGGCGTGCAGGTGCAGCGCCTCGTCGCCGATTCGCGCCAGATACAGCCCGGTGACGTGTTTCTTGCTTACCCGGGTGCGGTCGGCGATGGTCGCCAGTACATTGCCGATGCCGTGGCCCGGGGCGCTGCGGCTGTGATCTCGCAAGTCGGCGCTGGTGGTACGGCGATTGCTGTGCCTTTTCTGGAAACCGAGAACCTGGCGGAGCTGTGCGGTGAGCTGGCTGCCGACGTGGCGGGTCGCCCCTCCGAAAAACTTTGGGTGGCCGGCATTACCGGCACCAACGGCAAGACCTCCTGCTCGCAATGGCTGGCGCAGGCCCTCAGTCTGCTGGGCGAGAAGGTGGGCGTGATCGGCACCCTGGGCAACGGCCTGGTGGGTGCGCTGGTTGATTCGCCAAATACCACGCCCGATGCCCTTGTGCTGCAGCGGGTGCTTGGCGAGTTTGTCGCGGCCGGGGCCACGGCGGCCTCGATTGAGGTGTCTTCGATCGGCGTCGAAGAGCAGCGGATCAACGGCATGCACTTTGATGTGGCGCTGTTCACCAATTTGACTCAGGATCATCTCGATTACCACGGCAACATGGACGCTTACGCCGCCGCCAAGGAAAAGTTTCTTCATTGGCCGGATCTGGGTTCGGTGGTGATCAATCTGGATGATGCCTTCGGTCTGGGCGTTGTCAGCCGCATCAAAGCCGGTGTGCGCTGCATCGGCTACACCCTGGCCGATTCCGCGCCGATGACCGGTCAGCGCATCGAAGTGCTGCGCCCGAGCAATCTCGATTTGTCGGGTACCGGCGTGCGCTTCACGCTCAATGACGTGGCATTTGTGGTGCCGGTGGTTGGCCGCTTCAATGTGTCAAACGTGCTGGCGGTGATTGGGGCATTGGTGATCAAGGGCTATACCCTGACCCAGTGCGCCGAGGTGCTGGCCAGGCTGAGGCCGCCGCCCGGCCGCATGCAAGCCCTGGGCGAACCGAATGAACCGCTGGTGGTCGTCGATTACGCGCACACCCCGATGCGCTGGAAAAGGCTCTGGAGGTTCTGCGAGAGACGGCGCAGGCCCGGGGTGGTCAATTGCGCTGCGTGTTTGGCTGTGGCGGTGATCGCGACGCGGGCAAGCGACCGGTCATGGGCGCGGTCGCCCAGCGCTTGAGCGACCATGTTCTGGTGACGAGCGACAACCCGCGCAGCGAAGTACCGGCGCGCATCATTGCCGATATTCTTGCCGGCATGGCAACGGGCACCGCGAGCGAGCCGGATCGGCGCGTGGCCATCGAACGTGTGGTGGCTGAGGCAGCGCTGAATGACGTGGTTCTGCTCGCCGGCAAGGGCCATGAGCCGTATCAGGAAATAGCCGGGGTTCGCCATCCGTTTTCCGACATCGATATCGCCAAGTCGGCGCTGGTGAGACGGCGATGATGCGTTTGAGCGAAGCCGCCAGAGCCATCGGCGCGCCCGCACCGGCGTCGGATGCGCTGTTCACCGGGGTATCCACCGATTCCCGCTCGATCCAGCCCGGCGAACTGTTCGTGGCCATCGCTGGTGAGCGCTTCGACGGTCACGGCTATGTCGCCGAGGTGCTGGCGCGTGGTGCCGCCGGCGCGTTGGTCAGCACCCCCTTTGCGCAAGCGCACAGTGACTTGCCCCTGATTGCCGTTGCAGAACCCCGGCTGGGCTTTGCGGCATTGGCCAGCGCCTGGCGTCGACGCTTCTCGTTGCCGGTCATCGGTGTGGTGGGCAGCAATGGCAAGACCACGGCCAAGGAAATGTGTGCGGCGATTTTGCGTGCGCACCTGGGGGCTGACGCGGTGCTTGCCACCGCCGGCAACCTGAACAACGATATCGGCGTACCGACCATGGTGCTGCGTCTGGCGGCACAGCATCAGGCGGCAGTCTTTGAATTGGGTATGAATCATCCTGGCGAGACGGCGCAACTGGCACCCATCGCTCAGGCCAATGTCGGGCTGATCAATAACGCCCAGCGTGAGCATCAGGAATTCATGAAATCCGTCGAGGCTGTGGCCGAAGAGCATGCCTTGTTGATCGATGCGCTGGGTCCTGAGGGCATTGCGGTGTTCGGTGCCGACGAAGCCTATGCGCCCCTGTGGCGTTCGCGCGCGGGGGCACGTCAGATTCTCGACTTTGGCCTGCGCAGCGGCGAGGTGCGCGGGCTGTTCGAGCCGGCCGGGTTTGGCGGCGTGCTGCATCTCGAAACCCCTTGGGGGGGCACAGAAATCCTGCTCGGTGTGCCCGGTCAGCACAATGCCCGCAACGCCTGCGGTGCGGCGGCGGCCTGCCTGGCGGGGGCGTTACGCTCGCATCGGTTCAGCGCGGCCTGAGCGCCTTTGTTGGCGTCAAGGGGCGCTTGCAGCGGCGCACCGGCCCAGATGGCACGCTCCTGATCGACGATACCTACAACGCCAATCCCGATTCCATGCGTGCTGCGGTGGACGTGCTGGCGGCAATCCCCGGTCGGCGCATATTTGTCATGCGGTGACATGGGCGAGGTTGGTGATGCGGCCGGGCAAATGCACGACGAAATTGGTGGTTATGCCAAGAGTCACGGCATCGACTGCCTGTTGTGCCTGGGCGAACATTCGCTGGCGGCGGCACACAACTTCGGTGAGGGTGGCGAGCACTTCAGGCAGGTCGATCACCTGATCAAAAGCCTGCGTACCCTGATCAACGAACGGGGCACCAACAAACCAGCGTGCTGGTGAAGGGCTCGCGCTTTATGAAAATGGAGCGCGTGGCAAACGCATTGGCCATCGAACAGACAACCAAAGGAAACGACCATGCTGCTTGATCTGGCGCAATGGCTTTCGACCGACTACCGGGCGTTCAACGTCTTCAATTACATCACCTTGCGTGCGGTGCTCGCGACGATGACGGCGTTGTCCATTTCGTTCATCTTCGGGCCGGCCGTCATTCGCTGGCTTACCGCCAAGAAGATCGGCCAGTCAGTACGCACCGATGGCCCGCAGACGCACCTGATCAAATCGGGTACCCCGACCATGGGCGGCGCGTTGATATTAATTTCCTTGGGCGTATCGACGCTGCTCTGGGCAGACCTCTCGAACCGCTTTGTCTGGATCGTACTGATCGTCACCTTTGGCTACGGTGCCGTCGGTTGGGTAGATGACTGGCGCAAGGTCGTTTCAAGAATCCGGATGGCTTGTCGGCCCGGGAAAAATTCTTCTGGCAGTCGGTGGTGGGCCTGGTGGCGGCGATCTATATCGCCTTCTCGATTTCGGCACCGGACAACGAGCGCGTGGTCAAGTTGTTCTTCGACTGGGCGGCGAGCGGCGGCACGCTGGAACTGCCGAACAAGACCGATCTCATCGTGCCCTTCTTCAAAACTGTCTCCTACCCGCTGGGCATGCTCGGCTTCATCATTCTTTCTTACCTGGTCATCGTTGGCACCAGCAATGCGGTGAATCTGACCGATGGTCTGGACGGTCTGGCCATCATGCCCACGGTGCTGGTGGGCGCGGCACTGGGCATCTTCGCCTACGTCGCCGGGAATTCCGTGTTCTCCAAATACCTGCTGCTGCCCTACATTCCGGGTGCCGGTGAACTCACGGTGTTTTGCGCGGCGCTGGCGGGAGCGGGCCTGGGATTTTTGTGGTTCAACGCCTACCCGGCCGAAGTGTTCATGGGTGATGTTGGCGCGCTGGCCTTGGGCGCTGCGCTCGGCACCGTGGCCATCATCGCGCGCCAGGAAATCGTGCTCTTCATCATGGGCGGCGTGTTTGTGGTCGAGACCTTGTCGGTGATGTTGCAGGTGGGCTGGTTCAAGTACACCAAAAAGCGCTTTGGCGAGGACGACGCATCTTACGCATGGCGCCGCTGCACCACCACTTCGAGCAGACCGGCTGGAAAGAAACGCAGGTGGTGGTGCGCTTCTGGATCATCACCATTCTTCTGGTGCTGATCGGCCTCGCGACCTTGAAGATCCGCTGAGCATGGGCGCACCATGGAACTAGGCGGCAAACACGTTCTCATTCTGGGGCTGGGCGAATCGGGCCTGGCCTGCGCCTGCTGGTGTGACCAGCAGGGAGCGAAGGTGCGGGTGCTCGATACCCGCAAGGCACCGCCCTATCTTGACGAACTCAATCGCCGTACTGCCAGCGCCGACTTCACGAACGGGCCGATGGACGAGAGTTTTGACAAGAAGTTGCTGATCGGCGTCGATGCGCTGGTGTTGTCCCCCGGCCTGTCGGGCGGGCTGATGGCGGTGATTCATGCGCGTGCAGCGGGCATACCGGTGATTGGCGAGATTGAACTCTTTGCCGCCGCGCTGCGTGATCGCACCCTGTATGCTGACCCAGCCGCCGGTGCTTGCCATTACCGGCACCAACGGCAAAACCACGACGACGGCGCTGACCGGTCATTTGCTCCAGAGCACCGGCAAGACGGTCGGTGTGGCGGGCAATATCGCCGGCCGCGTTGGCCGCGTTAATGGACTTTCAGAACAGCGGCCAACTGCCGGACGTTTGGGTGCTGGAACTGTCGAGCTTCCAACTGGAGACGACCGAAAGCCTGAACCCACAGGCCGCCACCGTGCTCAATGTGTCGGACGATCATCTGGATCGTTACATTGATGTCGCCGAATACACCTCGGTCAAGGCCCGCATCTTTGATGCGCCCAATGTGGCTGAGGGCGGCGTGCAGGTGCTCAATCGCAATGATCGGCGTGTTCGTCGTATGGCCCGGGCGGGGCGTGCGGTGATCACCTTCGGGCTCGACGCACCGACTACCCGCGACGACTTCGGTCTGCGCGACAATCGCGGCGAGCCGTGGGTAGTACAGGGCGAGCGCTTTGCTGCCTGTAGCGCAGCTTCCCGTCGCCGGCTTGCACAATGCCGCGAACGCCATGGCGGCGCTGGCCCTGTGTCACGCGCTGGGGTTTGACGCCAATGCCCTGCTGCCGGCCTTGCGCACCTTCCGGGGCTTGCCGCACCGGGTTGAGCATGTGCGTGCGCTGGAGGGGGTCGACTGGTACGACGATTCCAAAGGCACCAATGTGGGTGCCACCTGGCCGCCTTGCAAGGGCTGGGGCGCAAGGTCGTAGTGATTCTCGGGGGCGACGGCAAGGCCAGGACTTTTCGCCACTGGCCAATGCGGTCAAGGCGCACGCCCGTGCGGTGGTGCTCATCGGTCGTGATGGTCCGCTGATCGAGAAGGAAATTCAACGCAGCGAGGTGCCGGCGTATTCCGCCGACAGCCTGGAAGAAGCCGTTACGCGAGCGTGCCAACTGGCGCAGACCGGCGATGCAGTGCTGCTCTCGCCGGCCTGCGCCAGCTTCGATATGTTCCGCAATTACGAGCATCGCGCGCAGGTGTTTGTCGAGGCCGTGCGCGGTTTGCCTGAGGCGGCGCAATGAACCTGGCCAGAATCCACTTCGGCTACGACAACCTGCTGAATTCGTCGGCGCGTGCCGACGTGCGTGCCGAGGTCGATCCGCTATTGCTCTGGGCGGCGGTCGGGCTGCTCATGACCGGTCTGGTCATGGTCTATTCCTCGTCGATCGCGATTGCCGAGGGCAGCCGCATGTTCGGGAATCAGCCGCACTATTTCCTGATCCGGCACAGCATCTTTCTGGTCATTGGCGGCGTGGCCTCGGTGATGGCATTTCAGATTCCCACGACTGTGGCAGGAAGGTGCACCCTGGCTGTTCCTCCTCGGCGTAGTGCTGTTGATTGCCGTGCTGGTGCCGCATATCGGTAAGTCGGTTTAACGGTGCCCAGCGCTGGATCATGCTCCGCCCGATCAACCTGCAGCCCTCAGAATTGATGAAGCTGTTCGCGGTGTTGTACGCCGCCGACTACACGGCGCGCAAGCTCAATGACGTGGCCAGCTTCAAGCGCGGCTTCGTGCCCATGTTCATTGTCATGGTACTGGTAGGTGCCCTGTTGTTACGTGAGCCAGATTTCCGGTGCCTTTGTCGTCGTCGTGGCGATTGCCATGGGCATCCTGTTTTAGGCAGCATCAACGTACGCCTGTTTGCCGCCCTGACCGTACTGATGGGCCTGGCCTTCGTCGTCCTGATCATGATCTCGCCTTACCGGCGCGACCGGATATTCGGTTTCCTGGACCCGTGGCAGGATGCGTATGGCAAGGGCTATCAGCTGTCGCACGCCTTGATTGCCTTTGGCCGGGGTGAATGGTTCGGTGTCGGGCTGGGCGCGAGTGTGGAAAACTGTTCTACCTGCCCGAAGCGCATACCGATTTTCTGCTCGGTGATCGCGGAGGAACTGGGGTTGGTGGGTGTGGTCGTGGTGGTCGCGCTGTTTGCCGTGGTGGTGCAGCGCTGTTTTGCGATTGGACGACAGGCGCTGCAACTCGGGCGCATCTTCCCCGGTCTGGCGGCTCAGGGTATTGGCATCTGGCTGGGCGTGCAGGCGACGATCAATATGGGCGTGAATATGGGGCTGCTGCCGACCAAGGCCTGACCCTGCCCCTGATGAGCTATGGCGGCTCCGGCATCGTGGCCAACTGTCTGGCACTGGGCGTGCTGCTGCGCATCGACTGGGAGTGCCGGCAATTGATGCGCGGGCAGAAGGTGTGAGTCCGCTATGAAACCCGTATGAGCGCCGGCAAAAAACCGTCCTGATCATGGCAGGGGTACGGGCGGCCACATCATGCCCGGAATTGCCGTCGCCGATGAGCTCGAGGCGCGCGGCTGGAAGATTGCCTGGATGGGCAATGCCGATGGCATGGAAGCACAGCTCACGGCCGGGCGCGGTTACGAGCACGCCTGGATCCAGTTCGCCCTGCGCGGTAAAGGTCTGCTGCGCAAGCTGCTGTTGCCTTTAACCTGCTACGCGGCTTTGCCCAGGCCTGGCAGGCGCTCGGCCGGGTCAGGCCCGATGTCGTCGTGGGCTTTGGCGGCTACGTCACTTTCCCCGGCGGCATGATGGCGGTGCTGCGCGGCATACCGCTGGTGCTGCATGAGCAGAACTCTGTGGCCGGGCTGGCCAATCGCGTACTTGCTCTGGTCGCGGACCGCATTCTGAGCGGCTTCCCCGCTGTCTTGAAAGCGCCCGCTGGGCAGGCAATCCGGTTCGGCCCGCAATTGCTGCGTTGCCGGTGCCGCGCAGCGTTATGCCGGCCGCAGCGGGCCGCTGAAAATCCTGGTGGTGGGCGGCAGTCTGGGTGCCAAAGCGCTCAACGATGTGCTGCCCGAGGCCTTGGCGGCACTGCCGGTGGCTGAGCGCCCGCAACTGCTGCATCAGTCGGGCAAGCATCATCTTTCCAGCTTGCAACAGTGTTACTCAGACCTGAACGTGCATGCCCAATGCATGGCCTTCATTGCGGACATGCCGGCGGCCTATGCCGATGCCGATCTGGTCATCTGCCGGGCCGGGGCGCTGACGGTTGCCGAACTGGCGGCGGCCGGGGTACCCAGCATTCTGGTGCCCTTCCCCCATGCGGTCGATGATCATCAAACCGCCAATGCCCGCTTTCTTTCCGAAGCCGGTGCCGCCATCCTGATGCCACAGGAGGAATTGAGTGTAGAGGCACTGGCCAAACTGCCCTCGCTTCGGCGTGATCAACTTCGCGAAATGGCCGAAAAGGCGCGCGCTCTGGCACGCCTGATGCCGCCCGTGATGTAGCGAACGTCTGTGAGGAACTGGTCAAATGAAACTTAAAAGTCAAACGTATTCACTTGTCGGGTGTCGGCGGGGCCGGGAATGCTCCGGCATTGCCAAAGTACTGGCCAACCGAGAGTTCAGTCAGCGGCTCCGACCTCGCCGACCGGGGCAATCACACAACACCTGCGCGAGCGCCGGCATTCTGGTCGGCATTGGCCACGCCGCCGAAAACGCGGCGGACGCGGATCTGCGCTCGTCGTATCGACCGGTGCGCGAACAGCACCGAGGTGGTCGTGGCCCGCCAACGCCCGCGTCCCGTGGTGCCGCGCGCGCAGATGCTGGCTGAGTTGATGCCCAGGCAGGGCATTGCCATTGCCGGAACGCATGGAAAAACCACCACCACCAGCCTGGTCGCCGGTTGTCTGGCCGAAAGCCGAACTGGACCCGACCTTCGTTATCGGAGGCCGACTCAACTCTGCCGGTGCCAATGCGCGTCTGGGTAGCGGCGATTTCTGGTCACCGAGGCCGATGGAGTCGGATGCGTCTTTCCTGTTTCTTTCGCCCGTGCTTTCTCGTGGTCCAATATCGATGCGGATCACCCCGACACCTACGAACGTGTTTTTGGCCGCCTCAAAGTCGGCCTTTGTCGGATTCATACGGCGGCTGCCGTTTTATGTCGGTGTGGCGGTGGTGTGCAATAACGTCGAACGTGCGCGGATCATTCCGCGTGACCAAGCAGTCATTACCTATGGAGCTAGAACGACCCAAAGCAAATACCGCGCCGGAAACATCGTCGCCGATGGTAACTTTCGCTGCGCTTTGACTGCGTACGCACCAACGGCAAGCGTGGAGCCGCCTGTCCATCATGCTCAATCTGCCCGGCCAAACACAATGTGCTCAATGCGCTGGCGGCGATTGCGGTCGCTACGGAAGTCGGCGTTGGTGACACGGCGATTATCAAGGCGCTGGCCGAGTTCAAGGGCGTGGGCCGCCGCTTTCAATCTGCGGGATGTGCCGGCGAAAGACGGCGGCGGCTTCCGTGTCATTGACCGGCCATCACCGGTCGAGATGGCCGCGACCCTCGCGGCGGCGCGTGGTGCGTTCCCGGGCAAGCGCCTCGTGCTCGCCTTTCAGCCGCATCGCTACTCCAGACGCGTGACTGTTTCGAGGAACTTTGTGCGTGTTTTGTCCAGCGCTGACGCCGTGGTGCTGGGCGATCGCCTACCGCGGGCGGGCTTCCCGATTGTTTGCCGCTGACAGGCGTACGCTCCGCCAGACGGTGCGTCGCCGGCCGCGCGTGAGCGAGCCGGTATTCGTCCGAGGAACATTGCTACCATGCCGGACGCCATCAATGTTGCCTGATGGCGATGTTGTGATCGTGATGGGCGCGG
>JADJEF010000022.1 GCA_016702335.1 Rhodocyclaceae bacterium
CGCTCGCTTTCTTCCCAAGCAGATCCACGTTATTCAGCCGGCACTTGAGCGTTTTATTCTTGGTGCCGTCTTTGGCCTCGTATTCATCCAGCGAGATTTCGCCAGAGATACCGACGAGCGTTCCCTTGAGTAGATACGGCGCAACGGCTTCGCCACGCTTACCCCACAAAGAACACTGCACCCAGGTGGTCGTTTCACTTTTCCCGTAGCCAGATTTCACGGCCACGGTGAAGCTGACAACAGGCTCACCATTTGGGATAAATCGAGTCTCAGCGTCTCGTCCGATGTTTCCGGTTGCGGTAAATACATTCATGATTGATCCTTAAAAGTCGAAAGTGAGACGTTGATAAATCGAGCGGGTGCGGATCACGTCATCCTCGCAATAACTGATGACTTTCTGCGGATCGGTCGGCCATGTAGATGCCACCATTGATCCATCAAAGTCACCTTTGCCGGGTATTCCAAGCACCTTGCAGAGCTTGTCCATCGATCCGCGCTTATGGGGATCACCAGACCACATCAGAAGCGTGTCGGCAATGCAGGCATCCCAAGGCTTTGCGCTCATCGCTTTCAGAATTGAAAGATTCGGGCGCACCTTATTGATGATCGATCGATGCTTGAGGAATGGCAGATCAAACCCGGTGATGTAGTGGCCGCAGAAGATCGCAGGCACCGATAGAGAGCCGCCGTGGATATCTACTGACAGACGATCATTCAGTGAGGCATAGAAGCCCGTTAATACCTCACGCTCATCATTGCCTGCGGATGACATAGGATCTTCGTTATCGAAGGCCCATGAGATACAGCAGACTCGTCCATACGCACCATCAAACGAGGTATTAGCCACAGCATCGGCTTTCGCCTGCTCGCCATCCTCTGCCCACCATTTCGCTATCGTTTCGGCCTTCTTGTGAGTGCCTGGGGGCGACACCTTTGCATGGATATCCGCAATCAGCGCAGGATCGTCGCAGGGCAGGGTTTCGATATCGAATGTGATAATCATGCTGCCACCCCTTGGTCGGCCTGCTGTGCGGCCTTTGCAAGCGCTGCGCGGTGTTCCTGATACACACGGTCTTTGCTTGCGCTGGCCGGAATTTCAGCGTGGAACTTCTTTAGTGACTCAAGGCCACTAAGTGCAGCCTCGCGGTACTTGGCCAGCATTGCGGCATCTTCGGCAGAATGATCCTCAACGATCAGCGGAAGGTCTTCGCCTGCGTACAACTGAAGCCCTAAGCCGTGCAGAGCAATAGCTTTCACAAGGCAGCGCTGAATGCTGGTGTTAATCTCAAATGCCGTAGGCTTGGCGATTGGCTTGTTTCTGGCGTCAAGTACAGGATGGATCTGACTCAACGTGATTCCCTGTACCGTTACCGAAACCTCAACGAAGTAACCAAGCTCGGTTTGCAGGTAGGGCAGGCCATTGAAGCGCAGGACTTCCCATGTGGCGGTCGGCTCGACTTGTCGCAACTGAGAGACAGCAAACGCCCATGACAGGTACGAAAACTGGCCTTTCTTTTCTATGCAGTTGGATACATCAACCCGTGAAAGGGTGACAAACGACGAACTGAGTTTTTCTGGCGCGTTCATTAGACGGGTACTCCTTCATTCATGTATTCGTTGAACATGCGATCCAGCCGGCCATCAGCTTTGAGAATGGCGACCTCAAGATCGTTTTTGAGTGCAATGGCTTCGGTGAGCGTTAGGGGAAACATGTCAGTCGGTGTGCCGATAGCGATGGGCATACGTTGTCCGATTTGGACGGGCAGGACTTCAAGGGGCAGGACTAGACGATTCATGCCATCGCTCCTATCAATTCAAGTAGTCCAGTAATCATCAGAAAGCCAGCAACGACCGCTACCGCTTCCATCCAGCGAGTGACATGGACAATGATTACCGTGTCACGTAGGGGCGCGCGATAGCTCAGGTTTCCTGTATCGAATTGGCTCATGCTTCCACCCCATTCGGCAGTGCCAACAGTTGTTGTATCTGCTCACGCAGCTTGTTCTGGCGTACCTCAGAGTCGGCAATATCACGCTGTAACTGAGCCTCGATGGCCTTGCGCTTCTGGTCGATCACTTCCGACACAGCAAGCAGGGTGACTTCCACCTCTGCCGTACCGACGAGCGTGTAGCCGTCGCAGAATGTAGCGTCATGGTGATAGAACAGCCCTTTGGCTATGTCATCAGCACCGCTGGCTAGGTCAGCCGGGGTAAGACTTGAGTAGGGTGGCAGGAAGGCGTTTAGTGTGGTTTTCATAATCAGTTCCAGACGTAGGCAAAGTGGATATTGGCTTCGCTCTTGGCGATGGTGCGGGCGCGTTTCGCCATCTTTTCGTTAAACGCACCGATGGCGCTGATGTAGTCGGCGCTGGTGGCGTCGGCCATGGCGAGGAGTAGCTCGGGATGGTCCAGCGCGATCTGGCCGGCAATGTCTAGGCGATAGTCTTTGTCGCTGATGATTTGCTCGGTGCGCTCAACAATCCAGGTGATGCGCTCGTCGTCGCGCGCTTCTTCGCTGAAGCGGCGGGAGCGGGCCTGTTCCCATGTTTCGCCGTGCAGTAGTGTTGTGGGCATTTCGTTCTCTCCTGTTGGTTACGGTTGTCAGACCGATGCGTTAGTGCATGGAGAGAATTATCGGACTTCCGTTATCAAAAGTCAAAGGAATTCCGTAAATAATTTCGTGTAGGTGATGCCCTACGTAAAACTATCAAAAAACGGTATAAGTCGTGGGGGGGGGGTTACTGCTTGCTGGATGCAATAAAGGCCAGAAAGACCGCCTTTTTCACATCGCCGCTTTTTGATTCGTTCGCCTGGTGTAGTCATGGAACGAATCTTAGGGGGGGAATTGTACGGCATGGCGTAATCTACGGAAATCCTTTTTGCGTTGGCTTGACTTCTTTTTACGGAACGCCGATAATAAGTTATGGACGCGAAAACACTTATCCAAAACCTTAGATCGGCAGGGCTGCGCCAGCAGCAAATCGCTTCGTTGGCCGGCTTGTCGCAAAGCTATGTGTGCGACTTAGAAAAGGGCAGGTATGGCAAACGTATCGGCTATGACGCGTACAAAAAAATCAATGACCTGCACCTCAGATACTTCACTTTAGTCGGTGAATCGAAGAATAGCGATACCGATATGCCGGTATTTGCAGTACCGCAGGTCGTGGCAGGTAACACGGCGACCAAGAAACGGAAAAAGCCCGCGCTACTGACATAGCCGGGCCGTGAGTGCGCTGGATTACCCGCTAAAGGCGCACTAGCAAGAGCGGGTTTGGAGGAACAGGGGGAATTGTAATGCAAGTTCAACACTTCGGCGGCGCGACCTTCAGCTTCGCACTAGACGGCCAGCGCCTAGCGACTCAATTTCAGCGCGTGTTCGCAATCATGCAAGACGGTGACTGGCACACCCTATCAGACTTGGCAGAGGCATCAGGAGGCTCGAGGCTGGCGTATCGGCACGGCTGAGACTTCCGCAAGGGAACGCTTCGGCGGGCATACGGTAGAGCGTATGCGGGGCGCTAGCGGGCTTTGGTTCTATCGGCTGGTGGCGCGAAGGTGGCGGCATGAGTCATTGGTTATTCCAACCAGGCCACCGTAGTATGGCTCCCTCTGGTGAGGCTTGCCGTCACGCCAAGTCAACCAGCGATTGCGTCGAGTCGGGCCCGGTCAGCAGTTCGGCAGCGTGAGGCATTGCGCGAGCATATCCGCACACAACTGACTGACGACGCTATTGCGAAAAAGTACGGAATCACCAAGCGCCAAGTGCAGCAGAATCGCTATCGAGTGCTGGGCAAGACTATCGGAGGACGCGACAGGGCAGTGTGATGGATAAGCGCGTCCTGTTAGTGGGATGCCTGCAAACGCGTATCAATAACGAGGAACCGATGACAAATC